>CAVUDG010000005.1:0-552759 GCA_963740235.1 uncultured Bacteroidota bacterium
GCCTCGGGCCCTAGGCCGGGGGAGCCGGCGCTACCGGCCGGCCGCCTTGTCGAACGCCTCGACCAGGCGACGGCCCGCCTCGGCGTCGAACTGGTCCAGCATCGGCCGGTCGTCGGTCTTGGCGCGGTCGAACGGGGACGGGTCCCCGTCCGCCATCTCGATCACCACGCGGCCGCCTTGGTAGCGGACGTCGCCGACGTCGCCCAGCGGGACCGTCACGGCCGCGGCCAGGCCCTGGGCGACGGCCCCGGTCACGGCCCGGGCGATGGACCCGCCGAGCCCGCCCTGGTCCTCGGTCTCGTCGGCCATCTCGGTCTCGATCTCGGCGCGCAAGCTCTCGGAGAGCCGGGCGAACACGACCTGGTCCGTCACGCCCAGCTCCATCTGGCCGTCGCGGGTCGTCACCGACTCGACGGGCGTGCCGGGCACGTCGCCGGTCATGGAGACGTCGCCCAGGTCGAGGCCGTCCGTGTCTCGCTCGGCCTCGCGCGTCGCGGCCCCGGCCACCTCGGCCGCGTCGGCGGCCGGGTCCGGGGTGACGTCGTCGGGGTCGGGCGAGCCGCAGGCGGAGAGGGCGAGGGCGGCGAGCAGGAGCGTGCGCATGGCGGGAGGGGGACGGCCGGCGTCCCGAGGCGGGCGGGGAGAGGACCCACCGACGGCGGGCCCGGTCTCGTACGGATCGTCGGGGCCGGGTTGCGGCGCGGTCCCGGGGCGGCGGTTACTCGGCCTGAGACTGGCGGCGCGTCTCGGCGAACGCCTCCGAGTCCCGCCAGGCCGGCGCCAGGTCGCTCGCGGCGAGGGCGTAGCCCAGCCGGAACGCGACGCGCGTCTGCTGCAGGATCCCCCCGAACGACAGGTCGTCGGTCAGCTCGT
Organism: uncultured Bacteroidota bacterium; assembly: GCA_963740235.1. Taxonomy (GTDB): domain Bacteria; phylum Bacteroidota; class Rhodothermia; order Rhodothermales; family Rubricoccaceae; genus Rubrivirga. The sequence goes on from CAVUDG010000005.1 coordinate 874, forward strand.
CCGACGGCTGGTGGTAGCGGTCGGCGCGGTAGGCGTCGCGGACGGTCTGGGCGTAGCCCGGCTCGCGGCCGACGTAGCGGTCGCCCGTGTTGACGAACACGGCCGGCACGCCGCCGCGCGCGAATGCGAGCTGGTCGGACCGGAAGAACAGGCCCTGGTTGGGCGCCGCGTCGGCCGAGACCGTCATCCCCTCGGCGCCGGCGGCCGACGTGAGCAGGGCCCGCAAGTCGCTCCGCTCCGCCCCGATCCCGACGATGTCCTCGGTCGGCCCGTTGAGGTTGCCGCTGTCCACGTTGACGTTGGCGACCATCTGGGACAACGGGATCGGGGGGTGGGCTGCGAAGTAGGCCGAGCCCAGAAGGCCCGCCTCCTCGGCCGTGAACGTGACGAAGTAGACCGTCCGCTCGAGGTCGCCGGCCCGGGCGAACGCGTCGGCGATCTCGATCATCATGGCCACGCCCGAGGCGTTGTCGACGGCCCCGTTGTAGATCCCGTCCTGGCCGGCCGCGACCAGCTCGTCGTTCGTCCCGAGGTGGTCGTGGTGGGCCCCGAACACGACCGCCTGGGGCGTCCGGCCCGGCAGCTTGGCGACGACGTTCTGGCCCACCAGGTCGGCCGTCTGCTCGACCTCCAGCGACACGTCGGCGACGACGGGGAGCTCGACGGGCCGGAACCCGCGCGCGCCGGCCTGGGCCAGCCAGGTGTCCAGCGACGACCCGGACATCTCGGCCAGCGCTTCGCCCGCGCGCCGGCTGATCCAGCCCCGGACCTCGAGCGCGCCGTCGGGCGGTTGGGCGCCGGCCGGGTGGGCCCCGAACGCGTCGTCGGCGACGACCCCGAACGGGTACCCGGCCATCTCGTCGGTGTGGACGAGCAGCAGGCCCCGGGCCCCGCGCCGCCGGGCCTCCTCGTACTTGTAGGTCCAGCGGCCGTTGTACGTCAGCGTGTCGGCCTGGAAGAGCGTCGGCTCCTCGGCCGTCGCCGGCGGGTCGTTGACGAACGCCACCAGCACCTTGCCGGTCACGTCGAGGTCGCCGAAGTCGTCCCAGCTATAGCCCGGCGCCGTGATCCCGTAGCCGACGAACACCAGGTCGGCCCCGTCGAGTGCGACGGAGGCGGCGCCGGTGTCGGTCGAGAGCGCGGCGTCCTGGACGAAGTCGAACGAGGCCGGCTCGCCCACGTCGGGCCGGAACGTCAGCGGCGACGCCGAGGTGACGCGGACGCTCCGGAGCGGGACGTCCTGGGTGAACGACCCGTCGGGCATCCCGCCGACCAGCCCGAGCGCCTGGAACTGCTCGACGATGTAGCCGACGGCGAGCTCCTCGCCGGGCGTCCCGGTGCCGCGCCCGCCCATGGCGTCGTCGGACAAGGCGGCGATGTGGGCCCGGAGCGCGACCGTGTCGATGGCGGCCAGGGCGGCCTCGGGCGGCGCCGGCGCCGTGCTGGCGTCGAACGGGACGGCGGGGGCCGGGGCGTCGGTGTCGCCGCAGGCGACGAGGGCGAGCAGCGGGACGAGCGCGAGGAGCCGGAGCATCGGGGAGGAGGCAGGTGAGCCCTCAGTCTACGGTCCGCCGGCGCTCGGCCCCGCCCGCCTCGGGCCCGAGGCGGGGCCAGCCGGCGGGGACCAGCGTCATCGTCCAGACGGTCTCGCCGGGCAGGAACGGGCTCGGCCGGCCCTCGGCCCAGTCGTCGTGGCCGGCCCCCCAGTACGGCGACAGAAAGTGGCCGGCCTGCCCGCCGGGCATGTGGAAGATGCCGCGGTCCTCGTGGCCCGGCGACACGACCATCCGCTGCGAGGCCCCGAACGACGGGCCGGTCACGTGGGGCATCCGCTGGTCCCCGTTCTGTTGGTGCGCCGGCATCACCAGCTTGTCGCCGATGCCGGGCAGCACCGACGCCATCGGGTGCTCCATCCGCAGCGTGTTGAACGCGCCCCAGGTCGCCGCCGGGAGGTCGTCGTAGCGAGCCGTGACGGCGTCGGCCGCGTCGAGCAGCAGGGCGTCCCACGTGGCGTAGCCGGCCGGGAGGAGGTGGGCCGGCCGCTCGTAGACCAGCTGCCACACGGGCGTCTCGTCGCGGCCGGGCAGTTCGGCGCGAGGGTCCCGGGCCACGACCGGCCCCATCAGCGGCGGGATCACGCGGTCGACCACCTGGGAGCGGAACTCGCGGACCAGCCGGTAGCCGGGGTCGTCGGCGGTGGCGCGGCCGCTCCAGTCGTGGGCGAGCTCGCGGAGCTCGGTGCGGGCGGGCGACTCGTCCGCCCGGTCGAGTCGTGTCGAGCAGGAGGTCGCGCCAGCGCGCGTAGAACAGGGCGCGGTCGTCGAGCTGGATGGCGAGCAGGTCGCGCTCCGAGATCGGCGCGGTGAGCGCGCGAAGGCCGTCGCGGATCTGCCGCGCTCGGGCGCCGGGCGCGTAGCCGCCGTCGCCGAGCACGGCCAGCGCCTCGCCCGAGACCACACGCGCGTTCGCCGTCCACAGCCGCCCGTCGGCAGGGTCGACGACGCGCGGGATCTCGTCGGGGCGGAGGAAGCGGGCCCAGCGGGCGTTCGGGTCCGTCGAGTCGACCGGACGCTTGCCGTCGCGCCCGACACGGTAGGGGAGCCGGCCGGCGATGGTCCACCCGATCCGCCCGGCGCGGTCGCCGGCCACGAAGTTCTGGCCCGGGATGCCCGACCGGTTGGCGGCGTCGAGCACCTCGTCCAGCGTCGTCGCCGTCTCCGCGTTGAGCAGCCCGAGGTCGGTCGAGGCCGTCCGGTGGGCGCCCCACTGCATCGCGTAGGCCGTCCCGTCGGCGTCGCGGTGCGTGACCGGTCCCCAGGGCGTCTGCAGGACCACCAGCTCGCGGACGTCGTCGCCCACGGCCACCCGCTCGCGCAGCGTGTCGACGGCGACGCTCCCGGAGTCCGTCCGGACCCAGCCCGGCCGGTCCGGGTCGGGCACGAGCCGGACGTAGTCGATGTAGTCGGCGTAGGAGTTGGTGAAGCCCCACGCCACGTCGCCGTTGCTCCCGACGACGACGAGCGGGGCGCCGGGCAAGGTGACGCCGGTCACGCGGCGCTCGCCGCCGCCGTCGGGCAGCACCAGCGAGGCGCGGTACCAGATGTGGGGGAGCCGCAAGCCCAGGTGCATGTCGTCGGCGACGATGGCGCTGCCGGTCTCGGACAGGTCGCCGGCGACGGCCCAGTTGTTCGAGCCCGGGCTGGCCGGGTCGGGCACGGCCCGGGTCTGGGCGCCGGGCCGGAAGTCGCCGAGCTGGTCGGCCGTCGGGACCGGCGGCGGCTCGAACGCCGGCCCCTCGATGGGCGCGTCCCAGGCGTCGCCCTCGGGCATCAGGAAGGCCGCGAGCGGGCCGGGCAGGGCCGCCTCGGCGGCCGCGCGGTCGAGCTCGATCCCGTGCCCGCCGTCGAACTGGAGGTCGAGGTACATCGCGAACGCGGCCAGGATGGAGTCCTCGGCCCGCCACGGCTCGGGCGCCTGGCGGACGGCGAGGTACTCGAACGGCCGGGCGCCGAGCGCGTCGAGCCCGGCGCCTACGCCCTCGACGTAGCCGTCGAGCACGGCCCGCTGGTCGGCCGGGAGCGCCGCGACGACGGCCTGAGCGCGGGCGCGCAGCCGGTGCGGGCGGAGCGTCGAGTCGGTCGGCCAGGTGGCTGCGCCCAGCAGGGCCGAGAGCTCGCCCGAGGCGGCCCGCCGCAGCAGGTCCATCTGGAAAAACCGCTCCTGGGCGTGGAGGTAGCCCAGTGCTCGCGCCGCGTCGGCCCGGGAGGCGGCGTGGATGGTGGGGACGCCGGCCGCGTCGCGCTCGACGGTGACGGGCGCCGCCAGCCCGGCGAGGGCGTGGTCGCCGTCGAGGTCCGGCAGGCTGGCCCGGAGCGTCCCCCAGACGCCGACGGCCCCCAGCCCGAGGAGCAGGACCAGGGTGAGGGCGACGAACAAAACGACTCGTTTCATGGCGCGGGCCGGCGGTCGGGGCGGGAGGGACCGGATGGTACGGACGTGCGTAGGACCGGCTCACCTGCCTGCTCGCCCCATGTCCAGCCGCAACGTGTACCACGTCGTCCCCCGCGAGGAGCGGTGGGGCGTCCGTCTGGAGGGGTCGCCGACGCTGTCGTTCGAGACCGACCACCGCGACGCGGCGGTCGATCGGGCGTCGAGCTACGTCCGCCAGCTCGGCGCCGGGCGGGTCGTGGTCCACGGCGACTCCGGCCAGATCGAGACGGTCCACACGTTCGACCAGCTGCCGGCGCCGGCGGGCTCGTGGCGCGACGCCGTCCTGTCGCAGCCGGTCTACGTCGCCGTGGCCGCGGTGGCCCTGATCGCGTGGGCTACGGGCTCAGCCGGCGGTCCTAGCGCCGCTCGGTCGGCCCCCCTGGGCGATGATTCCTTCGTGTCCGCCTCGGTCCCGAGGTGGGCGTGGTGGCGTGTCGCGGTGCGTCTCGTGGGCCGGACCCGTGACGTCGGATCCGTGATGCGTGGCCCACGGGGCGGACGGACCACCGGCCGGGGCCCCCCGAGGCAGCCCGTCAGTCTCCCTGGGACGGGGCCCCGTCGGCGTCGGGGTCGGGAGTGGCCGGCTCGTCGGAGAACCGCGGCATGGCCTGCCGGCGCTCGTTCTCCTGCTGCTCGACCTGGCGCTGCACGTTGTCGTTCGACCAGCCCCTGGGTGATCAGGACCGTCGCCAGGACCGACAGCGCCAGGATCAGGCCGACCATCACGGCGACGAACGTGCGGGACTGGCGGCGGGAGAGGGGCATCGGGGTTCGGGGTTCGGGGTTCGGGGTTCGGGGTTCGGGGTTCGGGGTTCGGGGTTCGGGGTTCGGGGTTCGGGGTTCGGGGTCGCGCGGGAAAGGTTCCGGAGCGTCGACCCCGCCTGCCTCATGCCCCATGCCCCTGGCCCTCCGCCCCCCAGCGGCGGACGAGCGCGTGGGCGTAGGCCAACGTCCTCTCCAGGTTCTGGACCGTGTTCCACTCGAACCGGCTGTGGAAGTCGTAGCCGCCCGTGAACACGTTGGGCGTGGGGAGCCCCTTCTCGCTGAGCCGCGCCCCGTCGGTCCCGCCGCGGACCGGCTCGAGCTCGGGCTCGAACCCCATGCCGCGGGCCGCCTCGACGGCGACCGAGATCGCGCGCGGGTCGACGTCCTCGATGTAGGTCCGCATGTTCCGGTAGCTCTCGGTGATCGCCAGCGACACCGTCGCGCCGGGAACGCGGCCCCGACCGCCTCGGCCAGCTCGCGGACGCGGCGGCGCTTGGCCTCCATCGCGTCGTCGTCGAAGTCGCGGAGCAGGACGCGGACGGTCGCGCGCTCGGCCGTCCCCTCGACGGTGTGCGGGTGGAGGTAGCCTTGCCGGCCCTCGGTCGTCTCGGGCGCCGGGTCGGTCAGGCCGGCCACGAACGCGGCGGCCACGCGGGCCGCGTTGACCAGCACGCCCTTGGCGTAGCCCGGGTGGACGCCCACGCCCTCGACCGTCAGGACGGCCTCGGCGGCGTTGAACGTCTCGACGTTGAGGACGTCGGTCCCGCTCCCGTCGAGCGTGTAGGCCACGTCGGCCCCCAAGCGGGCGAGGTCGAGCTTGTCGGTTCCCACGGCCGATCTCCTCGTCGGGCGTGAACAGCAGCCGGAGCGTCGGGCGCGGCGCCGGCCGCTCGCCCCGCGCGACCGCTTCGGCCTCGGCGCGGACCAGGTCGTGCGGCCAGCTGCATGATCGTCGCCACGCCCGCCTTGTCGTCCGACCCGAGCAGCGTCGTCCCGTCGCTCGTGACCAAGTCGTGGCCGATGTGGGCGGCCAGCGCCGGCTGGCGGTCGGCGTCGAGCACCAGGTCCGGGTCGCCGGGGAAGTCCACCGGGCCGCCGTCGTAGCGCTCGTGGATGTGGGGCCGGACGTGCTCGCCCGGCGCGTCCGGCGACGTGTCGAGGTGGGCGACGAGGGCGACCACGGGCAGAGCGCCGGCCTGGTCCGGCGGCAGGGGAGAGGGCAGCGTCGCGAACACGTAGCCCCACTCGTCCGTGCTCGGCGTCGAGGCCGAGCGCGGTCAGCTCGTCGACCAGTATCGCGGCCCAGGTCGCGCTGGCGGTCGGTCGACGGGAACGTGTCCGAGGCGGGGTCGGACGTGGTCCAGACCTCGGCGTAGCGGCAGAACCGCTCGGCGACGGGCGGGAGCGCGATCTCGCGCCAGGGGCGGGGGGAGGTGGGCATGGGCGGACCGAGTGGTCTGGAGAGCCGGCAGCGGGGCCGGTGCCTTCGAGCCGGCCCTCCACGCCCGCTGCCGTGCGCCGTTCCGCCGGCGCGCCCGCTGGGTGCGCTCCTGGAGCCGGTGCCCCGTGCTGTCCGGTGCCGTGGCGGGGGCGGGCCACGGGCTCTGGCCCGGCGCCGGGTGCCTCCGCCTCGGTGGGCCGCAGAGCTCGGCGGGGAGCGCGCCGGCGCCCCGTCTTCGCTCGCCGGGCTCTATCCTGCACCCCTCCTCCGCCCCCGCCTCGTGGCCGCCCCCGCCCCCGCCCGCCGTGCCGAGACCGACGCCGACCTCCGGCGCGTCATCCTGGACCACGCCCGCCACCTGCTCGTCGCCGACGGCTACGACGCGCTGTCGATGCGCAAGATCGCCGGCTCGGTCGGGTGCAGCGCGACGAGCATCTACCTCCACTTCGACAACAAGGACGCGCTGACGCACGCGCTGATCTCCGAGGGGATGGAGCGGCTCCACGACGCGCTCTCCGCGGCGCCACCGACGGGCTCGGCGCCCCGGCCGACCGGCTCGACGCGCTGTCGCGGGCCTACGTCCGGTTCGGGCTCGACAACCCGGAGTACTACGAGGTCATGTTCCAGCTCCACCCCGAGCGGATGGCCCGGTACCCGGCCGAGGACTACCGGCGGGCGCGCCGGAACGTCGAGCGGTTCGGCGAGACCATCGAGGCGGGCCTGGCCGACGGGACGCTGACGTCGCCGAACCCGCCCGACGTCGCCTCGGCCGTGCTGTGGACGGCCCTCCACGGGCTGGTCTCGCTCCACCTCGCGCGCCGCGTCGACGTGCGGCTGGCGGGCGACGAGTTCGTCGACGCCGCCGTCCGGCAGTCGCTGGCCCCGTTCCGCCGGCCTGAGTGTCTCTGCCAGAGCGGTGGGGCCGCTGCGGAGCGGCCGGTCCGGCTTCCCTGCGCGGTCTCTGGGGGATCCCGGAACATTCGCAGTCCCTTAACGATCTTCACGCGCTCCCGGAAGCCCTTCCCGCCACACCGGCTCACCCACCCCATGGCCCTGCAGATCCACACCGCCCCCTCCGACTCACGACGGCGACAGTCGTCCTCGGCAAGACGATCCCGAGGCTCCTCGACGACGCCGTCGAGACGACCCCGAACCCCAAGGCGTTCAACCAGCCACAGGACGACGGCGGCTGGACTGACCATGTCGAACGCCGACATGCAGGACGCGGCCGACGAGATCGCGCTCGGCCTGCTGGCCAACGGCCTGGAGCGGGGGGACCACGCCGCGTTCTTCATGAACAGCGACCTGTACTTCGTGATGGCCGACCTCGGGACGCTCATCGCGGGGATCGTCAACGTCCCGCTGTACACGACGTACGCCCCGGACAACCTGGTCTACGTCACCCAGCACGGCGAGGCCAAGGCCATGTTCGTCTCGAACCGGGAGATGCTGGACAACTTCGCGGGCTGGGCCAGCCAGGTGCCGGACGTCAAGCTGGTGGTCCTGGCCGAGGGCGACGGCGCCGGCGCCGGGCTCCCGGACGGCGTCACGTTCCTGACGCTCGACGAGCTCCGGGAGGCCGGCCGCAAGGCGCGCGCCGAGGCGCCCAACCGGCCCGACGAGCTCCGCGACCTGATCGAGGCGGGCGACCTCGCGACGCTCATCTACACCTCGGGCACCACGGGCCGGCCCAAGGGCGTCATGCTGACGCACGAGAACATCTCGTCGAACGTGCTCGCCGGCCTGCCCACGCTGGGCGCGCTGGGCCACCAGGACGAGGTCATCCTGACGTTCCTGCCGATGACCCACATCTTCGCGCGGACGCTGACGATCGGCCACGTCGCCTGGGGCCAGCAGCTCTACTTCACCGACCCCGAGCGGTTGGTCGCTCACCTCGCCGAGGTCCAGCCGACCATGTTCTCGACCGTCCCGCGCGTGCTCGAGAAGGTCTACGACAAGGTCTCGCTCGGCGTCGCCGAGGCCGAGGGGCTCAAGCACAAGATCGGGTCGTGGGCGCTCGGGCTCGCTCGGGAGTTCGACCTGTCGAAGCCGGGCGACGGCGGGCTGCCCGGCTGGCAGCGCGCGATCGCCGACAAGCTGGTCTACTCCAAGCTCCGCGAGAAGCTCGGCCTGACCCGGATCAAGACGGTCGCCACCGGCGGCGCCGCGCTCCGCGCCGACCTCGCCCAGTCGTTCACGGCCTTCGGCGTCCCCATCGTCCAGGGCTACGGGCTGACGGAGACGAGCCCGATCATCACCATGAACACGCCGACCGAGAACCGGGCCGGCACGGTCGGCCAGCCCATCGCGGGCGTCGAGGTGGCCATCGCCGAGGACGGCGAGATCCTGAGCCGCGGGCCCCACATCATGACGGGGTACTACAAGGACGAGGAGAAGACGGCCGAGGCCATCGACGGCGACGGGTGGTTCCACACCGGCGACATCGGCGAGTTCACGCCCGACGGGTTCCTCAAGATCACCGACCGCAAGAAGGCCCTGTTCAAGCTCTCGACGGGCAAGTACGTCATCCCCCAGCCCATCGAGAACGCGCTGACCGAGAGCGCGCTGATCGAGCAGGCCGTCGTCGTCGGGAACAGCCAGAAGTTCTGCACGGCGCTCATCTTCCCGAACATGGACCAGCTCCCGATCTGGGCCCGCCAGAACGGGGCCACGGCGACCGGCCCGGACCTGCTCAAGGACCCCGTCGTCCAGGCCGAGTTCGAGCGGTTGGTGGCCGAGGCGAACCAGGGGATGGACCACTGGAGCCAGGTCCAGCGCTTCCGCCTGGTCCCCGAGCTGATGACGGTCGAGAACGAGCTGCTGACGCCGACCATGAAGGTCAAGCGCGGCGCGGTCAACAAGGCCTACACCGACTCGATCGACACCATGTACACGGCGTCGGTGGACAAGGGCAAGCACGTCGCGGCGGTGGCCTAGCACGGGCACGGCGAGGCGGGCCGGGCCGCCTCGGGAACGCCCTGGAGCCGCCCCGCGCGCCAGCCCAACGGAACGGGACCGGCGGGGCGGCATCCAACACGGACGCCGCCCGCGCTCGCCGCCGGTGGCCGTGCCGGGTGAACCTCGGCGGCTTAACAGTGTTAACCCCTCGAACGCACTCCGGACCCATGGACCCCACCTCTTCGACGACACGCGCCGGGACCGGCCACGCCGGCGACGGCGCCTCGGCGCCCGCCTCGGCCACGCCCGACCACGCCGCTGCGCTCACGGCGGCCGGCGTCGACCTCGGCCGGCTGGCGGCCGCCTTCGGCCAGATGGACGAGGCCACCGTCGCCGCCTCCACCAAGGCGCTCGAGCGCGCCGGCCAGCCCCGCAAGCCGGCCGCGGTGCCCCCGCCCAACGGCGACTTCTACGACATCGACGGCCTGATCTCGGACGCCCAGCGCGACAAGATGGCCGAGCTCCGGGCCTTCATGGAGGCCGAGGTCGAGCCCATCATCAACGAGGCCTGGCTGGGCGACCGGACGCCCCGCGACGTGCTCGTGCCGGGCTTCCGCAAGCTCGACCTGCTGACGGCCATCTACGGCGAGGACCTCGAGACGCGCGAGCCGAACGGCTCGGTGATGGAGGGGCTCTTGACGATGGAGATCGCCCGGATCGACGTGTCGACGGCCACGTTCTTCGGCGTCCACTCCGGCCTCGCGATGCAGTCGCTCCTGGTCTGCGGGAGCGACGAGCAGAAGGAGGAGTGGCTGCCGGCCATGCGGAGCTGGGACCAGATCGGCGCCTTCGGCCTGACCGAGCCCGAGGTGGGCTCGGCCATCGCGGGTGGCGTGACGACCACGGCCCGGCGCGAGGGCGACGAGTGGGTCCTGAACGGCCAGAAAAAGTGGATCGGCAACGCGACCTTCGCCGACCTGGTCGTGATCTGGGCGCGCGACGAGGCGGACCACCAGGTCAAGGGCTTCATCGTCCGCCCGGCGTCGAACGCCGGCTACGCGGTCGAGAAGATCCGGGGCAAGATCGCGCTCCGGGCCGTCGAGAACGGCCTGATCACGCTGACCGACTGCCGGGTCCCCGAGTCGGACCGGTTGCAGAAGGGCGAACTCGTTCGCCGACGTGGCCGAGGTGCTCAAGCTGACCCGGGCCGGCGTCGCCTGGCAGGCCGTCGGCTGCGCCATGGGGGCCTACGAGAAGAGCCAGCGCTACGCGACGACGCGGCTCCAGTTCGGCCAGCCCATCGCCCGGTTCCAGCTCATCCAGGACAAGCTGGTCCACATGCTGGGCAGCGTGACGGCCATGCAGACGATGTGCCTGCGCCTGAGCCAGCTCCAGGACGCCGGCGAGATGACCGACGCCCAGGCCTCGCTCGCCAAGGTGTTCACGGCCGCCCGGTGCCGCGAGGTCGTGGCGCTGGCGCGCGACCTCCACGGCGGCAACGGGATCCTGGTCGAGAACCACGTGGCCCGGGCCTTCGCCGACACCGAGGCCATCTACTCCTACGAGGGCACGAACGAGATCAACTCGCTCATCGTCGGCCGCCACGTGACCGGCATCGGCGCCTTCGTCTAGCGGGTACGGGGTGGAGGGGGCGGGGCACCACGCGGACCCCGACCCACTCGACCCGACCGCTGCCCGTCCGGCGAGCGCCGACCTCGGCACCTCGTGACTCCTGACTCTCTGAACCCCGAACCCATCATGGAAACCCCGACCCTGACCACGCCCGCCTCGGGCACGACCCCGGCCTGGGCGTACGCGCCCTTCCGCACCGCCGCCGTGCTCGGCGCCGGCGTCATGGGCAGCCAGATCGCCGCCCACCTCGCCAACGCCGGCCTGGACGTGCTGCTGCTCGACGTGACGCCCGAGTCGATCGGCCGCGAGGGCGCCAAGAACAGCCTGGTCGAGGGCGCCTACAAGGCGGCGACCAAGATGAAGCCCGACCCGTTCATGTCGGCCGACGCCCAGAAGCGCGTCACGCTGGGCAACTTCGACGACGACTTCGACAAGATCGGCGACGCCGACTGGATCATCGAGGTGGTCGTCGAGCGGATGGACGTCAAGCAGCAGGTGATGGAGCGGATCGAGAAGGCGGCCAGCGACACGGCCGTGATCTCGACCAACACCTCCGGCCTGCCCATCGGCGAGATCGCCGCCGGACGCTCGGACGCGTTCCGGGCGCGCTTCCTGGGCACCCACTTTTTCAACCCGCCGCGCTACCTCAAGCTGTTCGAGGTCATCCCGACGCCGGACACCGACCCGGACGTGGTCGCTCGGGTCTCGACGTTCGCCCGCGTCCACCTGGGCAAGGGGATCGTGGTCGCCAAGGACACGCCCAACTTTATCGGCAACCGGATCGGGACGTACGCCATGCTGGGCGCCGTCGAGCAGTTCGAGTCGGGCGACTTCTCGATCGAGGAGATCGACGCGCTGACGGGCACGCTCATCGGCCACGCCAAGAGCGCCACGTTCCGGACGGCCGACGTGGTCGGGCTGGACACGCTGCGCCACGTGACGGCCAACCTCTACGACGCCATCCCGGACGACGAGAGCCGAGACCGCTTCCAGGTCCCGAACGTGCTCCAGCGCTTGGTCGACCTCAAGCAGCTCGGGGCCAAGTCGAAGGCCGGGTTCTACAAGAAGGAGGGCAAGACGATCAAGTCGTTCGACCCGGAGACCGGCGAGTACGCCGACCCCAAGGAGGTCGGGTTCGACGTCGGCTCGTTCAAGAAGGCCGGCGACCTAGCGGCGCGCTTGCAGGCGCTGTGGGCCGACGAGGACCGCGCGGGCCAGTTTTTCCGCGAGACGACGCTCGACCTGATCGGCTACACCGCCCGGCGGACGCCCGAGATCTCGGACAGCCCGGCCAACATCGACCGCGCGCTCCAGTGGGGCTTCGGGTGGGAGATGGGACCGTACGAGATGTGGGACGTGCTCGGCATCGACGCCGTCCGCGACGCGCTCCAGGAGGCCGACGTCGCCGTGCCCGACTGGGTCGCCGACGTGCCGGCCGAGGGGTTCTACCGCGAGACCGAGGCGGGCATCCCCCAGGTCTGGACGCCCGCCTCGGGCGGCTACCAGGACGACCCGCGCCCGGCCGACGAGTGGGGCCTGGCCTACCTCAAGAAGGACGCGAACAACACGCTCTGGGAGAACGACGACGCGGCCCTTGTCGACGTTGGGGATGGCGTGGCCGTCTTCGAGTTCCGCTCGAAGTCGAACAGCCTGGGACAGGAGGTCATCGCCGGCGTGATGGAGGCGATCCAGAAGGTCGAGGACGACCGCGACCTGCGCGGCATGATCATCGGCAACGAGGGCTCGAACTTCTCGGTCGGCGCCAACCTGGGCGAGGTGGCGATGGCCGTGATGATGGGCCAGGTCTCGGACCTGGAGCCGTTCATCAAGGCGTTCCAGGACGCCGTCTTCAAGATCCGCTACGCGACCAAGCCGGTCGTGGTCGCCACGCACCAGCGCGTGCTCGGCGGCGGGTGCGAGATGACGATGGCGTGCCCCAACCCCGTGCTCGCGGCCGAGACCTACATCGGACTCGTCGAGCTGGGCGTCGGCCTGATCCCGGCCGGCGGCGGCACGACCATGCTGACGGCGCGGGCGGCCGAGCTGGCGGCCAACCAGGACCGCCCGAGCGAGATCCAGCCGTTCCTGCGCCAGCACTTCGAGCAGATCGCGATGGCCAAGGTGGCCGAGAGCGCCCAGCAGGCGCGCGACATGAACCTCGTCGCCGAGGACGCGATCATCGTCATGAACGACGCCCGGCGGTTCCACGTCGCCAAGCACGAGGTCGTCCGGCTCAGCGAGCAGGGCTACCGGCCGCCGGCGGTCCGCAACGCGATCCCCGTGCTGGGCGCGCCCGGCCGGGCCCAGTTCGAGATCGCGCTCTACCAGTTCCAGCAGGGCGGCTACGTCTCCGAGTACGACCAGCACCTGGGCAGCCGCCTGGCCTGGGTCATGACCGGTGGCGACTTGACCGGCCCGGCCGAGGTCCACGAGGACTACCTCCTGGAGCTGGAGCGCGAGGTGTTCCTGTCGCTCCTGGGCGAGGAGAAGACGATGGCCCGCATCCAGAGCATCCTGACGACCAACAAGCCGCTTCGCAATTAGGGCGTGGGACGTGGAGCGTGGGGAATGCCTCACGCCCCGCGTTTCATATCTCACGCTCTACGAACCACGCACTACAGCAATGCAAATCAACGAAGCCTACATCGTCTCCTCCGTGCGCACGCCGGTGGGGAAAGCCAACAAAGGCGCCTTGCGCAACGTTCGCCCCGAGCACCTCGGCGCGGTCGCCGTGACCGGCGCGCTCGACCGGGTGCCCGGCCTGGAGCACGAGCGGATCGACGACTTGGTCCTGGGTTGCGCCTTCCCCGAAGGCCCCCAGGGCATGAACATGGCCCGCGCCATCGCGCAGAAAGCTCAGATGCCGGACTCCGTGCCCGGCGTCACCGTCAACCGGTTCTGCTCGTCCGGCGTCCAGACCATCGCCCAGGCCCACAACTCGGTCGCCATGGGCCAGGCCGACGTGATCGTGGCCGGCGGCGTCGAGTCGATGTCGTCCGTCCCGATGGGCGGGTTCTACTTCGCGCCCGACCCCAACCTGGCCGTCGACGACCCCGACTTCTACGCGTCGATGGGCATCACGGCCGAGAACGTGGCCGACCAGTTCGGCATCAGCCGGGAGGACCAGGACGCGTTCGCGGTCGAGAGCCACCGCCGCGCGGTCGACGCGATCGAGAGCGGCCGGTTCGAGTCGGAGCTCATCCCGGTCCCGGTCGAGGAGGTCGTCTACGACGCCGAGACCCGGACGTCGGAGACCCGGTCGTTCACCCACACGACCGACGAGGGCCCCCGCGCCGACACGTCGGCGGAGGCGCTGGCCCGGCTCCGGCCCGTGTTCAAGGTCGGCGGCAGCGTGACGGCCGGCAACGCGTCCCAGATGAACGACGGCGCCGCGGCGACCGTCATCGTCTCGAAGTCCGTGCTCGACGAACTCGAGCTGACGCCCCGTGCCCGGATGCTGGGCTTCGCCGTCGCCGGCGTCCCGCCCGAGATCATGGGCATCGGGCCGATGAAGTCGATCCCGAAAGTCCTGAAGCAGGTCGGGATGGAGGTCGGCGACATCGACCTGATCGAGCTCAACGAGGCGTTCGCGAGCCAGTCGCTCGCGATCATCCGCGAGCTGGGCCTGGACCAGGACAAGGTCAACGTCAACGGCGGCGCCATCGCGCTCGGCCACCCGCTGGGCTGCACCGGCGCCAAGCTGACGGCGACGCTCCTGCACGAGATGGAGCGGCGCGGCAGCCGCTACGGCATCGTGACGATGTGCATCGGCGGCGGGATGGGGGCCTCGGCCGTCTTCGAGAACCTGATGCGCTAGCCCGCCGACCCCGCCTCGGTGCCTCTATGGAAAGACCGAGGCGAGCGGACCGATGACGGCCCCGCCGCTCGCAGGAGGGGTGGGGCCGTCGTGTGACGGTCGGTCCGTCGGTGGACGCCGCCGGCCGTTGGCACCGTCGCACGGCGGCGGCACCGGCCGCGTACACGGCCATCCGGTGACGATCAGGTTCCAGCGACCGGCGACAACGTCGTGGGAAGTGCTTGGACTCGGGCCACTCGCCGAGCCACGCTGGTCCCTCGGAGCCGCACATAGCCACCCAGGATAGAAGTCGATCTCCGTCTAGGCTAGGTAGTGGCCCCCATGCACGGGGGGGGGGAGATTCCCCATACTTGCCTCCGGAGCCCGATTTGCCCGGCCCTGGCGGACCCCTCGTGGACTCGACCTGTAGGACTAATACTCACACCACGCGGTGTGTCCCCTCTCTTTAGTCTCTGTCTATTCTCATGGCGAACATTCCTGTTGAGCGCTCCGGTGGTACCCCCTGGTGGGTCTGGCTTCTGGGCCTTTTGCTACTCGGCCTCCTTTTGTGGTTTCTCATCGGCGCATTCTCTGACGACGACGACGACGTCGTCGAGGCCGTAGACCCCATCGAAACCGTCGAGACGGCTCCCATCGCCGTGAGCGCTCTCGACCTGTCGAACCTGTACGTAACCCGCGTTACTGGCGACCGGACGTTCTTCGTCGCGCCGAGCCAAGAGATGGCTTCTGACGAGACGCTGGTCATCCTCGACCAGGAGAGCTCGCCGGGCGTCGGAGGAATCGAAGGCCAGGTCGACATCAACCCGGGCCAGCGCGTGTCGCTCACCGGTGGCCAGCTGGGCCCGCTCGGCGACATGAACCTCGCCGGCATGGGGATCCCCGACGCCGATCTCAACCAGATGACGCCCGACGCGAACGTGGTTCGAGTCACCGGCGACCAGGTCGAGATCCTCGATGCGGACATGGACAACGTCGAGGTGGGCCAGTAAGCCCCTCTCGTCTCCCTTCTGACACCTTTCCTTCCTTCAATTATGTCCCGCATTTCTCTCTCCAACACCGGCGACTGGAAGCTCGAATTCCCCGATGACCAGGACGTCCGCGGCTACCGTGCCCTGGACGCCGACGGCTCGCCGGTCGGCGTCGTCGACACGATGATCGTCAACACGGACCAGGAGCGCGTCGACGCCATCGTCCTCGAAGACGGAACCGAGTACCCGGCCAAAGACATCTCCATCGGCGACGGCGTCGTCTACCTCACCACGATGACCGGCGACGGCGTCGACGAGGAGGTGCGCGTCTACGACGACGGCCGCGTCGTCCGCCGCGTCGAGGTGGACGAGCCCGACTACGACGCCCACGTCAGCGCCTTCCAGACTCACCACGCCTCGTCCTACGGGACCGGCTCGTACGACGACTACGCCCCGGCGTACCGCTACGGTTACGAGACCGCTCACGCCGACGATTATAAGAACCGGGCCTACGTGGACGCCGAGACCGACCTGCAGACCGGGTACGGGACGGCCCACGCGGACCGGGACTTTGACGCCGACCGGGCCGCTGTCCGCTACGGCTACACGCGCGCCCAGCACAGCACCCGGTGAGCACGTCCACCGTCATCTTGGACCGCGCCGGACAGCCCGGAGCCGTCGAAGGCGAGGCCGGCGGACGGGTCCGCGTCCGGCTCCCTAGCGGGGCCGTCGTGGACCTCCCCGAGGCGCTCGTTCGGCGTGATGGCGCGTCGCTTACGGCCGACCTCTTGTTCGACGACCTCGACGCGGGCACGCCCGCCGTGCTGGTCGAAGCCGAAGAGCGGATCGACGTCGCGACGCGCGTCCGGGAAACCGGCCGGGTCCGAGCACGCGTCGTCACCGACGTGCGAGACGAGCCGGTGGACGCGACCGGCTGGCGGGAGACCGTCGACGTCGAGCATGTTGCCATCGGTCGCTCGGTCGACGCTCCCGAGGGCGTCCGTCACGAGGGCGACACCCTCATTGTCCCCGTTTATGAGGAGGTTCTAGTCGTCGAGCGACGGCTGGTCCTCCGCGAGGAGGTCCGCTTGACGACTCGGCGCGAGCCGGTCGAAGGCCCCACCTCGATCCCCCTCCGTCGCCAGCACGTCGAGGTCGACCGGCTCCCGCCGGAAGACGCTGGAGACGCCGCCGGATAACCCCGGCACCGGCCTCGGCCGGTTCTTCTCGACCCTCTTCTTTTCCGCCTCATCTCACTCTCCACTCTCATGGCCAAGACCATTGTCGGTCTCTACGACGACCGCACCACCGCCCAGACCGTCCTCACTCAGCTCGAAGCCGCAGGCTTCGGCGAGGACCACCTCCGTTTCTCGTCTGCCGAGACTGGCAGCGCCACGTCCTACGACATGGACGACGCCTCGCCGGCGACGCTCGGCAGCCACGGCGTCTCCGATGACGAGTCCCGGTTCTACTCCGAGGGCGTCCGCCGTGGCGGCTCCATCGTGATCGCCCGCGTCCACGACGCCGACGTCGACCGCGCCGTCGACATCATGGCCCGTCACAACCCGGTCCGCTACGAGGACCGCTCGGCCGATTACCTGGCCGACTACGACGCCGACGCCGAGGCGTACTCGGCCGCCGAGGTCATCGAGAACCGTGACCGCTACGCCGGCCAGGCCAAGGAGCGGCTCCAGGAGATCGAGGAGCACCTCAAGATCGGCAAGCGCGAGGTCGTCCGCGGCGGCGTCCGCGTGCACAAGTACGTCGATACCAACGTCGAGGAGGAGACCCTGCGGCTCCGCGAGGAGCACATCGAGGTCGACCGGACGGCCGTCAACCGTGAGCTGACGCCCGACGAGGCTGACGCCGTGTTCCAGGAGAAGACGGTCGAGCTCGTCGAGCGCGACGAGGAGGCCGTGGTCGAGAAGACGGCCGTCGTCACCGGCGAGGTCGCCGTGGGCAAGGACGTGAGCGTCCGAGAGGAGACCGTCGGCGGCGAGGTGCGGAGCACGCGCGTCGAGGTCGAGCGGTTCGCTGGCGAGGTGAAGGGCGCGGCCGACTTCCGGTCGCACTACGACACGACCTACGCGTCGACCAGCCGGGACTACGACGACTACGAGCCGGCTTACTCCTACGGCTACGCGGCGGGCAAGACGTACACCGACCGCGACTACAGCGCGGCCGAGGGCGACCTTCGCTCCGACTACGCCACGCGGTACCACGACGGTGACGACAGCGTCTGGGACGACTTCAAGGACGCTGTGCGTCACGGGTACAACAAGGCCCGCGCGGCGGTCTAGTCCCCGGGACCTGCGAGTTATGGTCAGGGCGCGGTGGCTTCGGTCGCCGCGCCCTCCTTCGTGTATGACTGCCTGCGAGGGGCTCCCCTCGCGGGGATGACGAGGCAGCAGGCGATCGGGTACGATCCATCCTCCGTTGTTCCAAGGACCCACGGCGGCGTCCTCGCGTAAGAGGATCACGCACCTAGCCAGGTGCGCCTCTCCACACACCCACATCTCTCATGGCTAACATTCCTGTTGAACGCACGTCCGCCGGCCCACCGTGGTGGCTCTGGCTCCTCGGCCTCCTGCTCGCCGCCCTGCTCATCTGGTTCCTGATCGGTGCCTTCGGCGACGACGACGAGGTCGTCGTGGACGAGACGGAGACGGTCGTGACGCCTGTCGCGAGCGCGCTCGACTTGTCCGACGTCTACGTGACCCGGGTCGTCGGGGACAACACGTTCTTCGTCGCCTCGACCCCGGACGGGACCGACGAGCGGCTGGTCTATCTCGAAGAGGAGACCGAGCTCGGTAACGGCGTCGAGGGGCGCTACGACGTGACCGAGGGCCAGCACCTCTCCATCACGGGCTCCATGGAGCCGACGCCGGCGGACCTCACGCCCTGGGGGCTGACCGCGGCTCAGGCCGGCATGGTCGGTGACCAGTACATCCGGGCCACCTCGCTCACCATCCTCGATGGCGAGATGGCCGCCGGAGAGATGGTCGACGGCGACATGGCGGACGGCGCTGCCACCGGCTTGGCCGCCCTCCGCGGCGATCTGGCCGCGATGGCCGGCCGCCCCGTCCAGTTGGACAGCGTCCGCGTGACGGCCTTGGCCGGCGACAGCACGTTCTACGTCGGCGACGGCGCCGACCGGGTGCTCGTCGTGCTGGAGTCGCTGGGCGAGAGCCAGAGCGGGTCGGGCGACGGGTCGGACGGCGCGTTCAACGTCGATGTCGGGGACGTGGTCAACGTTCGCGGCGAGATCAAGGCGTTCCAGCGCGGGATGCGCGGGTCGTCGACGTTGGCCGAGGCCGATCTGGCCGCCGCCGAGACCCGGCGGTTCGTGGTCGTCGTCAACGACACCGGCGACTTCTCCAAGCGGTAGCCACCCGGCCGGCCCCTGGCCGGCCGCCTCCTTTCTTCTGACTCCCCCTCTCTACTTATGTCACGCATTGCCCTCTCCAACACCGGCGACTGGAAGCTCGAATTCCCCGACGACCAGGACGTCCGCGGATGCCGGGTCCTCGACAAGGACGGCTCCGACCTCGGGCTCGTCGTCGAGGACATGATCGTCGACACCGACCAGGAGATGGTCGACGCCCTCATCTTCAGCGACGGGACGGAGTACCCGGCCCGCGACATCTCGATCGGCGACGGCGTGGTCTACGCGACGGCCGACACGGTCGACGGCACGCGCCGCGCCAGCGACATGGACCGCTACGGCTCGGTCACGGCCCACACCGGCCACGAGTACGACGACGACGTCATCGTGACCTACGACCCCGACTACCGGGGCCACTACGAGGGCGCCTACGGCACCGCCGGCCGGGCCTACGACGATGACCTCGTCCACGCCTACCGATACGGGACCGAGACGGCGTACCACGACGACTTCCGGAACCGCGCCTACCTCGACGCTGAGACCGACATCCGGACCGGCTACGGGACGCGCTACGCCGACCGCGACTTCGACGCTGACCGCGACGCGATCCGCTACGGCTACAACCGGGCCCGCGGCGCGGTCTAGCACCGACCCCGCCCGCCTCGGCACCGAGGCGGGCGACCCGACCGAAGGGGCCGCTCTCTGACGAGGGCGGCCCCTTCTCGCGTTCCGCCCGCCGGCTCAGCCGGTGAGTCGACGGACGCGAAGCTCTGGAGAGGGGAGGGTCTTGACCGACCACCTGGACCCGGGCGCGCACGCGCGACTGGGCTCGAGCCAAGGCCCACCTCCGGTCGTTCCTCGCGTGACCCCGCCGATGCCCGGCCCCCTCGACTTGGTCCTCCTGGGCGCGGCCTTGACGCGCGCCCTCTCGCTCCGCCCCGCCACACGCGACACGATCCTGATGGCGCTCGAACGAGGGCTTCCGCGACCGGGTCCGATCGCTCCTGGCCGACCCGCTTCTCGACCACCCCGAGGTCGTCATCGGGCCGCTCGTGGGGGCCCTCTCTGCACAACTCGGGTCGGCCTCGGGCATCGCGGCGTCCGGGTGGGACCGTACGAGATCGGCGCGCGGGTGGGCGAGGACGGGATGGGCCGGGTGTACCGGCCCCTCCGGGCCGACGGGGCCTCCCACCAGACCGTCGCCGCCAAGGTCGTCCGCCAGTCGCTCGCGCTGGTCGGCTCCGACGTGGGCGCCCGGCTCCGCCACGAGCGCGACCTGCTGGCGGCGCTCGACCACCCCGGCGTCGCGCGTCTGGTCGACGGCGCCCCGGTCACGACTTGGGCCGACGCGCGCCGGCTCGGCGTCCGCGACCGGGTCCGGTTGGTGGTCGAGGTCGCCCGGGCGGTCGACCACGCCCACCGGCAGGTCGTGGTCCACCGCGACCTCAAGCCGTCGAACGTGCTCGTGACCGAGCGCGATGGCGAGCCCCGCCCGGTCGTCCTGGACTTCGGCATCGCCAAGCTGCTCGACCAAGCGGCCGGCGACGACTCGGCGGCGTTCCCGATCACCCGGATGGGGATGCGCCTGCTGACGCCGGCTTGCGCGGCGCCCGAGCCCTACGACCCGGTCTCGACCGTGACCACCTCGGCCGACGTCTACGGGCTCGGGGCCTTGCTCTACGAGCTGCTCACGGGCGCCCGACGTGCACCCCCTCTTGACTGCCGGGGAGCTCGGCCGGGCCCGCCACGCGCTCGCGGCCGTCGTGGGCCGCTGACGACCCCGCCCGCCTCGGTGCCGAGGCCGGAGGGCGCCACGGGCCCGCTAGTCGCCCCGCACCCCGACGACGCTCTGGACGATGGCCGCCAGCAGCCCGTAGCCCAGCGAGCCGACCAGGGCCGCACCCACGCCGGTCACCTCGAAGCCGTCGACGAACTGGGTGGCGAGCCAGAACATCACCGCGTTGATGACGAGCGTGAGCAGGCCCAGCGTGAGCCAGCGGAACGGGGTCGTGACCAGCTTGACGACGGCGCCGATCGTGGCGTTGACCAGCCCGATCACGAGCGCGGCGATCAGGGCCGTCCCGAAGCTGGCGAGCACGACGCCAGGCACGAGGTAGGCGACGGCGATCAGGGCGAGGGCGCTGGCGAGCCAGCGGACGAGGAGCTTCATACGATCGGGAGGGGGGAGGCGCGCCTACGGGCGACCGGGGCGCTCGGGTTCAGAGCGCTCGCCATCGGAGGCGGGAGATCGGTCGAGAGTCGACCAGGGTTGCCCGGCAGACGGACCACCTCAGCGGGCCGAGACCTGGAGCGTGACGCTAGCGCCGCTCGGCCCGCAGTCCGAGCGCCCTGAGGACTCGGATCGCCGCGTCCGCGGTCGGGCCGTCGGCGAAGGCCAGGCGGAAGGCGCCGCCCTCGTTCTCGCGCACCCGGAGCAGTTCCATGTCCTTGATGTTGAGCCCGGCGTCGGAGAGCGCGCCCGTGACCGTCGGCCAGGAAGCCGACCCGGTCCTCGGCCCACAGCGTCACCTCGGCGAGCGGCGTCAGGAACCCCTTGGCGTGGGACGGGATCGCGCTCCGGGTCGCGGCCGACGGCTCGAACGCGTCGGCGAGCACGGCCGAGGTCGCCCGACCTGGACGGCGTCGTGGAGCGTCGCCGAGGCGGTCGGACGTACGCCTCCAGCGCGCCGAGCACGGCGTCGCGGTTGGCGCCCAGGATGTCGCCCCACATCCCGAACGGCGAGCTGGCGATCCGGGTCATGTCGCGGAAGCCGCCGGCCGCGAGGGCGAGCGCGTCGTCGCCGGACCTCGGCGGCCAGCCCGACGAGCGCGACGGCGGCGAGCTGGGGCAGGTGGCTGACGGCCGCCACGACCGCGTCGTGCCGCTCGGCCGTCAGCACGACCGGGCGGGCGCCGACCGACTCGGCCAGCCAGACGGCGCGCGGGTCGACGGCTGGTCCGTCGGGCGTCAGGACGTAGACGGCGTTCTCGAACAGCAGCGCGTCGGCGTGGGCCATCCCGCCGAGCTCGGCGCCCGCCATCGGGTGTCCGCCGACGAACGTCACCGATGGCGGGCAGCAGGTCGCGCAGGCGGCGTCGACGACGGGCCCCTTGACCGACGCCACGTCGGTCACGAGCGCGCCCGTCCGGAGCGCCGGCGCGATCTCGGCGAGCGCCGCCGCCATCGCGCCCGTCGGCACCGCCAGCACGACCACGTCCGCCTGGGCGACGGCGTCGGCGGGGGAGGCGGCCGCGCGGGCGGCCCCGCGCTCGACGGCGAGCGCGAGCTGGGCCGGGTCGCGGTCGTACGCGACGACCTCGACGTCGGGCCGGCGGGAGCGGAGCGCGAGCGCGAGCGGAGCCGCCGATGAGGCCCGGTGCCGACGACGGCGACGCGGCGGACGTCGGGGTCAGGCACGAGCGAGCCGGCCGTCGCCGTCGCGGCGGACGGGCACCCAGGCGAGCGCGAGCTCGCCGACGTGCATCGACGTCTGGGTCGCCTGGATCTCGACCGTCTCCAGCGGCGCCGTCTCCGGGCTCGCCGTCAGGTCGATCGTCGTCCATCTCGCGCTGAAGCTGGGCGTCGAGGTCGGCGTACTCGGCCTTGAGGGCGTCGAGCTTCTGCTCGGCGCGCGGTCCACGTCGGACGACTCCTTCGACATCCGGCCGGCCGAGCGCGCCGTGACGCCGATCTGGCTCAGCGTCGACCGCGACGAGCGCCGGCCCAGGAACGCGCCCAGCAGCGTCGTCCCGACGCGGACGAGGGTGTCGGTCTTGCGCTGGCTGGCCTGCGGCGGCCTCGCGGTCGACGGCGTCCTGGGCCGAGGCCATCCGCTTTTCCAGCGCGGCCAGCTTGGACCGGTACCGCGTCGCGGAGGTCGTCCTTCTGGGCGTCGCGCGCCTCGTGCGCGAGCCGGCCCAGGCGGATCCGGAACGCCCGCTCGTCCTCGCCCGGGGTCGAGGTCGCCTTGAGCGCCGGGCTCTGGAACAGACGCAGCGGGCGCTCTTGCTGGAGCCACCGCTTGAGGTCCGTCTCCCACCGAGCGAACGCGTCTCGGCGTCGACGCCGCTCCGGCAGCGGGCCGAACGGGACGCCGTCAGCGGGCGCGGTCCGGGTCGGCGGGCGCTCGGCCAGCGCGCTCGGCCGCGTCCCACTGCGGGCGCCGCCGGCGACCTCGACCAGGAGCGTGACCCGCTCGGTGTGGTCGAGGTCCAGGCTCTTGCGCGCGAACGGGACCTCGGCGCGCGCGAGCAGCATCGGCACGTACTCGTCGGCGGGCTCGCCGTCCAGGAACACCTGGGGCACGTCGACGGACGGGGGGCGCCGGGCCCGCCTCGGTGACCGTGCGGGCCGGGCTCGGCTCGGCGACGGCGCGACCGAGGCGGGCTGGGCGGCCTCGGTCTTGCGGTCGGCCATCAGCGTCCCGATCTGGGTCCGCGTGAGCGGGCCGGCGAGGTAGCTCAGCACCCAGCGCGTCGCCAGCAGCGTCGGCGCCTGCTCGTGGACGTTGTGGAGCAGGAAGCGCCGCTTGCCGATCCCCGACAGCATCCGGTCGACGGCGGCCCGGTCGAAGCCGGTCGCCTGCGAGCGCCCTCCGAGCCCGTCCAGCAGCCGGTCCTTGTCGCGCTCGGTCTGCAACCGCCCGACGAACCACGTCCCGCAGTTCGACAACGCCTTGTAGTCCATGTCGACCGGGTTCTGGGTCGCCAGCACGACGCCGAGCCCGAACGCGCGCGCCTGCTTCAGCAGCGTCAGCAGGAGCCGCTTGGTGGGCGGGTTGGCCGTCGGCGGGAGGTAGCCGAAGATCTCGTCCATGTACAGGATCGGCCCGGAGCGACCCGGTGCCCGACTGGCGGCGCATCCAGGCCAGCACCTCGCCCAAGCAGGCGCGTCACGAAGAACAGCCGCTCTTCGTCGCCCAGGTGAGCGATCGACAGGACCGAGACTCGCGGGGTGCCGTCGGGCGCCGTAGAGCAGGCGGTCGGCGTCGAGCGGCTCGCCCTGCGCCCAGGCCGCGAAGCCCGGCGAGGCGAGCAGCCCGTTCAGCTTCATCGCGAGCGCCGTCCGCGTGCCGGGCCGGGAAAGAACTGGTCGACGGCCAGCACGCCGATCGTCTCGAACGGCGGCGTCTGGAGCGCCCCGATCAGGTCGGCCAGCGCCAGGCTCCGGCCCTCCCCCCAGGCGTCGCCGACGACCTTGGCCAGGAAGACGTGCTCCGGGCTCGACATCGCGTCGGCGTCGACGCCCAGCAGCGAGAGCAGGCCGCCCGACGGTCGCCTCGACGCGCTCGGTGAACGCCTCGCCGGTCCGGTCGTCGGCGGGCGGCGGGTCGAGCGAGCCCAGGACCGACACGGGCACGCCGGCGTCCGAGCCGGGCGTGTAGATCGTGACCTGGGCGGCGTCGCGCAGCCGCTGGATCCGGTCGGCCGGCTGGTCCCACTCGGCCAGGCCGGTCCTCCACGCGCTCGGCCGTCTGGGCGGCCAGGTCGTCGGGCGAGATGCCCTCTCGCGTCGCCTCGCCCGGGTCGACCCAGGGCCGGAAGTCGGACGCGGCCAGTCTGGGGAACTGGAGCGCGAGGTTGCCCAGGTCGCCCTTCGGGTCGATGGCGATGACCGGGATCTTGTCGAGCGCCGCCTCCTCGATCAGCGACACGCCCAGCCCGGTCTTGCCCGACCCCGTCATGCCGACGATGAACGCGTGCGTCGTCAGGTCGGTGGAGTCGTAGAGGACGGGGGCGTCGGTGACGGTCGCGGTCTCGGGGTCGACCTCGCGGCCGAGGTAGAACACGCCGAGGCCTTCGTACGGAGCGGACATGCGGGCAGGAAGGGGGACGCCCGGAGTCTACGGTCTGGCGCGGAGGCGGGAGGGACGGGGTGGAGGGGACGGGAGAGTCGCGTTCTGCCCTGGCCTGTCGGTCTGTGGCAAATGAGAACGGGGGATCGGGGACGGACACCGCTCGGCGCTGGCCGAGGCCACCGGCCCGGCGTCGGGGTGCCCGCCTCGGCGCCGAGGCGGGGCCGGTCGGCGACCGGAGTGGGTCGGCAGCGCGCCGGGGCGGTGGCGCGCCCGAGGCCGTCGGGGGGAGCAGTAGGTTGCGACGTCCGCCCCCTCCGCCCATGCGCTCGCTCGTGCTCACCGCCCTCGTCGCCTCCGCCGGCCTCTCCGCTCAACCCGCCGACGAGTTCCAGTGGCTCGAAGACGTCGACGGCGAGCGGTCGATGGCCTGGGTCGAGGCCCACAACGCCACGACCGCCGCCGCGCTCCAGGCCGAGCCGCGGTACGCCGGCCTGTACGCGGACGCGCTGGAGGTGCTCACCTCGGACGACCGGATCGCCTACCCCTCGATCCAGGGCGACCGGCTCACCAACTTCTGGACCGACGAGGACAACCCGCGCGGCCTGTGGCGCCGGACGACCTGGGAGAGCTACCTCGGCGGCGCGCCCGACTGGGAGACGCTGCTGGACCTGGACGCGCTGGGCCAAGCGGAGGGCGTCGCCTGGGCCTACAAGGGCTCGTCGTGCCTAGCGCCCGACTACGACCGGTGCCTGGTCCGCCTCTCGCGTGGCGGCGCCGACGCGGTCGAGGTCCGGGAGTTCGACCTGGCGACCAAGACGTTCGTGCGACGGCGGCTTCTTCCTGCCCGACTCCAAGGGGTCCGTGGCCTGGATCGACCGCGACGAGCTGCTGGTGTCCACCGACGTCGGCGACGGCTCGATGACGACCTCGGGCTACCCCCGCACGGTCCAGCGCTGGCGGCGGGGGACGCCGCTCGACCAGGCCGAGACCGTGTTCGAGGCCCCGGCGACCGACATGGGCGTCTGGGCCGGGTCGTTCCGCCGGGGCGACGAGATCGTCCCGGTCGTCTCGCACCGGCCGGCGTTCTTCGAAGGGTCGACGTACGTGCTCCGCGACGGCGACCTGGTCCGCCTCGACGTGCCGCTGGACGCCGACCCCGGTGTGGTCGGCGACCACCTGACGCTCTATCTCCGGTCGGAGTGGGAGGTCGAGGGCGTGACCTACCCCGAGGGGGCGCTGCTCGCCATCGACTACGACTCGTTCCTGGACGGCGACCGCGGCTTCGAGACCGTGTTCGTGCCCGGCGAGCGCCAGACGGTCGAGGCCACCTCCGCGACGCGCAACACGCTGCTCGTCTCGCTCCTGGACGACGTGAGCGGCCAGCTCCTGCAGTTCCGGTTCCGGGACGGCGCCTGGACGAGCCGGCCCGTCGACGTGCCGCCGGTGTCGAGCGTCGGCGTGGTCTCGACCAGCGACGACGACGACCGGTTCTTCTTCTCGACCAGCTCGTTCGTCCAGCCCTCGACGCTGGTGCTCGCCCAGGCCGACGGGTCTAGCCAGGAGGTCCGCCGGTTGCCGGCCGCGTTCGACGCCGAGGGCCTGACCGTCCAGCAACTCGTGGCGACCTCGACCGACGGGACGCGCGTGCCGTACTACGTCGTCCACCGCGAGGGGCTGGCGATGGACGGCTCGAACCCGACCCAGCTCTACGGCTACGGCGGCTTCGAGGTCGCGCTCACGCCCAGCTACAGCGGTCTGACGGGCGCGCTGTGGCTGGAGCGCGGCGGCGTCTACGTGCTCGCCAACATCCGGGGCGGCGGCGAGTTCGGCCCGGCGTGGCACCGCTCGGCCCAGCGCGAGAACCGCCAGCGCGCCTTCGACGACTTCCTGGCCGTCGCCCAGAACCTGGTCGACCGTGGCGTGACCTCTCCCGAGCACCTGGGGATCCGGGGCGGCTCGAACGGCGGGCTCCTGGTCGGCGCGGCCATGACCCAGCGGCCCGAGCTGTTCAACGCCGTCGTGGTCTCGGTCCCCCTCCTCGACATGCGCCGCTACCACACGCTGCTCGCCGGCGCGAGCTGGATGGCCGAGTACGGCGACCCCGACGACCCGGACGACTGGGCGTTTATCTCGGCCTACTCGCCCTACCACAACCTGCGCGACGGCGTCGAGTACCCGCGCCCGCTGTTCACGACCACGACGCGCGACGACCGGGTCCACCCGGCGCACGCCCGCAAGATGGCCGCGCGGATGGAGGCGATGGGGCTGGCCGTCGACTACGTCGAGAACACCGAGGGCGGCCACGGCTCGGGCGTCACGCCGGACCAGCAGGCGACCATGTGGGCCTCGATCTACAGCTACCTGTGGCGCCAACTCGGCCCGGCCGGCGGGTGAGCCCGCCTCGGGAGCCCGGCGGGCCACGTCGGACGGGCCCACGGAGTCACCGAGGCGGGGCGGCCAACGGTGAGCGGCCAGCGGCGATTCGCTCTCCGCTGCCGACTGGACTGGGGGAGTAGCGAGCCGCCTGGAGTAGAGGCCGACGTGCACTCGGCGTCTGCCGCTTCCGACGGGCTACGGCTCGACCCTCAGTCGCCCGACAACATCGTGAGGCCCGTCGCCGCCTCGCAGGCTTGCCACAGCATCCGCGCCCCGTCGGGGTCGAGGGCCTGGGGCGCCATCTCGGCCGGGGCCGGGTCGCCGCGCATCTCGCGGAACCCGTCCGGGCCGACGTAGCCGCCCGGCTGGGCGTCGTGGCCGGCCGCGGCGACGAGCGTCGGCAGCGCGCCGCGCCAGGCGGGCATGGCCGCGAGCCCGATGACCTTGTTCGCGACGGCCGCCCAGGGCTTCCCCTCCATCATGTCGTCGGTGAGCTCGGTCGCCGAGACGCCGGGGTGGGCGGCCACGCTGACCGTGTCCTGGCCCGCCTCGGTCAGCCGCCGCTGCATCTCGAGCGACAGCATGAGGTCGGCCAGCTTGCTCTGCTGGTAGGCCACCCACGGGTCGTAGTCGTGCTCGCTCTGCAGGTCCGTCAGGCGGAGCCGGCCCTCGCGGTGGGCGATGCTGCTGAGCCAGACGACGCGCGAGCCGTGCGCTGCGGCAAGCACGCTGGGGCAACAAGCGCGCCGTCAGCGCGAAGTGGCCCAGGACGTTGACGCCGAACTGGGTCTCGAACCCGTCGGCCGTCTCGCGCCGCTCGGGGAGCGCCATCACGCCGGCGTTGTTGACCAGCACGTCGACCCGGTCGGCCTCGGCGAACGTGTCGGCAAAGGCCGCGACGCTCCCGAGGTCGGCCAGGTCGAGCGCGCGGACGTCGAGGTCGGCCCCGGGCAGGCTCCGGCGGACGTCGGCGGCGGCGGCGTGGCCGCGGTCCAGGCTCCGGCACGCCATCACGACGCGGGCGCCGAGCGCGGCCAGGCCCCGCGTGGTTTCGAGCCCGATGCCCGAGTTGGCGCCGGTCACGACGGCCGTGCGGCCGCCTTGGCGGGGGAGGTTCTGGAGGGACCAGGAGACGGCGTCGGCCATGGGGTCGGGGGAGGGGAGGGGCGTCAACCCGGCCGGGCCGGCGGAGGTCCGCGCCGCGGTGCGGCGGAAAGCGCTTGCGAACGTTCCTTGCGAGGTTTACACTGTTAAGTCGGCCGTTGTCACCTTCCCGGACCCCCCTCCCGATGGACGCTCTCCACCTTTTCGCCGGCACGCCCGGCTGGGCCGCCACGCTCGGCGTGCTCCTGGTCCTGTTCGCGCTCGGCTTCACCGGCGCCCCGCTGTGGGTGTGGGCCGCGGCCGGGCTCGTCGCGCTCGTCGGCTTCGGCGCGCCGCTGGCGCTCGTGGTCGCCTTCGCGGTGCTGGCCGCCGTCTTCCTGGTCACGCCGATCCGCCGGGTGCTCTCGGGCGCCGTGATGGGGCTGATGAAGAGGCTCGAGTTCCTGCCCGTCATCTCCAGCACCGAGCAGGAGGCCATCGACGCCGGGACGGTCTGGGTCGAGGGCGAGCTGTTCTCCGGCAAGCCCGACGGCAAGCGGCTGCTGGCTCAGGACTACGCCGGGCCTGACCGACGAGGAGCAGGCGTTCATCGACGGGCCCGTCGAGGAGCTCTGCCAGATGGTCGACGACTGGGAGGTCTGGCAGCGCCGCGACCTGTCGGACGCCGTCTGGCAGAAGCTCAAGGACGACCGGTTCTTCGGGCTCATCGTGCCCAAGGCGTACGGCGGCCACGGGTTCAGCCCGTCGCTCAACAGCGCCGTCGTGGCCAAGGTGGCCTCGGCGTCGAGCACGCTCGGCATCACGGTCATGGTGCCCAACTCGCTCGGGCCGGCCGAGCTGCTGGCCCACTTCGGGACCGACGCCCAGAAGGACTACTGGCTGCCCAAGCTGGCGACCGGCGAGGCCATCCCGTCGTTCGCCTTGACCGAGCCCGGCGCGGGCTCCGACGCCGGCGCGATCTCGTCGAAGGGCGTCGTCTTCCGGGACGACGACGGCGACCTCTGCGTCCGCCTCGCCTGGCGCAAGCGCTACATCACGCTCGCCGCCATCTCCGACGTGCTGGGGCTGGCGTTCAAGCTGGAGGACCCCGAGGAGCTGCTTGGGCAAGGGGACCGACCTCGGCATCACCTGCGCCCTGGTCCACACGACCACCGAGGGCGTCGTGCTCGGCAAGCGCCACGACCCGCTGGGCGTCCCGTTCTGGAACTGCCCGACCGAGGGCCACGACGTCGTCGTCAAGCTGGAGGAGGCCGTCATCGGCGGCGCGGCCGGGGCCGGCCGCGGCTGGCGGATGCTGATGCAGTCGCTCGCGGCCGGCCGCGGCATCTCCCTGCCCGCCTCGGCGACCGCCGGCGTCCAGCAGGCGGCCCGCGTGGCCGGCGCGCACGCGCTGATCCGCAAGCAGTTCGGGCTGTCGATCGGCAAGTTCGAGGGGATCGAGGAGCCGCTCGCCCGCATCGGCGGCTGGGCCTACACCCTGGAGGCGGCCCGCCGCTACACGAACGGCGCGCTCGACGGCGGCGCGGCCCCGGCCGTCGTGACGGCCATGATGAAGTACAACACGACCGAGCTGTTCCGGAAGGCCGTCAACGACGGGATGGACGTCCTGGGCGGCAACGCGATCTCGCCGCGGCCCGCGCAACCCGCTAGCGCACGCCTACATCGGGCTCCCGGTCGAGCATTACGGTCGAGGGCGCCAACATCCTGACGCGGACGCTGATGGTGTTCGGCCAGGGCGCCATCCGCTGCCACCCCTACGCGCTCAAGGAGATGCAGGCGCTGATGGCCGGCGACGTCAAGGCGTTCGACGCCGCGTTCTGGCCCCACATCGGCCACGTCGTCCGCAACGCGTTCCGAGGCGTCGGGCTGTCGCTCTCGCGCGGCTGGCTGGCCGGCTCGCCGGTCTCGGGCCCCGCCGCGCCTTACTGGCGCAAGATGGCCTGGACCTCGGCCACGTTCGCGTTCCTGGCCGACCTGGCGATGGGCACGCTGGGCGGCGACCTCAAGCGGAAGGAGAAGCTGACGGGCCGGTTCGCCGACATCTTCTCGTGGATGTACCTCGGCACGGCCGTCCTGCGCCGGTTCGAGGCCGAGGGCCAGCGGAAGGAGGACCGCGCGTTCCTGGACTGGTCGATGCAGTACGCCTTCGCCCAGATCCAGGACGCCTTCGACGGGCTGTTCGCCAACCTCCAGGTCCCCGGCGCGACCTGGCTCTTCCGCGGCCCGCTGGCCGCCTGGAGCCGGCTCAACCGGATCTCGGACCTCCCGTCGGACAAGACCGGCCACAAGGTCGCGGCGGCGCTCCAGGTGCCGGGCGAGCAGCGCGACCGCCTGACGCCGGTCGTGTTCACGTCGCTCGACCCCGAGCACGCGCTCGGCCGGTTCGACCACGCCATGCGCCTGTGCTACCAGGCCGAGGGCGTCGTGTCGAAGGTGAAGGCCGCCGTCAAGCGCCGCGAGCTGCCGCGCCAGCACCCGGCCACGCTGATCGCGCCCGCGCTCGAGGCGGGCATCATCACGGCCGACGAGGCCGACCTGCTCCAGCGGGCCGAGGCCGCCCGGAACGACGCCATCCAGGTCGACGCGTTCGACAACGAGGACTACTTCGCGTCGGCCGTCGAGCCGTCGTCGGTCGAGTCGGCGACGAGCGGCGACGGCGTCGCGGTCGGCGAGGTCGGGTTCGGGGGCGCGGCGACCACCGAGGCCGGCGCGACGACGTGGTCGGGCGCGGTCGTGACGGAGGACCCGGCGGCCGAGGAGACCGTCTAGGGCTCGGCCACCCCGACGCCCAGCGCTCCGGGGCGTCGCCGCACGGCCGGCGGCGCCCCGAGTTCGTCCGGCCCGCCTCGGTGGCGCCGCGGGCGAGCGCGAGCGATCGGGACCGGGGCGACTTTGCGAGCGTCGGTGAACCTCGACGGCCGTCGAGGCATCTAGGGTCGAGACGCCGCGTCCGACCGTCCCCCGTCTCCCTCTACTGGTGCCCTACCTCGACCACGCCGCGACGACCCCGCTCCGCCCGGAGGCGCTGGCGGCGATGCTCCCGTTCCTGGGCGAGACGTTCGGCAACCCGTCGTCGCTCCACGGGCCGGGCCGGCGCGCCCGCGTGGCCGTCGACCGGGCGCGCGAGCAGGTCGCGGCCGTGATCGGGGCCGAGCCGGGCGAGGTCGTCTTTACCGGCGGCGGGACCGAGGCGGACAACCTGGCGATCCGGGGCGTCTTGACCGGGCCCGCGCGCCGCCAGACCGGCCGGCCGGGGCTCGTGACGTCGGCCGCCGAGCACCAGGCCGTGCTGGCGACCGCCCGGGCCCTGGCCGAGGACGGGCACCCCGTCGCGGTCCTGGCCCCCGACGCCTCCGGCCGCCTGGCGGCCCAGGCCGTCGCGGCGGCGCTCGGCCCCGACACCGGGCTGGTCTCGGCGATGTGGGTCAACAACGAGGTGGGGACGGTCAACCCGTTGCGCGACATCGCCGACGTGGCCCACCAGGCCGGCGCGCTCGTCCACACCGACGCCGTCCAGGCGCCCGGCGTGCTCGCCGTCGACGTCGACGCGCTCGACGTGGACCTGCTGTCGGTCTCGGCCCACAAGGTGGGCGGCCCCAAGGGCGTCGGCGCCCTCTACGTCCGGGCGGGGACCCCGTTCGGGCCGGTCCAGACCGGCGGGTCGCAGGAGCGCGCGCGGCGGGGGGGGACCGAGAACGTGGCCGGCGTCGTCGGCTTCGCGACCGCGCTCGCCCTGGCCGACGCTGAGCGCCGCGACCTGGCGGCCCGCCTCGGGGCCTGCGCGACCACCTCCGCCGGGGTCTCGCCCGGGCCTTGGGCGACCGGCTGGTGGTCCACACGCCGGCCGACGCGGCGGCCCACATCCTGAGCGTCGCCGTCCGGCCGGTCGGCGAGCCGCTGGACGGCGAGATGCTGCTGGCGTCGCTCGACCTGGAGGGCGTCGCGGCCTCGGCCGGGAGCGCCTGCACGAGCGGAGCGCTCGAGCCGAGCCACGTCCTGCTCGCGCTCGGCGTCGACCGCGACTTGGCGGCCTCGACCGTCCGTTTCTCGCTGGGCCGCACCACGACGGAGGCCGACGTGGCCCACGCCGTCGCCGCGACGGCCCGCGTGGTCGCCCGGCTGGACGCCGTCGCCGCACCATGACCGTCTCGTGGTCCGGTCCCCTCGCCCCCTGGGCCGACGCGCTCGGCCCCGTCCGCCCCGTCGGCGACGTGCGCGGGGCGGGCGGGGACGTGGTCGTGCTCGCCGGCGGCACGGCCGGCTTGGGCGACTGGCTCCGGCGACCCCAGACGCGCCCGCCGGTCGTCGTCGTGGTGCCCGAGGCGGAGGAGGAGGCCGCGCTGCGGGCCGGGGCCGAGGCGGTGATCGAGCCCGACGCCTCGCCACAGAGCGCCGCCCGCGCCGTCCGCCGCGCCGTCGCCCGCCACGCGGGCGCTCGGACGGCCGCCGAGCTGTACCGGCTCATGGTCGAGACCGCCACCGACCTGGTCACCGTCTCGGACGCCTCGGGGCGGACGGTCTACGCCAGCCCCTCGGCCTGGGACCAGGTCGGCCGCACCCCGGAGGCGCTGGTCGCCGGGCCTCCGCTGGACGCGGTCCACCCCGACGACCGAGACGACGTCCAGCGCGCGCTCGCGACGGGGTTCGCCTCCGGCCAGGCCACGACGCTCCGGTTCCGCGTCGTGGACGACGAGGGCGTCGTCCGCGTGGTCGAGAGCCGGGGCCGGGCCGCGGTCGGGCCGGACGGGCAGGCGGTCGGGATCGTGGCCACGCGCGACGTGACGGGCCAGGCCGAGACCGAGCGGCGGCTGACCGAGTCGCGCGCGCGCTACCGGACCGTCGTCCGGGCGCTGCCCGACGTGGTGTCCCGGCTGTCGGCAGACGGGCTCGTGCTCGACTTCCACGTGCCCGAGGTGTTCGCCACTGAGTTCCCGGCCGCCGTGCTGCTGGGGAAGCGGCTCCAGGACGTGATCCCGCCGGCGCTGGCGACCAAGTTCCTCGACGCCCTGGCCCGGCTCGCCGCCTCCGGCGAGACCGTCTCCTACGACTACCAAGTCCAGGTCGCCGGCCGGACCCGGCACCGCGAGGTCCGGATGGCCCCGGTCGAGG
This sequence comes from uncultured Bacteroidota bacterium, assembly GCA_963740235.1. Taxonomy (GTDB): domain Bacteria; phylum Bacteroidota; class Rhodothermia; order Rhodothermales; family Rubricoccaceae; genus Rubrivirga. The sequence goes on from CAVUDG010000005.1 coordinate 34,157, forward strand.
GTGGCGAGGTGCTGTCCATCCTCCGCGACGTGACCCAGCTCCGCGAGAACGAGGCGGCGCTGGAGACGTCGCAGGCCGAGCTCCGGGCGCTGGCCACCCACCTCCAGGACGTCCGCGAGGAGGAGCGGACGCGGCTGTCGCGCGAAGTCCACGACGTGCTGGGCCAGCAGCTCACGGCCATCCGCCTGGGCATCGGCTGGTTCGGCCGGCACTACCCCGACGACCAACCCGTCCAGGACCGGCTGGCCGACGTCCGCGAGACCATCGACGACACGATCCGCCACGTCCGCCAGATCGCGGCCGACCTGCGGCCGGGCGTGCTCGACGACTTCGGCCTGGCGAGCGCCGTCGCGTGGCAGGCCAAGCGGTTCGAGGAGCGGACGAGCACGCCGTGCGCGGTCGACGTCCACGGGGCGACGGAGCCGCCGCCCGAGGTGGCCACGGCCGCGTTCCGGGTGCTCCAGGAGGCCCTGACGAACGTGGCCCGCCACGCCCACGCCCAGTCGGTCGCCGTCACCGTCGTGCTCGGCCACGACTCCACGCGCCTGGTCGTCGCCGACGACGGGCGCGGGTTCGACGCCGACCGCGCCGAGCGCCGCTCGCTGGGGCTGGTCGGGATGCGCGAGCGGGCCGGGGCCCAGGGCGGGACGCTCGACGTCCGGGGCGTGCGCGGGCAGGGCACCGTGGTGGAGTGTAGGTTGCCCCACGCCGCCCCCCCGCCCCCCGCCCTGCCATGACCCGCATCGCCATCGCCGACGACCACGTCTTGGTCCGCCGCGGGCTCGCCGAGCTGCTGCGCGAGATGGACGACCTCCGGGTGGTCGGGGAGGCCGCCTCGGGCGACGAGCTCCTCCGGATCGTCCGCGACGAGCGCGTCGACGTGGTCGTGATGGACATGAGCATGCCGGGCCCGAGCGGGCTCGACCTGGTCAAGTCGATCCGGGCCGAGTTCCCCAAGCTCCCCATCCTGGTGCTCTCGGCCCACCCCGAGGACCAGTACGCCGTCCGCGTGGTGCGGGCCGGGGCGATGGGCTACCTCACCAAGGAGAGCGCCGAGGCGGACCTGGTCGACGCCGTCCGCCGGGTCTCGGCCGGCAAGCGCTACCTCACCCAGACGCTGGCGGCCTCGCTCCTGGACGCGCTCGACGTGGACCCCGACCAGGACCCGCACGCGGCGCTCTCGGACCGGGAGTACCAGGTGCTCCGGCTGATCGCCTCGGGCATGACCGTCGGCGGCATCGCCGAGCACCTCTCGCTGAGCGTCAAGACGGTCTCGACCTACCGGAGCCGGCTGCTCCAAAAGATGGGGATGGCGAACAACTCGGAGATCACGCGCTACGCGCTCGAGAACGGCCTGGTGGAGTAACGGCGGCCGGCCGGACGGCGACGTAGGACGGCCCCCGACAGGGCGGCGAACCCGCCGCCTACGCCCGGGCGCGGTCTCGAACGCGCCCGGCCACGGGTCCGGGCCGCCGCCGGCTCGTACGATGGGGACACCTCCCGACCGTCTCCTTGATGCCCCGCCGCCCGTCCGTCCGCGTGCTCGTCGCCGACGACTCGTCCCTGCTCCGCCGCCTCCTGTGCGAAGCCATCGGGGAGGTGGAGGGGGTCGAGGTGGTCGCCCAGGCGGCCGACGGGCGGGCCGCGCTCGAAGGGGTCCGCGTACACGGGCCGGGCGTGGTCGTGCTCGACCTCCAGATGCCGGTGATGGGCGGGCTCTCGGCGCTGGAGCAGCTCCGGCTTGGCGGCCCCACGCCGCACGTCATCGTCCTGACGAACCACGACGACGCGATGTACCGGGTGGCGTGCCTGGCCGCCGGGGCCGACCACTTTTTCGACAAGTCGGCCGGGATCGACCGGGTGCTCGACGTGCTGCGCGGGCTGGCGGCGGGCGGCGTCGCGGCCGGCGTCGCCTAGTCCGTGGCCCCGCGGGGCTAGTTCAGCCGGGGGTCGTCGGGGAACGTCGACAGGAGCGCGTACTCGCCGCCCAGGTGGCGCAGGACCTGTCGCCAGAGCGCGTCGTCGCCGTCGGCGAAGACGAGCGCGGCCGAGCCTGGGACGACGATCCAGGCGCCCTCGTCCACCTCGGCGTCGAGCTGGCCGGCCCCCCAGCCCGAGTAGCCCACGAAAAAGCGGACGCGGTCGGTGTCGACCTGGCCCGCCTCGATCGACGCGCGGAGCGCCTCGAAGTCGCCGCCCCAGAACACGTCGTCCAGGACCGGCAGCGTCCCGTCGAGGTCGGCGTAGGGGTGGAGGTAGTGGAGCGTGTCCGGCTGGACCGGCCCGCCCATCCACAGGTCCGCGTCGAACGGCATCGGCTCGTCGGTCGCCTGGGAGAGCGCCAGCCCGGCCGGCCGGTTGAGGACGAGCCCGAACGAGCCCTCCGTGGTGTGCTCGCACAGGAGCACGACGGTCCGGCGGAAGTTGGGGTCCGCCATCGGCGGCTCGGCGACCAGGACGTCGCCGGGGATGGGGGTAGGCATGGGGTGGGGGACAGGCCGCTCCGTCAACGGCGCCCGGCCGCCGGGGTTCGGGCCTGGGCCACGAGAAGGCGCCCGCCCGGACGCGCCTCTGCCTCCTCCCACGTTCGTACCGAGGCGGGCACGGAGGCGGCCACCGGCACGAACGACCCGTCAGAGTCCCCGCTCGCGGAGCGCCTCGCAGTGCCGCTCGAAAAAGGCGCACGAGTCGTAGGCCGCCGCCGACGTCCACCGCAGACCGATCTGGCGCGCGTGGTCGGCGTCGAGCGTGCCCAGCCGCTCGCCCCACCACCCGGACTCGGTCGGGACGATCCCGTCGTTGACCCCGGCCAGGCCGTACAGGATGCGGTTGGGGACGACGAGCGGCGGGTACATCGGCGCGTCGGTGCCCTTGCCGGCGCGGCCGGCGTACGACGCGCACCACGCGCCGGGCACCGTCTCGTCGGCGGGGAAAGCGACCCGGGCGGCCTCGGGGACCAGCTCGGCCAGGGCCGCCTCGGCGTGGGGCGGCGCCGGCTCGTAGGCCGCCCGGCCCACGAAGTCCATCAGCCCGATGGCCCACGCGCGGAGCCGCTCGGGCCGGTCCAGGACGTACGAGGCGAGTGGCGAGCCCCGGTGGGGCGTCGAGACCGTGACCAGGCTCGCGATCCGGCCGGCCCACGCCGGGTCTCGGGCCAGCGCGCGCGCGTCCAGGCCGCCCGTCGAGAACCCGACCAGGTTGAGTCGCTCGGCGCCGGTCTCGTCGAGCACACGCCCCAGCCGGTCGGCCCACGACGCGGCCCGGACGGCGACGGTGTCGTACGGGTTGACGTGGGGGGCGTAGGCCTGGACGCCGCGGCCGCGCAGGTGCATGGCCTCGGTGTGGAGCACGCCCCCCTGCATCAGGTTGGCGAGCGCGCCAAACCCGTGGAGCATCACGACCGGGTGCCGCGTCGGGCGGAGCGGGGGCTGGGGCATCGGCTCCAACTCGACGGCCCGGCGGGCGACGGCCTCGGCGCGGCGGCTTAGTCCGGACAACATCGTCGGGTGGGGCTCGGGATGGGGGCGTCCGGGCGTCACAGGACGGCCCACATCGCCAGCCCGGACAGGAGCGGGACGCGGAAGTTGTCGTTGACCGGGATCGGCAGGGCCTCGACGGCCGCGCCCACCACGGCGCCTACGGCGACGGCCGGGACCGTCAGAGCCACGCCGGGCAGGCCGCCACGGCGAGCCCGGTCGCGAGCGCCGCGGCCACGTAGGCCGCGCTCCCCTCGACCGACTTGGGCGACCGCGGCCACTTGTGACGGCCGAACCGGCGCCCGACCAGGGCCGCCGCCGCGTCGCCCAGCATCAGCATCGCGAGCGCCGACGCGCCGACGCCCGGCGGGAACAGCCAGGCGCAGGCGGCGGCGGCCAGGCACATCCAGACGGCGCCGTTGAGCACCAGCGGGCCCCCGAACGCGGGGAGCTCCTCGGGCCGCATCATCCAGCCGAACACGCGCTCGATCAGGACCCGGTGGAGCGCCGGCACCCGCTGGCGCGCGACGTCGAGCCCGACCGCCAAGACGGCGAGCGGCGTCAGGACGCGCCCGCGCGAGCGGCACCGGCAGGACCAGGATCGCGAGCGGCAGCACGAGCGCGCCGAGGTGGATGCGCCTTGCGCTGAAGCTCGACGCGGTAGGGGAGGACGGGGGGCGTGGTCGCTCACACCGGAACATACCGTGCCGGCCCCGCCGTTTCGCTCGCCCGCCTCCCTGCCTGGCCATGCGCGTCTCGCTCCTGCTCTCTCCTCGCCCTCGCCGCCTGCGCGCCCTCCGACGACGCGGCCGAGATGCGCCGCCAGCACGACGGCGACACGCCGGTCCCGACGGGCGCCACCGACCCCGACGCCGCGCTCGCCGTGACCACCCAGCGCGTCGCCGTACGCGACCGTCGGCGGCCGACCGGTCGACGGCGTGCTCGCGCGGCCCCGAAGCGGGCGAGGCCGGGCTGCCGGCCGTCCTCGTGATCCACGAGTGGTGGGGGCTCAACGACAACGTCGAGGCGATGGCCCAGAAGCTGGCGGCCCAGGGCTACGTCGCGCTCGCCGTCGACCTCTACGGCGGCCGGGCGGCCACCACGCCCGACTCGGCGATGGCCCTCATGCGGGCGGCGATGGGGCGCGAGGACGCCCTCACCGACAACCTCCGCCAGGCCTACGCCTACCTCGCCGACGACCTCGGCGCCCCGCGCGTCGGCGTCGATCGGGTGGTGCTTCGGGGGGATGTGGTCGCTCCGGACGGCGCTCGCGCTGCCCGACCGGATCGACGCGACCGTCATCTACTACGGCCGGCCCGTGACCGACCCCGCCCGCCTCGGGACCCTGGCCGGCCCCGTGCTCGCGCTTTTCGGCGGCGCCGACGACTCGATCCCGGCCGACACCGTGGCCGCCTTCGACCGCGCGCTCACCGAGGCGGGCGTCGAGCACACCGTCCGGACCTACCCCGGGGCGCCCCACGCCTTCGCCAACCCGTCCGGCCAGAACTACGTCCCCGAGGCCGCCGACGACGCCTGGGCCCGGACGACGGCGTTCTTCGCCCGGACCCTGCGCGACGCCCCGGATCAGTCCGACCCGACCGTGGCCGACTGAGTCCAGGCGTCGATCTCGGCTCGGAACGCGGCCGTGGCCGCTCGGGGGTCGTCGGCGAGCGACACGGCCGACATCACGGCGACGCCCCAGGCCCCGGCGTCGAGGCACGGCCGGACGCGGTCGACGGTGATCCCGGCGATGGCGACGACAGGGATGGAGACGCCGGCGCAGGTCTCGGCCAGCCCGTCGAGCCCCTTGACCGACGCCGGGTTGGCCTTCGACGACGTCGGGAAGACGGGCCCGAACCCGATGTAGTCGGCCCCCTCGTCCTGGGCGGCGCGGGCGGCCTCCAGCGTCGTCGCCGTCGCACCGATCACGAGCGGGCGGTCGAGCCGGTCCGAGACGGCCCGCGCCAGGCCGACCGGGAGGTCGCTCTGCCCCAGGTGGACCCCGGCCGCGCCCGCCGCCAGCGCCAGGTCGAGGTGGTCGTCGACCAGGCACGCGACGCCGGACTGGCGGCACGCCTCGACGGTCGGGGCCAGGGCCGCCAGCCGGTCCCGGGTGCTCCCCGTCTTGTGGCGGAACTGGACCGTGTCGGCCCCGCCTCGGGCCGCCGCCCGGGCGAGTGCCGCGTGCGTCCAGCGCTGCTGGAAGTGGACGTCGGTCAAGACGTGGAGGCGGCCGGTGACGTGGCGCGGCATGGGCAGGAGGAAGAGCGGGGAAGATCGCGTGCCCCGGGCCCTGGGACGGCGCCCCGCGCCCGGAGTCGGCGTAGGTTGCTGCCCCTCCTCTCTGGTCTCCGTCTGATGTCCACGTCCCCCATCCGCGCGCTCGTCGTTGACGACGAGTCCGACGTCCAATTCCTGTTTACACAGAAGTTCCGTCGCGAGGTCCGCAAGGGGCAGCTGGAGTTCGTCTTCGCCACGAGCGGCGAGGAGGCCCTGGAGAAGCTACGGAGCGGCGAGGCGGCCGACGTGGTCGTGGTCCTGTCCGACATCAACATGCCGGGGATGAGCGGGCTCGACCTGCTGGCCAAGATCACCGCCCAGTACCCCGACCTCGAGGTCTACATGGTCACGGCCTACGACGACGGCCAGCTCGAGACGACGGCGCTCCAGGGGGGCGCCCGCGGGTACCTCACCAAGCCCATCGACTTCAGCACGCTCAAAGGGGAGGTGTTCGGGATCGAGCCGGCCTAGCGCGCCCCGCCTCGGCGTCGCCGTGGGAGGCCAAGGCATCTCCCGACGGCCGGGCCGGTTCCCCTGAGTATCGTAGGGGACCGATCCCGAGACTCCTCCGTTCTGGTACGGGGCACTATGGCCGACGACCTCCCTCCCCGCCCCACCGACGCCGAGGCGGAGCCGGCCGGCGACGAGATCGCGTCGTCCACCTCGTTCCCGGTCGTCGGGATCGGGGCGTCGGCCGGCGGGCTCAAGGCCATCCAGGCGTTCTTCTCGGCGCTCCCGGCCCGGCCCGGCATGGCGTTCGTCGTCATCCAGCACCTGTCGCCGGACCACGAGAGCGCGCTGGCCCAACTCGTCCAGACGCGGACCGAGATGGAGGTCAGCCAGGTCGGCGACCACCCCGACGTCGAGCCCAACCGGGTCTACGTGATCCCTCCGGCCAAGCACCTCGAGATCTCGGGCGGCCGGCTCGACCTCGTCGACCCCGTCGACCGGCACGCGCGGCCGCTCGCCGTCGACCGGTTCTTCCGGACGTTGTCCGAGGACGTCGGCGCCCGCGCGGTGGGCGTGGTCCTCTCGGGGACCGGCTCCGACGGGGCCCTGGGGCTCAAGGCGATCAAGGAGCGGGCCGGGCTGACGATGGCCCAGGAGCCCGGCGACGCCGACTACGACGGGATGCCGCGGAGCGCCGTCGAGACGGGCTTCGTGGACGTGATCGGGACGCCGGCCGAGCTGGCGGCCAAGCTCATCGAGGTCCGCGACGCGGGCGGCCTCGACCTCCGGCCGGCCGTGGTCGACCGGGCGCTCGACGGCGACGAGCGGGCGCTCCAGGTCGGTGTTCGCCCACCTCCGCCAGCGGACGGGCTACGACTTCAGCGGCTACAAGCGGTCGACCATCCGCCGCCGGCTGGCACGCCGGATGCAGGTCAACGGCGTCGAGTCGCTGCCGGACTACGTCGCGCTCCTGCGGTCGCGGCCGCCCGAGGTCCAGGTCCTGCTCCGCGACGTCCTGATCTCGGTGACCCAGCTGTTCCGGGACCCCGAGGCGTTCGAGGCGCTGGAGCGCCAGGGGATCCCCGGCCTGTTCGCGGGCAAGGGGAGGGGCGACACGGTCCGCGTCTGGGTCGCCGGGTGCGCGACGGGCGAGGAGGCGTACTCGGTGGCCATGCTGTTGTGCGAGCACCGCGAGACGCTCGCCGACCCGCCCGACGTCCAGGTGTTCGCGACCGACATCGACGAGGACGCGCTCGTCGAAAGCGCGGCGCGGCCTGTACCCGGCCGCGGCCGGGGGCGACCTCACGACCGAGCGGCTCCGGCGGTTCTTCGAGGAGGAGTCCGGCGGGATCCGGGCGCGCGAGAGCCTGCGCGAGGTGATCCTGTTCGCCCGGCACGACCTGATCTCGGACCCTCCCGTTCTCCCGCCTCGACCTGGTCACGTGCCGGAACGTCCTCATCTACCTCAACCGGACCGTCCAGGCGCGCGTGTTCGGGTCGTTCCACTACGCGCCTCCGGCCCGGCGGCGTCCTGTTCCTGGGGAGCTCGGAGGGGCCCGAGCCGATCACGCGCGGGTTCAGCGTGCTCGACAAGGGCGGCCGGCTCTACCGGCGGCGCGACGTCGACCTGGGCACCCCGCCGTTCTCGGCGCTCGCCCGGACCGGCCGCCGGACGTCCCCGGGGGCCGGCGGGACGGCCGAGGCGAGTCTGGTCGAGCCGCTACGGCCAGTGGACGCTCGAGGCGTACGCCCCGCCCCGGCTCCTGGTCGACGAGCAGGGCGAGGTCACCCACGTGTTCGGACGGGCCGGCGACTACCTCCGCGACCGCGAGGGGCCCGTCACGAAGACGTGGCCGACAAGGTGCTGCCGCGCGTTCCAGATCGACCTCCGGACGGCGCTCCAGCGCGCGTTCGCGGGCGCAGGCCGACCGACACCCGGTTCCACGAGGTGGCCGTCGCCGGCCAGGCCCGCTACGTCCGGCTCCACGTCGGGAAGGCCGGCGGGGCCGTCGCGAGGACGACCTGGCCGAGGTCGTGTTCGTCGAACTCGACCCGGCCTCGGTCGCCTCGCTGACGTCGGCGTCGTCGACTCGGGCCGAGCCCGGCTCGACCTCGGACGACCCCGTCGTCGCGCGGCTCGAGGACCGAGCTCTCCATCGCGCGCGAGCGGCTCCAGGCGACCGTCGAGGAGCAGGAGGCGGCCAACGAGGAGCTCCAGGCGTCGAACGAGGAGCTCCAGTCGATGAACGAGGAGCTGCAGTCGACGACCGAGGAGCTCGAGACGTCGAAGGAGGAGCTCCAGTCGATGAACGAGGAGCTCCAGACGGTCAACCAGGAGCTCAAGAACAAGGTCGAAGAGCTGACCCGGTCCAACACGGACCTCCAGAACCTGATGGCGTCGACCGAGATCGCGACGCTGTTCCTGGACCGCCGGTTGCGCGTCGTCCGGTTCACGCCGGCCGCGGCGTCGCTGTTCAACCTGATCCCGAGCGACGTCGGCCGGCCGCTCGAGCACGTCACGCACCGGCTCGACGTCGAGGACTTCGTGGGGCTCGCCGAGGGCGTCCTGTCGTCGCTGGTCCCCATCGAGGAGAGCGTGACCGGCCGCGACGGCGGCGGCTACACGTTGCGGGTGCTGCCGTACCGGACGGCCGACGACCGGATCGAGGGCGTGGTCGTCGACGGTCAGCGACGTCGACCGCGCTCCGCGACGCCCAGGACAAGGCGCTCCGCCAGGCCCGCCAGCAGGAGGCCGTGGCGACGCTGGGCCGCTACGCGCTCGGGCTCCCCTCGCTGCCCGACCTGTTCCGGCAGGCCGCGGCGCTCGTCTCGGAGGCCCTGCAGGCGCCCCTCGCCACGGTCCTCCACCACGACGCCGAAGTCGGGCGCGCTCCGGATGGAGGGGGGCACGGGCTGGCCCGAGGGCTCGGTCGGCGCCGCCACCGTCCCGGACGCGCCCGACTCGCTCGGCGGGTTCGCGCTCGCCGCGAGCCAGGCCGTCGCAGTCCCCGACGCCGGGGCCGAGGACCGGTTCGCCATGCCCAGACCTCCTCGCCACGGCCGGCGTCCAGAGCGGCATGACCGTGCCGGTCGTCGGGCCGGGGACGGGGCCGTGGGGGGTCCTCGGGGTCTACGCCCGCGAGCCCCGGGCCTACTCCGACTCCGACCGGCGCTTTATGGAGTCGGTCGCGGCGGTCCTGAGCGAGGCCCTGCGGCGGGGCCAGGACCAAGCTCACCATCCAGGACCAGCTCGCCGAGATCGAGGCGGTCTACGAGACGGCCCCGGTGGGCCTGGCGTTCATGGACGACCGGCTCCGGTACCGCCGGATCAACCGCCGGCTGGCCGAGATCAACGGGGCCCCCGTCGAGGCCCACCTCGGGCAGCCCGACGCACGACATCCTGCCGGACCTGGCCCGCGAGATCGAGCCGATCCTCCAGCGCGTGGTCCAGGCGGGCGAGGCCGTCGAGGACATCGAGATCCGGGGCACGGTCGCCCACCGACCCGTCCCGAGGAGCGCGTGTGGCTGTGCAGCTACGTCCCGAGCATGACCGACGGGCAGGTCACGGGCGTGAGCATCGTCGTCCGCGACATCACCGAGCGGAAGCGGACCGAGGAGGCCGTCCGGGCCAGCGAGGCCCGGCTCCAGCTCGCGATGCGGGCCGGCCAGCTCGGCACGTTCCAGCGGGACCTGGTCACCGGCACGCTCTCGTTCGACGCCCGTTGCCAGGAGCTCTACGGCGTGCCTGCCGGCGAGCCGGTCGACCAGGCGCTCGGCCGGGTCCACCCCGACGACCGGGACGAGGTCGACGCCGCCATCGCCCGGGCGCTCGACCCCGCCGACCCCGCCGACGACTACGACATCGACCACCGCCTCGTGATCGACGGGGAGGAGCCCCGCTGGCTCTCGGTCCGAGCCCACGTCCGGTTCGACGGGGAGGGCGACGACCGCCGGCCGGTCGAGATGATCGGCGTAGCCCTCGATATCAGCGAGGACAAGGCGACCGCGAAGGCGCTCGAAGTCGCGGCGGCCCAGCTCAAGCTGGCGCTCGCCGTCGGCGCGGTCGGGACCTACGACGTCGACCTGAGCACGCGGGTCGTGGCTTTCGACGAGGGGGGGCAGTCGCTGCTGGGCGCGGAGCCCCAGATGCCCCTGGACGACGCGTTCGCGATGATCCACGCCGACGACCGGGACGACGTGGTGGACCGGTTCGAGACCGCCGCCGATCCGGCCTCCCCTGACGACCTGTTCCGGAGCGTCCACCGCCAGCGCCGGCCCGACGGCGAGACGCTGTGGGTGGTGTCGCGGGGCGTGTTCCAGTTCGAGGGCGAGCCCCGCCGGGCCGTCCGCCTGCTCGGGTCGCTGGCCGACATCACCGAGCTCAAGGAGGCCCAGGACGCCGTCCGCCACCAGCTGGTCGAGATCGACTCGTACTTCGACGCGCTCCCGGTGGCGATCGCGGTGTTCGACCGGGACGGCCGTTACGTCCGCGTGAACGGGGCGATGGAGGGCCTGATCGGGGCGCCCGCCGACCGGCTTGTCGGGACGTTCCCCGAGGACCACGTCCCAGCTGGCCACGTCGACGCCAACGAGGCCCTGCTCCGCCGGGCCCTCGACACCGGCGAGCCGCTCCGCGACGTCGAGATGACGCTCCCGTCGCCGGCGGACCCGAGAGGCGGGGACCGGTCGTGGCTGTCCAGCTTCATCCCGCTCGTCGACGGCGGCGTGGCGACCGGGGCGACGGTCGTGGTCCGGGACGTGACGGCGCTGAAGCGGGCCCAGGTCGGCCTCGAGCGGCTCACGGCCGAGCTCGAAGCCCGCGTCGTCGAGCGGACCGCCGAGGTCCGCCAGCTGGTCGGCGACCTGACCGAGGCGGAGCGCCGCGAGCGGGGCCGCGTGGCCCAGGTGCTCCACGACGACCTCCAGCAGCTCCTCTACGCCGTCCAGTTCAAGTTCGAGGCCATGCGGCGCTCGGCCGAGACGGCCCCCCTCCTCGACCAGGCCGACAACTTGGTCGCCCGGGCCATCCACGTGACCCGGACGCTCACCGTCGACCTGAGCCCGCCCGTCCTGCGCGGCGAGGGGCTCGACCGGACGTTCGAGTGGCTGGGCCACCGGATGAACGAGGCCTACGGGCTCGCGGTCACCGTCGAGCGCGAGGGCGACGTCCAGGCCGGGAAGACCGTCCAGGTCCTGCTGTTCCAGATCGTCCGTGAGCTCCTGTTCAACGTCGTCAAGCACGCCGAGACGATGTCGGCGGCGATCGTCGTAGGGCCGGACTCGGACGGGCGGGTCCGGGTGACGGTCTCGGACGCCGGCGTGGGCTTCGACCCCGACCAGGTCGGCGAGGCGGCCGGGACCGGCGTGGGGCTCGTGAGCGTCCGCGAGCGGATCCGGCTGGTCGGGGGAGCGTGTCGGTCCGGTCCACGCCGGGCGGCGGGGCGCAGATCGAGATCGTCTGCCCGACCGACCTGTAGATACGTGCCGACCCGCAGAGGTTTGAGGAGATCCCCGATCCGGTTCGGCGCCCACCGCGGTGCCGTGGGGAATGGAGCGCGTAAGTTGGGGGCGCACATTCGTCGAACACTCCTTTGCCCAACGGCCCCATGGCGCACCGCATCTTTCTCGTAGAGGACCACCCCGTGATGCGGGAGGGCTACGTCAGCCTTCTCAACGCAGAGCCGGACCTGCGCGTCGTGGCCGAGGCGTCGTCGGCCGAGGAGGGGTTCGACCAGGCCGTCGACTTGGCGTTCGACATCGCCATCGTCGACCTGTCGCTGCCGGGCGTCAACGGGGTTGAGTTCATCAAGCGGCTCCGGTCGCTCAACCCGGACGTGCTGGTGCTGGTGGTCTCGGCCCACGACGAGGCGCTCTACGCCGAGCGGGCGCTGCGGGCCGGCGCGCGGGGCTACCTGATGAAGCACGAGTCGGCCGGCCAGTTCGTGACGGCCGTCCGGGCGGTGCTGGCGGGCGAGCTCTACCTCAGCGAGTCGCTCCAGAGCCGGTTCTTGCAGGACCGCCTGGGCCACTCGTCCGACCCGACGCCGTCGATCGAGCGGCTGACCGACCGCGAGCTCGAGGTGTTCGAGCACTTCGGGCGCGGCCAGAGCACCCGCGAGGTCGCCGAGGCGCTCGGGCTCAGCCTCAAGACCATCGAGTCGCACCGGGCCAACATCAAGCAGAAGCTGGGGATCGACCGGGCCGCCGAGTTCATGCAGCGGGCCGTGATCTGGGTCGAGTCCCCGATGCGGGCCGACCGCCAGCCGGGCTGACGCCGGTCCGGCTCCGCCCGCCTCGCCCGCCTCCGCCCGCCTCCGCCCGCCTCGGGCTTGTGCTGGGGGGGGCACCCATCCCCCGTCCCACGTGCTGCGGCTCCTCGTCCTGCTGCTGGCGGCCGTCTCCCTCGGTCGCCGGCCCCGTCCCCGACACCTCGCGCCAGCTGGTCCAGGTGACGACCGCGGAGTGGTCGGCGACCGACGGCACGCTCCGACGGTTCGAGCGGGCTCGGGGCGGCGCGTGGGTCCCGGTGGGGGAGGCCGTCCCGGTCGTCGTCGGGCGGAGCGGGCTCGGCTGGGGGCTGGGGCTGCACGGGTCGAGCGGGCGGGGGCCGGTCAAGGCCGAGGGCGACGGGCGCGCGCCGGCCGGCGTGTTCCGGCTGTCGGCCGCCTTCGGCTACGCCGGCTCGATGGCGACCGGCTTGCCCTACGTCCCGACGCCGGGGCTGCAGTGCGTCGACGACCGGTCGTCGGCGTCGTACAACCGCGTCCGCCGGCCGGACGCCCGTCCGGACTGGGACAGCTACGAGACGATGCGGCGCGGCGACGGGCTGTACCGGATCGGGGCCATCGTGGCCCACAACGGGCCGGGCCTGGACCCGGCGCTGGTGCCGGGCGCCGCGCTCACCGGGGCGGCCCCGGTGGCCGGCGCCGGCTCGTGCATCTTCCTCCACGTCTGGCGCGGGCCGGGCTCGTCGACGGCCGGCTGCACCGCCATGCCCGACCCTGCGCTCGCCGGCGTCCTCGCCTGGCTCGACGCCGACGCCCAGCCCGTCCTGGTCCAACTCCCCGAGGCCGAGCGGGCCGCGCGACGGGCGTCCTGGGGGCTGCCGGGGTAGGCCGCCGTCTCTTCACCGAGTCTCGGCGGGGTGTCGGTTGTCGGTCCGGGCCGGCGACCGCGTATATTCGGCACCCGGTCGCTCGCGGCCGGACTCGGTCGAGTAGCTCAGTTGGTAGAGCAATGGACTGAAAATCCATGTGTCGGCGGTTCAAGTCCGCCCTCGACCACCCCGCCGGGGACGCAGCCGCTCGCGGTTGAAGATCCAGCGGAGCGCGCCCAAGCGCTCGACGGTCCTCGGGGCCGTCGCTAGATTGGGCGTACCGATTCGGCCCGGTAGTTCAGTTGGTTAGAACGCCTGCCTGTCACGCAGGAGGTCGCGAGTTCAAGTCTCGTCCGGGTCGCCCGACGCCCCCGCTTCTTCGAGAGGCGGGGGCGTTTCGGCTTCAGCCCCCTCCGCCGGCGGACGGGAGGCCGGCCGTATCCTGGGTGGTGTCCGGGCCGGTCTCGGACGCCCTGCCCCCTCCGAGCGCGCCTGTGATCCCCGCTGACCGAATCGCCGAGGTCCTCCGCCAGTTCGCGTTCGTGAGCGCCGTGTTGGGCGGGTTCGGGTTCGCCTACATCGGCGCGCTCCTGACCGCCGTCCGCGACAGCCGGGCGGCCTCGTGGTCGGCCGCCGTCGGGATCGTCGCCTCGGTGGTCCTGCTCTTGACCATGTTCGGCTCGACGTCGGGGGCCGTCTACGTCCTGATGAGCGCGGCGACGGAGTACCCCGCCCCGCCCGGGCCCGTCGGCGCGCTCTGGACCCCGATCACGGTCGGGCTCTTTCTCGGGCCACTGCTGCTGTTCGTCAGCCTGGGGATGAGCGGGTTCGTGCGGTCGCGGCGGCTGGGGTACGTGACGGCCGGCGCGGCGACGTTGGGCGTGGCCGGGATGCTCGCGATCGTCGCGCTGTTCTAGCCGCGCCCGGCGGTCGGACTCCTCCGCCTCGGCGCCGAGGTGGGAGGGGGGGCCAAGCGGGCCGTCTAGAAGACGCCGCCCTGGCCCCACGAGAGCTTGTCGCGGATCGTCCCGAAGTAGTCCCGGTCGGGCAGCGTCACCAGCCGGACGACGCGCTCGGACCGCCGGATCCGGACCGTCACGCCGCCGTCGAGCAGCGTCGAGACGCCGTCGCAGGCGAACGCGAACGGGTGGTCGCGGGTCTCGACGTGCAAGACGAGCTCGGCCGAGCACGGCAGCACGATGGGCCGCGCGGTCAGGGTGTGGGGCGCGATCGGCGCGACGACCAGGGTCTCGGTGCCGGGCGTCAGGATCGGGCCGCCGACCGAGAGCGCGTAGGCCGTCGACCCGGTCGGCGTCGCGACGACCAGCCCGTCGGCCCAGTAGGTGTTGAGGAGGGCCCCGTCGACGGTCGCCTCGACCTGGATCATGCTCGTCGTCCCCGACTTGTCGACGACGACGTCGTTGAGGGCCCACGACGGGACGTCGCCCAGGTCGACGGCCGTCGACCTCGACGGCCAGCGTCATGCGCGCCTCGGTCCCCGTCCGGCCCGCCTCGACGGCGCGCAGGGCGTCCTCGACCTCGGACACCTCGACCTTGGTCAGGAACCCTAGCCGCCCGATGTTGACGCCCAGGATGGGCGTGTCGTCGGCCTGGTGGGCCGTCCGCAGGAGCGTGCCGTCGCCGCCGAACGACAGCAGCAGGTCGGCGCCGGTCGACCGAAGGCGTCCGAGACGTGGCCGTCGACGTCCTCGCCCAGGCCGCGCTGGTGGAGCCCGTCGGCCAGGGCCGGGTCGAGCGCGTAGGGGAGACGCCTGGCCGTCGAGCCATCGCGTCAGCGCGTGAGCGGTTGCCACAGGGCCGTCTTTCGTGGGGTTGCCGGTAATGCCGTAGGTCATGGGCGCGTCGGGGGGAGGGGCGTACGTCGGCCGCCGGTCCACGTTCTCGCGTGGGGCCGGGGCCGCGCGCCGCGCGGTGCCCGTACTCTGCCTCGTCTCCATCCAGCCCCTATGCACGTCGTCGTCGTCGGAAATGGCATCGCAGGCGTGACGGCCGCCCGGCACGTCCGCAAGGCCGACCCCGGCGCCCGGATCACGATGGTGTCGGACGAGACCGCGAGCCGTTCGCGCGGACGGCGCTGATGTACGTCTACATGGGCGTGCTCACGCGCGAGCACACCTGGCTCTACGAGGAGCGGTTCTGGGCCGAGAACCGGATCGACCGGGTGTCGACCCGCGCGCGCGGCCTCGACCCGGACGCGCCGCGTGCTCGACCTCGACGCCGGCCCGACTGGCCGTACGACCGGCTGCTCGTCGCGACCGGCTCCGTCCCCGTCGTGCCCGACTGGCCCGGCGCCGAGCTCGACGGCGTGCAGGGCCTCTACCACCTCGCCGACCTCGACCGGATGGAGGCGTCGACGGCCGGCGTCGAGCGGGCCGTGGTGGTGGGGGGGGCCTGATCGGGGTCGAGCTGGCCGAGATGCTCCGGACGCGCGGCGATCGCCGTGACCTTCCTGGTCCGCGACGCTCGGTACCTGCCCCGGGCGTTCTCCGAGACCGAGAGCGCTCTTGGTTGCCGACGCGATCCGGGCGCACGGCGTGGACCTCCGCCTCGGCGCCGAGGTGGACCGGGTCGACGGCGGCGACGCGGGTCGAGGCCGTCGTCACGACGGACGGCGAGCGGCTGCCGGCCGGCTTCGTGGGCGTCGGGACGGGCGTCCGGCCGAACGTGGGGTGGCTCGGCGGCGCCGTCGAGACCGACCGCGGCGTGCTTGGTCGATGACCACGCTCCAGCACGTCGGCCGAGGACGTGTGGGCGGCCGGCGACTGCGCCCAGCTCCGGACGCCACCGCCGGGCGTGCGGGACATCGAGCCGATCTGGTACACGGCCCGGCTCCAGGGCGCCACGGCCGGGCTCGGCTTGGCGGGGCGCCCCCGGCCCTACGCGCCCGGCGTCTTCTTCAACTCGGCCAAGTTCTTCGACCTCGAATGGCAGGTCTACGGACAGACGCCGGCGGCGCGGAGAGGACTGGGAGTGGACGGACGGCCGGCGCGGAGCGTGCGCCTCCGGCACGCCGGTGGGGCCGTGGTCGGGGTCAGCGCGCTGGGCGTGCGGCTGCGGCAGGCCGTGTGCACGCGATGGATCGAGGAGCGCTGGTCGGTCGACCGCGCCGTGGCCGACCTGCGACGCGGCCCGGTTCGACCCGGAGTTCTCCGCCGCGATCGACCGTCTGACGTCCGCCCGAGCACGACGCGTCAGGTCTCTGCGCCGGCACGTCGTCCCCACCACACCGCCTCCCGATGACTCGCCTCCGACCTCCCGCTCTACAACCCCGACGCCGACCTCGCGCTGTTCTCGAACCCCGCGTTCCGCCCGACGGCGGTCCAGCGGATCGGGCTGGTGCGCGTCGGGCCCTGGGGCTGGTCGTGTGCGTCGTCGCGCTGGCGAGCGGGCTCGGCGCGGCACACCCGCTGGCGTTCGGGCTGACGGCGCTGGTCGGCTTCGGCGGAGGCGGGGTGCTGTACGCGCTCGGCGGGCTCGGCGCACCCGGCCGGCGTCCGGACCGAGGGGACGATGACGTCGTCGAACGAGGCCCGCGGCGCCGTCGGCTGGACGATCGGGCTGGCGCTGACGGGCCTGTACGTGGTCCTGTACTTCTGGCCCGCCGGGCTGGCCGGGCTGATCCCGCTCGCCGACCCGCTGTCGCGCTTGCTCCGCGACCAGCCGGCGACGCTCGACAACGGCGGGCAGTGGTTCTTGTACACGACCGTCTACACGCTGGCGGTGTCTGGTGATGGGCGTCCGCGCGTTCGTCCGCTACCGGCACAGCCGGTACCACCAGGTCCGGACGCTGAGCGTCGTGTTCTTCCAGACCGTGATCGCGTTCGCGCTGCCGGTCGTCCTGATCGCGATCCAGCAGCCCGAGCTCTACCTCCACTACACGTGGCCGCTCGACTACGACCTGTTCTTCCCCTGGAAGATGGCCGAGCTGCGGGCGGAGGGCCTGCTGGGCATCGCGATGCTGATCTGGGGCGTCGTCATGATCGCCGTCGTGACGCCGGTCCTGACGTTCTTCTTCGGCAAGCGCTGGTACTGCTCGTGGGTCTGCGGCTGCGGCGGGCTGGCGGAGACCGCCGGCGACCCGTACCGCCACCTCGCCGACACCTCGACGACCTCGTGGAAGGTCGAGCGCTGGATGGTCCACGGCGTGCTGGCCCTCATCACGGCGGCGACGGTGCTGCTGTGGGTCGCCGCGGTCGCCGAGGTGGGCTGGCTCGACGCCGTCGCCGGGACGGTGGGCTGGCTGTACGGGCTCCTGATCGGGTCGATCTTCGCCGGCGTCGTGGGCGTCGGCTTCTACCCGATCTTCGGGACCCGGATGTGGTGCCGGTTCGGGTGCCCGATGGCGGCGATCCTGGGGCTCCAACAGCGGTTCTTCTCGCGCTTCCGGATCACGACGAACGGGGGCCAGTGCATCTCGTGCGGCCAGTGCTCGGCGTACTGCGAGATGGGGATCGACGTCAAGTGGTACGCCCAGCGGGGCCAGAACGTCGTCCGGGCGAGCTGCGTCGGGTGCGGGATCTGTGCGACGGTCTGCCCGCGCGGGGTGCTCCGGCTGGAGAACGGGCGGGACACGTCGGGCGCCAGCCGGGCCGGCGTGCCGTCCAACAACCTGATCGCCGACCTCGACGTCTTGGCCGACGACGCCTGGACCGCCTGAGTGCCTCCGCCTCGGCGCCGAGGTGGGGGAGGGTGGGTTTCGTGAGGGGCCCGGGGGCCCGGGTCCCCAGCCTCGATCTGGCGACCGACGACGGTCAGGGCGGCGGAGTTGTGGGCCCCGGTGGGGCCACGGGGCGGTAGGAAAACGTCGCCGGACAGTTAGGAAAGTCGGAACGGTGGTACGCCGAACGGCTTGATTGCTTTAGGTTAGTGATGGGTGCAGAGCGCTCGGGCCCTTCGTGTGTCTGGGCGCCGCCCCGTCCTTCCCCACCCCTCATCAGAGCTCATGCGTTTACTCTTTAGCCTGCTACTAGCAGCAGGACTTTCCACGGCCGCGGCCGCCCAGAACAACACGGCTTCGACCGTCCAAGAGGGCGACCAGAACGAGGCGTCCGTTTCGCAGGCCGGCGCCAACGGGTCCACTACGATCAACCAGAGCGGCGACGCCAACAGCGCGACGGTCGACCAGAGCGGCCCCGGCTCCACCGCCTTCATCGACCAGTCCGGCAACGAGAACGACGCGAGCATCACGCAGGACGGCGACGGCGACGTCGCGACGATCGACCAGAGCAACAACCTCAACGCCGCGACCGTCATGCAGAGCGCCGTCGGCGCCGACGCCGCGATCGACCAGTCGGGCCGGAGGAACGACGCGCTCATCGACCAGATGGGCGGGATGGGTCTGGAGGCCAGCATCGACCAGAGCGGCAAGCGGAACATGGCGACGCAGACGCAGACCGACTCGGACAACCGCGCGAGCGCGTCGCAGAGCGGGTTCTTGAACACGGCGTCGCAGACCCAGTCGAGCCGGTCCACAAACACGGCCTCGGTCGACCAGAGCGGCGACTTCAACTCGGCCACCCAGAGCCAGAGCGCCGTCGCCGACGCTCTCCCGCCGGTCACCTTCGACGCGAGCGTTGACCAGTCGGGCACCGGCAACTCGGTCGACCAGACCCAGGCGGTCCCCTTCGGCGACCCCTTCGGCGTGACCGACGGGACCCTCTCGGCCGACCAGAGCGGCGACGACAACTCGGCGACGCAGAGCCAGACCAACGTGGGCTTCACCAACGCCGCGACCGGCCCGAACACGTCGTCGGCGTCGGTGGACCAGTCGGGCGACCGCAACACGTCGACGCAGGACCAGTACGCGGCGACCGTCGGCGGCCTGACCGACAACACGGCGAGCGTCACGCAGTCGGGCAACGACAACACCGTGGACCAACTCCAGGAGGACGTCGGGACCAAGACCGCCTCGGTCACCCAGAGCGGCGACTTCAACACCGTGTTCCAGGGCCAGGCCGGCGGCAGCACCGACGTCGACCTCTCGGGGACGATCACGCAGTCCGGCGACGGGAACGACGCGAGCCAGCTCCAGATCGTGACCGCTGACGTCGTCCCCACGGTGACCCAGGTGGCGACCATCGACCAGTCGGGCAACGGCAACTCCATCCAGCAGGAGCAGAACTTCTTCTTCGGCGGTGGCACCTTCGGCAACTCGACGCACACGATGGGCGCGGTCCAGAGTGGCGACGACAACACGGCGACCCAGGTCCAGGCCGTGCTCGGCGCCGCCGGCGCGAACACGTCCGACATGATGCTCGACCAGTCCGGCGACCGGAACGCGTCCAGCCAGATCCAGCAGTCGCTCACCGCCGGCGGTGGGACGAGCACGGCGGTGGCCAGCGTCACCCAGACGGGCGACGACAACACGGCCTCGCAGACGCAGAACAACGTCGGCATCTTCGACGCCTCGATCACCCAGGCCGGGGCGTTCAACACGGCGACCCAGGTCCAGAACGCGGAGGGCCTCGACGGGGACCTCACGGCGTCGATCTCGCAGTCGGGGACGGGCAACGTCGCGACCCAGACCCAGACGGTCGACGACCGGGCCGGCGCCGCGCTGTTCGTGCCGCACGACGCGTCGCTGGTCCAGGACGGTGACATGAACATGTCGACCCAGACGCAGACCGGCAACGGCGCTCACGTGAGCGACGTGATGCAGATCGGGGACATGAACACGATCGTCATCACGCAGTCGGGCGCGATGGGCCACTCGGCCACGAGCAGCCAGATCGGCAACAACAACTCGGCGACGATCACCCAGAACTAAGGGCGACCCGTCCGTCGGACCGCTGGCGAGGCCCGTGGGAGAGCGATCTCCCGCGGGCCTCGTCCGTTGGGGCCGCGGCGGGCGAACTCGGCGGGCGAGCGCGATGGATGAGTGCGGTAGGGGAGGGCCCCCGCCGCGACGTCGAGGTGGGCGAGGACGGGGCGCGCGGGCGCGGATGGATGATGCTCAGTTAGTTGCAATTAATAGACTTGGGTTGAATAGGGATCGGGCCGTTCACTCTACGTTGAAGGGCCGCCAGTGGGCCGTCCGGGCCCTTCGAAGCGGCGATCCTTCCCCAAACCCTCTGAGGACCTCATGCGAGTTCTACTCACCCTGCTGCTGGGCGTCGCGTTCGCGACCGCCGCCAGCGCCCAGAACAACACGGCGTCGACCGTTCAGACCGGCGACTCCAACACGGCGACCGTCGATCAGACCGGCGACGGCGACGCGGCGACCGTCGATCAGGCCGGCCCGTCGAACACGGCGGCGGTGACGCAGGCCGCGACCGGCGCCGTCGCCGACGTGGACCAGGGCGGGTCGCTCAACGACGCGACCGTTAGCCAGACCGGGACGACCGACCTCAGCGCGACCGTCGACCAGAGCGGCGTCGGGAACGGGGCGACGGTGACCCAGACCGACTCCGACAACCAGGCGACGGTCTTCCAGAGCGGCGACAGCAACACGGCGACGCAGGACCAGAGCAGCACGACGAGCAACTCGGCCTCGATCTCGCAGTCCGGCGACGCCAACTCGGCGGACCAGACGCAGACCGCGGCCCCCGGCTTCTTGCGGCCCGTCGTGTTCGACGCCTCCGTCGACCAGTCCGGCAACGGCAACTCGGTGAGCCAGACCCAGGCCGACCTCTACGGCAACCCGATCATCGGCAACACCGACAGCCGCGTCTCGGCCGTCCAGAGCGGCGACGACAACTCGGCGACGCAGAGCCAGACCAACTCGGGCTGCTGCGCGGCCGGGCCGAACAGCTCCGACATCACCGTCGAGCAGATCGGCGACCGCAACACGTCGGACCAGTCGCAGTCGAACGGGTCGCTGGTCGGCGCGACCGACAACCTGGCCGAGGTGGTCCAGGCCGGCAGCGACAACCAGGCCACGCAGAGCCAGGTCAACATCGGCATCAAGACGGCGTCGATCGACCAGGGCGGCGACTTCAACGAGGCCAGCCAGTCGCAGTCCGGCGGCACCGCCGGCAACAACAACCTGAGCGCGACGGTCACGCAGTCCGGCGACCAGAACACCGCCACGCAGACCCAGATCGCCCAGGACAACGCGGCGCCCGTCGTGACGTTCTCCGCCTCGGCGGACCAGAGCGGGACCGGCAACACGATCGACCAGACCCAGGACAACTTCCTCGGGACCCCGTTCGGCAACACGTTCAACACCCTGACGTCGAGCCAGAGCGGTGACGACAACGTGGCGACCCAGTTCCAGAACGTCCTGGGCGGCACGTCCTCGTACACGGCGTCGGCCGACCTCGTCCAGTCGGGCGACCGCAACACGGCGTCGCAGTCGCAGACGACGGTCAACTTCGGCGGCGGCGGCGGGACCTCGACGCTGAGCATCGTGCAGACCGGCGACGACAACCAGGCGACCCAGTCGCAAGAGGACGTCGGGCTGAACGAGGCCTCGATCACGCAGGCCGGCACGTTCAACCAGGCCACGCAGACCCAGGACAGCAACGGGAACGCCGGCCAGTTCACGGCCACCATCGACCAGTCCGGGATGGGCAACGTCGCGACGCAGAGCCAGACCGCCCCGACCCCGGGCGCGTTCCTGGCCGGCCAGACGGCGACCGCGTTCCAGGACGGGATGGACAACGCGTCCTCGCAGACGCAGTCCGGTGCCGGCGCTCACATGAGCGACATCACGCAGATGGGCGACATGAACGCGTTCACGATCACGCAGTCGGGCGCGCTGGGCCACTCGAACACGAGCAGCCAGGTCGGCAGCAACCTCTCGGCGACGATCGTCCAGAACTAAAGAGCGTCGTCGGTCGGATCGCGGGGCCCGCGGGAGCACGTCTCCTGCGGGCCCCGCTGTGTAGAGTGGGCCCCGGGAGAGCGATCTCCGGCGGGCCTCTTCCGTTGGGCCTGCCCGGTGGGGGGGCTCGTCCCGCCTCGGCGCCGAGGCGGGCGGTGGCGAACCCGGCGCGGCGCGGCACGTCCCACGGGCCCACGCTCCACCCGCCGTCGATGCCCACCCAGCCCAGCCCCCGCCCCGTCACCGCCGGTCGCGCCCTCGTCCTGTTCGTCCTCTACACGGTCGCGTTCGCCATCGGCGGCGGGCTGGCGGCCGGCATCATGGCGTTCGTGTTCGAGGCCGTCAGCACGGAGGGGTACGACGGGACCCTCTACGCCATCACGTTCGGGGTCACCGGCTTCATCGCGTACCGGCTCGCCCAGCGCGTCGCCGAGGGGTAGGTCGCGCGCGGCGCGGGGTCTAGGGGCGGACACGACCCCGCCCCATGCCGCAGACCTCGCGGTTGTCCCGCGTCTGGAGCAGCGCCGTCCTCGGCGTCGACGCGCTGCCCATCGAGATCGAGACCCACACCGAGCCCAACATCCCCCGGTGGACGGTGGTCGGTCTCCCAGACGGCGCGGTCCGCGAGAGCCGGGACCGGGTGTGGGCCGCGCTCAAGACGTCGGGCCTGCCGACGCCGCGCGGGGCCGTGACGGTCAACCTCGCCCCGGCCGACGTCCGCAAGGAGGGCTCGGCGTACGACCTGCCGCTGGCGCTGGGCCTGCTGGCGGCCGTCGGCGACGGGCTGATCCCGCAGGACGTGCTCGACGAGGTCGTGATCGTGGGCGAGCTGGGCCTCGACGGCGCCGTCCGCCCGGTCCGCGGCGTGCTGCCGATGGCGGCGGGCGCCCGGGCCGAGGGCCGGCGGGCCATGCTGGTCCCCCCCGAGAACGCCGCCGAGGCGGCCGTGGTCGAGGGGCTCGAGGTCTACCCGGTGGCGACGCTCCGCGACGCGTTCGACTTCCTCGCCGAGCGCGGCGGGCGTGGGACGCCGGAGCCGACGCGGGTCCTGGTCGCGGACGACGTGGCGGACGACGGCCCGGACTTCTCGGACGTCCGCGGGCAGGGCTTGGTCAAGCGTGCCCTGGAGGTCGCCGCCGCCGGCGGCCACAACGCGTTGATGGTGGGGCCGCCCGGCTCGGGCAAGACGATGCTGGCCCGGCGGCTCCCGTCGATCCTGCCGCCGCTGACGGCCGCCGAGGCCCTGGAGACCACCAAGATCCTGAGCGTGAGCGGCCGGTCGAAGGGCCGGGGCGGACTCGTTGCCCGCCGGCCGTTCCGGTCGCCTCACCACACGATCTCGAACGCGGGCCTGGTGGGGGGCGGCTCGAACCCGATGCCGGGCGAGATCTCGCTGGCCCACAACGGGGTCCTGTTCCTCGACGAGCTGCCCGAGTTCGACCGGCCCGTGCTCGAAGTGCTCCGCCAGCCGCTCGAGGAGGGGGAGGTGACCATCGCCCGAGCCCGGGCGACCGTCCGCTACCCGGCGCGCGTGATGCTGGTCGCCTCGATGAACCCGTGCCCGTGCGGCCACGCCGGCGACCCCACGCGGGCGTGCGTCTGCGCGCCGGGCCAGGTCCAGCGCTACCTCGCCAAAGTGAGCGGGCCGCTGCTGGACCGGATCGACTTGCACGTCGAGGTGACGCCGGTCCCGTTCGAGGCGCTCAACCGGCGGGAGGACGCCGAGCCCAGCGCGGCGGTCCGCACCCGGGTCGTGGCCGCGCGCGAGCGGCAGGCGGCGCGGTTCTCGGACGTGTCGGGCCGTTATTGCAACGCGCAACTCACCTCCCCCGAGGTCCGCCGTTGGTGCCGCCTCGACGACGCCGGACGCGGCCTGCTCAAGTCGGCCCTGACCCGGCTCGGCTTGTCGGCCCGGGCCCACGACCGGATCTTGAAGGTGGCCCGGACCATCGCCGACCTGGCCGCCTCGGACCGAGTCGAGCCGGCCCACGTTGCCGAGGCGATCCAGTACCGTTCGCTCGACCGCGCGAGTTGGGGCCTGGGCGGCTAGGCCCGCCTGGCGCCGAGCCGGGGGGACCCGGACCGGCAGGGCGGGGGCGGCCTAGGCCCGGCGGCCCGCCAGGTGCTCGACCTCGACCCGGTCGCCGTCGTGGCCCCAGGCCGTCTCGCCGAACGCGCGCCGGGCGTCGGCCAGGTCGGCGTCGCAGGCGTCGTAGGGGGCGTGGACCAAGACGAGTCGGCCCGCGCCGGCCCGGGCGGCCACGTCGGCCGCCTCCTCGGGCGAGCTGTGGACGCCCGGCAGCGAGCCGGTCCCCTCGTGGATCAGCACGTCGGCGTCCTGGGCGAGCGCCACCACGGCGTCGGAGTGGGCCGTGTCGCACGAGTAGACCAGGCAGACGCCGTCGGCCTCGAACCGGAGCCCGATCGTCGGGACGGGGTGGTCGACGGGCGAGGCCGTCACGCGCAGGCCGGCCGCCTCGAAGACCTCCGCCTGGGGCCGGAGCTCAACGGGGTGGAAGTGCCGCTCGGGCAGGCCCTCCCACTTGTCGGTGTTGTAGACCGCGAACAGCGCCCGCGCCTTGGCCAGCGTCTCGGCCGGCCCGTAGATCGCCAGCGGCTCGGTCCGGCCCATCAGCCAGAGCTTCTCCAGCAGCAGCGGGTACCCCGAGATGTGGTCCGGGTGCTCGTGCGTCAGCACGATCGCGTCGAGGCGGACCGGGTCGAGCCCGCAGGCCTCCATCCGCTGGACGGCGTCGCCGCCGCAGTCGACCAGCACGAGGCAACGGCCGTGCTCGACGGCGAGCATGGTCGTCGTGCGATCGGGGCCAGCGTTGGCCGATCCGGTGCCGAGAAGGTGGGCCGTCATCGAGGGGTAGGGGATTGCCGGAGTCTAGTGCCCCTCGGGGACGCCGCGCACGACGAATCGGCCCGGGCCGGCGGAAACCGAGTGGGCGTCAGACCCGACGGGCGACGACGTAGGCACAGAGGCCCGCGAGGGCGTCCCGTGCCGGCGACGGGGGGAACGCGCCGAGCGCGTCAGCGGCGTCGGCGGCGAGCGCCTCCATCCGGGCCCGAGCCTGGGCGAGCCCCCCCGAGGCGGTCACGAACGCGACGACCTCCGCGACGTCGGCCTTCGACTTCTTGCGCCGCCGGACCAGCTTACGGATCCGCTTGCGGGTCCGGCTCGTCGGCCCGGTCGAGGGCCAGGATCAGCGGCAACGTCATCTTGCGGTCCTGGAGGTCGAGCCCGACCGGCTTGCCGGCCGCCGCGTCCGGGTCGTAGTCGAACAGGTCGTCGCGGATCTGGAACGCGAGCCCGATGGTCTCGCCGATCGCCTTGGCCCGGGCGACGGTCTCGTCGTCGGCGCCGGCCGATGCCGCGCCGGCCGCCATGCAGGCCGCGATGAGCGACCCGGTCTTGTCGCCGATGATCCGGAAGTAGCGCTCCTCGGTCATGTCGAGCCGCCGCGCCGTCTCGAGCTGGAGCAGCTCGCCCTCGGACATCCGGCGGACGGCGTCGGACGTGATGTGGAGGAGGTCGTAGTCGCCGGGCGTCGAGCGCCAGCAGGAGCCCGCGCGACAGGAGGTAGTCGCCCAGGAGCACGCCCACCTTGTTCTTCCACAGCGCGTTGATCGAGGCCACGCCCCGGCGCGTCTCGGCCTCGTCGATCACGTCGTCGTGGACGAGCGTGGCGGTGTGGAGCAGCTCGACGAGCGCCGCGCCGCGGTAGCTCCGGTCGGTGACGCCGCCGGCCATCTCGGCCGAGAGCAGCACCAGCGTCGGACGGATCTGCTTCCCCTTGCGCCGCAGCAGGTACTGGACGACGGTGTCGAGCAGCCGGACGCGCGAGCGCATCGCGTCGCGGAAGTGGCCGCGGAACCGCTTGAGGTCGTCCGCGACGGGCGCCTGGATCGCCGTGAGGCCCCGGGGCGTGGTCTCCGAGAGCGGGGCGAGGGCGGTGGTCACGGCGGTTTTCAGTCGGGAGTGAAAGACGGTACCGGCGCGGCCCCGTTCGGTTGCGCCCGCCGGCCGTCTCTCCGACGATTCTACACCCGGCCCAGCGCCGGGTACAGCGCCCGGCCGACGGCGCACCGGGCGCACCGGCCCTCGTCGCAGTACGCCCGGGCGAGCTGGTGGACGCCCTGCGACCTCGGCGGCCGACGCCGGCGCGAGCCCGAGCTCGGCGAACCGGCGCGTCACGCGGTCCTGGGACGGGGGGAGCGCGCGGTAGGCGTCGAGCACACGGCCCTCGCGGTCTGGCGCCTCGTGCTGCTCGGCGTCGAGCAGGAGCACCGGCAGGACGGCGTCGGCCAGGACGCGGACGGCGCGCGTGCGGCCGAGCGGTGCCGAGCCGTCGGGCGGCGGCGTCCGCAGACCGGGCGAGGGCCGCGTCGACGCCGTCGCGCAGCGCTTGGGCGAGGTCGTCGACGGGGTCGCGGCGCAGGACGCCGCCCGGGGCCAGCCACGCCGCCGCCTGGGCGAGCCGCCGGAGCGGGGCGTTGGCTGGGCGCCCGCCACGCCGCCACGCCTGGGGCCGCATCGGCGGGACCTCCCCACCCGCCTCGGGCATAGGGTGGGGGAGGTCGGCGTCGAACAGGTCCGTCCGCGCCAGCCCCGAGGCGGCCAGGAGCGCGGCGTGGACGGTCGGCCCGTCCGCGCGCCGGAGGTCAGCCAGGGGGAGCCGCGAGGCCAGCGTCTCGAACGGCTCGGCGTTGGCCTCGTAGCCCAGCGCCCGCATCATCCGCCGGACCAGGAGCCGGTCGAGGTCGGGCCGCCGGCCGTAGGCGTGGCCCAGCGCGCGGGCGCGAGCCCAGAGCCGCTCGGCCCCGAGCCGGCGGACCCAGTCGCGGGCGACCGCGGGCTCGACCTCGGGCCACCGGGCGGCGCACCGCGGCGCCGCGGCGGGGTCGAGGTGGAACGCCCTCAGCACCGCCCGGAGCGACCGGTCGAGGTGGGGGAGCAGGACCACCTCGGGCAACGCCGAGCCGTCCGCGCGCTGGAGCGTCCCGGTCTGCCGGTCGGCCGCGAGCACGACGTGGAGCACGACCCGGTCGTACGCCGGGTCGCGGTGGTGCCCGTGCCGCTCCCAGGCCACGCTCGTCGTGTGGACCTCGACGTCGCCCGCCCAGAGCAGGTCGCCGATCTCGGAGGCGGGCGTCGCGGACGTCGGGCCCGGAGTCGGTGTTGAGCCGGCCCCGGTCGAGCACGCGGACGGCCCGGCCGTCGGTCGTCCGCAAGCCGGTCGGGTCGAACAGGCCGCGCACCCAGGCGTCCTGGATCGCCGCCTCCGGGACCCGGGCGATCTGGTCGGCCGGCTCGGCGACGAGCGGTTCGCGGACGGAGTCGGGCACGGGAGCGCGGGCGGGCGGCCACGTCCTAGACCCGTCCGGCCGCTCGGTCTACCCTGGCGTGGCCGGGACTTCCGTGTCTGTCTACTCGTCCTCGTCGTCGGCGAGCCCCGTCGCGAGGTCCCGGTCGACGAGCCAGACCAGCGTGCCCTCCGGCGCGACGCGGGCGACCGGCGGGCCCTCGGCCTCGCCGTCGTACGCGTCGAGGACCGCCGTGAACGCCTCCCGCTTGCCCGCGCCGGCCGCCGCGACCAGGCACAGCCCGGCGCGCGACAGGCTGGGGAACGTGAGCGTCAGCCGGTCCCGGACGGACGCCGAGGCGGGCGCGGTGCCGGGCGCCACACGGCGGTCGCTCACGTCGAGCGCGTCGGTCCCGGGGAAGAGCGACGCCGTGTGCCCGTCGTCGCCCATGCCCAGGTGGAGCACGTCGAACCACAGGTCGTCTCCGAAAAACTGCTCCAGGGCCTGCTCGTAGACCGCCGCGCCTTCCAGGGGCGGGCACGTCCCGGGCATCTTGTGGACGTTGCTGCCGGGCACGCCGGCGGGGCCCAAGAGCGTTCGAAGCGCCATCCCGGCGTTGCTCTCGGGGTGCTCGACCGGCACGCACCGCTCGTCGCCCCAGAACACGTGGACGCGGCCCCAGTCGATGCCGTCGGCCTCGGCCAGCCGTTGGTAGGCCGGGACCGGCGTCGAGCCACCCGTCAGGCAGAGCGTGACCTTGTTCTTGTCGGCGAGCGCGGCGCGCAGGGCCGTCGCTGTGCGGTCGGCGAGCGCCTCGGCGACGGCAGCTTTCGAGGGGAGGACGACGATCTCGGCGGTCATGGGGCAGGGGGAGGGCGGCCATCGTGTACGACCGAGGCGACGGGAGTATCCCGACCGCCAGCGACGCAGGCGGCCCCTCCCGCCTCGGCGTCGAGCCGGAGCCGGAGGGGCCGTCCCAGACGACACGTCGGGAGGCCCGTCCCGGCGACGCCGCCAAGGCGGGCGGACGCGCTACCGGACCACGGCGGCCTGGCGCACCAGCACCTGGCCCCGGACGTCGACCACCGACACCCGGACCGCCCCGGCCTCCGGCACCGCGAACGACGCCCGGGCCCCGCCCGACGACGGGTTCGGGGCCACGGGGGCGAGCGAGACCTCGGTCACGCCGGACTCCAAAGCGGCCGACGCGAGCGCCGTCCCGACCCGCAAGACGAACCGGTCTTGGGCCGACGGCCCATCGGCCTCGTCGGCGGCGACCGCGGTCTCGAACGCCTCGTCCGAGAGCGCCGGCACCGAGGCGACCTCGGACCGGTCGAGCGGGCTTCTCGTCTCGACCGCGCCGTCCGCCCGTGACGTAGGCGTGCAGACTGGCGTCCGCGTAAGCGCCGTCCGCCCCCGCACTCACGCTGGTGTCAGCGGCGAGGGTAGGCCCGGCGGAGCGCCAGCTGCCTCGGGCCCGAGGTGGGCACGGTCAGCAGCGCGCGGCGGCGTCGCCGGTCTCCTCGGGCGGGGCCGCCTCGACGAACCGGTCGGCCGCCTCGGGGCCCCAGGTGCGGGAGGCGTAGACGTGGGGCTCGATGGCGTCGTTGTCCAGGATCGCGTGGTAGATCCGCCAGGCCTCCTCGGCCTCCTCGGCGTGGACGAACAGGGTCGGGTCGCCCTCGACGACGTCGGCGAGCAGCGTCTCGTAGGCGTCGGGGAAGGGGCCGAACGTGTCCTCGTACCGGAACGAGAGCTCGCGCGTCGAGACGCCGAACCCGTCGCCGGGCGTCTTGACGTCGAACGACAGCCGGAACCCCTCGTCGGGCTGGAGCCGCAGGCGGAGCACGTTGGGCGTCGGGTCGCAGTCGCCCGTGTTCTGGAACAGCGTGACGGGCGGGCGCCGGAACACGACGGCGATCTCGGACACGCGCTGGGGCATCCGCTTCCCCGTCCTGAGGACGAACGGGACGCCCTGCCAGCGCCAGTTGTCGAGGTGGAGCCGGACGGCCGCGTAGGTCTCGGTCTGGGACCCGTCGCGGACGCCGTCGTGGTCGGCGTAGCCCTCGGGGTCGTCCGGGCCCGGGCCGTACTGGCCGAGCACGACCTCGTCGGCCCGGGCCGTCCGGGTCGAGCGGAGCACCTTGATCTTCTCGCGCCGGATCCCCTCGGCGTCGAGCCGGGCCGGCGGCTCCATCGCCGTCAGCGAGAACAGCTGGGTCAGGTGGTTCTGGATCATGTCGCGCAGCGTCCCGACGCCGTCGAAGTAGCCGGCCCGGCCGGCGGCGTCGTTCGTCTCGGCCACCGTGATCTCGACCCGCTCGACGTCCTGCCGGCTCCAGGCCGACTCGAAGAAGGCGTTCGCGAACCGGAAGACGAGCAGGTTCTGGACGGTCTCCTTGCCCAGGTAGTGGTCGATCCGGTAGACGCTGTCCTCGGGGAAGTGCTCGTGGACGACGGCGTTGAGCTCGCGGGCGCTCGCCAGGTCGTGCCCGAACGGCTTCTCGATGACCAGCCGGACCCAGGGGGCGCCGGCCTCGACGTGCTCGCCGACCGTCCCGCGGCCGGCCTCGTACTCGCCGATGGCCGTGATCGTGCCGGGGAACGTCGACGGGGGGAGGGCGAGGTAATAGACGCGGTCGCCGCCCAGCCCGCGCTCGGCCTCCAACGCCTCGGCCCGTTCGACGACGGGCCCCAGCTCGTCGTAGGCGCTCACGCGGGCGTAGCGGAGCGCGGCCTCGGCCCAGGCCCGGGCTTCATCCTCGTCGACGCCGTGCTCGGTCAGCGAGTCGACGGCGGCGTCCTGGAGCCGGTCGTCGCCCCAGTCCGACCGGCCGACGCCCACGATGGTGGGCTCGGCGGCGCCGTCCTGCGTGGTGACGCGGTAGAGCGCGGGGAACAGCTTGACAGCGGCCAGGTCGCCGGTCGCGCCGAAGAGGACGAACAGGTGCGGGTCCATCAGAAACGAGGGGGTGGGCCGAGTGAATGACCGTCGGCCGGCGGAGTTCGCGGGCGCCTGGCGGGCGGGGTCCCCGGGGGCCTGCGGCCGGGCTCCCGTCGCGCCCCGTACCGGCCAGCTACCGGGCGGTGGGGAGCGCGGGCGGCTCGAAACGACGGAGGCGGAGCGCGTTCGTCAGCACGAAAACGGACGACAGGCCCATCGCGGCGGCCCCCCAGACGGGCGAGAGCAAGACGCCGGTCGCCGGGTAGAGCACGCCCGCCGCGACCGGGATCAGCACGACGTTGTAGGCGAAGGCCCAGAACAGGTTCTGCTTGACGTTGCGGAGCGTGGCCGCCGACAACGCCCGGGCGTCGACGAGCGCCGTGAGGTCGCCGCGCATGAGCACCACGTCGGCCGCCTCGATGGCGACGTCGGTGCCGGTCCCGATGGCGACGCCCACGTCGGCCTGGGCGAGCGCCGGCGCGTCGTTGATGCCGTCGCCCACGAAGGCCACGCGGCGCCCCTCGCCCTGCAAGTCGCGCACGGCCCGGGCCTTGTCGGCAGGCAGCACTTCGGCCAGCACCTCGTCGATCCCCAACCGCCGGGCGATCGCGTCGGCCGTGGCCCGGTTGTCGCCCGTGATCATGGCGACGCGCAGGCCGGCCCGGTGGAGCGCGTCGATGGCCGCGGCCGTCGTCGCCCTGACCGGGTCGGCGACGGCGAGGGCGGCCACCAGCACGCCGTCGACGGCGGCGTAGAGCGGCGTCTTGCCCTGGGCCGCGAGGCGGCCCGCCTCGGCGCCGAGGCGGGCGGGGTCGAGCCCGACCCGGGCCATGAACCGGTCGGCGCCGACCTCGACGCGGCGGCCATCGACCGTGCCTCGCACGCCGAAGCCGGGCACGGCCTGGACGTCGCGGGCCGTCGGCACGTCGAGCCCGCGCTCGTCGGCCGCGCGGACGATGGCGGCCGCGACTGGGTGCTCGCTCGGGACCTCGACGGCGGCGACCAGGCGGAGGAGCTCGTCGTCGCTCAGGTCCGTGCCCGGGGCCCGCGCCACGTCGGTCAGCGTCGGGCGTCCCTCGGTCAGCGTGCCCGTCTTATCGAGCGCGACCACGTCGGCCTCGGACAGGGTTTGCAGCGCCTCGCCCTTGCGGAACAGCACGCCCAACTCGGCCGCCTTGCCGGTCCCGACCATCACCGAGACGGGCGTCGCGAGGCCCATCGCGCACGGGCACGCGATGATGAGCACGGAGACGGCCGCCACCAAGGCGTAGGTCAGCGCCGGGCTCGGGCCGACGGCGAGCCAAGTGCCGAACACGACGGCGGCGACCACCAGCACCACGGGCACGAAGACGGCGACGACGCGGTCCGCCAGCGCCTGGATCGCCGGGCGCGACGCCTGGGCGTCCTCCACCAGCCGCACGATCTGGGCCAGGACGGTGTCGGCGCCGACGTGCGTCGTCCGCACGAGCAGCGCCCCGGCTTGGTTGACCGTTCCGCCGACGACCTCGGCCTCCGGGCCCTTCTCGACCGGGACGGGCTCGCCCGTCACCATCGACTCGTCGACCCAGCTCGTGCCCTCGGCCACGACGCCGTCGACGGGCACCTTCTCGCCCGGCCGCACGCGGACGGCGTCGCCCACGGCCACGTCGCCGATGGGCACCTCGGTTTCCTGGCCGCCGCGGACGACACGGGCGGTCTCGGCTTTCAGGCCTAGCAGCGCCCGGACCGCGTCCGAGGTCTGACCCTTGGCGCGTGCCTCGAACCACTTGCCCAGCAGGATCAGCGTGATGATGGTCGCCGAGGCCTCGTAGTACACGTGGACCGCGCCGGCCGGCAGCGCGCCCGGCAGGAACGTCGCGACGACCGAGTAGCCATAGGCCGCCGACGTGCCGAGCGCCACCAACGTGTTCATGTCGGGCGACCCGTGCCGCGCCGCGGCCCACCCGGCCCGGTAAAAGCGCAGGCCCGGCCCGAACTGGACGGCCGTCGCCAGCACGAACGCCAGCAGCCAGCGCGTCTGCATCGGGATCAGCCCGTCGACCCAGGCCATCCCGCCGGGAACCGCCATCGGCACCATCTCCACCAAGAACAGCGGGAGCGACAGCCCGGCCGCCCACAACAGGCGGCGCCGGAGCCGCCGGCGGTCGAGGTCGCGCGCTCGGCGCTCGGCGTCCTCCGGGCTCGCGCCTCCCACGGCCTCGACCACGTCGTAGCCCGTCCTGCGGACGGCGTCGTAGAGCGTCTCGACGTCGGTCCCGGCGGTGTAGCGGACGCGGGCGCGCTCGGTCGCCAAGTTCACGCTCGCCTCGACCACACCATCGGCGCCCTGCAGCGCGCGCTCGACGCGCCCCACGCACGCCGCGCACGTCATCCCGCCGACGGCGAACGTGACCTCCTCGGTCCGCACGTCGTAGCCCGCACGCTGGACCGCTCGGGCGAGGACGAGGGACGTCGTCTCGCTCGCGTCGAACGACACGGTCGCGCGCTCGGTCGCCAAGTTGACCGTCGCCTGGCGGACACCGGGGACCGCGTTCAGCACCTTCTCGACGCGCCCGACGCAGGCGGCGCACGTCATCCCCTGGACGCTCAGCGCCACCTGCGCGAACGCTTCGGGGGGGGGGCGTCGAGCCGCCGCCGGACGGGCCCGTGGCGAGCGGCGGGTCGGTGGGACGAGTAGGGGAGGGGGCAGGCATCTCGGAGGGGAGGCGTTCTCTACAAGGGCAGCGGTCAACCCGGCGTTGCGGCGACGGCAGTAGGTCGGTGGACGGGTTCTACGTGGTCCGAACGTCTCGAACGCGGCTCGTCCGTACACGGACGGCGCATCCGACGGCACCTGGATACCTTTCGTGGGCCGGGACAGACGCGGCCGATCCTCGTGGACGGATCCCCGTGACGCGGCGCCCTCTCACGCTCGCCCAGCGGGTCGCCTTTCTCGCGGCCGCTTCGGCCGCGCTCGGCCCGGACTGCCGCGCCGGCCACTGAGTGGCGGTGCCCCTGGCGGCTGGACCAGCGGAGGGCCCGGTGTGGTGGGGAGGAGTCCGCCGCCGGTGCGGACCTCCGGCAGGGTGCGATCGCCCTCGTCTCTAGCCGTCCGGACGCCTCCGCCTCGGCGCCGAGGTGGGGGGGCGCCCCGTCGGGGGCGGGCCCGTGCGCTCCAGCCCTGAGGCCGCCGGCGCACCCGCGGCCCCTCTCGACGCGGGACCGAGACGCCCGAGCGCGCACCGGGGGGCGGCGTTCGTCGGTTACGTTCCGCTCGACACCCCCACCCCTGTGAGCCGCAGCGGCGGTCGGGCTCGAACGGGCCGCGCAACGCCTCGGCCCGTGGGGCTATGCCGACCGGCTGCCGTCCTCCGTGTGGGCGGACACGACGACGGGCGGCTCCCGGTCGCCCGGCGGGCGGTTCCGCCCGTGCTCGCAGACTGGGTAGCACGCCGGTCCCCCGATCTTACAAGAATTTAAGGTGGGGGATAGGGCGCGGTCAGGAGGGGGGGCGCACCTTCGCGCTCCCTCCAAGCCGCGCATGGATGCCCCCCCCGCCTCGCGCGTCGCCAACCTCGACCTCCTGCGCGCGCTCGCGATTGGCCTCGTCGTGCCGGTCAACTTGGTCGGCGAGGGGGTCCTGCGCGTCGGCCCCGGCCTGACCCGCGTGTTCGAGTCGGGCTGGGTCGGGGTGGACCTGTTCTTCGTGCTCTCGGGCTGGCTCGTCGGCGGGCTCTACTGGCGCGAACTCGGTCGCCACGGCGACGTCGAGGTCGGCCGGTTCTGGGCGCGGCGCTGGCTCCGCACCGTCCCGCCGTACCTCGTCGGCCTCGTCGCCGTGTGGGGGCTGCGGGCGGCGTTCACGGCCAACGTCGACCCGTTCGACTGGCGGTACCTCGCGTTCGTCCAGAACTACACCGGGATGCCGTACTGGAGCGTGAGCTGGTCGCTCTGCGTCGAGGAGCACTTCTACCTCGGCCTGCCGGTCGTGCTTGGGCTCGCCCGCCGCGTCCGGGGCGGCATCCCGCTGGCGCTCGGGGGAGCGGCGCTGGTGTCGCTCGTGGCGCGGGTGGTGACCGTCCCCGACGGGGCGTCGCCGTGGGGCTTCCAGTACACGGCGACCCACATGCGGCTGGAGGGGCTCGCGCTCGGGGTCGCCGCGGCCTACGTGTACACCCTCCGGCCCGACCTCTGGGCTGGGCTCCGGCGCGCGGGGCGGGCGCTCGCAGTCCCGGGTCTGGCGTTTGTCGCGACGGTCCCCTGGCTCCCGGTCGACGTCCTCAACCGCTACGCCTACTCGGGCGTGGCCCTGGCGTTCGCGGCCCTCGTCGTCGCGACGGCCGACCGCCGGCCGCTCCCGCTCGCGGCCTCGCGCGGCGTCCGCGCCGTCGCGCTCACGTCGTACAGCGTCTACATGACCCACATGGCCGCCGCCGACGTGTACCGTCGGTTCGTGATGGACGCGCTTCCGGGCGTGCCGGTCGCGCTCCACGTGGCGGGCGCGCTCGTCGTGATCGCCGTCGTCGGCGCCGCGTTCTACGGCGCCGTCGAGCGCCCGGCGCTCCACCTCCGGCGCCGCCTCGCCCCCCGGCGGTCGGGCGCGCCGTCGCCCGCGCTCGTCGGAATCGGTCGAGAACGGCCCGCACCCGGGCGAAGCGACGCCGGCAGCCCGTCGGGCGGAGACGGGCCGCGCGAGTCGCTAGCCTGAAGCCGAGGCGTCGGCCCAGCGAGAACGGGGGCCGAGAGCAGACGGGCGATCCGAGCCGCCCCCGGCCGCCTCGGTCGAGCTCCGGACCGAGGCGGGGAGCCTCCGCTCGCTCACGACGGGGCGTGTACCGGTCCGATGGGCGACGCCCACGGTCTCGGGGCCGGAGTGGCGGGCCCCGATCGGCCCGCGCGCGTTGCGACCCGCCGGGACCGCCCCCGGTCACCCCAGCACGTCGCTCGCTGAGGTGGTCCGCGACGCGGAGCGCGTTGGCCGCGATCGTCAGCGTCGGGTTGGTCGCCGCCGACGACGGGAAGACGCTGGCGTCGGCGAGGTAGAGGTTGTCGAGGTCGTGGGCCCGGCCTTCGACGCTGACCACGCTGGCCGCCGGGTCCGTCCCCATCCGGCACGTCCCGCACTGGTGGTTCACGACCGCCAGCGGCATCGGGACGCGGAGGAACCGGTCGAAGCCGATCTCTCGCAGGGCCGCCTCGAGCCGGTCCATCAGGTTCTCCTGCGCCCGCCGGTTCGTCTCGGTGTACTGGACGCGGATCCCGCCGTCGGGCCCGAGCGTGATCCGGTTGTCGGCGAGCGGGAGGTCCTCGCACTGCACCCACCAGTCGACCGAGTGGGCGGCGAGGTCGTCCGCCTCGGCCGGGCTGAGCACGCCCTCGCCCAGGTCCTGCAGGATCTGCCAGCCGACGTGCTTGCCCATCAGGTGGACGTGGCCCAGCGGGACGCCCTCCCACTCGGGGTCGCCCGGGACCCCGAAGTAGAAGTCGTTGACGGCCAGCGTCTTCTGGAACCGCGTCGGGTTCGGCGTGCCGCTGGCGACCGTGTAGAACTTGCACGTCACGTGGCGCATCAGGTGGCGCCCGACGGCCCCCGACCCGTTCGCGAGCCCGTCCGGATGCGGTCGGAGGCGGACCGGAGCAGCAGCGCGGCCGAGTTGACGGCGCCCGGCGCTCAGCGCGAACACGTCGGCCTGGAACGTCGACGGCTCGCCGTCGACCGTCGCCTCGACGTGCGTGACGGTCCGCCCGCCGCGTCCGTCACGATACGCGTCACGACGACGCCCGTCACGAGGTCGACGTTGTCGAAGGCCGCAGCCGGCTCGACGGTCGCGACCTCGGCGTCGGACTTGAGGTGGAGCAGGTCCGGGTAGCCGTCGAAGGCGGCCCGCCCCATCGCCTCGAACGTCTCGCGCAGCACGAACGGCCCGCGCCCGGGTCCTCGTGGCTGTACTTGACGCCCATCGGGAGCTCGAACGCCTGGACGCCGTGGCGACGCAGGCCGCTCGGCCACCTCGGCGATGCGGTCGGTCGTGGGCGATGGGACCGTGGGGGAACGGGCCGTCGGCGGGCGGCTCGAACGGGTCGG
Organism: uncultured Bacteroidota bacterium; assembly: GCA_963740235.1. Lineage (GTDB taxonomy): Bacteria > Bacteroidota > Rhodothermia > Rhodothermales > Rubricoccaceae > Rubrivirga. The sequence goes on from CAVUDG010000005.1 coordinate 70,562, forward strand.
CGCCGCGGCGGCCGTGGACGTGGTAGAGCGGCCTCGGCACGGTCGTAGAACGGCGCGAGGTCGGCGTAGGAGATCGGCCAGGCCGGCGAGACGCCGTCGAGCGTCTGGAGCTCGCCGAAGTCCTCGGGCCGGTTCCGCAGCAGCGCCGAGCCGTAGACCTTGGTGTTGCCGCCGAGCCAGTAGTACATCCCCGGGCGGAACGGGTCCACCGTGCGCCGTCGGTCCAGCGCTCGTCGGACTTGTAGCGGTCCTGGGTGAAGAGCGGCTTGGCGTCCCAGTTCTCGGCCTCGCGGGGGAGCGACCCCAGCCGGTTGAGGAGCAGGATCCGCTTGCCGGTCGGGGCGAGGGCGTGGGCGAGCGCGCCGCCGCCGACGCCGGCGCCGATGATGCAGAGGTCGTAGTGCAAGGGGGGCAGGGGTATGGGGGAGGGGGACTGGGCGCGCGGTGGATCCGTTGTCGGACGGGCCGCGCTCTCCGACCCCCGCCCCGCTGCCGGCCTACCCGCTCCACGGCTCCTGGAAGTCGGGGTAGAGGGTCAGGCCGCCGTCGGCGAAGAGCGTCTGGCCGGTGACGTAGGCCGCGTCGTCGGAGGCGAGGAAGGCGGCGATGCGGGCCATCTCCTCGGGCTCGGCGATCCGGCCCATCGGGATGTGGCTCTCGACGACCCGGCATCGCGTCGGCGTCGTCGAGCCAGCTCTGGATCGGGGTGCGCGTGGCGCCCGGCGCGATGGCGTTGACGCGGATGCCGCGGTCGGCGTACTCGAGCGCGAGCGTCTGGGTCAGCCCCTGGAGACCGTACTTCGAGACGGCGTAGGAGAGGTAGAACGGCCGCGGGATCTGCTGGTGGACGCTCGACACGTTCACGATCACGCCCCGGCTGCCGCGCACGCGCTCGGGCGCGGAGAAAGCGGTGGATGGCGTGCGCGGGCGCACAGGAACGCGCCCCGCAGGTTGACCGCCAGGACGGCGTCGAAGTGCTCGGCCGTGGTCTCGTGGCTCGCCGGCTCCTCGATCTGGATCCCGGCGTTGTTGACCAAGATGTCGACCGGCCCGAACGCCTCGGCGACGGTCTCGAACATGGCCTCGACCTCGTCCTCGCGCGAGACGTCGGCGCGGACGAGCAGGCAGACGTCGCCCTCGGGCGCGCGACGTCGCCGAGATCGCGCCGGCGGCGAGACGCGCGGCGACTCCGGACGGCCGCGATCACGAGCCGCCGCGTCTCTTCGGCGTTGGCGCGCTCGCGCTCGAAGGGGTAGTTGACGGCGACGCTCGCGCCACGCCGGGCGAGCTCGACGGCGATGGCGCGGCCGATGCCGGTCGAGGCGCCGGTGACGAGGGCTACGCGGCCCGAAAGATCAGACATGCTATCGGAATCTGTTGGAGCCCGTCAACCCCTCGCAGTTTTCAGTGTTTCCTGAAACCGGCCCTGGGAGCCCTTCCGGCGCGGTGCAAGGAGATCCCTGACCGAGAGGGGCGGTTGGCGGAGGTCCAGGAGAGACGCGTCCGTCGCCGGGAGTCTTCCGCGCGCGCCGGGTCGCCGGTCCGAGAGGGTCTGGTCGACCGCGAGGTCCTGCTCCGAGCGCTGGTGCCTGGGCTCCGGGTCTAGGGTGACACGCCGGAGGGTCCAGGTCGAGGGGTACGCGCCCCGCCCTGCTTGGTCGCCCCGACGACGCTCCAGCACTACCGACCGCGTCCCGACGCCTCCGCGGACCGACTTCCCAGCCCCTCCCGCACCCGGCGGCGCCACGTCGAGACGGGACTACCCGGCGGGCACCACGAACACGAGCCCGTTCTCCAGCCGGAGGTCGGTCGTGCCGACGTCCGCCGGCGGCCGGCTGTCGTAGCGGAGGTCGGCGCGGACCCGGAGCTTGACCCAGCGCGACAGCCCGACCGTCAGGGCGGCCTGGCTCAGCACCCGGGTGTCGCTGGGCGCGTCGAGCCGGGGCTGGACGTAGGTCACGGCCGTCAGCGACGCCCCGGACCCGAAGGTGACGCGGCCGGCGAGGTAGGTGCTCGCCCGGCCCACGACGTCCTGGCCGCCGCCGAGCGCCGCGTCGAGCACCTCGCGCTCGACCATCGGCGTCACGCCGACGGCCAGCCCGAGCGAGTCGGTCTGGACGACCTCGACGCGCAGGCCGGCGCCCACCAGCGTCCGCGTGTCGAGCCGCTCCTGGCGGTTCCGCTGGACCTGGGCGAACGCCTCGGCGACCAGCCGGGGCGCGACGACGCGGTTGTAGCGGAGGTGGGCGAACGACTGGTCGACGAACGCCCGGTCGTCGCTCTGGGCGAGGTCGAGCCGGCCGACCAGGAACGCGGCGTGGGGACCGCGCCGGAGGTCGGCGCGGCCTCCCAGCCCGACCTGCAGGAACTCGGTGTTGCCGGTCGCGAACGACGCCGCGGCGTCGACGCTCAGGAACGCGCCGTCGTCGGCGAGCGCGCCGCCGCATCCGCTCGGTGTTGACCTGGGCGGCGGCGGCCGACGCCAGCAGGACGAAGAGGAGGACGCGCATGGGCCGGGCGAGGGGGGGCGGAGGATAGCGGCGGCGGGCCGACGCCGTCCCCGCCTCGGCGCCGAGGCGGGCGGGCCGAGTCGCGGCCCGCGTCAGTCGCGGCCCGCGTCAGTCGCGGCCCGCGTCAGTCGCGGCCCGCGTCCTGGGCGCCGGGCGTGGCCGGGCCAGCAGCCGCGTGCCCTCGAACGCCTTGGCCTCGTCGACGAACAGCTGGAGGTGGGGGAACGGGATCTCGATGCCGGCCGCCTTGAGCGCGTCGAACACCTTCTCCTGGTACTCGAACCGGATGGGCACCTCGAGCTTGCCGTCCTTCAGGTGGAGCCGGAGCTCCATGTTGACCGACGAGTCGGCCAGTTCGGTCACCATCACGGCCGCCGCGTAGTCCGGGTGGAGCCGGCGGTCGCCCTCGGTGAGCGCCAGGACCACCGCGCGGGCCGCCTTGGGGTTCTCCTTGTAGGCGATCCCGAACGGGACCCGGACCCGGAGCGCCCGCAGCATCGATGTGGTTGATGATCCGCTCCGAGATCACGTTGGCGTTGGGCAGGATCGCCATCTGGTTGTCGAGCGTCCGGATCCGCGTCGTCCGCAGCGTGATCTCCTCGACCGTCCCGAAGGTGTCGTGCAGCTCGATGTTGTCGCCGACGTGGAACGGCCGGTCGAGCAGGATCGTGATGCCGGCGATCAGGTTCTGGACCGTGTCCTGGGCCGCGAACCCGAGCGCGATGCCGGCGATGCCCAGGCCGGCGATGAACGGGGCGACGGCGATCCCGAGCTTGTCCAGGACCGCGACCACGGCGACGGCCACGATGGCGAACCGCGTGAACCGCAGGATGAGCTGCTGGACGCCGGCGTCGATCCGCTTGGACCGGCCGAGCGCCCGCCGCGTGACGGTCAGCGTGACCCGGAGCACGGCCCAGAGCAGGACCGCCGTCAGGACGGCCGGCAGCAAGTTCTGGTAGAGGAACCCCAGCACGGCCTGGGTCAGGATGCTCGCGGCGTCCTCGAACTGGCCCTGGCCGAACGCCTCGGCCGCCACGCCGACGTCCTTCGACAGCCCGCCGATCCCCGACGACGTGTCGACGACGGCCGAGTCGGCGGCGGCGCGGAGCGAGTCGGCCGTGGCCCGGAGCGAGTCGGCGGCCAGCGAGTCGAGCCCGGCGGCCTGCCTCATGCCGTCCGGCGCTCGGCGGCGCGCAGCGTGTTGGCGAGCAGCATCGCGATCGTCATCGGCCCGACCCCGCCCGGGACCGGCGTGATCGCCCCGGCCACGTCGGCGACGGCGTCGAACGCCACGTCGCCGACCAGCCGGTAGCCGCGCTCTCGAGTCGCGTCCTCGACCCGGTTGATGCCCACGTCGATGACCGTCGCGCCCGGGCCGACCATGTCGGCGGTCACGAACTCGGCCCGGCCGATGGCCGCGACCAGGATGTCGGCCTGGCGCGTGATCGCGGCCAGGTCGCGCGTCCGGCTGTGGCAGACCGTCACGGTGCAGTCGAGCCCGCGCCGGAGCAGGAGCGACGCCATCGGCTTGCCGACGATGTTGCTCCGGCCCAGCACGACCGCGTGGGCGCCCGAGGTGGGCACGCCCGTCCGCCGGAGCAGCCCGACGATGCCGGCCGGGGTGCACGGCTCCAGCGTGTCCTCGCCCAGCACCAGCCGCCCGACGTTCTCGGGGTGGAACCCGTCGACGTCCTTGGCCGGGTCGATGGCCCGGATCACGGCCGCCTCGTCCACGTGGTCGGGCAGCGGGAGCTGGACCAGGATGCCGTCGACGGCGTCGTCCGCGTTGAGGTCGGCGATGACCGCGAGCAGGTCCACCTCGGCGAGGTCGGCGGGGTGGAGCAACGTCTCGGCGTCGATGCCGGCGTCGCCCGCCGCCCGGGCCTTGGCGCGGACGTAGGACTGGCTGGCCGGGTTGTCACCGACGAGCACGACGCGGAGCGCGGGGCGGCGCCCGTGCGCCCGGGCGAACGCGGCGGCGCCCTCGGCCACCTCGGCGCGGACGTCGGCGGCGACGGCGGTTCCGTCGATCAGCTGGGCCATCATGGGGGAGGAGGGGGGCGTGAAACTAGGGGCGCGGGTTCGGCGGGTTGGGCGAGTCCCGCGGGTTTCTCAGGTTCCTCCATCCGACCCCCTGGCACCGAGCCGCCGCAGCGGTGACCTTGTCCGGACCCGCCGACCCGCGGGGCCCTGTTCACCCGCCGGACCGGCGGTGTCCGCCCACCTCGCTCGACCCCTCCAAAGAATGCTCCGCGCAGCCATCCTGGGCGCCACCGGCGCCGTCGGCCAGACGTTCGTCCGGCTCCTGTCCCGCCACCCCCAGTTCGAGGTCGTCGCGGTCGTCGCCTCGGAGCGCTCGGCCGGCAAGCCCTACCGCGAGGCCGCCCGCTGGATCCAGTCCGAATCGCTGGACGAGCGGATCGGGGGCCTGGTGGTCGAGGGCGTCGACGCGGCGCCCGAGGCCGACGTGGTGTTCTCCGGCCTGGACGCGAGCGTGGCCGGCGACGTCGAGGCCGACTGGGCCCGGCGCGGCTACGCGGTCGTCTCGAACGCCCGCAACTACCGGATGGACCCGACGGTCCCGCTCCTGATCCCCGAGGTCAACCCGGACCACGTCGCGCTCGTCGACCGCCAGTCCTGGACCGGCGCCGACGGCCGGCCCTCGGGCGGCTTCGTCGTGACCAACCCGAACTGCTCGACGGTCGGGCTGGTGATGGCGCTCGCGCCGTTGCACGCCGCCTACGGCGTCGAGGCCGCCCACGTCGTGACCATGCAGGCGCTGAGCGGGGCGGGCTACCCGGGCGTCGCGTCGCTCGACGCGCTGGGCAACGTGGTCCCGTTCATCGGCGGCGAGGAGGACAAGATGGCGACCGAGACCCGGAAGCTGCTCGGCACGCTGGGGCCGGACGGCGTCGCCGAGGCGGACGTGGTCGTCTCGGCCCAGTGCCACCGGGTGCCGGTCATCGACGGCCACCTGGAGGCCGTCTCGGTCCGCCTCGGTGGGTCGCCGAGCGCGGCCGAGGTCGCCGCGACGCTGCGCGGCTGGACGAGCCCGTTGGCGGGCCGCGACCTGCCGACGGCGCCCGAGACGCCGATCCTGGTCACCGACGACCCGGCCGCGCCTCAGCCCCGGACCCACGTCCACCTGGGCGGGGGCATGACGGTGACGGTCGGGCGGATCCAGGACTGCCCGGTGCTGGGCGTCAAGTTCGTCGTCCTGAGCCACAACACGGTCCGGGGCGCGGCCGGCGGCGCCATCCTCAACGCCGAGCTGCTGGCCGCCGACGGCCGGATCGGGCAGCGCGCGGCCCGGGCCGCGTGAGCCCGGTCGTCCGCCTGGCCCGGCCGTCGGACCGCGAGCCGGCGCTGGCCCTGTGGACGGCGCTCCACCGCGAGCACGAGGCCCAGGACCCCCGCTACCGGCTGGCCGACGACGCCGGCGAGCGGTGGGCGACCGACTTCCGCGACTGGGTCCGCGCCCCGGGCAGCCGCGTCTGGATCGCCCTGGTCACCGGCCGGCCGGCCGGCCTGCTGACGGCCCACCTCTACCAGCCCGCCCCGGTCTACCGGTCGCACCTGCTGGTCCACGTCGGCGACCTCTACGTGGCCCCTCCGGCGCGCGGGGCCGGCGTCGGCCGGGCCTTGCTGGACCAGGCGCGCGCGTGGGGCCGCGAGGAGGGGGCGACCCAGCTCCAGGCCGGCGTGCTCGCGCAGAACCCCGCGGGGCGCGCCTTCTGGGCCGGTCAGGGCGCCCAGGACTACTCGGTGACCGTCACCGTGGCCCTGGACCCCGAGGGCGCCGCCGGCTGACCCTTCTGCTCGCCCGGCCCGCCTCGGCCCGCGGCTCGGTCCGGTCCGCGGCTTGGCTCGGTCTGCGGCCCGACCGAGGCGGGCGGGGCCGGAGACGCTCCGCCGTCACCGTCCGCTCGTACCCTCTGCACTCACCCTCTCGAATCGTATGTGGAGCCGCGTCATCGGCCAGCGCCGCGCTGTCGGCGTGCTCGAGCAGGCGCTCGCGCACGACCGCGTCGCCCACACCTACCTGTTCCACGGGCCGGCGGGCTCGGGGCCGCGCGCGGCGGCGCTCGCCTTCGCCCAGGCCCTGCTGTGCGAGCGCCGAGGCCGGCCGGGCGGGCCCCAAGCCGACGCCTGCGGGACGTGCCTCGCCTGCACCAAGGCCGCGCGCCTGATCCACCCCGACCTCCACGTCTACCTCCCGTTCCCCAAGGTCTCGAAGCCGGCCGACAAGGACGACCGGCCCTCGGACTACCCCGAGCGGATGGCGGCGCTGGCCGCCGAGCCCTACGCCCCGGTCGACTACCGACAGCGGGGCGCGCTCGGCGACGACGGGCCGAGCAAGAAGCAGGTCGAGCACCGGCGGCGCCCGACCAACGAGTTGCTCCGCCGCGACATGACGTTCATGCCCGTCGAGGGCCGCCACGTCGTCGGGGTGATGACCGACGCGGACGTCGTGCGGACGGAGGCGGCCAACTCCCTGCTCAAGCTCCTGGAGGAGCCCGGCCCGGACGTGGTCCTGGTCCTGACGGCCGAGCGCGTCGAGAACGTGCTCCCGACGATCCTGTCGCGGTGCCAGCGGGTCCGGTTCGACCCGCTCCCGGTCGACGCCATCGAGCACGCGCTGGTGACGCGCTCGGGCGTGGCGCCGGGCGAGGCCGGCGTGGTCGCCCGGATGGCCGACGGGTCCTACACGCGCGCGCTAGAAGTCTGGGGGAGCGAGACCGTCCAGGCCCAGCGAGCGCTGGCGCTCGAGTTCGTCCGCCAGTCGTACACCGGCCGGGCCGACCTGGTGGCGCCGGTCGTCCAGAAGGCGTCGTCGGGCGGGCGCGAGGCGATCAAGGCCTGGCTCGACCTCGTCGCACTCTGGGTCCGCGACCTCGTCCTCGCCCAGGCGGCCGGCGCCCAGGCCCAGCTGGTCAACGTGGACCAGCAGGAGGCCGTCCACAGGTTCGTCGCCGCGCTCCCCCAGGCCGACCTCGGGGCCATGGCCGGCGTGGTCGCCCAGGCGACGGACGCCATCGAGGCCAACGGGAACGCCTCGCTCGTCCTGACGGCGCTGTCGTTCGCCCTGCGCGACGCCATGCACGGCCGGTCGACGGGGCTTCTGGTGCGGCCGCTCGACGCGGCCTGAGTCCACAAAAAAGGCGCCCGGGGGTCTCCCCCGAGCGCCTCGGTCGAACGACGGGCGGACCTAGGTGGTCGCCCGGACGCGGCGGACGCCGTGGGCGGCGACGCCGGCCAGCCCGCCGCGGACCCGGAACTCGACGGCGTCGCCGTGCGAGAACTCGCGGTCCTGGGCGTGCCGGACCGAGAACGGGATGCCCGTCTCGGCCTGGTGGTGACGGACGAAGCCGGTCCCGCGTCGCGGGTTGAACTGGGTGATCGTGCCCTTAATCATGGTGCTGGGTCTCTCGGAGGTCGAGGGTCTGTTTTTGTCGGCCAGGAGGGTACGGAGGAATCGGGGGGGGGTGTCGGGCGCTCCAGGGAGGCCCGGCAAAGGCTCTGCGCGGCCTCGGCAAAGGCTCCGCGCGGGCGCGGCGAAGGCCCGGTGGGGGTTCAGTGAGGCGCTAGTGGCGCCGATACCATCGCCCGACCCGTCCCCCCGTCCGCCCCGTGCCCGCCGTCGCTCCCCCGCCTCCCGTCCCCGTCTCCGACCCCGCCGGGGTGGGGGAGGCGCTGCACCGGCTGGTGGCCGACCTGCTCCCGCTCCGGCGCTGCATCACGGGCGACGGGCTGCGCCAGACGCTGCTGGCCCTGGGCGAGCGCGTCCCGCTCCGGATCACCGAGGTCCCGACGGGCACGCGCGTGCTCGACTGGACCGTCCCCAAGGAGTGGCGAGTCCGGCAGGCGTACCTCGCCCGGCCCGACGGGACCCGGATCGTCGACTGGGCCGACAGCCCGCTCCACCTCGTCCAGTACAGCGTGGCCGTGCGCGACCGGATGCCGCTGTGGGCGCTGCGGTCCCACCTCCACACGGTCCCGGGCCGGCCGTCGCTCGTCCCGTACCGGACCTCGTACTACGCGCCGACGTGGGGCTTCTGCCTGAGCCAGGACGCGCTCGACGCGCTGGCCGCCGAGATCGGCGAGGGCGGCGAGGTCGAGGTCGTCGTCGAGGCGGACCAGGTCGAGGGGAGCCTGACCTACGGGGAGGTCGTGGTCGAGGGCGAGACCGAGGACGAGATCCTGCTCTCCGCGCACGCCTGCCACCCGGCGCTCGCCAACGACAACGCGTCGTCGCTGGCCGTGGCGACGGTGCTCGCGCGGCGCCTGCTGGACGGGCCCCGGCTGCGGCACACGGTCCGCGTGCTGTTCGCGCCCGGGACCATCGGCGCGATCACCTGGCTCGACCGGAACCACGCGGCGCTCGGCCAGATCCGGCACGGGTTGGTGCTCGCCAACCTGGGCGACGGCGGTGCGGCTTCACCTACAAGCAGACGCGGGCCGGGACGCTGGGCACCCCGCGCGCCGTCGACCGCGCCGTGGCGCTCGCCCTGCGCGACCTCGGCCACGCCGTCGACGTCCGCCCGTTCTCGCCGACCGGCTACGACGAGCGCCAGTTCGCGAGCCCCGGGTTCGACCTGCCCGTCGGCCGCCTGACGCGGACGCCGCACGGCGAGTACCCCGAGTACCACACGTCGGGCGACGACCTCGACCTGGTCCGTCCGCGAGGCGCTCGCGGAGTCGCTGGACGACGCTCGCGGCGATCGTCGCGGCGCTCGACGGCGACGGCCGCTACCGGAACACCCAGCCTTACGGCGAGCCCGAGCTCGGCCGGCGCGGCCTGTACGCCAGCCTCGGCGGCCTGGCCGACGGGCCCGCCGCCCAGCAGGCCGCGCTCTGGGTCCTCAACCTGTCCGACGGCGCCCACTCGTTGCTCGACGTCGCCGAGCGGAGCGGGCTCCCGTTCGCCGACCGTCCGCGCGGCCGCCGACCGGCTGGCCGAGGCCGGCCTCCTCGTCCCCGCCTGAGCCATGACGCCCTGACCCCGACGTCGCCCGCTTCGCCGCCAGCCGCGCGCACCAGGCCGCGGCCCACCGCCTGATCCCGGGCGGCGCCCACACCTACGCCAAGGGCGACGACCAGATGCCCGAGTGGATGCCGGTCGTGATCGACCGCGGCCAGGGCGCGTCTCGTGTGGGACCTCGACGGCAACCGGTTCATCGAGTACGGCCAGGGCCTGCGGGCGGTGACGCTGGGCCACGCCGAGCCGCGCGTCGACCGCGGCCGCGACCGCCGAGATGCTGCGCGGGAGCAACTTCTCGCGCCCGGCTCGCGTCGAGCTCGAGGCCGCCGAGGCCTTTCTCGACCTGATCGGCGCCGAGTGCGTCAAGTTCTGCAAGGACGGCTCGTCGCGCGACGACGGCCGCCGTCAAGGTGGCGCGGGCCGCGACGGGCCGAGACCCGGTCGCCGTCTGCGCCGACCACCCGTTCCTGTCCCAGGACGACTGGTTTATCGGCACGACGCCGATGGACGCCGGCATCCCGCAGGCCGTCACGCGACCTGACCGTGGCGTTCCCGTACGGCGACCTCGGCGCGCTCGTGCGACGTGCTCGACGCGGCACCGGCCGGCGTGCGTCGTGATGGAGGCCGTCCGCGACGGGACCGACCCGACGGACTACCTCCGCGGCTGCCATCGAGGCGTGCCGGGAGCGCGGCGTCGTGTTCGTGCTCGACGAGATGATCACCGGCTTCCGCTGGCAGCGCGCGCGGCGCCCAAGGGCTCTACGGGCTCGACCCCGACCTGTCGACGTTCGGCAAGGCGCTCGCCAACGGCCACTCGGTGAGCGCGCTCGCCGGCCGCCGCGACCTGATGGCCGCCGGCGGGCTCGACACCGACCGCGACCGCGTCTTCCTGCTCTCGGGCACGCACGGCGCCGAGACGCACGGGCTGGCCGCGGCCATCGCGGCCATGCGGATCGCCCGCGACGAGGACGTCGCCGAGCCAGCTGATGCGCCAGGGCGCTCGGCTGCGCCGCGGCGTCGCCGAGGTCGGTCCGGGCCGCCGGCGCCGACGGGTTCGTCGGGACGGCCGGGCGCGACTCGAACCTGGTCTTCTTCACCCGTGACGCCGAGGCCACGCCTCGCAGCCGTTCCGGACGCTGTTCCTCCAGGAGCTCGACGCGGCGCGGCGTGCTCGCCCCCTCGTTCGTCGTCACGACCGCCCACACCGACGACGTCGTCGACCAGACCGTCGAGGCCGTCGCGGGCGCGCTCGACGTCTACGTCCGCGCCCTCGACGCCGGCTCGGTCGACGGCTTCCTGCTCGGCCGGCCGGTTCAGCCCGTCTTCCGGAAGAAAGCCGGGACCGTCTGGACGTCTGTATCCCGGCCCGGCGGCGACGGCGCCGTTTCTGCACCCCCGCGCCTCAGCGCGCGCACCCACGACCTCATGAAAGTCGTCCTGTTCTGCGGAGGAGAAGGCATGCGGATCAGGGACCACTCGGGCCCGATCCCCAAGCCGATGGTGCTGCGTCGGCTACCGGCCGATCCTGTGGCACCTGATGAAGTACTACGCCCACTACGGGCACACGGACTTCGTCCTGTGCCTCGGCCACGGCGCCGACCACGTCAAGCGCTACTTCGTCGACTACGACGAGACGGTCTCGAACGACTTCGTGCTGACCGGGCGGCAAGGACGTCGAGCTGCTCCGGAGCGACATCCACGACTGGCGCATCACGTTCGTCGACACGGGCCTGACGGCGATCGGTGGGCGAGCGGCTGGTGGCCGTCCGCGACTTCCTCGACGGCGACGAGTGGTTCCTGGCCAACTACGCCGACGGCGTCACCGACGCGCCGCTGGACGACGTGATCCAGTTCGCCCAGGCAGCACGGACCGGGCGGCCACGTTCCTGGGCGTCCAGCCCAACTACACGAGCCACGTCGTCGAGTCGGACGACGACGGGCGCCGTCACGATGGTCCGCCACGTCACCGAGATCGGGCTGCGGATCAACGGCGGCTTCTTCGTGATGAACCAGCGCGTTCTTCGACTACATCGAGCCCGGCGAGGACATCCTGGGCCCGCCGTCGCACCGGATGGCCGCGGCCGGCCAGCTCGGGTCGTACGACTACGACGGCTTCTGGGCGTGCATGGACACGTTCAAGGAGAAGAAGATGCTGGAGGACATCTACAACGACGGGCAGGCGCCGTGGGAGGTCTGGGGCGACCGCCGCGTCGACCGGCGACGGCTACGTCGGCCCCGCCCGGCCCCACGCCCGAGGCCGACCCGCTCTCGGTCGGCGACGGGTCGCTGCGAGCCGCCCGTCCTGACGCAAGATCGGGCGCTGACGTGCCGGGATCGGGGCCGACGAGGCACGCGCAGCCCCGCGACGTCACATCGGCTCGGATCCGCACCACTTCATCACCGCCGTCCCTGTGTTCGCCCTCGACCCCGCCCTCGGCCGCGACCGGCCGCTCCGGCTCGTCTGCCTCGGCGCCCACGCCGACGACATCGAGATCGGGGCGGGGGGGACCGTGCTCCGGCTGCTCGCCGAGCGGCCCCGCACCGAGGTGACCTGGGTCGTGTTCTCGGGCTCGGCCGAGCGCGCCGCCGAGGCGCGCGCGGCGGCCGACGCGCTGCTGGCCGACGCGGCCCAGGCCGACGTCCACTCCTGGGCGCATCCGCGACGGCTTCTTCCCGTCCGAGGCCGCCGACGATCAAGGCGTTCGCGCGCGCGACACTCGAGCCGATCCGGCCGCACCTCGTCCTGACGCACCGCCGCGACGACGCCCACCAGGACCACCGCGTCGTCGCGGAGCCTGGCGTGGCAGACGTTCCGCGGCGCGACGATCGCAGCGTACGAGATCCCCAAGTGGGACGGCGACCTCGGACCGGCCCAACGCCTACGTCGCGCCTGGACGCCGACGTGCTCGACCGCAAGCTGGCGCGTCCTCGGCGCGGCACTTCCCGAGCCAGCGCGCCAAGGGCTGGTACGACGCCGAGACGTTCCGCGGCCTGGCCCGCGTCCGCGGCGTCGAGGCCGGCGCCCGCTACGCCGAGGCGTTCCACTGCCCCAAGCTGGTCTGGTGAGACGCCGATCCCGGCGCTCGGCGGCCCTGGCCGCGTCCTGGATGGCCCTGGCCGTCTCCGGCCTGGTGCTGGTCGCCTCGTGGCTGACCCTGGCCGTCTCCGGCTGCCAGCGACCTGCCGTCGCGCCCATCGCCACCGTCGGCGCTGGGCCGACGCTGCGCCGCCCGGTCGCGTGCCCGCCGGCGAGCGGTCGGCGTCGCGGGCGCGTGCGTGCCGGCCGAGACGGCGTTCGCGGCGCCGGGCGGCCACGACGTACGTCGTCGACGGCGCGAGCCCGGCGGCGAGACGACGCGGAACCCGGGGACGGCCGACCGGCCGTGGCGGACGATCTCGCGCGCGACGCGAGCCGGCGCGCTCCGGCCCGGCGACGCGGTCGTGATCCGGGCCGGCGTCTACCGCGAGGCCGTCCGCCCGCAGTCGGGCGGGACCGGGCCCGAGGCGCGCGTCACGTTCGCGGCCGTACCCCGGCGAGACCGTCGTCGTCACCGGCGCCGACCCGGCCGACGACGGCTGGACGCGCCAGCGCGACGGCGCCTGGCGCCGCCCGTGGACCGGCGGCCAGATGCTGACCTACTCCGACGACCCGACCTTCCGCCTCGAACTGGTCGTCGCGGACGGGCAGCGTGCTGCGTCCGGTCGGCCGGCGCGCCGCGCTGGTGCCGGGACGGTTCTGGCGCGAGGGCCCGGACGCGGCGCCGACGGCGCTCGTCGCCCGGTTCGCCGGCGACCGGACGGCCGACGCTCGCCGGACCCGTCGAGGTCGGGCAGCGCGGCGCGTACTGTTCTCGCCGCTCGGGCCCGACCCGTACGCGCGCGTGCGGCGACCCGGCCACGCCGGGCTGGCTCCGGGTCGTCGGGATCACGTTCCGCCACGCGACCAACCGGGCGCAGGAGGGCGCCGTCTGCGCCGGCAGCGTCGGCGGCCTGTTCGAGGACGTCCGCGTCGAGTGGACGAACGGCCTCGGGATCGACGCCTCGGGCGAGCGGCACACCGTTCCGACGCGACGCGCGCCGACCTCCACGGCCAGACTCGGGTGGGGCGGCAGGGTGCCGCGGGTGCCTGTTCGAGGAGACGGCGGCCGTCGGCAACAACTGGAAGGGGCACGACCAGGTCTGGGAGGCCGGCGGCGGCAAGTGGGCCGGCACCCCGGACTCGGTCATCCGGCGGCACTACGCGGCCCACAACGACGGGCCCGGCATCTGGCTCGACGGCGACAACCACCGCAACACCATCGAGGGCTGCCTGCTGGTCGGCAACCGCGGGGCGGGCGTGATGCTGGAGCTGAACACGACCGAGACGCTCGTCCAGCACAACCGTGATCGCCCAGACGCGGCTGGGTCGACTGGACCGGGAGCGGGCGTCCTGTCGCAGGCCGCGAGCGCGCAACGCGCTACGTCCACAACACCGTCGTCGAGAACGAGGGCGTCCGGCGTCTGGCTCCGCCTCGACCCCGAGCGGCGGGCAGCCGACGGGCACAACGTCGTCGCCAACAACTGGATCGTCGGCAACGTGACCGGCGAGCCACGAGGCGCCGCGAGATGTCGGTCGACGGGCACTGAGCCCGGCGCACGTCCGCACGACGCGGTTCGCGGGCAACGTCTACGGGCCGCCGCGGGCGACGGCCTGTACCAGTCGACGTTCTTCGTCTACCCGCGCCCGAGTGGCGCGGCCGACTTCCGGAGCGACGACCTCGACGCGTGGCGCCGACTCGTCGGCGGCGACCGGACGGCCCGATGGTAGGGCCGGCGGAGCCGAGTGGCGGCGACCGGCCGTGCCTCGCGTGCGACGCCGGGGCGACCGGGCACGGGCGTGGTCCCGTTCGACGGGTCGGCGCCGATCCTGGCCCGCGTCCGCGCCGGCGGGCGACTGGCAGGCGCGCGCCAGGCCGCGCCGTGGTGGCCGCGATAGCGGCGGACTGCGGGCACGCCTGGCGTCCCACGCGTGCGTCAGGGTGAACGCGCAGGCTGAGCCGGTGGGCGCGAAGGTTGCGCGAGGACGCGTGTGCCCCTCCCGCGCTCACATGGAAACCGTTCTCGTCTCGCCCGACCGGCCGTTCTCTCGGCAGCGAGAGCTGGCCCGCGCCCACACGTCGGTCCACGCCAAGCGGCGGTTCGTGCAACGCGGCGGCGCGTCGGCGATGGGCGAGGCGGCCGCGCTGGCCGTCGCGCTGTTGGTGGCCGGCCTGGTGCGGCAGCTGGTGGTGGGCGAGGTCTCGGCCGAGCTCGGGTTCGGGTGGGGCGTCGTCCCGCTGTACCTGGGCGTGTCGTACGCTGGCGGGGCTGCTGCCGGGCTGGGGGCTGGGCGCCGTCGAGGAGCTGCGGCGCGTGGTGCTGGTGCTGGTGCGGCGTGTTCGCGCGTGACCGTGGTCGGGCTGTGGCTGGCGAGCGGACGCGCCGAGCGGCGTCCGTCGCGAGCCGCCTGGCGCTGGGCGCGGCCGGCGTGCTGGCCCTCGTGCTGGTCCCGCTGGCCCGGTGGAGCGTCAAGTCGGCGCTGGTCGCAGCGCGACCTGTGGGGCGTCCCGGCCGTCGTCTACGGGGCCGGGCCGGCCGGCGCGCGCATCGTCCGTCAGCTCCAGGAGGAGCGCGGCATCGGCTACACGCCGCGTCGCCGTGTTCAGCGACGACGCCGGACGCGCTGGGGCGGCTTCCTCGACACCATCCCCATCGTCGGCGACACGTCGACGGTGGCGCCCGAGGCGGCCGTCGCGTTCCTCGCCCTGCCCGAGGCCCGACGCGACCGCGCAGATCGACCTGCTCGAGGGGCCGCTCTCGTGCTACCGGACGGTCGTCGTCATCCCCGACCTGTTCGAGGCGCCGAGCCTGTGGGTGACGCCCCGCGACTTCGCCGGCGTGCTCGGGCCTGGAGCTCACGTCGACGCTGACGCGGACGCATGCCCCGGTTCGTCAAGCGCGCCGTCGACCTGCTGGTCGTCGTCGGGCTGGCGCCGCTGTGGGTGCCGGTCGTCGGGCTGCTGGCGCTGTGGGTCTGGCTCGCCGACCGGCGAGCGCCGTTCTACTGCGCAGGACCGCATCGGCGAGGACGGGCGACACGTTCCGCGCCTGGAAGCTCCGCACGATGGTCCCCGACGCCGAGGCCGTGCTGGAGCGCGCGCTCGAGGACGACCCCGCGCTCCGCGCCGAGTGGGAGGAGCACTTCAAGCTGGAGCGCGACCCCCGCATCACGCGCGCCGGGCCGCCTGCTGCGGCGGACGAGCCTGGACGAGCTGCCCCAGCTGTACAACGTGCTCAGGGGCGAGATGAGCCTGGTCGGGCCCGCGGCCGCTGCCGGCGTACCACCACGAGGAGCTGAGCGAGCGCGTCCGCGCCTTGCGCGAGCGGGTCCGGCCGGGCATCACGGGCCTGTGGCAGGTCAGCGGGCGGAGCGACGCCGGCAACGTCGGCATGGAGCGGTGGGACCCGTACTACGTCCGCAACTGGTCGCTGTGGCTGGACGCCGTGATCCTGGTGCGGACGGTCCGCGTCGTGATGAAGGGGTCGGGCGCGTACTGAGCCCGCGCCCAGGCCGGCCCGGCCCGTCCCGCCCGGCCCGTGCTCGGACGGCCCTACGGCCGAGCGCCCGGCTCGTCCGGGGCTCCCGGCTCGCGACCGGCGAGGGGGGCCTGGGCCGGGTCGCTGAGCGGGCCCGGCTCGTCCAGCGCCTCGACCTCGTCCCCGTCCTCACCGAGGTCGCCGGCCTCGGTCGGGTCGCCGGAGAGGTCGTCGGTTCCGCCGTCGGTTCCGCCGTCGGCCGGGTCCTCGTCCTCGTCGAGATCGGGGTGGTCGGTGACGGCCGGGACGGGCGCGGCCAGGACCTCGGCGGTGGCCGCCTCCAGGTCCTGGATCTCCTCCATGTCGATGTTGCCCTCGCCGCGCCACGCGATCCGTCCGTCGCGGGCGAGCAGGAACGCGTAGACGTCGCCGGTCTTGAGCTTGAGCGTCTTGCGGAGCGACTTGACGTCGACGTAGAGCGGGACGGTCCGGTCGCGCTCGGCGTCGGAGTCGATCTGGCCGCGGATGCCGATGGTGCCGAGGTCGCCGAGCAGCTTCATCTTCTTGCTCACGACCGGCGTCTCGACGACCGCGAACCGGTCGCCGTGGACCTCCCCCAGCCGGTCGCCCAGGCGGGCCCACTGGTCGGCCAGGGGGTCGAGCGCGTCCTGGAACAGGACGATCACGAGCGTCGCGTCGGCCGGGAGGTCGTGCGGGAAGCGGACGTCGGTGCCGTCGAGGCGGCGCCCGGAGACCAGGGGGAAGTGCGTGACCGGGGCGGACGAGAAGAGTCCCATGAGCCAGGAGGGGCGTGTCTGGCCAAGCTACGGCCGGGCTCCCGAGGCGGCCCCGGGGTCTACCGAGGCGGGCGGCCCCGAGCGGACAGGGGCGTCCGGCCGGGTCAGCGCAGGAGCAGGACCCGGTGCGTGCCGGCGTAGCCCGGCCCGTGGACGCGGCACACGTACGACCCGCTCGGGAGACCGGCGTCGGCGCCGGCCCAGGTCACGCGGTGCCGGCCGGCCGCGAAGTCGCCCAGCGGGCGCTCGTCGACGACTCGGCCGGTCATGTCGACCACGGTGAGCGTGAGCGCGCTCGCGGTCGGGAGCAGGAAGTCGAGCGTGACCAGGCCCCGCGACGGGAACGGGTAGGTCCGGGGCTCGGCGGCGGTGTCCGGCGGCGGCTCCGTCGCCGTCTCGCCCTCGAAGTGGCGGACGGGGAGGTGCCGGGCGAGGTCGGCCTTGACGGCGTCGAGCGCCGGGTCCCCGGCCCGGTTCGTCCACTCCTCCGGGTCCGCCTCGTGGTCGTAGAGCTCCTCCGTCCCGTCGTCGTACCGGATGTAGCGCCACCGCTCCGAGCGGACGCTCACGTGGGCCTCGTCGAGCACCATCACGGCCGGGTGCGGCCACGGCGCCGCCGGGTCCGACAGGAGCGGCGTGAGGTCGTGGCCGTCGAGCGGCTCGACCGGCGGGAGCCCGAAGAGCGAGAGCAGCGTGGGGTAGATGTCGAGGGCCGAGACGGTCCGCTCGCAGAGGGCTCCCGGCGTCGTGAGCCCGGGGACCCGGACGGCGAACGGGACCCGGGTGGCCTCCTCCCACAACGCGAACTTCCGCCAGTGGAGCTTCTCGCCGAGGTGCCACCCGTGGTCGCTCCACAGGACGACGGCGGTCGAGTCGGCGTGGGGCCCGGCCTCGAGGGCGTCGAGGACCCGGCCGACCTGGGCGTCGACGAACGTGACGCAGGCGAGGTAGGCCTGGACCGCGCTCCGCCAGTTGTCCGTCTCCACCACCGTCGCGTGCGTCCCGTCGGGCGCCGCGATCCGCTGGCCCGCCCGCGGGATGTCCTCCAGGTCGTCGTCGAGGACGGCCGGGAGGACGACCTCGTCGAGCGGGTGGCGGTCGAAGAACTTCTGGGGCGCGAACCACGGGAGGTGGGGCTTCCGGAACCCGCACCCGAGCACGAACGGCGCGTCCTGGGGCTCGGTCAGACGGTCGGAGATCCACGACGCCACCTGGGCGTCGTGCATCGCGCCGACCGGGACGTCCATCGGGCCCCAGTCGAACCCGTCCGCCCCGGGGATCCCGTTGGCCGGCAGGACCGGGGGCTCCGGGTCGGAGTCGGGCTTGAAGTAGTCGTCGAAGACGTGCTGGTTGCCGCCGTGGTAGATCTTGCCCGCGCCCAGGAGCCGCCAGCCGTTGGCCTTGAAGTGGGCCGGCCACTGGGTCAGCCACGGGACCGCCTCCAGCGCCTCGACCTGGGAGTACGGGTAGTTGTCCTGGACCCGGTGGGTCACCGTGTGGACGCCGGTGACCAGGCTGGCTCGGGACGGCATGCAGGCCGGCGACGCCGTGTAGGCCCGGGTAAACGAGAGCGCCCCGGCCATGAGCCGGTCGATGTGGGGCGTCTGGGCGCCGGGGTGCGCCCCGAGCGCGCCGACCCAGTCGTTGAGGTCGTCGATCGAGACGAGCAGGAGGTTCCGGACCGGGCCGGCCGCGCGGGCGGGGCGGGGGCGGCCGACCGCGCTGAGCGCGACGGCGCCGGCGACGGTTCCGAGAAACTCACGGCGAGACGGGGCCATACGGACGCGGGCAGTTGGGCAGGGGATGGTACGCCGTCGCGGCGACTCCGCTCCCGCCTCGGGGCGCTCCTGGTCGTCCCGAGGCCGGTCCCGCCGACGGCCGGACACGACACCGCCCGCCTCGGCACGGTCACCGAGGCGGGCGGGCAAAGGGCACACGGACCGGGCTCGTCGCCCGTCTAGTCGTCGTAGTTGTCGATCTGGGCGCGCTGGAGCCCGCCCGAGTAGTCGATGTAGCAGGTCTTGGTCTCGGTGTAGAAGTCGTAGACCTCCCAGCCGCCCTCGCGGTGCCCGTTGCCCGTCGCCTTGACGCCGCCGAAGCTCATGTGCGCCTCGGCCCCGATCGTCGGGCCGTTGATGTAGGTGATGCCCGCGTCGATGTCGCGGAGCGCCCGGAAGGCCCGAGAGATGTCGGCCGTGTAGAGCGCCGACGACAGCCCGTAGATCACGTCGTTGGCGACCGAGATGGCCTCGTCGAAGTCCTTGATCTTGATGACCGACAGGACGGGCCCGAAGATCTCCTCCCGGGCGACGCGCATGTCGCGCGTGACGCCGGTGAACACGGTCGGCTTGAAGAAGAAGCCGTCGTCGAGCCCCTCGCCCGTCGCGGCCTCCCCGCCGGTCGCGATGGTCGCGCCGTCCTCCCGCGCCACGTCCATGTAGCCCGTCACCTTGTCGAGCGCGGCCTGGTTGATGAGCGGGCCCATCTCGGTGTCGTCGTCGTTGCCGTAGCCGATCGTGAGCGCCTCGCCCGCCTCGACGACGCGGCGGACCAGCTCGTCGTGGACGTCCTCGTGGACGATGAGCCGCGAGGTCGCCGTGCACCGCTGGCCGGTCGTGCCGAAGGCGCCCCAGACCAGGCCCTCCATGGCCAGGTCGAGGTCGGCGTCCTCCATCACGATCGCCGGGTTCTTGCCGCCCATCTCCAGGCTCACGCGCGCGTGGCGGGCCGCGGCGAGCGACGCGATCTTGGCGCCGGTCTCCGACGAGCCGGTAAACGAGATCGCGGCCACGTCGGGGTGCTCGACGATGGCCTGGCCGGCCTCGCCGGCCCCCTGGATCAGGTTGACGACGCCCGGCGGGACGCCCGCGTCGTGCATCACCTGGACCAGCAGCGCGCCCGAGTGCGGCGCGTCCTCGGACGGCTTGAACACGACCGTGTTGCCGCTCAGGATGGCCGGAAACATCTTCCAGGTCGGGACGGCGACCGGGAAGTTCCAGGCCGTGATCAGCCCGCACACGCCGATCGGCCGGCGGACCGTCATGTTGAACTTGTTGTTCATCTCCGACGGGACCGTGTGGCCGAACAGCTGGCGGCCCATCGTCATGGCGTAGTAGGCCGTGTCGATGGCCTCCTGGACGTCGCCCTTGGTCTCGAAGAACGGCTTGCCCATCTCGCGCGTCATGGCGCGTGCGATCTCGCTCTTGCGCTCGGTCATCAAGTCGCCGACGCGCTTCAGGATCTCGCCGCGCTTGGGGGCCGGCATCAGGCGCCAGGCGTCGAACGCCCCCTTGGCCGCCTCGACCGCCGCCGCGACGTCGTCGGCGCCGCTCTTGGGGAACGCGCCGATCACGTCGGACTGCCGGGCCGGGTTGCGGCTCTCGAAGGTCTCGCCGCTGGCGGCGTCGACCCACTGGCCGTTGATGTAGTTCTGGAAGACGGACGTGTCGGGCATCGGGAAGGCTGTAGGGGAATGCCGGAAGCTAGGGACGACCGTGTGGCGGTTCGGTGGAGTCCGCCGGGGCGGAGGGGCGCCTCACGGGCTCGCAACGGCCTCGGGCCGGGTTCGCTCTGCCGGCACGACCGCCGAGGCGGGCCGGGGCGACGGCCGCCGCCGGGCCCGAGCGCGGCGCTCGAGCACGCCCAGGGTCGGGAACGCGGCGACGGCGACCACGGCGGGCACGTAGAACATCAGGAGGCGCCAGGCGGCCGTGACCACGACCAGCCGCTCGGCCGACACGAACGGCGCGTGGAGCACGAAGAACGTGGCCTCGGCGGCCCCGGCCGCGCCCGGCGTCGGGACGGCCGACGAGACGGCATACGTCATCCAGCTGAGGGTCCAGAACAGGAACGGGCGGAGCGGGCCGCCCAGCAAGGCGATCACGGCCGTGGCGACCGAGTAGCGCGCGATCCACTGGACGGCGGTCAGCGACAGCGACAGGGCGAACCACCGCTTGCCCCGCCGGGCGACCAGCCCGACCACCCGGCGGACGTCGGTCAGGGCGCGACGGGCGGGCCGGCGCACGCGGGCGGCCGCGCGCAGGGCTCGGCGGTGGGCGCCGTGGCCCAGTCGGCCCCGGAGCGCGAGCCGTCCGAGCCCGGCCGCGAGCCCGGCGGCGACCGCGACGACGGCGAGGGTGGCCCAGACCGGATCGTCGAGGGCGGGCGCGGGCGACCCGACGGCGCGCCGGAGCGAGCCGGCCTCGTCGGCCGTCGACCAGGCTGCGGCGACCGGGAGCGCGACGGCGAAGAACACCAGGTCCTCGACGGCCTCGACGGCCAGCAGCGACGCCGCCTGGCCCGGCGTGACGCCCCAGCGCGTCGCGAGCGCCCACCGGATGGTCCCCCCCCGACGGCCGTGGGCGTGACCGCCGACCCCAGCACGCCGCCGGCCGCGATCCGGAGCCCGCCCACGAACGGGACCGGGGTCCCCACGAACCGCGTCCAGATCCCGATCCGCAGGGCCTGGGTCACCCAGGGGAGCAGCGCGAGCCCGACCGTCAGCCCGACCGCCTGGGGCGAGACCCGGCCGATCTCGCGGAGAAAGTGGAAGTCGGTCGTCAGCAGCGTCGCGCCGACGAGCCCGAGCACGCCCAGCGGGATCAGCCACGCGGCCGTCCGCAGGAGTCTGGGGAATGAGGTCGGCGTCATGCCGGGCGAGCCGAACGGGGGGGGGCGGGGTACCTTCGGTACGCCTCACCCGACCTTCCGATGCCCGTCGCCACCGAATCCACCGCCGAGCGCCTGGCCGGCCGCCTGTCCGAGCGCATCCGCTCGGTTCCGCCCTCCGGCATCCGCCGCTTCTTCGAGATCGCCGCCACCATGGACGACGTGATCTCGCTCGGCATCGGCGAGCCCGACTTCGTCTCGCCCCAGCCCATCTTGGACGCGGCGCACGCCGGCCTGGACGCGGGCCGGACCGGCTACACCGCCAACCTCGGCCTGGCCGACCTCCGGGTCGCGATCGCCGACGAGATGGACCGGCTCTACGGGCTGACCTACGCCGACAAGGACGAGGTGATCGTGACCGTCGGCGCGTCCGAGGCCATGACGATCGCCATGCTGACGCTGGTGGGGCCGGGCGACGAGGTGCTGATCCCCGAGCCGTGCTTCGTGAGCTACGGGCCCATCGCCGAGTTCTGCGGCGCGACGGTCGTCTGGGTCCCCACGCGCGCCGAGAACGACTTCCAGGTCACGGCCGACGACATCCGCAGCCGGATCACCGACAAGACCAAGCTGCTCTTCCTGGGCTACCCCAACAACCCGACGGGCGCCGTCCTGCGCCGCGACACCCTCGAGGAGATCGCCGAGGTGGTCGTGGAGCACGACCTGTTCGTGCTGTCCGACGAGATCTACGACCGGCTCGTCTACGGCGACGCCTTCGAGCGCGGCCACGTCTCCGTGCCGACCGTCGAGGGGATGTACGAGCGGACCGTCCTGATCGGCGGGTTCTCGAAGGGGTACGCCATGACGGGCTGGCGGATCGGCTACGCGTGCGCGCCCCGGCCGATCATGGACCAGATGTACAAGGCGCACCAGTACATCGTGATGAGCGCGCCGACGCTGGCCCAGATCGGGGCGCTCGCCGGCATCCGCGACGCCCAGCCCGACGTCGAGCGGATGCGCCAGGCCTACGACGACCGCCGTCGCGTGATCGTGGACGGCCTGAACGCGGCCGGCCTGCCCACGTTCGAGCCCGAGGGCGCCTTCTACGCCTTCCCCGACATCACGTCCACGGGCCTGTCGTCGGAGGACTTCGCCCAGCGGCTCTTGCAGGAGGAGCACGTGGCGTGCGTGCCGGGCAGCGCGTTCGGCCCGAGCGGCGAGGGCTACCTCCGGTGCTCGTACGCGACGGCGCTCGACCAGGTCGAGGAGGCCACGCGCCGGATCGCCCGCTTCGCCGAGAAGGTCCGCGGCCAAGGCTGACGCCTCGACTCCGACCGCCTCGGGCCCGAGGCGGGCTTACTCGGCGGGCGAGACCGAGGCGCGGGGCAAGTCCGACCAGCCGGTCGTGTAGCGCGGCGACAGGTGCTCGCGCCTCATGCCCCAGGCCGCGCCCGGCACGCCGGCCAGGACCGCGCGGACGTCGTCGGGCGTGCCCTGGGCGGCGACGACGACGGCGCCCGCCCCGAACCGGGCCGTGATCCGGTCCATCGCCTCCATCAGCGCCGGCCGCTCGCGGACGCCGAGCCCGAACAGGTCGGCCTGGCGCTGTCCCGCGGGCTCGATCCCGGTCAGCATCACGCCGGCCTTGGCGTAGCGGTACGGCTCGCCCGACGGCGACGCCTGCCGGACGCACCCGGCGACGAGCGCGCGGGCCGCGGTCACGAGCGCCAACGTGTCCTGAGTCGGGTGGGGGAGGGCGACCATCGCGCGGCCGTGCCAGGCCGGCCGCTGGTGCCGGCCGGTCGTGACCGACACCTCGACGACGCCGGCCACCAGCGACTGGCGCCGGAGTTGCTCGGCGGCGGTCGAGGCGTGCAGGCTCACCGCCTGCGCGATCACGGCCGGGTCGGTCAGGCGCCGCCCGAACATCCGGCTCCGCACGAGCGAGCGCCGAGGTGGGGGGCACCGGTCGAGCGGCAGGCACGAGACGCCGCGCAGCTCCATCGCCGTCCGCAGCAGCACCACGTTGTAGTGGCGCCGGAGGTGGACGTCGGGCAAGGCCGCCAGCCCGGCCGCCGTCGTCGCCCCGTCGCTCCGGAGCCGCCGGGCCCAGCGGGGCCCGACGCCCCACACGTCCTCGACCGGGAGCCGCGCCAGGATCGCGTCGCGGTCGGGGTGCTTCCACAGGCACGCGGCCTGGCTGGGCCGCGTCCGCGCGTGCTCGCTGGCCGCCTTGGCCAACGTCTTGGTCTCGGCGATGCTCACGCGGACCGGGATCCGGGTGGCCGCCCAGACGGCCCGGCGGATCTCGGCCGCCAGCGCCGCCAGCCGCCCTCGCTCGGCCTCGACGGCCCGCGGGTCGGCGTCGAGACTCAGGAACGCCTCGTCGATGGAGTAGCGCTCGACGTGGGGCGAGAACCGCTCCAGCACCTGGAGCACGCGCGACGACAGGTCGTGGTAGAGCGCGTAGTTCGAGCTGAACACGGTCACGCCGTCGGCCGCGAGCTGGTCGCGGATCTGGAAGAACGGCGCGCCCATCGGGACGCCCAGGGCCTTGGCCTCGGTGGTCCGCGCGATCACGCACCCGTCGTTGTTGGAGAGCACCACGACGGGCCGGTCCCGCAGCTCGGGCCGGAAAAGCCGCTCGCACGAGCAGTAGAACGCCGAGCAGTCGACCAAGGCGACCAGCCGGCGCCGCTCGCCGCTCACGACTGGCGGCGCAGCGCGCGGACGACGTGGGTGACGACGCCGCACACGACCATCTCCTCGCCGTCGCCGAAGTGGATCTCGGCGTAGCCGTGGGCCTCCTCGGGGAGCGGGTCCGGGGCGAGCCACACCCGGCGGCCCTGGCGCCGGAACCGCTTGACCGTGTTCTCGCCGCCCACGAACGCGACCACGATGTCGCCGTCGTCGGGCTCCAGCGCGGCGTTGATCACCAGCAGGTCGCCGGACCAGATGCCGGCCCGGACCTCGGACCGCCCCTCGGCCCAGACGAAGTAGGTCGCCGCGGGGTCGGTCACGACGAACTCGTTGAGGTCGAGCGCCCGCTCGACGTAGTCCGAGGCGGGCGAGGGGAAGCCGGCCGGGCACCGGTCCAGGAAGAGCGGGAGCGGCACGGGCGGGCCGGCGACCAGGGGCGCGAGCGCGGTCGTGGTCATGGGGAGGTGGGGAGAGGGGAGACTCAACATGGCCCGTCCAGGCTGCCACCTCCGCTGTCACGCTGTGCGAAACAGGTCCGCGACAGACTCGGCCCGCCTCGGGGCTGGCGAGGGCCACCCCGGTATCTCCGCGGCTCGACCGAGGCGGGCGTATCCTGTGGCGCCCGCACACGGTCCGCACACCGTCTCGCCCATGCGCCGCTTCCTCTTCGCCGCCCTGCTGGCCGCGTCCTCCGCCCAGGCCCAGGACGCCGCGCCCGCCCCCCCGGCCGTCGTCGGTCGCTCGGGCGACGTCACGCTCAGCCTCAACGGAGGCTTCTGGCCCGTTGGCGGTGGCGCCCGCGCCTACGTCGCCGACCGGGTCGCGGTCGGCGTCGAGGTCGACCGGGCCGTGTTCGAGGACGCCGACCCCAGCACGCGGTCCAACCCGTTCGTCTCGTCCGGCGGCCGGGGGTTCACGGCGTCGGCCGCCCTCGAGCGGGAGCGCCCGGTGGCCCGGTGGCTGTCGGTGGGCCAGGGGGTCGAGGTCTACTACCAGCGCCAGACCAGCGACGTCGTCACCGGCTACCGAGCCGGGTTCGAGCCCGTCATCGACCGGGGCGGGCGGCGGACCGTGGGCGTGGGCGTCGCGCTCACGGGGCGGATGGAGGCGCGCGTGGCGGACCCGCTGCGGGTCGGGTTCTCCGCCGGCTTCCTCGGCCTGGGCGCCCGCCGAGTGCGCGGGGGCACGGTCGCGGTGGACGGCCAGCCGGTCCCGCTCGGCCCCGACGAGAGCCGGACGCGCGTCCGCTTCGGAGGCGGATCGTCTCGGTTCTACGTCGGCGTCCGCCTCTGACTCCGCCTCGGGCGGCCAGCGGGCCTACCCGGCGGCGGTAGCTTCGGGCTTCTCCCCGCCCCCCATGTCCGACCTCTCCGCCCGCGTCGACACCCTCGGCCGCTACCTCGACGTCGACGGCCGCCGCGAGCGGCTGGCCGTGCTCCAGGAGAAGCGGCTCCAGCCCGGCTACTGGGACGACCCCGAGGCCGCCGCGGCGACCGAGCAGGAGATCTCGGCCGAGACCGACTGGGTCGAGGCGTTCGACGCCGTCACGAGCCGCCGCGACGACGTCGAGACGCTCAAGGAGATGCAGGCCGAGGCCGACGACGCCGACCTGGGCGCCGAGATCGACCGCGAGGAGGCCGCGCTGGTCACGGCCCTCGACGCGCTCGAACTGCGCGGGATGCTGGCCGGGCCCGACGACCACCGGACGGCCATCCTGACCATCAACAGCGGGGCCGGCGGGACCGACGCCCAGGACTGGGCCGACATGCTGCTCCGGATGTACACACGCTACGCCGAGCGGAACGGGTACAGCCCGACGCTCCTGGAGTACCAGGAGGGCGAGGAGGCCGGCATCAAGAGCGCCTCGCTCCGGGTCGACGGGCGCTGGGCCTACGGCTACCTCCGGGCCGAGAGCGGCGTCCACCGCCTCGTCCGGATCAGCCCGTTCGGGTCGGCCGACAAGCGCCAGACGTCGTTCGCGAGCGTGTTCGTCTACCCCGAGATCGACGACGCCATCGAGGTCGACCTCAACCCGGCCGACCTCGAGCTCCAGACGTTCCGGTCGGGCGGCAAGGGGGGCCAGAACGTGAACAAGGTCGAGACCGGCGCCCGCTACATCTGGACGGGCACGCTCTCGGACGGGACGCCCGAGCGGGTCACGGCCGAGTCGACCGAGCAGCGGAGCCAGCTCCAGAACCGCGACCGGGCCATGCAGATGCTCAAGTCGCGGATCTACGCGCTCGAGCAGGCCATCCGCGAGGCGGCCAAGGACGCCGAGGAGGCCGGCAAGAAGAAGATCGAGTGGGGCAGCCAGATCCGGAGCTACGTGTTCCAGCCGTACACCCTCGTCAACGACCACCGGACCGAGGTCAAGGTCGGCGACGTCCAGGCGGTCATGGACGGGGACCTGGAGGCGTTCATCAAGGCGTACCTGCTGCAGGAGACCGGCCGCGAGGTCGGCCACGACTCGTGACCGGCCGCGCCCTCCTGCTCGCGGCCGCCGTCGCGGCCGGCTGCACCGCGCCCCCGAGGCCGGCGGACCCGGAGCCCGTCCCGGCGCCCGAGCCGGTCGAGGAGACGGGGCCGGTCGAGCGTGTGGAGCCCGTCGCGCCGCCGGCCGGCCCGTTCGCGTCGCTCACCGACTACCAGGCCCAGCGCCAGGCGGCCGTCGACGCGCTGGCCGCCGCCATCGGCGAGCCGACAGCGGGCGCGGTCGTCGCCTGCCAGGTGCTCTCGGTCGGGGAGAAAGCGTGCGGCGGGCCCGTGGGGTTCGTCGTGATGTCGACCGAGACGGCGAGCGTGCCCGACGTGCTCGGCCTGGCCGGCCGCGTCGGTGAGCTGGACCGCCAGGCGACGGCCCAGTTCGAGTTGGCGTCGACGTGCGAGATGCGGACAGCCCCGGCGCCGGCCCTGCGCGATGGGCGGTGCGTGCTGGCCCAGTAGCCCTACCGCGCCGGGTCGGGGCCGTCCGTGCGATTGGCCCTTGTGCCCGGGCGCGAACGGCGCCAGCTTGTGCCGCTCCGCCCTCACCCCCATGCTCCGCCTCTCAGCTCTGTTTCTCCCGCTCGCCCTCGTACTCGTCGTCTCTGGCTGCGACTCGGCCGGCGACGTCGTCGACCCGGCCACGGCGTCGGTCTACGAGAACCTCCCGGACGTGGACGTGACCGACCTCGGCGCGTATCAGGACGAGCGGCGCGAGCTGCTCGCCCGCCTCGACGCGCTCATCGGCCGGGCCGAGGCCCGGGACGCCTCGTCGTGCACGCTGCTGCCGGTCGGGGAGAAGGCCTGTGGGGGACCCGTGGCGTACCGCGTGTACGGCGGGTCGTCGTCGTCGGCCGCCGAGATCCTGAGCATCGGGCGCCGGCTGGTGGCGCTCGACCGGGCCGCCAACGCCCGCCTCGGCCTGGGGTCGACCTGCGACGTGACGCTGGCGCCGACGGTCCGATACGAAGCCGGCCGCTGCGTCGCGGCGGCCGAGTAGCACGGCGTCCGCCCAGCCTCGGGCGCGCGACGGGGGACCTCGGCCGGTGGGGACCCCGGGCGGTCGGCGGGGTTAACCTCTCCGAAACCACCCCAGGCGGATGCGCGCGCGCTACGACTTCCTCGTCATCGGCTCCGGCGTCGCCGGGCTGTCCTTCGCGCTCCGCGCGGCCGAGCACGGGACGGTCTGCGTGGTCACCAAGAAGGAGTCGGCCGAGTCGAACACGAACTACGCCCAGGGCGGCATCGCGGCCGTCATGGACCCCGAGGACGGCGTCGAGGCCCACGTCCAGGACACGCTCGTCGCCGGGGCCGGGCTGTGCCACGAGGACGTCGTGCGGATGGTGGTGACCGAGGGGCCCGAGCGGATCCGCGACCTGATCGACCTGGGCGCCCAGTTCGACCGGGACCCCGAGGGCGAGCTCCACCTGGGGCGGGAGGGGGGGCACTCGGCCGACCGGATCGTCCACGCCGAGGACATGACCGGCCGTGAGGTCGAGCGGGCGCTCTTGGCGGCGGTCCGCCGGAGCCCGGCCGTCACGGTCCTGGAGTACCACTACGCGGTCAACCTGCTCACCGAGCACCAGCTCGGCGAGGACGTCGAGGCCGGCGGCGGCTCGTGCTTCGGGGCCTACGTGCTCGACAGCCAGACCGGGACCGTCCACACCGTCCTGGCCCGGGCGACGCTGCTGGCGGCCGGCGGGGCCGGCCAGGTCTACCAGCACACCACGAACCCGACGGTCGCGACCGGCGACGGGATCGCGATGGCCTACCGGGCCCGCGCCGCCGTGGCCAACATGGAGTTCATCCAGTTCCACCCGACGAGCCTGTACCTCCCCGGGGCCGACTTCGGCGGGCGGAGCTTCCTCATCACCGAGGCCGTCCGGGGCGACGGTGGGCTCCTGACGAACCTGGCCGGCGAGCGGTTCATGCCGGCCTACGACAGCCGGGAGGAGCTGGCCCCCCGCGACATCGTCGCCCGGGCCATCGACGACCAGATGAAGAAGCGCGGCGACGACCACGTCTGGCTCGACATCTCCCACAAGCCGGCCGAGGCGGTCCTCCGCCACTTCCCCAACATCCAGGAGACCCTGCTCCGCCACGGCCTCGACATGACGGCCGGGCCGATCCCGGTCGTCCCGGCGGCGCACTACACGTGCGGCGGCGTCGTCGTCGACGCGGCCGGGCGGACGTCGATCGCCGGGCTGTTCGCGTGCGGCGAGGTGACGTGCTCGGGCCTGCACGGGGCCAACCGGCTGGCCTCCAACTCGATCCTGGAGGCGCTCGTCTACGCCCACAACGCCGTCGAGCCGGCCGCGGCGTTCGTGGCCGGGCGCGACTGGCAAGAGCGGATCCCGGACTGGGACGAGTCGAACGTCGAGAACCCGAGCGAGTGGATCCTGGTGTCGCACAACCGCGAGGAGCTCCGCCGGGTCATGCAGAGCTACGTCGGGATCGTCCGGAGCCAGCACCGGCTGGCCCGAGCCGCGCGGCGCGTGGACCTGATCCACCAGGAGACGGAGGAGTTCTACCAGCGGACGCGGCTGTCGGCCGAGCTGTGCGAGCTGCGCAACCTGGCGGCCATCGCGCACCTGGTCGTGTCGTGCGCCCAGCGACGCCACGAGAGCCGCGGGCTCCACGCCATGGCCGACTTCCCCGAGACGGACCCGGCCCAGCGGCACGACACGGTGTTCGTCGGCGGCGACGCCTGACCCAGTCCGGTCCGCCTCGGGCGGGCCGCCGGGGCGGGCCGCCGGGGCGGGCCGCCGGGGCGGGCCGCCGAGGCGGGCCGGCCCAGTCCCGGCGGCCGAGCCCGAACGGCGCGCGGCCCCGGTGCGGGCGGGACATAACGCATTATGCACACAGAAAGGCGGATCTGAGGGGGCACGGGGGGGTTGGATGGATTGCGACGCCGGACCCCCCGCCGTACCTTCCGGTTGCTCCTTCGCGGAGCGTGCGAAGGGAAGCGGGCCGCCTGCTTCCCGTTGTTTTTGGCGCCTCGCCCGGGTCTCACCCCCGTCCGACCGCCCGAGCGACGCCCGTTCCGCCGAACGGGCGTTTTCCGTCTCCCCCCGCCCCGGTTTTCGTGCCCACCCCGCCCCCCGCCACCTCCGCCTTCGCCGACCGCATCGAAGCGCTCGCCGTTGAGGCCGCCGCCGACGCCGACCTGTTCGTGGTCGGCGTGGAGGTCCGTGGGTTCCAGGGCAGCCGCGTGGTCGAGGTGTTCGTCGACTCCGAGGCCGGGGCCGGCTCCGACGACCTGACGGCGCTTAGCCGGTCGCTGGGGTTCCTGCTCGACACCGAGGACGTGGTCAAGGGGACCTACCGGCTCGACGTCTCGACGCCCGGCGCCGAGCGGCCCCTCGTCGACGTTCGCCAGTACGCCCGCCACGTCGGCCGGACGCTCGCGCTGTCGGTCGAGCGGGCCGAGGGCGAGCTGGTGACCGTCCAGGGCGAGTTGGTCTCCGTCGACGATCAGGCCCTGGTCCTCGACGGCGAGACGGCGCCCATCCCTTTCGATTCCATCCGTGAGGCCCGCGTGACGCTACCCTGGTAGCGCCCCGCCCCCGATCCACGCCCGACCTATGCAAAGCACCGTCCTCGTTTCTTCCTTCGCCGAGATCGCGCGCGAGAAGGAGATCGACCGCGACACGCTCCAGGTCATCATCGAGGACGTGTTCCGCGCGATGATCAAGAAGCGCTACGGGGCCGACGACCCCGAGGCGTTCCAGATCGTGTTCAACCCCGACAACGGGGACTACCAGATCCTGCACGTGCGGGAGGTGGTGGAGGACTACGACCTGGAGGACCCGGTCTTGCAGATCGAGTACGCCGACGCCGTCGCCATCGACGAGGAGTACGACATCGAGGACCAGGTGGCGGTCCAGATCCACATCGAGGACTTCGGCCGCCGCGCCGTCCAGGCCGCGCTCCAGACGTTCCGCCAGCGGATCCGCGACATCGAGAAGGAGAACATCCACCGCGAGTACTCCGAGCTGATCGACGAGATCGTCGTCGGCGAGATCTACCAGACGCGGCGCCGCGAGGTGCTCGTGCTCCACAACAAGACGGAGCTCGTGCTGCCGCGCCCGGAGCAGATCCAGAAGGACCGGTACCGCAAGGGCGACATGCTGCGGGCCGTCGTGCTCGACGTCGACCGCGACGCGGGCTCGTCGCCCCAGGTCATCATCAGCCGCGTGGCGCCGGTCTTTATCGAGCGCCTGTTCGAGCTCGAGGTGCCGGAGATCTACGACGGCATCATCGAGATCAAGAAGATCGTCCGGCTGCCCGGCGAGCGGGCCAAGATGGCCGTCATCAGCCACGACGACCGGGTCGACCCCGTCGGTGCGTGCGTCGGCGTCAAGGGCTCGCGGATCCACGCGGTCGTCCGCGAGCTGGGCGGCGAGAACATCGACGTGGTCCCCTGGACCGACAACACGATCGACTTTATCAAGCGGTCGCTGGCCCCGGCCAAGCCGATCGCGGTCGAGCTCAACGAGGACCTCAAGCCGCCGCGCGCCCGCGTCACGGTCCCGGCCGACGAGGTCTCGATGGCGATCGGCCGCGGCGGCCAGAACATCCGGCTGGCGTCGATGCTGACCGGCTACGAGCTCGACGTCTACCGCGACATCAAGTCGGACGAGGAGGACGTCGACATCGACGAGTTCGAGGACGTCATCCCGGCCGAGATCATCAAGCAGCTCAAGGACATCGGGTGCGACACGGCCAAGGCCGTCCTCGAGCTCCAGCCGTCCGAGCTGGCCCGCCGGACGGGCCTGAGCGACGAGCAGGCCCAGAAGATCACCTGGCTCATGGAGGCCGAGTTCGAGCGCGACCCCGAGGCGACCGTCGACGGGAAGCCGCTCGACACGGCCACCCTGTCGGCCGACCTGATGGCGTCGACCGACGCCGCCAGCGACGCGGAGGTCCTCGCCGACGGGGACGCCTCGCCCGACGCTGCCGACGCGTCGGTGGCCGACCCCGATGCGGAGACCTTCACCGAGGCCCCGTCCGACGAGGCCCCGTCCGACGAGGCCGCCGCTCGACGACCGACGCCCCCGACGACACGCCGGAGGCCCCCGACGACACGACCGAGGCGGGCGAGCCCACCCCCGCGCCCTCCGCTTAGTCGAGCCCGACGCTCGGCGCCCTAGCTTTCCGACGGCTCCGCCGTTTCTCCCCACGCCCCACCGCATGCCCACCCCGCGCAAGCGACGCTCCGACCAGCCGAAGCGCGTCCAGCTCTTCAAGGCCTCCAGCGAGCTCAACCTCGCGACCGCCACGATTGTGTCGGCGCTGACCGAGCGTGGCTTCGAGCTCGACGACAAGCTGGCGGCTGGCGACCCCAACGGCCGCCTGTCGCCGGAGATGTACGACGCCCTGGTCGAAGCCTACTCCGACGACGCCGACGCCAAGGCCCGCGTCCGCGAGCGGCGCCAGCAGATCGCGGCGGCCGACGCCGAGGAGGCCGCTGCGGCCGAGGCCCCAGCGGCGGCTCCCGTCGAGGCGCCTGCTGAGGAGCCTGTGGCTCCGGCGACGCCCGTCATCGAGACGCCCGAGCCCGACGGAGAGCCCGTGGCCCCGGCGGCGCCCGTCATCAAGACGGCCGAGCCGACGGCCGAGCCCGTCGCGGAGACCCCGGCCGAGCCCGCCTCGGTGCCCGCGACCGGAGCCCCTGTCGCGGAGACCTCTGAGCCGGTCGCCGAGACAACCGCTCCGGTCACCGAGACCCCGACGCCCGAGCCGGTCAAGACCCCGGAGCCCGTCGCTGAGGCGGAGCCGGCTGCGGAGCCGGTCGCCGAAGCGTCCGAGCCCGTCGCCGAGGCGACGGACGCGGTGGCCGGGCCCGCCGACCCCGTCGTCCAGGGCGAACTGGACGTCGACGCGCCCAAGCCGGCCACCGACGACGGCGGCGTGGTCCGCGCCAACCGCTACGGCCTGACCGGCACCAAGGTGCTGGGCAAGATCGACATCTCGGGCCTGGAGACCGGCCGCCGCCGCAAGCGCAAGCGGAACAACGACGAGCCCGCCTCGGCCCCCCCGGCCCCGGGCGCCGCCGACGGCGGCAAGCCGACCCGCACCAAGACGACCAAGGCCAAGAAGGGCAAGCGGTCCGTCGACCAGGAGGAGGTCCAGAAGAACGTCTCCGAGACGTTGCAGAAGGCGTCCGGGAGCGGGACCAAGCGGACGCGCCAGAAGCGCCGCCGCGCCCGCCGCGACGAGCGCGCCGCGATCCGCGAGGCCCGCGACCAGGAGATGATGGAGGCCGCCTCCGTCCTGCGCGTCATGGAGTTCATCTCGACCGGCGACCTCGCCGAGGCGATGAACGTGCCCGTGACCGAGGTGATCTCGAAGGGGTTCGGGCTGGGCATGATGGTCTCCATCAACCAGCGCCTGGACGCCGACGCGATCACGCTCCTGGCCGACGAGTTCGACTTCGAGGTCGAGTTCATGGACGACATCGAGGAGGAGTTCGACCTGGAGACCGAGGACGCCGAGGAGGACCTGGTCACGCGCCCGCCGATCGTGACCATCATGGGCCACGTCGACCACGGCAAGACGTCGCTGCTCGACTACATCCGGCGCGCCAACGTCGTCGCCGGCGAGGCCGGCGGCATCACGCAGCACATCGGCGCCTACCAGATCACGACCGACGACGACCGGAAGATCACCTTCCTGGACACGCCGGGCCACGAGGCGTTCACGGCCATGCGTGCCCGCGGCGCCCAGGTCACCGACCTGGTCATCGTCGTCGTCGCCGCCGACGACGCGGTGATGCCCCAGACCATCGAGGCCATCAACCACAGCCGCGCCGCCGAGGTGCCGATGGTGATCGCGATCAACAAGATGGACCGCGAGACGGCCAACCCGGACAAGATCATGGCCCAGCTCGCCGAGCAGGGCGTCCAGGTCGAGCAGTACGGCGGCTCCGTCCAGTGCGAGCTGATCTCGGCCCAGGTCGGCACCAACGTCGACTCGCTCCTGGAGAAGGTCCAGCTCGAGGCCGACCTGCTGGAGCTGACGGCCAACCCGGACCGCTACGGCGTCGGGACGGTCGTGGAGGCGCGCCTCGACAAGGGCCGCGGCGTGGTCGCGACCGTGCTCGTCGAGAACGGGACGCTAGAGGAGGGCGACGCCTACGTCGTCGGCCTCACGTCGGGCCGCGTCCGGGCGATGTTCAACGAGCGCGACGAGCGCGTCAAGGTGGCCGGCCCGGCGACGCCGGTCCAGGTCCTCGGCCTGAGCGCGGCGCCCGACGTGGGCGACCGCCTGGTCGTGCTGGAGGACGAGCGGCAGGCCCGCGAGATCGCGTCCAAGCGGATGCAGCTCATCCGCGAGCAGACGCTGCACCAGCGCCGCCACGTGACGCTCGCCGACCTCAGCCGCCGGATGGCGCTGGGCGAGATCACCAACCTCAACATCGTCGTCAAGGGCGACGTGGGCGGCTCGGTCGAGGCGCTGAGCGACTCGCTCTTGAAGCTGTCGAACGACGAGGTCGCCGTCCAGATCGTCCACTCGGGCGTCGGCGCGATCACCGAGTCGGACGTGATGCTGGCCGTCGCCTCGGACGCGATCATCCTCGGCTTCCAGGTCCGCCCCGTCGCCGGCGTCCGCGCCATGGCCGAGCGCGAGGAGATCGACATCCAGCTCTACTCCGTCATCTACGACGCCATCGAGGACGTCCGCGACGCGCTCGAAGGGCTGTTGGAGCCCGAGGAGAAGGAGACGGTCACCTCGACCATCGAGGTCCGCGAGACCTTCCGCGCCCCGCGCGTCGGCACGATCGCCGGCTCGTACGTGGTCGAGGGCAAGGTGTCGCGCGACGACAAGCTCCGGATCGTCCGCGACGGCGTGGTCATCTTCAAGGGCGAGATCGACACGCTCCGCCGCTTCAAGGAGGACGTCAAGGACGTCGCCGCCGGCTACGAGTGCGGTGTGACGGTCAAGAACTACAACGACATCAAGGTCGGCGACCAGTTCGAGACCTACATCGTGAGCGAGGAGAAGCGGACGCTGGTCGTCTAAAGGGCGCGGGGCAGGGGGCAAGGGGCACGAGGCTGCTTCGCCCCTCGCCCCGTGCCGCATCCCCACCCTGTCCCCATGAGCATTCGCACCGAGCGCGTCGGCCGCATGATCCAGCGGGAGGTCGCCGACCTCCTGACGACGGACTTCGGCGAGGCCAGCCAGTCGCTGATCACCGTGACGGGCGTCCGCATGACGGACGACCTGGGCATGGCCTACGTCGACGTGTCCGTCCTGGGCGCCGACGACCTGCAGCGCAAGACGGCGCTGGCCCGGCTCGACGCCCAGTCGACCGAGATCCGCCACGCGCTCTCGCAGCGGATCCGGCACCAGCTCAAGCGGATGCCGGAGATCAAGTTCTTCCTGGACGAGGGCGCCCAGCGCCGCGAGCGGATGGACGACATCTTCGCCCAGATCGCCGCCGACCGCGGCAACGACCGAGACGCCCGAGGCGGACGACGAGGCGCCGTCGCGCGGCGACTACTAGGCGTGTCGGCTGACCTGCGGATCGTCACGTCGAGCGAGCCGATCACGCGGCCGGTCGCGTCCGGGGCGTTCCTGGTCGACAAGCCGGGCGGGATCACGTCGTTCGGCGTCGTCAAGAAGGTCCGCTGGGCGCTCGGCGTCAAGAAGGTGGGCCACGCCGGCACGCTCGACCCGATGGCGACGGGCCTGCTGATCGTGCTCGTCGGGCGCGAGGCGACGCGCCAGCAGGACCGGTTCATGGGGCTGCCCAAGGTCTACACCGGGACGGTCCGCCTCGGCCAGACGACGACGAGCTACGACGCCGAGACGACGATCGAGACCGACGTCGACGCGTCCGGCGTCACCGACGACGCCGTCGAGGCGGCGCTGCGCCGGCTTCCGGGGCGAGATCCTGCAGCGGCCCCCGATCTACTCGGCCATCAAGAGGGGCGGGGAGCGGCTGTACAAGAAGGCCCGGCGCGGCGAGACCGTCGAGATCGAGCCCCGCCCGACGACCGTCTACGCGTTCGACGTGCACCGACCGGCGCGGCGACGACGTCGACGTCCGCGTCGAGTGCTCGAAGGGGACCTACGTCCGGTCGCTCGCCCACGACCTGGGGCAGGCGCTCGGGCGTCGGCGGGCACCTGGTCGCGCTGCGGCGCGAGGCCATCGGCCCGTTCCAGGCGGCCGAGGCGTTCGGCCTGGACGCGCTCGTGGAGGCGGCCCGGCAGCCGGCATGACGCGCGAGTACGGAGACGCCATCCGGCGCGACCCGCGCTCGGTCGTGACGACGGGGACGTTCGACGGGGTCCACCTGGGCCACCAGGCCATCGTCCGGTACCTCGTCGAGCGCGCCGCGCGAGGTCGGCGGCGTGCCGACGGTCGTGACGTTCGACCCGCACCCGCGCGAGGTCTGCACGGGCCAGCCCGGTCCCGCTCCTGACGACGCTCGACGAGCGCGCCGACGCGCTCGAGGCGCTGGGCGTGGAGCGGTTCGTGGTGGTCCCGTTCTCGCGCGACCTGTCGCTGCTGGAGCCGGAGGACTACGTGCGCGACGTGCTGCTGGGCGCGGTCGGGATGCGCGAGATCGTGATCGGCTACGACCACCGCTTCGGGCGGAAGGCGCGCGGCGACCGCGCGCTGCTGGAGCGGCTGGGCGCCCGGCTGCGGGTTCTCGGTCGACGTGATCCCGGAGCAGATCGAGGACGACGTGACCGTGTCGTCGACCGAGGTCCGCCGCCTGCTCGCTCGAGGCCGGCGACGCCGAGCGGGCCGGGCTCCTGCTCGGCCGGCCGTACCGGCTCGTCGGGGACCGTCGTCCAAGGCGACCAGCGGGGCCGCACGATCGGGTACCCGACGGCCAACGTCCGGCCGGGCGATCCGCGAAAGCTGGTCCCGGCGCTCGGCGTCTACGCCGTCCGCGCGCGCCTGGCCGACGGCCCGAGGCGGCGGGCATGATGAACGTGGGCCGGCGCCCCACCTTCGAGACCGACGGCGCCCGGACCGATCGAGGTCCACCTGTTCGACCTCGACGCGCGACCTGTACGGCCAGACGCTGGCCGTCGACGTGGTGGCGCGGCTCCGCGACGAGCAGCGGTTCGACGGCGTCGAGGCGCTCGTCGCCCAGCTCGGTCGCGACGCCCGAGCGGCCCGGGCGGCCCTGGAATGACCCCGGCCCGCTGGGCCCGCCTCGGTACGCTCGCGGTCGGGCCGAGGTGGCGGGAGGGGGCCGGTGAAGAGACCGCAGAGGCCGATCGCGGCGCGCCCTCGATACCTTTAGGCGCGACGCTTTCGAGCGCACTCATCAGACTGTCCGCCCCACCCCCGATCGACCGGGGCGACGGTCTTCTCCCGTATCGCAGATCGGCAGAGGATCGACCATGATCACGAAAGACAACAAGCAGAGCATCATCGCAGCAGCACGGTGCCAGCGGCCAGGACACGGGCAAGCCCGAAGTCCAGATCGCCATCTTTACCGCCCGCATCAACGACCTCACCGAGCACCTCAAGACCCACCGGAAGGACCACGCGTCCCGCCTGGGCCTGCTCAAGATGGTCGGCAAGCGCCGCCGGCTCCTCGCGTACCTCCGCGAGACCAACATCGAGCGCTACCGCGTCGATCATCGCGGAGCTCGGCCTCCGGCGCTAACCCCCTCGGCGGCGTCCCTTCGCGGGGCGCCGCCGTTTTTCGGTCCGGCCCGCCGCCTGGCGGCGCCGGCCCGGACGCCCGCGCGACGGCCGTCGCTCGGCGATCGGTTCTCGCCCGCGCCCGCCTCGGCCCCGAGGCCGGCCGGCGCCCGCGAGAACGGATTCCCGGACGCAGCGGCCCGAGCCACTCACACAGGGCCCGAACAAGACCGGCCCACACCCCACACCCCACATGGCAGCCCCCCAGGCTATCACGCAGACCATCGAGGTCGGCGGCAAGACGCTGACGCTCGAGACCGGCAAGCTCGCCAAGCAGGCCGACGGCGCCGTCGTCACCCCGCTCGGCGACACCGTCGTGCTCTCGACGGCCGTCACCGACCGGAACGTCCGCGACGGCCAGCACTTCTTCCCGCTCACCGTCGACTACCGCGAGCGGTTCTCGGCGCCGGGCGCGTTCCCCGGCGGCTTCTTCAAGCGCGAGGCCCGGCCGACCGACAAGGAGACGCTGACGTCGCGTCTCATCGACCGGACCATCCGGCCCGCTCTTCCCGGACGGCTTCCGCAACGAAGTCCAGGTCCTCAACTACGTCCTCGCCGCCGACGAGGAGATCGACGCCGACGTCATCGCCGGCATCGGCTCGTCGGCCGCGCTGTCGCCTCTCGCGGCTCGCCGTTCGACGGCCCCACGGCCCACGTCCGCGTCGGCCGCGTCGACGGCGAGTTCGTCCTCTTCCCGACCGCGTCGGAGCGCGCCGAGTCCGACATCGACCTGATCGTCGCCGGCAAGGCCGACGCGATCGCGATGGTCGAGGGCGAGATGGACGAGATCTCGGAGGACGACATGGTCGCCGCGCTCGAGTTCGGCTTCGAGGCCATCCAGACGATCGTCGCCGGCATCACCGAGTTCGTCGGCAAGCGCGACGAGCAGGACGGCGCCCCGGAGCCGCTCGAGTACTCGACCGTCGCCCCCGACGCGGGCCTCGTCGAGACGGTCTACGGCCACATCAAGGACGACGTCGACGCGCACCTGCGCTCGGACTACTCCAAGGAGGCCTTCTACGGCGGCGTCCGCGAGATCCGCGACAACCTCGTCACGAAGCTGTTCGGCGAGGGCGACGACAAGGCCAGGCGAGATCGACGGCGGCTTCACCGTCGGCGACGTCAAGGAGGCGTTCAAGGCGGCCGAGTCCCGCGTGATGCGCGAGATGATCCTGGACGAGGGCCGCCGCCTCGACGGTCGCAAGACCGACGAGATCCGCGACATCTGGACCGAGGTCGACTACCTCCCCAAGGTGCACGGCTCGGCCGTGTTCACGCGCGGCGAGACGCAGACGCTCGTCATGGTCACGCTCGGCACCGGCCGGGACGTCCAGGCCGTCGACCAGCTGTTCGACCAGACGGACAAGCGGTTCTACCTCCACTACAACTTCCCGCCGTTCTCGGTCGGCGAGACCAAGTTCCTGCGCGGCCCGTCGCGCCGCGAGATCGGCCACGGCATGCTCGCCGAGCGCGCGCTCTCGAAGGTGATGCCGGCGGAGGAGGAGTTCCCCTACACGGTCCGCATCATCTCGGACGTGCTCGAGTCGAACGGCTCGTCGTCGATGGCGTCGGTCTGTGGCGGCTCGATGGCGCTGATGGCCGCCGGCGTCCCGCTGGACGAAGCCGGTCGCGGGCATCGCGATGGGCCTGATCGCCGACGGCGACAAGGTGGCCGTCCTGAGCGACATCCTCGGCACCGAGGACCACCTCGGCGACATGGACTTCAAGCTCTGTGGCACCGCGGACGGCATCACGGCGTGCCAGATGGACATCAAGATCGACGGGCTCGCCATGTCGACGATGCGCGAGGCGCTCGAGCAGGCCAAGGCCGGCCGCGAGCACATCCTGGGCGAGATGGCCAAGACGTCGTCCGAGGCCCGCGAGGACATCTCGCCGAGCGCCCCGCGCCTGATCCAGGTCGTCATCGACCAGGACTTTA
The DNA here is from genome assembly GCA_963740235.1 of uncultured Bacteroidota bacterium. Taxonomy (GTDB): domain Bacteria; phylum Bacteroidota; class Rhodothermia; order Rhodothermales; family Rubricoccaceae; genus Rubrivirga. Next base: position 109,806 of record CAVUDG010000005.1, read on the forward strand.
TCGGCGCCATCATCGGGCCGGGCGGCAAGATCATCAAGGGCATCCAGGCCGACACCGGCGCGTCGATCAACATCGACGAGAAGGACGGCAAGGGCTACGTGACCGTCGCCGCACCGGACATGGACGCGGCCTACGCGGCCGTCGACATCATCCGCGGCATCGTGACGCAGCCCGAGGTCGGCGAGAAGTACACCGGGACGGTCAAGAACCTCCTCCCGTTCGGCGCGATCCTGGAGATCATGCCGGGCAAGGAGGCGATGCTCCACGTCTCGGAGATGGCCCACGGCTACGTCAACGACCCGGCCGACGTAGTGCCAGATCGGCGACAAGCTGGAGGTCCAGCTCATCGAGATCCGCGACGGCGGCAAGCTCCGCGTGAGCCGCAAGCCGTTCCTGCCGGAGCCGACCGAGGAGGAGAAGGAGGATGGACAAGCGCCGCGAGGAGCGGGGCAGCCGCGACGACGACGGCGGTGGCGGTGGTCGCGGTCGCGGCCGGCGCCGCGACTAGGTCCGCTCCGCCCCTCGCACGTCGAGGCGCGCCACGCTCGAGGCCCGCTCCGATCGCCGGGGCGGGCGCTCGCTGCGTTACGAGGGGTTGCTGAGCGCCTGCTCACCCCGGCGTTGATAGCTTGGCGCTGTCACCCACCAACCCCTCGCCATCCATGTGGAAGGAGTTCAAGGACTTCGCCGTCAAAGGCAACGTGATCGACCTCGCCGTCGGCCTGGTCATCGGCGCCGCGTTCGCGACCATCGTGACGGCCCTCGTCGACGGCATCGTCATGCCCCTCGTCGGGCTGCTCATCGGCGGCGTCGACTTCTCGCAACATCTTTACCGTCCTCAAGGAGGGGCGCCACGCCGGCGCCCTACGCGACGCTCGCAGGCGGCCCAGGAGGCCGGCGCGGTCGTGCTCCAGTGGGGCACGCTCCTCAACACCATCGTGACGTTCCTGATCGTGGCGTTCTCGATCTTCGTGGTCGTCAGTGGATCAACCGGCTCAAGAAGGAGGAGACGCCGGCCGAGGCCCCCGAGCTGACGGCCGACCAGGAGCTGCTGACCGAGATCCGCGACGCGCTCCGCGCCCGGCCGGTCTAGCCCGCGACCCCGCCCGCCTCGACGGCGCCGCCGAGGCGGGCTCAGCGGACGACGGCGACGGGGACCGTCCGCGTCACGCCGGCCGCGCTCAGGCGCACGAGGTAGGTCCCGGCCGGCCACCCGGTCGCGTCGAGGTCGACCGCGTGCGGGCCGGCCGCCCGAGCGCCTGCGGCCAACTGGGCGACCACGCGGCCCTGAACGTCGAACACGTCGATCGTGGCGTCGCCCGACTGGGCGAGCGCGAACGAGATCCGGCCCCGCCCTCTCAGCGGGTTCGGCCGGGGCGGGTCGAGGCGGAGCGGCTCGGGCGTCGAGCGGGGCGTCGCGGCCACGTCCAGGCGCTCGACGACCGGGAGCGGGTCGAACGTGCCGCCCAACACGGCCGCCGACACGTCCGGGGCGAGCCCGAACCACGACTCGATGACCGAGGCGTAGACCTGGCGGAAGTCGTGGGCGTGGGTCAGGTTGCCGGCGTCGTCGAGCGCGTCCAGGTCGGGGTCGGGCCCGACGATGCCGCCCCGGGCCGCCGGGCCCGCCAGGAATAAGGGGGCCGAGGTGCCGTGGTCCGTCCCGGCCGACCCGTTCTCCTCGACGCGGCGGCCGAACTCGGAGAACGTCAGCGCCAGCGTCCGCTCGTCGTCGTCGGTCGCCTCCAGGTCGGCGAAGAACGCCGAGAGCGAGCCCGAGAGCTCGGCCAGCAAGCGGGCGTGGTCGTCGAGTTGGCCGGCGTGCGTGTCGAACCCGCCCAGCGAGACGAGGTAGACGCGCGAGCCCAGCCGGCCTTTGATCAGTCGCGCGACGGCCGCCAACTCGCGCCCGAGGTCGGCGTCGGGGTAGGCGACCGCGTTCTGGCCGGCGGCCGTGGCCGCCTCGATCGCGTCGCGGTAGCGGAAGGCGTCGTTGGCGATCCGCCGGACGAACCCGAGCTCGGCGCCCGAGCCCGACGCCGGCGCGTCGCCGACGGGGTAGGGGTCGCCGCCTTCGGCCAGCCGCAGGAAGATGTCGACGTCGAGCATCGCCATGCCGTAGCCCGCCTGGCCCCCCTCGAACAGCAGCGGCGCCGACGTCCCGATCTGGACGGCCGGCGGGGCCGAGGGCGGGTCGTCGTCGAAGTCGGGGAAGTCGCGGGCGAGTACGCGACCGGCCCAGCCCCGTCGTCCAGACCTCGTCGGCGGGCGAGGCCGAGAGCCAGACGTCGGTGCCCCGGAAGTGCGACAGGTCCTGGTCCGGGTAGCCCACGCCCTGGACGACGGCCAGGTCACCGCGGTCCCACATCGGGCGGATCGGCGCGAGCGACGGGTGCAGTCCTCGGTCGCCGCCCAGGTCGAGCGCGTCGGCGCGGGCGATCGACAGCGTCGGCCGGGCCCGGTAGTAGGCGTCGTTGCGGACTGGGACGACGGTGTTGAGGCCGTCGTTGCCGCCCTGGAGCTGGACGAGCACCAGCACGCGGTCGGTCTCGACCAGCCGCAGCGCCTCGACCAGCGGCGACCGCGCGAGGGCGCGGACCGGCGTCGACCCGGCCAGCATCGAGCCGCCGACGGCGGCCAGGCCCGAGCGGGCCAGGAAGTCGCGGCGCGTCCAGGCGGCGTGGTCGTGGTCGTGGTCCGCCTGGTCGAGGCCGATGGCGCGCGTGGTGCACATGGCTAGGCGAGCTGGAGCTCCGGCAGGCGGAGAAGGTGGGAGACGAGCTGGCGGATCCGGCTCTCGGCGCCGGGCACGAGCGGGTTCCACTCGTAGGGCGGGATGCCGTTGAGCAGGACGGCCGCGAGCGCCTCCGCCTCGGCCGGGTCGAGCGGCGCGCCCAGGAGCGCGTCGGCGAGGTCGGCCGCGAGGCGGGCGGCGTCCCACGGGTCCGGCATCGTGGCGGCCAGGCCGCGGTAGGTCTCCTGCTGCCAGATCAGCCACGAGTCGTAGAGCCAGCGCGACGTCAGGCGGCTCGTGTCGAGCCAGGCCCGCCCGCCGGGCCAGCCGGCGACGGTCGGCGGCTCGAACAGGCGCTGCCCGGCCAACCCCATCGTGTACTGGATGGCCCCGAGGAACTCGGCGTCGGGCGCGTACCCGATCTCGCGGTGGACCCCGACCTGGTGCTCCAGCGGGCTCCGGACGCGGGCGCCCAGGGCCGCGTCGCTGAAGAAGTGCTCGCTCTGGAGCAGCGTCCGGACGACCGGGGCCAGCTCCCAGTCCGCCTCGACGAGCCGGTCGGCCAGCCCGGCCACGACGCCGAGGTGGGGGACGTCGTAGACGAACTCGCGGTAGAGGACGGTCGCGATCCAGGCGGCGACCTGGTCCGTCCGCTCCTCGAACACCAGGTCGATCACGTCGTCGTAGCCCCAGCGGCCGGTCCGTCCGAAGATGGTCTTGGGGCCGTCGTCGTGCCAGCCGGGGACGAACACGGCTTCGAGCGGGGTCGCCGTCTGGCCGTAGTAGTCGACGCCCCAGCCGGTCAGCGCGCGGGCGATGGCCGTGACGTCGGCCTGGGTGTAGTTCGGCTGGCCGGACGGGCCGGTGATGCCCATCGTGAACAGCTCCAGCAGCTCGCGGGCGTAGTTCTCGTTCGGCGCGCCGACCCGGTTCTCGACCCCGTTGAGGTAGACCAGCATGGCCGGGTCGAGCCCGGCGCGGCGGACGAACGTCCGGGCGTTGCCCAGGGCGTGCCGGCCCAGCAGGTGCCAGTAGCGCACGACCCAGGGCGCGAGCGAGTAGCTCTCCTGGTGCGTCACGAAGTGGTTGTGCCACATCACCCGGAGCCGCTGCTGGAAGCCCCGCACGGCGTCGTCGAGCGGTGGGAGGGCGGGCTGGCCCAGCGTCTCCATCAGGAACGCCTCCCGAGTCCGCTGGAAGCGGGGGTAGTTCTCGTCCCAGTACGCCTGGCGGACGGGCTCGGGCTCGGACCAGTGGGGCGGCGCGTCGTCGATCCACGACGGCTCGGGGTCGGGCGGCAGCGCGAGCACGCCGTCGACGAGCAGGCTCGCGGCGTCGCCGGGGGACCGGGCCAGTACCTCGGCCACGGCGGAGGGGAGGGCGGCGATCCCGGTGCGCCGCAACAGGTGGCGGGCGCGTCGCGGGGTCCACGGCACGTCGGCGGAGGGGACGTAGGGCGCCAGCCCGGCCTGGGTGTCGAGCGGGGTCGGCGGGCTGCCGTCTGCGAGACGCGCAGAGTGTGGCTCGGGGCGCGCCGCTCGGTAGGCCCAGTCGACGTCGCCGTCCGGGACGACCGTCCCAGGCAACACCTCGAAGCCGGGCGTCGGTCGGGTCCTCGCCGGGGAGAAGAAGCGTCGTCGGTCCATCGGGCGGGCAGCAGCTGGGACGGGAATCGGCTCCCGCCGCACGGACCACAATACGCCCTCCGTCTGTCCGCGCCACGCCCGCGACCTGAGGATTGGTCGAGGGTCGCCGCCTCGGTGGCCCCGTGGGCGCCCCGGTTCTCACTCCTGCGTCGGTCCTTCGAGGGGCCGACGCCAGCGAGCGCCTCCCCGAGACCCCCGGCCGCAGTGGGGGCGGCCGGGAGCGGCAGGACGCCGACGGTGGCCACCCCGACCGGTCCACCGAGGCGAGGCTAGCCGATCCGCTCGAACCCGGCGTAGGCGGCCAGCCGCGGGGGCAGCACGATGGAGCCGTCCGCCTGCTGGCCGTTCTCCAGCAGCGCCGCCACGATCCGCGGCAGCGCCAGCCCGGACCCGTTCAGGGTGTGGACGAACTGGGGCTTCTCGCCCTCGGCCGGCCGGAACCGGACGTTGGCGCGGCGCGCCTGGTACGACTCGAAGTTGGACACCGACGACACCTCCAGCCACCGGCCCTGGCCCGCGCTCCACACTTCGAGGTCGTACGTCTTGGCCTGGGTCACGCCCAGGTCGCCCGAGGCCAGCGTCAGCCGGCGGTAGGGGAGCCCGAGCGCCTGGACGGCCCGCTCGGCGTCCTCCCGGAGCTGCTCTAGGTGGTCGTAGCTCTCGTCGGGGTGGACGAACCGGACCAACTCGACCTTGTCGAACTGGTGGAGCCGGTTGAGCCCGCGGACGTCCTTGCCGTAGCTGCCGGCCTCGCGGCGGAAGCACGGCGTGTAGCCGGTGAGCTTGACCGGCAGCGCGTCCGGCGCCAGGATCTCGTCGCGGAGGTAGTTGGTGAGCGGGACCTCGGCGGTCGGGACCAGGTAGAGGTCGTCGGCGGCCGTGTGGTACATCTGGCCCTCCTTGTCGGGGAGTTGGCCCGTCCCGACGCCCGATCGCCTCGTTGACCAGGATCGGCGCCTGGACCTCGGTGTAGCCCGCCTCGTCGCCAGGTCGAGGAACAGGGCGACGAGCGCCCGCTGGAGCCGCGCGCCCCGGCCGATGTAGAACGGGAAGCCGGCGCCGGTCACCTTGGCCCCGCGCTCGAAGTCGACCAGCCCGTGGCGCTCGCAGAGGTCCCAGTGGGGGAGCGGGTCGAAGTCGAACGCCGGCTGGTCGCCGACCTCGGCCTCGACGCGTTGGCGTCCTCGCCGCCGACCGGGACGCTCGGGTGGATCGGGTTGGGGATCGCCAGCATCGCGTCGCGCAGGTCGGCGTCGAGCCCGCGGACGGTCTCGTCGAGCTCCTTGACCTGGGCCTTGAGCGGCGTCCGACTCCTCCAGCAGTCCGGCGCGCTTCGTCTCGCCGCCCGGCCTTCATCAGCGGTCCGATCTCGCGGCCCAGCTCGCCCTGGCGCTGCTGGAGCCCGTTGAGCGTGCGTCACCGCCTGGCGTCGCTGGCGTCGAGGTCGAGCGCACGGTCGACCGTGGCCGGGTCGCCCAGGCGCTTGGCCTCCATCGACCGGCCGGACGCGGTCGGGGTCGTCGCGGAGCAGGTCGAGGTCGATCATCGGGGGCGTGAGAGATGCGGGCGGCCAAGCTAGCCCGGGTCCGTCCGGCGCCGGGCCGAGGCGGGCCGGCTTCTCCCGCTCTCCGCCCGTCGGGCCCGCTCTCCGGACGGGACGCGGGCGGTCCGTCGCCCGTAGCTTGGCGGTCCGTCCTCCTCCGACCGTCGTGCGCGTCGCCTTTCTCCTCGCCGTCCTGAGCGTGTTCGCCGCCTGCCAGCCGCCGCCCGCCGTCGGCATCGCGGCCGACGTGCCCGGCTCGACGTGGTCGCTCGAACGGATCGTCGGCGCCGACGGCGCGGTCCACCGCGGGATGGGCGAGCAGGTCTCGTTCGGCCCCGAGGGCTCGCTGTCGGTCGCCTCGTGCAACCAGTGCTCGGGCCGCTACGCCGTCCGCGACAGCGTGCTCACCGTCCCCGCCACGCTGGCCTGCACGCGGCGCGCCTGCCCCACGGGCACGGTCGAGCTGGAGACGCACCTGGCCGGGACGTCGGTCCTGAGCCGCGACGGGGCCTACCTCGTCGTCCGTCCGGACAGCACGGGCGAGCAGATCCTGTTCGTCCCGGCCGAGCTGTAGAGGGGGAGGGGAAACGGGCAGAGGGGCTGGCGTGGCTCTCGTCGCCGGGCCCACCGTTCCCGGCTCCCCCCGCCTCGGCGCCGAGGTGGGCGCACTCGGGGAGTCGGCGTGTTGCGCGCCCGCACGCAGGCGACGGTACGGCGTGCCCTCGTCCCGCCGCCGGTGTGAGTCCTCCGGTGTGAGTCCTCATCGCAGCGCCGCAGCCCGGTCGTCCCCGCCGCGGCGTGCGCCCAGCCCTGTCCGCCTCGGCAGAGGTGGACGCGGTCAGACGCGCGCGTCGAGGCCCAGCCGGTCGCGGACGTCGTCGAGCGCGTCGTCGAGCGGGCGCGGGCGGTAGCCCAGCTCCGTCTCGGCGCGCAGGATCAGCAGGCCGGCGCGGAGCGGGCGGGGCGCCCCGGGGTGGAGCTCGGCCGTGGTCGCCGGCGCGATCAGCGATCGGTCGAGGTCGAACACTCGGGCCACGCGGTGGGCTACGTCGAGGACGCGGAGCTGCTCCCGGCCCGAGAGGTGGAACAGCCGCGCCGCTCGAACCGAACGACCCGCAGCATCCCGTCGGCCAGGTCGTCGTCGTAGGTCGGCGTCCGCAACTGGTCGGCGGCAACGCGGACGGGCCGCCCGGCCCCCAGCTCGCGCACCAGCCAGCGGACCAGGTCGAGCCGGGGCTCGGGCCCGGCGGGGACCCCGAACACCATCGTCGTCCGGGCGACGGCCCAGTCGGTCAGGCGCGACATCGCGGCAGCACGTTCTCGGCGGCCAGCTTCGAGCGCCCGTAGGCGTTGATCGGGGCAGGGCGGTCGGTCTCGGCGTAGGGTCCGGCCGGCGCCGTCGAACACGAAGTCGGTCGAGGGCAGGACGAGCCGGGCGCCGTGGCGATCACAGAGTCGCGGCTATCGTCGCCACGGCGTCGACGTTGAGCGCCCAGCACGCCTCGCGGTCGGCCTCGCAGGGCTCGACCTGGGCCGCGCCGGCGGCGTGGAGCACGACATCCGGCGCGAAGTCCTGGAACACCCGCTCGACGGCGTCCCCGTCGAGCACGTCGAGGCGGGCGTAGCCGCCCGGGCGGGCACGACGGCCGGTCCACGACCCGTCGCGAGCACGTCGGCGCCGGGCCAGCGCGACGCGGCACGCACGAGCGCCTGTCCGACCAGCCCGTTGGCGACCCGGTGACCAGGATGCGAGGCGGAATCACGCGCTCGCTCGCTCGGCGCTCGTCGACGGCGCGGGCCAGCCCGTCGGCGATGGCAGGCCAGCGAGGCGCCCGGCGTGAACACCTGGTCCACGATTCCCCGGTCGAGGAGGTCGTCGGGCGTCGTCGTCGGGGATCGTGCCGCCGGCCACCAGGAGCACGTCGGTCAGATCGGCCTCGTCCAGCAGCGTGCGCAAGCGGGGCAGGACGGTCCCGTGCGCCCCCGACAGGATCGACACGCCGACCGCGTCGACGTCCTCCTCCTCGGCCGCGCGGACGACGACCTCGGGCGTCTTGCGCAGGCCGGTGTAGACCACCTCCATGCCGGCGTCGCGCAGGGCGGCCGCGACCACCTTGGCACCGCGGTCGTGACCGTCGAGGCCGACCTTGGCGATGAGGACGCGGACGGGCGGGAGAGCGGTCGAGGCATGGCGGAAACTACAGGCGGAGCCGGAGCCCAACGCCAGCCTCCGACGTCGAAGTCGGTCTGGTCGGTCAACTGAAGGCGCGGCGAGACCAGTCCGTAGACTTCGATGTCCGGCGCGACCAGGCCTCGAGGCCGACGCCGAGGCTGATGCCCGATCGGGTGCGGCTTCGTTCGAAAGACGAAGGCGCCCGGACCATAGAAGACACTGAGGCGCGTTAGAGCCTCGAAGCCGCCGGTTACTCAGGAGGTAGTGGACTTCGCCGCACACGGAGTCATCGAGGTCCCATCCGAGGCCGCGATGACAAGGGCCCTGACCAGAGCCAATCTTGAGCGACAGGCCGGTCGGCGTCACCGACTTGACCTCCGATTGAGAGTTGGGCCGAGGCGGCGTGCCGCGAGGGACACGGCGAGAAGCAAGAGATAGCGCATAAGAGGGGATGGTGGGGCAGGCCCAACGCCCGTCACCGCTACGCGGCTCCCTCAGGTCGGCCGGCGGGTCAAGCGCCACCCCTCGAGATGGTTCCGCAGCTTCTCCGCGTCCTCGAGGCGGAGCCGACCGGCCAGCACGAGGCGCAGTTGCCGACGGCGACCGGCCGACTCGTAGCGTGCGAGTTCCTCGTCCGTTTCGGGCGCGACCGCCGGGACGGGGATCGGCCGGCCTCACTATCGACCGCCACGAACGTGTAGTAGGCCCGATTGCAGTGGCGTTCGTGCCCGCCGGTTGTCCTCGGCCCAGACCTCGATGCCGACCTCCATCGAGGTCGTGAACGCGCGCGTGACCACGGCCTCGCAACACGACGACTTCGCCCAGCCGGATCGCCGCCCGAAAGTCGACCGAGTCGACGCAGGCCGTCACGACGGTCCGGTTGCGAGTGACGCTGCGCCGAGATGGCCGCGCAGATGTCCATGAGGTGTAGCAGGCGCCCACCCATGAGGTTGCCGAGCGTGTTGGTGTCGTTGGGCAGACACCAACTCGTCATCCGACAGGTGCCGGCGGAGGGGGGCTTGGGGGTCATGAGGTTTGGGACGAGGGAGGGAGGAACGGCAGGGTGACAAGCTGGGGCCTTGTCCGGACACGTCCCCACGCGGTTCGACTCTGGTGCGTGGTTCCGCCCGGGCGCCGCTGACGCCCGCCTCGACCATGCCCACCACGCCCCGCCCGTCCTTCGTCCGCCGTCTCGCCGACCGGGTGCTCTACGAGTGGGCCCGGCCGGTGGCTGCCGCGATGAGCGCGCGCGCGTTCGACCGGCTCGCCCGCCTGCTGGCCGTCCCGGCCACGCTGCCGATGCTGGCCGTCTCGCCCCGGGCGACAACGGCCTACCTCCGCCAGGTCGGCCACGCCGACGGGCTGGACGGACCCGGTTCGCGTACCGCAAGGCGCTGGCCCGGCTGCGCGGCGAGTACGTCTACCTCCGCCCCGAGGCGCGTGCCCGGCGGGGCCCGGGGCTGCGGGCGTTCGAGGCCGCCGACGCGCCGGCCGTGATCGTCGGGTGGAGCGCCTACAGCATGGTCGGCGCGACCGTGCTGGCAGCCGAGCGCGGCGACCGCGTGATCCGCTATCCCTACGGCGGCGAGGGCGGCCTCGAGCCGGACGAGGTGGCCGAGCCGTGGCAGCGGTGGGAGGCCCACCAGGCGTCCGTCCGCCACCGGCTGATCGAGCCGGTCCAGATCCTGCCCGGCGCGAGCCCGCTCGCCTACCTCCGCGCGCTCCGCGGCGGCCGGAGCCTGGTCGTCTTGCAGGACGTGCCGGACCCGACCGGGGGCTCCCCGACGCGGACCCTCCTGGGCGTCGAGCGCTCGCTGCCCGTCGGCGCCGTCCGCCTGGCGGCCGCGGCGCGCGTCCCGCTCTACACGATCTCGACCGCGTTCCGCGACGGCGAGCTCTGGGTCGACCTCGACGGGCCCCACGCCGGCGACGAGCAGGACCTGCTCGACCGGCTCGCGGACCAGATCCGCGCCTCGCCCTGGGCGTGGACGATGTGGCGCGACTTCCTGCCCGAGCCGGCCGGCGTCCCCGACACCCCGCCCGCCTCGGTCGCGCCGTCGGGCGCTCGGGCGGCGGCGCGCGCGTGGCAGCCCCGCGCGACCACCGAGGCGGGCTAGCCGAGGCGGACTAGGCCGCACGGTCGCGGAACGCCGCGAGCTCCCGCGGCAGGACGGGGCCGTCGACGGCTAGGTCTTCTGCGGCTGCTTCTTGGCGGCCGGGAACAGGACGTTGTTCAGGATCAGCCGGTAGCCCGGCGAGTTCCGGTGGAGCGAGAGGTCCGTCGGCGGGTCTCCCACGAAGTGCTGGTAGTCCTCGGGGTCGTGGCCGCCGTAGAACGCGAAGAAGCCCTGGCCGGCCGGGCCGTAGAGGTAGCGGACCGACTCCGTCGTGGGGCTCTTGGCCAGGATCACCACGCCCGGCTTGATCGTGTCCGGCCGGAACGCCGTCGTCTGGCCCATGAACCCGCGGACGCTCGCGACGTGGTTCTGGGTGAGCATGGTCGGGACGGGGTCCCAGCGCGCCGAGAACTCGAACAGCGTGAAGTAGTCCGTCAGCGGGTTCCGGAGCGCCGGCGGCGGCGGCGCGTCGATGTCGGCGTGCTCGTACTCGGCGATGTTCAGGTCCGGGTGGAAGTTCTCGAACGCCAGCGTGCCCGAGAAGTCGAGCAGGTCGCGGACGCCCGGCGTCTGGCCGTCGCCGTCGATCTGGGACGGGACGATGTCGAGCCCGGCCGCGGCCAGCGCCAGGTCGAACGTGTCGGCGCCCGAGCACATCGCGAACAGGAACCCGCCCTCGACGACGTACTCGCGGATGGCCTGGGCCACGGCCAGCTTGAGCTGGCTCACCTTGGCGTATCCGAACGCCCGCGCCGACGCCTCGGCCTCCTGCTGCTGCTGCTGGTACCACGCCTGGCTGCTGTAGGCCGAGTAGAACTTGCCGTACTGGCCCGAGAAGTCCTCGTGGTGGAGGTGGACCCAGTCGAACTCGCCGAGCCGGCCGGCGAGCACGTCGGCGTCGTAGATCGTCTCGTAGGGGACCTCGGCGTAGGTCAGCGCGAGCAGGACCGCGTCGTCCCAGGGCAGCGTCTGGTCGGGGGCGTAGACGGCGATGGTCGGCGCCTTCTCCAGCCGGACGACCGACGTGTTGGCCGCCGGCGACTCCGCCTGGGCGACGGCCTGGGCCCCGTCGACGGGCTCGAACGTCACGCCGCGCGCCCGGAGCTCGGTCTGCAAGTCGGCCTCGGCCGGGACCACGAACGACCCGCCGCGGACGTTGAGGAGCCAGTCGACGTCGAGCCCGCGGTCGAGGGCGACGTAGACGGCGCCGTAGGCCCGCAAGTGGTCGGCCTGGGCGTCGTCCATCGGGATCAGCAGGTCCTGGGCGCTGGCCGAGGCGGACAGGGCGAGGGCGAGCAACAGGAGGCGCATCATCCGTTGTTGGATTCTAAGAAGAGCGGAGCGACTCGCGGAGCCGCCGGAGCGCCTGCCGGGCCTCGGGCGCCAGCGGCGAGCCGGGGAAGCCCTCCAGCAGCCGGTCGTAGCGCTCGGCCGCCGCCGCCGGGTCGCCCAGGTCGTCCTCGTAGGTCTGGGCCTGCAGGCGGAGCGCCCGGTCGAGGAAGAACGACGTCGGGTGACGCTCGATGAGGGTGCCCAGCGTCGCCACGCCCGCCGTCCCGTCGCCGTCGGCGAGCTGGACCGATGCGCGGAGGTAGAGGGACTCGTCGGCGAGCGCGTGGAACGGGGCGAGGCCGGCGTCGAGCGAGTCGAGCGTCGCGAGCGCGTCGGCCGAGAGCCCGCGGCGGAAGCGGAGCGCGGCCCGGCCGTAGACGTGGAGCGGGTCGGCCGAGAGGTCGACGTCGGGGCCGGGCAGGGCGTCCGGGTCGAGCGCGTCGGTCAGCGTGACCCGGAGCGCGATGGCGTCGTTCGCCGCGTCGGCCGCGGTGTTCTCGTCGAGCGCCTCGGCGCGCGCCAGCGCCGAGTACATGAACCCCTGGTAGAAGTCGATCAGGGCCAGCTCGTAGCGGGCCTGCTCGGCGAGCGGCCCGATCCGGACCGACTCGTCGACGTCGGCGAACCGCTGTCTCGCCGCGTCGAGGTCGCCGCGGCGGATCGCGATCTCGCCGAGCGTCAGCCGGGCCTGGCTCGCGACGGCCGTGTTCCGGCCGGCGGCGGCCTGGCCCAGCCAGCGCTCGGCGCCGTCGTAGTCGCGGTACACGTCGCGCAGCAGGTCGGCCAGGGCGAGCGCGGTGGCGGGTCGCTGGTCGCTGCCGGGCGCGAGGTCTAGGACGGCGAGGTAGCCGTCGCGGGCGGCGTCGGCCTCGGGCGTCGCGCCGAGGTCGACGCGCTCGTGGCCGCGGCGCGCCTGGGCGTCGGCGATGCGGGCCCGGGCCAGCCGGGCCGTCAGTGCCGCGGGCCCGTCGGGGTGGCGCTCCAGCACCTCGTCGAGCGCCCGCGCGGCCGCCTCGGGCGCGCCGGCGGCGTAGGCCTGCACGGCGAACGTGACCAGCGACTCGCCCTGCTCGCGCTCCAGCCGGTCGAGCGCGCGGACGGCGGCCAGGGCCACGTCGTAGTCGCCCTGTTCGAGCGCGAGCCAGGCCTGGAGCTCGCGGAAGCTCCGGTTGAGCGGGTCGAGCGCCGCCTCGCGCTCGATGGCGGCGGCGAAGGCCTCGGCCGCGCCCTGGCCGGTCACCAGGCGCGTGAGCCGGTTCTGGACGGTGGGCCGCAACGCGGGGTCTCCGGCCAGGACCTCCAGGTACAGGTCGATGGCGCGGGGGTAGTCGAGCGCGAGACCGTAGACGTGGGCCAGCTCGACGGGCGAGATGACGTCGCCCAGGCGCTCGCGGCCCCGGCCGAGCACGTCGGCGGCCCGCTCGAACAGGCGGAGCTCGCCCTGGGCGTTCGCGACGAGCCGGTACGACTGGGGGTCGTCGGGCGCGGCCTCGACCGCCTCGGCCCAGACGCGGTCGGCCTCGTCGACGCGCTCGGCCCGGGCCAGGGCCAGCCCGAGCGAGGCCAGCAGACGGGCGTCGCGGCCGTCTCGGGCGACGCGCTGCTCGATCAGCGCGATCAGCTTGTCGAACTGGCGGCCGATCCCGTACGCCTCCTCCAGCTTGACCCAGACGGCCGTGTCGGCGGGGTCGGCCGCGTACAAGTCCTCCAGCATCGCCGTCGCCTCCTCGACGCGCCCGTTGGCCAGCAGCGACGCCGCCAGCTGGAACCCGGGGGCGACCGTGGGCTCGTCGAGCCGGACCACGCCCGGCGACGGCACCGGGACCTGGGCCGCGACCCCGGCCGAGGCCGCCAGCAGGACGACGGCCGCGAGACGGAACCGGACGATCGACGCAGCCACGGGGCAGGGGGGGGGAGGACGGGCGAAGGTAGAGACGCCGGCCGGGGTGGGCCGGCCGGGGCGGCCCGTGAGCGGGGCCGACGGTCGCGGGACCGCGGGCCCAGGCCCGGAGGGCCAGCCGGCGGCCGGGCGCCCCTATCTTGGGCACCCGCCGTCAACGACCCGGACGCGCCGTTCGTGCGGCGCCGACCTATGCTCCCTGACCTTCGCCCGCCCGCGCCGCGCACCGGCGACGACCCGCGCGGCGTGGCCGTCCTGGGCTCGACGGGCTCCATCGGCGTCCAGACGCTCGACGTGGCCGCCCGCTTCCCCCAGCACGTCCGGATCGAGTCGCTGGCGGCCGGGACGCGCTGGCGCGAGCTGGCCGAGCAGGCCCGCCGGTGGCGCCCCCGCCGCGTCGCGATCGCCGACGAGTCGGCCTACGCCGACCTGCGCGACGCGCTCGCCGGGACCGGCGTCGAGGTCGCCGCGGGCGCCCAGGCGGTCCGCGAGCTGGCCGAGGCCGACGGGACCGACGTCGTGGTCGCGGCCATCGTCGGCGCGGCCGGGCTGGTCCCCACGCTGGCCGCCGTCGAGGCCGGCAAGACGGTCGCGCTCGCCAACAAGGAGTCGCTCGTCGTGGCCGGCGCGCTCGTCGAGGCCGCCGCGGCCCGGTCCGGCGCCGTCGTCGTCCCGGTCGACTCGGAGCACTCGGCGCTGTTCCAGTGCCTGATCGGCGAGCCCCCGGCTCCATCGACCGGCTGATCCTGACCGCCTCGGGCGGCCCGTTCCTGGCGCGGCCGGGCGACACGTTCGACGCGATCACGCCCGACGAGGCCGTCGCCCACCCCAACTGGTCGATGGGCGCCAAGATCTCGGTCGACTCGGCGACGATGATGAACAAGGGCCTGGAGGTGATCGAGGCGCGGTGGCTGTTCGGCGTCCCGGCCGACCGGATCGACGTCGTCGTCCACCCCCAGTCGGTCGTCCACTCGGTCGTCCAGTTCGTCGACGGGTCGTCGAAGGCCCAGGTCGGGCCGCCCGACATGAAGGTGCCCATCCAGGTCGCGCTCTCGTACCCGGCCCGGTGGCCGGCCGACCACGCCCGGCTCGACTGGACCCGGACCGGCCCGCTCACGTTCGAGGCCGCCGACCGGACCCGTTTCCCCTGCCTCGGGCTGGCCTTCGACGCCCTGCGCGCCGGGGGCTCGGCGCCGGCCGCGCTCAACGCGGCCAACGAGGTGGCCGTGGCCCGCTTTTTGGACGGGTCCATCCGCTTCACCGACGTCCCCCGCCTGGTCGAGGCCGGCCTCGCCGTCGCCCGCCCGGCGGGCACGCTCGGCGATCTGCTCGCCGTTGACCAGGACGCCCGCCGCGCGGCCGCCGCCGCCTGCGCCCCCCACCTTGCCTGACGGCCCCGGCCGTCGCCCCGATCCTGATGGACGCCCTCCTCAACTCGCTGTCCTACTTCCTGTGGGTCGCGCTCGCGCTCGGCGTGCTCGTGTTCGTCCACGAACTCGGCCACTTCCTGGCCGCCCGGCTGTTCGGGATGCGCGTCGACGCGTTCTCGCTCGGCTTCCCGCCCAACCTGGTCGACAAGAAGGTCGGCGGGACGCAGTACCGGCTGGGCGCGATCCCGTTGGGCGGCTACGTCAAGATCGCCGGGATGGTCGACGAGAGCCTGGACGCGGAGGGCCTGGAGAGCGAGCCCGAGCCGGACGAGTTCCGGTCGAAGCCGGTCTGGCAGCGGAGCGTCGTGATCTCGGCCGGCGTCATCTTCAACCTGATCTTCGCCGTGTTCCTGCTGGGCACGCTCGCCTTCGTCTACGGCCAGTCCTACACGCCGGTCGAGAACGTCCCGCTGGAGGTCGCCGAGGGCTCGGTCGCCTCGGAGATGGGGTTGCGGACCGGCGACCGCATCGTCGGCGTCAACGGGGAGCCGGTCGAGCGGTTCGAGGAGGTGTTCACGCCCGAGACGCTGGTGGGCGACCCGTTCCGGCTGACGGTCCTGCGCGAGGACGGCCGGGCGGAGCTGACCGGGCCCGAGGGGCTGGCCTCCCAGCTGTCCCGGCTGTCGACCGAGGTCGAGCGGGCCGGCGGCGAGGCGTCGCTGGGGTCGGTGTTCGGCGTGTCGTTCCGGCTCCCGCCCGTGCTCGCGTCGGTCTCGCCCGGGTCGGTGGCGGAGGAGGGAGGGCTCCAGGCCGGCGACCGCGTCCTGTCGATCGGGGGCGACCCGACGCCGTCGTGGACGCGCCTGACGGAGCAGGTCGCCGAGAGCCGGGGCCGCACGGTCACCGTCGTCTGGGCGCGGCCGGACTCGCTGGGCACGGCCGGCCCGGCGGCCCGCCTGGTCGAGCGGCGCGGGGCCGCGTCGATCTACCAGGCCGAGATCGCCCCCCGCGCCTCGGGCGACGGCTACCAGCTCGGCGTCCTGCGCGACGCGACGGCCATCGGCCAGCGGACCGAGACGTTGGGCCTGGGCGCCTCGCTGGCTAGCGGCGTCGAGCGGACGGTCGGCAACGTGGGGGCGACGTTCGCCTTTATCGGCAAGCTGGTGACCGGGCGCGAGAGCGTCCGCGAGAACGTGGGCGGGCCGCTCATCATCGCCAAGCAGTCCAAGGAGGCCGCCGACCTCGGGCCCCAGGTGTTCCTGGGCTTCGTGGCGTACCTCTCGATCGCGCTCGCCGTGTTCAACATCCTGCCGATCCCGGCGCTCGACGGGGGCCACCTGGTGTTCCTGGCCTACGAGGCCGTCGTCCGGCGCGAGCCCTCGCTCAAGGTCCGCCTGGTGGTCCAGCAGGTCGGCGTGGCGCTGATCCTGGCCCTGATGGTGTTCGTCATCTTCAACGACGCCGTCCGCTGGTTCGGCTAGGCGCCGGTTCGGGGCGGCCCGGGCGGGCCCGGCGAACGTTGTGCGGGCCGGCGCATAGAACGGCCGGCCCCCACCCGCTCCCATGACCGACCCCGACCGCCCCCTCGACCCCAAGGACGACCGCGACCCCGAGACCTCCGACGGCGAGGCGCCCCAGGCGATGCGGCTCTTTACCGAGCCCGACGAGTCGGACGTCCGCCTCGACCCCGACACCCCGGCGTTCGACAGGGTCCAGCAGGGGAAGGAGGTCGACGGCGAGTACGAGCGCGAGTACAACCGGCGCTACGTCAAGCGGCACGGCGACCACCACGGGCACGACCCGATCGAGGGGCCCGAGGCCGAGCCGCTCCCGTGACGCGCGATCCGGTGGCCTCGCCCGTTGAGGCGGGGCCCCCCCGGTCCCGATGACGCGTCTCGTTCTCGCCGTTCTCGCCCTGCTCTCGGCCTCGGCCTCGGCCCAGGGGCTGCGTCTACACGCCGCCGTCACGGCCGACGCGCCGGGCGACCGAGCGGGCCTGCGGTCGCTGACGACCGAGGCGGGCGTGGAGGCCTGGGTGGGCCAGGCCGTGCTCGACCTGCCTCCGTCGTCGATCGCGACGGTGGGCCTGGAGGAAGACGCGAACGGCACCTCCACGGTGTCGGTGTGGCTGGCCGGCGCCGCCTCGGTGGCGCTCACCCGGGTGACGGAGGCCTCCACCGGGACCGCGCTCGCCGTGCTCCACGACGGCCGGTTGATGTCGGCGGCCCGAATCGCGGGCCCCGTGACGAACGGGCTCGTCCAGATCCCCGGCCTGCGCCCCGCCGTCGCCGAGCGCCTGGCGGCCGCGCTGCGCGGGGAGACGGCCGCTCCGCCTCCGGCCGCCCCGCCCGGAGCCGCCCCGCCCGGAGCCGCCCCGCCCGGAGCCGCCCCGCCCGGAGCCGCCCCGCCCCGGTGGTCGGCCCCGCCCGCCTCGGTCGACGTGGCGCCTGAGCGGACCGACGCCGATGCGGCCGCCCGGCCCGCCGTGCCCCCGGCCGAGCCGGCGTACCGGCCCGGGCTACCGGCCGGCGCCGTGCCCGAGGCGGGCCGGGCCGCGCTCGACCTGGTCGACGCGCTCGCGCGGCGTGCCTGGACCGCCGCCGCCGCCGCGCTCCATCCCGACGCCCAGGCCGCCGTCCGCTCCGACGCGCTCGGGCTCTTGCACCTGGACGGCGCGACGGTCCGGGTCCGCGATGGACTGCAGGAGGGGTCCTTCCCGCTCGCGGACGTCCTGACCGGCGTCCGGTCGCTCGACGACGTGTCCGACCGGGACCTGGCGGCGCTCTACCTCGCCGGGCTCGACGCCCTGGGCGTCTGGGGGCCGGCGGCGTCCCGCGTCGTGGTCGGGACCGTGGCCGACGGCGACCTCTCCCACGTCGTCCTCCGCGGGACCGAGGCGGGCACGACGGGCCTGTCGATGGTCACCGTGGTCACCGTCCGCCGGGACGGCTCGGGCCGCTGGCGGGCGCTCCTGACCGAAGCCCGGGGCTACTAAGCGCTCGCCACTCGCTCCACCTCGGTACCGAGGCGGGCGGACTCAAGGGCGAGAGCGGGCAGGCGTGAGAGGCACGGTGCCTCGTGCCCGCCGGACGGGCTACGCGTCGTCGTCGGCGAACGGGTTGCGGGAGCGGACGCGCTCGCGGAGCACGCGGCCCCGCCAGATCAGCGCGCCCAGGGTGGCGGGGACGATGGCGACGGCGGCAGCGGCGGCGAGGGAACGAGACGTCATGGGGCCAGGGGGAGGGACACCGGAGACTACAGGCGACGGACGACATAGACGGGGCACGTCGGCGTCTCTGGGACATCCCCCATGTGCCGGCCCGCGCATCCCCTGAGCTTTCATGGCGCCCGGCCAACCGCGAGCGACCGCGCCCGTACACGGGGCACGCCTTCCCGATCAGGCATGACCCCGACCCCGCTGGACTTGCCGCCCGGAACGCGCGCCCGCGTCGTCGTCGTCGGGGCGGGGCACGGGGGGCTCGAGTGCGTCCGGGCGCTCGCGTCGTCGGCGGTCGACGTGCTGCTGGTCGACCGGCACAACTTCCACACGTTCCAGCCGCTCCTGTACCAGGTGGCGACGGCGGGCCTGGACGCGGCCGACATCACCCAGCCGATCCGCCACATCGTCCGGGACCAGGCCAACGTCGACGTCCGGATGGCGACCGTCGTCGGGGCCGATCTCGACGCCCGCGAGATCCGACTCGGCGGCGGCGAGGCCGTCGGCTACGACGTGCTGGTGCTGGCGCCGGGCGCCTCGACCGCGTTCTACGGCGTCGAGGGGGCCCAGGAGCACGCCTTCCCGATGAAGGCCGTCGACCAGGCGCTGGCCCTGCGGTCCCACGTCCTGCGCCAGTTCGAGGCCGTCGCGGCCGACCCGGCGCTGGCCGAGACCGGCGCGCTGACGGCGGTCGTGGTCGGGGGCGGCCCGACGGGCGTCGAGACGACGGGCGCGCTCCGCGAGTTGGTCGCCGTGCTCGCCCGGGACTTCCCGACCGTCGACGTGGGCCGGGCGCGCGTGGTCCTGGTCGACGGCGACCGCCTGCCGCTCTCCGGCTACGCCCCCGAGCTCCGCGCCTACACGCGCGACACGCTGGAGGCCAAGGGCGCCGAGGTCCGCCTCGGGACGAACGTGGAGCGAGTCGACCCCGACGGCGTCGCGCTGGCCGACGGCACCCGGATCGAGGCGGCGACGGTCGTCTGGGCCGCCGGCATCCGCGCCAACCCGCTCGCCGACGCGCTCGGGCTGCCCCAGACGGCCGGCGGGCGGATCCAGGTCGACGCCACGCTGCGCGTGCCCGGCCACGACCGCGTGTTCGCCGTCGGCGACGTGGCCGGCGCGACCGACCCGGGCGGCGACCTGTACCCCCAGGTGGCCCAGGTCGCCATCCAGCAGGGCCGGCACGTGGCCGGGCTGGTGGAGGCGCTCGACTCCGGCGCCGCGGCCGACGCGCCGTTCGCCTACCGCGACCTGGGCCAGATGGCGACCATCGGCCGGAACGCCGCCGTGCTCCAGACGCCGGGCGGCCTAACGCTGACCGGGTTCCTAGCCTGGGCCGGCTGGCTCCTGGTCCACCTGGTGAACCTGGTCGGGTTTCGCAACCGGGTGTCGGTGTTTGTCAACTGGTCCTACAACTACGTCACGTACGACCGGGGCCCCCGGATCATCCTGGGCCCGGAGCGGGCGACGGGAGCACGGCCACCGCGAGAGCCCGTCTCCTGACCCGCCCGCCGGGGCGGCGGTTCGGGCCGGTCCGTCGCCCGTAGTTTCCCGCGCCCTGCCCACGCCATGCTCCCCGTCCGCGACTCGCCCGACCTCGCCGCCGTCCGCGACGCCCTCGTCCGGGCCGACCGCGTCGTCCTCACGACGCACCTGCGGCCGGACGGCGACGCCATCGGGACCGAGGTCGCCATCGCGCGCGCGCTCCAGGCGCTGGGCAAGACGGTCACGGTCCTCAACACGGACCGCGTCCCGCGCAACCTCGAGTGGCTCGCCGACGAGCAGCCGAAGGGGTTGCTCCACGTCTACGAGTCGGGCGACCTGGCCCAGGCCCAGGCCGTCGCCGAGGCGGACGTGCTGCTGGTCGTCGACGCCAACGCCGAGCACCGGCTGGGGCCGGTCGGCGGCGTGTTCCGCAAGGCCGGCAAGCCGATCGTGCTCCTCGACCACCACCCGGACCCCGAGACGTGGTTCACGCACGCCTGCCTGCGGACCGACACGTCGTCGGCGGCCGAGATCGCCTACGAGCTGATCGCCGGGATCGACCCCGGGCTGATCGACGCGGCGGTCGCGACGGCCCTCTACGTCGGGATTATGACCGACACGGGCTCGTTCCGCTACAGCGCGACCACGCCCCGGACGCACGCCGTCGTGGCCGACGTGCTCGAGCGCGGCGACGTCCGCCCGGAGCCCGTCCACATCTCGCTCTACGACGGCCGGAGCCGCGAGGGGCTGGCGCTGCTGAGCGCGGCGCTGGCCACCATCACGACGCACTACGACGGCCGGCTGGCGACCCTGTTCGTGACCCAGGACATGATCCGCCAGTCGGGCGCCTTCTTCGACGAGACCGAGGGGCTGATCAACTACGGGCTGTCGCTGGACGGCGTGCTCGCGGCCGTCATCTTCCTGGAGCTGCCGTCGGGCGTCAAGCTCTCGTTCCGGTCCAAAGGCGACTGCCCGATCAACGCCTGGGCCACCAAGTTCGGCGGGGGCGGCCACCCCAACGCCTCGGGCGCGTTCGTCAAGGACGGCCAGCTCGCGCGGACGATCAAGGACGTGGTCGACGCGGCCCCGCCCCACGTCGCCGCCGACCCGTCGCTCGTCGCCGACGACGACGGAGGCCTGTCCGAGGCCGACCTCGCGTTGCTGGCCCAGTTCAAGGGCACCCTGGAGTAAGCCCGGCGCGCCGCGACCTTGCCCGCCTCGGTGCCGAGGCGGGCGACCCCAGACCCCCCCTCCGTGACCGACTTCGTTTCGGGCGACCTGCTCGCCTACCCCGGCCTGATCGTGCTCCCCGTCGACGGCGACGGGCCCCCGGCGTGGCGCCAGGCGCTGGGCCCGGCTTACGCCACCGCCTGTGCCGACGCCACCGCGTCCAAGGCCCCGGCCGTGCTGATCCGCCCGGACGGCTCGCGCGTCGCCGTCGTCGCTCTCGGCGACGAGCCGGGCGCCGAGCGCTGGCGCTGGGCCGCCGCCGCCGCCGCCGGCCTGGCGACGGCCCTCAAGGTCGAGGCGGTGGTGCTCGCCGTGCCGCCGGGGCAGGGCGCCGAGACGGCCGCGGCCCTGGTCGAGGGCTTCCGGCTGGGCGCCTACCGCTACGACGCCTACCGGACGGAGCCGGCGCCGCCCCGGGCCGCGCTGTCGGTCTGGACCGAGGGCGACGCGAGCGACGCGCTCGTCCAGGCGGTCGGCCGGGCCGACGTCGAGGCCGGCGTGACGGCCTGGGCGCGCGACCTGGTCAACCTGCCGCCGGACGCCAAGATGCCCGCGGCGCTCGCCGACCGGGTCGTCGAGACGGCCCAGGCGGCCGGCGTCGCCTGCCAGGTCTGGGAGAGGGACCGGATCGAGGCCGAGGGGATGGGCGGGCTGCTCGGCGTCAACCGCGGTAGCCTGGACCCGCCCCGCTTCGTGGTCCTGGAGTGGGCGCCCGCGGGCACCGAGGCCGACGCGCCCGTCGTGCT
Organism: uncultured Bacteroidota bacterium; assembly: GCA_963740235.1. Taxonomy (GTDB): domain Bacteria; phylum Bacteroidota; class Rhodothermia; order Rhodothermales; family Rubricoccaceae; genus Rubrivirga. The sequence goes on from CAVUDG010000005.1 coordinate 131,299, forward strand.
GGTCGGGAAGACGGTGACCTACGACACCGGCGGGCTCTCGCTCAAGCCGACCAAGGACTCGATGGACAAGATGAAGGCCGACATGGCCGGCGGCGCGGCCGTCGCGGGCGCCGTCGTGGGGGCCGCCTGCCTCGGGCTCCGGCTCCGGGTGGTCGGGCTGCTGCCGATGTCGGACAACCGGCCCGGCGGGCGGGCCTTCGCGCCCGGCGACGTGCTCACGATGCACTCGGGCGCGACCGTCGAGGTGATGAACACCGACGCCGAGGGCCGCCTGCTCCTGGCCGACGCCCTGAGCCATGCCCGCTCGCTCGGGCCCCGCTGGGTGCTCGACGCGGCGACACTGACCGGGGCCCAGGGCGTCGCGCTGGGCGAACGCGTCGCGGCCGTGATCGCGCGGCCGGACGACCAGGCCCTGGCCGACCGCGTCCACCAGGCGGGCGAGCGGACCGGCGACCTCGCGTGGCCGCTCCCGCTCTACCCCCACTACCGCGACCAGCTCAAGAGCGACGTCGCGGACCTGTCCAACGTCGGCGGCTCGATGGCGGGGACGATCACGGCGGCGGCCTTCCTGGAGCCGTTCACCCGGAGCGACGGGGAGCCGGCCTACCCCTGGGTCCACGTCGACCTGGCGCGGCCGGCGTTTCTCGACGCGGCCTACGGGTACCGCCCCAAGGGCGCCAGCGGCTTCGGCGTCCGCCTGCTGCTCGACCTGCTCGCGCACGACGCGGCGGCCTAGGCGTCACGCAGACGAGGGGAGGGGCAGCGACCGGGAGGCCAGCCCCCTCCGCCTCGGTCCCGAGGCGGGCGGGGGACGTGGGGAGGGTCCGAGGGCGGCGTCTAGCGGGCGAGCGTCACGAGCCGCGTCGCCGTCCCGGACGCGGAGGTGACGCGGACGCCGCCGCTGGTGAGGTCGATGGGGGACGACTGGAACGACGGGCCGCCGCGAACGGGGTGGCCAGGACGAGTGTGAGGGCCAAGCCCCGCGCCCGTAGAGTCGGGGTGATGGGCCGTCAGGTACGCCCGCGGTCCGTCCGGTTATCCCTGCACCAGCGCCCGCACCGCGGCGTCGAGCACGTCGAGCTGGAACGGCTTCTTGACGACCGCCGCCACGTCGGCCCCGTCGGCCTCGGCGTCGGTGTCGCCGGTCAGGAGCAGGACCGGCAGGGCCGGATAGCGCTGGCGGATGACGGCGGCCAGCTCGCGCCCGCTCATGTCGGGCATCGACAGGTCGGTCACGACGGCGTCGAGGTCGGCGTCCTGGGCCAGCGCCGCCAGCGCCGCCGGGCCCCCGTCGACCTCGCGGACCGTGTGGCCCCGCAGCCGCAGCAGCTTCGACGTGACCGTCCGGACCATCGGCTCGTCGTCGACGACGAGCACGCGCAGGCCGGGCGCCGTGCTCGGGGCGGCGACGGCGTCGCGCGCGGTCTCGGGCGCCGGCGTCCCGGTCGAGAAGGGGAACACCAGCCGGAACAGCGTGCCCCGCCCGGGCGCGCTCTCGATCTCGATCCGCCCGTTGTGCTCCTGGACGATCCCCTGGCTCATGGTCAGGCCCATGCCCGACCCGCCCGACCCCTTGGTCGTGAAGAGGGGCTCGAACGCCCGCCGGCGGACGCTCTCGGTCATCCCCACGCCCGTGTCGCCGACCTCGACCACGGCCGCCCGGTCGCGCCGGGCCGTCGCCAGCGTCAAGGTGCCGCCGGCGGGCATGGCCTGGACGGCGTTCAGGACCAGGTTGACGAGCACCTCGCGCAGCTCGGTCGGCGTGCCCAGGATGGCCGGGACCGGGTGCAGCGTGCTCTCGACCCGGATCGCGATGCCGCGGCGGCGGGGCTCGTTGTACCAGTAGGGCCGGGTCAGGGTGAGCACCTCCTCGGCGATGGCGTGGAGCGCGACCGGCTCGGCCCGCTCCTCCTTCTCGTTCCGGATGTACTGCTGGATCTTGCGGACGAGCGAGGCCCCGTCGCCGGCGGCCTGCTCCAGCGACCGGAGGTGGCCCTGGGCCTCGCGCTCGGCGCCCAGCTTGAGCAGGTCCGCCCGGAGCAGCTCGGCGTGGCCGAGCACGGCCGTGAGCAGGTTGTTGAAGTCGTGGGCGATCCCCATCGACATCCGGCCGAGCATCTCCATCCGCCGGCGCCGCGTCTGCTCGGCGGCCCACGACGCCGGCTCGCGCATGACCTCGCCGTGGATCGAGACCGGGTAGCGGCCCGGCTCGGCGTCGGGCAGGCGGACCGGCTGGAAGTGCAGCAGCACCGGCAGCGGGCCCTCGGGCCGGTCGATCAGGAACACCTCGTTCGTGACCGACCCGCCGCGCGAGGCCTCGACGGCGTGCTCCTGGGCGAACCGGGCGTCCTCGGCCGGCAGCCGGCCCCACAGCCCGTCGTCGCCGAAGACGTCGCGCCAGGCCTCGTTGCAGTCGAGCCGCCGGCCCGCCGCGTCGGCCAGCGCCGTCAGCAGCTCCGGGGCGACGTAGGGGAGGGACGGGGCGGGCTCCATGCGTCGCAAGGTAAATGGGTTCGGGCTCTGGGGTTGGAGGGTTCGGGGTCCGTCGCGCGAGGGGACGAGGGCCCCGTCCCTCCGGAGTCCGCCCGGGTCTCGCCGCCTCGGTGCCGAGGTGGGGTGGGCGGCGTGCGACCCGTCGGGGCGCGAGCCACCCGGGCCCCACGTCCGGCCCTCTCCCCACCGTGCGACCCCCGAACCGTCCAACGCCATCCTCACCGAGAGCGCACGGGCGGTCGTGTAGCTTCCGGGCCCGCCCGCCCGCCAGCCCGCCCCGCCATGTGGTCCGACTCCATCCTCGACACGATCGGCAACACGCCGCTCGTCCGCCTCCAGACGCTGGGGCGCGAGCTCCCCTGCACCGTCCTCGCCAAGGTCGAGTTCTTCAACCCCGGCGGCTCGGTCAAGGACCGGATCGGGGTCGCCATGATCGAGGACGCCGAGGCCAAGGGGCTCCTCAAGCCCGGCGGAACGATCGTCGAGGGGACGAGCGGCAACACGGGCGCCGGCCTCGCCATCGCGGCCATCGCCAAGGGCTACCGCTGCATCTTCACCACGACCGACAAGCAGAGCCCCGAGAAGGTCGACGTGCTGCGCGCGTTCGGCGCCGAGGTCATCGTCTGCCCGACGAACGTGGCCCCGGACGACCCCCGCAGCTACTACTCGGTCGCGGCCCGGCTGGCCTCCGAGATCCCCGGCGCGTTCTACCCCAACCAGTACGACCACCCGGCCAACGCCCAGGCCCACTACCAGACGACGGGCCCCGAGCTGTGGGACCAGACCGACGGCCGGATCACGCACTTCGTCGCGGGCGCCGGCACGGGCGGCACGATCTCGGGGACCGCGAGGTACCTCAAGGAGCAGAACCCCGACGTCCAGATCATCGGCGTCGACCCGTTCGGGAGCGTCTACGCCGAGTACTGGCGGACGGGCGAGTTCAAGGAGTCGGAGATCTACCCGTACGCGACCGAGGGCGTCGGCGAGGACATCCTGGCCGGCAACATGGACTTCTCGCTCGTCGACGACTACGTCCAGGTCGACGACAAGACGACCATGCAGATGACGCGGCGGCTGGCGCGCGAGGAGGGGATGTTCATCGGCCAGTCGTGCGGCATGGCGATGGCCGGCGCGCTCGACTGGCTCGACGCCCACCGCGACCGGCTCACCGAGGCGGACGTGGTCGTGGTGATGCTGCCCGACAGCGGCTTCCGCTACCTCTCGAAGACCTACGACGACGAGTGGATGCGCCGCAACGGGTTCCTGGAGGCGCCCCGGACGCTGACCGTCGCCGACGTCCTGTCGGTCCGCACGCGGTCCGAGTCGGTCATCGGCGGTCGCGCCGGGCGACACGCTGGCGGCGGCCATCGAGACCATGACGGCGCAACGGGATCAGCCAGGTGCCGGTGCTCGACGGTGGCGAGGTCGTGGGCAGCCTCAACGAGCGCGGCGTGCTGAGCCGGCTGATCGAGGCGCCCGACGCGCGCGACGAGGCCGTCCGCGCGGTCATGGGGCCGCCGCTGCCCGTCGTCGCCGCCGGCGTCCACCTCGACGAGCTCACGGCGACGCTCGACGGCGAGGCCGGGGCCGTGCTCGTCCGCGACGGCGACGCGTTCGACATCCTGACCCGGAGCGACCTGATCTCGGCGCTCGCCCGCGCCGGCCGCCAGCGCGGCTGAGCCAGCGCGGCTGAGCCAGCGCGGCTGAGCCAGCGCGGCGCCAGTCCGGAACCGTTCGGCCCGCCCGCGATCCCACCCGACCCCACTCCCCCCCGACATGGAACCGCAGCCCGACGCGCCCGGCCCGTCCCTCTCGATCGAGCTCTCCGAGGAGGTCGCCGAGGGCGTCTACTCGAACCTGGTGATGATCTCCCACAGCCCCGAGGAGTTCATCCTGGACTTTATCCGCGTGATGCCGGGCGTGCCCAAGGCCCGCGTCAAGAGCCGGATCGTGGTCACGCCGGGCCACGCCAAGCGGCTGCTGGCCGCGCTGGCCGACAACATCCAGCGCTACGAGGCCCAGCACGGCGACATCGGCGAGGTCGGCCAGCAGCAGGTCCGGTTCACGGGCCCCAGCGGCGAGGCCTGAGCCTCCCCGCCTCGGGCAGGATGCCGGGCCGCGGAGCCCTCGTTCTCGTGGTCCTCGCGCGCGGCGTCTTCGCGAAGGCGCGTAGGTGGCGCCGCGCGCGGGAGTGGCGCCGCGCGCGGGAAGCCTGACCGGGCCGCGGTCTTCCACGTGGCCCGCCCCGCCTCGGTGCCGAGGTGGGGCGGGCGAGGCCTCAGGTCCGGGGCTTCAGGTCCGGTCGCCGGCGCGGCGCGTCGGGGCCAGGTCGGCCCGCTGGGTCTGGCCGTCGCCCTGCGGGAGGACGTGGGCGGCCCAGATCGCGTCGACGCCGTCGAGCAGACTGGTCGATGTCGGCCCGCGTGTGGTCGGCCGTCAGGCTGACGCGGAACATCTGCTTCGAGACCGGCACGACCGGCGCCTCGACGTGGTTGACGAACAGGCCCGCGCCGGTGGAAGTCGTGGGCCATCGCCCGGAGGTCGGTCCCGGCCGGGACGGCAGCGGGAACACGGCGGTGAGCCCGTTGGCCTCGGACGCCGCGGGCCTCGAGGCCCTCGGCGAGGTAGCCGCAGACGTCCATCAGCCGGGCGTGGATCTCGGGCTCTTGCTCGATCACGTCGAGCCCGGCCAGGACGGCGGCGCAGATCGACGTGGCCGGCGAGGTCGAGAAGATGTAGGACCGGGCGCAGTTGCGGAGGTACTCGACCACGTCGCGGTCTGCGGCGATGAAACCGCCCGAGACCCCGAACGCCTTCGAGAACGTGCCCATCGCGACGGCGACGTCGTCGTGGGCGTCGAACATGGCCGTCGTGCCGTGCCCGCCGGGGCCCGTCACGCCGGTCCCGTGGGCCTCGTCCATCAGCAGCGTCGCCCGGTGCCGCCGGCAGACCTCGCCGATCCGGTCCAGGCGGCAGATGTCGCCGGACATCGAGTAGACGCCCTCGACCGACACGAACACGTCGCGGTGGTCGCCCCGGACCTCGGTCAGGATGGCGTCGAGCGCGCGGGCGTCGTTGTGGGCGAACGGGCGGGTCTCGGCCCGGCCCATCTTGAGACCATCTAGCGTCGAGGCGTGGCTCTCCTCGTCGTAGACGACCAGGTCGTCGGGGGCCGGCAGCGTGCTCATCAGGCCGACGTTGGCCGAGTAGCCGCTCGAAAAGATCATGGCGTCCTCCTTGCCCTCGAACGCGGCCAGCCGCGCCTCGAGCTCGCGGTGGAGCGGCCCGTGCCCGTTCAGGAGCGGGGGCCCGCCAGCGCCGACCCCGACCGCCTCGACGGCCTGCTGGACCCGGGCCTTGAGCCGGGGGTGCGTCGCCAGGCCGAGGTAGTCGTTCGACCCGAACATCAGCATCCGCCGGGTCTCGCCGAGGTGGTCGAGCACGTCGACGGACGGGCCGGCCGGGCTCAAGACCCGGCGGCAGCCGGAGGGCGTCGATCCCCTCGGCGCGCTCGGCCCGGATCCGGCTCGAGAACTGGTGGGTCCGGCCGGTCAGGTCGAGGTAGGCGCGGAGGCGGAGGAGCTCCCGGAACGTGAGCACGTCCCCGGGCTGGCGTGGCGGGAGGGGCATGAGGCCGTGGTGGGTGGGCGCTTCAAATACGCTCACCGTCACGGCCTCGTGCATCCCAGAAGGAGATGATTCATTCTGAGAATCGGCACAAGACGCTGAAAGAAAAGAGGTTGGGGGTTAAAAAAAAGATCGGCGCCCCTACCCGGCACGTTCGAGACCCAGACGTAGCGTGAGGACACTAGTGCACGAGTCCTATCGTGGCCGTCCGCCAGTCCTGTCGGGGCGGCCGTCGTGGGGCGGTCCGGTGCTACCGGTTGGCCCGGATCAGCAGGACGGCCGCGATGGCGGCAAAGACGAGGTGCGGCAGCCAGGCCGCCACGACGGGCGGGATGGTCTGGACGTAGCCCAGCGGCTCGATCGTCTTCTGGAAGGCGAGGTAGAGGAACGCGACCCCCAGGCCCGCCGCCAGCTGGGCCGCCTGCCCGCCTCGGCGCCGCCGCGCGGCCATCGGGACGGCCAGCAGGACCAGGATCAGGTTGGCGAACGGGTAGGCCACCTTCGAGTGGTAGGCCACCAGCGGCCGGCCCCGCTCGGTGACGCCGGCCCGCTCCAGCGAGGCCGACGTAGCCCCGGGCCTCGACGACCGTCATCCGTTCGGTGTCCCGCTCGGACTGGGCGAGGTCGCGGGGCCGGACCGCCAGCGCCGTGTCGAGCTCGGCGTGGTAGACGTACGACTCGGCCCCGTCCGGCCCGAACGTCCGCACGGCCACGTCGACGGCCCGCCACGTCGCGAGCGAGTCGACCCAGGTCATCTGGGAGGCGTCCAGGCGCGCGGCCACGCCCCGGTCGTCGGCCAGGGCGACCACGCTGACGCGGAAGGCCTGGGCCCGCTCGCGGTCGAAAAAGCGGGTCGTGAGGACGACCCCCGGTGACGTCTGGCGGACGATCTCGGACCCCCCGCCGCCCTCGGGTGCGTCCCGGTAGTACTCGTTCTGGAACTCGTGGACGACCGCGTTGGCCCGGGGCACCACGAACCCGTTGAACACCAGCATCAGCGCCGTCGCCGCCAGGCCGACGAGGACGAACGGCCGCATAAACCGCCACGTCGAGACCCCGGCCATGTGGACCGCCGTCAGCTGCATCGACTGGGCCAACCGGGCGGTCACGTAGACGGCCGCCAGGAACAGCGCGAGCGGGCTCGTCAGCCGGATGATGTCGGGGACGTAGTAGAGGTAGTACTCCCCGAAGATCTGGGCCGGCGTCGCGCCGCGGTCGAGGAAGTCGTCGATCCGCTCGGCCAGGTCCAGCACGACGAACGTCGCCACCAGCAGCACCAGCAGCAGGGCGGTGCCAGAGAGGAAGCGGCGCAGGACGTGCCAGTCGAACCGGGTCACGAAAGGGGCGGGGGTTGGGGGGGAGGTTACCTGTGCCGTCGCCGCCACGACGCGGGGGCGGCGGCCTCGGGGAGAGGGTGGAGGGGGGCTCGGGGCGCCCCGGTCGGGGACGGTCCCCTCCGTTCCGTGGCCGTGCAACTCTCGAAACCTGCGAATCCCCTCCGGGGCGCCCGAGTACCTTCCGTCCTCCCCTCTGAACACACGCGCCCCCGATGAAAGTCCACGAGTACCAGGCCAAGGAGATCCTCGCCCAGCACGGCGTCGCCGTCCAGCGCGGCATCGTCGCCGACACGGTCGACGAGGCCGTCGAGGCGGCCGAGACGATGGCCGGTGACGGCGTCGAGCAGTTCGTCGTCAAGGCCCAGATCCACGCCGGCGGGCGCGGCAAGGGCGGCGGCGTCAAGTTCACGCCCAGCCTGGACGGCGTCCGCGGCAACGCGGAGAAGATCCTGGGCATGACGCTGGTGACGCCCCAGACCGGCCCCGAGGGGCAGTTGGTCAAGAAGGTCCTGGTCACGGCCGCCGAGGACATCGCCCACGAGTACTACCTCGGCGTGACGCTGGACCGGGCCAAGGGCATGGACGTCATCATGGCCTCGACCGAGGGCGGCGTCGAGATCGAGGAGGTCGCCGAGGCGACGCCCGAGAAGATCGTCAAGGTCTGGGTCGACCCGGCCGTCGGGCTCCGCCCGTACCAGGCCAACGAGATCGCCTTCCGGCTCGGCTTCGAGGGGCAGGCGCTCAAGGAAGCGCGGAAGTTCATCGTCGCGCTGTACAAGGCCTACCGCCAGTCGGACGCGACGATCGCCGAGATCAACCCGCTCGTTCGGACGGAGGACGGCCGCGTGGTCGCGCTCGACGCCAAGATGGACCTGGACGACAACGCGCTCTTCCGCCACCCCGACCTGGCCGAGATGCGCGACGAGGCCGAGGAGGACCCGCTCGAGGTCGAGGCCGGCAAGCACAACCTGAACTACATCAAGCTCGACGGCAACGTGGGCTGCATGGTCAACGGGGCCGGGCTCGCGATGGGCACGATGGACCTCATCAAGCTGGCCGGCGGCGAGCCGGCCAACTTCCTCGACGTCGGCGGGACGGCGAACGCGCAGACGGTCGAGGCCGGCTTCCGCATCATCCAGTCGGACCCGAACGTCAAGGCCATCCTGGTCAACATCTTCGGCGGCATCGTCCGGTGCGACCGGGTCGCGCGCGGCGTCGTCGAGGCGGCGAGCAACATGGAGCTGACGGTCCCGCTGATCGTCCGGCTCCAGGGCACGAACGCCGAGGAGGGCATGGCCATCCTGAAGGAGAGCGGGCTGCCGATCGAGAGCGCGATCCGGCTCCAGGAGGCCGCCGAGAAGGTGACGGCCGCGCTCAACGCCTAGGCCCGACCCCGCCCGCCTCGGCGCCGAGGCGGGCCCCGTCCGACCGCCGGAGGGGCGACCCCGCAGGTCGCCCCTCCCCGTTTCCGAGCCCATGTCCGCTGGCATCGAGATCGACGGCGTCGTCAAGCGCTACGGGGCCGTCGCGGCCGTCGACGGGGTGACGCTGGACGTGCCCGAGGGCGCCTTCGTGTCGCTGCTCGGCCCGTCCGGGTGCGGCAAGACCACGCTGCTCCGGCTGGTCGGCGGGTTCGAGACGCCCGACGCCGGGGCGGTCCGGATCGGCGGCGCCGACGTGACGCGGCTGGCGCCCCAGAAGCGGCCGACGGCCATGGTGTTCCAGAGCTACGCGCTGTTCCCGACCATGACCGTCGGCCAGAACGTGGGCTACGGGCTCTCCGTCCGGGGCGTCGCGCGCGACCAGATCCGCCAGCGGACCGCCCGGGCGCTCGCCCGCGTCGACCTCGGCGGACTGGAGGACCGACCCGTCGCGGCGTTGTCGGGCGGCCAGCAGCAACGCGTCGCCCTCGCTCGCGCGGTCGCCGTCGAGCCCGAGGTGCTGCTGTTCGACGAGCCGCTCTCCAACCTCGACCTGGCGCTGCGGGAGGCGACGCGCGCCGAGCTCAAGGCGTTGCAGCGCGAGATCGGCGTGACCAGCCTGTACGTCACGCACGACCAGTCGGAGGCGCTCGCGCTGAGCGACCGGATCGCGCTGATGCGGGCCGGGCGGCTGGAGGCCGTCGGCACGCCCGAGGCGCTCTACGGCGACCCGCCGACGGCCTACGCGGCGTCGTTCCTGGGCGGCGCGAACGTGGTCCGCGACCGCGCCCTGGCCGAGCAGCTGGCGGGCGAGCCGATGCCCGACGGGCACGCGCTGGTGGTCCGCCCCGAGGCGCTCGAACCGACGGCCCAGGGCGGCGTCCCGGCCCGCCTGGTCGGCCGGCTGTTCCTGGGCTTGACGGCCGAGTGGGACGTCGAGGCGGGCGGCCAGCGCCTCCGCCTGTGGACCGACCCGGCCCGCCCGGCGCCCGACGCGCTCGCCCTCCGGGCCGCCCGCTGGCGCTGGGTGCCTGACGGCGCGAACCCGGCGGGGCAGGCCGAGTAGACGACCCGCCCGAGCCCCCCGACGTCTTGCGTCGCCCGGCCGAGCCTCCTTTCCGACGACCGCGACCCATGACCGACCCCGGCACCCTCGACCTCCGCGACACGCTTGACGGCCTGACGCCGGCCCGCATCGCGACGCTCTACCGCCGCGCCCCGCTCTTGCGCAAGACCGACAACCCCGGCCGGTTGTGGCGGTCGTTCGAGGCGTCGTCGCTGGTGCTCACGCTGTGGGAGAGCGACCGCGTGGTGGCCCTGGCGCGCGTGCTCACCGACGGCGTCCAGACGGCCTACCTCTGCGACTTGGCCGTCGAGCCCGACCTCCAGGGCGCGGGCGTGGGCAAACGGATGATCGACGAGATCCTGAACCGGCTGCCGGGCGTCGAGCTCGTCCTGCGCGACTCGAACCTCTCGACCGGCTTCTACGAGCGGCTGGGCTTCGAGCCGGTCGACAACGCCTGGGTGCGCCGAGCATGAGCGACGACACGTTCACGACGTTTGACGTCGTCCGCAAGACGCGCCAGTCGCTGGCCGCGCTCGTCGACGCGCTCCCCCACGCGGCGCGGACCACGATCCCCGACGGGTTCAGCAACCACGTCTTGTGGAACGTGGGCCACGTCGTCGCGACCGAGCAGGCGCTGACGTACGGGCTCGCGGGTCTCGCGCCCCACCTCCCGGACGGGTTCATGGGCGCCTTCCGCAAGGGGACCTCGCCGCGCGACTGGGCCCGCGACTGGGACTACGAACAGGTCCGCGACCTCCTGCTCACCCTCCCCGACCAGACCGAGGCGGACTACCGCGCGGGCCGGTTCGAGACCTATCGCGAGTACCGGACGACGCCCGGCGTGGTCCTGACGTCGGTCGAGGACGCCGTCCGGTTCAACCTGTACCACGAGGGGCTCCACCTCGGCACCGTGCTGGCCCTGCGGAAGCTGGTCGGCTAGAACCGGATCCCGACGCCGGCGGCCACCTCAGAGAACGTGCCGACGAAAAAGTCCGGCCCGCCGCCGACCGTGCCCCGGACGCGGCCGGCCACGCGCGCGACGACCCGGTCGGTCAGGTCGCCGTCGAGCCCGAGCGACAGGACGAGGGCCCCCTCGGTCGACGGGTCGTAGTCGACCGTGTACCGGAACTCGCCGGTCCCGAACGTCTGCGGGCCGGGGTCGGTCAGCGGGACGAACGCGCCCAGCCCGACGCCCAGCGCCGGGCGGAACCGCCACGTCGTCGGGGTGAGCTGGAGCTCGACCGTCGGCAAGACGTAGGTCACGTCGCCGAACTGCTCGCCGATCTGGGAGACGCCCAGCCCGCCCTCGACGGCCAGGAACGGCAAGAGCGCGTACTGGGCGCGGAGGTCGACGAGGACGGCCGAGCCGGTCCCAGACAGGTCGAACTCGGCGCCGCCAACGTTTAGGGAGGCAACGGTTTGAGCACTGGCTAGCGGTGCTGCTGCGGCCAGGACGAGCGCGGCCAGAACGGAGCGGAAGGACATGGTGGGAGGAGGGTGAGAGAGGGTGCACAGACCGAGCCGCCCGACGGGCGTGCCGCGTCACGTCGGCTCGGTCCGCCCCGGCGGTCGTGCCGACGGCCTCGGCGGTCGTGCCGAGGTGGGCGGGGTCAGGTGACGGCGGGCGCGAGCAGCCGGAGCGTCCCGGCGTCCGCGTCGATCTCGGCCTCGGCGCCGATCGGGACGGTCAGCTTGGGGCCGAGGTGGCCGATGGTCGCGCCCGTGTACGCCGGCACGCCGAGCGGCTCGACGTGCTGGCGGACGACCTCGGCGAGCGTGAACCCCTCGACGTCGCCCGAGTCCGGGTCGCACCGGTTGCAGGCGCCGAACACGAACCCGGCGACCCGGCCGAGCAGGCCGGCCTGGCCGAGCTGGGTCAGCATCCGGTCGATCCGGTAGATCCCCTCGCCCACGTCCTCGACGAACAGGACGGCCCCGTCGAACGACGGGAGGTAGGGCGTCCCGGCCATCGCCGCCAGCACCGACAGGTTGCCGCCGACGAGCGGCCCGCGCGCCCGGCCGCCCCGGACGGTCGCCGTCGGGTAGCGAGCCAGCGTCGGCGTGTCGGGCCCGAACGGGGGGTTCGAGAGCACCGCCGGCTGGGCGTCGACGACGACGCGCCGGAACCGCTCGCCGGTAAAGCCGGCCAGCGGCGTCGTCGCGTTCGGCCCGTGGAACGTGACCAGCCCGGTCCGGGCGTGGACGGCGAGCACGAGCGCGGTGATGTCGCTGAACCCGCACAGCACCTTGGGGTGCGCCCCGATCACGCCGTAGTCCAGGAACGGCAGGATCCGGGCCGAGCCCCAGCCGCCCCGCATCGAGACGACCGCGTCGACGTCCGGGTCGGCGAACATCGCCGTCACGTCGGCCGCGCGCTGCTCGTCCGTCCCGGCGAAGTAGCCGACCCGGGCGAGCACGTGGGGCGCGGCCGTGACGCCCAGGCCGAGCGCGGCGAACGTGGCGCGCGCCCGGTCGAGGTCGGCCGGGTCCGTCGTCACGCCCGCCGGGCTCACCAGCCCGACCGTGTCACCGGGGCGGAGCCGGGGCGCTCGAACGGGGCTCGGTCCGCCTCGGGCGCGCGCTGGGCCGGGTCCCAGAAGAGCACCGGCGGCCAGGCCGGCCGTGCCGAGGCCGGAGGCGCGCAGGAGGTCGCGGCGGAGCATGAGAGCGGGGAGAGGGGACTGGGGGCAGGACGAGTGAGACGCCGCCCGGTCCGGCACGGCTCCCCCCCGCCCGCGGCCCCGGTCTGGGCTAGCGGACCTTGAGGAGCTCGACACCGACCGAGGCGTTGACGAGGAAAAAGCCCTCGCCGCCCGGTACGCCGTAGTACGACCCGCCGACCGTCACCCACGGTTGGAGCCGGGCCGCGTTGGGCGTCGGCGTGAACCCGACGCCGAACCGCGTCCCCAGCAGCGCCGACTGGTCGTCGGCCGACACGTCCTCGTCGAACCCGATCAGCCCGAAGACGACGGCCAGCTCGGGGCGGAGCGGGCCGTACCGGCGCGTGATCCCGACCTCGCCCTGGAGGATCTCCTTGCCGGCGTTCACGCTCCCGTCCGCGTTGAGGTCGTCGAGGTCGGTGAGGTAGTAGCCGATGTCGATGTAGGCCCGCGCCGGGTACAGCGCCTCGGTGTAGCCCCGGATCCCAGCCCCGGCGTAGCCGGTCCCGCCGACGAACTCGGTCTCGGCCGGGAGGTACGCCGCCCGTACGGCGAGCTGGAAGCTGGGCAGCGCCTCCTGCGCGGCTGCGGGGCCAGCAACGACGAGGACGGCGGCGAGCAAGCGGAGGGTCATGGTCGAACCGAGGAGGGGCTCCGAGGATACTCCGGTCGTGCCCCAGCGTGCCCGCCCAGACCGCCGGGGAAGCTCGGGATCGGCGCTCGGCCCACCTCGGGCGCGTCGCCGAGGTGGGCCGAGCGTGTCCGGCGTCCCGGTGCCAGCGTGAGCCCGGGGGGGCGGTTGTGGGCGACCGGTCGCGGAGCCGGACGGCCCGGGGGGCCCCGGGCCCCAGGGCGCGCTAGAGGTTCTCGATGAGCGCGTCGCCGAAGGCGCTGCACGAGAGCAGCGTCGCGCCGTCCATCTGGCGCTCGAAGTCGTACGTGACCCGCTTCTGGCCGATCGTCGTCTCCATCGACCGGATGATGGCGTCGGCGGCCTCGGTCCAGCCCATGTAGCGGAGCATCATCTCGCCCGACAGGATCACGCTCGACGGGTTCACCTTGTCCTGGCCGGCGTACTTCGGCGCCGTCCCGTGCGTCGCCTCAAAGAGGGCCACGCCCGTCGAGTAGTTGATGTTGGCGCCCGGCGCGATCCCGATCCCGCCGACCTCGGCCGCGAGCGCGTCGCTCACGTAGTCGCCGTTGAGGTTGAGCGTCGCGATCACGCCGTAGTCGGCCGGCCGCGTCAGGATCTGCTGCAGGAACGCGTCCGCGATCACGTCCTTGACGGTGATGGTCACGCCGTTCTTGGTGAACGTCCGCCACGGGCCGCCGTCCAGCATCTCGGCGCCGTACTCGGCGTCGGCCAGCTCGTAGCCCCAGTCGCGGAAGGCGCCCTCGGTGAACTTCATGATGTTCCCCTTGTGGACCAGCGTCACCGAGTCGCGGCCGTCGGCGACGGCGTAGTCGAACGCGGCGCGGACCAGCCGGGCCGTCCCCTCCTGCGAGACCGGCTTGATCCCGAACCCGGCCGAGTCGGGGAAGCGGACGTTCTCGAACCGCTCGGGGAAGTGCTCCTTCATCAGCGCCTTGAACGTCTCGGCGTCCTCGGTCCCGTTCTCGAACTCGATCCCGGCGTAGATGTCCTCCGTGTTCTCGCGGAAGATGATCATGTCGACGTCCTCGGGCGCCTTGACCGGCGACGGGACGCCGGTGAAGTAGCGGACCGGGCGGACGCAGGCGTACAGGTCGAGCTTCTGGCGGAGCGCCACGTTGAGGCTCCGGATGCCGCCGCCGACCGGGGTCGTGAGCGGGCCCTTGATCGAGACCAGGTGCTCCTCCATGGCCGTCAACGTGTCCTGGGGGAGCCACTCGCCGAACTGGTCGTGGGCCTTCTCGCCGGCGTACACCTCGAACCACTCGATCTGGCGGTCGCCGCCGTAGGCCTTCTCGACGGCCGCGTCGAGCACGCGCGACGCCGAGGCCCAGATGTCGGGGCCGATCCCGTCGCCCTCGATGAACGGCACGATGGGGCGGTCCGGGACGTGGAGCCCGTCGTCGGTCATGCGGATGGTCTCGCCGGAGGTGGGCGTGGAGAGGTGCTGGTAGTCGGCCATCGGGGGGCGGGGTTCAGGAAGAGGGGGCCGGGAAGCTACGAGGCCGGGCGCGCGGCGATCCAGCAGGCCGGCCGGGCGGGGTAGCTTCGGGGGACCCTCTCCCACAGGGGGGCGGGCGCTGGCAGGCCGGTACGATGGCCGGGCGAGCGCCCTCCTCCCGGCCGCCCACCGATGGGGGAACAGACGTGTCTCTGAGATCCCCTCTCGCTGTCGCCCGACCCATGCCCGCTCCCCTCCACGTCGGACTCCTCTACGGCGGCCAGTCGGCCGAGCACGAGGTCTCCGTCCGCTCGGCCCGCAACGTCCGCCTCGCCCTGGGCGACCGCTACCGGGTGACGCCGATCTACATCGCCCGGGACGGGACGTGGCGGGTCACGGACGGGATCGAGGGGGGAGAGGGGACGCCCGCGACGTTCGCCGCCCACGGCGCCGAGCGGACCGTCCAGGCGGGCGACCCGGGCGGCCTCGGTCTCGACGTGGTGTTCCCCGTGCTCCACGGCCACAACGGCGAGGACGGGACCATCCAGGGGTTCCTCCACACCCTCGGTCTGCCCTACGTCGGGCCCGACGTGCTCGCGTCGGCGGCGTGCATGGACAAGGTGGTCGCCAAGCGGCTGCTGGAGGCGGCGGGCCTGCCGACGACCCCGTTCGTGGTCGTCCGCGCGCACGAGCGGGACCGGGCGTCGTACGACGCCGTCGCGCGCCGGCTCGGGTCGGTCGTGTTCGTCAAGCCGGCCAACTCGGGCTCGTCGGTCGGCGTGACGCGCGTCGACGCGGCGGACGGGCTGGCGGCGGCGCTCGACGAGGCGTTCCTCTACGACAAAACGGCGCTCGTCGAGACCGGCGTCGTCGGGCGCGAGATCGAGGTGGCCGTGCTCGGCAACGAGGTGCCCCAAGCGTCGGTCCCCGGCGAGATCGTGTCGACCTCGGCGTTCTACGACTACGACGCCAAGTACGAGGACCCCGACGCCTCCCGCATGGAGGTCCCCGCCGACCTGCCCGCCGACGTCGCCGAGCGGGTCCGCGAGATGGCCGTCCAGGCCTACGTCGCCCTCGGTTGCGAGGGGCTGGGCCGGGTCGACTTTTTCGTGACCGACGCCGGCGACGTGCTGGTCAACGAGATCAACACGATCCCCGGCTTCACCGAGCGGAGCATGTACCCCGTGATGTGGGACGAATCGGGCCGGAACCCCGAGCAGCTGGTCGACGAGCTGATCCGGCTCGCGCTCGCGCGCCACGACCGCGACACGGCCCGTAAGACGACGCGCTAGCTCGCCGGGCAAGAGGGTCCGACGTGCCTGGTGATCGGCCTGTGACCTCCCGCCTCGGCGCCGAGGTGGGGAGGGCCGACCGAGAGACGCCCTGTCAGGACCGCTGGCGCGTGTCACCCCGCGCGGCGTCCATGCCCCGACGGGGTGCCGGGTGGCGGACCCGGTGAGTCGGGTCCAATCGGGGGGTGGCGGACCCGTTCCGCTGGCCGGAGATTCCACCTCCCACCCCCGTCCCTTCTGCCCGCATGGCCTACTCGACCGACACCCGCACGATCCAGCCCGGCGACACCTACGTCGCCATCCGGGGCGAGACCCACGACGGCCACGCCTTCGTCGAGGACGCCGTCGCCAAGGGCGCGACCGCGGTCTGGGTCGAGGAGCCCGCCGACGTGCCCGAGGGCGTCGAGGTGCGCCAGGTCGAGAGCACGGTCGGCGCGCTCGTCGAGGCCGCCTCCGCCCGGGTCCGCGAGCTGGGGTGCCGCGTGGTCGCGATCACCGGGTCGGTCGGCAAGACGACGACGCGGACGGCCATCGTGTCGGTCCTGGAGCAGGCGCTGACCGTCAAGGGGTCCGAGGGGAACAAGAACACGCCGCTCGGCCTGTCGCTGACGTTGCTCAACGCGGACCTCGACGCCGACACGGTCCTGGTCCTCGAGATGGGCGCCCGCCTGGCCGGCGACATCAAGGAGCTGTGCGACGCGTTCCCGCCGACGGTCGGCGTGGCGACCAACGTCCGGGGCGTCCACCTCGAGACGTTCGGGAGCCTGGACGGCGTCGAGCGCGAAAAGTCCGAGATCGTCCGCGGGCTTGGCGAGGCGGGCACGGCCGTCCTGAACGGCGACGACCCTCGGGCCCGCCGGATGGCCGACGTGACCCGGGCCCGGGTCGTCCTCTACGGGACGGCGCCCGACTGCGACGTCCGCCCGGAGCACGTCACGGCGACGCTGCCCATCCTGGGCGACCACGCGGTCTACACCGCGCTCGCCGCCACGGCCGTCGGCCGAGCCCTGGGCCTCGGCGCCGACGCGATCACGCGCGGGCTGGAAGTCGATCCAGGCCGAGGCCGGCCGGTTGCGCCGGCTCGACGGGGTCGGCGGGAGCACGCTGGTCGACGACACCTACAACGCGTCGCCGGACGCGACCGTCTCGGCGCTCGACGTGCTGGCCGGCCTGCCGGGCGACCGGCGGACGGCGTTCTTGGGCGACATGCTGGAGCTGGGCGCCGACGAGCGCGACCAGCACGTCCGCGTGCTCCGCGCCGCACTCGACCGGGCCGACCGCGTCGTGGCGGTCGGGCCAATCATGGCCGAGGCGGTCGAGCACCTGACCGAGGCCGAGCGGGCCGGCGTCGAGACCGCCGCCTCGTCGCGCGCCGCGGCCGGGGCGATCCGCGCCGGCGGCCCGTTCGAACTGGGCACCGGCGACGTGGTCCTCGTCAAGGGGTCGCAGGGCGCGCGGATGGAGCGGGTCTCGGAGGCCCTGCTCGACCCGGCGCTCGACCCGGCCGACCACCTCGCCCGCCAGTCCGAACAGTGGCGCGCGATCGCCTGACGCCGCCCCGCCCGCCTCGGGCCCGAGCGGGCCCGGCCGCCGGCCTACAGCCGGCCCATCAGGGCCCGCGCGCGCAGCTCCCAGACCTTGCCCATCGCCTCGCGGACGATCCCGCTGCTCATCTTGCTCTCGCCCTCGCTCCGCTCGGTGAAGATGATCGGGACCTCGACGATCCGGAAGCCCAGCTTCCAGGCCCGGTAGTTCATCTCGATCTGGAACGAGTACCCGTTCGAGCGGACGCGCGAGAAGTCGATGGCCTCCAGCACCTCGTGGCGGAAGCACTTGAACCCGGCCGTGACGTCGCGGATCGGCAGGCGCGTGATGGCGCGCGTGTAGACGCCGGCCCCGTAGCTCAGCACCAGCCGCCCGAGCGGCCAGTTGAGCACGCGCAGCCCGTCGACGTAGCGGCTCCCGATGGCCACGTCGGCTCCACCGCCGCCCTCCGACGCCGGCCGGCAGGCCAGGATCAGGCGGGTCAGGTCGTCCGGGTTGTGCGAGAAGTCGGCGTCCATCTCGCAGACGTAGCTCGAAGCCGGCGTCGCGGGCCAGGCGGAAGCCGTCGAGGTAGGCCGTCCCCAGCCCCAGCTTGCCGGCGCGCCGCAGCAGCCCCACGCGGCCGGGGTGCTGGTGGCGGAGCGCGTCGACCCGGTCGCCGGTCCCGTCCGGCGAGCCGTCGTCGACGACGAGCACGGCGATCTCGCCGTCGAGCCCGAGCACCTGGCCGACGATGGCCTCGACGGTCCCCGCCTCGTTGTAGGTCGGGACCACCACGACGGAGCCGCCGGGCGTGGGAGGGGAGAGGAAGACGTCGGACACCGAGGCAGAATACCGGGATTGGGGGGCCGGGGGGGTACCGGTTCCGTTGAAAGACAACAGAGACGGCGAGGCGAGGGCTTCCGTCGTGCGCCCGAGGCCGGCACGTCGGTAGCTTTTGGCGCGGCGGATCCCGCACACCCGTCGACGGTTCGCCCTGTCCCCTCGTCCAGACTCCCCCATGGCCGGCACGTCCACCCCCAAGAAGGTCCCCGCCAAGAAAGCCGCCCCGAAAAAGGCGGCCAGCGCGACGAACGGCGCGGCCGGCTTCACGCCCGACGTCCCCGACGTCCCAGGTCTTCCGCAACTCGGGCCACACCCACGAGTCGCTCGGGCTGAGCGCCGACGACGTGCTGGCGATGTACCGGAACATGCTGCTCCAGCGCCGCTTCGAGGAGCGGGCCGCACAGATGTACGGGCGCCAGAAGATCGCGGGCTTCCTCCACCTCTACATCGGCCAGGAGGCCGTCTCGACCGGCGCCATCTGGGCCATCCGGGACACCGACCCCATCATCACGGCCTACCGCGACCACGGGCTGGCGCTGGCGCGCGGGATGAGCGCCGACTCCGGCATGGCCGAGCTGTTCGGCAAGATCGACGGGTGCTCCCGCGGCAAGGGCGGCTCGATGCACTTCTTCGACGTCGAGAGGCACTTCTACGGCGGTCACGGCATCGTCGGCGGCCAGATCCCGGTGGGCGTCGGGATGGGGTTCGCGAGCAAGTACAAGGAGGACGGCGGCGTCTCGCTGACGTTCTTCGGCGACGGCGCCATCAACCAGGGCGCGTTCCACGAGGCGGCCAACCTGGCCTCGCTCTACGAGGTGCCGGCGCTCATCATCGTCGAGAACAACGAGTACGCGATGGGCACGTCCGTCGAGCGCTCGCGCGGCGACGCCCAGCTCTACAAGCAGGGCTACCCCTACGGCATGAAGACGGCCGTGATCGACGGGATGGACCTGTTCGAGGTCTACCACGCCTTCAAGACGATCGGCGACGACGCCCGCGGCGAGACCGACGGCCAGACCAAGCCGTACTTCGTCGAGGTCCAGACCTACCGGTACCGCGGCCACTCGATGTCGGACCCCCAGAAGTACCGGACCAAGGAGGAGATGGAGTCCAAGAAGGACGAGGACCCCATCATCCGGACCAAGAAGTACATCGTCGACCACGACCTGGCCGACACCGACCGCCTCGACGCGATCGACGAGGAGGTCAAGGCCGAGGTCATGGCCTCGGTCGAGTTCGCCGAGCAGTCGCCGCTGCCGCCGGTCGAGACGATGTACGAGGACGTCTACGCCACCGACGACGTCCCCTTTACCGTCTAGCCGATTTTACCGTCTAGCCGATCGTTCGGGGTCCGAGGTCGAAGGTTCGCGAGAACCCACACCCTGCGGGCCCTGGACGTGAACCCTGAACCACCGATTGATGGCTGAGCTGCAATTCCGAGAGGCCCTCCGCGACGCGATGACCGAGGAGATGGTCCGCGACGAGAACGTGTACCTGATCGGCGAGGAGGTCGCCGAGTACGACGGCGCCTACAAGGTGTCCCAGGGGATGCTCGACCAGTTCGGGCCCAAGCGGATCATCGACACGCCGATCTCGGAGGCCGGGCTTCGCCGGGCTCTCCATCGGGGCGGCCATGATGGGGTTGCGGCCGATCGTCGAGTTCATGACGTGGAACTTCACGTTCGTCTGCTTCGACCAGATCGTGTCGAACGCGGCCAAGGTCCGCTACATGTCGGGCGGCCAGGCCAAGGTGCCCATCGTGTTCCGGGGCGGCAACGGCGCCGCGGGCCAGCTCGGCGCGACGCACTCGAACTCGGTCGAGGCGCTCTACTCGAACGTGCCGGGCCTGAAGATCGTCGCGCCCTCGAACCCCGACGACGCCAAGGGCCTGCTCAAGGCCGCCATTCGCGACGACGACCCCGTGCTGTTCCTGGAGTCCGAGCTGATGTTCGGGCTCCGCGGCGAGGTCTCGGACGCCGAGGACTACGTGATCCCGATCGGCGAGGCCCGGCTGGCCCGCGAGGGCGACGACGTGACCATCGTGGCCCACTCCAAGAGCTACTGGCTCGCGATGGAGGCGGCCGACGAGCTGGCCAAGCAGGGCATCGAGGCGACCGTGATCGACCCGCGCACGCTGCGGCCGTTCCCCATCGGCTCGGTCCTGGACTCGGTCCGAAAGACGAACCGGTTGGTCATCGTCGACGAGAGCCAGCCGTTCGGCGGGATCGCGGCCGAGGTCGGCTTCCAGATCCAGCGCGACGCGTTCGACCACCTCGACGCGCCGGTCGAGCGGGTCACGGCCAAGGACGTCCCGGCGCCCTACGCCAAGAACCTGATCGAGGCCTGGATGCCGTCGGTCGACGGCGTGATCGCGGCCGCCAAGAAGACGCTCTACATGTAGGCCACAGGAGCCAGGAACGAGAAGTCAGGGCGTCGTCCCTGGCCTCGACGCCCGGCTCTACCCTGATTTCTGCCCCCTGACCCTGATTCCCGCTATGGCCATCGCCGTTGAAATGCCCAAGATGAGCGACACGATGGAGGAGGGCGTCCTCGTCGCGTGGCTCGCCGACGAGGGCGCGACCGTCTCGGCCGGCGACGTGATCGCCCAGGTCGAGACCGACAAGGCCACGATGGACCTCGAGGTCTACGACGACGGCGTCCTGCTCAAGCGGGTCGTCGGCGAGGGCGACAGCGTCCCGATCGGGGCCCTGATCGCCGTCCTGGGGTCGGAGGGGGAGAGCCCCGACGACGTGCTCGGCCAGTACGGCGGCGACGGCGCCTCGGGCACCGCCGAGACGACCGAGGTCCAGGCCGCGCCCCCGGCGACCGACGAGGGCAACGCGGCTCCGGCCGGGCTCGACGGGATCGCGCCGACCGCCGACGCCATCGACACGCCGGCCCCGAGCGTCCAGCCGGTCACGGGCGACGGCGCGGCGGCCCAGGTGGAGCCGGCGCCCGCGCCGTCGGGCGGCCGGGTCAAGGCGTCGCCGCTGGCGCGCCGGATGGCCCAAGAGGCCGGGCTCGACCTGGCCCAGATCCAGGGGTCGGGGCCCGACGGCCGCGTCGTCAAGCGCGACGTGGAGGCGGCGCGCGAGGGGGGCGGCCCGGCGACCGCGCCCGCCTCGGTGCCGGCGTCGACGCCCGCGGCCGACCGCGCGCCGGCCCCTTCCGCTCCGGCCCCCAAGCCGGCCGCGCCGTCCCAGACGGGCGGCCAGGACCTGCGCATTACCCAGATGCGCAAGACGATCGCCAAGCGGCTCGCCCAGTCCAAGTTCACCGCGCCCCACTTCTACCTCACCGTCGACGTCGACATGCGGACGGCCATCGGCTTCCGCGCCGAGATCAACGGGCTGACCGAGAAGCAGGGGCTGGCCAAGGTGTCGTACAACGACCTGGTGACCAAGGCGTGCGCGGCGGCGCTCCGCCGGCACCCGATGGTCAACGCGAGCTACCTCGAAGACGAGGGCGTCATCCGCCAGCACGACGCGGCCCACGTGGCCGTCGCGGTCGCGATGCCCGAGGGCCTGATCACGCCCGTCGTCCGCGACGCGGACCGGAAGGGGCTGGCCCAGATCGCCGCCGAGACGCGCGAGCTGGCGGGCCGGGCGCGCGACGGCAAGCTCGACCCGAGCGAGTACGCCGGCTCGACGTTCACGACCTCGAACCTGGGCATGTTCGGGATCGCCGAGTTCACGGCCATCATCAACCCGCCCAACGCGTGCATCCTGGCCATCGGCGCGATCCGCGACGTCCCCGTCGTCGACGGCGACGCGGTGGTCCCGGGCAAGCAGATGACGCTGACGCTGTCGTGCGACCACCGGGTCGTCGACGGCGCCTCGGGCGCGGCGTTCCTGGGCGACGTCCAGGCGATGCTGGAGAACCCGTCGCTGATGCTCGTATAGGAGGCTCACGGTTCGGGGTTCGTACGAACCCGCATCTGCGCGAGCCCTAGGCCGGCGCAGCCAACCCTGACCCCTGTACCTCGACCCATGCCGACGCTCGCCCACCTCTCGGACGTCCACTTCGGGCGGATCGCGGACGACCGGATCGTCGGCGCGCTGGTCGACGAGGTCAACGCGGCCGGGCTCGACCTGGTCGTGATCTCGGGCGACCTGACCCAGCGGGCGCGGACGCGCGAGTTCCAGGCGGCCCGGGCCATGATCGACGCGTTCGACGCGCCGGTCCTGGTCGTGCCCGGCAACCACGACGTCCGCGCGTGGTGGCACCACCCGGTCGACCGGCTGTGGCGGTCGACGCGCCGGTTCCGCCGGTTCATCGACCAGGACGTGACGCCGGCCGTTGAGATGCCGGGCCTGGCCGCGTTCGGGCTCAACTCGGCCCACGGGTGGACCATCAAGGGCGGGCGGATCCGGTCCGAGCACGTCCGCGAGATGGAGGCGTTTTTCGCGACCCAGCCGGCCGAGGCGTTCCGGGTGCTGGTGCTCCACCACCACCTGCTCCGGCTCGACGTGCTCGGCGACCACGACGTGTCGCGCGGCGCCCGGCTCGCGCTCGACGCCGCCCACCGCGCCGACGTCGACCTGGTCTTGTGCGGGCACCTCCACCGGAGCCACGTCGAGCCCGTCGAGCTGTCCGGGGCGGACGGCCGGGGCCACCGGGTGGTGATCGCGAGCGCGGGCACGGCGACCTCGAACCGGGGCCGGGGCTCGAACCGGGGCGTCAACTTCTACAACTGGGTCGAGGTCGCGCCCGAGCGGTTCGCCATCCGCGAGCGGCGGTTCGACCCGGTCTCGGGCCGGTTCGAGGAGGTCGGGGTCGAGGCGTTCGACCGCGAGCCGGCGTAACGAGTCGGCCGCGGGCCCGTAGGTTTCGGCACGCCCGTGACCGATCCCGCCCCGCCCCTCGCTCCCGACTCCTCCCGCCTCGGTCCCGAGGCGGAGGGGGCTGACCCGGTGGCCGACCCGGCCCGCCTTGAGCCCGCGGCGGACGCAGCGGACGCGGCGGCGGACGCGGCGGGGGCCGACGCCGACCGGCTGGCGCACGAGACGCCCACGACGTGCCTCAACTGCGGGGCCGTCCTGCCCGGCCGGTTCTGCCCCGACTGCGGCCAGCGCGACCAGCCGATCCGCCAGCCCGCCCACGTCTTCATCGCCGAGTCGGTCTCGGAGTACTTCGGGCTGGACGGGCGGCTGTGGCGGTCGCTCGGGGCGTTGCTGTTCAAGCCCGGCGCGCTCACCGAGGCCTACCTCGACGGCCGGCGGACGCGGTACCTCCGCCCGCTCCGGCTCTACCTCACGGCGACGGTCGCGTTCTTCTTCCTGCTCTCGCTCAAGGACCCGCTCGCGGCCGGCCGGATGTCGGTCGAGCTGAGCGCGACCCCCGCTGACACGACGCTCCGGGCCCAGACCCTCGCCAACCGGCTCGACGACCGCGCGGACGTGTTCGAGGCCGAGCGGGACGCGGTGCTCTCGGCGGCGGCCCTGCTCCCGGGCCTGCCGCGCGGCGACTCGCTCCGGGCCCTGGCCGGCGACCTGGCCGCGTCGGACTCGCTCTTGGACGAGTGGCGAGACCGGCTGGAAGAGGTCGACGACGACTCGCTCGTCGCCGTGGCCAGCCTGCCTGGGTCGGTCGTCGTGGCGCTTCAGGACACGGGCCGCGTCGAGGTCGTCCGGATGGGGACCCAGATGACCGGGCTCGGCGACAAGGTGCCGGAGTGGGCCAAGGGGGACCTGGCCCGGCAGATGGAGGAGTCGGAGTCGCCCGCGGAGCAGAACCTGCTGATGGCCCAGTACCAGCGGTCGATCTTGCGCCAGGTCCCGACGGCCCTGTTCCTGGTGCTCCCGCTGTTCGCACTGCTCCTCAAGGGGGCCTACCTGACCGGGGCCGGACGTCCGGCCCGTCACCCCCAGCGTCCTCCCGTGCCCCCCGCTGGCGCCCCGGCCTGGCGTCGCGCCGTCCACGTCGTCGCCGACCTCCGGTGGCGGTGGGGCCGGTGGCGGGCGCGTCGGCGGACTCGGGTCCGGCGGCGTCGGCTGGTCAAGGCCCAGCGGCGGACGGTCCGCGGGGCGCCGCGGCGCGCCCTCTCGTGGGCCCGGGCGCACCCGGCGCTCCGCCCGTGGCGCGTCCGGCGAATCCGGCTGCTCCGCCAGTCCCTGCGCCGGTCGCGGTCGTCGTATTACAGCGAGCACCTGGTGTTCGCGCTCCACGTCCACGCCTTCACGTTCCTCGTCCTGACCGTCCTCGTCGGGACGGGGCTGAACGGGACCAACGTCGGGGTGTTCGAGACCACGGCCGGCACCGCTCTGGGAGCGTCGGCGCCGGTGTACTACCTGCTCGCCCAGAAGCGCGTGTACCAAGAGACGTGGCCGAGGACGCTCGTCAAGGCCGTCGTCGTCGGGTCGGCGTACTTGGTGCTGGTGACGGGCGGCGCGCTGGTCGCCGCGGGGCTCGCGCTGCGCCTGAGCTAGACGGCGCGCTCGCCCAGCCCGCCTCGGTCAGGCTCCGGGGGCCCCAGCGCGAGGGCCGACGGAGCCCGCCTCCGGTTGGTGGGAGCGGCTGGGCACCGCCAGGGTTCTCCGCGGGGTGCCCGAGGCGGACCGGGTCGGCCCGCCTCGGGCGCGCGTCAGGCCGTCTCGCGCGTCGGGCCGGCCTGGCGGACCGCCTCGGTGACGTCCTCCCGGTACTTCTCGAAGTTGTCGGCGAACATCTCGGCCAGCTGCCGGGCCTTGGCGTCGTAGGCCGCCGTGTCCGCCCAGGTCTCGCGCGGGTGCAGGACCGAGTCCGGCACGCCCTCGATGGCCGTCGGGACGGACAGCCCGAAGACCGGCTCCGTCCGGGTCTCGACGTCGTCGAGCTCGCCGGCGAGGGCGGCGTCGACCATGCGGCGCGTCCAGGCCAGCTTCATCCGCTCGCCCGTCCCGTAGGGCCCGCCGGTCCAGCCGGTGTTGACCAGGAACACGCGGGCGCCGGACTGCTCGACGCGCTCGCCCAGCATCTCGGCGTAGCGCGTCGGCGGGAGCACCATGAACGGCTCGCCGAAGCAGGCCGAGAAGGTCGCTTTCGGCTCGGTCACGCCCCGCTCGGTCCCGGCGACCTTGGCCGTGTAGCCGCTCAGGAAGTGGTACTGGGCCTGCTCGGGGGTCAAGACCGAGATCGGGGGGAGGACGCCGAACGCGTCGGCGGTCAGGAACACGACGGTCTCCGGGACGCCGCCCATCCCGGTCTCGCTCGCGTTCGGGATCTGGTCGATGGGGTAGCTCAGCCGCGTGTTCTCGGTGATCGTCGCGTCGTCGAAGTCGATGGTCCGGTCGGCGCGGAGCGCGACGTTCTCGGCCAGCGTGCCGAACTCGTGGGTGGTCGCGTAAATCTCGGGCTCGCCCTCCGGGCTCAGGCGGATGGCCTTGGCGTAGCAGCCGCCCTCGAAGTTGAACACGCCCTCGTCGCTCCAGCCGTGCTCGTCGTCACCGATGAGCACGCGGCGGGCGTCGGCCGAGAGCGTCGTCTTGCCAGTCCCGGACAGGCCGAAGAAGACGGCCGCGTTGCCGCCGCCGACGGCCTCGTTCGCCGAGCAGTGCATCGGGAGCACGCCCTGGGCCGGGAGCACGTAGTTGAGCGCCGAGAAGATCGACTTCTTGATCTCGCCGGCGTAGTTGGTCCCGCCGATCAGGACCAGCCCGCGCCCGAGGTGGAGCAGGACGAACGTCGACGAGTTGAGCTCGTCGTTGACCTTCTCGGTCGCCTTGAAGTCGCACAGGTCCAGGACCGTGTAGTCCGGCTCGAAGTCCTCGAGCTCCTCGACCGTCGCCGGGCGCAAGAACATGTTGGAGGCGAACATCGAGTGCCACGCCTTCTCGGTGATGACCCGGACGCGGACGCGGTACCGGGGGTCGGCCCCGGCGTAGCAGTCGCGGACGAACACGTCGCGGCCGGTCGCGTAGCGCTGCATGGCCCCGTGGATCCGGTCGAAGGCGCTCCTCGGAGATCGGGCGGTTGGTGGCGCCCCAGGCGACGTCGTCTTCGCTCGACGGCTCGCGGACGATGAACCGGTCGTTCGGCGAGCGGCCCGTGTGCGGGTCGGTCCGGGTGGCGAGCGGGCCGCCGCTCGTCAGGCGCCCCTCGCCTCGGCGGACGGAGAGCTCGACCAGTCGAGCGGGGGGCAGGTTGTAGTACACCGTCTGGGTCCGGTCGAGGCCGAGCTCGGCGAGGTGACGGAGGACGGGTTCCGGGGCGTTCATAGGGCGGAGTTGGAGGTCGGCAGGAAGCGCTTCCGGAAGTGGGACGCAGATCCGGGGGGCAGGGTCCAACCTACGGGGCGGCCTCCGGGACGGGATCCGGCCCGGCGCCCAACGCACGTTATCTTCGCCCCGCCCGTTCTGGGCACACACCCGCTGTTTTCGATCCGAATGCCCCGTTTGCTCCACGTCGCGGCCCTGGCCGCCCTCGTCCTCTCCGCCGCCTCGGCGTCCGCCCAGGGCCAGGTCGTGTTCCGCCCGGACGTCGCCACGTTCCGCTACACCGAGGACCAGTCGCTCGTCGAGCTCTACCTCTCGTTCCGGGCCGAGACGCTGCCGTTCCGGGCCGTCGGCGGGTCGTTCGAGGCGACCGTCCCGACGCACGTCGTGGTCCGCCCGGTCTCGCCAGGCCGCGCCGGGCGCCGCCGGCGGAGAGCTCGCCTTCGACGAGACGCTGTCGTTCGGGTACGCCATCGCCGACACGGCCGCGCTGGCGTCGAGCCAGGTGTTCGTCGAGCAGGTCCGGATGGCCGTCGCGCCGGGCGAGTACGAGGTCGACGTGACGCTCGAGCCCGCGGGCCGGCCCAAGGTCCAGGCGCTCCTGAACCTGACCGTCCCCGACTACGCCCAGGCGGCCGGGACCGCCATCTCGGCCGTCCAGCTCGCGACGGCGATCCAGCCCTCGGCCGACCCCACCGACCCGCTGTCCAAGAGCGGCCTGTCGATCCGGCCCAACCCCGACGCGTTCTACGGCGGCGTCGGCGCGACCGTCCGCTACTACGCCGAGGTGTACACCCCGCCCTCCGACGCCGACGCCTACACGCTGGTCGCGTTCGTCTCGGAGAGCGCCAGCGGGGCCGCGCTCGCCGACCACGAGTCCCGGCTGACGCGCCGGTCGCGGCCCGTCGACGTCGTGGCGGGCGAGATGGACGTGAGCACGCTGCCGAGCGGGATCTACCACCTGCGGCTGGTCGCGCTCAACGAGTCCAACGAGGCCGTCGCCGAGCAGTCCAAGCGGTTCTTCGTGATCAACCCGGACGTCGAGCGGGTCGCGGTGGCCGGCGACTTGATGACGTACGAGGAGACGCTGTTCGCCGCGATGGGCGAGGAGGAGCTGGCGATGAACGTCCGCCACGCGCGGATCCTGGCGACGGCGCGCGAGCAGGCCCAGATCGCCGCGATCGCGACCGACGAGGACCGCCGCCGCTTTCTGACGACGTTCTGGACGGCGCGCGACGAGGACGGAGCTGCCCAGCGACGAACGAGGCCCGCCGCCAGTTCTACGACCGGCTCCGCTTCGTCGAGGATCGGTTCAACGAGTTCGGGCGCGAGGGCTTCGAGACCGACCGGGGCCGGATCTTCCTGACCTACGGCCCGCCGACCGAGATCGACCGCCGCCTGTTCGAGGCCGACGCCTACCCGCACGAGGTCTGGAACTACGACAACATCCCGGGCGAGGGCCGGTCGGTGTTCGTCTTCGTCGACCGGTTCTCGTCGGACCAGTTCGACCTGCTCCACTCGGACGTGACCGGCGAGGTCTCGGTGCCCCAGTGGGAGACCGAGATCATCCGCTAGCAGCGCTCGCCCCGGCCGGGCCCGGCTCGGCGTAGGTCCGGCCTCGGCGTCCCGAGGCGGGATGGGGCGCCGGGCACGGTCCTCCGTCGTCGCCGTGGGACTGGGGCCGCCCCGCAGGGTGTTCGCGGGCCGCGGTGGCGGCGACTCGTTCCCGCGCTTTGCGCAGAGCGCCCGAGGCGGTGCCCGTAGCTTGGGCCGCCCCCTCCGCCGTCCCCATGACCGAGCCGTTCGTCCGCGTCCACGCCCTGCCCGACCACGTCGGCGAGACCGTCACCGTCAACGGGTGGCTGTACAACGCGCGGGGCTCGAAGGGCCTCCGGTTCCTGGAGCTCCGCGACGGGTCCGGCATCGTCCAGGTCGTCGTCCGCGAGGACGGCGTCGACGCGGCGTCGTGGGAGGCCGCGGCGTCGCTGACCCAGGAGAGCGCGTTCCGCGTGGTCGGGACCGCGGCCGCCGACGACCGCCAGCGGGGCGGGGTCGAGGTCCAGGCCGAGTCGGTCGAGGTCGTCGCCCTCGCCGAGCCGTACCCGATCACGCCCAAGGACCACGGCGTCGAGTTCCTGATGGACCGGCGGCACCTGTGGCTCCGGAGCCAGCGGCAGTGGGCCGCCATGCGCGTCCGCAACCGGATCATCGTGGCCATCCACGCCTACTTCCAGGGCGAGGGCTACGTCCAGATGGACGCGCCGATCCTGACCGGCAACGCGGTCGAGGGCACGTCGACGCTGTTCGAGCTCGACTACTTCGGCGAGCCGGCCTACCTCACCCAGAGCGGCCAACTCCACGGCGAAGCGATGGCGATGGCCCACGGCAAGGTCTACACGTTCGGGCCGACGTTCCGGGCGGAGAAGTCCCGGACCCGGCGGCACCTGACCGAGTTCTGGATGATCGAGCCCGAGATGGCGTTCTACGACCTGGCGATGAACATGGAGGTGGCCGAGGAGCTGCTCCTCGCCGTCCTGGCCGCCGTCCTGGCCGACTGCCGCGACGAGCTCGGGATCCTGGACCGCGACGTGGGTGCGCTGGAGGCGGCCGCCCAGGCGCCGTTCCCGCGCCTGAGCTACTCCGACGCCGTCGACCTGCTGACCGGCGACGCGACCCAGCTGATGCTGGACGCCGAGCAGGAGGGGCTGGAGGACGAGCAGCGCGAGCTGGAGGCCGAGCGCGACCGGAACCGGGCCGCCTACGGCCAGGCCAAGAAGGGCGAGAAGCGGCGGATCGACGCCCGCGAGATCGAGGTCAACGTCCGCCTGGACGAGGTCGCCGAGGGGCTGCGCAACATCCCGACCTGGAAGGCGAGCGCCGCCGGGTTCACCTGGGGCGACGACTTCGGCGCGTCCGACGAGACGATCCTGACCCGGCACTTCACGACGCCGGTCATCGTCCACCGCTACCCGGCGGCCGTCAAGGCGTTCTACATGAAGCGGGACCCCGACGACGACCGGCTGGCGCTGGGCATGGACGTGCTGGCGCCCGAGGGCTACGGCGAGATCGTCGGCGGCGGCGAGCGGGCGACCGACCTGGCGTTCCTGCGCGAGCAGGTGGCCGCCCACGGCCTGCCCGAGTCGGCGTTCGACTGGTACTTCGACCTCAGGAAGTACGGGAGCGTCCCGCACGCCGGCTTCGGGCTGGGCCTGGAGCGGACCGTCGCCTGGGTGTGCGGGCTGCCCCACGTCCGCGAGACCGGCCCGTTCCCGCGCCTGCTGGGCCGCCTCCACCCCTAGACCGCCCTCACCCCGCCCGCCTCGGTCGGGCAGAGGCCCCCCCGATGGCCGACGGCGCCCCGTTCGTCCCGTACTCCGTCGAGCCGCTCACCGAGGCGGAGTCGGTCGCGCGCGCCTGGGCGTTCTACCGCGAGATGGACGCCCGCCGGTCGGTCCGCCACTTCGCCGACCGGCCGGTCCCGCGCGAGGTCGTCGAGGTCGCCATCCGGACGGCGAGCACCGCGCCCAGCGGGGCCCACATGCAGCCCTGGACGTTCGCGGCCGTCTCGGACCCCGGCACCAAGCGCGAGATCCGCCGGGCGGCCGAGGCCGAGGAGAAGGCCAGCTATGACGGCCGGATGTCGCCCGAGTGGATCGAGGCGCTGGCCCCGCTCGGGACCGACTGGCAGAAACCGTTTCTGGAGACGGCGCCCTGGCTCGTGGTCCTGTTCGCCCAGCGCTGGGGCCGCCAGCCCGACGGCTCCAAGCGGAAGCACTACTACGTCCAGGAGAGCTGCGGCATCGCGGCCGGCCTGTTCGTCGCCGCGCTCCACCGGGCCGGGCTCGCCACGCTGACGCACACGCCGTCGCCCATGCGGTTTCTGACGGAGATCCTGGAGCGGCCGGCCAACGAGGCGCCGTTCATCCTGTTCCCGGTCGGCTACCCGGCCCCGGACGCCGAGGTGCCGGGCCTGCAGCGGAAGCCCCTCGACCAGGTCGCCGTCTGGCGCTGAGCACGCCCGCCTCGCGACCGAGGGGGGGGGCACCAGGGCCGGGCTCGACTTGGCGAAAGGGCGTCCGTAGGGACACGACGCAGCGTGTCTCTGCCGGACCGCACCTAGGGAACGTCGCGACGGCGCAGGCCGCCTAGCTGGCCGCCGAGGCGGGCGACGTCGGTCAGAGCCGGCGGGCCTTGACGCCCTGCTCGCGGAGCAGCGAGACCACGCTGTCGCGCCCGACCAGGTGCCCGGCGCCGACGACGACCAGCGAGACGCCCAGCGGCCGGTCCAGCAGCGCGCGGATCGCCGGGATCCACGCCCGGTTGCGGCGGACGAGCAGGGACTCGAACACGTCGGGCTGCTCCAACTCGTCGCCCAGGATGGCCTCCAGGCGGGCCTCGTCGCCCGAGGCCCACGCGTCCAGGAGCGCCTCGAACTGGGCCCCGGCGCCGTCGGACGACGCCACGAGCCGCATGAGGTAGCTCACCTGGCTCTCGTCGGACAGGTCGTCGAAGGCGGCGACCTGGTCGTCCATCGTCTCCAGCGCCAGGACCTCCTTGCCGTCGGCGCGGGCCTTGGCGAACAGGTAGGCGTCGACGCCCTCGCCGTACGCGCCGGCGTCGGCCTGGAGGGCGAGCATCCCGTAGCTCATCCCGCCGAACCACGGCTCGAACCCGTCGAAAGCGGTCTCGGGCAGGCCGAACCCGCGGAGCGACGTGTAGAGCGAGTCGCGCTGGGCGTCGCTCAGCAGGTCGCCGATCAGGGCCTCGTCCGTGGCCAGCCCCAGCATCTCGAAGGCCCGCTCGCCCGCGAGGTCGAGGTCGATCTCGAACGCGACCAACGAGGCCGCCGCGTACAGCGCCTCGACGTGCCTCGGCAAGGGGAGGCCGCCGGTCGGGAGCACGTGGACCGACCCGAGCAGGTACACCTTGGACCCGTCGCGCTCGACGAGGTAGAGCGGCGGGCGGCGGGCGTCGACCTGGGCGGCGGCGGCGCCGGCCAGGCCGAGCAGGACGGTGAGCAGAACGGCGCGCATGGCGGGACGGGGGGAGGCGGCAATATGCGACGGGCCGGGGCCCGCACGCCGGGGCCCGCGCGCCGCCGGGCGGATCGACCGGGGGGACGCGCCCCGTGCGCTCTATCTTTCGGCCATGGAGCTCCCGACCCTCACGCCCGACGCGCTGCGGGCCCACACGCTGGGCGCCGACGCCGTCGTCCCGACGCCGTTCGGCGACCGGCCCCTGGTCTACGCCGACTTCACGGCGAGCGGCCGCCAGCTGGGGTTCGTCGAGGACTACCTCCGCTCGCTCGCGCCGCTCTACGCCAACAGCCACACCGAGGACAGCCTGACCGGCCGGACGGCGACGGCGCTGCTCCACGACGCCGAGCGGGCCATCAAGCGGGCCGTCCGCGCCGGGCCCGGCGGCCGGGTCGTCTGCTGCGGGGCCGGGTCGACGGCCGCGATCCACAAGCTCCAGGAGATCCTGGGCGTCGCCATCCCGCCGGCCACGTTGCGCGACCTGGGCCACCGGCTCACCGAGGCGCTCGGGGACGAGGCGGCGGGCCGGCTGATGTACGACCTGCGTGAGACGGGCCCGGTCGTGTTCGTGGGCCCCTACGAGCACCACTCGAACGAGGTCACCTGGCGCGAGGGGCTGTGCACCGTCGTCGAGGTCGGGCTCGACGCCCGCGGCCAGATCTGCCTCGACGACCTCGGCCGCCAGCTCGCCGACCCCCAGTGGGACGGACGCGCCCTCTACGGCTCGTTCTCGGCCGGTTCGAACGTGACCGGCGTGCTCGCGCCCGTCCACGAGATCGCCCGCGTGCTCCACGGCCACGGCGCGCTGGCGTTCTTCGACTACGCCGCGGCCGGGCCCTACGTCGAGATCGACATGACGCCCGAGGGCGACCCGGAGGGCCGGCTCGACGCCGTCTTCCTGTCGCCCCACAAGTTCCTGGGCGGCCCGGGCTCGGCGGGCCTCCTGGTGTTCGACGCCGCCCTCTACCCCGACGACCTGGCGCCGACCGTCGGCGGGGGCGGGACGGTCCTGTACGTCAACGCGACGCACCACGACTACACGGACGACGTCGAGGCGCGCGAGACGGCCGGGACGCCGGGCCTGTACCAGACGTTGCGGGCGGCCATCGCGCTCGACGTCAAGCGGGCCGTCGGGGTCGACGCGATCCGCGAGCGCGAGCACGCCCACCTCGGCCGCGTGCTGGACCGGTGGGGGGCGGACGAGCGGATCGAGATCTTGGGCCCCGGTGCCGAGGTCGAGCGCCTGCCGATCCTGTCGTTCAACGTCCGCGACGGGCAGGGCGGCGTGCTCCACCCCCGGTTCGTGACCGTCTTGCTCTGCGACCTGTTCGGGATCCAGAGCCGGGCCGGCTGCTCGTGTGCCGGGCCCTACGGCCACCGGCTGCTCGACATCGGCCCGGCCCAGAGCGCGCGCTACCGGCAGTGCCTGGTCGACGGGATCCACGGGCTCAAGCCGGGCTGGGCCCGCGTCGGCTTCCACTACACCCACGACGCCGCCGAGGTGGACTACCTCGTCCGCGCGGTCGAGTTCGTCGCCGAGCACGGCGCCCGGTTCCTGTCGCTCTACGCCTTCGACGTGGCGACGGGCGCCTGGACCCTCCGCCGAGGGCGCGCCGCCGACGCGGGGCTCGCGCTGGCCGACGTCCTGGCCGGCCGAACGGCGGCCTCCGTCGGAACGGCGTCCGGCCCGGACCGCCGGCGCCTGTTCGAGCGCGCGCTCGCCGAGGCGGACCGGCTGGCTCGCTCCCTGCCGTCGGACGCCCCCAGCGGCCGTCTGGCCGACGACCTGGTCGACCTCCAGTTCTTCGCCCTGCCCGCGTGAGTCGTCGCGTCCTCGGGCCGGTCGTCGCCCTCCTCGTCCTCGCCGCCGCCGCCGCCTGGTGGATGTCGTCTCGCCCCGAGCCCCTGCCCGACTTCGAGGAGGGGAGGGCCTACGCGCTCGTCCAGGAGCAGACCGCGTTCGGCCCACGCGTGCCCGGCACGGCCGCCCACGACTCGACGCGCGCCTGGCTCGTCCGCCGCTTGGGCGTCTACGCGGACCAGGTCGCGGAGCAGCAGATCCGCGTGCCCGACCCGGCGGACTCGACGCGGGCGTTCGAGGGCACCAACATCATCGCGTCGTGGCAGCCGGAGCTGCGGCGGCGCATCCTGCTCGCCGCTCACTGGGACTCGCGCCCGGTCGCCGACAACGACCCGGACCCGGCGCGCCGAGGCGAGCCCGTCTTGGGCGCCAACGATGGGGCCTCCGGGGTGGCCGTGTTGCTGGAGATCGCCCGGTTGCTGGACGCCCAGCCGCTCCAGCGGGCGGTCGGCGTGGACATCGTGCTGTTCGACCTGGAGGACCTCGGCACCGTCGACCCGTCCGTGCCGGGCCCCCAGCGCGTCCCGTTCGCGATGGGTTCGGAAGTGTTCGTCCTCAACAACCCCGGGTACCGCCCGGTCTGGGGCGTGCTCCTCGACATGGTCGGCGACCGCGACCTCCGCCTCCCCAAGGAGGGGTTCTCGGTCCAGTACGCGCCCGAGGTGGTCGAGCGCGTGTGGGCGGCGGCCCGCCGCGTCGGGGCGACGGCGTTCCTGGACCAGGTCGGCCCGGCCATCCAGGACGACCACGTCCCGTTCTTGCGCGAGGGGATCCCGGTCATCGACCTGATTCAGACGCCGTTCCCCGACACCTGGCACACGACGAGCGACACGCCCGAGCGGGTCAGCGCGGAGAGCCTGGGCCAGGTCGGCCGGGTGTTGGTCGACCTGGTATGGGGCCCGGACGCCGAGTAGCTCCGGGGACGCCCGCCTCGGGCCCCAAGCGGGGGGAGCCAAGTGGAACGAGCTAGAGCGCCGACGCCCCCAGGTGCGGCCGGAGGTCGGTGAACTCGGCCTCGTCGATGTCGACGAGCGCGGTCGGCTCGGTCAGGATCATCGAGCGCCCGTCGTCGGAGACCTTGGCGCGCGTCAGCATGAGCGGCCCGGCCGGGGTGTCGACCTGGACCGGCTCGACCCACTGGAACCGGCCCTCGTTGCCGCTCTCGAGCTGGAACGCCCAGCCCGTCATCACGCCCGAGACGTCCTCGGTCTCGATCCAGTACCGGTCGCCGGGCGTCAGCCCGACCCCGTCGAAGGCGAGCGAGAGCCGGTCGAACCCGTCGCGCGGCTCGACCGTCCGGCGGACCCCCGGGTCGAGCACCTTGAGCGGCGCCAGCAGCCAGTAGCCGTCGTTGACGAACCGGCTGTTCGCCTCGACGAGCCGCTCGGCCGCCTCGGGGCCGACGACGGCGACGCCGTTGAGCGCCACCTCCCCGGCCGGCGCGTCGGCGTCGAACCGGGACGGCTGGAACACGGCGACGTAGACGCTGTCGGCCCCGCCGCGCCACTCCGACCGGACCCGGTCGCCGGCCTTGTCCCACACGTGCCGGTTGCGAGCGACCTCGACCGAGTCGCGCACGACGGCCCACTCGAAGGCCAGCCCGGGCAGCGACGCCCACGCCTCGAGCCCGCCGGCCCCCTCGGTGACCCGGTAGGCGAGGCTGTCGGCGGGCGTCTCCAGGCGCGGGGCACCCGGCTGGGTGCAGCCGGCCACCAGGGCGAGCAGAGTCAGGAGGAGGGCGGAACGCATGGCGCGAAGGGAGAGCGTTGGGGGAGAAAGGGTTAGCACGTTGGCCTGGAGCGGGTCCCCGGGCGAAGGTCGGAACCGGGCAGGGTCGGATGTGGACGAGTGTGGAGTTGTGGGCAACTTAACCGTTCGTTCATCTTGACTCCGCCGAACCTCCATGGTACCCTGGGTCACTGCCTCCGGGCAGGCGGCCGTTCGCGGTCGCGTTCCTTGACACAGTGCGTCTTTTTGCTGGATGAGGGCTTCCTATCGGAATGCTCCACTCGCAACGGCCCCGCCTTTGGCGGGGCGGTGGGCTCGTCGCCCTCCGGGCCGTCTTCGGACGGCCACCGACCGGTCTCTTTACTCTTGACCGGACGGGTGACCCGACGAGCCAGCCATGCAATCGGATGGTTTGCTCCGCGCTCTCGGCTCCCTGTGAAAGGGGGGATCGACCTCGGAGGTGGCATCCGAAACCGCATCGCGTGCCCGACCGGGCTTTGATCCGGGAGGGGGACCCCCGACCGCTTCGGCGGGCAGGAGGTGACGAGCGAGACGTCGCAGACCGGGCCCCGGCCCGAGCGACGCCCGACCTGTTCCGACCAGGAGGTACCGGCACGCGCGCCGAACGCGCACGGGGACTCGTCCCCGCAGCGACCCGGCGCCCCGCAGCGGCCACCCTGTCGTCGCGGACCGAGCCCGCTGTCTCAGCGGTCCTCGGTCGGCCCACGACGGCCACTCGCGGACGGACGCACTCGGTCGCCCGACCGGAGCCACGGCTCGCGGGACGGCGCACCATTCGAGGATCCCGAACGGGGGCCCGCCGCTAGTCGGCGGGCCCCCGTTCATCGTTTCCGGCCCCGCCCCGACCGGCGCCCTCCGGCCCCACCCGCCTCGGCACGGCGATCGGCCGAGCGCCGACTCGGCGGGCGGCCCAGCGACGATCTCGCCGGCCCGGTCAGCCGACCGATTCGCCGAGGCCGGAACGCCGGGGGGCCGTCGCGGCGTTGACCCTGCCACCTCTCTCGCGCTCGTGCTCGTCTCCGCAGGCCCTCGCCCCCTCGTCGCGGCTCCCTCCCCAGCCGGTTCATCCCCTGGCCCTCGAGTCCGGGAGGCGGACCGGCTCGCCCTCGTTGGCGCAGTCGCCGGGCTGGCCGTAGAGGTCGCTTGATGGAGCCCACCAAGCGCCCCCGGGGGGCCGTCCTGCGCGCCCGTCGTGCCGTCCCCGGACGGTCGAGCGCCCGCGCCCGGGCGGCGGTCCCGAACTTCTTCACGCTGATGAACCTGCTGGCCGGGTTCTTCTCGCTGATCCAGACGGCGGCGGGCAACCTGGAGGCGGCGGCCTGGCTCGTGGTGCTGGCCGCGTTCTTCGACCTGCTCGACGGCATGATGGCCCGGCTGGTGGGCGTCTCGGGCGAGTTCGGAGTCGAGCTGGACTCGCTCAGCGACGTGGTCTCGTTCGGCGTCGCGCCGAGCTTCCTGCTCTACGTGTTCGGGCTCGACCAGCTCGGGGCGATGTGGGGCGGGCTCCTGGCGAGCCTGCCCGCGCTGTTCGGGGCGGTCCGCCTGGCCAAGTTCAACGCGCTCACCGAGGCGGGCGAGAAGTCGACCGAGTTCTCGGGTTTGCCGATCCCGGCCCAGGCGGGGACGGTCGTCGTGTTCATCCTGACGTTCATCGACCGCCCGTGGTTCGACGTGCTGGCGCGGCCCCAGCTGTCGGTCCTGATCACGCTCGTCGTCGGGATGTCGGCGCTGATGGTGGCCCCGGTGTCGTTCCCGGCGCTCCCCCAGCCCAACCGGTCCAACCTCCGGACGTACCGGTACCGGTACCTCCTCTTCCTGACGGCGGTCCTGCTGGGCGTGGTGTTCCAGGAGGAGGGCCTGCTCGCGGCCGCCGTGATCTACCTCGGGTGGGGGCTCGGGCGGGCGCTGCTCTGGGCCGTCCGCGTCGCGACCGGCGCCGACGACGACGAGACCGAAACCGCCCCCGTGGCGGACCTCGGGCCGTAGCTTTTGGGCCCCGCCCTCGCCTCGCCGATGTTCATCGCCCACGTTCGCGTCACGCTCCGCCCGTCGATCCTCGACCCCCAGGGGAAGGCGATCCAGGCCGCCGTCCGGGACCTCGGGATGCCGTCCGTGCAAGACGTCCGGACGGGCAAGTTTTTCGCGATGCGCGTCGACGCGCCGTCGGCCGAGGCGGCCGAGGCCACGGTCCGGCAGGCGTGCGAGAAGCTGCTGGCCAACCCGGTCACCGAGGACTTCGACATCCTGGCGCTGCTCCCCGCCGAGACGACGGTCGCGTAACGATGGGCCACGCAGTACCGGCGCTGGGTCCGGCGACGCCCGAGGTCGCCCCGGTCGCCGACGTCGAGAGCGACGTCGCGGTCGAGACGCCCTGGCGCGTCATCCTGTTCGACGACGACATCCACACCTTCGAGGAGGTCATCGTCCAGCTGATGAAGGCCGTGGGCTGCACCGCCGAGCAGGGCTACCGGCACGCGCTCACGATCCACACCGAGGGGAAGGACTGCGTCTATCAGGGCGACTTTTTCGACTGCTTCCGCGTCCAGGGCGTCCTGCGCGAGATCCAGCTGGTGACCGAGATCGAGGGGTAGGGGGGCGCGGGCCCTCGCGGGACGGGTAGACGTCGCTAGACCCCTCGACAGACGCCGCCGAGCCACGAGCGTCGCCGAGCCGAGGTCGCCCGCCTCGGGCCGCTCGTGGGCCCACCGAGGCCGGCCGGCGCCGGTCGCTACCGCATCAGGAGGTAGCTCAGCTTGACCAGGACGAGGTCGCTGGGGAAGGCGTCGAACGCGCCGCCGAGCGAGTCCGTCGTGCCCGCGTCGAACGGCGAGCGCCCGGCGTCGCGGAGCAGGGTCTCCTCGAACAGCGAGTCCTCCCGGCCCTGGCTCCAGACGACGAACAGGACCGAGCCGGGCCGGTACTGCCAGCGGAGGACGGCGTTGGCGTTGAACGAGGCGAGCGAGAAGTCGCGGCGCTTGGGGAAGTCCGGGAGCGGGCGCAAGTCGTCGGGCCCGGCCAGCAGGCCGAAGTCCCGGAAGCGGCCACGCGCGGCGAACAGCTGGCCGTAGAGCTGGAGCGAGAGGTCGGGCGCGAAGATGATCTGCCCGCGCGCCGTCAGGTCCACCTCGCGCGTGTCCCGGGCGGCCAGGAGCGGGACGTAGAACGCCCGGCCGTCGACGGCCAGCGGGGCGTCGTAGGGCGTGAGCCCGTCGAGCAGGCCCACCGGGGCGTCGAGGCCGACCAGGCCGTCCGTGTCGAACGCCTCCGGCACGTCGGCCAGGGCCCCGACAGAGAGGCCGGTGGACGTCTCGAACAGGCTCTCGTTGGACGCCCACGCCCGGACGCCGTCGCCGCCGCCGACCCCGCCGTCGAGCTGGAGCGTGACGCGGTCCGAGGCCGTCCACGAGAGGCCCCCGCCGACGCCGTAGCGGACGCCGCCGCCTTGGTCGCCGCCGCCCCGGAGCCCGGCCTCCCAGCGGAACCGGCGCCGGCTGTCGCTCTCGAACGAGACCCGGGCGCCGACCGACACCAGGTTGCGGACGGGCCCGAGCCCTCGCGTCTCCAGGACGTCGACGCCGCCCAGCCCGCCGACCTCGACGTTGAGGTCGATCTCCTCGAAGCTCTGGAGGTCGATCCCGTTGAAGGCGAACACCCGGAGGCCCTGGTTCGCGCCGTCGGCCAGGGTGAACGTCTGGGTCAGGAACCCGCCCGAGTTGAGCCGGCGGATCGGGCCGAGCGGGCGGCCCTCGTTCCACAGGTGCCGCGCGCCGCCTCGGATCTGGAGCACGTCGGTCTGGCGGAAGCGGCCCACGTCGTTGAGGCTGAACCCGGCCGAGTAGGCGCGGAGCCCGAAGCCCGGCAGGAAAAAGCCCTGGACCTTGTCGAGCCCGAGGTACAGCGCGCCCCCGACGTCGCGGGCCTCGCCCTCCGTGCGGACCGTCCCGGCCGCGGTCCCCTCGAACAGCCAGGTGCCGTCGGCGAACCGCACGGCTCCGTCGGCGGCGCCGGCCAGCGCGAGCGGCGCCGCGCCGTCCGGGTCGCCGTCGTAGTCGGCGCCCGCCAGGAACGTGGTCACGCCGCCGCCGACGTAGCTCTGGCCCGGGAACTCCTGCTTGACGCGGCCCGCGACGTAGCCCCGGTCGGGCGAGAAGTTGGAGCCGGTCGCGGCGCCGAGCACGCCGAACGACAGGCCGCCCGGCGTCCGCCCGGTCAGCTTGGTCGCGGCCACGATGGGCGACGCGCTCCCGATCCGCCGGGTGTAGAGCAGGGCCCCGTCGCGCCCGCCGCCGACCGTCAGGTCGAAGATCTGGGTCCCCTCGGTGAAGAACGGCCGGCGCTCCTGGAAGATGACCTCGAACGTGCCCAGGTTGAGCTGGGCCGGGTCCGCCTCGACCTGGCCGAAGTCGGGGTTGACGGTCGCGTCGAGCGTCACGTTGGACGAGAGCCCGACCTTGAGGTCGGCGCCGACGTTGCCCTCGAAGCCCGCGTCGCCGGCGCCCGGCACCGCCTCGCTCTCGCGTCGCGACCCGCCGGCGAGCGTGTACGGGATGGCCTGCAACACCGGCCGGGGCCGGATGCCCGCGAGCCCGTCCAAGCGGCCGAACAGGCGGACCAGCCCGCCCTGGGCCTCGGCGCGCGTGACGGGCGCCCAGAACGACTCCTCGCCGGTCCCGGGCGACTCGCGCTGGAAGTTGACCCCCCACGACTCGACGCCGTCTGAGAACCGGAGCTGGGAGTACGGGATCCGGATCTCGGCCGCCCACCCGTCGGGCAGCACGCGGACGGCCGAGTCCCAGACGGCGTCCCACGAGTCGTCGTCGTCGTCGCCCTCGATGGTCGCGTCGAACTGGACGCCGGCCGCGGTCACCCCGAAGGCGTAGGCCGTCCGCCGGTCGTTGTAGCTGTCGATGGCGACCAGGAACCGGTCGGCGTCGCCGGGGTCGTCGCGGCGGCTGAGCGGGGCCCGGACGTTGTCGCCCCACATCCGGGCGCCGACCACCAACCCGTCGGCCGTCGTCAGCACGCGGACCTCGGTGCGGTCGGTGGCCGGGACGCCCTCGGACGGCTCGAACTGGACGAACCCGGTCGCGACCTCGGCCGCGTCCCAGTCCGCCTCGTCGAACACGCCGTCGATCTGGACGGACCCCGACGGGGCCGCCGTGACGGTCGGGGGGACGGGCCAGGCGAGCAGGGCGAGGACGACGAGGAGCACGTAGAGCAGGGGGGAGCGCGAGCCAGGATCGGTCGGACGCTGGACGCCCGCCGTACGTTCGCAGAGAAATCCATGCCCCAGGTGTCTCCGCTCGACTCGTACCGCACGCTCGCCGCCCCGGCTCAGGCCGAGCCGCCCAAGACGAAGGGCTCCCGCTTCCTGGGCGAGGCGTTCCCTGCGGCCGACGCCGACGCCGCCCGCGCCCACATCGACGCCGTCCGTGCGCGCGAGTACGCAGGCGACGCACCACTGCTGGGCCTACCGGCTGGGCCCGGACCGTCCGCGCCCCGCGGTTCTCCGACGACGGTGAACCGAGCGGGTCGGCCGGGGCCCCGGTCCTGCGCGAGATCGAGGGACGCGACCTGTTCGAGACGGTCGTCGTGGTCACGCGGTACTACGGCGGGACCAAGCTGGGCGTCGGCGGGCTGGCCCGGGCCTACGGCCAAGCGGCCGGGGCCGCGCTCGACGCGGCCCGCCTGCGCCGGGTGACCGTCCGCGTGCCGGTCCGGCTCGCATTCGCGTTCGACGACACGTCGCCGGCGATGCGCCTGCTCGACCGGTTCGACGCCGAGGTCGCCGACCAGTCGTACTCGCCGGCCGGCACCGAGCTGTCCCTGCGCGTCCGCCGGTCCCAGGCCGGGGCGCTCCGGGCCGCCTTCGTCGAGGCGACGGCCGGGCGCGGGACGGTGCTGGAGCCCCCCACCACGGGGTAGCCCGCCTCGACGCCGAGGCGGGGGCCCGCGAGAGCACTTCGGGGTGTCCGCGTCCGTGCCAGGGCCTAGGTTGCGGCATGGACCGCCGCCGCTTCGTCTCCGCCGCCGCGCTCGGCGCCGCCACGGCCGCCGCCGGGTGCGGGCCGGGCCCCGGCCACGGCCGCCGCAACACGGGCGAGACGGCCGCCGTCGACGGGCCCGGCGTCGTCACGCGTCCCCGGGTCCGCTGGCGACTGGCGTCGAGCTTCCCGCGCTCGACCGAGATCCTGCACCGGGCCGCCGAGACGCTGGCGGCGCGCGTGGCCGCGCTGACCGACGGCCGGTTCGAGATCGAGGTCGCCGAGGCGGGCGCGCTCGTGCCCGCGCTCCAGGTGCTCGACGCCGTCCAGGCCGGGTCGGTCCCCATCGGCCACACGGCCGGGTACTACTACCTCGGCAAGACCCCCGCGCTCACGTTCGACACGGCCGTCCCGTTCGGGATGCAGGCGCGGCAGCACGACGCCTGGATCCGCCACGGCGGTGGCCGCGCGCTCACCCAGCGGACGCTGGACGCGTTCGGCGTCGTCGGCCTGTTCGGCGGCAACACGGGCACCCAGATGGGCGGGTGGTTCCGGCGTCCGGTCGGGTCGCTCGGCGACCTGCAGGGGCTCACCATGCGGATCCCCGGCCTGGGCGGGCGGGCGATGGAGCGGCTGGGGGTGGTCGCCCAGACGCTGGCCGGCGGCGAGATCTACGGGGCCCTCGAGCGCGGCGCCATCGACGCGACCGAGTGGGTCGGGCCCTACGACGACGAGACGATGGGCTTCTACCGCGTCGTCAAGACGTATCACTACCCCGGCTGGTGGGAGCCCGCGGCCGGGCTGTCGTTCTACGTCAACCGGGCGGCGTGGGACGGGCTGCCGTCGTCGTACCGCGAGGCGCTGCAGAGCGCCTCCGACCAGGTCAACGCGGCCATGCTGAGCGAGTACGACGCGCTCAACCCGGCCGCGCTGGCGTCGCTGCTCGACCGGGGCGTCCGCGCCGTCCCGTTCCCGGCCGACGTGATGGCCGCCGCCGCCGCCGCCTCGCGCGACCTCATGGACGAGTCGGCCGACGACGACCACTCGCGCGAGCTGCTCCGGAGCTACCGGGCGTTCCAGGCGGCCTCGGACCGGTGGTTCGGGCTGGCCGAGCAGACGATGGCCGAGTCCTACGGCCGGCCGGCCTGATCCGACGAGGTCCGGCTCGGGCCCGGGGTGGGGCGGGTCGAGCACCAGACGCAATTGACAGGTCGGGTCCGGTGCCGCTGGTGCCGAGGTGGGATGAGTCGTGGGCGGTCCGGCGTGTCCCGGATCCGCCGGCGATGGCACCCAGCGACCCACGCTCTGGGCCCCTCGCCCCGTGCCCGTCCGTCCTCAGTCGCCTGCGAAGGCCAGGACCAGCTCTGGGAACGCCAGGACCAGCCCGAGCG
Source organism: uncultured Bacteroidota bacterium (assembly GCA_963740235.1). Taxonomy (GTDB): domain Bacteria; phylum Bacteroidota; class Rhodothermia; order Rhodothermales; family Rubricoccaceae; genus Rubrivirga. Next base: position 173,871 of record CAVUDG010000005.1, read on the forward strand.
CGAGCAGCTGCAACGCCACGAACGGCAGCGCGCCCCGGTAGATCTGGCCCGTGGTCACCTCGGGCGGCGCGACGCCCCGGAGGTAGAACAGCGAGAACCCGAACGGCGGCGTCAGGAACGAGGTCTGGAGGTTCATCCCCAGCACGACCCCGAACCAGACGAGGTCGATGCCCAGCGCCGCCGCGGCCGGCGCCAGCAGCGGGACCACGATGAAGGCGATCTCGAAGAAGTCGATAAAGAAGCCCAGTACGAAGACGAGCACGTTGGCCACCACGAGCAGCCCGACCCGGCCGCCCGGGATCCCGACCAGGGCCTCCTCGATCCAGACGTCGCCGTAGAGCCCGCGGAAGACGAGCGCGAACACCGTCGACCCGACCAGCAGGACCAGGACCATCGTCGTCAAGAGGGCCGTCGACCGGGCGGCGTCCCAGACCATCGGGCGGGTGAGCCGCCGGTTGAGCGCCGTCAGCACGAGCGCGCCGACGGCGCCGAGCGCGCCCGCCTCGGTGGGCGTGGCGACCCCGGCGAAGATGCTCCCCAGGACGACCAGGATGAGCGCGAGCGGCGGGACCAGCGCCGTCGCCACCCGGCGCGCCAGGGCCCGGCCGTGCTCCGTCCGGGCCTCCGGCGGTAGGGCTGGCGCCGTCTCGGGCCGGCGCCACGCGACCCAGCCGACGTAGAGCCCGAACAGGGTCGCCAGCAGCAGGCCCGGCACCAACGCGCCCGCGAACAGCGACCCCACGCTCACGCCCAGCTGGTCGCCCAGCACGATCAGCACGATCGAGGGCGGCACGATCTGGCCCAGCGTCCCCGACGCCGCCACGGTCCCGGCCGCGAACGACGGCCGGTAGCCGTGGCGCAGCATGACCGGCAGCGCGATCGCGCCCATCGCCACCACGCTCGCCCCGACCACGCCCGTCGCCGCCGCCAGCAGCGCGCCGACCAGGACGACGGCCAGCGCGAGCCCCCCGCGTACGCGCCCGAACAGCGCGCCGATGGTCGTCAGCAGGTCCTCGGCCAGCCGGCTTTTCTCCAGCACGACGCCCATGAAGATGAAGTACGGGACCGCGAGCAGCACCGGGTTCTGCATGATCCCGAACAGCCGGTCGCCCAGCGCCAGCAGGAACGGCGGGTCGAAGTAGCCCGCCCCTAGACCCAGGAGCGCGAACGCAACCGACGCCCCGCCGATGGCGAACGCGACCGGGACGCCCGAGAACACCAGCGCCAGCACGACGCCGACCAGGATCGGCCCGAGCCAGTCGGCCAGGTGACTCAGGAGCGCGTCCATCAGCGGGCCTCGCCGCCCGCGACCCCGTCCGCCCCGGGTCCGTCGCCGCGGTCTGTCGCTCGGGGCCGAGGCGGGCGAAGACGGCGACGGCCCTGGTGGCCTGGACCACCCCCTGGAGCGCTAGCAGGCCGACCCCGAGCGGGACCAGCAGCTTGACGGGCCACCGCGCGAGCCCGCCGGCGTCGAGCGCGCCCTCGCGCAACCCGACCGAGCCGACGACGGCCGGCCACGACGCCCACAGCAGCAGCCCGCACAAGGGGAGCAGCAGCAGCAGGACGCCCGCCAGGTCGACCGCCGCGCGGCGCCGCGAGCCGAGCCGCCCGTACACCACGTCGACGCGGACGTGGGCGTCCTCGGCCAGAGCCCACGCCGGCGCCCAGCAGGAAGACGGCGCTGAACAGCATCCACTGGACGTCGCCGATGGCGTTGAGCGCGGGCGCGATGCCGAGCACCGGCGCGAGGTAGCGGAGCCCGGCGCCCAGCGCGCCCGCGGCCACCATCACGACTACCAGCCGGGCGCACAGCCAGCCGATGGCGGCGCTCAGGCGGTCGGCGAGCTGGAGGACGCGGGTCATCCGGCCAACCTAGCGAGGCGGGCGGGGTCCGGGCTAGAGCCCTGGGTGTCTAGAGCCCGGCCTCGGCCATCATCGTCCGCATCGCGCCGACGGCGAGCCCGTCGACGTGCTCGTTGAGCGGGACGCCGGCGTGGCCCTTGACCTTGACCCAGGTCACCTCGTGCCGGTCGTTCTGGGCGATCAGCCGCTCCCACAGGTCGCGGTTCAGGACGGGCGACTTGTCGGACTTTTTCCAGCCCCGCCGCTGCCACCCGTCGATCCAGCGGTCGTTGAACGCGTTGATAAGGTAGGCGCTGTCCGAGTGGAGCCGGACCCGGCACGGCTCGCGCAGCGCTTCGAGCGCCTCGGCGGCGGCCGTCAGCTCCATCCGGTTGTTGGTCGTCTCGGGCTCGGCGCCCTTGAGGTCGCGCGTGACGACGTCGGGCGGCGTGCCGTAGAGGAGGTGGGCGCCCCAGCCGCCGGGGCCGGGGTTGCCGGAGCACGCGCCGTCGGTGTAGATGGTGACGGGTTTGATGGGTCCTGGGGTCAAGGTTGAGGAGGCGCCGGTCGGAGCCCAAGCTAGCGGGCCCCCCCGCGAGCCGTGGGTCGCCGGGCGCGGATTCCCCCGACGCTTCGTGCCACGGGGTGGCGGGGCGGACCGCGAGCCTCCATCTTGCGGACCCTGAACCCTGAGCGTCGCAATGAAATTCGTCGACTACGTCACCGTCACCGTCCGGAGCGGCAAGGGAGGGGCCGGGAGCGTCGCACTTCCGCCGCGAGAAGTTCGAGCCCAACGGCGGCCCCGACGGCGGCGACGGCGGCGTCGGCGGCTCGGTGATCGTCGAGGGCGACGGCCACCTCTACACGCTGCTCGACCTGCGCTACAACCGGCACCACTTCGCCAAGGACGGCGAGCCCGGCGGCGGGTCCAACAAGTCCGGCAAGGCGGCCGACGACATCGTGCTCCGGGCGCCGTTGGGGACCGTCGTCAAGGACGCGGACGACGGGCGAGGTGCTGGGCGAGGTCGTCTCCCAGGGGGACCAGCTCGTGATCGCCCAGGGCGGCCGGGGCGGCCAGGGCAACACGCACTACAAGAGCCCGACGCGGCAGGCCCCGATGTACGCCCAGCCCGGCGAGGCCGGCGAGGAGCGCGAGGTGGTCTTCGAGCTCAAGCTGCTGGCCGACGTCGGCCTGGTCGGCTTCCCGAACGCGGGCAAGAGCACGCTCGTCAGCTCGCTGAGCGCGGCCAAGCCCAAGATCGCCGACTACCCGTTCACGACGCTGGAGCCCAACCTGGGCATGGTGTCCGTCGGCGACTACCGCTCGTTCGTCATGGCCGACATCCCCGGCCTGATCGAGGGGGCCTCGGAGGGGCGCGGCCTGGGCCACCAGTTCCTCAAGCACGTCGAGCGCAACGCGGTCCTGCTGTTCTGCGTCGCCGCCGACTCCGAGGACCCGGGCGCCCGCTACGCGACGCTGCTGGGCGAGCTGGAGGCGTTCAGCCCACACCTGCTGACCAAGCCGCGCATGGTGGCGCTGACCAAGATGGACATCGTCGGGCCCGAGCTGGCCGACGACTGGGTCGCGCAGGCCCGGGCCGGCTTCCCCGACGACGTCGACGTGGTCCCGATCTCGGCCGTCGCCCGCCAGGGGCTCGACGTGCTCAAGGAGAAGCTCTGGGTGTTCGTCGAGGCCGAGCGCGAGGCGGCCGAGCAGGAGGCCGCCCGCGACTTCGAGGTCTGACCCCGCCCGCCTCGGCGCCGAGGCGGGCGGGGCTACTCCGCCTCCGCCACCAGCAGGAGCGACAGCGGCGCGCTCGTCTCCGGGTGGACGGGCTCGACCACCTCGGTCAGCCGCAGGCCCGAGCCGGTCAGGACGCGGACCCACGAGCCCAGCGTCCGGAAGTACCACGGCATCGGCTCGAAGTCGTCGCCCATCGACTGGAACGACTCCTCGCGCCAGCCGTCGCGGTAGGGGAGGTCGACGGCCGCCGGGTGGACCGTCTGGACGATCACACGCCCGTAGTCGTCGAGCCGGGACGCGGCGGCCCGGAGCACGCCCGAGACGTCGTCCGACAGCAGCGCGAAGTTGAACACGGCCGCGTCGTACGGGCCGCCCAGGCGGGCCGGGTCGGCGGCGGCCTGGGCGTAGCCGACCGCGTCGAACGAGCCGCCCTCGGCGCGCGCGGCTTCGACCAGCGGGGCGCTCGCGTCGACCCCGTGCGTCTGGGCGCCGAGCGAGGCCAGCGCCCGGCACAGCCAGCCCTCGCCGCAGCCCACGTCGAGCACGCGGCCGCCCGGCGGGAGCCCCCGGACGACGGCCTCGACCACGGCCGCGTCGGTGCCGGCCTCGCGGCTGGCGATGGCGCCCTGGCGGACGACGCGCGCCCAAGCGTCGGCGTTGTCGGTCCACGACTGGAGCAGGCGGTCGGAGAGGTTGGAGACCACGGGGTTCGGGGCGGGGGAGAACAGAGCCACCCCCTCCGGCCGGCCGACGCGAGCGGGAGGGGGTGGAGACGCGCGCCGAGGCGGGCTAGATGGCCGGGTCGGCCGGCGTCGTGTCCGGGTTGGCCAGCCGCTCCTGGCGCGGGAACGGGTAGAAGTTGCGCGAGCGCCGGAACGCGTCGGTGGCGTCGGGCGGCCCCTGGTTCAGGCGGCGCGCGTCGGCCAGGCGCAGGCCCTGGAGGAAGAGCTCCGTCGCGCGGTTGTAGTAGATCTCGTCGAACAGCGACTGCTGGTCCGTCGGGCCGGTGTAGGCCCGGAGACCGGCCGCCAGGCCGAACGGGTCGCTCGTGTCCTGGCGGACCGCGTTGATGGCGGCCACGGCGCCGGCGGTGTCCCCCTGTCGCGCGAGGGCCTCCGCCCGGATCAAGAACAGCTCGTCCGGGACGTAGACCGGGTAGCCGGCCGCGTCCCCGCCGACGATGAACCCGGAGGCCACGCCGATCGGGTAGCCGTTGACGCTCGTGTCGACGGTGTCCGCCTCGGTGAAGTACGCGACCCGGCCGTCGTCGTCCTCGACGTCGGCCAGCCCGAGGTTCTGGCGGACGGCGAAGCTGGGCTGGCCCAGGTCCGGCGAGATCGCCCGGTAGATCGGGTTGGGCACGTCGCCCTGGTAGGCGAACGTCGAGGTCGCCGTCGGGTCCACGCGGTCGGCGGCGGCCAGGGCCGCCCCGTTGTTGCCCGCGAACAGCTCGTAGCGGGCGCGGTACGCCCGGACCGAGTTGATCAGGTCGAACCCGGCCGGGAGCACGGCCGCGAACGCCGCGTTGGGCGGCGTCGCCAGCAGCCGCTGCTCCGCCGAGGCGAGCAGGGCCGCCGCCGCCGCGAAGCCCTCCTGGGCCGAGACGTAGCTGGCCGGCGAGTCCGGGTCGGCGCTCGTCTCGGTCACGACGTCGCTAAAGCCCAGGGCCAGCCCGCCGATCGCGGCGGCCTTGTAGAACTCGCCGAGCGCGATCAGCCCGCTGGCCAGCGCGGGCTCGATGGCCGTCGTGTTGGTGGCCCCGTCGATCAGCGTCGTCGCCGTGCTGATCGTCTGGTTCATCTCGCGGAAGTAGCCCGTCAGGTTCGCGTTCGACGGGTCGAGCGCGGCGCCGCCGGCGTCGAGCTCGAGCAGGTTGGCGAACGTGTTGTCGGCCGCCAGCTCGCGGCTCGTGATCCCGGTCGTCAGCACGAGCGCCGGGAACGCCGAGGCGTTGTACTGGCGCTGGAGCCCGGCCGCGAGCGCCCGGAGCCCGTCGCGCGTGCCGGCCGCGTCGGTGTCGGTCGTCGCGTTGGGGTCGTCGACCGAGAGGTCGCAGCCCGGCGTGGCGACCAGGAAGAGGAGGGAGAGGAGAGCGGCGGCCGTCCGGCGCGCTCCCGAGGTCGTGGGTGTCATCGGTAGAGGGAGCGGAGGTTAGAGGGAGGCCCGGAGCGTGACGCCGAACGTCCGCGGGATCGGGACCTCGACGAAGTCGTAGCCGCGGACGCCCGTCGACTGGCCGGCCACGTTCGTCTCGGGGTCGTACCCGGAGTAGCTGTCGAACGACAGCAGGTTGCGGCCGTAGACCGTCAGGCGCAGGCCGTCCAGCCCGACGCCGCGGACCAGCCCGGCCGGGACGAGGTAGCTCAGCGAGACCTCGCGCAGCTTGACGAAGGTGCCGTCCTCGATCCAGTTCTCGAAGATCGAGAACGTCCCGTAGTTGCGGGGGTCGGGCCCGGGCACGCCCGAGTTCTGGTAGTACCCGACCGGCACGTCCCCCTCGATCTCGGCCTGGTAGTCCGAGAGCGTCCCGAAGTTGCGGAGCGCGGCGAGCCGGCGCGTGAAGTTGAAGATGTCGCCGCCGAACGACCCGTCGAACTGGACGCGCGCCGAGAACCGGGGGCCGACCTCGAACTCGTTGATCCAGCTCGCCGTGAAGTCCGGGTTCGGGTCGCCGATGATCCGGGACGTCCCGTCGCGGACCGGCACGATGAGCGCGCCGTTGGCGTCGCGGAGCAGGCCGTCCGCGTCGAGCTCGCCCGTCGTGAACGTCGGCAGGCCGGCGCCGTCCAGACGGATCTGGTTCGTGGCCGGGTCGACGGCCAGCCCGACGATGTTGCCGGCGTCGTCGCGCGCGAAGCCGGAGCCGTAAAACACGCCCTGGGGCTGGTCGTCGATGACGGCCACCAGCCCGAACGAGTTGCCCAGGATCAGCGTCTCGTCGGCGACGTCGTCGCCCGGGATGGCCGTGACGGTCGGGTCGAGGTCGATCCGGTTCCGGTTCGAGGCGAACGTGACCGTCGACGACCAGCGGACGGCGTCGGTCACGACCGGGAGCGCCCGGACCAGCAGCTCGACGCCCGTGTTCTCCAGCGCGCCGACGTTGCGGAGCTGGTTCGAGAAGCCCGACGTGAGCGGGAGCTCGACGTTCAGGAGCAGGTCCTCGGTGTTCTGGACGTAGTAGGTCGCCTCCAGGCCGAACCGGCCGTTGAAGAACCCGAGGTCGGTCCCGACCTCGAACTCCTTCTGCCGCTCGGGGAGCACGTTGGGGTTGCCCAGCAGGCCCGGCGCCAGCAGGCCGTTGGCCCCGCCGTACGAGCCGGGCGCGTAGCGCGTGAACCGGGTGTAGGGCCCGATCGAGGTCAGCCCGCCCGACTCGCCGTAGCTCGCCCGGAGCCGCAGCGTCGACGGGAGCGCGCCGCCGGTCGCTAGGCGGCGGTAGGCGTCGTTGGCGCCGGCGTCGTAGCTGGCCGAGACCTTGGGGTAGAAGTTGGTCCGGTTCTCCTCGCCGAACCGGCTCGACGCGTCGACGCGGCCGGCCACCGTCACGAACAGCTGGTCGGCGATCCCGAACGTCTGCTGCGCGAACGCGCCCAAGAGCGTGCTCTCCGACCGGCTCTCGCCGACCGCCGAGGGCCGCGAGCCGCCGTCGACCGTCTCGACGCCGATGTTGAGGTCAAACGTCTGGATGGCGAACGTCGAGCTCTGGTCGTACTGCGACGTCCCGCCCAGCGTCGTCGTGGACTGGACCGCCTCGGTCAGGTCGGCGCGGTACTGGAGCCGGAGGTCGTTGTTGAGGTTGAGGACCTCGAAGTCGGCCCGGCGGCTGAACCCGCCGTCGAACCCGCCGGCCGTCGACCCGCGCGGGACGAACGCCCGCGCGCTCTGGCTGTACGTGTCGAGCCCGAGCACGTAGCTGATGGCCAGCCCGTCGATCGGCGTCAGCCGGGCCTGGGCGTCGCCCGTGAACCGGTTCGTGGTCTGGTTGAAGTCGAAGTTGTCGATGACGTCGCGCGGGTTCTGGAGGACCAGGTCCGGGTACTCGCCCGTCTCCGGGTCCGGCGCGATGTCGACCGTGTTGGGCCCGAAGATGAAGCCCGTCAGCGCGCCGTAGTTCGACGCGAGACCGCCGTTGGGGACGTCCTCCGACCGGCTCCGGGTGAAGTTGCCGCCGACCGAGAGGTTGAGGAGGTCGCCGAAGTCCTGGCCGATCCGGGTCCGCCCGTTGAGGCGCCGGTACAGGTTGCCGCGGACGATCCCCTGGTTGACGAAGTGGCCGCCGGAGAAGAAGTAGTTCGTCCCGGCCTGGCCGCCGCTCACCGAGAGGTACTGCTCGGTGCCGACGGCCTGCTGGAAGATGTCGTCCTGGTAGTCGAAGCGCTCGACGGCCGTCGGGGTCGGGCTGGCCTCGGGGGCCGTGCCCTGGGGCCGGTTGAACGCCGCCCGGTTGACGTCGAGCGTCTTGCGGACCCCGTCGGTCCGGACCGAGGTGGACAGGGACACGCGGGGCGCGCCCGTCGTCCCGCGCTTGGTGAAGATCTGGATCACGCCGCCGTTGGCGCGGCTGCCGTAGAACGCCGCCGCCGAGGCCCCCTTCAGGATCTCGATCCGCGCGATGTCCTCCGGGTTGAGGTCGACGAGCCGGTTCTGCGAGCCGCCGCCGAGGTCGTAGAGCGCCGCCGACGTGTTGTCGACGATGACCCCGTCGACGATGTAGAGCGGGTCGGCCGAGCCCAAGACGGTCGAGGGGCCGCGGAGCCGGATCGAGACGCCGCCGGCCGGGTTCCCCGAGTTCTGGGACACCACGGCCCCGGCCACCTTGCCGGCCAGCACCTGGTCGACGGCCGTCGCGCCGACGTCCTGGATGTCGCGGGCGTCGACGGTCCCGATGGAGTTGCCGAGCTGGCGCCGCTCGACGGGCAGGCCGGTCGCCGAGACGATCACCTCGTCCGAGCGCAGGGCGTCGTCGGAGAGCGAGATCGTGCCCACGTCGACGGCCCGCTGGCTCCCCAGCGTGACGTCCTGGACCACCGTCTGGTAGCCGACGAAGCTCACGCGGAGTGAGTACGTGCCGGGCGAGAGCGTGGCCTGGAACGAGAACCGGCCGTCGAGGTCGGTCGCGGCGCCGGCCGAGGCCTCCGTCAGGAACACCGACGCGAGCGCGACCGGCTCGTCCCGGTCCGCCTCGACGACGCGGCCGGTCAGGGTGTAGGTCGTTTGGGCGGCCACGGGCAGCGCCAGGAGCGCAGCCAGGGCCAGCAGGGTAGCGAGTCTCATGCGGGGGCAGGGTGGGGACGGCGTCAGAATACGGCATCCTGTTGTCTTTCTGGGAGCCCGCAACCGATGGCCCCTGTGGCGGCGTTCCCCCGCTTCGCCCCCCCTCCAGCCTTATGGCGGCCTCTCCTGCCACCGTCCCCGCCCGCTCGACCGAGGCCGAGCGGGTCCCCGTGTTCATCTTCGAGACCCCGTCCGAGCTCGCCCGCCAGGCCGCCCGCCAGGTCCGAACGCTGGTCGAGGCCAAGGCCGCCGCCGGCGACACGGCCGTGCTGGGGCTCCCGACCGGGTCGACGCCCATCGGCGTCTACCAGGAGCTCGTCCGGATGCACCGCCACGACGGGCTGTCGCTCGCCAACGTGGTCACGTTCAACCTGGACGAGTACGTCCCGATGGCGCCCGACGCGATCCAGAGCTACCACCGGTTCATGCGCGAGACGCTGTTCGACCACGTCGACGTGCCCGAGGCCCAGATCCACATCCCGCGCGGCGACCTCGACCCCGACGCCGTCGAGGCCCACGCGGCCGAGTACGAGCGCCAGATCGTCCAGGCCGGCGGGATCGACCTGATGCTGCTGGGGATCGGGCGGAGCGGCCACATCGGGTTCAACGAGCCCGGCTCGACGCCGGCCGACCGGACGCGGCTCGTCGTGCTGGACGAGATCACGCGCAAGGACGCGGCCTCGGACTTTTTCGAGGAGCAGTACGTCCCGCGCGAGGCGATCACGATGGGCGTCGGGACGGTCCTGGACGCCCGCGAGGTGATCCTGCTGGCGACCGGCGAGCACAAGGCCCCCATCATCCGCCAGGCCGTCGAGGGCGACGAGACGGCGCACGTGCCGGCGACCTACCTCCAGCGGCACCCGAACGCGACCGTCTACGTCGACCGGGCCGCGGCGAGCGCGCTGACGCGCGAGAAGACGCCCTGGCTCGTCCGCCGGGTCGAGTGGACGCCCGAGGCGGCCAAGCGCGCCGTCGTCTGGCTCTCGCGCGAGACCGGGACGGCCATCCTGCGCCTGGCCGCGTCCGACTTCCACCACCACGGGCTGCACGACCTGGTCCGCGACGCCGGCGGTGTCGACGCGCTGTGCCGACGCGTGTTCGAGGACCTGCGCCAGCGCGTCGTCTACCGCGACGCGCTGCCCCGGGGCGAGCGGGTCGTCGTGTTCAGCCCGCACCCCGACGACGACGTGATCTCGATGGGCGGGATGCTCCGGGCGCTCGTCGAGAACGAGAACGACGTGACGGTCGCCTACATGACGAACGGGTCGGTCGCCGTCTTCGACCAGGACGTCCGGCGGCACCTGCAGTTCGTCGAGCTGGCGGCGGGCGTGCTGGCGCCCGAGGCCGGCGGGGCCGTCGCGGCGCGCGTCGGCGCGGTGCGCGGGGCGCTCGACGCCAAGCGGCCCGCCGAGGTCGACTCGGCCGACGTCCAGACGATCAAGGCGGCCATCCGCTACGCCGAGGCCGTGGCCGCGCTCGAAGTGATGGGGCTGGGCGTCGACGACGCCCGGTTCCTCGACCTCCCGTTCTACCAGACCGGGCTCGTCCGCAAGGACCCCATCGGCCCGGACGACGTCGCGATCGTGCGCGCGCTGCTCGACGAGGTCGGGCCGGCCCACGTGTTCGTCGCCGGCGACCTGTCGGACCCCCACGGGACGCACCGGATGTGCTACGCGGCCATCGACCGGGCCCTCCGCCTCGGCGGCGCGGCGGGGGAGGACCGGACGGGGGAGGACCGGACGGGGGAGGACCAGGCCGAGGCCGCCGACGGCGACGCCGAGGCGGGCCCGCTGATCTGGCTCTACCGGGGCGCGTGGCAGGAGTGGGAGGTCGACCGGGCCGACACGTTCCTGCCGCTGTCCAAGGCCGACCTCGACCTCAAGATCGAGGCCATCTACAAGCACGAGTCCCAGAAGGACCGGGCCTTGTTCCCAGGGGCCTACGACGACCGCGAGTTCTGGCAGCGCGCGCGCGACCGGAACGTGGGGACGGCGCACGAGCTCGAAGCGCTGGGCCTGCCGGCGTTCTACGCCGTCGAGGCCTACGTCACGGTCACCGAGATGCCCTGACGGCCACCGGGGCCCCCAGGCGACCGGGCGGGAGGTCCCGCCCGGTCCCGCAGTTACCCGAGGTCGACCTTCTCGTTCTCGCCGACGTCGCGGGCCGGCTCGCCCGTGATCTGGGCCTTGAGGTAGCCGAACGCGTAGACGATGGGGCTCGACGGGGAGTCCCAGTACTCGGCGCGCTCGACCTCGACCTTGATCAGCCGGAGGTGCGGGTCGTCGACGCCCTTGGGGAACCAGGCCTTGAGCGGCTCCGACCACAGCTCCTCGGCCTTCTGCTTGTCCTTGACGATGAGCGCCGTGCCGGCCATCGTGACGTAGTCCTGGCGGCCGGGGTGGGCGAAGGCGACGCCGACCTTCCGGTTCCGCTCGATGTGCTCGACCTTTTCGGAGTCGTCGCGGCTGAAGAACCAGAGGTCGCCGCCGAACGCGACCTCCTGGGTCGCCATCGGCCGGCTCCAGGGCTTCCCGTCGGTGTCGACGGTGGTCAGCATGCAGATGCGGATGTCCTCGATCAGGTCGGCGAGCTTCTCGATGTGCTCTCGGCGTTCGGAGGGGGAGACGGTAGACATAGAAAGGGGGAGAGGGGAGCGATCTGAACGAGCGCGGCCGTTCCGGGTTCGTCTGTCTCGCACCCCCGCCCGCTCGTGCCCCGTCTCCAGACCGCCCGCCGCGTCTCGCTCGTGTCCCTGGTGCTGCTGGCGGGGTGCTCCGGCGGCCTCGCATCGGACGCGCCAGCGGTGGGGGAGCCCGGGGAGACGGCCCGGAGCGCCGCGCGCCTGGGCTGGCTCGGCCTGGACAAGGCGGCCGACCGCCTCGACCGGCCAACGGCGGGGGGCGACACGTCGTCCCCGTGCGAGGAGGGGTACGGGACGTTGTTCGCCGGCTTCGGCGTCCGCGGGCTGGCGTGCCTAGCGGCCGGGGCGGTCGCCCCGGCCGTCTGGCTGGAGGCGGCGCCGGTGGCGCCGTTCCGGAGCGGCCCCCACACCGCGACCGCGGGCGGGCTGGACCTCGACCTGTCGGACGCCCGCGACTTCGGGCGCTACGACCCCGCGTTCGTCCGCTGGGCGTGGGCCGCGGCGGTCCCCGAGCGCGCGACGGCCCGGGCGCTCGTGGCCCCGGCCTGCCGCCGCCACGCGGCGCGGCTGGCGCGGATCTACTGGCTGGCCCTCGACGACCTCACCGAGGCGGGCTACCCCGCGTCCGTCCCGTCCGGCCCGCTCGCCGACTACGCGGCCTACCTCGACGGCGGGCCCGTCCCCGACGGCGCACAAGGCTACCCGGGTGGCGTCTTCGTCTTCGCGTTCACCGACCGGAGCGACCGGCTGCTCCCCGAGATCGGCCTGCCCACCTCCAACGAGTGGACGGCCCGGTACGAGGCGAACACGGCCTACGGGTTCTGGCTCCGCCGCCGCGTCGACGGGACGCACGGCGAGTGGCGCGACGGGCTCCGCGACGGGCTGTCCGCCGTCGACGCCGACTGGCTGGCGGCCCGCGAGCGGCGCTGAGGCGGCCCCGCTCGCACGACAGCCCCGCCTGCCTCGGCGCCGAGGCGGAGGGGGCCGGCCGAGCGCCGGCCGAGCGCCGGCCTCGGTACCTTGCCTGCCCTGTGCTGCCCCACGCCCCGATGCCCGAGACGCCCGCCGCCGACCCGCTCGCCCACTACCCCGTCTGGGCGCGCGAGTTGGCCCGCCGCTACTTCACCAAGACGCTCAACCAGTTCATCCTCCACGGGAACGTCCGCGACCTGGTGCCGGCGGTCGACGAGCGGGGCGAGCGGGCCTACGTGCCCCTCCGCGAGTTCCTGGCCGAGGACCTGTTCGCCGGCCGCGACGTCGTCGTGTTCTACGACCGGTCGGACGGGATCCACTTCGAGGACGCCGAGAGCCGGAAGGACTTCAACCGGGCGCTGAGCGGCTACGACACCATCTTCGGGACCGAGTACGCCAAGAAGCTCCCCAAGGACCCGGCCCGCGTGTTCGCGTTGCTGGACAACTACTTCCGGTTGCGCCTGGCCGACGGCAAGCGGGTCGCGTGCGTCGTCGACTACGCCGAGACCATCATCCCGATGTCGGAGGCGGCGAGCTACTCGACCGAGGACCGGTCGGCGCTGGTGACGTTGCAGAAGTGGGCCCACGACCCCCTCCTGCTCCGGAGCGACTTCACGCTCGCGCTCGTCGCCGAGAACCTCAACGACCTGTCGCGGGCCTTCATCCAGAGCCCGTACAACGCCGAGCTCGAGATCGACTTCCCCGGCCTCGACGAGCGCGCGTCGTTCGTCCGGTGGTTCCTGGGCGCCCAGCGTGACGGCCGGGCCCGCTACGACCGGCTGTCGTCGGTCCAGGACCTCACGCTGGCCCAGAACACGGCCGGGCTGGGCTACGTCCAGCTCCGCTCGATCCTGGCCGACGTGCTCGAGAACGAGCGGCCCCTGACGTTCGACACGCTGAGCGCCAAGAAGAAGGAGCTCATCGAGGCCGAGGCCTACGGGCTCCTGGAGTTCGTCGAGACCGACTACACGCTCGACATGGTCGCCGGGCACGCCGAGGCCAAGGCCCACCTCCGCGCCGCCGCGGAGGCCATCAAGGCGGGCCGCCCCGACGTGATGCCGATGGGCTACCTCGTCGCCGGGCCCGTGGGCACGGGCAAGACGTTCCTGGTGACCACGTTCGCGGGCGAGATCGGCATCCCGATGGTCAAGCTCAAGAACTTCCGGAGCCAGTGGCAGGGCGTGACCGAGGGGAACCTCGAGAAGATCCTGACGCTGCTCCGGGCCATGAACCCGGTCGCCGTCATGATCGACGAGGCCGACGCCGCGCTCGGCGACCGGAGCTCCCAGGGCGACTCGGGCGTGTCGAGCCGCGTCTTCGGCCAGATCGCCCAGGCCATGTCCGACACCCGGTTCCGGGGAAAGATCATCTGGTTCCTGGTGACCGCCCGGCCCGACCTGATGCCCGTCGACCTCAAGCGCCAGGGCCGCGCCGAGGAGCACATGGGCCTGTTCTACCCGTCCACGCGCGAGGACCGCGAGGAGCTCCTCCAGGTGATGATGCGCAAGACCGGCGTCGAGGTCGCGATGTCGGAGATCCCCGAGGCCCTGCTCGACGGCGAGCGGACGTACTCCGGGGCCGACATGGAGGCGCTGCTCACGCGGGCCAAGTTCCGCGCCGCGACCCGGGCCCTCGACGCCCCGACCCCCTCCGCCTCGGGCGGCCCGGCGGACGGGCCGGCGGGTGACCCCGGGGGGGAGCCGTCGGGGGACGGCGCCGCGCCCGTGCCCACGCCCGAGGCGGCCGCGGACGGCCGGGCCCAGATCACGCGGGCCGTGCTGGAGGCCGTCGTCGAGGACTTCGTGCCGCCGTCTTATCCGCTCCAGGTGGAGCTCCAGACGCTGGTGGCCGTCATGGAGTGCACCAGCCGCTCGATGCTCCCGGAGCGGTTCCGCTCGCTCGACCGCGAGGCCACCGTCCGTCGGGTGGCCGAGCTCAAACAGCTGGTCGGCGAGCGGTGACCGGGTCTACTTCTTGTGGTAGACCTTGTGCATCTTCTGGTAGAGGTCGTACGAGATCAAGACGGCTTCGGGCTCGTTGTTCTTCTGAATCATGATGCCGGTGTTGAGGCTTTTGGCCTGGTCGATCAGCGCCGACGTCTTCGAGCGGAGCTCCGTGACGGTGGCGATGGCCTCGATGCCCTGTGTGCTGTACATCCGAGTGGGGGGTTGGGAGGTGGTGTGAGGTGCGCGGTGGAGTGTGGTGGTCACCGGTGCCCGCAAAATACAGCAAACCCCCTGTTCCGCTTCGATTTCCCAGGCTATGTACCTCTCCCGCGTCACCGGATCCGTCGTCGCCAGCCAGAAGACGGAGCCGTTCGTCGGCCGCCGGCTGCTGGTCGTCGAGCGGATCGGGCTCGACGGCGCCGACCTCGGCGGGCCCGAGGACGTCGCCCTCGACCCCGGCCTGAGCGCGGGCGTCGGCGACGTCGTGCTGGTGGCCAAGGAGGGGGCCGTGGTCGCGACCCTGCTCGACGGCGCCGGCGACCCGCCGACGCCGGCCAACGTCGTCGTGGTCGCGGTGGTCGACGCGTGGGACGTCGCGGAGACGGCGCGCCGGGAGTAGGCCGGCGGGCTCTCGGGCTCCGACGCGACTCTGCCCGGCCGGTCGTTCGGGTCGCCCCCGAGGCGGGCCGGGGCGGCCAGCCTGACTCACCCCCTCTTCAAGCCCTGGGGGAGACCCCGACCGGCCGGCCAGGGTATCCTCAACCCCCCTCCACCCCTCCAGACATGGCAAACGCTCCCTACGACGTCGTCGTCATCGGCTCCGGCCCCGGCGGCTACGAGGCCGCCATCCGCGCCCACCAGCTCGGCCTCAAGACGGCCATCGTCGAGAAGAACAAGCTCGGCGGCGTCTGCCTCAACATCGGGTGCATCCCGACCAAGGCGCTCCTCAAGAGCGCCGAGGTCGCCGAGCCAGCTCGCGCCACATCGACGACTACGGGTTCACGGTCCCGGTGGCGACGGGGCCACCTGGTCCAGCTCGACTTCGCGGCCGTCGTCGAGCGCTCGCGCGGCGTGGCGAACAAGATGAACAAGGGCGTCCAGTTCCTCATGAAGAAGAACAAGGTCGACGTGTTCATGGGCCAGGCGACACTCTTAAGGGCGACGGCGTGTCTCCATCGAGCCGTCCGAGACGATGGACGGCGAGACCGTCGGCGAGGCGACCAAGATCGAGGCCCGGCGCCATCATCGTCGCGACCGGCGCCCGCGCGCGCGAGATCCCGACGCTGCCCGTCGACGGCGACGAAGATCATCGACTACAAGCAGGCGATGCTCCAGACCGAGCGGCCGGACTCGCTGGTCATCGTCGGGGCCGGCGCCATCGGCGTCGAGTTCGCCTACGTCTACCACCACATGGGCACCGACGTGACGATCGTCGAGCTCCAGGACCGCCTGGTCCCGGTCGAGGACACCGACGTGTCGAAGGAGCTGGAGCGGGCCTACAAGAAGATGGGCGTGACCGTCATGACCGGCGCCCAGGTCACGAACGTGGACACGTCGGGCGACGGGTGCACGGTGACCGTCAAGACGGCCAAGGGCGACCAGACGCTCCAGGTCGACCAGGTGCTCTCGGCCGTCGGCGTCGTCGGCAACGTCGAGAACGTTCGGGCTGGACGAGATCGGCGTCGCGCACGAGCGCGGGCGCGATCGCGGTCGACGCGATGTACCGCACCAACGTGCGGGCGTCTACGCCATCGGCGACGTGGTCGGCGGCCCGTGGCTGG
This sequence comes from uncultured Bacteroidota bacterium, assembly GCA_963740235.1. GTDB lineage: Bacteria > Bacteroidota > Rhodothermia > Rhodothermales > Rubricoccaceae > Rubrivirga. The sequence goes on from CAVUDG010000005.1 coordinate 190,071, forward strand.
CGCACGTCGCCAGCCACGAGGGCATCGTCTGCGTCGAGCAGATCGCCCACGAGCAAGGGCAAGCTCGACCACGCGCCGCACGCGGTCGACTACCTCAACGTGCCCGGCTGCACGTACTGCATGCCCCAGATCGCGTCGGTCGGCTACACCGAGGCCGCGGCCACCGAGGCCGGCTTCGAGGTCAAGGTCGGCAAGTTCCCGTTCGCGGCGTCGGGCAAGGCGGCCGCCATCGGCGACCAGACGGGCTTCGTCAAGGTCGTCGTCGACGCGAAGTACGGCGAGGTCCTCGGCGCCCACATCATCGGCCACGACGCGACCGAGATGATCGCCGAGGTCGTCACGGCGCGCGCGCTCGAGACGACGGCCCACGAGGTGATGGAGGCCATGCACCCGCACCCGACGCTCTCGGAGGCGGTCATGGAGGCGTTCCGCGACGCCTACGGCCAGGCCATCAACGCGTAGCCGACGACCGGGCTCACGCCCGGCGTCTCCCGTCCTGTCCGCCCCGCTGGCCCTGGTGCCGGCGGGGCGGCTCCGTTCTCGCCCCGCCCGCCTCGGTCCCGAGGAGGGCTCGCTCGGCGGCCCCCGCCGGGTCTCGCGCGAGCTCACGCCGGAGCCAGACCTTGGCGAACTGTCAGCGCCGGCGCGCCGTCGCCGGCATCAGGCCCGACATCCGGGCGGCCTCGTCGCGTCGGTCATGAGGCCGACGAAAAGCCAGGCCTCAACCAGTGCCGAGGCCTCCTGGTCGACCCGCCCCAACCGGTGGAGGGCCTCCGAGGGCCATCCACCGGTCGTTCGGAGCGTCATTCAGCGCGACACCTGGGAGAGCGTCACCCGGGCCGGTGCGTTTCCCGACGACGAGATCGACGGCGTATCGAGTCGGCCGCCGACCTGCTCGACGTGGTCACCGAGGCGGGCGGGTGCCGCCAGGTCGAGCGGCTCCACTTGGTCCGCCTGGGCGTCCTGTTCGGCTCGCGGTGACGGGTTTTCGCGCGACATCCGGTGACTTCTGTAGCGCCCCCCGCTGTGGGCCCCGCTCCCCTGACCCTCTTCCTGCTCCCATGCGCACTCTGCTTCTCTCCGTCGTCTTCGCCCTGTCCCTGGCCGGGTGCGACCTGTTCGACAGCCAGCCCCCCGTCGACCAGGTGCTCGTCGTCGGGACCCGGGTCCCGGCCACCTTCCAGACGACGGGGACGTTCGAGCTGATCGCGACGCCGCTCGACGACCAGGGCGCGGCGATCTTGGACGGCGACCTCGACGTGACCGTCGAGGTGCGCTCGCCCTCCGACCTCGCCGCCGCCCCGACCTACACCGGCACGAACGCCGTCAGCGGCGACCCCCTCGCTATCGCCGTGGTCCTGGACGGGAGCGGGAGCATGGACGACTCGGACCCGGACGAGCTCCGGGTGTCCGGGGCCCAGCGGTTCATCAGCCGGCTGGCCGGGACGCCGGGCCTGGACTGGACGGCGAGCGTCTACACGTACTCGTCCCAGACGCGGCGCCCGATCGGGTACACGGCCGCCGTCGACTCGCTCAACGCGGCGATCGCGAGCGTCGGGTCGAGCGGCACCACGGCGACCTACTCGACGCTGCTCCGGGTCTTGGACGACGGGGCGACCGAGCGGCCGCCGAGCCAGTACGACCTCAACGTGGTCCTGCTCTCGGACGGCGAGCCCAACGCCGGCGTCCCCCGGCAGGACGTCTGCGACGCGGCGTCGAGCCTGGGCGTCCCCATCTTCTCGATCGGCCTGGGGCCGGCCTCGGACTTGTCGCCGCTGGCCTCGGCGGACGCCGTCGAGGAGATGCAGGCGGTGGCCGCGTGCACGAACGGGGTCTACGCCGGGATCGCCGACGGGGACCCGGCGGCCATCCAGCGGATCTACGAGAGCGTCGCCACGGCGACCTCGCTGGGGAGCGTGACCTACCGCGTCCAGGTCTCGGGGCCGGCGTTCGCGACGCTGGCCCCCGGCGACCGCCTGTCGTTCGACCTGGTGGTGACGTCGGGCGACCGGACGGCGCGGGCCCCGTTCGAGATCGCCGTCCCGCGCTCGTCGACGGCCCGCCGCGCGGCCGAGCCGGCGTCCCGCCGTGCGGCGCGGGAGGCCGAGGGCCGCTAGCGGTCGGCGCGAGGGACCGGACGCCCGGCGGACGGGCGCGATGGCTGGGACGGCACGGCGGCGGGCGGAGCCTGAACCGGCCCCGCCCGCGTCGGGCGGGGAGGTACGGCGCGGGCGGCCGCGAGACCGAGGCGGGCCATCCCGTGTCGATGCTGACGCCCCGACCCCCGGGCCCTGTCTAGATTCCCGGGCCCCTCTCTCGCCCCCTCATGTTCGACTGGATCTCTGACCCCAACGCCTGGGTCGCTCTGGCGACGCTGACGACGCTCGAAATCGTCCTCGGCATCGACAACATCATCTTCATCTCGATCCTGACGGGCAAGCTCCCCCCAGAGCAGCAGGCGAAGGGCCGGTCGATCGGGCTGGGGCTAGCGATGGGCATGCGGATCCTGCTCCTGATCTCGATCTCGTGGGTCATGGGGCTCACGGCCGTCCTGTTCGACCTGGGCGATTTCCTGCCGTTCTTGAACGACCTGGAAGCGTTCGGGTCAACGGCCCGCGACACCGTCGGGCACGGCGGCGCCGTCGAGGGTGGGGACACCAGTCCCATCGCGCTGACCGGCCGCGACCTGATCCTGCTCATCGGCGGGTTCTTCCTGCTCGGCCAAGTCGGTCCACGAGATCCACAACAAGCTGGAGGGCGACGGCGAGCACGCGGCCGAGAAGCCCAAGGCGGTCTCGTTCGCGTCGGTCCTGATCCAGATCGCGATCCTGGACATCGTGTTCTCGCTCGACTCGGTCATCACGGCGGTCGGCATGGCCGACGACCTGATGGTGATGATCATCGCCGTCGTGATCGCGGTCGGCGTGATGATGGTCGGGGCCGGCCCGATCTCGAACTTCGTCCACAAGCACCCGACGATCAAGATGCTGGCGCTCGCGTTCCTGATCCTGATCGGGGTCACGCTGATCGCCGAGGGGCTCAACCAGCACATCGCCAAGGGCTACATCTACACGGCCATGGCGTTCGCGCTGATCGTCGAGTTCTTGAACATCCGGTCCAAGCGTGGCAACGACACGGCGTCGGTCGAACTCATCGAGCCGTACGCGGACGCCCAGGCCTCGGGCGTTCCCGACGCGTCTCGCGTCCAGCGGCCCGTCCTGGTCCGCCCCCGGGCGTGACCTCGACCCTTCCGGTAGCGGCTTGACCGACGCATCCCCCGTCCCCCCCATGCGCGTCTTGGCGCTGCTCTCTCTGGTCGCGCTCGTCGCCGCCGGGTGCCGGGCCCAGTCGCCCGAGCCCGCGCCGGCCCCCGCCCGGGCCGCCGACAGCGTCGGCCAGGCGCTGGCCCCGGGCGCTCGGAGCCGGCTCGACATCGAGCGGTTCTCCCAAGAGGGCGCCGTGGCCTACGAGCAGGGCCCGGCCTCGGCCGACGGGACCGGGCGGACGTACCTGGGCCGCGAGATCGCGCGCGTCATGAGCCACCGCGGCGCGGCCTGGCTCGAACGGCCGGACCGCGAGCGCGAGGAGCGCCCCGAGGTGCTGGTCCGTGCGCTCGGCCTAGAGCCGGACGACGTGGTCGCCGACCTCGGGGCCGGCACGGGCTACTTCACGTTCCGGATCGCCCCGCTCGTGCCCCAGGGCCGCGTCTACGCCATCGACATCCAGCCCGAGATGCTGCGGATCGTAGAGGACCGGGCGACGAGCGAGGGGTTCGACAACGTGGCCCCGGTGCTGAGTACCGAGACGAGCATCGGCCTGCGGCCTCGGTCGACCGACCTGACGCTGCTGGTCGACGCCTACCACGAGTTCTCGAACCCGCGCGAGATGCTGGCGTCGATCTTCGAGGCGACGCGGCCCGGTGGGCGCCTGGTCCTGGTCGAGTACCGGGCCGAGGACCCCGAGGTGCCGATCCGCCGGCTCCACAAGATGACCGAGGCCCAGGCCCGGCTCGAGGTCGAGGCCGCCGGCTTCCGGTTCGTCGAGAACTCGGACGTGCTCCCCCAGCAGCACCTGCTCGTCTTCGAGCGGCCCGCCGAGTAGCCCGTCTCGTGGGCCCGCTGGGTCCGCCCGCTGGGTCCGCCCGCCGGAGTACCGAGGCGGAGCTATCGGCCGTTGCGGAGCGCGGAGCCGGCCGAGTCCCGGGCGGCGTCGGGCGCGTCGGCGGCCGGTCCCGTCGCCTGGCCGCTCTCGACGAGGGCCCGCCAGCGCGCCGCGTCGGCGGCGTCGGCCTGGGCCTGCTCCAGCGCTTCGAGCCGGGCGTCGAGGTCCAGGATGGTCCGGGCGTCGAGCTCGTCGGCGGGCGCTCTGCGTCGCGCTTTCGCGCGCGCGGCCTCCGGGTCGCGGTCCCGGCGGCGGATCAGCGCCACGCCGTTGATCGTGGCCGTCACCATCGCCAGCATGGCTCCCACAATGAGCGTCTCTTCGTCCGCGCTCGCGAAGCCGACGAAGGCCCAGGCGAGGAGCACGGCGTTGAGGGCGACCAGCAGGGCGTCGGAGCGCTTCATGTCCGGAGAGGCACGGGAAAGGAAGAGGGGCGCCGCGGCAGTACGGCGCCCCTCGTCGGAAGATGCAGAGGGCCGGCTAGGCGACGGTGACGGCGTCGTCGAGGTAGACGTCCTGGATCGTGTTGAGGAGCCGGACGCCCTCGGCCCGGTCGCGCTGGAACGCCTTGCGGCCCGAGATCAGGCCCATCCCGCCGGCCCGCTTGTTGACGACCGCCGTCCGGACGGCCTGGGCGAAGTCGTCCGCGCCCGAGCCGCCGCCCGAGTTGATCAGCCCGGCCCGGCCCATGTAGCCGTTGGCCACCTGGTAGCGCGTCAGGTCGATGGGGTGGTCCGAGGCGAGCTCGGTGTACATCCGCTCGTCGAGCTTGCCGTACGAGCTGTCGCCCGAGTTGAGCGCCGTGAACCCGCCGTTGACCGTCGGCTGCTTCTGCTTGAGGATGTCCGCCTCGATGGTCGCGCCGAGGTGGTTGGCCTGGCCCGTCAGGTCGGCCGAGCCCTCGTAGTTGACGCCGTCTACTGTGAACGCCTCGTTGCGGACGTAGCACCACAGGATCGTCGCCAGGCCGTACTCGTGGGCCAGCGCGAACGCGTGCGAGACCTCCTGGATCTGGCGGTCCGAGTTGTCGGCGCCGAAGTAGATCGTGGCCCCGATGGCGACGCAGCCCATCGCCGCGGCCTCCTCGACGCGCGCGAACAGGATCTGGTCGTACGAGTTGGGGTAGGTCAGGAGCTCGTTGTGGTTGAGCTTGAGGATGAGCGGGATCTTGTGGGCGTACTTCCGGGCCACCATCCCGAGCGCGCCGTAGGTCGTGGCGACGCCGTTGCACCCGCCCTCGATGGCCAACTCGATGATGTTCTCGGGGTCGAAGTAGTCCGGGTTCTTGGCGAACGACGCGCCGGCCGAGTGCTCGATGCCCTGGTCGATGGGCAGGATCGAGAGGTAGCCGGTGCCGCCCAGGCGGCCGTGGTCGTAGAGCTGCTGGAGCGAACGCAGGACGGGGATCGGCCGGTCGCTGGGCGCGAAGATCCGGTCGACCCAGTCGGGGCCGGGCAGGTGGAGGCGGTCCTTCGAGATCTTGGGGGCGTCGAACCCGAGGAGGGAGTCGGCGTCGGCGCCGAGGTACTCGTCGATGGAGGGCATAGGGGGGGGCGGTGCTGAGGGACGGTGAAGATAGAGGGGCGCCCCGCCTCGGCATCCCGGTCGCACGAGCGGAAGCGGTTCCTGCTCGCGTTCTACACAGTGAGCCCGGCCGAGGTCTCGTCCGGGAACGGGCGGCGGCCGTCGACCGCGGCCGGCAGCCAGCGGGCGAGCGATGGGGCGCCGTCATGAGGCCCTTGGCGCCGAGCCCGGTCAGGACCCAGACGCCGGGCGCGCCGGCCAGCGGGCCCGCCAGCGGCAGCCGGCCGGGCGAGACCGCCGAGGGGACCGTCAGGCGGACGCCCGCGCGCCGCTCCAGGACGGGCGCGCCCGCCAGCCCCGGCACCAGCGCGGCGGCGCGCGCGACCAGCCCGGCGTCGAGCGACGGGTCGGGGCGGAGGTCCGCGAACGTCGTGCTCGAACGTCGAGCCGACGATGACGCTCGTCGACCCGCGGCACGACGTAGCCGGCCCCGGCGACGGCCGGGTGGTCGGCGGGCAGCCCCGGCGGACGCCCGAGCCGGACGGTCTGGCCCTTGACGCGGTGCAGGGGGAGACCGGCCGAGAGGGGAGCTCGCGGGCGCCGTCGCCCAGGGCCAGGACGAGCGCTGGGGTCCGGATCTCACCATGATCCGTTATTGCAACCGGACCGTCGATCCACCCCTCCAGCCGGGCGCGCACGACCCGACCGCCGCGCGCCTCGACGACGGCCAGCGCGGCCTCGACGAACGCGACCAGATCGACCGACCCGCCGCGCCGGACGTGCAAGCGCCCCCCGAGGCGCCGCGACGGCCGGCCAGCGCTCGGCGCTCGCCTCGGGCCCGAGCCAGTCCACGTCGCCGTGCGCCCGGGCGCGCTGGCGGAAGACGTCGGCCTGGGCGTCCGAGACGGCGGGGCGGACGATGCCGGTCCGGCGGTACAGGGCCGGGTCCGCCTCGGCGGCCAGCTCGGCGAGCGCGTCGAGGGCGAGGTCGTGGCGCCAGGCGGGCTTGGCGGCCCGGCCCATGAACGGGTTGGCGAGTCCGGCCGCAGCCGCGCTGGCCCCGCCGCCCGGACGGCCCGCGTCTAGCACGACGACGCGCCGGGTCCGGCTCAGGACCAGGGCCGCGCAGGCCCCGGCGAGCCCGGCGCCCGCCACGACGGCGTCGGCGTGGTCGGCCATCACGTGCGGCGCGCGCGCTGTCGAGGCCTGGCGACGGCGGGGAGGGGGAGGCGGGGCACGGGGCGGGGCACGGGTAGCTTGCCGAATCTAGAGTTGCCGCGCGTCGCCGATCCCGGTCGGCCCGTCCCCGTCGTCCCCATCCGCACCCCCGTGTCCGAGCTGTCCCCCGAGGTCGTCGTCGTCGGCGGCGGTGTCGCCGGGCTGGGCGTGGCGTGGCGCCTGGCCGAGCAGGGGCGCCGGGTGACCGTCCTGGACGCGGGCCGCTCGGGGCGGGGCGCCTCGTGGGCGGCGGCCGGGATGCTGGCGCCGTCGGCCGAGATCGGGTTCGAGGAGCTCGACCTGTACCGGCTGGGGCGCGAGAGCCTGACTCGGTGGCCCGGCGTTCGCGCGCCGACCTGGAAGCGCGCCGCGGGCCGGTCGGTCGGCTACCGCGACGAGGGCACGCTGGTCGTCGCCGACGACCGCGACAGCGTGCGCGCGCTGCGGCGCCTGTTCGCGTTCCAGCAGGAGCACGGGGCGCCGGTCGAGTGGCTCTCGGGCGACGCCGCGGCCGACGTCGAGCCGATGCTGTCGCCGCGCCTGCCGGGCGCCATCTTCTCGCCCCAGGACCACCAGGTCGACAACCGGGCGCTCGTCGAGGCCCTCCGCGCGGCGGCCGAGGCGGGCGGGGTCGAGGTCCGGGAGCACGCCGCCGTGACGCGCGTCGGTGCCCCGACCCCGACGCCCCGTCGGTCGTGGTCGACGACGCCGCGCTCGCCGCCCGTGTGGTCGTCGTGGCGGCGGGGGCATGGAGCGCCGGCCTGGCCGGGCTCGACCCGGAGCCGCCGGTCCGCGGCGTCAAGGGGCAGGCACTCGCGCTGCGGCAGGACGCCGCGCGCGGGCTCGACCTCCGGCACGTCGTCCGCGGCCCCGACGCCTACCTCGTCCCCAAGGCCGACGGCGTCGTGGTCGTGGCGCGACGAGCGAGGACGGCGTCGCCGACCTCGGTGTCACCGCGGGCGGGGTGTACCGGCTGCTGGAGGGCGCCGTCGCGGTCGTACCGGGCGTCGAGGAGATGGAACTGGTCGAGACGTGGGCGGCCCAGCGGCCGGCCTCGCGCGACCACGCGCCGCTGCTCGGGCCAGAGCGCGCACCCCGGCGTCGTGTACGCGACCGGGCACTACCGCCACGGCGTGCTGCTGGCGCCGGTCACCGCCCAGGAGGTCGCCGCCGAGGTCGAGCGGATGCTGGACGGGGCGCCCGAAACAGCGCCCGTGCTGGCCCCGTTCTCGCCCCTCCGCTTCGACCTGACGCCCGTGCCGACCCTCCGCATCAACGGCGAGCCCCGCGACGTGCCCGCCCCGCTCGCGCTCGACGCCCTGCTGGCCCACCTCGGGCGCGACCCCGGCCAGCCCGGCGTGGCCGTGGCCGTCGGCGACCGCGTCGTCCCCCGCTCGTCCTGGCCGACGACCGAGGTGGGCGAGGGCGACCGCGTCGAGATCATCACGGCCTCCCAGGGCGGCTGACGGCCCCTGGCCCAGCCCCCGACTCTGCTCGTCCCCGATGACCCCCACTCCGGACGCCCCGCCCGCTCTCCGCTCGTCACTCGCCGACGCCCAAGACCCGTGGACGGTCGGCGGGGTCGAGCTGGCGAGCCGGGTCATGCTCGGCACGAGCCGGTACCCCAGCCTCCAGGCCATGCTGGACGCGGTCGACGCCTCGGGGGCCCAGGTCGTCACCGTCTCGGTCCGCCGGGTCGACCTGAGCGGCGGCGACGGCCAGTCGATGTTCGGCGCGCTCCGGGCGCGGCACTCGCCCGAGCGGCCGCTCCACCTGCTGCCCAACACGGCCGGCTGCTACACGGCCCGCGAGGCCGTGTTCACGGCCCAGCTGGCGCGCGAGGCGCTCGAAACCGACTGGGTCAAGCTCGAAGTGATCGGCGACGACGAGACGTTGTACCCGGACGCCGTCCAGCTGCTCAAAGCCGCCTCGGAGCTGGTCGCCGACGGGTTCGAGGTGTTCGCCTACTGCGGCGACGACCCGATCACGGCTCGCAAGCTGGCCGACCTGGGGTGCGCAGCCGTGATGCCACTCGCGGCCCCCATCGGGAGCGGGATGGGGCTCGTCAACCCGTACGCGTTGCGGATCATCCGGGAGCTGCTGCCCGACGTGCCGCTCGTGGTCGACGCCGGCATCGGGACGGCGTCGGACGCGGCCCGGGCGATGGAACTGGGCTACGACGGCGTGTTGCTGAACACGGCCGTCTCGGGCGCCCAGCACCCGGTCCGGATGGCCGCTGCGATCGGGCACGCGGTCGCGGCGGGGCGGCTGGCACGAGGCGCCGGTCGGATCCCGCGCCGGCTCTACGCCCAGGCCTCCACGCCCGACGACGGCCGCGTCGAGGTGGATGAGTAAGCCGGACGCGTCGCCGACTCGGCCCGCCCCGGGCACGGGCTCAGTCCTGCCGCGCCTGCTGCTGATCGCCGACGGGTTCGCGTCGGGCCGGCCCGAGCTGCCCGCCGCCGACCTCCGCCAGCGCGTGACCGAGGCGGTCGAGGCCGGGGTGCCGTGGGTCTCGCTCCGCGACCACGACGCGCGCGACGACGCGTTCGCCGCGGCCGCCCGCGATCTGGCGACGGCCCTCCGCGAGATCCGGCCGGACGTGGTCCTGTCCGTCCACGGGCGTCTCGCCATCGCGCGCGACCTGGGCGCCGGGCTCCACGTCGGGCGACGGGGCGCGACGCTGGCCGAGGCGGTCGGGGCGGGGTTGGCGGGCCCGGTCGGCGTCTCGGCGCACTCGGCGACGACGGCCGTGGTGGCCGGCCGCCGAGGGGCCGACTACGTCACGGTCTCGCCCATCTTCGAGACCCGGACGCACCCGGACGCGGTGCCGGCCGGGGTCGACCCGCTGCGGCTGGCGGCCGAGCGCTCGGGCGTGCCGGTGCTGGCGCTGGGGGGCATGACGCCCCCGCGCGCGCGCATCGCCCGTCTCGTCGGGGCGCACGGGGCCGCCGCGATCTCCTCGCTGCTGTTCGCCTGGGACATTCCCCGGACGGTCGGCCAGTTCCTGGACGCGCTGGACCGGTAGCCGGGGCACCGCGCGCGCGTTCGCGAGTCCACCGTGCCCGTCCGCCCGTCTCCGCCCGCTCCATGTCCGTCCCCACCGCTCTCACCATCGCCGGCTCCGACTCGGGCGGCGGCGCCGGCATCCAGGCCGATCTCAAGGCGTTCGAGGCACACGGCGTGTTCGGGATGTCGGTCGTGACCGCCGTCACGGCCCAGAACACGAGCGAGGTCACGGCCGTCCACGAGGTCCCGGCCGAGGTGGTGACGGCCCAGATCGACGCCGTCGCGGCCGACCTGCCGGTCGGCGCGGTCAAGACGGGGATGCTGGCGTCGCCCGAGATCGTCGCGGCCGTCGCCTCAGGGATCGAGACCCACGACCTGGGGCCCGTCGTGGTGGACCCGGTGATGATCTCGAAGAGCGGCGACGCGCTGCTCGACCCGGAGGCCGTCGGGGCGGTCGCGTCGCGGCTGATCCCGCTGGCGACCGTCGTGACCCCGAACGCCCACGAGGCCTCCCGGCTCTCGGCCCTCGACGTCCGCACGCTGGACGACGCCCGGCGCGCGGCCGACGTGATCCTGCGACTGGGGCCGGGCGCGGTCCTGGTCAAGGGCGGCCACCTCGACGACGAGGCCGAGGCGGTCGACCTGCTGGTCTGGGGCGACGGCGAGGCCGTGTTCCGCCAGGAGCGGATCGACACGCCGAACACGCACGGGACGGGCTGCACCTACGCGAGTGCGATCGCGGCGAACCTGGCGCGGGGGCTGGACCTGGAGGACGCCGTCGGCCGGGCGCGGGGTTACCTCCAGCAGGCCATCCGGCACGCGCTCCCGCTGGGCGGGGGCCACGGCCCCACGCGGCACTTCTGGTTCCTGGGTGGCGCGGAGGCGTGGGGAGGGACGAGTGGGGGGGGGCTGCCCGGAGACGAACGTTCTCGGTGACTCCCTCCGCCTCGGGCCCGAGGCGGGCGAGGTCGGTGCAGCTTCGCCCGCGGCCCCGCTCCGCCCGGTCTTCACTTGAGGCCCGTTCCTCGCCCGGTCTATCTTGGGGTCCCCGACGGGGTCACCCGTCTGCCGCGCCCGTAGCTCAGCTGGATAGAGTACTTGACTACGAATCAAGGGGTCGGAGGTTCGAATCCTTCCGGGCGCACCACGCCCTCCGCCGGTCCGGTGGAGGGCGTTTGTCGTTCGGGCCCCTCCGGACGCCCGGCCATGGAGATCACGCTGCCCCCGTACCGCCCGCCCCTGGCGCTCCGCAGCGGGCACCTCCAGACGGTCCTGCCGACGCTGTTCCGCCGGGTCGACGGCGTCACCTACCGCCGCGAGAGGCTGGAGCTGTCCGACGGCGACTTTCTCGACCTCGACTGGACGGGCCGGCCCGAGGGCGCGCGCGTGGCCGTCGTGGCGCACGGGCTCGAAGGGAGCAGCGACCGGGCCTACGTCCGCGGGATGGCCCGGGAGCTGGACCGGCGGGGCTGGACGGTCTGCGCGTGGAACCTCCGCGGCTGCTCGGGCGAGCCGAACCGGCTGCTCCGGACGTACCACAGCGGCGCCACCGACGACCTCGGCGCCGTCGTGGACCACGTCCTGGCCGGCGGCGCGCCCGAGGTGGCCGTGGTCGGGTTCAGCATGGGCGGCAACCTGACCCTCAAGTGGCTCGGCGAGCAGGGCGAGGCCGTCGACCCGCGCGTGGTGGCCGGCGCGGGCGTCTCCGTCCCCGTCGACCTCGCGTCGTCGTCGGAGACGATGGAGGCGTGGAGCCGGCGGATCTACATGCTCCGCTTCATGCGGTCGCTCTCGGGCAAGGTGGCCGAGAAGGCCGGGCGGTTCCCCGATGCGCCCGGCCTCGAGTCGGTCCGCCGGGCGCGGACGTTCCGGGACTTCGACGGCGCGTTCACGGCGCCCGTCCACGGGTTCGCCAGCGCCGACGACTACTGGGCTCGGGCGTCGGCGCTGCCGTTCCTGCCGTCGGTCCGCGTGCCGACCCTGCTGGTGAACGCGCTCGACGACCCGTTCCTAGGCGCGTCCTGCTACCCCCGCGAGGCCGCCCGGGCGAACCCGGCGCTGACCCTGCTGACGCCCGCGCACGGCGGCCACGTCGGGTTCGTGCGCCGGGGCGGGACGTTCTGGTCGGAGGAGGTCGTCGGCCGGTTCCTGGACGCAGCGGTCGGGGCGTAGCGTCGGACCTCCCCGGCTCCCGACACGTCCGTGGCGTGGTGACGGGCGGAAGTCAGACCCCGTACAACTCGGCGGCCAACTGGTCCGGCCCGCCCTCGACGGCGAACAGGAGCACGAAGCGCCGGAGGAGGTCGTCCGCCTCGGGCGACTCGCGGAGCGCCGCGACGACCGCGTCGAACCGCTCGGGGTCGGCCATCTCGGGGTAGTGGTCGCGGTAGGCCACCAGCCGCTGGCGCTCGGTCTCGGCGTCGAGCTCGGAGTGGAACTGGGTGCCGTAGACCGGGAGGTCGGCCAGGCGGAAGGCCTGGAACGGCGCGCGGTCGTTCGTGGCCAGCTCGACGGCGCCCGCGGGCAGCCGGGCGACGCGGTCCTGGTGGCCCATCTGGGTCGCGAACCGCCGGGGCAGCGTGGCGAACAGCGGGTCCCGGCGGCCCTCGTCGGTGACCTCGACCTCGTGCGTCCCCATCTCGGCCCGGTCCGGGTCGTGGACCACCTCGCCCCCGAACGCCCGCGCGACGAACTGGTGGCCCCAGCACGACCCGAAGAGGGGGAGCCGGCGGTCGGCGCAGACCCGGCACAGGTCGATCAGGTCCTGGGTCCAGTCGTAGGTCTGGGTGACGGAGTAGGCCCCGGCCCCCCCGATCATGACCGCGTCGACGCCGTCGAGCAGGGCGGGGGAGAGGGCCTCGCCGATGGCGTTCGACACCACGATCCCGCCCGGCCCGATGCCTAGACGGGCCTGGAAGCTGGCCTGCTCCTCGGCCAGGACGGCCGGGTTCGTCCGGATCTGGATCAGGCGGATGCGGGCGGAGTCGAGGTCGGGGGCCATGTCGCGGGGGAGGGGCGGCGTCTCGCGGGGACGGCCGGGCGGGGTCTGGGGAGATCCCCAGAGTAAGCCCGGCGCCCGGAGCCGCGTCCGGGCGGCGACGTTGACCCGACACGACTCCTCCACCTCCTGCGAATCTCATGGCACAGACTCAATCCATCGTCCTGGGCGGCGGCTGCTTCTGGTGCGTCGAGGCCGTCATGGTCCCGCTCCGCGGCGTCCAACGCGTCGTCTCCGGCTACGCCAACGGCCACGTCGCCAACCCGACGTACCGCGAGGTCTGCTCCGGGCGGACCGGCCACAACGAGGTCGTCGAGGTCACCTTCGACCCCGACGTGATCTCGCTCCACGACCTGCTGACGGTCTTCTTCACGACCCACGACCCGACCACGCTCAACCGCCAGGGCGGCGACCGCGGCACGCAGTACCGCTCGGGCATCTACGTCACCTCGGACGAGCAGCGCGCGGCGGCCGAGGCGGTCCGCGACGAGATCGCCGAGCAGGGGATCTACTCCGACCCCGTCGTGACCGAGATCGAGCCGCTCGACACGTTCTACCCGGCCGAGGACTACCACCAGGACTACTTCGCCCGCAACCCGGCCCAGCCGTACTGCCAGGCCGTGATCGCGCCCAAGGTCTCGAAGCTCCGCAAGCTCTACCTCGACAAGCTGGCGGCCTAGCCTGACATGGCCTGGCCCGCTCGGGCGCCCAAGCGGGCCGGGCCGCCGACGAACAGGACGTGAAAGGGCCCGGCACCGGCGGCCGGCCGATTGCACCGCGTGCCGTGTCGTCCCTACCTTCGTGGTCTCTCGGCGCTGTGGCCGGGGCGATGGGTCAGTAGCTCAGTGGTAGAGCTTCCGGCTGTTAACCGGATGGTCGTAGGTTCAAATCCTACCTGGCCCGCCAGACGCGACGACGCCCGCCTCCAGACCGGAGGCGGGCGTCTGCCGTTCGGGGCGCCCGCGCCGAGACCGAGGCGGCCGGACCCGAGGCGCGCGGGCCCAGGTCCGTCGCCGACGGTCAGTCCGTCGCGTCCGCCTCGGCGTCGTCGGCCGACCAGGCGTCGTTGGTGGGGTCGGCGTCGAACACGAACCCGTCCGGGTTGAGGTCGACGCGGGCCACGTCGCCGGCCGGGAACGTCACGGCGGCCTCGGTCGCGCCGGCCAGCCACTCGGCCACCTCGACGCGGCCGTCGCGCGTCGTCCCGTCGGCGTAGGTCACGCGGACGAGCGCGGGCATCGGCGCCAGCCCGAGGTCGGCGATCCGGACCGTCACCGGCCCGTCGGTCGAGACGTCGGTGATGGCGTGGTCGACGGTCCAGGTCGTGAAGAACGTCGGCGTCCAGAACCAGTCGAGGTCCTCGCCCAGCCGGTCCTCGAACGTGTTGAACAGGTCGTACGGGTAGGGGTGGCCGCCCCGCCAGCGCCGGCCGTACTCGCGGTAGGCCTCGGCGAAGGCGGCCTCGCCGTAGAGCCCGCGGAGCGCGTGGAGCGCGACGGCCGGCGTCGAGTACGAGGCCACGCCCCGCGCGGCGCCCCCGGCCGGGTCGACCTGGCGGGTGCCCCCGCCGATGGGGTAGCGGTCGTTGTGGCGCATCGGCGGGACCGCGTAGCCCGTCCCCGCCAGCAGGTAGTGCGACTGGCGGCGCCGGTCCCAGGCGTCGATCCGCTCGCGGTCTGGCGCCGAGCCGTCCCAGAAGGCGTCGATCCCCTGGTTCGTGTTGTAGGACGTGAGCCCCTCGTCCATCCAGGTGAACGCCTTCTCGTTCGAGCCGACCATCATCGGGTACCACATGTGGGCGATCTCGTGGTAGGTGACCGAGAACAGCGACGGGTCGGTCCGGTCCCCCCCGATCAGCGTGATCATGGGGTACTCCATGCCGCCTCCGATGATGCCCTCGACGGCCGTCATGTGGGGCCAGGGGTAGGGCCACAGCGTCTCCGAGAGGTGCTCGATGGAGAACGCCGCGAACTCGGCCGAGCGGTCCCACGAGGCGGTCCCGGGCCGGTAGAAGCTGTTGATGAGGACGGCGTCGGTCGCCTGTCCGTCCTCGTCGCGGTCCACGAGGGCTCGCGTCGCGTCCCAGACGTAGGCCGCCGACGCCGACAGGGCCACGTCGCGGACGTCCTCGGCCTCGAACCGCCAGACGCGCCGGCCGTCGGCCGAGGGCGCGAGCGCCCCGCCCCGGTCCGCCTCGGTGACGACCGCGACCACGTCGCCGCCGTCGAGGGCGTCGGCCAGGCGCGCCCGAGTCCGCTCGGACAAGACGTCGGCGGCGTTGGCGAGCCGGCCCGTCCCGTAGGCCAGCATGTCGGCGGGGACGTCGAAGTCGACGGCGAAGTCGCCCATCTCCATGTAGTGCTCGCCCATCCCGAGGTAGGGGTCGACGTGCCAGCCGTAGACGTCGTCGTAGACGGCGACGGTCGGGTACCAGTATCCCAGGAAGAACACCTCGCCGTCGGTCCCCTGGCGGTAGCTCCCGGTGTCCGGGGGGACCGTGTAGTGCCACGCGAGGTCGAGCACGACGGTCTCGCCCGACCCCAGCGGCTCGGCCAGGCCGACCGTCATGACGGTCCCTTGGACCACGTATCTGCCGGCGCCGGCCGAGCCCCGGTACGACCCCGGGGTCTCGGCCACCGACGAGTCGACGTAGGCCTGGCCACCGACGGCGAACCGGTCGAGCGTCAGCCCGCCGGTGACCGTGACCGGCCGGTTCCGCGGGACGCCCGGCGCGTGGACGTTCTGGCGGAGCTTGAGGACCAAGAACTCGAGGGCGTCCGGCGACTCGTTGGTGTAGGTGATCGTGCCGGACCCGGTGAGGGTGGCCGTCCCGGCGTCGAGGCGGGCCGAGAGGTCGTAGTCGGCCCGGTTGGTCCAGTAGGCGGCGCCCGGGCTCCCGGTCAGCGTCCGGGTCCCCTCGGCGACCGCCCGCTGGTACTGGGGCGGCGGCGTCACGGGGTAGGGCAGGACGCGCTGGGCGGCCGGGGCGGCGGCCAGGCCGGCGGCCAGCGCGGCGAGAACGAGGGGACGGATGGGCATGGGGGGACGGTCGGTTCGAGCGGGGAACGGGGTCGGCAGAAAGGTTAGCGCCACCCGGCCCAGGCGGAAGGCCCTCCGCCTGGTGGAGACGACGTGGAGATCCGCGACCCGGTGGACGGTCCCGCTGAGGCGGGCTACCTTGTGCGTTCCGCGCCCGAGTGGCGGAATTGGTAGACGCGCACGATTCAGGGTCGTGTGTCCTTACGGACGTGCTGGTTCGATTCCAGTCTCGGGCACAAAGAGCCCTTGTAAGTCGTTGGCTTACAAGGGCTTTCTTTGTCAGTGGTACACCGTGAGTACAACAAACACCCAAGGCGAGCCTCTTCTAGGCTTCTTCGAAATAGCCGTCAGTCGCGACTACGTGATCGGCGCCTGGGCTGAGTTTCGGGAGGGCAGCGAGGGCTGGGACGACATCTCGTTCGACCCTGAGTCAGGGGCTGTCGTCTCTGTCGGCATGTCTGAGGACCATGGGCTCAGCTTCCACGAGTTGACGTTCTTCGATT
This sequence comes from uncultured Bacteroidota bacterium, assembly GCA_963740235.1. Taxonomy (GTDB): domain Bacteria; phylum Bacteroidota; class Rhodothermia; order Rhodothermales; family Rubricoccaceae; genus Rubrivirga. Next base: position 206,523 of record CAVUDG010000005.1, read on the forward strand.
GGTTCTCCCGCCGAGTTCGACACGAGTCGAACGTCTTCTTGGCTCGGTTCGGCGATGCGTTGGCTTCCGCCGATTCGAGTCATGCGGCCGCCAAGCTCCTGGCTGATGTGGACGACCGCATCGGTCGACTGAAGAAGGAGAGCCTTCGGATGGGTGAGGAGACGGCCCACCGTGTCTTTACGACGTGGCTCACCCGGATCGAGCAGGATGCAGAGGACATCGCCTCGGACGACCAGAGCCGCCGTGACAGTCGTGGCGCAACCCCGTTGGCCTCGCTTGCGGATCAGGACGAGATCGTCGACTGGTTGCTGAGGCTGTCGCTCAACCAGAGTGTTGGCACAAGAGGTCCAGGCAGGCCACTTGGCCGAATGTGAGTGCAATCGTGAGATGGGTCAGCCTCCGCTCCAGCTACTCCTCGCTCTGGACGACAAGACGGCTCGCGCGAGGGTTGATCGGGCGCTCATGCACATAGCGACCCGGCACGGCCTAGATCGCCCGGAGCCATGATCGGCTTGGGCGTGGGGGGGCACGCATAGTGTGGCTGCACCCCCTGGAAGTAGCCTGCTCGTGTTCGCCACCATTCACGAGCCCAAGCCACACCATGAGTGCAATAGTCACTAGTCCCGACGAGGTCCGTCGGTACGTCCAAGAAGCCGTCGTCGAAGCCATCAAGGCTGAACTACCCGGCCTCGTCATCGAAGCCACTCGTCCCGAGTTCTACACGAACGGACAGGTCGAGCGTCTCACAGGCTGGTCCAGGAGGACGTTGCAGCACCTCCGGGATACGCGCCAGATCGACTTCGTCCAGCACGGCCGGAAGATCTCGTATCCGTCGAAGTCCCTGCACGATCTGATGGAGCGGCACCGCATCTTGGCGCGTGGGGGGGAGGACCGATGAGCATCGAGCGCATCCCGGCCGTCATCGACGTGCTCCACCGGACGCCGTCACTATCCCAAGACGATCTCAAAGGGATGCCAACAGTGGTACGTCGCTTCTTCGACGCCGTAGGAGGCAACCGACCCAGAGATGTGTTCGCACTGAGCGCCATCGCTTCGTTGTCAGGGTCGATGCCGAACGTCTGGGGGCGGTACGCCATGTCGGAGTACTCACCCAACTTGTACATCTATGTGATCGCTCCTCCTGGGAGTGAGAAGAGCGTGATGAACTACTCGCGCGAGCTGGTGCGATTCATCCACGACAAGAAGGTGGAGGAGAGCCAGAAGCAGAAAAAGGATTGGAAGTCGAAAGTTCGGCAGTTTGAGGTCATGAAGCGCCGGAGGTCCAGGAACGGCGAGGGGGAGGAAATCCCACTGGTAGATCCTGGCCCTGAGCCTCCCGACCACCGGCTCATCGTTCCAGGAGACCTGAGTGCTGCTGTCTTGGTCAGGTTGTTGGCTGCTACAGGCGAGGCCATCCTCTTCGAGACGGAGGCCGACACCCTCGCCAACACCTTCAAGCGTGAGTGGGGGCAGTACGACGACAAGCTCCGGAAGGCGCACGGGAACGAGCCAGTGGCCGACCTCCGACTTGGAGGTGAGCGTGAGGCTCGGAAGCCTCGTCTATCGGTCGTTCTATCCGGCACTCCCGACCAGCTCCCTGCAGTCGTTCCGTCCGTAGAGAATGGACTGTGGAGCCGATTCATCTACTACGGATACGCGCCCGACAACCCTTCTGAATGGCGCGACGTGCGTCCCAAGCCTGGACTCGATATCTCCGAGCTACTCAGTCGCTCGCAAGCCGACGTGATGGCCCTGTACGACATCCTAGAGTCTCGTGCTGCGCCGCTGCAGGTCACCTTGTCGGATGAGCAGTGGGTTCAGCTCAACGAGGTGGGGGAGGCCATCAAGAACAGCCTGTATTCAGCGTTTGGGTACGCTGGGTCTAGCACCGCCCATCGTGCGATGCTGCACGTCTTCCGCATCGCGATGGTGCTAACGATCTGGAATGCTTACGACAGCAAGCACGATCTCGCATCCTCTGCAACGATCGAGGCAGACTCGGCGTCGTTCGGCTCGGCGATCTCTATAGGTCAGAAGGTAGCCGAGCATGCCGAACTGCTGCTGAGTGCCCTCACAGCTCAACACGGTTGACTGAGTCGGAGAAAGATGTGAGCCTGTTCGACTCTCTTCCTGACTCTGAGTCGTTTACGACGGCTGAGGCTGTCGACTTGGGCGCGCAAGTAGGTATGCCGAAGCGGACTCTTGACCGGCGTTTGGCGAAGTGGACGCGAGAAGGGCGACTGCAGAAGGTTCAGACCGGTGTGTACCGGATTCCGTCTGACAGTGACGCTGGCGGTGGCACAAGTGGCGCAAGTGGCGTGGGGTGAGTGCGCCGGTAGGGCTTGTTGGCAGTCGCGTACGTGGCCTTTACGCCTCCGTGCAGGACTCCGCAACGGAATCGTCCGCATGCGCTATACAACGCTATGACAGACGTACGCACGCCGACTCCAGCCATCTCTGATCATGGGATGGGGCAGCCAGTGCGCCGACGGTCGCTTTCCCTGGGCTAGGGTAGACAGAGCGGCTCCGGGGCGTGGGCGAGAGTCCCTTCGGCCTGTCGAGCCAGGACACAGGAGATGGTCAGGATGTCGTCACTCTGGACGAGACAAGCGAGAGTGCGACTCCGGTTGTCGCGGCGAACCCCATAGCAGAAAATATTTCGAGACCGGCTTTTCTCTGCGCTGAGAGTCCGGAGCGAGATGGCCCCCCGGGTGCTGTCCAGGGTCGCAAGTCGGGTTCACCAGTGAGAAAAAGTATTTGAGGGCGTGACGGACCTCGACAAGCCGGACCCCCGGGTTGCCTGCTTTAAAGGTCCCCCGGGGCCTCCGTGCACTCGCCTTTTCTCACTGCCCGCCTGTCCACAGGCACAGCCATGTCTACCTCCCAACCCCGTTCCATCGAAGAGATCGTCGACGAGATCATCGCTTCGACCACGCCTCTCGGCACCGTCTGTGACTGGCCGACCAGCTTGCCGCCACCTACGGCGTCGTCGGTCCGCAGGACTGCGACTACCCGGTCGTCGCCAAGGTCACCTCCACGCCGGTGGATCTCGCCGACTACGAGTCGTTCGAGCCCCTGTTCGACGACCACATCGGCACCTTCTTGTTCGCCGTCAACCTCATCGAGGAGCGCAAGCTGCCGTCGCTGGCCTACGCCTACGAGGCGTATGGGACCGACGACGGCCTCGACCGGGCCTACCTCTCGCGGTTCACCGTGCGCGTCAGTGAGCTTCTGACGGTCACCAGGCCCCAGCCCAATGGGATGCCGATCAAGGGCATGGCGGTGACGCTCGGGCTTCAGATCGCGCCGGAGCCCGACGCCCAGGGCGACCCCGTCGTCCGGGTGCGCACCTTCAGCGTGCCCAAGCCCAAGGCTGCTCGCCGCGCTCGGATTGCCGACCGTGTCAAGCCTCCGGTCTCGCGGCCTGCCCAGCGTGCAGCGCGTGAGTCGCTGGCCGTCAGCGGCGACGGTCACGCAGGCGACGACGGACGCCGACTGGTGGCCGAGGTCTGAGCCTCACCCGACCCGCTAACCCAACGAGTGGGGCTGTGCCATTGAGGCGCGGCCCCACTCTTCGTTTCACCGAGCCCCCGACTACTCTGGTCGGACGGCTGCATCACTCATCATGCTATGGCTACCGCCAGCAAGCACAAGAACAACACCGCCGAGATCCACGCCGGAGACGGCGCCACGCTCGACGCCGTCGTACTGGCCGAGAGCACCGGCGAGGTCTCGCACCGCGACCTCGGACAGATCACCGTCACCGACATCGACGGCATCACCATCAACCGGACCAAGTCCGGGATCAGCCCCTTCGTACCCATCCTCAAGACGCCGACCTACTCTCAGAACTCTGGGACGCAGAGCGGCTTCGCGGTTGAGATCGAGGACCCGGAATCCGTGACCGGCTACAAGCACGTCGGGAACGTGTCGAAGAACTACCTGCTCCTCTCGAACGAGGAGGTCCGTGACCTCGCCGTCGAGATCGCGGTCCAGAGCGGGATCAACGTTCCGCGAGAGCCGGATTTTCTGGGACGGAAGCCGCTTCTGCCACATCGTCGACTTCCTGGAGACCGAGGAGATCACGCCCGGCGACGAGGTCGGTCTCTCCCTCATCACCCGGAGCAGCTACGACAAGTCGTGGCGCTACGAGTCGGCGCTGATGGGCAAGCGGTTCGTCTGCGACAACGGCGCCCTGTCCGGCGAGTTCTTCGCCCGCGTGTCGTTCAAGCACCTCGCCTCGCAAGGCACCTCCGGGGTCGGCCCCGACGATGGCCCGAAAGAGGAGTCGTGGAAGGAGATCGTCCGCCAGGGCATGAGCGTGATCGACCAGGCGCCGGACAACCTCGACCGCTTCGTCACGGGCCTCCGGGCCTTGAAGTCCGCCGAGATGACCGACACGAGACTCCGCGAGGTGTGGAGGTCGATCCCCGTGGTCGGCGACTCGATCAAGGGCCAGATCATGTCCCGCTACGTCGAGCACGAGGAGCCGACGCTTTTCGGACTCTTCAACGCTGGGACGTGGCTGTTCAGCCACCGCGAGAAGATGACAGCGGCGGACTTCTCGAACAACGACGTGTTCACGTCGGCGATGCTCGGATACGCCTTCGAGCACTTGAACTGAGACACGTCCTCCTGCCGACTCCGCTGGAGCCCTCGTCGCACGTCGCGGCGGGGGCTCTTCGCTTTCATCCCACTCCGATTCCAATGGACAACCACAAGAGAGACCCGAGACCGAGAGACCCCAGACGACGACGCGAGCTTCCTCCGAACGTCGTGCCGATCCGCTCCTTCCTAGAGATCCAACGGCTGATGCGCCAACTGAACATCACTCCAGCCGAGTGTCTCGACCTTCTGGCCGGAGCGCTCGCAGACTTGGAGCGCCAGATCAGAGAGCACGACGACCAGCTCGGATTCGACCATCCAGTCTGGACGGTCGGTGAGTGAGCCTGATGGCTCTCGTCACCGCCCCGGGATGACGTGCTATGCGCGGCCCCGGAGCGACGACGGGAGCGGATAGGGCTCACTGGCTATCAACGGCGTTGACGATCCACCCCAAGGAGCCTGATCTGCTCGAAGAATGGGGCAACCAAGTGGAGCAACTAGAAGACGAAGCCGACGAGTACGAAGTGGCCGAGTTCACCGACCGGGCTGTTTGGCTACGGAGAGACACCGGGACCGTTCAGCAGACCGTCGCGGAGACCATTAACAACACGACGCCGCTCGGAGTATCAATCACCGAAGAGAAGCTTGCGCAACGCTTCAGGATCGTCGGCCCTTCGGACACGGATGCTCCGATCAAAGCGATGGTGACGAGTACGCCCGTGGACCTCGCGGACTTCGACGGCTTCGAGCCGCTATTCGACGGCCACGTCGGCACGCTGTTGTTCGGCGTGAACCTGATTGAAGAGCGCAAGCTGGCACCCTTGGCCTGCGCCTTCGACACGTATGGCACTGAGGAGGGCCTCGACCGGGCTTTCGCCTCGCGCTTCACCATGCGCGTGAGCGAGTTGCTCACCGTGCAGCGCCCGGAGCCCACGGCGATGCCCCAGAAGGGCATGGCGGTGACGCTACGCTTGGAGATCGCAGCCCAGCGCGACGATTCCGGTCAGCCCGTCATCAACGTTGCGACGTTCTCTGTGCCGGAAGACGCCTAGATCCCCCTCGCCCAGGCACTCCAACGACCTCCATGAGATCCGACCTGCCCAGCTTCCTGTCGTGATCAAGAGCCGCTCAACGGTGCAGGGCAGCGACCGCTAGGCAGGGCAAAGTGAGCACCGAAGGTGGACCAGCGCGAGGGCGCTGGCACCTACTGTGTATTCCAGTACGCTGTCTCCGCTTCGTCGCCCGCACCATAAGCGTCGATCCAGGGGTTCTGATGTGGGTCATCTGCTGGACAGCTGGCAGAGTAGATGCTGCTTTCGAACTGGTCAACGCTAGGGGAGTAGCTGCATCGCTTCGGTTTCGGGTAAGCTGCGACACGCCACCAGTATGGGTTTCCATTCTTGTCTTGCTTGTGGCACAACTCAATCCCGAGCGCAGACCCGATGGCCTTGACCGCAGCTTCGTCCGTTTCTCCTCCAGCGTCTAGCATATACAGCATAGATATCTGCGAAACCGCGTCGATGTGGACGAGATTTCCGGTGTCGAAGTCAATCCCGTACTCGGCTCCATTCGAGTCTGAGCTTGCCTCCGAAGCGGAAGCAATTGTCAGCTCACCGTAATGGACAGACTGCAAGTGCGTTTCGAGACCGGCGTCCTTCAATCGTCGGCCATCGAGCGCGCTCACCACCTGCCAGTCTTTGTCGCTCATGGCGAGCGTCCTGGTACCTTGATCCGGCACGGCTCCGCCTTCCCGGATGGCCGTTCAGAAGAGTCGAGAGAGAGCCGAGGTGTAGTCGAGCGGCATCGAGTCTAAGGGTAGGGCCAGTGAGGTGTCGGCACGACTTCGGGGTTAGTCAAGCCGCTGGGGAAGTGGCAGTTGTGCGACAGCCTGTTGCACAGTCACCGGTGTGGACCGCTCGTCACGGCACGAGGCACCTGCGAGCCTGATCGCGCCACGAATGCCACTCGCGCCACGCGGTTGACGTGAGAACAGCTCTCGTCCGCGCCCGGAGCAGCGCGCCAGCGTGACCGGCGTGACCGACCGGCCAGAGAGCAGATGGCGGGAAGGCTACAGGATGATCAGTCTTGATCCACAGTCAGACGCTGGCGAAGGGCTATCGACACGCAGCTCGTCGGCGGCGTCCGATGGGTACGGCCAGACCCGGGCGGCGAGCTTGAACAGCCTCTTGCTTCGTGCCGCGATGGCCGACTCGTCCCACCCGTCGGACTCTGTGATCTCCCGGTTCAACGTGAGGGCGCTGTGGGTCCTGAGAGCGGATCGCTTCTTGGCCCACGACCCGTTCGACATCGACGGGTTCAGCTTCTTCGTGACCAACGTGAGGTTGCCGACCGTCTGAAGGGCACGGTCGCGGGCCTCGTTCCGTTCCTGAGGCGTACGCCCATCTCCTGACACCGGCTTGGGCTTGGGCCACGTCCGAGACCACTGCTGGGGCATCACGTGCTCAACGGTGAGCCCTCCCGGCAGAGCCACGTCTTCGGTCATCTCCGTCCGAGCGGCGACCTCGATCGCTTCGAGCACCACCCGGAGTCGCTTGCGGGTGAGGGACCAGTACAACGGCTTGGTGCGCCATGCCTTCTCGAACTCGTCGTCGTCGGGCCACCTTGAGCTGTCGCCCTCGCGTGTGGGCAGGAACCGCCGGAGGGCGTCGGCCGAGAAGGCGTCGGCGGTCTGGTCCACGGCGTCGAGGAAGAGGCGGTTGTAGTTCTTAGGGGTCAGCTTGCAGACAGCCCTGCGGATCAGGAAGCTCTCCAGGTCTGCCAGGATCTGGCGCCGCTCGACATCGTCGCTGCCGAACCGCGCGAAGACCTCCAGGAGCAACGGGTACACCGTCGTGGTGTCGAGCGCGTCGAGCCGGTAGAAGAACGTGCCTTCGGGGGTCTGCCTCGGGAACGACGAGAAGCTGCGGTAGATGTCGCCGTAGCTACGGAAGGCGGTCAGGTGGGCAGCCGTCGAGAGGCCAGACGATGTCGCGTAGTCCTTGAAGGCTGGGAAGAGCTGGGTGGCGGACACGTCGTCACGGGTCTTGAGCGACAGGTAGTGCTTGAGGAAGTGGTCGATCCGGGGGCTCGTGAGCCGCCCCTGCCGGATCTCGGCGCGCCAGAAGTCCTGGTCCGTGTCGTACGGCGCCCAGTGCTGCTCGTAGAGCTCCAGCGCCTCCGACTCGTCGGTGATGCCGTGGAAGAGGTAGTTCTTGACCAGGTCCGCTGGCAGGAGCGGCGTCCCGAGGGCGTTGAGCGTCTCGAAGATGAGCTGCGGGTCGTCGGCGTCGTCGAGGTCGATGGCGACCAGGTGGAGGTCGTGGTACAGACCATCGAACAAGGCCATCAGCGCCTTCTCCACGTCAGGCTGCTTGTCGAGCCAGGCGTCGATGACCTCGGTGAAGTAGGCCCTGGACTTGGCGATCTTCGATCCGTCGGCCTCAGACCCCCCGGGCGACATCGCGGCTACGAACGCGTCTCGGTCGGCGTTGGTCGGCCAGACCTTGTGCTTGTCGCGTGCCTCCTTTGCGAAGCGAGCTTTGTTCGTGACGAGGTCGGAGAAAGCGCCCCGGAGGTCGTCGAGCCCTCGGGCCTCGGACGTGTCGCGGAGCGTCGCCAGAAAGACCTGGAGCGTCGTGAGGCGCTGCTGACCGTCGATCAACTCTCGGGCTGGGACTGTGCCGGTGGCAGCGCTCAGCTCGTTGAGCACGACGGCACCCATGAAGTGGGGGCGGACCGGGTCTTCGCCGTTCAAGCGCTGCTCAGCGACCCCGCGTGCGGCAAGCCAGAGGGGCTCCAGGTTCCGGGTGCGGGTCCAGACGTAGGGCCTCTGGAAGAGCGGGGCGACGTAGGTGACGTTGGTGTCGAACAGCTGGTAGAGGTCGATGCGGCCTGCCTTCATGGATTGCTTGCGTCTGGGAGGATGCGGAGGGTTGGGAGGGCCGGATCAGCCCACGTGCGGCTGGCGGTTCGCCAGCCAGCGCTCAGCTTGGTCATCGGTCAGCTTCGGGGTGCGGTTGCCGTCGCGGACGTAGAAGTCGCCGTCGAGGCGCGTCGGCTGGTCGCTCGGTTGGACCAGGACGCGGCAGACCTCCTGCCCGTCGATCTGGTGGAAGGTCACGTCCACGTGGCCGAACGAGGGTGGGGGAGTGAGGCGATCCGCCAGCGTCGTCAGGATCTTGTTCTCCAGGCCGTCGGCGTTCTGGTTGTTCGCCTGGCACTGCGCGTAGTCCTTGTCCAGTCCCACCGGCACGTTGGCATCCGTGACGCCCAGCAGCAGCGATCCGCCGGTCGTGTTGAGGAAGCCGCTGATGGTCTTGAGAGCGGAGTGAAGCACACCCTTGTGCTTGTCGCCGGTCTCGTTGTTCACGGCGAAGGTCTCCTTGAACTCGACCAGCGTGCCTTCGCCACCGGCGATCAGATTCGCCACCAGCACGTCGTCGGGACTCGGGGCGAGAGACCGGTACGCTTGGAGGGCGTCCTCGCGAACGCCGTCCTCGACACGGTGGAAGCCGGTGATGCTCTCGTGGAACAAGACGTGCTCGAACTCCTCCTCGGTGAGCCCATAGATCAACGCTACCCGGGCATCGATCTCGGCTCGGATGGCTGCGCGCTCGCCGGCCTCGGTTGCCCCGGCGGTGTGGTCGCCCAACCCCATCTCGGCAGCCAGCGCGTCGAAGGCAGGCGTCGTGCATACCAAACGCGCGGCAAGCTCCGCGAGCCGGTCGAAGGTGGGATGGCCCTCCGACAGGCGTGGCACGGGCAACTGGTACAGGAAGAACATGTTCAGCGTCGTCGTGACCTGCTTGCGCAGCAGCCAGTCCAGCGTGAAGCTGTTCGAGACGGCAGTGAGGTACAGCTGGGCCGCGTTCGAGATCAGACGCGTTCCTTCCTCGTCGTGCACCTTCAGGGTCGTGCTGTTGACCTCCGTGATCACGCCCGGCGGGGCAATAGTGGTGATCAGGGTGCGGGTGTCGGTGCTGCGCGAGATCCGGCGGTGGACCCAGCGGTACCCCTCATAGTCGTAGGTCTGCCCAATATCATCCATCCCCCGCTTGGTGAGTCGGTCGCGGGCTTTGTCCTCTTCTATCCAGTAGCCCGAGTGTTGCTCAGTCTCTTCAAACTGGTGGAACATCTTACCCGTGAACAGGGGCAAGCGACCTGAGCCCGCAGACTCCTTGAACAAGCGGCTGTCGCTCGTGATGTTGACTTCCTGAGTGAGGGCGAACCGCCATGAGCTGTCGGTGTCGGCACTCAGCGGAGGGGACGCTGCCATCTTCGTTGCCACCTGGCGGTCCATCTCGCTCGTGAATTCGATCAGTCCCAGTGACTCCGAAGCCATGCGCCGGACGGCGTCCACCTCGATTTCTATGGCTCCCTCATCGGGGAAGCGTTCCAATTCTTTCGGATCGTGCCGCATGAACGCGGCGGGGAAACGCTCCGTTGTTCCGGCCTTCTCGAAGGTCAGGATCACGAACTTGAACTGACGGTGCACATCTTCGAATATGCCCCCGCTATTCTCAAATCCAAAGAGCGCTGTCACTTTCGTCTTGTCGAATAGCATCTCACGAAGCCCTCGGGTTCCGTAGGCATTGTAGATTCCGTCTGGCATCACGATGCCGCAGTGTCCAGTGTCATGTAAAAGCCGGAAGCAGCGCTCTAAGAACAGTGTGTACAGATTGAGCTTGCGACTGCCCTTGTGGTGGATGTACTCGGGGGCGGCCTTGAAGTACCGCGCGACGTGAGGAAAGCTGCTGACGTAGCGAAGCCAACTCTCCTCCATTTCGGGGTCCTCCATGAACTCCCGCTTGCGTTTTTTCCAGTCCTCGATCCGGATCTTGTTCTTCTGGATCGTCGGGATGTGGTTCTTGAAGAACTCCTTCTCGTCCTTCTGAAACACATCCCAAGGCGGGTTCGCCACGATTACGTCAAAGCCGCCGCGCGCCATGATCTCCGAGAACTCGTAGGCCCAGTGGAACGGCGTGAGCTGGGAGACATCGTCGGCCGTGATCGCACGCTTACTCCATTTTTCAGCTCTCCCTGTCCACGTCGCCTGCTTGACTTCGACACCGAGGTCCTTCATCTCCAGCCGCAGCGCTTCGTCTAGCGTCGTCTGGGCGTCGGCACGCGCGTCATTGATCTCATGCCGGATCTGCAAGAGCGCGCCCGAGTCGTCGTCCCGGTCGATCTCCTGAGCCGTGCCCTTATACAGGCCTACGAGACGAGTCTTGTCCGCTAGCGACTGGCGGAAGGCTTCGGCTGCGAACATGTCACCGATGATCCGATCTCCACCGACATCGAGCAGACCGATCAGGCTGTTGCCGGGGAGCAGGTTGAAGTCGATGTTTGGCAACGGCTCCAGGTCCGTCGCCTTCTCGGCGGATGCCACCAAGGCCAGGAACAACCGGAGCTTGGCGATCTCGGTGGCCTCCGGCATCAGGTCCACGCCGTACAGGTTGCGCGTGATGACCTCCTTCTTGAGGAAGTAGTCGGGAGAAGGGTGGTTGCGGGCCTCGGCCAGCCACGCCTGAAGGTCGGTGTTCTTCGAGAGCGTAGCGTGGCCCAAGACCGCCTTATAGACGGTCAGGAGCTTCTTGAGCGCCGCGACAAGGAAGGCGCCGGAGCCGCACGCCGGGTCCAGAACCGTCATCTCTTTCAGGACGCCCAAGAGCCGCCACGCGAGGTCGTCGTCGAGGTTGGTCAGCAGGTCCGGCAGCGTACCGAACTGTCGGTTGGAGAGTCCAAGAGCAGCACTCGCCGCCGGGTCGTCGCTCAGCTTCTCGGTCAGGAACCGGTCGATGGTCGCGTCGCACAGGTAGCCCGTCAGGTCCGGCGGTGTGTAGTAGGCGCCGAAAGCCTTCTGGTTGACGTACTTCTCCAGGATGTAGCCCAGCACATCCGGGTTGATCTCGTCGGATTGCCCGCCGGGCGTGTCGTCGAGGTGCCACGTGAACTGGTCGAACACGTGCAGGATGCCCGCAATGGCCTCGTCCTTGACATCGAGATCCGGATGCACCTCTTCGATAGGGTGCTCCAGAAACAGGCCACCATTGAGGTATCGGACGTTGCCTAGGAGCGCGTTGGTCTCGGGAGAGCGATCAGCAGTCGGCTTTGCGAACCCCTCGAAGAACAAAGGGCGCAGGAAGCGACGATAGAACGATGGGAACCCGAGGTCACCCTGGATCGCCTCCTGGTGCTCCTCCAACTTGCGCCCAGGTAGCCGTAGTCGCCGCCGTCCAGGAATCCCTTCTTCTGGAGGAAGTAGACGAACATGAGCCGGGTCAGGAGCACTGAGGCGTAGTGCTCCCGGGTCCGCTCAGCGCCGATGCCTGTGATGTTCTTCGAGGCCAGGGCCTGCTGCTCGTCCCGGAAGGCGAGGTAGAACTTCCGGGTGACCGTCTCCACGTCTAGCGCCTCACGGAGCCGCCGGGTGGCCTCTGAGGATCGACACGTCGTCGGTTTCGTCGAGGTCTTCGAGGTCGAACGTGATGTTCTGGATCTTGGACAGGAAGAGGTCGGGCGGCTGGCCCTTAACGAAGTGGTGGCTCCGGGCTGCCTTAAGCTTCTTGCCGTCGTAGACCGGGTAGGACCAGATCGTCTGCGTCCGCTGCACGTCGGTGAACAGCAGCGCGTGTTCGCGGGCACGAGGCTCGACGGCGCGGTGAACTGCCTCGCGAGTCTTCTTGCCCGGGATCCCACCGTCCGGCGAGTCCACCTCGAACGCGGCCACACCACCGATCTGAGCCACTGGGCGGACCGTGTACCGGTCGCCACCCACGTCGAGCACAACGTCCTGCCCAGTTGCTGGGAGCCACCCGAGGTCGTCGAGGAAGAGCGTCTCCCAATCGAAGTCGTTGAGGTGCTTCTTCGTCCGTCGGAGGTTGAGCTTCGCCATGGGAGAGGATGGCGGGCTAAGAGCGGAGGCCGAGGGAGCAGATGATCTGGGGCTCGCCGTCGCCGTCGCCGTCGTGGACCACGACCAGCCGTTCGTCGTCGTGGAGCCCGATCACCAAGTCGAGCAACGCGTCGTCGTCGAGCCCGGCACGGAGCTGACGGTTGAGGGTGTCCTTTGCCGTCTCCGTCAGCGGATGGGCATAGAGGGCCTGTAGAGACCGTGTGGCTGCGTCGGTTGCGAACAGGGGGTTCTCGTCCAGGAAGCCCTTGAGCCGGTCGTAGGTGCGGAACTTGGGCGCCGGTCCGACGCCCTGAGCTGCCCACCGATCCGCCGCCCCTCGCGCTGCACCAGCTCGACGCCCTTGCGCACCAGGTCGTGGTGGTTGTCGAACCGGTCCAGGCCTAGAGTCTTCGGATCGCACTCGGCCGCCTTGAGAATCGCCAGTGGGCTCTCCGTGACGGACTTGCCGTCGCGGTCTACCCAGGCGAGGGCGTCGGTGCCTTGGGCGGTGCGCACGTACGCCAGCACGCCCTCGGGCCCGACGTCTGTCGGTGCGTGTGGCTTGGTTGAGTACACGACGCCGGGAAGCTCCTCGACGGTCTTCTTGAGCGTGGCGTCCTGCCGGATGGCGTTCTGCCAGATCGAGTAGGCCTGGCTCGCGAGGTCCACTTCGCCCTCCAGTCGTCGTCGCCGTCGAGGACGCCCGGCCTTCTCGTTGTAGAGGTCTGCGCAGTTCCTCCGGCGCCTCGCCGTCCTCGAAGAACCGCTCGTCGGAGCCGACCACCTCGGCGTTCTCTTCGAGCCGCTGGCTGACCCGGGCGCGGAGGTGGATGATCTTCTCGACGCCCTCGGCAGGCAGGAACGAGTAGCACAGGATCTCGTCGGCCTGCTGACCGATGCGGTCGACGCGACCGGCGCGCTGGACGAGCCGGATGAGCGCCCACGGCAGGTCGAAGTTGACGACGATGTGGGCGTCCTGGAGGTTCTGACCTTCGGAGAGCACGTCGGTGGCCAGCAGCACCCGGAGTCTCCTTGCCAGGCGGCACCGTCCTTCTCGTTGCTCACGCGGCGAGAACCGGTGGGCGAGCACCGTAGGGTCGTCGGTCGTCCCGGTCACGCCCGCGACGCGCTCAACGCCGGCCGCCTTCGGAGCCCACGGCCGGAGGTAGCGGACGGTGTCGGCGAACTGGCTGAACACGAGCACCTTCTCGTCGGGGTGGGCGTCCGCGACGAGTCGTCGAGAGCGGAGAGCTTGGCGTCTTGGTCGGGCTCGCCAGCGCCCGACGCGGTCGAGCAGGCCGATCAGCGCTCGGGCGTCTTCGAGCAGGTGCTTCTTGAGCGCCGGCCGGAACAGACCTGGCGCGGAGCCACCGGAAGCGACGGGAGAACTGAGTCTGGTAGAGCGTGTAGACGCGGGCGGCGGCGTCTCGCAGCCGACGTCTCGGACTGGACGCCATCGGCTGCGTGCTCATCGAGCGGCGGGTCGTTCTCGGCGTCCGTCTCCACTTCTGGGGTCGTCGAACAGGTTGGGGTCAAGCTCGCGGTCCTCGTCTTCGAGGTCGGGGTCGAGCATCGCCGCGTCCTGCGGCCCGATGGGAATGGGCCGCCTTCTGCTCCGAGCGCGTGGACGAAGACCAGGTTGCGGAGTGCGTGCCGCTCGACGGACCGGACGAACGCCTCGCCGAGGACTCCAGACGCTTGAACAGGTTGGTTCGGCAGAAGCCCATGAGCCGTTGCCCGGCGCGGCTGAGCTGCTCCAGTCTGGCGACGCTTCGGCTGGGCTCGGCAGGCTCCTTCGGGTTCGGTCGGACGTAGCCCGCCAGCCCATACCGGGGCAGCTTGAGGCTCCCGATGGTCTGGACCACGTCGTCGGCGTAGAGCCGCGCGTAGGGGTCCTCCTCGTCGCTCGTCGAGAACGTGACCGTCTTCGGGATGCGGGTCGGGAAGTACGACCGGGTGCCGTCCGGGAAGCGCAAGGAACCGCCGTGCGGTGGCGTCGGCATCGAGACCACAGGTGCGGCAGGCCGCGTCACTGGCGCTCAAGGTGCGCGCCGCAGCCCAGGCACTCGGCGAGGGCGTAGTTCGACTTGACGAACGACCGCGTACGGCGGACGAGGTAGAGGCGCATGAGGTCGCGCCAGTCGTCGGGGTGGCTCGCTCTTCTCGAACGCCGCGATGGAGCGGGGGCTGGCGTCGTACCGCCGGCTGAACTCCACCTCGTCCATCTCACGAAGTAGCGCCTCAGGGCGAATGCCGAGGTCGGCCTGGTCATCGAGGAACAGCCGAAGCTGGTTCGAGAGGTCGAGGTAGGTCTTGTTGTAGGGGGTCGCCGTCAGCAGGATGCAGCGGCTGTCGTTCCGCTGGATGTAGTCGCGGATCACCCGGTACCGCTTGCCGTCGCGGTTGCGCAGGTTGTGGCTCTCGTCGATCAGCACCAGCCGGTAGCGCCGGAGGTCGGGTAGCTCGTTCTGAACCCGCGTCACGAGAGCACCTTGCAGCGCCGGAGGCCGTAGCGGTGGACGTAGTCCTCCCACATCCCAACCAGGTTCTTCGGGGCCGAGGATGAGCGTCTCGTAGTCGAGGTCCTCCTCCAGATCCGGGCGAGCGCCGTCGCCATGAGCGTCTTGCCCAGCCCGACCACGTCCCCGATCACGACGCCCCCCCGCTCGTGGACGTGACGGGCGGCCAGCTTGACGGCCGCCTCCTGATAGTCGAACAGCACACCGTTCAGATCCTTCGGGAGGCTGAACTCCGTCAGACCCATGCCGGGCGTCGTACGCCAGGTGGTACGCGATCTTGAGGTAGATGTGGTAGGGCGGGATGACCTCGGAGCGCGCCCAGCTCTCCTCGATGATCTCGACGAGGTCGTCCGAGATGTCGATGCACCACCGGTCGTCCGAGCGGTCCTCGAACCACGTCGGCCAGCTTGAGGCAGGCGTCGTCGTCGAGCACGTCGACGTTCAGTTCGCCGCCGCCCTGGAGGCCGGTGAAGGTGAGGTTGCTCGACCCGACGAAGCCGACCGATGGCGTCGTGTACGGTGTTCGGGAAGCAGAGGTAGAGCTTGGCGTGGAGCGTGTGCCGAAGGAACAGACTGACGCGCACCTTGCCCGCTTGGATCTGCTGCTGAGAGCTGGCGCATGCCCGTTCGTCGCCATCGGAGGGCGACCCCAGCGTGAGCTGGTCGCTGAACTCGCGAGCCAGCCCCTTCTTCAGCCGGTTCGGCCGTCCCCATGTCCATCCGAGCGCCGTCGCGGTCGAGCCGGAGGGCCGTCCGAAGCTCCTCCGACGCCGACCGGTGCATCCCGACGAGCACCCGGCACTGCGCCCCCTCTCCGCCCTCGACGTGGTCCACGTGGTCGGCCAGGTGCCTCCACCCCCGGAGGTTGAAGTAGCCGATGGAGAAGTCCGCCCGCTCCGAGGTCGCCAGCGTGTTCTGGAGCGCTGGCAGGAGCGCCTCGTCGATGTTGTCGAAGATCCGGGGCATGGAGGAGCAGAAGTGCCCCGGACGCGGTGGGGGGCGAGCCTATTGAGGCGGTCGGGTGAAGCCGCCAAGCTACCACGACCCCGGTGTCCACTGCGTCCAGCAACTGCATCTGTCCCCACTAGGAATCACTAGCCAGACCACGAGATCTGACCAGTAGTTTGAGTGGGACGAGCCGGCCGCTCCAGTCCTTGGCGGACCGCCCGTGGTTGAGCGGCAGAAGGGGAGAGCCACTGGCTCCACCGATCCGGTCGATACCAGCAACTGACACGTCTCAGTCGAAGAGGGCGTCTGACAGGTCGTCGACAGCTCCCTGATCCATCGACTTCAGGTACTGCTCGGTGGTGGAGATGTTGGAGTGACCGAGCGCTTTCGAGATCGAGTAGAGCGGCATCCCTTTACTCCGGGCGAAGTCGGCGAAGCTGTGTCGAGCGACGTGGAAACTGACGTTGACGTCGGTCTTGAACCAGGGTCGCTACGCGACTTCAGTTCCTGGTTCAAGCGGGCGTTCTTCGACGAGATCCGCTTCTTCAGGAAGTTGCGATCGGAGTAGTCGCGGTTCGGGTCGAGCACGGGGAAGATGAACGATGAACGACCGGAGCTTAGAGACTTGTACTTCTCTAGGATGCCAAGAGCGGAATCTTTGAGCTTGACAGAGATCGGCTTGCTTCGACTTCATCATGACGTAGTCCAGCCGACCGTCGACGACCGACTCCCACCTAAGGGCGAGGAGGTCTCCGAAGCGCATTCCGTGGTTGTAGAACGAGAAGACGAAGAGGTCACGAGCGATGTCGATTGGGTGCTCGCTTGCGGGAGGTTGAGGCGCTCCATCGCGCGGATCGTCTCCACTGGCAGCTTCTCACGGCTCCCCTTGGAGCTACCGATCTTGAAGTAGTTAAACGGATCGTCGGGAGGGGAGATGAGGCCGTCCATGACGGCTCGCTTGATGATTGACTTCAGGATCTGAAGGTTCTTTTGCTGAGTGCTCGTCTTGTTCTGGTACACGTCGCGCATGTGAAGGACGAGTCCGTCGAGGAAGTCGCGGTCGATGTCCGAAAGGCGAGGTCTTTGCGCTTCCAGAACGCTCGGACCTTGTTGAGGAGAACGTGGACCTTTCGGTACTCCCAGAAGCTCTTCTGCTCCCAGCTCTTCGCGTAGGCGTCGGCGTAGTCGAGGAAGGAGACTTCACCCGATCCCTGAACGGAAGCTTTAATGGCCTTAGCCGAGACCGTTTGTCCTGAGACTTGAACGCGAGGTAACCGTTCTGGGCTTCGGTGAGCTGGCGGCGTAAGTCGTCGTTGAGCTTCTTGTGGTTGGGATGGGTTCGGCGGACTGAGTTGCGGTCCGGGTTCCAGAAGGTCGGGATGAGCCAGATGTCGGTGTGGAGGTAGCTTGACCGACGGGCGTGAGTGATCCGGAGATAGAGCGGGGCTTCGCCGTTGCGGCGGAGCTTGTCCTCGCGGAGGAGGACCTTGAACGATGGCATGTACCTGTTGGGCTGGTGGAGAAGCCCTGGCGCCAGGTAAGCAGAAGTAAAGCGAACACGGTCTCACAGTGCAACGAACGGCGGCGGACGCTCACACCGATTCCGCTCCAAACGAGGCCCGTTTGGACGGGTTTGCAGCTTCGCGCTGCACGGGGCAACACTGTCGCTCGTCCAGTCTCGGGCACAAGAAGGGAACAGGCGCCTTCCGGTCGACTCCGGAAGGCGCCTTTTCTCATGCTCCAGGGGGATGCGAGGCCAGCAGGGGCTTGGGTCGAGCCCGTAGATTACCTTTTGGCCCGTCGGCCCCGATCATGGCAACCGTCCGCCCCGTCCTCTGGACGCATATGACGAGCCCGCGTGGGCACCATCCGACCCGGCGCCGGTTCGCCGACGCATCGCGCTCGCTCTACCACTCGGTCGGGGTCTACCTCCACCCCCGGCATTGGAACGCGCGGGCCGAGCGGGTTCACAAGACACACGACCTCTACGAGGAGATCAGTGAGCTGATCGGGACGAAGCTAAACGCGGCCGGGCGCGAGCGACCCCGGCTCTTTAAGACGGGCGAGCACCCGACGGCCGAGGCGCTCAAGGCGGCCGTGGTCGGGAAGGGGCACACCGGCTGCTCCCTCGCCTACGCCGAGGAGTTTCTGGACCGGCCCTCAGCGGAACGTCGACCTCGCAGTCGCGGCGTCCCCTGTCCTCCCGGTCTCTCCCTCACCCAAGGAGGCCCCTATGGCGTACGCTGAGTCACCCCCGGACGGATCTGACGACCGGCCCAGGCCGCCCTACGACCGCGCCGAGCGCCAACTCCAGACGTTCGGGACCGCGCTCGGTGCGTTCGAGGACTTCGTCTACGTCCTGACCCCCGACGCCCGGTTCACGTACGTGAACCGGGCCCTCCTCGACCTGTGGGGGATCGAGTTGGACGAGGCCGTCGGGTGGGGGTTCGCCGAACTCGGGTACCCCGACGACCTCGTCGCGCTCCACGGGCGCCAGGTTGACGAGGTCGTCCGGACGGGCCGGCCCGTCCGAGGGGGGAACGCGTACACGGCGCCCGACGGCCGGGAGGGGTACTACGACTACATCTTCTCTCCGGTCCTCGGTGAGGGCGAGGCGGTCGTGGCCGTCGCCGGGATCACCCGCGACGTCACCGAGCAGCGACGGGCCGAGCGGGCCCTCCGCGCGAGCGAAAGTCGGCACGCCTTCCTGGTCCGGCTCAGCGACGCGGTCCGCCCGCTCGCGGACCCCGTCGAAGTCCAGGGAGCGGCCGCGCAGGCCATTGGCGAGCGCCTCGACGCGAGCCGCGCCCACTACGCCGAGGTCGACCCCGACGGCGAGCACGCCGTCGTCGCCCGCGACTACGGACGGGGGGCCCCAGACCGGGCCGGGCGGTACCGAATGGCCGACTTCGCCACGCTCGACGCCGACGCGAGGGCCGGGCGGACGTTCGTGGTCGAGGACGTGGCCGTGGACGACCGCCTGACGTCCGAGGAGCGGGCCATGTTCGAGGCGCTCCCCGTGGCCGCCCTCGTCGTCGTCCCGCTCGTGAAGGGCGGGCGGCCCCGGGCGCTCCTCGCCGTCCACAAGTCGGCCCCCCACGCATGGACGGCTGACGAGGTCGAACTCGTCCAAGAGACGGCCGAGCGGACGTGGGCCGCCGTCGAGCGCGCCCGCGCCGAAGAGGCCCTCCGCGTGGCCAACGCGAAGCTCGAGACGCGGGTCGAGGAGCGGACGTCCCAGGTTCGCGCCCAGGGCGACCGGATCCGGTCGCTCGCGCGGGCCCTGACGCTGGCCGAACAAGAAGAGCGGCGGCGGCTCGCCCTCGTCCTCCACGACGACCTCCAGCAGGTCCTCTACGGGGCCCAGATCCAGGCCGAACTCGGGAACTCGGCGAGAGTCGCGGCGCTCCTCGACGAGGCCGCCCGGACGGCCCGGTCGCTCTCGCACGAGCTGGCCCCGCCGATCCTCCGGGGCCGGACCCTCGCGGACCTCTTCGAATGGCTCACGAGGCGGGAGCGGGCGCTCTACGGGCTCGAGGTCGACCACGACGGGGGCGGCGTCGAGGTCCCCAGCGAGGAGGTCCGCGTCCTCCTCTACCGGCTCCTCCGCGAGCTCCTGTTCAACGTGGCCAAGCACGCGGGGACCGACCGGGCCCGGCTCACGGCCGAGCGGTCCGACGGCGGGGTACGGGTCGTCGTCGAGGACGAGGGGGCCGGGTTCGACCCATCTGTACTCGAGGGGCTCGCGGGCGGACTCGGGGTGGCGAGCGTGCGGGAGCGGCTGGAGGCGGTAGGCGGGCGGCTGGAGGTGGCGTCGGCCCCGGGCGAGGGGACCCGGGTGACGATCGAGGTGCCGTCGACTATGGACGAGGGCAACGAGGGCGGGGGCTTCAAGGGCATCGGTGCGGGCTGACTTTTAGCTCTACCGTACCTCTGATTCAACAGTCGCTCGTGAGGTGCTCAGGTGACCGATCTTAGACGATGTGCCGTGCCCCAGTTGCGGATGAAAATTGTTCAGGCGAGGTCAGCCGGGCCGTCCAGTACGGCGCCGGATCTTTGAGCGGTGAGGTCGGGCGAGACGGCGGACGGAGCTACGATGGAGTGGGCGGGTTGGCCCGACCGAACGGCCCGACAGTCACCTTGCGCGGTCCCCGTCACAGAGAGCGCGCTAGAGCCCCTTCAGCGGGATCAGGCCGCTCGTGTCGTCTTTCCGACGCGTGGCATTCGAGTCCGGGACCGAGCACACAGCACGGGTGCCGTTGGCGGGGCGCCTCCTCACACGTGGGCGCCGACTGGATCAGTGCCCGGACGAGAGCGTCTGGCGGAGGAGACGGTCGTCGGCGTCGGTGCGCACGCCTGGCAAGCCGAGCGTGGCCGGGTCGACGACGTAGCCCTCGGGTCCCCCGCGGCGCCGCCCTCAACCGCCGGGCCGCGGACATCACCGTCTCCTCCCCGTACGTGTCGACGAGGTTGCCGAAGAGGATCTCCGAGCCCCGCCAGTTCCCCAGGGACGACCCTCCGAGGGTGAACACCCCGAGGGCGTAGGTCCGGTCGGAGCCGTTCACCAACAGGGACTTGACGACGTCGGCGACGCTCCTCGAGGGCGAGTAGGCGAGCCCGTCGGGGACCACCTCGGGGTCGTCCGCACGAGTGCGAGCGAACAGGCCGAGGGGCGCGAGGTCGGTGAGGAACCCCCTCTCGTCCTCCGGGGCCGCCCGGACCCGCTCGACGACGCTCTCGACGGCGTCCGCCCCGAGGACCTCGGCCGCCTCGTCGTGCTCCTGACCAGCCCGGTCCCGGTCCGTGCGCTCCCAGCTCTCGACGACGGCCCCGACGGCGTACTCCCTGGCGCTCCCCGGGAGCGCGACCCCGGCCGAGCGGACCTCGGCCACGTCGCGGACCAAGCGGTACCTCGCGTACTGCGGCTGGCTCGCGGAGAGGGCCGCCCGGATCGCGGCCCCGTCGACGGTCATGGTGTTCCCGTCTGCCTCCCAACTCAAGACGCGGATGAGGACCTCGAGCCACTCGGCGAACTCGACCCGGGCGGCCCCCGGGGTCCCGCCGTCGACGCGACCGAACAGGGCCTCCCTGAGTCGGACCGCGTCCAGCAGGGAGGCGGCCGACGCCCCCGGCCCCGGGCGGCTCGAACCCCGGGCGACCGTCTCGTTGACCGCCGCGATCATCACGTAATACATGTCCTTGGCGAGGAGGGCCCGGTCGAAGTCCCGGGCCGCCTCGACCGCGTCCGACCCCTCGGGGTAGCTCTCCCAGAACCGGTCCCGGGCCGTCCCGATCCGCTCGCCCAGGTCCGCGGATTCCGCTCGCGCGTTGCCCAGGGACTGGGCGGCCGACTCCGCGTGTTGCCCGAGCCCCCCCACGCATCGGAGAGCATCACGTCACGGGGCGTCTGAGCCGAGGCGCTGGACGAGGCGAGCAGGGGGAAGGACGGGGCGAGTGGGGCGGGACAACAGCTAACAGCTCATGGTCTCTGTTGGACTCGTGGCCTTTGCACACGGCCATTGATGACGCGCCCCACCATGCGATCAGAGCGCGGGCTCTCGGCGGGCCACTCAGGACGGAGACGCCTCCCGGCGAGTGGGGGGGGGCTCCGGTACCGTAGGCCACTGTGTTTTGTCAACCATGAGGCCGTCCAGTGTGGCTCGGCTCAGAGCGCGTCCGAGGCGGCATGGGTCGGCAACTGGGCGCTCGTCGTCGGTGCCGGCGGGGAGGGGCAACCGGGGCCACGTCTGGGGCACCGGTGGCTCGTCCGCGTCGTTAGGGGTAGTATGGCCCGCGTCCTCGCCGCTCTGGTCCGTTCGGTTTCCCGCCCGCGGGCCGAACCCTGATGGGCGCTGGCGCCGTGCCTCTAGAAAAACATGCGGCCGGTGTGGACTGGCCCTGGGCCCTCCTCTCCATGACATTCCCCGATTTGATCGAGAGCGGCCTCGCTCTGGCGCTCCCGCTGGCCCAGTCCGTGACGACCGAGATCGGAGACCTCCTTTCGGACAGCATGTCCGAGGACGACCCCTCGTTCGTCCGGGGCTGGGACCGAGTGACGGAGTGGCGCGTGGTGCTCCAGATCTGCGGGGACCTCGCGCTGGCCCTGGCGCTCTCGTCGGCCATCGCGTTCCACCCCCGGCGGCACGGTAGCGCGCTGAGCATCGAGCAGCTGGAGTACCCCAAGACCGTCTTGCTCTACGCGGTCGTCGGGACGATGGTCGCCGCGATCGTCGTGCTCAGCCCTCCGATGGCGCTCGTCGTGTTCGGCATCGGCGGGTTGCTCCGGTTCCGGACCGACGTGGGGGCCGCCCACGCCACGGGCCACGTGATCTTGGCCACTCTGGTCGGCGTCGCGTGCGGGCTCGGCCGGTACCCCATGGCGATCATCGCCACGCTCGTGGGCTGGGTCTTGATCTGGGCGCTCGAACGGGGGACCTACTACCGGCTGGTGGTGGGCGGCGTCGCCCGGAGGGCTATCGAGCCCTCCATCGCTCTGTACCAAGACCTGCTCCGACGAGAAGGGTGGTCGATCCGCGGGATCCGGCGGGACCCGAAGAAGGAACGCTTCGTGCTCTATGTGCGCGGGAAGGGGCATCCCCACCACGACCCCATCGAGGACCGGATTCCAGACGTGCAAGCCGAACTGAAGGGGGAGCCCTACTGGGAAGAGATCTAGGGGGGACGGGACCGGGCGCCCTCGCTCCGCCCTCATCCCGAGACGCCCCGCCTCGGCGTGCCTGCGGGCCCGGAGCGGGGTCAGGCCTCGCGGTCGGGGAGGGCCCGCCGCCAGCGCTGGTGGAGCGCCGGCTGGCCGGCGGCGAGCTCCCGGAGCTCACGGCGGACCTCGGGGGAGCGCTCGCGGACCGGCGCCCAGTCCGGGTTGACGGTCAGCCAGGGCGCGTTGTGGTTGCCGAGGTAGACCGCCTTGCGGAGCCAGTCCAGCGCGGCCACGTCGTCGCCGACGACGGCGAAGTAGGTCGCGACCCGGTAGGCCATCTCGCAGTCGGCGGCCGAGAGCGCGAGGAGGTCGTCGGTGACGAGCGCGGCGGCCCGGTCGGGCTCGCCGGACCGGTGGAGCGCGATGGCCAGCGTCGGGTGTGCCAGCCGGAGCTCGGGGTCGTCGGCGACGACCTCGTCGAGGCGGCCCAGGGCCCAACCGAGGTCGCCGTGGCGCAGGTGCCACACGGCGTCGGTGGTGCGGAGCAGGGCGTGGCCGGGCGCGACCGCCAGCCCCCGCTCGATCTCGCGCCGGGCCGCGCCGGGGTCCTGGCGGTAGAGGTGGACGCGGGCCCGCAGGTTGTAGACGCGCGGGCCGATGGACGGCCGCAGCCGGAGCGCCGTCCCGAGCGCGCGCAACGCCTCGTCGAGCAGCCCGTCGAGCTGGAGCACGACGCCGGCGCCGATCCAGACCTCGGCGTCCTGGCCCGCCGTCCGCACCAGGTGCTGGACGTCCTGGCGGGCCCGCTCCTTCTCGCCGCGCCACAGCAGCGTGTAGGCCTGGTACAGCTTGGCCTCGATGTTGACCGGGTCGAGCGCCAGCCCGCGCTCGAGGTGGCGCTGGGCCGCCAGCAGGTGTCCCACGCCGCCGTACCCGAACCGGACGTAGCGCGTCAGCGCCACGCCCAGGCTCACGTGCGCTGGCGCGAACGCCGGCTCTGCCTCGACGACGCGCTCGAACGCCTCGACCGCGCGAACGAGGTGGCCGTGGGGGCTCGACTGGGTCACCTGGCCGTCCATCAGCGCCCGGGCCGCGAGGTAGTCCTCGACCCGGTCGTCCGCGAGGTGCCCCTCGGTGACGGCCTGGGGGCGGTTCTGGGGGACGGGCGCGATGGGCAGCGCGTCCGAGCCCTGGAGCGCGCGCCAGACCGCCTCGCCGAGCTGGCCCTGGGCCTCGACCAGGTCGGACGCCTCGACCTCGACCACGCCGCCCTCGGCCACGACGGCGTCGGGGACCGAGACCAGCGACCACGACAGTCTCGCCCCGGCGTCCGAGCGGGCGAACTGGCCCGTCAGCACGTGGGCGGCGGCCAGCTGGCGGCCCGCCTCGACGGGGTCGGCGGCCGGGTGGCGCGCCGACCGAGCCGCGCGCGGCGGCCGGACGCGGAGCGCCGACGCCTGGGCGAGCCGCGTCGCCACGGCGTCGGCGAGCGCGAACCCGACGTAGGCGGGGCCGGGCGGCTCCCCGACGTCCTCGAAGGGGAGCACGGCGACCGTCCCGGCCAGGGGCGCCGGGGCGCGCCCGGGGAGCAGCCGGTCCGCGAGGGCCGAGAGCAGGCCGCCCCGCTCGGGCGCCGCCTCGACGGGCGGAGCCGGAACCGGCGCCTCGCTCGGCGCGCCGGCCGCCTGGAGGTCGGGGTCGAGCGACCGGGCGACGGTCCGGAGCGCGTCGCGGACCTCGCTCGCGTACCGGAACCGGTCCTCGGGCTGGCGCGCGAGCGCCCGGCGGATGACGGCCGCGAACGCCGGATCGAGGTCGGGACGGGCCGCCGTCGGGTCCGGCGCGGCGCCCGACTGGATGGTGGCGCTTAGCCGGGCCTGGTCCATCGACGGCGCCCAGAACGGGTGCCGGCCGGTCGCCATCTGGAACAGGATCACGCCGAGCGCCCAGACGTCGCTCTGCTCCGTGCTCCGCCGCGTCGCGAACTGCTCCGGCGCCATGTAGGCCGTCGTCCCGAACCGGGACGACACCAGGCCGCCCCGGCCCGTCGCCCGAGCGGAGGGCGCGTCGGGGTCCGGCGAGGTCCGGCGGGCGAGCCCGAAGTCGAGCACCTTGGCCAGCCCCTCGTCGGTCACCATCACGTTCGACGGCTTGAGGTCCCGGTGGAGCACGCCGTGGCGGTGGGCCGCCGCGAGCCCGTCGGCGACCTGGACGCCGAGCGACAGCGCCAGCGGCTCGCTCAGCGGGCCGTCGGCCAGGAGCGCCTGCAACGTCCGGCCCGGGACGTACTGCATGACCAGGTACGGCTGGCCGGCCAGGTCGCCGGCCTCGTAGACCGCGCACACGTTGGGGTGGTCCACCGACGACGCGAGGCGGGCCTCTTCCAACAACCGGCCGGCGTGCTCGCCGGCGTGGAGCAGCTTGACCACGACCGGGCGCTGGAGGTGCTCGTCGAAGGCGCGGTAGGCGGCGCCGCCGGAGCCCTCGCCCAGCTTGTCCGCGATCCGGTACTGGCGGATCGTGTCGGGAGGCGTCGGGGTAGGCACGGAGGAGGGGGAGGGGAGCGGCCTCAATCGCGGTCGCGGCGGCAGGTTTCCGCGCGCCGTCGTCGCAAGCGCTTTCAGGGCCTCCGAAGTGCCCCGCCCGGTCGGGGCGGTGTGGGCGACGGCCGCTCGTACAGCTCCAGTGGCGGCCCGTCGGGGTCGGCGAAAAACGTGGACCGCCGGTCCGTCAACGTGTCCCGGCGGACGGGTTCGACCGCGACCCCGCTCGCCTCTAGCTCGGCGGTGGCCGCGTCGAGGTCGCCGACCGCGAAGGCGAGGCGCCGCGGTCCCTGGGCGCGACGGGCGGGCCGGAGCGCTGGGAAACGAGAAGAGCTCGATCTGGGGCCCGTCGGGGAGCCTCAGATCGAGCTTGTACGAATCGCGCGGAGCCCGGTAGGTCTCGGCGATCACCGGGAGCCCAAGCGTCTCGGCGTAGACCCGCCGGGAGACGGCGTAGTCGGAGCGGATGACGGCGACGTGGTCGAGCCTTGGGACGTGCATCAGCGAGGGGGAGGAGCCCCTCAGGCGGTCCGCGCCCGGCCACCCCGGCCCGCCGGTGGGGGACCGTCGCCCCCGCGCCCGGCGCTCGCGCGGGGCCGACTCCACAGACCGACCGAGGCGGACGCACTCGGTCTTCACCGCCCGAGGATCGGGCCGCGGGCTAGGTTTCAAACCTGCGCAAACCTCCCTGTGGCCGACCGACCGATCCTGCTCAGCGTCAGCGCCGCGGCCGCCCGCCTCGGCGTCCACGTGGGCACGGTCCGCCGGTGGACGGACGACGGCGACGCTGCCCGAGGTGCGGACGCCCGGCGGCCACCGCCGCATCCCGGTCGAGGCCGTCGAGCGGCTGCGTCGCGAGCGCACGGGCGCGGCCGAGCCGACGAGTACGGGCGAGCCGGCCGTGGCCGTGGCTGCGGTCGGTGACCCGGCCGCCCAGGCCTGGGCCGAGCACGCCGTCGTCCACGCCCGCTACGGCGTCCGCGTCCAACGCCGACGCGCCGTGGAACCAGGCGTTCGACGACGCCGACCGGGCCGCATCGCCGCGAGACCGGCCGCCAGCTGGTCGGGCTGCTGCTGCGCCACGTCGCCGGCCAGGGCGACCCGGAGGCGCGCGACGCCGAGGTCCGCCGGCTGTCCTGGGGCTACGCGCTCGACATGAAGGACCGCGGCCTCCCGTCTGACCGAGGCCCTGCGCGCGACGCTGTTCTTCCGCGACGTCCTGACCGAGTCGACGGCCTACTTCCCGCGGTTCGAGGACCAGCCGGCCGACGGACCAGATCGCACTCATGCGCCGCGTGAACGAGTTCATGAACGACGTTCAGCTCACGATCGCGCGGCCTACGAGTCCGACGCCCCCGCTGGCCCCCGACGCCCGATGACCTCGCCCTCCATCGCCGCGGTCTGGCTCGACGGCGACGACCTGCTCCGTCGACGTCCGCGAGGCGTGGGCGCTCGACGCCGCTCGAGGCGGACCGGCTGTACCGCGCGGCGCGCGAGGCGGGGCTGGGGGCGTGCCTGGTCTCGACGTGCTTCCGGGTCGAGCTGTTCGTGTCGGGCGAGCCGTCCGGCCGGCCGAGCTGCTGGCGTGGGGCGCGGGGCCAGCTCGCAGCGGCCCGCCCGGACGCGCCGCGCCGAGCCTGCCGCGAGGCTGCGGGCGACGACGCGCTGCGCCACCTGTTCCGCGTGGCGGCCGGACTCGAGTCGGCCGTCCTGGGCGAGGCGCAGATCCTGGGCCAGGTCCGCCGAGCCCGGGCGGTCGGCCGAGGCCGCGGGCGTGCTCCACCCGGCGCTGCGGGCCACGTTCGACACCGCCGTCCGGACCGGCCAGTGGGCGCGGCGGATGACCGACCTGGGGCGGGGCACGGCCTCGACGGCCTCGGCGGCCGTCCAGTGGGCCGAGGACGATGGGCGGACTCGCCGGCCGCCACGTCGTGGTGATCGGGGCCGGCCAGATCGGGCGGCTGCTGCTGGAGCGGCTGGCCGAGGTCGAGGCCGGCCTCGCTGACGCTCGTCTCGGCCCACGCGCCGGCCCACGCCGGGTTCGCCGTCGTCCGGCCCGACGACGCTGGCCGGCGTGCTGCCCCGCGCCGACGTCGTGGTGTCGGCGACCGACCGCCGCGCGCTCGACCTCGCGACCTCGCCGCCGCCGCCTGGGCCGACGGCGCGCCCCGGGCCGTCGTCGACCTGGGCGTGCCCCGCAACGTCGACGCCGGCCGTCGGCCGGCTGCCCGGGCGTGACCCTGGCCGACATCGACGCCTTGGGCGCCGTCGTCGACGCCGGGCTGGCGGCGCGCGAGGCGGCCGTGCCCGAGGTCGAAGGCCGCCATCGACGCCGCGCTGCGAGGGCTGGCGGAGACGCTCGACGGCCTGGACCGCGAGCAGCTCGTGGCCGACTTCCGCCGCCGCGCCGAGACCATCCGCCAGGAGACCCTGTCGGCCCTGGCCGACCCCGCCGACGCCGAGCCCGAGGCGGACCTCGACGGGCTGTCGCGGGCCCTGACCAACCGCCTGCTCCACGACGTGACCGCCGCCCTGCGCTACGGCGCGACCGGCGACGACGCCACGCTCCGCCGGCTCTCGCTCGCTCGATGCCGATGACTGACATCCTGCGCCTGGGGACCCGCACGTCGCGCCTGGCGACTCTGGCAGGCCGAGCACGTCGCCGCCGCGCTCGAGGCCGCCTGGCCCGGGCTCAGCCGTCGAGCTCGTCCCGTTCGTCACCAAGGGCGACCGGACGCTCGACCAGCCGCTCCCTGAGATCGGCGGCAAAGGTCTGTTCACGCTCGAGCTGGAGCGCGACCTGCTGGACGGCCGCATCGACCTGGCCGTCCACTCGCTCAAGGACCTGCCCACGGCCGACCCCGACGGCCTGACGCTGGGCGCGACGACCGAGCGCGCCGACGCCCGCGACGCCTGGATCTGCCCGACCGGGCGCGCGCTGGCCGACCTCCCGCCCGGGCGCGATCGTCGGCACGAGCAGCCTGCGGCGCGGCGCCCAGCTGCTCCGCCAGCGGCCCGACCTCGTCATCCGGTCGATCCGGGGCAACGTCGAGACGCGGATCCGCAAGATGCGCGAGGGCGGCTACGACGCGAGCGTGCTGGCCGTCGCCGGCCTGGACCGGCTGGACGATGGGCGAGCCGCGCCGTCGCCGTCCTCGACCTGGACACGATGCTGCCGGCGCCCGGTCAGGCCGCCCTCGGCGTCCAGGTCCGCGCCGACGACGCCGACGGTCGGTCGAGCTGCGTCGCGGCGCTCGACCACGCCGAGACGCGGGCGGCGGTCGACCGCCGAGCGGCCCTTTCTGTCCGGCTCTGGGCGGCGGGTGCAGCGCGCCCATCGCGAGCGCTGCGCCACGGTCGACGGCGACCGGCTCCGTCGTCCGCACGCGCGTCGTGCTCACTCGACGGGGCCCAGGATGATCGAGGTCGCACGCCGACGGCCGACCTTCGACACCGCCGACGCCGGCCGTCTGGCGCCGCTGGGCCAAGCGGCGGCGCCAGACCGCGCTCTGGCCGACGGCGCCCTCGCGCTGCTGCCGTGAGCGTCCGCGCCGCTCGCCGGCCGCCGCATCGTCGTCACCCGCGCCGAGGACCAGGCCGACGGGCTGGTCGAGGCGCTGCGCGAGCTGGGCGCCGAGCCGCTCACTGGTGCCGTCGATCCGGAGCGACGCCGCCGCCGACGCCGGCGCCGCTGGCGCCGGGCCGTGCGCGGCGCTCGAGCGGCGCCCGCTGGGTCGGGATGACGAGCCCGAGCGGCGTCCGCTATGGGCTGGCCGGCCGTTCGGCCCGGCGTGGCCCGGCTCTGCCCGACGGTCTCGGCGTCGCCGTCGTCGGACCCGGCACGGCCGAGGCGCTGGCCGAGCTCGGCGCTCGAGCCGTCTTCCAGCCGTCCCAGGTCGTCCGGCGACGCGTTCGCGGCCGAGCTGCCCGTCGCGCCCGGCGACCGCGTCGTGCTGCTCCGCTCCGACATCGCCCGCGCGGCCATCGCCGACGACCTCCGCGCCGCGCGGCGCCGAGGTGACCGACGCCGTCGCCTACCACACCGTCACCGGCGCCGACCCGGCCGAGGTCGACGCGCGCGCTCGCCGCGCCGCCCGGACGCCGTCACGTTCACGTCGCCGTCGACCGTCCGCGGCTTCCTGGCCGGCGTCGGACGACCTCGGCCGGCTGGCCGGCGTCGCGCTCGTCCCCATCGGCCCCGTCACCGCCCGAGGCCGCTCACCGACGCCGGGCTGGCCGTCGCCGCCGTCCCCGCCGACTACACCGTCGCCGGCCTGCTCGCCGCCCTCGTCACCCTCTACGCCTGATGTCACCCGCTCGCTCCCCTCCCGGCTCCGACCTGACGGGCCCCGACCGCCCCATGCGCCTGCGCGCGTCGCCGGCCGTCCGCCGACTGGTGCGCGAGACGCGGCTGTCGCCGGCCGACCTGATCCTGCCGCTGTTCGTCAAGGCCGGGGAGGGGCTGCGCGACGAGATCTCGTCGATGCCCGGCGTGTTCCAGCTGTCGGTCGACGAGGCGGTCGCGCGAGGCCGAGCGGGCCGCCGAGGCGGGCGTGGGCGGCGTGCTGCTGTTCGGGATCCCCGAGCACAAGGACGCCCACGGCTCGGCGGCCAGCGACGACGCCGAGGCCGTGCAGCGGGCCGTCCGCGCGATCAAG
Source organism: uncultured Bacteroidota bacterium (assembly GCA_963740235.1). Classification (GTDB taxonomy): domain Bacteria; phylum Bacteroidota; class Rhodothermia; order Rhodothermales; family Rubricoccaceae; genus Rubrivirga. The sequence continues at coordinate 236,348 of CAVUDG010000005.1, forward strand.
GAGGCGGTGCCCGACCTGGCGGTCATCACCGACGTGTGCCTGTGCGAGTACACCGACCACGGCCACTGCGGCTTCGTCGGGCCGGACGGCGAGCTGGAGCTGGACGGCGTCGCTGCCGCAGCACGTCGCCGCGGCCGTCAGCCACGCCCGCGCCGGCGCCGACCTGGTCGCGCCGTCGTCGATGATCGACGGGGTGGTGGGCGAGATCCGCGCCGGTCTGGACGCGGCCGGGTTCGGGCCACGTCGGCATCTTCAGCTACGCCGTCAAGTACGCCTCGGCGTTCTACGGCCCGTTCCGCGACGCCGCCGACAGCGCGCCGGCCTTCGGCGACCGCCGGACGCACCAGATGGACCCGGGCAACGCGCGCGAGGCGCTCCGCGAGGCGGCCCTCGACGTCGCCCAGGGCGCCGACCTGCTGATGGTCAAGCCGGCGCGTCGCCTACCTCGACGTGATCCGCCAGACTCCGCGACGCCTTCCCGGACCGGCCGCTGGGCGCCTACCACGTCTCGGGCGAGTACGCCATGCTCAAGGCCGCCGCCGAGCGCGGCTGGCTCGACGAGCGCCGCGCGGTCCTGGAGACGCTGACCGGCATCCGCCGCGCCGGCGCCGACCTCGTCATCACGTACTACGCGACCGAAGGCCGCGCGCTGGCTGGCGGACGGCGAGTAACCCGTGGGACGGGGCCAGTCGCGAGCGCTTCGCCGAGGCACCGGCGCGGCGGCGCCGCGTTCCCAGCTCGGGAATCTTGGCCGAGACCGTCCCCGACCTGCCCACTGCCCCACGCACACTCGGTGAAGCCGCCGCCTCGGCGCGCTCCTGATCCCCGCACGACCGCCGCCGCGTATTCCAGCTTTCAACCGACACTGAAAATGGCCCTCGACCTCCAGCCCCGCCGACCGCCCGGCCGACCGCCGCCGCCCGCAGGCGGACGAGGCCGGCGGCCTCAGCCTGGCCGAGCGCGGCAAGACCGCCGACGGCGCGCCCCAGTCGCTCGACCGCCGCCTGTTCGTCCAACTCCTCGCCTACACCGACTGCCCCGACGCCGGCCCGCTGGCGGACGCCGCCGAGCAGGCCGGCGTCGGGCGGCGTCGTGTACCAGAGCGCCCAGGACCCGCGCGGCGTCGCCGTGGCGATGTTCCACGAGGACCCCGCGTTCTTCGTCGAGGACGGCCGGGCGCTCCACACCTCGCCCGCCGTTCGCCGGCCTCACGCCCGCTCCCGGCGCTGACCATGCTGGGGCGGACGTACTCGATCGGTTACGAGCAGGACCTGATCGGCGCGCTCGTCGCCAAGCCGGTCCAGACCATGACCGACCCGACGTGGCCGTGGGCCGTCTGGTACCCGCTCCGGCGGTCGCGGCCGGTTCGAGCGCGAGCGCCGCGAGGAGCAGCGCCGGATGCTGATGGAGCACGGCGGCATCGGGCAAGTCGTTCGGCCGGGCCGGGCTGGCGCGCGACGTGCGCCTGGCGTGCCACGGCCTCGACCCGAACGACAACGACTTCGTGGCCGGGCTGGTGGGCAAGGACTCGCACCCGCTGTCGGCCGTCGTCCAGCGGATGCGGTCGACGCGCCAGACGGCCGAGTTCATCGACAACCTCGGCCCGTTCTTCGTCGGCCGCGCCGTCTGGCAGAGCGCCGGGCCCTACGCCTGGGCGCTGGAGCACCGGGGCACGGGCCACTAGGCGCCGACGCTCGCCTCCAGCCTCGGTCCCGAGGCGGTACCGGCCGACTCCGCCGCGCGACCTCCCGGACTGACGACCCCTGACCCTCGACCCCCGAACGCTTGACCTCCCGATTCCTCGACGCCCTCGCCGGCAAACCCGTCGACGCCACGCCGGTGTGGTTCATGCGCCAGGCCGGGCGCTACCTCCCCGAGTACCGGGCCATCCGCAAGAAGCACGACTTCCTGACGATGGTCAAGACGCCCGAGATCGCGGCCGAGATCACGCTCCAGCCGATCCGCCGGTTCGGGCTCGACGCGGCCGTGATCTACTCGGACCTGCTGCCGCCGCTCCAGACGATGGGGCTCGGGCCTGCACTTCGAGAAGGGCGTCGGGCCGGTGATCGAGAACCCGATCAACTCGCACCAAGGACGTGGACATGCTGGCGACGCCGCCGGCCGGCGAGACGATGATGTACACGCCGGAGGCGATCAAGCTGGTCAAGGCCGAGCTGGACCCGCTGGGCGATCCCCGTGCTGGGCTTCGCCGGCGCGCCGTTCACGCTCGCGGCCTACGCCATCGAGGGCGGCGGGTCGCAAGAAGTACGAGAAGACGCGCGTGTTCATGTACACCGAGCCCGCCGCCTGGGCGCCGGCTGATGGACAAGCTGGTGACGGTCGCCGGCAGCTTCCTGACCGAGCAGGCCCGGGCCGGCGCCGGCGCGCTCCAGGTGTTCGACTCGTGGGCCGGCGCGCTGTCGCGCTACGACTACGTCCGCTACGCGGCGCCCTACACGGCCAAGCTGATCGCGATCGCCCAGAAGACCGGCCTGCCGGTCGTCCACTTCACGACGGGCACGGCCGGCCACCTCGACGCCGTCGCCGCCGCCGGGCGGCGACGCCATCGGGGTCGACTCGGGCCCGTCGCTCCGGGAGGCGTATCGAGCGGACCGGCGGCAAGCCGTTGCAGGGCAACCTCGACCCGTACCTCTTGCAGGCGCCCGTGGCGCGAGCTCCGGGCCCAGACCGACCGCGTGCTCGCCGAGGCGCCCGAGACCGGCTACGTGTTCAACACCGGCCACGGGCTCGTCCCGGCGACCCCGCCCGACATCGTCGCCCGGCTGATCGACTACGTCCGCGAGCAGACAGCGAAGTAGGGCGTGGGCGTGGCGCGTGGGCGCGAACGCCCCGGCTCCACGCCCTACGCACCGCCCCCCCCGACGCCTCCGCACGCTTCCAGCCGTCAAATCGCCCCCAGACCGATGCCCACCGACACCACCAACGCCCATCGGCGTCCTCTTCATGGCCTACGGCGGCCCGGAGTCGCTCGACGAGATCGCCGGCTACCTCTCCGACATCCGCCACGGCCGCCCGACGACGACGGCCGTGCTGGACGAGATCACCAACAACTACCGCTCGATCGGCGGCGCGTCGCCCATCATGGGGCTGACGCAGGCCCAGATCGACGGGGCGATGGCGCACCTCAACCCGCCCGGCGAGCCGGACCGGTTCAAGGCCTACCTCGGGATGCGCCACTGGGCGCCCTGGATCGAGGAGACCGTCGGCCAGATGATCGACGACGGCATCGAGCGGGCCGTCGCCATCGTGCTCGCGCCGCACTTCTCGTCCATGTCGATCGCGAAGTACCAGGCCAAGGTCAAGGCCGGCCTCGACCTCTACCGCGGCGACATCGACGTGAGCTACGTCGACGCCTACTTCGACGCCGACCTGCTGATCGAGGCGTTCGCGGCGCGCGTCCGCCAGGGCATCGAGGAGTTCCCCGAGGCCGAGCAGGACGACGTCCACGTGGTGCTCGAGCGCCCACAGCCTGCCGGTCCGCATTCTCGCGATGGGCGACCCGTACCAGGAGCAGCTGTGGACGACGGCGCGGCTCATCGCCCAGCGCGCCGGGCTCCGGGAGGACCAGTGGAGCTGGAGCTACCAGTCGGAGGGCCGGAGCCCGGAGCCGTGGCTCCAGCCCCAGCTCGAGGACCACGTCCCGACGCTCATGGCCGAGCGCGGCATCGACAAGGTGGTGAGCCTGGCCATCGGGTTCGTGTCGGACCACGTCGAGATCCTGTTCGACATCGACATCGAGGCCCAGAAGGCGGCCAAGGAGAGCGACATGACGCTGGTCCGCCCGCCGTCGCTCAACGACGACCCCCGCTTCGTCGCGCCTGATCGCGGAGCTGGTCGAGGGCCAGGCGGCCCAGGCCGGCTGGGTCGAGTCCGACGTGCGGCGCCTCAGCGCCGGCGAGCCCGACGATGCCGATGCCCGAGGGCACGTTGACGCCAGCGTCGCCGCCTAGCCCCGCCCGCTGGTCGCCCACGACCGCCCCGCGGGCGACCGAGGCGGACCCACCCGCGCCGACCATGACCGCTGACCGGACCCACCTGCCTGACCGCGACGTGCTCGTGCTCGGCGGCGGCGTGGCCGGGCTGGCGGCGGCGCTGCGGCTGGCCGAGGGCGGCGCCACGCGTCCGGCTGCTGGAGGCGTCCGACCGGCTGGGCGGCGTCGTCCAGACGCTCCGCCAGGACGGGTTCACGGCCGACGTGGGGCCCGACGTGTTCCTGATCCGCAAGCCGGCCGCGGTGGCGCTGGCGGCCCGGCTGGGCGTCGAGACGGCGACGCCGCGCGGCGGGGCGCTGATCCAGCGACGGGGCCGGCTGCACCCGCTGCCCGCCGGGCTGACCGGGCTGGTCCCCGGCCGCCTGCGGCCCGCTGCTCGCGACCCCGGCGCTGTGGCTGCGGCGCCGGCTCCGCGCCGCCGCCGAGCCGCTGGTCCCGCGCCGCGCCGCGACGCCGACGAGACGCTGGAGGCGTTCGCCGTCCGCCGGTTCGGGCGCGGCGCGTGGGCACGGGCTGATCGAGCCGCTGCTGGGCGGCCTCTACGGCGCCGACCTGCCAATCTCGCTCCGCGCGACGTTGCCGCACCTGCACGCGCCCGAGCGCGCCGGCGGCTTCCTCAAGCTGCGCGGACCGGCCGCGACGCGGGCGTCTCGCCGTTCGCCCGGCCCGTCGCCGGGATGGACGCCTGACCGACGCGCTGGCCGGCGCCCTCGCCGAGGCGGGCGTGGTCGTCGAGACCGGGGCGCCGGTCGCGGCCGTGACGCGCCGACGGCGTCCGGATGGCCGACGGGACGGAGCGACACGCCGAGCCGTGCTCGTCGCGCTGCCGGCGCCCGCCGCGGCGGCGCGTTCTGGCCGGCCTCGACCCAGCGCTCGCGGCGCCGCTCGCCGAGATCCCGATGGGGAGCGTGACGGCCGTCGTCGTCGGCTTCCCGTCTCGCGGGACTGCCGTGCCCGGCGTCCGGGTGGCTGGTGCCGCGCGCCGAGGGCGGGGCGGTCCAGGCCGTGACGATGCTGTCCCGCAAGCACGCCGGGACGGCGCCCGCCCGGCTACGACCTGGCTCGCGTCTTTCTGCGCCCGTCGTCCGACGGCGACGACCGGCCGCGCTCGACGTCGCGCTCGACCACCTCCGGTCCCACCTGGGCCCGGCTCGCCTCGGTCCGCTGTGGGCTCGCTGGAGCCCGTGTTCACGGCCGTCCAGCGCTGGCGGCGCGTCCAGCCGCGCTACACGCTGGGCCACCCCGAGCGGCTGGCCGCGCTCGACGCGGCCCTCGCGCCCCACCCCCGGCTCGCGCTGGCCGGCGCCTCGCTCCGCGGCGTCGGCCTGCCCGACGTGATCGCGGACGCCCAGGCCGCCGCCGACTCGCTTGCTGACCTCTCTCGCCTCACCGACCGATGACCTCCACCACCCAGTCCGAACAGCTGTTCGCCGAGGCCCAGGCCCTGATGCCCGGCGGCGTCTCGTCGCCCGTCCGCGCCTTCAAGTCCGTCGGCGGCGTGCCCCGCTTTATCGCTCGCGGCGAGGGCGCCTACATGATCGACGTGGACGGCAACCGCTACATCGACTACGTGATGTCGTTCGGGCCGTTGCTGCTGGGCCACGCGCCGAGGCCGTCGTCGCGCGCCATCGCCGAGCAGGCCGCGCGGGGGACGAGCTTCGGCGCGCCGAGCCCGCTGGAGGTGGACCTCGCCGAGACGATCCAGGCCATCTACCCGTCGATGGAGCGGTTGCGGTTCGTCAACTCCGGGACCGAGGGGGCCATGAGCGCCGTCCGCGCCGCGCGCGCGTTCACCGAGCGCGACAAGGTGGTCAAGTTCGACGGGCCACTACCACGGCCACGCCGACCTGTTGCTGGCCAAGGCCGGCAGCGGCGTCGCCACGCTCGGCCTGCCCGACTCGCCCGGCGTCCCGGCCGCCGTCACCGCCGACACGCTGGTGGTCCCGTTCAACGACGAGGCGGCGATGCGCGAGGTGTTCGCGCGCGAGGGCGAGCAGATCGCCGCGCGTCCTGGTCGAGCCCATCGCCGGCAACATGGGGCTGGTCCGCCCGAGCGAGGGCTTCCTGCAGTTCCTGCGCGAGATCACGCGCGAGCACGGCGCGCTGCTGGTCTTCGACGAGGTGATGGTCGGCTTCCGCGTGCACCCCGGCGGCGCGCAGGCGCTGCTACGGCGTCACGCCCGACGTGACGATCCTGGGCAAGGTGATCGGCGGCGGGCTGCCCGTCGGCGCCTACGGCGGGCGGGCGGACGTCATGGAGATGATGGCCCCGTCGGGGCCGGTGTACCAGGCCGGCACGCTCTCCGGCAACCCACTGGCGATGGCCGCCGGGCTGGCGCTGTTCCGCGAGGCCGAGGCGACCGGCGCCTGGCAGCTCGCCGCCGACGCCGCCCGCGACACGGCCGCCGCCATCCAGTCGGCCGCCGACGCCGCCGGCGTGCCCGTCCAGACCGACGCCGTCGGGGCCATGTTCGGCTTCTTCCTCAACGCCGCACGCCGTGACCGACTACGCCAGCGCCGCGACGAGCGACAAGGCGACGTTCGCGCGGCTGCACGGGCTGCTGCTCGACCGCGGCGTCTACCTGCCGCCGTCGTCGTTCGAGGCGTGCTTCACGTCGAGCGCCCACACGCCCGAGGTGGTCGCGCAGGCGGCCGACGCGTTCCGCTCCGCCTTCGCCGCGCTCTAGCCTCGCCCCTCAGCCCCGCCCGCCTCGGTGCCCTGACGGACCGAGGCGGGCGGACCCGCCATGACCGACCGACTCCCGCGCCGCCGCGGCGCCTGCTCGGCGTCCTCTTTCTCGGGACGCTGCTGGCCGCGCTCGACATCGCCATCGTGGGGCCGGCGCTGCCCGCGCTCCGCGACGCGTTCGGGCTGACCGAGGCGGCCGTCGCCTGGACGTTCACGGCGTTCGTGCTCGCCAACCTGGCCGGGCTCCCGGTGATGGCCGCCCTGGCCGACCGCGTCGGCCGCCGGCGCGTCTACCTCGTCGACATCGGCGTGTTCGCCGCCGGCACGCTGGTCGTCGCGCTCGCGCCGTCGTTCGGCGTGCTGCTGGCAGGGCGCGTGGTGCAGGGGCTGGGCGCGTCCGGCATCTTCCCGGTCGCCACGGCCGTCGTCGGCGACACCTACCCGCCCGAGCGACGCGGACGGGCCGTCGGACTGCTCGGCGCCGTGTTCGGGGTCGCCTTCCTGATCGGGCCGGCGATCGGCGGGATCATGCTGGCCGTCGCCAGCTGGCGGTGGCTGTTCGCGCTGTCGCTGCCGCTGGCCGCCGTCGTGTTCGTCCTGAGCGCGCGGACGCTGCCGGAGTCGCGCGCGGCGACGCCCCGCCCGTTCGACGCGGCCGGCGTCGCGACGCTCACGGTCCTGCTGGCGGCGCTGGTCGTCGGCCTGAGCGGGCTCGACGCCTCGGCGCCGCTGGCGGCGCTGGGCTCGTCGGCGTCTGGGGGCCGCTCGCGCTGGCGGCCGTGCTGGTGCCGTGCTGGTCCGCGTCGAGCGCCGGGCGCCGGCGCCGATCCTGCGGCCGGGCCTGGTGGCCCGGCGGCCGGTCCAGGCCGCGTGCGCGCTGGCGGTCGGGGCCGGGCGTCGTCGAGGCCACGTTCGTGCTGCTGTCGTCCTACGCCGTGGCCGCCTTCGGCGTCGAGCGGTCGACGGCGTCGTACCTGCTGCTGCTCGCTGGTGGCCGGCGTCACGGTCGGCGCGCCGGTCGCCGGGCGGATGCTCGACCGCGTCGGCGCCCGGCCCGTCGTGACGGTCGCGATGGCGCTGGTGGCGGTGGGGATGGGCGTCGTGGCGCGTGGCGTCGTCGCTGGCGGTGCACCTGGCCGGGACGGTCGTGCTCGGGCTCGGGCTCTCGGGCATCCTGGGCTCGTCGCTGGCCTACATCCTGCTCACCGAGGCCGGGCCCGACGAGCGGGCCGTCGCCCAGGGCCTGTCGACCATCTTCCTGAGCGTCGGCCAGCTGGTCGGCGCGGCGACGCTGGCCGCGCTGGCGACCTCGTCCGCCTCGGCGGTGGGTGGGTACCGGGCGGGGTTCGGGGCGGTCGCGGTCGGGGCGGTCGTGCTGGGGCTGGCGGCGCGCGGCCTGCTCCGGGAGCGCGCCGAGGCGGGGTGAGTGGGGCGTGGCGGGGGGACGGCGGGCCGCGTGCGATCGGGACGAAGGGGGGCGGGTCCGCTCAAGCTTCACCGGCGGCGGGGCGATACCGCGTCCTCAGAAGGGGCCCCGGTGTAGTTTCCCGGGCCCCCGCGCCCCCCCGGACATGCCCGCACTCACTTCCGACTCCCGCGTTTTCGTCGCGGGCCACCGAGGACTGGTCGGCTCGGCCGTCGTCCGCCGCCTCGCCGCCGACGGCGTCGAGATGGTGACGCGGACGAGCGCCGAGCTGGACCTGCGCGACGGCGCGGCCGTCCGCGCCTTTTTCCACGCCGAGCGGCCGACGCACGTCGTGCTGGCCGCGGCCAAGGTGGGCGGGATCCTGGCCAACCGCGACTTCCCGGCCGACTTCGTCGGCGACAACCTGGCGATCGCCTACCAGGTCCTGATGGCGGCCCACGAGGCCGGGCTGGGCCAGACGGGCCGGGTCGTCAACCTGGGCTCGTCGTGCATCTACCCCCGCGAGGCGCCCCAGCCGATGCGCGAGGAGCACCTCCTGACGGGCCCGCTGGAGCCGACCAACCGGCCCTACGCGGTCGCCAAGATCGCCGGCATCGAGATCGTCGAGTCGCTCCACCGCCAGCACGGCGACGACATGATCAGCCTGATGCCGACCAACCTGTACGGCCCGGGCGACAACTTCGACCTGCAGTCGAGCCACGTGCTCCCGGCCCTGATCCGCCGGTTCTACGAGGCCAAGGGCGCCGGGCCCGACGGCACGGACGCGCCGGTCACGCTGTGGGGCACGGGCTCGCCCAAGCGCGAGTTCTTGCACGCCGACGACCTGGCGGACGCCGTCGCGTTCGTCCTGGGCCAGCCTCCACGAGACGACGCTCCGGGCGGCCGCGCCCGACGGGCTGCTCAACGTGGGCGTGGGCGAGGACCTGTCGATCCGCGAGCTGGCCGAGCTGATCCGCGAGGTGGTCGGGGCCGAGAGCGAGATGCGCTGGGACACCGACAAGCCCGACGGGACGCCCCGCAAGCTGCTCGACGTGAGCCGGCTGCGCGGCCTGGGCTGGACGGCCTCGATCGGCCTGCGCGACGGCGTGGCCTCCACAACTGACTGGTTCCTCGATTCCTACGCCTCGACCGAGGCCACCGCTTGATGTCCGACGATCTCCACGCCCCGCCCCCGCGCCCTCATCACCGGCGTCACCGGCCAGGACGGCTCCTACCTCGCCGAACTGCTGCTGGCCAAGGGCTACGAGGTCCACGGCCTCAAGCGCCGCGCGAGCTCGTTCAACACCGAGCGGGTCAACCACCTCTACCAGGACCCCCACGAGGAGGACGTCCGGTTCCGGCTCCACTACGGCGACCTGACGGACTCGACGAACCTGATCCGGCTGGTCCAGGAGATCCAGCCCGACGAGATCTACAACCTGGCCGCTCAGAGCCACGTCGCGGTCAGCTTCGAGACGCCCGAGTACACGGCCAACTCGGACGCGCGTCGGCACGCTCCGGCTGCTGGAGGCCATCCGGATCCTGGGGCTCAGCGACACCAAGTTCTACCAGGCCTCGACGAGCGAGCTCTACGGCAAGGTCCAGGAGGTGCCCCAGTCGGAGACGACGCCGTTCTACCCGCGCTCGCCCTACGCCGTCGCCAAGATGTACGCGTACTGGATCACGGTCAACTACCGCGAGGCCTACGACCTGTTCGCGACCAACGGGATCCTGTTCAACCACGAGTCGCCCCGGCGCGGCGAGACGTTCGTGACGCGCAAGATCACCCGGGCCGCCGCCCGGATCTCGCTCGGCCTCCAGGACACGGTCTACCTCGGCAACATGGACGCCCAGCGCGACTGGGGCCACGCCCGCGACTACGTCGAGGGGATGTGGCGGATCATGCAGCACGACACGCCCGACGACTGGGTGCTGGCGACCGGCTCCATGACGACGGTCCGCCACTTCTGCGAGATGGCGTTCAAGGCCGCCGGCATCACGGTCCGCTGGGAGGGCGAGGCCGAGCAGGAGGTGGGCTACCGCGAGGACACCGGCGCGGCCATCGTCCGCGTCGACCCGCGGTACTACCGGCCGACCGAGGTCGAGCAGCTGCTGGGCGACCCGTCCAAGGCCAAGCGCGAGCTGGGCTGGACGCCGGCCGTCACGGTCGAGCAGCTGGCCGCCGAGATGGTCACGTCCGACCTCGCGATCGCCCACGTCCAGCCCGAGATGGCCTGACCGTGGCCCCGTAGCGTGGCGCGCTCTGGGCGCGCCCTCGCGAGTCGCCGCTGACGCCGCCTCCGCCCACCTCGGTGCCGAGGTGGGCTGCGCCGCGCGGCTGCCGTCTAGCGGACGACCGTCAGCAGCCGCGTCCGGGTGCCCGCCTCGGTGACGAGCCGGACCACGTAGGCCCCGCTCGGCAGCGCCGAGACGTCGGCGCGGACCGCGTGCGTGCCGACGCCGACAGGACCCTGGGGAAGCGTGAGGACGCGGCGGCCCAGGGCGTCGAACACCTCGACGGTCACCTCGCCGGGTGTGCCCAGCGTGTAGCCGAGGTCGACGGTCGCGGAGGCCGGGTTGGGACGGGGCGCGAGGAGGTCGAGCGCCGCTCCCGGCGCCGGGGCGGCGTCGGTCGCGGTCCCTTCGGGCGTCAGCAGGTAGTCCTGGCGGAGCGTCTGGAGCGGGATCGCCGCGCTCCGCCACAGGAGCGCCGCCTCGGCCGTCCGCGACGTCCTCGCGGTACTCCATCCGGATCGGGACCACGCCCTCGGTCAGCGCGATGGAGCCGTTGGCCTCGCGGTAGCCCGACCCGTCCCAGGCGTCGATCACCGGGTCGCCGCCGACCCACAGGCGCGCGCCGTCGTCGGTGGCCGTCGTAAAGCGGTAGGTCCCGGTCTCGGGGACGACCAGTTGGCCGCGTCCACCGGACCGAGAACCCGCTCGTGGGGGACCCCGTCCATCGGCGCGCCCGCGCCCCAGTCGAAGCTGACCTGGGGGTCGACGCGCGACACGGCGGGGCCCGTGAGGTCGGGCGTGGCGAAGTACTCGCCGAGCAGGCCGTTCGTCGTCCCGTCCGCGACCGACACGCCCTGGCCGTGGACCTCGAGCCAGTTGAGGTTGAAGAGGCCCGTCTGGCACGGGGGTTGGGAAGACCAGGAACACCTCGTGCGTCCCGCCTGGGCCCGAGCCGCCCGGCGAGACCGCGGCGCCGAGACGTCCTTGTAGGTCTGCCAGCCGCCCGTGGGCGTCACCAGGGCGGAGGCGACGACCGGGCCGTCGACGGCGTCGAGCCGCACCTCGATGGCCCCGCCCGAGCCGGCCGAGGCGACCCGGAAGGTCACGAAGTCGATGCCGTCGAAGCTGACCGGGTCGAACGAGATCCAGTCGCCGTCGTCGATGAACCCGACGGTCTCGCCGCCCGCCGGCGACGTCGCCGGCCGCTTCGACCTGTGACGCCCGACTGCCGGGTGTAGTGCTCGGCCTGGAGCCGCTTGGGCCGCAGCACGACCTGACGGCGCCCGACGAGCGTGCCGGCGCCCTCGGCGCCCGCGTCGGTGTAGCTCGCGTCGACGACCACGAACACGTTCTCGGCGTCCGCCCCGTGCCCGTTGGGCGTCGTGAACGTGCCCGAGCACGCGGTGTACTGTTCGAGCGGGTGGTTGTGGTCGTCGTGGCCGATGCCCGGCTGGACCACGCAGGTCCTCGCAGTCGATGGTGCCCGCCTCGGTGCTGCCGTCCTCGGGGTCGGAGACCGCGACCGCGAACGGGATCGTGTCGCCCCACGAGAAGAACCCGCCGTCGGCCGGGCCGCTCACCGCTGACCGTCGGCTTCGAGTTGCCCACGACGATGGGGAGGGTCGCGGTGGCCGTGCGTCCGTTCGGGTCCGTGACCGTGAGCCGCGCCGCGAACGACCCGTTCGTGGTGTAGGTGTAGGCCGCCGAGGGCGTCGTGGCGTCGGTCGTGCCGTCGCCGTCGAAGTCCCACGCGTAGGTCAGCGTCAGGCTCTCGGGGTGGTAGGTGCCCGTGCTGGTGAACGAGACCGCCAGCGGGGCCGGCCCGTCGGTGACCGACGCTTGAGCGCGCGCGATGGGCGCCCGCGACCCGCTCACGAAGCGATCCGGCTCAGGGCCGCCTCGGGGTTGTTGCCGCCGTAGCCGGCGCCCCACTCCAGCATGTAGAACGCGCCGTCGGGCCCGAGTTCGAGGTCGATGGGCCGGTTCAGCTCCAGCGACGGCAGGAACCGCTGGAACGCCAGCGGCTGGCCGTCCTCGTCCAGGTGCGTCTCGACGATCCAGTTCCGCGACCACTCGTAGACGAACACCGACCCGTCGAAGTAGTCGGGCAGCGCCGCGCCGCCCGGCGTCTCCGCGCGGACGACCGGGCCGGCCATGACCGTCCGTCCGGACCCGTTCGGGATGTCGGGGAACTCGGGCGAGGGGGCGTACGGGTACCACGCCCAGGCCGAGACCGCCGCCGGCAGCGTGACCGGCACCTCGGCCACGTTCGGCGAGTCGTTGACGACGGCCGCGCAGTCGAAGAGCGCGGCCCGAGGCGTTCGTCGCGAAGTCGTAGTCGCGGTAGGGGACGTTGTCCGCGATGCAGTAGGGCCAGCCGAAGAAGCCCGCCTGGCGGGCCTGGTTGACCTCGTCGTAGCCCCGGGGGCCGCGCGACGCCGCTGCCCGTGTTCGCGTCCGGGCCGACGTCGCCCCAGTAGAGCCAGCCCGTGACCGGGTCGACGCTCAGGCGGAACGGGTTGCGGACGCCCATCGCGAAGACCTCGGGGCGCCCGGCCGAGCCGTCGGCCGGGAACAGGTTGCCCGTCCGGGATCTCGGCCGTCCCGTCGGGCATCGGCCGGATCCGCAGGACCTTGCCCCGCAGGTCGAACGGGTTGCCCGACGTCCGCTGGGCGTCCCACGACTCCCGGCCCGGGCGCTCGTCGATGGGCGTGTAGCCCGACGAGTCGAACGGGTCGGCGTCGTCGCCGGTCGCGATGTAGAGGAGCCCGTCGGGCCCGAACGTGAGCGAGCCGCCCGAGTGGCCGCCCTGGTCCCGGTCGGTCGCGGACCGTGAGCAGGACCGCCTCGCTGCCGAGGTCGATGGACTCGCCGGTGATCGTGAACCGGGAGACGCGCTGGACGGACTCGGTCCCGGCCGGCGAGTAGTAGAGGTAGGCCCAGCCGTTCTGGGCGAAGTCGGGGTCGAGCGTGATGCCGAGCAGGCCGTCCTCGTAGCTCGTCGTGACCGGCAGCGTCGCCATCAGGTGCGTGTGGCCGCCGTCGGCCGGGTCCCACACCTTGAGCGCCCCGTTCCGCTCGACGAAGAACACGTAGCCGTTGGGGGCCACGGCGAGCTCGATCGGGTCGCTCACGTCGCCGTCCAGGACCGTCCGCTCCCAGCTGGTCTCGATGGTCGCCGTGCAGTCGCCCGGCACCCAGCCGGCCGCCCACGCCAGCGCGCCGTACAGGTGGGCCCGGTACTGCGCGTCCGAGAACGAGGCCGACGTGTGGCCGCCGGCCGTGTAGAACGACCGCCCGCCGTCGTAGGGCTGGCACCACGCGATCGGGTGGTCGCCCGGCATCGTCCCCCCTGGTACGTCGTCTCGTCGAGCGTGGCCAAGACGTGGACGTCGCCGCGCGGGTTGGTGCGGAAGTTGTACCACTCGTCGGTCCGCGCCCACGACGCCGGCAGGTCGGCCGTCGCCGGGTGGACCCGGTCGGCCACCTTGACGACGGCGCTGGGCGTGCCCGGCGGGTGGCTCTCGAAGTAGGCCCCGACGAGCCCGCCGTACCACGGCCAGTCGTACTCGGTGTCGGCCGCCGCGTGGACGCCCAGGAAGCCGCCGCCGGCCTGGATGTAGCGCTCGAACGCCGCCTGCTGGTCGGCCGCGAGCACGTCGCCGGTGGTGTTCGAGGAACACGACGGCGTCGACGCCGGCCAGCCCCACGTCGGAGAACACGGAGGGGTCCTCGGTCGCCGTGACGTCGAACCCGTGCTCGGCGCCGAGCGCCCGGACCGCGGCGATGCCGGCCGCGATCGACTCGTGGCGGAAGCCCGTCGTCCGCGAGAACACGAGCACGTCGCCTCCGACCTGGGCCGCGGCCGGGACGAAGGTGAGGGCGGCAAAGAGGAGGGCGACGCGCATGGGGGCTCGAAAAGGTTTTCAGCGCTGTCAATCTACTGTGCGCCCCAGGCCCGCGGATCAGTGGATTCCCGTTCGCTCCGTCCACCTCGGGCCCGTCGCCGAGGCGGGCGAGCGGGCAGGGAGCGGCGTCCGGGCGGGGCCTCGGTCCGGCCGACGAGGGCGGCGAGCGAGACCGGCCGACAATCCGGACCGCCGCGAGCCCCACGCCTTGACCCCGTCTCCAGGCGCCGCCGGCCCGACGGCGCGTCGGGGGACCTGCCGTCGCGGAGGGCCGCCCTGGACCCACGACCCGGTGCCGTCCCCGCTCACCGCTCGCGCGGGGCCGTTCTGACTAGACAGGGCGTCCCGTTAGGGCGTCCGCGCCGCTTGGTAGCGCTCGAAGTAGCCGCGCGCGCCCGTCGTGTCGCCCTGGAGGACCAACAGGCGGGCCCGGTTGAACAGCATCTCAGGCGAGTCCCGCTCGGCCCGCTCGGCCTCGGCCAGCAGGACGTCGGCGCTGCCGAGGTCGCCCCGGCGCAAGGCGAGCGCCGCCAGGGCGTTGAGGCTGAACGCGCCGCTGTGGTGGGTAGAGGCGTAGCGCGCGAGCGGGGCTGTCTGGTCGTCGAAGGCCGGGTCGGCCAGGGCGTAGCCGACCGCCTGCTCCATCAGCGACCCGTTGAACGGCTGCCACGGGAGCAGCCCGCCGTAGAGTCGGAGCACGGCCGACGTGTCGCCCTGGGCGCGCGCCTGGCGGACGGCGCCGTCCAGGGCCGTCAGGATCGGGACGTTCTCGACCGCCACGCGCGCCGCGATGGCCGAGTACCCGCCGGCCTCGACCATCGCTCGGGCCTGGGCCCGGGCGTCGGCTTCGGCCTGGGCCGGCGTCCGGTCCTTGCGGAACGGGTAGCCGCTGGTCAGCACGGCCAGCTGGAGGCGCGAGACGCCCTCCTCGACGGGGTCGATGACGAACGGGGCCGGGCCGGGGTCGGGCGCGCCGCGCATCGCGGGTAGTCCCGCCCGCATCGCCTGGACGAACGCGTCGGCCATGAGCGCGTAGCCCCGGGCGTTGGGGTGGAGGTGGTCCGAGAACAGCGTGGCCCCTTCGAGCCCGCCCGGACTGGCGTCCCGGAGCCGGGCCTGGACGTCGACCAGGGTGACCCCGTCGCGCTGGGCCAGCTCGCGGACGACCTCGTTCATGGCCTCGGGCGCGCGGAAGCGCAGGCCGTCGGCCTCCTTGGCGTCGAGGAAGGCCGCCCGGGCGGCGGCCGTGTCGCCCCGAGCGAGCAGGTCGCGTCCGCGCTCGAACGCCTGGGCCGCCTCGGCCTCGTCGCCCAGCGGCGGCTGGTCGGCCAGGTTCGAGGCGAGCGTGGCCAGGAACACCGGGACGCCGGCCTGGCGGAAGGTGTCGAGCGCGTCGCCGAGGTTGGCCCGGTACTGCTCGACGCCCGCCCGGAACGTCTCGCCGTCGCGCGTGATCGCGGCGTCGCGGACGACCCGGGCCATCATCGTCCGCGACCCGCCGTCGGGCTCGCCCGAGCCCAGCAGGTCGGTCAGGCCGCTGACCAGCCCCCACCGCCCGGCCCCGATCCGGAAGCGCTTGAGCGGGACCGACGTCCCGCCCGCCCCCTCGGTCCCGCCCGTGCCGTAGGCCCCGTAGTACTCGTTGTGGCCCGCGTAGATCACGACCGCGTCGGGCCGCTGGGCGGCGACGGCCGGCGCCAGGGCCCAGACGGTGTAGCTGTTGGTCGCCGTCATGCCGACGTTGGCCACCTCGACGTGGCGGCCGGGGAGGGCGGCGGCCAGCCGGTCCTCCAGGCGCGCGGGGAACGCGTAGGCGAACTGGTAGGGGAAGCCGGCCGTGGTCGAGCCGCCCATCGCGACCACCCGGACGGCGCCGCTGGCCTTGCGCGCGTCGAGGGGGTCGAAGGCGACGCCCGGCCGGAACCCCCGGAAAAACTGGGCCCCGAAGTCGGGCGACAGCGCGACCGAGGCGGGGTGGCCGGGGACGGGCTGGAACGGGTCCCGCCGCGCCTCGCCGACGCCGGCCAGCCGCAGCGCGCCCTCGACGAGCAGGAACGCCAGCAGGGGCAGGGCGACCGCGACGGCCGCGAACAGGACCGACCGGGCGCGGGAGGGGGGAGGCGGAGTCGGTTGCACCGGTGGGGGGCGGCCGTGTAGCTTGACGCAAAGGTGTCAAACTAGCGAGCCCGGCTGCGTGCATGGTCCCTACGATCCGTGACGTCGCCCGGCGCGCTCGAGTGTCGATCTCGACGGTCTCCCGCGTCCTCAACAATTCGGCGGCCGTGGACGAGGAGAAGCGCAAGCGCGTCGTGGCCGCGGCCCGCGACCTCGACTACGTCCCCAACCCGGCCGCCCGGAGCCTGCTCGGCCAGAGCACGGGGGGCATCGGCGTGCTCCTGCCCTACATCGCCGGCGAGTTCTTCTCGGACTTCCTCCACGGGATCGACCGCTACACGAGCGAGAACGGGTACTACCTCATCGTGTCGTCGTCGCACCGGAGCCTGACCGAGTTCCGGGCCGTCATCAGCGGGCTCAACCGGCGCGTCGACGGGCTCATCGTGATGTCGACCGAGATCCCGGCGCGGACCGTCCGCGGGTGGCTCCCGGCCGGCATGCCCATCCAGTTCGTCAACACCGAGGTGGACCAGGACGAGACGGAGTCGTTCAACTTCGACAACCGCGACGGGGCCGTCCAGATGACGGAGCACCTGATCGCGCAGGGCCACCGGCGGATCGCGTTCCTGTCGGGCCCGCCCTCGTCCTACGACGCCCTCCGCCGGCTCGACGGGTACCGCTCGACGCTCCAGGCCCACGGGATCGCGTTCGACCCGGCGCTGGTGCTCCCGGGCGACTTCACGCTCGACTCGGGCGTCCAGGCGGTCCCCGCGCTCCTGGCCCTCGACCCCCGACCGACCGCGCTGTTCGCCGCCAACGACTTGTCGGCCTACGGAGTCCAGAGCGCGCTCCGCGACGCCGGGCTCAGCGTCCCGGAGGACATCGCCCTGGCCGGGTTCGACGACAGCCTGCTCGCCCGGATGTCGTCGCCGACCTTGACGACGGTCCACGTCCCGGTCCGCGAGATAGGGCTGGCCGCGATCGAGCGGCTGGTCGCCCGGATCGGGGGGGACGAGCAGCCGCTCTCCCCGGTCCAACTCCCCACCGAGATCGTCGTCCGCGACTCGACCCCGCCGTTGCCGGCGCCTACTCCTGATCCTACGTCACGTTTGTGAAAAGCTTTTCTCGCGCGCTCCTGCTCCTCTTCGCCACCGCAGCCGCTCTGCCGGCCGTGGCCCAGACCGACGCCCAGCGCGCGTCGCGCGTCGAGGCCCTCCTGCGTGACATGACGCTGGAAGAGAAGGTGGGCGAGATGACCCAACTCACGTTGCAGGCCGTCTCGGCGACCGTCGCGACCGACACCTCGGCCCACACGCTCGACCTCGGCAAGCTGGAGGAGGCGGTCGTCGGGCGCCACGTGGGCTCGATCCTCAACGTCTGGGACGTCGCCTTCACACCGGAGCACTGGGCCGAGGTCGTCACGGCCGTCCAGGACGCGGCGGCCCGGCGGCGGACCGGGATCCCGGTCCTGTACGGGATCGACGCCGTCCACGGGCACCACTACATGCAGGGGGCGACCGTCTTCCCGCACAACCTGGCCCTGGCCGCGACCTGGGACCCCGAGCTGGCCCGTGAGGCCGGGCGGATCACGGCGCGCGACATGCGGGCGAGCGGCATCCCGTGGAACTTCGCGCCGGTCTTCGACCTGGGCCGGCAGCCGCTGTGGAGCCGGTTCTTCGAGACGTTCGGCGAGGACGTCCTGCTGGTCACCCGGATGGGCGTGGCGACGGTCGAGGGGCTCCAGGGCGACGACGTCGGCGCGCTCGGCCGGGTCGCCGCGAGCGGCAAGCACTTCTACGGCTACAGCGTCCCGAACTCGGGCCGCGACCGGACGCCGGCCTGGATCCCGGAGCACGTCCAGCGCGAGTACTTCCTGGCCCCGTTCCGCGCCGCCATCGAGGACGCCGGCCTCAAGACGCTCATGGTCAACTCGGGCTCGATCAACGGCGTCCCGGTCCACGGCGACCCCGTCGTGCTGACCGAGGTCCTGCGCGACGAGATCGGGTTCGAGGGCGTCGTCGTGACCGACTGGGCCGACATCGAGAAGCTGGTGACCCACCACCACGTCGCGGCCGACGAGCGCCAAGCGACCAAGATGGCCGTGATGGCCGGGGTCGACCTCAGCATGGTCCCCTACACCCTGTCGTTCACCGACCACCTGCTGGCGCTCGTCCGCGACGGCGAGGTGCCCGAGAGCCGGATCGACGAGTCGGTCCGCCGGATCCTCCGCCTCAAGGTCGACCTCGGGCTGTTCGAGGACCCGTACCCGACGGCGTCGCTGGTGGCCGAGGTCGGGAGCCCGGCCTCGCGCGCCGTCAGCCGCCGCGCGGCGGAGGAGGCGATCACGCTGCTCGACAACGACGGGACGCTGCCGCTGGCCCCGGGCGCCGACGTGTTCGTGACCGGCCCGGCGGCCGACGACGCCGTCGTCCAGCACGGGTCGTGGACGTACTCGTGGCAGGGGACCGTCCGCGGGATGTACCCCGACACGGTCCGGACGGTCCTGACGTCGCTCCGCGACCACGCCGGCCTGGGGGCGGTGACCTACGCGCCGGGCGCGACGCTGACCGAGCCGCTCGACCTCGGCGCGGCCGTCGCCGGGGCCACCGAGGCGGACGTGGCCGTGGTCGTGCTGGGCGAGTGGCCGAGCACCGAGCAGCCCGGCGACATCGAGACGCTGGAGATGCCGGCGGCCCAGGTCGCGCTCGCGCGGGCCGTTATTGCAACCGGCACGCCGACCGTCGTCGTGTTGCTGGAGAACCGCCCGCTCCTCGTCCGCCAAGCGATCGAGGGCGCCGCGGCCGTCGTGCTGGGCTACCAGACGGGCCCCTACGCGGGCGACGCCATCGCCGACGTGCTGGCCGGGACGGTCACCCCGAGCGGCCGGTTGCCGTTCACCTACCCTCGCTACGCCAACGCGCTCCTGACGTACGACCACACCGCGGCCGACGTGTCGGGCCCGGCCGGGTTCGACCCGCAGTGGCCGTTCGGCCACGGCCTCTCGTACACCACGTTCGAGACCACGGGCCTCCGCCTCGGCAGCCCCGTCGCCGGAGTCGCCGGGGCGGTCGAGGTCTCGGTCGAGGTCGCCAACACGGGCGACCGGGAGGGGGACGAGGTCGTGATGGTGTTCGTCCGCGACCTGGTGGCGTCCGTCGAGCCGCCGGTCCGGCGGCTCCGCGCCTTCGAGAAGCTGACGCTGGCGCCGGGCGAGCGGCGGACGGTCTCGTTCTCGATCCCGGTCCAGGACCTGGCGTTCGTCGGCCGCGAAGGGGCCTACGTCGTCGAGCCCGGCGCGTTCGAGGTCCAGGTCGGCGGGATGGTCGCCCCGTTCGAGGTCTCCGAGTAACCCCATGCGCGCCGTCTCCGCCTGTCTCGTCCTGCTGCTGGCGCTTTCTGCCCATGCCCAGGACGGCTATTTCCACACCCAGGGCGCCCGGCTCGTCGGGCCCGACGGGCAGCCGGCGGTGCTGCGCGGGATGGGGCTGGGCGGCTGGCTGATGCCCGAGGGCTACATGCTCCGGGTCCCCGGCCACGGCTCGCCGACGACCATCCGCGAGCAGGCGGTCGACGTGGCCGGGGAGGAGGGGGCCGACCGCTACTTCGCGCTCTACCGCGACAACTACGTCCGCCAGCAAGACGTCCAGAAGCTGGCCGACTGGGGCTATGACCACGTCCGCCTGCCGTTCCACTACGACGTGCTCTGGGACGACCAGGCCGGCGCGTTCGACGAGGACGGGTTCGCCCTTGTCGACCGGTTCCTCGGGTGGTGCCGCACGGCCGGGCTGCCGGTCGTCTTCGACATGCACGCGGCGCCGGGCGGGCAGAGCCCCCACAACATCGCCGACGCTCACGGGACGGCCGAGCTGTGGGTCGGGCCGGACGCGCAAGCGAACCAAGACCTGACGGTCCACATCTGGGAGGAGATCGCGCGACGCTACCGCGACGACCGGAACGTGGTCGGGTACGACTTCCTCAACGAGCCCGTCCTGCCGGACCCGTCGATGCGGCCCGCGATGCGGGCGTTCTACGTCCGCCTGCGCGACGCCGTCCGCGCGATCGACCCGCACCACGTGCTGTTTATCGAGGGGGACTTTTTCGCCAACTACTTCGACGGGCTGACGCCGGCGTTCGACGACAACATGGTCTGGTCCTTCCACAAGTACTGGAGCCCGACCGAGGCGGCCGACATGGAGCGGTTCGTCGAGCTGCGCGACTCGACCGGCGTCCCGCTGTGGCTGGGCGAGACGGGCGAGAACTCGAACGACTGGTTCCACGAGGTCGCGACCTGGGCCGTCGAGAACGGGATCGGGTGGAACTGGTGGACGCACAAGAAGATCGAGACGGTCACGAGCCCGCTCTCGGCCCCGATGCGACCGGGCTACCGGGGCCTGGTCCGCTACTGGCGGGGTGAGGCCCCCAAGCCCGACCGCGCGACGGCCGAGGCGGCCCTGCTCGCCCAGGCGGCCGCGCTCCACATCGACTCGACAGCCTTCCGCCCGGACGTGCTGTGGTCGCTGTTCGACCCGGCCTGGGCCACGCTCGCGGCGCCCTACGCCACGCACACCTTGCCCGGCGCGATCGACGCCGTCGACTACGACCTGGGTGCCGACGGGGTCGGCTACCACGACGCGCGCTCGAAAAACGAGCGGGGCACGCCGGGCCTGGCCAACGAGGGCGGCGTCTACCGGAACGACGGCGTCGACATCGCGCGGAGCGAGATCGCGGGCGGCCCGGGCTACCGCGTCGGGTGGACCGAGGCGGGCGAGTGGCTCCAGTACTCGGTCCGCGTGCCCCAGGGCGGCCGGTTCCGCGCGGCCCTGACCACGACGGGCGGCCCCGGCCGGGTCGCGCTGACCGTCGACGGCGAGCCGTGGGGCGAGGCCGCCGTGCCCGCCTCGGGCGACGCCTGGGGGACCCTGGACCTGGGCGCGCACGTTGTCGGCGCGGGCCCCCACACGGTCCGCGTCTGGATCCGCGAAGGCGGCTTCGACCTCGGGCGTCTCACCTTCGACCCGGCCGACTAACCCCTCTGCTACGATGACGCGTCTCCTTCTCCTCGCTGGCCTGCTCGTCGCCGCCGGCACCGCCCGGGCCCAGGACTGGCAGGTCGTCTGGGCCGACGAGTTCGACACGGACGGGGCGCCCGACCCGGCCAAGTGGGACTACGACATCGGCGGGAACGGCTGGGGCAACCAGGAGAGCCAGCACTACACCGACCGGCCCGAGAACGCCCGCGTCGAGGACGGCCGGCTGGTGATCGAGGCGCGCGAGGAGAGCTACCAGGGCAACGCCTACACGTCGGCCCGGCTGGTCACCCGGGGCCAGGCGTCGTGGACGTACGGCCGGATCGAGGCGCGGATCAAGCTGCCCGCCGGCCAGGGGATCTGGCCCGCGTTCTGGATGCTGGCCTCGGACTCGCCCTACGGCGGGTGGCCGTTCAGCGGCGAGATCGACATCATGGAGTACCTCGGCCACGACACCGACCGGGTCTACGGGACGATCCACTACGGCGGCGGCACCTACACGCCGTGCCGCGCCAACCGGGGCGGCGTCCAGGGCCACTGCTACTCTGGCGACCACGACGACCTGGCCTCGGGGACCTTCGACCAAGACTTCCACACGTTCGCCGTCGAGTGGGAGCCCCGCGAGATCCGTTGGTTGGTCGACGGCGAGGTGTACCAGCGGCAGAGCTACTGGTACTCGGGGAGCGCCGGGTACCCGGCCCCGTTCGACCAGCCGTTCCACCTGCTGCTCAACGTGGCCGTCGGGGGCCAGTGGCCGGGCTACCCGGACGAGACGACGGTCTTCCCCCAGACGATGGAGGTCGACTACGTCCGCGTCTACCAGGACGCCGACGCGGCCCCGGACGTGACGCTGGGCGACCTGGCCGACCCGACGCCCGAGGCGGGCAGCACGGTCGCGCTCTCGGCGACGGCGAGCGACCGCGACGGGGTCGAGTCGGTCGAGTTCCTCCAGGGCGACGGCGTCCTGGGCACGGTCACCGACGAGCCCTACACGCTCGACGTGGACCACGTCGCCGACGGGTGCTACACCGTCCGCGCCCGAGCGACGGACGGGGCCGGGTTCACGAGCCTGAGCGCCCCCGCCTCGGTGACGGTGGGGGCGGGGTGCCCCGAGGGCAGCGCCTGGCCGTTCCTGATGCGGCCGGCCACGATCCCGGGCGTCGTCGAGGCCGAGCACTACGACCTGGGCGGCGACGGCGCGGCCTACTCGGACTTTACCGACGCGAACACGGGCGGGGGCATCCGCCTGGACGACGGCGTCGACGTCCGGTCGTCCCGGGACTCGGGCGGGGGGTTTGACGTGACGGACCTGAGCGCGCGCGAGTGGACCCGCTACACGGTCGACGTGGCCCAGACCGGCCGGTACCGGGTCGTCGCGCGCGCGGCCGGCGGCGTCGGGGGGCGGCTCCGGCTGTCGGTCGACGGCGCGGACCTGCTCGGGGACGTCCCCGTGCCGCCGACCGGCGGCGACGTCACGTTTCGGAGCGTGACGCTGGGTGAGGTCGACCTGGAGGCCGGGCGGCGCGTGCTGCGGCTCGACTTCCGGAGCGGCGGGTTCTCGCTCAACCGGCTCACGTTCGTCGCGCTCGGCGCCACCTCGTCCGACGCCGCGCCCGAGGCGGGCGACCTCGGGCTCCGGGTGGCGCCCAACCCCGCGGCCGACCGGGCGGTCGTGTCGTTCCGGCTGAGCCGGCCGGGCCCGGCGACGGTCCGCCTGTTCGACGCCCTGGGCCGGCTGGTCCGCGTCGCCGAGGCGGGCGGGGCGGCCGGCGCCGAGCGGTCCGTGACGCTGCCGCTCCGCGACCTCGCGCCGGGCGTGTACACCTGCGTGCTGGACACCGACGAGGGGACGGCGTCCCGACCGCTGTCGGTCGCGCGCTAGGCGGGCGCCGATCGGCTGCCCCGGGCGTCTACGTCCACTGCAAGGGGAGGTTTAGAAAGGCGGTGGGGGACGGGTTTCCAGCCAGGAGGACAAAGAGGTTGCGGCGGGACGGCGCCACATTATCTTCACCATTGTTAACGGGCCTCCGGCGTGTGCCGCGCGGTGAGGCCCTTGTGGTCTCCCTGCCCCCTGCGCACCATGACGTCTGCTACTCTCCGATGGACGGCCCTGCTCCTGCTCGCTGTCGCCGCTCCGGCGGCCGTGGCCCAGTCGCTCGGTGACGAGTTCATCTTCTTCGTCGACGGGACCAACGTGATGGTCCCGACCTCCGAGGCCAGCGTCGTCAACGACCCGGCCGACCCCGCCTCGGGCAACAAGGTGGCCCGGTTCAACGCCGGGGCCTACACCCACCGCGGGTTCGCGTGGGAGCGCTCGACCGGCGTCGACGCGAGCGGGCTGGTCGGCGAGACCTACGGCGAGAGCGACACGCTCTACCTCCGGCTGTGGTCGTCGCCCGAGAACGCGCTCCAGGGCATGGTCCAGCTGTGGTTCACCGACAAGACCGACGGGAGCAACGCCAGCCGCGAGGACATCGAGGCGGGCACGGCCACGGCCGACCACGAGATGCGGCTCCAGTGGGCCATCCCGCCGGAGCTCCACGACGGCATGTGGCACGACCTCGCCATCCCGCTGCCGCCGGCCACCTACGCGGCGCTCGAAGAGGCCCGCGCCAACGGCGACCTGGACGACGCGGCCGCGAACTGGCAGTACACCGGCGCCTGGACCGCCGGCGGCTACGGGATCGGGCTGGTCGGCGGCACCGACCCCGGCACCGACGACCCGCTCTTCCGCGAGTTCGAGTGGGACGCCCTCTACAAGTTCGGCCCCGTCTGGGACAACCCCGTCGGCGGCGGCCCGATCTACCTCGACGACGTCTACATCGGCGGCCCCGACACCGACCTGGGGGCCGCCTCGGCCGCCCCGGCGGCCATGAGCGGCGTGACGTTCACCGCCGACGGCCCGGTCAACGTCGTCGACTGGGAGGACACCGGCGCGTTCGGCGGCTACAACGTCTACGCGAGCCAGAGCCCGATCACGGACGTGAGCGCCGACGGCGTCGTCCGGCTCAAGAGCGTCGGGTTCGGCGAGGAGACCGAGCTCCGCCACCGCTACGAGGTGCCGCACCCGTCGCTCGGCAACGCCCCCCTGTACTACGCCGTCACGAGCCTGAGCGCGTTCGGCGTCGAGAACCCGGACGTGACCAGCAGCACGAGCGAGATCGCCAACCCGAACCTGGCGCAGAAGGCCTACATCCGCCAGCTCACCGCCGACCAGGCCGACGGGCTGTTCGACGACGTGAGCAACGGGGTCGCCTCGAGCGCCAACTTCCCGGCCGACCAGCCGGTGTTCGTCTTGGACTCGTCGCACCGCTCGGCCGGCGACGGCACCTCGACCGCGGACCTGCCCAGCGACGACGACCTCTCGGGCCGGTTCATGATCGGCTACAGCGACCTCAACGAGATGTACATCTACGGCGAGATCACGGACGACCAGGTCACGTTCGGCGGCGAGAACGTGACCGGGGGGACGTCGTACCTGTACGACTCGGCCGAGATCGTCTTCGGCCACTACGACGTCCGCGAGACCGATGGAGGCGGGATCCTGGTCGGATCGCCGCACCAGGACATGGAGCGAGGCGAGGAGCCCGACTACGGGATGCGGATGACGGCGTTCACGGACGCCGCCGGCGACATCGCCCGGACGAGCACCTGGGTCGGCTGGAGCCTCGACACCGACCTGGCCAACTCGACGGCCGTTGAGGTGACCGACACCGGCTGGAAGTTCCTGACGTTGCTGCCGCTCGACGCCATCCAGAACACGACCGAGGGCGACGTCTTCATGCCGGTCCCGGCCCGCGACGAGATCCAGATGATCCCGTTCATCATCTCGCTCAACGACGCCGACGGCGGCCAGCGCGAGGACCAGATCGTCTGGTCGATCAAGCCCACCGTGACCGACCAGTGGTGGAACACGCCGGCCATGTGGGAGACGGTCGCCATGGCGGGTCTGGACGTGATGGGCACGGCCGCCGAGAACGGGACGCCCCGCGACGGGTTCGCCCTGGCGCAGACGGCGCCGAACCCGGTCGCCGGCTCCGCCCGGATCGCGTTCGACCTCGGCACCGCCGGCTCGGCCCGGATCGACGTGTTCAACGCGCTCGGCCAGCGCGTGACCACGGTCGCCGACGGGACGTACGGCGCCGGCTCGCACTCGGTGACGGTCGACACGCGGGGCCTGGCGTCGGGCGTCTACGTGTACCGGCTCACGGCCGGCGACTACGTCGCCACGCGGCGGATGACGGTCGTCCGCTAACCGGCTCGGTTGACCGGGGCCCCCTCGTCGTCCGACAGGCGGGGGGGCCAGGCGAGACCGCCTGGCGCCCCTCGGTTGTGGGGGCTCCGCGTGACGGCGCCGGGTCTCCGCCTCGGGCATTGGGGGGGAGCCCCGGCGGTTTCTCCCGCGACGGTCTGGCCCGGGACCGGGGCGCCTCGCGCGGCGACCGAGGCCGCCGGGGCCGGGTCGGGGAGAGGCGGGCGAGGCTGCGACCGTACGATCGGCCGACGTGCCGCGGGCCTAGCCCTTCAGGAACCAACGAACTGGAGGCACGGCGGCCCGGGACGACGGTCCCCGTAGTGACCTGGGGGTCCATATTCGTCTGGTCCACAAATCCTTGCCGTCTCTTGCCCGGGTTCACGATTGAGTTACCTTTGGACGTGAAAAGCTTTTCAGGAAGCGGTTTCAAGCCGCCTCAAGCTCTCACCAGCGGCCCCCCGCTGCCGTCTCCCTCCTTCCCCGACTCCATGCGCACTGCTACACCCCTCTGGGCTGCTCTGCTCCTCTTCTGCGTCGCCAGCCCGGCCGCCTTCGCCCAGGCCCAGCCCTTGGGCGACGAGTTCATCTTCTTCGTGGACGGCACCAACGTGCTCGTCCCCAACGTCGAGTCCGGCTCGACGGTCAACGACCCGCTGGTGGCGGGCAACAAGGTCGTCAAGTTCAACGAGGGCGGCTGGGCCGAGAGCGGCTTCGCGTGGTCGCGGACCGAGGGCGTCGACGCGACCTCGTTCGTCGGTGAGACCTACGGCGAGAGCGACACGCTCTTTTTCCGGATCCTCTCCGACCCAACAACGCGGGCGCGACGGTCTCGATCATGCTCAACGACGTGACCAACGACAGCGGGATCTCGCGGGCCGACGCCGAGGCCGGCGGCGACGCCGACTACCTGATGCGCCTGATCTGGCCCATCCCCGCCGAGCTCCACGACGACATGTGGCACGACGTGGCCATCCCGCTCCCGCCGGCGACCTACGCGGCCCTCGAGGCGGCCCGCGCCGACAGCCTCCTGATGGACGGCGCCGAGCGCTGGCGCTACACGGGCGCCTGGAGCACCGGCGGGTTCGGCATCGGCGAGGTCGGCAGCATCACGCCGGGCACCGACGACCCGCTCTTCCAGGAGTTCCAGTGGGACAAGCTCTACCGGATCGGCCCGTTCTGGGACAGCGCGGGTGAGGTCGCGAAGGGCCCGATCTACCTCGACGACGTCTACATCGGCGGCAGCAGCACCGACCTCGGTGGCGCGACCGGCTTGCCGACGGCCATGAGCGGCGTGAGCTTCTCGGCCGACGGCGACGTCAACCGCATCAGCTGGGGCGAGATCGACGGGGCCGGCGGCTACAACGTCTACGCCAGCCTGTCGCCGATCACCGACGTCGGCGCGGACGACGTGGTCCTGCTGGACCGGATCGCCGTCGGCGACCCGACCGAGCTCGTCCACCGCTACGAGAGCCCGCACCCGTCGCTGGGCACCCCCCAGGTGTACTACGCCGTCACGACGCTCAGCCAGTTCGGCGTCGAGAACCCGGACGTGTCGAGCAGCAAGGGGAGCGTCTCCAACGTCAACCTCGAGCAGCAGGCCTACATCCGCGGCCTGACGACCGCCGAGGCGGACGCCCTCTTCGACGCGGTGAGCAACGGGGTCGCCTCCGACGACGCGTTCCCGGACGACCAGCCGGTCTTCGTGTTCGACTCGAGCCACCGGACGGTCACGGAGGGGGCGGTCACGCCCACCGACGAGGACCTCTCGGCCACGATCAAGATCGGCTACACCGATCTCAACGAGTGGTTCATCTACGGCGAGGTCACCGACGAGGACGTCGTGTTCGCGCCCGAGTTCGAAGGCGGTGGGACGACCTACCTCTACGACTCGATCGAGCTCGAGATCGGTCACTACGACGTCCGTGAGACCGACGGGGGCGACGCCCTGGTCGGCTCGCGGCACACGAACATGAACCGCGGCGACGAGCCGGACTACCAGGTTCGGATCGCCGGCCTGGCCAACAGCACCGGCGACGTGGTCGGGTCGAGCACGTTCGTCGGCTTCAGCCTCGACGACGAGATCGCCGACGCGACCGTCGTCGAGCGGACCGACACGGGCTGGAAGTTCCTGACGCTCCTGCCGATGGACCAGCTCCAGAACACGGCCGAAGGCGACGAGCTCCTGCCGGTCCCGAGCGCGACGGAGCTCCAGCTCATCCCGTTCTCGATGTCGCTCAACGACGCCGACGCCACGGGCCAGCGCGAGAGCCAGATCGTGTTCTCGGTCAAGCCGAACGTGACCAACCAGTGGTACCAGACGCCGGCCCAGTGGGAGGTGTACGCCATCGCTGGCCGCGACCTCCAGAGCACGGTCGCCGTCGAGGACGGCACCGAGCGCGACGGGTTCGCGCTCGGCCAGAGCGCGCCGAACCCGGCCGCGGGCGTCGCCGACATCGCGTTCTCGCTCGGCGCCCCGGGCCGCGCGACGGTCGAGGTGTTCAACATGCTCGGCCAGCGCGTGATGACGGCCCACGACCAGGTCGTGGGCGCCGGCTCGCACACGGTCTCGGTCAACACGGCCGGCCTCGCGCCGGGCGTCTACGTCTACCGCCTCTCGGCCGGTGACTACGCCGCGACCCGCCGGATGACCGTCATCCGCTAGGGGAACGGACCAGCGGCCGGGGGGGAACAACCCCCCGGCCGTCTTTTGATTCAAGGGGCGCCCCCCGGTGGAGCGGCCCGACTCGGAGAGTGTAAACGCCATACCCATGCCCGCCCGGTCTCGCCCCATGGTTCGTTCGTTCTCGCTCTTGGCGCTCGCGCTGGGACTCACGCTGCTCTCGGCGCCCACCGCCGCCCAGTCGTTGGGCAAGATCGCCGGGCGCGTCGTCGACAATTCTGGCACCCCGCTCATCGGAGCGAGCGTCGCCATCGAGGGCACCTCGCAGGGGGCCTCGACCGACATCGACGGCTACTACTTCATCCTCCAGGTGCGGCCGGGGACGTACACGCTCCGGGCCTCGTACATCGGGTACACCCCGACCGTCGTCGAGAACGTGTCGGTCGAGGTCGACCGGACCACGACGATCGACGTGACGCTGCGCGACGAGGTGGTCGGGACCGAGGAGGTCATCGTCCGGGCCGAGCGGCCGCTCGTCGAGCCCGCCCGGACCACGACCACCTCGGTGCTCGAGTCGGCCGAGCTGCAGTCGCTCCCGATCGTCAACATCCAGGACGCGATCAACCTGCAGGCCGGCGTCAGCGACGGGCACTTCCGCGGCGGCCGGATCGGCGAGGTGGCCTACCTGGTCAACGGCGTCCCGATCAACAACTCGTTCAACGGGCAGCAGTCGTTCGAGGTCGAGCAGAACATGGTCGAGAGCCTGGAGGTGATCTCGGGCGTGTTCAACGCCGAGTACGGCCAGGCCCTGTCGGGCGTCGTCAACATCACGACCAAGGGGGTCCCGAACGAGTGGTCGGCGACGGCGCTCGGCTACGTCGGCTCGCTCGCCTCGACCCGCGAGGTGGACTACGTCACGCGGACGGCCGGCCCCGGCGAGGGCCTGTCGGTCTCGGACTTCCAGACGGAGAGCGTGAGCTACCTCGACGCCGCCGCGTTCCCGAACCTCCAGGACTACCAGCTCTCCTTCGGCGGGCCCATCCTGAAGCAGCGCCTGGGCTTCCAGACGTCGATGCGCTACCTCGGCGACAACTCGTACTTCATCGGCCGCGACCTCTTCTCGCCTGACGACCGGTCGGTCGGGCTCAACTCGACGCGGCCCCAGGACCAATGGACGCTGGAGTCGACCGGCGACGGCGACTTCGTGCCGATGAACAAGACCGAGCGGCTATCGCTCAACGGCAACCTGTCGTTCGACGTCACGAACGCGCTCCGGTTGAGCTACGACGGGTTCTACCAGGGCGGGACGTACTCGCCGTTCAACCACGACCGCCAGTACGTCCCGCGCGGGCTGAACCAGACGGACTTCGTCAACCACACGCACATCGCGGCGCTCCGGTACACGATCGGGCGGAGCGCTTTCGTCAACCTGTCCTACAGCTACCTCTTCGACGACACGGACATCCAGCTGTACGACCAGCCCACGGACCCCCGCTACGTCCGGGCCGAGGACGGCGCGCTGGTCGGCGCGAACGCGTTCCAGGTCGCCGGCAACGACCTGTTCTCGGTCTTCCAGCGGACCGAGACCCAGACGGTCGTCGGGAGCTACACCCACCAGCTCAACCGGGTCCACCTGATGAAGACGGGCTTCCAGGTCCGCCGCCACCGGATCGACAACCGGGACTTCGGCATCGAGGTCTCGCCGACGGAGGGGCCGCGTGTCTCGCCGAGCCCCTACAACGACAACCAGCTGCTCACCAACCCGACCGAGCTGGCCGGCTACGTCCAGGACAAGATCGAGCTGGGCCGGATGATCATCAACGCCGGCATCCGGTTCGACTACTTCGACCCGGACTACATCGTCCCGATCGACGTGACCCAGGCCGGCCTCGAGCGGATCCCGAACCCGGATGTCCCGGGCGACTCGCTCGTGAACCGGGAGCAGGCCGACGTCGAGTTCCAGGTCAGCCCCCGGTTCGGTATCGCGTTCCCGATCTCGTCGACGGGCGTCATGCGGTTCTCGTCCGGCCTGTTCTTCCAGATCCCCAACTTCGGCCTCCTCTACACGAACCCGGAGTACGAGGTCAACCCCCAGTCGGCGACGACCCAGTTCGGCAACCCCAACCTCCGGCCCGAGCGGACGCTGGCCTTCGAGCTGGGCTTGCAGCAGGGGCTCACGTCGGACATCGGGGTCGACGTGACCATCTTCGCCAAGGACATCCGGAGCCTGGTCGGCCAGGAGATCATCCGCGACCCCAACGGCAACTTCGCCGTCCGCTGGATCAACACCGACTACGGCAACGTGCGCGGGATCACGCTCTCGCTGTTCAAGCGGGGCCGGAGCGCGCTCAACGGGACGCTGGACTACACCTTCCAGTTCGCCCAGGGCACGGCGTCCGACCCTGGTGAGGCGTTCGGTCGCGCCCAGAACGGCTTGGCGCCGACGCTCTCGCTGATCCGTCTCAACTGGGACCGTCGCCACATCCTGAACGGGACGATCAGCTACGCCCCGAACCCGGCGACCTCGTTCACGGCCGTCAGCCGGCTGGAGAGCGGGACGCCGTACACGACGGTTCGCAACTTCGTCCGCTCGCCGGTGACCAACAACGCGAACCGCCCGCTGGCCGTCGTGACCGACCTGCGCGCGTTCTACAAGCCCTCGTTCCTGCCCGTCGACGCGAGCCTGTTCCTGCAGGTCGAGAACCTGTTCGACGCGACCGTCCAGCAGAACGTCTACGAGGACTCCGGCCGGGCCGACGAGACCATCAACCTGTTCCTGCTCCGGAACACCCAGGTCGGAGGTGTCAACTCGCTCGACGAGTTCTACTACCGCCAGGACTTTTACGGCTCCCCCCGCCGCGTCAGCCTCGGCCTCCGCCTCGCTCTCTAGTGACCCTCACTAAAGTGACCCTCGCTGAGCGCCCCGCGCGCCGCCCTCGCTTGACCGTCTCCCCCGTGCGCATCCTCCTCCGCCGCCTCGCGGCCGTCTCCCTCACCCTCGCCGCGCTGGCGCCCTCTGCCAGCGCCCAGGGCTCCGACATCCCGTCGAACTACCGGGGTCAGGAGACCTCGATCGCGCGGGGGATCCTGGACGGCAACCTGATCGAGACCAACTTCCGTAACCAGGGCGAGCTCTCGCGCTACAACGACCTGCCGTGGGGCGTGTGGCCGCGCGGCGTCGGCGGGCGCCACATCGACGGGGTCGGCGTGATGGTCGCCGGTCAGGTCCCCGGCGAGCGGACCGACTACCCGCAGTACTTCCCGGGCGCGACGCGCGACACGACGCTCAACCCGGTCATCCTCAACTACCGCGAGGCGGGCCTGCGCGTGGGGCCGAACGGGAAGATCTGGGGCTGGCTCCCGCTCCCGGGCTTCCACAACCCCAACCGCATCGACCCGATCACGGGCGCCCGCACGCCGACCCCGGCGCTGTCCGACGACCCGACGTCGTGGCCGTCGTTCTGGCCCGACCGCCTCGACAACCCGGACGACCCCGGCTGGGCCGGCTTCTGGGACGGGTTCTTCGGCAAGGGCGTCTTCAACGCGGACCTGGAGGGGTTCTACGTGATCGACGACCTCAGCGACCTCGAGTACAGCGTCGACCCGGCGACGGGCGCGCCGTACAGCCCGTTCGGCGTGTTCACCCCGATCGCGGGCGACCCGACGGCGGGCGGCCTCGGCGTCCAGACCAAGGTCCGGATCTTCCAGTGGGCCAACGTGCTCTCGGAGGACCTGATGTTCCTGCTCTACCGGATCACGAACGTCGGGGACTACGACCACAGCCGGCTCTACTTCGCCCAAGCCCAGGACTACGGTCTGGGGACCGAGGAGGGCGACGAGAACGCGGCGTTCGACCCGCTCCAGGACGTGGCCTACGGCTGGGACCAGGACGGCCTCTGCACCCGGATCACTGGCGGCCAGTACAACTGCGGCTACACCGGCTTCGCGTTCCTCGAAAGCCCGACGCTCCAGGCCGACGGCCTCGACAACGACCAGGACGGGATGACCGACGAGCTCCGGTTCGGCGGCCCCGGCTCCCTCATCGTCGGGCAGGAGCAGATCCTGGCCGCGGCGTCGGCCCTCTACAACGTCTCGCTGTTCGAGACGGCCTACGGCCCGATCACCGACCGCCCGGCCTACTCCGCCGGCCGCTGGTGGACCGGGGACGAGAACCTCGACTGGGTCGGCTACGACGACGCCAACGGCAACGGCCGGTTCGACGTCGGCGAGGCGGTCAACGACGACATCGGCCAGGACGGGCTCGGCCCGTTCGACCTGGGCTACCCCGGGCCGGACACCGGCGAGTCCGACGGGGTCCCCACGCCGGGCGAGCCCAACTTCGACGAGCTCGACGTGGACGAGTCGGACCAGGTGGGCCTGACCGGGTTCGACCTGGGCACGCGCCCGTTCTACGAGAACGGCGACAACCTCCGGAGCGACACCTGGCTGTTCGACCGGATCATCAACTACGCCCAGTTCGAGCTGGGCACCCCGGCCGCCGACTTCCAGGCCGACATCGAGCCGTTCCTGCTGTTCGTCTCGGGCCCGGTCCCGCTAGCGCCCGACGAGACGTCGTTCTTCTCGACGGCCTGGATCTTCGGGGCCAACGAGGCCGACTTCCTCAAGAACCGCCGGACGGCCCAGAACATCTACAACGCCGATTACAGCTTCGCCCAGCCCCCGTTCACCCCGACGCTCACCGCGGTCCCGGGCGACGGGCGTGTGGTGCTGAGCTGGGACACGCTGGCGATCGCGAGCTTCGACCGGTTCAGCCAGGAGAAGGACTTCGAGGGGTTCCGGCTCTACAAGGGCACGGACCCGCTCCTGACCGACGCGCGCTCGGTGACGGACGCCGACGGGACGCCCACGTTCTACCGGCCGATCGCGCAGTGGGACCTCAAGGACGGCATCCGGGGCAACGTCCCGGTGCTGGAGGGCTCCGCCTCGTACAGCTTGGGGACCGACAACGGGCTCCAGTTCTTCTACGTCGACGAGGATGTGACGAACGGCGTCACGTACTACTACGCGCTCGTGGCCTACGACCGGGGGTTCCAGGACCCCGACAACCCGAACGCGCCGGCCATCGACCCGCAGGAGAACACGTTCAACTTCAGCGTGACCCAGGGTGGGGTGCTGACCGGCGTCTCCAAGAACGGGGCCGTCGTGACGCCCAGGGCTCCGGCCGCGGGCTTCGTCGAGGGGGCCGCGAACGAGGACCTGTCGCGCGTCGCCCAGGGGATCGGGACGGGGTCCGGCGGCATCGAGGTGCTCAGCAACGACGCGCTCGACCCGGGCGCGGCGTACCGGATCACCTTCCAGTCGGAGTTCTTGGAGAACAGCGAGTTCTACGAGACCACCTCGTACACCGTCACCGACGTGTCGACGGGCGACGTGCTCCTGGACCGGACGCGGATCTCGGACGTGACCCCGCTGATCGACGGGTTCGTGTTCAAGATCAACAACCCGGCGTCGGCCCAACTCGACCCGAGCCGGACCGGGTACGTGGGGACGATCGACGGCGAGCGGGCCTTCTCGCTCGACCCGTCGCGGCTGAGCGACGTCAACGCGGGTTGGACGGCCCGGGTGCGCGACGACACGACGAACCAGGGGGCCCGGACGCCGTGGGACTACGAGCTCCGCTGGGTCGACCCAACGGACTCGCTCTACACCCCGCCGCGCGCCCTCGGCTTCTTGCGGACGCCGATCCCGGTGTTCGCCGTCAACACGTCGCTGAACACGCTCGTGGACCTGCTGCCGCTCGACGTGGACGGCGACGGCGTGTTCGGGGCCGGCGACGAGCTGGTCATCGCGGAGGCCCCCCGAGTCGGGTCCGGCCGTCGGTACCGCTACCGCGTCGCGTTCACCGGCAGCCCCGGCGGCGAGCCCGAGGCGGGCACGGTGCTCCGGATCGGGCAGACCCGTCCGTTCTACCAGGGGGACTTCTTCCAGTTCACCCTGCGCGCGCCGGGCATCGACGCCGACCGCGCCCAGGAGGAGATGGACCGGATCGCGGTGGTCCCCAACCCCTACATCGGGACGTCCATCTTCGAGCCCCGCACCCAGATCGAGGGCCGTGGCGACCGCCAGGTGCAGTTTATCCACCTCCCGCAGACGTGCACGATCCGAATCTTTACCATCCGCGGCGAGCTCGTGCGGACGATCGAGCACGACGGGGTCGCCAGCGACGGCGCCGAACCCTGGAACCTCCGGACGGACGGCAATGAGGACGTCGCGTACGGCATCTATCTCTACCACGTCGAGGCCCCGGGCGTCGGCGAATACGTCGGGCGGTTGGCCCTGGTCAAATGAACCGATTCCTCCACGCCCTCCGGGCCCCCGATATGTTCTCGCTGTCCACGCTCCGCACCCTCGGCCTCACGGCCGCCGCCGCCCTGCTGGTCGTGCCGGCTGGCGCCCAGGACCGCGTCGGCACGACGGCCGCGCAGTTCTTGACGCTCGGCGCCGGCGCGCGCGGGCAGTCGGTCGGCCACGCCTACGTGGCGACGGCGACCGGCGGCGACGCCTTGTTCTGGAACCCCGCCGGGGCCGCGCGCCGCGACGCCCGGGGCAACGGGAACGCGTTCCTGACCCAGCACGAGTGGCTCGCCGACATCCGCTACAACGCGGCCGGCGTCACGCTCCCGGTCGGGTCGGGGGGCGGCGTGCTCGGGCTCAGCTTGGCATCGGTCGGGTACGGCCGCGACGAGGTCCGGACGGAGCGCCAGCCCGAAGGGACCGGTGACACGTTCGGGGCCTCCGACTTCAGCTTCGGCGTGACCTACGCGCGCCCGCTGACCGACGCGTTCTACTTCGGCGGGACGGCCAAGGTCGTCCGCCAGTCCATCTGGGACATGAGCGCGACCGGCGTCGCGGCCGACTTCGGGATCAGCCTCGACACCGGGTTCAACG
This sequence comes from uncultured Bacteroidota bacterium, assembly GCA_963740235.1. Taxonomy (GTDB): domain Bacteria; phylum Bacteroidota; class Rhodothermia; order Rhodothermales; family Rubricoccaceae; genus Rubrivirga. The sequence continues at coordinate 271,525 of CAVUDG010000005.1, forward strand.
GCGTCGTGATCGCGGCGTCGATCCAGAACTTCGGGAGCAAGATGCGGATGGGCGGCATCAACGCGCGCCGGACGATCGACATCGACCAGACCACGTCGGGCAACAACGAGAACGTCACGGCCGAGCTCGAGATGGACGGGTGGGACATGCCGCTCTCGTTCCGGTTCGGGACCAGCGTCCCGCTGATCCGGGCGGCCGGCGTCGAGCTCCGCGTGATGGCCGACGCCCAGCAGACGAACGACAACGTGCTCAACGCCGACTTCGGCGGGATCGCGAGCTACGACGCCGGCGCGGCCAAGCTCGAGCTCCGGGCCGGCTACCAGGACGCGTTCGTCGACAACGTCGACAACCACTTCTCGTTCGGCGGCGGCGTCCAGGCGCGCGTGGCGAGCTACGCGGTCGGCGTGGACGTGGCCTACCTTCCGTTCGACTACCTCGGCGGGACCACCATGTTCGACCTCCGCTTTGACTTCTGATCGTGGCGTTCGCCCGGGGCGGTCCGTCCGCCTCGGCGTCTGGGTGGGAGTCGTCGTCGCCCTGCTGGTCGGTCTCTCCGCCTGCGGTGGGGGGGAGGAGAACCCCGTGCTCGCGACCGTCGACGGGCAGGAGATCCGGCAGGACGCGTTCATCACGTCCTACATCGACTACCTGGTCACGACGGGCCAGAACGACACGGAGGCGCTGCGCCGGCGCCACTTCGACGCGCTCGTCGACGCGTACCTCTTGGGGGCCGAGGCGGAGCGGCAAGGGCTGGACCGGGACAGCACGTTCGCGGCCCAGGACCGGACCGCCCGGCGGCGGCTTTTGGGCGCCCGGTTCTACGAGACGTCCGTGCTCGACACGCTGGCCGTGCCCGACGAGGACGACGTCCGCCGAGCGTTCCAGCTAAGCCGCGAGCAGCGCGTGATCCGGCAGCTGTACTTCACCGACCCCGCGGCGGCCCAGGCGTCGTACGAGCGGATCGCGGCCGGCCGGCCGTTCCTGGAGGAGGCGTGGGACGTGTACGGCACCCGGGACTCCACGGCGGGCCTGCTCGGCGCGGTCAGCTACTGGCAGCTGGACGACGCCGTCGCCGAGGCGGCCTTCGCGACGCCCGTCGGTGAGGTGTCCCGTCCGGTCCAGAGCCGGCTCGGCATCCACATCGTCGCGGTCGACGACCGGATCCGGAACCCGGTCCTGACCGAGGACGAGTTCGCGCGCGGCCGCAAGGGCGTCGAGAGCCAACTCCGGCTCCGCCGGCGGCGGATGGAGGGGGACACGTTCGTCCGGGACTTCATGGGCGAGCGCAACGTGTCTGTCAGCCGGGACGCCCTGGTCGCGCTGACCCAGGCGATCGAGGACCTCGGCGGAGACCCGTTGCCCGACGCTCAGCAGGGCGGCGAGGCGTTCACGCCGCGCGAGATCGTCGAGCTGCGGGACGAGTTCGGGCCCGAGACGCCGCTCGCCACCTTCGAGATCGGGGGCCGGCAAGAGGTGTTCACCGTCGCCGACTACGTCGACTGGCTCGACGTGCTGCCGGCCAGCGAGGCCCGCAACCGAACGGGCGCCTCGCTCGGCCGCGCTCTGCGGAACGAGGCCCTGGCCCGGGCCGGCGAGGCCGGCGGGCTCGCCGACGCCCCCGAGGTCCGCCAGGAGATCGACCGGATGCGCCGGCTCCGACTGGCCGACCTGCTCCGCGGGCAGCTCCGGGCCGACGCGCCGGCCACCGTCGACTCGTCCCGCCTCGACCGCGCCGCCGACGACCTGGGCCTGACCCCCCAGACGACCCTGGCCGACTACTGGCTGGTCCCGTTCGCCACCCGCGCCGAGGCGGACGCGGGGCTCCGGGCGTTGCGCGCCGCGCCGGCCAGCGCGCCGTCGCGGCCTGGGTACGAGGAGCACACCGGGCGCGCTCTGGCCGCGGTCCCGTCGCTGGCGGCGGCGCTGCGTGGGGCCCCGCTGGGTGAGCCCACGCTGGCGTCGGTCGGGGACGCGTGGGCCGTCGTCCGGGTGGCCGAGCGGCGCACCGAGGCGGCCGGGGACGCGGCCTCGCCACTGGCCCCGTTCGTCGCCGAGGCCGACCTGATCCGGCGCCTGCGCGCCGAGCGTCCGGTCGAGATCAACGAGAAGGCGCTGGAGGCCGCCGTCCAGCCGCCGGCGGTCCCGCAGGGCCGGCGCTAGCGGTTCACGCGGTCTTGCAACGCGCGGGCCCTTGCTCCGCATGGAGGCGTCCGTATCTTTGCTCACCGTCGCGCCCGTAGCTCAGTTGGATAGAGCGTTGGTTTCCGGTACCAAAGGTCAGAGGTTCGAATCCGGCGCACCGGATCACGTCGGGGAGGTGTCGGGCGTGCCGCTCCGCCCGGATCGTCCCGGCGATCTGGCGAGCGACGGACGGGAAAGCATGGAGGAAGGCCCGGTCTGCCTTCTTCGCGTCCATCTGGCGGGCCTTGTCGTAGAGGATCAGCCGGTCCCGACCGCCCCGCCGGGAGCGGTTCAGGGCGAAGCCGGAGCGGTATGTCTGGACGCGGAAGTCTCCCGACGCCCGGAAGATGCCGAACGCCCGGAGGTAGCGGGGCAGGTCCCCGCCGACGTGGACGAGAGCGGTAGGGTCCGCCTCCCGAACGTCTCCCGCCAGCAAGTCACCGGCGGTGCATCGGCAAGCCCCGGTAGCCGTCAGGGCCTCCGCCAGTTGGGGCAACCGTTCCCGAGTCAGCCCACCGGGATAGTCCGGTCCCAGGACCTTTGCCGAGATGTGCCACAGGACGCCCGCGTCCCGCCCCGTCACCGTGGCCCGGTTGATCCCGTACCCCAAGCTGGCGGCCGTCCAGGTCTCCCGGACACGCTCCCTCGTCCCCACGTCGTAGCGAGGGCCGTAGGTCCATCCGTACCAGTCGAGGTTGACGGGGACGGAGGGGGGGAGCCGGATCGCTAGCGAGTCGAGGGCGAGCGGCGGGCCGGGAGAACGGACGAGACGGAGCGGAGACGGGCCGGGGTAGTCCGGCCCGGCCGTCACCGCTTCGCCCGGCGACGCTGGACGGGAGCCACGTCGTAGGCGTCCGGGCCGACAAGCGAGACCCGGTAGCGGACGCTACCCTCCCGGTCCTGAAACTCCGTTTTGTCCAGGTCATCCCGAGAGCGGGCGGAGTCGGCGTAGAGGCTCCCGACATAGCGGGGAGCGGAGCCCCGGCCGACGGTCTGGACGTAGCGGCCGGGGCGGCGGGCCGTCGGGGGGCGGCTGGACAGGCAGACTAGAAGGCAACGCCCGTCCGGGCGGCGGAGACTCTGACCGTGCCGACGGTAGCGGCCGGACAAGGGGGCGGCGGCGGTTGCATTCGGGCCGCCGGTTGGCGATTGTGTGGACATGGATCGGCCCGGTACACGGGCGGTCTAGGCGGCGTCCAGCCGCCGGGAAACAGGCTTGCGGCTTGTCCCCTTCCGCGATCTCGAATCGCCGCGCGGCCCGGTGTCTGGCAGGACGCCGGGCCGTTCGCGTCTGGCGGTTCGCGCCGGTCTCTCGCCCGGCTCCGTTCTGGACGGCAACCGGGCTCCCAACGGAGCGGCGGGGCTCTGTCGAGGGCTAGGCGGCGGCCCGGTCGGGTCCGGCTACCGAGTGGCGTTCCAGGGCGGCTTCGATATCCGCCAGCCGGTAGAACACGGCTTGCCCAACCTTGCTGTACGGGAGCGTCCCGTCTGCCCGGTAGCGGGCAAGTGTGGCCTTGCTCAACCCGAGATAGGCCTGAGCCTCCCGGTTCGTGAGGTAGGCCTTGGGCGGCCGATCTTCGGCGGTCCTGTCGAGACCGGAGACGGCCCGCTGGACGGCGGCCTCAACCGCGTCGGGTAACCGTGCCCATGCCTCCGCCCCGATCTCCCGCCCGTCGGGGGTCCCATCGGGGACGCGATAGACGACGCTCATTCTTCCTCCCCGTCGGCCGGGTCCGTCAGCGGGTCACCCTCGCCCCCCGGCTCCCGGTTGAATAGCCCTTCCATCCGGGCGTCCAGCCCGACCGCATCGAAGCCAGCTAGGTACCGCTCCGTCTGGACGAGCGAGCTATGCCCCAGGGCCTTGCTTACGTCGTAGAGTTGCCAGCCCGACTTGCGGGCAAGGTCCGCGAACGAGTGACGCGCAACGTGAGTCGTCAGGTTGAAGCCGACGCCTGCCCGGCTGGCGATCCGTTTGAGAGCCCTGTTTGCTTGGGTGGTCTGACTCACGACGGCTTTCCACTTCCGCTTCGGCGTCAGCGAGTCGTAGCCGTAGCCGTCCAGCATCCCGAACAAGAAGGCCCCCGGCGGCTTTGGTTTCCCAGCCGCATCCGTCAGGTAGGCCCGGACGATCCGCTCCGCCTGGGGGACGAGCCTCACGTCCGCCCGCTTCTTCGTCTTGCCCACTTCGTAGACGAGCCGAAGCGGTCCGGCGTCCTCACTCGTCTCCGACGCCAGCCCTACGACGTTCCGAACCCGGAGCCGGGCCACGTCACCGAACCGCATACCGGCGGCGTAGAGGGCGAGCATGAAGGCGTCTCGGGTTCGGGCGTCAACGGTGGCGAGCGCCCCAGCGGGGCCAAGGTCTAGCCCTTCGATCCGTTCAATCTGGCGGAGCGTCAACCGTTGGCGTTCCACCTTCGCTTCGCGGGCCGGGGTGAAGGCGTCCCAGGGATCGGCGGCTGGCGTGAACAGGCCCTCCCGCTTGGCCCGGTTCCAGGTCGTACGGAGAACCTTGATGTTGCCCGCCGATGTGGACGGCTTGTTCCCCTTCGTGCCGATCAGCCAAGCCTCAAACTCCCGTAGGAAAATCGGAGTCACGGCGTCGAACGAGAGCGGCTTTTTCTCTCGCCACTCGTCCAGCTTATTCAGAACTGACGTGTTCCGCCGCACGGTCCCGACGTTCCCCTGAGCCGCCAGCGTATTGAGGTACCGGCGTTCGTACGCGATCAGGCAACCGGGGCCTGCATCCGCTTCGGGAGGCAGCACGGCGGCTCTGAGAGCTTCGGCCGTCACGGGCTCCCGATCTGTCAGCAATCGGAGCCGTTCGGCTTCGGCGTCCGCCAGTCGGGCTTGAACGAGCCCGTTGATTCCGTCGGCGTTCGGATGCGTCTTGCGAACCTCGCCCCGGTTCTCATTCCAGAACCGGGCGTGGAGCCGAATCCCCAGTGAGTGATAGAGCGTCCGTCGGGAGTCCGTGAAGCGGAGCCGCAAGACCCGGTGGCCCTTGGCGTCCGGCTTGTCGGTTCTGAGTACGGGTGAGACCTTCGCCACGGCGTCAGAGGTGGAAGGGTAGGTGGAAGGGTTTCGCTGGACTAGCTTAACCCCAGCCGATACCCAACGGATACCACTTCCCCTTTTCTGGCTCACTTTGACCGGTTTCGAGGGCAACGGATAGCACCCGGTAGCATGGGTAGAACTCTCGGGCGTACAAACCCCCGGTCTCACGCGAGACCGGGGGTTTCGTCGGTAAGGGCCTCCGCCTCGGTCGGATCGTGGGGGGGGCTGCCGAGGCGGGCGGGGCCGGCCTTCGTCCCAGCCTTGCGGTGAGTTGCGCCCCTGTTCACGGTGTGTGCGGCCCCCGTCCCCTAGTCTAGAGAGCTTCGTCCTCTGACGCCCGTGCCCGTCCGCATCGCCTCCGTCGACCCCGGATCGCCGGCCGAGACCCTCGGCTGGGCGCCCGGCGACCAGATCCTCGCCGTCAACGGGGAGCCGGTCGAGGACGAGCTCGACTTCCGGTTCAAGACCGCCGAGGAGACCCTGTCGCTCAAGCTCCGCAAGGGCGGCACCCTCGTCGAGGAGACCGTCGAGCGCGCCGACGGCGCCACGCTGGGTGTCGAGTTGGAGGAGTTCCGGATCAAGACCTGCGGCGACGACTGCGTGTTCTGCTTCGTCGACCAGAACCCGGTCGGGCTCCGCGACACGCTGTACTTCCGCGACGGCGACTTCCGGATGTCGTTCCTGTACGGCAACTACATCACGGTCACCAACCTCCGCGACCGCGACCTCGAGCGGATCGTCGAGCAGCGGCTGAGCCCGCTCTACGTCTCCGTCCACTGCACCGACGACGACGTCCGGGCCGAGATGATGGGGCACCGGACGCTCCGCGACCGCCAGGCCGAGAAGCTCCGCTACCTCGCCGACCACGGCATCGAGCTCCACGCCCAGATCGTGCTGGTGCCCGGGTTCAACGACGGCGGGCAGCTGGTCAAGACCATCTTGGACCTGTACGACTTGCAGGAGCAGTTGTACTCGGTGAGCATCGTGCCGGTCGGGCTGACCGAGCACCGCAAGGCGCTCTCGTCGCTCCGGCCCGTCTCGGCCGACGAGGCCCGCCAGCTCGCCCGCCAGGTGGCCCGGTGGCAGCGCCAGTTCCGCGCCGAGATCGGTCGCGGCTTCGTCTACCTCTCCGACGAGGTGTACCTCCTGGCCGGCCTCGACTTCCCCGACGAGGCCGACTACGACGGGTACCCGCTGATGGAGAACGGGGTCGGGATGAGCCGCGACTTCCTGGACGAGCTCGCCTTCCAGGCCGAAGAGTTTCCGGACGCCTTGCCCGAGCCCCGCCGCGTGACGCTGGTGTCGGGCGCGCTGACGGCCCCCCTCCTCGACGACCGCGTCCGGCCGCTGCTGGAGGCCGTCGACGGGCTCGGCGTCGAGGTCGTGACGTGCCGCAACACGCTGTTCGGGGACGTGGTGACCGTGAGCGGGCTCCTCAACTTCAAGAGCTTCCGGGCCGAGCTGGCGCCGCGCGCCGAGGCCGGCACGTTGGGCGACCTGGTGGTGCTCCCGCCCGACTGCGTCAACTTCGAGGGGCTCTTTCTCGACAACCGGCCGGGCCAGATGACGCCCGACGACCTGAGCCGCGCGCTGGGCGGCGTCGAGGTGGTCGTGTTCGACGGCGACTGGGGCGGCCTGGTGGAGCGGCTGAGCGGCCCCGTGCCGGCCTAGCCCGCCTCGGGCGCGCCGCGGTGGCACTCGGTTGAATCCCGGCACGGTCCGTGCCCGTTGAGGGCGCTCGCCCCCCCACCGCCGTGACCGACCCGACTCTCGCGTCCGCCCGCCCGCCCGCCGAGGCGGAGCTGGCCGGGCTCCTGACGCCCTCCGAGCCCGCCATCGCCGACGCGTGGCCCCCCGACGACGACGCGCCCATCCGGCTGACGGGGTGGTTCGAGCGGAACCAGTTCCACCCGCTGTTGATGGCGCTGCTGGTGTTCGTGGCGGCGTTCTTGCTGTTCCAACTCGTGATCGCGCCCATCGTGATGGCGGTCGGTGTGGTCTGGGACCTCGTCCAGAACGGGGGAGGGGAGCCGCCCGACCTGTCCGTCGTGATGGAGCAGCTGATGACGAACGGCCGGCTGATGATGACGGCCAACACGATCGGCCAGTTTGTCGGCTTCGGGCTGTTCGCCTACATGGTCTCGCGGCTCCACACGCCCGACGTCTGGTCGTTCCTGCGGGTCCGCACGCCCGACGCCAAGGGGCTCGGGCTCGCCGCGCTGGGCTGGGCCGTGCTCTACCCGGCCGTCGTCTGGACCGGCCAGGTCAACGAGATGCTGCCGCTCCCGGAGTTCCTACAGCAGCTGGAGCAGACCCAGGTCGACATGATGGAGCGGCTGCTGTTGGGGAACGAGCTCTCGACCGGCTTCCTGTTCCTGGCCTTCGCCATCACGCCGGCCCTGTGCGAGGAGCTGCTGTTCCGGGGCTACCTCCAGCGCCAGGTCGAGCGCGGGTGGGGGACCGCGACGAGCATCGTGCTGGTGGGCGTCCTGTTCGGGCTCTACCACCTCCGCCTGAGCCAGGCGGTGCCGCTGTCGCTGCTGGGCGTCTACCTCGGGTTCGTCGTCTGGGCGACCGGGAGCCTGTGGTCCGGCGTGCTCGTGCACCTGCTCAACAACGGCCTGGCCGTGATGGCGACCGCGTACGCCCGGCAGTCCGCCGACGTGGACCTTGAGACCATCGAGGGGCTGGGCGTGCCGTGGTACCTTGGGATCGGCGGTCTCGTCCTGGCGGCGCTCGTGGCCCGCGCGCTCGTCGCTCACCGGCGGTCGGCCGTCGGCGACGCGCCCGACTCCAGGGCCGTCGACCTCCCCCAGACCCCCCCCTCTCCGCAGCCCCTCTCCCGATGAAAGAGCCCTCCAGCACGCCCCACGACGACTCGCCCGACGCCCGCGCCCAGCGGACCTACGAGGGCTGGATCTCGGTCTTCGAGTGCTCCACCGACTTCGAGGCCGACCTCGTCCGCGACCGCCTCGACGAGGAGGGCGTCGCGGCCGTCGTGCTGACCCAGCGCGACCACTCGTTCAACCTGACCGTGGGCGACCTCGCGCCGGTCCACGTCATGGTCAAGCCCGAGCAGGAGACGGAAGCCCGCGGGATCCTCGACCAGGCCCCGCTCAGCGACGCCGACCTGGAGGAGGCCGCCATGAGCGCCGACGTGATGGCCCCCGACGCCCACGACCCGATCTCGGAGGCCCGCCTCGACTCGGGCATCGACGAGATCAGCCTCGACGTCCCCGAGGACGACGAGGACCCGGCGTAGGTGTCGAACTTCACCCAGCGCGTCCTGACCGCCCTGGTCGGGGCGACGCTCGTCGTCGCCGCGCTGTGGCTTGGCGGCTGGGTGTTCGCACTGCTGATCGCGGCCGTGGCCCTGGCCGCCCAGTTCGAGCTGTACAACATGTTGAAGGCGGGCGGGACGGACCCCCTCGTCGGGTTGGGGCTGGCGCTGGGCGCGGTCGCGACGCTGTGGCCCGTCCTTCCAGGGGCCGCCCCCGTCCTGGTCCTCGGCCTGATCGCCGTCCTGGGCGCCGTCCTCTACCTTCGCCGTGTCACCCCGCTCGCCGACGCGGCCGGGACGGCGTTCGGCGTGCTCTACCCGGGCCTGCTCGCCAGCAGCCTGCTGGTCCTCCGCTTCGCCGAGGCCGGCGGGTGGAGCGAGACCGACCGGTTCTGGATCACGACCGCCATCCTGTTCAGCGTCTGGGGCGCCGACTCGTTCGCCTACCTCGCCGGGCGGGCGTTCGGGCGGACGCCGCTGTTCCCGCGCGTCTCGCCCAAGAAGACATGGGAGGGCGCGGCCGGCGGGGCCGTCGGCGCGTTCGCGCTGGTCTCGGTCTTCAAGCTCACCGTGCTCGGCGTAGCGTTGTCGTGGACTGACACGGCCGTGATCGCGGTCGCCAGCGGGATTCTGGGTCCGTTCGGGGACCTGACCGAGAGCTTGTTCAAGCGGTCGGTCGGGGTCAAGGACTCGGCGACCTGGTTGCCCGGTCACGGCGGCCTGCTCGACCGGATCGACGCGACGTTGGTGGCCGTCCCGGTGATCGCCGTCTACTTCGAACTGACGCGCGGCCTGCTCTAGCCGGGCACAGCGGAGGCTTGATCCCCCTCGCCGCACGGCCGAGGCGGGCGCAGCGGAGTGTGCAGCGGCGCACGGGCTAGGCGTGGGGGGAGCCGGCGTGGGCCGTGGAGCCACGCCTTTCGACCACGAGCGAGCGTGAGAAGAGGGTGAAGCGTGAGGGCGATGCCGCAGTGCGGAAACATGTCATGCCGCACTGCGTCATGGCGCCCGACCCACTCCGCAGACATGTCCCGACTCATCAAACGCTACGGCAGCCGCAAGCTCTACGACACCGCGGAGAGCCGCTACGTCAGCCTCGACGAGGTCGCCGGCTTTGTCCGCGACGGGCACGAGGTGGAAGTGGTCGACAACAAGTCGGGCGACGACGTGACCGCGGCCATCCTGACCCAGATCATCTCGGAGGAGGGCCGCAACGGGCGGAGCCTGCTCTCGACCCACTTCCTGCACGACCTGGTGCGCGTGGGCGAGCGGGCGATCAAGGTCGGCGAGCGCGTCGTCGAGACCGGCCTGACCCAGGCCCGCCGCGGCGTCGACGACCTCGCCACCCGCGCCGTCGACCGGATCCGCCCCGGCGGACTGGTCGGCGAGGTCCGGGACGAGATGGACCGGCTCCGCGCCCGCCTCGACGGCCTCGAGCGCTCCCTCACGGACCTCGACGACGAGGCCCTCTCCAACGACTAGACCGTTTCCTCGCCGGCACCCGCCGGCACAGACCCCCACCGACATGGCGACCAAGACCAAAACCAAGACCCAGAACCTCCGCAAGGAGCTCCAGAAGACGGCCGACGACGCCGTCAACAACGCCAAGACGACCGTCGAGTCCGTCCAGCGCGACCTGACCGAGGCGGCCGGCGACGTTCAGGACGCCGTCCAGAAGGTGTTCCTCGCTGGCCTCGGTGCCCTCGCGATGGCCGAGGAGGAGGGCTCGAAGGCGTTCAAGAAGCTCGTCAAGAAGGGCGAGAAGGTCGACCTGCCCGGCCTGGGCATGGACCGCGTCAAGGCGATCCGCGCCCAGATCGGCGACGAGGCCGACAAGGCCAGCGACGCCGTCAAGGGTCGCGTCCAGGACGCCAAGTACGTCGCCGGCGAGACCGCCGACAAGGCCGAGGGCCAGCTCAGCGAGGCCGTGACGACCGTCATGAAGCGGCTCGGCGTCCCGACGCGGACCGAGATCTCGGAGCTCACGTCGAGCGTCGAGCGGCTCACGACCCAGATCGAGCGCCTCAAGGAGGAGCGCGCTAGCTCGAACGAGTTGGTGATGGAGGGCGTCGGCGGCGGCTGGTACGAGATCCGCCTGGGCGACGTCGTCGTCGAGAAGGTCCAGGGCAAGGAGGAGGCCGAGAAGGTCCTGATCCGCGTCCAGGAGCAGCGCTCGTAGCGTCCCCCCGGGACCGCTCGCGGGCGGGCGCGGAACCCCCGCGCCCGCCCGCGGCGTGTCTGGCTTATACCCCGATTCCCATGCAGCTCGCCGACCACCACCGCACCGGCTACGTCGGCCTCGCCTTGGCCGGCGGGGGCCCCGAGGGCGCCATCTACGAGATCGGCGTGCTCCGCGCGCTCGACGACGCGCTCGACGGGTTCGACCCGACCGACGTCCGCGTCACCGTCGGCGTGTCGGCGGGCGCGTTCGTGGGGGCGTCGCTGGCCAACGGCATCACGACGGCCCAGCTGGTCCGGTCGGCGGTCGGCGAGGAGCCGACCGACCACCCGTTCCGGCCCGAGTTGTTCATGGCGCCCGCGTTCCGGGAGTATGCCAAGCGGGGCCTCCAGGTCCCGGGCTTGATCCTGCGCGCGTTCCAGTCGGTGTTGGAGGACCCCAAGGGGTCGAGCGGGCTGGTGTCGTCGCTGGTGAGCCAGCTGAGCCGGGCGCTCCCCGTCGGCGTGTTCGACAACGACCCGTTGCGGAAGTACCTCGCCGACCTGTTCGACGCCGAGGGCCGGACCGACGACTTCCGCCGGCTCCGCAACCCGCTCTACGTGGTCGCGACCGACCTCGACTCGAGCGACACCGTCGTGTTCGGCCAGGAGCACTCGGACCACGTCCCGATCTCGCTCGCCGTCCAGGCGTCGACGGCCCTGCCCGGGCTGTACCCGCCGGTCAAGATCGAGGGGCGCCACTACGTCGACGGCGTGCTCAACAAGACCGTCCACGCGTCGGTCGCCTTCGAGCACGGGGCCGGGCTGGTGATCTGCGTCAACCCGATCGTCCCGGTCGACACGGCCCGGGCGGTCGCCGAGGGCGCCATGCGGCGCGGCCGGCTGACGGACCGGGGGATGCCGGGCGTGCTCAGCCAGACGTTCCGGACGCTCATCCACAGCCGGATGGGGACGGGGATGGCCTCGTATCGCGACCGCTACGCCGGGGCCGACCTGGTCCTGTTCGAGCCGCGCCGGGACGACTACAAGATGTTCTTTATCAACGTGTTCTCGTTCGCCGCCCGCAAGGAGGTCATCGAGCACGCGTACCGGTCGACGCTGGAGCAGCTCCGCGACCGCGCCGACGAGGTGGGCCCGGTGCTGGCGCGCCACGGCCTGAGCCTGCGCGAGTCCGTGCTCGCCCGGGACCGGTTCGACGTGTGGGACAGCGTGGGGCTGGGCGGCGAGCGGCGGCAGCTCCCGACGACGGCGGCCACGCGCGACCTGCGCGACGCCCTGGCCGACCTCGGTGACTTGCTGGGCTAGGCCCGCCCGACGGGCCTAGGCGGAGGCCATCCGCAGGTGGTCGACGATCCGGCGGACGCCGGGGACGCGGGTGACGAGGGCCAGCAGGTCCTCCCGGACGGCGCCCGAGGCGACCGTCCCGTAGAGCGACACGGCCCCGTCGTGGACGTAGACGGTCAGACCATGGACGGCAACCCCCGACGTCTTGACGCCGTCGTGGAGCCGCCGCGCCAGCGACTGGTCGGCGGTCGTCTGGGCCCGGGCCGCCTGGTGGCGGTCGACGAGCGCGCGGATGGCGGGGGGGAGGCCGTAGCCGAGGACCTGGGCGCTGACGGACACGGTGTGAGGGGGGAGGACGGTCTGGACCCGGGCAACGCACGTGCCAGCGACCCGAACCGGCCTCGTATCGTCCCACCGCGCCCGGCTCGTGATCACCGGGTCCGTTTCGAAACGCCGCCGTTCCGTTCCGGCCCGGGCGTGCCCGTCCCGGCGCCGTGGCGGCCCACCTCGGTCGACGGCCCGGGTCGGAGCCGAGCGGTGTCTGAGCCAGGGGCTTCGACGTCGGAGGTGATGTCCCGATACCCCCCGCGCCTCGTGCGCCCTAGAACTGCTGCCCAAACCCCCCCGTTCGCACCGTCGAGTTGGGGACGTCGAGGCGCAGGAAGTCGCGCAGGAACCCGCTCTTGACGTAGAGCGAGACCGAAAACAACTTCGTGATCCCGATGGGCTGCCAGTTGACCGCGAGCTCCCAGCAGTGGAGGTCGCGGCGCAGGCCCAGGCGCGTCGTCGTGATCTCGAGCGACGTCAGGTCGACGCCGGTGCTCCCGGTGACCGACCAGTTGGGCGTGAGGCGCGCGTTGAACTGGGACACGTCGAGCGTCGCCACGGTCCGCGCGTCGCCGAACGCGGTCGCGCCGGTCCGGTTGAGCGTCAGACCCAGGGCCACCGACCATGGCGCGGCGTAGTCGATGTAGCCGACCGTCGCGCTCCGGGGCACGACTGATCCCGGGTCGTAGGGGTCTCCCAGGACGGGCGCGCCGAGCACCGGGCGGACGTCGCTCGCCGCCCCGCGCCGGGCCGACTGGAAGGTCCGGCTGATCTGCAGGTTCGCGTTCGTCAGCCGGAGCGGCCGTCCGGCCACGTCGAAGTAAGTCAGCGGGGTCGCCGTGGCCAGCGTGTCCAGGCCGTAGGCCGAGAAGCTCGCGCCGCCGCTCGCGTTGACCCCGTAGGCCGTCGTCGTGAACCGGGCGCTGACCGGGCGGAACGGCTCGCGCTCGGCGGCGAAGTTGTAGCCGCCGTTGACCACGAGCGACAGGAGCTGGCGCGTCTGGCGCTGCTCCTGCCCGGTCGAGTCGGTCCGGACCGTCCGCCCGACGAACGTGTTCTGGACCGAGACCGAGAGGGACCGCGTGGGGTCGGTCGGGATCGACGAGTTGATGGCGTAGCGCCGGGTCTGGCCGGTCGAGTCCACCTGGACCTCCTTGACGAAGCCGAGGCGGGCGTAGTCGGGCTCGAAGGAGAGCGACGCCCGGGGCGTGACCGTGTGCCGGACCCCGTCGAGCGCGCCGATCCGGATCGGGAACGTCCCGAACAGCTCGGTGGCGACCGACGCGCTGGCCACGAACCGCCGGAACGGCGTGAAGCCGGGCTCGCGCGTCGCCACGGCCTGCTGGAGCACGGGGTCGTAGGTCTGGACCACGGTCTCGTCGGTCCAGGTCTCGGTGTAGTTGAGGCTCGGCCCCAGCGTCAGGTTGAACCGGGGGACCGAGAACGCCGCGTTGACGGGGACCGACTGGGTCACGAGGTAGTCGAACCGGCGCGTGTCGCAGGCCGGGTCGTCGGCGACGAGGCAGGTCGCTTGGCGGAACGCGCTCGGGTTGAACAGGGCGTCGAGCGCCGAGACGCCGGTCGAGTCGGTCAGCGGTTGGAAGGCGAAGGCGTTCTGGGCGTTGGCCGTGTAGCTCAGGCTGACCTTCTCGTACCACCGGTCGTCGCGGCCCCGCCGGAACGGGAAGACGCGCTGCTGCGAGAACGCGAGCTGGGGGAGCGTCGCCGTCGTCCGGTTGTTGCCGAAGTCCTGGAACGCCTGGACCGAGGCCGTCAGCGACCGGCCGACGCTCGGCCACTGCTGGTTGTACGTCACCGACGACGACGTCGACGCGTTGATCTGGTCGCTCACGTTGTCCGACGCCAGCCGCTGGCTCACCGACTGGAGGTTGACGCTGGCCGTCAAGCGCTGGCCGGCGGGGAACGTCTGGTTGTGCGACCACTGGAGCGCGACCGGCGTGCGCGGCGCGAAGCCGGGGTCGGTCGGCTCCCCGATCCGGATGCGGCCGTACCTCAGCCCCACGCTGCCGCTGTAGGCGTAGCGCCGGTTGTACCGGAACTGGCCGTTGAGCTGGAACGAGGCCTGCGTCCCAACGCGGCCCGAGATCTGGGCGTCGAGGTAGTCGCTGATGGCCCAGTACCACCCGAGGTTGTCCAGGAACAGCCCGTAGGCCGTGTCGCTCCCGTAGCTCACCGGTAGCGGCCCGCTCCGCCGCCCCTCGGCCGTGGGGAAGTAGCCGAACGGCAGGATCAGCGGCATCGGGATGCCCAGCAGCTTGAGGCGGACGGGCCCGGTGAACACCCGCTCGCCGTCGACGATCTTCATCCGCCCGGTCTCGACCGAGTAGTGGGGGTGGTCGAGCTCGCAGGTCGTGTAGGCCGCGTTCTGGGCGAACACCACGTGGGCGTCTTGCTGCTTCAGGATGCCTCCCAGGAGGTAGCCGTCCTGGATCTGCGTCTTGGCCCCAGTCACCCGGCCCCGCTTCGTCCGCAAGTTGTAGACCACCTCGCGGCCCGAGAACTGGCCCTCCTGGCCGGCATACTGGGGCACGCCTCCGCCCAGCGAGTCCGTCGGCGAACCGGAGGCGCGGAGCAACTCCCGCCCCGCCTCGTAGTCGACGCGGCCGGCCGAGATCTGGGCGCCGTCGTACTCGGTCTGGACGTTGCCGAACAGCGACACCACGTCGCCGGGCCCCTCGTCTTCGCCGCGCGGCGCGAGCGTCACCCGGAGCGAGTCGGTGGCCGTGTAGCGGACGGCGCGGTCGAGGCCGCCCTCGGCCGGCGCGGCGCGCGGGACTCCCAGCGCGATCGGGACGGCGCCGACGGTGTCCACGCTCGCCCCCCCGAATCCCGGGTAGGTCGGCCTCGGGGCGTCGGCGGGCACCCGGGCCGAGTCGGCCGGCGACCCCTGCGCTTGGGCCGACACGGCGAGCCCGAGGGCGAGGACGACGAACGCGAGGCGGGGCATCCGTCCCGAACGGGGTCCGGGGCGGGTTCGTGCGCGCGTCACCCCGGGCCGCGGTGGTCGTCGATGTGCTCGAACACCAGCCGGGCCGCCCCCAGCATGGCCACGTCGTTGCCCCGCGTCTCCTGGACGATCTCGATCCCCTCACACATCGACGGGATCACCGACCGCCGCATGGCCTCGCGCGCCGGGTCCAGCAGCAAGTCGCCGGCGCGCGACACCCCGCCGCCGACGATGACCTTGCGGATGTCGAGCAGGTTGACGACCGACCCGAGCAGGACGCCCAGCTTGTGGCCCGCCCAGGCCAGCACCTCAACGCACGCTTGGTCCCCGGCCAGCGCCGCCGCGTGGACGTGTTGGGGCGTCACGTTGCGCAGGTCGTTCCCCGACGTCTCATGCAGCCCGGTCTCCTTCGAGAGCAGCTGGTAGCGGGCGTGGTGGGACAGGAACCGCTGGCCGAGGTAGGCCTCGATGGCGCCCGCCACGCCGGCCCGGTCGTACGGCCCCTCGTAGTCGATCGACATGTGGCCGATCTCGCCGGCCGCGCCCGTCACGCCCCGGAACAGCCGGTTCTCGACGACGATGGCGCCGCCGACGCCGGTCCCCAGGGTCACCATCACGAACGAGTCGAACGGCTGGCCCGAGCCGTAGAACGCCGAGCCCAGCGCCGCCGCGTTCGCGTCGTTCTCGGCGATGATCGGCCCGCGTACGTCGATACCCGCCGCGGCCAGCCGCGGGCCCAGCTCCCGCTCCACGTGGACGGTCTCCCAACCGGGGAAGTTGGGGGCCTTCGAGACCGTCGCCCGGTCGAGCGAGACCACGCCGGGCGCCCCGATCCCGATGCCCTCGACGTGGCCGTGGGCCTCGAACCCCTGGACGACGCGCGAGACGCCCTCGACGATCCGGTCGAGCACGCGCTCGGGGCCGTGCTCGGCCTCGGTCGGCAGCACGGCCTGGCGGACGATCCCGTGCGAGCGCTCGACGAGCGCGACCTTGAGGTTGGTGCCGCCCAGGTCGATCCCGACGGCGTGCTCAGTCGCAGTCTGGGACATCTACTCGCCGACCTCGACGCGGTAGACGCGCTCGCCGGGCCTCCGCATCCCGTACTCCTCCCGGGCGACCTTCTCCAGCGTCGCGTCGTCGAGCCCGTGCGCGAGCTGGGCCGAGAGCGCCGTGTTCTCCGAAGCGAGCCGGTCGTTCTCCTCCGTCAGCCGGTCGAGCTCGTGGGCGTAGCTGACGCGCCGGTAGACGCTGTGGCTGTCGAAGAACGCGACCCAGACGGTGAGCCCGGCGAGGCCAATCAGCAGCGCGTTGCGGCGGAGACGCTTGGGCATAACGGCGGAGGGGGGACCCCGGAAGGTAGCGAACGTCGCCGACAGGGCCCACCTCGGCGGACAGACCGAGGCGGGCCCTGTCGGCGGGCCCCGCTTAGAAGCGGAACGCCTCCATGCCGGGGTAGACCGCCGAGTCGCCCAGCAGCTCCTCGATCCGGAGCAGCTGGTTGTACTTGGCCAGCCGGTCGCTCCGCGACGCCGAGCCCGTCTTGATCTGGCCGCACCCGCAGGCGACCGCGAGGTCGGCGATGGTCGTGTCCTCGGTCTCGCCCGAGCGGTGGCTCATGACGGTCGCGTAGGCGTAGCGGTGGGCCAGCTCGACCGCCTCCAGCGTCTCGGTCAGCGTCCCGATCTGGTTGCACTTGATCAGGATCGCGTTGGCCGCGTCCTCGTCGATCCCGCGCTGCAGCCGCTCGGTGTTGGTCACGAACAGGTCGTCGCCGACGATCTGGACGGTCTCGCCGCACCGCTCGGTCAGCGAGGCCCAGCCGTCCCAGTCGTTCTCGTCCATCGCGTCCTCGATCGAGATGATCGGGTACTCGTCGATCCAGCCGGCCCAGTAATCGACCATCTCCTCGGACGACAGCTTCCGGTCCGGGTCGGACTTGTAGAACACGTACTTCCCGTCCTCGACCATCTCGGAGGCCGCCGGGTCGAGCGCGATGTAGAGGTCGCGGCCGGCCTCGTAGCCGGCCTTGTCGATCGCCTCCAGGATGACCTCGATGGCCTCCTCGTTGCTCTTGAGGTTCGGGGCGAACCCGCCCTCGTCGCCGACGGCCGTCGAGTACCCCCGGCCCTTGAGGACGGTCTTGAGGTGGTGGAACGTCTCGACGCCCATCCGCAGCCCTCGGAGAACGACTCGGCGCCGACCGGCATCACCATGAACTCCTGGAAGTCGACCGAGTTGTCGGCGTGGCGGCCGCCGTTGATGATGTTCATCATCGGGACGGGCAGGCGCCGGGCGTTCGCGCCGCCGAGGTAGGCGTAGAGCGGGAGGCCCGTCACCACGGCCCCGGCGCGCGCCGCGGCGAGCGACACGCCGAGCGATCGCGTTCGCGCCCAGCTTCGACTTGTTGTCGGTCCCGTCGAGCTCCGTGAGGCGCCGCGTCGAGCCCGGGCTGGTCGAGCACGTCGAGGCCGGCGACCTCGGGCGCGATCGTGTCGTTCACGTTGGCGACCGCCTTGAGCACGCCCTTGCCGATGTAGACGTCGTCGTCGCCGTCGCGCAGCTCGACGGCCTCGTACTCGCCGGTCGAGGCGCCCGACGGCACGGCGGCCCGGCCCACGGCCCCGTCGTCGGTGATCACGTCGACCTCGACGGTGGGGTTGCCCCGGCTGTCGAGGATCTGGCGGGCGTGGACGGAGATGATGACGGACATGGCGGGGCAGGGGAGAGGGTCCCGGAAGATACCGGAGCTCCGCCCGGACAGGGCCCGGTCGCGTTCACCTTCCCCGCCTCAATGCGTCCGTGGCCGGCCTGGACCCACGCGGGGTCCCTGACGGGCGACCGAGGCGGGCCCGGTCGCCGTCACCGCGCTGCTCCCGACCGCCCCAAACGAGCACCGGCCGCCCCAGGTCGGGGACGGCCGGCGTGACCGGTCCGCCTGGTCCCGAGGCGGGGGAGCTCGGGCTAGCGGACGCGCGTCGTGCAGCTCCCGAAGGCGCCGAGGCTGGCCGAGACCGACTGGCCCGGGCTGAAGCCCTCCAGGAAGTACTGGTCCCGGCTGGGCCCGGCCCGCTCGTACTGGGCGGCGGCGCGGCGAGCCGTCGCCGAGATCCGCGAGTCGGAGCTCGACGCGGCCACGTTCCGGTAGATGTCGGCCAGGCACCAGTACGCGAACCGGCCCCGGAGCGACGACGGGCGGCCGACCGAGTTGGCGATCTGGCCGGCCCGGCGGTACAGGCTCGGGCCGTGGTTCGGGAAGTACTCGAGGGCCCGCGTGAAGTCCGACGCGCTCCC
Organism: uncultured Bacteroidota bacterium; assembly: GCA_963740235.1. Classification (GTDB taxonomy): domain Bacteria; phylum Bacteroidota; class Rhodothermia; order Rhodothermales; family Rubricoccaceae; genus Rubrivirga. The sequence continues at coordinate 290,091 of CAVUDG010000005.1, forward strand.
GTACGAGCTCGCTGCCGCGCGAGTAGTAGAAGTCGGCGCGCTGGGCGTTCGACTGGGCGTTCGAGATGGCCCGGTCGAAGAGCCCGTTGCCGCGCGTCCGGTCGCCGTCGCCGTAGGCCTGGAGCGCGAGCGCGTAGAGCGTCCGCGGGTTGTCGACCTGGTTGGTCACGGCCGGGTTGCGGAGCAGGATCGTCCTGAGCTCGCCGACGTCCTCGTTGAGCGCCTCGATCCGTTCGGGCTGCTGGAGCACGACGGCGAGCAGCCGGAGCGCGTCGTCGCCGCCGATGGAGCCGGCGCGGGCCGAGGTGATCAGGCCCTCGACCACGTCGTCCGAGCCGACCGCGACCTCGCCCGTCTCGGACGGGTCGGTCTCGACGTAGTCGGCGTAGAGCGTGTAGTTCTGCTTGAGCGCCGCGTCGTCGAGCGAGCCGGCCAGCGTCCGGATAAACTCGGCGCGGTCGGGGTTGGGCAGGTCCTGCCCCAAACTGCTCGGCCGAGGCGTTGAAGAGCTGGACCAGGTACCAGTCCTCCAGGCTGTCCGGCTGGGCCTCGAACGCCCGGTTGAACGCCTGGTACTGCCGCTCGTCGGCGTCGTCGTAGTACCCGCTGTTCTGGAAGTAGAAGAACCCCTCGCGCAGGTTGCGGAGGTAGCTGTCGTAGGCGATCCCCTCGCGCTCGAGCGCGGCGACGCCCATCTCGCGGATGACAGCGCCGAGTCGAGGTAGGCCACCTTCTCGGCCCGGTTGGTCGAGTCGACCTGGGCGGCGAAGTCCTCGTAGATCGAGGCCATCCGGAGGTAGTTCCGGTCGTCCGGGTCCTCGCCGGTGAACAGCGGCTCGGTGTCGAGGAGTTGCGGATGTAGGGGTAGGCCGCGCAGTAGTCCCCGTTCCGGTAGTACTCGCTGCCCAAGCTGAAGTTGGACCGGGTCGTCGGCTGGAGCGAGCACGTAGGTGCTCGCGCAGTAGTCGCCGGGCCCGTACGCCGTCGGCGTGTCGGGGGTGTACGGCGTGTTCGTCGAGGCCACGCGCCCCCGCCCGCGCTGGGCGGCGCGCTGACAGGCGGTGAGGGCGCCGAAGGCGAGGGCGAAGAGGGCGAGGCGAGTCGGTCGCATGGGCCGAGAAGTGTGTCGGTGAGAGAAGGTCAGTCGAATCGGCGCCGGACGAACCAGCGCTCTCCGAAGTTGAGCGTGAGCGTCCCCTTGAGGAACGTGTCGCGGACGAGTACGCCCTCGGTCGATCCGCGGGTTCCGACCTCGACGCCGAGATCGATGCGGGCGCCGGTCAGCCGGTTCGGGACGGAGAGGCCGCCGGTGAGGGCGAGCGTGGTCGACGTCCTGGCCGGCGGGCGCGTACAGGCCGCGCTCGGCGTAGCCGCCCAGCCGGTACGAGGACCGCTCGAAGAGGGCCGGCCCGGCGGTCGCGCCCGGCCGGGGTCGATCTCGACGCCGCCGCCGACGCGGTAGCGGTCGCTGGAGCTCGTCGAGGTTCTGGCCCGGGTCGAAGCCGCCGACGGGCAGCGTGCTCTCGAAGCCGGACCACGGTTCGTAGGAGCCCGTCGAGCGTCGCGAGCCAGCGCGAGCCGGACAGGTAGGCGAGGCCCGACGCGGGCCGCGAGCGGGAGCGTGACCGAGCCGTCGAGCGACAGGCTCCCGTCGGGCGCCCGGAGCGTGTCGCGGTCCAGGCTCTCGCCCAGCGTCACCGTCCGCGAGCCGTCCAGCGACGTCGGCAGCGTCAGGGCGCCGGCCGACCGTCAGCGCGTCGTCGTCGCGGGCCAGGGCGCGGGCGGTGACGGCGGCGCCGAGCGTGGCGGTCACGCCGCGCAGCCGCGTCACACGCGCCTGGCGCGTCTCGGCGAAGCCGACGCCGTCGTCGAACTCGGTCCGCTGCAGCAGCTCCTGGGTCGCCGAAGATGACGTCGGCCGAGGCGCCGACCTGGATCGCGGAGTCGACGCTTGAGGCCGAGCCCGGCCGAGAGCTGCTGGAGCCCGCCGGCGCCCTCCTGGTTGATCGTGTACGGCGCCATCACGTCGTCGACCATCAGCGAGTCGTCGATGCTGGCCCGGTAGTTCACGCGCGAGTAGGGCCGGTAGGCCAGCGTCGCACCGAGGCGGAGGGGGAGCAGCGGGATCCCGAGGTGGAGCGACGACAGGTCGCCGGCGGTCCCGACGCTCGTCCCGTCCGTCAGGGCGTCCTCGCCGCGGACGGTCGCGACGCTCGCGCCGGCCGAGAACGTCGTCAGCGTCTGGTCCGACCACAGCGCCGGGTTCGACAGGTTGACGTAGCTCCCGGACCGGAGCGCCGGTCGCCCCGTGGCCGAGCATCGTCGACTGGGACGACCCGAACTCGACGCGCTCGCCCAGGCCGTAGAGCGAGTAGATCGAGCCGTAGTTGTTCTGCCCCTGGGCGGAGGCCCCGGAGGACAGGGCCAGCGCGGCGGCGGACAGGAGGAGCGCGGACAGGCGCATGGAGACCGAGGGGTGCGAGAGAGGAGACACGCGAGCAGGTGCGACGTTGCGGGCTAGCCCGCGGCGCCGACGACGGTGAGCGTGAACCGGGGCAGGGGGCCGTCGGAGGCCGGCAGGGCGACCGGGAAGATGTCGAGCGACGCCGTGCCCAGGGCCGGGCCGATCTCGAACCGGTCGAACGCGAGCGTCGGGTCCAGCAGGATCCCCTGGACGATCGGCGTCAGCAAGGAGGTGTCGGAGATCCGGAAGAGGCCGTCGCCGAGGTAGTTCACGCTGGCGATGGGTGCCCGGCCTCCGTCGGCCCCGTCGCGGACGCCGTACAGCACCGCCAGCTGGGGGATCGGCCGGACGAACGCGCCCTGCTGGGCCAGGCTCTCGTCGACGGGGATCCGGAGCTGGGCCCGGGCGAGCGCCGAGGGCCCGACCGTGGCGAAGTCCGCGGCGAAGCTGACGAACTGGCCCGACCCGGCGCGGACCGGCAGCGACGTGCCCGCCACGGCCGGCGCCTGACCGGAGATCGACGTGAACACCTCGGAGAGCGGGTAGAGCAACGTGTCCTCCGCGACGACGACCCGGAGGCCGGCGCCCGTGCTCGCGAACGTGTCGAACCCGTAGATGGCCCCGGGCGAGGCGGCGAACGCCGCCGGCACGTCGATCGCGAACCCCTCGAACTGGTCGCTAAAGTCGCTCGACACGAGCGTGGCGGCGTTGGCCGCGACCCAGTCCGCCGGCAGGTCGAACCGGCGCGTCGAGTCGGCCGCGGTCACCTCGGTGGTCGCGAGGGCCGGGCCGGTCGCGAACAAGGTGTCGCGGGCGTAGCCGGTGTCGATCTCCCACGAGCCCTGGATCGCGCGGAGCTCCAGCGGGAGCGTCGTGGTCGTGTCCCCGTAGACGTAGCTCCGGGTCAGCTCGAGCCAGACGGCCGACACCTGGGACGCGTCGGCGCTGCTGCCGAGCGCCGTCGACTGGAGGAAGTCGACGTAGGCGACGGCCCGGGCGTCGCCGAACGCCGGGTCCACGACCGACCCGACCAGGACGCGCGACTGGGCCCGCGTGGGCTGCCCGGCGTCCGCGATCCCGATGGCGATGGTCGTGTCCAGCGACGTGGCGACGTCCGTGAGCAACACGGTGCGGACGTTGGGGTCGAGTTGCTCCTCGTCGATCAGGCCGAGGCCGACGCCGGCGGGGTCCTGGCAGGCGGAGAAGAGGAGGGCGGCCGCGAACGCGGCGACGATGGTTCTCACGGAGCGGGGTGTCGGTCTGAGGGGTGTGGCGGTCTCCAACGGCCCCCCGCCGAGATTCGCATGGGGGGACCCGGATTGGGACGCCTGACCGGGAGCCTACCCCGTCTCGCCTGGGCCCGCCCGGGCGGATCGTGCAAAAAAGCAGCCCGGTACCCCGGGGTCTTGCCGAGCCCTCCCCCTCGTCTTCGGCCCTGTCCTGCTGTCGCCGCGCACCGGCCCCACCCGCGCCACCCCGGCCGTACGCCGGGAGCACCCGGCGCTCTCCGTCCTCGCCAACACAGCGCCAAGGCCGGGCTACGGTCTCGACGGAGGAACTGGGGCTGAGTCGGGGCGCGCGCCGCCGACCCACCCCCGAGACAGTGGCGGTCAGGCGGCGAGCGCGGGGTCGAGCGACCCGTACAGGTCGGCCGCCGTCTCGGCGACGGCCTCGGGGTCTTCGCCCAACGTCGGGCCGTCCGGCTCGCCGTCGGCCGCCGCGTCGTCGCCGGCGTAGGCGACGGCGTCGGCCGTGTCCAGGCCGATCTCGCGCATCGAGCGCCCGGCCCAGTCGGCGGGGAGCCCGAGGTCGGTGACCTCGGGCTCGGTCAGCGTGTGGGCGTAGCCGCCGGGCCCGTCGGGCGTGTAGACCGTCCGGACGCCGGCGAACAGCTCGCTCTCGGCCAGCTCCTGCGACAGGACGTGGGGCACGAACGCGCTGATCCAGCCGGCCGCGTGGACCACGTCGGGCCGCCAGCCCAGGTTCTCGACCGTCGAGAACGCGGCGCGGGCGAAGAACAGGGCCCGCGCCGGGTTGTCCTCGAACACGGCCCCCGACTTCCGGTCCTGGTGGAGCCCCTTCCGCTTGAAAAAGTGAGCCGAGTCCATGAAGTAGACCTGGAGCCGGATGCCCGGGATCGAGGCCACCTTGACCTTGAGCGTGTCGGACGCCCCGCCCGCCTGGATCTCGGCGCCCGACAGGCGGATCACCTCGTGGAGCCGGTTGCGGCGCTCGGAGATGACGCCGTAGCGCGGCATCAAGATGCGCGGCTCGACGTCTTTGTGCTCCTGGAGCGCCTCGGGGAGCACCCGGAGGACACGCGAGGTCGCGGTGGATTCGGAAAACGGGGCGACCTCGCCGGAAACGAACAGTACGCGCATCGATGGGGGACGGTGGAACCTCGAATCGGCCACGTGAAAACTAACTCCGAACCGGGCCCGCCTGCCACAGTCCTTCTGCGACCGCTCGTATCATGATCGGCCCGACCGGACCGAGACCCGTGACCAAAGCCCAGATCGTCGACCGCATCGCCGAGGCCACCGGCCTCACCAAGCTCGAAACGGAGGCGGTCGTCGACGGCTTCATGCACACCGTCTTGGACGCCGTCGCCGAGGGCGACCGGGTCGAGCTGAGGGGGTTCGGCACCTTCCGCTCGGTCGAGCGGGCCCCCCGCACGGCCCGCAACCCGCGGACCGACGTGCCGGTCCCGGTCCCGCGCCGGATGGTCCCCGTGTTCAAGCCGGCCCAGGAGTTCCGCCGCCGCGTCGAGGAGGAGGGCGCCGAGCGCCTGGTCGGCGCCGAGAACGCCTAGCCCCATGCTGGCCTGCGACTCCTGCGGTGCGCGCCTGGACCCCGGCGCCGACTCGTGCGCGCTGTGCGGGACGCCCGTCGACACCGCCGAGCGAGAGGCCGTGCCGTGCGGTCGGTGTGGGCACGACGTCCCGGTCGGCTCCCGCTTCTGCAACCACTGCGGCGCGTCGCTCGACCCGTCCGAGACCACCGGCTCGACGGAGCCTCCCCTAGCCCGTCCGGCGGCTCTCCCCCGCCGGCCGTCGCGCCCGCCTCGGTGCCGTCGCGGACCGCGTCGCCCGTCGGCGGGCGGGCGCTGGCGGTGATCGGGGTCGGGCTGGCCGTCGTGATCGGCCTCTACGTCCTGACGCTCCAGGCCCCGCGCCCCGAGCCCACGCCCCCCGCCGACCCCCAGGCCGAGGTGGGGCAGGCGGCGCCCATCCCCGCCGGGGCCCCGCCGCTCGCCGACTCGCTCCAGACGGCCGCCGACCGGTTCGCCGGCCTGGCCACGGCCGATGGGTGGTACGAGTCGGGCCGGTACTACCTGACGGCCGCGTTCAACGCCGTCCAGAGCGACCCGACGTCGAGCGTCCGCTGGGCGCGCCGGGCCATCGAGGACTTCGAGCGGAGCCTGGCGCTCGACGACCAGCCCCGGGTCCGGGTGGCGCTGGCGGAGGCGGCCACGTTCGACCCGTCGGACCCGATGCGGCCCATCCAGGAGCTGCGGACCGTCCTGGACGCCGACCCCGACAACCTCGACGCGACGTTCCTGCTGGCCGAGCGCCGGCTGATGATCGGCCGGGTTGACAGCGCGCGCGTGGCCTTCGAGCGGATCCTCGAGCTCGCCCCGCCGGGCGCCCCGGTCCGCCAGCGCGCCGAGGCGGCCCTGGCCTCGCTCGCCACCCCGCCTGGCGGGTGACGGCTCGGCTCCTGGCCCTGGCGTTGTGCGTGGGCTGCGCGGACGACCCGGCGGTCCTGGTGCTCTCGGCCGCCTCGACCGGCGACGTGGCCTCGGCGACGGCCCGCGACGAGACCGAGGCGGGCCGGGTGACGACGACCAGCGTGGCCGCGAGCTCGGTGCTCGCCCGCCAGATCGCGCAGGGCGCGCCGGCCGACGTGTTCGTCTCGGCGGACCCGGCCTGGGTCGACTGGCTCGCTTCTGAAGACGTCGCAGTCCTCGACCGACGGCCCGTCGCGACCGGGAGGCTGGTCGTCGTCGGCCCGCTGCGAGCCCAACCCGGCCGCCTCGGTGACGTGTTGGCCCACGCCGACCGCGTCGCGCTGGCCGACCCCGAGCACGTCCCGGCGGGCCGCTATGCCCGCCAGGCGCTCCGGCGTGCGGGCCTGTGGACGGAGGTCGAGCCCCGAGTCGTCCGCGTGGGGGACGTGCGGGCCGCGCTGGCGGCCGTCGAGACTGGCGTCGCGGACCGAGCCGTGGTCTACGCCTCGGACGCGGCGGCGTCCCGGCGGGCCCGGGTGCTGGCCGACGTGCCGCACGCTCGCGTGGTGTTCGAGGCCGCTCTGCTCTCGGCCCGAGGCCGGCCCGCCTTCGACCGCCTGACCCGGGCGTCTGGGGATCGGTGGGCGCGAGCGGGCTTTGGCCCAGCCCCGCGGTGACGCCCGCCGACTGGGACGCGGTCGCGATCAGCCTGCGCGTCGCCCTGGCGGCGACGGCGCTCTCGGCCGGCCCCAGCCTGGCGCTGGGGTGGTGGCTCGCCCACCGCCGCGGGCTCGTCGCGAGCGCCGTCGAGTTCGCCGTCCTGCTCCCGCTCGTTCTTCCGCCGGTCGTGACCGGCTACGCGCTGCTGGTGCTCCTGCCCCGGTCCCTCGTGTTCACCTGGACGGCCGCCGTGCTGGCCTCGTCGGTCGTCGGGCTCCCGCTGTTCGTCCAGCTCGCCCGGGCCGGGTTCGAGGCGGTCGACCGCGGGGTCACCGAGGCGGCCCGGGTCGACGGCGCCGGGGGGTGGGACGTGGCCCGCCACGTCGTCGCCCCGCTCTCCGCGACGGCCATCGGCGCCGGCGCGGCCCTGCACTTTGCCCGCGCGCTGGGCGAGTTCGGGGCGACGCTCGTCGTCGCGGGCAACTTGCCCGGGCGGACCCAGACCGTCCCGCTCGCGCTGTTCAGCCGCCTCCAGCAGGTCGGCGGCGAGGCCGCCTCGGTCCGGCTGGCGCTGGTCTCGGTCGGGCTGGCCGCGCTCAGCCTGGGCGCGTCGCGGCTCTTGCTGCGCCGGTGGGCCGGCCGCGCCGGGCCGTAGCTTCGGGTCCGCCCTCTGACTCCCATGCGCTCGGTCCTGCTGGTCTCTCTCGTGGTGGTGACCGGCTGTGCCGGCACGGCCCCGGCCTTGGTGCCGACACCGCCGCCCGCGGTCTCGGAGGCCCCTGCGCCCGCGCCCCGCCCGATCCCCGTCGACATCGAGGTGCCCGAGCCGGCTCCGGCGGTTCCGCCCGCCGTTCTGGAGAGGCGGATCGACCGCCGCGCCGTTTACGAGGAGGCCCAGGCGACCGAGTGGGTGCTGGCGAACGGGTTGACGGTCGTCTACGTCCAGGACCCCTCGGCCGACGGGTACCGCGTGCGGGTCCGCGCGGCCGGGGGGTGGGCCGCGCTCCCCGAGGCGGCCGCCGCCCGCTACGTCGGCGTCGGCCACGCGAGCTGGGGCGACTTGCGCGCCGAGGTCGGGCCCGACGTTCGCCAGGCCGTCGGCGAGTCGGACCGCTTGGGCGACTTGGTCGGGGACGTCGCGGCGCTGTTCACGGACCCGCCGTCGGTCGTCGTCGTGGCCGCCCCGCTCGACGCGCTGTCCCCCCGCCGCGGCATCACCGCCCGACCCGACGTCGAGCCCGAGGCGGCCCGGGCCGCGCTGGCGGACGCCTTCGACCAGCCCTCGGCGTTCGTAGTGGTCCTGAGCGGGAGCGTCGGGCCGGAGTGGGTCGAGCCGCTGGTCGCGGAGCGCCTGGCGGTCCGGGGTCGTGGGGCGCGCTTTGGTCCGTTATTGGAATCGCCTCCCCCAGCCCCCGCCGACGTCGCCGTCCAGGGGCCCGAGGCGGGCTACGTCGTTGAGGCCGACGTGGCGGGCGAATGGGCCGACCTGGCCGCCTTGCGCGTGCTGGAGCAGGCGCTCGCCGAGCGCGCCGGCCCGACCGCCCACGTGACCGTCGACCTCGGGCCGGACCGCGCCCGGCTCCGTGTCGTCGCGCCGGGGGCCGTCCAGGACGTGTGGCGACCGTTCGACGACGCGGCCCTGCGCGCGGCCCGCTCTCGGGCGGCACGGCAGGCCGAGACGCCAGCGGGGCGGCTCCGGGCGTTCGCGGACCTGTACGAGCAGGCCGGCCGGTACCGGCCGGCCCGCAACCCGATCGAGGCGGCCCGCCTCGGCGACGCCATCGAGCGGACGCCCCCCGACCGCGTTGCCGCTTGGCTGCGCCGGTTCGCCGCCTCGCCCGACGCCGCTCGGCTGACGGTCCTCCCAGCCTCCGACCTCCCGTGACCCCGCTGTTCTCCGACGACGACCTCGAGCGCATCCGCCAGTCCGTGGCCCAGGCCGAGACGCGGACGGCCGGCGAGATCGTCCCCTACGTCGTCCGCCAGAGCGCGCCCTACGACGCGGCCCCGTGGCGCGCGGCGTCGCTGGGGGCGCTGCTGGCCGGGTCGCTCGCGCTCGCCGCGGCCTGGCTCAACGACGGCTGGGGGTGGGGGTGGCTCTACTCGTCGTGGGCGCTCGCGCTCGTCATGACGGGCGGCGGCGTGGCCGGCGCGGTCGCGACGCTGCTCGACCCGGTCCGCCGGCTGTTCGCCGGGGCCAGCGCGATGGAGACCAGCGTCCACCGGCGCGCGGCCCTAGCGTTCGCCGAGGAGGAGGTGTTCGACACGCGCGACCGGACCGGCATCCTGCTGTTCGTCTCCCTGTTCGAGCACCGCATCGAGGTGGTGGGGGACAAGGGGATCAACGCCAAGGTCGAGCCCGGCGAGTGGGGCGAGGTCGTCGGCCGCCTCCGCGACGGCATCCGCAGCCGGACGCTCGCCGACGGCATGGTCTCGGCCATCGAGCTGTGCGGCGATTTGCTCCACCGGCGCGGCGTCGAGATCAGGGACGACGACACCGACGAGCTCCCGGACGGCGTCCGGGTCCGGGACGAATAGCCCCCGGCGCTCGGCCCAGTCGACCGCCGAGGCGGTCAGGGCAGGCTGTTCGGCCCGCCTCGGTGAGCCGGCGGGTGGGACGGTGTGCTAGAGCGCCTCGATCCGGAGCAGCGTCCCGTCGACGTCGCGGAGGTAGATCGCGCCGGGGGTCGGCGTGTACGCGATCCCCTGGAGGTCGAGCCGCGCGCGGAGCAGCGTGACCGTCCGGCGCGGCATCCCGAAGGCGAGCTCGTGGACGCCGCGGGCCGTCGCGTCGTCGGACTCGACCAGCTCGAACACCTGGTGGCCCTCGGCGTCGAGCAGCTGGGCCCGCGGCTGGGCCGTCAGCGGGTGGACGCCGAGCCCGCCCAGCGTGAGCCCGAGGGCGGTGCAGTAGAAGTCGAGCGCCTCGTCGAAGCGCGCCGTGCGCACGCACACGCTCCGGAGCCAGATCGCCGAGCTCGGCTTGCGGAGCGTCCGCTCGGCTTGGCGGTAGGCGGAGTCGAGAGAAGTAACACTAGCGTTCATCGAGGCGGGCGGCGTCTTGGCAGGGAGAGAGAGAGTCCGTCGTGCGACGTCCCGTCCGGTTCCACGGCCTGTGCCAGCGCCCGACCGCGCCGTATACCTCGCCTCCGGGGAACGAACCGACTCGGATCGTCCCACCTAAACCGATCCGGCTAAACCGACGCCTGACGTGGCGTCGGCGCCGAGACTCACATGAACCCCAGCGTCATCCGGGCCTCCTCGCTCAGCATCTCCATCGAGTACGACGGCACAAACACCAGGTCGACCGACGACTCGAGCCACGCCTTCGAGCGCGTCGACGCCCTGCTCGACCTCGGCCGGCAGCGTCTCGGCGGCCGGGCAGTTCGGGGCCGTGAGCGTCATCTGAACCGTCACGGTCTTGCCGTCCTCGCCGTCCTCGATGGTCCAGCCGTAGATCAGGCCCAGGTCCCAGATCGGGACCGGGATCTCGGGGTCGTAGATCGTCCGCATGACCTGGACCATGCCGCTCTCCAGGTCCGAGAAGTCGTCCGCCTCGCGGCCGTCGTGCAGGATGTCGCGCGTCATGGGGTGTGGGGGCTGGGGGAGTGAGGTGCGCGGGGTCCGAGACGCGATCCCCGACCCTCGGTCCCCGGTCTCTACTTGAGCCGCTCGGCGATCATGGCGTCGAGGTGGTCACGGACCGGCTCCAGCGTCACCATCTCGACCACGTCGTGGGCGAAGGCGTACAGCAACATGGCCCGAGCGTCGGCCTCGGAGACGCCGCGGCTGCGGAGGTAGAAGACGTGCTCGGGCTCGATGGCGCCGGTCGTGGACCCGTGCGAGCACTTGACGTCGTCGGCGTAGATCTCGAGCTCGGGCTTCGAGTAGTGCCGGGCGTCCGGGCTCAGGACCACGCCCTGGCTCTGCTGGTACGCGTTCGTCTGCTGGGCCTCGCGCTGGACGAACACCTTCCCGTTGAAGACGCCCGTCGACCGGTCGTAGACGATCCCCTTGAAGAGCTCGTTCGACTGGCAGCCCGGCGCGACGTGGTCGACCAGCGTGTTGGTGTCGACGTGCTGGTCGCCGCGGCAGATGTAGAGCCCGCCCAGCGTCGACTGGCCGCCTTGGCCGGCCGGGACCATCACGGTGTTGTTACGGACGGTGCCCGAGGCGAACGTGAACGTCAGCGTCGAGACGTCCGAGTCCCGCTCTTGGTAGCTCTGGACGAGCGAGACGCCGTTGGCGCGGTCGCCCTCGTCCTGGATCCGGACGTGGCGGACGACGGCGCCCGCCCCGGCGACGATCTCGGTCAGGTCGTTCCGGAACGTCTCGGCGTCGCCCCGGACCGCGAACGTCTCGACGACGCGGACCTCGCCGACCTCGCCGACCACGATCAGGTGCCGCGTCTGGGCGTACGTCGGCACGTCGGCCGTCAGCAGGTGGACCACGTGGATCGGCCGCTCGACGGCGACGCCGCGCGGGACCGAGAGGTACAGGCCGTCCAGGCTGAACGCGCTGTTGAGCGCCGCGAACGCGTCGCGGCCCAGGTCGACGTGCTTCCCGAACGTCTCCTCGACCGCCTCGGGCGACGTCCGGAGCGTCTCGGCCAGCGAGCCGATCACGACCCCGTCCGGGAGGCCGCCGAGGTCGGAGCGGTCGGCGTCGTAGTGGCCGTTGACCAGGACCACGCGGGCCGCGTCGAGCCCGTCGATGGCCGCCGCGTCGAGGTCCGCGTCGGTCGCCTGTCCGCCCTCCGCCGTCCGGTAGTCGGGCGTGAGAGCCGGTCGGAGGTCGGTGTACTTCCAGGCCTCATGGCGCGTCGTCGGCAGCCCGGCCGCGTCGAACGCGTCGCGGGCCTGGCGGCGCCGGTCGGCGAACGGGTCGGGCGCGCCGTCGCCGGAGAACGCGCCGTCGAGCGCGTCGACGGCGTGGCGGAGCAGGGCGGGGGCCTTTTCGAGGTCGATCATCGGGTCGGGGAACGGGGGGCGGGGTACCCGGTGTCTCGTACCCCTTCAGCGGAACGTCAGCGCGGTGCTCGGGCGGCTAGGCGGGGGCGCCGGTCTCCTCCAGCAGCCAGTCGTAGCCCTTCTCTTCGAGCTCCTGGGCCAGCTCCGGCCCACCCGAGCGGACGATCCGGCCGTCGACGAGCACGTGGACGAAGTCCGGCGTGATGTAGTCCAGGAGCCGCTGGTAGTGCGTGATCAGGACGAACGCGCGGTCTTGCGAGCGGAGCTTGTTCACGCCGTCCGACACGATCCGGAGCGCGTCGATGTCCAGGCCCGAGTCGGTCTCGTCCAGGATCGCGATGCGCGGGTCGAGCATGGCCATCTGGAAGATCTCGGCCCGCTTCTTCTCACCGCCCGAGAACCCCTCGTTGACCGACCGCCTGGTCAGCTTCGGGTCGAGATGGACGAACTCGGCCTTCTCCTTCATGAGCTTGATGAACTCGCCGACCGAGAGCTCGTCCTGCTTCCGGTGGGCGCGGACCGAGTTGACGGCCGTCCGCAGGAACTGGTGCGTGCTCACGCCCGGCAGCTCGACCGGGTACTGGAAGGCGAGGAACAGGCCCTCGCGCGTCCGCTCCTCGGGGTCCATCTCGAGCAGGTCCTCACCGTCGAACGAGACCGAGCCCTCGGTGATCTCGTAGTCGTCGCGGCCGGCGAGCACGCCGGCGAGCGTCGACTTGCCGGACCCGTTGGGCCCCATGATCGCGTGGACCTCGCCCGACTTGACGTCGAGCGAGAGCCCCTTGAGGATCTCGTGGTCCTCGACCGAGGCGTGGAGGTTGTTGATGGAGAGCAGAGACATTCGCGTGGTGCGTAGAGCGTAGTACGTGGGGCGTCGAGCGGAAGCGAGAGGCCGGGCCGAGAGCCCCACGCTCCACGTCCCACGCCCCGGGGGTCGGCCCTAGCCGACGGACCCTTCGAGCTGGACGGACAGCAGCTTCTGGGCCTCGACGGCGAACTCCATCGGGAGCTTGGCCAGGATGTCCTTGGCGTACCCGTTAACGATCAGGTTGAGCGCGTCCTGCTCCGAGATGCCACGGGCCTGGCAGTAGAACATCTGGTCCTCGCCGACCTTCGAGGTCGTCGCCTCGTGCTCGACGTGGGCCGTGTCGTTGTTGATCTCGATGTAGGGGAACGTGTGGGCCCCGCACTGGTCGCCGATCAGGAGCGAGTCGCATTGGCTGAAGTTCCGGGCGTTCTCGGCCTTCTTGCTCACCTTGACCAGCCCACGGTACGAGTTGTTGGACTGGCCCGCCGAGATCCCCTTCGAGATGATCGTCGACTTGGTGTTCTTGCCCAGGTGGATCATCTTGGTCCCGGTGTCGGCCTGCTGGTAGTCCTTGGTGAACGCCACCGAGTAGAACTCGCCGACCGAGCCGTCGCCCTTCAGGATGCACGACGGGTACTTCCAGGTGATCGCGCTGCCGGTCTCGAGCTGGGTCCAGGTCACCTTCGAGTTCCGGCCGGCGCAGAGCGCGCGCTTGGTCACGAAGTTGTAGACGCCGCCCTTCCCCTCGGCCGAGCCGGGGTACCAGTTCTGGACGGTCGAGTACTTCACCTCGGCGTCGTCGTGGGCGATGATCTCGACCGTCGCCGCGTGGAGCTGGTACTCCTCGCGCATCGGCGCCGTGCAGCCCTCCATGTAGCTCACGTAGCCGCCCTTCTCGCAGACGATGAGCGTCCGCTCGAACTGGCCCGTGTTGGCCTCGTTGATCCGGAAGTAGGTCGAGAGCTCCATCGGGCACCGGACGCCCTCGGGGATGTAGCAGAAACTGCCGTCCGAGAACACGGCGGCGTTGAGGGCCGCGTACAGGTTGTCGGTGTAGGGGACCACCTTGCCCATGTTGGCCCGGACCAGCTCGGGGTGCTCCTGGACGGCCTCCGAGAACGAGCAGAAGATGACGCCGACCTTGGCGAGCTCGGCCTTGAAGGTGGTCGCGACCGAGACCGAGTCCATGACCGCGTCGACGGCGACGCCAGCAAGGGCGGCCTGCTCACGCAGCGGGATGCCGAGCTTCTCGAAGTCGTCCAGGATCTCCTGGGGCACGTCGTCGATCGAGTCGTACTTGACGCGGTCGCCAGGCGCCGAGAAGTAGTAGGCGTCCTGGTAGTCGATGGGGTCGACGTTGAGGTGGGCCCACGACGGCTCCTTGCCCTCGTCGAGCAGCTTGAAGAAGTGGGCCAGCGCCTTGAGGCGGTAGTCCAACAGCCACTGGGGCTCCTCCTTCTGGGCCGAGATGTAGCGGACCGTGTCCTCGCTCAGGCCCTTCGGGGCCTTGGCGCTGGGCGTGTCGGTGACGAAGCCGTACTTGTAGCCCTGCTCGGCGACGTCCTCGAAGAAATCGTGCTCTGTGTAGGTAGCCATGGTCGGATGCGTTGTAGGTGGCGAACCGGGCGTCAGAGGTGCAGTTCCACCAAGACGGGGCGAACGGGGCCGGTCGTGCCCCCCCCCCCGGAACCGCCCGCACCGGGAGCGATCTCAACCGCCGCCCTCAAGTTCGGCCCCGCCCGCCTCGGCGTCCGCCGGGCCGGCGTGAAGCGTCCCCGAAAGCCCCCTCCAGCTATGACCGAGACCGCCCCGTTTGCCATCACCGAGCGCGCCCGCCAGCGGCTGGCCTCGGTCGCCGTCGGCCAGGCCGTCGACTTGGCCCAGACCTACCTCCGGGTCGCCGTCGTGCCGGGCGGGTGCTCGGGCCTGACCTACGACCTCGGTTGGGACACGGTCGCCGGCCCGGCCGACGAGACGGTCGAGGTGGACGGGCTCCGGCTGGTCCTCGACCCCCGCAGCTTGGTGACCGTCGAGGGGACCACCCTGGACTTTACCGACGGGCTCGACGGCAAGGGCTTCCACTTCGACAACCCCCAGGCCGTCCGGACGTGCGCGTGCGGCGAGTCGTTCAGCCTGTAGTGCGCGCGGCCTGGGTCGTGCTCGGGCTGGCGGTCGGCGCCTGCTCGCGCCCCGCGGACGTCGCGCCGGCTGAGGCACCGGCCGGTCCGCTAGAGAGCGTGCGTGTGCCCACCGTCTGGGCCGACACCCTGGACGGGACGACCACGCAGGCGGCCACCGACCTGGTGCTCCTCTACTACGGGGCCCTCGCCGCCGGCGAGCATCGGCACGCCTACGAGATGTGGGGGCCGGACGGCCCCCCCGGCCAGTCGTTCGATCAGTTCCGGTCGGCTGTGCCGCCGACGAACGTGATCGTCGAGGAGCCGTCCGAGCCACGAGGGGCGGCGGGGTCCGTGTTCGTGACCGTCCCCGTCCGCCTGACGACTCGCGGGGGGGACGGCCAGGAGCAGACCTCCCAGAGCGACATCGTCGTTCGCCGTTTAAACGGGGTGTCGGGCGCCGAGCCGTGGCAGCTCCGGTGGCACATCGACCAGATCGAGCAACGGGGCCCACCGTGACGCCCAGAAACAAGTAGCCCGCTGGCCTTACGGGGCCAGCGGGCTCAGGGGTGAAACGTGGGACGGCACGTCATCACCTGGCTCAATCAACGACCCGTTCTGGTAACATGTGCCCGATGTGCGCTCTTTTTACGCGTCTTCACGGCAGGATAGGGGTTCTCCCCTCGTTTTATCGGGGTAGACCACTAGCCTGTAACAGTTTGTGTCATCTCTCGCAGAGTCCTGACTGCAGAGAGGTGAGCGCGCTCACGGGCCCTAACCATCATATGTCGTGTTTGCCGGGTCGACGTGAGACCAGGGCGTCCCCGGATCCGCACTCGAACCGGACTCGCCGTGAGCGGCGTGCGATCAGGGCGAGGGGCGGGGCTCGTCCCCCTCGGTCCAGGTGATCCGGTCGCCGGACACCAAGCCAATCCGGCGAGAGATGCCCGCCTCGACCTCGACCACGAACTGGGCGGGCCCCTCCGAGACCACGTTGTCGTAGGAGTAGGGGACGGTGTTCTCGACCACGTTGATCAGCGTCGAGTCCGCGCCGTAGAACTGGATGTCGAGGGGCCGCGGTGTGTTCGCCATGTAGAACGCCTGGGGCTCGGCGGCGGGAAAGACGAACAGCATGCCCGTGTCGTCGGGGATGTCCGTCCGCTGCATCAGCCCGCGCGCCCGGGACGAGTCCGAGTCGGCGATCTCGATCGCGATCGTCTTGAGCGTGTCGGCGCCACGGACGAAGCTGAGCGACCCGTCGATCCGGAACGGGATCGTCTCGGCCGTCGAGGCCGGTCGCGGGGCGGGCTCGGGGTCGGAGCAGCCCGCGACGAGCAGGGCACAGAGGAGGAGGGGGGCGAGTCGCATTCCTACGTCGGGGGGAGGGCCCGAAGCTAGCCCACCAGCTTGAGCGCCACGGCGTCGGCCACGACGGCCCCGTCGAGCGTGAGGCGGACCGCCTCGGTGGTGACCTCGACCAGGCCGGCCCCTTCGAGGGCCGCGAGCGCGGCCCGCTTGTCCCGGAGCAGGTCGACGCCGTAGTCCCACTCCAGCCGGTCGATGTCGAGCCCGTCGACCAGCCGGCGGAGGCCGAGCAGGATCGCCTCGTCGGCCAGCTCGTCCGGCCCGATCTGCTCGCGCCAGTCGACGGGGCTCTCGCCGCCCAGCACCAGGCCCTGCCAGCGCCCGAGGTGGGCGACGTCGGCCCAACGCCAGCCGCGGCTCCGGGTCTCGCGCCAGAACGAGTGGGCGCTGGGCCCGAGCCCGATCACGGTCTCGTGCGTCCAGTACCCCTCGTTGTGGCGGGACCGGCGGCCGGGCCGGGCGAACGACGAGACCTCGTAGTGCTCGAACCCGTGCTCGGCGAGGTAGCGGTGGGTGAACTGGTAGCGCTCGCGCAACACCTCGTCGCCCTCGGGCACGACGCGGCCGAGCGCGACCAGCTTGTGGAGCGGGGTCTTCTCCTCGACGGTCAGCCCGTAGGTCGAGAGGTGGGTCGCGCCCAGCCGGACGGCCTTCTGGAGGTTGGCGCCCCAGTGCTCGAACGGCTGGTCAGGGACGCCGAAGATCAGGTCGACCGAGACGTCGCCGATCTCGGCCACGGCCGCCTCGACGCCGGCCTCGGCCTGGGCCGCGTCGTGGGCCCGGTTCATGAACGCCAGGTCGTCGTCGAAGAACGACTGGACGCCCAGCGACAGCCGGGTCACGCCGAGCGCCCGCGCGGCGCGGAGCCAGTCGGCGCCGTCGGGCCCGGCCAGGTCCTCGGGGTTGGCCTCGACCGTGACCTCGACCAGACCTGCGGTGTCGAAGTGGTCACGGGCCGCGCCGAGCACGCCGGCCAGCGCGTCGGGCGACAGCAGCGAGGGCGTCCCGCCGCCGAGGTAGAGCGTCCGGAGCGGGGCTCGGTCGCGGTACTCGTGGCCCACCCGCTCGGCCTCCGCCCGGAGCGCCCGGACGTACGAGCCCTCGTCGCGGCGCGTGGTGGTGAAGTAGAAGTCGCAGTACACGCAGCGCTGCGTGCAGAACGGGACGTGGACGTAGAGGCCGGCCAAGCGAGGGGGGTATCCTAGAGACCGTCCAACTCCGACCGTCCGCCATGGGTGCCCTCTCCGATACCGTCATCGCCCAGGCCGAGCGTCAGACGGGGTGCGAGATGCCCTACCTCCGGACGCTGGCCGACACGTCCGGGACGGCGTTCGCGCGCTGGATGCTGGCCATGCCGGCGGCCCAGTACCGCAAGCGGGCGCCGCGCGACGCCTGGCACCTCGCGCGCCTGGGGGCGACGGTGGCCCAGGACTGCGGGACCTGCGTCCAGGTCGTCGTGACGGTCGCCCAGCGCGACGGGGTGGCCGCGACCACGCTCCGCCAAGCGCTCGACGACCCGGACGGGCTGTACGACGACGCCCGCGCGGCCTACCGGTTCGGGCTGGCCGTCGCGAGCCAGGCCGACGACGTGCCGGACCACGTGGCGGCCGTCGAGGCGTTGTTCGGGCACGAGGCCCACGTCGAGCTGGCGATGGCCGTCGCGACGTGCCACCTGTTCCCGGTCGTCAAGCGCGGGCTGGGGCAGTCGCTGGCCTGCTCGCTCGTCACCGTCCAGGTGGACTGAGCGGAGGCCGGCCGCACCCGGCCGAGCCCCTCCGCCTCGGTGCCGAGGCGGGGCGGGTGACACGGGGCCGTCGCTGGACGCGCTAGCTTGGCGCCATGCTCGACTTCGCCCGGCTCGCCGCCCAGATCTCCGACTTCGCGACCTACCGCGTGGCCGAGGACCGGATGCACGCGGGGCGCCTGGACCGCGCCCACAACGCCCTCGACGACTGCGTGCCCCAGTGGGAGGACCTGCGCGACCGCGCGCTGGCGACGTCCAGCGGCCCGCTCCGCGCCATCCCGAGGTCGTCGCCCGAGGCGTGCCACGGCTGCGACCCCCGGCCCGACACCGTCACCGTCGTCGCGACCGACGGCTCGCAGATCTTCCCCGACCGCCACGTCGACCCGGCGTGCTACCTCCTGAACGTCGGCCGGGTGGCGTTCCACTACGGCACGCTCGACCCGCCGCTCATCCGGGCCGAGCCGACGCTGCGCTACCGCCAGCAGGACCTGGCGGACCTGGCCCCGGACGACTCGGACGCCTCGCCGCTCGACGTGACCTCGGAGGTCGTCTCGGCGCTCCGCGACGAGCTCGAGCTCCGCTGGCTGTTCGACACTGCCGCCGAGGAGCAGCGGAGCGGCCGGCCCATCTTGGCCATGGCCGACGGGACGCTGATCCGCTGGATGTTGCGGGGGATGAAGAACCGCCGGCTGGAGACGCGCCTGCTCGAGCGCTACGTCGCCGAGCTCGACCGCTTCCGCGAGGCCGGCATCCCGGTCTGCTCCTACGTCTCGCGGCCGGCCAACGCCGAGGTCGTCAACCTGCTCCGGCTCCACCTGGGCGAGCCCGACTGGGACACCGGGCCGGACTCGATCCGCGGGCTCCAGGACCAGCACCTCTACGAGCGCCGCCTGGCCCCGGGCGAGCGGTCGGCGGTGTTCCTGTCGCGGAGCGAGGTGCTGGCGTCCTACGGCGACCACCGGATCGTCGCGTTCTACGTCCGGGGGTGCACCGAGGTGGGCCGGGTCGAGATGCCCGAGTGGGTGGCGGAGGTCCCGGGCTGGCTCGACCTGATCCAATCGGTCGTGCTCGACCAGTGCGAGAAGGGGGAGGGTACCCGATCATCCTGCAGGAGGCCCACGAGCGGGCGGTCGTCCGGGCGCGCGAGAAGGAGGTGTTCTACCGGATCCTGGCCCGGCAGGCGCGCGGCGCAGGCGCGTCGGCGCCGACGTACTCGGGCAAGGCCGCCTCGAAGCGCGCCCCCCGGGTGTGACGGGGGATCAGGGGTCGGGGATGAGGAGTCAGGGAGGCCGCCGTCGTCCCTCTGCCGATTCCTGATTCCTCTTGGCTGACTCCACTCCGCCCGTCGCCGAAGTCATCGCCTCCAGCACGCGCGAGATCCTGGCCGAGGTCTACGCCGAGGCCAAGGTCCCCGCCTTCGGGTCGTGGGTCGAGGTCGAGACCGAGGACGGAGCCCATCTCTACGGGCTGGTGAGCCACGCCGAGACGGGCAGCGTCGAGCCGGGCCGCCAGGCGGTCGCGCTGGGCGCGGAGTACGACCGGGACCGGATCCGGCGCGAGATGCCCCAGATCCTGGAGCTGGTGCGAACGACGGTACGGGCCCAGATCCTGGCCTACTGGGACGGCCGCTCCCAGACCGACGGGCGCCCCCACGTCCGTCAGACGTTGCCGCCGCGGCCGGCCGCGCTGCACGACCGGGTCCGACCGTGTGGGCCCGAGGCCGTCGCAGCACTGGCGGCCCCGTTCGACGTGCTCCGGACGCTGGCCCGCCACCCCGACCCCGCCGTCCCGGCCGACGACCTGCTCGCGGCGGCCCTGCGCAACCTGTACATCGCCCACGGGGGCGGGGCCGAGGGCGACACGGTCCTGGTCGAGGCGGGCCGGGCCCTGGCCCGGCTGCTCGACGACGACCACGAGCGGCTCCAGTCGATCCTGCGCCGGGCCCGCTGACCCGGCCCGCCTCGGTGCCGAGGCGGTGGGAGCCGACGGGCCGGTCGAGCCTCGGGTTGCCCGTTATTGCAACCTAGAAAATGACGCCCGTCCGCACCGCCAGCACGGGGACCGCCTCGCGCTCGCCGATCACCAGCGACGGGTCGATCTCGGCGTAGAGCGACGTCTCGGTCAGCGGGATCGCCCAGCCGTAGCCCAGGTGGAGCGAGGGCCCGCCGCCGCCGCCGCTCAGCGGGACGAACCCGCCGAACCCGCCCAGCACATAGCGCGCCGCGCCGCGCGACGGGAGCGTCACGATCACCGACGCCTGGGGGTTGAGGACGTAGCGCGCGTCGTTGGCCCCCTCGAACAGGTGGGCGCCCACCCCCAGGCTCCCCGAGATCGACACGTCCGCGTTGACCGGCAGGGCCACCCGGCCGCGAATGCCCAGCGACGGCCCGTCCGGGATCACGTCCTGGCTGAACACGGCCGACATCACGTCGAAGCCGATGCCGTAGCGGGGTTCGACGGTCCCGTAGCGCTGGGCGACCGCGCTGGGGGCCAGGACGAGGACGAGCAGAAGGACGCGCATGGGAAGGGGGGTGGGGGCGTGCAGGGCGACACGATGCAGCCGCCCCGAGCGCCGGCAAAGTACCGTCGCCGCATCTGGCCGCCGCCGCCAGCGCGAGGCGCTCCCTCCGGCTCCAGCCCGCGCGGGCCGCCGTGCTGGCCCCCGACGGGGTCCAGGGTGCAACGCCGAGCCGCTCCAGCCGTACGTCAGGACTCCCCACCGCCACCGTCATGGAATTTGGAGAAGTCATCGCCGCCATCGCCTTGTTCGTCGGGATGCCCTGGGCCGTGTTCTCGGGCATCGCCAAGGTCAAGGCCGCCAGCGTGGTCTCTAAGCTGGAGGGCACGGGAGGCGCCGAGATCCGCAAGAGCGAGCTGGACGCGATGATCGCCGTCGCCGTCGACGACGCCACGACGTCGCTCCAGCGGCGGGTCGAAGTCCTGGAGGCCATCGTGACCGACGAGGCGGAGTCGTTCGACCGGATCGACCCGGCCGTCCTGTCCGACGCCCTCGACGCCGACGGTCCGGCCGCGGCCCGGCGGCGGACCCGGAGCTAGGGTGCCGTCGGTCCGCCCCGACCACGACCCGGCGTTCTGGGACGCGCTCGCGGCCCGGCCGTGGCGCCGCGTCCGCTGGCGGCACGCCCGGACGCCCGACGCGCCCCCCGACGGCGCGGTCTGCGTCGCCCACGGGACCCCCATCCACCGGCGCGGCACCTACTACGTCCGACCCGCCTACACCGACGGCGCCGACTGGCTCAGCCAGCAGGCGTACGACGAGATGGTCCGGCGGACGCGGGGCGGGCGGGCGTCGCGGCGGTCGGGGAGCCGCTAGCGCTCGCCGCTGCGCCCCTCGCGTTGGCTGTGCCGCCGGCCGTGCCGAGGCGGACCTAGTCGGAGCCCGAGCCCAGCCCGAACGGGAGGTCGAGCCGCGAGCCGCGGCGGAGCGGGACCTCGGCGGTGTAGACCAGCGCGCGGTCCTCGTCGTAGGCCTGGACGCCCATCCGGGTCCGCGTCATCGAGACCGACATGAAGCCGGGCACTTCGAGCGCGAACAGCGTGTTCGGCGTCTCGATCACCTCGCGCGTCAGCGAGCCCGCGCCCGAGACGAAGTAGTCGACCGTCGAGCCTTCGGGCCGGTGGTGCTGGAGGTTGTGGTCGTGGCCGGCGAAGTAGGCCTGGACCCCGTGGCGCTCGAGGATCGGGACCAGCCGCTCGACCAGCCGCTCGTTGTCGGAGTAGCGGATCGAGCCGACGTAGATCGGGTGGTGGCCGACGACGATCTTCCAGGTCGCGTCCGAGTTCGCCAGCGTCCGGTCGAGCCAGACCAGCTGGTCCGCCTCGTCCCACTTCCCGGTGTCGGAGAACCGGCGCTGGTACGACTCGGGGTAGGCCAGCGGCGTCGTGTCGAGGAACACGAACAGAACCCTCGTCTCGTCGTCGATGGCCAGCGTCTCGGCGTAGTACTGGGCCGGCATGTACCAGCGCTCGCTCTGCTCGGTGTAGGCGATCTGGGACGGGACGTCGCCCTGCCAGTCGTGGTTGCCGAGCGTGGCGTACCACCGGCTCTGGAGCGACGGCGCGGTGTAGATGGCCTCGTACGACCGGACCCACTTGACGTCGTCGACGCTGGTGACGCCGGCGAGGTAGAAGTTGTCGCCGGTCGAGATCGTGAACCGGCTCTTGGACACGTCGCCGACCTCGCCCATCGCCCGGGCGACCTCGGCCTGGTTGAAGAACCCGTTCCGGCCCCAGTCGCCGACGACGAGGTAGTTGAACGCGCTGGAGTCGAACGGGGCCACCTCGCCCTCGGCGAACGCGGCCGGGTCCGGCACGCGCTGCCCGACGGGCTGGGGGGTCCCGCAGCCCACCAACAGGGCGAGCACACAGAAGACGAGCGAAAGTCGAGGCGGGGTCATAGGACCCCCCAACGTCCCAGCCCGTGTCGCTCGTTCCCGTCGCTCCGTAGTCGTCGACGGATTCCGGTCATCGCTGGATTTCGAACGACGCGCCCACCTCGGCGGCGAACCGGGCCGCCCCGTCGTAGGCGGCGTCCACCTCGCGGCCGGCGACCGTGACCCGGGCCGGCGCCCCGCCGAGGCCGTGGACCACGACGTCCCAGCCGGCCCACTCGGGCGCGTGGTCCCCGGCGACCGAGCACGTCACGGCGAGGTGAGCCCCGTCGTCGGCCAGGTCGAGCCGGCCGATCCAGGCGTCGCCGTGGCCGTCGCCGGCGTCCTCGTAGAGCCACGACGTGTGGCGCCCGGGCGCCGGGTAGACGTGGAGCTCGAGCCGCTCGACCGGCTCGCCCGAGTGCTGGCGGACGGGCCCGAGTGCCAGTACGGACCCGCCGCGGACGTAGAGCGGGATCCGGTCGAGCGGCGTCTCGGTCCAGATCGTCTGGCGGCCGTCCAGCCGCTCGCCGGTCCAGAAGTCGACCCAGCCGGCTCGGGCGTCGGGCAGGTAGATCTCGCGCTCGGTCTGGCCTTGCTGGAGCACGGGGTGGGCCAGCAGCGAGTCGCCGACGTAGAACCCCAGCGGGCTCGTCCGGCGGATCGTCTCGTCGTCGGGGTGGACGAGCGGCAAGGGCCGCAGGATGGGCGTGCCGTGGGTGGCCGCCTGCCACAGCGCCGTGTACAGCGCCGGGAGCAGCCGGTAGCGGAGCTCGATCGCCTGGCGGCAGACCCGCTCGACCTCGTCGCCGAACAGCCAGGGCTCCTGGCGCGGCGTGTCGACGGCCGAGTGGTTCCGGAAGAGCGGCGTCAGCGCGCCGACCTGGGTCCACCGGGCCAGCAGCTCGCCCGTCGGGACGCCGACGAAGCCGCCCACGTCGGAGCCGGTAAACGTCATCCCGGAGACGCCCAGCGACAGGCACGTCTGGACGGCCAGCGTCAGGTGGTCCCAGGTCGCCGAGTTGTCGCCGGTCCAGCTCGTCCCGAACCGCTGCGAGCCGGCGAAGGCGGCGCGCGTGATCGTGAACGGCCGGCGCTCGGGCGACAGCGCACGCAGCCCCTCGAACGTCGCCCGCTGCATCTGCTGCCCGTAGACGTTGTGGGCCTGGGCGTGGCTGGCGCCCGCGCCGTCGAAGGCGTGGCGGGCGTCGTCCGGGATCGTGCCCACGTCGTGCTCGGCGTCCATCGAGCCCTCGACGTGCTCGACGCTGAACAGGGCCGGCTCGTTCATGTCGTTCCAGAACCCGTCCACGCCCGCCTCGACGAGCCCCCGGTGCAAGGCGCCCCACCAGTCGCGGACGTCGGGGTCGGTAAAGTCGGGGAACGCGCACCGGCCGGGCCAGACCTCGCCGTGGACCTCGGCCCCGTCGGGGTAGCGGACGTAGGCGTCGCGGTCCTGGCCGTCGCGGTAGACGGGGTAGTCCGGGTCGTCGGCCTTGACGCCGGGGTCGACGATGACGACCGAGCGGAACCCGTCGGCGGCCAGGTCGCCCAGCAGGCCGGCCGGGTCGGGGAACCGGTCGTGGTCCCAGGTGAACACGCGGTACCCGTCCATGTAGTGGATGTCGAAGTACAGCGCGTCGCACGGGATCTGGCGCGACCGGAAGCCCTCGGCCACCTCGCGGATCTCGGCCTCGTCCATGTACGAGTACCGGCACTGGTGGTACCCCAGCGCCCAGCGCGGCAGCATCGGCGTGCGGCCGGTCAACCGGGCGTAGGTCTCGACCACGCCCAGCGGCGTCGGCCCGTGGACCAGGTACAGGTCGAGCGCCCCGCCGTCGGCGTGGTAGGCCATCCGGCCCGCCTCGGTCGCGCCCAGGTCGAACCGGGCGCGGTACGAGTTGTCGTAGAACAGCCCGACGGCCGCCTCCGTGCCCTGCTTGAGCACGAACGGGACCGACTTGTACAGCGGGTCCGTCCCGCGGCCGTACTTGTAGGCGTCCGTGTTCCACATCTCGACGTGGTGGCCGCGCCGGTCGAGCGAGAACGCCTTGTCGCCCAGCCCGAACAGCCGGTCGGACGGCTCCAGCGAGACGGCATGGCCGACGCCCTCGTCCGGCAGCGCGTGGGCGTCGAGCAGCACCACGCCCTGCCGGTCGGTGACCACGAACGCGCCGGTCCCAGCCGTCACGCGGACTCGGAGCGCGGCGGTCTCGGCCTCGACCACGTCGCCGCCGTCGCGGACCGTCCACGACGAGGGACCGTCCCAGCGGGCCCCGGGGTCGCGGGCGTACGACAGCCGGTCGGACGGCGACTCGCCGGCGGCGACGACCCGGACCCGGACCACGTCGTCGGCTAGGGCGTCGAGGTGGAGGGCCCCGGCGGACGTGGGGACGGCGAGCGCGCCCGCCTGGACGGGCGCGAGAAGGGGGGACGACATGGTCGGGCGTGTCTTAGCGGATCTCGACGCGCTCGACGTCGGTGCGGGTGCGGAGGGTGAGCCAGGGGCCGTCGACGACGGCGCCCACCTCGGCGAGGTCGACGGACGGGTCGGCAGCGTCGCCGAGGTCGACGTGCTGGCCGTCGACGGTGACGGTCCGGGCGTCGCCCAGCGACGAGAGCGGGATCCGCCACTCGAAGGCGTGGTGCGCCAGGCCGCGCGCGCCCTGGCGGCGGACCGTCGCGGAGAACCCGTCGCCGTCGGCCAGGTCGACGTGGAGGCGGAGCCAGTCGCCGTCCTCGAACGCGTAGCTCAGGCCGTCGTCGAAGTAGAACGACGAGGTGCCGGTGCCGGGGAAGGCCCACAGCGTCAGGGTGCCCGGCTCGGCGAGCGCGGTCGAGAGCGCGGGCGGGTCGAGGGCGACCACGCCGCCGGCCCGTCCGAACAGGGGCATCGTGTCGAGCGGCGCGTCGACGGTCTGGCGCTGGCCGCCGGCGATGGCCCGGCCGGTCCAGACGTCGGTCCAGCCGCCGGGCACGTCGGGGAAGTAGACGTCGCGCGCGCGGGCCCCGTCGGCGACGACGGGCGCGGCCATGAGCGTCTCGCCCAGGTACATCTGGTCGTCGCAGCCCCGGTGCGTCTGGGCGTCCTCGGGGTGCTCCAGCGCGAGCGCCTTGAGCGGCGGCTCGCCCGTCCGGGTGCAGGCCTCGAACGCCGAGTACAGCGTGGGCATCAGCCGGTAGCGGAGCCGGAGGTAGTCGCGGCAGATCCCCTCGACCTCCTCGCCGAAGCTCCAGGGCTCCTGCTGGTCGATCGCCTCGTGCGAGTAGTGCGTCCGCATGAACGGGTAGAGCACGCCGGCCTGCATCCAGCGCGCGTAGAGCTCGGGCGACGGCGCGCCGGCGAACCCGCCGATGTCGGGGCCGCAGAAGGCGAGCCCGCTCAGGCTCAGCGACTGGCAGATCTGGAGCGACAGCAGCAGGTGCTCCCACGACGACACGTTGTCGCCCGTCCAGGCCGCCGCGTAGCGCTGGCTCCCCGAGAAGCAGGCCCGCGTGAGCAAGAACGGTCGCTCGTCCGGGCGGACCTCCAAGAGCCCCTCGCGCGTCGCCTGGGCCATCAAGAGTCCGTAGACGTTGTGGGCCTCGCGGTGGTCCGTCGGGCCTGTGCCCCGGTCTTCGAACGCGAACCGGACGTCGTCCGGGAAGTCGCGGCCGCCCAGGATGGCCGGCTCGTTCATGTCGTTCCAGAACCCCGTCACGCCCGCCTCGGTGTAGCGCCGGTGCGTCTCGCCCCACCAGCGCCGGGCCTCGACCTTGGAGAAGTCGGGCCAGTGGACGTCGCCGGGCCAGACGGTGTCGGTAAAGTCGGTCCCGGCGGGGGTCTCGCAGAACAGCCGCCGCGTGGTCCCCTCGACGTAGGCGAAGTAGTCGGGGTCGACCTTGACGCCGGGGTCGACGATCACGACCGTCCGCACGCCCAGCTCGCGGAGGTCGTCGGTCAGCGCCTTGGGATCGGGGAACGCGTCGGGGTCCCAGGTGAACACCCGGTACCCGTCCATGTAGGCGATGTCGAGGTGGACGCACTCGAGCGGCAGGTCGCGGCGGCGGAACTCGTGGGCGATCCACCGCGCGTAGCCGTCGTCCTGGTAGTTCCAGCGGCTCTGGTGGTAGCCCAGCGACCACAGGGCGGGCATCGGCTTGTGACCGGTCAGGTCGCAGTAGCGGCGCAGGGGGTGCTTGAGGCCGGCCGGCTCGCCCGGCGCGGGCGCGAACACGTAGTAGCGGAGCTCGCCGTCGTCGCTCCCGAACCACCAGTCCTGGTCCGAGGCCGCGCCAAGGTCCATCTCCGACCGGAAGGTGTTGTCCATGAACAGGCCCGCACCGGTCCACCCCGTCGCGCCGCTCGCGGCGTCGCCCGCGGGCTGGGGCTGGAGGACGAGCGAGAACGGGATCGACTTGTAGATCGGGTCCTGCTCGGGGGCGTAGGCGTAGGTGTCCGAGTTCCAGAACGTGAGCTGGCGGCCGGCCCGGTCGAGCTCGAACGTCTTGTCCCCTTGTCCGAAAAAGCGGGTCTCGGGCGCGAGCGCCTTCCAGCACCGCGTGACCGTCCGCCCGTCGACCTCGGTCCAGCCGGCGCCCGCCGTGTCCTGCAGGAACGGCCGGCCGTCGGGCGTCTCGAACGACACCCGGCACGGCGACTTCCGGACCCGCACGGTCATGGTGTCGGTCGCGACCGACCACTCGTCGCCGCCGTCGACCAGCTCGACGCCGAGGCCGGGCCACTCGGCCTCGGCGAGCGCGTACGAGAACGGGGTCTCGTCGGGCCCGGCGCCGTGGCCCGAGGCGCCGAAGTCGCCGTCGGGCGCCAGCCGGACCCGGGCGACGTCGCCGGCCAGGAACGAGACGGCCAGCGCCGGGCCCCCGCAGTCGACCACGACCGTCGAGCCGACGACCTCGGCCGAGACGGCGTCGCCGAGCAGGGTGAACCGGTCGTCGGGGACCGCGGCGAAGGGGCGGGGGAGGGGGGCCGGGCCCGAGGTGTACGTGCTCATAAGGGGGTGAAAGCGCTTACCCCACAAGATACCGCCGCCCGGCTCCGCTTTCCGTGTGAGGACGGCGGGGAGGCCTCCCCGCCCTGCCTCGGGCTACGCCTCGGGCTCCGCCTCGGGCTCCGCCTCGGGCTCCGCCTCGGGCTCCGCCGCCGGCCCCCCCGCCGACCCGCCGAGGCGGACACAGCGGGCCGCGTGCCAGGCCCGCACGGCGGCGGGCCGACCGCCTAGCTCGCGACCGCCTGGCGGATCCGCTCGGCGACGGCCTCGTCGGGCGTTACGGCCGAGAAGATCATCGACCGCTGCCGCCACGTCACCACGAACCGGCCCTCGACCACGCGCGAGTCGACCGGGACGGGCTCGCTCAGGGCGGCGTAGGTCCCCTCCGGCAGGTCGAACGAGACCCGCACCCGGTCGAGCAGGATGTAGTCGTAGGCGAACACGGCCGCCCGCTCGCCGTCGCCCCCCTCGTACCGGAACGCCGGCACCTGGACGTCGGCCGGCGACGTGTTGGGCGAGCCCTGGACGCTCCCGATCGACGGGATCCCGACGCCGACGATGGTCAGCGACGGCAAGTCCGGCGGGGCCACGTCCCAGCCGAGCGCGTCCAGGACCAGGTCGCGGGCCTCCTGGGGCTGGGTCGTCACCAGGTCGGGCGTGAACGCCTCCGAGGTCTCGACGAGCAGCACGAGGACGTCGTCGGCCCCGGTCGGGCTCGGCCAGAGCCACCACGCGGTGACGCCGACGCCGACCACGACGAGCATGACCAGGAGGAACAGGGACTGGGGCTTCCAGGCGGGCCAGGCCGGCCGGATCGGCGAGGGGTCGCGGGACTGGACCCGGTCGAAGGCGGCGAGCTCCTCGACGTCGACGTCGGCGGACGGGGCGGCCATCAGGCGTTGGAGGCGAGCGGGTGCTCGCGGGCGTCGGTCCGGACGGGGACGTCGAAGACGAGGTGGACGGTGTCGCCGCGCGAGACCGACAGGAGCCGGGAGGCGTGGCCGCGGTTGACCGCGATCTCGAGCAGGTCGGTGCTCCCGAACACCGTGAGCGGGTCGCCGGCGCCGACCTCGGCGTAGGTCCGGCAGTGGCTCCGGAAGACGGCCGAGCCCGCGTAGCACTTGAACGCGCGCCCGTCGCAGTGCCGGTCGAACTCCTCGCGCGAGATGTTGGTGACGCAGTTCCCGAACTGGTCCACGTGCAGGACCATCCCGAACACGCCCTGGTCGTCGGTCCGGGCGAGCGGCCAGTGCATCGGGGTCAGGTCGCCGGCCGCCGGGCCCATCCCGGTCAGGTCTCGGCCGGTGGCGAGGCGGGCCGCGGCCGGGCCGAACACGTCGCGGCCGTGGAACGTCGCGCTGGCGTCGGGCTGAGACGGGAGCACGACCGCCTCGGTGACCGCGTCGGGCCCGCCGATCAGCGGCAGCAGGCCGTTGTCGGGCCCCACGAACAGGTGGTCGGCGCCGTCGACGGCGAACCGGGCCGCGATCGGCCGGCGGTCCGTGCCCACCCCGGGGTCGACCACGACCAGGTGCACGGACTCGGCAGGAAAGTGGGGGACGACCTGGCGCAGCGTGAACGCGGCCGTCATCACGTCCTGGGCCGGGATCTCGTGCGTCACGTCGACCATGCGGAGGTCGGGGGCGACGGACAGCATCGCCCCCTTCATGGCGGCGACGTAGCCGTCGCGGAGGCCGAAGTCGGTGGTGAGCGTGACGGTCACGGCGGGGGGAGGCGGCTTCGCAAGGTACGCCGGCCCTCCGCCGGTGCCCGCCCCGCTATCTTTGCCGGCTCCGACCGCTCTCCCCGTGGCCTCTCCCGACCCCGCCCCTTCTCCGACCGCGCCGCTCAGCGAGCCGGGCCGGCACGCGCTCGACGAGTTCGTCATGCTGTGGGGCGAGATGGCCTCGCACTGGGGGATCAACCGGACGATGGCCCAGATCCACGCGCTGCTCTACGCGACCGCCGAGCCGCTCGACACCGACGAGATCATGGACCGGCTCCAGATCAGCCGGGGCAACGCCAACATGAACCTGCGGGCGCTCGTCGACTGGAACCTGGTCCGCAAGACGCACCAGTCCGGCTCGCGCAAGGACTACTTCGTGGCCGAGGGCGACGTCTGGACGATCACCACGACGATCATCGAGGAGCGGCAGCGCCGCGAGATCAAGCCCGTCCAGCAGGCGCTCGACGGCGTCGCGAGCGGGCTCCGCCAGGCCCCCGACAGCGCCCCCGCCGACGACGCGCTGGCCGACCGGGTCGAGGCGCTCGTCGAGATCATGGACGTGTTCGACGGGTTCACCCAGGCGCTCCTGCCGCTCGTCCGCGGGCGCAACACCGACAAGGTCCGCCGGGTCACCCGGTTCGCGTCCAAGCTCCGCCGCTCGCGCGGCGCCGACGAGTAGTGGCGAGCCCGGCCGAGATCGGGCGGCGCGGCGAGGACGTCGCGGCGGCCTACCTGGAAGCTCGAGGGTACCGCGTGATGGACCGGAACGTCCGGTTCCTCCGTGAGGAGGTCGACTTGGTCGCGTTCCAGCCGAACGCCACCAACGACGGGGGCATGATCGTCTTCGTCGAGGTCAAGGCCCGGAGCGGGACCGGGTACGGGCGGCCCGAGGCGGCCGTCGACAAGGCCAAGCAGCAGGCGATCATGCGGGTCGCCGAGGCCTACATGCACGAGCGCCGGCTGATCCCCTCGCCGACGCGGTTCGACGTGGTGGCCGTCCACCTCGGCCGTGGCGAGCCCGAGGTGGAGCACTTCGAGAACGCGTTCGGGTACTTCGTCTAACCCATTGGGCAGCAGCGGTACGCGTCGGATCTCTTGATGCGTCGCTGGAGCCCGGGTGCCCTCCATCCCCACGCCATGCCGACCGACCCCGTACCCGTCCACTCCGGGGCCGTCGCCGGCGAGGGGCCGCTCGTCCTGGTCCACGGAGGGGCCTGGGACATCCCGACCGACGAGACCGACGCCCACGTCGACGGGATGACGCGGGCGCTCCGCGTCGGGCGGCGGGCCGTCGAGCGCGGGCTCGGCGCGCTGGCCGTCGCCGTCGAGGTCGTGGCGGCGCTGGAGGACCACCCGGCCTTCGACGCCGGGCGCGGGTCGGTCCTGGACCGCGACGGGCTCGCCCAACTCGACGCCGGCGTCATGGACGGGCCGACGCTGCGCTGGGGCGCCGTCGCCAACGTCCGTCGGCTCAAGAACCCGGTCCGCACGGCGCACGCGCTCGTCGAGGCCGACGGGCAGGCCCGGCTGCTGGTGGCGGAGGGGGCCGAGCGGTTCGCCGCCGAGCACGGGCACGCCGAGGTCTCGCCCTCGGCCCTCGTCGTCGACCGCGAGCGGGAGCGGTACGCGCGCTTGCAGGCCCACGCCTCGTTCCACACGAGCGCCGCGTTCGCCGGAGCGATGGACGTGCCGCGCGGGACCGTCGGGTGCGTCGTCGTGGACGGGGAGGGGCGAGTGGCCGCGGCGACCTCGACCGGCGGGGCCCCGTTCACCCGGGCCGGCCGCGTGGGGGACTCGCCCGTGCCCGGCGCCGGCTACTTCGCCGACGGCAGCGGGGCCGCCTCGGCGACCGGGTGGGGCGAGGCGATCCTGACGACCCAACTCGCGGCGCGGGCGGTCTCCGGTCTCTCGCACGGCGAGCCCAGCCGAGCGGCCGCCGAGGCGCTCGCCGACATGGCGGCGCGCGTCCGCTGGCCCGGCGCGTCGGTCGCCACGGGCGGCCTCATCGTGGCTCGGGCCGACGGGGCGGCCGGCTGGGCGTTCTCGACGCCGCGCATGGCCCGAGGCTGGTGGCGACCCGGCGCTGTGCCGGCGCTGGGCCTGGACCGCTAGCGCCGCGCGTTTCGCTCGCCCCGCCGCGCAGCCCTGGCTCGCTCCGCCTCGGCCTCGAGGCGAGCGGGGCTACCACGCCGACCGGCGCGGCGTCGGCGCCGTCCGGCGGTCGGTTGTCTGCGCGTGGTCGGCCCGGGTCGCGTCGGTCGGCTGGTCGGTCGCTCGCCGGCCGCCGGTGCGCTGGTCGTCGGCGCGTCGGTCGCCGGTCCGGTCGTCCCGAGGCGACACGGCGGGCGGGGGGGGGAGCGGCGCGGACCCGTCGCCGACAGGCTCGGTCTCCCGGTCGCCGGTCGGCCCGGTCGGCTCGCGCGCGATCCGGCGTGGGGTGGGCCAGCGCCGCGCCGTCGGCGGCTGGTAGCGCGTGCGGAGCGCCGAGGCGGGCTCGCGCGGGATGGCCTCTTGGGTGGTCCCGCGGGGCGTCGAGGCGGGCGTCGCCACGGCGAGCGCGGGCTGGACGATGGCGCCGCCCGCGATCCGGACCTCGGTCCCCGCGAAGTAGTGGGCCAGGATGTCGCGGTAGGTCCGTCCGGCGCGGGCCTGCCCCAGCGCGCCGTACTGGCTCATCCCGACCCCGTGCCCGAAGCCGCCCCCCCAGAACACGTACCGGTCGCCCTCGCTGGCGACGGCGAACCGCGTGCTCCGGACGGTCCGCGGCCCGGCCGCCGCGTTGACGACCTGGCGGAACGTCGTGCCCGGCATGGTCTCGCCGGTGCCGAGCAGGCGGACGGTCAGGACGCGGCCCGATCTCGACGTCCGCTCGATCTCGACGCCCGTCACCGTGCCCCCGGCGCGGCGCGACAACGCCCGGAGCACGGCGCTCCGGCTGGCCGACGTCCGCCAGGTGTGGTCCGGCGCGGCCTGGTCGAACGGGTCCGGGACGCCCCGGAGGTAGGGGACCGGGGCCCCGCGCCAGACGGCGTCGTTGTCGGCCGTGTGGCCGCCCGACGACGAGAAGTAGTAGGCGTCGGCCAGCTCGCGGCCGTAGGCGAGCACCTCGCCCCTCGTTTCGAGCGCCGCCCGTACGCTGGTCTCCGAAACGTGGCCCTCGCCGCGGTACACCTGGGACCGCTGGTCGTCGTGCAAGTCGTAGGTCGGGTGCTGGCCGACGCGCCGGGCCGCGTACGTCCGCGCCAGGACGGCCTGGGCCTTGGCGCCCTCCAGCACGGGGAACCCGAACTCGGCCTGGACCACGCTCGCCACGTAGGGTTCGAGCGGGGCGTGGGTGACCAGCTCGAGCGCGCCGTCGTCGACCCGGACGGACAGGTCGCCGGGGTAGCGCCGGTCGACCGAGCCGGCCCGGAGCCGGACGCCGTCGCCGCTCATCCGGACGGTGCGGGCGCTCACGTCGGCCCCGCCGAACTGGACGCGGACCTCGGGGCCGCGCCGGGTCACGGTCGCCGAGGTGCCCGGCGCGATCGCGCCCGACTCGACGCCGTCCAAGAACAACAGGACGGGGCCCGCCAGGGGCTCGACCCGGACGTCCGTCGGCGCGGGGAGTCCCAGCACGCGCACCCGGACGACCTCGGGGACCGACTGGGCGAAGGACGGGACGGCTAGCACCAGGGCCAGGCACGGCGGTAGAGAGGCGCATTCGGAGGGGATTGAGTCCCCCTCTGCATCGGGCCCGGCCGGTCCCGAACCAATCGCTGGCCCGTTTGGGAACGGTCGGGTGACACGACAGGCGCCGCCCAGCCCCGCCCGCTCAAGCGCCGAGGCGGAGAGGGCGAGCGAGGCGCCGTCAGAGCGCCAGGCGCCCCCGGAGGTCGCGCGACCGGGCCCGGCTCGCCGTCACCTCGTGGCCCCCTTCGAGCGCCAGCTTGTAGCGGCCCGAGAACCACGGGATCATCTCGCGGATCGCGGTCAGGTTGACGATCGCGTTCCGGTGGACCCGCATGAACCGGTCGGGGTCGAGCCGGCCTTCGAGCGCGTCGAGCGTGAACCCGACCAGGTGCCGCTGCAAGCCCGGCCCGGCCTGGCGGACGTAGAGGCTCGTGATCCCGTCGTGGACCTCGGCGGCCATCACGTCGGCGGCCTCGACCACCAGCAGCCGGTCCCGGCCCTGGACCGTGAACCGCTCGATGGGCGGCCCGCCCGGCGCGGCCGACGGGACGACCTCGTCGAGCGTGTCGAGCAGGTCGGCCAGCCGGGCGTCGGTGTCGTCGCCGTCGTCGCGCCGGGACTCGACGCGGGCGACGGCCGTCTCCAGCCGCTCGGCGTTGATCGGCTTGAGGAGGTAGTCGGTCGCGTTCGCCTCGAAGGCCCGCAGCGCGTACTCGTCGTAGGCCGTCGTAAAGACGACGTCGGGCCGCTGCCCCGGGGCCAGCTGCTCGAGGACCCCGAACCCGTCCAGGCCCGGCATCCGGACGTCCAGGAAGGCGAGGTCGTAGGCGTCGGCCCCCAGGACCTCGACGGCCTCGACGCCGTCGGCCGCCTCGTCGACCGGCCCGAGGCGGCCCGCCTCGGCGAACGGTTCGAGCAGGCGGCGCAGGCGCGACCGGGCGGGCGCTTCGTCGTCGACGATCAGGACGCGGAGGGAGCTCATGGCGAAGTCAAGGGCAAGAGGAGGGTGGCGCGGGCGCCGGGGTCGGCGGGCTCGACGACGAGCGAGGCCGCGCCGCCGTACAGCAGGCGGAGCCGGTCGGACACGTTGCCCAGGCCGACGCCGAAGGTCGCGCCGCCCGGGGCCAGGCCGGCCCCGGTGTCCGCGACGACGACCTCCAGGCGGTCGGCCGCGCGCCGGGCGCGCACGGTCACGGCCCCGCCGCCCCGTTTCCGCTCGACGCCGTGCTTGACCGCGTTCTCGACCAGCGTCTGGACCGCGAACGCCGGCACGAGCACGCCCTCGACGCTCGGCCTCGACGTCGACCGAGACCGCCAGCGCGTCGCCGAACCGGGCCTGCTCGACGTGGAGGTAGCGCCGGACCAGCCGGAGCTCGTCGCGCAGCGGGACGAGCGCCTGGCCGCTCGCCGTCAGGACGTCGCGGAACAGGCCGGCCAGGTGCTCGACGGTCGACTCGGCCTGGGCCGGGCGGTCCCGGATCAGGGCGGCGACCGTGTTGAGGGCGTTGAACAGGAAGTGCGGGTTGATCTGGGCCCGGAGCGCGGCCATCTCGGCCTCGGACGTCTGGCGGACGAGCGCCCGCTCGCGGTCGATCAGCCGGAGCCGCTCGACGGCCAGACCGAGTTGGGCGGCGAGCGCGCGGAGCTGGGCGACGTCCTCGGTGTTGTACACGGCGAGCCGGCTCCCCTTGCGGCCCAGCACCAGCAGCCCGACCGGCACCCCGCCAGCGGTCGTCACGGGCACGGCCAGCGCGGCGCCCAAGCGGGCGAGCCGAGCCGCCGAGCCGGGGGGGAGGTCGGCGTCGTTGAGCTCCTCGTTCCGGGACCACACCTTGCCCTCGGCCCGCAAGCCGCTCCCAGACGCGGCCCAGCTCGGCCTGGGTAAACGACGGGGGCTCGGGCCGGAACGTCGCCCGCACCCAGCGCTCGTCGGGCGTGCCGCGCGCCGCGAGCAGGAACACGACGGCGCGACCGGACGCCCAGCGCGTCGCCGACGGCCTCGGTGGCCCCTTCGGCCAGCGCCTCCACGTCGACGTACTCGGCGATCTGGTCCCCGAACCGGTCGAGCCGCTGCCGGGCCTGCTGCCGTCCGCGTCTGGAACGTCTGGCGGATGCCCGCCCGGATCGCCGGGCCGATCCGCTCGACGGCCACGATCAGGATCACCACCAGGGCGCCGAGCGCGAGCGGGTGCGACCCGCCCGGGAGCACGGCGTCGAGCAGCGCCGAGCCCAGCACGATCACGCCGAACGCGATCACCGAGCATCGACGACGGTCGCCAGGCTCTTCTGCAAGCAGCGCGTCGAACGGGCCGTAGCGCAGCGTGGCGACCGACACCAGTGCGACCGGCAGCAGCGACAGCAGCTGGAACGCGACCACGAACCACGCCGTCACGACCTCGGCCTCGCGCGGACCGGGCCCGAGCCGCGTCAGGACGAGCACCGCGCCGACGGCGGCGACCAGGCAGCACGGCCGCGCTCCCGACGCGGCTCCAGCGCTGGGCCGGCCGGCCGTCGTGCCCGCCCGGCGCGGGCTGCGAACAGGACGAGCCCGGTCGCGGCGGCGACGTAGACGCAGACGTAGAACAGGATCGGGACCGCGAACCCGTCCGGCGGGAGCGGGCCGGCGTGGCCGGCCAGGGTCGCCGTCAGCACGCCGACGCCCAGGGCGACGGCCGGGACCGCCAGCAGGCCGCGCGCGCGGCCCAGCCACAGCAGCCCGTCCGCGGCCCCGCAGGCTCTGCGTCGAGCAGCAGCGCCGGGTAGGCGAGCCAGCCCGCGAGCGCGGTCAGCGTCAGCACGTCGAACACGGCCCGGCCCAGCGTGGCGACGGCGGGCGGCGGCCCGAGCACGGACACCCAGAGCCAGCGGACCAGGTTGACGCCCACCCAGACCAACGCCGCCCCGATCAGCCGCTTCGACCGCTGCGCGCGCGCGCGCTCCGCGGCGCCAGCGGGGCGACCGTCAGGTAGGCCAGCAGGTGGAGGAACGCCACGAGCTCCGAATCCCCACCCGGTCGTCGCCCACAGCGCGGCGCTGAGCGGGTACAGAAACGTCGGGTACCGGTCGACGCGCACCTCGGTCGTCCGCGACCGCGCCGCCGCGCTCGAGCACGTAGGTCAGCACGGTCCCGGTCGCCCGCTCGACCTGGCGGCGCGGCCTCGCCGGCCGTGCCGACGGCCAGAAAGTCGATGGCGCGAGCAGCGCGTCGCCCGTCCCGATGCCGGCCCGGCTCGCCGGCGCCGCCCGGGAGCACGTAGCCGCGGCGACGACGCCGCCGGTCGGTGTCGGCCCAGCGGACCCCGTCGAACCCCAGCGGCCGTCGTCTCGGTCAGCGGCAGGCCCACGTCGCGGAGGTACTCGGCCCAGCTCAGCGGCGAGCGAGGCGAGCGGGAGCAGCGCGAGCCCGGCCAGGGCCAGGGCGAGCCCGCGGGCGAGCCACTGGCGGGGGGGGCGAGGCATGGCTGGAATCTAGACCGGCCGGGCAGGCGTCGCGACCGCCCATGACTCCCTCGTCCTCGTCGACACCCACGTCCACCTCTACGCCGACGCCTACGCGGCCGACCGCGACGCCGTCGTCCGACGCGCGGCCGCGGCGCCGGCGTGACCCAGCTCGTGCTCCCGGCCGTCGACCTCGCGTCGATCGCCGACGCGCTCGACCTGGCCGACCGTCACCCGGGCGTGTTCGCGATGGCCGGCATCCACCCGACGTACCTGCGCCGACGCGCCACCAGACGCGCTCGCCCGGGTCGAGCCGTATCTGAGCGACCCGCGCGTGGTCGCCGTCGGGGAGACCGGACTCGACTACTACTGGAGCCGCGACCACGTCGACGCCCAACAGACGCTCGCTCCGCGCCCACGCCCGGCTGGCGGCCCGGCACGGGCCTGCCGCTCGTGCTCCACAACCGCGACCAGAAGGGGAGCGACGCGTCGTCGCGCGGACATCGTCCGGATCCTGCGCGAGGTGCCGCGACGACGTCGGGCCGCTGGGCGGCGTCTTCCACTGCTTCGGCGGGCCCGCCTGGCTCGCCGTACGAGGTGCTCGACGCTCGGGCTTCCACGTCGGCCTGGGCGGGACGCTGACGTTCAAGAACGCGGGCGTCGCCGACGCCGTCGCCGGCGTGCCGCTCGACCGGATCGTGCTCGAGACCGACGGGCCATACCTCGCGCCGACCCCGCACCGTGGCACGCGGAACGAGCCCGCCTACGTCTCGCTCGTGGCCCAGCGCCTGGCCGACCTGCGCGGACTCTCGGTCGAGGAGGTCGCCGAAGTCACCACTCAGACCGCCCGCCGGCTGTTCGGCCTGCCGACGCCTGACCCCGTCGACCTCGGTCCCGAGGCCGGGGGGAGCGCTCGCTCGCGCAGCGCTCGTACGGATCAGTCGAAGTCGCTGCAGGACATGAAGTAGCTGACACCGCGGGCACCGGTACTTGCACTTCTGGTTGACCAGGCGGCTCCCGCAGTTGGGGCAGAAGTCCCAGTAGTCGGCCGACCGGTCCTGCTTCTACGATCCGTTATTCGTAATCTGTATCCGTGAGCACCGATTCCGCTCCCGGTCCCTCCGCCTCGGGAAAGGGGAGGGCCAGCTCGGGGAGCTGGGGGCGGCTCGACGGGTTCATGACGCTTGGGCGAGCAACACGTGGCCCTCGCTGGGCGGCCCCGCGGAACGCCTCGACCAAGCCGTCGAAGTCCGGCCAGTCCTCCGGGTCGGAACGTCGACGACCGTGTCGCCCAGGCCGACCGTCAGCTCGCCGCGTTGGAGGCGGGCCGACGACACCGGCGTCCAGCCGCCCTTCGGGCACGGTCGCCGCCGCCTCCCACACCGACTGGACGGCGGCGAACGGGCCCCGGACGTCGACCTGCGCGGGCGTCGTCACCAGCCGGTTCTGGCCGACCATCGCCGCGATCGAGTAGGCGACGGCCGCGCCGCCGACGAACGGCCACAGGATGTTGCGGCCCTGGAGCGCCGCCGCCAGCCCGACCGTCATCACGACGAGCAGGGCCAGCGCGACCGGCCGGGCCTGCGCCTGGACGGCCAGCCAGGGCCGCGACGCCGTGCCGGGGTGGTGGACGCTCTGGAACGTCATGGGTGGATCTCGACGGGCGCCGGCGCGACTCCGTCCGCGCTCGGCGCCGAGGAACGGGTAGGTAAAGTGCGTCGCCGGCACGAACGTCTCCTTGATCGACCGCAGGCTGGCCCAGCGGAGCAGGTTCAGCTTCGAGCCGGCCTTGTCGTTGGTGCCCGAGCCCCGGGCGCCGCCGAACGGCTGCTGCCCGACGACGGCGCCCGGTCGGCTTGTCGTTGAGGTAGAAGTTGCCGGCCGCGTCGGCCAGCCGCTCGGTCGCGTGGGCGAGCACGGCGCGGTCCTGGGCGAAGACGGCGCCGGTGAGCGCGTAGGGGCTCGTCCGGTCGACCAGCGTCAGCAGGTCGTCGAACGACCGGTCCGGAGACGTAGACCGAGGCGACCGGGCCGAAGATCTCCTTCTCCATCGTCTCGTAGTCCGGGTCGTCGGCCACGAGCACCGTCGGGTCCACGAAGTAGCCGTCGTCCTTGCGGTGCGTCGCCGCCGTGCAGCACCTCGACGCCGTCGGCGCCTCGGTCGCCCGGTCGATGTAGCCGGTGATCTTGTCGAACGCCCGCTCGTCGATGACGGCGTTGACGAAGTGCGAGAAGTCCTCGACCGGCCCGACGGTGATGTCGGCCATCTGGGCCGCCAGCGACGCCTGGACGGCCGGCCAGACGGCCTGGTCGACGTAGACGCGGCTCGCCGCCGAGCACTTCTGGCCCTGGTACTCGAACGAGCCCCGAACGATGGCCGTCGCGACCGCGTCGGGATCGGCCGAGCTCGTGGGCGACGATAAAGTCCTTGCCGCCCGTCTCGCCGACGATCGCGCGGGTAGGCCCGGTAGTGGTCGAGGTTGCGTCCCGATCTCGTGCCACAGGTGGTTGAACGTGCCGGTCGAGCCCGTAAAGTGCAGGCCGGCCAGGTGCTCGCTGGCCAGCACCGGGTCGCCCACGTCGGCGCCGTCGCCGGGCAGGAACTGGATCACGCCCGGCGGCATCCCGGCCGCCTCCAGCAGGTCGACGATGACCTGGGCCGAGTAGCGTCTGGGTCGGCGCCGGCTTCCAGATGACCGTGTTGCCCAGCAGCGCCGGCGCCGTCGGCGAGGTTGGCCGCGATCGACGTGAAGTTGAACGGGCTAGACGGCGAACACGAACCCCTCCAGGGGCCGGTACCTCGGTCCGGTTCCAGATGCCGGGCGCCGAGATCGGCTGCTCCTCTAGCATCTCGCGGTAGAACTGGACGTTGAACCGGAAAAAGTCGATCATCTCGCAGGCCGCGTCGATCTCGGCCTGGTACGGGTTCTTGGACTGGCCCAGCATGGTCGCCGCGTTCATCCGGTCGCGGAACGGGCCGGCCAGCAGGTCGGCGGCCTTGAGGAAGATGGCCGCGCGGTCGGTCCAGTCGAGCCGCGGCCCAGTCGTGGCGGGCGTCGAGCGCGCCCTGGATGGCGGCCTCGACGTCCTCGGTCCGCGCCTTGTGGTAGGTGCCCAGCGTGCGCGAGAGCTCGTGCGGCGGCCGGATCGTCTCGGTCCGCCCGGTCTCGACCCGCTCGCCGTTGACGACGGGCAGGATCTCGACCTCGCGGTCGCGCATCTCCATCAGCGTCGCGCGGAGCGACGCCCGCTCGGGGCTGCCGGGCGCGTAGCCGCGGACGGGCTCGTTGACGGCGGCGGGGGGCGTGGCGATCGCGTTGTGCATGGGTCGGGCAGAGGGGGGCCGGAAGATAGGAGGCGCCGAGCGGAGCCCGGGTCCGCCCGCCTCGGCGCCGGGGTGGAGGGGCGATCGGGGCGGGAGAGAGCGGCGCGCCCGGGCCGGTGGCGGAGCGATCTTCCGCCGTCCCCCCGCGCCCCCATGATCGGACCGTTCGAACGCACGCTCGCCCTGCGCTACCTGCGGGGCGCCCAGGGCCGCGACGAGCGGCGGGGGTTTCTGCGGTTCGTGGTCGTGGCCGCCATCGGTGGCGTCGCCGTCGGGACGCGGCGCGCTGCTGCTCGCGCTGATGATCGTGCGCGGCTTCAGCCGCGAGATCGAGGCCAAGATCGTCGGGTTCGGCCAGCACGTCCAGGTCGAGAGCTTCGTCGGCGACCCGCTCGCCGGGCGCCGACAGCCTGGCCCGGCCGTGGGCGCGCTCGAGCACGTCGAGCACGTCGCGCCGGCGCTCGTCGACTTCGCGCTGCTGCAGCAGCCGCGGCTCGGACACCGAGACGGTCGAGGGCGTCCTGCTGTGGGGGACGCGAGCCGGACGACCTGCCGTTCGTCGCCGAGCGGACCGAGGCGGCGACGTTCGACCTGGCGGCCGACGCCGACGGCCGGCCGGGCGTCGTGCTCGGCGCCGAGCTGGCCGAGCGACTCGGGCTGGCGCCCGGCGACCGCGATCACGGCCTACTCGACGCGCGGCGCTGGGCGGCGGCCAGATCCAGTCGCGGCCCCGGATCCGGCAGTACCACGTCGCCGGGCTGTTCGAGACCGGCCTGGGCGACTTCGACGAGCGGTTCGCCTTCGTCGACCTCGACGTGGCGCGCGACCTGTTCGCCTACGCGCCCGGCGAGGTGACCCGCCTCGACCTGACGCTGGACGACCGGGCGTTCGCCCGCGAGGTGTCGGACGCGATCACGGACACGATCGGCCCGCCGCTGTTCGCCCGGCCCATCGAGGACGTGTACCGCGGCCTGTTCGCCTGGGTCGAGCTCCAGCAGAGCATCGTGCCGCTCGTGATCTCGATCCTGGTGCTGGTCGCGGCCTTCAACATCGTCGGGGCCTTGCTGATGGTGGTCCTGGAGAAGGCGCGCGAGATCGGGACGGTGCTGGCGATGGGGGCGAGCCGAGCGTCGGTCCGGCGCCTGTTCCTGGTGTTCGGGCTGATGGTGGGCGTCATCGGAGCGACGATCGGGACGGCGGTCGCGGTCGACGTTCGGGGCGCTCCAGGCGCGGTTCGCGCTTCATCCGGCTGCCCCAGGACGCGTACTACCTCGACCGGGCGCCGATCGAGATGAGCGGGCTCGACATCGGCGTGACCGTTATTGCAACCATCCTCGTCTGCACCCTCGCCGCCTACCTCCCCGCGCGCGTGGCCGCCAGCGTCGAGCCGGTCCGCACGATCCGGTTCGGGGGGTAGGGGCGCCCGCGCTTTCGGTCCCGGCCCCGAACCGCGCGCAGAGACAGACGTAGCCGCAGCCCCTCTACCTACCCGACCCATGGCTCTCCGCCCCGGCGACGACGCCCCCGACTTCACGCTCTTCGACGACGCCACCCAGTCCTTCTCGCTGGCCGACGCCCGCCAGGACGGGCCGGTCGTCCTGCTGTTCTTCCCCGGCGCCTTTACCAGCGTCTGCACGACCGAGCTCAACACGGTCGGCAACGACTACGACCGCTACACCGGCCTCGGCGCCCAGGTGGTCGGGATCTCGACCGACTCGCCGTTCGCGCTCGCCGAGTTCAAGAAGGCCAACGGCTTCCCGTTCCGCCTGCTCTCCGACCACGACGGCGAGGTCTCGGCGGCCTACGGGGCCAAGTACGACAACGACTTCACGCCGATGAAGCTCGACCGGATCGCCAAGCGCGCCGCGTTCGTGGTCGGCACCGACGGGACGCTCCGCTACGTCGAGGTGCTCGACAACGCCGGCGAGCAGCCCGACTTCGACGCCGTCTTGGGCGCTCTCGACGGGGATGCCTAGCCTGCCCGCCGGCGACGCTCGGGCCGACCCGGCCCGGGTCTGGACCGGGCTCACGTCCGACCCCTTGGACGTGGGCGCCGTCCACGCTTTTCTGACCGACGAGCGCGCCGGCGGCACCTGCGTGTTCGTCGGCACGAGCCGCCGCTGGACCGGCGACGTCGAGACGGACCTGCTGACCTACGAGGCCTACCACGGGATGGCCGAGGCGGAGTTGGCCGCGCTCGCCCGGACTGCCGCGGACCGGTGGGGGGTGGTCGGCGTCGTCGCGCTCCACCGTCTGGGAGACGTGGCGCCCCCCCAGACCAGCGTCGTCGTCGGCGCGGCCTGCCCGCACCGGGCCCACGCGTTCGAGGCGGCCCGCTGGCTTATCGACACCTTGAAAGCGTCCGTCCCGATCTGGAAGACGGACCACCCACACCCCCATGTCTGACCGATTCTCGTTCGCCGACCTCCACGACCGCGCCCGCGCGCTGGGCAAGCGGATCGCGCTCCCCGAGGGCGAGGACCCCCGGACGGTCCAGGCGGCCGCGTGGCTGGCCGAGCACGGCGTCGTCCGCCCGGTCCTGATCGGCCGCGAGGCGGCGGTCCGCGCTGAGGCCGACCGCCTCGGTGTGGCGCTGCCCCACTCGGTGTCGATCGTGGACCCGGCCACGACCGAGCGGCGGCAGGGCTACGCCCAGGCCCTGTTCCAGAAGCGGAAGCACAAGGGGATGACCTACGAGCAGGCCGGCCAGGCCGTCTCGGACGTGCTCTATTTCGGGGACCTGATGGTCGACGCCGGCGACGCGGACGGGTGCGTGGCCGGCGCCGCCCACCCGTCGCCGGACGTGGTCCGGGCGGCGATCCAGGTCCTCGGCGTCGCCGAGGGGTCCGCGCTGGTCTCGTCGTTCTTCCTGATGGTCCTGCCCGACGGGCGGCCGCTCACCTACGCCGATTGCGGCGTGAATCCGGCGCCGACGCCCGACCAACTCGCGTCGATCGGGATCGACGCGGCGGCCAACCACCGGTTCTTGACCGGCCAGGAGCCGCGCGTCGCGTTCCTGTCGTTCTCGACCAAGGGATCGGCCGACCACCCGGCCGTCGACGCGGTCCGCCAGGCGACCGAGGCGGCCCAACGCCAACGGCCGGACCTGCTCATCGACGGCGAGCTCCAGTTCGACGCCGCGTTCGATACC
Organism: uncultured Bacteroidota bacterium; assembly: GCA_963740235.1. Classification (GTDB taxonomy): domain Bacteria; phylum Bacteroidota; class Rhodothermia; order Rhodothermales; family Rubricoccaceae; genus Rubrivirga. The sequence continues at coordinate 332,643 of CAVUDG010000005.1, forward strand.
GGGGTCGGGGAGCGGAAGGCGCCGGGCAGCCCGGTGGCGGGGCGCGCCAACGTGTTCGTCTTCCCCGACCTCGCGGCGGGCAACATCGGCTACAAGATCACCCAGCGCGTCGGCGGGGCGGAGGCCTACGGTCCTGTGCTCCAGGGGCTCCGCTTGCCAGCCAACGACTTGTCCCGTGGGGCAGACTGGGAGGACATCGCGAACGTGGCGACGATCACAGCCATCCAAGCGGGGGCCGTCGGCTAGCCTCGTGTGTCTGCCGGTCGGCATCCGGTCGTAGTCGGTCACACAATATTCCGTTATTGCATTGATCATTTCTTGCATCCAGACGGACCCCGTCATCGGCGAGACCGAACGCAACCTGGCGTCGGTGGAGGAGACCGTCTCGGCGTCCGACGCGGACCTCGTCGTGCTGCCCGAGCTGTTCGCCTCCGGTTACTTTTTCGAGTCCACCGACCAACTCGCGCGGCTCGCCGAGCCTGTCGACGGCCCGACGGTCCAGCGCCTCCACCGGTGGGCCCAGACGACCGGGGCCACGATCGTCGCCGGCCTCCCCGAGCGCGACGGCGACCGGTTCTACAACAGCGCGGTCGTCGTGACCCCGAACGGGCTCTTGGGCACGTACCGCAAAACGCACCTGTACTACGAGGAGACCCAGCACTTCACGCCCGGCGCCGACGGGTTCCAGGTGTGGACGGTGACCGACCGGAGGCGCCAGAGCTACCGGCTGGGCGTCATGGTGTGCTTCGACTGGTTCTTCCCGGAGTCGGCGCGGACGCTCGCCTTGGCGGGCGCCGACGTGATCGCCCACCCGTCGAACCTCGTCCTGCCGCACTGCCCGGCGGCCATGCCCATTCGGGCGCTCGAAAACGGCGTGTTCACGGCGACCGCCAACCGCGTCGGGACGGAGTCGAACGGGCGCGAGTCACTCACGTTCGTCGGCCAGAGCCGGATCTGTTCGCCTCGTGCCGTGGTGCTCGCCTCGGCGCCCGAGCGGGGCGAGGCTGTGATCTCGGCCGAGATCGACCCGCTCGACGCCCGCGTGACGGCGCTCAACCCCTACAACGACCGCGTGACGGACCGTCGGCCGGCACTGTACGGAGGAGGGTGACAGTTGCGCTGTGCGACCCCATGGCGTCTCGCCTCGGAGCCTCCGTCGGGTAGCTCGCGAGCGGGCCCGAGGCGGACGGGGCGTCGGACGACGGGGTCCCGCCGCGTTGCTCTCAGCGCCCGACCCGGTTGGCGACCAGCAGGTCCTCAACGGAGGTCCACGAGAGGCCCGGGTACCGGTCATTGTCGAGCGGCACGAGCTGGCCGCGCCCGCTAAACATGTCTCGCATGTACTGCATCCCCTGCCACGCGGGGAAGGTCTCCTCGGGCTGAGGGGCGACTCGCTTGCCGACGGCGATCATGACACTCAGGAGACCGAGAGTGCCTGCCCAGAGCGTCCGGTAGCGGTCGCCCGTGACCTGCGTCATCGCGCTGGCCAAGCCCCTGGCGCTCATGGTGTCGCCCGCGATGCGGAGGGTTCGGGGCGCCTCGGGGTCCGTCGCGGCAGCGGCGACGAACGCGGCCACGTCGTCTTTCGTCGTGAAGTCGAGCGGTTGGTCGGGGTCGCCCCAGTACAGCACCCGGTGGATCGCGGGCTGGATCAGCGGCATCTCGGCCCCTAGCATGTCCATGAACGCCCCGTTGAGGACCGAGGTCGCCTGAATCGGAGCCCGGTCGACGCGGGCCATGAACTCGCGCCGGAGGTCGAGATTCCGGTTGTCGCCCGGGCGCGTCCGGGTAAAGTCCTCGGAGTAGTCGGAGGGGACGAACCGCGGGACGCCCGCCTCGACGGCCGCGTCGAGCAGCACGCCCTGCCGGTCGACGATCACCTCGCGCAGCCCGTTCAGCGCCGAGACGACGCACTCCGCACCCTCGCACGCCGTCGCCATGGCGTGGACGTCGAGCGGGTCGGCCGGGGCGAGGGTGGCACCGAGGGCCCCGATTTGAGACCGATCTTTCTCCAGAGTGTCCGGGCGGACGAGGGCGCGGACCGTCGCGCCTCGGGCGACGAGGGCCGCGGCGATCCGTCCGCCGAGGTCGCCTCCGGCGCCGGCGAGCGCGATGACGGGAGAAGACATGAGGCGTGGCGGATGGTCAAAGAGCGTCGACCTCGCTCATCCCCGCGCGGATCCCGGCCTCTTGCTCCCCGTGTCCTCAGGTCCCGTCCAGATCCGCCCTACACGTCCTCCAGCGCCTGTCGGATGCGCGCTTCGGGCTCCGGGCTCAGGTCGGGCTCGAACGTCTGGCCCGTCACCGTCTCGTACAGCTCGACGTAGCGCGCGCTCACCTCGGCGACGAACGACGGGGGCAGGTCCGGCAGCGACCTGGCCGTCGAGCCCCTGGAAGCCCTGGCCCATCAGCCACTCGCGGACGAACTCCTTCGACAGCTGCCGCTGGGGCTCGCCGGTCGCCAGTCGCTCGGCGTAGCCGTCGGCGTAGTAGTAGCGCGACGAGTCCGGCGTGTGGACCTCGTCGATCACCAGCAGCCGCCCGTCCGGCGCGCGTCCGAACTCGTACTTGGTGTCGACCAGGATCAGCCCGCGCTCGGCAGCGATCTCCGTCCCCCGCGCGAAGAGGGCCAGCGCGAGGTCGGCCGCCTCGGCGAGGGTGTCGGCATCCAGGATGTCCCGTCGGACGATCTCCGCCCGCGAGACGTCCTCGTCGTGGCCCTCGGCCGCCTTGGTGGCCGGGGTCAGGACCGGCGTCGGGAGCCGCTCGGACTCGCGGAGCCCGTCGGGCAGGGTCTCGCCGCACAGCACGCGGCCCCCGTCGCGGTAGACCCGCCAGGCGTGGCCGGCGAGGTAGCCGCGGACGACGAACTCGATGGGCAAGGGCTCGCACCGGACGCCGACGGTCACGTTCGGGTCGGGCACGGACAGGACGTGGTTGGGCGCCACGCCGGCCGTCCGTCGAAAAAAGAACGCGGCGACCCCGTTGAGCACCTGGCCCTTGAGCGGGATCGCCTGCCGCATCACGTGGTCGAACGCCGACAGGCGGTCGGTGGTGACGAGCACGATCCGGCCGTCGCCCAGGTCGTAGGTGTCGCGGACCTTCCCACGGTACGGGTCTCCGAGACCGAGCGAGGTCGAGGCGAGCGCGGGCGGGAGCGTCACGAGGTGGCCAGGGGGACGGTGGAGCCGCGGACGGCGAGCGAGAGCGGGAGTTGGACGTCGACGCGGTCCTCGATGGGACCCGAGCGGAGCCGCGAGAGCAGGCGGCGCGTCGCCTGGAGCCCGGCGTCCTGCATCCCCTGGGTGACCGTGGTCAGGTCGAGGAAGCGGCTCAGCTTGAGGTCGTCGTAGCCGACGATGGAGAGGTCCCGGGGGACGACCAGGCCCTGCTCGCGGGCGTACGACCACGCCCCGTAAGCCTGGACGTCCGAGGCCGCGAACACGGCCGTCGGGCGGTCGTCGAGGGCCCACAGCGCCTCCATCGCCTCGGCACCGGCCTCCTCGGAGTAACCGGCGTGCTTGGTCGTCTCGCCGGCGGCGACGAGCGAGGGGTCGAACGGGATGCCGGCCTCCTCCAGGGCGGCCCGGTACCCGTCGAGGCGGGGGCTCGCGCTCGTGCTCCAGGCCTGAGCCGTGACCAGGCCGATCCGGCGGTGCCCCTGCTCGACGAGGTACGAGGTGGCCATCTGGGCCCCCTCGCGGTCGTCCCACCAGTAGGCGTCGAGCCCCTCGTAGCGGCTCCCCAGCAGCACGACGGGCGCCTGGAACGACAGGAGCTGCTCGGCGATCGCGCCCTCGACCGGCAGCGACATCAGCAGCAGCCCGTCGACGGCCCCACGGTTGAGGAACCGCTGGAGCGTGAGGTAGGGCTGGGCCGAACCCAGGTTGCAGAGCAGGAGGTCGATGTCGTCCTCCCTCAGCGCGTCTTTGACGCCCTTGAGCAACTCGACGAAGAACATCGACGTCGCCGACGGGAGCGCGACGGCGATCGACGTGGTCGACTGCTGGGCCAGCTTGCGGGCGATCCGCTGGGGCTGGAACTGGAGCTTGCGGATGGCCTCCTGGACCCGGGCCCGCGTCGCTTCCGAGACCTCGTCGGACCCGTTGAGCACGCGCGAGACGGTGGAGATCGCGACGCGCGCCTCGTCGGCGACGTCGTAGATCGTGGGGCGGGATCCGGCGGGACGTTCGAACATGGCGGGGTGTGGCCAGGAACGGCGAAGCTACGGGGGGCCCAGCGGCCCGTCGTTACGAATCCGTGACGGGACCGAATCCGAGCCGGGGCGCCCGGCCGTCCACCTCGGTCGCCGCCCGGACCGCGTCGGTCGCGAACCGCTTGGCGCGCTGGAGCGCGACCTCGGCCGTCTCCCCGTCGACCAAGCCAGCGAGAGCCGCCAGCGCGAACGCGCTCGACGCGCCGTCCGGGTGGGCGTCGAGCAGAGGCGCCTCGTAGAGCGCGAAGTCCTCGCCGTCGTAGTAGAGGTCGGCGAAGAACGGGCCCGGCCCGTCGGCGCCGGGGTCGTCGGCGGCGTCGTAGAACCGGTACGGGAGGCTTCCGCACCGGATCACGACGCCCCGTGCGCCGCGTGTGTGGAGCCGCTGGGCCGCGACCTGAGCGTCGTCGAGCGACTCGATCTGGGTGTTGGTGACCAGCTCGGCGTCGGCCTTCGACATCGTGACGAGGGTGGCGGCACCGAGCCGGTCGACGAGCGCGTCGATCCCGCGGGCCTCCATCACGGTCTCGCCGCTCGGGCCGGACGCCACCACGTCGAGCACGACGGGGACGCCCCACGACCCGACCGAGTCGAGCACCGAGGCGACCGTCTTGGGACCGCCGAGCACTCCGATCTTGACGCCCGTTATTGTACCTGACTGTCTTAAGTGCTCTAGCTGAGCGACGACCGTGTCCACCGGGACGTCGGTGACGTCGGTGACCGTCCCACCGCTCGCGACCACGATCGAGGTGCAGACGGGGAGGGGGGCCAGGCCCAGCGCGCGGGCCGAGAGCACGTCGGCGGCCAGGCCTCGCTCGCTGACGGTGTAGGTGGCGCCGATGACGGCGACGGGGAGCAGGGACATGGAATCCGGAGGGGCCCGGCAAGCTACGGTGGAGGTCGCGTAGCCTCCGGCTATCTTGGCTCCTCCGCACCCGGCTTCACATGGCTCGCGTCGAACTCGATCAGCTCCGGAAGGTCTACGACAACGGATACGAGGCCGTCCACGACGTGACGCTCTCCATCGCCGACGGGGAGTTCGTGGTGCTCGTCGGCCCGTCGGGTTGCGGCAAGAGCACGACGCTCCGCATGATCGCTGGCCTGGAGTCGATCTCGTCCGGCACGCTTTCGATCGGCGACCGCGTCGTCAACGAGACGGCGCCCAAGGACCGGGACATCGCGATGGTCTTTCAGAACTACGCCCTGTACCCCCACATGGACGTGTTCGACAACATGGCGTTCGGCCTCAAGCTCCGCAAGGTGCCCAAGGACGAGATCCGGACCCGGGTCGAGGCCGCCGCCGCCACGCTAGGGCTCGAGTCCGTCCTCGACCGGAAGCCGAAGGCGCTGTCGGGCGGGCAGCGTCAGCGGGTCGCGCTGGGCCGGGCCATCGTCCGCGATCCCGCGGTGTTCTTGTTCGACGAGCCGCTCTCGAACCTGGACGCCAAGCTCCGGGTCCAGACGCGGACCGAGATCTCGAAGCTCCACCGCGACCTGGGCGCCACGATGGTCTACGTCACGCACGATCAGGTCGAGGCGATGACGATGGGCGACCGGATCGTCGTGCTCCACGACGGGTTCGTCCAGCAGGTCGCGCCGCCGCTCGAGCTCTACGACCGGCCGGCCAACACGTTCGTCGCTGGGTTTATCGGCAGCCCGTCGATGAACTTCGTCGAGGGGACGTTGACGGGGACCCAGTTCGTGTCCACCTCGGGCGCGTTCCGGCTCGACCTGGGAGCCGATCGGGGCGCCCAAGGAGACGTGACGCTGGGGATCCGCCCTGAGGACCTCTACACGGTCGGCAAATCGCCCGGCACCAAGCGGCTCTCGGCGCCCATCACGACGACCGTCGAGGTGCAGGAGCCGATGGGCAACGAGATCGTGGTCTACGCCCGGGTCGACGCCGGCACGCGGCTGACCGGTCGGATCGAGCCCCAGTCGCTGGCCGCCGACGGGGACTCGCTCGACCTCCGGGTCGACCTCGACAACGTTCACCTGTTCGACCGGGAGACCGGCGTCGCGATCCGGGCGTAAGCCGGACTCCTACCGTCCGCCGCTCGCCATGCCCAACCGCTCCGTCGTCGCCTGGGTGTTCGTCGTCCTGATCGCACTGGCCGTCTTGCTGTCCGGGCAACTGGTGATCTCGGGCTGAGGATCTCCGGCGCCACCGAGGCGGGCCGATCCGGGCACGGGGGCTGGCCTATATTGAACACCACTCCCGATAACTCACATTATCGAACCGCTGTCCGCAGCCCGGTATGCCCGACCTCGACGCCTCCGCCAACCTGCCCAGCCTGGGCCGTGCGTTCACCGCGCAGTCCGACCTGGTCCCGCTCTACTTGCTCCGCTTCGACCGCGAGAACACGCGCCGCGCCTACGCACGCGACATCGAGACGTTTTTCGGCACGCCGACGGTCACGCTTCAGCTCGCAGCCGCGGTCACGTTCACCGACGTCAACGAGGCGCTCCAGCAGCTCCAGACGCGATGGCAAGAGCCCCGCGACCCAGCGCCGGTTTCTCGCATCGCTGCGTGGTTTTTTTGGCTGGCTTACCGCGCTCGGTTTTCTGGATTTGAACCCGGCCGACCGTCACCTCGTCCGAAAAGTCCGCAGGTCACCGTCAAGCGAGCAGCTGGTCACCGTGCTGACGCGCGATCAGGCCGCCTCGTTGCTCGACGCCGTCGACCTGTCGAAACCCTCTGGCCCCCGCGATTACGCACTCGTGAGCGTGCTTCTCAACTGTGTCCTGCGTCGGTCCGAAGCGTCGGCGATGAACGTGGAGGACTTGACCGAGGCGGGCGAACACACCGTGCTGACGATCCGCCAGGCCAAGGGCGGCGCCAACCAGATCGTCAAGGTTCCTGGCCGTGTCGCCGTTATCGTGCGCGACTACGTTCAGTCGCAGGGATACACCTCGGGCCCGGTGTGGCGGTCGTTCTCGACCAACCAGTCGGCGGGCCGTCGGCTGTCGGGATCGTCGATCTACAAGATCGTCCGGAAACTTGGCCAGGCGGCGGGCGTGACCGAGCGGGTCGGGGCCCACACGCTGCGCCACACCGGCTGCACGCTGGCCATCGAAAACGGGGCGTCGCTGCAGCAGGTCCAGACCCACGCGAGGCACAAGAGCATCGAGACTACGATGCGATACGTACACCAACGAGACCGACTCGCCAACAGCGCGGCGGACTTTATCGACCTTTAAATGGACTACGATCTTATCGTCGTTGGAGCCGGACACAACGCGCTCATTTCTGCCGCGTACGCCGCCAAGGCGGGGTACCGAGTTGGCGTGTTCGAGCGGCGCGACGTCGTGGGCGGAGCGGTCTCGACGGTCGAGCACGTGCCGGGCTACCAGTTCGACCTGGGAGGCTCGGCACACATCCTGATCCGGCTGACCCCGATTGTTGAGGAATTGGGTCTGGAAGACTACGGGCTCGAGTACCTGGAGCTCGACCCGTTGTTCTTCGCTCCCTACGAAGACGGATCGTCCGTGTTCATCTACCGAGACGTCGACCGAACGTGTCAGCAGCTTGACGTTCAGTTCCCCGGCGAGGGTCAGCGGTACCGCGAGTTTGTCGACACGTGGGAGCCGTTTTCCCAGACCGTCCGCGACGTGTTCCTGTCGACCCCGAGCCCGCTCGAGCTCGGAAAGACGTTCGCGTTCGGGTCGTCGGCCGACATCGACTGGCAGAAGGCGCTCTCGGTGATCATGCGGCCGTACGGCGAGGTGGTCGACCAGTTCTTCACCGAGGAGAAGGTCAAGACGCCCCTGGTCTGGATGGCGGCCCAGAGCGGCCCCCCTCCCACCGAGACCATGAGCGCGCCCTTTCTCCTGTGGCACCCGCTCTACCACGAGAGCGGAGTCGCCCGGCCTCGGGGGGGCTCCGGGGGCCTGACCAAGGCGCTGGCGGCCATGATCCGAGCCCACGGCGGCGACGTGTTCACGTCGTCCCCGGTCGACCGTCTGGTCGTGCGAGGGTCGAAGGTGGAGGGCGTCGAGGTGAAGGGCGAGGTGATCACCGCTCGGGCCGTCTTGTCCGGGACCGCACATCCTGGAGACGCTCGACAAGCTGCTGCCCTCCGAGCACCGACCGGCCGAGGCGGACGCGATGCGGGTCGGGAACGGGTTCGGGGCCATCCTGCGGCTCGCGCTCGACAAACCGCTGGAGTACGCCGCGAGCCCGGGCGATCGAGTCGCGGACCGGCGCTGCACTGGTCTGCCGCGACCGCCAGCAGATCCTCGACGCGTACGCGCGACTACCTCCAGGGCAAGCCGGCCGAGGACCCGCCCATCGTCGCGATGAGCTTCTCGGCCGTCGACGACACGCTGGCGCCGCCCGGCGGCGAGGTGCTGTGGCTCTGGGCCCAGTACTTCCCCTACGAGATGACCGGCGGCCGCACGTGGGACGAGATCGGCGACGAGGTGGCCGAGCGGATTCTGGACACCTTCGAGCCGTACGCCCCTGGAACCAAGGCCTCGGTCGTCGGGCAGTTGTTCCAGCACCCGCTGTGGCTGGAGCGCGAGCTCGGCCTGTTCCGGGGCAACGTGATGCACCTGGAGATGACCATCGACCAGATGTTCAGCCTGCGCCCGTCGATGTCCCTCAGCGGATACCAGGGTCCGGTCGACGGCCTGTTCCTGACGGGAGCCAGCATGCATCCGGGTGGCGGCATCATGGGTGCATCAGGAAGAAACGCTGCACGCGTCGTCCTTCAGTTTCTCGATACGAAGCCATGACCGCCCAGGACACCCGGCGCTATGCCCGACAGATCCGTCTTCCAGAGGTCGGTGAGGAAGGCCAGCAGAAGCTCGCCGAGGCCTCCGTTCTCGTCATCGGCGCAGGGGGCCTAGGTAGCCCCGCTCTGCATCACCTGGCTGCATCCGGAGTGGGGCGGATCGGGATCGTCGAGTTCGACCACGTCGACGTGACCAACCTGCATCGTCAGACGCTTTACTCGACCGACGACATCGGCAAACCCAAGGGCGCTGCGGCTCGCGACCGGTTGCTCGCGGTCAACCCGACGGTTACGGTCGAAGCCCACGACGCTCGGCTGACCACCGCGAACGCCGATCTCCTGGTCGGGTCGTACGACATCGTTCTGGACGGGTCGGACACGTTCGCGACCCGCTACGCGGTCAACGACGCCTCCGTCCGAACGGGGACGCCGACGGTCTTTGCCTCTGTGAGCCGGTTTTCCGGGCAGGCGTCGGTGTTTGGGACGGAAACGGGCCCCTGTTATCGGTGCCTGTTCCCCGATCCCCCGCCGGCTGACCTGATCCCGAACTGCGAGGAAGGCGGTGTGCTCGGCGTCGTGCCGTCGCTTCTGGGGACGATCCAGGCCGCCGAGGCGATCAAGCTCATTCTCGGCCTGGGCTCACCCCTGGTTGGTCGCCTGCTGCTGGTGGACGTCCTCAGCGTTCGAGTTCCGGGAGATCGCCGTCGAGCGCGACCCCAGGTGCGCGGCGTGCGGCTCAGGCCGCCTCGACGCCCCGTCGACCGAGGTGGACCCGGAGATCACCGCGTCCGAACTCCGGCAGCGGATGAGCGCGGACGCCCCCGTCCTGGTCGACGTCCGCGAGGCCGCCGAGCACCACGCGGAGAACATCGGGGGCCGTCTGATCCCGCTCGGCCAGCTTGAGACCCGCGCCTTCGAACTCGACGACGTCAAGGACCGAGACCTGGTGGTCTACTGCGCCTCGGGCGGCCGCTCGGCACGGGGTGCACAACTGCTTCGAGAACGCGGGTTTCGGGCCTCGTCGCTTCGTGGTGGTATGGAGGCGTGGGCCGCGACCTCGTGACGTCCGTCCTGGTGATCGCCGGGCCCACGGCCGTCGGGAAGTCGTCTCTGGCGCACCGCGTGGCGCTGGCAGTTGGAGCCGAGATCGTGTCGGCCGACAGCCGCCAGGTCTACCGGGGGCTCGACATCGGGACGGCCAAACCCACCAGCCGGGAGCGTGCTGAGGTGCCCTACCACGGACTCGACAGCCTCCTTCGGGGCGTCCGCTGGTCAGCCGGCCAGTTTTTGGGGTGGGCAACAAAAACAATAACAGAGATTCAGGGACGAGGGCGACCGGTCGTCGTGGTGGGAGGCTCGACGTTGTACGTCCACGCCCTGACTCAGGGGCTGGCGGACCTGCCGGCCGTTCCCCGCGACCTCGAATCGGAGCTGTTGGCCCTCGCGGGGACCGAGGCGGGTCGTGCGACGCTGTACTCGGAGCTCGCCACAGCCGATCCGGAGGCGGCGCGATCCCTCGACCCGACCAAGACGCACCGGTTGGTCCGCTGGGTCGGCCTGTGGCGGTCGACGGGACGCCCGCCCTCGGCGTACTGGCGGGAGCCCGTGGTGTCTGCCGTTCCCAGCCGCTTGGTCGTGCTCACCCGCCCCCGCGAGCAACTGTACCGCCGGATCGACGCACGCGTCGTCCAGATGATGGACGACGGTTTACTCGCCGAGGCCCGAGCCTTGCTCGCGGCGGCCCCCCCAGCGAGGGCGACGCTGGAGGCGACGATTGGGTACCGGGAGCTGCTGCCCGTGCTGGACGGCGACGGCGACCTCGACGAGGCGGTCCGACTGATTCAGCGGAACACCCGTCGGTACGCCAAGCGGCAGCTCACGTGGTACCGACGGTACGAGGATGCCACCTGGCTCGACGCGAGCGCTACCCCGGACGAGCTTCTGAGGGCGGCGTCTCCCTGGCCCGCCTCGGGGTAACGCTGCGAGAGCAGCGGCGCCAGTCTGATCGGAGCCACAGCAACGCCCCTCCCCATCCGACCGCCGTAGCGAGGTCCGCTGCCAACGGAATTACGTACCCCACGTACGCGACAGTCGACAGGAACGCGATCCAGGTGATGGTTCTCAATTCCAATAACGGAATCAAATAGAGCGCGGGCAGCCAGTACCAGGGGTGCAGGGTGGTTGAGGTCACAGTAACGCCGACCACGACCACGGCGACGATTCGGACCAGCGACGCCCGCGTCCCGTCGTCCACCAGGTGGGCTCCGATGATGGCCGCCAAGGCGGCCCCACTCAGTGCCACGCTGGCGGTTCGCGCCGCTCCGGCACCGACCAGCGGATACAGCACGGCTTTGAGGACCCGATAGGGCGCGGCGTACTCGTCGAACGTGCCGAAGAACAGGCCCAGCGACTCGGCCCCGTGCGCGAGGGCGTCGGGCGCCCAGAACCACGCCGAGAGGCCGACACCGATCAGGACGGAGACCACAAGTCCGGGCCATCCGTCCCGGCGCCAGACGGCAGGCAGCGCCGCGAACGGGTAGAGCTTGGTCAACCCCGCGATCGTCACCCCGACCGACGCCCAGGGGAACCGGAGGCTGACCTGGCGGCCTCCGACCCCACCCAGCACCAGACCGAGGCCGGCCACCACCAGCGCCTCGGTGTGCCCCTGGCCCGCGATCTCGACGACGGCGAGCGGGCTCCAGGCGTAGAACGCGGCTCGGGTCGGCCCGACGACCCGGACCAGCATGGCGATGCCGACGAGCTCGGCCGCGACCAGCAACCCTTTGAGCAGCCACCAACTGGCATGCCAGCCCCAGGTCCCGTACAGCGTCGCCGACAGCCAGAACACGGCCTGAGAGGCCGGTGGGTACACCGAGTAGTAGCCCGGCGAGTTCATCCGCTCGAACACCACCTCAGAGCGCCACGGCGCCAGGGCCCGGTCGGAGGGCCGGAGGGCGTACGGCGACTCGCCGGCGGCGTGGACCACCAACCCGTCCCACAGGTACCGGTAGCCGTCGTCGGAGAGCGCGGGCAGCATGGGCAGCGCGAGCAGCCGCAGGCCCAGCGCGACCGCGAACAGGTGCCGCCGAGACACCGCCCGTCGCTGGAGGTAAGCGACCAGCGCGCCGCACCCGGCGAGGTGGATGGCGACGAACGCCCAGCGCCACGCCACACCCGCCTCCGGTGGACGGCCGGTCCAGACCAGCCCGAGCACGACGGCGGCCCCGGCGACCGCGGGCCCCGCACCGCGAGCTCACGGGCTCTGGCGGATCGTCACGCACAACGCCTGCGACCCGTCCATCCAGACCCGGTCGGCGACGTGGTTCAGGATGAACAGCCCCCGGCCGCCCAGAGCGAGCGGGTCGTCGGGGAGGCGGGCCGCATCGAGCCGCTGGGGGCTCGGCCCCGGCCCTGAGTCGCCCACGCAGACCTGCAGGACGTCGCGGTCCAGGTCGAGCGCCAGGACGATCTCGTCGCCCGCCCCGTGCTCGACGGCGTTTGCAACGGCCTCCCCCAGTGCCAACGCGACGCGCGTCACGTCGGGAGGCGCCCAGCCCGCCTCGGTGACCAGACGGACCGCCCGGTCGCACGCCGTGCCGACCGCGTCCAGGTCCCGGGAGAGTCGATGCTCAGGCACGTCGGGCAGCGCGCAGCGCGGTGGATGCCAGAAGGTACCGGACGGCCCGACGACGCAGCGGACCCGGGCCGAGCGCGCGGACGGCGACTCGCAATGCGGGGACGGCGCCCTCGGCGACCCACCCCAGACTGGTCGCGCGACGCAGGTCGCCCAGCGCGCCTCCCTCACAGGGTTCGGAGAACGCGGCCGCGGCGGCCCCGAACTGGCGAGCGTGTCCGCAGCGCACGGTCGAGGTCGCCGAGGTCGTGGAGCCGGACTGTCGCGTCGGCCAGCCGGAGCCCGTCGGGAGCGACGCCCGACAGCCGGCACGCCAGGGCAACGTCCTCGCCGTACGGGACCGACGTACGGAAATCCGCCCGCGTGATCGAGGGCGTCGCGACGGACCGCGCACGTGCCAGAGAGGAAGTACCGCCAGTCCAGTCGGTCGCCCGGGCGGGCCGCCAGGGACGGGCCCCGCGGGTGATGACCCAGACGTAGTCCTGGAACGCCTCAGTGGGCGCCGTGAGGACAGGGTCGAGCCGAGACACCGATGCGACAGCCCCGTCCTCGATCGACCCGGCGGCGAGCGCCTGAGCGGCGGATGCCGGCGGCTCGACGTCCGCGTCGAAAAAGACCAGCACGTCGCCCCGAGCCGCCGCGACGCCGGCGTTCCGCGCGGCTGATCGTCCCTGGTTCTCCGCCAGCGTGACCGTCCGGGCGTGGTCGGCACGGGCCAGGATCGCGCCCGTCCCGTCCGTCGACCCGTCGTCCACGTAGATCACCTCGCCGACGCCGTCCAAGGCCGCGACCGCCGGCACGGTCGTCGGCAGAACGTCGGCGCCGTTGTAGACGGGGATGACGACGGAGATCACGGCTGGCCCTTGGCCATCTGGACCAGCACGGATTCGAGCCGGTCCGTCGCGTGGGCCCACGAGAGCGCGGTGACCGCGACCCGGCCCGCCTCGGCGATCCGCTGGCGCCGGGCGTCGTCGCCGAGCAGGGCCAGAGCGGATTCGCCGAGCGCGCGGCCCTCCCCTACCGGGACGGCCTCCATGGATTCGCCTGCCACGAAGTACTCCTGGACGCCATAGTTCAACGATGCAATAACGGCACAACCACAGGCCGCCGCCTCCATCGGGACCAGCGGCCACCCCTCGCTCCGGCTCGGGTGGAGGAGGATGGACGCCGCGTTGTAGAGCCGGCGCAGGTCGTCCACGTGCGGGCGGATCTGGACGTCGACGAACGGCGGCAGCCGGTGCGACGGGGGCCGGGCCGCGAACACGGTCGCCGGGACGTCTGGCCTCGCCTGGTGGATGCGGGCGAGCGCCTCGACGAGCACGTCGGGCCCCTTGACGGGGTGGCGATGGTACAGCGCGACGAGCCGGGGCGGGCGCCCCTCGATGGGCCGGTCGAGGGCGAAGTCGTCGGGGGAGACCGCGTTGGGGACCACGCCCCGCACGGTCTCCCCCGCGTCCCGGACCGCACGGGCGAGCCACTCGGCACACGTGATCCGCTCCATCGGCAGGTGCCACGTGTCGCGGGCCGTCGGGTCCGCGAACGTCTCGTCGCCCTGGATAAAGTAGAGCGGGCGGCCCGCCGAGGCGGGCAGGGCCGCGACCGGCCGGGCCGTCTGGACACCGGTCGCGATCACGACATCGCCGTCGGGCACGGTGTCCGGCCCGAGCCGGGGGACGACCACGCTCCGGACGCCCGGCGCGGAGTAGTACTCGTCGGGGGTCACCCCGTGGACCGCGTCCCGGACGCGGACCGCGGCCTCCAGCACGGCCCCCCGGACGCCCGAGGTGGTCCGCCTCGGGGAGACGACGGACACCTGGTGCCCTCGCGCTGCGAGCGCGCCCGCGTGGCGGTAGACGACGGCCGCGCCGCCCATCGGGATGCGGACCGGCGCCGGCAGCACGAACGTGACCCGCACTAGACCACCAGCAGGTCGGTCGGCAGCGGCGTCAGGTTCTCGCAGCCGCCGTCCCGGAGCACGATCACGTCCTCGATGCGGATGCCGAACCGGTCGGGGAGGTAGACGCCCGGCTCGATCGTGACCGTCGCGCCGGCCGGCAGCGCGTGCTCGACCTGCTGCGACAGCCGGGGCCACTCGTGGACCTCGATGCCGACCCCGTGCCCCAGGCTGTGCGAGAAGTACTCGCCCAGCCCGTCCGCCTCGATCAGGTCCCGGGCCACCGCGGTCGAGGGCCTTCCCCGTCATCCCGGCGCGGGCCGCGTCGATGGCGGCGCGCTGGGCGCGGCGGACGGTGTCGTAGGCCGCCGTCTCGACCTCGCCCGGGTCCCCCAGCGCGACCGTCCGCGTCAGGTCCGAGCAGTAGCCCGTCCAGCACGCCGCCCATGTCGATCACGACCAGGTCGCCCGGGCGCCAGGGTCCGAGACGACGGCCGGGCGTGGGGAAGCGCGCCCCGCGCCCCGGTGGCCACGATCGGCTCGAACGCCATCGCCGACGCCCCGCGCCGCAGGTGCTGGTAGACGATCTCGGCCGCGACCTCCTGCTCCGACATCCCGGGCTGGACGACCGGCAGGATGGCCTCGAACACCTCGCACGTCAGCGCCTGCGCCTGGCGGACGGCCTCGACCTCGGCCTCGGTCTTGGCCGCGACGGCCTCCGAGAGCAGGTCGTGGACCGGCACCAGGTCGACGTCTGGGAACGCCTCGCGCAGCGTGTCGAGCGCCGCCAGCGTCACGTGCTCCGCCTGGACGACCGCCCCGCCGGGCGCCGTCGAACAGGCCCCGTGCGTCGGCGGCCGTCGCCAGCGCGCCGTCGACGACGTGGACCTCGGCTCCGTCCACCTCGGCGGCGGCCTGGGCCGTGTAGCGGCCGTCGGTGACGAAGTGCGCCGCGCGGTCGGTGACCAGCAGCAGCCCGTTCGAGCCCGTGAACCCGACGGCCCACCGGAGGTCCGGCGGGTGCGCCAGGACGACGGCGTCGGCGCGGCGGCCGGCCGCCAGCTCCCGGATCGCGTCGAGCCGGCTCACGAGCGCGTCGAGTAGTTCGGCGACTCCTGGGTGATCGTCACGTCGTGCGGGTGGCTCTCGCGCAGCCCGGCCCCGGTGATGCGGACGAACTGGGCCCGCTCCTGGAGGTCCGGGACCGACGCGCAGCCGCAGTAGCCCATCGCCGCGCGCAGCCCGCCGACCATCTGGTAGGTGATCTCCGACAGGATGCCCTTTGTACGGCACGCGCCCCTCGATGCCCTCGGGGACGAGCTTCTTGAGGTCGTCCTCGGCGTCCTGGAAGTAGCGGTCCTTCGAGCCCGCCTCCATCGCGCCGAGCGACCCCATCCCCCGGTAGTTCTTGTAGCGGCGGCCCTCGTAGAGCACGGTGTCGCCGGGGCTCTCGTCGACGCCCGCGAACAGGCCGCCGATCATCACCGTCGACGCGCCGGCCGCGATGGCCTTGGGGATGTCGCCGGTCTGCTTGATGCCGCCGTCGGCGATCAGCGGCACGTCGTAGCGCCGGGCCGCCTCGGCGCACCGCAGGACGGCCGTCAGCTGGGGCACGCCGACGCCGGCCACGACGCGCGTCGTGCAGATGGAGCCCGGCCCGATCCCGACCTTGACGGCGTCGGCGCCGGCCAGGATCAGGTCCTCGGTCCCCTCGGGCGTGGCGACGTTGCCCGCGATCACGTCGAGACCGTCGAAGTCGGTCTTGATCCGCTCGACCATCGCGAGCACGCCCTCGGAGTGCCCGTGCGCCGTGTCGACCACGACGAAGTCCGTCCCGGCCTCGGCGAGCGCGGCGACGCGCTCGGGCGTGTCGGGCGTGACCCCGACGGCCGCGCCGACCAGCAGGCGCCCGAACTCGTCCTTGGCCGCGTGCGGGTGCTTCTTCTTTTTCTGGATGTCCTTGAACGTGATGAGCCCCTGCAAGAACCCCGCGTCGTCGGTGACGGGCAGCTTCTCGATCTTGTGCTCCTGCAGGATGGCCTCGGCCAGGTCGAGCGTCGTCCCGACGGGCGCCGTGATCAGCCCCTCGGTCGTCATGATGTCCCGCAGGCGGACGTCGTTGTCGGGCTGGAACCGGAGGTCCCGGTTCGTCACGATCCCGACCAGCCGGCGGTCGCCGTCGACGACGGGGATCCCGCCGATCGAGTACCGCGCCATCCGGCTCCGCGCGTCGCCGACGGTGTCCTCGGGGCGGAGCACGATGGGGTCCAGGATCATCCCTGACTCGCTCCGCTTGACGCGCCGGGCCTCGCGGGCCTGGAGCTCGGGCGGCATGTTCTTGTGCAGCACGCCGACGCCGCCCTCGCGCGCCATCGCGATGGCCAGGTCGGCCTCGGTGACCGTGTCCATGGCCGCCGAGACGAGCGGGATGGCGAGCGACAGGTTGCGCGTCAGCCGCGTGCGCCGTCTGGACCTCGCGGGGCATGACGCCGCTCCGGGCCGGGACGAGCAGGACGTCGTCGTAGGTGAGGCCCTCGAAGGCGATTTTGTTCATGGGGGCAAGGGGAAAAGGGGCACTGGGCGTCGGGCGGCACGCGAGGACTCGGCCTCTTGCCCCACGCCGTTCGCCCTAGAACACAACGGGTTTGAGCTTGACGGAACGGCGGAGCGCGTTGACCTCGTGCGGCTGGAGGCGGCGCCAGCGACCACGGCGGAGGTCCGTGAGGTCGAGGCCGGCGTAGCCGACCCGGTCGAGCGAGACGACGCGCCGGCCGATGGCCTCGGCCATCCGGCGGACCTGGCGGTTGCGGCCCTCGTGGAGTTGCAGCCCGAACCGGCGCCGGTCGTCGTCGACGAACGCGGCGTGGTCGGCCCGGGCCGGGCCGTCGTCGAGGTCGACGCCCTGGCGCAGCCGGTCGAGGTCGGAGTCGGTCAGCGGACGGTCGACCTCGACGAGGTAGAACTTGATCGCCCCGTGGCTCGGGTGCATCAGCCGGTGCGCCAGCTCCCCGTCGGTCGTGAGCAGGAGCGCCCCGGTCGTGTCCTTGTCGAGCCGCCCGACCGGGAACAGGGCCGACTTGAGCCGCTTGGGGATCGAGACCAGGTCGAGGACGGTCTGGCGGCCGCGGTCGTCGGTCACCGTCGTCAGCGTGTCGAGCGGCTTGTTGAGCAGGACGTAGGCGAGGTCGGTCGGCTGGACCGGCTGGCCGTCCACTTCGACGCGGTCGTCGGGCGTCACCTTGACGCCCATCTCGGTCGTGACCGCGCCGTTGACCGTCACGCGGCCGGCCGCGATCAGCTCGTCGGCCTCGCGACGGGCGGCGATGCCGGCCCGGGCGATGAACTTGTTGAGCCGGACCGGGCCGTCGGGCTCGGGGCGCGGGGCGGCCATGGGCGCCTCGGCCTGGCGCTGGCGCCGGCCGGCCTGGTGGCGTCGGCGCACGGAGTCGTTGTTAGGAGTCCGCTTCGACATGGGAGCTAGGGGTGTCGGACGGCGCGGTCAGGCCGGCCAGGAGCGCGGCGCGCTCGCGGTTGAAGGCGGGATCGGCCAGGATGTCCTCGATCTCGCGGGGGGTGGGGAGCTCCGACAACGCGCCCAAGCCGAACTGGTCGAGGAACCGGTCGGTCGTGGCGTAGAGCAACGGGCGGCCGACCCCCTCCCCCCGGCCCGCGATGGCCGCGAAGTCGCGCTCCAGCAGCTGGCGGAGCGCGTAGTCCGAGTTGACGCCCCGGACGTGGTCGATCTCGGGGCGGGTGACGGGTTGCTTGTATGCAATAACGGCCAACGTCTCCAGTAGTGACCGCGACAGCCGTTGCGACGCCTCCTGCTCGAACAACGCCCGGACGAACGGCTGCACGCCGTCGACCGTCGCCATCCGGAGCCCGCCGGCCCACCGCTGGATCCGGAACGCCCGGCCGCCGGCCCGGTAGGCCGCGTTGAGACGCCCGACCGCGGCCT
Organism: uncultured Bacteroidota bacterium; assembly: GCA_963740235.1. Classification (GTDB taxonomy): domain Bacteria; phylum Bacteroidota; class Rhodothermia; order Rhodothermales; family Rubricoccaceae; genus Rubrivirga. The sequence continues at coordinate 351,081 of CAVUDG010000005.1, forward strand.
CGACCTCGCCGGCCTCGACCTCGACCCCGGTCACCTCCCCGTAGACCCGGACCACCTCGGCCACGCCCAGCGGGACGTCGCTGGCGAAGACGAGGGCCTCGACGGCCTGCTCGAACGTGTCGGAGGTCAGCACGTCGGTCATGCGGCTGCAGAACGGGAGGCGACCGCCTCGGCGAGATCGTCGGCGGGCACAGCCGGGGCCGGTTCGACGGCGAAGTCCTGGGGGTCGAGCCCGAACACCAGCCGGATGGCCTGGCGCTGGGCCAGGTCGAGCACCGCCAGGAACGTCACGATCACGAACGGCTTGCTCCGCCGCGCCACGAGCGCCTGGAACGACGCCCCCCCCTGCTGGAGCCGGCCGAGCACCCACGCCCGCTGGACGTCGAGCGCGAACGTCTCGCGCTCGACGCGGTGCCGGACCTCCTCGGCCTGCTCGGCGGCCCGGCCGAGCGCGACGCCCAGCGCCTGGACCAGGTCGAACACGGTCGCCCGGTAGGTGACCTCGACGGGCTCGGCCAGCCGCTCGCGCTCGTCGGACGCCAGGCCCCGCGTGCGCAGCCGCTGCCGGGCCTCGAACCGGCCGGACAGCACGCCGGCCGCCTCTTTGTAGCGGACGTACTCGATCAGCCGCTCGACCAGCTCCTTGCGGGGGTCGACCGGCTCGCCGTCGTCGTCCAGCTCGGGCCGCGGCATCAGCATCCGCGCCTTGATCTGGATCAGGAGAGCGGCCGTGTAGATAAAGTCCGCGGCCGCGTCGAGGTCGACGTGCTCGAGCACGCGGACGGCCTCCAGGTACTCGTCCGCGATCCGGGCGATCGGGATGTCGTGGACGTCGATCTCGTCCCGCCGGATAAAGAAGAGGAGCAGGTCGAGCGGCCCTTCGAACTGGTCGAGCTGAACGCGGTGCATGGGGGGACGGCTTTGCCAAAGCTACGGACGCCCGCCGCGGAGTGGGCCGTCGCCGTGGCCCCGCTCAGACCGACGGCTCTGCCCGCCTCGGCGTCGAGGCGGAGGGACACGACGGGGGCGGGGCCGACAGTCGCTCCTCCCCCTTCTTCGCTGCTAGACCCCCCTCAGCCTGCCGGCTCCCGGGTCTTGAACCACGCGACCGTCTCCTCCAGGCCCGTCGCCACGTCCACCTCGGGCTGCCAGCCGAGCGCCTCGGACGTGTGCGACACGTCGAGCACGCTCCGCTGCTGCTCGCCGGGCTTGGCGGGCCCGTGCTGCTCCTGGGCGCCGGCGCCCGTGAACCGGTTGATGTGGTGGAACAGCTCGTTGACGTCGGTCTCGACGCCCGTGCCCACGTTGTAGATGCCCGTCCCCTCGCGCCCGAGCGCGGCCACGAACGCCCGGACGACGTCGCCTACGAACACGTAGTCCCGCGTCTGCGTCCCCTCGCCGTTGATCGTGACGGGCTCGCCGCGCAGGAGCCGCTGGGCGAAGATGGCGACCACGCCGGCCTCGCCGTGGGGGTTCTGGCGCGGCCCGTAGACGTTGCCGAACCGGAGCGCGGCCGACTCCAGCCCGTAGGTCTGGCCGTAGAACCGGAGGTAGTGCTCGCTGACCAGCTTGGTGATCCCGTAGGGCGACATCGGCAGCGTCGGGTGGCTCTCCGGCTGGGGGCCGCCGTCGTTGACCGACGGGTCGGGCTCGCCGTAGATCGCGCCGCCGGTCGAGGCGAACGCCACCTTCTCCAGGCCCGCCTTCCGCCCGGCCTCCAGCAGGTTCAGGAAGCCGAGCACGTTGACGTCGGCGTCGAACTGGGGGTCGGCGACGGACCGGCGGACGTCCATCTGGGCCGCCAGGTGGCACAGCGCCGCGTACCGGTGCTCCTGGAACAGCGCGGCAACGCCGTCCGAGCGGATGTCGAGGTGGTGGAAGACGGCCCCCTCGGGCACGTTCTCCCGGACCCCACCCGAGAGGTCGTCGATCACGTGGACGTGGCAGCCTTCGGCCAGGAGGCGGTCGGCGACGTGGGAGCCGATAAAGCCGGCGCCGCCGGAAACGAGGACGGGACGGCCGGCGAAACGGAACGACATGACGTGGGACGAGGGTCGGGGGGCAGGTGCGGGGCCGCGAGTCGGCCGCCGCTGGACCCCAAGATCGCTCACCCGGGGCCCCCGGACCGCGGCCTCTCCCTCCCCTGCTAGTCGCTCGGCAGGAGCGTGGCCGAGCTGATCCGGTCGGGGGCGAACAGCTCGGCGGCCAGCGCGCGGACGCCCTCGGCGGTCACGGCGTCGATCTCCGCGACCACCTCGTCGACCGTCGACAGCCGGCCGTAGACCAACTCGACGCGGCCCAGCCGCTGCATCCGGTTCGAGGTGCTCTCCAGGCCCAGCACGATCGAGCCCTTGAGCTGGTGCTTGGCGCGGGTCAGCATCCGGTCGCTCACGGGGGTCTCGGCCAGCTTGGCCATCTCGCGCTCGATCAACACGCGCGAGCGGTCGAGCCGGCTCGCGTCCGTCCCGATGTAGACCCCGAGGTCGCCGGAGTCGGTCTGGACGTTGACGAACGAGTAGACGGAGTAGCACCACCCGTACTTCTCACGGATGTTCTGGTTGAGCCGGCTCGACATGCCCCCGCCCAGGATCGTGTTGAGCACCGACAGCGTCGTCCGGCGGTCGTCGCGGGCGCCGAACGCGCGCGTGCCCAGCACCAGGTGGGCCTGCTGGATGGGCCGCTCGATGGCGACGTCGACGGGCTGGTAGGCCGTCGAGGGCGTGCGCTGGGACGGGTTCGGGCCGCGCTCGAAATCGGCCAGGAGCGTCTCGACGCGGCGGACCACGTCGGCGTGGCGGACGTTGCCGGCGACCGAGACCACCATCCGGTCGGGCACGTAGTGCTGGGTGATGTAGCGGGCCAGGTCCTCCTGCGAGAAGCTCCGGACCGACTCGGGCGTCCCGATGACCGGCCGCCCCAGCGGGTGGTCGGGGTAGAGCGCGGCCTCGTAGAAGTCGAAGACGTGGTCCTCGGGCGCGTCCTCGTACATCTTGATCTCCTCGACCACGACGTCCTTCTCCTTCTCGATCTCCTTGGGCGGCAACGTCGGCTGGGTGACCAGGTCGAGGACGGTCTCGAGCCCCCGCCCCAGGTGCTCGCTCAGGCCCCGGGCGTAGAAGCACGTGTGCTCCTTCGACGTGAACGCGTTGATGTAGCCGCCCACCGACTCCATCCGCTGGTTGATCAGGTACCCCCGCCGCCGGCGGGTCCCCTTGAACACCATGTGCTCGATGAAGTGGGTGATCCCGGCCTCGGCCTCGCTCTCGTCCCGAGAGCCCGCGTCGACCCAGGCCCCGACGGCGACCGAGCCGACCGACGGGACGGTCTCGGTGAGGACGCGGACGCCGGAGTCGAGGACGGTGCGGTCGAAGGAGGGAGTCAACGCGGGGCGGGAGGGGGCCGGCCGGTATCCCAGCCGGCGAAGGCGGTTCCCCCGCCCCGCCCGATTCGACGCGTCTACTCGCCCTCGGGGCCTGCCGGTCGGGTTTCGTCCGTGGACGTGGCGTCGAGCGCCCGCGCCAGCCCCTCGACCGACTGCCGCCGGTTGGGCGCGCGCAGCAGGGCGTCCCGGAACGCCTGGGCGGCCTCGGCGGGCCGGCCGAGGTCGAGCAGGGCGAGCCCCAGCGCCTCGTGCGACGGGATGACGGGGCTCGGGGGCCCGAACGTCAGCGGGGCGTCCGCTTCGAGCGCCGACGCCTCGCGCAGCAGCCGGAGCGCGGCGCCGGCGTCCCCCTCGGCGCGGCGGAGCGACGCCTCGACCTGGAGCGCCGCGGCGCGGTCGGCCCACCGGTCGTCGTCGTGGACGAACGAGGCCACCGACGCGAGCGCCTGTCGGCCCGCCTCGGACGTTCCGTGGGCGGTCGCGTGCAGGCCGGCGACATAGGCGTCGTAGATCGACTCCGGGTGGTCGACCTGAGCGACGACCACGTCGGTGTCGCCGGCGCCGAGCACCTGCTGGGCGCGGATTCGGGCCAGGTGCGCGGTGGCCGTCTCCGTCGGCTGGTCGCCGGCCTCGACGACTGCGAGGTCGTACAGGTCGCGGGCCAGCGCGCCGTCGTCGAGCTGGGTCGCGGCGTAGTGCCACCACCACAAGGCGTGCCATCCGTGGCCGTTGAGGACCTCGCCTCGCCGGTCCGTGCCGGCCTTGGCCGCGCGGTAGCTCTGCTCGTTCGACGCCGCGACGTCGTCCCACAACCCCAGGGCGAGCGTGATGTGGCTCGGCATGTGGAGCGCGTGGCTCGCCGACGGCGCGATCTCGGCGTAGACCCGGGCCGGGCGGAGCCCGAGCGGCGCGTGGACCGGGTCGTCGTAGGCGTGGATGAGGTAGTGGGCCGCGCCCGGGTGCCGGGGGTTCTCGGCGAACACGTCCTCGGCGACGGCCGCCGCGCGCATGTAGGTCGCGAAGTCGCGCCCTTCGTGGGCCGTCCCCAGCAACGCGAGCGCGTAGAACGCCCGGGCGTCGAGGTCGTCGGGGTACCGCTCGGCGAGCCGGCGCATCGACTCGGCGTAGTCGTCGTCGCGGTCCTCCTTCGGCCCGTCGCCGAACAGGACCGCGAGCGTGCCGAGGTAGGCCGCCTCGCGCGGCGTGGCGGCCATCGCGTCGGCGCCGGCCAGGGCCGCGAGGCCGGCGTCGCGGTCCTGGCGCTGCCAGACCGGGTGGTTGTGGGTCATGGCCTCACCCCAGGCCGCCATCGCGAAGCCCGGGTCTGCGCGCCGGGCCTCCTGGAAGGCCTCGCGGGCGTCGTCGTACTCGAACGAGTGGAGGTAGAGCAGGCCGCGCACGAACGGCTCCTGGGCCTCGGCCGCGCCCGAGTTGTCGAACCGGGTGTCGCCGAGCTCTTGCGCGGCCAGGGGGCCGGCGACGAGCACCAGCAGGGCGAGGAGGACGAGACGGCGCATGGTTGAGGGGGTCGGGAGCGAGTCGTGCAAGATCGGGACGGCCGGCGGGCGCGGCCCCAACGAACGCGGCCCCGCCCACCTCGGTGCCGAGGCGGACGGGGCCGCAGGTGTCCGGCGGGCCGGGCTAGGCCTGGGCCGGCTCGACCGGCGAGACGGCGCCGTCGCCCGACGTCACGTCGCCCTCGGGGCGCGGGACGAACGGGTCGCCGTGCTCCGGGAACTGCTTGACGTAGGCCTCCTGGACCGCGTGCCCCGTCCCCTGGGCCGACGGCGACGACTCGTGGATGTAGAAGTCCTCGTTGGGCAGCGTGTCCACCCAGGCCAGCGCCGCCTCGGCGGCCCGGCGCATCGAGTCGTCCGAGTTGGTCGACAGCTCGCGCACGTTGGCGACGATCCGCTCGTGCGCCAGGTGCATGAAGTGCAGGCCGGCCAGCTTGTCCCGGTCCCACTTGGCGCCCGAGGCGCCCTCGGCCAGCTGCTGGTCGAGCTTCGAGAGCACGCACGACCACGCGAACATCAGGACCGCGTTGTCGGCCAGGCGAGCCTGGACCACCTGGGCCGTCACGATCTTCTCCTCCATCCGCTTCGACGCCAGCTTGAACTCGCGGGTGTGCGTCTGGACGTGGCCCGAAAGCCGCTCGGCGAACGACCGGAGCGACGGGTGAACGCGGGTGACCTCGGGGGTCGCGACCTTCTTGCCCAGGAAGATCTCGGTCGCCAGCGGCAGGCCGGCCTTGACCGTGGCCGGCTTGAAGGCGCCGCCCAAGATCCGGGCCGTGTTCTCGCCGACCGTCTCGTCGTCGCTCCACTGGACCGTGTTGAGCACGCCCAGCATGTACTCGGCGAGCTGCTTGCCGCCGTATGCGAAGATGAACGACTGCATCACCTCGTTCGAGCCCTCCACGATCCGGTGGATCCGGTTGTCGCGCCACAAGCGCTCGAACTCGTTCTCGGTCACGTAGCCCTCGCCGCCGTAGATCTGCATGGCCGAGTCGATCACGTTCCAGCCCTCCTCCGAGCAGAAGTACTTGCAGGCGGCCGTCTCCACCATGATGTCGCGGTCGTGGCGGTCGAGCATCCCGCAGACGGCGTAGAGCATCGCGTCCATCGCGAAGCAGAACGCGTGCATCTCGGCGACCCGCTTCTGGACCAGCTCGAAGTCGGCCAGGGGCCGCTGGAACTGGTGCCGGTGCTGGACCCACTTGGTCGCCTGCTCGGCGGCCTGCTTGGCGGCGCCCGTCACGCCGGCGGACAGCGTGCACCGGCCGTAGTTGAGGCACGTGAGCGCCACCTTGAGCCCCTGGCCCTCGCGGTGCAGCAGGTTCTCACGCGGCACGCGGACGTTCTCGAACTTGATCCGGGCCTGCCACGTCCCCCGAATGCCGGCCTTCGACCGGTTCTTCTGGAAGAACGAGACGCCGTCCATGTCGGGCGTCACGATGAGCGCCGAGACGCCCTTCTTGACCTTGCCCGTCTTGGGGTCGGTCACCTGCTGGTTGGCCATCACCGTGAGCAGGCCCGAGATGGCGCCCGAGGTGATCCACTTTTTCTCGCCGTTCAGGACGTAGACCTGCTCGGCCTCGTCCCACTCGCAGCGAGTCTCCTGGCCGGCCGCGTCGGACCCGACCTGGGGCTCGGACAGGCAGAAGCCCGACAGCTTCTCGCGCGCCACCATCGGCAGGAAGCGGTCCTTCTGGTCCTCCGTCCCGAACAGCATCAGCGCCTTGCAGCCGATCGACTGGTGGGCCGAGACCATCACGGCCGTCGAGCCGCACCGGCGGCCGATGGCCTCCAGCACGCGGTTGTAGCTGGCCACGCTCAGGCCCAGCCCGCCGTAGGCCTCGGGGACCGTCATCCCCATCACGCCCATGTCGAACAGCCGCTGGACGACCCACTCGGGGATCACCTGCTCCTGGTCGATCATCACGCGCGGGTGCTCGTCGTCGAGGTAGGCCTCGAGCTCGGCGAGCAGCGCGTCCGTCTTGGCGACCTCCGCGCGGGGCAGCTCGGGGTACGGGAACACCAACTCCTCGCGGATCCGGCCCCAGAAGAGGTTCTTGATGAACCCCATCTCGTCGGGTTCGGGGCCGAGCATGGTCTCGGCCTCTTTGATCATCTGCTGGTCGCGGGCGGAGACGCCCTTCATGGAGGACAGTACGGACATGGGGGTCGGGGAAGGTGGAAGCGCTTTTCTAACGGACGAAGGTAGGCCACGGCTCGGCGCGGCCGGTTGCCCCACGTGCGAAGGCGGGGCGAGTTTGCGGGATGCCCGACTCCAACGCGCGTCCCCCCTTCTCCGTTCGCCTGCGCGACGCGGTCGCCGACGCCGGCGCCCCGCTGTGCGTCGGTCTGGACCCCGACCCGGCCCGCCTCGGGGTGGCCGGCGGGGACGCCGAGGCCGAGCGGGTGGTCGAGTTTTGCGTGGCCATAACGGACGCCACTCGGCACGTGGCGGCGGCCTACAAGCCGAACCTGGCCTTTTTCGAGGCCCTCGTGGACGGGTGGTCCATCCTGGAGGTCGTCTGCGAGGTGGTCCGCGACACCGGACGACTCCTGATTCTCGACGGCAAGCGCGGCGACATCGGCAACACGGGCCGGCGGTACGCCGCGGCCCTGTACGACCGCCTGGGCGGCGACGCCGCCACGGTCGCGCCCTACATGGGCGCCGACAGCGTGGAGCCGTTCCTGGAGCACGACGGCCGGTGTGCCTTCGTCCTGGTGGCGACCTCGAACCCGGGCGCGGTTGACCTCCAACACCTGGTGGTCGACGGCGAGCCGGTCTACCGCCGCGTCGCTCGGCTGGCGGCCGAGGCGGGCGCGGCGAACCAGGGCGAGACCGGGTTCGTGGTCGGCGCGACCCGGCCGGCGCTGTTGGCCGACCTCCGTCGGGCGCACCCCGACGTCCCGTTCCTGGTGCCGGGCGTCGGCGCCCAGGGCGGGTCGGTCACGGACGTCCTCGCGGCGAACGCGGGTGGCCCGCTCTTGGTCAACGCCAGCCGGTCGATCCTGTACGCCTCGGAGGGGCCGGACTTCGCCCGTTCGGCCACCGAGGCGGCCGAGCAACTGGCGGAGACGCTGGCCCAGGGCTGACGGCTTCCTCCCCACGCGGCGACCTCTGTCGCCCCTGTGCGACCACGAGGGGGGCACAGCCTCGTTCAGAACCCAGGGGCTCCGACCCCACCGCGGCGCGCTGGACCGGTAAAAAACGGACCCGACAAGCCGCCCCGACGATGAGCGCGACGATCTCCGGGTGAGACGCGTCGCTGGCGTCGAGCGAGAAGCGGTCCTACCGCCCGGCGTGCGTGCTGAGCGCGTTCGGGGCGCTCAGCGTCCAGAAGGACGTCCGTGACCTGGCCGCCTTCGACCGGCTGGCGCCCGAGCCGGACCCCGCGGAGATTCTGTTTCCGGACGGCCTGTAACCTTCCCGCGAGGGGCCGCGTCGTTGGACCGTCCCCTCCACGGCCATGTCCCCCGACGCCCTCGTCCGCCAGCACGCCGACCTCGTCTACCGAGTCGCCCTCCGGGTGACCGGGACGACGGACGACGCGGCCGACGCGGCCCAGGACGCGCTCGTCAAGGTCTGGAAAGGGATCGGCGCGGTCGACCCGCCGGGCCACCGGGCCTGGGTCTGCCGGGTCGCTCGGAACGCGGCGCTCGACCTGCTCCGGCGCCGGTCGGTCCGCCCCGCGCCCGGCCGGGCCGAGGCGGTCGCCGAGCCCGAGGCCGACGACTTGCTGCCCGACGACCACGCCGAGGCGGGCGACCTGCGCGCCGAGTTGGCCCGGGCCGTCGGGAGCCTGGGCGAGCCCTACCGCTCGATCCTGGTGCTCCGCGACGTCGAGGGCCTGCCCTACGCCGAGATCGCCGACGCCCTCGACCTCCCCCTCAACACGCTCAAGGTCTACCTCCACCGCGCCCGGCGCCGTTGCCGAGCCGCGCTCACCGCCTCCGCCCCCGAGCTGGTCCCATGACTGACTGCACCCGCCTCGACGACTACCTCGACGGCCGGCTCTCCGACGCCGACGCCCAGGCCTTCGAGACCCACACCCTGAGCTGCGACGCGTGCGAGACCGCCCTCGACGCGACCGCGCTCGACCTGTCACCGCTAGGCGACGCGACGTGCCCCCCGGCCGTCGTCGACGCCGCGCTCCGCGCCGCCCGCCGGGCCCCCGACCGCGGCGCCGCCCGTCCGTCTGGCCGGCGCCGGTCCGCGTTCGCCGGGCTCGCCCTGGCGGCCGTGCTGGCGGTCGCGATCGGCGTCGGGCTGGACCGGGACGGCCCGACCCCCGAGATCGCGGAGGTCACCCCACCTGCTGCGGCCGACGCGGCCCTCGAGACAGCCACTTCGGACGCGTCGACGCCTGACGTGGTGCCCGATGCAATAACGGACGAATTGCCTCAGCCGGAGACGGCTGACGCATCCGCGCCGACGCCCACCCCGCCCGCCTCGGCGGCCCGCCCGGCCCCGCGCGCCGCCCAGCCGCGCGCCGCCCAGCCGCGCGCGGTCCGGCCCCTCTCGTCGCCCGCCCCTGCCCGCGCCGCGCCCGAGGCGGCCCCGGCGCCCGACCTGGCGCAGGCCTCGCCCGACCAGACCGAGCCCGGCGAGACCGAGCCGACCTCGGCCGAGATCGCCGCGGCCCGCCAGGAGATCGCCCTGGCCTTCCGGCTCGTCGCCGACGCCCAGACCCGAGCGGGCGACGTCGTTCGCGCCGAAGCCGGCCCCCTGTCCACCACCCTCGACCACACCCTCCCCTTTTAACCATGCGTGCTCTCTCCCTGAGCGTCCTTGTGGCGCTCGCCGTCCCCCTCGCCGCGACCGCGCAGCCCATGACGGGCGCCGACGTCGACGCGCTGTTCCAGTCCGAGCCCCAGGTCGAGGTCAACCTCCAGGGCTCCTTGCTCCGCCTGGCCGCCGAGGCCGCCCGGGCCGAGGAGCCCGAGGCGGCCCTCATGCTCGACGGGCTCCGCAAGATCACCGTCCGGATCTACCCGACCCCGCCCGACCAGCGCGGGTTCGCCATCGACCGGCTGACCGACATCGGCCGCCAGTTCGAGAGCCAGGGCTGGTTCACGCTCGTCCGCGTCCGCTCGCTGCCCGACGACCCGGACAACGACGAGGACGTCTGGGTCTTCGTCCGCGACGACGGCGACTCGTTCGACGGGATGGCCGTGCTGGCGTTCGAGCCCGAGGACCAGACGTCGATCTTCGTCCTGATCGACGGGACCGTCGACCCGACTCAGGTGGCCGAACTCAGCCGCCGCTTCGCGCGCGTCGACATCGACGGCCGCGACGACGACGACGACCGTACCGGCGACGACGATGAGTAGCCGCCTCCTGCCTGCTCGCGCTCGCGCTCGCCGTGGCCGGCTCGGGCTGCATCTCGACCGAGATGGGCCGGATCAAGCGGGACCTCGCCCGCGACCTGGAGGCGTCCGGCCAGGCGACCGTCGGCAAGGGGTTCGCCATGTCGGTCGGGCGCGGCTCCATCGGCACGAGCCGGTTCATGACGCGCCTGTTCGCGCCGTCGTCGAGCGAGCCCTACCGGCGGCTGGCCCGCAACGTCCGCCGGGTCCAGTTCGCCCACTACCCGCTCGCCGGCGCCGTCGACGGCCGCGAGGTCACGCGCCCGGCGTCGTTCGACCGCTACGAGGCCGACGGGTGGTACCCGATGGTCACCGTCCGCGACTCGACCAGCGCGGTCTGGGTCCTGCTGAAGGAGCGCCCCGAGGACCTCCGCCTGACCGACCTGCTCACGGTCGTCGTGGCCGACGGCGAGTTGGTCGTGACCAAGGTCTCCGGCGACCTGTCGGGTCTGGTCCTGGACGCCATCGAGTACGGGACGGACGGCGACCTGTTCGGCGGGACACTCGACGAGACGGGCCTGTTCGGCGAACCCGACGACGCGGCCGCCGAGGCGCCCGGCTCGGACGACGAACCGGGCCCCGACGGCGCCCCCGCGCCATGACCGACCTCGTCCACCTCGGCGAGTCGGTCGAGGCGGTCCCCGGGCTCCGGGTCGGCCTGCTGCAGGCGGTGTTTCACGCCCCGCTCGGCGAGACCGAGACGCCGGCGGAGGTGGCCGGTGCCCTCCGGCTCGACGCCGCCGCTCCGCTCGCGCGCGACGAGGCCGTCCGGGCCGCCGTTCGCGACCTGCTGCGCCGCGACGGCTACAAGCCGACCGGGCGGGGCAAGCCGGCCTCGGAGTATCTCGGCAAAGCCGCCGAGGCGGGCCGGCTCGGCCCCATCAACCCGGCCGTCGACGCCTGCAACGTGGTCTCGCTCCACAGCGGCCTGCCGATTTCGGTCGTCGACCTGGACCGCACGCGCGGGCCGCTCTCGGTGGGCCTGGGCGGGCCCGACGACGCCTACGTCTTCAACGCCAGCGGCCAGGAGATCCGGCTGGCCGGGCTGCTCGGCCTGCGCGACGCCGAGGGGTTCTGCGCCAACCCCGTCCGCGACAGCCAGCGGACCAAGACGCACGACGAGACAACGCGGACGCTGTCCGTCGTCTGGGCGCCCCACGGCCTGGGCGACCGGCTGGACCGGGCCGTCGCGTGGTACGCCGACCTGCTCCGCTTGACCGGGGCCGCCGTCGAGACCCGGTTCAGCGCGTCGGCTCAGTAAGCGAGCACGCGGCGCGCGGCGGCGTCGAGGCGCGACTGGGCCGAGTAGATCTCCGACTCGATGGCCTTGGAGAACGCGATGGGCAGGTCCGCCCCGCCGATGCGGACGGGCGGGGCGTCGAGGTCGGCGAACGCGGCCTCGGCGACCTCCGCGGCGACCTCGGCCCCGAACCCGCCGGTCCGCGCCGCCTCGTGGAGGACCACCAGCCGCCCGGTCTTGCGGACCGACGCGAGGACCGTCTCGCGGTCCCACGGGACCAGCGTTCGCAGATCGACCACCTCGACCTCGGCGTCGTCCCGGAGCGACTCGGCGAGGTCGAGCGCCCACCGGACGCCGACGCCCCAGGTCACGACGGTCAGGTCGGCGCCCGGCCGCGCGACCCGGGCCCGGCCGATCTCGACGCGGTGCTCGCCCGACGGGACCGGCCCGCGGAGCGAGCGGTAGAGCGCCTTGTGCTCGAATACCAGGACCGGGTTGTCGTCCTCGATCGCCGCGCGGACCAGGCCCTTGGCGTCGGCCGGCGTGGCCGGGACGACGACCTTGAGGCCCGGGATGTGGCAGAACCACGCCTCGGGGCTCTGGCTGTGGAACGGGCCCGCACCGATGCCGCCGCCGAACGGGGCCCGGATCGTGACCGGGACCGCCGCGCCCCAGCGGTAGCGCGTCGTGGCGAGGTTGTTGGCGATCTGGTTGAACCCGCACGTGATGAAGTCGGCGTACTGCATCTCGACGACCGGGCGGAAGCCGTCGAGCGCGAGCCCGAGCGCGCAGCCCAGCGCCCCGCTCTCGATGATCGGCGTGTTCCGGATCCGGTCGGCCCCGAACCGGTCCAGGAACCCGGCCGTCACCTTGAACACGCCGCCGTACTCGGCCACGTCTTGTCCCATCAGCACCGTCGTGTCGTCGGCCTCGAAGGCGTCGGCGAGCCCGGCGCTGAGGGCGTCGATAAAGCGGACGTCGTCCTCGGCGGGCCCTCCCTGCACGGCCGGCTGGGGCCGGGCGGGCGCGAACACGTCGGCGTGCTCGGCCTCGGCCGTCGACGTCACCTCGGGCTGGGTCAGGGCCCACTCGGCGACCCTCTCGACCTCGGCCTCGACCTCGGCGTCGACGGCGTCGAGGTGGGCGGGGTCGACGCCGGCCTCGACCAGCCGGCGGCGGTAGCGGTCGACGGGGTCCTTGGCCGCCCACTCGGCGATCAGGGCGTCGGGGACGTAGGTGGTCCCGGACGCCTCCTCGTGACCGCGGACGCGGAACGTCTTCATCTCCACCAGGGTCGGCCCCTCCCCTGCCCGCCCGCGACGGGCAGCGGCTTGAATGCTTGCAATAACGGCATCCAAATCGTTGCCGTCGACGACCACGCCCGGCATCCCGTACCCGGCCGCGGCGTCGGCGATGTCGGCGACCGGGACCGCGTCGGCGGTCGGCGTCGACAGCCCGTAGCCGTTGTTCTCGACCACGAACACGACCGGGAGCGTCCAGACGGCGGCCAGGTTGAGGGCCTCGTGGAAGTCGCCCTCGCGCGTGGCGCCCTCGCCGGTAAAGGCGACCGCGACGGCGGCCTCCCCCCGGAGCCGGCCCGCCAGCCCCAGCCCGTCGGCCACGGGCAGCATGGCGGCCAGGTGCGAGATCATCCCGACGATCCGGCGCTCGGGCAGCCCGACGTGGAACGTCCGGTCGCGCCCCTTCGTGAAGCCGCCCTCGCGCCCCATCAGCTGGCAGAACAGGGGCCGGAGCGGGACGCCGCGCGTGGTCCAGACGCCCAGGTTGCGGTGCATCGGGAGCAGCCAGTCGCGGTCCTCCAGCGCGAGCGCGCACCCGACGGCGATGGCCTCCTGCCCGTAGCCGCTGAACCACTTGGACAGCCGGTTCTGGCGGATCAGGCGGAGCATCTTGTCCTCGACGGCCCGGGGCAGCCGCAAGGCCCGGTACCGGGCGAGGCGCTCGGCCTCGGTGCCGAGGTGGGACGTGTCAGGAGTGGCGACGGGCATCGGTCCGGAGGGGCGAGCCGGAAGGTACCCGCGCGGGAGTCGGGGGTCCGAGGTCGCCAACCTCCCCGAGGCGGGCCGAGTCCGCGGGACCAAACGCGCGGCCCCCCTTACCGCCCCTGCCCTGTCAGCGCGGTGCGGACGGTCCGGAACAGGATCTTCGCGTCCAGGCTCAGGCTCATCGTCTCGATGTAGAACAGGTCGTACTTCAGCTTCTGCCTGACGTCCTCCAGGTCGGCGTCGTAGCGCCACTTGACCTGGGCGAGCCCCGTAACGCCCGGCTGGATCCGGTGGCGGCGGCTGTAGAGCGGGATCCGGTCGGTCAGCTTCTCGACGAAGTAGGGCCGCTCGGGGCGCGGCCCGACCAGGCTCATCTGGCCCGTCAGCACGTTCCACACCTGTGGGATCTCGTCCAAGCGGAGCCGGCGGAGCCACCGGCCGACCGGCGTCACGCGGGCGTCGCCGTGCTCGGCCCAGACCGGGCCCGTGTGGCGCTCGGCGTCGTCGACCATCGTCCGGAACTTGAGCATCGTGAACGGGCGGCCGTGGCGGCCCACGCGCGTCTGGCGGTAGATGGCGGGGCCGGTCGAGGTCCCCCGGACGAGCGCCCAGATGGCCAGCCACACCGGCGCCCCGAGCACCAACACCAACGTGCTCACGACCACGTCGACGATCCGCTTGGTCCGCCGCTCCCAGGCCGGCATCGGCTCCGGCAGCACCTCGATGAGCGGGAGCCCGTAGGTGTGCTCGGTCCGCGCCATGCCGCCGATGGCCGCGTAGAAGTCGGGGACGAGCTTGAGCGTGACCGGCTTCCCGTCGCAGACGCGCAGGACCTCGTCGAGCGTCGCGTGGTCCTCCGTCCCCAGCGCCAGGATCACGTCTTGGACCCGCAGCCGGTCGATCAGGCCGGGCAACTCGGCCACGGCCGCCTCGGGCGCCCCGGCGGCCGTGACCTCGATGGCCCCGGCCGGCAACGCGTCGCCGCCCGGGTACCGCTCGGTGATGGTGACCGGCGAGATGTCGGCCGGGTCGGCCGACGGGCCGACCAGGACCGGCACGGCCGACGGCGCCCGCAGCCGGACGGCCCCGACGATCTCGATGTTGGCCGCCGGGTACCGGGCGAGGTCGTGGTACAACGTCTCGACCCGGTCCGACCAGCCGACCACGACGGCCCGGTGCCGGCCGTACCCCGCACGACCAGCGCCCGCTGGACCGCCCGGACGACCAGCCGGACGCCGCCGACGGCCGTGAACTGGGCCAGCGCGTAGACGCCGATGGCCGTCCGCAGCTCGCCCGCCTCGACGCGGTCGACCAGGAGCCCGAACAGGAGCGCGAGGCACCCGAAGACGACCACCTTGGCGAGCGTCGCCAGCTCGTCGAGCCGGCCCCGGGCGTAGCGCTCGGCGTAGAGCCCCGAGAACGCGAACAGCAGCCCCCACCCCAGAACCAGCAGCGACCCGCCCACCACGCCGGACCCCGCCACCGAGGGGAGCCAGTCCCAACTCGAGTGGCCCTGCACGACCACGCCGGCCGCGGCAGCGGTGGCGAGGGCGTCCCCCAGGACGAGGGCGAGGATCTCAATGCGACGAGACAAGCGCGGCGGAAAGGTGACGCGTAACGAAAGAGTCTCGGTGCGCAGGGGGTGGGTGACAGGGCGAAAGTAGACCCCCACGCCCGAGCGCGCAAGCCGGCGCGCGGGGGGCGATACCTTTGGGACCATGCGCTGGACTGCCGGGATCGCCCTCCTACTCCTCCCGCTCACGGTTCGCTCCCAGCCCGAGATCGTGCCCGCCGAGCACGCCGTCTACGAGTGGATGGCCGACCAGCGCGTGGCCGGCGTGCTGCCGGAGTACCGGCACGAGACGCTGCCCTACGACCGTGCCACGGTCCGGGCCCACCTCGACACGCTCAGCGCCCACTCGGCCCGCCTCGGCGCCTCGGGGCGCTACTGGCTCGACCAGTACCGGCGCGAGTTCTTCGAGCCGCTCGACCGCGTGAGCAGCATCGCCGGCGACGGCCGGGCCGGTTTCCTCGACCCCGACGCCGAGCGGACGTTCGGCTACTTCCGGGACTCGACGTGGCGGGTCTCGGTCTGGGGCGAGGGCGTCGTCGAGACGCGGTCGGCCCGGGGCACCACCGAGGCGGGCGGGCTGGCCCGGAGCGCCCGCCTCACGTTCGAGGCGAACTGGAAGAACCGCGTCGGGCTCTACACGAGCACGTTGTCGGGCACCCAGATGACGGGCGACGCGGCGGTCCTGGCCGCCGACCCCGTGCTGGCCCCGCTCTACTACGTCGCCCGGGACCCGGCCAACATCGCCGGCCCGTTCGACCGGACGACGGCCTCGCTCCGGGTCGTCGGCGGCCCGTTCTCGGCCGAGATCGCCAACGAGCGCCTGCGCTACGGGGCCTCCGTCGACGCCCCCGTCGTGCTCGCCGACGGCGCCGACTACCTCCCGTTCGTCCGCGTCGGGCTCCAGGCCCGGAGCGTGACCGTCCAGGCCGTCCACGCCTCGCTGAGCAGCCAGTCCCAGTTCGTCGTCGACGAGTCGCCGGGCGGGGACCGCTTTTTCGACCAGCCCCAGCGCTACCTCACCCTCCACCGTCTCGACGTCCAGCCGACCGGGTGGTGGACGTGGTCGTACACGGGGATGGTCGTCTACGGCCGGCGCGGGCCCGAGATCGCCTACCTCAACCCGCTCTACCCCGTCAAGGCGGCCGAGCACGCGCTCTACGACCGCGACAACACGCTGTTCTCGCTGGAGACGACCGTCCGCCCGCTCCGCGGCGTCGAGGGCAACTTCACCTGGCTCGTGGACGACCTGGCGACGGCGTCGCTGGGCGACGGGCTCTACGGCAACAAGTGGGGGATCCAGACCGGGTTCAAGGCCTCGGTCCCCCGGACGGGCGCGACCGTCTTCGGGGAGTACGTCCGGATCGAGCCGTACACCTACTCCCACCGGTTCCGGGAGGACGGGTTCTACTTCAACTCCTACGTCTTGAACGGCTTCGGGCTCGGCCACCCCCTGGGCCCAAACGCCGACCAGGTGCTGCTGGGCGCCACCGCCTGGCTCCCGCTGCGGACGCGGGCGCGCGTGTCGTGGCGCTACGTCCGCAAGGGCGAGAACCCCGTCGACCCGGTGACGGGCGAGGTCACGAACGTCGGCGGGGACGTCCGCCTCGGTGAAGCCCCGGCCGACGGGCGCGCGCCGTTCCTGGCCGGCGACCTGTTCCAGGGGCCGGGCGTCCGGGCGCTCGTCGAGGTCGAGCCGGCCCGCGGCGTGGCGCTTGCGGTTCTACGGCGACGTCCAGTGGTGGGACGGCCGGCCGAGCGAGCAGTTCGTCCGGTTCGGGCTGGCGGTCCGGCCCTAGTGGCCGGGCTGGTGACCTGGCACGGGGCGGGCGACGCCACGGTGGCGTACGTCGAGGTCCGGTCGTGGGGGCGCGTGCGCGTGGCCGCCGGGGCGCCGACGGGGCCGGCGGGCGGCCGCCCTGCCGCGGCGGCGGCGTTCGAGGCCCAGGCCCGGCGCGACAGAGCCCGCGTGCTGTGGTTCGCCGTTCGGGACCCCGCCGACGTCGCCCCAGACCGGCCGTCGGTCGTGATCGGTGCCGAGCCCGTCTGGCACGTCGCGCGCTGGCCAGAGATCCTGGCCCGGAAGGCGTCGGTCCGCGCCCAGATCCGCCGGGCCGCCAACAAAGGCGTCGTCGCCGAGCGGTGGACGGGCGCGCGCGCCTTGGCCTCGCCCGAGCTCCGCGCCGTCCTGGCCGACTGGCTCGACCGGCGCGGCCTGCCGCCGCTCTCGTTCATGGCCGACCCGTTCGTGCTCGACGCGCCCGGCGACCGCCAGTTCGTCGTCGCCATCCGCTCGGGCACCGTCGTGGGCTACCTCGCGCTGGTACCGGGCGACGAGACGTTCGTCGAGTGGATCATCCAGGCCCGCGACGCACCGAACGGGACGGCGGCCCTCCTCCTCGACGCGGCAGTCCGCGGGTTGCCCCAGCCGGGCACGTTCACGCTGGGGATGGTCCCGCTCTCGACCTTCGCCCCGCTCTCCGACCGCGCGCCGTCGCTCGCCGTCCGCGCGCTGCTCGCCTGGACTCGCGCCCACGCGACGCGCTTCTACAACTTCCAGGGCCTGGAGCGCTTCAAGGCCAAGTTCGTCCCCGACGCGTGGCGCCCGCTGGCGCTCGTCACCGACGGCCGGCCGGTCTCGGTGTGGACCTTCCACGACGTCGCGGCGGCGTTCGCGGCGCCCCGCGCGCCGACCCGGTTCGTCGCCCGCGCCCTAGTCGACGCGGCGGCGGAGGAGCTGCGGGCGCTGCCCGGCCGGCTCTCCAAAGCGCGCCGCTAGCGGTCCCACGGTGTGCGCCGGTTCCCCCCGCCTCGGGCCCGAGGCGGGCGGGGTCGCGGCGGCCCAGCTCCCTCGCCCCGTGCCCTAGTTGACCGCCCGGAAGCGGAAGGTGACGTTCGTCGTCTGGTTGACCTGGAGCGCGTTCGACGGCAGCGGCTGGGCGCGGCACCCGGAGACCACCTGGCGGACGGCCCCGTTCAGGGCCGCGTTGCGCGTGACGGGCCGGTCGGCGACGTAGCGGCCGTTGGGCGCGAACGTGACCCGGTGGACGACCTCGCCCTCGACGCCGCCGAACGGGGGCTCGGGGCAGTACGACACCGACCGCGTCCCGAACTGGAAGCCGACCTCGGCCGGCGCGTCGCCGCCGGACCCGTTGCCCGAGCCCGTGTTGGAGCCCGACGTCGGGGCGTCGCCCTGGGACGTGCCGGTCCCGGTCGAGGGCCGCGGCTGGGTCGGCGCGGTCGGGTTCGGCTCGGCGCGCGTCGCCCGTGATGGTGGGTTCGGACGAGCGGGGCGGGCGTCGTCGCTCTGGACCGGGCGCGGCAGGGGCCGCTCGGGCCGGGGCGGCGTGGGCGTCCGCTCGGCCAGGCGAGCCCGGGTCGGCGCCGGCGGCGTCGGGCGCTCGGGCTCCGGCTGGGTCATCGACTCCGACGACGCGCCGGCCTCGGCGCGCTCCGGGGGGCCCGTCTGGACCGGGACGGTCGGGGCCGGCCCGAACTCGATCTCGGTCAGCTGCGGCGGCCAGTCCGGGTCGGTCGCCTGGGGCGGGACCGAGAGCCCCAGCGCCAGCAGCAGCAGGAGGACGGCGTGGAGCGTCACGCTGAGCACGATGCCGGTGCGGTCGTCGGGGGAGACCATCGGTCTAGGGGGTGGGGGTAGCGGAGCCGAGGGAGCCGGCCCCGAAACGATACGCCAGCGAGACCCGGTGCGAGAACCCGAGCTCGCTCGCCAGCCCGCCGAAGTCGCCGAACCCGTAGTCGACCGCCAAGGGCCCCAGCTTGACGCCGGCCCCGACCGACGGCGTGATCTGGGTCCCGAACCGGTCCGAGGTCGCCACGTCCGAGACGCCGGCCCGGAACGCGAGCACGTCGCGGTACGAGAGCTCGGCGCCGACGCGCGGCCGGAACGACACGCCGCCCGCGTCGATCACATTCGCGGCCTGGCCGTCGAAGCCCAGGTCGAGGTCGGCGGCCAGCGTGAGCCCGACGTCCTCCGAGAGCGGCAGGACCGAGGCGGCGCCGAGGCGGGCCAGCGGCAACACGACCTCGGTCAGGCCCACCGGCCGGCTCTCCTCTTCCACCTCGGCGAACCGCTCGGCGTCGACGGACCACGACTGGACCATGCTCGTCGCGTCCTGAACGGTGAGCCCCAGGCGGACGCGGCCCAGGTCGAGCTGGGCGCCGAGGTCGAGCGAGTAGCCCCACGCGCTCGCGAAGTCGCCCACGCCGCGCCGGATCACCTTGGCCGACGCGCCGACCGACAGCTTGCTGCCCAGGCCGCGGGCGTACGACACGAACAGCGCGTTGTCGGCCGCCGAGAACAGCGTGACGTTGTCCGGGTTGATCGTGTTCGTCGCCGGGTCGTAGGCGTCGAGCGTGTTGGCGATGTCGTCGACGGCCGAGCGGACGAACGTGACGCCGATCGTCGAGCGCTGGGAGAGCGGGTAGGCCGCCGCGGCGTAGTCGAAGGCGACGGCGCCGTCGAACCGCTCGGCGTGCATGTAGGCCGCCTCGGGCGTCCGCAGGCCGTCGAGCCCGGCCACGTTCCAGTACCCCGCGGTCACGTCGTTGGCGTGGGCCACGTAGGCGCCGCCCATGCCCAGCGCCCGAGCGCCGACACCGCTCGCCAGGAACTCCGCGCCGTACTTCGCGACGACGGACTGGGCCCCGACGGGCGCGACAGAGAGGACGACGAGGGCGACGGCCCAGATCGGGCGCAGCGAACGAATCATGGAGTCTAGAGAGGACGACGTACCAGGATGCAGACGCGTGCGGGGGGATCTCGGTGGGAACGGCCCCGAAGGTCGGTCATTGCCGCGGCTGGGGCAAGGCGGTTACGCGCGCCCGCCGGCCTGGGCGACCGCGCGTTCGGCCTGCATCACGTGGCGCAGGCTGTGGACGCCCAGCGCCTCGATGAAAACTCCGAGTTGGAGCTTCATCACCGGCAGGAACGGGGACGGCACGCGGATCCGGGCCAGGTCTAGCCCCCGGGCCGCGTCGATGACCGCGAGGTAGCGGTCGGTGTCGGAGACGAACCGGCTCAGCGCCCGCTCGCGGTCGACGTCGGACCGGAGGCCCTGGACCGCCGGCGGCTTCATGGCCGGAGCGGTCGGGATGGCGCGGGCGCCGGGCGTGACGGCGGCGACGAACCGGCGGCCGACCCAGCCGTACTCGAACGGGCCATCGCCCCGGGGCTCGGTCCGTGCCGCGGCCTCCTCCAGGACCGGTAGGTACCCCTTGGCCATCGTGTTGAGGTGGACCACGCACTCGCCGGCCGACCAGCCCTTGGGCGACGGCTTGGCGTTGAACACGTCGTCGGGCAAGCCCTCGGCGAGGGCGAGCAGGCGGCGGCGGGCCTCGACGTAGGCGGCTTTCGGGTCGGTCATGGGGATCGGTGGAGGCGGGCGGCGAACGCGCCGTCGGTCCCGTGGACGTGGGGCAGCGCGCGGTAGACCAAGCCGTCTATCGTGTCGGCGGGGACGAGGGGTGCGACCGGCCCTTGGGAAAAGTCGGGGTGCCGGTCCAGAAAGGCCGCGACGCGGTCGTCGTTCTCCTCGGGCTCGACGGAGCACGTCGAGTACAACAGGAGACCGCTCGGCGCAACGTGTCGGGCCGCAGCGTCTAGCAGGGTGTCTTGCAGCGTCGTCAGCTCGGCGAGCGCCTGGGGACTCCGGCGCCAGCGGAGGTCGGCCCGCTTGGCCAGGACGCCGGTCCCGGAGCACGGGGCGTCGAGCAGCACCCGGTCGAACCGCGCGTCGGTCGGGGCGTCGTCGGTCCAGGTCGTCAGGTCGCCCCGGACCGCGCGGACGCTCGACAGCCCGTGCCGACGGGCGGCCCCGGCGATCAGGCCGACCTTGGCCTCGCTCACGTCGAGGCCGACGACCTCGCCCCGGTCCCCCATCCGCTGGGCGGCGTAGACCGTCTTGCCGCCGGGAGCCGCCGCCGCGTCCAGGATCCGCTCGGCCGGCTGCGGGTCGAGCACCTGGACGACCAGGCCGGCCGCCACGTCCTGGACCGCGACGGCCCCCTCGTCCAGCAACCCGGACCGCAGGACGGGCTGGAGACGGTCGACCGAGACGAAGTCGTCGGACCAGGGCGACGGCTCGGCCGTCACGCCCGCCTCGGCGAGCCGGCGGAGCGACTCGGCGCGGGCGCCGGCGGCGGCCGGCAGGCGCAAGGTGAACTGGCCCGGTGCGTTGCTGGCGGCCAGAAACGCGCGCGTGGCGTCCTCCCCCCAGCGCGCGAGCCAGCGGCGGACGGTCCAGGTCGGGTGCGAAAAACGGACGGCCAGGTCGTCGGCCAAGTCGCCCGAGGCGGGCTCGGGGAACGGGCCGGCCCGCTGGGCGCGGTCGAGCGCGCGGAGCACGCCGTTCGCCAGACCGGCGGCGCCGCGGTGGAGCACGAGCTTGGCCGTCTCGACGGCCTCGTTGACCGCCGCGTGCGGGGCCACCTCGCGGACGAGCAGGTCGTAGGCCCCGATCCGCAAGACTTGGAGCAGCTCGGGATCGAGGTCCTGAAGACGCCCGCGGACAAACCGGGCCAGCACAAAGTCGAGCCACCGCTTCTGGCGCGTCACGCCGGCCACGTAGTCGACGGCCCGGCGCGAGACGTCCGGGTCGTGGGCGCCGTCCGCCAGGCGGGCCACGTGGGCCCCGTCGTCCTCGACGCGGAGCAGGCGCTGGACGGCGAGGACGCGGGCGGTGGGAGCGGGGTCGGCCATGCCGGAAGCTAGGACGCCGCTCGGGCCCGGACCCCGAAGGACCCGTGCGGACGGCCCGGCCCGCCTCGGCACCGGGGTGGGCGGACTGGCGGGGGCACCGCGTGCGAGCCAGGGTGAACCCTCCGGCTCGCCGACCGTTCTGACCGTCCCCCTCCCCTCTCCCCCTTTCTACGATGGCCTCCTGCGACACCTGCGGCAACGACTACGACAAAGCGTTCACCGTGACGCTCCACTCGGGCGAGACCCTCACGTTCGACTCGGTCGAGTGCGCCGCTCAGCGGATCGCCCCGACCTGCGCCCAGTGCGGCGTCCGCATTCTGGGCCACGGCCTGGAGGCCGGCGACCGGGTCTTCTGCTGCGACCACTGCGCCCAGAAGGCGGGTGTGGAGGGGCTCAACGACAGCGTCTGACCCCGCCCACCTCGGCACCGAGGCGGACCGACGGGGACGGCCTCGGGTCCGCGTCGGGGGTTTCGCGTCGGACCGCGCCTCGTGCCCTCATGCCCTGCGGTCAGAGCCCGACCTGCAAGCCGACGTGGACCTTCCCCTGGGACGGCCCGATCTCGGGGTTGAGCGCGTAGCTCACCGTCGCGATGCCCAGGCCCGTCGCCAGCCGCAGCCCGGCGCCGTAGCCGACGAGCGCCCGGCGCTCGGCCGCCACACCCGGTCCGGCGGGCCGGTCGAACCCGCCGCCGTCGACGAACGCGAACGCGAACGAGACGTCGTCGAACAGCACCCGGTACTCGGCCAGCGCGCGGACGTAGGACCGGGCCAGGAACTCGTCCTCGTCGTAGCCGCGGAACGACGCGGCGCCGCCCAAACGGACCAGGTCGCCCTCGTCCACCAGCCCGTCCAGGCCCGACGTCTGCTGGGTGACCGTCGCGTCGGCGCCGGCGACCAACGCTTGGCGCGCGAACGTGGGGACGTAGGCGCGCGCCCGGGCCGTCAGCCGGCGCCGGGCGCCGGGCCCGACGTCGAGCGCGTCGCCGCCCCGACGTCCCTGCTCGGCCAGCAGGTCGAGCGCGACGCCCCGCCTCGGCGACCGGGGCCGGTCGAGCCGGACGAACACGATGCCGACGCCGACCAGCACGTCGTCCGTCCGGCGGACGCGGGGGCGGCCGTCCACGAGCGCCGCGCCGAACGCGCCCGGCCGGACGGCCTCACTCGCGAGCGAGGCGACCAGGTCGAGCGTCGGGTCGAGCGCGTAGCGCAGCCCGATCGACAGCCGCTGCCGGGCCAGCGTCGAGTCCCGCGAGGTCCCGGCGAACGACACGCCGGCGCCGAGCGGGCTCCCCAGCACGAACGGGTCCGAGACCGAGACGGCGAACGCCGACGCCAGGCCGGGCGTCCGCTCCAGCGACACGCTCGCCGTCCGCCCGCCGCCGAACAGGTTGCGCAGGTCGACGCGTCCGCTCCCCACCACGCCGCCCGACGTGCCCCCGTCCGGTGGCAGGTAGCCCAGGACCACGTCGAACACGCCCGGCGGCGCCTCCACGACGGGCACCTGCAGGACCAGGTCGCCGGCCTCGTCCTGGGCCAGCACCGGCACGCCGACATCCTCGTAGAGCCCCGACGACGCCAGCCGCTCCCGGACGCGGAGCGCGTCCAGACCCGATGGGGGTGTCGGCTGGCCCAGGCCGGCCCGGCGCGAGGCGTAGGCCCGCGACGGCGAGCGGGCCCCGGCCAGCTCGACCGCGACCACGCGCGCCTCGGGCCCCTCGTCGACCCGGACGGTCACGTCGACGGCCCGGCCGCCGTCGGCGACCTCGACCT
This sequence comes from uncultured Bacteroidota bacterium, assembly GCA_963740235.1. Classification (GTDB taxonomy): domain Bacteria; phylum Bacteroidota; class Rhodothermia; order Rhodothermales; family Rubricoccaceae; genus Rubrivirga. Next base: position 374,650 of record CAVUDG010000005.1, read on the forward strand.
GGGGCACCAGACGGGCCTCGACGTAGCCCAAGCGGGCGTAGCGGCGCGCGGTCCGTTCGAGGTCGGCCGCGAGCGCCGCGCGCCGGAACGGCTGCCCGCGCCGCGTCTGCCACTCGGCGCCCGGGTCGGGCAGCGCCGACGTCCCGACGAGCGTGAGCGTGCGGACGAGCGCCGGCGGCCCCGGCGTGACGAAGGCGGTGTCGGCCCGCGCCGAGTCGATCCGGGCGAGCAGGAAGCCCCGGTCGGCCAGCGAGTCGGCGAGCGCGCCCGCCTCGGGGGCCGCCTGGGCGAACGTCGAGTCCGGCGTGACGACGGTCCACCGGGCCGGCTGGCCGCGCGCGGCGAGCGCGGCCATGGCGAGCCCGGCGAGCACGAGCGCCCGTGGTACCTTTCGCCACACCGCCCCGCCGTTCCGTGTTCGCATTGCGTCTTGGAGTCCTCGTCTGCGCCGTCGGCTTGGCGCCCTCGGCCCAGGCGGAACGCGCGCCGTCACCGCCCGCGTACGTCGCCGAAGCTAGCGCCGACACCCTGCGGTACTCGGTCCGCGCCGGCGAGACGCTGATCGTGGCCCTCCCCGGCCGGCTGGCGGGCGCCGAGGTGGCCTACGAGGTCATCGAGGCGCCGGCCCTGTCGTGGCTCGTCGACCGCTCGTTCATGTGGCGGACGCTGGCGCGCGAGCGGGGCTTGCTGCCCGTCCGCCTCCGGCGCGTCGTCAGCGGGCGGGCGCCCGAGGAGGTCGTCCTGCTCGTCGACATCACCGGTTGACGTGGCCGACGGACTGACCGAGGCGGGCCACTCGGCGGCGCGTCCGGAGGTTCTGGACGCCTTCCGACGGGCGCTGCCCGCGTGGTTCGACGGCGCCCGCCGGCCGATGCCCTGGCGCGAGCCCGGGCCGGACGGCCAGCGCGACCCGTACCGCGTCTGGGTCTCGGAGGTCATGCTCCAGCAGACGCGCGTCGAGACGGCGACGCCCTACTTCCGCCGCTTCGTCGAGCGCTTCCCCACGGTCGACGCCCTGGCCCGGGCGCCCCTGGACGACGTGCTCAAGCGCTGGGAGGGGCTCGGGTATTACAGCCGCGCCCGCAACCTGCACCGGGCCGCCCAGCAGGTCGTGGCCGAGCACGACGGGCGCGTGCCCTCCGACGAGACCGCGTTCCGGGCCCTGCCCGGCGTCGGCCCGTACACGGCCGCGGCCGTGCTGTCGCTGGCGTTCGACGAGCCGTTGGCCGTGCTCGACGGCAACGTGATCCGGGTGCTGACGCGCGTGTTCGCGGTCACCGCCGACGCCCGAGCCGGCAGGACCCGCACGGCGCTCCAGGGCGTCGCCGACCTCTTGCTCGACGGCGACCGACCGGGCCGGTGGAACGAGAGCGTGATGGAGTTGGGCGCGACCGTCTGCACGCCCCGGTCGCCGGCCTGCCCCCGGTGTCCGCTGCGGCCGGTGTGCCGGGCGGCCCGCCTCGGCACGCCCGAGGCGTTCCCCGTGGTCTCCAAGCGCGCCCCGACCCCGCACCACACGATCGCCGTCGGGCTGGTCACCGACGCCGACGGCCGGATCCTGATCCAGCGCCGGCCCCAGGACGCGATGCTGGGCGGGCTGTGGGAGTTCCCCGGCGGCAAGGTCGAGCAAGGCGAGGAGATCTCGGCCGCGTGTGCGCGGGAGCTCCGTGAGGAGCTCGGCATCACGGTCGAGGTGGGCGCGCCCGTCGCTCGCGTCGAGCACGCCTACTCCCACTTCCGGATCACGATGCACGCGTTCCGATGCCGCTTGGTGTCGGGCGAGCCCGCGACCGAGACCGGCGAGCCGTTCGCCTGGGCCGCCGTCGCCGACCTCGACGACTACGCGTTCCCCCGGGCCAACGGCCGGGTCATCGAGGCGCTGCGGGAGCAGGCCCGCGCGCCCCGGTTGCTGTAGCGCATCCCCGCGCAGGCTGGGGCGTACGTTGCCGACCTGCCCCCCGCGCTCATGGAAGGCCTCGCCGATCTCCTCCCGCTCCTGTTTATCGGGCTGTACTACCTGCTGTCGGCACGGCGCAAGGCGCGCGTCCGCAAGGCGGCCCAGAACCGCGTCGAGGCGCCCCAGACCGAGCTGGTGCCCGACGAGGCCCAGACCTCGACGCCGTTCCAGTCGTTCCTCGACCAGCTGGAGCAGGCGATGCAGGACGCGAACGGCGTCAGCGTGGCTGAGGACGCGCCGGCGCCCGAGGCCGACCTGCCCACGGCGACGTCCGAGTTCCACGCCGTCACGGGCTCGTTCGACGCCCCCGACGCGGTCGACCACGAGGTCCACGGGTTCGGGAGCGACAACCCGCTGTCGGAGGAGCGGTTCGAGAAGGCCCCAGCGTTCACCCAGCCCCGCTCGGCGAGCCCTCGGAGCTACGACCCCCACGGACTGAGCCGCCCGCCCGTCTCGGCGACGGCCCGGGCCACCTGGCGCCGCCGCCTGCGCGACCCCGAGGCCGCGCGCGACGCGTTCGTGCTCCAGACCATCTTCGGCCCCCGTGGGGGCATCCACGGGGACCACTCCAAGCGCGAGCCTACACGGCCCCGAACTCGTCGACCGCGCCCTTCTTGAAGACCGACGCCGCGATGGCCCCGCCGATCGCGCCGATGACGGCGACGATCACGAGGTTGATGAGGGCACCGCCGACGCCCTGGAACATCTCGCCCATCTGCATGGCGCTCTCGATGGCCTCGGGCTCCATGCCCTGCGCGATCAGCTGGTCCCGCTGGCGCTCCAGCATCTCGGCGTCGGACGGGTAGACGTTCACCGCCTGGAGGACGCGCGAGATGCCGTAGCTCACGAGCCCGCCCAGGAACACCGCTGCGGCGCCCATGCCGGCGCCGACACCCGCCGGGACCGTCAGGCCGTTGGTCGAGGTGTAGTGCCAGACGGCGACCCCGGGGCCGAGCAGGGCGAACAGGCAGCACAAGACCGAGACGAGGTACTGGCCAGTCTGCCCGCCGTTGAGGGCGACAAATCCGGTGATCAGGCTCGCGACCGCGTAGACGGCGGCGCCGAGCAGGATGGACGGGTTCTTGGAAGGCATCAGACGGAGTGCGTGAGTGAAGGAGAAGGCGAGCGGCGAGGCGCGAGCAGGTTGGCGGCCAAGATGGCACCGGCGGCGATCCCGAAGACGGCTCCGGTGACGGCCCGGGAGCCCGGCGTGTTGGACCACCACGCCGAGTGCCCCGAGCGCCCAGTCGAGCGCGGTGGGGAGCGCCGCCGCGACCAGCCACGCACCCTGCCCCCTGCTCCGGATCCCCGCCAGCAGCGTCCCGCCCAGCCCGGGCGCCACCATCACGCCCAGCAGCAAACCGGCCAGCACGCCCGAGCACCGGTGGCACAGCGCGACCGGGCCGCCGGCCAGGTGGAACGACCGCTCGGGGATCTGGTGGCAGACGCCGGCGAAGGCGTGGCGGGTGGCCGCGCCCGCCTCAGGGCCGAGCAGCGGGGGCGCGACCGCCAGCGCGGCGAGCGTGACCGACTGCGGCGAGCGCGACCGTCCAGCCGAGCGTGAGAGAGGGCGCGGGCGTACCGAGGCGGGCCATGCCGGAAACCTACGGAGCCGGGCCGGCCGGGATGCAGGTCGACTTGACCTTGTCTTAACCGACGCGGGGGGACCCTCGGGAGAACCCCGAGGTATACCCTTTAGCACTCTCGCGGGGAGAGTGCCAAACCCTACTCGATGCGGCCTCCGCCGCACCCCCTCTACTCCTTACCCAACCTACCCCCATGGCAGCATCCATCAAGCCGCTCGGCGACCGCGTCGTCGTCAAGCCCCAGGACGCCGAGACGCAGACCGCCGGCGGCCTCTACATCCCCGACACCGCCAAGGAGAAGCCGCAGCGCGGCACCGTCGCTGGCCGTCGGCCCGGGCAAGGTCGAGAACGGGACCAAGGTCGACATGACCGTCTCGGACGGCGACACGGTCCTCTACGGCAAGTACGCCGGCACCGAGATCCAGCTCGACGGCGACGACGTCCTCATCATGCGCGAGTCCGACATCCTCGGGATCGTCAACGGCGTAGAGCCGTGCGGGTGCGAGCACGTGGGACCGACCCACGCCGCCGCACCGGCCCGCTCGACCCTTACGCACCACGAACCACGCAATAGAAAATGTCAAAGCAAATCACGTTCGACGCGGACGCCCGCAACCAGCTCAAGGAGGGCGTCGACGCGCTCGCCAACGCCGTCAAGGTGACGCTCGGCCCCAAGGGCCGCAACGTCATCATCGAGAAGAAGTTCGGCGCCCCGACCGTCACCAAGGACGGCGTCACCGTCGCCAAGGAGATCGAGCTCGAGGACAAGATCGCCAACGTCGGCGCCCAGATGGTCAAGGAGGTCGCCTCCAAGACGTCCGACGTCGCCGGTGACGGCACCACGACGGCGACCGTGCTCGCCCAGGCGATCATGACGCAGGGCCTGCGCTCGGTCAACTCGGGCGCCAACCCGATGGACCTCAAGCGCGGCATCGACAAGGCCGTCACGAGGTCGTCGCCGAGCTCAAGAACGCTGTCGCCGCGACGTCGGCGGCAAGGAGGAGATCGCCCAGGTCGGCACGATCTCGGCCAACAACGACGACGAGATCGGCGACCTGATCGCCGAGGCGATGGAGAAGGTCGGCAAGGACGGCGTGATCACGGTCGAGGAGGCCAAGGGCACCGACACGTCGCTCGACACGGTCGAGGGCATGCAGTTCGACCGCGGCTACCTCTCGCCGTACTTCGTGACCGACCCGGACGCGATGGAGGTGGTCCTCGAGGACGCCCTCGTGCATGATCCACGACAAGAAGATCTCGGCGATGAAGGATCTCCTCCCGGTCCTCGAGAAGGTGGCCCAGACGGGCGCCCCGCTCCTGATCGTCGCCGAGGACATCGACGGCGAGGCGCTCGCCACGCTCGTCGTCAACAAGCTCCGCGGCACGCTCAAGGTCGCGGCCGTCAAGGCCCCGGGCTTCGGCGACCGCCGCAAGGCCATGCTGGGCGACATCGCGACGCTGACCGGCGGCACGCTCCTCTCCGAGGAGATGGGCTACAAGCTCGAGAACGCGACGCTCGACTCGCTCGGCCAGCGTCCAGCGCGTCGTCATCACCAAGGACAACACGACGCTCGTCGACGGCGCCGGCACGCAGGACGACATCTCGGCCCGGATCGGCCAGATCCGCAGCCAGATCGAGAACACGACCTCGGACTACGACCGTGAGAAGCTCCAGGAGCGGCTCGCCAAGCTGTCCGGCGGCGTCGCCGTCATCAAGATCGGCGCGGCGACCGAGCCCGAGATGAAGGAGAAGAAGGCCCGCGTCGAGGACGCGCTCCACGCCACGCGCGCGGCGGTCGAGGAGGGCATCGTCGCCGGTGGCGGCGTCGCGCTCGTCCGCGCCCTGTCGGCGCTCGACGGGTTCGAGGTCGAGAACGAGGACCAGCAGATCGGCGTCAAGATCGTGCGCCGCGCGCTCGAGGAGCCGCTCCGCCAGATCGTCAACAACGCCGGCCTCGAGGGCTCGGTCGTGGTCCAGAAGGTGAAGGACGGCGAGGCCGACTTCGGCTTCAACGCCCGCACCGAGGAGTACGGCAACCTGCTCGCGATGGGCGTCGTGGACCCGACCAAGGTCACGCGCACGGCGCTCGAGAACGCGGCGTCGGTCGCCGGCCTGCTGCTCACCACGCAGTCGGTCATCGTCGACAAGCCCGAGGACGCGCCGGCCATGCCGGCCGGCGGCGGGATGGGCGGCATGGGCGGCGGCATGGACTTCTAGTCCGCCGGCTCCCCCCGCCTCGGTCTCCTCACGGAGTCGCCGAGGCGGGACCGCCAGGGGCGGTCCTCTTCGGGGGGCCGCCCTTTTTTTAATCCCGGTGCCTGAGAGCGCGGGGCCACGCAGCGACGGCCGACCGCCCGGCGCGTTTCGTGGGATTCCTCCGGACCGAGGCGTCTGGCGCGCCAGCCCAGAGACCCGCCGAGGCCGTCGCGGCGAGACGTGGGGGCCTTGTGAATCGGGGCCGGACGGGGCACCCTCGCGCGACGTCGGCCGTTGGGGCCTCATGCGCTGGTGGATCGCTCTCACCCTGCTCGCCGGCTGCGCGCAGCCCCCCGTCCCCTCCGGCGACCGCCCGTCGCCTGCCGAGACGTCCGACGCGCCGGACCTCGGCGAGCTCGACCGGTTCGTCCACCGGGAGGCCAACGCCGCGCGCGCGACGGCGGGCACGGACGTGCTGGAGTGGTCGGACGACCTGGCGGCCATCGCTCGGGGTCACAGCCGGGACATGGCCGAGAGAGCGTTCTTCGCGCACGACACGCCGGACGGCATCGTCGCCGCAGGACCGCGCGCTGGCGGCGGGCGTCGACTGCCGCAAGGCCGTCGGTGGAGGCCGCACCCTGGTCGGCGTGGCCGAGAACCTCTACGTGAGCACCCGATACGAGCGCGTCCGGACCCGCACCGTCGGGAGCCGAGTCGACCGGACCTTCGACTGGTTCGCGCCCGACCGGCTCGCCCGGCGGACCGTCCAGAGCTGGCTCGACAGCCCCGGTCACCGCCGCAACCTGCTCCGTTCTACGTCCACCGCTCACGGCATCGGCGTCGCGACGAGCAACGACGACCGCGTCTACGTCACCCAAGTCCTGTGCTGACCCCCTCCTCCCGCACCGTCTCGCGCGTCGCCTGGGGCGTCCTGGGGTACACCGTCTTGGTCGTGCTTTGGGGCGCGTTCGTGCGCGCGTCCGGCTCGGGCGCCGGCTGCGGCGACCACTGGCCGCTGTGCAACGGCGAGGTCATCCCGACGGCCCCGACGCTCAACACGATCATCGAGTTCGGGCACCGGATCACGAGCGCGCTCGCCGGAGTCGCCGCGCTCGGTCTGGTCGCCGTCGTGTTCCGGGGCACGGCCAAGGGGTCTCCCGTCCGCAAGGCGGCGGTCGCCTCGCTGGTGTTCATGGTGCTGGAGGGCGCCATCGGCGCCGGTCTCGTCCTGTTCGAGTACGTCGCCTACAACCCGTCGATCGGCCGGGCCGATCTGGATGGCCGCCCACCTGACCAACACGTTCCTGCTCATGGGCGCGCTCACGCTGACCGCGTGGTGGTCCGAGGGCGCCGAGACGCCCCGCCTCGGGGCGCGTCCCGAGGCGGGCTGGGTCGGGGCGACGCTCGTCGCGACGCTGGTGCTCGGGGCCGGCGGCGCCGTCACGGCGCTGGGGGACACGCTGGTGCTCGGCGGCGGGCTCGACCCCGAGACCGACCCGATCGTGGCGACCCTGCTGGGCGCCCGCGTCTTCCACCCGACGATGGCGTTTCTGACGCTGGCCGTCCTGGGCGCGGCCGTCATCGGGACGCGGTCGGCTGGACGGACCAAGACGCTGGGGATGGCGCTCGTCGGCGGGTTCCTGGTCCAGATGGCGATGGGCGCGCTCAACGTGGCGCTGCTCGCGCCGATCTGGCTCCAGGTGCTCCACCTGCTGATGACGGACCTGATCTGGATCGGCATGGTCATCTGGGCCTCGGAGGTGCTGGCCGCTCCGGTGTACGAGAACGAGACTGGCTCTCGCGACCTGATGTGCTTGGTCACGTTCGCGCTCGACGCGCACCCGCGGCACCGGCTGGTGCTGGCTGGAAACCGGGACGAGGCGTTCGCCCGTCCCGCCGCCCCGCTCGACCGCTGGCCCGACGCCCTCGACGTGGTCGCCGGACGCGACCTGGAGGCCGGCGGGACCTGGCTCGGCGTCGCCGAGGCGGGCCGGTGGGCGGTGCTGACGAACGTCCGCGACCCGCTCCACCCGCGCCCGCACGTCCGCTCCCGGGGCGCGCTAGCGGCCGACTTTCTCCGCGGCAGCGACATCGGCGCTCGACTACGCCCGGGCCGTCCACGCGGCGCGCGACGACTTCGACGGGTTCAACCTGGTCGTCGGCGACCCCGACACGGTCGCCGTGGTCTCCACGCGCGTCGAGACGGTCACCACGTTGGGGCCCGGCGTCTACGGGCTGTCGAACGACCGGCTCGACACGCCGTGGCCTAAGGTCGTCCGCGCGCGGCGGCGCCTGCGTGCGGCGCTGGATCCCGACCCCGTCCGTCTCGGCGACCTGTTCGACCTGCTCGACGACCGCGACACGCGCGCCCGACGACACGTTGCCCGACACCGGCGTCGGCCCGGAGTTGGAGCGCGTCCTGTCCCCCGTCCGGATCGTCGCCGGCGACTACGGCACGCGCGTCTCGACGGCGTTGGTGCTGGACCGAGACGGGTCGGGCGCGATCGCCGAGCGGACGTGGCGCCGCGACGGGACCCCGGACACCGACGTCGCCGTCGAGATCGGCGGGCGCTAGCCCTCCATCAACTCCGTCTTGAACCGCTCGGCCAGCGCGTCGGCAGCGTCGGGAGAGCCCGGCCTCGGTGTAGACCCGCAGGATGGGCTCGGTGTTGGACTTGCGGACGTGGGCCCACCCCTCGTCGAGGTCCACCTTGACGCCGTCGACCGTCGAGACGCGGCCCTCGTAGCGGGCGGCGAGCGCGGCCAGGAGCGCGTCGGCGTCGAGGTCGTCGGTCAGCGGCAGCTTGTGCTTGGCGATGGCGTAGGCCGGGTACGAGTCGCGAACCTCGCTCAGCGACCGGCCCGTCTCGGCCAGGAACTGGAGCACGAGCGCCACGCCGACGAGCGCGTCGCGGCCGGAGTGGAGCGCCGGCAGGATCACGCCGCCGTTCCCCTCGCCGCCGATCACCGCGCCCGCCTCCTGCATCGCGCGGACCACGTGGATCTCGCCCACCTTCGACCGGACGACGGTCTGCCCGTGCCGCGCGGCCACGTCGTCGATGGCCCGGCTCGACGACAGGTTCGTCCCGACCGGCGCCGGGCGTCTTGCCGAGCACGAAGTCGGCCGCGATCACCTGGGTGAGCTCCTCGCCGAAGAACCGCCCGCCGTCCTCGACGAACGCCAGCCGGTCGGCGTCCGGGTCCACCACGACGCCGAGGTCGGCGCCGCTCTCGGCCACGCGCGACGTGATCCCGGTGATGTGGGCCGGCAGCGGCTCCGGGTCGTGGGCGAACAGGCCCGTCACGTCGCCGTTGAGCACCTCGACGCTGGTCACGCCCAGCGCCTCCAGCATCGCCGGGACGGCGAACGCGCCGACCGAGTTGATGCCGTCCACGACGACCGAGAACCCGCGCGCCCGGATCGTGTCGGCGTCGATGTAGGGCAGCGCCAGGATCTTGTCGACGTGGTACGGCAGCAGGTCGTCGGTCCGGTAGGCCCCGAGGTCCTGGTAGCCGACGGTCTGGCCGGCCACGCCCTCGTCGGCCAGGGCCAGCACCTCGGCGCCCTCGTCGGGGCCCAGGAACTCGCCGTTCCGGTCGAGCAGCTTGAGCGCGTTCCACTCGGCCGGGTTGTGGCTCGCCGACAGGATGACGGCGCCGTCGGCGTCGTGCTTGAGCACGCCCATCGCGACGCTCGGCGTGGTCGCCTGCCCGCCGTCGACCACGTCGCAGCCGGCGCTCTGGAGCGTGGCCGTGACGAGGCGGGCGCAGACGTCGCCCGTCACGCGCCCGTCTCGGCCGACCACGACGACCGGGCGGCCCTCGGTCTGGCGCTGGAGCCAGGCGCCGAAGGCCGAGGCGTAGCGGACGAGGGCGGCCGGGTCGAGGCCGTCGCCGAAGACGCCGCGGATGCCGGAGACGGAGGCGATGAGAGGCATGAGACAGTCGGAGTGAGGGGGGCCGCAAAATGCGCACGCGCGGCCGGCCGGATGGGGCATCCCCTCGTCGTCGTCCGGCGTACAACCTCGTCGCCCGTCTCTCGTCCTCCGTTCCCCGATCTCATCTCCCCGTCCTGCCCGTTTTTTGACGGAACGCGACGGCCGCTGCGCGTTGATTGACTCCCCCGCCCCCACGATCGCATGAGGCCCAGCACGTCGTCCGCCGTGGCCGTCGCCGTCGAGGCTCCGACCGCGTTCACCCTGCTCTCGGACTACAAGGAGCTCCTGAAGCCCGGGATCACGGCGTTCGTCGTGGTGATGGCGGCGGCGGGCTACCTGCTGGGGGCGACCGGGCCTGTCGACTGGACGGTGCTATTGGGGCTGATGGCGGGGACCGGGCTGACGGGCGGCGGGGCGGCGGCCCTCAACCACGTCGTCGAGCGGAAGCACGACGCCCGGATGACGCGGACCGCCTCGCGGCCCCTGCCCGGCGGGCGGATGGGCGTGACACACGCGACGCTCTACGCTGCCGCCTGCGTCGTCGCCGGCGCGGTCGTGCTGGCCGCGACCACGAACGGGCTTACGACGGGCCTGTCGCTGCTGACCGTCTTCCTCTACGTCGGCGTGTACACGCCGCTCAAGCGGACGACCATCCACAACACGTTGGTGGGCGCGATCCCGGGCGCGCTGCCAGCGCTGGGGGGCGCGGCCGCGGCGACCGGCGCGCTCGACGCCGTCGGCTGGTCGCTGTTCGCGATCCTCTACCTCTGGCAGCTCCCCCACTTCTACGCGCTCGCCTGGATGTTCCGCAAGGACTACCGCGACGGCGGGTTCCGGATGCTGCCCAGCGTCGAGGGCGGCGACCGCCAGCTGGCGACGCTGGTGCTAGGCGCGTCGCTGCTGCTGCTGGTCGCCGGCGTGCTCCCGGCGGCGGTCGGGCAGGCCGGCCCGCTGTTCCTGGTCGGGATGGCCGGGATCGGGACGGTGTTCACGATCCCCGCGTTTTCGTTCTTCTCCGACCCGACCGACGAGCGCGCACGCCGGCTGCTGCTGGCGTCGATCGCCTACGTGCCGGCCTTCTTCGTGCTGGTCGTCGCGGACTTCCTCCTCCGCTAGTGGCCGAGCCGCCCGTGGCCGCGGCCGCCCTGGTCGCCCAGAGCGTCGCCCACCGGTACGGGGAGGCCCGGGCGCTCGACGGCGTCAGCCTCCGGGTCGGCGCGCACGAGCGGGTGGCGCTGCTGGGCCGGAACGGGAGCGGCAAGACGACGCTGCTCCGGATCGCGTCGACCCAGCTCCGGCCAGAGGCCGGCCGTGTCGAGGTGGCCGGTCACGACGTGGTGACCGCGCCCGACCAGGCGCGCCGCCACCTGGGCGTCGTGTTCCAACACCCCGCGCTCGACCCGGCGCTGACGGCCCGCGAGGCGCTCGCCTTGCAGGCCGCCCTGGTCCGCCTCGGTCGGGCCGAGGCCCGCCTCCGGGTGCCGGCCGCCCTCGCCGAGGCGGGCCTGGCCGACCGCGCCGACGACCGGATCGGGACGCTGTCGGGCGGGCTCGCACGCCGCCTCGACCTGGCGCGCGGCCTGCTGCACGGCCCGGCCCTGGCCTTGCTCGACGAGCCGACGACGGGGCTGGACCCGCTCGCGCGCGACGCGTTCTGGGACCAGATGGACCGGCGGCGGGCCGACGGCGCCCAGCTGGTCGCGACGCACGCGATGGACGAGGCCGCGCGGTGCGACCGGGTCGTGATCCTGGACGCCGGCCGGGTCGTGGCCGAGGGGACGCCCCAGGCGCTCACGGCCGCGATCGGCGCGGACGCCCTCTGGCTCGACACCGACGACGCCGACGCGTTGTCCGACGCGCTCCGACGCGACGGGCTCGACGCCCGGGCCGTCGCCGACCGCGTGCTGGTCCGAGCGCCGGACGCGAGCGCCCGGGTCGGCGCGCTCTACGCACGGGCCGACGTGCGCGGGGTGTCCATCCAGCCCCCCACACTGGCCGACGTGTTCGCGAGCGCCGTCGCCGAACCGACCGCGATCGCCGGCTCGACCGCGACGGCCAGCCGCCCCGAGACGCCGTGACGGCCGCCGTCCTGGCCCTGTGGCGCCGCGAGATCCGCGTGTTCCTGCGCGACCGCGCCCGAGTGGTCGGCGTGCTCGCCCAGCCCGTCCTGTTCTGGGTCGTCTTCGGGTTCGGGTTCGCCGGCAGCGTGGTCGTGCCCGGCTCCGACGCCGGCTACCTCCAGTACCTGCTGCCCGGGATGGTCGCGCTGACCGTCCTGTTCACGGCCATCTACTCGACGCTGTCCGTCGTCGAGGACCGCCAGTCGGGCGTGCTCCAGGCCGTCCTGGTGGCGCCCCAGCCCCGGGCCGCCCTCGTGCTGGGCGTGGTGCTGGGCGGGACGACGCTGGCCGTCGGGCAGGCAGCCCTCGTCGGAGCGCTCGCGCCGACGGTCGGGCTCCAGCCTGGCATCGCGGGCACGGTGGTCGCGCTCGTAGCGGCGGTCCTGCTGGCCGTCACGTTCTGCGCGTTCGGGTTCGTGATGGCGTGGCGGCTCAAGAGCGGGCGGGCGTACCACGCGGTGATGAACGTGGTCCTGATCCCGGTGTGGCTCTTGTCGGGCGCCTTCTTCCCCGAGGCGGGCGCGTCGGGCGCCATCGCGCTCGCCATGCGCATGAACCCGGCGACGTATGGCGTTGGGCTGCTTCGGTATGGCCTAGGTGGTCTCCCAGACCGCTTGCCGGGCACGTCGCTGGGCTTGGGCGTGTGCCTGGGCGTGAGCGCGGTGGTCGCCGCGGTCGCCCTGGCCGCCGCGATTCGGACGGCCCGACGCCCGGTCCCGTGAGCCCTGAGTTGGTCGACTGGGTCCAGGCCTACGGCGCGGTGGGGCTGTGCCTGGCCGCGTTCGTCGGTGCGACGCTCGTCCCCGTCTCGTCCGAGGCCGCGTTCGTCGCTGCGGTCGCCGCCGGCCTGGCGCCATCGACGGCGCTCGTGTGGGCCAGCCTCGGCAACACGCTGGGCTGCCTCGTCAACTACGCGATGGGCCGTCTGGCGCGCGACCGGGTCGGGGACCGCCTCCAGGCCTCCCGAGGTGGGCGGGCCGCGCTCCGCTGGACCGAGCGCTGGGGCGTCCCGGCGCTCCTGCTGTCGTGGCTCCCCGTCGTCGGCGACCCTCTGACGGTGGCGGCGGGCGTGGGGCGGGTCCCGCTGGCCTGGTTCGTCCCGCTGGTGGCCGGCCTGCGCGTCGCGCGGTATGCGGCGTTGCTGTGGCTGGTGTGACGGGACGTGCACACGGGAGACGGGTGGGGGCTCAAGGTCCGTGCTCTGGCAGTCAGAGGCCGGACCGGACTCGGATCGTGCCAGATCGCCCCACTCCTGGCACCAGAGTTCCCCGCATGCAAACCTCTGAACCTTCGGACCTCTAGACCTCGAGCCCTACAGGCAGAACGGCTCGCGGGGCGCCATCCCCGCTTGGGCCGTGTTGACCCAGGCCGCCGGGCGGTCGTCGGAGTAGGCCACCAGCCGGACCCACAACTCGGTGACCGGCTCGCGGACGACCTCGACCTCGTCGCCCCCCGAGTAGCCGGGCAGGAACCCGGAGTACGTCTGGCCGCGGACGCCGAACGTCACCGAGCCCTCGGCGCCGGGCGCGAGCACCGTCACCTCGTCGCCCGGCGACAGCAGGAGCCGCTCCATCGACCGGCCGCCCCACGGGCTCGCCTCCGCCGTGATCGGCTGGCGAACGCGGACCAGGCCCGGCTCCAGGACGGCCGTGAGCGACTCGGAGTAGTCGTTGGCGTCGATCCGCCGCTCGGCGTCGACGGTCCGCAGGAACGTGCTGGCCGGCGTCGGCGCGCTGTAGGCGCGGACCGCCGACCGCGTCGACCACTGGGCGTAGCACCCCTCGTCGGCCGCCCCACCGGGCAGGAACGTGACGGGCAGGGGCGACTGGGCGAGGGCGAGCGCCGGGAACGCGAGCAGGACCAGGAACCGACGCATGGCAGTCGAGGGGCACGTGGGAAGGTAGGCGGATTCACACGCGCGCCGCAGCGGCTTCACCCGCTTCGCCCCCAGCCCGAGCGCGTTCGGGCCTCGGGCGCCGTTTCTTACCGCATGGAGACCCCCCGCCCCGACCTCCGCTCCCTCGACGCCGCTGCGCTCGAGGCGTTCGCCCTCGACCTGGGCGAGCCCCGCTTCCGCGGGCGCCAGCTGTTCAAGTGGATCCACGAGAAGGGCGCGACCACGTTCGAGGCCATGACCGACCTGCCGGCCGGCCTGCGCGAGCGGCTCGCCGAGGTGGCCGACCTCGGCACCCTCGTCGAGGTCCGGCGCCAGCAGGCGACCGACCGGACGGTCAAGTGCCTGTTCCGGCTCCCCTCGGGCCGCCACGTCGAGACCGTCCTGATCCCCGACGTCGACGACGACGGCCGGGCCCGCCGGCTGACCGTCTGCGTCTCGTCCCAGGTCGGCTGCGCGATGGGCTGCTCGTTCTGCGCGACCGGGCTCATGGGGTTCCAGGAGAACCTGACGGCCGGCCAGATCGCCGAGCAGGTCCACGCGATGGACCGGATCGCGCGCGACACGTTCGACCAGGGCGTCACCAACGTGGTCTACATGGGCATGGGCGAGCCGATGCAGAACTACGCCGCGGTCACGGCCAGCCTCGACCTGCTGTGCGACGGGCTGGGGCTCTCGCCCAAGCGGATCACCGTCTCGACGGTCGGCCTGGCCCGCCGGATCCGCCAGTTCGCCGACGACCAGGCCGCCGGCACCGCCCGCCCGGCCGGACTCGCGATCAGCCTGCACGCGCCGACCGACGGCCAGCGGAGCGCGATCATGCCCGTCAACCGGTCCGAGAAGACCGACCTCAAGGCGCTCGGGCAGGCCGTCCGCCACTACTACGCCGTAACCGGGCGGCCGGTGACCTACGAGTACTGCCTGTTCGCCGGCGTCAACGACACCGTCGAGGACGCGCGCAACCTGTCGCGGATCGCGAGTTGGGCCCCGTGCAAGGTCAACCTCATCATGTACAACCCGGTCGAGGGCACCGACTTCCGGTCGTCCGACGAGCCGACGCTCGACGCGTTCATCGGCGAACTGGTGCGCCGGCGCGTACGGGTCACCGTCCGCCGGAGCCGGGGCCAGGACATCGACGCCGCGTGCGGGCAACTGGCGGTCGCGGAAGGGTAGCTCGGTCGTCTCGCGTGGGGCAGGAGCGCCCGCGCAGCCCCCCCCCCCCTGGGCGCGAGGGCACCGGCGGCGAGCGCGGCACGGTCCGCCGCGTCGTCCACCGTGCCCTATGGCTTGGGCCGAACCATCTACGTTCACGCCTAGCGGTGGCCCGGTCGCTATTCGTCCGCTCGGCGCTCCGGCGTAGCCCGGGAGACCTAGGTTTCCCACGTGCGACTCGGAACACACCGTCCCGACCACGCAACGTCTGATCGTCCGGAGTGGCTCGAGGGGCCCCTC
Organism: uncultured Bacteroidota bacterium; assembly: GCA_963740235.1. Classification (GTDB taxonomy): domain Bacteria; phylum Bacteroidota; class Rhodothermia; order Rhodothermales; family Rubricoccaceae; genus Rubrivirga. The sequence continues at coordinate 389,794 of CAVUDG010000005.1, forward strand.
GCCACGCCCACCAGGTCCGAGTGCGCCCGGCCTCGACGACGACACTCACCCAGGAGACGCCCCACGAGAGCCCCAGCCCCTGAGACCATGAGCCGACCTCCGAGAACCCAGACGCCGCACGCCCCGGCGAAGGACCTCCGAGCCATGACCAACGCGGAGTTTGCCGGGAAGGTCTCGGCGCTCCGGCGGCGGTTCGGCGGTCCCGAAGGGAGGATCCGGCGCGACCAGTTCGGGTCCTGGGACGACGTCACCGACCTGTTCGAGACCTGGGACGACGCTGAGGAAGTGGCGATGTCGTCGGCCGCCCTCCCTACCGAGGCCCGCCCGCCGACGACCTCGGCCTCGACCGCCCAGATCGCGCGCGCGCTGGCCGAGAAGAGAAAGGAGAAGGAGAGGCAGGCGGCCAAGAGCGTCTCCCCTGGGTCCCGACGCGGCGGCCCCAGCGCGCGGGGCCGCTCGGCGGCCCGGACGAACGTCGAGCGGATCTCCGACCGCGTCTCGCCGGGGCGGTACGACGGGCCGCCGTGGCGGATCATCGACACGAAGCCGATGGCGCGCGAGGTCGACCCGTCCACGCCCAAGTTCCGCCGCCAGCGTCGGGGCATCGGCAAGTGCGCGGGCAGCCGGATCAACGCGCTCAAGCCGGCCTACCTCACCGCTTACGTCCTGTGCGAGGGCGCTCTCCAGGAGGTCCGGAACGTGATGCGCAGCGCCGACGCCCGGATCCTGTGGCACGCGTCGCGTCGCCACCCGGAGGCGTCACTCGCCTACTGGTTCGGCGCGGACTACGACGACGCGACGCTCTCGACGACGCTCCACAAGGTGGAGGCCGTGATCCGCGAGTGGTCGCTCGCGTTCTGCGCCGGCTTCCGAGGGATGCTCCCGGTCTTTATCCGCTGCAAGTCGGTGCACCCGGTCGGCAAGACGTCCGTCGCGCGCCACCTGGTCAAGAACACAGTGGAGTTGTCGCCCGGGTTCTTCGAGCGCTCTCGGCACCAGCAGGCGGCGATCCTGCTCCACGAGATGGGCCACCGGAGCACCTCGCTCCTCCGGCCCCGGGACGAGCGCCACCCGCTGTGCTCGGGCGGCTGGAACAGGAAGCGCGACATGTGCTACCGCGACCGCAGCGCCGTCGACGAGGGCGACCGGATCTACCGAGACGGCAACCCCCGGGACCTCGCGGTGGCGGCCACCAACGGCAACGCCAGCGCCCGAAGGACCGCGCTCAACAACATCGACAACTACGTGTGCTACATGTGGAACCGGGACCGGGACCACGGGCTGAGCGTGCTCGACCTGCTGCCGCCCGGGGTGAAGCCGCTGCCGCGCGACACCACGACGGCCAGCGAGCCGCCCACCTGAGGGCGCGGGGTAGGTTAGCCCCCCCTGCCCCCGCCGTTTATGGACCGCCCGCGCCCGTTCCTCGTCTCCCCCCCCGACTCGGCGTGGCTGCGGATGGAGAACCCGACCAACCCGATGACCATCACGGGCGTCCTCGGGTTCGACAGCGAGCTCTCGCTCGACGCGGTCCGCCGGTTCGCCAGCGAGCGGCTGATGCGGTTCGACCGGTTCCGGATGCGGATCGAGGGGGCCGGGTCGTCGCGCCCGCGCTGGGTCCCCGACGAGGCGCTCGACCTGGACCACCACGTGTTCGAGACCGCGCTGCCCGCGCCGGGCGGCAAGGCCGGCCTGGAGGCGTTGGTGAGCGACCTGATGAGCGACCCGCTGTCGTTCGCCCACTCGCCCTGGACGTTCCACCTCGTCCACGGCGTCGACCACGGCGACGGGACGTCGGGGAGCGCCCTCGTCGGCCGGATCCACCACGTGATCGGCGACGGGATCGCGCTGATGCACGTCCTGATCCACGCCGTCGACGAGTACTTCGACCCGGACGCGCCCACCGACCGCCGGGCTGGGGCGGCCGCCCCGGTCCGGCCCGCCTCGGTCAAAGCGTCGGGGACGTCGTCGAAGGGCCCGCTGCGGCGTGCCGGCGGCGGCGTCGCCAGCCTGGGCCACCTGCTGACCATGCCGGCCGACTCGGACACGCTGTTCAAAGGGACCACCTCGCCCGTCAAGCGCGCCGCGTGGACGGAGCCGTTCTCGCTCGACTCGATCCGGGCGATCGGGGACGCGATGGGCGCCAAGGTCAACGACGTCCTGATGTCGTCCGCCGCCGGGGCCATCCGGCGCTACCTCCAGGACCAGGGCGAACGCGTCGACGGCGTGACGGTCCGCATGGCGACCCCGTTCAACGTCCGCCCGCTGGAGCGGGCCCACGAGCTGGGCAACTCGTTCGGACTGGTGTTCGTGGCGCTGCCCGTGGGCGAGGCGACAGCCCGGGACCGACTCCGGGTGACGAAGGAGCGGATGGACGCCGTCAAGGCGTCGGAGGAGCCGGCCGTCGTCTACGCGATCCTGCAAACGATCGGCCGGGCGCCGATGTGGGCCCACCGGTTCGTGGTCGACCTGTTCCAGCAGAAGGCCTCGGGCGTGCTCACCAACGTGCCCGGGCCCAGGGAGCCGCTCCACATCGAGGGGTCCCGGGTGACGACGCTGATGTTCTGGGTGCCCCAGGCCGGCGACATCGGGCTCGGCATCAGCATCCTGAGCCTGGACGGGAGCGTCCGCGTGGGGATCACCTCGGACGCGACGATCGTGCCGGACCCGGCCGTGCTGGCCCGGTCCTTCCAGGACGAGTTCGCCGCGCTCCAGCAGGCCGTCGGGGTCGCGCCAGCGACCTCAGCACCGGACGCTACTTGACGCCCGTCGCTGGCCGCCTCGGTCCCGCCTCGGGACCGGGCGGGGTCTGCGCGGGCCCTGGTCAGTCGGCGGCGTAGGCCGTCTCGTCGGCCACGGTCCCGTCGGCCTTGTAGACGACGAGCCGGCTGGGCGCGTGGGCGCGCGCCGTCTGGCGGGCGTCGACGAGCGCCGCCTTCTTGGTCGGGTGGACGGCCGTCGCCCGCTCGGCCCCGACGCGCTGGACGGCCCAGCCACGCTCGTGCGTGGCGACCTGGTAGACGACCGCCTGGGGGGCCGCCGCGTCGGAATCGGCCGGCGTAGCGTCGCCGGCACGTGCCGAGGCGGACGAGGCCAGGAGCGCCGCGACCCGGGCCTGGAGCGCGTCCACCTGCGAGCGCAGGGCCAGGATCTCGCCGCGCCCGGGCACGCCGAGCCGCCCGAGGACCCCCTCCACGACGCCCTCGACGCCGTCGGCCACCGTGTCGACGGCCCCGTCGGCGACGCCCTTGGCGGTCTGGACCAGCGTCGAGGCGGCCGTCTCGACCTGGGCCACGGCCGTCCGCGCGGCGCCGGTCCCCGTCTCGACGACGGTCGAGCCGAGCGAGACGAGCGTCTCGAACGAGTCGCCCCCGGTCTTCCGGGCCTGGGCGAGCGCGCCGACGCCCGCCGACCACACCTCGCCGATGGGCCGGGGCAGCGAGCCGGTGCGGAGCGACTTGGGGATGGCCGTAGAGCCCTTCGAGGGGGACGACGCGGAGCCGGAGGACTTTTTCGAGGCCATGAGGACGACGGGGGTGGACGCTGCTACCCCGCTCGCCCCCCCGAACGTTCCGCCGAGGCGGGAAACGTGCCGCCGCCGACCCGAGTAGGACCGGGCCCCTCTCCCCTTGCTGATGGCCCGCTCGTCCACCTCGACCCGTTCCCTCCTCGAAGTCGCCCTCGGCTTCTTGGGCGCGCTCCTCATCGTCCCGCTCCTCTTCAAGACGGTCTCCGGCCTCACGCGGGGCCTGTTCCGCCTGGGCACCACGCGCCGGCTCTTGGGAGACCTCGCCATCACCGGCATCACGGCGCTCCTGACGCGCGAGGACGTGCTCGACAAGCTGTTCGGCAAAAAGGGCCGGACGGGCGACGGCCTGCTCAAGCCACCCGTCGACTAGCCCGCGCCGGCTGACACGGGGTCGGCGCGGCGCGCGGGTAGCTTCGGACTCCCCGTTGCCCACGACCCATGTCCTCCCGCTCCCGCGTCGGCGTCCTCACTCACGGCTCGCTCGCCAAAGGCGTCGAGATGAAGCTGTCGCCGTCCCGGTCGGTCGAGACCGTCAAGGCCGGGACGTTCGTCGTGGTCGAGGGCGAGACGTACGACTTCTTCTCGCTCATCACGGACCTGCGGATCGACGCGGCGAACGAGGGCATCTTGCTCCGCCCGCCCGGCGACGACGAGGACCTGCTGCGGCGCGTGCTCCAGGGCTCGGGCACGTACGCGACCGTCTCGCTCCGTCCGCAGCTGATGGTGTCCCAGGGGATCGGCGACGCCGACCCGCTCCCGGTCAAGACCATCCCCGCGCACTTCTCGGCCGTCGGCGAGGCGACCGACGACGACGTCGCGCGCGTCTTCGGGAGCGAGGCCGCCGACGGCGGCGACCGCTTCTTCTGGGTCGGCACGCCGCTCGGGATGGACTCGCCGGTGTGCCTGGACCTGGCCCGGTTCGTCGAGCGCTCGAACGCCGTGTTCGGCAAGACCGGCACGGGCAAGAGCTTTCTGACGCGGCTGCTGCTGGCCGGTACGATCGCCACCAAGCGGGCCGTCTCGCTCGTGTTCGACATGCACGGCGAGTACGGGTACGCCGTCCGCCAGGAGGCCGGGCGCGACGAGGGCGCGTTCGTGCCCGGGCTTAAGGACCTGTTCGGGCCGCGCGTCCAGATCGTTCACGCTCGACCCCGCCTCGGCGCGCGCGCGGGGCCAGTCGGCCGACGCCGCGCTCGCACCTCTACGCCGACCAGGTCGAGCCCGAGGACGTGCTCCCGCTGCGCGAGACGCTCAACCTCAACGCGACGGCGACCGAGAGCACGTTCAGCCTCAAGAAGACGTACGGCCGCCAGTGGCTGGCGACGCTCCTCGACGGCCCCGCCGTCCGAGATCGAGGCGATGGCCGAGGAGACCGGCGCGCACCCCGGCTCGCTCTCGGCGCTCCGCCGCAAGCTGGACCGCCTGGACGGCTACGACTTTTTCCACACCGAGCCCTCGGCCGGCAAGACCGACGCCATCGACGAGATGTTCGAGGCGCTCGACCAGGGCCGGTCGGTCGTGTTGCAGTTCGGCCGCTACAAGTCGCTGCTGGTCTACCTCCTGGTCGCCAACGTGATCACGCGGCGGCTGCGGGCGCGATACGAGCGCAAGATGGAGGTCTACGAGTCGCCGAACGCGACGCCGACAAGCCGCGGCAGCTGCTCGTGACCATCGAGGAGGCCCACAACTTCCTGGGGCCCGAGACGGCGCGCGAGACGCCGTTCGGCAAGATCGCGAGGGAGATGCGGAAGTTTTTCGTGTCGCTCCTGATCGTCGACCAGCGGCCGAGCGGGATCGACGAGGAGGTGCTGAGCCAGATCGGCACCAAGCTGGTCGCCCAGCTCAACGACGAGAAGGACATCGCCGCGGCGCTCGTCGGGACGCCCGGCGCGACCGGGCTGCGGCAGATCCTGGCCTCGCTCGACTCGAAGCAGCAGGCGCTGCTGCTGGGCCACGCCGTCCCCATGCCGATCACGATCCGGACGCGCGACTACGCCCAGGACCTGTTCGACGACGTCAAGGCCCGCCTCGGTGGCCCCGTCGGCGAGACGGCCGAGGCGCTGCAGTCGGAGATGGGCTCGTTGTTTTAGCTCCCCGCGCGGGTCGGCGGCGGCGTCGAGCTCGATCCGGAACGTGGTGCCGTGGCCCAGGCGCGACTCGGCGACCGACAGGTCGCCCCCGTGGTAGTCCTCCACGATCCGCCGGGCCAGGCTGAGCCCCAGGCCCCAGCCGCGCCGCTTGGTCGAGAAGCCCGGGCGGAACACGTGCCGGGCCGTCGCCCGGTCCATCCCCTTGCCCGGTGTCGCGGATCAGCAGGACCACCTGGCGACCGACCCGGCGCCCGACCAGGTCGATCCGGTGCGGGCCCGTCGACGCCCTCCATCGCGTCGAGCGCGTTCTTGAGCAGGTTCTCGACGACCCACTCGAACAGGTCCACGTTGAGCCGCGCCACCAGGTCCGCCGGCGGCGTCGACCTCGATCACGACGGGCGGCCCGCTCGTCGGGACGCGGCGGCGGATGTAGTCGGCGACGCCGTCGAGCACGGGCCGGACCGGCTGGGGCGTCAGCGTCGGGCGCGAGCCGATCTTCTCGAACCGGTCGGCCACGCGGCGCAGGCGGTCCACGTCGCGCTCCAGCTCGTCGGCGACCTGCTCGGGGTCCACGGCGTCGCCCAGGCGGAGCAGCTCGACCCAACCGATCATCGACGACAGCGGCGTGCCGAGCTGGTGGGCGGCCTCCTTGGCCATCCCCACCCACAGGTTCGACTGCTCGCTCCGGCGGACGTACGAGAACCCGAGGTAGCCGACGAGCACGAACAGCGCGACGACGGCCAGCTGGACGTAGGGGAACAGCCGGATCATCCGCGCCAACGGGCTCTCGCCGTAGTGGACGAGTTGGCCGCCCGACGCCCTCGACCCGGATCGGCGGGTGGACCCGGTCCATCTCGGCGGCCAGCGCCAGCATGTCGGTGGTCCGCGGCCCACGTTGCGGGCGATCAGGGCCGTCGTCATGGCCGAGTCCGTGATGACGGCCGGGATGCTGAACCGGTCGGGCTCGACGATCTGGGAGAACACGAAGTCGAGCCCGTCCGACGGGCGGCCCGTCGCGCAGCGTGTCGATGGCCGCCAGCAGCTCGGCGCGCGCTCGGGGCCGGCAGCGCCGAGGCGGCCGTGGCCCGGGCCAGGTCGTCCCAGACCTCGGCCCCGGGCCCGACGGCGGCCGGCCGAGACGCGGTACTGGAACTCGATGGCGCGCGCCCACAGCTCGACCGCCTGCTCGTCCTGGGCTTCGAGCCGGTCGGCCAGGCGCTGGGTGAACAAGAGCGACGAGAGCCCGATGGCGACCGCCGCCACGATCAGCCCGAGCTTGATCTTGGTGCTCGTGCGGTAGGGCGTCACGGCCAGGCCAGGATCAGGAACATCCCCCCCAGCAAGAGGCCGAACCACGCCACGACCGGCCCCACGGTCACGGCCGGCGCCGACGCGACCGCCTTGACCGTCCCGACGCCGTAGAACCGCCGAATGGCGAGCGTGGCGTAGACGTACGACAGCGCGAACACGCCCAAAATGACGGCCGTATTGGCCGGCCCGTTGAGGTGGGCCAGCGTGTCGCCGCCCGCCAGCACGACCGCCAGCTGGACCAGCCGGCGGAGCGCCAGCAGCAGCACGACGACGCAGAACACGTGGATCGCGAGCACGAAGTGGGCCGCGTAGCTCCGCCGCCGGAGCCCGTAGAGCACGTAGAGCCCGAACCCACCCAGGGGCATCAGGACGAACATCCAGCGGCTGCCGAGCGCGATCATCGACTCGATGTAGCGGGCGACCGGCTCGACCTTGTCGCGCGCCGAACCCGCGGCTGAGGTTGTCGCGGAGCTGTTGGGCGTCCTCCTCGTCGGTCTCGGTGACCGGGACGATCACGTCCTTGGCCGCCTCGTAGCCGCCCGAGAACGCGACGAACACCAGGCTGCACAGGAGGTAGAGCCGGAACGGGGCCACGTGGCGCGACCGCCGGCCCCCAGCCCAGTCGGCGGCCAGCACGCCGGGCTCGCGGAGCAGCGTCCGCAGGGTCTGGAGCACGCGGCCGTCCCAGGCGAGCACGTCGCCGAGCGCGTCCGAGACGATCCGGCGGACCGGGACCTCGGCCGGCTGGTCGCGCTGGCCGCAGGCGTGGCAGTACGGCCCGACCAGCGCCGTCCCGCAGTCGAGGCACATCGACCGCGTCCGCCTCGGCGGCGGGCTGGGGGGAGCCGGGGGCGGTCGGGTGCACGCCGGAAGCTAGTGCCGCACCGGCCTAGCCAAGCGTCAGCACAACGGACACGGCGACGACGGAGCCGAGCAGCAGCACCGGTGGGATCACCACGACCAAGGCCCCGACCGCGGCCCCTCCCGCCCGGCCCACGCCCAGGAACCGCCGGGCCCCGAGCGACGCGTACGCCCCGACGCCCAGGAGCGCCCCGGCGACGGCGGCGTCGCCGGCCCACCCGGGTAGGCCCGCCTCGGCGCCGAGGCCGAGCACCACGACCGTCGCCGCGCGCCACGCGATCAGGACCACGAGCGCCGCGCTCGCGACGTGGGACGCCAGCACCAGGTGCCCCGCCAGCGCCGGCCGGCGCTCCTTGAACAACACGTAGGTCGCGAACCCGACCAGCGGCACCAGCAGCAGCAAGGCGTTGAGCCCCAGCGTTCCCACGGCCTTCCCGATCAGGTAGGCCGCCTGCTGGGTGGTCGGCCGGGGTTCGGCACGGGGCGTCGGCGAGGGGTCGTCGGCGAGCCAGCGGCCGACGGCCGAGAGCGCGAGCAGAGCGGCGCCCAGCAGCAGGTACAGGCGGACCGGCGGCACGAACGGGGCGCGGCGGCCGGCGGCCCACGCCTGCGCGAGCGCGCCCGGCCGGGTCAGCAGCACCCGCAGCGTCCGCCACAGGCGGTGGTCCCACGAGAGCCCGTCCGCGACGGCCTCGCGGACCAGGGCCGAGACCGGCGCGGCCGGGTCGACCTCGCCCTGCCCGCAGGCGTGGCAGTACGGGCCGAGCCGGTCGGTCCCGCAGTTGAGGCAGCGCGGGCCCGCCGCCACCCTAGCCCGCGACCAGCGTCTCCTCGCGCTTCGGTCCCGTCCCGATGACGGTGATCGGCACGCGGAGGTGGTCGCTCACGAACTGGAGGTAGTCGCGCGCCGCCGGGGGCAGGTCGTCCATCGACCGGGCCTCCGACAGGTCGCCCGAGAACGCCGGGCAGCGTCTCGTAGACCGGCCGGGCACGGCTCAGCGTCCGCAGGTCGGTCGGGAAGCGCGTCGTCTCCTTGCCGTCGATCTCGTAGGCCGTGCACACCTTGAGCTCGCTCAGGCCCGCCATCACGTCGAGCTTGGTGACGGCCAGCTCGGTGAACCCGTTGAGCCGCGACGTGTAGCTGAGCGCGACCAGGTCGAGCCAGCCGCACCGCCGGGGGCGGCCCGTGGTCGCGCCGAACTCGTGGCCCTCGGCCCGCAACCGCTCGCCGGTCGCGTCCTCCAGCTCGGTCGGGAAAGGCCCGTTGCCGACGCGCGTCGAGTAGGCCTTGACGATGCCGATGATGCGGTCGATGGCCGTCGGCGGGATGCCCAGCCCGGTGCAGGCGCCGCCCGAGGTCGGGTGGCTGGAGGTCACGTAGGGGTACGTCCCGTGGTCGACGTCCAGCAGCGCGCCCTGGGCGCCCTCGGCCAGACATGTTCTGCCCTCGGCGAGGGCGTCGTTCAGGAAGGCCGACGTGTCGGTCACGTAGGGGTCGATGAGCTGGTCGAACTCGACGTACTCCTCGACGATGGCGTCCACGTCCGAGCCGCTCGCGAGCCGTAGATGGCCGAGAGGATGTCGTTCTTCTCCTCGATCGCCGCCGTCAGCTTCTTGCGCAGCCCGTCGCGGTCGAGCAGGTCGACGACCCGGATGCCGGACCGCGCGAACTTGTCGACGTAGGCCGGCCCGATGCCCCGGCCGGTCGTGCCGATGGCCTCGGCGTCGCGCCACCGCTCCTTGGCCTGGTCGAGCGCCTTGTGGTAGGGCATGATGAGGTGGGCGTTGTGGCTGATCTTGAGCCGCCCCTCGACGGGGTAGCCCAGCGCCTCGATCTGGCGGATCTCGTCCATCAGCGCCTTCGGGTCGATCACGACGCCGTTGCCGATCACGCACGAGACGTCGCCTCGTGGAAGATGCCCGACGGGATGAGGTGGAGCACGAACGTCTCGTCGCCCCACTTGATCGTGTGGCCGGCGTTGGCGCCGCCCTGGTAGCGGGCGACGATGTCCATGGTGGGCGCGAGGAGGTCGACGACCTTCCCCTTGCCCTCGTCGCCCCACTGGGCGCCGATGACGACGGAAACTGGCATTGCGGTGGGAGGCGGGATGCGGGGCACGGGACGCGGAGGGGCTCGGCCCCCCACCCTCTACCCTCTCGAACGAAGCGACGGCGGCGTCGACGGAGTCGAACGACTGGAACACGCCGTCGAGTTGGGTGACCTCGAGGATCGCGCGGACGCGGTCGCCGACGGCGGCCAGCCGCAGGTCGCCGCCCGTGTTGCGGGCCGTCGTGAGCGCGCCGACCAGCATCCCGAGGCCGGACGAGTTCATGAAGCGGACGCCGGACAGGTCGACGACGGCCCGGAGCGGGCCGTCGCCGCGCGCCGCGGCGAGCGCGTCGTGCAAGGCCGAGCCGTCCGGGCCGCCCAGGACGTCGCCGTCGAGCGAGAGGACGGACGACGCCGTCGCTGCGTGGAGCAGCGGATCTGCATGGGGCCAGGGGAGAGCGGGACGGCCAAGCTACGGGCGCCCCGGCGACGCGGCCGCGTGATCGGGCCGTCCTCGTCCGGCTCGTGCGAAATCGGGACGGCGACCCCACCGACCGCCCCGACGGAGGCGGCCCCACCCGGTCCGCCTCGGCGCGCTGCCGGGGGGACCGAGTGGGGCCGGGGTGCCACCGAGGCGGGACGGGCTAGACGCTCGACGTCGAGACCGCGCGCCGGGCCGGCGCGTACTTCTCGCGCAGCGCGACCACGATCGGGCTCGCCACGAAGATCGACGAGTACGTACCGACCGCGATGCCCGACCAGCAGCGCGAGCGAGAAGCCCTTGAGCACCTCGCCGCCGATCAGGAACAGCACGAGCACCGCGATCAACGTCGTGCCCGACGTCAGGATCGTCCGCGAGAGCGTCGTGTTGATGGCCCGGTTGGCGACCGTCTCGTACGGCTCCGTCTTGAACAGGAGCGCGTACTCGCGGATGCGGTCGAACACCACCACGGTGTCGTTGATCGAGTAGCCGACGATCGTCAGCAGCGCCGCGATGATGGCCTGGTCGATCTGGAGCGAGAACGGCGTCACGTTGTGGAGCAGCGCGAACAGCCCCAGCACGATGACCACGTCGTGCGCCAGGGTCAGCACGGCGCGCCACCGCGTAGCGCCAGTCGAACCGGACGAAGATGTAGAGCAGGATCACGAACAGCGCGCCCGAGCACCAGCACGATGGCCTTCTCCTTCAGGTCCGACGCGATGCGCGGCGCCGACCGGAGTAGGTGCCCTCGACGGTCCGGGTTGGCCCTGGGGGAACGCGCTCGATGATGCCGTCTCACGACCGACGCCTGCGAGCGCGTCGGCGTCGCCGCCGGCGGCCGTGCGGACCAGCAGCGTCTGGGGGTCGCCGAACTCCTTGACCTCGAAGATCTCGCCGGTCGCCGAGCCGAGCGCCGACGCGACCTCGGTGGACGGGACGGCCTCGCCGGTCCCGACGATGAACTCGGTCCCGCCCTTGAAGTCGATCCCGGCCTCCAGGCCGGGGTAGACCAGCGAGATGATGGCGACCGTCAGCAGGATGCCGGAGATGATGTAGCTCTTCCTTGATAGGTGCTCAGGAAGTCGAAGTGTGGTGTTTTCTAAAATGCGCATGTCAGTAGGTTAGGGTCGAAGGTCGAGAGGTTGGAGCGTGGGCGAGGCCGGCCGGCGGACCCCGGGCCTCGCCACCTCGAACCCACGGTCAGCCGAAGGCGACGGTCATGCCGCGCTCCTGGACGAGGTAGTCGATGAGCAGGCGCGTCACGACGAGCGCCGTGAACAGCGACGTCAGGATGCCGGCCATGAGCGTGACGGCGAAGCCCTGGATCGGGCCGACGCCGAACGAGAACAGGATGACGCCGATCAGGAACGTGGTGATGTTGGCGTCGGCGATGGCCGAGAGCGCCTTGGCGAAGCCGCCCTCGACGGCCGCCTTCATCGTCTTGCCGCGACGCCATCTCCTCCCGGATGCGCTCGAAGATGAGCACGTTGGCGTCGACCGCCATGCCGATGGTGAGCAGGATGCCGGCCATGCCCGGCAGCGTCAGCGTGGCGCCGAACGAGGCGAGCACGCCGAAGATGAACAGGACGTTGAGCAGCAGCGCCACGTCGGCGATCAGCCCGCGCGCCCGGTAGTAGAGCACCATGAAGACGCAGACCAGCAGCGAAGCCGACCAGCAGCGCCCGGGTGCCGGCCCGGATCGAGGCGGCGCCCAGGCTCGGCCCGACCGTCCGCTCCTCCACGATGGAGACCGGCGCCGGGAGCGCGCCCGACTTCAGGACCGTCACGATGTCGTCGACCTCCTGGAGCGATGAAGTTGCCCGAGATCTGGGTCCGCCCGTTCGGGATCCGCTCGTTGATCGTCGGGAACGTGTAGACCAGGTTGTCGAGCACGATGACGACCGGCTTGTTCCGGTTGGCGCCCGTGATCTGGCTCCAGCGGCTCGCGCCGGCGCCGTCCATGGTCATCGAGACCTGGGGGGCGTTCGTGTACGGGTCGAAGTCCGGGCCGGCGTCGGTGATCGATCTCGCCCTGGAGCTCGACGCGCTCGTTGACGGCGACGAGGTAGTAGACGCCCTCGCCGTCGGCGGTGACGCCGGCGTCGGGGCCGGCCGTGAACAGGAACCGGACGCCGGGCGGGATGAGCCGGGCGGCGCCGGGCGCCGCGAGCAGGCGCGCCACCTCGCCGTGTCGGCTCTCGGCGACCTGCCCGACGATGGGCGAGTTCGAGGCCGGGTCCGACTGGATCAGCTGGAGGACCGCGGCGAGCGGGTTGCGCCCCCTCCGCCTCGGGCGTCGGCGTCGGACGTGATGTCGCCGAGGTCGAGGACGTCGGACGTGTCGGCGGCGGCGGTCGCCGTCGAGTCCGTGATCGTCGAGTCGTCGTCGTCCGCCTCGGCGTCTGGTCGTCGCCGCGTAGAACTGGAAGAGCTGGGCGGTCGCCTGCTGGATCTCGGCCGTCGGCGGCGTCAGGTGGAACGTGAGCTTGGCCGTGCCCTTGAGCAGGTCGCGGACGCGCGTCTCGTCGTCGACGCCCGGGAGCTCGACGACGATGCGCGACGAGCCCTGGCGCTGGATCAGCGGCTCGGTGACGCCGAACCGGTCGATGCGCTGGCGGATGATCTCCTCGGCGCGGACCAGCGCCTCCTCGACCTCCTCGCGGAGGTAGACCTCGACGGCGTCGTTGTCGGACCGCGCGGTGATGTCGGAGTCGGCGTTGCGGAAGTAGCGGGCCAGGCGCGTCCCGGGCCGCTCGGCCTCGACGGCGTTCGGCGAACAGCGTGACGTAGTCGTCGCCCGAGGTCTCGGCCTGCTGGGTGGCCGTGGCGAGCGCGGCGTCGAACGTCTCGTCGGCGCGGGTGCCGGCCAGCTCCTTCAGGAGCGCGCCGGTGCCCACCTCGAGCGTGACGTGCATGCCGCCCTGGAGGTCGAGGCCCAGCTTGAGGGCCTCCTCGCTGGTCGCCTGGAGGTCGGCGCCGTTGCTCGGCCTGGTAGGCCTCACGCTCGGCCTCGCTCATGGCCGCGAGCTCGCGGTTGTTGAGGGTGTTCTGGATGGTCGGGAACAGCTGCCACAGCGAGATGAGCAGCAGCGCCGCGACGGCGATGAGTTTGAATCCGTAGCCTTGCATAGGGATCGGGCGCCCTGACGGACGCCGGTTGGGGTCTGGGAGCGCGCCGGTCCCCACGGACTGGCGCAGAACGACACGACGACGGCGGGTCGGCCGGAGCCGGCCGCGCTAGGGCGCGCGCGGCCGCGAGGACGGCGCGACCGCGCGGACGGTGGGCGCGGCCACGTCGGCACGGACGCGCGACACGGTCCGGGCGCGTCGCCCGAGGCGGGCGAGGCCGCCGACGACGGCGGCCGACGTCGCCGGGCGGCCCGAGCACCTTGGACGAGACGCGGGCCTCATCGTGGGCCGGCGGGCGGGACGCCCGCCAGCGACGACGGGCCGAGCAGCTGGACGAGCGCCTCGGCCGACACGTCGCCGACGACGGCCGCGTAGGCCTCGGCGAACACCACGAGCGGGTCGGCCCCGCTCGGCGTCACGCGCGGCCGCGAGCGCGATCTCGAACGCCTCGGCGTCGTCCAGGACGGCCGACAGCGACGACGCGCCTGGGCCCCGACGGCCGGCACCAGCGACGTGCCGAGCGCCGCGAGTACGATCGCGGCGACGAGACGGCGGACGGTGTCGAGGCGGAACGAGCGCATGGCGTGGGCGACGGCCGGCAAGCTAACCCCGCACTGGGGCACGTCGGGGATCCCCCCATGCGCTCTTCTCACGACCTCCCTACTCCGACACCTCGACGCCCTTCCAGAACGCGACGTGATCCTTGATCTCGGCCGCCGCGTCTTTCGGGCTCGGGGTAGATCCAGGCCGCATTCGGGTTGGCCTGCGCCGTCCGACGACGACGTCGAAGTAGCCCGCGGTCCCCTTCCACGGGCACACCGTCGGTGTGCTCGACTCGCGGACGTACTGGCGGTCGAGCGAGGCGGGCGGGAAGTAGTGGTTGCCCTCGACGACGACCGTGTCGTCGCTCTCGGCGATGATGGCTCCGTTCCAGGTGGCTTTCATGGGGGTGGGGCTAGGTGAACGGGCGGGGCACGCTCCGGCTTCCCCACCTCGGCGCCGAGGCGGGGTGAGAGCCCGACCACGCCGGCCCGGCCCCCGCGTACCTCGTCTCGCCGTCGACTCGAGCTATCGCCCGCTCGGCGCGGACGCCGGCCGAGACCTCGCGCGGCGCCGGGACGACGCAGACCCGGGCGCCCCGGAACGGGTCGACGACGACCGGGACCCACTGGTACTGCTCGAGGTCGGCCCGCTCGCGGCCGAACCGCTCGGCGACGGCCGTCTTGAGCGCCTCGTAGGCCTCGGGGCCGACCAGGATGGCGTGGGGCTCACCGCCCGACGACTCGGAGGTCGCGGACGTGCTGGTCGATCGTCGGCAGCAGGTCGGCGGGGTCGGGGTTCGGGTCGAGGACGGTCATGCGCAGCAGGGTCGGGGCGCGGGCCTACCTTCGGACCTCCCTCCGCGATCCATGACCCACACGATCGGCTCCCTCACCGCCTCCGACGACCTGACGCTGTTCACGCGGCGCTGGACGCCCGACCGCGGTCCGCGGGCCGTCGTCGTGCTCGTCCACGGCGTCCACGAGCACAGCGGGCGGTACGCGGGGCGTCGCGAGCGCGCTGATGCGCCGCGGCTTCGCGGTCCACGCGCTCGACCTGCGGGGGCACGGGCAGTCGCACGGCCCGCGCGGCCACGTCGAGGGGTTCGACGAGTACGTCGACGACCTGAGCACCTTCCTGGTCCAGGTCCGCGCCCAGGCCGGCGGGGCGCCGGTGTTCCTGATGGGCCACTCGATGGGCGGGCTCGTGGTGGCCTCGACCGTCGTCCACCGCGGGACCGACGGGCCTGGCCGGCGTCGTCCTGTCGTCGCCGGCGCTGGCGCTCGACGGGACGCCGAAGCTCCTGGAGGCGCTGGCGCCCGTTCGTCGCGCGGTGGCTGCCCAACGTGCCCGTCACCCGGCTCGACCTGAGCCAAGCTGTCGCGCGACCCGACGGTCGCGCGCGCCTACCGCGAGGACCCGCTGACGACCAAGCAGGGCGTCCGCGCCCGGCTGGGGTACGAGGTCGTCCGGGCCATCGACGCCGTCCGCGCCCAGCCCGAGGCGTTCGACGTGCCGCTCTACCTGTTCCACGGCGACGCCGACGCGATCACGACCCCGCCGGGACGCGCTGGCTCGCCGAGCACGCCGCGTCGGACGACGTGACGCTCAAGCTCTGGCCCGGGCTCTATCACGAGACGCTGAACGAGCCCGAGCGCGACCGAGTCATCGGCGCGCTCGGCGACTGGCTCGTGGCCCACCTCCCCCGCCTCGGCGACGCCACCGGGGCGGGCAGGGCGTGAGGTGCGAGTGCCCACGGCAAGAATCGAACTTGCGACCTAACGTTTAGGAAACGTTTGCTCTATCCCCTGAGCTACGTGGGCAGACGGGTTGGAAAAGATAGTCCGATCGGCCCACGGCCGGCCCAGCCCCCCCGCCTAGCTTCGCCGACTCCCCCACGGTCTCATGGCTCCCCCCCAACAACGCGGCGACCGCAAGGCGATCTGGGCGTGGTCGCTCTACGACTTCGCCAACTCGTCGTTCACGACGCTCGTCATCACGTTCATCTACGCGACCTACTTCGTCAAGGGGATCGCGGCCGACGAGACGACCGGGACGGTGCTGTGGGCGTGGGGCGTCGTCACGCCGACGGCCATCGTCGTCGCCGTCTTCTCCCCGCTCCTGGGCGCCCTCGCCGACCGGACGGGGACGCGCAAGCGGGCGCTCCTGATCACGACGGTCGTAACGCGTGGCCGGCGACGGCGCTCCTGTTCTTCCCCCAGCGCGGCGACGTGTTCCGGCCATCGCGCTGGTGGTCGTGGCGAACATCGCCTTCGAGGTCGGCCAGGTGTTCTACAACGCGTTCCTGCCCGAGATCGCCCCGCCGGACAAGATCGGCCGGGTCTCGGGCTGGGCTGGGCGCTGGGCTACGTCGGCGGGCTCCTGTGCATGGCGCTCGCGCTGGCGCTGGTGATGCCCGAGGTGGCCCCGTTCGGCCTCGACAAGGCGACCGGCGAGCACGTCCGCGTGACCAACCTGCTCGTGGCCGGGTGGTTCGCGCTGTTCTCGATCCCCGCGTTCCTGGTCCTCACGCGAGCCCCGTCGGAGGGCGGCGCCCAGCGGGGCGTGATGAGAGCGACGTTCGGCGAGCTGGGGGAGACGTTCCGCCGAGCTCCGCCGGTACCGCCAGATCGTGCGGCTGCTCGATCGCCCGGCTGTTCTACAACGACGGGCTGGTGACCATCTTTGCCATGGGCGGCATCTTCGCCGCGACGGCCTACGGGTTCACCGAGACCGAGATCTTGCTGTTCGGCATCGTGCTCAACGTCGCGGCCGGCGCCGGCGCGTTCGGGTTCTCGTTCGTGGACGACAAGATCGGGGGCAAGCGGACCATCTTCATCTCGCTCGGGCTGCTGGCCGTCGCGACCGTCGTCGCCGTGCTCGGACCCGACCAAGGCGTGGCTGTGGGGCGCCGGCGTGCTGATCGGCGTCGCGTCGGGCCCGAACCAGGCGGCGAGCCGGTCGCTGCTGGGCCGCTTCGTCCCGCACGACAAGGAGACCGAGTTCTACGGCTTCTTCGCGTTCTCGGGCAAGGCGACGGCGTTCTTCGGGCCCGCCCTGTTCGGGCTGATGACGGCCCTGTTCGAGACCCAGCGCGCGGGCGTCGCGGCCGTGCTGGGCCTGTTCGCGCTCGGCGCCTTCTTCCTGACGCGCGTCGACGAAGCCGAGGGCCGGGCGACGCGGGCCGCCCTCTCCCCTAGCGCCTGACCGTCACCATGACCGTCGCCGACGTGCTCGCCGTCCTCGCACGCCTGGGCCCCGCCGGGCCAGAAGGCCGACTTCGACCGGGTCGGGCTCCAGGTGGGCGACCCGGCCGCCCCGGTCGGCCGGGTCCTGGTGGCGCTCGACCTGACGCCGGCCGTGATCGCGGAGGCGGCCGAGACCGGGGCCGGCCTGATCGTGACGCACCACCCGCTGCTGTTCAAGCCCGTCGGCCGCGTCACGGCCGACGACCCGGTCGGGGCGCTGGCGTGGCAGCTCGCGAGGGCGGGCGTCAGCTACGCCGCCGTCCACACCAACCTGGACGCGGCCTGGGGCGGCGTGTCGTTCGCGCTCGCCGAGCAGCTTGGGCGTCCGCGACCCCCAGATCTTGGCGCCGCTGGACGGCGTGATGCGCAAGGTGACCGTGTTCGTGCCGCCCGCCGACGCCGACGCCGTCCGCGACGCGATGGCACGGGCCGGGGCGGGCGAGATCGGCGACTACACGGCGTGCTCGTTCACCACGTCCGGCACGGGCCGGTTCGTGCCGGGCGACGACGCGACCCCAGCCGTCGGGTCGGCCGGCCTCGCGACCGAGGTGGACGAGGTCCGGGTCGAGGCCGTCGTGCCCGAGTGGGCGGTCCGGGCCGTCCGCCGCGCGGTCGCGGCGGCGCACCCCTACGAGCAGCCCGCGGTCGACGTCGCCGCGCTCGACGGGCCGGCCACTCGGCAGGGGTACGGCGTTGTGGGACAGCTGGATGCGCCCGAACCGCTCACCGTCTTTCTCGCCCGGGTCCGCGACGCGCTGGGGGCCGGCGCGCTGCGCTACGTCGGCGACGACGGGCAGGCGGTCGAGCGCGTGGCCGTCTGCGGCGGCTCCGGCCTGTCGTTCCTGGGCGCGGCGCTGGCCGCCGGCGCCGACGCCTACGTCACGGCCGACGTGACCTACCACCGCTTTTTCGAGGCGCTCGGGACCGACGGCCGGCCCCGGATCGCGCTCGTCGACGCGGGCCACTACGAGACCGAGGCGGTCACGGAGCGGCTGATCGCCGACCACCTCCGGCCCCGCCTCGACGGCGTCGCCGTCGACGTCACGCGCCACCGGACCTCCCCGATGCGGACGTTCACCGGCTGACCCGGCTGACCCGGCCGCCTCGGGTCCGAGGCGGACGGACTCGCGAGGCGAAGCGGGGGCCAAGCAGCAGGGACGACCGGGGCTCTAGCGGAGCACCGTCAGGCGCTGGGTCCGGGCCGCGCCCTCGGACCGAACGTCGACGAGGTACGTCCCCGACGCGACAGCCGGCGTCCACTCGGCCGTGTGCCAGCCGGCGGTCTGCTGTCCGTCCCACAGCACGGCGACGGTCCGACCCAGCGCGTCCAACACCCGAACACTCACCGGACCGGCCTCCGGCAACCCGTACCGGAACGTCAGGAGACCTTGTGCGGGATTGGGATGTGGCGCCCCCACCGTCAGCGTTGGCGGCCGACCAGGGGTGTCCTCGCTTGCGACGCTCGAGACGGCCCGCAGTACCGCTGTGCCTGGCTGCGACGTGTCCACGGAGAACGCGATGCCTGCCGGGACACCCTCGGACTCAATCGTTGCGAATGCCCCGTCGATGGGTCTCGTGAGGTTGTCAGCGATGGTCCAGACGTCGCCGACGGCCGGGGTGAATCCGGGCCGGGCCCGGACGCGGAGCGTGCCCCCCAACACCATCAGGGCGCCGATTCCCTCACCCCTGTCGATGGCGTCGCTGACGCTGCCCGCGTCGATGTCGAGGATGGTGATGGCCTCCGGCGCGAGGACGAAGGGGTCCTGGCTCCGGGGGCCCAGCGAGCCGATGGGGTCCGCCTCGGTGCCTGGGCTGAACGTGCTGCGGATGGGGAGCCCGTTCATCCGCAGCGTCCCGTCGCCGCTCAGGAGCATTCCCGGGGGCAGCGCATCGTCGTTCGGCCCCGCCGAGAAGTCGAGATAGTCATCGAGGACCCGGATCTCGGAGCCTGGCAGGCTCTCCAGCGTCACGCCCAGGAAGCGTGACATCGTCTCGTTCGGTCCCACGTCCTCGCGCACGATGAGCCCCTCGTTCACCAGGCGCACGACGCTACTGCCGTTCAGAAAGAATTGGGTGCCGAACATCGTAATGATGCCGCTCGGGCGGTTGCGCAAGACCGCGTCCTCGGCCAGGGTCATGCCGCCCTCCAGGACGAGTGCTCCCTCATTCGTCAGCGTCGTGCCGCTGATGCCGCTGAAGAAGTTGGAACGGGCGAGCACGAGTCGACCTGTGTTCGTCACCGGCCCGCCGGTCAGAAGCGTCTGGAACTGGGAGGCCGAGGAGAAGCCGAACTGCAGACCGGTCCCGGTCACGTTCAGCGTCGCGCCAGAGGCGGCGGCCGTGAGCGTGGACCGGGACACGTAGATCTCGCCCAGGGGACTGCCCGAGAGCGTGCCTCCGACGTCGTAGGAGCCGCCCACGACGAGCGCCGCGCCCGCGTCCGCGTCCAGCGTCGCGTCGCGTAAGATGCCTCCACCGAAGAAGAGGTCTCCCCTCCCGCTGGTCGCGCGGACCGTCCCGCCGAGCACGTCGGTGCGAGCGTCGATCCGAGCGTCGTCGGAGAGATCGACGAGGCCACGAACGGTGAACGTCCCGTTTGCACCCCCGAGGCGCGCGGCGCCCGTGCCGCGCAGCGTACCGCCGACGGCGACCTCAAGCGACCCCTGGTTCGTCAAGAAGACGCCGTTGTAGGCCATGCTTAGGGAGCCCTCCACCACGACCGACCCGCTCGCATCGAGTCCTTGGAAAGAACCTGGGAGCGTCCGGGGGATGAGGTCCATGCGGCCTCGCGCGCCGACGGTCACGTCGGTCGTGCGGATGTAGCCGCCCATGACGAGCGTCTGCGTCCCGCTGGCGCCGCCGACGCGCAGAGTGACGAGCGTAGGATTCTGCGGGTCGTCCGGCCGGAGCGTGACGGTGTAGGTGCCCGACACCGTGATGCACGGGTCGAGGCCGCCGGTGTTCTGACCCGCCGAGTTCAACGGGACCCCGGCGGTCCATTTGGTCTGATCGTCCCAGTCACCGTCGACGGGCGCGGCCCACTCTGTCGAGCAAGTCTGGCCGTAGGCGGTCGGGGCGAGCACGAGCGGGATGGCGAGGAAGAGGAGCAGTCGGAGCACGGGGGGCGGGGAGTGTGGCGGGAGGGTCGCGCCCCTACAGACGTAGACCGGCCGCGCGCCGGCTCATTGGCCGCGGTTGGCGGACCGACGGACCCAGCCCGAGCGGTTCTCACGAGCGTGCGCCTAGGTGCAAGCTGGGCATTGAGGCCCGGGTCCTCCTCGCGGCCGCCCCCCACCGCGAATCCTGCCGCGATTTCGCGGCCCTCTCAAAACCCTAGGCGCCCCGCGGGGTTAGCCTGCCCGACTCCCCTCCGACCCCTACGCATGGCGACCGACACGACCACGATCGAGGACCAGCTCCGAGCCCTCGTCCGTCTCCAGATCATCGACACCAAGATCGATCAGCTCACCAAGCTCCGCGGCGACCTGCCGGACGAGATCCGCGACCTCGAGGACGAGCGGGCCGGGCTCCAGACGCGGCTGACCAAGATCGACCAGGACAAGAAGGAGGCCGAGGTCCAGAAGAAGAAGCTCAAGCTGGACATCGCCGAGAGCGAGGGGCTCATTCGGAAGTACGAGGAGCAGCAGCTCCAGGTCCGCAACAACCGCGAGTACGACGCGCTCACCAAGGAGATCGAGGCCCACCGCCAGCGGATCCAGAGCGCCTACGAGGAGATCGAGCGCTACGACAACCTCGACGAGGACTCGTCGGAGACCGTCGACGGCGCCGACGACACGCTCAAGGAGCTCGAGACGCGGATCGCCGAGAAGCGCGTCGAGCTCGACCGCGTGGTCGAGGAGACCAAGACGGAGCAGGACCAGTACGAGGAGCAACGGGCCGCCGCGGCCGAGGACATCGACGACCGGTACTTCCGGGCCTACGAGCGCCTGCGGACGCGCGTCCGCGACGGCCGGGCCGTCGTCCCGATCGAGCGCGGGGCCGCGGCCGGGTTCATGGTCCCGCCCCAGCGCCAGGTCGAGATCCGCCAGCGCGACCGGATCATCGTCTCGGAGCACGACGGCCGCATCGTCGTCGACGACGCGCTGTTCGCGGAGGTCGGGGCGGAGGGCTAGGCCCCGTCACGTCAGCCCGTGCTTGATCCCGTCGAGCGCGGCCGCCACGTGCAGCGCGCCGAGGTAGCTCTGGGCCGTCTTCTCGTACCGGGTCGCCACGGCGCGGAACCTCCGACGTGCGTTCGGTCCTGTGGTGCCGACAGAGGCCGGCCTGTGTCGGCCCCGTCGCCCCCCAACCACGCGCGCGACGGCAGCCCGCTACGGCCGTCTGGGTCTCCCGCAGCACCATCCGATGCCTCCGAGGACGGGATCGTCGTGCGTCACCCTCCGACGCCTCAGAGGCGCGATTGAGACCGCGCGACCAGGTCGGGCCGGGACTTGTCCGACCTCCACGGAGCCGACGTGGAGCTGGTCGCGCCGTCCGCGATGCGGGGCCGTTCACCGGGCCCGTTCCGAGCGCGCGCGACCGTGACACGGTCGACGGTGAGCGTGCCGAGGTCGTCCGGCAGCGGCTCGCGCGGTCTGTGGGGGGCACGACGACGGGTGAGACCCTGGTCGCGGCCGGCCAGCCGGCGCGCATGACCGCCGCACGGGGTGAGACGCGAGGTGCGGGCGCGGTCGTGATGGGGACGCGCGGGCGCGCCGGTGTGACCCACGCGATCTTGGGGAGCACGGCGGGCTCCACGACCCAGAGAACGCCGTGTCCCGTCCTCACCATTCGTGACCCACGTCGCCTGGCGACAGTCCCCAGGCGTTTTACACGCCGGTCCGCCGTCTGACGCCCTCCTTCGCTCGTGTTCCGACCGATCCGTTCCGACTACGCCTTCCCCCTAGCCGAGCTCGCCCTCTGCGAGCTGTCGAGGGCGGGAGCCGGTGAGATCCCCGCGTCGGGCCGCTCCGAGGCCGCGATCGTCGCCGACGCCATGGGAGTCCCGGCCGTGCTCCTGGTTCCGGTCGAAGGCGGACTCGCCGTCGAGGCGTCGGCAGGCGGCATCGACCTTTCGGGTCCGATTCCAGCCGACGGCGCCTTCGCCGAGGTGCTCGTGCGGGATTCGTGCGTCGACCTCCGGCCTGTCCCCGCGGCGCTGGCGGAGCTGGGAGTCGGGAGCGGGCTCGCAGTGCGTGTCGGCACCGAGGCGCACCCACTCGCCGTCCTGGCCACGCTCGCCCCCGACGTCCGCACGTTCGACGCCGACGCGCGGGGCTTCCTCCAGGGCGCCGCGACGGCGCTCCACGCCCGGTTCGTGCTGGAGCGGACGCGCCACTCCCTCGAAGAGAGCCAGACGAGGGCGCGCGCCATCTTGCAGACGACCGTCGACGGCGTGATCACGATCGACGACCGGGGGCGGATCGGCAGCTTCAACGACGGGGCCGTCCGCGTCTTTGGTTACGCGCCGCGCGAGGTCGTCGGGCGGAACGTGTCGGTCCTGATGCCCGAGCCGTACCGCTCCGAGCACGCCGGCTACCTCGACGCGTACCGCGAGACCGGGCGGCGGCGGATCGTCGGGATCGGCCGCGAGGTCGTCGGGCGGCGCAAGTCGGGCGCGACGTTCCCGATGGACCTGGCCGTCAGCGAGGTCACGCTGCCCGACGGCGAGCGCCTGTTCACGGGGGTCGTCCGCGACCTGACCGAGCACCGCATCCTGGAGCGCGAGGTGCTCCGGGTGGCCGAGGCTGAGCGCCGCCGGATCGGCCAGGACCTGCACGACGGGCTGGGCCAGGAGCTGACGGCCATCGGCCTGTTCCTCCGCGCCCACGCCCGCGCGCTCGACGCCGAGGGCTCCGCCGGCGCCGCCGAGGCGGCCCGCCTCGTGGGGCTCGTGGACGCCGCCGACGCCCAGGCCCGGACCTTGGCGCGCTCGCTCGTGCCGGTCGAGTTGGAGGCGAACGGGCTGGAGGCCGCGCTCGTCCGGCTGGCGGAGCGGGCGGGCACCCTCTACGACCTCGGCGTGCGCGCCGAGACGTCGGGCTCCGGCCCCGCCGAGGCCTCGGCGCTGACAGCCGACGCGGCCTCGAACCTGTACCGGATCGCGCAGGAGGCCGTCTCGAACGCGGCCCAGCACGGCGCGGCGTCCCGCGTGACGGTCGCGCTCGTGCGCGGCACGGACCACCTCCGCCTGCGCGTCGAGGACGACGGGTGCGGCCTGGACGGGACGCTCCGCCGGGGCGGCGTCCTCGAACCGCTCGACGAGGCGTCCGGCGAGGCGCCCGACCGCGTCGTGAGCGCGCCCGCGCGCCCGGCCGACCAGCGCGGCATGGGGCTCCGCATCATGCACTACCGCGCCCACCTCGCCGGGGGCTCGATCGAGATCCGCCCGGGCGCCGAGGGCGGGACGGTCGTGACCTGCACGGTCCCCCTCCGCGGCCCGGGCTTCTACGCCGAGCCCGACGACGCCTCTGACGACTCCGACCGCCTCGGCCCCGAGGCGGAGCCCCCCGACACGCCATGACCCGCATCCTGCTCGTCGACGACCACCCGCTCTTGCGCCAGGGCGTCGCACTGACCATCGAGGCCGAGGCCGACCTCACGGTCGCCGGCCAGGCGGGCGACGCCGAGGAGGCCCTCGCCGTGTTCGACGACGTGGCCCCGGACCTCGTCATCGCCGACGTCTCGCTGCCCGGCATGAACGGGCTCGAGCTGCTCAAGCACCTCCTCTCGCTCCACCCCGACCTCCCCGTCCTGGTCGTCTCGCGCCACGACGAGGAGCTCTACGCCGAGCGCGCCGTCCGGGCCGGCGCCCGGGGCTACGTCTCGAAGGTGGCCGCGGGCGACCAGATCGTGACGGCCATCCGGCGCGTGCTCCGGGGCGGCATCCACTTGTCCGAGGATCTCAAGGACAAGATGCTCTTCGGGGCCGCCAGCGGGGCGAAGGACGCGACGCAGACGCCGCTGGCGGCGCTGAGCGACCGCGAGCTGGAGGTGTTCGAGATGACCGGCCGGGGGACCCCCACGCGCGAGATCTCGGAGCGGCTGCACCTGTCCGTCAAGACGGTCGAGAGCTACCGGTCGCGGATCAAGGCGAAGCTGGGGCTCGCGAACGGGACCGAGCTCATGAAGCACGCCGTGTCCTGGGTCGAGGGCGAGGGGGCCGGTCGGTGAGCCGGCCCGCCTCGGTCTGTCCGTGGTGCGACCGAGGCGGGCGGCGCAGCGGTCGCCTAGCGACGAACGGAGGAGCGTCACAGGAGATGGCCCCATGCCGCGCGCGTCGTCGGGGAGGCCACCGCTCTACGGCGTGCCGCGCCGTCACCCCTGGACTTCAACCATGACGACTTCGACCATGTGGGACCGGCTCCGGTACTCGCTCTATGCACCGGTCTACGATCCCCTCGTGCGCCGCCTCGATGCCGGGCGTCGCCGCGCGTTCGTGCTCGCCGACCTCCAGCCGGGCGAGCGCGTCCTGATTCCCGGATGTGGGACGGGACTGGATTTTGCGCATCTACCGGAGGGTGTCGAAGTCGTCGCTGGTGACGTGGCCCCGGGCATGATCCGCGCGGCGCGTGTCGCCGCCGCGCGCCTCGACCTCGATGCGGAGATCCGCACCCTCGACGCGCACCGGCTTGACCTCCCCGACGAGTCGTTCGACGTGGTCCTGCTCCACCTTCTCCTGGCCGTCGTGCCCGACCCGGAGGCCGCGATCCGGGAAGCCACGCGGGTGCTTCGCCCCGGCGGTCGAGTCTCCGTGTTCGACAAGTTCCTCCCCGATGCAGAGCGTCCGACTCTCGGCCGCCGCCTCGCGTCCGCTGTCGCTCGGGTGATCGCCACCGACCTCACCCGCCAGCTCGGACCGTTGCTTGATGTCGCGGGACTCCACCTCGATCGCCGCGAGCCCGTGCTCTTCGGTAGGCTCTTCGAGGCAGCCCTCGCCCACAAACCTCTGTGACCACGTGCCTGACGACGGGGGAAGCCAGTGTCTAGGCGTCCCCATGCTCCGTCCCGTCGCGGACGTAGCGGCGCGCCGTCGGCGGCTTGACGTTCGAGTACCCGGGTCGGAACACGACCTGCGGGATGCCACAGTCCACGAGCACGGCCACGCCCGGCCGGAGCGCTTCGACCTCGACGGGCTCGTTGGCGTGGCTCGCGGCGAGCCCCCGGTCGGCCGCCCGGACCAGGACCGAAGCCAGCGCGCGCCCCGCCTGAAGCCCGCCACGCGTCGTCTCGGACGGCGTCGAGAGCGCGAACGCAGGGGCGCGTCCATGAGCAGGGGCCGCTTGTAGTCGCCCACAGCGACGGCGGGCGTGCCGGGCGTGGCCCGGCGGCCCCAGATCGCCTGCGCCTCGCCGCGGACGCCGTCCGGGCGCGGGTCGCCGTCGGGCCGCTCGGCCGGCGTCACCACACCCTCTTCCACGAGGGCCGCCAGCGCGGCCTGCGCCTCGCCCTCGACGACGTGGAGCGCCGCCGTAGATCGCCGCGTGCTCCTCCAGCCCGTCGAGGACGGTCCGCGAGACCGGCTCGTCGGCGAACGGGAGTCGGATCGTGCGGCGGCTTTGCAGGCGCGGAACGTCCGGTCGTGCGTGCGCGGCACCGGGCCAAGCCGGAGCGGAGCGCGACCGACGCGAGAAGGTCGTCCGAGTCCGGGACGAGCACGGCAGTGGCGGTCCACCCGGCGTGGCGGGCGGCAGTGGCGAGGTGAAACAGCGCGGCGCCGCAGCAGGTCGTCAGCTCACGGCCCTCCGGGTCGAGCGCGCGGAGTTGGCGGTCGCGGTCGGCAGAGAGGTGGACCGTGCGGCCGTCCACGGCGAGGCGCCACGGTGGAGTGGATCCCCGAGTTCGAGGGCCAGGAGTTCCCGGGACTCCTCGACCAGGTGTTCCAGACGGGCGAGCCGTACGTGGGAACGGAGAAGCGCGTGCTCCTCGCCGGTGACGACCCGGCGGCGGCCCCCGTCGCCCACTACGTCGACTTCCTGTACGAGCCGGTCCGGGAGGCGGACGGCACCGTCACGGGCGTGTTCGTCCACGGCGTCGACGTGACGGCGCAGGTTGAGACCCGCAAGAGCGTCCGAGCGCTCGTCGACGCGGCCGAGGCGGACCGCCAGCGGCTTCAGGCCGTCCTCGACGTTCTGCCGGTGGCCGTTTTCATGGCCGACGCGGACGGCCAGCTCCTGGAGGCCAACCCGGTGGCGAGCGTCTTGTGGAACGGCGAGGTGCCCTTGGTGGGGACGGACCGCTACGGGCTGTACGGGGGGTGGTGGCCCGGCACCGGTGAGCGCATCGCGGCTGAGGACTGGCCGCTCGCCCGCGCGCTACGAGGCGGCGAGGCCGTGGTGGACGAGGAGGTCGACATCGAGTGCTTCGACGGCGCGAGGAAGGCGGCCCTGATCAGCGCTCTTCCGATCCACGATCGCGCCGGGCAGCTCGTTGGGGGCGTCGTCGCCATGGTCGACGTCACCCCGCTCAAGCGGACGCAGCGCGAGCTCCGCCGCCTCAACGAGTCCCTGGAGGCTCGGGTGACCGAGCGGACTCAACAGGTAAACGCCCTGGCCACCGAGCTCACGCTGGCGGAGCAGCGCGAGCGGCAGCGGATCTCGTACCTCCTCCACGAGGACCTCCAGCAGCAGCTCTACGGGACCCAGCTCCAGGTCAGCCTCCTCGAAAGCAGCGCCCTCCGGGAGGACGAGGCGGCGGTTCAAGCCCACACCGAGCGGCTGAAGACGCTCCTCGACGGGGCGATCCGGACGACCCGAACGCTGGCCGTCGACCTCAGCCCTCCCGTCCTCCACGACGAGGGACTGGAGGGCGTTCTGGGCTGGCTCGTCGGTCACGTCCGCGAGCGGCACGGGCTCCACGCAGAGCTTGTCGTGAACGGGCCGTGCGTGCTCCCTGTGGTCGAGCACCGCGTCCTTCTGTTCCACCTCGTCCGCGAGCTCCTCTTCAACGTCGTGAAGCACGCGGGAACGGACCGTGCCAGGATCGAGGTCGAGGACGAAGGAGATCGTCTTCGCATCGAGGTATCGGACGAGGGGGAGGGGTTTGCCGGGGACGTCTCGCACGAGTCCGGATCAGGGTTCGGGCTCTACAGCGTCCGCGAGCGGCTCCGACTCTTTGGGGGGTCGCTCGACATGGTGTCGCAACCGGGCCGAGGGACACGAGCCACCATCACGATTCTAACGACGTCGTCGTGAGGACGGACGGGCGCGCGGGTGGAGTTCCGGGGTGGCTGACTCCACGCGTGGAACCCGAGCGACGAGGCGCCGCTGGCATCCGCACGGACGGAGACGGGGGCGCGTGAGGTCGAGGCGATGCTGAACCGGATCGACTACGGCGTGCTGTCGTAGCGCACGCCGTCCCTCTCGTCACGGCCCCACGCGGCGCCCATGCCAACCGTCTGGAGACCCGTCCGAGAGAAGCACGCCGCGACCGCGTCCAGCGGCGCAGGCGCGGCGAAGACGGACGGGCGGTTTAACAACCTGGGCACGCCTGTCGTGTACACGTCGGACTCGTACGCGCTCGCCTTGCTGGGGGGTACGGGCCCACGTGGCGACGTTTCGCGGGATGCGGGATGCGGGACCGAGTGGTCGTATCGGCCGAGATCGACGACGACCTGGTGGAGGTGCTCATGTCAACGGACCTGCCGCCCAACTGGCAGGATAGGCCGGCACCGAGATCGACGCAGGCGCTGGGGGATGCCTGGGTGGCCTCGGGGCGGACCGCGGTGCTTCGGGTGCCCCGCGTGGTCGTGCCCGAGCAACCCGACGTCCTGCTCAACCCTGCGCACCTGGACTTCGGCCGGATCCGTATTGGAGCGCCGACGGCGCTGGTGCTCGACCCGGGACTTCGGCAGTCGAGACGCCGGCCGTCCCGGACGAAGGGCCCGCCACATCGACGGGCTCGCCCATCGGCCCGGGATTGCGGCAGGCCGCACTCGTCGTCGTCCCTCTTCTGGCCTCGCGCGCCTGCGGTGGGCGAGCACGTTCTCTCGACAAACCTGAGCGGGATGCTATATCGGAGCGCGTCCTGGTGCCTGCACAGGTCCTGGACATCGGCTCCCGATCCTCGGTCTTCCCACTACAGATACGCCTCGGTGAAGCGCTCCCGCCTCATCGGTCACTCCCTCGCGTTGAGCGGCGCCGCGGCCCTGGGTGCCTGCTCGTCGACCGCCTCCGACGATCTAGACGGCTCGGCGCTCGGCGAGATCGACACGGGGCTCTCCGTTGCCGCTGCCTTCGTCGGCGCGGTCACCGAGGAGGCCTGCGTCTTGTCCGACGGCTCTGAGCAGACGTGCTAAGAGACCGACCGAGAGTCCGCCAACGCGCTGGCGGACTCTCCCGCGTCGAGCCCCGAGGCCCGGTTCGTCGCCTCCGCCCCCGGCGCTCGTCATCGCGCCCCTCCAGGTCTTCTACCTTTGACTGCTCGCTCCTGAGCGTCCCGTGCCCCCTTCCGACATGATCATCCGGTTACAACCGCACGCCGCCGTCGCGCTCTGCCTCCTGGCTCTCGCCGGTTGCACGAGCGCGACCCCAAACGCTGGCCCCGAGGCCGCTGGCCCCGAGCCCGCCGGGCAGGAGCCGCCGATCGACCTGTTCATGCCCGGCGCGCTGGCCCGGGACGTCGAGACCGTGGAGTGCACGCTGTCCGACGGGACGGTGACGTCGTGCTACGAGATCACCGTCGCTGGCACGCCGACCAACCACGGCGTGGGCCCGTTCTGCCCCAGAACCACAGCGGCGACGGCGGACGAGGTCGGGATCTGGCTGGACGGTGAGACCCTCTACGACGTCACGGGCCAGTTCGTCCTCGACCTGCCCCGCATCTACGGCGACGACGGATGGAGGCTCTACGACGACCAGGGCCGCGTGCGCGTCACCGACACCCAGGAAGCCTTCGAGGCCGCCGCCCGCCCCGACGTGGCCGAGGAGTACGAGAACTACTGCGTCGAGGGGCGCATGGAGTGGCTCGACGGCGGCGAGCCCGTCACGACGACCGTGCGAATCCCCGTGGCCCCCGTCCGGCTGGGCAGCGGCGCCCGTGCGACCGCGCCGATCGGCGTGACATTCAACGGCGTACGCATCGACGCGGCCGCGCCCGTGGACGCTATCCTCGGAGCCTACACGATCGCCGCGTTCGACGACTGCGGCGGCCACGTGAACCCGTTCGAGGGCTACCACATGCACGCCGCGACCGGTTGCGGTGAGGTCGGGAACGCGCCCTCCGGCGAGACCGCGCCGTTCGCGCTGGCCCTCGACGGCTACGCCATCCACAGCCCGCTGGACGGCGCCGACCTCGACGCCTGCAACGGCCACTCCACCGAGGCCAACGGCTACCACTACCACGCGAGGTCCCCGGAGCTCAACGGCGTGCTGACGTGCTTCTCGGGCGCGACAGTCGGCGGGCGCGGGGGACCGCCCGGTGGCCGCGGAGGGCCGCCACGGGGGGCACCGCGGGGTGGTCCGTTCGGCGGGCAGTCGCCAGAGGCCCAGGCGCCCCACGACCACCATTAGACGGGCGCGCTGTGCGCCGACGGCCCGCTCCACGCCCCTACGCGCGGCCCTGGAGCATCCCGTGCCAGTAGAGGCTCGGCAGGAGGTCCTTCTTGAGCACTTGCATCGAGTAGCGCTCCTTCGTGGTGTCGAAGGGGAAGTGGAGTCCACATTCCCGTCGCAGTCGAACTCGGCCAGGATGAGGCGGCCGTAGCCGGGCACGAGGCGTAGCCGCGGTCGTCGTCCGAGAGGTCGGTCCGCCCGGCCCGAACGTGAGCGCGGAGGCGCCGTTGACTGCACAGGCCCAACGCCCTTCACCTCCCACCCGGACGACGTCCCCCTGACGCATGACCCGCAGCCAAACCCTCGCCCTATCGGCCGGAGCCCTGGGGCTTGGAGCCCTGACTCGGCGCCTCCGCAAGCGGCCCGCGCCGATGCCTGCGCGCCCGATGCGCGTCGTCGTGGTCGGCGCCGGGTTCGGCGGGCTTCGGCTGGCCCAAGAGCTGGCCGGGGAGCCGGTCGAGGTCACGCTCGTCGACCGCAACAACTACCACCTGTTCCAGCCGCTGCTGTACCAGGTGGCGACCTCGGCGCTGGAGGCCGAGGAGATCGCGGGCTCCATCCGTGGCATCTTCCACGGCGACGCCAACGTGCGCTTCCGAATGGCCGAAGCGACCGGCGTGGACTGGGACGCGCGCACGCTCCAGACCTCCGAGGGCGAGCCCATCGCGTTCGACCGATTGGTGATCGCGGCGGGCGCCGAGACGGCGTCGTACGGCGTGCCGGGTGTGGACGAGTACGCCTTCGGGCTCAAGCATCTGGAGGAGGCCGTCGCCCTGCGGAGCCACATCATCCGCCGGTTCGAGCGCGTGGCCCTCGACCCGACCGAGATTGAGCGCGGGGCGCTGACGTTCGTCGTCGTCGGCGCCGGGCCGACCGGCGTCGAGATGTCCGTCGCGCTGACGGAGCTGTTCGAGCGCGTTCTCGCCGACGACTTCCCCGAGGTCGACGTGGCCCGGACGCGCGTGATCCTGGCCGAGGCGGGCGACGCCGTCCTGTCGCCCTACGCCCCGTCGCTGCGCGAGTACGCGCTGGCCGAGGTCCGCCAGCGGGGCGTCGAGGTCCGCCTCGGGACCGCCGTCGAGCGTGTCGACGGCGACGCCGGTCAGGCGACGGCCGTGGTGATGGACGGCGTCGCCGTGCCCGCCCAGACCGTCCTGTGGGCGGCCGGGATCAAAGCCGCCGGGCTGGCGGAGACGCTGGGGGTGGCCCAGGGCCGGGGCGGGCGCATCGCGGTCGGCCCGGACCTGTCGGTCGCGGGTCGGGACGGCGTCTACGCCGTCGGCGACATCGCTGCGGGGCCGGACCCGCTGCCCCAACTCGCGCCGGTCGCCCAGCAGCAAGCGCGCTACGTGGCCCGCCGACTGGTGGCACACGCTCGGGGCGAGCGGCCCAGCGACGAGCCGTTCCATTACGTCGACAAGGGCACGATGGCGACCATCGGGCGCGGCGCCGCCGTCGCCGAGGTGCCGGGCGGCATCAAGCTGACCGGCCACCTCGCGTGGCAGGCGTGGGCGTGGCTCCACCTGTTCCTGCTGGTCGGCTTCCGCAACCGCGCCAACGTCTACGTCAACTGGGTCTACAACTACCTGACCTACGACCGGAGCGCGCGGCTGATCGTCAACCGTGACCGCGTCGCGTCGCTGCTGCCGCGAAGCGAGACGCCGACGGCGCTCTCGGCGCCGCCCGATCCCGACGCCGCCCTTCGTTGACCCCGCGCTTCCTGCGTCAGCACTCGGTGCTACCGGGCGTTGGCCAGAGGCGTCAGATTGGCCGTTTACGTCGCCTAGGGCCGGGCGCCCAGCGATGGGCGGCGCTGAACAGCGCAGGTTCGGCGAGAGGAGCGTCTGCATAGGTCCTGGACATCGGCTCGCGAGATCCACGTCCCCTCTCTCAACACACGCCGTGACGCGTCTCTCCCTCGTCCTGCCGTCGCGGTGCCCACCGTGCTCTTCGGCGGCTGCTCCTCGACCTCGCCTGACCTCGACGCCAACCGGGGCCACACCGACGACACGCGCGGCTACCACTACCACGTGGCCTCGCCCGGCACGAACCAGTTCGTCGCCGGCTTCCGGGGCGAGTACGGGTGCGCGCTGGAGGGCGACGGGGCGGGCCTGACGTGCGACGCGACCCAGACCCAGGGCGGACCGCCGGGGGGTGGTCCTCCGGGGGGTGGCCCGCCGGGCCGGACGTCGGCGGGCGTCCAGGCCGCAAGCGTCCAGGCCGCAAGCGTCCAGAGCGCCAGCGTTCAAGCCGCCAGCGCGCAGGCCGACCACGCGCACGCCTTCCCCGGACCGCACGACCACCACTGAGCGGGCCCGGCGGGGCCCACGCGCCCACTCCCTCCGCCTCGGCGCCGAGGTGGGCGGAGCGGAGCCCCGACCAGGCGGACCGCCTGACCGTTCCCACATTCGCTCCCTCGACCCCAATGTCAACGCATGCCGCCCTCATCGTCGCCCTTTTGTTTAGCGTCGCCGCCTGCGACTCCGAGCCCGACGACGGGGACCCAGGCGATGGCAGCATCGACATCACCGACGCGCTGCTCACCGAGCGCTCCGCCAACTGTGCCGACTACGCGGCCCGCTACACTGCGGAGGCGACCGACGTGCAGCGCGGCGTCACGTTCGACGCCGACCTCGCGGTGACCGCCGACGGCTCGGAGTGCACCTTCGCCTCGAACGCGGTCCCCAACCACGACTTCAACGCGACCGGCACCTACGTCACGCCGATGAGCGCCCAGGCCCAGAGCTACACCGTCACCGCGACGCCCACGGCCGCTGCTACGCCCACGGCGCTCAGCCTCCGGTACGACAACGCCGTCTTCCTCAACGGCGTCAAGCTGGACCTGCTGGCGGCGGGTTGCTTCGGCGTCGGCGACGGCAACATCGGCTGCAACGACCTCGACACGCCGTACCGCTACGACCCGCTCGGCCCGACCACGCGCTTCGGGGCCGACGAGCACAACGCCCACACCCAGCCCGACGGGACCTACCACTACCACGGCAACCCCAAGGCCTTGTTTGACGAGACTGCCCCCACCGAGGCGTCACCGGTGATCGGGTTCGCGGCCGACGGCTTCCCCATCTTCGGCAGCACCATCTCGGACGGCGGGACCGTCCGACAGGCCGAGTCCAGCTACCAGCTCAAGAGCGGCACGCGGCCGGGCGGTCCGGGCGGCACCTACGACGGCACGTTTATCGACGACTGGGAGTACGTCGACGGCTCGGGCGACCTCGACGCCTGCAACGGCATGACCGTCGACGGGGTCTACGGCTACGTCGTGACCGCGAGCTACCCGCACGTGATGGGATGCTTCACCGGCACGCCGGACGACTCGTTCCGCAAGGGAGCTCCAGCCCGGCTCGGCAACGCCCACGCGCACTGATTCCCGGGCGCGACGCCGTCCGCCTCGGCGCCGAGGTGGGCAGACTGAAGCCTCGCGGGAGCACGACCCGACGGATTCGCGCGGTTTCCGACGCCGTCGCGTGACGCCCGGCTGCACGGGTTCTGGACATCCCCCGCCTAGACTGACCGCATCCCCATCCCGACACCCATGAACGCCCCCTTCTTCACGCGTGGATTCGCGCTGGCCGTTCTGGTCGCCCTCGCCACGCTCCCCGCCTGTGACTCTGGCACAGACATGGAGGACGACGACGACGATGTGACCGGCGAGCTCGCCGCGGCCTTCGCTGAGTTCGACGCCGACAACGTGACCGTGATGCTCGACGGCTCCGACGTGCTCGTCGAGTCGAACGGGCTCCCCAACCACACGTCGCCCTACTGGTCCAACACGACGGCCCGCACGCTTGACGGCAACACGACACCGGCCGCAGCCACCGACCACCCGCTCTTCGCCGACCCCGAGTGCACGTCGTTCGACCAGATGGCGCCCGGCAACATCGACGACTTCAACGGCTCGTACTCGCTCACCGTCCCCTCCAGCCCGACGCAGGCCTCGTCCTCGTCGGCCACGGGCTTGGGCGCCATCGGCATCGCCGTCAGCGGAGCCATGATCTACAACGACCAGGAAGGCCCCAACGTCCCGCTCGCGAATGCCGTCGGCTCGCTCGACTGCAACGGCGCTCATACCGGCCCGCAGAGCTACCACTACCACCTCGAACCCGTCGCGTTTAGCGAGGACGACGACGCGCTCATCGGGGTCATGGCCGACGGCTTCTTCCTCTACGGCCGCCGCGACGCCGACGGCACGTACCCGGGCGACCTGGACGAGTCCGGCGGCCACGCGGGGACGACGCCGCACAACACGGAGAGTGAATACCACTACCACATTCAGAACGAGCTCTACCTCGCTCAGTACTACATCCTCTTCCCCGGTGACTATCAGGGCACTCCCAGTGCGATCCGCTAGCCGCCCCGCACTCGTCGCCGTCGCTCTCGTGCTCGTCGGCGCCACGGCCTGGGCGGCGACTCGGCCCGCCCAGGTCGACCGCGCCGACCTGGAGCTTCGCGCCGACGAAGGCCGCGTCTACCACCAGGGCGCCCGGTTCACGGGCATCGCCGTCCGCTACGACGGCGGCACGCTCGTCGAGCGGGTCGCCTACCGCGACGGCAAGAAGGAGGGCCGCACCGAGCGATGGGCCTCGGACGGCACGCTGAGCGAGCGGGCGACCTACGCGGCCAACCGCCGCCACGGCACCGCCGAGACGTGGTGGCCCGACGGCACGCTGCGCTCCGAGTCGCACTTCACCGACGGCGTGGCGGACGGCGTCCAGCGACAGTGGTACCGCAGCGGTGCGCTCTTCAAGGAGGTCCACCTCGTGGACGGCCAGGAGGCCGGGCTCCAGCGTGCGTGGCGCGAGAACGGCGTCCTCTACGCCAACTACGAGGCCCGCGACGGCCGCATCTACGGCCTCAAGCGGGCCAACCTCTGCTACGAACTGGACGGCGAGCAACTCGTCGTCAACCTCTGACCCCCTCCTTGATGCCCCGCTCTCTCTCCGCCCTTCTCGCTCTCGCCGCCCTGGCGGCTGTCGCCGTCGGCTGCCAGGACGCTGCAGCCGACGTGCGCGCGTCGGGCGGCGCCCCAGACGCGCTCCCGTACTACGCCGACGGTGACTTCACGCCGCACTGGTTCGCGCCTGAGGCGGTCCCCGCCGACTTCCACACCATCCCGGCCTTCTCGCTCACGGACCAGGAGGGCCGGACCGTCACCGAGGCGGACCTCGACGGCCAGCTCACGGTCGCCAACTTCTTCTTTACCGCCTGCCCCGGCATCTGCCCGATGACGACGGCCAACATGAAGCGCGTCCAGGACGCGTTCGCGGACGACGCCGATGTGGTTCTGGTGTCGCACTCCGTCACGCCCGACGCCGACAGCGTGGCCACGCTCGCCGCGTTCGCCGAGCGCACGGGCGTGCTCTCCGACCGCTGGCGGTTGGTGACCGGCGACCGGGACAAGATCTACGCGCTCGGCAAGGAGGCCTACTTCGCCGACGACGACTTGGGCGAGACCGTGGCCGCGCCGGACGCCGCGTTCACGCATACGGAGAGCTTCTACCTGCTCGACGGCGACCGCCGCATCCGAGGCGTCTACAACGGCATGAACACGGCCGCCGTGACGCAGCTCATCGAAGACATCCAGGCTCTCCAGCACGAGCGAGGGTGAATCTTCCGCTCGACCCTTCTCGGCCTTTCGCGCCCTCTCACACTCGTCATCCCATGCGCCTGTCCATTCCAGTACTCGCCCTCGTCACCGTCTCCTTGCTGCCCGGTGGAGTGAACCCGGTACGGTGGACAATCTTTCAGTTGTCCCCAGACCCGAGATCCCATGCCCAGACACCGTCCAGCCTACCCGGCTGAGTTTCGAGATCAGATCGTAGCCCTCCACCACGCCGGCCGCTCCGTGCCAGAGCTGGCGCAGGAGTTTGAGCCCACCGAGGCCACCATCCGCGCCTGGATCGAGCGGGCCGACACATCGCCGAAGGCCGTGGCGGCTGAGGCTGAGCGCGACGAGTTGAAGCGGCTCCGCAAGGAGGTCCGCCGCTTGCAGCAGGAGCGCGACATCCTGGCAAAAGCGGCGGCCTGGTTCGCTCGGGAGACCGGCTCGGTACCCTCCGGGCCTTCGAGTTCATGAGGGCGCACCAGGCCACCTTCCCCGTTTCCCGCATGTGCAAGGTTCTCCGCGTCTCCCGGAGCGGTTTCTACGCATGGCTGGAGCGTCCGCCATCGGAGCGGGCCGCGCACGACGCAAAGATCACCGAGGCGATTCGGTCATCGCACGCAGCCTCCGACGGCTCGTATGGCGTGATCCGCATCCACGAGGACCTCAAAGACGAGGGCTTCCGCGTCGGCAAGAAGCGTGTGGCACGGCTGATGCGCGAGCACGGTATCGTGGGTGTGACCCGTCGGCGCAGCCAGGTCACGACCACACGCAAGGCGGGCGACCCGAAGGGGCCGGACCTCGTCGAGCGCGAGTTTTCGGCCGACCGGCCCGACGCGCTCTGGGTGGCCGACATCACGTACGTGCCCACCGGGTCGGGCTTCCTCTACCTCTCGGTCGTGCTCGACGTGTTCTCGCGCCGCATCATCGGCTGGGCGATGGCCGGGCACCTCCGCACCGACCTGGTGCTGGCCGCGCTCGACATGGCGGTCGCGCAGCGCAAGCCCGACGGCGTGGTCCACCATTCGGATCACGGGTGTCAATACACGTCTCTGGCCTTCGGCGCCCGATGCCGCGAGGCCGGCGTACGTCCGTCGCTCGGCAGCATCGGCGATTGCTTTGATAACGCGATGTGCGAGAGCTTCTTCGCCACACTCGAGTGCGAGCTGATCGACCGGCGGCGGTGGGCGACGAAGGCCGAGGCGCGGATGGCTCTTTTCCAGTTCATCGAGGGCTGGTACAACCCGCGCCGCCGCCACTCCGCGCTCGGCTACGACTCCCCGATCACGCACGAGCAGAAACACCACGAGGCGCTCACCGCCTTACACTCCTAAACTGTCCACTCAAGCGGGTTCACTCCAAACCTGGACTCGCCGGTCAACTTCGCGCACAACTACTACCTCTTCGAGGACGAGGCCGGCCGGTTCAACCCCATCCTGTGGGACCTGAACGAGAACTTCGGGGTGTTCAGCCGTCTGCTCAGTGGCGGAAACCTGAGCACGACCCAGATGCAGCAGCTGGACCCCTTCCTGCACGCCACGAACACCGACTTCCCCATCGTCCGCCAGGTCTTGTCCGACCCGACGTACCGGCGGATGTACGTCGCGCACATGAAGACGATCATCGAGGACGTGTTTGAGAGCGGCTGGTACGAGACCCGCGCACTCGAAATCCAGAGCGTCATCGACGCCGACGTGCAGGCGGACCCGAACACGTTCTACTCCTACGCCAACTTCCTCGGCAACGTCGACAACACGGTCACGACGGGCGGCGGTCCGGGTGGCGGCGGTCCGGGCGGACGCTCCATCGTCGGGATCACGCAGCTGATGGACGCGCGGTCGAGCTACCTCCTGGCCCAGCCCGACTTCACGGCGGTCGCCCCCGAGGTCACGGCGGTCTCGACCGTCCCGGAGCCGGCGCCGCAGTTCTCGCAGGCCGTCGTGCCGGCGACCGTGAGCGGCGCCGACGCGGTCACGGTGGCGTACCGCAGCAGCGCCTCGCAAGCGTTCACGACCGTGACGATGCCGGACGACGGCACGCAGGGCGACGGCGGCGCGGGCGACGGCGTCTACGGCGCCACCGTCGAGGTGGGCGCGGGCGACGTGGAGTACTACGTCTACGCCGAGAACGACGACGCGGGCGCCTTCTCGCCGGCGGGCGCCGCCTACGAGACGTACCTCCTCGAAACGGGCGCCGGCGACGTGGTCATCAACGAGTTCATGGCCGACAACGAGACGACCGCCACCGACCAGGACGGCGAGTTCGACGATTGGATCGAGCTGTTCAACAACACCGGCGCCGCCGTCTCGCTCACCGGCTACGGCCTCTCGGACGACGCCGACGACCTCATGCAGTTCGTCTTCCCAGACACGACCCTCGCCGCGGGCGGCTACCTCATCGTGTGGGCCGACGGCGACACGGATCAGGACGGGCTCCACGCCGACTTCGGGCTCTCCCGGAACGGCGAGACGCTCTTCCTCACCCTGCCCGACGGCGTCACGATCACCGACGAGGTGACGTTCGGCGCGCAGGACG
The DNA here is from genome assembly GCA_963740235.1 of uncultured Bacteroidota bacterium. Taxonomy (GTDB): domain Bacteria; phylum Bacteroidota; class Rhodothermia; order Rhodothermales; family Rubricoccaceae; genus Rubrivirga. The sequence goes on from CAVUDG010000005.1 coordinate 427,733, forward strand.
TCGACATCAGCACCGGACGCGACCCGAACGGCACGGGCGACTTCGTGGCGATGACCCCGACGTTCGCGGCCGAGAACACGGGCGGCACCGTGGGCACGGAGGAGGCCCCTGATGGGCCGGCCGCGCTCTCGCTCCGGGCCAACTTCCCCAACCCCTTCGGCACCTCGACCACGATCGCGTTCTCACTCGAGCAGGCGAGCCACACCACGCTCACCGTCTACAACGCCATCGGCCAGCGGGTGGCGACCCTGGTCTCGGAGGACCTCCCCTCTGGCGATCATTCCGTGTCATGGGCGGCCGACGGGGTCGCGTCGGGCCTGTACTTCTACAGGGTTCAGGCTGGCGGCTCCTCCCAGACGAGGACGATGAACGTGGTGCGCTGAGCCGCCTCGACCCCTCAACTCCGCCCGCCTCGGTGCCGAGGTGGGCAGGGTGGATGGGCCGGGGGGCGAGATTCGTGCCCCCCCGCCTGCACAGATTCTGGACAACTCCGGACCATCCTGACGGGAGCTCACCCTCTCCCCCGATGCGTCGCCTCACCGTCCTCGCTCTCTCGTCACTGAGCGTAGTGCTCGGCGCGTTCTCGTACCGCGCCGCCACCGACCCCGTGCTCCCGGCCACGCCGTACGACTATGATGGCATCGCGCTGCCGGGCTACCTCGATGTCCGCGACGTCCGTGGCGAGGACAACACGCCGGATGCCAACCCGATCACGGACGCGGCCGCGACGCTCGGGCGCGTGCTGTTCTACGACGTCCGGCTCTCGCGAACCGAGACCCTCTCGTGTGGCTCGTGCCACCTCCAGGCACGCGGGTTCTCGGACCCGGACCGCCTGAGCACCGGATTCGAGGGCGGGACGACGGACCGGAACTCGATGGGGCTCGCGTTCGCACGGTACCACCGGAATGGCCGCTACTTCTGGGACGAGCGCGCCGCGACGCTGGAGGACCAGACGCTGCTCCCCATCCAGGACCACGTCGAAATGGGCATGACGCTGCCCGAGGTCGAGGCCCGGCTGGCGGCCACGGCGTTCTACCCCGACCTGTTCGCCGACGCTTTCGGGACGCCCGCCGTCACGGCCGACCGCGTCTCGCGCGCGCTCTCCCAGTTCGTCCGCTCCATCGTCGCGCCGAACAGCCGCTACGATGGCGCACGGCAAGCGCAGGGCGGACAGCCGGGCCGGGCGCTCCCTGGCTTCACGGCCCAGCAGAACCAAGGGCTCCAGCTGTTCTTCGGGCGGGGGCAGTGCTCCCAATGCCACGCGACCGACCTGTTCGTCGGCGACCAGGCGCGCAACAACGGTCTCGACGCCACGGTCACCGACCCCGGCGCCGGAGACGGCAGGTTCAAGACCAGCTCGCTCCGCAACATCGCGCTCACGGCGCCCTACATGCACGACGGCCGGTTCGCGACGCTCGACGAGGTCGTCCGCCACTACAGCACAGGCATCCAGCCCAGCCCCGGCCTCGACAACCGCCTGCAGCAGCGGAATGGGCAGCCGATCCGCCTCAACTTCAGCGCCGCCGAGCGGGCCGCCCTCGTCGCTTTCCTCGGGACGTTGACCGACGAGACGCTGGCGACCGATCCACGCTGGTCCGACCCGTTCGCTGTTTCGACGGCAGCAGCGGACCCCGCGCCCGCCCCGGCGGAGTTCTCCCTCGCCGGTCCGAACCCGGTCCGGAGCGCGACCGCGTTCCGCGTCCGGCTGCAGCCGCCAGCTGATGTGCGCCTCGAAGTGTTCGCTGTGACGGGCCGACACGTCGCAACGCTTCTCGACGGCACGCAGTCGGGCGAGATCACTGTCCAGTGGGACGCCTCCGGCGTCGCCGCCGGAACGTACCTGGCACGCTTGCAGGTGGACGGGGCGACCTTGACGCAGACCCTCACCGTCGTCCGCTGACACCTTCGACCCTGCTCGTCGCCGAGGACGAGACCGCGATCCGCGACCTGCTCCGCGACTTCTTCGAGGCCCAGGGCTACGCCGTCGTCACGGCGGCCGACGGGATGCAGGCGCTGGCGGCGGCGCGCGAGCACGCGCCCGACCTGGTCCTGCTCGACGTGATGATGCCGTGGGTCGACGGCCTCGAGGTCGTCCGCCAGCTCCGCCGCGACGGCCAAACGCCGGTCATCCTGCTGACGGCCAGGGCGGACGAGGCCGACAAGGTCGAGGGGCTCGGGCTCGGCGCCGACGACTACGTGACCAAGCCGTTCAGCTTCCACGAGGTCGCCGCCCGCGTCGAGGCCGTCTTGCGGCGCGCGCGGCGGGGCGGCGACGTGCTCCAGGGCGGCGACGTCCTCTTCGACGTCGGGGCGCACCGGGCGACCGTCCGGGGCCGACCCGTCGACCTGACGCCCGCCGAGCGGACCATCTTGCACGCGCTGATGGAGGCGTCGGGCCGGGCGCTCTCCCGCGCCGACCTGCTCGACGTGTTGGGCCTGGAGGACGGCTCCGAGCGGACGGTCGACTCCCACGTCCGCAACGTGCGCGCGAAGGTCGAGCCGGACCCCAGCGCCCCGACGCACGTCGAGACCGTGTTCGGCGTCGGGTACCGGTTCGGGCCGCCCGTCCGGTCGTGACGCGCGCGTTCCGGTCGCTCCGCACGCGGTGGACGCTGGCGCTCATGGCCGTGTGCGTGTTGGAGGCGGTCCTGGTCGCCCTAGCCGTCCGCGTCTCGACGGCGCGGGCCTTCGAACGGTTCGTGGTCGAGGAGTCGTTCGAGGCGTTCGTCGAGGACGCCGAGTCCGTCGCCCGAGCCTCCGGGGCAGTCACTGCCGAGGACTTCGCAAGCGTTCGAACGGCGGACGCACCGCTGGGGGCCGGGCCGCGGCCGAGACCCGACCGGCCACCCGGAGCCGAGCCTCCGCCCGGAGCCGAACCGCCTGGGCGCAGGGGGCTCCCCCCCCCCGGCCGCCCTTGGCCGAGGCATCGGGTTCGGACTGGCCAACGCCGAGGGGACCGTCGTTCGCCCGTTCGACGGGCACGCCGCCGGCGACGCTCTCGCGCCGAGCGAGCTCGGGGCCGGGGAAGCGGTCGTGGTCGATGGCCGCCGGGTCGGGACGGCATTCGTCCCGGGCGACGCCACGGCGGCCCTGGCGGACTTCCCGGCATCCAGCCCCGAGGCACGCTTTATCGCCTCGTCCACGACCGCGCTCGTCGTCGCGCTCGCGGTCGCGCTCGGGGTTGGCGTCTGGCTCGCCGGGCGGACCGCCCTCCCCCCTCCGGCGGCTCACCGACGCCGCGCGCGGGATCGCCGACGGCGACCTCGGCCGGACGGTCCAGGTCGAGCGGACCGACGAGGTGGGCGCGCTCGCCGACGCCTTCAACGCCATGAGCGCCCGGCTCGCCCAGGCGACCGCGCTCCGCCACCGGATGACGGCCGACGTGTCCCACGACCTGCGTACGCCCGTGACGACGGCGCTCGGGACGCTGGAGCTCATCGTGAGCGGGGCGCTGCAAGCCACGCCCGAGCGGATCGGCGCGGCCCGTGCCCAGGCCTAGCGGCTGGCGCGGCTGGTCGAGTCGTTCCACTCGTTGGCGCTGGCCGACGTGGGGGAGTTGCCAGTTCACTCGGTCCGCGTGGACCCCGCCGACGCGCTCCGCCAGTCGGCCGCGGCGTTCGAGGCCTGGGCCGGGACGGTGGGTGTCGAGATCCCGGTCGAGGCGCACGCTCCCGATCTCTCTGCCGACCCCGACCGACTGGCGCAGACTCTCGACGAAACCTGGTCACCGACGCGCTCCGCCACACGCCTGCAGGTGGCCGGGTCACGCTCTCAGCCCGTGCGACGACCGACGCCGTCGAGATCGGGGTTTCGGACACGGGCAGTGGGATTCCGGAGGAGGTGCTGCCTACGGTGTTCGAGCGGTCGGTTCAGGGCGATGGGTCGCGCTCGGGCAGCGGCGCTGGGTTAGGGCTGAGCATCGTCCGCGCGCTGGCGCAGGCGATGGGTGGGACCGTGGGGGCTGTGAGCGCACCTGGCGCTGGGACGACGGTGACGGTCATGCTGCCCGAGTGGCAGGCGCCGTGACACTTCCGACATAGGGCTTGCACAGGGTCTGGACATCGGCTCCCGAACCTAGGGGGACCAAACCCCACTCCCCGCCATGCACGCTCTTCTCCGTTGGGCCCTCCCGGCCCTTGCCCTGACCTTGGCCGCTTGCGACAGCAGTTCCCCCGGTGATGACGGCGATGCCTTGATCACGTTAGCGTCGCTCTCGTGCGACGCCGGCGGCGTCAACGCCACCCCGTTCACGGCCACCGACGCGCTGGCGGAGAACGCGGCCGACCACGAGGACGCGGCCGACTACACCTACGACGCCGCGACGGCGACCACCATCGCGCTCGCCGGCACCTCGGCGACGGTCACCGGCTCGGGCGCGTCCGCCAGCGGCGCGGTCGTCACCGTGGACTCGCCCGGCACCTACGTCGTGAGCGGGACGCTCTCCGACGGCCAGATCGTCGTCAACTCGCCCGACGACGGCACCGTCCAACTCGTCCTCGACGGCGCCAGCATCACCAGTTCGACCGACTCGGGCATCCGGGTGGACGAGGGCGACAAGACGGTCCTGATCCTGGCTGCGGGCACCACCAACTCCGTCACCGACGGCGCCAGCTACGCCGACGCCGTCGAGCAGAACGCGGCCGTCTGGAGCGACGACGACCTGTCCATCGGCGGGACGGGCTCGCTGACGGTGACCGCCAACTTCGAAGACGGTATCACGAGCAAGGACGGGCTCGTCATCGCCGGCGGCACGATCACCGTCACGGCGCCCGACGAGGGCATCCGCGGCAAGGACTACCTCGTCGTCCGCGGCGGCACGTTCGACATCACGGCGGGCGGCGACGGCCTCAAGTCCGACGAGGATGGCGACGCCGAGTTGGGCTACCTGCTTGTCGAGGGCGGCACGATCACCGTGGACGCCGACGGCGACGCCCTGTCGGCCGAGACCGACGCGCTCATGACGGGTGGCACCCTGACCCTGCGCTCGGGCGGAGGCGCCAGCGTCACGCCCGGCGACGCCTCCACCAAGGGGTTCAAGGCCGGCGCCCTAGCCCTGGTCGACGGCGGCACGCTCACGATCGACGCGAGCGACGACGGCGTCCACTCGGACGGCCAAGTCGTCTTGAACGGCGGCGTGATCGAGATCGCGACGGCCGACGACGCCATCCACTCGAACCTCGACCTGACGATCAACGGCGGCGAGATCACCGTGACCGATAGCTACGAGGGCATCGAGGCCGTCCTGGGCGACCTGGTCGTCAACGGCGGCACCATCGACGTGACCGCGAGCGACGACGGGTTCAACCTCTCCGGCGACGACGACGACGCGAACGGCGTCGAGGGCGCCGTCGACCCGTACGACATGGTGTTCAACGGCGGCCGCGTCACGGTGACGTCGGGCAACGACGGTCTCGACTCGAACGGGTCGCTCTCGATCACCGGCGGGTGCATCGCCGTCAGCGGCCCCCTCCCGGGCACGCAGCCGGAGCAGGGCGCGCTCGACGCCAACGGCGACATCACGATCACGGGCGGCGTACTGGTGGCCGCGGGCGCGGCCGGGCGGCAGGCCCAGACGCCGAGCGCGTCGTCGACCCAGCCCTCGGTCGTCGTGACGTTCTCGTCGCAGCAGTCGGCCGGGACCGTGATCTCGCTCCAGGACGGCAGCGAGGCGCTGGCGGTCGCGCCGGGCAAGGCGTTCCAGTCGCTGGTGATCTCGGCGCCGTGGCTCTCGACCGGCGACGCGGCGAGCCTGTACCGGGGCGGGACGGCCTCGGGCGGCACGACCAGCGTGCTGTTCGACGGCGGGACGGTGAGCGGCGCGAGCCTGTTGGAGACCGTCACGCTGTCGTCGGTCATCACGGCCGTCACGTCCTGACGCGCGACGCGGCCGTCTCGCGACGGGCGACGACGACCGCCAGCGGCTGCGCTCACCCCGAGACGCCTCGGGGTGGGCGCGGCGCGTTTCTGCCCCCTCTAGCAACCGAGGACCCCTCGGTCGCGCTGAGGCGCGGGACCTGCACGAGATCTGCACAAGTAGGACCGAGACTGGAAGCGCTTCGTACGCTCCACCCATTACGGTCCGGCCCCACCGGCAGGCCGCATCCGAGGCCCCGACCGCTCCCGAGCCCATGAACACCGAACAGGCCCCCGTCTCCGCCGACCGGCTCCGCAGCTGGCCCCACTTCCTGGGGCTCTACGCCGCCGAGCACGTCGCGGCGACCGAGTTCGTGATCGGCGCCACGTTCGTCGCGCTCGGCGCGCGGACGGGCGACATCCTGCTGGGTCTCCTGATCGGCAACGTCCTGGCGATCTTGAGCTGGACGCTCATCACGGCGCCCATCGCCGTCGACACCCGGCTGAGCCTGTACACCTACCTCGGCCGGATCGCGGGCGACTCGATGACGAAGCTCTACAACTGGGCCAACGTCGTCATCTTCACGGTCATCTCGGCGGCCATGATCACGGTCTCGGCCACGGCCGTTCGGTTCGCCCTCGACATCCCCGCCCAGCTGGACTGGTACCCTACGAACGCCTGGTTCGTCCTCGTCGTGCTGGCGGTCGGGGCCGTCGTGGTGCTCGTCGCCACGTTCGGGTTCCAGACCGTCTCGGACTTCGCGGACATCTGCGCGCCGTGGCTGTTCACCATGTTCGTCAGCGGCGCGTTGGTGCTCCTGCCGGCGCTCGCCGAGGCCGTCATCGGGACGACCGTCGTGACCAGCTGGGGCGACTTCCTCGAGATCGGGAGCGGGTCGATCTGGACCGGCGTCACCAGCGACGGCGAGCCCGGCATCGGGCTCCTGGAGGTGACCGGCTTTGCGTGGGCGGCCAACTCGATCACGCACGTCGGCCTGATCGACATGGCGCTCTTGCGCTTCGCCAAGAAGAAGTGGTACGGGCTGATGACGGCCTCAGGCATGCTGTTCGGCCACTACGTCGCCTGGATCGCGGCGGGCATCATGGGCGCCGGGGCGGGCGTGCTCCTGGGGCAGCAGATCGTCGAGCTCGACCCCGGCGACGTGGCCTACTACGCCCTCGGCCTCTCGGGCTTCGTCATCGTGATCGTGGCCGGGTGGACGACGGCCAACGCCAACCTCTACCGGGCCGGGCTTGCCGCGCAGGCCATCTTCCCCCGCTTTACTCGGGAGCGGACGACGCTCGTGGTCGGCCTCGCCACGGTCGTCATCGCGTGCTTCCCGTTCGTGTTCTCGACGATCCTGCCGCTCTTGGTCTATGCCGGGCTCTTGGTCGTGCCGGTGGGCGCCATCGTGTTCGCCGAGCACCAGGTGTTCCCCCGCGTCGGGCTCAAGCGGTACTGGGTGGCCCGGAAAGGGCTCGCGCGCAACGTCCCGGCGATCGCGTCGTGGGGGCTCGGGCTCGCCCTCGGTGCCCTGCTCGACGTGACCGGAGCGGTCTCGTTCTACTACATCTTCGTGCCCGTGTGGCTGTTCACGGTCGTGGCGTACACGGCCCTGGCGGCGCGCGCAGGCGCGCGGACCGCCGACGGGCCGGTCGTCACGCCGGAGCAGGCCGTCGCGGCACTGCCGTCGGAGGCGGCACCCGTGCAAGCCCGGCGCGACGCGCTCGCGCTGGCGCTCCGGGTCGTCGCCGTCGCGGCCTTGGTGGTCGCGCTGTCGTTCGCCGCCGTCACCCTGCTCGGCAGCTCGGACACGGCCTCGTACCAGGCGAACCGGGACGCCTTCTACCGCTACGGGTTCGTCTGCACCCTCGTCTACTTCGCGACGGCGTACGTGGCCATGCGCCGGCAGAAGGCGACTGCACACTCCTAGACCCATGAGCACCCCTCGACTACGCCAGGACACCCTCTCCGCCCTGCCCGACGGCCTAGCGGTCCCCACCTACGATCGGGACGGGCTCCAGACGGGCATCGTCCACATCGGGGTCGGCAATTTCCACCGCGCGCACCAGGCCGTCTATGTCGACCGCCTGCTGGCCGAGGGCGCCGCCGAGTGGGCCATCTGCGGAATCGGGTTGCGCGAGGGAGACGCCCGGATGCGCGACGCGCTCGCCGCACAGGACGGCCTCTACACGCTCCTCACCAAGCACCCCGACGGGACGACCGAGGGCCAGGTCATCGGCTCGATCACCGAGTTCATCCTCGCCACGGACGACGGCGAGGCGGCCGTCGCGCGGCTGGCCCACCCCGGCACGCGGATCGTCTCGCTCACCATCACCGAAGGCGGCTACAACGTGGTCGAGACTACGGGCGACTTCGACTTCGACGCCCCGGACATCCAGCACGAGCTGGCGCATCCCGACGACCCGCGGACGGTCTACGGCTTCTTGACGTCCGCCCTCCGCCAGCGGCGCGACGCCGGCGTCGGCCCGTTTACCGTCATGTCGTGCGACAACGTCCAGCACAACGGGGACCTCACCCGCCGGATGCTGCTCGCCTTCGCCGGCCGCTTGGACGCCGACCTGGCGGGCTGGATCGAGCGCGAGGTGACGTTCCCGAACACGATGGTCGACCGGATCACGCCGGTCACCGACCCTGCCAACGTCCGCTTCGTCGAGGAGACGTACGGCGTGCGCGACGCGTGGCCCGTGCCGTGCGAGCCATTCCTCCAGTGGATCGTCGAGGACCGCTTCTGCAACGGGCGGCCCGACCTGGCATCGGTGGGCGTCACGTTTGTGGACGACGTGGGGCCGTACGAGCAGATGAAGCTCCGGCTCTTGAACGCCGGGCACTCAGTCGTCGGCCTGCTCGGGGCCGTTCACGGCTTCGACACCATCGACGCCTGCGTCGCCGACCCTGTGTTCGCGGCGTTCCTGCGGCGTTTTTTGGATCGGGAGGCGGCGCCACCCCTCGACCCCGTCCCAGGCGTGGACCTGGGCGCCTACCAAGAGACCCTGGTGAGCCGGTTCGGTAACCCGGCCATCCGGGACAGCGTGGCCCGGATCTGCTCGTTCAGCTCGGACAAGGTGCCCAAGTTCGTGCTGCCTACGGTCCGGGCGAACCTCGCCTCGGGCGGGAGCATCGACCACGCCGCGCTCGTCGTCGCCGCGTGGTGCGTCTACAGCGACAAACAGGCCAGCAAGACCGGCGAGCCGCTCGACATCCAGGACCCGATGCGCGACGATCTCCACCGGGCCGCGCGCGGGACGGCCGACGACGCCCTGTCGTTCCTCAGGCTGGAAGCCGTCTTCGGCGACCTCCGCCAGTCGGAGCGGTTCGCCGAGCGGTACGCCGACCTCGTGCGCCAGGTGTACGCCGCGGCTGACGTCCGCGAGTGCATGACCGCCCTCGCCTGACATGACCCGCACGACCCGAACCGGCGAGATCCTGTGCGTGGGCGAGGTCCTGTGGGACGCGCTCCCGAAGGGGCTCTTCCTCGGCGGCGCGCCGCTCAACGTGGCGTTCCACCTCCACGCCTTGGGCGAGGCCGTCGCCGTCGTGAGCCGCGTGGGCGACGACCGGCTCGGCCGCGAGGCGTTGCGCCGGATGAACGACCGCGGCCTGGCGACCGAGCTCGTCCAGGTCGACTCGGCGCTCGAGACCGGCTTCGTCCAGGTCTCTTTCGACGACGGCGCGGAGCACCCGAGCTACGTCATCGAGCAGCCGGTCGCGTGGGACGCGCTCGCGCTCACCGGCGCGCTCTCGGAGCGGGCGTCTGGGGCGTCGGCCGTCGTGTTCGGCACGCTCGCGCAGCGCCAGGAGACCGCGCGGCGGACGGTTCGCGCGCTCTGCGACGCCGGCGCGCTGGCGGTGCTCGACGTGAACCTCCGCCCGCCCTACACCCCGCGGAGCGTCGTGGAGTCGTCGCTGGCGGCGGCCGACGTCGTCAAGCTCAACGAGGTAGAGCTGGCCGAGATCGGCGGCTGGGACGGCGTCTCGGGCTCCTTGCGTGAGCAGGCCGAGGCGCTGGCCCGCCGCTTTGGTTGCCGCGCCGTCTGCGTCACGCGCGGGGCGGATGGGAGCGCCCTGTGGGACCGGGGGGCGTGGGCGGAGCGCGCGGCTTACCCGGTGAAGGTGAAGGACGCCGTGGGAGCGGGGGACGCCTTTCTAGCGGCGCTGCTCTCGGGGCATCTCGCCGGACTCGGCAGCGACGCGGTGCTCGACGCGGCCAGCCGACTCGCGGCCTACGTCGCCTCGCGGTCCGGGGCGACGCCCGCCTACGAGGTCGGCGGGATCGCCGGCATCGGGAGCCTGCGGCTGAAGGGCGGCTCTGAGGCGACGGATCGGTAGCGGGGTCTAGGGCTCGCCGCGGCGGCCGGTGGAGCGATCCGGCTGCACGGGGTCTGGACATCGTCTCCCGAGACTGGGACACCCACCTGCTTTCCTCATGCACCGGCTCGCTGCCCTGACTCTCACGCTCGCCCTCGCGGGCGGCATCGCCGCCTGCGCCTCGGGCGGCAACACCCCGACCGCGAGCGGCGACACCGTCTTCGACCCGTCGCTGCTCGACGCCTCGAACGTCGTCAGCGCCGCCGACGCTCGTCGACTGCACCTTGACCGACGGCACGGCCGCGCAGTGCTACCAGGTCTCGTTCGGCGCCAACCCGCTCGAAGACGGCCCGTACTGCCCCGAGACGATCACCGAGGTCGGCGGGGTCGGGTTCTACGACGGCACGACGAACCCCGGCTTCCAGGCGCTCAAGGCCGAGCTGTGGAACGCGATGGAGGCCGACGGCTACGACATCGTCGACGCCGACGGAAACGTGAGCGTCGCCAACCCCGGCGCCGGGGCGGGCGGGGGGCCGAGCCCGGCGTGCCTCGAAGCCGTGCCCGACGACGGCCTGACGCTGACGTACCTGGTCCCGGCCGTGCCCTCGCGCCTGAGCACGCCCGACGCTGATCGGCGAGGTCGACTTCATCGGGCTCTCCCTCGACGGCATCCCGTTCGCGGGCACGCCGCCGTCCGTCGTCGCGCGGGGCGGCAACATCCCGTCCATCGGCGGCTGCGGCGGCCACATCGACCCGCGCGGGTACCTCCACTGGCACTTCGGCGCCGAGGAGATGAACAGCGTCCTCGACGCCAACGGGATCGCCGACGTCCGCTGCACGGCGGTCGCCCAGAGCACGACGGCGCTCGTCGGGTTCGCCAAGGACGGCTACCCGGTCTACGCCTCCCAGGACGCCGCCGGGATGCCGACGGGCCTCGACTCCTGCGGCGGCCACACGTCCGCCACGGCCGACTACGCCGACGGCGTCTACCACTACCACGTCTCGGCGACCGACGCCCCGAACGTGCCGTCGTGCGTCGTCGGCGCCTCGGCGTCGCAGGCCTTCACGTTCCGATGAGGCCGCCTCCTCGCCCTGACGCTCGCGCTCCTGGCCCCGAGCGCCCTCGCCCATGACGCCCGCTCGGCCGCCGTCGAGATGGACGTGGTCGGGTCCCTCGTGACGGTCCACGTCGCCGTCACGCAGGCCGGGCTCCACGCACGCGCTCGAAGCACGCCGCCGGCCACGCGGTCGACGCCGAAGCCGACGGCTACCAGGCGCTCGTCGCCGACCACCTCCGCCGGACGCTTCGCCTGGCGGCCGACGGCGCGCCGCTGACGGTCGGCGACGTCGGGCTCCGCCTGGGTGGCCACCAGTCGGATGCCCAGTTCGTCGCCGAGCTCCCCGACGGCGCGCGCGACCTGTCCGTAACGGTCGAGAGCTTCGACGGCGTCGAGGGCCAGCAGACCGTTGTCCACGTCCGCCAGGGCGAGGCGACGACGCGCGCCGTGCTCTCCGACACCGACGGCTGGACCGCCTCGGTCCCGCTGGCGCCGGCAGCCGCGCACTCGGATCGCGGCACCTCGCGTCCGCCGCGGCCGCGGTGGGCGCTCGGACTGGGCGTCGTCGGGCTGCTGGCCTGCTCGCCCTCGTCGCCTTCGTCGGCTCGGCTCCTCTTCGCGCTCGGTCTCCCGCAACCGTGACCCACACGCACTCCCACGTCTGATCCCTTCCATCCCGGACCCTTCCGCTTCGTCGCGCCCTGGCCGTCGTGCGCTCGGGCTCTCGCTCTCCGCGTGCGCCTCGTCGCGCGACCCCCCCGACGACGACGACCGCGTCGACCAGACAGGTCGCGTCGCTCGACGACGGCGGTCGACCTCACCGACGCCCAGACCGATCGCATCCGCACCATCCTCGTCGCCCAAGAGGCCAACCGTCCCGCCGACCGGCCCGAGGCGGGCAGGGTGGGCAGGGCGGACCCCCCGGACAGGGCGGCGGCGACCGGGACGCGCAGCGCGCCGAGGTCGACCGCCAGATCGAGGCCGTGCTGACCGAGGCGCAGGTCGCGTCGTACCGTGAGTGGCGCGCGTCTCAGCCTCGCCGTCAGCGTCGGCCGCCCGCGCCGGCAGTAGACCGTCCGAACCCATCCCGCAGCCCCAGTCCCATGAACCCGACGCGTGTTCGCCACCTTCTCGCCGTCGTCGGCGCCCTCGCGCTCGCAGGGTGCGAGCCCTGCGCACCACCGGAGGCCGGGGCTCACCGGACACGCCCACCGCGACGACCGGCGACCTGTCCTGTGACGAGGTGCTGGCGGCCTTCGCCGCCCACAGCGACCTCGCCGACGCGAGTTGCGACGACGGCTCGCTGCGCATCGCCTCGATGGGCCTCCCGGAGATGGACCCGGCCGACGAGCGGGACCGGGCGATGGTCGGGATCACGTCCTGGATTCAGCGGGTCGCCATCCCGTACGCGATGGACTGGCGCCTGCCGCGCGACCCGGAGTGGCTCGACGACTACGGCCACACGTCGGGCATCGGCCCCATCGCCGTCGCCGTCGACGGCGTCCCGATCTTCCACTACGAGGCCCGGCCGGACCCAGAGATCGACCCGACGCGGTACGATCCGAGGTCGGACACCGTGGTGCAGGGGGAGCTCGACCAGTGCGGCGGCCACTCGGGGCAGGGCGAGGACTACCACTACCACTACGCCCCGGTCTGCCTGCTCTCGCGCCACGACGTCTCCACGCCGATCGCGTTCAGCCTGGACGGCGCGCCGATCTACTACGGCACCGGCGGCACCGACTACTACGGTCGCGGTCGGTACACCGACTGGAACGAGCTCCCCGGAGGGTCCGCGGCCAGCCTCGACCTGTGCAACGCCTACCGGTTCGACGACGGCTCCTTCGCCTACTTCACCACGGCGACGCCCCCGTACGTGCTGGGGTGCCACCGCGCGACGTTCGACCGGAGCCGCCAGATCAACGTGCCGTTCCGCGGGCGGCCGCAGGGCAGCCCAGTGCCCTTCGGAACGACGGCCGGCGAGCCCGTCGCGACGAACGTGACCGCGTGGTCGGAGAACGACGGCGTCTGGCGGCTCGAGTTCGACGCGTACACGGGCTCGGCCGAGGGCACGGCCGCCGTCGAGTACGAGCAGACCGACGCGGCGCGTGACTGCTGGGCGTTCACGTTCTTCGAGCAGCGCGTCGGACGCGACCGGCGTGACCGAGACGTACTGCCGGTGAGGCCAGCGGGCGCTGATCGGCGCTCGCAGACATCAAGGCCGCACGCCCCGCATGCCGCACCCCACGCTGACGACCCCTTCTCCCGCCGCTCCGCTCGCGCAGACCCTCGCCTCGGTGACCGGGTTCGTCCTGGCCTGGACGGTCGTCTCGTTCGCCGTCGCCGCCGCCGTCTTCGACGCACCGAGCCAGGAGGTCAACGCCGCGGTCGGCGTCGCGCTCGGGCTCGGGAGCGCGTGGTTCGAGCTCTCGTTCTTCCCTCGCCGAGGCTTGCGGCTCGCGCCGGTCCCCGCCGTCGCGTTGCGGACGGCGTTCTACGTCGGCGTGACGGCTCTCGTGCTGGTGGCCACGTTCGGGTGGGGCGCCCGGGAGAATGGGGACGGGGTCATCGAGGCGTACGCGAGCGACGACTTCGCGACGCTTCGCGACCCAGCCCCGCAACGCCGTCGTTCTGGGGCTCGTCGCGCTCGCGAGCGTCGTCGTCAACGGCGCCCGGCAGGTCCGACTGGTGCTCGGACCGGGCACGCTGTCGGCACTGTTCCTCGGCCGGTACCGCGTCCCGGTGCGCGAGGAGCGGGCGTTCCTGTTCCTCGACCTCACCGACTCGACGGGCCTGGCCCAGCGCCTCGGCCCGGCCGACTACCACGCCTTCAAGAACGACTTCTTCGCCGACGTCGCCGCGCCGATCCTGGCGACGGGCGGGCGGATCTACCAGTACGTCGGCGACGAGGTCGTGGTGACGTGGCGCGTCCGCGACGGGCGGCTGGCGCGGCAGCCCGGTCGAGACGTTCTTGCTCCTCGACGAGGCCATCCGCCAGCGGGCCGACCACTACCGGGAGACGCTACGGCGAGGTGCCGGCCTACAAGGCGGGGCTCCACGTGGGCGAGGTGGTGACGGCCGAGGTCGGCCAGCTCAAGAAGGACATCGTCCACACGGGCGACGCGGTCAACGTGGCGGCTCGGATCGAGGGGCAGTGCCACGCGCTCGGCGCGCGGCTCCTGGCGTCGGAGGCGGCGCTGGCACTGGCGCCGCTGCCGGACGACGTCGAGGCCGAGATGGTCGGCGAGGTCGGGCTGAGGGGCCGCGCGGGCGTCGTCCGCCTCTACCGCGTCGGCCCTCCGCGCCGGCCGAAGCGACTCGTCCCCTCCGCTGGGCCCGACACCCTCGGCGTGCGACTGGCGGACGCGGAGGCCACCGTCGCTGCGGGCGCCACACCCTCGCGGCCAATTACGAGCGCACTCCGCTTCCCCGCCGAGGGCCGACCGTCGGCGGCAGCCGCGCGGGCCACGTGCAGCGGAGCTCCGCGAACGGCAGCCTCGCGTCGTGGGGCACCGGACCGAATCCTCTAGCTTGGTCCCACCATGCCCCGCCCCTCCCACGCCCCCTGGTCCGCCCGCGCCGAGTTCGCCGCCACGACGGCGTTCTGGGTCTTGCTGACGGGCCTCCTCCTCGTCCGCCGGGCGATGGGCCCGCTCGGGTTCGTCGCCCTCAGCCCGAGCGGCGTCGTCGGGACCGTCGCCGAGTACGCGGTCTGGATCGCGCTCACGCCGGTCGTGTTCGCGCTCGCCCGCCGCTTCCCTCTCGAGCGCGGGCGGGTGTGGCGTCGGCTGGCGGCGCTGCTCGCTGTCGGTTTCGGGTTGGCCGCCGCCATCGAGCTCGGCCGCTCCGTGCTCCTCCATCGGCCTCGAGGACCTCGGCGTGCTCGACCAGCTCCCCCGCGGACCCGGGGGGCGGGGCCGTCGGGTCCGGAGCGGCTCTGACCCGCTGTTCGCGGTCCGCCACCTCTTCTTCGTGGACGAGTTCGTGATCTACGCCGGCGTGCTCGCGACCGGGTTCGCGCGCGACTACGCCGTCCGGGCGGTCGACCGCGAGACCGAGGCGGCGCGGCTGGAGGCCGAGCGGGCCGGGCTGGAGGCCGACCGCGCCGAGCTCACGCGCCAGCTCACCGACGCCCGGCTCTCGGCGCTCCGGATGCAGCTCAACCCGCACTTCCTGTTCAACGCGCTCAACGCCGTGAGCGCCTACGTCGAGCGCGACCCCGAGCGCGCCCAGACGATGCTCGCCCAACTGGCGGCGCTCTTGCGGCGCGTGCTCGACGGTGACGCCCGGCCCGAGGTCCCGCTCGCCGAGGAGCTCGCGCTCCTGCGCGACTACCTCGCCATCCAGCAGGCCCGGTTCGGCGACACGCTCGCGGTCGAGGAGGACGTCGACCCCGACGCGCTCGACGTGCCCGTCCCCCCGCTCCTCTTGCAGCCACTTGTCGAAAACGCCGTCGAGCACGGCGTCGGTCGCCGGTCGGCACGCAGGGCCGGATCGCCGTGACGGCCCGGCGCAAAGGGACGCCCTCCGACGCCCGGCTCTACCTCGCCATCGCCGACAACGGACCCGGGCCGGACGGGATCGTGCGCGGGACCGGCGTCGGCCTCGCCAACACGCGCGACCGGCTCCTGGCGCTCTACGGCGACGCCGCCGGCTTCGTCTCGAACGGGGCCCGAACGGCGGGGCCGTCGCCGTCGTCGAACTCCCTACCCGTCCGCTCGCAGCTCCCGATGCCTGACCTCCGCGTCCTCGTCGCCGACGACGAGCCCCCCGCCCGCCAACGCGTTCTCGACCTCTTGGCTCGGGAAGACGGCGTCGACGTGGTCGGCGAGGCCGGGACCGGCACCGAGGCGGCCGGGCTCATCCGCGCGCTCCGGCCCGACCTGGTGTTCCTCGACGTCCAGATGCCGGGGATGACCGGGCTCGAGGTGCTCCGCGAGATCGGACCGGAGGCGATGCCGGTCGTCGTGTTCGTGACGGCCTACGACCGCCACGCCGTCGAGGCGTTCGAGCTGGCAGCCGTGGACTACCTCCTGAAGCCGTACGCCGCCGACCGCTTCCGCCAGGCGCTCGGGCGCGCCCGCCAGGCCGTCGGCAAGGCTGGCGACTCCGGGCGACGACCTCGACGAGCGGCTCCGGGCGCTCCTGGCCGCGGCCCGCCCGCACCGACCTACCCCGCCCGGATCGCGGTCGAGTCGCGCGGGCGCGTCCGCTACGTCCCCGTCGCGGACGTCGACTACGTCGCCGCGGCCGACGCCTACGTCGAGGTCCACGCGGGCGACGAGACGTTCCTCGTCCGGGACTCGATGCAGGACCTCGAGGACCGGCTCGATCCGGCCCTCTTCGTCCGCATCCACCGCTCGACGATCGTCCGGCTCGACCGGATCGAGTCGCTCCTGGTCGGGCGCCAGGGCGACTACGCCGTCCGGCTCCACGACGGGACGCGGCTGGCGGTCGCGCGCGGGCGCCGCGAGGACCTGGAGGCGAGGCTTACCGGCCGCTAGCCGCGCGGCCCTGGGCGGGACCGTGACAGAACCGACACACTCCGGCCGCTGGCGACACGCTCGTGGGGCCGGCATCTGCACGTCAGCCCGCGCCCGCTGCAGGTCGGCGCACCGACGCTGCCGCCGGCGGCACCACGGGCACTCGGGACAGCTCTGTGACGCACGGGGGGTGCAAAATGAGCACTTTAAGGCCGTCGCGCACCCTCCGCGATGCCCCGCCCGACCGACGCTGCACGTCACGTCGCCAGCCTGCACTTCGGCGATTCGGCCGCATCGACGGCTCGGGACGTCGCCGTTGAGCCCCCACACCCGCGGAGCCTCGCCGCCCGCACCTCCCCCAGCCCCATGACCCGCCCGTCCCGACCCCGCAGACCGTTCTCCCAGCGCAAGGCCGTCGCGGTCCGCCGTGCGCTCGGGATGCCTCGCCCTCGTCGGGCTCCTCACGCTGCCGCAGGCGGCCTCCGCCCAGGCCCGCGCCCAGCGCGCCGACGGTGACCGCGTCGAGCGCGCAGGTCGCCCAGCTCGACGAGGCCCTCGACCTCACCGATGCCCAGGCCGACGCGGCTCCGCGCGGTCTTCGAGGCCCAGGAGGCGGATCGCCCCGCGCCGGGCACCCGGCGCAGCGGCAGCCCCGACGACCGCGAGGCGATGCGCGCCCAGCGGGAGACCCAGCGCGCCGAGATGCAGCGCCAGATCGCGGCCGTCCTTACGCCGGCGCAGATGGAACGCTACGAGTCGCTTCGCGCGGCGCGTGACGGCCAGCGCGGCGACGGGCAGCGCGGGACCGGCCGGCGCAGCGACGGCCGCTAGCCCGCCCCTCTCCTCCACCGCCGGCCCCGCCGCCCCGGGGCCGACATCTCTCTGCGATCCCATGTCTCCTGTCTCTTGTCTCCGCTTCGCGCTCTGCGTCGGCCTCGTCGTCGCGTTCACCTCGGCCGCCTCGGCCCAGACGACCGCCGAGGTGACCGGCACCGTCCTCGACGCGTCCGACGGTCAGCCGCTCCCGGGCGCCACGGTCCTCTTGGTCCGTCGAGGCACCGGACAGCACGCGCACGGGCGCGGCGGCCGGCCTCGACGGATCGTTCCGGCTCGCCGTCGCGCCCGGCGCCTACCGGCTCCGCGTCTCGTTCGTGGGGTATGTGCCCGTCGAGCGCGACCTGACGGTGAGCGGGCCGCTCGCGCTCGGGCCGCTCGCGCTCGCCGTCGACGCCGCCGCGCTCGGCGAGGTCGAGGTCGCCGCGACGCGCCAGCGCGTCGAGGTGCGGGGCGACACGACGGCGTTCAACGCCGACGCCTTCCCGGTGAACCCGGACGCGACGGCCCAGGACCTGCTCGCCAAGCTGCCCGGCGTGATCGTCGAGGACGGCGACGGTGTCGGCGCAGGGCGAGACCGTCCAGCGCGTGCTGGTGGACGGCCGCGAGTTCTTCGGCACGAACGTGCAGGGCGCCCTGAGCACGCTCCCCGCTGAGATCGTGCAGGAGATCCAGATCTTCGACCGCGCCAGCGACGCCTCGCGCTTCTCCGGCTTCGACGACGGCGACGCCGAGAAGACGGTCAACATCGTGACCCGCGCCGGCATGCAGAACGGCCAGTTCGGACGCGCCTACGCCGGCGCCGGCGCCCAGGGCGAGTACCTCACCGGCGGCAACGTGAGCGTGTTCGACGGCGACCGCCGCATCACCGTCGTCGCGATCTCCAACAACGTGGACCAGCAGAACTTCGCGACCGAGGACCTGCTCGGCGTCGTCGGCTCCACGTCGGGCCGCCGGGGCGGCGGCGGCGGCGCGCCGGCGGAGGCCGGCGGCGGAGGGGGCGGCCCGCGAGGCGGCGACAGCGCCGACGTGAGCGACCTGCTGGTCGCCGACCAGGACGGTCTCAACACCACGAACGCGGTCGGCGTCAACGTCTCGGACGTGCTGATGAACGGCGCCCTCAGCCTGACCGGCAGCTACGTCTACAACACGACCGACAACGACCTCGACGCCTCGCTCACGCGCGACTACACGACCGGCGACGCCGTCACGCAGCGCTACGCCGAGACGGACGCCTCGGACGGGACGAACGCCAACCACCAGTTCGCTCTCCGCGCGCAAGTCGACCTCTCGGACCGGACGCAGCTCGTCGTCGAGCCGAGGCTGACGGCGCAGCGCAACGAGACCGCCGGCACGCTCGCCGGCCTCACGTCGACGCCGACGGGCGAGGCGCTCGCCCAGAGCCTGACGACGGACGCCGTCGACGCGTCGGCGCTCTCGGCCGAGGCGAGTGTGCTCCTCCGCCACCGCTTCGCCGCCGCGGGCCGCACGCTCACCGTGGGCGTCGACGCGAAGCGGACGACCAGACCGGCGTGAGCCAGCAGACGACCACGGTCGACGCGTTCTCGGACGCTCGCCCGGCCTCCGCCACCGACCAGCTCTTCGACAGCCGACGCCCTGACGCGGTCGGTCGGCGCGACGGTCCGCTACACCGAGCCGGTCGGCCCGGGCCAGCTCCAGCTCAGCTACCAGCCCGAGCTGTCGTGGAGCTCGTCCGACCAGCTCGCCTTCCTGGCGGACGAGACCGGCGCCTACACCATCCCCGACGCCGCCTACACGAGCGCGTTCGCGCAGCAGTCGGCGGTCCAGCGCGGCGGGATCTCGTACCGCTACGGCGCGCGCGGGCGCGACGCCGTCTCGGCCCAGGTCGGCGTCGACGTCCAGAACGAGCGGCTCCAGGGCGAGCAGATCGCGGCGACCTCGTTCGAGGTCGACCGCTCGTTCTGGTCCGTGCTGCCCTCGGCGCGCCTCCGGCTCCCGCTCGGCGAGGGCCAGCGGCTCGACCTCGACTACCGCGCCCGGACCCAGACGCCGTCGGCGACGCAGCTCCAGGACGTGGTCGACAACTCGAACCCGCTCCTGCTCACGTCGGGCAACCCGGACCTCGACCCGGCGACGACGCACAGCCTCCGCGCCCGCTTCAACGGGACCGACCCCGAGGGCGGCTCCGTGCTGTCGGCCTTCGTGAGCGGGTCCTACGGGCTCAACGCCATCGGCACCTCCACGACGACGGCGCTCGTCGACACCGAACTGGCGTCGGGCGTCGTGCTCCCGGCGGGCGCGCAGCTCATGACGCCTGTCAACGTGGACGGCGCCTGGGACGCGCGCGCGTTCCTGGTGGTCGGCCGCCCGGTGCCGCTCTTGGGGAGCAACGCCAACGTCTCGGTCGGCCCCAGCTTTACCCGGACGCCCGGACTGGTGAACGGCGTGGACAACGTCTCCGACCAGTTCGGCCTGGACGGCCGCGTCTCGCTCGGCAGCGCCGTCAGCCCGCGCGTCGACGTGTCGGTCGAGTACGGCGCCCGCTACACCGCCGTCTCCAACTCCGCCGCGCCGACGCTCGACGCCGATACCGTCCGGCACCTCGTCGGCGCCAAGGCGACGTGGCTGCCCTGGAACGGGCTGGTGCTGGCGACCGACCTGCGGGCGCTCCACTACGCCGGCCTCGACGACGCCGTCGACCCGACCCAGGTGCTCCTGGGCGCTCGCCTCGGCTACAAGTTCTTGCAGGACGACCT
The DNA here is from genome assembly GCA_963740235.1 of uncultured Bacteroidota bacterium. Lineage (GTDB taxonomy): Bacteria > Bacteroidota > Rhodothermia > Rhodothermales > Rubricoccaceae > Rubrivirga. The sequence goes on from CAVUDG010000005.1 coordinate 448,026, forward strand.
CGCCGAGGTCAGCCTCAGCATCGCCGATCTTTTCGACCAGCAGCGCGACGTCGAGCGGACGGTCACGGAGTCCTACGTCGAGGACGCCCAGACGGCCGCGCTCGGCCGCTACGTCATGTTCAACCTGTCGTACAAGCTCCGCAACTTCGGTCTCTAGGTCCGCTCGCGCGCCTCCTCGCCTCGGTGTCCGCCTTGTCGTTGTCGAAGCGGAGCGTAGGGGGTCGGGGTTGGAGCGAGAGGAGGCCGCCGGTGCCGAAGAGCGGCTCGGCCGAGAGCCCGAGCCGGGCGTAGAGCTCGGGGGCACGCCAACGTCAGCGAGGTGGAGGTCGCCCACGGCGTCGCGAGCCGCAGCGAGGCCCGTCTTGGGGACCGTCGCATCGGCGCGGACGTGCGGGTCGAACGCCTCGCCCGTCGTCGCGGCCAGCCCGGAGGGGAGGTCGAGGCTCAAGACCGGAGCGCCCTGGTCGTTCGCCCAGCGGACGCGGTCGGCCGCTCCCCCACGAGGCGCCCCGTCGAGGCTGTATCCCAGCAAGGCGTCCACGACGAGGTCGGTCTCTGGCGAGGGGTGGTCCGTGCTGGCGGCGACGCCCATCTGGTGCAAGGTGGCGAGTTGGCAGGCCGGGACGCCGTCGTATGCGTCTGCAGGCCGCGTCGTCGAGACCACCACCTCGGACCCCGCGTTCTGGAGGCGCCGGGCGGCGACCACCCCGCCGCCGCCGTTCCCGCGAGTACGACGACGCGCCAGCCTCTGGCGTCGCCGCTGAAGAAGCGCTCTCGGGCCACGCGGGCGACGGCTCGGCCCGCGTGCTCCATCATCTGGAGCAGCTCGATCCCGTACTCCCCGACCGCCAGCCGGTCCACCTCGGTCATCTGGCCAGCCGTCACGGGCGGGACCACGCTCGTCGGGCGAGGGAACGCATCGGTGCCGGAGGCCTCCGGCGTCTCCGTGTAGGCCAGGATTCGGCCTGCGTAGAAGGGTCGCCAGTCGGACACGCCACGCGCCGTGGCGATGCGGTCCGATTCGACGAGCACGTGGACCCACTCGCTCCGCGTGAGCAGGCGCCCCAAACGGTCCTACACGCGCGCCTGGAGGAACCCCGCGTACCACAGCGGCCAGTCGGGGTCGACGCCTTGCGAGTCGGCATGGACTTGGTGGTGCCGATCGACGGCCTCTCCCAAGAGGTCGGCGAGGGCAGCATCCGTGAGCGGGTCGGGTGGCGGCATGGCGGGGGTCACAAGATGACGAGCGGACCTGCCGTGACGCCGATGGCGCCGACGACGGCCGCGGCCGTCGTCGCCCACCCTGTCTCGCGCGAGCGGATCCAACCGCACGATGCGATGCTGAACAGGAGCGCGTAGAGGCCGAGCGGGAACAGGCCCGACAGCGGGGTCAGGAGCGCGGTCGAACCCGACGTCAGCTCGCCCGAGGCCGCGACGTCCCCTCGCCCAGCGAGGGCCGAGACGCTGACGCCCAAGGTCGCGGTCGAGATCAGGGCTGCGGCCGAGAGCGCGGCCGTCCCCGCGGCCCACGACGCGATCCCTTTCCCAGTGTCCGCGCGCAGCAGGAGGTTGAGCGCCGCCACGGCGAACCCGCCCAGCACGACCGCGACCGAGGCGAGCTGGCCGTACGGATCGGCGACGTAGTCTGGGGAGAGGAGCGGGTCCGGCACGGGCAGGGGATCGGGAGGGCGGGGGCGTTCCGGGAGCTAGCGGTACTCCGGGTTGTAGTAGCCGAAACGGGCGCCGTCGCTCCAGGCGCCCTTCTGGTTGCCGTAGGCCGGGACCCCGCCCGCGTCCTTGAGCAGCCGGGCGAGGTGGAGCAGGTTCCACGCCATGAACGTCGTGTTGCGCTGGGTGAACTCGTTGTCGAGGCCGACGCGCGAGCCGTCCTCGCGCTCGTCGCCGTAGCTCGGCCCGGCCCGGCCTCGCCGATCCAGCCGGCGTCGGCCTGGGGCGGGACGGTGTAGCCCAGGTGCTGGAGCCCGTAGAGGACGCCCTGGGCGACGTGCTTGATGCCGTCCTCGTTGCCGGTCACGATGCAGCCCCCCACCTTGCCGTAGTAGACGTACTGGCCCTGCTCGTTGAGCGTCCCGCTCATGGCGTAGAGCCGCTCGATGAGCCGCGAGGCCACCGACGACCGCTCGCCGAGCCAGATCGGCGTGCCGATCACCAGGATGTCGGCCGCCAGGACCTTCCGGTAGAGCCCGGGCCAGTCGTCGCGCTCGGCCCCGTGCTCGGTCATGTCGGGCTGGACGCCCGGCGCGAGGTCGAGGTCGACCGCGCGGACCGTCTCGACGGCCACGCCCTGGCCTTCCCAGATGCCGACGGGCACCTGAAGCAGGAGGTCCGTGTGCGACGGCGCGGGCGACGGCTTGAGCGTGCAGTTGACGACGAGCGCCGAGAGGTCCGAGTAGTCGGCGGGAGGAGGGTCGGTCATCGGTGCGGGCGTCGGTAGGGGGAGGGGCTCGAAGGGGAGCGCCGCCGGAGGCGTGCAGTCCCGGATGGACTGCGGCGGCAGGCCGTTGCAATCCCACAAGATGCACCCGCACCCCGACCGGGAGCGGCCGCCTGTGCTCGCCGTCGGCCACCGACCGCTCCGGCGTCGCGCCGGTTGCTTACGCACGACGGTCGCGGTGCGTGAACCCGGACGTGGCCGGGACGCCCGCTGCGGCCCGGATCGTCGGGCGAGTCTACTCGTACCTGTTCAACGTCGTCTCGGCCGTGGCCCTGTCGTTCGACACGTCTGGGGCGCGCCGACATGGGAGACGCGTGACCCAGCCTCTGCGGGCGGTCTTCGACGTAGCCCTCGCGACCTCAGCCGGGCGCATCGAGGGCGTCGACGTGCCCTCTCGGAGGGGCGGGGCCTTCCCCCCTTCCGTGGACGTGGCTGCTGCGTGGAGGGCTCCCGAGTGGCCGACGCTCGCCGTGGCAGGCGTCGTTAAGAAGCTCGCCGACTCCCGATCTACGCCCAGGCCGAGACGCGCCAGATCGAGCTCTCGGCCACGCTCAGCGTTCGCAACCAGGACCCGGAGCATCCGGTGGCCGTCGCCCCGGTCGCGTACTGCGACTCCGGCGGGCAGCTCGGGTGGGACCGCCTCGGCGGGCCGTTGGTGCTTGGGCTGCCCGGCAAGCGGACGGTAGCGACTGAGGAGCGAGACCGGACGGGCGGTTCTGGGCCAGCTTCTGGTGGCGTGGTCGCCTGACCCTGAAGAGGCAGCGGGCGAGCCGCGGGTCGAGCCCACCGTGATCTCTACCGTCAGCCCTCAGCGGTGCCCGCTCGTCCCCAGTGGCCACGTCCGTCGACTCGGTGTCTCGGGCGAGGCCGCTGGGGACGAGCGATCAGGCTCGACGTGACCGGTTGTAGGGCTAGGCTTGACGGCACCGGAGACGACCCGCGCCGTCTGGTGCCGGAGCAGCGCCCCTGCCCGGGCGCTGGTGCCGACGCGGCGGCCCCGGTGCCCACATAGACCTCGCACCTCCGGCCGGGCACCCTCTCAGAAGATCGACGTGCTGGTCTTGGTGGTCAGCAGTTCGAGGGCCATCGTGCCCGCTAGCGAGTTGCCCTTCGGACCCAGCCCCGGCGACCACACCGACGCGACAAACGAGCCGGGCAGCACGGCGACGATCCCGCCCCCGACGCCGCTCTTAGCGGGGAGCCCCACGCGGTACGCGAAGTCGCCGGCCTCGTCGTACACGCCGCACGTGAGCATGACGGCGTTGAGTCGCTTTACTTGGCGCGGCGCTACGACGGGCGCTCCGTCGGGAGATCGTCCGCCCGTGGCGAGGAACGTGAACGCCCGGCACAGCGCGGCGGCGCTCATGGAGAGGGAGCACAGCAGGCAGTAGGCCTCCATCACGCGCTCCGGGTCGCTGCGGAGCACCCCGAACGACTTCAGGAAGTAGGCGAGCGCCCGGTTGCCGTCCCCACTCGCGTACTCGGCGTCGGCCACGGCGTGGTCGTAGTCGAGCGTCGGATCGGCGGCGGCCTCGCGGACGAAGGTGAGGAAGGGGTCCGCACCGGGCGGGGCCGCGTCGAGGACCGTGTCCACGACCACGAGCGCGCCCGCGTTGATCATCGGGTTGCGCGGGCGGCCCCGCTCGGCTTCGAGTTGGACGAGGGAGTTGAAGGCCGTACCTGAGGGCTCGCGACCAACTCGCCCCCAGACGGCGTCGCCGACGAGCCGCATCGCCAGGCCGAGGCTGAGCACCTTCGCGATGCTCTGGACCGAGAACGGCCGCTCGGCGTCGCCGACGGCGTGCGTGACGCCGTCGACGGTGCGGAGGGCCATGCCGAAGCGCTCGCGGGGGACGGCCGCGAGGGGGGCGATGTAGTCCGCCACTTGGCCCGAGGCCGAGGAGGGGCCGGCACTCCTCCTCGATCTCCGTGAGGATCCGCGTGTAGTCCATGGGGCTCTCCGCTGGGCTGGGGGACGCAGGGTACTCAGAGCGCGCACGTGCCCCGAGGGTGTACGCCGTGCGTTGGGTGAAGTCAGGAGCGCCCGGGGCTGCGAGCGGTCCGTCGGCCCAGCCCGTCTCGATCTCGGCCGCCGGTTCGGAGGGGTTCTCGTCAGTAGCGTCGGCTTGGGCCGCACGGTTCGACAGCTCACACGGAGGCCGGGGCGCGGTCGTCGCGCTGGCGGAGACCGCCAGCGGCTAGTCGCGGCTGGAGCGCTCGCCTCTGAGGAACGCCGTCGCGTCGGTGACCGTCGCCGGGCTCCCGATGTACACCGGGCACCGGTCGTTGCAACGCACGCGGCTCGACGTCCAGCACCGCCCGTGCCCCGTCTCGGCCCGGCCCCCGCCTGCTCCACGATCATGGCCACCGGGTTCGCCTCGTACTTCAGCCGCAGCTTCCCTCCATCGGTGTTGGCAGGGCCGCGCGGAGGTGGCTTCCCAACGGTCTGTCCCGACACATCGGCACAGCACGGTTTGGACCAGACGCAGGACGGTAGAGGCTGAGCACGCCGGGAGCGCGTTGCTCAGGCGGGTTGCAGCTCCTTCAGCTCACCCACGATGGCCTTCAAGCTGGCTTTGGCGTCGCCGAAGAGCATCTGGGTGTTGTCCAGGAAGAACAGCGGGTTCTGGACGCCCGCGTAGCCCGGGCTCATGCTCCGCTTGAGCACGACGACCTGCTGCGCCTCCTCCACGTGGAGCACCGGCATCCCGTAGATCGGGCTCGACTCGTCGGTCCGCGCCGACGGGTTGACCACGTCGTTGGCCCCGACCACCAGCACGACGTCGGTCCGGGGAAAGTCGGGGTTGGCGTCGTCCATCTCGACCAGGTGGTCGTAGGGCACGTTGGCCTCGGCCAGGAGCACGTTCATGTGCCCTGGCATCCGGCCCGCGACGGGGTGGATCGCGTAGACCACCTCGACGCCCGCGTCCCCGAGCACGTCGGCCATCTCACGGACCTCGTGCTGCGCCTGGGCGACCGCCAGCCCGTAGCCCGGCACCACGACGACGCGCTGGGCATAGCTCATCATCACGGCCACGTCGTCCGGCGTGGTCCGGCGGACGGGCCGCTCCTCGGCCTCGCCGCCCGCGTTCCCGCCGGAGGCCGCCTCGCCGAACCCGCCCAACAGCACGTTGGCGAGCGAGCGGTTCATGGCCTCGCACATGATCCGGGTCAGGATGAGGCCGCTCGCGCCGACGAGCGCGCCGGACACGACGAGCGCGACGTTGCCCAGCACGAAGCCCGTCGCCGCGGCGGCGAGCCCGGAGTAGGCGTTCAGGAGCGCGACCACGACCGGCATGTCGGCCCCGCCGATGGGCAGCACCAGCACCACGCCCAGCACGAGCGCGAGCGCCGCCAGCGCGCCCAGCGCGGCGAGCACCGGGCCGCTGGCGCCCGCGGCCCACAGGACCGTGGCCCCCAGCGCGGCGAGCGCGCCCAGGCCGACGAGCGCGGAGACGACCCTCAGCCCAGGAAAGCCCGTGCTCCTCAGGGTCCCGCGCAGCTTGCCGTACGCCACGAACGAGCCCGACAGCGTCACGGCGCCGATGAGCACCGAGAGCCCGGCCGTGAGGGCACCCACGTCGTCCAGCGCGTCGCCGCCAGCGAGCAGGCGGGCCACCTCGGCGCCCGCGACGAGCGCGCTGGCGGCGCCGCCGAACCCGTTGAACGCGGCCACCAGCTCGGGCATCGACGTCATCGCCGTCGTGCGCGCCAGCCAAACGCCGGCGACCGTGCCCAGGAGGAGCCCGACCACCAGCTCGACCGGGTTCAGGATCTGAGTCTCCAGGAGCGCCGCCACGACGGCCACCAGCATGCCGACGGCGGCCAGCCGGTTGCCCGCCCGCGCCGTGCGCGGCGACCCGAGCCGCTTGAGCCCGACGACGAACAGGCAGGCGGCGGCGAGGTAAGCGAGGGTCGCGACCGTACTCATGACGGGACCTGGGAGGACTCGGGCGCCTGGACCGGCACGCGCGGCTTGAACATCTCCAGCATCCGGTCCGTGACCAGGAAGCCGCCGACGACGTTGACCGTCGCCAGCACGAGCGCTGCGACCCCGACCCATTTGGCGAGCGGCGACCCGGTCTCCCCCATCACCAGGATCGCGCCGACGACGGTGATGCCGCTGATGGCGTTGGAGCCCGACATGAGCGGCGTGTGCAACGTCGCGGGCACCTTGGAGATGAGCTCGACGCCGAGGAAGGAGGCGAGCACGAAGACGACGATCAGGGAGAGGTCCATGTGTTGAGGGTGCGGAGAGTCGGTGGGGAGTACCAGGTCTGATCGTGCCCGGCTGGGACCGCCAGCGCGGCGGCTAGACGGACGCCAGGGCCGCCAGCACGCGGGGGTGGACGACCTCGCCGTCACGGGCGACGACTGCCCCCGCGACGATCTCGTCGTCGGGGTCGAGGTGGAGGTCGCCGTCGTCGTCCAGGAACTCCAGCAGGAAAGCCGCGACGGTCCGGCCGTACATCTCGCTCGCGTGCGTCGGCATCTCGGCCGCCAGGCTCGTCGGTCCCAGGACGGTCACGCCCGACGTCACGACCTCCTGGTCGGCGCGTGTGGCCTCGACGTTGCCGCCGTTCGCCGCCGCCAAGTCGACGACGACCGAGCCGGGGCGCATCCCGGCCAGCCCGCTGGCGGTGACGAGCACCGGCGCTCGGCGGCCGGGGATGAGCGCGGTCGTGATGACGGCGTGGTACTCGGGGAGCACCGCCGCCAGCGCCTCGACCTGCCGGGCCGCCTGGTCTCGGGCGAGCGCCTTCGCGTAGCCGCCCGCGTCCTCCTGGTCGGCCGTCTCCAGGTCCAACTCCACGAACCGGGCGCCGACGGACTCGACCTGCTCCCGCGCTGCTGCGCGGACGTCGTACCCGGCCGTGACGGCGCCCAGCCGCCGCGCCGTCGCGAGCGCCTGGAGCCCCGCCACGCCCGCCCCGACGACGAGCACGCGCGCGGGCCGCACCGTCCCGGCGGCGGTCGTGAGGAGCGGGAAAAACTGAGGCAGCCGGTACGCCGCCAGCAACGCCGCGCGGTACCCCGAGACGGTGGCCATCGCCGAGAGCGCGTCCATCCGCTGCGCCCGGCTCGTGCGCGGCACCAGCTCCATCGCCACGACTGTCGCGCCCCGGTCGGCGAGCGCCCGCACGCCCGCTACGTCGTCGAGCGGGCGCAGAAGGCCGAGCACCACGGTCCCCGGCGCGAGCGAACCTAGGCCGTCGGCGTCCAGGCCGGAGACCGTCGCGACGACGTCGCAAGCCAGAGCAGCGGCGCGGTCGGTCACGCGGCAGCCCGCGGCCTCGAAGTCGGCGTCGCTGATGTGCGCGCGCTCCCCCGCCCCCCCCTCGATTCTCACCTCGCAACCACCCCGAACGAGCCGGCGGGCGGCGTCGGGTGCCAGCGCGACGCGCAACTCGCTGGGAGCAACCTCGCGGGGGACGCCGACGGTGAGGGACATAAACAGATCGTGTGAGAAGCCAAACGGTACGCCATCGTACAAGTGACGTGCAACCCTGGGCAGCCAATCGCAGACGGCAGGGGACATTGACATCCGCCTAAGCCCTGCGCTCTCCTCGACTCGCCACCGTCGCTCACCGTACGGTCCGACGGCTCGGAGCCCGTTGGCCCTCCCGATCACGACCGCCAGCGTGATGATCAGCACGCTCTGGCACCAGCCGCCCGCTGGGGTCAGCGACCAGGACCCGACCGCTCCAGAACCGGAGCACGGTCGTGAACCCACGTCGAATCAACCGATCGCAAGTACCCCGTCGGGGACTCGAGCGGTACACTTGAGCCGTGGCTCAAGCGTCGTCCGACTCCCTCGACTGCTCTGTCCGCTGCGTTCATCCCGACGCCGTGGGCGCCGCCCGCGCCCGGCTGGCGGACCGCGAGGGCGATCTTGGCGGCGCACGCACGCTCTTCGCGGCCTTGGGCGACACGACGCGGCTCCGGCTCCTGGCCGCGCTCCAGGACGGGCCGCTCTGCACCTGTGACCTCGCCGCCGTGCTCGGCGTCACCGAGTCGGCCGTGAGCCACCAGCTCCGAGGCCTCCGCGCGCTCCGATTGGTCGCGAGCGACCGTGACGGCCGCGTCGTCTACCACCGGCTCGACGACGACCACGTGGCCGTCCTCCTCGGCGTCGCCACCGAGCACGTCCGGGAGAGCGTGGGCACCCACGCGCCGCCGGAGGTAGCCTCGTGAACCGGGTCCGCCGCTCCGTTCCCGTGGCTCTCGTCCTCCTCGCCCTGCTGGCCGCGTTCCCGACGTCGGAGGCGGCCGTGGCAGGCGGTGGGTCTCCCGATGTCGCCGAGGACGCCGGGACGACTCCGGCGGACACCGGATGCTGTTGCGAGGGAGCCCCCGAGTGCGGGAGCCCCGCCGAGCCGTGCGCCCCGGCCGGCGACTGCTGCGCGGCCTGCGTCGCGTGCTCCTCGCGCGTCGTCCCTGCGTCGGACGGCCCCGGGCCCGCCCGGACGGGCGCCGACGCGCCGGACCTGTCTGGGGAGGACCGGGCGGTCGGGGTTGGCCTCAGCGGGGGCGTCTGGCACCCGCCGCGGCGGTAGGGACCGTCTCGACGACGGTCTGCGCCCGACCGGCGCCCCTCCCCCGCTGCCCTCCCGACCGAGCTGCCGTCGCCCCCGCGCCGGCGGCCTGCCCCCCGCCCCATGTCCCCCCGCTTCCGTGCTCTCGCGAGCGCCCTCGTTCTGCTCGCGGCGCTCGCCACCGGCGCTTCCGCCCAGACCCCCCCCCACGCCCTCACCGTCCGCGTCACCGACGAGCACGAGGGGACCCCGCTTCCCGGCGCGACCGTCATCGTGGACGGTCTCACGCCCACCGTCGGGGCCTCGACGGACGCCGACGGCTTCGCCCGACTCTCGGGCGTCCCGGCCGGCGAGCGCGACGCTCGTCGTCTCGTTCGTCGGCTACGAGACCGCCCGCGTTTCCGTGACCGTCCCGCGGGACGGCCCCGCCACCATGTCGAGGTCGCCCTCGAAGAGGACGAGGACGTGCTCGACGACGTCGTGGTGTCGGCCACCCGGACCAGCCGCACGATGGCGCGACCTCCCCACGCGCGTCGAGACGATCGCGGGCGAGGAGATCGACGAGAAGGTCTCGATGGAGCCGTCCAACATCACGATGCTGCTGAACGAGTCGCCGGGCATCGTCGTCCAGCAGACGTCGGCCGTGTCCGGCAACGCCTCGATCCGGATCCAGGGGCTCGACGGCCGCTACACCCAGCTGTTGAAGGACGGCTTCCCGCTCTACGGCGGCTTCTCGGGCGGCCTGTCGATCTTCCAGGTGCCGCCGCTCGATTTGCGCCAGGTCGAGATCGTCAAGGGGCCGGCGTCGACGCTCTACGGCGGCGGCGCCATCGCCGGACTCGTCAACCTCGTCTCCAAGACGCCGGGTCCCGAGGCGGCGCCGGCCGAGCGCTCGCTCCTGTTCAACGCCACCAGCGCGGGCGGATTCGACGCCGGCGCCTTCCTGTCCGACCGCGTCGGCAAGGTGGGCTACACCGTCCTGGGGTCGGCCAACACGAGCCGCGCCTACGACGGCGACGGCGACGCCTTCACCAACCTGCCCCAGACGCGCCGTCTTACGCTCGCTCCGCGCGCGTTCTTCTACCCGTCCGAACGGACGACGGCGTGGGCTCGGGCTGACGGCTACGGTCGAGGAGCGCGAGGGCGGCGACGTGGACGCCATCGGGACGGGCGCCGGGCTACGTCGAGCGCACCCAGAGCCGGCGCGTCACCTCGCAGGCCCGGCCGATCACCGCTCTCGGCCGGGCCACGCTCACGCTGCAAGCAGAGCACCAACCTGTTCGACCGCAGCACCGAGCTTCCCGGCTACCGCTTCGAGGGCACGCAGGTGGCGACGTACTCGGAAGCGTCGGCGCTGATCGCGCTCGGCGCCCACGACCTCGTCGTAGGCCTCGACCTGCGCACCGACGCGTTCGACCAGCGCGAGGCCGAAGGGCCGGAGCTGGATTACGCGCAGGGCGCGCCGGCCTGTTCGCGCAGGACACGTGGGACGTCACCGACCGGCTCGCGCTCGAACTGGGCTGCGCGGCGAAGTCCACGACGAGCACGGCGCGTTCGCGCTGCCCCGAGCCTCGGCGCTCTACCGGCTCGAGCCTCGGTGTCGCTTCGGGCGACGGGCGGGCTCGGCTACAAGGCGCCGACCGTGTTTCTGGAGCCGTCCGAAGAGCCGCGCGTTCCGGCGTCCTGCCACTGAAGCGGCGGCACGGCCGAGACGTCGCAGGGCGGCACGCTCGACGTCAACGTCCGGACCTCCTCGCGGGCGGCGTCACGGTGTCGTTCAACCAAGCCGCCTACCTCACGCGCCTCGACGACGCCCTCGTCCCGTTGCCCGGGCGCCACGGCGAACCCGCTCTACGCACAACGCCGACGGTGCCGTCCTCACCCGCGGCCTGGAGACGAACGTCCGCTTCGGGCTCGACGACTTCAAGCTGTTTTTGGGCTACGTCTACCTCGACGCCACCGAGGCCGTGCCCGGTGACGACCGCCCGCGACTCCCGCTCACGCCTGCGCACAAGACGTACTCGGTCCTCGTCTGGGAGAGGACGGGCAGGGTCGCGTCGGACTCGAGGCGTACTACACCGGCCCGCAGACGCTTCCCGCCGGCGAGCGCACGCCGGGCTACTGGGTGACGGGCGTATGGGGGAGTGGCGCGTCGGCCCGGCCCGGCTGTTTCTCAACTTCGAGAATGTGCTCGACACGCAGCAGACCGACTACGGGCCGGTCGTGCTCGGATCCCGGGCCGTCGCCGTCGTTCGCCGACGTGTGGGCGCCGACGGATGGCTTCGTCGTCAACGGCGGCGTCAAGCTCGACCTGTAGCGCCGCGCCGAACCTCCCCCGGCCCTACGAGTCCGCCGGGAGCTCAGGCTCCCCGCTAGCGTGTCTGGGGAGCCCACCGGGCGCGTCGGCGTACGGCTCTCCCCGACCCCACGCCGACCCCACGCCGACCCCATGCGCCTCGTTGCCCTGACCGCCCTCGCCGTCGTCGCCGGGTGCACCGCCAGTCGGCCGCCCGCTCCTGCGACCCCGCCGCCGGGAGCGGGCCGGGCTCGTGACCCTCCTGGGCGACGACACGCTCGCCGTCGAGCGGTTCACGCGGACGCCGGCCGGCGTCGAAGCGACCGTCGCCCTGCGCGCGCCCGAGACCACGGTCACCGACGTACCGGCTGGACCTCGCGCGCCGACGGCGCGCTCGGCCGGTACCAGGCCACGACGCGGCGGCCCGGCTCCGGCGTGGTCGTCCGCCGCGAGGTGGCCGAGCCGGTCGGCGACAGCCTCCGCGTCACGGTGACCGAGGGCGGCGAGACACCGGACACGGACCGTGGCGGGGGGCGACCGGCCGGTCCCGTTCGTCGACATGGTCCACTGGCCGTTCGCTTGGTGACCGAGCGGGCGCGTCGACGACGGGCGGTCCGGCCGAGCAGCCGCTGTTCACCGAGCGCGGCGCACTCGCGTTCACGACCGACGTCGGCCCGGGCGGTACCGTGACCGTCACGCACCCGTCTCGGGGGCCGATGGCAGTCACCGCCGACGCCCGCGGCCAGCTCGTCGCCCTCGACGCCGGGGCCACGACGCGCAAGGTGACCGTCCGCCGCGTTCCGGACGTCGACGTCGAGGGGTTCGCCCAGCGCGCGGCGGCGGCCGACGCGGCCGGCCGGTCGTTCGGCGCCTTGTCCGGCCGGGCCGAGGCCCGGGCGACGGTCGGCGCGGCCACGGTCGCGGTCGACTACGGGCAGCCGCTCCGGCGGGGGCGCGAGGTCTGGGGCGCGCTCGTCCCGTGGGGCGAAGTCTGGCGGACCGGCGCGAACCGGGCGACCCACATCGAGACGGACCGGCCGTTGGTGCTCGGGGAGGGCGACGGGGCGCTCGCGGTCCCAGCCGGGCGGTACACGCTCTACACCGTCCCTCAGCCCGACGGCGGCATCCTGATCGTGAACCGGCAGACGGGCCAGGGCGGGACCACGTACGACGCCGGCCAGGACCTCGGGCGCGTCCCGCTGACCCGGTCGCCGCTGGGCGAGGCCGTCGAGGCGTTCACGATCTCGGTCGAGCCGACGGGTCCGGGCTCGGGCCGGCTCGCGCTCCAGTGGGACCGCGACGAGTTCGCCGTTCCGTTCGCCGTCGCCGATTAACCCTCCGTCGCCCGCCCCGGCAGTGATGGCTCAGAGACAGCACCGTCCAGGACGAGCGAGGTGACGAACTCGGCCGTCCCGCGCGCCGCCGCGTCGGGGTCATCGGGCCAGCCGGAAAGCTCCTGCGCGGCCACCTGGTTGGCGACGCCGGTGAAGAGAGCGTAGGCGAGGGGCCGGGGCGGCAGCGGGCGGAGCACGCCAGCAGCGACGGCCCGCTCGATGGCCTCCGCCAGCCCACTCACGCTCCGTTCGATGCGGCCGAGTAGAGGTCTCGGTCGTCGTAGAACGACTGGGCGCTCCGCTCGGCGTAGGCGCGGAGCGCGCGGCGGAAGGACTCGGTGTCCGGGGGAGCGTCCAGGAGCGGAGCGTGGAGGGCGTCGAGTTGGTCGAACACCTCGTCGAGCACGGCGCGGAGGATCTGACGCTTCCCGCTAGGGAGGTAGTTGTAGAGCGTGCCCTTCCCGAACTCGGACCGGTCCGCGATCTCCTCGATGCTCGCGAGCGCGTACCCCCGCTCGGCGAACACATTGCGGGCGGCGGTCCGCATCGCGCGGCGCCGGACGGCGCGCTCGCGTCGAGGGAGGAAGGTCGGCGGGGTCGGCACGGTGTGCGGACGGTCGGCGGTGGCCAGAGGATGACCGCTCGCGCGCGGTCCCCCAGGGAACCCGCCGGCCGGTCGAACGCCCACACTTCGCTGCCCTAGGTGTCCCCCGCTCCTACTCGTTGGACCACCCGAACGTCGCCCTTGAACGAGAGCCCCTGTGTACCTGCCGTCGAGATCATGACCGTCTCGACGAGAGGTTCCGTCACGGCAGCCGCCCCCCACCACGTCACCAAGAAGTTGGCTCCGTCCCCCCCCGCGTCGTCGTTCGCGGCGACGACGTAGGACCGCGACGCGAGCGGTCCGAGTTCGAGCGGGGCGTCGAGGTACTCGTGAACGAGGCGGCCGTCGGAGTCGTAGTACGAGACCGCGGCGACGGTGATGGGCCGCCTGGGGTCCGTGTTCCGGACGCTCAGGGTGGCCGCGAGGTCGTAGGACCGCATCCCCTCGCCGTGGTAGATCTGGGAATAGACGGAGGCGTAGACGGCGGCGCCGTCAGCGGCGCCCACCGGGAACGGGGAAAGGGCGGCCCCCGGACCGCCCGCTCTGGACGGGTCGCCAGCCGAGGCGCCGATGGGTTGGCCGGGAGCCCCGCCAGCTGTGGGGGCGCGCTCCGTTGGCGCATCACACCCCCACAAGACAGTCAAGAGGGCGACGAGCAACGACGGACGGACAGCGCGAGGGGACATCACCGGGGCGGGGGCGTACGGACCGCGAGTCTACGCCGCCCCGCCCCATGCCAGCCGTCTCCGCCGGGATGCTCCTCGTCGGAGTGCTGGTCGCCTTGGGCGTCGCGTCGAGCCGCGTCTCCGCTCGCCTGGGCTTGCCCGTCCTCGTCTTGTTCATGGGCGTGGGGATGGCGGCGGGGTCGGAGGGCCTGGGCCGCGTGCCGTTCGAGGACTACGCCCTCGCCAACTCCCTTGGGACTGTCGCGCTGGCACTCATCCTGTTCAACGGCGGGCTGCAGACCCCGCTCGCGTCGGTCCGCGCGGCGTGGCGGCCGGCGCTGTCGCTCTCGACCGTCGGCGTCGCGCTGACGGCCGGGCTGACGGGCCTGGCGGCGGCCTGGGTACTAGGCGTCCCGCTCCTTCACGGGGTGCTCCTGGGCGGCATCGTCGGCTCCACGGACGCGGCGGCCGTGTTCTCCGTGCTCCGGTCGAGCGGGCTCAAGCTGCCCGACCGGCTCGGGGCCACGCTCGAGGTCGAGAGCGGGTCGAACGACCCGATGGCGCTCTTCTTGACGGTCGGGCTCACGGGCCTCGCCGCGGGCACCGCGGGTTCGGCGGGGTCGCTCGCGAGTCTGTTCGCGCTCCAGTTCGGCGTCGGCGCCGCGGTCGGGCTCGGCGTCGGCCGCGCGGCGTCGTGGACCGTCGAGCGGGCCGGGCTCGACGCGCCCGGCCTCTACCCCGTGCTCGCGGCCGCGTTCGGGCTCGTCGCCTTCGGGGGCGCGGCCGTGCTGGGCGGCAGCGGGTTCTTGGCCGTCTACCTCGCGGGGATCGTGCTCGGCGACGGGCGGCTCGTGTTCCGCCGGGGGACGCTCCTGGTGCTCGACGCGGCGGCCTGGCTGTCTCAGATCGCGCTGTTCGTGTTGCTCGGCCTGCTCAGCTTCCCGAGCCGGCTGCTGGCGGTCGCGCCCGAGGGGCTGCCGATCGCGCTCGCGCTGGTGTTCGTAGCCCGACCGCTGGCGGTCGCCGCGTCGGTGCTCCCGTTCGGGTTCGGCGCGCGCGACATCGCGTTCCTCTCGTGGGGCGGGCTCAAGGGGGCCGTCCCGATCACGCTCGCCACGTTCCCGCTGCTGGCGGGCGTTGAGGGCGCCGCGCTCCTGTTCGACGTCGTGTTCTTCGTCGTCCTGGTCTCCGCGCTCGCCCAGGGGTGGTCGCTCTCGGCCGTGGCCCGGTGGCTGGGCATCGGAAGCCCGGCCGACCCTGCGCCGCCCGTCCGCGTCGAAGTCCATGCGCTCCGGCACCTCAACGGCGACGTCGTCGACTACACCGTGGCGCCGTCGGCGCGCGTGGCCGGCCAGGCGCTCCGCGACCTCGCGCTCCCGGAGGGCGCCGCGGTCATGCTGGTCGTCCGCGGCGAGGCCGTCGTCGTGCCGCGAGGGACGACCGAGCTCCGGCCCCGCGACCACGTGTTCGTCGCCGTGCGGTCGGACCTCATGCCGCTCGTGGACCGCCTCTTCGACCCGGACGCCGAGACGCCGCCTCTGGCGCCCGACCTCGCCATCGAGTTCGTGCGCACGGCCACCCTGGGTCAGCTCCACCGCTTTTTCGGGCTGCCCGCGCCGACGTGGTCGGAGCGGACGCTGGAGGAGGTGCTCGGCGACGACGAGCCCCGCGTCGGGCCGTTCGCGCTCGCTCCTGGCTCGGAACTCGACTTGGCCCGGCTGACGGTTGCGCCCGCTGACGCCGACGAGCCGCACCAGCGCGACCTGCCGGCTGGTGGTGGCGCCGAGGGACGCGAGGGCGCCCCCGAGGTGGCCCTGGCGGACGGCGAGCCTGCTCTGCCTGCCAGGATCGACCAGGAGCCGGAGCCGTCACGCCCTACCGAGGGCAGGGTGCCGGGGGGCTCGGTCGCGTCGGACGAAGGGGTCACGCCCGGGGCCGACCAGCCCTCATGAGCTCGTGGTGGGGGTCCGTCGGAGGTCCACCACGATCTCGTCCCACACCACCCGCTGGCCCTCCGGCCGCTCGGTCGCTCGGAGGCGAGCGGGGTGGGCCGCCGGGCCCCGCAGGCGTTCATCCGACCGATCGACTCGACGCGCCCCAGCAAGCGGTCCGGCTCGTGCTGGACGCTCATCAGGTACACGACCGCCGCCGGCGCGGCGGCCGTGATCGTGCGGAACCTCCTGGCGCCGCACCGAGCTCGCCCGGAGCTGGCCCGCAGCCCCCGCGCGGACGCCGAGGCCGGGGCCGCGGCGCAGCGCGCACGCCCGGTAGGTCGTCACGCCCGGTAGGTCGTCGGAGCTTCAGGAGGCGCGGCCGGACAGGTCCGGCCGGAGGACCACGTCGGCCTGCCCCGACAGCTCGAGACGCGACGACTCCCGGAGCGCGAACGTGGCCGTATTGACGAGCACCTGGGGCAGCGTGCGGACCCGGGCGTAGGGCGCGTCCGCCATCAGGCTCACGCCGACCACGACGTCCACGCCACCGTCGCGGAGCGGCCAAACGGGGGCGTGGAGCCCCGGGATACACGCGCTGACCCCACGGCCGCCGCGGCGGGTCCCGAGCGAGACGCTGGACGCGTACAGCGGGCCCATGTGGGGGAGCCCCCGTCACGACCGGCCGCGTCCGCCGCGCACCACGTGCAGGGACGCGCGCGCGCGGGCCAAGCGTGAGAACCGGTAGCGTGGTGGACCACTCTCCCACCCGTCATGGCCGACGTCCTCACCAAGACCCCGACCGACGCCGAGCTGGCCCGGCTTATCGAGCACGCGGTCCGCGCCCCGAGCGTCCTCAACTCCCAGCCCTGGCGGTTCGTCGTCGACCGAGGGTCCGTCCTCGTCTTCGCCGACCGTGACCGCCAGCTCACGACGCTCGACCCCGAGGGTCGCGAGATGACGCTGAGCTGCGGGGCCGCCGTCTTCTACCTCCGGATCGCCGCGCGCCACCACGGGTGGCAGCCCGCGGTGCTCCCGTTCCCCGTCGGCTCCGAGCCCGACCTCGTCGCCGCGGTCACGTTCCAGCCCGGCCACCAGCCCGACGGCGACGACCGATACTTCCGCGCGCTCGCGCTCCGGCGGACGAACCGGCGCCCGTTCACGAGCGAGTCGGTCCCGCACGGGGTCGTCTCCGAGCTGGCCGGGGCCGTCTCGGCCGAGGGCGCCTCGCTCCGCGTCCTCGACGGGCAGCCCGAGAAGGACGCGCTCTCGCACCTCGTCGCCGCCGGTGTCGTCAGGCAGGGCCAGGACCGCGACGTGGTCGAGGACATTCAGACCTGGCTCCGCCCGTCGAAGGACCCCCGCCCCGACGGCGTCCGCGACTCCGCGCAGGGGATGTGGGACCGCCACGCCTCGATGCGGACGCCGCCCTCGTCCGTGGCCGCCTACAAGGGCCGCCTGATCCGTGAGGCCCCGGCCGTCCTCGTCCTCTGCACGCCAGGCGACACCCCGGTCGACTGGCTCTGCGCGGGCCAAGCGCTCGCCCGCGCCCTCGTCGTCGCCGCCGACCGCGGGCTGGCGGCGTCGTACGCGAACGAGCCCGTCGAGGTCGCATCGCTCCGCCCGAAGGTGGCCGAGCTCGTCGGCGGTGGTGTCCCCCAGGTGATCTTCCGCATCGGCTACCCCGAGGGCGAGCCCGAGTCGTCGCGACGGTACGCCCGTGACGTGACCGAGCACGCAGCCGAGGGTGCGCCCGAGCCTCTCCGGGGCGTCCACCCTGGGCACCCTGTCGATGGAGGCTGAGGCCTCCGCTCACCACCCGGTTCGACCCTCACGAGCGCCAGCCCGTCGTGGACGCGCCGAGCAACGCGTGGGCGCTGAAAGGTTGCCCGGCACCGGCGCCACGCTGGAGCGCCGCCGATCACCGACGACGTTCGCACCCCGGCTCGCGACACTCAGGAGCTTGTGGCGAGAATCCGCTGGAGGTCCACCTCGATCAGGTCCCGGACGGCGCGCTCTCCCTCGGCCCGGTCCTCTGGCCGGAGCTGGCCCCCGACGAGCGGCACACGAACGTGCTCCTCGACCGTGCTGGACTCGACACGCACGAGCAAGGGGGTCCGCCTCGCCCCAGACGCTCAGCGAGTACAGGACCCTGGGCCGGTCCGTGCTCTCGGCGGCGAACGCGCAGTAGCCCTCCGCGCAGCGAACCGGACCCGCGCTCAGCGGAACGGCGGGATCGGAGACGGGGGACGCCAAACCTCGGGCAAACGACACGGCGGGGCCGGCCCGGCCGCGTGCGGCCGCGTGCGGCCGCGTGCGGCCGCGTGCGGCCCGGCCGAGCGCCGCCCGGATCGAGCGGGTCTCGGCCTCCGCGCCCAAGCGGCCCGCCTCGAGCACTCCGGGGAGGTCGTCGAGGCTCCACGACGCCCGGCCGAACAAGTCGGGCTGGATCACGACGAGGTCGGCCGCCACCTCGTCGGCGTAGTCGGTGATGGCGTCGGCGGCCGTGGGGGACCGGCGGCGGGCCTGGACGACGCCCGCGATCTCGTGGTCGGGCTCGACGGCGGGGCGAGCGCGCAGGCTGTCGGACGGCGGGACGACGTCTACGCGGAGGACGTGGAGCGTGGCCTCGTGGCGGCGGGCGAGGCGTTCGGCGACGGGGCGCGCGGCGTCGGCCGCCTCGCTGTCGTCGGTCGGGAACAGGACGGTCTGGACGTGCAGCATGGGTCTGAGGGAGGGAGCGGTCAGGAGGCGAGGGCCGAGCGGACGGGGGCTGGGGCTCCGCCGAGCCGCTCGGCCTCGTTGAGCGTGAGGACGGGGCAGGGCGCGCGGCGGAGCGTCGCCTCGGCCACGCTCCCGACGAGCCGCGCCAGCCCGAGCCGCGCGTGCGTGCCCATCACGACGGCGCCCGCGCCGCGCTCGGCGGCGAGGGCCAGGACCGCGCGCGACGGGGCGCCGTAGCCGACGTGGGCCGCGGCGACAGCCGCGCCGTCGGCGAACCGGACCAGCCGCTCGCGGACTGCAGCGTCCTCCTCGGGGTCCACGTCCGAGACCGAGAGCACGTCCGGGGCCAACGGCGGGTACGGCCCGGCGTAGCGGATCACGTGGACGAGCTCGACGGGGGCGTCGTAGAGGGCGCCCAGCGCGGTCCCAGCCGCCAGCGCGGCCCGGCTCCGCGCGGAGAAGTCGACGGCGACCAGGACCGGGGCAACGGGTGACGGGGCCGCGTCGCCTGGGGGGACGGTCAGGACCGGGCACGGGGCGGCGGCTACGAGCGCCTCGGCGACGCTCCCGAGCAGGAGACGGGCCACTCCGGACCGCCCGTGCGTCCCGACCACCAGCACGTCGGCCTCGGCCCCGGTCGCGTAGCGGAGGACGGCGGCCTGGGGGTTCACGTCGCGGACGACGGCGACCGTCGGCCTGAGCAGGTCGAGCTCGGCCGGATCGTCCAGGCCGAGGGCGCTCGCGGCGAACCGCTCGACGCGAAGGCGGAGCGTGCTCGACGGCGAGGCATCGGGGGCGCCGTCGCCCGACGACCGGAACAGGACGTCCCCGTGCAAGAGGTGGAGCGCGGCCCCCGACCGCTCGGCGAGGTCGGCGGCGCGAACAACGGCCGCAGCCGAACCGGGCGAAAAGTCGACGGCGGCGGCGACGGTACGGAGGCGGAGGGGGGAGGAGGGCGACATGGGCGTGGGTGCGGACCCGGGCTGTCTAGCGGTCGGCGAGCGGTCGGTCGGCGGCGCGGGTCGCCCACCACCGCCCTGCCTGGGGGATCGTGTCGATCCGGGTGCCGTCGGCGCGGAAGTAGCCCTCGATGTGGTCCTCGCGGGCGAGCGTGCCTCCGAAGGAGGTCTCCAGCGGGATCTCCCACTCGGGGTCGTCGTAGCGCGCGAGCACGCCGCGGAGCGAGCGGCCCGAGACCTCGACGCGGTGAACGGCGAGCGGGACGGCCTCGGGCACGAGGTCCTCCTCGGTCGCTCGGGGGACCATGAGCACGACCGCGCGCACGGAGTCGGCCCCAGCCACGAGTCGGAACACGATCGTCCCGTGGCGACCGGTCTCGGCGCACGTGTAGCCGCCCACCCATTCGCCCGCAAACCGGGCGAGGTCGGCCGGGTCGGCCTCGACGGGCGTGGGGGTCTGCGCGAGAACGAGCGGCGCCGCGAGGACGCCGAGCGCGAGGACCGCGGCGTGGAACCAGGAGGTCGAGGAGGGCATCGCGAGGGGTCGGGGAACGAGCACCGTCAGGATCGAGACCGGAGGGGCGCCGCCGTGCCGGACGCACGCGGGACGCGGGGGCGTGCGTCCCCCACCGGTAGTGTGGGGGGTGCCCCCACGCGAGAACCGCCGGACGGCCCGTGTCGGGCTCCGCGCTATCGTTGCCCGCCGACGAGAACCTCATCGTCGGGCTCGGTCGCAGCCGAGCGGCGGGCGACCAGGACCGGGCACGACGCACGACGTACGACGCCCTCGGCCACGCTCCCCAGGAGACGGTCGAACAGGGGCCGCTCGGCATGGGGACCGACGATGACGAGGTCGTCGCCGAGCGCCTCGGCCACGCGGACGAGCGTCCGGGCCGCCTTGCCCCGCTCGACGTAGAGAGCCACCTCGGGGGCGTCCGGGACGGCCTCGCGGACGTCGTCCGCCAGCTCGCGGAGGGCCGCCGCCGCACGCTCCCGGAGCTCCGGGACGACGTCGACGAGCGTCTCGTCGATCCAGCGGAACGGGTGCGGGAGCGGCTCTAGAACGTGGACGAGGTCGAGGCCTTCGGCGCCCAGGTCGCGGGCGAGCCCGAGCGCGAACGCCACGAGCGGTTTCGAGGCCGACGAGAAATCGACGGGGACGAGCACCCGGCGGGGCGGGGCGGCCGAGTACGGGGGGCCCTCGCGGTGCGGGACCAGGAGCACGTCGCACGGGGCCGTCTGAACCACCTCGCCCGCGACGCCACCTAGGTAGGGCCGTCGGGGCCTGTGTCCGCTCGTCCCCATCACGACGAGACCTGCCCCCGCCCTCCGGGCGTAGTCCCGGATCTCGAAGGCGGGGACGTTGCTGTGCCGGACGACGAGCGCGACGTCGTGGCCTCCCGCCAGCTCTGCGAGCGCCCGACGCGCGAGCCCGACCTCCTCGCCGACCTCCTGAGCCGCCGTCGGTGCCTCACCAGGCGACTCGAACGGGCCCGCGTCCGGCCACGAGACGGCCGTGAGGAGGTGCACCGGAGCGCCGATCGCACGCCCGACGCGAAGGGCGTAGGCGAACGCCTCAGCGGCCGCGGTGGAGAAGTCGGTCGGGACGAGGACGGGTGAGACGATGTCAGGCATGAGGCGGCCGAGCGGGGAACGTCCCAAGCTCTCCGACACGGCGACGCCTGCTCGACAGGTGCGGACGCCCGAGCGTGGGAGGCCAGCCCTCACCCGAGCGGGATCGTGTGGGGGGGAGCCCCACGCCACGGGTCGGGGATGGGCGGGGAGGTCGAGCGGTTGCACCCGGCACGGCGACCGCTGAGGGCCCCGTAGGCTGGTCTCGCTCCCCGCCCGCCAGCCTCGACGCGCGCGGCCCCAGGCTCCGCGCCCCATCCCCTGGGCCCCGTGCGGGCGCTCCCCCACGTCCTGTCCCCGACCAACCCGACCTCTAGGCCCGAGACCCAGACTCCGATGCCCACACTACCGTTCGGCCTCACCCCCTCCCCTGCCGAGAGTCCGCGCGCCGTCACCGACGCCGACTTCCCGCAGGGCGGGCCGCCGGAGGCCCAGCTCGCGGCCATGCTCAACTGGGCCGTCCACGCCCCGAGCGTGCTCAACACGCAGCCGTGGCGGTTCCGCGTCCGGTCGTCGCCAGAGGGTCCGGCGGCCGAGGTCTCCGTCGATCGCGCCCGCGTCCTGCGGACCGTTGACCCCGACGGGCGCGAGGCCGTGGTCTCGTGCGGGGCTGCGCTCTACACGCTCCGCCTCGCGGCCCGGCACTACGGGTTCGCCGTCCGCGTCGAGTACGGGGGCGGGGTCGACCGACCTCACACCGAGCCCGACCTCGTCGCGACGCTCCGGCTCGCCGGGCCGTCGAAGGCGACGTCGGCCGAGGAGGCCCTCTTCCGAGCCGTCAAGCTCCGCCACACGAACCGCGACCCGTACGCCGACCTCCCCGTCCCGGTCGGGCTCGTCGCCCGGCTCCGCGACGCGGCCAACGCCGAGGGCGCCCGGCTCCAGGTGCTCACCGGCCAGGCCGAGAAGGGCGCGCTGAGCGACCTCGTGGCCCAAGCGATCCACGAGCAGGGCGAGGACGAGGCGACCGTCGCCGAGCTCCGGGCCTGGCTCCGCCCGGCGGGCGACCCGCGCGCGGACGGGGTCCCCGACGAGGTGCAGGGCGGGTGGGACCGGCTGAGCTACCTCCACACCGAGTCCCGATTCCTCGCCGCCGACGCCCAGCGCCTCGTCCAGGCCGCGCCCGCCGTCCTCGTCGTCGCGACCGACCGCGACGGGCGCGCCGACTGGGTCCGCGCGGGGTGCGCGCTCCAGCGCGTCCTGCTCACGGCCGCTTCCGAAGGTCTCACGGCGAGCTACTTCAACCAGCCGACCGAGGTGGAGCGGTTGCGGCCCGCGGTCTCAGCCGTCGCTGGCGGGGGCCACGCTCAGGTCGTCTTCCGGCTCGGCACCCCGATCGAGGCGCGCGGGACGCCCCGCCGCACCGTCCAAGACGTGCTCCGCCCCGATGACGTCGTCGCATGACCCCCGCCGCCCCCTCCCACGCACCCTCTCGCCCATCGCCATGACCACGCCCGTTCTCCAACGCATCCTGTTCCCCACCGACTTCTCGGCGTGTGCCGAGGGCGCCTACCGCCACGCCGCCTGGGTCGCCGACCGGTTCGGCGCCGAGCTCCACGTGCTCCACGTCGTCGAGGACGCCTCGGCGCCCGAGCGCGACTGGCCCGAGGCCGCCGGCACCGGGCACGTCCGGGTCTCGCTGGCCGACGTGTGCGAGGACTTGGGGCTCCCTCTCCCCCCGCCCGCCGAGGACTACGACCCGTACGACCTGGTCGAAGTCGTTGAAGCGGAGGTCGTCGGGCGGAAGGCGCCGGAGGCCATCCTCGACTACGCCCACGACGAGGAGGTCGACCTGGTCGTGATCGGGACGCACGGCCGCCGTGGGTGGCGGCGTGGTGTGCTCGGGAGCGTCGCCGAGGCGGTGACCCGCCGCGCGCCGTGCCCGGTCCTCACCGTCCGTCCGCTCGACGCGCCGGGCGAGGGCGAGTGGCCGCCGAGCCGCGTGCTCCTCGCCATCGACCGGCCCTCGACCGACCGTGCCGCTCGCGAGGAGGTCCCAGACGCCGCCCGGTGGGCCGCTCGCCTCGCCGTGGTGTACCGCGCCCCGCTCGACCTCGTCCACATGGCCGACCCCGCCGTCGCCGCACTGGCCGGCGGGGCCGAAGCGGCGGCGGACCGGGCGCGGGTGCGCGGCGCTCTGGTCGAGCTAGCGGACGTACTCGCCGAGGCGTCCGGCGTCGACCTCCCCGTCCGGATCCACGTGTGGACGGGCGAGCCCGCCGCCGCCGTCCGCGAGGCCGCCGAGGAGACGCGGACGCACCTGGTCGTCGTCGGGACGCATGGCCGGAGCGGGCCGGGCCGAGCCCTCCTCGGGAGCGTCGCCGAGGACCTTGTCCGGACGGCCCCGTGCCCGGTCTTGGTCGCCCGGGACGGGCTCGCGGAACGCGGTGAGGACGGGGGGCAGGCCCGGTGGGAGGTGGCGTCGTGAGACGGCGCCTCTCCTCGCTCACGTTGGCCGTCGCGCTGGCAACCGTCGCCGGCGGCTGCGCCGTCACGCACACGTCCGTCCCGGTGCTCGCCGGTCCTGGCACCCCAGACCTCGACGGCGTCTGGGAGGGGACCTACGAGAGCCAGGAGACCGGGCGAGTGGGCGACGTCTATCTCGCCCTCTCTGCTGGCGCGGACTCGGCGGCGGGCGAGGTCGTGATGGTCCCCCGCGGGGTGCCCATCTCCGTCCAGCCGTCGGGCGCCCCTCCGGGAGGGAGCCGCTGGCGTTGGGAGGGCAGGGACCGTCCCCAGGTCTTAACGATCCGGTTCGTCCACCTGATGGGCGGCGAAGTCGTCGGCGCGCTCGACCCGTACCGGGACCCCGACTGCGGGTGCTTGCTGCGGACGACGTTCAGGGGCGAGGTCGAGGGCGACGCCGTCCTCGGCACGTTCGCGACGGAGGCCGAGGACCCGTACCACGACGCGGAGGGCACCTGGCACGCCGTCCGACGGCGCGCCCCCTGACCCGTGCCGATCCTCGACTCGTGCCGATCCTTCTTCGGCCGCCATGCGTTCGAGAGCATTCGACGCACCGACCCTGTTGAGCCACTCAGACACCCCCCTTCCCCACGTAGAGGTCGACCCCGACGGGGGCCGACTCACGCTCGTCTACGACGGGGACCTTCAGTCGCCCGAGTCGGCGGCCGTGCTGGCCGACGACCTGGTCGAGGCCGTCGACGGTACGTGCGCCTGCCTCTTCCGGGTCGAGCGGTCCGGGGGGCGGAGCTGCGAGTCGTGCGCCGACCGGATCAGCGACCGGCTCCGCGCCGAGCCCGGCGTCTCCAGCGCCCAGGCGTCGTTCCGAGGCGGCGTGCTCCGGGTCGACTACCGCGAGGGACAGACGACGCCCTCCCACCTCGCGACCGCCGTCCGCCAGCTCGGCGTGGCGACGCGCGAGACCGACGACGCAGCCGAGGGGGCGGGGTGGCGGCAGGAGGCCACGTTCGTGGTCGTCGCCCTCTTGGGGCTCGTCGGCGGGCTGGCCGCCGAGTGGCAAGACTGGACCGCCGCGAGTTGGGCGCTCTACGCCGTCTCCTACGGCTTCGGTGGGTGGTACGGGCTGCGGGGCGGGATCGAGTCGGTTCGCCACCGGACGGTCGACATCGACCTGCTGATGGTCCTGGCCGCACTCGGCGCGCTCGCTATCGGGGCGCCGTTCGAGGGGGCGATGCTGCTGTTCCTGTTCTCGCTCTCGAACACGCTCCAGCACGTCGCCATCGGGCGGAGCCGCCGGGCCATCGAGGCGCTCATGGAGCTCCGGCCCGAGTCGGCGACGGTCGAGCGCGACGGCGCCTGGGTGGACGTGCCGGTCGAGCAGGTGCGCGTGGGCGACGTGTTCCGCGTCGGGCCCGGCGACCGGATGCCGCTCGACGGCGTGGTCGCGGTCGGGCGGAGCGAGGTGGACCAGGCGTCGCTGACGGGCGAGAGCGTGCCGGTCACCAAGGAGACCGGTGACGAGGTCTTCGGTGGGACGACCGTCGGCGGCGGCGCGCTCGACGTGCGCGTGACGAAGCCCGCGGGCGAGAGCGCCATCGCGCGGATGATCGCGATGGTGGAGGACGCCCAGAGCCAGAAGGCCGAGACGCAGCGGCTCATCGACCGGTTCGAGCAGCCGTACGCGCTCGGCGTGATCGCGATGACGGTGCTCGCCATCGCGGTCCCGATCCTGGGCTGGGACGAGGCGTTCCGGCCCGCGTTCTACCGGGCCATGACGCTGATGGTGGCCGCGAGCCCGTGCGCGCTGGTGATCTCGACGCCGGCGGCCGTCCTGAGCGCCATCGCCGCGGCGGCGCGGTCGGGCGTGCTGTTCAAGGGCGGCGTGACGGTCGAGGAGGCCGCGCGCGTCCGCGCCGTCGCCTTCGACAAGACGGGGACGCTGACGGCCGGCCAGACGCGGCTGACCGACGTGGTCGCGTTCGGAGACCGGACCGAGGACGACCTGGTCGCGCTGGCGGCGGCGGTCCAGGCCCGGAGCGAGCACCACCTCGCGCGGGCGACCGTGCAGGCGGCCGCGAGCCGCGGGCTGGCCGTGGCCCCGGCCGAGGACTTCGCGGCCGTCGCCGGGCGTGGCGTCGAGGCCGTCGTGAACGGGCATACGGTTCGGATCGGCAACCCCGGTCACTCCGAGGGGCGCGAGGTCGCCCGCCTCGGGGACGCGCTCGCCGAGGTGGACCGACTCCGCGCGCAGGCGCGGACGGCCGTGGTCGTGACCGAGGTCACCCCCAGCGGCGAGCGGGCCGTCGGCGTGATGGCCTTCGCCGACGTGCTCCGCCCGAGCGCGCGCGAGGTCGTGGCCCGGCTCCACGCGCTCGGCATCGAGCACGTGGTGATGTTGACCGGCGACACGGCGTTCGTGGGCCAAGCGATGGGCGCCGAGGTGGGCGTGGACGCGGTCTACGCCGACCTCCTGCCCGAGGCCAAAGTGGCACTGATCCGCGAGTTGGAAGCACGCTGGGGTGGCGTGGCGATGGTCGGCGACGGCGTCAACGACGCGCCCGCGCTGGCCGCGGCCACGCTCGGCATCGCGATGGGGGGGGCCGGGACGGACGTAGCGCTGGAGACGGCCGACGTGGTGCTCATGGCCGACGACCTCGGCAAGATCCCGTACCTGCTGCGGCTGAGCCGCCGCACGCGCCGGACACTCGCCGTCAACATCGCGATCTCGCTGGGTGCCATCGTGGTGATGGTGGCGACGACCTTCGGCGCCGGGCTGGCGCTCCCACTGGCCGTGGTCGGCCACGAGGGGAGCACGGTCGTGGTCAGCCTCAACGGCCTCCGCCTGCTTGCGGCCCGCGACCGACAGTAGTCCGTCGACCGGCACATCCCTGGGCGGCTCCCACCCAGCAGAGGGACCGGTCCCACCCAGCAGAGGGACCGGACGGGCACGCGGCCTCCTCGGGCCCTCCGTCGGGCGCCGACGGGCTTTCCGACCCCGGTCCACGACGAGCAGCGGCGTGCACACAGAGGTCCCGTACGGCCGGCAAACAGCCCCGCCGACCTCGACATCGGCCCGGAGCCGAAACGGGGCGGCGCCCACGTCTTGGAAGGACGACCGGGCGGCCTACCGTCGGCGACACCGAGTGGAGCAGGCGTGGGGTCAAGGAGTGCCGGCCGTGGCCACGCGCTACGAGGGGACTGCGGCGAGCTACCTAGGTGTGCTCTAGGTGGCCGCCACGCTCGACTGGACCAAGCGCGGCCATACGTGACGAGGCCCGGGGCCGAAACTCACACGATCTCGGGCGGGCGTCGGCGCAGGAGCCGGCGCCCGCCCGTTTCTTGCAAGCGCGTCGGCCGGGCCGCCGCCTCGGGGGGGCCGCCTTGGCAGCCGGTCCCGGGGAGGAACGTCCGGACACCGCAGGGCACCGTGCTTCCTAACGGGAAGGCGTCTCGCTTCGGCGGGACGACGGCAAGTGCAGCAGAGAACAGACCAGCCGATGGTCCCGCGCGAGCGGGACACAGGTGATGGGTGAAACGGTGGGGTAAGAGCCCACCGGCGCGGCCGGCGACGGTCGCGGCCAGGCAAACCCCACGGGGTGCAAGGCCACACAGCGTCCGCCCGGGACTCGTCCCGGAAAGGGTGCCCGCCCGAGGACGCGGGTAGGCCGCTCGAGGCCGCCGGCGACGGCGGCCCCAGATAGATGGCGGCACAGGGCGCGCCCTCGACACGCGCGCCCGGACAGAATCCGGCGTACAGGCCGGCGCACGTTGGGGCGGGGCCTCTCCTCCGGGAGGGGCCCCGCCGTCGTGATCGGCCCCCAGGCAGGTCCGGAGAGGTCCCGAGGCGGTCCACCTCGGCGACACGGCGGGAGCCCGCGCACGCGAGGCTCGTGGTCGCGCGGTGCCCGCCCGCGGCTCAGTCCGCCTCCAGCACCAGCCGCAACGGGGCCCTCGACGTCGAGCACGAACGTGTGCCGCCCGGCCGCCGAGGGCTCCTCCCCCACGTAGTCGATGGGGATAGCGGCGCAGGTCTCTCGGCCAGACACGACCGAGACGGCCCCGTAGCGGTAGGCCCCGACGACCTCGCGGTCGTCGCTCGTCTGGCCCGTGGCGACGGCCCCATAGCTCGCAGCCCCCTCCAGTACCCTCCGGGAATCCGACGGACGCGGAGGCGAAGTCCAGAGCGATCCCGTCCTCGACGTGGAGCAAGTCGGTGCCGGAGTCGGCGCTGTCGCAGGCCGCGAGCGAGATCACGGCGACCACTAGGGCGAGCGCGGCGCGGGCAGTCATCGGACGGGGACCGGGTGGACGCGCCCTAGATCGCTCGTCCGGCGCAGGCCGTCGAGCGCCTTTGCCGTCCCCCGAGGCTCCGGGACTGTCGCCATTCCTCGAGGCCCGACCGAGGCCGGCCACCTCGGGAGGACCGCCGACCGGGCCGGACACAAAAAAGGCCGCCCGGCGTCTGCCGAGCGGCCCTAGACCGGGAGCCGGAGGGGGCTACTGGGTCGGCGGGACGTCGGGCGCCGTCGGGGTCGAGGGGTTCGCGCTCGGAAGCGAGCCGGCCTCGGCGGGGCCGCGCTCGGGGACCTCGATGGGGGCCGGCGCGGCCGAAGGAAGGTCGCCAGCCCGCTCCTGCAAGATGCTGCCGCCGCTGCCGCCCACGCGCGGGATAAAGAACGTCGTGATCAGGCACAGGACCAAGAACGACCAGCCCAGAGCCCACGTCGCCTTCTCCAGGAAGTCCGGGGCCTGGCGAGCGCCCAGGATCTGGGTCGTCTGACCGCCCGAGGCGATGCCGGCCAGGCCGCCCCCCTTCCCGCTCTGGAGCAGGATCGTGATACCCATCAAGAGGGCGATGATGAGGATCAGGACGATCAGGAAGTAGAACACGGCGAGGCGCAGTAGGGGGCGGCAAAAGCTAGCGACGCCGACGCCGGCCACCACGACCGGGACGCTCAAGTCGTGTGAAGACCAGGCACCGAACGCGGCCCTGCCCTTCGGAGCGGGGCGCCCCCGAAGCGACGGCGCAGCCGAGAACCAGAGGTCGGCCCCGCCCGACCGTCGACGTCGGGGGCCGGGGTTCCCCACCGAGATCTCTCGCTAGCACTCAGAACGACAACAGGTGGATTCCCAAGCGCGCCCGACACTCTGGATGACCGTTGCCGACGTCGTCGCGCGTCGGGGCAGAGATCCTTCGCCGGTCCTCAAGACGGCGCGGCCACGCCGCCCTTTAGTCGACTCCCCTCCCGTCGGCCGTGCGGGCGTCCAGCGCCGCCGCCGCCAGCAGCAGGGCCACGCACGACTTGGCGTCCTCGATCTCGCCCCGCCGCGCCATCGCGACGGCGTCGGCGAACGGGAGCCGGAAGGGCTCCACGAACTCGTCGTCGTCGGCGTGGTCCGGGGCCGGCGACAGGCCCTCGGCCAGGAACAGGTGGATCACCTCGTCGGAGTAGCCGATGGCGGGGAACGTCTGGCCCAGGCGGGTCCAGCGCGACGCCCGGACCGCGGCCTCCTCGGCCAGCTCGCGCTGGGCGACGGCCAGGGCGTCCTCGCCGTCGCCGTCGAACTTGCCGGCGGGGACCTCCCAGAACTCGCGGCCCGGCCCGAACCGGAACTGGCGGAGCAGGATCACCCGGCCCTGGTCGTCGACCGGGACGACGGCCGAGGCGCCGGGGTGCTTGATCCACTCGCGCCCCGAGGTCTCGCCGTTGGGGAGGCGGACCTCGTCGCGGCGGACGTCGAGCAGCGCGCCGTCGTAGACCTGTTCGGAGCGGAGCGAGCGTTCGGTGAGGTCCATCGGGGATCGGGGAGGTCGCCCGCCTCGGGACCGAGGCGGACGGGGTCGGGCAACGGGCCGGGCTACCGGTCGGCGCGCAGCGCGCGGCTGGCGGCCACCCGCAACGGGTCGACGGCCGGCGCGAGCGGCGGGTTGTAGATCAGGTCGGTGTCCTCGGCCAGCTCGCGGACGGTGGCCCCGGACCGGACCATCGGGACGAGCACGTTGGCCCGGAGCGCCGCCCCCTCGTGGCCGACCAGCTGCCCGCCCAGGATCCGGCCCGTGCCCCGCTCCGACACCAGGCGGACGTCGATGGGCGACGCCTGGGGAAAGGCGCCCGTCCGGCTCAGGTGGCGGACGTCGGTCGCGAACGCGTCGAAGCCGGCCTCCCCAGCCTGCGCCATCGACAGCCCCACCGAGCCGACCTCGACGCCGAACGCGCGCACGGCGACGGCTCCGGCGAACGGCCGGAACCAATCGGCGACGCCGCCCGTGCGGCCGGCCGTCGCGTTGCGGGCCGCGACCCGGGCGGTCCGCCGGGCCGTCGTGGCGATGGGCCACAGGACGCGGCGGCCGTCCGGCGCGCGCGGGATCTGGACCACGTCGCCACAGGCCCAGACCGACCGCGCCGACGTCCGCATCTCGTCGTCCACGGCGATCCCGCCGCGGTCGCCCAGGCGGATCCCCGCGGCCTGGGCCAGCTCGGCCCGGGGTTCGACGCCGACCGACACGACGACCATCTGGCACCCGACGATCTCGCCGCGGTCGGTCCGGACGGCCCGGACGCGGCCGTCGTCGTCGGCCAGCACCTCGGTCGCCCGCTCGCCTCGGACGGCCACGCCGGCCCGGGCGACGGCCTGGTCCATCAGGTCGCTGGCCTCGCACGCGACCGTGTTGCCGAGCACGCGGCCGTTGGGGTCCAGGATGGTCGCCCGCAGGCCCCGCTCACGCATTGCGTCGGCCATTTCCAGGCCGATGTAGCCGCCGCCGACGACCACCACGTGCCGGACCGGCTCGGTGTCGAGCCAGCGCTGGATGGCGTGGGTGTCGACCAGGTCGCGGACCGTGAACACGCCGGCGGCCTCCTCCCCGTCGACACCCAAGCGGCGGGCCCGGGCGCCCGTCGCCAGGACGAACCGGTCGAACGGCTCCTCGGTCGTCGACCCGAAGTCGAGCGCCTCGACGGTCAGCCGGCCCCGTCTGGGGTCGAGCGCCGTGACGCGGTGACGGATGCGGACCTCGACTCCGCGCGACGCTTCGAGCTCGTCGGGCGTGAGCACGACCAGGTCCGTGCCCGGTTCGAGCGCGCCGGCCAGCAGGTAGGGGATCTCGCACGTCCCGACCGAGACGTGGGGGCCCTGCTCGAACAGGACGACGCGCGCGTCGGGCACCCGGCGCTTGGCCTCGGCGGCGGCGGCGGGGCCAGCGGCCAGTCCTCCAATAACGGCAATGTTCATGCGGTCGCCTGGGCGAGGGAGTCGGAGACGGCGTCGTGGGGCGCGTCGTCCGGGTGGTCGTGGGTGCGCGGCTCGAGGTGGCTCGTGACCTGGACCAGGCTCTGGGGGAACAAGGCCCGCTGCCGGGTCTCGACGGCCGTGGCCCGCTCGTGGGCCGCGTCGAGGCGCAGGTCGTCGGGCATCAGCAGGTGCTGCTCGATCCAGATCTGGTCGTTGACCCGGCGGTGGCGGACGTGGTGGTGCCCGTCGATGAGGCCCTCGGCGACGGCGGCGTCGAGCGTCTCCAGCACGCGCGCGGTGGCGTCGGGGTCGGCCGTCTCCATCAGCCCCTTGTACCCCTCGCTCATCAGCCCCCAGCTGGTCCAGACGATGTTGAGCCCGAGCAGGATCGCAACGACCGGGTCGAGCCAGACGGCGCCGGTCAGCCAGACCAACCCGACCCCCACGACGACCCCCAGGCTCGTCCACATGTCGGTCAGGACGTGGTGGCCGTTGGCGACCAGCACCAGCGCGTTCGTCCGCCGGCCGACCCGGATCAGCCCGAGCCCGAGCACCAGGTTGACGACGGCCAGGGCGCCCGTGATGAGCAGGCCCAGCCCGATCTGCTCGATCTCGGGCCCGCGGATCAGGTCGAGCGTAGCCGTCCAGACGATGCCGACGGCGGCGGCCAGGATCAGCGCGCCCTCGATGCCCGACGAGAAGTACGCGATCTTGCCGTGCCCGTAGGGGTGCGACCGGTCCGGCGGCTGGGCCGCGTACCACAGGCTGAACCCGGCGAGCGCGGTCGCGACCAGGTGGATGACCGACTCGAGCGCGTCCGACAGGATGGCCGTCGAGCCGGTCAGCGAGAACGCGGCCGTCTTGCCGACCAGCATCACCACGGCGACGGACAGGCTGGCCGTCATCGCCAGCCGCTGCTGGCGCTGCACGCCGCTCTGCGGAGCCGGGCGCCCTCCCGCCGGGGTGCCGTGGTCGTGAGCGTGGGCGTGGAGCAGCATCGGCTGTGGGACCCGCGCGCCCGAGACGGGTTTCGTCGCCGAGCCGGCGCCTGCCGTCCTCCGACGCGTCCGGACCGCCTCGGGCGCCTGGCGGGCCGGGCCGTGGGACTATCCTCCGCCCCCCCACCCCGTTGTCACATGACCCTGGAGCACGTCGGCATCGCCATCGCCGGCCCGGAGCAGGCCGCCGTCTTCGAGCGGCTGTTCGAGACGGCCCCGTACAAAGCTGAGGTCGTCGAGCGCGAGGGCGTCCAGACGCTCTTTTTCGGCGACGGCGGCGTCGCCGGCGCGGCGCCCAAGATGGAGCTGGTCGAGTCGACGCGGCCCGACTCGGCCATCGCTAGGTACCTCGCCTCGCGCGGTCCCGGCCTCCACCACCTCGCCTTCGAGGTGGCCGACCTCGACGCCGAGATCGAGCGCGTCCGCGGCCTGGGCATCCGCCCCCTCGCCGACGAGGGCAAGCCCGGCGCCGACGGCAAGCGGATCGCGTTCCTCCACCCCAAGGACACCGCGGGCGTGCTGGTCGAGCTGGTCGAGAGCGTCCGGACGCCGCCCGAGTGGGGCCGGGTCGAGACCGAGGCGGGCGCGGTCGCCGTCCAGTGCTCCGGCCCGATCGACGCCCCGCCGCTCCTGGTGTTGCACGGCGCGCTGGGCTCGACGGAGCTGGAGACGGACCGCCTGATCCGGTTGTGGGAGAAGGGTTTCCGAGTCGTCGGGATGGACATGCCGGGCCACGGACGCAGCGCGGCCCTGGCCGACCCCGCGCCGACGTGGCGCCCCTACGTCGACGCGGCGGTCGCGGTCTTGGACTCGGTCGAGGGCGGGCCGGCCGCCGTCTTCGGGTTCTCGATGGGCGGCGGCGTCGCGCTCGGCCTGGCCGCCGCCCGTCCCGACCGGGTCTCGCGCCTGGCCGTCCACGGGGTCAACGTCCAGTGGGACCGGGCCGAGGTGGACGCGATGGTCGGGCCGATGGACGCCGAGACGATGGCGGCCTCGCACCCGTTCTGGGCCCGCCGTCTGGCCGAGGTCCACGGGGCCGACCGCTGGCAGGCGCTCGTCCGCCAGGTCGTCGCGTTTACGCGCGGGCTCCCCGGCGCCCCGATGACCGACGCCGAACTGGCCCGGGTCGTGGCGCCGACCCTGGTCTCGGCCGGCGACCGCGACCGCTACTTCGACGTCCGCCACGCGGTCGGGCTGTGGCGCGCGCTCCCCGACGCCCGTCTTCAGGTCGTGCCCGGCCTGGACCACCCCATCCAGGGCGTCGACGTGCCCCGCTTCTCGGCGGACGTCGCCGCCTTCCTCCAGGGCACGAGCTAGCGCCGCGTCGGGACGGCGCGGCCGGGGTCAGGCGGGCGTGGTCGGGGTCAGGCGGGCGTGTCCGCCTCGGCCCGCTCCAGGACGTACTGGAAGATGAGCGGGGCCACGATGGTCGCGTCGCTCTCCACCAGGAAGCGGGGCGTCTCCGGGGCCAGCTTGCCCCAGGTGATCTTCTCGTTCGGCACGGCGCCCGAGTACGAGCCGTAGCTCGTCGTCGAGTCCGAGATCTGGCAGAAGTATCCCCAGAGCGGGGTCCGGCGGTCGAGGTCCTGCTCCAGCATCGGCACCACGCAGATCGGGAAGTCGCCCGCGATGCCCCCGCCGATCTGGAAGAACCCGATGCCGGGGCCGTCGCTTGCGTGGCCGGTGTACCAGTCGGCGAGCCAGGTCATGAACTCGATGCCGTGCTTGACCGTGTGGGGGCTCCGGAGGTCGCCGTTCAGGACGTGGGCGGCGAAGATGTTGCCCGTCGTCGAGTCCTCCCAGCCGGGCGTGACGATGGGGAGGTCGCGCGCGGCGGCGGCGACGAGCCACGAGTCCCGCGGGTCGATCTGGTAGAACTCTTCCAGCCGTCCTGACCTGAGGATCCGGTAGAGCACTTCGTGCGGGAAGTGGCGGCGGCCCTCGGTCTCCATCGCTTTCCACTCGTCGACGAGCGCGGCCTCGATCCGGCGGAACGCCTCCTCCTCGGGGATGCACGTGTCGGTGACGCGGTTCATCCCCCGCGCGAGGAGCGCTTGCTCGTCGGCCGGCGTCAGGTCGCGCCAGTTCGGGATCCGCTCGTAGTGGTCGTGCGCGACCAGGTTGAAGAGATCCTCTTCGAGGTTGGCCCCGGTGCACGAGAGGATGTCGACGTGGCCCTGGCGGATCATCTCGGCCAGCGAGAGGCCGAGTTCGGCCGTGCTCATCGCGCCCGCCAGCGCGACGAGCATCCGGCCGCCGGCGTCGACGTGGGCGCGGTAGCCCTCGGCGGCGTCGACCAGGGCCGCGGCGTTGAAATGGCGGTAGTGGTGCCGGAGGAAGTCGGAGATGGGGCGGGCGCTCATCGGAGTCGGGGGCGGGGACCGGATCGGGGACGGGGGCGCCGCACACTTCCGCCCCGGGCGCGGCGTTCCGGGTCGCGCGGCTTCACGGCCCCCGCCACAGACGGATTCAGACAGGCTTGGCGGGGCGCGGGCTCGGTTGGAGGGAGCTTTGCCGCTGCGTTTCCGTGTGCCCCCTTACCGCCCGACGCGTTGGTTGCCCCCACTGCCCTCCTCGCCCCCTCCGAGCACGCCCCCGAGGCGTGGTCGACCGACGCCGCGGAGGCCCTGTACCACATGGGCGCGTGGGGCGAGGGCTACTTCGGGGTCAACGCCGCCGGCCACGTCGTCGCCCGGCCCGACCCGCGCCGCGACGGCGAGATCGACCTGGTGACCGTCGTCGAGGAGGTCGTCGCGGGCGGGCTCCGTCTGCCCGCCGTCGTCCGGTTCCAGGACCTGCTCGACACCCGCGTCCGCCAGCTCAACGAGACGTTCCAGACGGCCATCGCGGAGTCCGGCTACGGCGGCAGCTACACGGGCGTCTACCCGGTCAAGGTGAACCAGCTCCGCGAGGTGGTCGACGAGATCGTCGAGGCGGGCAGGCCCTACGGCTTCGGCATCGAGTGCGGGTCGAAGGCCGAGCTGGTGGCGACGCTGCCGCGGCTGGAGAGCGACGAGACGCTGTGCCTGGTGAACGGCTACAAGGACGCGGCCATGCTCCGGTTGATCCTGACCTTCCAGCGGCTCGGCCGGACGGTCCTGCCGGTCGTCGAGAAGACGACGGAGCTGGACCAGATCCTGTCGCTGAGCGCCGCGTCTGGGCAGCCGGCCCGGTTCGGCATCCGCGTCAAGCTGGCCTCGGTGGCGCCCGGGCCCTGGGCGAAGTCCGGCGGGAGCCAGTCCAAGTTCGGGGTCACGCTGCCCGAGCTGGTCGACGCGGCGGACCGGCTGCTGGCCGCCGGCCAGGCCGATGCGCTGAGGCTCCTCCACTTCCACCTCGGCAGCCAGATCGGCGACGTCGGCGCGCTGAAGGCGGGCGTCAAGGAGATCACCCGGATCTACGCCCACCTCGTCAAGCGCGGGCTTCCGCTGGAGTACCTCGACGTGGGCGGCGGGCTCGGCGTCAACTACGACGCGCTCCCCTTGGGGGGCGGCCGCGGCGGTGTCGACTACTCGATGCAGGAGTACGCCAACACCATCGTCTACGCGGTCCAGGAGATCTGCGACGCCGAGGGCGTGCCGCACCCGACGATCGTGAGCGAGAACGGGCGCGCCGTCACGGCCCACCACTCGGTCCTGGTCGTCGACGCGCTCGGCACGACGGGCAAGCCGGCGCTCCCCGAGGGCTTCGTGCTCCACGGCGGCGCGCACCCGGTCACCGAGGAGCTCGACGCCCTCCGGCGGTCGGTGGCGGAGGCGCCGGGCCTGGGCGAGCTGCTGGAGATCTACCACGACGCCGCCGAGGCCCGCCAGAAGTCCGAGGCCCTGTTCCAGTACGGGTACCTCGGGCTGGACCCCATGGCGCTCGCCGAGCGGCTCTACTGGACGACGTGCCGTGCGATCCACGACCGGGTGCTCGACGCCGAGCCCGAGTGGGTCCCGCCGGAGCTCGACGCGCTCGGCGACGTGCTCGCCGACCAGGTCCTGTGCGACTTCTCGGTGTTCCAGTCGCTGA
Source organism: uncultured Bacteroidota bacterium (assembly GCA_963740235.1). Taxonomy (GTDB): domain Bacteria; phylum Bacteroidota; class Rhodothermia; order Rhodothermales; family Rubricoccaceae; genus Rubrivirga. The sequence goes on from CAVUDG010000005.1 coordinate 483,831, forward strand.
TGGACCACTGGGCCCTGGGCCAGCGCTTCCCCATCGTCCCGCTCCACCGTCTCGACGAAGAACCCACGCGCCGGGCCCGGCTCGTCGACATCACCTGCGACTCGGACGGCGAGGTGGCCCAGTTCGTCGCGCGCGGCGGCACGAAGACGACCCTCGAGGTCCACGAGCCCGACGGCCGGCCCTACCGGCTGGGCCTGTTCCTGGTCGGGGCGTACCAAGACATCCTGGGCGACGCGCACAACCTGTTCGGCGGCGTCGCCGAGGCCCACGTCTACCTCGACGCCTCGGAGCCCACGGGGTACTACGTCGAGGAGACGATCCCGGCGACGACCGTCGAGGAGATGCTCGCCCGCGTCCAGTACTTCCCGTCGGACCTCCAGGCCCGCGTCCAGGCCCTGCTGCGCGAGAAGGCGCGGGCCGGCGTCGTCCGCCCCAAGGAGGCCCAGGCCATCCTCTCGGACTACCGCGCGCTCTTCCAGCAGACGACCTACCTCGACACCGAGTAGCCCATGCCCGACTCCGTCCGCCTCGGCCTCGTCCAGATGGCGATGTCCACGGACCCCGCCGCCAACCTCGCGCGCGCGCGGGCCCTCGTCCGCCAGGCCGCCGCCCAAGGCGCCGAGGTGGTGTGCCTCCCCGAGTTGTTCCTCTCGCCCTACTTCTGCAAGACCGAGAGCACCGAGCCCTTCGCCTGGGCCGAGCCCGTCCCCGGCCCGACGACCGACGCGCTGGCGCCGCTCGCGGCCGAGCTCGACGTGGCGCTCGTCGCCAGCCTGTTCGAGAAGCGCGCGCGGGGCCTGTACCACAACACGGCGGCCGTGCTCGACGGGGCCCGCGGCTACCTCGGGAAGTACCGCAAGATGCACATCCCGGACGACCCGCTGTACTACGAGAAGTACTACTTCGCCCCGGGCGACCTCGGCTTCCAGACCTGGGAGACGTCCAAGGGTGATCTGGGCGTGCTCGTCTGCTGGGACCAGTGGTACCCCGAGGCCGCCCGAGCGACGGCCCTCCTGGGCGCCGAGGTCCTGTTCTACCCCACGGCCATCGGGTGGCACCCGAGCGAGAAGGCGTCGCACGGGGGGGCCCAGCGCGAGGCGTGGATCACGATGCAGCGCTCGCACGCGGTCGCCAACGGCGTCTACGTGGTGGCCGTCAACCGGACGGGCTTCGAGCCGGTCACGCTCGACGACTCGGACGCCGAGCGCGAGGGGCGGGGCATCGAGTTCTGGGGCTCGTCGTTCGTCGCTGGGCCGGACGGACAGATCGTGGGACAGCTGGGCGAGCGCGAGGAGGGCGTGCTCGTCGTCGAGGCCGACCTGGGCGCCATCGACGAGCAGCGCCACGGCTGGCCGTTCCTGCGTGACCGCCGCGTCGACGCGTACGGCGGCCTCGGCGAGCGCTATGGCCGCTAGCGCCCCCACGCCGGGCTCGCCGGCCGCTCGCGGCTTCCGCCGCCGCGCCGAGTGGGGCCGCCACGAAGCCACGTGGCTCGTCTGGCCCCACTGCCAGGACACATGGCCCGGCCTCGACCTCGACGCCGCAGTCGCCCCGTCGTACGTCGCGATGACAGACGCGCTGCGAGCGGGCGAGACGGTCCGGGTGGTCGTCCAGTCGGGCGCGCATGCCGGGGCGGTCCGCCGGCGGCTGGCGGAGGCCGGTGTCGAGAGCGTCACGGAACCGAGCGGGGCGCCCGGGGCGGTCCGGCTGCACGTCTGGCCGACCGACGACGAGTGGGTCCGCGACTTCGGCGCGCTCGTCGTGACCGACGCCGACGGCCGGCGCCTCGCGACCGACTGGGTGTTCAACGCGTGGGGCGGCAAGTACCCGCGGACCGAGCAGAACAACGCGGTGCCCGTCGTCATGGCGGCGGCCCACGGCCTCCCACGGGAGTCGTTCGGCGTCGTCCTCGAGGGGGGCTCCGTCGAGGTCGACGGCACCGGGCTGGCGATGACGACCGAGAGCTGCCTCTTGAACCCCAACCGCAACCCCGGGCTCTCGAAGGCCGGGGTCGGGCAGGCCCTCCTCGACGGGCTGGGCGTCACCGAGACGATCTGGCTGGGCGACGGCATCGCCGGCGACGACACGGACGGCCACGTCGACGACTTCGCGCGGTTCGTGGGCGAGCGGACCGTCGTGGTGGCCGAGGAGCCGGACCCGTCCGATCCCAACCACGCGCCGCTCGCCGAGGCGGGCGCCCGGCTCCGGGCCTGGCGCGGGCGCGACGGCCGCGGGCTCGGCGTCCACACGGTGCCGATGCCACCGGCGCTGTTCCACGAAGGCGAGCGGCTCCCGGCCAGCTACGCCAACTTCTTGATCGGCAACGCGGCCGTGTTGATGCCGGCCTTCGACGCCCCCACCGACGACCACGCCGCAGTCGTGCTCGAGCGGCTCATCGGGCGGCCGGTGGCCCGGATCCCCGCCCGGTCCCTCGTCTGGGGGCTCGGTGCGTGCCATTGCCTCACGCAGGATGTCCCTGCCTGAGCGGTCCGGCCGGGCGTCGCCCACACCGTCCCCTTCTCGGCCAGCCGTGACGGAGCGCCGTCGGCCGCAGGCACGACGCTGGCGGCCGGCGACCCGCGCCCCCCGCCCGAAGACGGCCGCGCGGGTGCGGGTCGGGTCTCCACGAGGGCCAGCCCAGACCGCCTCGGGCGAGCACCGGGCAGGCGCCGGCCCGACCCGGCCCGGTGAGCGACCGAAGCGGGCCGAGACCTCAGAACCGGACGCGCAGCCCGCCGGAGATGGGGGCCGCCGGCAGGTCGTACACCCCGAACCGCCCCCCGTCCCGAGCGCCCACCAGGGAGATCGGGACGACGACCGGGAGCGACACGTCGGCGCCGAACAGGCGGAACTGGACGTCCACGCCCGCGAGCGCGCCCGCATCGGAGCACGACGAGGGAGATTCGACACCGACGCGCCGGCACGCGCTCGCGTAGGCCCCGAGGGTCGGGGCCAATCGGAGGCTGCCGACGACGCGGTAGGACGTGCTGAGCGTGACCTGTCCCGTTCCTCGGAGGCGGCGGAGCCCGAACCCGTCGGCGTCCACCAGGGGGCCGAGGTCGGCGAAGGTGGCCGTCCCGAGCGCGCGGGCGTCCAGCTCGACGCCGGCCCCGAGCGATCGCGTCGAGCCGACCGTCGGCCCCAGGGTGAGGAACCCGCCGCCGTCCCTCCAACGCAGGTCGCCCGCCGAGAGGTGAACGCCGAGGTCGACCGACGGCGAGACGCGGCGGCCGGCCTCCACCCCCACGGCGAACACGGCACCGAGTCCTGACCCCCCGTACCCGAAGCCGAGCACCGGGTTGACGTAGGTGTCCGACGAGTCGGTGAGAACGGGTTGAGCGAGGACGGTGGGGGCCATCACGGCCAGGAGTGCCAGGGCGAACGTGCGCATGGAGTTCGAGCGAAGGGGGAAGCAGGTGCCGGTGTCAACGGCGGCCCCTCCCGCCTCGTGTGCGCCGTGGAGAGGGCCGTCGGGGGGAATGGGCGGCCCGGTGACGGAGCGTCGGCAGCAGCGGGCACGACGTTGCCGGCCAGGCGTACCACGCCGACTCCCCCCGCCCGATGACCGACGCCCTCGCCGACAAGCTCAAGCACCTCCCGACCTCGCCGGGCGTCTACCAGCACAAGGACGCCGACGGCAAGGTGATCTACGTCGGCAAGGCCAAGAACCTCCGGAGCCGCGTCCGGAGCTACTTCCAGGAGGGCCGGCCGCGCGAGGCCAAGACCGAGGCGCTGGTCAAGAAGATCGCCGACGTCGAGGTGATCGTGACCGACACCGAGGTCGAGTCGCTCTTGCTGGAGGACAACCTCATCAAGAAGCTCAAGCCCCGCTACAACGTCCTGCTCAAGGACGACAAGAGCTACCCCTACATCTGCGTCAAGAAGGAGCGGTTCCCGCGCGTCTTCCCGACCCGGACCGTCCGGCGCGACGGGTCGCTCTACTTCGGGCCCTACACCGACGCCCGGGCCATGAAGCTCGTGCTCAAGACGATCAAGGAGCTGTTCAAGCTCCGGTCGTGCTCGCTCCACCTGAGCCAGGCGGCCATCGAGGCCGGCAAGTTCCAGCCGTGCCTGGACTACCACATCCAGAAGTGCGCCGCGCCGTGCGTCGGCTACGAGACCCAGGAGCACTACGACGGCACGATCCGCCAGATCACGGCGCTCCTGAACGGCCAGACGCGCGAGCTGGTCGAGCTGCTCCAGGGCGAGATGAAGCGGCTGGCGGAGGAGAAACAGTTCGAGGAGGCCGCCGAGGTGCGCGACCGGCTGCGCGCGCTCGCCACCTACGCCCAGAAGCAGAAGGTCGTGACCGACCCCGAGGTCGAGCGCGACCTGTTCGCGCTGGTCCTGGACCGCGAGGCCGACGTCGGCGTCGGCGTCCTGTTCAAGGTCCGCGAGGGCAAGATCGTCGGGCGGACCCACAAGATCGTCCGCGGGGTCGAGGGGGCCGAGGACGGCGAGATCCTGCAGCGGATCGTCGAGGGCCACTACGCCGACGCCGTGTTCTTCCCCAACGAGGTCTACCTCGCCGGCGGGCTGGCCGACGCGTCGGTGATCGAGGCGCTGCTGCGCGAGAAGAAGGGCCGCAAGGTCGAGGTCCGGACGCCCCAGCGCGGCGAGAAGGTGGACCTGATGAACATGGTCGAGGCGAACGCTCGGCTGCTGCTGGGCGAGTGGAAGCTGGCCCAAGAGCAGCGCGACGAGGACCGGATCCCGCGGTCGGTCCTGAGCCTGGAGCGCGACATCCGCCTCAGCAAGCCGCCCCGGCGGATCGAGTGCTTCGACATCTCCCACCTCGGCGGGACCGGGACCGTGGCCAGCTGCGTCGTCTTCCAGGACGGCAAGCCTCGAAAATCGGACTACCGGACGTACAAGATCCGGACGGTCGAGGACGGCAAGCCCGACGACTTCCAGTCCATGCGCGAGGTCGTCGAGCGGCGCTACGCGCGGCTGCTGGAGGAGAACGGGCCGTGGCCGGACCTGGTCATCATCGACGGCGGCAAGGGCCAGCTGTCGTCGGCCGTCGAGTCGCTCCGCCGCGTCGACGTCTACGGCAAGTTCCCGGTCGTCGGGCTGGCCAAGCGGCTGGAGGAGGTGTTCGTGCCCGGGTCGAGCGAGTCGATCATCATCCCGCGGACGTCGTCGTCGCTGCGGCTCATCCAGCGGGTCCGCGACGAGGCCCACCGGTTCGCGGTGACGGCCCAGCGCAAGCAGCGCCGGATCAAGGACCTCCGGAGCGAGCTGCTCGACATCCCGGGCGTCGGGGCCAAGACGGCCAAGAAGCTGCTGACCGAGTTGGGCAGCACCAAGGCGGTCAAGGCGGCGAGCGAGGCCGAGATCGCGGCGCTCACCGGCCCGTCGGTCGCGGCCAAGATCCGGGCCCACTACGACGCCCCGGCCGACGCCGGGGACGCGCCGGCCTGACTCGCCCCGCCTCGCCACCGAGGCGGGCTCAGGCGGACGGCGGCGCGGTCGTGGCGCGGACGGCCAGCGTCGCGTCGAGCACGACCGAGACCGGGTCGGCCTCGGGCTCCTCGATCTGGTCCAGGATGATCCGGACGGCGAGCTGGCCCATCTCGCGTTTGGGCACCCGGACGGTCGTCAGCGGCGCCGTGGTCTGGGTCGCCACCGGGACGTCGTCGAACCCGACGACCGAGACGTCCTCGGGCACGCGCAAGCCCAGGTCGGCGAGCGCCCGGATCAGGCCGAGCGCGACCAGGTCGTTGAAGCACGCGACCGCCGTCGGACGCGGGCCGCTCGCGCCGAACGCGCGCTGGCCGGCGCGGTAGCCGTCCTCGAAGCCGGCGCCCGCCGGGACGATCATGTCGTCGGAGACCTGGAGCGGCGACTGGCTGAACGCCTTCTCGAACCCCTGCCGCCGGTCCAGGCTGTGCCGGGTGTAGGCCGGCCCGGCCAGGTGCGCGATCCGCGCGTGGCCCAGCCCGATCAGGTGCTGCGCCGCCTGCTGCGAGGCGGCCACGTTGTCGACGCTCACCACGTTCGTCGGCAGGCCGGGGACGGTCTCCAGCAGGACGAACGGGAAGCCGGACCGGCGGAGCAAGAACAGGTGGGACAGGTCGGCGTCGGCGTCGAGCACGGGCGCCACGATGACGCCGCTCAGGTCGCGGCCTCGGAGCGAGTCGATGGCCAGCCCCTCGCGCTGGAAGTCGCCCTCGGAGGTGCAGACGAACGGGACGAACCCGCGCGCGTTGAGCTCGACGCTCGCGCCCTTGACCACCTCGGCGTAGAACGGGTTGTCGATCTCCTTGATCACGATGCCCACGCCCGGCGGCGAGGTCTCGTCCCCGTTCCGCCGGCCGCCCAGCCGCCGCGCCGAGGCCGACGGGAGGTACCCCAGCTCGTCGATCGTCCGCTGGACGTGCGTTCGCGTCGCGTCGCGGACCGTCGGCCGCTGGTTGATGACGGCCGAGACGGTCCCGGTCGACACCCCGGCCTTTTCAGCGACGTCGGAGATGGTGATTCGTTTGGCCATGGGGCGTCCGCAGGAGGGAGTCGGGTCCGTGGCCGAGGGTACTCGCGAGGGCCCGCCTCGGTCCCGACGCGGGCCGAGCGGCCGGCGGCCCCGCGCCGGCCTGGCCGGCCCCACGGCGCCGCCGAGGTGGACCGGGTCGCGGGCCCACCTCGGCCGCCGCCCCGCTCGCGATTCGGCGTGGCATCGGGGGGCGGGCGGATTTATCATACCGCTTCAATTTCGTCAACGCGGACCCGCCGCTCTGCCCGGTCGGCCTCCTCCCTCCCCTCCTCGACATGAGCCCCCTCATCGGCGACACCGAGTACTTCCCCGGCGTCGGGCCGGATCACCTACGAGGGCCCCGACTCGGACAACCCGCTCGCGTTCAAGTACTACGACGAGACCCGCGTCGTCGCGGGCAAGCCGCTCAAGGATCACTTCCGGTTCGCGACGGCCTACTGGCACTCGTTCGTCCAGACCGGCGGCGACCCGTTCGGGCCCGGCACGGTCACGCTCCCCTGGGACCGGCCGACACGGCCGAGCAGCGCGCCCGCGACAAGATGGACGCGGCCTTCGAGTTCATCACCAAGCTCGGGACGCCGTACTACTGCTTCCACGACATCGACCTGGTCGAGGAGGGCGCCAGCCGCGCCGAGACCCGCACAGCGCCTGGAGTCCGTCGTCGAGTACGCCCGGGAGAAGCAGGAGGCGTCCGGAGTCGAAGCTGCTGTGGGGCACCGCCAACCTGTTCTCGAACCCCCGCTACATGAACGGGGCCTCGACCAACCCCGACTTCGACGTCGTCGCCTACGCGGCCTCCCAGCTCAAGGACGCCATCGACGCCACGATCGCGCTCGGCGGCCGAGGCTACGTGTTCTGGGGCGGCCGCGAGGGCTACATGAGCCTGCTCAACACCGACATGAAGCGCGAGACCGAGCACCTGGCGCGGTTCCTGACGATGGCGCGCGACTACGGCCGGGCGCAGGGCTTCGAGGGCACGTTCCTCATCGAGCCCAAGCCGATGGAGCCCTCGAAGCACCAGTACGACTACGACGCGGCGACGGTGATCGGCTTCCTCGCGCCACTACGACCTGGCGGACGACTTCAAGCTCAACCTGGAGACGAACCACGCCACGCTCGCCGGCCACACGATGGAGCACGAGATGCAGGTGGCCGCCGACGCCGGCATGCTGGGGAGCCTCGACGCCAACCGCGGCGACTCCCAGAATCGGTGGGACACCGACCAGTTCCCGATCAACCTCAACGACACCGTCGAGATGATGCTGGTCCTGCTGCGGTCGGGCGGGCTCCAGGGCGGCGGCGTCAACTTCGACGCCAAGGCGCGCCGGAACTCGACGGACCTGGTGGACCGGTTCTACGGCCACATCGGGGGGATGGACACGTTCGCGCGGGCGCTCATCATCGCCGACGACCTGCTCCAGAACTCGGCGCTCGAGCCGATGCGCGCGGAGCGCTACGCCAGCTTCGACGACGGCGACGGCGCCCGGTTCGAGAGCGGCGGCCTGTCGCTGGAGCAGCTCGCCGAGCTGGGCGACGCGCGCGGCGAGCCGGCCCTGACCAGCGGGCGGCAGGAGCTGTACGAGAACCTGGTCAACCAGTACATCCGCTGAGCCCCCCCGGTCTCGGCCGCGTACCGCCCCGCCCCTCCGCCTCGGCCGCCCGCTGGGCACGCTCTCATGGACCTGCTCCTCGGCATCGACACCTCGACGACGGCCACCAAGGCCGTGCTCGACGACACCGCCGGACGCGTCGTCGCGGTCGGCTCGACGGCCCACGACCACGCCTCCCCCCGGCCGCTGTGGAGCGAGCAGGACCCGGCCGACTGGTGGCGGGCGACGCCGGCCAGCATCCGCGAGGTCGCTGGGAGACCGGCGTGACCGGCGACGACGTGGTCCGGGCGGTCGGGCTGACGGGCCAGATGCACGGGCTGGTGCTGCTGGACGCCGCGGCGAGGTCCTCCGCCCGGCCGTCTTGTGGAACGACGGCCGCGCCTACGCCCAGTGCGACGCGATCCGCGACCGGTCGGTGGGCTCGACGCGCTCGTGGAGCGAGACGGGAACGACGCCTTCGCCGGGTTCACGGCGCCCAAGCTGCTCTGGGTCCGCGAGCACGAGCCCGAGATGTACGCCCGGGTCGGCCCGGTGCTGCTTGCCGAAGGACTATCGTCCGCTACCAGCCTGACGGGCGAGTACGCGATCGACCGGGCCGGCGGCGGCGGGACGCTGCTGCTGGACCTGGAGTCGCGCGACTGGTCCGGCGCCGTGCTCGACGCGCTCGACATCGACGCCTCGACTGGCTCCCACCGACGTTCGAGGGGCACGGCGGTGACGGGCACGATCAGCGCCGTCGGCCGCAGGCGCGACCGGGCCTGACCGCCGGCACGCCGGTCGTCGGCGGCGGCGGCGACCAGGCGGCCCGGCCGTCGGCGTGGGCGCGGTCGAGCCCGGCGACTGGGCGCTGTCGCGTCGGCACGTCGGGCGTCGTGTTCGCGCCGACCGGCGCGCCCCACGTGGCGCCCGGCGGGACGGGCCCACGCGTTCCCGCACGCGGTCCCCGGGCCTGTGGCACGTGATGGGCGTCATGCTTGGCGGCCGGCGACGCTCCGGTGGTACCGCGACACGGTCGCGCCCGGCACCGACTACGACGCCCTCACGGCCGAGGCGGGCACGTCGGCCCGCGGGCGCCGACGGCGTCGACGTTCCTCCCCTACCTCGCCGGCGAGCGGACGCCCCACGCCAACGCCGCTCGCGCAGGGCGGCTTCGTCGGGCTGACGCTGCGCCACGGCCGCGGCCACGCGACGCGCGCGGTGCTGGAGGGCGTCGCCTTCGGGCTGCGCGACAACCTGGAGCTGCTCCGCGCCTCGGGCGTCGGCGCCCGACACGTCCGGGTCGCGGGCGGCGCGGCCGTCAGCCCGCTGTGGCGCCAGATCTTGGCCGACGTGCTCGGCGTGGCCCTCGAGGCCCGTCCGCGGCCGAGGCGGCCGCGCTCGGGGCCGCGCTGCTGGCCGGCGTCGGCGCCGGCGTCTGGCCCGACGTGGCGACCGCGGCCGACGCGACGGTCGTCGTCGGCCGAGCGACCGAGCCGGGTCCGGCCGCCTCGGGCGCGGCCTACGACCGGTTCCGGGGCCTGTACCCGATGGTCGAGCCGTCCTTTCCTCGGCCCTAGCCCGTGCGCCAGGCCCCTCGGGTCGAGTCACCTCCCGCCCCGGCGATGCCGTCCGCTCCCACCGCTCCCCTCCGCTCCGGCGTCGTCCGCAGCTCGTTCGGCCGCCTCCCCGACGGCACCGAGGCGGCCGTGTTCGCGCTCACGTCGGCGTCGGGCTCCCGCGTGCGCGTGACCGACTACGGCGGGATCGTGGCGTCGCTGGAGGTGCCCGACCGCGACGGCCGCCTGGGCGACGTCGTGCTCGGGTTCGACTCGGTCGCCGGCTACACGTCGGCCGCGTACCGGCGCGAGAGCCCCTTTTTCGGGGCCGTCATCGGCCGCCACGCCAACCGGATCGCCGGCGGGCGCTTCCAGATCGACGGCGAGACCCACCGGCTCGCCACCAACGAGGGCCCGACCCAGCTCCACGGCGGCGACGGCGGCTTCCACACCCGCCAGTGGGACGCCGAGCCGTTCCGCGACGGGGGCGACGTCGGCGTCCGGCTCGGCCGGGTCAGCCCGGACGGTGAGGAGGGGTTCCCGGGCACGCTCGCCGTGGGCGTGACCTACACCCTGACCGACGACGACCGCCTGGTGATCGACTACCACGCGACGACCGACGCGCCCACGCTCGTCAACCTGACGCAGCACAGCTACTTCAACCTGGCGGCCGACCCGTCGCGCGACGTCCGCGACCACGAGCTGTCCGTCCGGGCCGGCGCGTTCCTGCCCGTCGACGCCCGCTCGATCCCGACCGGCGAGGTCCGCCCGGCCGCCGGGACGCCGTTCGACTTTGGCCGCCCGGCGCGCCTCGGTGCCCGCCTGGGCGCCGACGACGACCAGCTCCGCCAGGCCGGCGGCTACGACCACGCCTTCCTGCTGGACGGGCCCGGGGTGGCGGCCCGGCTGGCGGAGCCCACCACGGGCCGGTCGATGACCGTCGAGACGACCGCGCCCAGCCTCCAGCTCTACACCGGCCAGTCGCTCACGGGCCGGCTCGCCGGCAAGCGCGGCGTCCGCTACGGGCCGATGGCCGGCGTGTGCCTGGAGACGCAGCACCCGCCGGACGCCCCCAACCAGCCGGGCCTGCCGTCGCCCGTGGTGCGCCCCGGCGAGACCTACCGGTCGCGGACGGTCTATGCCTTCCGCGCCGACGGCTAGACCGAACGGGACCGGCCGCCCCGCCGGTGAGCGCGGGGCGGCCGGACAACGCCGTGCCGAGGGCCAGGCTAGCGGACGACCACCATCCGGCGGGTCCCCACCTCGGCGCCGGCGCGGAGCCGGTAGACGTAGACGCCCGCTGCCAGGTCGGCGACCGGCAGGCGGACGGCGTGCGTCCCGGCCTCCCGGGGCCCGTCGGCGACCGTCGCGACGCGGTGCCCGACCGCGTCGAACACGTCGAGCGTCACGACGCCCGGCGTGGCGAGCGTGTAGGCGATCGTCGTCGCGCCGGCGGCCGGGTTCGGCCGGTTCTGCTCCAGCACCAGCCGGCCGGCGCCCGAGGCGGGCTCGCTCGCGACCGCGCCCGCCGGGCGGATCGTCAGCGCGTCGACGTAGACGGCGTTGCCGAGGTTGGGACCGAAGCTGAAGTGGATCGGCGCCCGGATCTCGGTCTCCTGGTCCGTCACGGTGAACTCGAACGTGAACTCCTGCCAGTCGGTCGAGAGCTCGCGCTCACCGAGGCGGCCGTACTCCATGAAGGCGTCGTTGCCGACCGTGAAGTTGACCGTGGCCCCGGCCGCCTCGGCCTTGGCCCAGGCCGAGTACACGTAGGTCTCGCCCGGCGTGACCGGGAGCGGCGTCGCGATGGCCTGGACGTCGTACACGTTCTGGCCGACCGTCGACACGGTCACCCGGAGCGACTGGTCGCCGAGGTATGCCTGGTCGTCGACGACGGCGAACGTGGCCGCCGCCCTCCCGCCGATCTCCAGGTCGAACCCGCTGACGCCGTCCGCCAGGTCCGTGACCGGGCCCGCCTCGGTGTCCTCGAAGGACCCGTTCGTCGTGACCTCGCTCGGGTCCGGCTTGACCACGACCGACAGGTCGTCCAGGAATACGGCGTTGCCGACGTTCGCTGGGAAGCTGAAGTGGATCGGCGCGCGGATCTCCGTCTCCTGATCGGAGACCGTGAACTCGAACGAGAACGCCTGCCACTCGGTCGTGAGCGCCTGGTCGCCCAGACGGCCGTACTCCGCGAACGCGTTGTTGCCGACGGTGACGTTGACCGTCCCGCCGTCGGCGGCGGCCTTGGCCCAGACGGCGTAGACATAGGTCTGGCCCGGCGTGACGGCCAGCGGCGTCGCGATGGCCTGGACGTCGTAGACGTTCGGGCCGGCCTGGTTGACCGTGACGCGGAGCGCGCGGTCGCCGGTGTGCGTCACGTCGTCCACGACGGCGTACTCGGGCGCCATCGTGACGCCGCCGCCGGTCTCCAGAAGCCAGCCGTCGACGCCGCCGGCGAGGTCGGCGACCACGCCCACCGGGGTGGACTCGAAGCCGCCGTTGGCGACGACCGGTGCGGAGGGGGGGAACGAGCGGGCGGGCGGTACGACGGGCGCCGACGAGGCGTGGGCGGCGAGGGGCGCCGCGGCCACCAGGGCCAGGGCGACCGCGGTCGCGAGAGAAGATCGGGGTAGCATGAGGGGCACGAGCGAGGGTGGGAGACGAGGTACCGCCGGGACTCGGCGGCGGGGAGAGGGCGTCCGCGCCTAGCCGAGGACGACCAGCGAGCGGGTGTCGGAGCGGGCGCCGGTGTCGAGGCGCACGAGGTAGACCCCGCTGGGGAGCCCGGCGGCGTCGAACCGCACGCCGTGCTCGCCGGCCGAGCGCGCGCCCGAGGCGGGCCGGGCCACGGTCCGGCCCAGGGCGTCGAACACGGTCACGGTCGCGTCGCCCGGCTCGGCGAGCACGAAGCGGATCTCGGTCGACGTGCGGAACGGGTTGGGCCGGTTGGCGAGCAGACGGGCCCCGCCAGCCTCGGCGTCGGGCTCGGCCGCTGTCGGGTTTGGGTCGGGGTTGGCGTCGAGGTAACCCCGGAGCCACTCCAGCGCGGGCCGCTCGCTCCCGTCGGCCCGGACCAGGAAGGCGTCCTGCGCCGTCCGCCAGTGGCCGACGCGCCAGCCCCACAGCGTGATGCCTTCGACCGCCGGGTGCTCCCACAAGACGGGGAAGATCCGCTGGAAGTCGCGGAGCTGGTTCGCGTCCGAGGCCGCGTCCGAGAGCGCCGGGTTGGCCGACGGGTTGCCGTCCACGTCCAGCTCGGTCACCTGGATCGGCAGGCCCGTCGTCGCGAGCCGGTCCAGGACGGCGCGGATCGGGGCGCCCGGCCGGGTCGAGAACGCGTGGCCCTGGACGCCGATCTTGTCGATCAGCCCGCGGTCCCGGAGCAGGTCGACGATGACGAGGTAGCGGTCGGCCTGGGCCGTGCTGCTCAGGATGTTGTAGTCGTTGATCACGAGGGGCGTGTTCGGGAACGCCTCCCGGGCCAGCTCGAACGCCGTGACAACCCAGTCCCAGCCCGTCGCGCCCGAGCCGCCGAGGGCCTCGATGTAGCCGCCGCTGGCGGGGTCGCCCGGCTGGACCGTCGGCGGGTCGTGGAGCGGCTCGTTGACCACCTCGACGTAGTCGATGTCGGGGTACCGCTCGGCGACCGCCTGGAACCACTCCTCGATCTCCTCCAGCTGCTCGTCCGGCGGGAGCGCCGCGATCCAGGTCGGCTGCTGGTTGCCCCAGACCAACACGTGGAAGCGGAACGGCAGCCCGTTGTCCCTGGCGAGCGCGTAGGCGGCGTCGAGGTCGCCCCAGGTCATCACGTCGCGCGTGGCCTCGACGCTCCCCCACTTCCCGGCGTTCTCGGGCGTCACCTGGGTCCAGTAGAACTCGAAGTTCGGCCGCTGCTCGTCGCTGTAGAGGTTGCCCAGGAACTTGCTGGCCCCGGCCGCGAGTGGCCGCTCGGGGAGCCCGGTCGGCGTCGGCTGGAAGATCCGGACGTCGTCGATGTAGACGGCGCCGCCGACGTTGGCCGAGAACGAGACGTGCAGGGGCGCCCGGATCACGGTCTCCTGGTCCGTGACCACGAAGTCGAACGCGAACTCCTGCCAGGCGGCCGTCAGCGGCTGCTCGCCCAGACGGCCGTACTCCATGAACGCGGCGTTGCCGACGGTGACGCTGGCCGTGCCCTCGCCGGCGTCGGTCCGCATCCAGGCCGAGACCCGGTAGGTCGCGCCGGGCGTGACCGGGAGCGGCGTCGCGATGGCCTGGACGTCGTAGACGTTCCGCCCGGCGGCCTCGACCGACACCCGGAGCGCCCGGTCGCCCGTGTGCGCCACGTCGCCGACGACGGCGAACGTGGCGGCGGCGCCCCCCCCCACTTCGAGGTCCCACCCTTCGACGCCGTCGGCCAGGTCCGTCACCACGCCGAGGCCGGTCGACTCGAACCCGCCGTTGGCGTTGACCGGCGCCTGGGCCGACGCCCCGGCGGTCAAGACGACGGCCAAGCCCAAGGCCCGGGACAGCCGGGCGGTACGGAGTCGAGAACAGCACGGGTGCGGGCGCATGGCAGCAGAGCGAGGAGAATGAGGCGAGCCGGCGCGCCCGCGCTCAGTGCCCGCCAGAGGCGCCTCTGGGCGGACGTGGAGCGAGCGGGCCCGTCTCGACTTCAACAGATTGAAGCGCTATAATAGATCAACCCACCAGGGCCTACAAGCACCTCCGAAGGGCCCCTCGCCGTGCCGCCTCGTCCCCCTCACCCCGTCCCGGACGCCGTGCCAGACCCGTCGCCCCCCTCGACCGACGCCCTCTACCGCGACCCGACCGCGTCCCCGGCCGACCGGGCGGCCGACCTGCTCGGTCGCATGACCGTCGCCGAGAAGGTGGCCCAGATGACGGGCGTCTGGAACGACAAGGACACGACCCTGATCGACCCCGAGACGGGAGCGTTCGACCTGGACAAGGCCCGGGCCGCGTTCGGCCACGGCCACGGGCTGGGCCAGGTGGGCCGGCCGAGCGACGCCGGCGCCACGCTCGAAGCCCCCGAGCGCGGCCTGGGCCCGCGCGCCCAGGCCGAGTTCACCAACACGGTCCAGCGGTTCTTCCTGGAGAACACCCGGCTCGGCGTCCCGGTGATCTTCCACGAGGAGTGCCTGCACGGCCAGGCCGCGCCCGGCGCCACGTCGTTCCCCCAGCCCATCGCGCTGGCGGCCACGTTCGACCCCGACCTGGTCGAGCGGCTCTACGCCCTGGCCGCGCGCGAGGCCCGCGTCCGCGGTACCCACCAGGCGCTCACGCCCGTCGTGGACGTGGCCCGGGACCCGCGGTGGGGCCGGGTCGAGGAGACGTTCGGCGAGGACCCGTACCTGGTCTCGCGGATGGGCGTCGCGGCCGTCCGCGGCTTCCAGGGCGACGGGACGTTCCAGGACCGCGAGCACGTTGTCGCCACCTTGAAGCACTTCGCGGCGCACGGCCAGCCCGAGGGCGGCCAGAACTGCGGGCCGGTCAACGTGTCCGAGCGCGAGCTGCGCGAGGTGTTCCTGATGCCGTTCAAGGCGGCCATCGACGAGGCCGGCTGCCTCAGCGTGATGGCGTCCTACAACGAGATCGACGGCGTCCCCAGTCACGCCAACCCCTGGCTGCTGGGCGACGTGCTCCGGGGCGAGTGGGGCTTCGAGGGGTTCGTGGTCTCCGACTACTACGCGCTGTGGGAGCTGGTGGACCGGCCCGACACGCACGGCCACCACGTCGCGGCGACCAAGAAGGAGGCGGCGGCGCTGGCCGTCAAGGCCGGGGTCAACATCGAGCTGCCCGAGCCCGACTGCTACCTCCACCTCGGCGAGCTGGTCGAGGAGGGCACCCTCAGCGAGGCCGACCTGGACGACCTGGTGTGCCCGATGCTCCGGGCCAAGTTCCAGCTCGGCCTGTTCGACGACCCCTACGTCGACCCGGACCACGCCGAGCGCGTCGTGGGATCGGACGGCCACCGCCGGCTGGCGCGCGAGGGCGCCCAGCGGGCCATCACGCTCTTGAAAAACGACGGCGGCGCGCTCCCGCTCGACCTCGACGCGCTCCAGACGGTCGCCGTCATCGGACCGAACGCCGACCGGAGCCTGCTCGGCGGCTACAGCGGGACGCCCGCCGTCGACGTCACAGTGCTCGACGGCATCCGCGAGCACGTCGGCGACCGGGCCGAGGTGGTCTATGCCCAGGGCTGCCAGATCACGGTCGGCGGCGCCTGGAACCTGGACGAGGTCACGCTGCCCGACCCCGACGGCGACCGCCGCCAGATCGCCGAGGCGGTCGAGGTCGCCCGACACGCCGACGTGGTCGTGCTGGCGCTCGGCGGCAACGAGCAGACGGCGCGCGAGGCCTGGGCCCACACCCACCAAGGCGACCGGACGAGCCTGGACCTGGTCGGCCGCCAGGACGAGCTGGCCCGGGCCGTGCTCGCGACCGGCACGCCCGTCGTGGTCCTGCTGTTCGGCGGGCGCCCCCTCGCCGTCACCGAGCTGGCCGAGACCGCGCCGGCGATCTGCCAGTGCTTCTACCTCGGGCAGGAGACGGGCGGGGCCGTCGCCGACGTGCTGTTCGGCGACGTCGACCCGGGCGGGAGGCTGCCGATCACGGTCCCCCGCTCGGCCGGCCACCTGCCGGCGTTCTACAACCACAAGCCGTCGGCCCGGCGGGGCTACCTGTTCGACGACGTCTCGCCCCTGTTCGCGTTCGGCTACGGGCTGAGCTACACCACGTTCGAGATCGCCGGCGTCCGCCTGGACGACGCCGAGATCGGTCCGGCCGGCTCGACCGTCGTCCGGGTCGACGTGACCAACACGGGGGCCCGTGCTGGCACCGAGGTGGTCCAGCTCTACGTCCGCGACCTGGTCTCGTCGGTCACGCGGCCGGTCAAGGAGCTCAAGGGGTTCGCGCGCGTGGCGCTGGCGCCCGGCGAGACCCGGACGGTCGAGATCCCGATCACGCCGGCCGCGCTCGCCTTCTGGCGGATCGACCGGACGTTCGGCGTCGAGCCCGGCGAGTTTGCCGTGATGGTCGGTTCCTCCTCGCGCGACGTCGACCTCCAGACGGTCGCGCTCCGCGTCACCCGCTAACCCGGACTCCCCGCTCTGCGCATGACCGCGACCCCGATCTCCAACGACCCGGCCCACGTCAAGCTCTCGTTCCGCGAGAAGGCCGGCTACGCCCTGGGCGACTCGTCGGCCAACCTGGTCTTCCAGCTGCTCATCATCTTCCAGGCCGGGTTCTACACCGACGTCATGGGGATCAGCGCGGCCGCGCTGGGGACGATGCTGCTCCTGGTCCGCTTCAGCGACGCCATCACGGACCCGCTGATGGGCGTGATCTCCGACCGGACGGACACGCGCTGGGGCAAGTTCAGGCCCTGGCTGATCTGGAGCGCGGTCCCGTTCGCCGTCCTGTTCTGGCTCGCCTTCACCGTCCCCGACCTGAGCGACACCGGGACGCTGATCTACGCCGTGGTCACGTACACGCTGCTGATGGTGGCCTACACCATGAACAACGTGCCGTACTCGGCGCTGACGGGCGTCATGACGGCCGACTCCAGCGAGCGGACCACGATCTCGTCGTACCGCTTTTTCGCGGCCATGGCGACCGCGTTCGTGGTCCAGGGCCTGACCCTCCCGCTCGTCCAGAAGTTCGGGATGCAGGCCGACGGGACGGTCGACGAGGCCGCGGGCTGGTCCACGACCGTCGCGATCTACGCCGTGATCGCGGTCGTCTTTTTCGTGGTCACCTTCTTCAGCGTCAAGGAGCGGGTCACGCCGATCGTCGAGACCAAAGCCGGACCCGAAGCAGGACCTGCGCGACTTGCGCGGCAACCGGCCCTGGCTGGCCATGTTCGGGATGACGCTGTTCGTGTTCGTCACGCTGTCGCTGCGGGGGAGCTCGTTCTACTACTACTTCACCTACTTCGTCGACCCCGAGGCCCTGACCGGGCTGGTCCGCTCGGCCGGGCTGTTCTCGCCGGAGGGCGAGTTGGGGCTGGGGCAGCGGGTCCTGGACTTTTTCGGGCTGATCGTGACGCCCGGCGACAGCCCGACGGCGGTCGGGTTCGGCTTGTTCAACATGACGGGCTCGCTGGTGAGCATCCTGGGCGTGCTGATGGCCAAGCCGCTCGCCGAGCAGTTCGGCAAGAAGTGGGTGTTCACGGTCGGGCTGGCCGGCGCGGCCATCGTCCAGGCCCTGTTCTACGGGCTGGCGCCGACCGACGTCAACACGATGTTCGTGCTCAGCATCCTGGGCAGCCTGAGCTACGGCCCGACGATCCCGCTCTTGTGGGCCATGATCGCCGACACGGCCGACTGGTCGGAGTGGAAGAACCACCGCCGCGCGACGGGCGTCGTCTACGCCGGCGTGACGTTCGCCTTGAAGGCCGGGCTCGGGTTCGGCGGCGCCATCGCGGGCTGGATCCTGGCCGCCTACGGCTACGAGGCCGCGACGGCCCGGACGCCCGAGGTGCTCGAGGGCATCCGGCTCTCGGCCTCGCTGTACTCGGCCATCCCGTTCGCGTTGGGCGTCGTCTGCATGCTGTTCTACCCCATCACCAAGGCGATGGAGCAGCACGATCGCGGCCGACTTGGCCGCGCGCCGCCAGCAGCCCGGCCCCCGACTTGGTCGTCGACCCCTTGCCCCTCGGCCCATGACCCGCCTGCTCGCCCCCCTCGCCGCCGCGCTCGTCCTGGGTGGCTGCGCCACCGGCCCGTCCGTCTCGGAGCCCCAGCGCTCGGCGCCGTCCGCCTCGGAGCCGTCCGCCTGGCGCCGAGGCCGGCCGAGACGCCGTCGCTCCGCGACGCCTACGCCGACGCGTTCCTGATCGGCGCGGCGATCAACGACGCCCAACTACTCGGCCAGGACGCCCGAGGGAATCCGATCATCGAGGCCCACGTTCAACTCGATCACGCCCGAGAACGTGATGAAGTGGGAGACCCTCCACCCCGCGCGCGGCGTCTACGACTTCACGCCTCCCGGACGCCTTCGTCGAGTACGGCGAGGCCCACGACCAGTTCGTGGTCGGCCACACGCTGGTATGGCACGAGCAGACGGGCGACTGGGCGTTCGAGCACCCCGACGGGACGCCGCTGTCGCGCGACGAGCTGCTGGCGGTCATGGAGGACCACATCTCGACGGTCGTCGGTCGGTACCGGGGCCGCGTCGACGGGTGGGACGTGGTCAACGAGGCCCTGGCCGACGACGGCTCGCTCCGCGACACGCCCTGGCTCCGGATCATCGGCGACGACTTCGTCGAGCACGCCTTCCGCTTCGCCCACGCGGCCGACCCCGACGCCGAGCTGTACTACAACGACTACGGCCTGGAGCGGCCCGAGAAGCGCGCCGGGGCCGTCCGCCTGGTCCGGAGCCTGGTCGAGGCGGGCGTGCCCGTCGCGGGCGTCGGCGTCCAGACGCACATGTGGATGGACTGGCCGACGGTCGCCGAGATGGAGGCCGAGATCGTGGAGCTCGCCCAGTTCGGCGCCCGTCATGGTGACCGAGCTCGACATCGGCGTGCTCAAGGACTTCGCCGGGCCGGACGACGCCTCGTCGCGACATCTCGGCCCGCCCGGAGCAGGTCGTCGGCAGCGACCCCTTCACCGAGGGCCTGCCCGGACCGCGTCCAGCAGGAGCTGGCGGACCGCTACGCCGAGACGTTCGCGCTCTTCTACCGACACCGCGACAAGATCTCTCGCGTCACGTTCTGGGGCGTCACCGACGGCGACTCGTGGCGGAACGGGTGGCCCTATCCCCGGCCGGACCAACTACCCGCTGCTGTTCGACCGCACGGGCGCCCCGAAGCCGGCGTTCCAGGCCGTCCTCGACGTGGCCCGGGGCGACTGACCCCGCCTCGGTGACGCGCTGGGCCGTCTCGGGACTCGCCACCACGATCCCGAGGCGGGCGGAGTCGCTCAGCGGGTGCCGGCCTCGGGGGGCACGGGCAGGCCGCTCGGGGACCGGGCCGCCTCGACGGCCGCGGCGAGGAAGACGAGCGGCGCGTTCCAGTTGATCGCGATCTCGTTGGAGGCGTAGCTGCACCAGTCGTCGGTGTAGGACTGTGCGGGCTCCGACGAGGCGTACTCGCAGCCGTCCTGCTGGGCCGCGTTGGGGCCGCCGGCCAGAAGCCCCGGCACGGGGTCCTCCAGGACGTCGGACCGCGACGGCCGGTGGTGGACGTGCATCGGCGGGCGGCTCCCGGCGCCGGTCAGGAACGAGGTGCCGGTCGCGTTGCGGCCCAGCAAGTAGTCGAGGACGGTCGTGGCCGCGTCGAGGTAGCGGGCCTCGCCGGTCAGCCGGTGGGCGATCACGAGGGCGACGCCCTGATTGGCCGCCACCGAGCTGCTGCCCCAGTAGAAGTCGCCGGTCTCCATCGTGACCCCGTACGCGGAGCGCTCGACGCGCTCGGCCAGCCCGTCGGCGAACGCCAGCAGGGCCGCCCGGAGCGCCGCCGTGTCCACCTCGGTCGCGATCTCGGCGCGGTGGGCCAGCAGCGAGTGGACGGCCAGCGGGCGGACGTCCTGCCACCAGGGGACCGTCACCTCGACGCCGCTGAGAGCGGTCACGGCCGGGAGGAAGGCGGGGTCGCGCGTGGTGAGGTAGAGCTCCGTCGCCGCCCACTCGACCTCGTCGCCGAACTCGGCGTCGCCGTACTCGCCCGTCGCCACGTCGGGGTCGAACCGGTCGTTCATCGCGCTCTGGCTGTAGGCGACCGACGGGTGGTCCTGCGCCCACGTCCAGGCCGCCCGGGCCGCCGTCACCAGCGAGTCGGACAGGCCGGGGAAGGCCTCGGGGAAGGCGGCGTAAACGCGCCCGGCCTGGGCCATCACGGCGGCGAAGTCGAGCGTGGCCGCCGTCCCCTTCTGGACGACGTAGCGCGTCGCCGTCGCAGCCTCGGGCGTCTCCTCCCCGCTGAAGTCGGCCGTCGTGAGCTTGTGGTAGACGCCACCGTCAGCGTCCTGCATCGTCAACATCCAGCGGACGTTCCACAGCGCCTCGTCGAGCAGGTCGGGCACGCCGTTCCCGCTCTCGGGGATGCCGACGTCGAGCGCCCCGACGTAGTCCGGGGCCCACTCGTAGGCCGCGAGCAGCGTGCCGACCGAGATCCCCGAGTTGACGACGTACTTGTTGTAGTCGCCGGCGTCGTACCAGCCCCCAGGCGACGAGAGCACCGTGCCGGCCGGTCGGCCGTCGGTCGCGGCCGAGGGGTGGACCAGGACCCGGGTGTCGAGGTGGCCGGCCGGCCGCGCCCACGGGCCGGCGTGCTCGGCGGCGAGTGCCGACGAGGCGCGCTGGTAGTAGTACCCCTTGAGCGCCGCCCGCGCGACGCCCTGGTGAACGGCCGCGCGGATCTCGAACGGGTGCGACGTGCCCACGCCCGGCACCTCCACGACGTAGGCCCCCGGCGCGGTCACGGCCGAGAAGTCCGCCTGCCGCACGGTCTCGCCCGAGGCGGGCCACCTCGCGCTCGGGCCCAGCGTCCCGGTCAGGACCGCCCCTCCCCCACCGGCCGGCCGGACCGAGAACGGCCCGGCCGCGGCGCCCACCACGACGGCGACCTTGGAGCCGTCCGGGTAGAATCCCACCTGGTTAAGGCGGATGGCGTCGGGCTGGGCCGAGGCCGAGACGGCGACGACGAGGGAGAGGACGAAGGCGCGGACCATGACGGATCGGGGGTGGGAGGGGCGCGGGTCACGCGCGGCCGGGGGCTACGGCGCGGTCGCGAGCACGTGGACCGGGCCGGTGATCTCGACCGTCGTCTCGTGGTCGCCGGCAATCACGCTGAACGTGCCCGGCTCGACGACCGTGGACCCGTCGCGGCGGACGAGCGAGAAGTCCTCCGGCGTGAGCCGGAACCGGACGGTCCCGCTCGCACCCGGCGCCAGGTCGACGGCCCCGAAGTCGCGCAGCGTGCGGACCGGCGGGGTCAGGCTCGCGTAGTGCTGGCGGACGAAGAGGAGCACCGAGTGGCGCCCGGCCCGGTCGCCCGTGTTGGTCACGGTCACCTCGACCTCGACCGACCCGTCGGACGCGATCTCGGACGCGCTCAGCGTCGGCGCCGAGGTCTCGAACGTCGTGTAGCTGAGGCCCGCGCCGAACCCGAACTGGGGCGTGTAGCCGGTCCCTGCGACGCGGCCGAGCGCGTTGTCGAAGTCCTCGGTGTGACGGCGGTCGTAGGCGACTAGGTCGTTGGGCGCGTCGGGGTAGGTGAAGGCGAGCCGCCCGCTCGGGTTGACCTCGCCGAACAAGATCTCCGCCAGCGCCTCGGCGCCCTCCGTGCCGGGCCAGCCGGCGAACACGACGGCCGCGGCGCCCTCGACGGCCGGCGCCACGACGCGGGGGCGGCCCTCCAGCAGCACCAACACGACCGGCGTGCCGGTCGCCATCACGGCCGCGGCCAGGTCGAGTTGGGCCTGGGGCAGCGTCAGGTCCTGGATGTCGCCGACCCACTCGGCGTAGCCGGTCTCGCCGAGCGCGAGCACGACGGCGTCGGCGGCCCGGGCCGCTTGGACGGCCGCGTCGAGGTCGCCGGGCTCGGTCCAGCCGGAGCCCGAGGCGAGCGTGGTGGTCCCGGCGCGCGAGCGGATCGCGTCGACGAGCGTGGGGGTGCCGGCAGGGTAGAGACCCGCTGAGGCCTCGTCGCCCTGCCACGAGTAGCTCCAGCCGCCGTGGAGCGCCGTCACGTCGTCGGCCGCCGGCCCGATCACGGCCACGTTCGCGCCGGCCGCCAGGGGCAGCGCGCCGTCGTTCTTGAGCACGGTGATCGACCGGCGGGCCAGGTCGCGCGCGACCGCCCGGTGCTCGGGCGTGCCGACGTCGCGGGCCGTCCGGGCGGCGTCCGGGTAAGGGCTCTCGAACAGGCCCAGCCGCTCCTTCATCGTCAGGATCCGGCGGACGGACACGTCGACGCGGTCCTCCGAGATCGCCCCCTCGTTGACCAACTCGACCAGCAGGTCGGTGAAGTCGTAGTCGTAGGGCGTCATGCTGATGTCGATGCCCGCCTCGACCGCTTGCCGGACGGCGTCCTTCAGGGTCGCGGCCACGCGGTGGCGCGTGTGCAGGAAGATGATGTCCTCCCAGTCCGTCACGGCGACGCCCTCGAACCCGAGCTCGTCGCGGAGCACGTCGGTCAGCCAGTAGTGGCTCGCGTGGACCGGGACGCCGTCGATCTCGCCCGAGTTGATCATGACCGACTGGGCGCCGGCCGCGACGGCCGCCCGGAACGACGGGAGGTAGAGCTCGCGGACGCGCCGGTGCGACCCGTCGATGGGCGTCCGGTCGCGGCCCGAGGTGGGGCCGCCGTAGCCGAGGTAGTGCTTCAAGGTGGCCGCGACCCGGCCCGAGGCCTGCATCCCGCGCACCGACGCGGCGCCCAGCTCGGACGCGACGACGGGCGACTCGCCGAACGCCTCGTAGAACCGGGGCCACAACGGCTGGCGGCCCACGTCCAGGACCGGCGCGAAATTCCAGGGCAGCCCGGCCGCCGCGGTCTCCGACGCCGTCACGCGCGCCGACCGCTCGACGAGGTCGCGGTCGAACGCCCCGGCGGCGCCGTGGGCGTGCGGGAAGAGGGTCCCGCCGATGATGTAGTTGGCCCCGTGGACGTGGTCGATCCCGTAGAGCACCGGGATCCCGAGCCGGTGGTCGGCCGCCGTGTCGTGGACCTCGCGCAGCACGTCGTGCCACCCCTCGATCGACAGGGCGTCGTAGTGGACGTTGATGATGGACCCGACGCCCCGGTCGACGACGGCCTCGCGCAGCTTCGCCGCGTTGAGCGCCACCCGGCCGCTCCCGTTCGAGGGCTCGCCCGCGAGCGGCGACAGCGTGAGCTGGGTCATCTGGCCCGCCTTCTCCTCCAGCGTCATCTCGGAGAGCAGGCGCTCGACGCGGTCGGAGGCGGGCTGGGCGTGGACGAGCGGGGTAGCGAGCAACACGGCGAGGGGCAGCAGCCTGGACGGGGACATAGGAGTCGAAGGCGGGGGGCGGGTCGCGCGGGGCTCGCGACTCATAGCGGTTCAAGGTCGTCAAACGTACGACCCGCCGGCCCCCCGTCGCCCGGCGCCGCCGCCCTCCGCCTCGGTGACCAGTTGGGCCTGGCACCGCCCGGCCGACGACCGAGGCGGACCGGGGGGCGCCCGGTTGCGCACGACACGACCTGCGGCGACCTTGCGGCCCCCTCCCCGCCCCCATGCTCAACTACATCTGGGCCGGCCTCATCATCGTCAGCCTGGTGTTCGCGCTCGCGAGCGACATCGGCGACGTCGTCGGCGACACCTACCGGAACGCCGAGCCGCTGCCGGTCCGCGTCGAGTTCGAGCGGCCGTTCGACGCCCAGGCGCCGCGCCAGCCGGCCCAGTTGGTGATCGACCCGCTCGCGTTCCGCCAGTTCTACGGCGTCGCCGACGGCACGCCCGAGACGGCCTACCCCGTCACGTTCCGCGCGACGGCCGACGGGACGCCCGAGCTGGTCCTGGACGCCGAGGCCGAGCTGCCGGCCCCGCTCGACGTCATCCGCGACGCGACCAACCCGCGCGACCAGATCCTGCAGGGCACGTTGTCGGGCGTCACCATCAGCGCCGACGGGACCGCGGCGACGGCCGGATTGCAGTTCGCCCCGGTCCGGTTCGTCAAGCTGGGCGCCATCACGACGGCGGCCATCGACCTCGCCGAGACGGCCGTGAGCATCGCGATCGGGCTGGTCGGCGTGCTCGTCCTGTTCCTGGGCCTGAGCAAGATCGCCGAGGACGCCGGCATCATCTACGGGCTGGTCAAGCTGGTCCGCCCCGTGCTCCGGCCGCTGTTCCCCGACATCCCCAAGGACCACCCGGCGATGGGGATGATCGCGCTCAACCTGGCCGCCAACGTGTTCGGCCTGGGCAACGCCGCGACCCCGTTCGGGATCAAGGCCATGGAGGAGTTGCAGACGCTGAACCCCGAGCCCGACACGGCGACCGACTCGATGGCGATGCTGCTCGCGCTCAACACGGCCAGCGTCCAGCTGATCCCGCCGATCACGCTCATCGCGATCCTGGGCGTCGAGACCAACAACGTGTACTTCCCGATCCTGTTCACGACGATGGGCTCGCTGCTCGTCGCGATCCTGGCCGCCAAGGGGCTGTCCCGGCTCCGGCGCTACCGCGCGACCGACCCCAACCGCGACGGCCGGACGGTCGCCGACGCCGCCCCCGAGGTGGGCTAGCCGATGGACGCCTTCCGCGAGATCATCAGCGTCGTCTCGGTCTTCGTCCTCCCGGCGATGATCGTGGGGATCCCCCTGTACGGGCTGTTCAAGCGCGTGCCGGTCTACGAGTCGTTCGTCGAGGGCGGCAAGGAGGGGTTCGGGCTGGCCGTCCGGATCCTGCCCTACCTGGTCGCGATCCTGTTCGCGATCGGGATGTTCCGGGCGTCGGGCGCGATGGAGTGGCTCGCGCGCGCGCTGTCGCCGGTCCTGGCGCTCGTCGGGATGCCGGCCGAGGTGTTGCCGATGGCGATCGTCCGCCCGCTGACGGGGTCCGGCTCGGTCGCCATCGTGGCCGACCTGGCCGCCCAGTACGGCGAGACGTCGCTCATCACCCGGATGGCCTCGACCATGTTCGGCTCGACCGAGACCACGTTCTACGTGATCGCGGTGTACTTCGGGGCGGTCGGCGTGAGCAAGACGCGCCACGCGCTCCCGGCCGGGCTCATCGCCGACGTGGCGGCCATGCTGTTCGCCGTCTGGATGTGCCTGCTGTTCTTCGGCTAGCCCCACGGGGGCCGACCGCCTCCGCCTCGGGACAGGGGCGGGCGGGGTCGGCTAGGCCTCGGGGGCCGGGTCGATCCCCAGCCGCTGGGCGAACGGGTCCCGGCGCGACCGGCTCAGACGGAGCCGCGTCCCGTCCTTCAGGCGGACCGCGTAGTCGCCGCCCGGCGCCGTCAGCAGCGCGTCGACCCGGTCGAGCTGGACGATGGTCGAGCGGTGGATCCGGAAGAACCGGGCCGGGTCGAGCCGGTCCTCCAGCGTCCGCATCGTCTCGCGGATGACGAGGGTCTCGGAGCCCAGGTGGAGCTCGGCGTAGGGCCCGTCGGAGACGACGTAGTCGACCTCGGCGGCGGGCACCAGCCGCGTCTGGCCGCGGGACTCGACGGCGAACCGCTCCAGGTAGGCCGGCCTCGGGGCCGAGGCGGGAGGGGCCGGGGGCGTGGGGTCGGTCCCCAGGAGCGCCGAGAGCCGGCCGCTCAGCGCGTCGACCTCGCGCAACCGGACGGCGCGGCGGGCCCGGGCGAGGGCCTGGGCGAACCGGTCGTCGTCGAACGGCTTGAGCAGGTAGTCGACCGCCGCGGCGTCGAACGCGTCGAGCGCGTGGTGGTCGTAGGCCGTCACGAACACGGTCTCGGGCATCGCGTCGCCGACCTCGCGGACCACGTCGAGCCCGGTCAGGCCGGGCATCTGGACGTCGAGGAACACGACCTCGACCGGCGCCCCGGCCGCGCGGTGCTCGGCGAGCGCGGCGACGGCCCGGCGCCCCGTGGACGCCGTCCCGACGACCTCGACGTCGGGCGCGGTCGCCAGCAGGTCGAGCACGCGCTGGCGGGCCAGCGGCTCGTCGTCGACGACCAGCACGCGGAGCGGGCCGGTCACGGCGCCACGGCGCCCAGCGGCTCGCCGTCCGGTACCCCGACGCCCGGCACCCCGACGTTCGCCCCTCCGGCGCTCGGCATCTGGGCGCTCGCGGCCGGTATGCGGTCCGCCGCCGCGCCTCCCTCCGAGCCCGTCCGGAACGGGAGCCAGAGCTCGGCGCGGACGCCGCCGCCGGGCGCGGCCGAGAGCGAGAGCCCGGCCGCCGCCCCGTAGAGCCCGTCGAGCCGGGCGCGCGTGTTGGACAGCCCGACGCCCGACGCGCCGGCCGTGCGGGCCAGCCCGTCGCCGGTCGGCGGCCCCAGGCCCGGCCCGTTGTCCTGGACGGCGAGCACCAGCCGGCCCCCGTCACGCTGGGCCGACAGCCGGACGGTCCCGACGCCGTCCTCGATCCGGGCGACCCCGTGCCCGACGGCGTTCTCGACCAACGGCTGGAGCACGAGGGGCGGGACGAGCGCGTCGAGCGTCCCGGGCGCCCACGCCTCCTCGACCTGGAGCCGGTCTTGGAACCGGACGCGCTGGACGTCGAGGTAGTCGCTCAGGAAGGCGGCCTCGTCGCGCAGCGGGACCTCCTGGACCCCGGCGTCGGCGTCGAGCACGCGGCGGAGCAGCGACGACAGCCGGGCGATCATCGTCCGGACGCCGGCCGGGTCCCGCTCGACGAGCGCCGAGACGGCGTTGAGCGTGTTGAACAGGAAGTGCGGGTTGAGCTGCATCCGCAGCGCCGAGAGCCGGGCCTCAGACAGCTGGGACTCCAGCCGGGCGCGGTCGGCGAGCAGCCGCTCGGCCTCGGCCCGGCGCTCCTGGACCTGGAGCAGGGCCGACCGCGCGTAGCCGACCGCGAGCACGGCGAGCGCGATCACGAACTCGTCCAGGAACCACAGGCGCCCGACCGAACCGGCCAGGGTCCAGACGCGGTCGGGCGGGGGCGGCCCGCTCAACAGCGGGCGGAGCGCCCCGCGCGTGACCCACTCGATGGCGATGGCCGCGGCGACCGCCAGCGCGGCCTGGGTGGCGAGCCGCCCGGCCCACGCGCCGCGCTCGGCCGGGTACCGCCCGACGAGCCAGAACACGACCGGCGTCGCCAGCGCCCACAGCACGAACTCGGCCATGGTCTCGGCCACCTGGGCCATCCGGATCGGGTCCTCCTCCCAGGGCTGGAGCGCCTCGCGCAGCACGGAGAGCACGCCCAGCGTGGTCCAGAACCCGACGATCCAGACGAGCTCGACGCGGCTCGGCCAGGACGGTCGGGCAGAGGGGACGGGAGAGGCCATGCCCCCAAACTAGGGCCCGGACGTCCAGGCCCGCGAGGCGTCGTGCCCGCCGGCGTGCGGCTCGTGACGCGGCGGTGCATCTGGTACCTCGACTCGAATCCCGGCGCTCCCGGGCCCATACCACCGTCGCCGTTCCCCTCGCACCTCTATGTCCCGCGCCCTTTCAATCCTTATCGCCGTGCTGGCCCTGGCTCCGGCCGCGCTGGCCCAGGCCGGCGCCGTCACCGGCCGCGTGGTCGACGGCGACGGCGACCTCGCGCTCCCAACGGCGACCGTCGCCCTGTGGCAGGTCCGCGGGGCCGACTCGACGCTGGCCGGCGGCACCACGACCGACATCGACGGGGCGTTCGAGATCGAGTCGGTCGCGGCTGGCACCTACACCGTCGTGGCCAGCTTCGTCGGCTACGGGTCGGCCCGCCTCGGCGCCGAGGTGGGCGCGGGCGCGCTCGACCTCGGCGTGATCCGCCTGGCCCCCAACGCCGAGGCGCTCGCCGAGGTGCGGGTGACCGGCGAGCGGCCCCAGGTCCAGGCCCGCATCGACCGGACCGTCTACGACACCGCCGACGACCCGGTCGCCGAGGGCGGGTCGGCGACGGACGTGCTGGCGACGCTGCCGTCGGTCGACGTCGACATCGACGGGAACGTGTCGCTGCGCGGGGCCGGGAGCGTGGCCGTGTTCGTCAACGGGCGCCCGGCGCCGGTCTCGGGCGACTTCGTGGCGGCCTACCTGGCGAGCCTGCCAGCCGGTTCCATCGAGCGCGTCGAGGTGATCCCCAACCCGTCGGCGGCCTTCGAGCCCGACGGCGTCGGCGGGATCATCAACATCGTGCTCAAGGAGAACACGGACCTCGGGCTGGGCGGCACGCTCACGGCCGGGGGCGACTCCCAGGGCGGCTACGACGCCACGGCCGCGTTCACCTACGGGCGCGGCCCGTGGTCGCTGGCCGCCACCTACGGCTTCCGGAACAACGCCCGAGCAGGCACGGGCACCAGCTTCCGCATCAACCGCTACGAGGCCGACCCGACCACGCTCAACCAGGACGAGACGGAGGACCGGACGCGAACGAGCAACTTCCTGAGCCTCTCGGCCGACTACGCCCTGTCGCGGGCGACGACGCTGACGTCGCAGTTCCAGGTGGGCACCCAGGGCGGAGACGAGACCGAGCTCAACACGACGCTCCGCTCGGCCTCGACGGGCGACCCACTCTTGGAGTACGAGCGGATCTCGACCGAAGTCGGGGACGGCGTCTCGGTCGACCTCCGCCTGGGCGTCCGCCGCCAGTTCGGCGAGCGGCACACGCTGACGGTCGAGGGGCGCGCCCAGGCCGAGAACGAGGGGGAGGCCCAGGCCTTCACCCAGACCACGCTCGTCGGGACCGGCGCGCTCGACGCCCCCCAGCGCGTCGACGAGGACGACCGGGAGCGGGAGGTCTCGCTCCGGCTCGACTACACGCGGCCGCTGGCCTGGTTCACCGTCGACCTCGGGTACAAGGGGAGCGTGGAGCGGGAGTCGAGCACGCTGTCCTCCGAGTCGCTCGACGGGTCGGGCGTCTACGTCGCCGACGTCGACACCAACAACGCCTACGAGTTCGACGAGAGGGTCAACGCCGTCTACGCCCAGGCCGCGCGCGAGTGGGGCCCGATCGGGCTCCAGCTCGGGGTCCGGGCCGAGCAGGCCGCGACGACGTTCGACCTGCTGACCACCGACGAGCAGTTCGGGAACGACTACGCGAGCCTGTTCCCGAGCGCCTACCTCTCGTACAAGCCGAGCGACGCCACGACCTTCCGGGGCGGCTACAGCCGCCGGATCAACCGGCCGCGCCGCTGGGAGCTCAACCCGTTCCCGTCGTTCGACGACCCGCTCAACATCCGCCAGGGCAACCCGTCGCTCCGGCCCGAATACACCGACGCCTTCGAGGTGAGCGCGAACCAGATCACCGGCTGGGGCTCGGTCTCGCTCACGCCGTACTACCGCCGGACGACCGACATCATCCGCCGCGTCTCGACGGTCCGCGCCGACGGCGTCACGGTCCGCTCGGCGCAGAACCTGGACACGGCCGACGCCTACGGGGCCGAGGGCGTGGTCTCGTTCGAGGGGATCGGCGGGCTCCGGGGCTACCTCAGCCTGGAGGGCTACCGGCTCCAGACGGCCGGCACGACGGCCGACGCCGAGCTGTCGAACGACGCGTTCGGCTGGGGCGGGCGGGTCAACGCCAACTACGCCATCGGCGACCGGCTGGGGATCGGGGGGCTCGACCTCCAGACGACCGTCCGGTACTCGGCCCCGATCGACACCGAGCAGGGCCGGGTCGGCGCGCGCACGTTCATCGACGTCGCGCTGCGCCAGAAGCTGTTCGGCGACAAGGCCGCGCTGACGCTCCAGGCGCGCGACCCGCTCGGGCTCGCCGTCTTCTCCTACACGCTCGACCAGGCCGACCTCTACCAGCAGTTCGAGCGGAACTGGGGCGCCCAGCAGGTCGGGCTCACGTTCTCGTACTCGTTCGGCCAGCAGGACCGCAAGCCGCGCCAGAGCGCCGAGCGCGGTGACGGCGGAGGCGGAGGCGATGGGGGCGGCGAAGACTTCTAGCCGACCCGGCTCCCTCCGCCCCGGGCCCGAGGCGGAGGGGGTCGCCGGCCCCTGGCTACCCCGCGAGCGCTCGGAGGCGGGCTGCCGCGTCGAGCCGGCCGAGCGACACGACGTCTTGGCTGCGGCCGGCCTCGTCGAGAGTGCGGCGAGCCTCGGCCGGCATCTCACACTCCTCGCACGGCTCGGACGCGCGCACGTAGCTCTCGGCCGCATCGGCGGCTCTCAGGGCGACCGCGCGGACTGCGTCCGTTCCCCATTTGTCTTCGAACGTTTGGACAGCGTCGAGGACTGTCTGAGCCTCTGGGCTGCCACGCTGAACCAGCCGCTCGGCGTAGTCGAGGGCGACCTCCGCCGTTCCGTCTGACGACGCACCCGGGATGAGGTAGCCCGTGAGCATGAGCTTGGACATCGCCTGCTCGACGTTCGAACGGACGATTCCAGGCTCCGCATTCTCGATCTCCTCTTGTGCGAGCGAGTGAGCGCGTTGCCAGGTGTCGGACTCGGCCCCCACGCGCATCATCGCGGCGAGAGACGCCTGAGCCGCCTTGGCCAGGTCGTTCGGCGACTCGCCTGGAGCGCGGGCGAAGTCCATCCGGCTCACGGCCTGTCCGATGGCAGCCGGGAGGGCCGGAGGGGTCGGCTGCGGGTCGGCCTGCTCGCACGCGACGAGCAGGAACGCGAGCGTGAGCAGTAGAGGGCGCTTCATGTGAGTAGGCGGTAGGTGGTGAGACATAAGACCCTCACCCCGTAGCTAGGCATAGGTGCCACAGAGTGAGCTCGCGGTGTAGGCGAATCCTGACGATCCGTCGGGGCATCCCCACGCCAAGAAGCACTGTTCACCATATTGTGCGATGGCGAACAGGCATCCTTCACCGGTCTGAGCCGAGGCATCCGGAAGAGAGCCGATCCCGACGAGGAGGACGGCGAGGAACGAGAACCTGGCGAGTAGCTGCTTGATCATTGGTAATGAGCTGAGCGAGTGAGGGCATGTCAATGAAAAAAAAAATCCGTCACGTGTCAAGGGCGTTCGTGAGTCACGCGCATCGCCGCACGATGAGCTGGCGATGTGCCCTCGTAGCAACCGGGATGGCCAACTCGCTCCAGGCCCGCCTGCCTCGGCGCCGAGGCGGGTGGGGTCAGACGGCGGCCAAGGCGAGGTCGAGCATCCGGAGGTGGAGCCGCGCCTGGGTCGCCAGGTTCAGGCACCGAAGCCCGAACGGCTCGACGAGCGGCCCGAGGTCGGCGTGGTCGGCGGCGGCCTCGATCAGCGACGGCATCTCGGCCTGGAACGCCTGGAGCGTGGCCGGCACGCCGGGGTCGGCGTCGGGGTCGGCGCGGAGCACGAACAGCGGCAGCTCGGGGACGACACACAGCGGCGGGTCGGCGGCGGTCGTGACGGCCTGCTCCATCGACGAGCGGCGGAACAGCGCGGCCGTGGCCGGGTCGCCCGCGTCCAGAAAGTGGCGCTGCATCGCGGCGCCCTCCGGTGTCGACCAGAAGCCGGGGCCGCCGTAGCGGAAGCCCTTGTCGCCGGCCCGGTCGTGGTCGTGCAGGTCCAGGCCCGCTTGGAGGGCCGCCCGAGCGAAGCCGGCGCGGAGATCGGCGTCGCGGTCGGTCCCGAGCCACCGGCGCTCGACCAGCAACAGCGCGCCTTCCGAGAACCCCATGCCGTGCAGGCTGGCGTGGAGCGCGACCGGACCGGACTCGAACAGGAACGCGGTCGCCGCCCGGTTCTCGGGCCGGAGGTCGGGGTAGCCGAACTCGAGGTCGCGGCCGGGCGGCTCGCGGCGGCGCCCCCGCAGGTAGTGGCCCAACGTCTCGGCCGGACGTCCGGCGTCCCAACGCGTGATCCACGACTGGTTGCGCGCCTCGCCGTCCGGGTTGACGTGGGGCACGATGCGGAGCGTGAACCGCCCCCACAGGTCCTCCAGCCCTCCCCCCTCGGCGCCCCAGCCGCGCGCCGCCAGCCCCTCCAGCACGAGCGTCCGCAGCGTCTCCGGGCCGGCCGGCTCGTCGGCGTGGGCCCCGGCGACCAGCGTCACCAGGCGCGGGCCGTAGCCGAGCGTGACCGCGGCGATGGGCCGGCCCTCCTCGCTCTCGCCGACGGTCTCGAACGTGGCGAGGTCCGGGTTGGCGTCGCACGCGGCCCGCATCGCCTCGGTCACCTCGGCCGAGGTGCGGAACTGGAGGCCGGAGCAGTCGAGGTCGGAGAGCGTCACGAGGGTTCGGGGCGAGACCCCCGGTCGGTGGACCCCGACGACGCCCACAGGCCCGACCGAGTTCGTGTCGCCTCAAACTGGCTCGGTCCAGAGAGGCCGCCCGAGGTTCGGGCGGAGTCGACAGCGGCTCCGCCCTCCGACGACGACTGACCCACGTCCCTCACAACGCGGCTCGTTGACGCCCGATTTCGGTTTGTAAACAGATAACTTACAACCTTTGACGGACGTGATACCGGCAAGGGTGTGACCGGACCGGGAGGTGGCAGGACCCGGCCGAGGTCGGGGCTCGCACGACGGTGCTCGCGTGAAGCCATTGACGAGAAGGCGTGTGCCCTAGGCGGCCCTCCGACCGGCTCCGGGGACGGCCAACCCACTTTCGGAGACGTCAGCCCCCCCCCTCCACATTGCCCCCCCCGGTGGAGCGGGGCTCCTTCCCCCCTGCCCGTTTCGACACCGATGCTGTTTGGCTCTCACACTCGCTTCTGGCTCGCCTCTCCTGTGCTCGCCCTATCGATGCTCGCGGTCGCCGCCTGCGACTCCGCCGACGGGACGGACCTGGAGGCCCTTCAGGGACTGTGGGCTGACGGCGACGAGTACCTGGAGATCGACCGGCTCGTCGTGCATCGGTCCGTCCTGCACGAGCGGGACGGTGCCGTTTGCAGCAACCGACTCCCCACCTGGGAGCTGACAAGGCGCCGGGGCGGGTACTACGCCGACCCCCCGGGGCTCACCGTGTACCTGGAGGACGACGCCCTCCATTTCACGTCGGACAACGAGTTCCGGAGGTACTCGCGGGCCACGCCCGAGCAACGCGACCGCTTCCGCTCGGCGCCGGCGTGTGGCGGAGCCTGAGGCCACGCTGGTAGCCGAGCCCTCAATGGCCGCGCGAGCGCCCGCCGACCGACCCGTCACGGGTTAGTCGCTCACCGCCGCGAACGCCGCCGCGCACCGGGCGGCCCACGCCACCGCGCCCGCGACGTCGCCTGCCGTGGGGCCGCCGTCGATGTCCCAGAGCGGCTGGGCCTCGACCGCGCCCGCCTCGGTGAGCAGCTCGACCAGGCGGAGCGCGGCCGTCTGGTAGTACGGGTCGTAGTCCCGGTCGCCCAGGCCGCAGACGCCGAACCGGACACCCGACAAGTCGGGGCGAACGGCCTCCAGGGCCTCGGCGAAGTCGACAGCGTTGTCGGGGAACGTCCCCTCGGACCAGGTGCAGGTCACGGCCAGGACCTGGCGGTAGTCGGCCAAGACCTCGGGGTAGGCCTCGGCCATGTCGAGCACGTGGGCGGCGAAGCCGAGGTCCCCGAGCGCGTCGGCGAGGGCGTCCGCGACGACCTCGGAGTTGCCGGTCTGGGTCCCGACCAGGATCAGAACGTCGGGCTGGGCGGCGCGGAGGTCCATACGAACGGGTGGGGAGCGGCCAGCGGGGCCGGCCGCGGGGCCTGCGGCCGGGAGGAGGAAGGTGGCGGGGAGGGGGCTTGGACGGGCCCCCTCCCACTCGCCACGGGCTCAGTCCTCCGGGTCGAGGATGTCCTCGATGCGAGCGTCGAGGTCGAGCAGGTGGTACCGCTCGGCGCGCTCGTCGGCGGCGCGGTAGCGCGGGAGCGCAGCGGCGATGGCCTCCTGGAGCGAGAGCAGGGCCCCGCGCGCCAGCGGCCGGACCTCCGACGTCGAGACGTCCTGCGGGCGGTACCCGTAGAACCGCTCGGCCATGGCCGACGGGACGCCCAGGTCGTCGCTCGTCAGCAGCTCGCCCAGGCGGTCGACGTAGGCCCGCTGGAGCGCCCGCCGCGACGGGTCGACGGCCGTGCCCCGTCCGATCTCGGCGAACAGGCCGTTCTGGAGGTCGTCCATCAGCTCGGCCGCCGGGTACGCCCCCTCGCTCAGCCACTCGGCCTCGGCGAGACGCCCCAAGCGGACCGGGTCGAGCACGCGGTCGAGCGCGCCCTGCTGGAGCCGCAGGATCCGGTCGGCCGCGCCGCCCGGCTCGATCCGGCCCAGGACGTCCGTGTCCAGGAGCCAGCGGGGCGTCGTGAACCCCTCCATCACCAGGAACGCGACGGCGTCGCGCTGGCGCTCGGCCGCGACGGGCACGTAGACGGCCCCCTCCTCCCCGACGTACTTCGGGTCGATCGTGACCCCGCCGATCTGGCGGCCGACGTGGCCGAGGTAGCGGGCCCACTGCCCGACGACCTGGCCGTAGAGCTCGTCGAGGTCGTCGTAGGCCTCGCCCTCGACGGTCGTCCACTCCTGCAGGCGCGGGACGATCCGCTTGAGGTTGGCGAGCCCCAGCCGCGACGCGTAGACGGCGTCGTCGCCCAGGTCCTCGCTCTGCGAGCGGGGGTCGACCGGGTCGAACGTCTGGGCCCCGTAGCGGAGCGCCGGGTCGGTCCGGACCTCGGCCAGCATGGCCTGGAGCCGGGCCCGCTCCTCCGCCTCGGTGGCCGCGTCGGGGAAGTAGGTGTAGCCCCACTTGATGGCCCAGATGTCGTACTCCCCCACGCGCGGCATCAGCTGGGTCACGCCGTCGCCCGGCTGGGCGACGTAGTTGAACCGGGCGTAGTCCATGATCGACGGGGCCGTCCCGTGCCCGGCCGTGAACGTCGGGCTCCGCAGGCTGTCGACCGGGTAGGCCGTCGACGAGATCCAGTTGTGGGGGAGGCCGAGCGTGTGGCCGACCTCGTGGGCCGAGACGAACCGGACCAGCTCCTGCATCACGTCCTCGCGGAACTGGGGGGCCCGGGCGTCCGGGTTGACGGCGGCCGTCTGGACGAAGAACCAGTTGCGGAGCAGGTTCATCACGTTGTGGAACCAGCGGATGTCGGACTCGAGGATCTGGCCCGTCCGCGGGTCGTGGACGTGGGGCCCCTGGGCGTTCTGGACGTCGCTCGCGAGGTAGCGGATGGTCGAGAACCGGGCGTCCTCGGGGCTCCAGTCCGGGTCGTCGGTCGGCGCGTCGGCCGCGCGGATCGCGTTGCGGAAGCCGGCGGCCTCGAACGCCACGTTCCAGTCCTCGACGCCCTGCTTGAGCGGGGCGCGCCACTCGGCCGGCGTGGCCGGGTCGATGTAGTAGACGATGGGCTCGACGGGCTCGACCAGCTCGCCACGGGCGTAGGCCTCCATGTCGCTCGGGACCAGCTTCCAACGCGTGATGTACTCGCGCTCCTCAGCCCGCTGGGCCGTGATGCCGTAGTCGATCTGGTCGATCGAGAAGTAGCCCACGCGCGGGTCGGCCCGGCGCGGCCGCATCGGGGTGTCGGGCAGCAAGACCATCGAGTGGGCCATCTCGACCGAGAGCGTGCCGGTCGACGCGTTCTCGGGCGGCTCCGACGCCTCGTACGTCAGGACCGACCGGACCTCGACGTTGCGCGGGAACGCCGAGGCCCGGTCCAGGAACGACCGGTCCTTGTCGAGCCGGCGGACCTTGAACTCCTCGCGGGCGTCCGGGGGCAGCCCGAACACCGGGATGTCGCCGGTGAACGTGTCCGTCAGGTCGACGACGACCGACGCCGAGTCGGGCCCGAGCGCGAGCACGGGCACGCGCGCCACGATGGGCTCGAACTGGGAGTCCTGGACGGCCCGGTAGACCGGGAGCGACGGGTCGGCGACGTTGGCGTAGCGGACGGTCCGGAGCAGGACGTGGTCGCCCTGGCGCTCCCAGCGGACGGCCTGGGTGTTCACCTTGGTCCCGCCGTACTCGTACCCCTCGGCCGTCTTGGCCAGCCGCGTCACGATCAGCATCTCGCGGCCCATCAGCGAGTCGGGGATCTGGAGCAGCAGCTTCTCGCCGTCGTCCTCCAGGTGGACCGTGAACAGGCCCTCGTCGGTCACGGCGTCGTCGGTGACGACCTCGGAGAACGGCTTGAGGTCGTCTTTCGAGGCGGCCGACGAGTCGCGCGAGGCGGGGGCGGCCGGCGTCGCGACGGACTGGGCGGAGGAGCAGCCCCCGGCGACGAACGCGACGGCCAGGGTGAGAGCGAACCAACGGGTCATGGTGAGGTGCGGTTAGCGGGCGATGCCGGTGCGGACGGCGACGAGCCGGTCGGTAAAGCGCCGGGGGTCGGCGAGGTACACGTAGGCGGTGAACAGGGACGGGCCGCTGAGGCCGGGCGTCTGGGCGTCGGCCCCAACGTAGCCGTAGACGTAGCGGCCCTGCTTGAGAGAGAGCGTCGTCTCGTAGCGGCCGACGTCCTCGACCCAGACCATCTCGGCGGCCGGCGTCCGCTGCCACCCGTTGAACGGGCCGAGCACGTAGACGCGGCGCGACGACTGGCGGCTCTGGGGCGGGACGTACCGGAACGTGACGTCGACGTACTCGGCGTCGACGTCGGCCCGGCCGATGTCGCGGTAGGGGATCTCGACGAGCGGGACCGAGGCCAGCACGGCGTCGCGGACGTCGCCGCCGAACTCGCTGAAGTCGAGGTCCAGGAGCGCCGTCGGCGGCCGGGCCGCCCGGTCGACCTCGACCACCTCGTTGTTGACGCCCAGGAAGCCGAGGTCGAACGTGAACAGGGCCTGCTGCTCGGGGAAGGCCTGGGCCCGCGGGAGGTAGAACTGGTAGAGCGCGAGGTCGACGAGCGACGGCTCGGGCGCGCACCGGAGCCCGTCCGTCCGCCCGTTCCGCCCGAAGCAGACCGTGAACTGGGACCCGTCGAACTCCTGGAGCCGGGCGTCGGGCCGGAGCCGGGCCGCGGGCTGGACGGCGAACCCGACCGACCCGTCCTGGACCGTCGACCCGAACAGGAGGTCGACCTCGGCGAGCTGCTCGGACACGAAGAACGGGACGTCGAACAGGAGCGACCCGTCGCTGTCCTTGACGACGGCCCGGTAGTTCCCGCTCACCCGGAACCCGACGGACGCGTTGGGGAAGTCGTAGCGGTAGTGGACGTAGGGCACGTCGACGGCCGAGCCCGACCGGTCGTAGTCCAGGATCCGGTCGCTCTCGAAGCCGGTCAGGTACTCGCTCGGCAGCAGGTCCACGTTCCCGGTACGGTCGGTGTGGACAAACTGGATCTCGAGCGGGTGGCCGACCTCCTCGCCGACGATGTCGAACTCGAGCCGGAGCGGCTGGGTCGCGCCCAGCGTGGTCACCGGCAGCGAGGCCTCGTCGCCCAAGGCGTGGAGCTGGAGCGCGCCGATCCGGGGGTCCGCCACGATCGTCTCGCCGACGCGGGCCGGCGGGACGGCGTCGACCGGGCTCGTCTCGTAGGTCTCCTCAGGGAGCACGCATCCTGCCGCGAGCATCAGGGTGACCAACAGAGCACGGGGCGAGGGCATCGAGGGCGGGCAGCGGGTCGGCGAAGATAGGCGGAGGAGCAGCCCGGTCGCGACGCCACGCGGTCCGCCGCGCGCGGTCCGACGCGAGGGCGGCCAGGCTCCGGGGGCCGCCGGCGGCGAACGCCGCGTCGAGCCCGTCGAGTAGACGCGCGCTCGTCGCCAGGGCTCCGGCCCGGTACGCCATTGTGCCCCGAATCAGGAGAAGCACGCGGCCGGCTTCGGCCGCTCGGGCCGAGTCCAGGCCCGCCGTGAGCACCGGTGGGCACCACGTCCGGGCGAGCGCCCAGGCCTCGGCCGGCCGGTCGGCGGCGGCCAGGCGGAGCCCGGCCAGCACGGGCGCGTCCCGGCGGAGCGACGCCGAGACCGAGTCGGGCGGCGTCGCGAGCCACTGGCGCAGGGCGGCCCGCGACAACCGGGCGCGGCGCGCGAGCAGCAGCCGGCCGACCGCGTCGACCGGGGCGAGCGAGTCGGCGGCCGCGCGGTAGGCCGGGCCGGCGTCTCGGCCCAGGAGCCCCAGCACGTCGCCGAGGTGGGCCAGGCTGGCGGCGGTCGGGACGCTGTCGGCCAGGGCCCGGGCGCGGTCGAGATCGGCCGGGCGGGCCCCCTCGCCCAGCGTGAGCCGGGCGCGCAGGCCGCCGGCGAGGCCGGGGAGCCACAGGCTGTTTGCAATAACGGACCTATCATACAGCGGAGCCGCCGCCGCCGCGTCCCCAGCCTCCCACGCCGCGTCCCCGTCCCGGGCCAGGCGGACCGCCTCGGGCACGTGGTGGGGGCACCGGGTCTCGAACAGCGACGGCCGCGTGAACAACCACCGCGCGACGGCGACCGCCTCGGGGTCGGCCGGCCGGCGGTTCAGGTCGGCGGCCCAGGCGTCGACCAGCTCGTCCAGTCCGGCCCCGAACGCGGACGCGAACCGGCCGGTCCGGTACGCCCGGCGGACGGCCGGGACGCCCCGGGTGTCTAAGAGCCAGGCCACGAACGACCCGTTGGCCGTGTAGGCCACGCCGGCGCGCGACGTCCAGAACCCGCCCGGCGACATCGTCGCCCGGACCGCCTCGGCCGGGTCGCCCAGCCCCACGTCGTCGCCCAGCGCACGGCCGGCCCTGACCAGCGCGGTCGCGTCCGGCAACCCGTCGGCCGGCTCCAGGGCGACCGCCAGCCCCTCGACCAGCCCCACCGACGGCGACGCCTTGACGACGGGCATCCCGAACTCGCGCGCGAGCACGTGGACCAGCTCGTGGCCCAGCGACCGCTCGACCTCGTCGGCCAGCATGTGGACCTGGGGCGTGGGCAGCCACACCGGGACGACGCTCGTCTGGCGCGACCCGATCAGGGCGGCCTTGGCGTCGGGGCTCGGGTAGAGGTAGACCGCGACGGGCACGGCCGGCCGGACGCCGAGGCGGGCGGACAACGTCTCGAACCGGTAGAGCGCCTCGGCCGCCAGCCGCCGCCGCTCGGCCGGCGTCGTCTCCGGGTCGAGGTGGAGCACGACCGGCCCCAGGTCGACCCGGGCCGGGAGCGCGCGCTGGAGCCCGGCCTCGGTCTGGACGATCCCGAGCGGCTGGGCGGCGACCATCGAGACGGCGACGGCGGCCAGCGCCGCGCCCCCCACGACGACGGCCCGGCGGCCTCCCCCCCGCCCCGCCCCGCCGACGGCCAGCAACGCCACGGCCCACAGCAGCGTCTGGGCCTTGGCCGCGAACAGGCCCGGCCGGACCGCCAGCTCCTGGTCGTAGATCGGCCCGAGCACGCCGCCGAACACGTGGCTGTAGGTGAACAGCTGGGGGTGCCAACCGAGGTCGACCACGACGCCGGCCAGCGCGACCGCGAGCACGACCACGGCGCCCGTCGCCCGGGGGCCCCGGACGCCCAGCCCGGTCGTGGCCGCGGCGACGCCCAGGCCGAACAGGACGCTCGGCGGGACCAGGACGGCGAACAGCCCGAGCCCCTGGGCCCACCCGCAGTTGGGCCGCCACAGCATCGACAGCGTCATCAGCACGAGCGGCACCGCCAGCGCGCCGAGGTGGACCCGGGCGACCGACGCGACCGGCTCGCCCGCCCGCAACGTCCCGACGGATCCGACCGCGGCCGTCAGGCAGCCGACCGCGGCCAGGACGGCGCTCGACTCGGCGTGCAAGATCCCGAACACGGGCACCGGCCACAGCGCGACGCACGCCGCCCCGTAGACCGCCGCGACGCGGCCGGCGTGGCGACGCATCCGCCCGCCTCGGGCGGGCGGGGGACCGGGAGCCGGGGGCGACGGAGAGCGGGCCAGGGTGGGGACCGGAGCGGGCCCGGCAAGATCGCGGCGACGCGGACGGACCCGGAGGCCCCCCGCTGGATCAGAGGAGCCCCAGCGACACCCCGACGCTCAGCACCTCGCGGAGCTGGACGCCCGACGAGATGTCGGCGTCGTAGAGCGCCGCCCCCTCGATGCGGACGTTGAGCAGGTCGTTCACCTTGAGCAGCAGGGTGTTCTCGAACAGGACGTCGGGCGCCTGCTGGCCGATCTGGCCGAACCCCTGGAACGCCGACACGCGCGACCGCAGCGTCACGTTCTCCATCAGCTCGCGCTCGAACGCGACCTCGGACTCGATGCCGGCCTCGACGCGGACGGCTTGGTCGAGCGCGTTGCCGTAGACCGGCCGGAGCCGCTCGATAGCGACCACGGTCTCCTTGAGCCCCAGCCCCAAGCGGGCCACGAAGCCCCCGCTGGGCCGGTACGCCAGCCCGACCGTCTGGCCGAGCACCAGGGGCGCCGCGACGTCCGACACCTTGAGCGGCTGGCCCGGGACCACCGTCAGCGACGGGTAGTCGGCCGCCGCCGGTGAGTAGGCGTAGCCGGGCGCGAACTGGGTCCGCACCGACGCCGAGACGGCCGGGCGGATCGGCCGCTCGGACGCGACCTCGGCCGTCGCCTCGTAGCGGACGACGTCGACCGACTTGCGCAGCTCGAGCGTGTCCTGGCGGAGCCCGCCCAGCGCCAGCCGGAGGCTCTGGGTCGTCAGGAACCCCCCGACGACGCGGTCGAACGACCCGTCGACGGCCGCCGTGACGGCCAGCGAGCTGACGCCCCCCTCCTGCCAGTTCGAGAACGCCGCCTGGCTCCCGGCCAGCGACGCCACGAGCGACTGGCGCCAGCCGTCCTCGGCGCTCAGGGTGTCCGCCTCCTGGGCGCGGGGGGCGACGGCGACGGCGAGGACCGCCGCGAAGATGACGATGCGCATGGGCGAGGGGTCAGAAACGAGACGAGGCCGCATCACAGGGTGACGCGGCCTCGCACAGTCGGCAGACGAGAACTAGTCGTTCTTCTTGTCCTGGACGTCGACGCGGATGTCCTGGGCGAGCTGCTTGAGGTCCTGCATGCCCTTCCGGACGCGGGTGCCGGCGGCCTTGTTGCCCTTGTCGTAGAACTTGCTGAAGTCGTCCTCCAGGGAGGCGACGTGCTCCTGGAGCTTGCTGTACATGCTGGCCATGATGACGGGAGGGGTTGGGGAAAATGGGGAGCGGGCCGACCGGCACACGCCGTTTCAAGCCCGCTAGGGCCATCAACATACCGTCACCGGGCGCACCGATCAAGCGAGACCCCCCAAAAACGGCCCATATGGGGCGGTTCGCCCGGCCGCCCCAGGGGTCAGGGTGTTGACATTCCTCTGGTTGCGCACCCGGGATCAGAGTCGGGCCCATCCAGCCCACGCCGCCCCGTTTCCGCTTCAGGGGCACGGAACGAGCCGAGATCGCCTTTCGGAGGCGCCTGCAGGGCCTCGCTCTCGGAGTGCCCCCCGCGAGGGTGGCGAGCGGGCGGTCGAGGCGGTGCCGGCGGGCTACCGCGCGGCCGTCCACCGGCCGGGGCCGGCCGCGCGCAACAGGGCGCGGGGCCCAGCCAGCGCGCCGCCGCCGAGCCGGCCGAGCGCGTCCGCGTCCGGCACCGCGGCCTCGACGTCGGCGGGACGGGCGTCGGCGGGGAGCGACCGCGTCGTGAGCGCGACCGGGGCGAGGTCGAGCGCCCCGGCCAGCACGTTGGCCGCGGTGGCCGCGTCGACCTCGGCCACCCCGTCGGCGGTCGTCACCATCGACGCCACCACGGCCACGACCCCGTGGCCGAGCAGGTCGGCGAGCCACGAGGCCCGTCCCGCGACCACGGCCCCGTCGACGCGCTTGAGCAGGCCCCGGTCGGCGCCCATCAGCCCGACCGCCGAGACGCCCGCCTCGTTCAACTCGTGGACGACCTCGCGCGTCAGCGTGCGCGTGGCCCGCTCGACGGCGCCGCGCCCCTCATCGTCCTGGGCGTCCCAGGCGCCGCCGGTCGCCGTCGGCATCCGGCCGAGCGACTCGAGCGCCCGCTCGCCCCGCTCGCCGCTCCCGTGGACCAGGACGAGCCCCGCCCCGCGCGCGGCCACGTCACGCGCCAGGCCCGGGATGAACAGCGGGTCGCCGAGGAAGTACGGGTCGAGGTAGACGACGAGCATAGGGGCGACGGGCGACGGGCGACGGGCGACGGGCGACGGGCGACGGGAAGATGCGCCCTCCGACCGTGCGGATGCGGTGCGATCTGACCGCTCCGGCCCAGACCCCGGGGACTCCTGACGCGCTGGCCGTGCCGGCCGGTCTGCCGAGGCGGGGCGTGCCCGGCCCGCCAAGTTCTCCACACGGGTTGCCCACGTCGGCGCGCCCCGTGATCTTGCCAGCGGTCCCCCCGCCCCCCCAATGCCCGAGTTCTGCCACCTCCACTGCCACACGCAGTACTCCCTCCTCGACGGCGCCGCCCAGATCGACAAGCTGATCGGGCGGGCCCAGGAGCTGGGCCACCCGGCGGTCGCGATCACGGACCACGGGAATCTCCACGGCGTCCCCGAGTTCTACACCAAGGCCCAGCGCGCCGGGATCCAGCCCATCATCGGGTGCGAGTTCTACGTCACGGCGTCCGGCATGGACGACAAGACCGACCGCGTCCGCTACCACCAGGTGCTGCTCGCCAAGGACCACGAGGGCTACAAGAACCTGGTCAAGCTCTCGTCGCTGAGCTACACCGACGGCT
This sequence comes from uncultured Bacteroidota bacterium, assembly GCA_963740235.1. Lineage (GTDB taxonomy): Bacteria > Bacteroidota > Rhodothermia > Rhodothermales > Rubricoccaceae > Rubrivirga. The sequence goes on from CAVUDG010000005.1 coordinate 526,491, forward strand.
ACTACTACAAGCCCCGGATCGACCGCGAGACGCTGCGGAAGCACTCGGCCGGGCTGATCGCGACGACGTGCTGCCTGCAGGGCGAGGTGCTCCAGACGATCCTGAAAAAGGGCGAGGCCGAGGCCCGGGCCGTGTTCGAGGACTACCTCGACATCTTCGGAGAGGACTACTACATCGAGGTCCAGGACCACGCGATCCCCGACCAGCGGACCTGCAACGCGGTCCTGACGCGGTGGGCCGACGAGTACGGCGTCAAGGTGATCGCGACGAACGACGTCCACTACGTCCACCAGCTCGACGCCGAGGCCCAGGACGTGCTCCTGTGCTTGCAGACGGGCAAGGACCTGGCTGACCCGAACCGGATGCGGTTCGAGAACGACCAGTTCTACCTCAAGACGGCCGACGAGATGCGGCTCGCCTTCGGGTCGAGCGTCCGCGACGGCGTGTTCACGAACGAGGCGGCCGTCGACGCGGCGCTCGACGCGACGCGCGAGATCGCCGACAAGTGCCGGCTGGAGATCCCGATGGGCCAGCTCCTGATGCCGCACTTCCCCATCCCGGACGCCTTCCACGACGACACCGGGGCCTACCTCCGGCACCTGACCTACGAGGGCGCCCGCAAGCGCTGGCCCGAGATCAGCGAGACCATCCGGGAGCGGCTCGACCTGGAGCTGGGCGTGATCGGGTCGATGGGGTTCGACGGCTACTTCCTGATCGTCCAGGACTTCACGACGGCGGCCCGCGACTTGGGCGTCTCCGTCGGGCCGGGCCGTGGCTCGGCGGCGGGCTCGGCGGTCGCCTACTGCCTGGGGATCACCAACATCGACCCGCTCCAGTACGACCTGCTGTTCGAGCGCTTCCTCAACCCCGAGCGCGTGTCGATGCCCGACATCGACATCGACTTCGACGACCGGGGCCGCGGCAAGGTGATCGACTACGTCGTCGAGAAGTACGGGCGCGAGTCGGTCTGCCAGATCGTGACGTTCGGGACGATGGGCTCGAAGTCGGTCATCCGCGACGTGTCGCGCGTGCTGGGCGTACCGCTCCCCGAGGCCGACCGGATCGCCAAGCTGATCCCGGACGGCGTCAAGGTGTCGCTCGAGAGCGCCAAGGGCGAGGTCAAGGAGTTCGCCGACCTGTACCAGCACCAGGACCCCCAGATCCGCAAGCTGATGCACTACGCGACGGTCCTGGAGGGCTCGGCGCGGCACACGGGCGTCCACGCGGCCGGCGTCATCATCGCGCCCGGCGACGTGAGCCAGTACGTCCCGGTCTCGATCCAGCGCGGCAAGAGCGGCGCCGCCGACGCGGTCGTGACGCAGTACGACGGCAAGTAGATCGAGGACTTCGGCCTGTTCAAGATGGACTTCCTGGGCCTCAAGACGCTGACGATCCTGGACGACGCGCTCGCGCTCATCGAGGAGAACCACGGGGTCACGATCGACCTCGACGCGGTCCCGCTCGACGACCCCGACACGTACCGGCTGTTCCAGAAGGGCGACACGATCTCGATCTTCCAGTTCGAGTCGTCCGGCATGCGCGAGTGGATGCGCAAGCTCAAGCCGACGTCCCTGGACGACCTGATCGCGATGAACGCGCTCTACCGGCCGGGCCCGATGGACCTCATCCCGAGCTACATCGACCGGAAGCACGGCAAGGAGCCCGTCGAGTACCCGCACGAGATGCTCCGGGGCATCCTGGAGCCGACCTACGGCATCCCGGTCTACCAGGAGCAGGTCATGCAGATGGCCCAGGTCATGGGCGGCTACACCCTCGGTGGCGCCGACCTGCTGCGGCGCGCGATGGGCAAGAAGAAGCAGTCCGAGATGGACAAGCAGCGCGTCACGTTCGTGGAGGGCGCGGCCGAGAAGGGCGTCGGCCAGAAGAAGGCCGACGAGGTCTTCGACATGATGGCCAAGTTCGCCGGCTACGGGTTCAACAAGTCGCACTCGGCGGCCTACTCCGTCGTGGCCTACCACACGGCCTACCTCAAGGCCCACTACCCGGCCGAGTTCATGGCGGCCGTGCTGACGACCGAGATGGCGTCGTCGGCACAAGCTGGCGATCGCGCTCGACGCGACCCGGAGCACCGGCATCGAGATCCTGCCGCCGTGCGTGAACCGGAGCCAGGCCCACTTCACGGTCGAGCACGGCCGGATCCGGTTCGGGCTCGCGGCCATCAAGGGCGTCGGCCAGGGCGCCATCGAGGCGCTCGTCGAGGCGCGCGACGCAGGCGGGCGGCGCGTTCGACGACCTGTTCGCGCTGTGCAAGGACCTCGACCTCCGGACGGTCGGCAAGAAGACGCTGGAGGGGCTGGCCGCGGCCGGCGCGCTCGACGCCTTCGAGGGCCACCGCCGCCAGCACTGTGGACGCCGTCGACCTGGCCTGGAGCTACGCCCAGAAGCAGCAGGCCGACAAGGCGGCCGGCCAGTTCTCGATGTTCGGGGCCGGCGAGGACACGGGCTCGGCGTTCGTGCCCGGCGCTCCCCCACTGCGAGCCCTGGACCAAGGGCGAGACGCTCCGCTACGAGCGCGACCTCATGGGGTTCTACGTCTCGGGCCACCCGCTCGACGACTTCGCGGCCGAGGTCTCGACGTTCGGGACGGTCCGCCTCGGGCAGGCCGAGGGCGTCATGCACGAGTCGGACCAGACGGCCATCGGGATCGTGACCGAGATCACCCGGCGGACGACGAAGTCGGGCCGGCCGATCGCGTTCGTGACGCTGGAGGACACGACCGGGCAGGCCGAGGTGGTCCTGTTCGCCCAGACGCTCGAGCGCTGCGGCCACATGATCCTGCTCGACGAGGTGATGATGGTCAAGGGCAAGGCCGAGACCTCGACGGGCGGCATCAAGCTGATCGCCAAGGACGTGCTCCCGATGTGGCGCGTGAGGGAGCAGCTGGTCAAGGCGCTCACGCTCAGGATCGACGTCGACACGACGACCGAGGCGGACGTGGCGGCCATCAAGGCGCTGTGCGACCAGCACCCGGGGCTCGTGCAAGATCTACTTCGAGCTGGAGTCGTCGGCGATGCCGCGGCCGGTCCGCTTGCACGCGCGGACGGCGGTCGTGGACCTGACGCCGGAGCTGATGAAGGGGCTCAACCGCCTGATCGGGGACCGCGCCGTCGTGCTCCAGAGCGAGGCCTAGTGGCTGTCGTGGACCTGGGTCCACGGCTTCCCCTCTCCACCCACGGTTGTCATTCCGACGCACGCGGGGATCCACACGGTCTCACGGTCGATCGCGGCCCCGCACGGATCCCCGCGTGCAGGAGGATGACGCCGTAGGGAGGCGGGCGCGCTGGGATCGTGGCCCCCGAGGCGAGGGTCTCGCTCGGCTCCGTGACGAGATCTGGCGCGCACCGCCCACGGCTCGACCGAGGCGGGCGGACCGGGCGCCGCGGGCCGGGATAGATTCGCGACCCCTCCCCCCGCCCCGTCATGGCAGGCTCCGCCCCCGGATCGGTCTCGTCCGACCCGCTCGTCACCGACCTCTACACCGCCGACCCGCGCGCCCACGTGGTCGACGGGCGGATCTACGTCTACCCCTCGCACGACGTCGAGACGGACGCGCCCGAGACCGACCTGGGCGACCACTTCGCGATGGAGGACTACCACGTGTTCTCGATGGACCGCGTCGGCGGCGAGGTGACCGATCACGGCGTCGCACTCCACCTCGACGGCGTGCCCTGGGCCACGCGCCAGCTGTGGTCGGGCGACGCGGCCCGCAAGGACGGGACGAGCTACCTCTACTTCCCGGCCAAGGACGCCGACGGCGTCTTCCGGATCGGGGTCGCCACGAGCCCCGACCCCGGCGGCCCGTTCACGGCCCAGCCCGAGCCGATGGCGGGCAGCTTCAGCATCGACCAGAGCACGTTCCTGGACGACGACGGGACGCACTACCTGTACTGGGGCGGCATCTGGGGCGGCCAGCTCCAGCGCTGGCAGACGGGGACCTACGACCCCGACGCCGACGAGGAGCCGACCGAGCCGGTCCCGGCCATCGGCCCGCGCGTGGCCCGGCTGTCGGACGACATGCTGCAGTTCGGGGAGACGCCGCGCGAGATCCAGGTCCTGGACGAGACCGGGGCCCCGATCCTCCAGACCGATCACGACCGGCGCTTTTTCGAGGCGTGCTGGATGCACAAGAAGGACGGCACCTACCACCTGTCCTACTCGACCGGCGACACGCACCTCGTCGTCTACGCGACCGGCGACAGCCCCTACGGGCCGTTCACCTACCGCGGCGTGGTCCTGACGCCCGTCCAGGGCTGGACGACGCACCACTCGATCGTCGAGCACCACGGCCAGTGGTGGCTGTTCTACCACGACACGTCGCTCTCGGGCGGCCGGACGCACCTCCGGAGCGTGAAGGTGGCCCCGCTAGAGCACCGGCCCGACGGGTCCATCGTCCCCGTCGACGGCCAGCGATGACCCGGCCCCGCCCACCTCGGTCACGGCACCGAGGCGGGCGAGGCCACGCGCTCAACCGTCGATCCGAATCGCGTCGCCGCTCTCGGCCGCCCGGTAGATCGCCTGGAGGATCTGGACGTCGCGCAGGCCCTCGGTTCCGGGGGTCTTGGGCTCGCGGCCGTGGCGCACGGCCAGCGCCATCTCGTCGAGCATGGCGGCGAACTGGTTGGCCTGCGGGATCGTGATCTGCCGCTTCCCCGCCTCCGTCTCGACGAACAGGTTGCGGACGTAGTAGTCGGTGGCCGGGTCCAGCGTCACCTCCCCCTTCTCGCCCTGGACGTGGATCCTCTTGTTGCCCGAGACGCGGTAGCTCGACGTGCAGTTGGCGACGGCGCCCGAGGGAAACGCCATCGTCCACTCGACGCCCTCCTCGACCGTCACCCGAGCGCGGTCGGACGGCCGGCGGTACCGCGCGGTGACCTCGGTGGGCTCCTCGCCGGTCAGGTAGCGCGCGCCGTTGACCGAGTAGATGCCGATGTCGTAGAGCGACCCGCCGCCGGCGAGCTCCTTGTCTGCGCGCCACTGGTCGCGGGACTCCGCAAGGTCCAGGATCCGACCGTGATCGGCCACGATCAGGCGCGGGGCTCCGATGGTGCCGGACTGGACTTCCTCGATGGCGCGCAGGTTGTACGGGTCGAACTGAGCGCGGTACGCGACCATCAGCCTCTTGCCCGCCGCCTCGCCGGCCTCGATCATCGCCTGGCAGTCCGCGACGGTCACGGCCATCGGCTTCTCACACAGGACGTGCTTCCCGGCCGCAAACGCCCGCTCGGTCCACGCGCGGTGGAAGGCGTTGGGCAAGATGACGTAGACCACGTCGACCGTCTCGTCGTCCGCGATCCGGTCGAAGGTGTCGTACGAGTAGACGTGGTCGCGGCCCAGGCCGTAGGCGTCGGCGACGGCGTTCGCCTTGTCGGCGTTGCCGCTCACGACGGCCGCCAGCCGCGCGTGCTGCGTGTTGGCGAGGTTGGGCGCGATCTGGTTGAGCGCGTAGGCCCCCAGCCCGACGAGCGCGTACCCGACACGCTGGTCGGGCGGGTCCGGGAGCGGTCGGAGCAGGTCGGGCATGGGGCGGCCCGTGACCTCGGGGTCTGGGAGCACGCGTGGGGATCGGTCGGGGGCCATGGCGGGCAGAGGGGTGAGGGCGGTCAGGGCGAGCGCGGCACCGGACCGGTGCACGAAGTCGCGGCGACCCATCGGTCGGCTGGGCATCGTCGGAGCGTGGGGACGGACGCGGGGCGACCTCTACAAGACGGGCCGTCCGGCTGTTTCTCAGGCGTTCCCCTGCCGGCGCCTCCGCCGGCGGGGGGCGTCCGATTTGGGGGTTTGCCCACGAACCATTCCAGGGAGCCGATGTGTGAGCCCCCCCTTCCCACGCGTCCATGCCCGTCCGCCTCCCCCACCTCGGCCTGTTGCTGGCCGCCCTCGCCGTCGCCGGCTGCGGGGACACCGCCCGCCTGGCCGTCGCCGACGGGACCGGCCCGGACCCGGAGTTGCCGGCCCCCAACCCGTCGCTCGTCCCGACCGTCAACATCGCCGACGCGAGCCGGTGGGCCGACGGGCAGCAGCCGACCCCGGCGGCCGGGTTCACCGTCCAGCCGTTCGCGGCCGGGCTCGACCACCCGCGCTGGCTCTACGTCCTGCCCAACGGCGACGTGCTGGTCGCCGAGTCGAACTCGCCCCCTGAGGCCGGCACCAACGGCCTCATCGGCCGGGCCCGGTCCTACTTCTTCAGCAAGGCCGGCGCCGGCGTCCCCAGCGCCGACCGGATCACGCTGCTCCGCGACTCCGACGGCGACGGCGACGCCGACGTCCGCTTCCGGATCCTGGAGGACCTCGCGTCTCCGTTCGGGATGGCGCTCGTGGGCGACCGGCTGATCGTGGCCAACAGCGCGTCGGTCGTGGCCTTCCCCTACCGCGCCGGCGACACCCGGATCACGGCCGCGCCCGACACGCTCGCGCGCCTGCCGGCCGGGACCTACAACCAGCACTGGACCCGCAACCTGATCGCCGACCCGGACGGGCGGACGGTCTACGTCAGCGTGGGCTCGGCGAGCAACATCGGCGAGCACGGGATGGACCAGGAGGTCGGCCGCGCGGCGATCTGGGCGCTCGACACCGAGACCGGCGCGATGACCGAGTTCGCGGGCGGCCTGCGCAACCCGGTCGGCATGGCGTTCGAGCCCACCACGGGCGCGTTGTGGACGGCCGTCAACGAGCGCGACGAGCTGGGCAGCGACCTGGTCCCGGACTACATGACGTCGGTCCAGCCCGGCGGCTTCTACGGGTGGCCGTACAGCTACTACGGCGACCGCGTCGACGTGCGCGTCGAGCCCCAGCGTCCCGACCTGGTCGCGAGCGCGCTCGTGCCGGACTACGCGCTCGGCCCGCACACGGCGTCGCTGGGCCTGGCCTGGGCCGAGCCCGGCCGCTTGGGGACCGAGGCGGGCATGGTGGTCGGCCAGCACGGGTCGTGGAATCGGAAGCCCAAGAGCGGCTACAAGGTCGTGTTCATCCCGTTCGCCGACGGCCAGCCGGCGGGCGCGCCGCGCGACGTCCTGACGGGCTTCCTGTCGCCCGACGAGGGCGAGGCCTACGGCCGGCCGGTCGGCGTCGTGTTCGCCCGGGACGGCGCGCTCTTGGTGGCCGACGACGTGGGCAACCGGGTCTGGCGCGTCACGGCGACGCGCTAGACGTCCGGCCACGTAGTTGTTGGGGACGTGGTCGAGGCTCGACGCTCGCCCGGCCCACGCCGGCCCCGAGGCGGGCGGGGTCGTGGCAACCGGGAGTCTCCCCCCTTCCCGCTCCGTAGGTTCCGGGGCCCCCGCCTCCGACCCATGCGCTCCGCCGTCCTCGCCCTCGCTCTCCTCGGCTTCGCCGCCGCGCCCGCCGCGCAGCAGCTCACCACGCCGCGCGTCAGCCCGCACGCCCACGTGACCCAGTCCGTCGGGCTGAGCGAGGTGTCGGTCGACTACCACCGGCCGGCCGTCAACGGGCGCCGCGTCTGGGGCGACCTGGTCCCCTACGGCGAGGTCTGGCGGGCCGGGGCCAACGAGAACACGGTGTTCGAGACCTCGACCGACGTGATGGTCGAGGGCGCGGCGTTGCCGGCCGGCCGCTACGGGCTCCACACGATCCCGGGCGAGGGCTCGTGGACCGTCATCTTCTCGACGGTGTCGGTCGCCTGGGGGTCGTACACCTACGACCCGGCGGAGGACGCCTTGCGGGTGACGGTGACGCCCCGCTCCGGCCCGATGACCGAGCGGCTGAGCTACCGGTTCGACGACCCCGGCGACGCCTCGGCGACGCTGGTCCTGTCCTGGGACGAGCTGGAGGTGCCCGTCTCGCTCACCGTCGACACGCCGGCCGTCGTGCTGGCCCAGATGGAGGACGAGTTGCGCGGCGTCTCGGGGTTCTACTGGGAGGGCTGGAACCAGATCGCGGCCTACGCCCTCGACTCCGACCGCCGCCTGGGCGACGCGCTGGACTGGGCCGAGCGGTCCATCGGGGTCCGCCAGACGTTCGCCAACACGATGACCAAGGCCGCGATCTTGGACGCCGCCGGCCGCCCCGCCGAGGCGGGCGAGGTGCGGGAGGACGCGTTCGAGCTCGCGACCGAGGACGAGGTGCGCGCCTACGCCCGCGAGCGGCGCCGGGCCGGCCGGCCGGAGCAGGCCGAGGCCGCGCTCGCCCGGATCGGGGAGCTCCCCTAGCGCTCCGGCCTCCCCTCGGACCGCCACCCCAACGGTGACCCGAGGCGGGGCGCTTCCTGGACCGACGGGACACGCGCTGGTGGACACCCCGGGGGCGGGGGCGACAAGCTCTAACAGAGCGGGCAGGCTGTGACACGCGGTTGACACCGGCCACGATCATCTTGCGCGTGCACCCCCGCAGCCGGCGATGACCCGCTCGCAGACCCCCGCGCTCCAGCGCGCCCTCAGCGCCCACGAGGCCGCCCCCACGGCCCGCACCGGCGCGCCACCTCGCGGACTACTCGTTCCGCTTCGACGTGGACGCTCCGGTGGAGGCCGTCACCCGGCCCGCCGGTCCGGGCGCCGACCTGGACGCTCGCCGAGACGTTGGCGAGCTCCGCCGACGCAACGCACGGGTGTCGTCCCGACGACCCGGGGCCTGCGCGTCCGCCACGCCCACCGCGTGCCCGAGGTGGCCGCGGCCGTGCGCCGCCACGCCGACGCCGTCCGCCTCTGGCTGGACCTGGGCCGCCCCGCGCCGTCGGAGGGCTGGGACGACGAGGTCGCGGTCCAGGCCGGCTGGCTCGCCGCCCGGTTCGCGGCGCCCGCAGGGGCCCGTCGACCTGCGTCCCGGCGTCTCCGTCACCGACTGGCCCCGGTTCCTCGCGTCGGTCGGAGGCCGGCCTGGCCCAGGGCCCCGACGCCCCGACGGCCGCCAACGTCCGCCGCGACCTGGCCGACCTGTTCGCGCGTTACGCCCGCCTGGGCGTCGCTCCGGTCCGCCGGCGGCGGCCCGCGCGAGCGGCCTGAGCCGGCCGGACCGGAGACCGCCGAGCGGCGCGCGCCTCGACCGCGCGCTCGGCGATGCCAGAGACGGACCGGCCGCGTTCTCCACCGAACACGTCCCGACAAACGGCGACCGTCCCGGCGGGCGGAGGTAGCTTGGCGGTCCTGTCTCCCTGGATTCTGCCATGTCTCTCCCCAAGCTCGACCTCCACCCGCTCTCCGAGGAGCAGCGGCTCTCCTTCTTCGGCGCCCTGTTCGCCATGTCCGCCGCCGACCGCGACATGGACGAGAGCGAGGACGACCGCATCTTCGAGTCCCTCGACCTCGGCGACCTGTCGGGCGACGCCCGCAAGCGCATCTTCCAGCTCGCCATCCAGCCGCCGCCGCTGGAGCGGTGCCTGCTCGCGTTCCGCGACGTCCGACGTCGAGCTCCGCCGGGCGCTGATGCTCAACCTGATCGACGTCGTCCTCGCCGACGGCCTGATCGAGCCGGCCGAGCACGTCGGGCTGCACGAGGCCCGCGAGGTGCTCGGCCTCGACCGCGACGACATGGCCCGGCTGCACGACGTCGCGTTCTCGGTCCAGGGCCAGGAGGTCCAGCGGCCGATCCAGCCGGTCCCGCTGTCGGAAGTCGACCAGGCCTGAGTCTGGCGCCGTCTGAGTCACGGGTGTGACCGCGCGGTCGTGGGGCCCCAGGCGGCTGCGACCGGCCTCCCGGCGCCGTGCGCGCCCGCCTCGGCGCCGAGGCGGACCAGGGCGGGCTCTGAACGTGGGAGTCCCCGGACCGGCCTACGAGACGGAGCCTAGCTCGACGGCGTCCCCGGGGCGTCCGTCGGCGTCGCCCCCGAGTACGGGGCCGGGTCTCGGGGGAGCGCGACCGGGTTGACCTCCGAGTTCGCCCCGCCGACGGTCGGCGTGGGCGTGTCCTCGCCGGGCGCTTGGTCGTCGATCCCGGCGCCGACCTGCTCGGCCCAGGCCTGGGTGAACTCGGCGCCGACCAGCACGATCAGCGCCGAGTAGTAGATCCAGACCAGCAGGAGCGCGAGCGACCCGGCCGCGCCGAACGCCGAGCCGGGGTCGGCACGTGCCGAGGTAGATCCCGATGGCCGTCTTGCCGACCGTGAACAGCGCGGCGGTCACGACCGCCCCGACGGCGACGTCGCGCCACGCAGATCTCGGCGTCCGGGAGCACCTTGAACAGGACGCCGAACAGGGCCGCCGTGACGCCGAAGCCCGACGACGACGTTGAGGACCTGGACGAGCGCCCCGCCGATGCCGTCGCCCGCGACCGCCGACGTCGCGTCGCCGAGCGCGGCCAGCGCCATGCTGATGACGAACGAGACCAGGAGCATGAACGCGATCGTGAGCACCATCCCGAACGAGAGGACGCGCTTGAGGACGAGCGACACGAACCCGCCCTCCTCCTTGACCGTCTCGACCTCCCAGGCCCGGTTGAGCGCTTTCTGGAGCTGGCCGAACGCCCCGGTCGCCCCGAACAGGAGCGCGGCCACGCCGGCCACCTTGGCCCCGACGCCCGTCCCTGACAGGCTCGCGTTCTCGATCATCGACCGGATGGCGTCGGCGGTCCCGCCGCCGATCGTCGAGCCGACCTGGACGGTCAGGAGCTCCAGCACGCGTGTCCGGCCCCAGGCACGGCCCCGGCGATCCCGACGATCAGGACCAGGAGCGGCGGGAGCGAGAAGATGGTGTAGTACGCGATCGCCGCGGCGAGCGACGGGACGTCGTCGTCGACCGACCTCGCGGACGGTCGTCATGACCAGGGACTTGACGAGAGAGAAGCTGAGCGTCATCGAGAGAAAGGCGAGAGCGGGAGGGGAGCCGGAGGAACGCCCGGCCCGCGGTCCCGTTCGCCGGTCCCCCACCTTGTCTGCCGTGCCCTCCCCCCGCCTCGACGACGACGGCCAGACGGTCACCCTCGACCTCCACGGCGCCCGCGTCGCCGAGGCGGTCGACCTCGCCGGCGTCGCTCGTGGTCCAGGCCGCCCGCCACGGCCGGAGCACGGTCCGCCTGATCCACGGGACCTCGACGGCCGACCAGGGCCACGCGCGCACGATCAAGAGCGCGCTCTACGACGCCCTCGACGACGGCGAGTTCGACCCGCACGTGACGGCCAGCTTCCGCGCACGACGGCCAGCTCCTGCTCGGCCTGGCGCCGGCGCCGTCGCCCCGCCCCGGCCGCCTCCGCCTCTCCGACCTCCGCTGATGGACCGCCCCCGCATCGGCGTCACGACGTCGCTCAACACCGACGGACTCCGGCCGACGCGAGCAGCGCCTCGAACTCGGCTACGTCCGGGCCGTCGAGCGTGCCGGCGGCCTCCCGCTGATCGTGCCCGATGCTGGCCACCGACCAAGCCGGCGACGGCCTTCGCCGAGTTGCTCGACGGGCTCGTGGTCACGGGCGGGCCGGCGGTCACCGACGGGCTGGTGGGCGACCTGCCCGACGACATCGACGAGACCGACCCGGACCGGGTGGCCTCGGACGTGCCGCATCCTCCGGGCCTTCCTCGACGCCCGCCGGCCGACGCTGGGCATCTGCTACGGGATGCAGCTGGCGAGCGCGCTGCGCGGCGGCACGATCTACGCCGACGTCGAGCGCCAGGTCGAGGGCACCGCCGTCCACAGCCGCGGGCGGGGTGGGACGGAGCACCCTGTCGGCCGTCGTCGAGGGCACGCGGCTCCGCGCAGGTGGTCGGGGCCGAGACGCTGACCGTCAACACGCGCCACGTCCAGGCGCATCGCCGAGCCGGGCGCGGGCCTGGTGGTCTCGGCCCGGGCCCCGGACGGGACCATCGAGGCCGTCGAGAGCGCCGACGGCTCGTTCGTCGGCGTCCAGTTCCACCCCGAGGCGATGGAGCCCGCGCTGGACGCGCTGTTCCTGGATCTGGTCGCCCGCGCACGTTCCTGACCGGCGGCGGAACGACAGGCGCTTCGGCGCGGTTTTTGACAGACACAACGTACGAAACGAACTCCCCAGCCGCCTCCGGCCCCCTCGATGTCCACTCCGCCCGATCCGTCCCCGTTCCGCCCGCTCCCCGACAGGGTCGACTCGCAGGCCCCGGTCGACGCCGAGGGGGCGCCCGTCGACGAGCACGACGACCTGTCGGCTCAGGGCGCGGCCGGCCGGCCGTGCGTTCCGGGAGGCCGTCCGCGTCCCCCTCGTCTCGCTCGGCGCGCTGGTCGCGGTGATCTTGGGCGTCGCGGCGCTCTACGGCGACGAGCTCCGGGCCGCCGCCCCGGCCGGCGGCCCCCGACCTCGCCGAGGCGGCCCCGGCCGTCGTCCCGTTCAGCCCCGACGACCCCTACACGTTCAAGGGCCTCGACATCCACCCGGACCGGCTCTACGGCCAGTACTTCGCCGGCGCGTTCTCGGGCGCCGTCGTCTCGACGCGACTCGACGGACCGCCCACCTCGGCGACTTCCGCTGGCGGCTCGACATGTACCGGAAGGCCTACGGCGTCGACGACAACTTTACCATCCGGGTCCTCGACGACCGGACCGGCAAGACGCTCGAGGTCGTACCAGCTGCGGGCGCTCAAGGACCGGTTCGTCTCGACGGGCCAGGCGTCGTGGGACACGGTCAACCGCGAGCGCCGGACGGCCACGCGCGAGCTCCGCGACAAGTGGAAGGCGTACGGGGTCCCCCAGCGAGAACATCGTGATCCGCTGGGGCTACGCGAACCAGACGCTGGAGGCCCGCGAGCGTGACAGCCGCTACCTCACGTACGAGGTCAACCTGGCCCGGCGGCTCGGCCTGAGCGTGCTCGCGACCGAGATCGGGACCGTCGAGACGTTCAACCAGGACCAGCTGGTGTCGTCGGTCGGCGCGCGGAGCCGGTACCAGATGATGCCCGACATCCTGCGGATGTTCGACGTCGAGCAGTACTCGCTCCCGGTGGCCTCGGGCGGGACGGTCCAGGTCAGCGAGGAGCAGCACCCGCTCCTGGCCGATGGAGCCCTACCTGATGCTGGTCCGCGCCTACGCCAACTCGGTCGGCCACGAGCTCCCCGGCATCTCGGCCTACCACACCGGCCCCGGCAACATCTTCAAGCTCTACCGCGAGTACCTCCAGGCCACGCCCGGCCGAGGCGCGCGGCGAGCACGTCTCGGACGCCTACATGTGGGGCGTCACGGACGGGTTCGAGCGCGTCGACGACGTGTCCAGCTTCGGGCCCGCAGTCGCGCGTCTACGTGCTGAAGGCCTACGGCGCGCTCGCGCGCGACCGAGGACCAGCTGATCGACCCGTCCAAGACGATCCACGCCGAGCGCGTCCAGATCCGGCCCGGCGCGACGGCCCGACTGTCCCAGATCCTGACGGCGCTGGAGCCCCACGCGGGCCGCCTCAATTGGGGCCCGGTCGAGGGCGCGACGATCTACGAGAAGTTCCGCGACCTCAACCCGCACATCGACCTGCCGGGCGCGCCGGGCGGCGGCGTGCCCGCCTCGGGCGACCTCCGGCTGAGCGGCGACCGCGGGCGACAAGCCCGTCCGGTTCTTCCTCCCCGCCGGGGCCACCTCGGTGCTCCGCCGCGTGGGGCTCGACGTGATCGGCGTCTCGGAGCCGTTCAACGAGCGCACGTTCCTGCTCGACGAGTCCGAGCGGACGCCGACCGACATCGCCTACGACCGGCTCGTCGCCGACGCCGGCCGGTTCGGGTTCACGCGCGCGGCCCAGGCGCGGATGGACCGGATCCACGACGAGCTCCAGACGCTGGCCTCCCAGAACCCGGACTCGCGCTACCGCCAGACCCAGGCCAAGGTCGCCCGGATCCACCGCTCGATCTGGCGGACGTCGTCGTTCCGCGACCTGGTGGCGACGACGGAGACGCTGCTCTCGGTCGACCCGCGCGTCAACCTGGGCCGCCAGCCGGTCGCCGACCGGACGCCCGGCCCCGGCGCCGAGCCCGCCAGCGCGACGCCGTCGACCCGATCCCGGCCAAACCGCCGACCGTCGAGGACGGGTCAGCTACTGAGCGGACGTCGGTTCCTCGGAGGGGCCTGACGTTGATCACTAGGCGCTGGCCCCCTCCATCCGCCGTGCTCAGACGGCCTCGCGCGGGGTCGAGAACCGTCCCCCGCTCGCTCCGGCCGACCGCCGAGGCCGGTCGAAGGCCGCCCACGGTGCGGCTAGGTGGGCGCCCTCGGGGGACGCGGAGCCGGCCCAGCGGCGTCGCTACTCCACCGGGGTCGACACCAGCGTGCCCTGCATGAACCGGAAGTGGCCCGGGTAGGTGCAGAAGAACGGGTAGTCGCCCGGCGGCGGCATCGTGAACACGACCGCCGTCCGCTCGCCGGGCCCCGCCAGCGGCGTCGCCGCCAGGATCGCGGGGTCGTCGGGCAGGCGGTCGCCCGAGGCCGACCGGCCGATCCGCTCGGCGTCCGCCTCGGTCGGCGACACGACCACGTTGTGGACCATCGCCGGGCTCGTCGTGGCCGAGTTGTCGATCACGAGCCGGACCGTCGCGCCGGCCGGGGCCTCGACGCGGAGCGTCTCGTAGCGCATCGCGTTCCGCGCGGCCACGACGACGACCTCGGCGTCGACCGGCTGGGCGAACACGGCGACCTGCTCGGCGACGGACCCGGCGGCTCGCCACACGCCGCCGGCCAGCGACGGCTAGCGCGACGGACGAGCACGCCGACGGCGAGCACGCCGACGGCGCGACGCGAGGCCGGTCCGACGACAGCGTCGCATGACGCGTCCGGTCTCTAGAACGACCATGCCGCGTCGTCTTCCTCCGTGCGGCGGCGGGCGCGGCTGCATCAGCGTGTCGTGGAAGGCGTGGACGGCTCGCCCTCGCCGGGCCAGCGGAGCGAGTAGCGGCCGTCGGGCCCCAGGTCCCAGGCCTGGCGGTTGTCGTCGAGGCAGAACTTGAGGGTCCGCTTGAGGCGGGCGAGCGCGGTCGTCGTCCTTGACCGGGACGACCACCTCGACGCGGTCGTCGAGGTTGCGGCGCATCCAGTCGGCCGAGCCGATCAGGACGTCCGGGTCGCCGCCGTTGTGGAAGTAGTAGATCCGGCTGTGCTCCAGGAAGCGGCCGACGATCGACACGATCCGGATGTTCTCCGAGACGCCGGGCAGGCCCGGGCCGCATCCGGGTGTGGCCCCGGACGATCAGGTCGATCTGGACGCCGGCCTGGCTCGCCTTGTAGAGCTCCTGGATGATGCCGACGTCGTCGAGCGCGTTCATCTTGGCGATGATCCGGCCCTTCCGCCCGGCCCTGGCGTGCTCGATCTCGCGGCGGATCAGCTTCGACGAACCGGGACCGCGCAGGTCGCGCGGCGCGACGACCAGCGTCTGGTAGTCCTGCTCGGGCGCGTAGCCCGTCAGGAAGTGGAAGAGCCCGACGAGGTCCTCCCCGATGTCCTCGCGGCACGTGAACAGGCCGAAGTCGGTGTAGAACCGGGCGGTCGTGGGGTTGTAGTTGCCGGTCCCGAGGTGGGCGTAGGTCCGGAGCTCGCCCGCCTCCTCGCGGACGACGAGCGTGGTCTTGGCGTGGGTCTTGAGCCCGACCAGCCCGTAGGCCACGTGGGCGCCCGGTCCGCTCCAGCTTCTGGGCCCACTCGATGTTGTTCTCCTCGTCGAACCGGGCCTTGAGCTCGACGAGCGCCGCGACCTGCTTGCCCGCCTCGGCGGCCCGGATGAGCGCCCGGACGATGGGGCTGTCCTGGCTCGTCCGGTAGAGCGTCAGCTTGATGGCGAGCACCTGGGGGTCCTCGGCGGCCTCCTCGATGAAGCGCTGGGTCGAGGCCGCGAAGCTCTCGTAGGGGTGGTGGACCAGCAG
This sequence comes from uncultured Bacteroidota bacterium, assembly GCA_963740235.1. GTDB lineage: Bacteria > Bacteroidota > Rhodothermia > Rhodothermales > Rubricoccaceae > Rubrivirga. The sequence goes on from CAVUDG010000005.1 coordinate 542,246, forward strand.
GTCCCCCTTGCGGATGACCGAGAACATGTCCTCGTCGTCCTCCAGCGCCATGTGGCGCAGGCGGATGGGGACGACGGACTCCCACGGCAGGTCCTTGAGGTCGGGCCGGTCGACGTCGGCCAGCGCGAACAGGCCCGACAGGTCGAGGAGGCCGTCGACCTCGATCACGTCCTCGGGCTCGGTCAGGTTCGAGCTCGCGCCGGAGCAGGTCGCGGACGCGCTCGGGCATGTCGGACTCGACCTCGAGGCGGACGACCTCGGAGAACTTCCGCTCGCGCAGCTCCTCCGAGATCATCGCCAGCAGGTCGTCGGCCTCCTCCTCGCTCCGGTCGACGCTCGCGTTGCGGGTCACGCGGAAGGCGTAGACGCCCTCGACGTCCATCCCCCGGAACAGCTCCTCGGCGTTGTTGCGCGATCACGTCCTCGACGGCGACGCACGTGGTGTCGGTGTCCCGGCGACGTCCAGGAACCGCCCGCGGCCCGTGGGGACCTTGAGCCGGGCGAAGTGCTCCGTCCCGCGCGTCGGGTGGCGGAGCGTGACGGCCAGCGACAGCGACAGGTTCGAGATGAACGGGAACGGGTGCCCCGAGTCGACGGCGAGCGGGGTCAGGATCGGGAAGATGGTCTCGCGGAAGACGCGGTCGAGCGCCGCCTGCTCGTCGTCCTCCAGCGCGTCGTAGTCGCGGACGACCACGCCCGCGTCGGCCAGCTCGGGGCGGAGCGTCGTCCTCCCAGATCCGCGACAGCTCGCGCTGCATGGCGAGCGCGGCCTCGATCGACAGGTCGAGCTGCTCGCGGGGCGTCCGGCCGTCGGGCGAGAGCGCGCGGACGCCGGCGCCCGAGCTGGCGCTTGAGCCCGCCGATCCGCTTGCGGTAGAACTCGTCGAGGTTGTTGGCCGTGATCGCCACGAACCGGACCCGCTCCAGGAGCGGCGTCCGCGTCGTCCATGGCCTGGAAGAAGACGCGCCAGTTGAAGTCGATCCAGCTCAGCTCCCGGTTGAAGTAGAGCGCCGGGTCGTCGAGCGACGGCGTCGTCGGGCACGTCCGTCGGGACGACGGCGAGCGGGAGGTCCTGGTCGAGGCGCGGTCTCGGGCGGCGACGGTCGACGGTCACGGGGCGCCTCGGGCAGCCCGTCGCCGCTCGGCGTTGCGTCGGCGGGGTCGGTCGGGGTCAGCGGTCTTCTTGGCCATGGGTCCTCGGGGGGTCGGGCAAGGTAGAACGGCGGGCGGGCGTCGGCGCTCCCGGGGTCGGACGAAAGCGGGGCGGCTCGGCGGCCAGCCCGGTCCCCCGCCTCGGGCCGGGCGGGCCGAGCCGAGCGCGACCGGTCGCGGCCGGTCTACGGCGGCCACTCCATGAACTCGCCGCTCTCGATCTGGCGGCGGAGGTCGTTGAGCGTCCCCGACCTCGCGCTGCAGCTCCTCGATGTCGTGCCCGGCCCGCTCCGTCGACTGGATCTCGCGCTTGAGCGCCGTCGATGGCCTCTTGGACGCGGTCCAGCTTGAGCAGCCGCATCGCGCTCGTGGCCGCCGCGAACGGCTGGTCGTCGCGGCCGCTTCGGCGTCGACGCCGACCTTCGACGCCCAGTTGCCCGAGAGCCCGTGCCGCTCGGCGAGCGAGTCGGTCACCAGCACGCGGCGGCCTCGCCGAAGTCGCCCCGGATAAACGACGCCGGCCTCGACCGCGCCGGCCTCGAACTGGGCGATCAGCGCCCGCACCACGGCCCGGGACGGGCCGTCGGTGAACTCGTCGACGCCCATCCGGGTCAGGACGTGCTCGACCATCGGCGACCCGTGCTCGACCATCAGCCGGATCAGCATGGCCTCCTCGGGGCGGACCTCGGGACCTCGACCGGCGGCGGCGCCTCGGCGCTCCGCTCGCGCTCGAACCGGCGCGGCGGCGGCTTCGGGCTTCTGCCCGCCGAACAGGCGGCGGAGGTCGGCGTCGACCACGTCGAGCTCCTGGGACGGCGCGCCGGAGGTAGCCCTCGACCAGGATCGGGTCCTTCATCCGGCGGATCGTCGCCGAGCACGTCGCGGACCACCTCGGCCTTGCCCTCGGGCGTGCCGAGGCGGCCGGCCTGGCGGGCCCGGCGGGCCAGGAAGGCGACGAAGTCCATCCGCTCCTCGCGGAGCACGGTCCGGAACGCCTCGGCCCCGAACTGGCGGACGAACGAGTCGGGGTCGGCCCCGTCGGGCAGGGCGACGGCGTAGGGGGCCAGCTCGGCGTCGAGCGCCCGGTCGATGCCCTTCTGGGCGGCGCTCTGGCCGGCGTCGTCGGCGTCGAACAGCAGGACCAGCCGCTGGCACGTCGAGCCGCTTGAGCGCGTCGAGCTGCTGCGACGTCAGCGCCGTCCCGCTGGCCGCGACCACGTTGCGGACGCCCGCGTCCCACAGCGACACCACGTCGGCGTAGCCCTCCACGACGATCGCCTCGCGCTCGGTCCGGATGGCGCGCTTGGCCTGCTTCATCCCGTAGAGCACGCGTGCTCTTCTGGTAGACCTCGGTCTCGGGCGAGTTGACGTACTTGGCCGGCGTGTAGTCGGCGCTGCCCGGTCTCGGTGTCGGGCAGGATCCGCCCGCCGAACCCGAGCACCTTGCCGATGGGCGACAGGATGGGGAACATCAGCCGGTCGCGGAACACGTCGTAGACGCCGCCGCCCTGGCGCTTCTTGGCCAGCCCGACCGCCTCCAGCACCTCGGGCTTGTAGCCCGCCTCGGTGGCCGCCTGGACCAGCCCGTCCCAGGCCGGCGTCGCGACGCCGATCCCGAACTCGCGGACGGCCTCCTTGGAGAACCCGCGGCCCCTGGAGGTACTCGACGGCCCGCTCGCCCTCGGGCGTGCCCAGCTGGTCGTGTAGAAGTAGCCCGCCGCGAACCGGAGCGCGGCGTGGAGCGTCGGCCTCGCCGGTCGCGACCTCGGGCTCGCCCCCTCCTCCCGGATCTCGATGCCCGCCCGGTCGGCCAGCAGGCGGACGGCGTCCAGAAACCCCGCGCCCTCGATCTTCTGGACGAACGAGAACACGTCGCCGGACTCCCGGCAGCCGAAGCAGTGGAAGAAGCCCTTGTCGGGCACCGACGTTGAACGACGGCGTCTTCTCGTTGTGGAACGGGCAGAGCCCGATGTAGCTGCTCCCCTGCTTCTTGAGCCGCACGCGGTCGCTGATCACGTCGACCAGGTCGGACGCGGCGCGGACCTCTTCGATGGTGGCGTCGGGGATGCCGGCCATGGTGTCGGGGGGACGCCGGAGGTTACCCAGGAAGCGAGGGCCGACGGGCGTGTCGGCTGGCGGTCCAGGTGACGGCGTCGCCGACGCGAGACGAGCCCGATCGCAACGACGGAGCACCGGAGGCCACCCCGCCTGACCAGCGCGTCGAAGATCCGCTGCCTGGCCCGTCACGCGGACGAGGTACTTGCACGGCGCGCACCGCCGGACACCCTGGAACGCCACGTCCCCGATCCGAAACGGGACGCCGCCGCAGGTCGTCGAGCGGCAACGCCCTCGACGACCAGGTTGCGGCGGTGCTGGCCGTCGCCGCATCGCGACGCCGAACTCGGCGCGCGGCGTCCGCCAGCGCCTCGGCGGCGATCAGCGTCACGTCGCGGGCGGGGCCCGGCCACCGGCTGAACGAGCCGGCCCCGTCGGCGTAGCGGTCGCCCTGCCAGGCCGCGCCCCGCGAGCGCCTCGCGCTCGACGCGACCGACAGGACGGGAGCGCCGGCCGCGGGGCGACGAAGATCGAGACGAGGCGGCCAGGCATCGGGAGGAACGCGGACGGGAGACGATGGGTCAACGCCCTCCCTCACCCAAGTCCCATGCCCGACGCCCCCACCCCCGACGACGACCTCCGCCACCGACGACCCCGTCACCGAGGTGGACCAGGAGGTCCCGCCCACGCCCCAGGGCCGCGCCGACGACGACTCGGACGTCCGCGACGACGACGGCGACACGGACATCGACGCATGAGCGAACGGGCGGCGCACCTGTGTGCCGTCCGTCGGCCACCCCTCCCTCGCCGCCATGCCTCAGTCCGAACGCTTCCAGCTTCCCAACGCCGAGCGGCCAGGACGCTCGCGGCCCGCCTCGACCTCCCCGACGCCGGCGAGCCCGTCGCGTACGCGCTCTTCGCGCACTGCTTCACGTGCTCGAAGGACCTCCACGCCGTCCGCCGCGATCGCGACCGGCGCTGACCGAGCGTGGGCTCGGCGTGCTGTCGGTCGACTTCACCGGCCTCGGCCAGTCCGAGGGCGACGTTCGAGGACACGTCGTTCTCGACGACCGTGGACGATCTGGTCGCGGCGGCCGGCTACCTCGGGGAGACGCGCCAGGCGCCGCAGCTTCTGATCGGCCACTCGCTGGGCGGGGCGGCCGTGCTGGTCGCGGCCGGCGAGCTGCCGAGCGTCCGCGCGGTCGCCACCATCGGCGCGCCGTGCGACCCCGGCCACGTCCGCCACCACCTGATGGCGCAGGAGGCCGACATCCTCGCCCACGGCGAGGCCGTCGTCGACCTCGGTGGGCGGCCGTTCACGCATCCGCCAGCAGTTTCTGGACGACCTCGACACGCACGACCGGATGCGGGAGCGGATCGCCGGCGCTCGGCCGGGCGCTGCTCGTCTTCCACTCGCCCCAGGACGCGACGGTCGGCATCGAGCAGGCCCGGCACCTGTACGAGGCCGCGCGCCATCCGAAGAGCTTCGTCTCGCTCGACGGCGCCGACCACCTGCTGACCGACCCCGCCGACGCCCGCTTCGTCGCCGACGTGCTCGCGCCTGGGCCGGCCCGTTACCTCTGCCCCGGCCGACGCCTCCGCGAGGCGGACCGGGGCGACTACGCCGACCCCACCGTGCACGCCGAGATCGGGGGTCCGGGCTTCCAGACGGTGCTCACGGCGCGAGGCTTCACCGTCGTCGCCGACGAGCCCGCGTCGGTCGGCGGGACGGAGACCGGCCCGACGCCCTACGACCTGCTGGGGATGGCGCTCGGCGCCTGCACCGCCATGACCATCCGGATGTACGCCGACCGCAAGGAGGTCGCCGCTCGACGGCGTCGGCGTGACCGTGACGCACGCCAGGGTCCACGCCGACCGACTGCGAGCGCGTGCGACACGGCCGACGGGCCACCTGAGCCGGCTGACCCGGACGGTCCGCCTCGACGGCGACCTGGACGAGGCCACGCGGGCGCGGATGCTGGAGATCGCCGACCGGTGCCCGGTGCACCGGACGCTGGAGGGCGAGATCGACGATCGTCACCGCCGCGAGCGTGACGGACGACAGCGGTCTGGAGTTGGGGCGTCGGCGTGGTATGGCGCGCCACCGGGACGTCCACGGGATCCCGCACCGCCGGAACCCCCCGTGATGTCCGCCGGTCTGCCCGACCGCCACGCACGCCGCCGATGTCGCCATCCCCTCCTCACCGACCGACGCGTCGCTGGCGGCCCGCTTCGCGCCGGTCCGCGCGTTCACCGAGTCGCTTTGCGAGGCGCTCGCCACCGAGGACTTCGTCGTCCAGTCGATGGAGGACGTCTCGCCGACCAAGTGGCACCTGGCCCACACGACGTGGTTCTGGGAGACCTTCGTGCTGGTCCCGTACGCCCCGGGCTACGCGCTCTACGACGAGCGCTACCCGTTCCTCTTCAACAGCTACTACGTCCAGGCCGGCGAGCGGCACTGCCGGGCCCAGCGGGGCTACCTCTCGCGCCCGACCGTCGCCGACGTGTTCGCCTACCGCGCGCCACGTGACGGACGCCATGGCGCGACTTCCTCGACGGCTTCGACGAGGCGGAGCGGCCCGACATCGCCGACGTCGTCGAGGTCGGGCTGCACCACGAGCAGCAGCACCAGGAGCTGATGGTGACCGACCTCAAGCACGTGTTCGCCGTCAACCCGCTCCGGCCCGGCGTTCCGCGAGCGGGCCGAGGTCCCGTCCGCCGACCCGGGCCCGCTGCGGTGGCGGCGCGTTCGAGGCCGGGCTCCACGAGATCGGGGTCGACGCCGGCGACGGGTCGACCAGCCGCGAGCCGGTTCCACTTCGACAACGAGGGGCCTCGGCACCGCGCGTTCGTCGAGGCCTTCGAGCTCGCCGACCGGCTGGTGACGTGCGGCGAGTACCTCGCGTTCATGGACGACGGCGGCTACGACGCAGGCGCCGCTGTGGCTGTCGCTCGGCTGGGCCGCGCGCCTGGAGAACGAGTGGACGGAGCCGTTCTACTGGGAGCGCGCGCGACGGCGAGTGGTGGCAGTTCACGCTCGCCGGGATGCGGCCGCGTCGACCCGCACGAGCCGGTCACGCACCTCAGCTACTTCGAGGCCGACGCCTACGCCCGCTGGGCCGGCGCCCGGCTGCCCGAGCGAGGCCGAGTGGGAGGTCGCCGCCCGGACCGCCTGGGACGGCACCGGCGACGCGCCCGGCTCCTTCGCCGACGCGGGCCGCCTCCACCCCGCCCCGGCCGAGACGCGTCGGCGGCGACGGCGCCCCGGCGGCCGAGCCTGCGCTCCGCCAGATGTTCGGCGAGGTGTGGCAGTGGACGCACAGCCAGTACCGCCCGTACCCCGGCTACCGGCCCGTCGAGGGCGCGCTCGGCGAGTACAACGGCAAGTTCATGGCCAACCAGTTCGTCCTGCGCGGCGGCAGCCGTCGCCACGTCCCGGAGCCACATCCGGCCGACGTACCGCAACTTCTTCCCGCCCGACGCCACGTGGCAGTTCACGGGCCTCCGCCTGGCGCGCTCGTGAGTACCGACTCCCCCGACACCGACGCGCCCGCCTCGGCCTTCGCCCGCGACGTGCTCGCCGGGCTGTCCGGCGCGCCCGCGCTCGATCCCCGCCAAGTACTTCTACGACGAGCGCGGCTCGCACCTGTTCGACGAGATCACGCGCCTCGACGCCTACTACCCGACGCGGACCGAGCGCCGGATCCTGCTCGACCACGGCGACGAGATGGTCGACGCCATCGGCAAGAACGCGGCGCTCGTCGAGTACGGGAGCGGGTCGAGCGAGAAGACGCGCATCCTGCTCGACGCGCTCCACGCCCGCCGGACGCTGGCGGCCTACGTCCCCATCGACATCTCGGAGGCGTTCCTGCGCGAGACCGCGGCCGGCCTCCGCGACGCGTATCCGGGCCTGCCCGATCCTCCCGTCGCCGCCGACTACACCCGGCCGTTCGACGCTGCCGGCGCTGCCCAGCCGAGACCGCTCGGATCGTCGTGTTCTTCCCCGGCTCGACCATCGGCAACTTCACGCCGAGCGAGGCCGCGGCACTTCCTCGCCCACGTCGCGACCGACGCTCGGCGACGACGGCGCGCTCTTGTCGGCGTCGACCAGTGGAAGGACGCCGACGTGCTGCGCGTGGCCTACGACGACCCCGAGGGCGTGACGGCCGCGTTCAACCTGAACCTGCTCCGCCGGATCAACCGCGAGCTCGACGGGGACGCCGACCTGGACGCCTGGGCCCACCGACGATCCGCCTCGACGACGACCGCCAGCGGGTCGAGATGCACCTGCGGAGCGTGCGCGACCAGACGCTTGACCGTCTTGGGCGAGCCGTTCGCGTTCCGGGCAGGGCGAGACGATCCACACCGAGAACTCCCACAAGTTCGGCCCCGGCGGCCTGGGGCGCTCGCCGAGGCGGCCGGGCTCGTCCGCCAGCCGCCGGTGGACCGACGCGCGGGGCTGGTTCGCCGTGGAGCTGTACGATGCCCGCGGCCGGACCGCGCTAGCTTCGATGGCGCGATGACGAAGTCCAAGAAAGCCCCTCGCAAGATCCTCGGCGTCGACATCGGCGGGTCCGGCATCAAGGGCGCCCCCGTCCAGACCCGGGACGGCACCCTGATCTCCGAGCGCTACCGGATCCCGACGCCCCAGCCGGCGACGCCGAAGGCCGTGGCCGAGACGGTCCACGAGATCATGAAGGCGACGGGCTGGAAGAAGCCCATCGGCTGCACGGTCCCCGGCCGGGTCGTCCGGCGGCGTGGTCGAGACGGCCGCCAACATCGACGACGCCTGGATCGGGACCGACGCGCCAGCGCTGTTCTCGAAGGTCTGCGGCGTCCCCGTCGACCGTCCTCAACGACGCCGACGCGGCCGGGCATGGCCGAGGTCAAGTTCGGGGCCGGCCGCAAGACAAAGGGCACGACGCTCCTGCTCACGTTCGGGACCGGCATCGGCAGCGCCCTCTTCATCGACGGCCGCCTCGTCCCCAACACCGAGTTCGGCCACCTCCGGTACGACAAGCGGATCGCCGAGCACGTCGCGGCCGACTCGATCCGGACCCAAGGAGCACCTGTCGTGGGAGAAGTGGGCCAAGCGGCGCGTCCAGCCCGTGCTGGAGATGTACGAGTTCCTGCTCGTCGCCGGACCTCATCATCGTCGGGGGAGGCGTGAGCAAGCCGGAGCGGTGGGAGCGCCTTCGCGCACTTCCTCGAGACGAAAGCCAAGCTCGTCCCGGCCGCGCTGGGCAACGAGGCCGGGCATCGTCGGGGCCGCCGCTGGCCGCGCCGCGAGAGTCGCTCCGAAGGCCGGCCGGCGCGGGCCCGACGGCTCGCCGCTGAGCCCCCGCACCCCGCCCGATCCGTGATCGAACTCGACCGCGACGCCCCGCTCCCGCTCGGCCGACCAGCTCGTCGAGGCGATGCGCTACGAGATCGCGTCGGGGCGCTACCGGCCGGGCGTCCGGCCTGCCGTCGACGCGCGCGCTGGGCGACCAGCTCGGGCATCTCGTTCCACACCGTCCGCAAGGCGTACCAGCGGCTGGCCGAGGAGGGCTCGTCGACGTCCGGCGCGGGGGCGGCTACGTGGTCGCTCGAGCGCCAGACGCTGTCGCGGGCGGAGCGCCTGGAGCGCGGCGCCGGCGTCGTCGAAGACGCGCTCCACAAGCTCGTCGGGCTCGGGCTCAACGACGACGAGGTGGACTACGTCGTCCAGGAGGGGCTGCAGTTTTTCGAGCGGCCGGGCGTGCGGCGGGCGCTGGTGTTCGCGGTGCCCCTGATAAAAAGGGGTTACCCCTCGCAAAGAACCTGTTGTTAATTAGGGTACCATGAAAAGAGAAGAAACAATAGACTATAACATCAAGATTGCATGGCATGCGATCTCGCGGATGTACAATCAGTATGGTCAAGAATTTGATGTGACCGCTTCTACAGGCTTTGTACTGCTAAACATAGATGTGGACAATGGCACACCAGCTACGAAAATTGCTCCTATGATGGGTATGGAAGCGCGATCCCTCACCCGTATGCTCAAGAACATGGAAGAAAAAAAGTGGATTTATCGTGAGCCCGACCCAACGGACGGCCGATCTGTACGTATCTTCTTAACGGAAGAGGAAAGAAGAAGCGTGAGTTTTCGCGTAAAGCGGTAAAAGAGTTCAATTTTAGAATGCTTGAACTTGTTTCCGACGAAAAAATGAAGATTTTTTTAGAAGTGACCAAAACCATTACTGATTTAATTGATGATAAAACATTATTGAATCAGATAGCTCAAGATTTTATTAATGAAACACCCAAACAACATTTAAAACCATAAATACGTGTTTCAGATTGTTTGCCAATCTGAATATACGAATGACTGGACATCTCTCACCTCAAGTAATTTAAAAAAATGAAAAGAACAATCAGGAAAGTAGCTGTACTCGGATCTGGAATTATGGGTTCGCGAATCGCTTGCCATTTTGCCAATATCGGCTTGGAAGTTCTGCTTTTGGATATTGCACCAAAGGAGCTTCTGGATGCGGAAAAGGCGAAAGGGCTTTCACTCGATTCCATGGCAGTGAAAAACAGAATCGTAAATAGCTCATTAGAAAGCGCCATTAAATCAAAACCAGCTCCACTCTATGATCTGGAGAAAGCGGCTTTAATCAAAACAGGAAATTTTGATGATGATCTGTCCAAAATTAAAGAGATGGATTGGGTTATAGAGGCGATCGTTGAAAATCTGGATATCAAAAAATCCCTCTTTGAAAAAGTAGAGGCGCATAGAACGCCGGGCACGCTCATTACGAGTAATACCTCTGGTATCCCGATCAGCCTAATGATAGATGGGCGCAGCGAAGATTTTCAAAAACATTTCTGCGGGACTCACTTTTTTAACCCACCGAGATACCTGCGACTTTTTGAGGTCATCCCAACCAAAAAGACAGACCCGGAAGTGGTCGAGTTTTTCCTTCACTATGGGACTATTCTTAGGCAAGGAAACAGTGTTGTGCAAAGAAGCACTCCGGCATTTATCGCCAACCGTGTGGGCATTTTCGCCATCATGTCGGGCATGCACACGGTGGAAAAAATGGGTTTGACCATCAATGAAGTAGACAAACTCACGGGACCTGTCATTGGACGCCAAAAATCTGCCACTTTCCGAACGCTCGATGTAGTGGGGCTGGATACAGCGGTGAAAGTAGCACAAGGTTTATATCATGGTTTGCCTAACGACGAATCTAGGGACACTTTCAAGCTGCCAAAAATTATTCAGGAACTACGACCGAAAATGGTGGGGAGACAAAACCAAGCAGGGCTATTACAAAAA
>CAVUDG010000006.1:0-214342 GCA_963740235.1 uncultured Bacteroidota bacterium
GAGGACCATGTCAAGCGGCGGCGGGGGCGGCCGACCCCAGGGCGATCTCGCCGGCCTCGGCCAGCTCCATCACGGCCGCGACGACGACCCGCTGCCCGTCCTCGGCGTCGGCCTCGGTGACCGCCCCGGCCATCTCGATCTCCTCGCGGAGCGCGGCCCCCACGCGCTCGCTGACGCTGGCGAACACGCGGTCCCGGAGGGCGCCGTCGCACCCGTGGAGGGCTCGGGCGAGGGCGCCCTGGTCGACGGCCGACAGGACGCGGGCGAGCGCCCGGTCGTCCAGGCCGGTCAGGTCCTCGAACACGAACAGCAGCCCCTCGATCCGCTCGGCGAGGTCAGGCGTACGGGCCTTGAGGTCGTCCAGGACGGCGCGGCCGGTCGAGCGGCCCGTCTGCATCAAGATGTCGGCGGCCCGCTTGACCCCGTCGGGCCCGCCGGCGCGGCCCCCGGGCCCGAACCGCTGGCGGAGCGCGGCGTCGAGCGCGGCCAGCGCGCTCGGCGGCGGCGCGGCCAACGTCGACAGCCGGCGGATCACGTCGCCCCGCTGCTCGGCCGGCAGCGCGCCGAGCGCCGCCGCGGCCGGCCGCGCCGGCAGGCGCGACAGGATGACGGCGGCCGTCTGGGGGTGCTCGCCGGCCAGGAACGCCGCCAGGTCGTCGGGCGGGACCGTCTGCACCAGGTCGAACCCGGTCCCCTCGGTCGCGGCCTCGACGCGCGGGAGGATCGTCGCGGCGCGGTCACCGTCGAGCCCCTCGCGCAAGAACGTCCGGGCGGCCTCAAGCCCCCCGACGGCCTCGACCGGCACCGCCACCCCGGCCGACGACTGGAACGCGTCGAGGACGTCGGCGACGGTCTGGGCCGGGACCCGCCGGAGACGGGCGACCTCGACCGAGAGCCGCTCGACCTCGTCGTCGTCCAGCGTCGGGAGGAGGCGGCTGGCAGTCTCGACGCCCAGGGCGACGACCAGGACGGCGGCCCGCTGGACGCCCGTGAGAGAGGGGAGGAGAGCGGTCATGGGATCAGGCGGTGGCGTCCTCGCGGAGCCAGGAGCGGACGACGGCGGCGGCGGCCTCGGGGTCGCTCGCGACCGACTCGCGCAGGTTGTCGAGCAGGTCGGAGTCGTCGGCGAGAGCGTGGGCCTCGGGCGACAGCTTGGCCGCGTAGGGGTCGCCCTCGACGCTCTCGATGGTGGCCCGGGCGCTGGCCTCGGGTAGGCCCAGCAGCTGGCCGTCCTCGCCGACTGACAGCGGGGCTGCGCCTCGCCGGCGGCGAGGGCGGCCTGGGTGCCGTCCACGACGTCGGGGGTGGGAGGCTCCGTCAGCCCGTCGGCCAGCTTGCGGAGCAGGCGGTAGCCCAGGAACAGGGCGAGCAGGAGCAGGCCGTAGCGGAGCCCCACGCCCGCCCAGGCCGGCCCGTCGACCGAGGCGAACAGGCTGGGCTCGACGTCGGGCGGCGTTGAGAACCGGATCTGCTGGACGGCGAACCGGTCGCCCCGGGCCTCGTCGAACCCGACGGCGTTCTTGACCAGGGCCTCGACCTGGCGGAGCTGGGCGTCGCTGAACGGGGTCGGCGCGCCGGGCTCCCGGGGGCGGTCGAGGTCGGGCGCCGGGGCGGCCTCGTCGAGCACGACCGAGACGCTCAGGGCCCGGATCGTGCCGGCCTCCTGCTCCGACCGCGTCGTGCTCCGGGTGACCTCAAAGTTCGTCACCGACGACGAGCCGCCGACGCCCTGGGCCACCTCCTCCTGGGTCTCCTGCGAGAGCACGGTCTGGCTCTCGGGGTCGACCGCGTTCGTCTCCACGGTCGTCGCGCCAGGTCGAGGTCGGCGGCGACGCGGACGACGGCGCGGCCGGGACCCAGCATCTCGTCGAGCATCGACTGCCCGGCCCCGGCCAGGTAGGTCTCGACCTCCTGGCGCATCCGCACCTGGGCCGTCGACAGCCCGCTCTCGGCCCCGGCCGCGCCCGGCCCGGCCAGCATCCGACCGGCCTCGTCGAGCACGGTGACCTCGTTGGGCGACATCCCCTCGACGGCGCCCGCCACCAGCGCCGTCACGCCGACGACCTGCTCGGCCGAGAGCGAGCCCCGGACCGCCAGCACGACCGACGCGCTCGGCGCGGCCTGCTGGTCTCGGAACGGGCTCCGCTCGGGGAGCACCAGGTGGACGCGGGCACGCTCGATCTGGCGGATCGACGAGATCGTCCTCGAGAGCTCGCCCTCGAGCGCGCGCTTGACGTTGAGGCGCTGCATGAAGTCGGTCATGCCCAGCGTGCCGGTGTCGAACAGCTCGTAGCCGGCGGGCCCGTCCGTGACGACGCCGGCCGTCGCCATGCGGACGCGCAGGGCCGTAGACCTGGTCGCGCGGGACGTACACCGACGTGCCACCGTCGCGGAGGTCGTAGGCCACCCCCTCGCCCTCGAGCTGCTCGACCACGCTGCCGGCGTCCTGGGCCGGCAGGTTGCCGAACAGCAGCGCGTAGTCGGGCTGCGCTGGCCCACCGTCCGACCAGCACAGACGGCGACGACGGCACCACCACGCCGCCCACGACGGCGGCGCGAGCTGATGAGCGACTGGCGGGCCTGGGCGAGGCAGACTGTTCGGATGCGGGACAGGGGATGAGGGTCTGGGGATGGCCGAGGTGAGGCGGGAGCGAGGGCGATCCCTCCTTCCCCTATCCCTCAACCTCTCCGGCTACACCTGCATCCTCATGATTTCCTGGTAGCCCTCAAGGAGCTTGTTGCGCACTTCGGTGAGCATCTGGAAGTGGAGCTCGGCCTGGTTCATCGAGATCATGACCTCGTGGACGTTCTCGGTCTCACCGGCCACGAAGGCCTCGACCTGGGCGTCGGCCGACTTCTGTGCGATGTCGACGCGGTCGATGGCCTCCGCCATCGTGGCTCCGAACGGCGGGCCCTCGGGCGTCTCCGCGATGCCGTTTCGCCTCCGGGACCAAGGATGTTGATCCGGCCCGGCTGGACCGTCTGGGTCGAGCCCACGCGAGCGGCGATGGCAGAGACAGTCATCACGCCGAGAGGTCGAGCCGGCCGCCGACCTGGGCCGGCGGTGGACGCCACGACCGGGGCCGTAGAGCTTCTGGGCGATCTGCGGCCGCGCCGGGAAGGCGTCCGCAATCGTGGCCTCTTCGGCCTTAGACAGCGCGGCAGCCGGGGCGCCGACCTCGAGCGCCGGACGGGCGAACGGCCGGCGTCTGGAACGCGGCGGGCGGACGGAAGTGGGGGAGCGTGAGCCTGTCATCGTGGTGGGAGTGCGGAGGGAGTCGTCGGGCCGCAGATTTCGAGGGAACGCTTGATCATCTCTTTGGCGGCCTTGACGGACGTCAGGTTGGCTTCGTAGACGCGGTTGGCCGAGATCATCTGGGCCATCTCGTCCACGACGTTGATGTCGGGGTAGTGGACGTAGCCGTCGACGTCGGCGTCGGGGTGGGTGGGGTCGTACTCGAGGCGCTCGCGGTTGTCGGAGACCACCTCTGTCGCAGGACCGAGCTCGGCGCGGCCGACGGACCGGGCACGGGCGACGCCGCCCAGGTGGCGGGGGTCGGTGGACCGCATGGGCAGCTCCGCCTGCCGCGGAGCGGCCTCGAAGCGGCGGGCGCCGCCTTGGGCGGTCTGGATTGCGCGCTTGGGCTGGTACGGCGTGCCGTCCTCCGTGCGTGTCGTGGTCGCGTTCGCGATGTTCTCCGTCGCGACGCCCAAGCGAATGCGCTGGGCCTCGAGGCCGCGAGCGGCGGTACGGAAGGGGCTCGCGCCGCGGATGGGAGACAACATTGAGGTCGGTGGGTGGTGCAAGCGGGCGGAGCCCGGTTACGGCTACATGGAGCGGCCGGTGATGCCGGTGCGCATCCGGGCGAAGTGCTCGTGGAGCGCCCTCGAGGCCAGCTGCGTTCGCATCTGGGTGTCGGCGATCTCCATGAGCTCGTCCTCCAAGAGCGGCGGGCGGTCTTCCTCGACGGCCTGTGCCGTGACTCGCCTCGGCGCCGCTGGCACCGCGACGAGCACGCTGGAGCGACTCCTCGAAGCGGACGGACAGCCGTTCGTAGCCGGGCGTGTCGAGGTTGGCGACGTTCGAGGACAGCGCCTGCATCCGCCACGAGTACGCCTGCATGGCGTTCTGGAGGATGCGGAGGTGGGAGGTAGTCAACGGGGCGGGGGCGTCGCCCGTCTTGCCGATCTCCGTGCCAGTCCGCGGCTGGCCCGTCAGGCTCGTTTGGCAGTGACCCCGCTGCAGCGAATTGCAGGCCGCGGCAAGTTTAGCCGGTGCTGGAAACGCTTGCCGGACCTCGGGCGCGGGAGGTGTACTTTGTCGTCGGCTCACCCACCACCACGTGGACATGTCCGCAGCGCCGGCCGCCCCCTCTCGCGTCCTGTTCGTCGACGACGAGCTCCCCCTCCGTACCGTCGTCTCGCGACTCCTCGAGCGTCGCGGCGTCGAGGTCACGACCGCCGGCGACGCCGTCACGGCGGTCGAGATGATGCGCGACCAGCCGTTCGACCTGATCCTGACGGACTTCCAGATGCCCGACATGGACGGGTTCGAGTTGCTCGCCCACGTCCGTGAGCACTATCCGGACACGCCGGCCATCATGATGACGGGCCACGCGAGCGTGCAGCACGCCGTCCAGGCGATGGCCAACGGCGCCGTCGACTACCTCCCGAAGCCGTTCGCCGTCGAGGCTCTGGCCGAGCGCGTGATGGGCCAGATCGAGGCCCGCCGCACGGAGGCGCGTCGACCTCGAGGCCGGACATGCCCTCGAGGACGCGGACGCCGCGGTCGCACGCGGACAGGACCGGCGCATTCGTCGGGCGAGCATCCGGCCATCGTGTCGTTACGAGAGCTTGCGGGACGCGTGGCGACCTCGAAGGCGCCCATCTTCGTCCACGGCGAGAGCGGGACGGGCAAGGAGGTGATGGCGCGCTACGTCCACGACGCGAGCAAGCGGAAGGGGCCGTTCGTCGCCATCAACTGCGCCAACCTGCCGCGCGAGTTGGTCGAGAGCGCGCTGTTCGGCCACAAGAAGGGATCGTTCACGGGCGCGTCCTCCGACCACTCGGGCGTCTTCGAGGAGGCCGACGGCGGCACGCTCTTGTTGGACGAGGTCACAGAGGTCGATCCGGCCGTCCAGGCCAAGCTGCTCCGCGTGTTGCAGGAGGGCGAGGTCCAGCCCGTCGGCGCGCGCCGGCCCAAGAAGGTGGACGTCCGCATCGTGGCGACGACCAACCGCGACGTGGCGCAGGCCATCGAGGACGGCACCTTCCGCGACGACCTCTACCACCGCCTCGCCGTCTTCCCGCGTCTGCCTGCCCCCGCTCCGCGAGCGCGGCGACGACGTGCGCCTGCTCGCGGAGCGATTCGTCGAGAAGTACTGCGCGCTCTACGGCTACGGCCGAAGACGGCATCGCGACGGCCCTGATGGATCGCTTCCTCGCGGCGGATTGGCCCGGCAACGTGCGCCAGCTCGAGAACATGGTCCACCGTGGCGTGGTGCTCTCGGCCGAGCGCGACGTGATCGAGCCGGGCGATGTCCATCATGCCGGCCTCGATGACGCGGCGCCCATCGACGGCGGGCCTGACGCCGCGTCCGCTCGCGGTCACGACGCTCGATGAGATGGAGCGCCACATGATCGTTGCAGGCCCTCCACGAGAGCGACGGCAACCAGGTCCAGGCCGCCGAGCGGCTCGGCATCTCGACCGGACCATCCGAAACAAGCTCAAGAAGTACCGCGAGGAGGGCTTCGTCGACTGACGCGCCCGCCGGCTGAGCCCGCCTCGGCGGCCCGGCCGAGGCGGCATGGGGGAGGCGCAGCGTGCTGGCACGGCGGCTCCGGGGTCGGCCTCTGCCCCCGACGCATCCGTACGCGGCCCGACGGCGCCTGCGCTCGCCGACGTCCTCCGGAGGGGCGCGCGAGCCCGGCGGACCGGCTGCGTCGCAGCGCTACGGCCGGTCGGCGCCGGTGACGTCGTCGGTGACGGCGCCGGCGATCCGGTCGACGGCCCCGGGCTGGTCGTAGTACCCGGTCCGGACACGCTCGCGGAGCTCGTGGAGGCGCGCGGGTCCCAGGTCGGACTCGCTGCGCAGAGCGACGCGCGCCGCCTCGACATCGGGGTCGGCCGCGCCGGTCGTGGGGCCGGCCTGGGCGCCGGCCTGGGCGCGGGCGGCGGCCGAGATCTCGACGCGGTCCTGCCCAGGGGCCGCCGTGCCGCCGGCCGGGCCGGGGTCGCGGGCGTCGGCAGGCTGCTGGCGGACGCCGTCCACGGCGGGGACGGACGAGCGCGGGTCGGAGGAGAGCGGGGACATCATGACCAGTAGGGGAGGTCGCGGGGGGCGGGTACAGCCCTGATCGAACGGGGCGGGCGGAGCTTAAGCCGGAATCTGCACGGCGTCACCGGGGGGCCGTGTCGACCACGGTCGGTGCCGGCCCGGCCCCGTACCCCCGGCCCGCTGTCGCGGCCCGGCCGGCGGCAGCGAGAGCGCCGCCGAGGGCGTCGGACCGGTCGCGGAGGGCCCTGCGGACCCGGGCGTGCTGGTCTCGGAACCGAGCGGCCAGGTCCGGCGGGGCCGGGAGGTCCGCCCGGCCGATCTCGACGACGAGCCGGTGGTGACGGTCGAGCGCGTGGGCGGCGGCGTCGAGGTCGCCCGCGTCGAGGGCGTCGGCCAAGCGGTCGCCAGCGTCCAAGGCGCGGGCGTAGAGAGACCGGGCGGCGGCGGAGTCCGGGGCGTGCATCCGGTCGGCCTAGTAGAACAGCGACGCGAGCGACGCGAACTGGCCCTCGGCCCGCGTCGTGATCTCCTGGAGCTGAGCGAACTGAGCGCGGAGCGAGTCCTCGCGGGAGGCCAGCCGGACCTTCCACCGGTCGATCTGGGAGTCGAGCCGGCGGACGCGCTCGTCGCTCCCGCGCTTGCGCTGCTCGATCGTGCCCTGGGGCCCCTGGAGGTCGCCGAGTCGCGACGACAGCCGCTCCGCGACGCCGTCGGCCCCGGCGAACAGCGCGCCGACGGCGTCGGGGGAGGACCGGAGCGCGGCGTCGAGGGCGGCCCCGTCGGCGATCGTGAGCGTCCCGTCCCGGGCCGTCTCGATGCCGAGGTCGGCCAACCGGCTCAGGGCGCCGGCCCCCTCGACCGCCCGGCCGAGGTCGGTCCGGATCCCCGAGCGGAGCCCGCGGACCGCGGCGTCGCCGGCGAACGTGCCCCGGGCGCCCGTCTCGCCGTCCACCTTCGTCTTGGTGTTGAGGAACGAGACGAGCCCGTTGTAGGCCTTGACGAACGACTCGACCTCGGACCGCATCCCCTTGACGTCGGCCCCGACGGTGAGCGCGGAGGGCGGGGCGACCGACGACAGCGTGAGCGTGACGCCGTCGAGCGCGTCGCCGACGGTGTTGGAGTCGCGGTAGAGCGAGAGGCCGTCGAGCGTGAACGCCGCGCTGAGCGCCGAGTCCTCGGCGCCCGTCCCGACGGCGTAGACGGCGCCGCCGCCCTCGCCGGAGCGGACCTCGGTCCGGTCGACCTCGAGCGCGGCCAGGAGCCCGTCGGGGTCCGAGAACGTGAGCCGGTTGCCGAAGCCCGTCGCCCCGCTGCGGAGCGACAGCCGCGACGTCCCGCTCGTCTCGTGGACGACCGACGCCGAGACGCCGGTCCCCTCGGCCACCAGCCCGCCCGCCTCGGCCGCCGCGAGCGCGTCGTTGACGGCCGCCGCGACGCCGGCGAGCACGTCGGCGTCGGTCGCGCCCTCGGGGGGCGAGTAGCTCACCGCGAGGTCGACCGGGTTGCCCTCGGGCTGGGCGAGGTGGACCGTGAACGACCGCGTGCCGATGGTGTCGGGCGTCGCCGGCGTCGGGGGAGGCACCCCGAGCGGGCCACCGGGGTCGCCGGGGTCGCCGGGGTCCACGAACCGCGCCGCCAGGCCGGCGCCGTCGTCGGCGAACCGCTTGGAGAGGCGCGCGTCGGCGCGGGCGAGCTGGGTCACCTCGACCTGGTGCTCGCCCGGGGCCGCCCCGTCCGACGTCGTCGCGGTGAAGCCCCCGCCCACGCCGACCGTCGCCGACGTGGCCGAGAACGGGGACCGGAGCGGGTCGGCAAGCTTGCCCAGCAGCGTGTCGAGCGTCGACACCCGGCTGGAGAAGTCGCTGAGCACGCCCTTGTAGACCCCCTGCTCGGTCTTCTCGGCGACGAGCTTGAGCCGGGGCTGCGACTCGACCGCGATGACCTGGCCGATGAGCTGCTCGTAGAGCGAGCCCGAGTTGTAGATCTTGGAGAGGTTGGTCATGGGGGCCGGGGTCAGGCGGCGACGGCGACGGGCGTCGGCGCGAGCGCCGCCTGGCGCCACGCGTCGCGCAGGCCGTCGAGGACCTCCGCGACGACGCCGAGGTCGCCGGCGTTGGCCGCCCGGATCGAGAAGTCGTAGAGCCCGCGCAGGTTCTCGGCCAGCTCGCCGCCGCGCTCCAGGTCGAGCGCCGCCGTCAGCTCGACGAGCGCGCGGCGCGTCCGGGCGGCGTCGCCGGTCTGGGCGGCGCTCAGGCCGATCCCGTAGAGCTTGTCGATCAAGACGGCGGGGGAGGCGTTGCGCACGGCCTGCTGCTGGTAGAGACGGAGCGGGTTGGGGGCGGGCATGGGGACGACTGCAAAGGGTGTTCCGGGGACGGGCGGGGGGCGACGGGCGCCCCTACCCCGCTTATCGAGGGGGCGGCGGCGAGCTTTACCGCCGGCCGGAAAAAGCGCCGCCCCGGCCCGCCTCGGTGCTGGGGCGGGCCGGGGCGGGGTCCCAGACGGACTCCGGCCCGCCAGCGCGCGAGGCGCCGGCGGGCCGGACGGACAGGGCCGGGGGGCCGCCAGAACCAGGGTCCGTAGTCGGCCCCGTCCTGGTCCCCGTCTACTAGGCGGGGCCTAGAAGAACGAGAGGACGGACTGGGGGGCGGCGTTCGCCTGGGCGAACATGGCCGAGCCCGTCTGCTGGAGGATCTGGAGCTTGACGATCTCCATCTGCTCCTTGGCGAAGTCGGCGTCGGCGATCCGGCTGTTGGCCGCGTCGTAGTTGTTCATCGACGTCTCGAGGTTCTGGGCCTTGAAGTCGAGCCGGTTCTGGACGTCGCCCAACCCGGAGGCCGTCTTGCTCACCGTCGCGATCGCCGCGTCGATGGTCGTCAGCGCGGCCGCCACGCCGGCGTCGTCGGTCAGGTCGATGGCGGCCGTGAAGTCGCCCTCCTCGACGGCCGCCCCGAAGGCGACGTCGAACGAGTCGCCCGCGGCCTGGTCGGCCAGCGTGATCTCGACGCCGTCGACCGTCGCCTTGTCGGACGTGATGGCGTAGGTGTTCGTGCCGTCGTTGAGCTGGAGGCCCGTGCCCCCGTCGCTCTCGACCGTGTACGAGGCGGTGCGCGACTCGCCGGTGTAGGTGCTCTGGTCGGCGATGGAGGCTGCGAACGTCCCCGTAGAGACGTCGGCGTCGTTGACGTTGCTCACGGCGGCCGTCGAGTCGGCGTCGGCCGCGGCGACCGAGCCGAGCCCGAGCGTCGAGAGGCCCATCTGGGAGACGCTGGCCCCGAACGTGTCGCCTGAGGCGTCGCCGACCTGGAACGAGAGGCTCGTCGAGCCCGTGTCGGAGAACAGCTTGGTGCCGTTGAACTCGGCGCCGCCCAGGATGTCGGAGACCTCGGCCGAGAGCGCGTCGACCTGGCTCTGGATCGCGGCGCGCTCCTCGGCGCCCATCGAGGAGTTCCCGGCCTGGACCGCCTTCTCCTTGATCGTCTGGAGGATGTCCATCGTCGAGTTCAGCGAGCCCTCGGCGACGGTCAGCATCGACTTGGCGTCGCCGATGTTGCTCAGCGCTTGGGCCTGGCCCCGCGTCTTGGCGGTGAGCTTGTTCGAGATCGTGAACCCGGCCGAGTCGTCGGCGGCGGAGTTGATCTTGCTGCCCGTGGCGAGGCGGAGCTGGCGGGCGCCGATCCCCTCGGTCGTCTTGTTGAGCGACGACAGCGCGAGGGCGGACTGGGTGTTGGTGTTGATGCGGAACGACATGGGCGGACCCGGGGGGTGGTTGGGGGGTGGTTCTGGCGGGCCGGGGAGCCCGGCTGCTGAGAGGCTTATCGAGACCGCCTGCCGGCCCTTTATCCGGCGCCGTCCTCCCGCCCCGTTTTCTCGTTCGGTGCCGGCGGAGGGAACGCCGCCGTTCCCGCCCGCCCCGCTGGACGACCCGCGACTCGTCCCAGCCCGCCTCGGCGCCGCTGTGGGCGTCAGGAAGGCAGGGGGGCAGGCGGCCCCGTCGGGCTCCACCGGAGCGGCCATCGACCGACGGCCGTGGGGGCTCTGATCGGCGGCATGACATAGGAGGCGCGCTCGGTGCGGGCCCGGTCGATCGCCGCGAGCGAAGCGGCCGGTGTGTGCCGTTCCACGGCCGTGGCGACTGCGGGCGGCGTCCTCTCCAGACGCCTCGGCGCTCCGCCCGAATGCGGTGCGGCTCGGGCCGCACACGAGCGCCGCGTGCCCGACCGGGGCGCTGGACCGTGCGGCGGGCCCAATGCGGACGGGACGCCACGGTCGCCCCACCCGTCTCCGTTCGGTTCCGGTACGGACGCTCGACCGTGGGGAGGTCCTGAACCGTACGCGTCCCCTTCAGCGTGTGGCGTCTCCATCGATCACCCGGTGACGTCCCGCTGCGTCGACCCGGTCCACCCCGCCCCCCCATGCCGTCCGGTCTCCATGTCTCTGCCGCCCCCGCCGTCCTCAACGCGGCCCGGCTCCGGGCGCTCTTGTTGACGGCCCTGCTCGACACGCCCCCCGAGGACGAGTTCGACCGGCTGACCGCGCTCACGGCACGGGTCTCCGGCGCTCCGGTCTCGCTCGTCGCCCTCATCGACGAGGACCGGTCCTACTTCAAGTCGACGTACGGCGTGCCGGAGGTCCCCCCGGGGCGGTCGGTCCCCTTGTCGCACTCGCTCTGCCAGCACGTCGTCGGGACCGGCGCCCCGGTCGTGATCGATGACGCCCAGACGCACCCGCTCGTCAACGACAACGGTGGCGTGACGGACTTCGGCGTCGGGGCCTACCTGGGCGTGCCCGTCCGGGCCCCGTCGGGGCACGTGCTCGGCTCGCTCTGCGCGATCGAGATGGGGGCCCGGTCGTGGACGGCCGACGACCAGGTGTCGCTCTCGTCGCTCGCGGCCTCCGTCGAGGGCGAGATCGCCCTCCGGGCCGAGCTGGCGGAGCGCCGGGCGGCCGAGGCGCTGGCCCGGGCGGACGCGGACGCGCTCGAAGCCGTCGTGGGCGTCAACGCCCAGCTCGCGGCCGAGCTCGACCCCGACCGGCTCGTGCAGGCGGTCGTCGAGGCGGGGGTGGCCACGACCGGCGCGACGTTGGGCGCGTTCTTCTACCAGCCCCCGGGCCGCCGGCCGGCCGGCGACCCGTTCCAGTTCGCGGCCACGGGTGTGCCCCGGTCCGTCCTCGACTCCTTCGCGGCCTTCGACCACACGCTGGCGTCGGCGGCCTCCTTCTCGTCGCCCGTCCACTCGGACGACGTCCGGGTGGACGCGACGATGACCTGGGTGGAGAAGCTCGCCGTGGAGGGGGCGCTCGACGTGCGGAGCCTGGCCGGCGTCCCCGTCACGGACGCCGCGGGGCGGCAGGTGGGGGCGCTGCTCTTTGGCCACCCCGAGCCCGACGTGTTCGGGGCTCGGGCCCGGCGCGGCGCGCTCGCGATCGCGGACCAGGCCGCGATCGCGCTCCAGAACGCCCGACTCCACCGGGCCCTCGACGAGAGCGAGCGGCGCCACCGGACGGTCCTCGCTGGCCTCTCGGACGTCGTGTTCCAGACGGATGCGGCTGGCTGCTTCGCCTATCTCAACCAAGCGTGGGCCGACCTGACCGGGCACCCCGTCGAGACGGCCATCGGTCGGTCGGTCCTCGACTACGTGGCGGGGGACGTGGAAGCGCTCGGGGCCCGGGTCGCCGAGGCGACCCGCCGGGCGACCCCGGGCGACCCGAGCGCCGGCACGCTCCACGTCGAGATCGCGTGCGCCGACGGGTCCGTGCGCCACGTCGAGGTCCGCGGGCGGGCCACGTTCGACGCCTACGGGATGGTCAACGGCTCCGCCGGGACGATCATCGACGTGACGGACACGGTCCGCTACCACTCCG
Organism: uncultured Bacteroidota bacterium; assembly: GCA_963740235.1. Classification (GTDB taxonomy): domain Bacteria; phylum Bacteroidota; class Rhodothermia; order Rhodothermales; family Rubricoccaceae; genus Rubrivirga. The sequence continues at coordinate 12,144 of CAVUDG010000006.1, forward strand.
AGCGCGAAGCCCGCGAGGCCGCCCGACGGGCGGCCGACCAGGCCTGCGCCGAGGCCGAGCGGATGGCCCGGCTCCAGAGCTCGCTCCTGGCCAACATGAGCCACGAGATCCGAACGCCGCTGACGGCCATCCTGGGCTGCGCCGAGGTCTTGGCCGGGGAGGCCCCGGAAGACCTCCGGGACCTCGCCGTCTCGATCCAGTCGGGCGGGGAGCGGCTGATGGCGACGCTGGGCTCGGTCCTCGACCTCGCCCAGATCGACGCCGGCCAGATGACGCCCCGCCCCCGGCCCGTCGACGTCACGGGCCGCCTGGCCGCCGTGCTCGACGCCTTCGCCCCCCTCGCCGGCCGGAAGGGGGTCCGGCTCCACGGCGACCTGGCCGGCGTGCCGCCGGCCGTGCTCGTGGACTCGGGCCTGCTCGACCGGGCCGTGTCGAACCTGGTCGACAACGCCGTCAAGTTCACCGACGGGGGGGCGGTCACAGTCCGGGCGCGCCACGATCGCGGCCGGCTGACCGTCGAGGTCGAGGACACCGGCATCGGGATCGCTCCCGGGGCGCAGGCGACCCTGTTCGACCCGTTCCAACAGGTCTCGGATGGCCACGCGCGGACACACGAGGGCAACGGGCTCGGGCTGGCGATCGTCCGCCGCGTCGCGGAGCTCCTCGGGGGCTCGGTGTCGGTCGAGAGCGTGCCGGGCCGGGGCTCGCGGTTCTGCCTCTCCGTCGCGGCCCCGGCCGCGGCCCGATGAGGGGCGGCGCTCGGCGGCCGGTCCGTCCGCCTCGGCCCCGCGCTGCACCGCCGCGGCTACCGAGGCGGGCCGGGTCGAGCGGCGACGCGCGACCCGCTACGGGAGGTAGGTGAGGAGCGACGTCTGGACCGTCGCCGCCGTCGCCCGCAGGGCCGCCTCCAGGCCCGTCTGGCGCCGCTGCATCTCGCCCAGCACCTCGGCCAGGTCGATCTCCTCGATGGACGCCCGCCGCTCCCCGGCCACCAAGTCCTGCGCCTCGATGGCGTCGCGGGCGTGCTGGAGGGTCCGGGCGGTCCCGCCCGTCCGGGCGCCCAGGCGGACGTAGTGGTCGATGCCGGCCTGAGTCCCGTCGAGCGCCGCCGCGATGGCGTCGTTGTCCTGGGCGCGGACCGCGTCGGCCAGGGCCTGGAGCCGGTCGGGCGCCGAGACGCCGTCCACCTGGAGGGCGTCGGTGACGTTGAGCGTGACCGTCGTGCCGGGGGCGACCTCGCGGCGTCGGGCCCCGCCGAAGTCGCCGGGCACGAGCGCGCCGGCGCTGTCGAACGGGGCCGTGTCGGTCTGGGCCCCGGCGAACAGGTGCTCCCCGTTGCTGGTCGCGTTGAGCCGCGTGACGACCTCGTCGCGGAGCGACTCGATCTGGGCGGCCAGCTCGTCGGGCGACAGGACGCCGTTGGCGGCGCGCAGCCCGACCGTGTGGGCCTCCCCGAACAGGTCGGCTACGGCGTCGACCTCGGTCTGGGTCCGGTCCACCCAGAGCTGGGCGGCGTCCAGGCCGCGGCCGTACTGGGCGAGCCGCCCCTGGAGCGCCCCCAGGATCTTGGCCTGGGAGAACCCCGCCGGGTCGTCGGAGGGCCGCTGGATTCGGTAGCCGGTCGCGAGCTGGCTCGTGAGGGTGTCGACGGCTGCGCGAGCGGCCGGGAGAGCGCTCCCGGCGTTGCTCTGGGCGACGGCGCGCGTGAGGACGGTCTGGATGGGCCGGGTCATGGGGGGAGGGGGGACGTCCGGACGGGGCGGCGGCCGAGTGCGGTCAGATCGCGAGGATCGTGTCGAACATCGTGCTCGCGGTCTCGAGCACGCGGGCGGAGGCGGCGTACGTCTGCTGGAATCGGATGAGGTTGGTCATCTCCTCGTCGAGCGACACCCGCGAGACGCCGTCGCGCAGGGCTTCGGCGTGGGCGGCGACGGCCGCGTTGGCGCCGGCCGCCGCGGACGCCGTCCGCGCGCGGCTCCCCAGCCCGGACAGCAAGCGGACGGCCGACTCGCTGGTACCCTCGCTGAGCCCGGCGATCGCCGTCGCGACGCCGCTGCCGCCGGGTCCACCGGTCCCGGCGGCGACGCTCTGGGACGTCAGGCCGGGCGCGAGCGAGATCGAGGCCGCCGTGAGGCCGGCCGGGTCGAAAAAGGGCCGGCCCGTCGATCCGTCCAGGCCCTCCCCACCGGCGTGGGCCGCGTTGACGGAGGCGACCAGGTCGGCCGCCAGGCCGTCGAGCGCCGCCTGGGCGCCGGGGAGGGCCGTCCCGAGCAGGTGGAGCTGGGCGCCGAGCGCGCCCCCGCTTAGCCCGTCGAGCCGGAGCGCCCGGTCGGACCCCTGGGCGCGGACGGACGGCTCGGAGACGGCGGGCGGCAGGGCGAGCCGGAGCGGGAGGGCCTCGTCGTCCTGGACGGCCATCATGCCGCCGAGGGTGACCGTGACCGTCCCGTCGGGCTGGTCGTGGAGCGAGAACGGGGCGAGCCCCGAGAGCTCGTCGAGCACGAGGTCGCGCCGGTCGAGCGCGTCGAGGTCCTCGGCCCCCCGGGCGCGGGCCGTGCGGACGGCCACGTTGAGGTCGGCCACCTCGGCGAGCAGCGCGTTGGTGTGGTCCACGGTCGCCCCGAGGTCGGCGCGGACGGTGTCGCCGTAGGCGCGCAGCCGCTCCGCCGACGTCCGGAGCGTCTGGGTCAGGTGGCCCGCGCGCGACAGGAGCGCGTCGCGGACGCCCAGGTCGGTCGGGGCGTCGGCCACGTCGGACCAGCCGTCGAAGAACCCGCTCAGCGCGCCCAGGAAGGCGTCGCCCCCGTCGGACGCGAGCTGGCTCTCGAGCCCCGACAGCAGCAGGGCCCCCTCGTTGGCGCCGCCGCTCCCGGCCCGGCCCCGCCGCACGGCCGCGTCCAGGATGCCGTTGCGGACGCGGTCGTAGCCGGCGATCTGAACGCCGTCGCCGGGGCTCGGCCCAGACCGGATCGTCAGGCCGCCCCGTGCGGCCGGCGTGGCCCGCAGGCCCACCGCCCGCCGGGTGTACCCGTCGGACTCGGCGTTGGCGATGTTGAGGCCGGTCGCGTTGATCGCCGCCTGGCTGGCCAGGAGCGACTGCCGGGCGGTCGAGAACAGGTGGGTCAGGCTCATGGGGGCGGGGTGCGCTAGCCGGTCTCGTGGAGGTGCCCGCTCCGGCCCGGCGCGCCAACCGCGCCCTGGGCCGTGTACACGTGGGGCGTCGCGGGCGACGCCATCTGGCGCCAGGCCCCGATCAGGTCGCGGCCCAGCGCCGTCGCGTGGTGGAGCGCGGCTTCGAGCTCGTCGCAGGCCTGCCGCGCGACTCGGGCGGACGCCTCCAGGGCCGCCCGGGACTCGGGCGCGGCGGGAACGGCGTCGGGGGCGGCCACCCGGCGTTCTCGGTCCGCCCGGCGGCGGTCGAGGTCCACGACCGCGTCCAGCGTCTGGGCGGCGGCGGCCTCGAACGTGTCGGGGGTCCCGTCGCGGAGGGCGACGAGTTGGGCACGGGCCGCGTCGGTGAGGGCGGAGAGCGCCTGGCGCTCGGGGGCGAACACGTCGGCCATGGGGGTGTCGGTCATGAGGGGGGGAGATCAGGATCGATGGAATCGGGTGGACCTTGAGCCGGCTGGTAGCGCCGCAGGGCCTCGTCCATCGTCATCGGCGGGGCGGCGGGTCTTGGCGGCGGCGCGTGGGCGGCCGGACCCACCTCGGCCCCCGGCAGCCGACCGGTGCGCCCCCACTGCTTCATCAGCAGGTCCGCGATGCCGAACGTCCCGCTGTCGACCAGGTGCTCGGCCAGCGTGTCCGTCAGCGTGTCCCGCTGGAGGTCGGCCTGGCCGGTGAGCATCCCGCCCTCCTCGCCCTGGAACAGGTCCTTGGTCATCACGTCGACGAACTGGCGGACGAGGACGGCCTCGAACTGGCGGGCCGCCTCGGCGGGGTCCTGGGCCTCGGGTGGGCCCTGGGCGCGGCCCGCGGCGCCGGCCGCGCCACCGAGGCGGGACGAGTCGAGGGGGGGGAGGGGGGACATGGGGCGCGTCGGTTAGAGGACGACCAGCTCGCCCTGGAGCGCGCCGGCCCGGTCGATGGCCTGGAACACGGCGATCACGTCGCGCGCGGCCAGGCCGAGGTCGTTGAGCGCCGCCGCGAGCTCGGCGATGGTCGTGTTGGGCTGGAGCACGACCGACCGGGCCGGGGCCTGGTCGATGTCGACGCTGCCGACCGGCACGGCGACCGTCCGGCCGTCCGAGAACGGTTCGGGCTGGGAGATGGCGGGGTCGACGGCGGTCGAGATCGTGAGCGACCCGTAGGTGATCATGACCTCGGCGATCGAGACCGCGCCGCCGGCCACGACCGTCCCCGTCCGCTCGTTCACGACGACGCGGGCTGGGACGTCCACCCCGACGCGCAGCCCTTCGAGCGCGGCCATCAGCCCGGCGGGCCCGCCCGCCTCGGCCGGGACCTCGACTTGGACCAGGCCGGCGTGGACGGCCACGGCGGAGCCGGGGAACGAGGCGTTGACCGCCTCGGAGATCGCTGCGGCGTTCGTGAAGTCGGGCTCGCGGAGGACCAGCCCGAGCGTCCCGGTCGGCAGCGTCGTCGCCGCGGCCAGGGTCACCAGGCCGCCTCCGGGCACGCGGCCCGTGTTGGTCGGCCCCGTCCGCGCCGACGTCCCGGCGGCGCTGGCGAGCAGCGTCCCGGTCAGGACGGGCCCCTGGGCCATCGCGTGGACCTCGCCCCCGGCCATCATGTCCTGGAGCGGCGTCTGGAGCAGGACCCCACCCGAGAGCGAGCGGGCGTCGCCCAACGAGGAGACCGTCACGTCGAGCGCCGAGCCGGCCCCCGCGAACGGGTCGAGCGTCGCCGTGACCATCACGGCCGCCGCGTTGCGCGAGCCGAGGTACTGGGGGTCGACGGCGATCCCGAACCGCTGGAGCATGTTGGCGATGCTCTGGACGGTGTAGGGGGAGCCGGACCGGCCCCGGGCGCGGTCACCCGTCCGGTCCAGGCCGACCACGATCCCGTAGCCGAGCAGCTGGACCGGCGCCGCGCCGGCCGGCACGACCAGGTCCTTGAGCCGGGCGCTGGCCGCGGGCTGGGCCTGGACGTCGGGCCCGACGGCGAGGGTCACGAGACAAACGAGGAGGAGTCGGCGCATGGGGTCAGGGGGCCAGGGTGTCGCCGGCGTCGGCAGCGCCGGAGGCGCCCAGCAGGACCGCGCCGATCACGACGGCCGCCGTCCCGACGAGCGCCAGGAACCGGCCCCGCAGGAACCGGGGCGCGCCGCTCTCCTGCCGGTAGACCACGTCGGCCCCGGCGATCTGGTAGGACAGGACGGTGTTGGCGGTGCTCACGTCGGCCGGGCGGACGAGCCCGCGGACGGTCATCAGGTGGACGTCGCCGTCGACGTTGAGCCGGCGCTCGCCCTCGACGGACAGGTTCCCGGCCGGGTCGACCGCGACCACGCGCGCGGTGATGGTGCCGGCCAGCAGGTCGCTCTGGACCGTCCGGCTGTCGGCGTCGCGTCGCCCGCCGGCGGTCGCGTCGAGCCCGAAGAAGCCGCCGAGCGACGACGACCCGGCCCCGCCCACCTGGGCGCTCGACTGGGCCGAGCTCTCGGACGACCGCCGCGCCGAGGTCCGCTCGGCCAGGACGACCGTCAGCAGGTCGCCGGCTTGGTAGGCGCGGAGGTCTGAGTAGAGCGAGACCGGCCGGCGGGGGGCCGGTTCGGGCGAGGGCGCCGCGGGCTGGGCGAGGGCGGGCGCGGCGATCCACAAGAGGAGCAGCGTGCGAAACGAGGGGAGGGTCGGCATGGGATCTAGAGGGTGGCGGTCCAGTCGCCCTCGCCGGGGGCGGTCAGGGAGACGCGGTAGGTGGCGCGGGTGTCGGAGCAGACGACGCGGATGGCCTCGCCGACGGCCCCGCTCTCGCGAGCCTGGCAGTCGAGCACGACGGTGACCCCGCCACGCAGGTACCGGACGCGGACCGGCTCGCCGGAGGCGGAGGCGACCGGGGCCGCCACCACCCGGTCGGTCAGGACGGCGCCGGCCCGGAGCGTCCGGGTAGCGGTCCAGGCGGTCTTCCAGAGGGCGGCCGGCGAAAGCGCGCCCCGCAGACGGGTCACGTCGACGCGGTCGAGGCGGACCGCGTCGGCCAGGGGCTCGCCCCGGGCGACGTCGCGGATGAGCACGGCGGCCGTGTCGAACACGGCGACCTCGACGAACGCCCAGCCGGCGGGGACCCAGGCGCCGTCGGAGTAGGCCTCGACCTCGGCCGAGGCCCGGCCGCGCGGGGCGGCCTCGCGGAACCGGACGCGGAGGGGCGGGCGGGCCGTCGCGGCGTCCCCGCTGAGCCGGACGACCCGGACCTCCGCGTCGGCCCAGACGTCGGCGACGGCGGCCCGAGCCGCGGCGGCCACGTCCGCCTCGGTCGCCCGGCCCGCCGAGGCGGACGCGGCGAGCGCGACGAGCAGGAGGGCCCGCCAGGTCATCGCTTGACCCCGTTGGCGATCTGGAGCATCTCCTCGCCGGCCTGCACCATCTTCGAGTTGAGCTCGTAGGCCCGCTGGCTCGCGATCAGGTCGACCATCTCCTGGACCACGTCGACGTTCGACGCCTCCAAGAACCCCTGGTGGACCGTCCCCACGCCGTCCTCGCCCGGGGGCGCCACGACCGGGACCCCGCTCCCCTCGGTCTGGGAGAACAGGTTGCCGCCCAGCGACCGGAGCCCGGCCGGGTTCTGGAACCGGGCCAACTCGATCTGGCCGAGCTCGACCGGCTCGGTCTCGCCCGGCAGCAGCGCCCGGACCGTGCCGTCGGCCTGGACCTGGACCTCGAGCGCGTCGGGCGGCACCTCGACGCCCGGCTCGACCGTGAACCCGCTCTGGGTCACCAGCAGGCCTTCGGCCGTCAGCGTGAAGGCGCCGTCGCGGGTGTAGGCCCGGGAGCCGTCGGGCATCTGGACGGCGAAGAACCCGGACCCGTTGACGGCCAGGTCGAGCGCGTTGCCGGTCTCGCTCAGCCCGCCCTGGGTGAACGTCCCGACGGTGGCCACGGCGATCGCGCCGTGGCCCAGCTGGAGGTCGGCCGGCGGGGCGGCCCCGTCCTCGCCGCCGGCCGCGCGGACCCGCTGGTACAGCAGGTCTTGGAACGCCACGCGCGACCGCTTGAACCCGGTCGTGTTGGCGTTGGCGAGGTTGTTCGCCGTGTTGTCGACGCTCATCTGTTGAGCGCTCATGCCGAGGGCGGCGGTGCGGAGGGCGCGGAGCATGGCGGGGGGAGGGAGGGGGGAGAGCGGGGTCGCTAGAACGTGCCGAGGTCGCGGGTGACCGCGCCGAGCGTGTCGTCGGTGGTCCGGAGCGCTTTCTGCTGGGACTCGAACAGGCGGACGTGAGCCATCAGGTCGACCATCTCGCCGACGGCGTCGACGTTGGAGCCCTCCAGGAAGCCCTGGCGGACGCGGGCCTGGCTGGGCCGGGCCGCGGCGCCGGCCGCGTCGAATGTGGCGCCGTCGAGCCGAGCCAGCTGGCCCGGCGCGTCGACGGTGACGACTTGGACCTGGCCGATCGGGAGGCCCCCGACCGACACCTCGCCGGCCGTGCTCACGGCGATCTCGCCGCCCGAAGGCGGCAGCGTGAGAGGGGACCCGTCGGCGCGTAGCAGCGCGTGGCCCTGGGGCGAGCGGACCGTCCCGTCGTCGGCCATCCGGAACTCGCCGGCCCGGGTGTAGCGGGTCCGGCCGTCGGCGCCCTGGACCGCGAAGAACCCCTCGCCGTCGAGCGCCAGGTCGAGCGTGCCGCCCGTCTCGAGGAGCGCGCCCGGCGCGACGTCGGCCACCTGGCCCGCCTCACGCGTGCTCTGAGGGGCCCCCTCGATGTCGATCCGCTCGCGGAGCGCGGTCGCGAACGCCTGGTCGCGGCGGTAGCCGACCGTGTTGGCGTTGGCGAGGTTGCCGGCCACGCGGTCCTGGCGTTGCGACAGCTCGGCCATCGAGGCGGCGGCGTTTCGGAGGCGGAGGAGCATGGGGAGGGAGGGCGGTCCCAGACCCCGCCTGCAAGGTCCCCGCCACCCGACCAATCGGTCCTGTGCGTCGCCAGGGCGCACGGACCGAGGAATCCGATTCCCCACGGCTGGAAAACCGTTCCGCGCGGCGGCACCCGGGTGCCCCCCACGGACCGTCCGGCGCTGGCGGCCTGCGTGGGGCGGGCAGGGTCGCCCGGCTGGGCCGGAGACGCGCGCGCGGCCGGCGGCCTGGGTCGGCGGTGCTCCGGGCCACGTCTGGGCTCGGTGCCGGGACGCCACGCCGGCGGGGGGCGTTCGCTGCGCCTCGACCGGCGACCTCGCCCGCCTCGGTGCCGCGCTGCGACGGCGCAGCCACCGAGGCGGACGTAGTCGGCGCCCGCTGTCACGAGGGTGGCGGCGGGCGCCGCTATTTTGCGGGCGGGGCAACCGACACCAGGGCACCGTGGCCGACCAGAACGACCTTTTCTTGAGCGACTCCGAGCGGAAGCGGCAGAAGCAGACGCCGCTGATGCGGCAGTACTGGAAGATCAAGGACCGCCACCCCGGCGCGATCCTCCTCTTCCGCATGGGCGACTTTTACGAGACGTTCGAGGACGACGCCGTGACGGTCGCCGACGTGCTCGGCATCACGCTGACCAAGCGGGGCAACGGGGCCGCCGAGGAGATCCCCCTGGCGGGGTTCCCTCATGGCGCGCTCGACCAGCACCTGCCCAAGCTGGTCCAGGCCGGCCACCGGGTCGCCGTCTGCGAGCAGCTGGAGGACCCGAAGACGGCGCGCAAGATCGTCAAGCGCGGCGTGGTCGAGGTCGTGACCCCGGGCGTCGCGTTCCGCGACCCGCTGCTCGACGCCAAGCACTCGACCTACCTCGCGGCCGTCGCCTGGGGGGAGGGCCGGGACCGTGACACGGTCGGGGTCGCCTTCGCGGACGCCTCGACCGGCGAGTTCTACCTGACCGAGTCCCCGGTCGCCCGGCTGGGCAGCCTGCTCCAGACCATCGCCCCGGCCGAGGTCGTCGTCGACAAGCGGCACACCGACCGGCTCCGCCAGGCCATGCGGGCGGTCCAGGGCGGCGAGCCGCCGTTCGCCGTCACCAAGCAGGAGGACTGGGTGTTCGGGCTCGACTTCGCGACCGAGACGCTGCTCCGGCACTTCCAGACGCACAGCCTCAAGGGGTTCGGCGTCGACGGGATGACGGTCGGGGTGACGGCGGCGGGTGCAGCGCTGTACTACCTCGGCGAGACCCAGAAGGGGCGGATCCCCCACGTCCGCCGGCTCCAGCGGTACCGGGCCAAGGACCACATCGCGCTCGACCCGGCGACCAAGCGGAACTTGGAGCTGGTCGCCGCCCGGCACGACGGCAAGAAGGACGGCTCGCTCGTCGGCGTGATGGACGCGACGCTGACCCCGATGGGGGGCCGGCTCGTCCGCCAGTGGCTCGTCCGCCCGCTGTGCGACGTCGACCGGATCGTCCAGCGGCTCGACGCCGTCGACGCGCTGTTCCAGAACGCCAGGCTGCGCCGGTCGGTCCGCCAGGAGCTGCGGCACGTCGGCGACCTGGAGCGGCTGTGCGGCAAGGTCTGCACGGGCCGGGCGACGTCGCGCGACCTGGTCGCGCTGGGCACCACGCTGCGCCGGATCCCCCCGGTCCAGGACCTGCTCGCCGACCAAGACGCCGGGCTCATCGGCCGGCTCCGCGAGCGGCTCTCGCCGTGCGACGACACGGCCGACGCGATCCGCCGGGCGCTCGTCGACGAGCCGCCGGCCCAGATCTCGGCCGGCGGGACGATCCGCCCGGGCTACGACGACGAGCTGGACCGGCTCCGCGACGTGGCCGGGAGCGGCAAGGAGTACCTCACCCAGCTCCAGGCGCGAGAAGCCAAGCGGACCGGCATCCCGAGCCTCAAGGTGGGCTACAACCGGGTGTTCGGGTACTACCTCGAGGTGACCAACGCGCACAAAGAAAAGGCGCCCGACGAGTGGATCCGCAAGCAGACCCTGGTCAACGCCGAGCGCTACATCACGCCCGAGCTCAAGGAGTACGAGGAGACGATCTTGACGGCCCAGGACCGGATCGGCGAGATCGAGGGCCGGCTGGTCGACGCGCTACGGGAGCGGGTGGCCGAGGCGGTCGGGCCGATCCAGACGAACGCCCACGCGCTCGCCACGCTCGACGTGGTCGCCGGCTTCGCCGAGGTGGCCGAGCGGAACGGCTACGTCCGCCCCGAAGTCGACGACTCGGCCGTGCTCGACGTCGTCGACGGGCGGCACCCGGTCGTGGAACAGATGCTACCGGCCGGCGAGGCGTTCATCCCCAACTCCGTCCGCCTCGGGGCCCCGGTGGGCGACGAGGCCGGGGTCGCCGCCGAGGCGGGCCAGATCCTGCTCATCACTGGGCCCAACATGGCTGGCAAGAGCGTCGTCCTCCGCCAGACCGCGCTCGTCGTGCTGCTGGCCCAGGTCGGCGCGTTCGTGCCGGCGGCCCGGGCCCGCGTGGGCGTGGTCGACGCGCTGTTCACGCGCGTCGGCGCCTCGGACAACCTGGCCGCGGGCGAGTCGACGTTCCTGGTCGAGATGAACGAGACGGCCAACATCCTGAACAACGCGACGGCCCGGTCGCTCATCCTGCTCGACGAGGTCGGGCGGGGGACGAGCACGTTCGACGGGTTGTCGCTCGCCTGGGCCATCGTCGAGCACCTGCACGAGACCGAGGCCGTCGCGGCGCGGACCCTGTTCGCGACGCACTACCACGAGCTCGACGCGTTGTCGGAGCGGCTGGCCCGGGTCCAGAGCTACAGCGTCCGGGTGCGCGAGCACGAGGGCCGCGTCGTGTTCCTTCGGACGCTGGTCCCGGGCGGGGCCGACCACAGCTACGGGATCGAGGTGGCCCGGATGGCGGGGCTGCCCGCCTCGGTGGTCGACCGGGCGCGCCGCGTGCTCCGCCATCTGGAGGCCCACGACGTCGCGGCCGAGGTGGGCGTCCAGGCCTCGGGCGCTCAGGCCTCGGGCGACGGGCTGCCCACCTCGGCGCGGCCGTCGGTCGGCGCGTTGCCCGAGGCGGGAGGGGTCCCGGTGGCGCTCGCCGCGCCAGACCCGATCGCGACTGACGTCCTGGACCGGCTGGCCGATCTCGAGCCCGACCGGATGACGCCGATCGAGGCGCTCATGGCCATCGCCGACCTCAAAGCGGCCTCCGAGGGGCGATAGAGCAGGACGGACGATGAATTCGGATGGAGAGGGGAGCCGATCACGATCCAGCCCGTAGACGCCCTCTCTTACGGCCTTCTGTGAGATCCCGGCAGTTCTGTCGGTTCCCGCACGTGGCCGTGGATCGTTTCCCCGTCTGGCACCCGCCGACGGGTTCTTCGGCGGCCGCCGCACCATCGCTCGCGTCGGCCGCCCTCTCACTTACCCCGTATTGTCATGCGCACATTCATTCTCGCTCTCGCCCTGGCGACCCCGCTCGTCCTCACCGGCTGCCAGTCTGAGCAGGCCGACGCCGTCGAGGATCGCGGCGAAGCCATCGACGAGGCGTACGAGGACGCCGGCATGGACGAGACCGGCGACGCCATCGAGGAGCAGTACGAGGACGCCGCCGACGCCATCGACGAGCGGATCGAGGACGGCGCCCCCGCCGGCGACCGCGCCGACGTGATCGGCGACGGCGAGATCATCGATGAGCCCGGTGAGCCCGACGCCGACGTGCTCGGCCAGTAGGTCTCTCGCACTCCAGGGCTTCGGCCCGCGCCGGGGCGCTCCTGAAAGGGGGCGCCCCGGTTCTGTTTTGGGCCTTTTGTGGGGCCTCTCACCGCCGGGGCTCCATGGAGAGCGTGTGATTGGACGGGCCTCGCAATTGGGTACGTTTGCCTCGTCTCCACCGGAGACCCGGGCCCCGCCGCACCATCGCTCGCGTCGGCTACCGGACACCCACCCCCCCCTTTCTGCACTCTCATGCGCGCATTCATTCTGACCCTCGCCCTCTCCCTGCCCCTGGCTCTCTCGGCCTGCGCCGACAGCGCTGAGCAGAACGCCATCGACGAGGGCGCCCCCGCCGGTGACATGGAGGACGTGATCGGCGACGGCGAGATCATCGACGAGCCCGGCGAGATCGACCCCGACGACACCATGATCCAGGACGGCGCTCCCGCCGGTGACATGGAGGACGTGATCGGCGACGGCGAGATCATCGACGAGCCCGGCGAGCCCGACGCCGACGAGATGGGCATGTAAGCCTCGGCTTACCCATTCTAGGGCGCCCTCCGGTCTTCCGGGGGGCGCCCTTTTTCGTTCGGGGCACCTCCGCCACCCCGAGCCCGTACCGGGCCCATGAGCAGAGCCTTCGTCAAGGAGGGGGCCCCCGAGGTCCCCGTCGTCGTCCCTCCCCGCGCGCCCTTGCCAGCGGGCGTCGCCAACTACGTCACGCCTGGCGGCCTCGCCGCTCTCCGCGCCGAGAAAGCGGACCTGGAGCGGCAGCGGGCCGGTCTCGACCCCGAGGACCCCGACGCGGGCCGCGAGCGCGAGCTCCTGACCGGCCGCCTCGGGCTGCTCGTGGAACGGATCGCACGGAGCCAGGTCGTCGACCCGGCGCGTGTCGCGTCAGACCAGGTCCGCTTCGGCGCGACCGTGACCGTGCGCGAGCCCGACGGCGCCGAGCGGACGGTCCGCATCGTCGGCGTCGACGAGGCGGACTCCGAGGCGGGCACGGTCGCGTTCACGTCGCCGCTGGCCCGCGCCCTCACCGGAAAGACGGCCGGCGACGCGGCCACGCTCAAGACGCCCGCCGGGGAGCGCCCGCTGACCGTCGTCGCCGTCCGCTACGTCGTCGCTGGCGGCTAGTGGGAGTTGAGCGCGGTCCCCGGCGTCCCGTCGCCGGGGATGTCGTGGACGTCCGAGGAGACCTCGGCGTTGCCGGAGGCCGTCTCGCTGAGGTCCGGCGCGGCGTTGACCGTCCGGAGCTCGGGGTCGCCGGGCGTGCCGCCGACGTCGGTCGAGATCCCCTCGATCTCGTCGGGCCGCGACCCGCCCGCGAGCGCGATGCCGGCGGCCTTGACGTAGCCGCCCAGGCGGCGCAGGGGGGCCTTGAGGTGGTCCTGGTCGATGGTGTCGGCCGCCTCGGCCGTGTGCGCGCCTAGGCGCTTCATGGTGTCGCCAATGTCGGCGGCCGTCGCCGGGCCCTCGGCTTGGTCGCCGTCGAGCTGGCGCGCGAGCGTCACCAGGCCGTCGCGGATGCCGAGCAGGTCGGGCCGGTCGGCCTCTTCGATCTTGGCGGCCCAGCCGCGGCAGACGTCGGCCGCGCCGGAGGTCGAGAGGGTCGAGGTCAGGCCGTCCTTGAAGGCCTCAAGCGTGCTAAAGATGGAGATGCCGTCGTCGGTCGGGCGGGGAGTCGTGTCGGACATGGAGGGGAGACGTGAGAGAGGGAGGGGGAGGGTCGCCGGGCCCACCTCAGCACCGAGGTGGGCCGGGTCGCAGCGAGAACGCCTCAGCCGGCGAGCGTCGTCGCGGCGCGGTCGAGTGCCGCAGCGATGTGGTCGAGCCGAGGCCGGACGCGAGCGTCGGTCACGTCCGCCGACCGAGTCGCCTCGGCCAGGCGAGCGAGCGTGTCGGAGATGGCGCGGCCGTCCAGGCGGTCGCCGGACAGCAGGTCGCGCAGGTCACCCAGGCCGCCGGCGACGGCGTCGAGGCCAGCGTCGCGGCAGGCGCTCTGCCACCGGTCGACGATGGACAGGGCAGCCGTGGGCGTGAGGGCCGAGAGCGGCCCGTCCAGGGCCGCCTCGGTCTCGGCGAGGGCGTTGGCGTCGGTGGGGTCGTTCATGACTACGTGGTGCTAGAGCCGCCGAGCGCGCCGCCGGCGTGGCGGAGGAGGGAGCCGAGCCGCTGGAGCCCCTTCTTGAGGTCCTCGTTGGTGTCGCCCGTCGTCGAGGGCGACACGTCGCTCGCGGCCGCCTCGGTCTGCTCGCCGAGGCGGACCAGGATGGCGCCGACGCGGACGCCGTCGACGCCCTCGCCGACGAGCGACTGGCGGAGCTCGCCGAGCGCGGCGGCGATCGGGAGCAGGTCGGCCCGCTCGGTCTCCTCGATCTTGCGCTTCCAGTCGTCGATCTTGTTGATCGCCTTGGAGAGCGGGATCTGGTCGAGGCCGCGCTCGAGCTCGTCGGTGGTCGCCTTGACCTCGGCGGCCTCGGTTTCGTTGGGGATGTTGTCCATGACAGGGGAGAGAGAGGGAGGGGAAGGAGGGGACTAGGCGGAGCCGCGGGGCCGGCACGACGCCGGCCGGCACGCCGTCGCCGGAGGACGGCGGGAAGTCGGCCGAGGCCGGCTCGTCGACGCCGCCGAAGAACTCGGCGCGCGCGGCCTCGGCCACCTTCATCGTGACGTAGCCGTCCGAGGCCGCGCCGATGAAGCCGCCGACGAGCGGGATGCCGCGGAACAGCCGGCGCTTGACTCGGCCCGCGACGACCTTCTTGGCGCCCCACTTGGCCGCCCCGACGGTCGTCGCGATGACCAGGTTGATGCCCGCGCTCGGCCAGCTTGAGGCCGACCCGGTCGAGCGTCTCCTGCTCGGCGTCGCGGGCCGGGTCCGCCGGGCCCGAGCCGATCAGGCAGTTCAGCACGCGCTCGCGCGTGGCGGGCAGGCTCGGCTCGTGGCCCGCCAGCGCGGCGACGGACGCCGCCATGTGGAGCTGGACCGACGCGACCGCGGCCATGTTGGCCGGGAGCACGAACGGGCAGCGTGATCCAGCCGCCGAGCCCGCTCAGGAACCCGGCCGAGGCCGAGACGGCGATGTGGCGGCGGACCAGGTGGTCGATCTGGTCGTCGACGGACACGCGGCCAGGCGGGCCTCGGCGGCCCGGTCGCGCGGCGAGCCCGAGGCCGGGCACGCCGTCCAGGACGGTCGGGTACAAGCGGTCGAGGACGAACCGGCGGACGGTGGTAGACATGGGATCAGGGGGAAAGGGGGAAGGTCGACGCGGCCGAGACGGTACGCCGGCGAACCGGTCGAGCTCCGACTCGATCTCGCGGCGCAGGAGCCGCCGGAAGGGCCGGGCGGCCAGCCCGAGCGAGGCCTCGACCCGGACCGCGTCGGGCGTCGGCGTCGAGGCGGCCGCGGACGCCGCGGCCCGTCGACGTACACCGTCTCGCCCTCGCGCCGCGTCGTCACGCCGAACTCGCGGCGGAGCCGGTCGGCGACCTGGTCGACGGCGCGGCGCGCGGCGTCGGGGCCGAGCGCGTGCGGAGCGGGAGAGGACGATGTCGGCCATGAGGGGCGGGGCGGTCGGAGGTACGCGGGCTGGGCACGCGGGGTCCGGCGGCGCCTCGGCCGGGGAATCCCCTGACTCCGACCGGCCGCCGGCTGCGAGTTTTCCCGTTTCTCGTTCCTCCGCTCCCCGCTCCCATGATCGACGACTTTCTCGGCCGCTCGCCCCGCCTGGGCGCCGACGTCTACGTCTCCGACACCGCCGCCGTCGTCGGCGACGTCACGCTGGGCGACGGCGCCAGCGTCTGGTTCGGGGCCTCGCTCCGCGGCGACGTCCACTGGATCTGGGTGGGCGCCGGCTCCAACGTGCAGGACAACGCGACCGTCCACGTCTCGCGCGGGACGCACCCCTGCCGCATCGGCGCCGGCGTGACCATCGGGCACAACGCCGTCGTCCACGGCTGCACCGTCGAGGACGACGTGCTGGTGGGGATGGGCGCGGTCGTGCTCGACGGCGCCGTGATCGGCGCCGGCTCGCTCGTCGGCGCGGGCGCGCTCGTGACCGGGCGGGACCGTCGTTCCACCCGGCTCGCTCGTGCTCGGCTCGCCCGGCCCGCGTCGTCCGCGCGCTCACCGAGGCGGAGGTGGAGCCGCAACCGCGCCAACGCGGCGCACTACGTCCGCATGGCCCGGATGTACCGAGGGGCTGAGACCGGCCCGCGGCCAACCCGTTCTACGACGGACGCCCCGGATCCGGCGGCGCGGGCTAGCCCTGCTTGGCCAGCTCGCGCATCTCGTCGTGATCCGTCGACCGCCCGATGACGATCGTGTAGGCCTCGCCGGACGCGTCGCGGTCCCGGGCCGAGGCCATCTTGACGTCCGTGCCGAAGTTGCGCTTGACACCTTGGTAGACGCCCAGCTTCGCGCTCTTGTCGATGCGACGGAGGACCAGGAACTCGCCGTCGCCCGAGACCGGAGATGCTGTCGTAGACCGGGGTGTACTTCGAGCCGCGCGTGCCGCGCTGGCGGGAGCTCTTGAGGATGCCGGCGGCTTCCTCCTTGTCGACGACGTCCATGTCGAACGCGGGAGCTTTGGGGGACTTGGCCATGGGAGGTGGGGGGTAGAAGAAAGGGGTGGCCGTCGAGAAACGGTCGACACATCGATCGGCGCGGCATGTCTGAACGCGGTGGCGAGGATGGGTACCGGTTCGAAACGTGTTTTGAACGACGGCGTCTGTTCCGGGTCGGGACTCTTGACGTCGACCGTGTGCAGCTCGGGGCGAGAAAACACCCGTTCGGTAGGACGCGGGGACGCCTCCCGGAAGGCGTCTGCGAGCGCGCCTGACGCCGCTGTGGCGTGATCTTTGGAAGCGCTACGGACTCACACCCTTCCTCCTTCGCCATGACCCCCTCGCGCCTCCGCCTGCTGGCCGCGCTCGGGATCGCCTGCCTCGCCTCGTCCGTGTTGTTGGCCAAGGTCGCCCCCGAGTCGCCGCGCGTCGATCCTCGACTCGATCTACAGCTAGCCCCGCTGCTCGCGCGTAGGCAGTCCCGCCCGCGGCCCCCCCTGAACCGGTGGGGGAGCGGTCCGTCGTGTGCGTTCGCTGCGGGGCGCTCGGTCGCCTACCTTCGGAGGGGTCCGGCGTAACTCGGCCGTGCGGACCGTCGTAACCGGTCCTAGTCCCACCCTCCCGCGCCGATGACCACCGTCTACTGGATTTGCCTCGGCGGCGGCGTCGCCGTCTCGGTCCTGCTGGTCGTCCTCGGCGACCTCCTGGAGGCGGCGATGGACGCGCTCGACGGAGCCCTCGAGGCCGTCGACCTCGGCGGCGTCTTCGACCCGCTCTCGGCCGTCTTCGGCGTGACGCTGTTCGGCGGGGCCGGGCTGGTGCTCGACGCCTACGCCGACCTCGGGCAGACGCCCGAGGTGGTGATCGCCGCGGCGGCCGGGCTGGTGGCCGCGGTCACCCTCCACACCGTCTACGTCAAGCCGATGAAGGCGAGCGAGAACTCGACCGGGTTCTCCGTCCGCGAGTACGCCGGCAAGACGGGCGAGCTGACCACCAGCCTCACGGCCGACGGGTTCGGCGAGGTCGTCGTCCGGATGGGCGCGAGCACGACGTTCCAGACGGCCGCCTCGTTCTCGGGCCGACCCGATCCCGTCCGGCACGGCCGTCGTCGTCGTCGAGGTGGACGCCGAGGGCGTCCTGCGCGTCGCCCCGCTCGACACGGACGACGTGGCGGGGTCCGACCCCGACTCCCATCCCGCCCCGCCTGCAAACGCACTGACGGGTCGGGCCGGAGTCTGCGAGGACCTGGCTACGCGAACCCTGAACCCTGAACCACCCCAAGACCCATGCTTGAGCTTCTCGGAGTCGGCGGCATCGTCGCCCTGAGCGTCGTCGTCGCCCTCGTCTTTCTCGTCCTGCTCGTCGCGAGCCGCTACAAGACGGTCTCGCCCGACGAGGCCATGATCATCACCGGCGCCGCGCTCGGCGGCAAGAACGTGCTCACCGACGAGAGCGCGCGCAAGGTCAAGATCGTCCGCGGCGGCGGCGCGTTCATCGTGCCCATCGTCCAGCAGCGCGAGCACCTGTCGCTGCTCGAGCCACAAGCTCGACGTGATGACGCCCGAGGTCTACACGGCCGAGGGCGTGCCGGTGATGACCGACGGCGTGGCCGTCATCAAGGTCGGCTCGTCGGTCGAGGACGTGGCGACGGCGGCCGAGCAGTTCCTGGGCAAGCCCGACGAGGAGCTGCGCGCCGAAGCGCGCGAGGTCCTGGAGGGCCACCTGCGTGCCATCCTGGGCACGCTGACCGTCGAGGAGGTCTACCGCAACCGCGACAAGTTCGCCCAGGAGGTCCAGTCGGTCGCCGCGCGCGACCTGAAGAAGATGGGGCTCCAGATCGTGAGCTTCACGATCAAGGACGTCCGCGACAAGAACGGCTACCTGGAGGCGCTCGGCCGCCCGCGCATCGCGGCGATCAAGCGCGACGCCGACATCGCCGAGGCCGAGGCCACGCGCGACGCGCGCATCAAGAAGGCCAACGCCGACGAGGAGGGCCAGAAGGCCGAGCTCGTCCGCGACACGAACGTCGCCGAGGCCACGCGCGACCGCGAGCTCAAGGTGGCCGCCTACAAGCGGACGAGGACACCGCGCGCGCCGCAGGCCGACCAGGCGTACGCGATCCAGGAGGCGACCTCCCAGCGGGCCGTCGTCGAGGAGCAGATGCAGGTCGAGCTCGTCCGCAAGCAGCGCGAGGTGGACCTGGAGAAGCTCGAGATCGAGCGGCGCGAGAAGCAGTACGACTCCGAGGTCAAGAAGAAGGCCGACGCCGACCGCTACGCCGTCGAGCAGGCCGCCGAGGCGTCCAAGCTCCAGCAGATGCGCCGGGCCGAGGCCCGGCAGTTCGAGATCGAGGCCGAGGCCAAGGCCAACGCCGAGGCCAAGCGCCTGAATGGCGTCGCGGTCGGCGACGCGACGCGCGCCGAGGGCCTCGCCCAGGCCGACGTGATCCGCCAGCGCGGGCTCGCCGAGGCCGAGGCCAAGGAGAAGCTCGCCGAGGCGTTCGAGAAGTTCGGCGAGGCCGCCGTGCTCGACCTGCTCGCCAAGATGATGCCCGAGCTGGCGCGCGAGATCGCGCGCCCCGCTCGGCTCCATCGACCAGCTCACGGTCGTCGACACGGGCTCGGGCCAGGGCGCGGCCCGCGTCACCGACACCGTCGCCCAGCTGATGGCGACCACGCCGGAGCTCGTCAAGAGCATCGTCGGGGTCGACCTGGCGGGCCTGGCCCAGCGGCTCGACCGCCGAGCGCCCGGCGCCGACCGAGCGCCCCGTGCCGGCGCTGGGCGACGGCGCCCCGACGCTCGTCCAGCCCGAGGACGCCGGCGAGGCGTAACGGACCCGCCGGCCGGTCGTCCTAGACGGGCCCGGCCGGCGCTCGTAACCGTTTCAGGTCCAGTGCCGTAGGCCGGGGGCACCCGCGCACCCTGCCGTGTTTGGCCACTATTCCAAACCGCTCCACTCGCCCGAGCCGCGGCACCGAGACCGGCCGGGAGGAGCGGCGACCGACACCTTGCGGTCGGCGCTGACCGCCCCGTCCGGCCCCGCCGCCGTTCCCACTCGGCCCGCCTCGGCACGGCGCCGGGCCTACCGGCGTCTTCTGTCGCGGCGGGCCCGGGCGCCCCGATCGCGCGTCGTCGGTGCGGCGGTCGTGGCCGCGCTGGTGGTGGCGTCGGTCGTGGCCGCGCGGTCGGCCCTCTGGTCCGACGACTTGGTCGCGTGGGACCGTGCCCAAGACGACTACGCCCGGCTGGTCACCCTGTCAGAGTCGGCGTGCCAGGCGGGGCGCTGCGCGTTCGCCTGGGGCGACACCGACCGCCCACCGCCCGAGGTGCGCCGGACCATGGCCCGCGTCCGGGCCCGCGACGTCCGCCACGACCCGACCGTCGGTGAGACCACGATCCGCGGCGGCTACGGGGCCGCGTTCTCGCTCGTCTACGCCCGGCCCCCGTCGCCGGCCCAACGCCGCGCGCGTGCGGCCCGCGCCCACCTGTATGCGGACGCGCCGGCCTGGCAGGCGCCCCCGGCGCGACACGACCTGGGCGGCGGCTGGGCGCGCGTCGAGCGCCGCTGACCGGCTACTCGACCGGGACGATCTGGCCGGTCCCGCTGACCGTCATGCCCTCCGGCGGCGGGCTCGTCGGGAAGTCCGAGATCGAGACGCCGGTCGCCTCCGAGCCCGCCCAGTCGTCGGGGACGTAGTGCGTGTGGCTCCCGTGCGAGATGCCGTGCCACCCACGCGGGCTCACGACGCCGGTCTCCGACGCCCGGAGCCCCAGCACGTCGCTGAGCGCGAAGGCCACGACCACGCCGAGCACGGCGAACACGACGAGGCGGACGAGGCGGCGGGCGGTCACGGTGGGATCGGAGGTGCGCGGGAGAGTACGCACGGCCCGTGCCACCGCCCCGCGAACCCTCCGTGACAACCCCCCGCGTCGTGCTCCTGATGGGCGTCTCCGGAGCCGGCAAGACGACCGTCGGCCGCGCCCTCGCCGCCGACCTCGGCTGGGCCTTCGAGGACGCCGACGACTACCACGCGCCGCCGCGCGCGCCAAGATGGGCCGGGGCGAGGGGCTGACCGACGCCGACCGCGAGCCCTGGCTCGACCGCCTCGCCGCCCTCGTCCGCCGACGCGCGGCCGACGGCCCACCGACGGTCCTGGCGTGCTCGGCGCTCAAGCGCGGCCTACCGCGCCCGCCTCGGCGGGCCCGGGCGTCGTGGTCGTCTGGCTCGACGTGCCGCGCGCCGTGCTCGCCGAGCGTCTGGCGACTCGGCGCGGCCACTACGCCGGGCCCGACCTGCTCGACAGCCAACTCGACACGCTGGCAGCCTCCCACGGACGCCCTCCATCTCGACGGGACCGACTCGGTCGACCGGATCGTCGAGGCGGTCCGGCGCGCCGGGTGACGGCCGGTAAACGAGTCGGTCTCGGGCCGCTATCCGCCTCCTGGCGCTCGCGTCTCGGCGCGCGCGTCGACGGCCGCCTTCTGGCGGTACAGGTCGAGGTAGCTCTCGACGTCGTAGCGCGTCGCCGTAGATCTCCTTCATCTTGTTCCACCGGAGCTGGCAGGCCAGCCGGAACGCCGTGTCCTCGCCGTAGCGCTTGATCGAGAACGACGTGCCCCGCGCGACGCCGGGCTCCGGGTTCCACGAGACCGCGTAGACCTCGTGGCGGATGCCGCGGCGGTCCCGCTTGTACGTCCGCGACACGCCGACGACGCCGCTCGTGTTGCTCTGGTTGTGGCGGATCAGCCGTCGCCGCCGCGGCTTGGCACGGGAGCTGGGCGACCTCCTCGAGCGAGCTCCTCGCGGTAGGCTTGGGCGGCCTCGAAGGCCTTGTCCTTGCCCCCCCACTTTTTGTCGGAGAACAGGCGCGAGAACGTCTTGCCGTCGCGGTACACACGGACTTGCCATCCGTGGGTCGAGTCAGAGTCGATCCGAATGACGCCTTTCGCGCTGGGCATGAGGACGTATGGGAAGTGCGAGGCGGAGCCTGTCGGACGTCAATCTACGAGCCCTATTTTTTTGTTTCAACTGAGTTTGGGAACAATCCTGTCCTGGCCGTCCGCCATCCGGCTGGTCGGAGGCCCGGACGGGCCCGCGCGTGCGGCCTCCGCCTGGTGGTCGGCTACTGCCCCTCGTACTGCCGATAGGCCGCGTTGACCCAGCAGTACGCCCCGTACATCACGAACCCGACCGCGACGAGGGCCAGCAGCCACGGGCCGTACGGCTGCCGCTGGAGCGTGCCCAGCGCCTGGTCGAGCCCGCCCGCTTGGTCCGCGTCCGCCCGCCACGCGGCCTGCCCCATGAACGTGCCCGTTAGGAGGTAGACCGCGCCCCGAGCGCTCAGCCCCCACTGACCCGCCTTGCGGACCCAGTCGCGGCGCCGGGCGGCCTCGCCCTCCAGTCGGAAGTGGTCCATGAACGAGGCCCGGTACGCTCGGACGAACTGCCAGACGCCGTACCCCAGCAGGCCGAGCGCGAGCGCGGCCACGATCCAGCGGCCCCCGGGGAGGCCCAGCAGGGTCTGCGCGCGGTCTTGGGTGCCCCCCTCGCTCGCCCCGGCCCCCGACACGACCCGGTAGGCGGAGACCGCCAGGCTCCCGTAGGCGGCGGCGCTCACGACGTAGAAGGCCCGTTTGCCGGCGCCCTCCAGGTCGTCGCCCTCGCCCTCGGGGTCGGTCACGGCCAGGACGACGCGCCACAGCGAGTAGGCCGCGAGCCCGACGACCAGCACCCAGAGCAGGAGCGACCCGAACGGCTGCTCGGCGACCGCCTGGAACGCGCCGGTCTGGCCCTCGGCGTCGCCCGACCCGAGGGCGGCGTCGAGCGCGAGCACTCCCAAGACGGCGTACAGGACGCCTTTCACGCCGTACCCGACCCGCCCCAGTGTTTCGAGCGGGTGGCGGTGGGCGTGGCGGGCAGTCGACGAGGCGGACACGGTCGGGCGAGGGAGGGGACCGGAGGGACGGCCCGACCGGTCCCGGGGATCCTCAGTGGCTCCGGCCTTTCCACCCGACCCGGGGCCGCAGCGCCATCACGAACGGCAACGTCACGAACGACAGCGTCACGAACGCGACCATCCCCACCAGCGCGCCCGGCCACACCCTCCCGCCGACGCGCCAGGCCAGCGCCGCCAGCAGCGCGCCGTCCGACAGCGTCTTGACCGCTAGGGCCGCCAGCCCGGCCACGGGCGACACCACCAACCCGGCGACCAGCAGCGCGTGGACGACGAACAGGACCACGTAGAGCGGGGCCACCCAGGGGTCCCCGCTCAGCCCGCCCTGGGCCCACCGCCGGAGCTGATCGTAGGCCGCCGCGACCCCGTCGACCGGCAGCGTCCAGACGACCGACCGCCCGTCGGGCGGGAACCGGACGTGCCAGTCGGTCTCGTCGGCCACGGCGCGGACCAGCGTGAAGTCCTCCGTCAGCGAGAACGGCAGGGCGGGGTAGCCGCCGACGGCGAGGTAGGCCGCCCGGCGGACGCCCATGTTGTTGCCCATCCCGGTCGCGGGCATCCCCGCCTCGGCGACCGCGCTCACCGAGGCGAGCATGATCGACCAGTGGAGCGACTGGACCCGGTCGAACCACCGGTCGTCGCGGACGGCCAGCCGGGCGACGCCGCACGACACGCCGACCGTCGGGTCCGACAGGACCTCGGCGTGGGCCCGGGCCCACGCCGGGACCGGCGCGCAGTCGGCGTCGGTGATCAGGACGACCTCGGCGTCGACGGCCTGGAACGCCGTGTGGAGCGCCTGGGCCTTGCCCCGCAGGTGCTCGACGGGGTCGGGCACCTGGAGCGTCCGGATCGCGGGGCCGTCGGGCCCCACGCGGGCGGCGGCCCGTCCGACCGCCCGGGCTGTCCCGTCGGTCGAGTGGTCGTTGGCGACGACGATCTCGAACCGGTCGGCGGGGTAGTCCTGGGCCGCGAGCGCGTCGAGGCACCGCCCGATGGAGGCCTCCTCGTTCCGCGCGGCCACGACGATGGCGAGCCGGGGGAGCGCGTCGTCGGGCGGCGCGGGCGCCGTCGGGCGCCGCCTCGCCGTCCGCAGCGTGAGCAGGGCCATGACCACGGCGTACCCTCCGAACGCGAGAGTGAGGGCGAGCGTCATCGGGCGGGGAGCGCGGGGAACCGCCAGCCCGCGGCGGCCAGCCGGGGCAGGGCGAGGTCGAGCGCGGCGACGGCCCGGGCGGCCGGGGCGCCGTCGTGCAAGGCGAGGATGGAACCGGGGCGAGCCAACCGGACGATCTCGCCCGCCAGCCGGTCGGCCGAACGGGAAGGTAGAAAGTCGCCGGGCATCACGTCCCACAGCACGATCCGCCGGCCCCCCGCCCGTGCCCACCGCGCCAGACCGGGCGTCACGCGGCCGTACGGCGGACGGACGTCGCGGACGGGGCCGCCTGTGAGCGCCTCCAGCACCTGCTCCGCCCGCTCGACGTCGGCGCGGACGGCGCCCGGCCGTCGGCGCCAGCCGCTGACGTGGGCGTCGCCGTGGCTCGCCACCCGGTGCCCCGCCTCGGTGATCGCGCGGACCAAGTCCGGACGCGCTTGGGCCCGCCCGGCCGACAAGAAGAACACGGCGCGGGCGTCGTGCCGAGCGAGGGCGTCCAGCCACCGCGGCGTCCCGTCGGCGTCGGGCCCGTCGTCGACGGTGACGTAGAGCGCGCGGTCGGCGCGCGGCGCGCGGACGACGCGCGGCCCGCGGACGACCGCGCCCACCAGCGGGCCCAGCACGCGCGGCAGCATCGAGTCGCGGACGCGGGTCAGGATCACGAGACGGGCGGGAGGGAGGACGTGTCGGCCGGGCGGTACCGCGCCAACGGCACCGGCTCCGCCCGGCGTGTCTGCGAGGCGGGCCGGGCCGGGCTCACTGGTCCAGCGTCCGGTCCTTCCACTGGTAGCCCCCCAGCGGGCCCAGCACGCCAACCAGGAGCGACTGGGGCGCGTGGAGCACCAGGTTGAGCGGGTAGACCGGCAGCAGGTGGAGCTGGCCGAACCGGCGCGCGGCCGGCACGATCACAGGGAGCTCGGCGGCGGCCTTGACCGCGAGCGCGCCCAGCAACCAGGGCCACAGGCCCGAGACGAACGGGACGGCCAGCAGCGTCGCCGTCATCGCGAAGAAGAAGGCCACGAAGCCGGACAGCATCACCTTGAGCCGGGCCGGGTAGTTCAGGCTCTTCGACGCCCACCGCTTGCGCTGGTGGACGTAGTCGGTCGGGGAGTACACCGGCGCCGTCAGGACGGTCGCCCCGGGGTCGGCGCAGAAGCGGATGTCGAGGGGGGTCGTGTACGCGATCTTCTGCATCAGCAGCTCGTCGTCGCCGCTCGTGACGTGGTCGATGCCCGAGAAGCCGCCGAGCGCCTGGAACGTCTCGCGGCGGTAGCCCACGCAGGCCCCGTTGGCGAGGTGGGGCCGGTCGATCCCGACCGCGCCGGCGGCGCACGCCATCACCCCGAAAAAGTCCTGGGCCTGGTACCGCACGAACAGGCCGTCCTGGGGGCGGACGGCGTAGGCGACGGGCCCGCACACGAACGCGACCTCGTCGCCCTCGAACTGGGTGGCCAGCGCGCGCGCCCAGCCCGGCGGCACGACGCAGTCGGCGTCGGTCGTCAGGATGAGCTCGCCGCGGGCGTGGGCGACGGCCTTCTCGATCGCCCGCTTTTTGTGGGCGCGCGCGCGCGACCGGTTCTCGGGCACCTGGACCAGCCGGAGTCGCCCGGCCCCCTCGGACTCGGCCCACTCCGCCTCGGGCAGCTCGTCGCCGGCCAGGGCGAGCGCCGCCGTCGCCGTCATCCGCTGGCGGACGACGGCCGCCGTCGCGTCGGACGAGTCGTCGTCGACCACGATCACCTCCAGCTTGGCGTGCGGGTAGTCCGTCGCCAGGATCGAGTCGACGCACGGGCCGATGGTCTCCTCCTCGTTGCGTGCCGGGACCACGACCGTGATCGTCGGCAGGTCGGCGTCGGCGACCGGCGCGATGGCGTCGGTCCGGCGCGTCTCCTTGCGCAGGCCCCACGCCCACGCCCAGAGCCAGCCCGCGTAGTACAGCGAGAGCACGATCAGGACCAGACCCCAGGCCGTCGTCATGCGGGTACCTCGGAGGGAGCGGCTTCGGCGCGGCGGTCGGCGACGCGGCGGAGCTGGAGGGCGAGCAGCAAGGGGGCCCCGACGAGCGCCGGCAGCAGCAGGTTGAGCGCGAACAAGGCCAGCGACGCGTCGAGCGCGGCGGCCGGCGCCACGCCGTAGGCGCCCAGGAAGAACACGGCCGCGCCCTCGCGCACGCCCAGGTCGCCCAGCGTCACCTGGGGGATGGCGCTCTTGGCAAAGAACACCAGGGCCACCCCGATCCACAGCCCGGCCCAGGGCGCGGTCGGGGCGAGCGCCCGCGCCAGCAGCACGAACTGGCCCGAGAACACGACGTAGCGGACGGCCGACAACGCCAGCAGCGTCACGGTCTCCTCCTGGGGGATCCGGGCGAACGCCCCGACCGCCCGGCGGACCGGCGCGAACGGCAGGACCGTCGTCACGGCGACGCGCGCCAGGCCCGGGAACAGGATGCACGCGACCAGCCCCGCCGACGCCAGCCAGCCCACGGCCAGCACGGCCGGCCACAGCGGCGACGGGTCGAGCTGGGTCGCGAGGTACGGCCCGAGCGCGAGCAGCCCGCCCACCAGGCACGCCGCCAGCGTCGCCATCCGCTCGCCGAACGTCAGCGCGGCCGAGGCTCCGGCCGGGATCGCGCGGAGGTAGACCGCCCGGCCCACGTAGTCCCCGATCCGCCCCGGCGTCAGGAGCCCCAGCGGGTACGACCCCACGACCGCCCGCAGCACGTCGCGGTGGCGGACCTGGGGCGCCAGCCGCCGGACCAGCCGCCCCCACCGGTACGCCTCCAGCCCGATGTTGACCGGGACCAGCGCGAGCGCCAGCAGGGCCCACCGCGGGTCGGCGTGCGACACGGCCCGGACCACCTCGGCCGGGTCCACCAGGTGGACCAGCGCCACGACGGCGACGGCGGCCAGCACGCCCTTCAGGACGAACAGCCAGCGGGGGGCCTGGGGGAGGGGCACGGGGGGACGGCAGGGCAGAGGGGCGGCGCAAGCTAGCAGACGCCCGGGCCCGGGCACACCGAAGAGCCCGTGAGGCCCCGCCCCCCCCCCGCCTCGGGGCCGAGGCGGGGGCACCCGGCCTAGCGGAACAGCGGGCGCGCGTCGCGCAGGTCGTACGCGATCCGCAACGTGGCGACCGTCACGCCGCCCGGCCCGACGCCCACCATCCCGCCCAGCACGACCCGCTCCTTGTCCAGGTTGACCAGCCCCATCCCCAGCGCCAGCGACGGCCGGAGCGCGGCCGACCCGTCCTCGCCCAGGAACGAGCCCTCCCGGAACGACACCTTGGGCGTGAACTGCTCGAACGCGTTGTCGTAGGCGTTGCCGAGGTAGCCCATCACCAGCACGTCGATCCCGTAGACGCCCAGAAAGTCGAACACGGGCGCGCGGACGCCGGCCCCGGCCGCGATCACGTCGCGGCCCGTCAGCCGGTCCTGGCGGAAGGCCGTCGCGATGCGGCTGTCGAGCGTCGGGAGGTAGTAGAACGGGATCGGGTCGTCCTGGCCGTCGCCGTCGGCGTCGCCGCTCCGGGTGAACACGCTGACCGCGCGCAGGATGACGGTCGTGCGCCCCCGGATGGGGAGGTAGCCGATGGCCGAGGCCGAGTAGCGGGCCAGCGTCAGGTCCGAGGCGTCGAGGGCCACGAACCGGCGGTGCTCGGCGGTCGCGTACATCCCCCGGCGCGGGTAGCCCGGCCAGTCGCGGAGGTCGGTCGCGACCTGGAGCCCCAGCGAGGCCCCGTAGCGGTCCTGGCCCTGGGCGACCTCGACGGCCTGGCGGGACGCGGCGTCGAAGCGCGCCAGCGAGCCCGGCCCGGCCCCGTCGTTGACGCCGCCCGAGTAGTCGTAGAGCAGGCGGACGCTCGGCTGGACGTAGAGCGCCGTCGTCCCGAGCGGGTAGACCCCGACGCGCGCCTCGGCCTGGGCCGCGTCGTGGAGCAGGTTGACCTCGCTGTCCGGGACCGTGTTCGGCCCCAGCCCGAAGTACCGCCGCCGGTCCGTCGTCGACCCGCCGACGGTGACGAGCCCGTGGACGACCGACTGGTAGGGGTCGTCGGTGAAGAAGGTGACGTCGGCGCTCTGGTAGTTCTGCTGGAGCTTGGCGTCGGCGGTGAGGTCGGTCCCGGTCCACCCGACGTTGCGGACCCCGACGCCGCCGCCGATCCCGAACCCCCGGTTCGTCGAGTACAGCGCCGAGGGCGCCAGCCGCGGCCGGACCTGGACGCCCGGGCCGTCGTCGTCGTCGGCGTAGGCCGTGTCCTCGTCGAACACCGACGTGACGGCCTCAACCGTCCCCGCCACGTCGCTCTCGGTTGCGTCCGCCTCGGTGGAGTCTGGGGGACCGGGGCTGGGGTCTGGAACAAGGCGAGGGCGACGAGGAGCGCGAGCACGGGCACGAGAATGGGGGGCGGCGCCAGTCTACGCGCCCGGTATCTTTTCGCTCCACCCCCCCGATCCCAGTGACCGTCCTCGTCGTCGGCAGCGGAGGCCGCGAGCACGCGCTCGTCCGCGCGCTCGCCCGGAGCCCGCGCCGGCCCCACGTGCTGTGCGCCCCCGGCAACACGGGCACGGCCCAGGCCGCCGAGAACGTGGCCGTCGCCGCCGACGACCTCGACGGGCTGGTCGCGCTCGCCGCCGAGCGCGCCGTCGACCTGGTGATCGTCGGCCCCGAGGTCCCCCTGGTCGCCGGCCTGGCCGACCGGCTCGCCGAGGCGGGCGTGGCCGTCGTTGGGCCGACCAAGGCGGCGGCGCGTCTGGAAGGGTCGAAGGCGTTCGCCAAGGACGCCATGGCACGGTTCGGCGTGCCCACGGCCGCCTCGCGGACGTTCGGGCTCGGGTCGCTCCACGAGGCCCGCGCCTACGTCGAGAGCCACCCGCTGCCCGTCGTCCTCAAGGCCGACGGGCTGGCGGCCGGCAAGGGCGTCGTGGTCGCCGAGACGCGCGAGGCGGCCGTCGAGGCGCTGGCCGAGATGCTCGACCGGGGCGCGTTCGGCAGCGCCGGCTCGACGGTCGTCGTGGAGGCGTTCTTGCAGGGCGAGGAGGCCAGCGTGTTCGTGCTCACCGACGGCGACGGCTACGTGCTGCTCCCGGCCGCCCAGGACCACAAGCGGATCGGCGAGGGCGACACGGGCCCCAACACGGGCGGGATGGGCGCCTACGCCCCGGCGCCGGTCGTGACCGAGGCCGTCCGCGAGCGCGTCGAGGCCGAGGTGGTCCGCCCGATGCTGGACGGGATGCGGGCCGAGGGCCACCCCTACCAGGGCGTCCTGTACGTCGGGCTGATGATCGACGCCGACGGGGCCCCGTCGGTGATCGAGTTCAACTGCCGGTTCGGCGACCCCGAGGCCCAGGTCCTGCTGCCGCTGCTGGCCTCGGACCCCCTCGACCTGTTCCAGGCGATCGCCGAAGGCCGCGTCGCCCAGGCGACCGTCGACGTGGACCCAGGCGCCGCGGCGTGCGTCGTGCTGGCGTCGCACGGCTACCCGGGACCGGTCGAGACCGGCCGCCTGATCTCCGGGCTCGCCCGGGCGGGCCAGCACGCGACCGTCTACCACGCCGGGACCGCGCGCTCGGCCGAGGGCAACGTGGTCACGGCCGGCGGGCGCGTCCTGGGCGTGACCGGCATGGGCGCCACGCTCCAGGCCGCCCTCGACGCCGCCTACGCCGGGGCCGACGAGGTCGAGTTCGACGGCAAGACGCTGCGCCGCGACATCGGCCAGAAGGGGCTCCGCCGGCTGTCCGGCTCGTGAGCGGCCCCCCGGCGGGCTCCGACCCGGCCCGCCTCGGCACCGAGGTGGGGAGGCTCGCGCCTCGGCGCTCGGCCGGTCGGGCGCTCGGTCTCGCCGCTCTGCTCGCGGTCGCCGCCTGCGCCGGCCCCGCGCCGGCCCCCGGGGCCCGGTTCCAGGACGCCCGCGCGCTCGCCGTCACCCCGGATGGGACCGTGTGGGTCGTCGACGCCGACGCCGTGGTCGCCCTCCGGGGCGGCGTCGTGGTGCGGCGGCTGGGCGGGGTCGGGACCGCCGACGGCGGCTTCCTCGACCCGGTCGACGTGGACCCGACGAACGGGCTGACGATCTTCGTGGCCGACCGCGCGGCCGGGGCCGTCCTTCAGTTCACGGCCGAGGGCCGGCTCGTCCGCTCGCTCGCCGTGCCCGACCTCGACCCGGCCCAGATCGTCCGGCCGTCGGTGGGGGAGGCGGCGCGCCGT
This sequence comes from uncultured Bacteroidota bacterium, assembly GCA_963740235.1. Lineage (GTDB taxonomy): Bacteria > Bacteroidota > Rhodothermia > Rhodothermales > Rubricoccaceae > Rubrivirga. The sequence goes on from CAVUDG010000006.1 coordinate 41,739, forward strand.
CGCGGGACGCCCGTCGCCGTCGCGGCCGGGTCTGGGGGCGTGGTCTACGTCGCCGAGGCCGGCCGGCGCCAGGTGCTCGCGCTCGACCCCGACGGCGCGGTCCAGCGCGTGGTCGGCGCGGGCGTGCTGAGCGACCCCGTCGACCTCGCCGTCGACGACGAGACGCTGTGGGTGGCCGACGCCGGCCGCGGCGGGCTCCAGGCGTTCGACGCGTTCGGCGCGCCGGGCCGGTTCGTCCCCACTCCCGGCCTCGGGCGGCTGGTGAGCGTGTCGGTCTCGCGCGGCCGGTTCGTGACCGTGGGGGAGGAGGGAGGGTCCGAGCGGAGCGGCGAGGGGGTGGCGACCGTCGTGGCCGCGCCCGGCCTGCGGGGCGGCGTCTCGGTCGGCGCCGGGACGCTCTACCTGACCCCGACCGGCTTCGCCGGGAGCGCGGCGCCTGAAGTGGGGCTGGGGGCCATCGACGTGGATTGAACGCGACCGCGACGCGCGGGTACGTTGGGCGCTCGCCACCCCGGTTCTGCCCGCCCTCCGCTACCTCGTCCGCCGCGTTTCCGTCAGGCCCGATGAGGTCGTTGTTCGCCGTCCTGCTGCTGGGCGCCCTCGCCTGTGCGGCGGAGGCGCAGACCGTCCGCCGCGACACGTTCGCGCTGGCGGCGGGGCAGACCGTCGCCCGGCTGGACGCCCGCCCGATTCCCGGGACCGAGACCGTCGAGGTGTTCCGCGACAGCGCGTTCGTAGCCCTCGCCTCAGGTGACTACACGCTCGACGGGACGGGCCGCCTGGAACTGACCGCCGCGGCGGACTCCGTCCGGTACCTGGCCGTCGCGTACCGGGCCGCGCCCGTCGTCGGGCCCGTCCGGGCGCGCGTCCCGTCGGTCGACTCGCTCCGCGCGCTCTACGCCCCCGACACGACGGGCCGGCGGCGCGGGCCGCCCGTCAGCACGCGCCCTCCGCCCTCGATCCTGACGACGGGCTCCATCACGCGCGGCGTCGTCGCCGGCTCGAACCGCGACGTGTCGGTCACGTCGGCGCTCCGGCTGTCGCTCGAAGGCGAGGTGTCGCCGGGCGTCGCGCTCCGGGCCGCGCTGACCGACGAGGACACGCCGATCCTGCCCGAGGGGACGACGCGCCAGCTCAGCGACCTCGACCGGGTCTACGTCGAGGTCGAGAGCGCCGCCGTCCGCGCCCGCCTCGGCGACGTCGACCTGGCGCTCCGGGGGACCGCGTTCGCGCCCCTCGCGCGCCAGGTCCAGGGCGCCGTCGTCGACGTCAGGGTGCCGGCGGTCGGGGTCGTGCGCGGCGGGCGCGTGCTGGCGTCGGGCTCGGCGACGAGGGGCCGGTTCCGGAGCCAGGACGTGGTCGCCGTCGAGGGCGTCCAGGGGCCGTACCGGCTGCAGGGCGAGGCCGGCGACGCGTTCGTGATCGTCGTGCCCGGCAGCGAGCGGGTCTACCTCGACGGGCGCCTGCAGGAGCGCGGCGTCGGCGGCGACTACACGGTCGACTACGGGACCGGCGAGATCACGTTTACGCCCACGCGCTTGATCACGGCCGAGCGCCGGATCACGGTCGACTTCGAGTACACCTCGGGCGGGCTGACCCAGACGCTGCTCGCGACCGGCGTCGACCTCGACCTGGGCTCGGCGGCCCGGTCGCGCGCGCGCCTGGGCGTCCGCGTGTTCCGCCAGGCCGACGCGCTCGGCGGCGTCTCGGACCTGGGCCTGACCGAGGCCGACCTCGACGCGCTCCGCGCCGCCGGCGACGCCGACGTGTTGGTGCCGGGCGAGCAGCGCGTCCCGTTCGACGCCGAGAGCCCGGTCGTGCTCTACACCCGCCGCGACACGACCGAGGCCGGCCAGCCCGCCTCGGTCTTCGTGCCGGCGACCCCGGCCGACGCCGAGGTGTTTCGGGTCCGGTTCTCGCGCGTGGCCCCGCTCACCGGGACGTACCGGCGGGCGGGGACGGCCCGCAACGGGATCCTGTACGAGTACGTCGGGCCCGACCGGGGCGACTTCGTCCCGTTCCGGATCCTGCCCCGGCCGGCGGGCCGCTCGCTCGTCGACGTCCGGGGCGCGGTCGACGTGGTGGCGGGCGTCGAGGCGTTCGGCGAGTGGGCCCGGTCGGTCGACGACGCCAACACGTTGTCGCCCCTCGGCGACGGCGACGACGCGGCCCAGGCGGTCGAGGCCGGGCTCCGGCTGGCGGCCGTCGCGCTCGCCGGCGGTGCCGTCTCGGGCGAGCTGGTCCACCGGAACCGGGCCGACGCGTTCCGTCCCCTGGATCGGGTTCGGGCCGTCGAGTTCAACCGTCGCTGGAACCTCGCGCGCGCCGGGACCCCGTTCGGCGGGCTCGACACGCTTGGGCGAGGCCGTGACCGAGGGCGTGCTGCGGTGGGCCCGCGAGGCCGCCGAGCTGGAGGCCCAAGCGGGCCACCTCGACCTGGGCGGCTTCGCGGCCACGCGCGGCGCGCTGGCGGCCAGGCTGGGCCGTGGCGCTGGGCCGACGCTGGCGGTCGAGGGCTCGCTGACCGATACGGGCGGGGCGGGGACCGTCGCCGACCAGCTGGGCAGCGGGTCGTTTCGCCGCGCCCTCGTCCAGGGGGCGGTCCCCCTCGGCGCCGTCCGGCCGGGCCTGGCCGTCGAGCACGAGCGGCGCGAGCAGGCCGGCGGGCTCCGCCAGGACTCGCTGCTGTCGGCGTCGTACGCCTTCTGGGCCGTCCGCCCCGGTCTGGGGGTCGCGCTGGGACGGGCCGAGGGCGAGGCGACCGTCGAGTACCGCCGCGAGTCGGAGCCGCTGGGGCCGCTGGGGCAAGAGCTGGTCGGCTCGGCCCAGGCGCTGACGGTCGAGGCGACGGGCCGGATTCGCGGCGGGCTGTTCCCGACCGAGGGCCGGCTGGCCGTCCGGAGCAAGCGCTACGAGGCCCCGTTCCAGGAGCGGGGCCGCCTGGACGGCGAGTCGGTCGCGCTCCGGCTGGCCTCGCGGACGTCGCTGGGGGGCGGGGCCCTGGACGGCCGGCTGGTCTACGACGCCCTGACCGAGCGGTCCCCGATCCTGCAGGAGACCTACGTCCTTGTCGGGCAGGACCTTGGTGAGTTCGTCTGGCGCGATGGGCAAGGGGAGCCCCGGGCCGGCGAGCCCGACGGCGTCGCCCAGGTCGACGAGTTCTTCCCCGAGACGACGCCCCTGGAGGGCACCTACCTCCGGACGTTCGTGCCCGGCACCGACCTGGTGCCGACCGTCGGCGTCGGGCTGGGCTTGCGCCTGGACGCCCGGCTGGGCCGGCTCGCGGACGGCGACGGTCTCTCCGCCCGCGTCCTGCGCGCCGTCGCGCTCCGGACGACCGTCGACCTCCGCGAGAAGACGCGCGAGCGCGACGTGCTCCGGGTGCTCGTCCTCGACCCCGGCGTGCTCCAGCAGGCCGGCGCCGGGCCCGAGGCGGGCACGGTCGAGGGCCGCCTCCGCGTCGAGCAGGAGGTCCGGCTGTTCCCCGACCTGCCCGACCGCGGCGCCCGACTCGTCGGCGACCACGCCCGGTCGACGTCGCGGCTGGCGGCCGGCCTGGAAACCAGACTGGTCCAGGGCGCCCGGGCCGAGGCGTTCGCGCCCCTCGGCGGCGGCCTCGACGCGCGCCTGGCCGTGGTCGGCGGGCGGCGGCAGACGGTCAGCCAGGCGTTCGCGAGCCGGACCTACGACCTGCGCAGCCTGGGGCTCGAAGGGTCCCTCCGGTGGACGCCGTCGCCGCGCTTGACGGTCGCCGTCTCGCCGACCGTCGCCGACCGCGTCGGACGCGCTCGCGGGGCCGGGCCGGCCGACGGGCGCGCTCGTGGCCCGGTTGCCCGCTGAGGTCCGCTGGACGCGGTCGGGCCGGTTCTCGGCGAGCGCTCGCGCCGAGGTCTCGTCGGTTCGCCTGCGGGGCGACGGGACGGGCGGGCTGGCGCTGTTCGAACTGACCGACGGCCGGGGGCCGGGCACGTCGGCGCTGTGGGGCGTCGACGCCCAGGTCGGACTGACCGAGCGGCTGCGCGGGTCGGTCGTCTACGACGGGCGCGCGCCGGCCGAGGGGCGGGTGATCCAGACCGTCCGCGTCCAGGTCTCGGCGTCGCTCTAGCGGGCCGGTGGGCCGGGCTGGCGTCCGGTAACACTGAGGTAACGCCCGTCCGCCATCTTTGCCGCCTTCGACCCCAGGTGACGGGGCGTTCCCTCGATCCCCCCCTCGGTGACGCTCCGACCGCGTCGGCTCCGCCCGTACCCGTATCCCGACGCGTCTCTAGCGCGCGTCCGTGTTCGCGTCACCGGCCCTGGCGCGCCCGGCGCCGGACGGAGATCCGGGTCTCCCCACCTCGGGCTCCGGCCGGGAAGGGACCGTGCCGGACGGGAGGCCGAGCGGAGGGTCGTAGCACGCGCGCCCCTGCGCACACGGCCCCGGAGCGGCCGTAGCCTGTCACGTCCGCCGGCCGCTGTGGAAGCGCCCGCGTCCCGTCCGCGGTGGCCACGCCGTCTCCTGTCCCGTCCGTCCGCCCGTCTTCCGATGAACCTCTTCAACTTCCTCACCGGCTCGCGCCCACCGCTCGTCGAGCAGAGCATGACCGACCTGGGCGTCATGCTCGACACGGCCGACTCGATGTTCGCCGCGGCCACCAACTGCCTGCTCGACAACGAGCCGCTCCACGTCGACCTCTCGGCCCAGGACGACATCATCAACGAGCGCGAGCAGACCATCCGCCGGTCGGTCCTGGAGCACATCCTGGCCGACCCGCGCGCCGAGCTGGCGCTGAGCCTGCTCCTGGTCTCGATCGTCCAGGACGCCGAGCGGCTCGGGGACCTGGCCAAGAGCATCTCGAAGGCGTCCGCCCTGGCCGCGGCGCCCCGGATGGGCCACCACGTCGACGCGCTGCGGGGCATCCGCGACCGCGTCCAGAGCGCGTTCCCGCGCGTCCGCCGGTCGTTCATCGTCGGCGACGCCAAGGTGGGCCGCGTCGTGATGGACGAGCACGCCCAGACCAAAGTCGACGTGGCCCGCTTCCTCACCGAGCTGTCCCAGGCCGACGACGTGACGTCGAACGAGGCCGTCGTCCTGGCCGTCTCCGCCCGGATGATCGGGCGGACGTCGTCGCACCTCTCCAACATCGTCTCGGCCGTGGCGCTGCCCTTCGACCAGGTCCGCAACGCGCCCAACTGGGCCGACAACGACTAGGCCGGCCCCTCCCGCTCACCCGCCCCTCTCGACCCCCCGCCCGCCTCGGGCGGGCGCTCCCCCGACATGGCACACGACCCCGACGACTTCCCGCTCGACGCGGCCACCGGCGCTGATCCCGATCTCGGAGGACGACCTCGACAACGACCCCAACACGCCGCACCACGCAACCGCTCTGGGCTCGGCTGCTCGGGCTGTTCTTGACGATGGCCGTGTTCGTCATCGCCCTCGAGCTGATGGGCGACGGGATCAAGGCGATCGGCAAGGGGAGCTTCGACCTGGAGGGGTTCCTGCGGACGGCGACCGACAGCCCGCTGCTGGGGCTCATCACGGGGATCCTGGTCACCAGCCTGGTCCAGTCGTCGTCGACGACGACGTCGCTGGTGGTGACGCTGGTGGCGACGGGGACGCTGCCGGTGCCGTCGGCGATCCCGGTCATCATGGGGGCCAACATCGGCACGACGGTGACCAACACGATCGTGTCGATGGGCCACATCACGCGGCCCGGCGAGTTCCGGCTGGCCATCGCGGGGGCGACCGTCCACGACTTCTTCAACTGGATGGCCGTGCTGATCCTGCTGCCGCTGGAGCTCCTGTTCGGCGTGATCTCGACGCCGGCGCTGGCCATCGCCGAGGCGATCCCGGGCGTCGACAGCGGCGGCCTGGGCAAGACGCCCGTTCGACCGGCTCGGCGGGCTTCCTGTTCGAGAGCGTGTTCGCCGAGAACGGGTGGGTCACGGCGGCCATCGGGCTGACGCTGCTGTTCATCGCGCTCCGCTACCTCGTCGTGTTCCTCAAGTCGCTGGTGCTGGGCCGGAGCGAGGGGGCGCTGGACCGCTACGTGTTCGGCAACCCGTTGGTCGCGATGGCCTTCGGGATGGTGCTGACGTTCATGGTCCAGTCGTCGTCGGTGACGACGAGCCTGGTGATCCCGCTGATCGGGGCCGGCGTGCTGACCGTCCGCAAGGTGTTCCCGTTCATGCTGGGCGCCAACGTCGGGACGACGGCGACGGGGATGTTCGCGGCGGCCATCGCCATCTCGAGCGGCGAGCCGGCGGCCGTCGCCGGGCGTCGAGATCGCGCTGTGCCACACGCTGTTCAACGTGTTCGGCATCCTGCTGATCTACCCGATCCCGTTCGTCCGCGAGGTCCCGGTCCGGATGGCCGAGTTCGTGGGCGAGCTGGCGTTCAAGAACCGGCTCTACGCCGTGGCCTACGTCGCGGGCCTGTTCTACGTGTTGCCGGTCATACTGGAGTTGATCTTCTAGGGGTTCAGGGTGGCGGCGGTCGGACCACGCCGGCGAGACCTGGCGCCGGCGCCCGCTCCGGCCACGAGGTCTGTCGGGAGCCTCCATCTCGGCTGAGTACCGATCTTGGAGGGCGCGGACCCTGACCCCCGAACCCGGAACCCGACCATGCGCCTCGTCCTGCTCCTCGTCCTGGCCGCCTCGGCGTGCGCCCAGACCGCCGCCAAACCCGACGCCGACGCCGTGGCCGACGGCCGCGAGCGCCGGGCCGACTCGGTGATCACGCGGCCGGGCCCGACCGGCCGAGCCGGGCGAGCCGGGCGAGCCGGCCCGCGCGGTCGACCGAGGCGGGCCCGGTCCGGGTCGACTCGGTCGTGGTCCCGGTCGGCGACCTCGCCGTGACGGTCCGGCGCCACGTCGCCGCGGGGCCTAGCGGTGGGCCCGCGCGTTCTGGGCCGTCAACCTCCACGACGACGAGGGGACGTCGGTCGAGGCCGCGCTCGACGTCCTGGCCGACGACCGGCGGGACGGTCGTCGAGCTGGTCCACTCGGGCGACCGGAACCTGCGGTTCGCGGTGGGCGGCCAGACGGTGGGGGCCGACCCCAACCGGATCTTTACCGCCGCCGGTCTCGCGCGGACCATGGAGGCGCTCTCGGACGGGGCCCCGTCGGCCGCCGGCCGCGGCGCGGTCGAGGCCCTGGCCCAGCACGTCCTGACCCGGACCGGGCTCGACCAGGCGGACGTGGTCGTGACGCTCCACAACAACACCGAGGCCAACTACTCGGCGGCGTCGTACCAGCCCGGCGCCCAGTACGCCGGCGACGCCGCCGCCGTCACGGTCCGCCCCGGCTCCGACGCCGACGACTTCTTTTTCGTCACCGACCGGGCGCTCTACGACGCGCTGGTGGCGCGCGGCTTCAACGCGGTCTTGCAGGACAACGCCGCCGCGACCGACGACGGGTCGCTCTCGGTCTGGGCGGCCCAGAACGGGCGTCCCTACGTCAACGTAGAGGCCCAGCACGGGCACCGGGCCGAGCAGCAGGCGATGATCCGGGCGTTGGTCGAGGTGCTCGCCGGGCGGCGCTAGCGGGGCGGGTCGGCCCGCCTCGGCGCCGAGGCGGGCCGTGGGGTCGCCGCGGTCCGGGAGGCCGGGGGACCTCGCAGACGGCGCGGTTTCCCCGGACCCGGCGTGGGGGGACGCCGTAAGAGACGACCCACGCATCGACCCGACATGCTCCGGAAGTCCTCCGCCGTCCTCGCCGTCCTCATCGTGGGCGGGCTCGTCGCCGCCGCCATCGGCTCCACCTCCGACCCCGAGTCGGTCGTCATCCCGGACCCGATCGTGCGCGACCTGGGCGACATCTTGGAGCGGGACACGCTCGTCGCGCTCACCTCGTACACCTCGACGAGCTACTTCCTGTACCGGGGCCAGGCGTTCGGCTTCGAGTACGAGTTGCTCCGCGACTTCGCCGAGGACCAGGACATCGTGTTCGAGATCAAGGTGGTCCCGCCGGACAGCATCCTGTACTACCTCAACGCGGGCTTGGGCGACATCGCGGCGGCCCGGCTCCAGCCGGTCGCCCAGGACACGTCGATGTTCGGGTTCACCCGCAACCTCTACGAGACCCAGCCGGTCGTCGTCCAGGCCTCGGCGCCCGTCGACACCTCGGAAGTCGTGGCCCCGGAGGTCCCGCAGGCCATCGCCGAGCGGCGCGGCCAGATCCAGGGCGGCGACGTCCCGGCCGACCCGGTCACCATCCGGGCCCGCCCCGTCCGCCGCCCGGCCGACCTGGCCGGCCAGGAGGTGTTCCTGCCCTCCGACGACCCCTACGTCGACCGGCTGGTCGAGCTCCAGGACCGGATCACGGGCGACATCCGGATCGTCGAGGTCGACACGACGAGCGAGGCGCTGATCCGCAACGTCGCCGTGGGCAACATCGAGCTGACCGTCGCCCAGGAGAACGTGGCCCAGCTCGAGGAGGGGTACTACGAGAACTTGGTGGTCCAGCCGGCCGTCGGAGCCCCGCACGGGGTCGCGTGGGCCGTCCGCGACAACGCGCCCGAACTGCTCACGGCCCTCGACGCCTGGATCCTGGAGAACCGCGAGACGCGGCGCTGGAACCAGCTCTACCGGAAGTACTACGTCGACCGCCGCGGCTACCGCGAGCGGATCGAGACGGGCTTCCTGACCGGCGAGACCGGCAACCTCTCGGGCTACGACGACCTCCTCAAGCGCTACGCGCCGACGGTCGGGTGGGACTGGCGCCTGCTGGGGAGCCAGATGTACCAGGAGAGCCGGTTCGAGCCGCGCGCCCGGTCGTGGGCCGGCGCGATGGGGTTGCTGCAGATCATGCCCGGGACGGCCCGCGACCTGGGCCTGGCCGACCCCTACGACCCCGAGGCCAACGTCGAGGCCGCCGCGCGCTACCTCAAGTGGCTCGAGGACAACTACTGGGCCGAGGAGATCCCCGACCCCGACGAGCGGGTCAAGTTCATCCTGGCCAGCTACAACGCCGGCGCCGGCCACGTGCTCGACGCCATGCGACTGACCGAGGCCGAGGGCGGCGACCGGACGCAGTGGGAGGACGTCGCGTTCTGGCTCCTGCAGAAGTCGGACCCGGCCGTCTACAACCGCCCCGAGGTCCGGCACGGCTACGCCCGCGGGCTCGAGCCCGTCCACTACGTCTCGATCATCCTGGAGCGGTTCGCCCACTACCAGCAGTTCGTCGAGGGGGAGGAGGGGGCCGAGTCCGTCCCGGACCAGGAGCTGGGCGCCTGAGCGCGCCCGGCGAGACGGCCGGCGTAGGGCGCTCGGAAGGGCCCGGACGGGGCACGCCGTCCGGGATGCCTGCGCACGCCGTGCGCACCTAGCTTCTCAGGCGTCCCCACTCCGCTCGGTTCCCACTCCGCCCGCATGTCTGAGTTCGCTACCCCCGACGCCACCCGCGCCGCCATGAAAGAGGCCGTCACCGAGGCGCTCCGCGAGAACCGCGACTGGCTCCGGGAGCTGGTCCAGGAGGCGCTCGTCGAGGTCGCCTCGGCCGAGGCCCGCCGCGAGGCCGACATCCGGGCGGCCTACGCCGACCGCCAGCGGCCCCACGCCATCCCCCACGGCCGGGCCTAGCGCCCCGCCCGCCTCGGCGTCGAGGCGGGCACACCCGAGCTACTCGGACGCCTTCGGTCCGAGCCACGCCTCGCGGAACGCGCGGACGGCCTCGGTGACCGGCCGGCCGGCGGCCTCGAACGTCACCAGCTCCAGGGCGGGGTCGGGCACGAGACGGGCCCGGCGCGTCTTGACGGCGCCGCGCTGCTCGAACACGACCTCGACCTCGGCGCCGGGTCGGGCGCGCAGGACCGCCGCCGTGACCCCCTCCCGCGTGCCGGCCGGCAGCCCGTTGACGCGGAGCAGCCGGTCGCCCGACGACAGTCCGATCTCGTACGCCGGCGTGCCGGGCCGAACCGGCTGGACGACGACCGCGCCGGCGGGGTCGTCGCGCAGCGCGAGCGGGCCCAGCGTGCCCTGGTCCGGGCGGGCCGGGCGCAGGACGAGGCCGGCCGGCTCGACGAGCGCGGCGTAGTCGAGCACGTCGCCGTGGTCGACGTAGCGGTCGAAGAACGCGGCGGCCCAGGCCGGGTCGCCGGCGACCCCCCCCAAGACGCGCTCGAGGTCGACCCGGGTGTAGGTCGCGGCGGGCGTCGTGGCGTCCTGGCGCTGGCCGAACGCGGCCCACATGGCCCGCATGTAGTCGTCGAGCGTCCGGTCGTAGCGCTGGCGGAGCGTCAAGTCGAGGCCCAGCCCCAGCACCTCGCCCCAGGTGTAGTACGAGACGAACGTGGTCCCATACGTCGTCTCGTCGATGGCGACGGCCGCGTCGACGAACGTCGCCAGCCGGCTCATGTCTGCCGGGCCGCGGTACGCCCGGGCGGGCGACTGGAGCACGTAGTTGAGCGCGCCCGTCAGGTCGCCGGCGTAGTCCTCCAGCGAGAGGTAGCCGGCGCGTGCGCGCGTGACGCCGTCGTAGTAGCTCGTGAAGCCCTCGCCGAACCACAGGTTCTCGGACGGGTTGGCGCCCTCGAAGTCGAACGGCTCCAGCGCCGCGTCGCGCAGCCGCTCCATGTTCCAGGCGTGGAAGTGCTCGTGGGCCAGCGTGCCCAGCACCCGGAGCGCGCCGTCGCCGTCGAGCGCGGTCGTGCTGGTCAGGATGGTCGAGTTCCGGTGCTCCATCCCGTCGCCGGCGACCCAGGGGAGGTAGTCGGCCAGGAAGGTGTAGGTGCCGAAGTCGAACGCGGGGTAGGCCCCGAACACGGCGGCCTGCTCGGCGATCACGCGCCGGGCCATCTCGGCGTAGGCCAGTCCCTCCGCCTCGGTGCCGGCGTGGTGGAGGGCGAGCCGGTAGGTCTGGCCGCCCTGCTCCCACTCGACCAACTGGTGGGCGCTGAGCTCCGTCGGCGAGTCCATGAAGTAGGCCAGGTCGGGCGCCGTGAACGTGGTCGGCGAGCCGGTCGGCACGAGCTGGGTCGCGACCCGCCAGTCGTGGACCGGGTCGAACGTGATGCGGACCGGCCGATTCTCCAGCCCGCGCGCCCAGGCGAACGCCGCCGGCATGTTGTAGTGGGCGTGCGTCGAGTCGACCCCGGCGTACGTGCCGTCGGCCCGGTTCGAGTAGAGCGTGTAGCGGAACCGGACGGTCCCGTCGTGCCCGGCCACGGCCCACTCGTAGGGCGTCGGCCGGGTGACCGCGAGCGGCTCGCCCGCGCCGTCGACCGCCGAGACGTCGAAGACGTTCTTGGCGAACTCGTGGAGCGCGTAGCGCCCGGGCGAGGCCCGGCTCATCACGACCGCCAGCGGCCCGGCGTCGACGTCGGCGAACGTCGCGACGATGCGGGTCTCGTGGGCCGCCGCCTGGGGCCACGACACGTCGTAGACCACCTCGGCCGGCTGGGCCGCGAGCGTCCCGGCGACGAGCGCGGCCAGGAGGGAGGGGACGAGGCGGAGCGGGCGCGGCATCGGCGGAGGCGGAGGGGGAGACGCATGATAGATCCGGCCCCGCCCGCCTCGGCGCCGAGGCGGAGCGGGTGGGCCTGGGGCTCCCGGTCCGGGAACGGCCCCCACCCGTCCCCGGCGGCCGAGGGAACGTCGCCCGGCCGGCGTCGATAGGCGCGGCCCCCACCGCTCCCGCCGTGCCCCGACTGGTCCTGCTCGCCGCCGCCGCCCTCGCGCTCTCCGCCTGCTCCGGCGACGGCCGCACGCCCGCTCCTGGTCTACTCGCCCCACGGCAAGGAGATGCTCCGGGCCTACGAGGAGGCGTTCGAGGCCGAGAACCCGACGGTCGACGTCCAGTGGATCGACCTGGGCAGCCAGGAGGTCTACGACCGGATCGCCGGCGAGCGCGTCAACCCCCAGGCGTCGGTCTGGTGGGGCGCGCCCCAGACCCTGTTCATGCAGGCCGCCGCCGACTCGCTGCTCCAGCCGTTCACGCCGTCCTGGGCCGACGCCGTGCCGGCCTCGGCGCGCGACGCCCAGGGGCGGTGGTACGGGACCTACCTCACGCCCGAGGGCCTCCTCTACAACACCGACGCCGTCGCCGAGGCGGACGTACCCGGCGACTGGGACGCGCTCTTGGACGACCGCTGGCGCGGGCGGCTCTTGATCCGCTCGCCCCTGGAGTCGGGCACGATGCGGACCATCTGGGGCGCCATGATCCTGCGCCAGCCGACCGTCGAGGAGGGCTACCGCTGGCTCGCCCGGCTCGACCAGAACACCAAGGGCTACGCCGCCAACCCGACCCAGCTCTACCTCGGCATCGCCCGCGACGAGGCCGACCTGACGCTGTGGAACCTGCCCGACACCTACCTCCAGGCCCAGGACTACCCGTTCGGGTTCTCGGCGCCGGCCTCGGGCACGCCCGTCCTGGTCGACGCCATCGCCATCCCGGCCGGCGCGCCCCAGCCGGACCTGGCCCGCCAGTTCGTCGAGTTCGTCACCACCCCCGAAGCGCTCGTCCGCCAGGCCGCCGACTTCCACCGGATCCCGGCGCGGACCGACATCCCGGCCGACCGCCTGCCGGCCTGGATGGGGGAGGGGACCTACACGCCGATGGACCTCGACTGGGACCGGCTGTCGCAGGAGGGCCCGGAGTGGATGCAGGTCTGGGACGAGCAGATCAAGGGGCGCGGCGCCGAGTACCTCGCCGAGAACGGCGGCTAGCGCGACCCCACGCGGGGAGCCGCCGAGAGATCCGGGGCCGCTGGAGGCGCCCGCGATGACACGTTCCGTCGTGCCCGCCTCGCCAGCGGCCTCACCACCTCCAGCGGCTCACCCCGCCCGCCTCGGTCCGTCGCCCGACCGAGGCGGGGCGAGTCGGCTGCCGGGGCCCGGGTGCCGGGCGCGGTATGTTCGCGGGCCCCACGCACCGGTCCCGCGCCATCGCCCTCCGCTCGTTCCTGCTCGTGGCCCTGGGCGGCGCTCTTGGGGCGGTGATGCGGTACGGCGTGGGGCTGCTCGCGCTCCGCTGGAGCGAGGCCGCGCCCTGGGGGACGTGGGCGGCCAACGCGCTCGGGTGCCTGCTGATCGGGCTCGCGCTGCCGCTGGTCAAGAGCGACGGCGCCCGGCTGACGCTGCTGGTCGGCGTGCTCGGCTCGTTCACGACGTTCTCGACCTACTCCGCCGACACGGTCCTGCTCTGGGAGGCCGGCCGGCGCGGGCTGGCCGTCGCGAACGCGGCCGGGAGCGTGGCCGTCGGCATCGCCTTCGTCGCGCTAGGCTTGGCCCTGGGGCGGTCGCTGGCGGCCGGCTAGAGGATTCGGCGCGTACGGCCCGGCGACGGCCCGTTTGCCTTGCCGGGCCGGGCGGACGGTCGGATCTTGCCGGCCCCCTCGTCCGCTCCCCTCCGCCGTGGTCCGCCTGTCCTGCTTCCTCCTCGCGCTCGTGCTGGCCGCCGGCCCCGCCCGGGCCCAGCCGGCGACGGCTCCGGCCGTGCCCGCCGCCGAGGCCGCCTTCCAGAACGGGCTCGCGTCGTTCCAGCGCGGCGAGTACGCCGAGGCCGAGCGCCTCTTCGCCCGGGCCGCCGACGAGTTCGGCTACAACGAGCGGACGACGGCGGCGACGCTGATGGCGGCCAAGGCGGCCTACGCCGACGCCGACTTCGACCGGGCGATCTCGCTCGCGACCCGGCTCGTGAGCCAGTACCCGGCCAGCCGCTACGCCGACGAGGCCCGCCGCGTGAGCGAGCTGGCGGCCCAGGGCGGCCAGGGCGGACGCGGTCGGCCGTTCGACCTGGGCATCGTGCTGCCGGTCGCCGGCGACGACGGGTACCTGGGGCAGGCCCTGTTCAACGGGATCCGGATCGCCGTCGACGAGCGGAACGCGTCGGGCCAGGGGCGCCCGGTGCGGATGGTGTTCCGCGACTCGCGCGGGACCGGCGACGCGGCCCGGACGGCCGTCGAAGGTGTGGTGGCCGAGGGCGCCGACGCCATCGTGGGCCCGCTCTTTAGCGACGAGGCCGCCCCGGCCGGCGAAGCCGCCGAGGCGGCCGGGGTCGTGCTGGTGGCCCCGCTCGCGACCGACGAGGCGGTCGGGCAGGGCCGCCGGTTCGTGTTCCAGGCCAATCCGACGTTCCCGGCCCGGGGCCGCGCCATGGCCCGCTACGCCGTCGGCCGGCTGGGCGCCGACCGGCTGGGCGTGGCCTCGCAGCGCGGGACGTTGGGGGCCGACATGGCCGGGGCGTTCGCGACCGAGGCCAGCCGCCTGGGCGCCTCCGTGACGTTCCAGAAGTCGCTCGCCGACGCGACCGCCTGGGAGGACCTCGACCGGGAGGTGGGCGCCTCGGCGCTCCAGGCCGTCGACGCCGTCTACCTGCCGGTCACGGGCCGCGACGCGCCCCGCTACGCCGCCGACGCGCTCCGGGCGCTCGACGCGCTCAACCGGTCGCCGCGCCCGCTGGGCAACACCGAGTGGGAGGGGCTGTCGTCGTCGACGGCCCGGGCCAGCCGGCTGGGGGCCGTCTTCACCCAGGACTTCTTCGTCGCGCCCGGCGCCGCCGACGCGTTCGGCCGGCGGTACCGCGAGCTGGCCGGGATCGGCCAGGACCGGCTGGCGCTCATCGGCTACGACATCACGCGCTTCCTGCTCGCCACGCTCGACCGCGACGAGGGCGACCTGGCCGACGGGATCCGCCGGTCGGACCTGTTCGAGGGGGTGGGCCACCGGTTCCGGTTCGAGGGCGGCCAGGTCAACGGGGCCCTCTACGTGCTGGGCTTCCGCGACGGCCAGGCGGTCCTGCTGGAGTAAGCGGGCCGGGAAGCTTCACCTGGCGTCTGCCATTTCCCCGTCTGCCGTTCCCACTCCCCTCGGGTTGCCGGGCGAGATTGGGCTGCAATAAGCCATCTCCGGCCCCGTTCGTGCCCGCATCGCGCCCCTTTCCTCCCCGTCCGTTTATGTCGCTCCGCACCGGGCTCCTCGCCGTCGCCGTCGTCTCTCTCGTGGGATGCGGGGGCGGGCCTACGACGTTCGGGTCGGCCCAGGAGGCCTACGACCGGGGCGTCGAGGCCGCTGAGCGCGGCAAGTACGCCCAGGCCACGGAGTACCTCCGCGCGGCCCTCGACTTCGGCCGGACCGGCGAGCTCGCCGACGACGCCCAGCTGGCGCTCGCCCGGGCCTACGCGGCCGACGGCCAGTACCTGCTGGCGGGCAACGAGTTCACCCGGTTCGTCGAGTTCTACCGGACCGACCCCCGGGTCGAGCAGGCGGCGTTCGAGCGGATCCAGGCCTACGCCGAGCTGAGCCCCCGCTACGAGCTCGACCAGACCGACACGCGGCAGGCGCTGAGCTACATCCGGATCTTCCTCCAGCAGTACCCGGAGAGCCCCAACCTGGCCGCCGCCGACGCGCTCGCCGCCGGGCTCCGCGAGAAGCTGGCCCGCAAGCAGTACCAGGCCGGCCGGCTCTACGAGCGTCGCGAGTACTACGAGGCCGCCGTGATCGCCTTCCGCGACGTGCTCAACGAGTACCCCGCCAGCGAGTACGCCGACGACGCGTTGGTGGGCGCCGTCCGCGCCCAGCTGGCCTACGCCGACGGGAGCATCCAGGCCCGCCAGCAGGCCCGCTACCGGAGCGCGCTCGACCTCTACGACCAGCTGACGACGCTCTTCCCCCAGAGCCCGGTGCTCGCCGAGGGCCAGGCGCTCTACGACCGGGCCTACCGGGGCTGGCGCGCGGCGGGCGGCGGCGACGCGGCGCTGGCCGACTAGCCAGACGGGGCCCGTCGTCCGGTCCCCGGTGCCAAGAGAGGAGACGACAGGTACGGCGCCGCCGTGACCCCGTGTGGCCGACGCGGGGGTGTGCGGGTGCAGCCGGATGAGCGTCCCCGCCTCGACGCCCGAGGTGGGCAGAGTTGAGGGAGCGTGGCGCCGGCGGTGGGCCGTCCCGAGATTTGGGGCCGCCGCCCGTCTCCGGGTCGCGTGTGACCTGAGCGCGCCGAGCGGCGGCTCTCCCGATGCCCCACCGTGGGGCCCCCACCCATGCCCTTCGACCCCGCCGCCGTCTCCCGAGCCCAAGCCGGCGATGCCGCCGCCCGCGACGCCCTGCTCGCGGAGGTCGTCTCGCCCGTCCGCGCCTTCTTTCGCAGCCGGGTCGGCGGGCGCGCCCGAGGTCGACGACCTGATCCAGAACACGCTCGTCCGGGTCCACCGCGGCCTCGACGCGCTCCAGCGCCCCGACCGGTTCAAGGCCCTCGCCATGAAAGCGGCCCTCTTCGAACTCCAGGACTTCTACCGCGGCCGGTACTCGACGCGCGAGGCGCTGTTCGACCCCGACCTGCCCACGCCCGGCTCGGTCGGCGCCGAGGACGTCGCGCTCCGGCTCGACCTCGAGGCCGCGCTGGCCGCTCTCACCGACCACGCCCGGACCATCCTCGAACTCCGCGAGCTGGGCTACCCCTACGCCGAGATCGCCGAGACCCTCGGCACCACCGAGGCGGCCGTCAAGATGCAGGTCAAGCGGGCCTTCGAGAAGCTCCGCACCCTGCTCGCCGACGGCACCCTGCTCGGCCCTCGCCCTCGTCGTCCTCGCCGCCTTCGCGGCCTGACCCCCCTCTGCCATGAGCGACCCCGACGCCCTCGCCTTCTACGACGCGCTCCCGCCCGACGAGCGGGCCGCCCTGGACGCGGCCCTGCGCGAGCACCCGGCGCTGGCCGAGGCCTTTGCGCGCTGGCAGAGCCTGCGGGCCGGCGTCCGCGCCGAGCTCGCCCAGGCCCTGCCCGACCGCGCGCTCCTCGTCCTCTACGCGCTCGCCGACGACGACCTGCTGACGCGACGCCGAGCGAGCCCAGGTCGATCGGCCCGGCCCGCGCTCGACGCCGCGCTCGACCGCGCACCCCGGCCTGGTCGCCGCCGTCCGCCGCGATCCGGGCCGACCGCGACGCCTTCGACGCCGCCTGGGCCGAGGCGCCGCCGCGCCCGCTACGACCGTCGCCGCCTCGGCGCGCTCGGCCGGCCCGGGCCGGCCTGGCGGCGCCCGACCCGGCCCCGAGGCGGGCCGAGCCGGCGCGCCAGCGCCGCGGCGTAGCGGCGACCGGCCCGCGGCCGACCGGCCGGCGCTCCGGGCCGCGCCGTGCGCTGGGTGTCGCGGCGCGGCCGTGCTGGCCGTCGTCGCGTTCGCCGCCGTCCTGACGCCACCTCGCCTCTGCGCGACGCGGGCTGGGAGCACGCGTGGCCGACGCTCAGACGGTCACGCTCGCCGACGGCTCCGACCATCCAACTCGCCGACGGCGTCCGCCTCCAGCTCTCCGACGACGACGCGACCGCGAGCGCGCGCCTGCTGGGCGGGACGCGCCCTGTTCCGGATCGTCCCGCGACCCGGCCCACCCGTTCGACGTCGACGACGCCCAACGCCGAGGTCACTCGTCCTCGGGACCACGTTCACGCGTCGACGCGACCGACGTCGAGACCGAAGTGACGCTGGTCGCCGGCGCCGTCACGCTCGCGCCGCGCGCGACGCCCGACGCGGCGGTCCGCCTGGCGCCGGGCCAGCGGAGCCGCGTGCTCGCGCTCGACGCGCCCGACGCGCCCCGAGCCCGCCGACCTGGGCACGTTGGCCTGGACCGGCCCCGTCTTCGCAAGCGAGCCTGACGCTGGGCGAGGTCGCCCGGCGACTGGCCGAGCAGTTCGGCGTGCCGGTGACGGTCGCCCCGGTCGCTGGCCGGTGAGGACGGTCTCCGACGCCGAGTACGGCGCGAGACGGGCTGCGCGACGCGCTCGACAAGCTGGCGCTCACGCTCGGCGCGCGCGTCGAGGTCGACAGGGGGGCGGCTTCCGGATCGGTGCGAGTAAGCGGATCCTCGGCGGCCGGGTCGCGGAGGGGCAGGGGCCGTCCGTTGTGGGCGTCCCTATCCTCCGCTCGATGCGCCGTCTCGCCTCTCGCCGCCGTGCTCGCGGCCGTGCTCGTCTGGGGCACGGCCCGGCCGGTCGCGGCGCCAGGCCGAGGCCGAGTTCGTCTGGGTCGGGGCGCCGCTCGCCGACGCGCTCTACGAGCTCGCCGAGGCGACCGGGCTCGAGCTCGTGTTCGCGCTCCGGCTGGTCGAGGACGTCCGCGTGAGCGGGCCGGTACCGCGGCCTCCGACGACCCCGACCGCGCGCTCCGCTACCTCCTGCGCGGCACGGGCGTCCGCGCCGAGCGGATCCGGGCCGGCCAGTACGTGCTCATCAGGGAGCCGCTCAACGTCCGGCCCGACATCGAGACGACGCGCGAGGCCTACACCGGCACGCTCGACGGGCCGCGTGGTCGACGCCGAGACCGACCGGCCGCTGATGGGCGCTCACGTCTGGCTCGTCGACGTCGGGCTGGGCGACGTGGTCGCGCTACGACGGCGCGTTCGCCGTCCCCGACCTCCCGACCGGCCGCTACGTCGTCCGCGTGTCGCACGTCGGGCTACAAGCCGGTCCGCCTGGAGCTCGACGTCTTCCCCGACTCGCCGCGCCTGCCACCGACGATCCGGCTGCAGGCCGAGACCATCGAGAGCCTCGACGCGGCCGTCGTCGCCGGGCCCGACCCGCCCGGCCCGACGCCCGGCATGACCGAGCTGGGCGCGCGCCAGGCCGCGGCGATCCCCTACGCCCTCGGCGAGGCCGACCTGGCCGCGACGCTGTCGTGGCTGCCCGGGCCTGTCGCGGACGGGCGGCGCCAGCGGGCGCGCTCGTCGTCCGCGGCGCCGACCCGACCCAGACGCGCTACGTCCGCGACGGCGTCCCGCTCTACGAGCCGTGGCACGCCTTCGGGCTGTTCTCGGCGTTCCAGCCCGAGGCGCTCGCGCGCGTCCGGTTCCACCGCGGCTCGCTGCCGGCCGCCGCTCGGCGGCGGGCTCGCGGCCGTGCTCGACGTCGAGACGACCGACGCGCTCGCGGGCGACACGCTGCGCACGGTCGGCGCTCGGGGCCGTCGCCGGGCCGGGCCGTGGCCGACGTCGCCGCTGGGCGACCGCGTCGGGCTGCACGTCGGGCTCCGCCGGTCGGTGCTGGGCCCGTCCTGGCGCCCGCGCTGCGCGCCGAGGGCGGCGCCTAGGTGCTCGACCCGACCGGCGGCGACCCGCTCCGGCCGCGAGCCCGGCGACCCGTCGGTCGTGTTCGGCGACGCCGACGCCAAGGTGAGCCTCGCGCTCGGCCCGACCGCCCACCTCGACGTCGGCGGGACGCGCTCGGGCACCGACGCCGTCCGCGTCGACCTGCCCAGCCGAGGCGGGACGGGCTCGACTACGGCTGGCGGACGCACACGGCCTCGGCACGCGCTCCAGGGCGCTGCGGGGGCAGAAGACGCTCGTGACGGCCCTGGCCTACCGGACGGGCCACGAGGCCGTCGGAGGCGCGCGCGGCCGGCGGGCACCGCCCGGACCGACCAGTCGCTCGTCGAGCACGGGGCGTCGCTCGACGTCGACCGGTTCGTGTCGCTGGCCCACCAGGTCCGCGGCGGCGTCCAGGTCGCGCACCGCGCCGTCGACGGCCGGCGACGATCGGGCCGCGGAACGGTCCGGGGCGACGAGGCGCGGCAGCGCGTCGGTCCGAGGTCGCGGTCTACGCGATGGACACGTGGCGACCGGCGAGGACTGGCAGGTCCAGCCGGGCCTGCGCGCCGAGGCGCGCGTCGACGGGCGCGGCGTGGTCGGCCTCGACCTGAGCCCGCGCCTGTTCGCGCGCTGGACGCCCGACGAGGACCGGCTGGTCGTCCGGGCCGGCCTGAGCCGCCAGACGCAGGCGGTCCAGCGCGTCCGCGACCGGGCCTCGGGGACGCTACGCGCTCGCCGCGTCGCGCTGGCTCTCTGGCCGACCGCGGCGTGCCGCTCGCCCGCGCGTGGCAGCTCGGGGCGGGCGTCGAGTGGGCGCCGCTCGGACCCGTTCGCGTTCAGCGCTCGACGTCTACAGCCGCCGGTCGCGGGGCCTGCTGGAACCGCGTCGGCGCGTCGCGTCCGGAGGCCGGCATCGATCCCGGCGAGTTGCTCGCGACGCACCCGGCGCACGACGGCCGCGCGGTCGGCGTCGAGCTGGCCGCGCGCTACGACGCTGGACGACTGGACGCTCGGGCTCAGCGGGGCGCTCGCGAGCGCCCGCGTCCGCCCGCAGGCGGGCGGGGACTGGCGGCCGTCGGCCTACGACCGGCCGGTCGCGCTCGGCCTCCTCGCCCAGCGCGGGCCAGGGCCCGTGGACGGCCGCCCTGCGCCTGGACGTGGAGTCCGGATTGGCCCGCGCCGACGGGCCCGCGCGACGCCGCTCAGGTCCGGGCGAGCGCGGCGCTCGGCGCGCACGCGACGCGTGGGGGTCTGCGCTGGACCGCACTCGCCCAGGCGACCGCACGGCCGTCGGCTCCGTCGGCGACCCGCCGATCGCGCCGTCGTCGGCCTCCCGCTCGCCACCGACGCCGCGCGGCCTGCCCGGCTGGCCCATCGTCAGCGTGTCGGCGAGGTGGTAGCGGCGCGGCGCGACGGTTCGGCGAGCCCGGCCACGGGACGCGCGAGTCTCGCAGGTCACGCGCTGAGACTCGGGTCGGAGCTGGGACCGGCGCGGGGGTTCGAGCGGACCGCGTCGTCGCTGCCGGCACCCCGGCCCCCCGGCTCCGCCACCTGCTGGCTTTCTCCCAGCGCCGCGAGCGCCCCGACCCCGCCGACCTCGACCTGGCCGACGGGACCGTCACGCGCGTCGCGCAGCAGAAGAAGGACCTCGACCGGGCCAGCGTCTACATCGACGACGCGTTCGCGTTCGGGCTGGCCGTCGACCTGGTGATCGAGGCCGGGCTCCGAAAGGGCGTCGTGCTGACGGCGGCCGCAGCAGCGCGAGCTGCTCGTCCGCCAGGAGACGTTCGCCGCCAAAGCCGTCCGCGCTGGCCGGTACTGTCGAACCGCGCCCGCACGTCGGACGAGGTCCGACAGTCGCTGCTGCGAAAGGGCTTCGCCGAGACCATCGCCGAGGACACCGTGGCCGACCTGGAGCGGCATCGGGCTGGTCGACGACGAGGCCTACGCGCGGCGTTCGTCCGCGACCGGTTCAACGGGCGCGGCTACGGCCCGTCGCGCCTCCGCCAGGACCTGATGCGCAAGGGCGTGGCCCGGCGCGACCATCGACGCGGCGCTCGAGGAGCTGACCGAGGCGGAGGACCTGGGCGCGGAGGCGCGCGAGCAGGCGGCCAAGAAGTGGCGCTCGCTGGCGTCGGAGGAGCGACTCCGCGCAAGCGCCAGAAAAAGACGCTCGACTTCCTGGTCCGCCGCGGGTTCGGGTTCGACACGGCCCGCTCGGCCGTCGAGGACGGCCGCGGCCGGCGAGGCCGACGAGCGGGCTGGGACGACGCGTGACGGCCCGGACCGCCTCCGCTTGGGGGCCGTCGTCGTGGCCGCGCGGTCGTCGGCGGTGGGCGCCGCGTTCCCGCCGTCGCCGCCGCGCGCACGTCGGCGCGAGCCCCGTCGTGGCGCGCCGGTCGCCGACGCGCCGCGACTCGCTGCGCCGGGCTCCCGCGCTCGCGCTTGCTGTGGACGGTCCGGCTCGCCCGGGACCACCGGCTCGCCGCGTGGGCCGCCCTGCGTCGGCGCGCTGCTGACGCTGGGCGCTCGGCGTCGCGCTCTACGCCGCCGCGCTCGGATGGGGCGCAGAGCCCGACGCGCCCGCTGCTGGCCCTCCGCCTTCGTCCCGTTCCGCCAGCTCGCCGCGGCCGCCGTCGTCGCCTGGGTCGTCTGGATCGCCCGGAGGACGCGGTAGTGGGGTGGAGGCCCTCTGAAAGTTCCGGGGAACTCCGGCCCGGCGGGCCCGCGTCGGTGCCGAGGCGGAGGCATCTTGCCCGGACCCCGACCCCAGGACCCCCTGCCCCGACCCCATGACCGACCCCGCCCTCGACGCCCAGCAGATCGCCGAGGCCGTCGCCGCCGTCCGCGCCCAGCACCGACCTGGTCCCCGAGCTCGCGCTCGTGCTCGGCTCCGGCCTGGGCGCCCTGGCCGACGACGTCGAGGACGCCGTCGTGATCTCGACGGCCGACGTCCCCCACTACCCGGCCTCGACCGTCGAGGGCCACGCGGGCCGGCTGGTGCTCGGGACGCTCGGCGGGACGCCCGTGCTCGTCGATCCAGGGGCGCGTCCACGGCTACGAGGGCCACGACGCCCGCGCGCGGTCGGGCTTCCCCGTCCGGCTGGCCCACGCGCTCGGGGCCCGGGGGCTCGTGCTGACGAACGCGGCGGGCGGCATCAACCCCGCGTTCGGCCCGGGAACGCTCATGCTGATCACCGACCATCTCAACCTGTCGTTCCTCAACCCGCTGGCCGGGCCGGTGGGCGAGGGGGAGGACCGGTTCCCCGATCTGTCAAATCCGTACGACGAATTGTGGAGATAGTCGGCCCGTAACATTGCGGTAACACTGAAAATTCCGTACCGTGAGGGGGTGTATGTGTGGACCTCCGGTCCCTCGTACGAAACGCCCGCCGAGATCCGCTTTTTCGCCCGTGCCGGGGCCGACGCCGTCGGCATGAGCACCGTGCCCGGAGGCCATCCAGGCCGCCGCCCTCGGCCTCCCCGTCCTCGGCATCTCGACCATCACCAACCCCGCGGCCGGCCTCGACCCGGCGCCCCTCGACCACGCCGACGTGCTCGAAGTCGGCCGCAACGTCCGAGACCGGCTCGCTACCTGGGTCCGCGCCATCGTCGCCGAGACCAGCCGCAGGCTGGGGACCCGGGACTCCTTCGGGAGCCGCGCCCGGGTCCCATGCGCCGCTTCCCGACCCTCGTCCTCGCCCTCGTCCTGGCCGCCCCGCTCGTGCGGCCGGCCCGCCGCTCGACCCGTTCCAGCTCGAGCTGTTCAGCGGGGTCAGCCACGAGGCGGTCGAGGTCGGCGAGTACGTCGAGGTGGACGTGGAGGTCCTGGCGGTGCCGGCGGGCCCGGAGGCCCGGGCGGCGCTGGCCGAGGCGTTCGACGCCTGGGACGCTCGGGGCCCAGCTCGGGGCCCGGGTTCGCCGTCGTCGGTCGACCGGAGCCGATGGGAGGGCGACCGGCGACGTCGTCGAGCTCCAGCGGCGCGATGCTCGCTCCGCGTCGTGTCGGGGACGTGACCGAGGTCCCGGCCCTCCGCCTCGACGTGGCGCTGGACGGGCGGCGCTGGACGTTTGCCACGCGGCCCCACCCCGTCCGGACGCTCCCGCGCGGACGACGCGGCCCACCGGGCGAGCGGTCGGTGGCTGGCCATCGGCGGAGGGCGAGGTCGACGGCGTCCGTTCCAGCGCGTCGGGTCGGCGTTCGTCGTCGGCGACGACGCGCTCGTGACGGCGTACCACGTGGTGGTGGGCGCGCAGCGCGTCCGGGTGACGCTCCCGACGGGCAGCGAGGTGACGCTCGGCCGGGCCTGGGCGCTCGACCCGGTCCGCGACGTGGCCGTGCTGCAGGTCGCCGGCCGACGCGGACGCGGCGGGCGGGCCTCCGGCCGCTCGTGATCGCGCCCGAGACGCGCCGACGGGCGGCGTGGCGTTCTCGGCCGGCTGGCCCGGACGGCGTCCAGCGGCGGACGGTCACCGTCCGGCTTCGCCACGACCTCGCTGTCGGCGGGCAGCCGCGTGCGGGTCGCGGCCAACCCGGTCCGCCCGGGCGACAGCGGCGGGCCCCTGCTCGACGCAGGCCGGCCGCGTGCTCGGCGTGATCGTCTCGGGCGCCAGACCGACGGCGCAGCGCGACCTGCTGGAGGCCCCGATGACGCTGGCCTCCGACCCGCGTGCCCGGCGCTCGCGCGCTACCAGCCGGCCGAGCCGCCCGGCCCGCGCTGCGGCCGCGCCCTGGCCGCAGTCGGCGCGGACGATGCCGGCGGCCCGGGCGCACGCGCCGTCGGCGCCATCCGGTGCCGGCGCGGCGGTCGCGGGTGGGACCAGCGTCCCCACGTCGCGCTGCTGCGGAGGCCCTCCGCCAGTCGCCGACGACCCCGTCCTCCAGTACCTCGCCGGGATGATGCTCGAGGAGGTCGGCGAGGCCCACCTGGCGGCCGGCGCGCTCGACGCGTCCCATCGGGCGGGCTACTGCCCGGCGGGCTACTCGCTCGCCCACCACCTGCTCGGCCGCGGCGACCTCGAGCGGGGCCGCCTCCCTGTTCGCCGAGACCGCGACCGGCGGCCCGTACCGCCGGCTGGGGGCGATACGGCGCAGGCCCAGGCGCTCGTCGAGCTCGGCCGGCTACGATGCCGCGGAGGCCGCGCTGGCGACGGTCCTCGACCACGACGCCCGCTTCTGCGCCCGCGCTCTACCTGCTCGGCATCGTCCGGCTGGCGCAGGGGCGGGAGGACGAGGCGCGGGCGCTGGCCGTCCGGCTCGCCGCCGCCCGGGCTGGGCCGACGCGCTCCGGCTGCCCATCGAGGCGAGGCCCTGCGCCCGGCGCTGGAGCGCCCTCGCTGGCGCTGCGCCGCAGTGGCGGCGGACGGTGGCCCGAAGGGATTGCCGCCAGGGACGGCGTGGCCGCCCCGGGCCGCGACGCGCCGATTTGGCTGCCCAAGAACGGGGTGAACCGCCGGACCGGGGGGCGCGGTAGGTTGCCGGCCATGCCTCCGCTCCTGCCCCTCGTCCCGTACGCCGAGCGCCACGCCCGCCTGGGGGCCGTGCTCGACCGGCGGCGCCGTCTTCGACGACGCCGTCGAGGCCTCGGTCCGCGCCGATCCTCGACGACGTCCGCCAGCGCGGCGACGCGGCGCTGCTGGACCTGCACCGAGCGGTTCGACGGCGTCCGCCCGGAGCGCTGCTCGTGCCCGTCGGCGCGCTCGACGCGGCGCTCGACGCCCTCGACCCTGCGCTCCGCGCGACGCTGGAGCAGGCGGCGGCCAACGTCCGCCGGTTCCACGAGCACGAGATGCCGGCCTCGTGGTCCCACGACGACGGCGACGGCGTCACGTTCGGCCAGCGGATGTCGCCCGTCGAGCGGGCCGGGCTCTACGTGCCGGCGGGGACGGCGCCGCTGCCGTCGAGCGTGATCATGAACGCCGTCCCGGCGCAGGTCGCCGGCGTCGACGAGATCTGGGTGTGCATCGCCGCCCGGTCCGGACGGCCTGCCGCACCCGCTCGTCCTGGCGACGGCCCGGCTGCTCGGGGCTCGAGCACGTCTACGCCGTCGGCGGCGCCCAGGCCATCGGCGCGCTCGCGTTCGGGACCGACACGGTGCCGCGCGTCGACGTCGTCGTCGGGCCGGGCAACGCCTACGTCGCGACGGCCAAGAAGCTGGTCGTCGGGCAGGTCGGGATCGACTCGGTCGCCGGGCCCAGCGAGGTCGTCGTCCTGGCCGACGGATCGGCGAACCCGACCTGGGCCGCGGCCGACCTGCTGGCCCAGGCCGAGCACGACGAGCGCGCGAGCGCCGTCCTGGTCACGCCCGACCGCGCGCTCGCCGAGGCGGTCCAGGCCGAGGTCGAGCGACTGGTCCCGACGCTGCCCGCGCGCCGCGGTCCTTCGGGCCTCGCTCCCAGCCTACGGCGCCGCCATCGTGACCGACTCGCTGGACCAGGCGGTCGCCTGCGTCGACGAGCTGGCGCCGGAGCACCTCGTCATCCTGTCCGACGACGCCGACGCGCTGTGGGCCCGGATCCGTCACGCGGGCGCCGTCTTCCTGGGGCACCTAGACGCCCGAGCCCGTCGGCGACTACTTCGCCGGTCCCAACCACGTCCTGCCGACCGGCGGGACGGCCCGGTTCGCGTCGGCCCTGGCGTGTGGCGTGTTCCTGCGCCGCCAGTCGGTCGTCCGCTACTCGTCGGCCCGCCTCGGGCAGTCCGGCGAGGCCATCGCGCCGGTTCGCCGAGGCGGAGGGGCTCGACGCCCACGCGCTCGGCCGGTCCGCGTTCGGATGGACGGAGCCGGGACGGCGCCGCGCAGCCGTCGCGCCGACTGCGCCGCTCGGACTCCGAACTGACTCCGCACTTCCGAACCGAGACCCCCGCACCACACTCGATCGCCTGCCCCCATCCACCTCGTCCGCCCCGAGATCCGCGCCGAGCGGGCCTACCGCGTGCCGACGACGCTCGACGCCGACGCCAAGGTGGACCAGAACGAGAGCCCGTACGACCTGCCCGACGGACGTCAAGCGGGCCGCGCTCGACGCGTTCGCCGCGACGCCCTGGAACCGGTACCCCGACGACCGCCCGCACCGGCTCGTCCGCGCGCATCGAGGCGCGGGAGGGGCTGCCGGCCGGGTCGGTGATCGTCGGGCGCGGGTCGAACGAGATCACGCACACGCTCGGCCTGTGCTTTCTCGACGCCGGAGACGCCGGTCGTCCTGCCGCAGCCCGATGTTCTCGCTCTACGCGAGCGTGGCCCGGATGCACGGGGCGCGACATCGTCGACGTGCCCGCCCAGCCCGACTTGAGCCACGACCCCGACGCCATCCTGAGCGCCGCTCGCCGCTCGGGCGCCCCGCTCACCATCGTCACGACGCCCAACAACCCGACCGGGCCAGACGATCGCCCACGCCGACCTCGACCGGCTGGCGGCCGGCGTCCCCGGCGTGCTCGTCATCGACGAGGCCTACCACGAGTTCCTGGACGGCCCGACGGCGACCGACCTGCTCAAGGCCCACGACAACGTGCTCGTGATGCGGACGTTCTCGAAGGCGTTCGGGCTGGCCGGCGTCCGCTTGGGCGTGCTGATGGGCCACCCGGACCTGATCGCCGAGATCGAGAAGTCGCGCGTGCCGTTCTTGGTCGGCCGGCTGGGGGAGGAGATCGGGCTGGCCGTCCTGGACCGGCGCGACCTGGTCGACGAGCACGTGGCCGAACTGATGGCCGAGCGCGAGTCGCTCGAGGCGTTCTGCGCGGCGCTGCCCGGCGTCGAGGTGCTGCCCGGCGCCGCCAACTTCTTCCTGCTCCGCTCGCCGCTCGACCCGACCGACGCTCCAGGCCGAGCTGGCCGACGCGCGGCGTGCTGGTCCGCGACGTGACCGGCTACCCGGCGCTCGCCGGCCGGCGACGGGCGGCCCGGCTGGCTCCGCGTGTCGGTCGGCGCCCCGTCCGAGAACCGGGCCATCCGCGCTGGCCTCGCGGCCGTCCTGGACCGGGCGCCCGCCTAGCCACCCCGACCGGCGTCACAACGGCCCGGCCCCCGCGTACCGCGACACGCCCCCGACTCCCCGCTCCCACCGACCCGTCATGGACCTTCTCGACGACCTCCGCTGGCGCGGCGTCCTCTACGACCAGACCCCCGACCTCGACGACCACCTCGCCGAGGGCTCGCGCGTCGCTTACTGCGGGTTCGACCCGACGGCCGACAGCCTGCACGTGGGCTCGCTCGTCCCGGTGATGGGGCTGGCCCGGCTCCAGCGCCACGGCCATACGCCGGTCGCGCTCGTCGGCGGTGGCACGGGCTTGATCGGCGACCCGTCCGGGAAGGTGAACGAGCGCTCGCTGTTGACGCGCGAGCAGGTCGACGCCAACGTGGCCGGCATCCGGACCCAGCTCGAGCGGTTCCTCGACTTCGACGGACCGTGCGCGGCCCGGATGGCCAACAACGCCGACTGGCTGACGACCATCCCGCTGACGGACTTTCTGCGCGACGTGGGCAAGCACTTCACGGTCGGCTACATGACGGCCAAGGAGTCCGTCAAGAGCCGGGTCGAGAGCGGGCTCTCGTTCACCGAGTTCAGCTACATGCTGCTCCAGGCCTACGACTTCCTCCACCTCCACCAGACCGAGGGGGCCACGGTCCAGCTCGGCGGGAGCGACCAGTGGGGCAACATCACGGCGGGCACCGAGCTGATCCGCCGCTCAGCGGGCGGCAAGGCTCACGGGTTCGTGATGCCCTTGGTGACGAACGCGGCCGGGACCAAGTTCGGCAAGACCGAGGCGGGCACGGTCTGGCTCGACCCCGAGCGGACGTCGCCCTACCGGTTCTACCAGTTCTGGCTCCACACGGACGACCGCGACGTGGTCGACTACCTCAAGTTCTTCACCTGGATGGAGGCCGACGAGATCGCGGCGCTGGAGGCGGCGCTAGAGGCCCGACCGGGCGCTCGCGAGGCCCAGCGCGCGCTGGCCGGCGCGGTCACGACGCTCGTCCACGGCCAGGAGGCCACCGAGGCGGCCGAGCGCGCGGGCCGGGCCCTCTTCGGCGGCGACTTGTCCGAGCTGTCGTCGGCAGCGCTCGCCGAGGTGTTCGAGGAGGCCCCGTCGGTCGAGCTGCCCACCTCGCGGTTCGAGGGCGACGGCGTCGGCGTGATCGACCTGCTGGTCGAGGCCGGGCTGGCCGGCTCCCGGGCGAGGCCAAGCGGGCCGTCCAGGGCGGCGGCGTCCGCGTGGGCGACGCCCGCGTCGACGACCTCGGCCAGACGCTGACGCGCGACGACGCCGTCGACGGCGACGTCCTGGTCGTGCGGAAGGGCAAAAAGTCGGTGGCCCTGGTCCGCCTGGTCTAAGGTCGGAGCGGCCCGGGGCCGACACCCCGCGCGTGCGACGGGACCCGAGGGCGCGTCACGGCCCGTTCTCACGCGTGCCGCCGGGCGTCGGCGCGCTCGCGCGGCCTCTCTCGCGCCGCCCCGAACCCCGCGCGCGCTGCCCGGTTCGGGGAAGCGCGCACACTGCCGTCCGTATCTTCCGCGTCGCCTCCGGACCGATCCTTTCCCTCTCATGGACTACATCCAGGTCGACATCATCGGGCTCTCCACGAGCCCCTCGTCTGGGGGAGCCTACGCCCTCGTGCTCGGCGAGGTCGGCGGCAACCGGCGTCTCCCGATCATCATCGGGGCGTTCGAGGCCCAGGCCATCGCGCTGGAGCTGGAGAAGATCCAGCCGCCGCGCCCGATGACCCACGATCTGCTCCGGTCGCTGTTCGAGACGCTGGGCGCCGACGTGACCGACGTGGTCATCGACGACCTGCGCGAGGGGACGTTCTTCGCCAAGATCCGCTACGTCTACGACGGCGAGGAGGCCACGCTCGACGCCCGCCCGTCGGACGCCGTCGCGCTGGCCGTCCGGACCGACGCCGACCTGTTCGTGGCCTCGGGCGTGCTCGACGAGGCCGGCATCCCGGCCGACGACGAGGGACAGCCGGTCGAGTCGGACGCCGAGCCGGACCCGTTCGAGGGCGCCGCGTCGACGGCCATGTCGCGCCTGGACCGGATGGAGAGCCAGCTCGAGAAGGCCATCGCCGACGAGGACTACGAGGCGGCGGCCAAGCTCCGCGACGAGATCGCGCGGATGCGAGACGGGAACTGAGCGTGCGCGGTGTGCTCCTCGGTCTGGCGCTGCTCGCCGCCCCCTGCTCCGGCCAAGCCGGACCCGCGGCAGACGCGGAGTCGGCCGTCGGAGCCTACGTGGAGGCGTTCGCCGGCGGACGCTACGCCGACGCCGCGACAGCCCTCGACCCCGTTGAGCTGGCCGAGTTTGTCGGCGTGCTCAAGGCGCTCGCGGCCGAGGGCGGTCCGTTGCCGTTCGACGTCGACCCCCAGCGTCGCCGCCCGAGGTGTTCGCTCAGTTTCTCTCGTCGGTCTCCCGGGCACAGCCCGAGTTGGGCGAGGCCTACGGGTCGCTCCGGGCCGAGGTGCTCGGCAGCGTCCCCGAGGGCGACTCGCTCCGCCACGTCGTCGTCCGCAGCCGGTTCGACCTGGCAGGTGTCCCCACGACCGGCGTCCAGACGACGACGGCCCGGTGGGGGGGCACTCGCTGGGTGATCACCTTCGACGACCGGATGCGCCAGTTCCGCCGGACCCTGGAGGCGATGTCCGGCCTGGCGGTCGGCGAGTGACCGCCGCCGCCGCCCCGACCGTCGAGCCGGTCCCGTACGCCGCGCTGGGCGCCTCGGCGCTGTTCCGGGGGTACCTGGCGGGCGACCCCGCCGCGCTCGCGTTCTACCGCTGGTCGCCCCATTCGGCCGACGACCGCGCCCAGGCGGCCCGGGTCGCCGCCCAAGTGGCCACGGCGCGAGGCACCCGCGACGCCGTCGCCGACGTGTTGGCGGAGCAGAACAGGGGCTGGGGCGCCTCGGACGAGGTGTTCGGGCTGGTCGACGCGCTGCGCGACCCCGAGTCGGTCGCCGTCGTGACGGGCCAGCAGTTGGGCCTGTTCGCCGGGCCGCTCTACACGGTCTACAAGGCCCGCACGGCGGTCCGCCTGGCCGCCCGGCTGCACTCCGAGACCGGCCGGCCAGCGGTCCCGGTGTTCTGGCTGGCCGACGAGGACCACGACTTCGCCGAGATCCACCGGGCGGCGTTCACCCGGGGCGACGACGTCCGCTATTGCACCTACGACGACGGGCGCCCGCCCCACGCCGACCGGGGGCCGGTCGGGCGGCTGGTGCTCGACGCTGCCGCCACGGCCGCTGCGCTCGCCGATCTCGACGAGGCCCTGCCCGACGGCCCCGGCCGGGCCGACGCGCTGCGCCTCGCGCGCGAGGCCTACCGGCCGGGCCGGACGATGCGCGACGCGTTCGCGACGCTGCTCCGCGCGCTCGTCCCGGACATCGTCCTGATGTCCGCCGACGACGCGCGCCTCAAGCGGCTGGTCGCGCCGCTGTTCGAGCGCGAGCTGGCCGAGTGGCCCGAGACCCTGGCCGCGCTGGAACGCCGGAGCGCGGGCGCTGATCGAGGCCGGCTTCCACGTCCAGGTCGCGCCGACGCCGGTCAACCTGTTCGTGATGGAGGACGGGGCGCCGGTCGCCGCTCGACCCCGCCGACGGCGGCTTCGAGCTCCGGGACACCGGCGAGACGCTCTCCGACCGCCGCCCTGCGCGCCCGCCTCGGTGCCGACCCGGCGTCGCTCAGCCCCAACGTCGTCCTGCGGCCGCTCGTCCAGGACACGCTGCTGCCGACGGCCGCCTACGTCGCCGGGCCCGGCGAGGCGGCCTACTTCGCCCAGCTCGGGCCGGTCTACGACCGGTTCGGCGTGCCGATGCCGGTGATCGAGCCGCGCCTGAGCCTGACCGTCGTCGAGCCGGGGGTGGCCAAGGTGCTCGACCGCTACGGGCTCTCGGTCGCCGACCTCGGCGCGGGCACGCCCGACCCGGGCGAGCGGCTCCACGAGTTGTGGCGCCGGCTGGCCCTGGACGCCTCCGACATCGACCTCGACGCCGCGTTCGCCGAGGCGGCCTTGGCCGCGCTGGCCGCCGTCGACGCGCTCCGGCCGACGGTCGCCCAGGTGGACGCGGGGATGGCGACAGCCGTCGGTGCCGCTCGCCGCCGAGTCGAACAGGCGCTGGGGTCGCTGGCCGACAAGACCGTCCGCGCCGAGAAACGCAACCACGACGTCGTCCGCGAGCGGCTGGCCCGGGCGCAGGCCGCGCTGTGGCCCGACGGCACGCTGCAAGAGCGGCGGGCCGGTCCGCTCGGCGCCGTCGCCCGGCACGGCCTGGGCGCCCTCGCCGCCTGGGTCGACGCCGTCCCGCTCGACGCGACCGTCCACCACGTCGTCCGCCCATGACCGCCCTGTTCTCCCCGCTCGTCGAGCGCGCCATCGAGATCGCCGCCGAGTGGCACGACGGGACCTACCGCAAGGGTCGGTGGAGCGACCCCTGCGTCTCGGGCCGACGACGGCGACGTGTCCCGTGTGCCGGCCATGTCGCACGTGACGACGGTGGCCCTGACGGTCCAGCGGGCGGGCTGGGGCGACCGGGCCGTCGCGGCGGCGTTCCTCCACGACGCGCTCGAAGACCCGAACCGGTACGGCGACGCGTTCGCCCGGGCCGCGCTGGTCGCGCTCGTCGACGAGCCGGTCGTCCGGATCGTCGAGGCGGTCAGCGAGCCGAAGCGGGACGCCGGCGGCCAGCCCCTACCGTGGCGCGTCCGGAAGGAGGCGCTACCTCGCGTCGCTCGCCGCCGGCCCCGTCGAGGCCGTCGCGGTCTCGCTGGCCGACAAGCTCCACAACGCGTTCTCGATGGCGTCGAGCCTGGAGGCCGGCATCGACATCTTCACGTCGACGCCAGGGCGCAGAGGGCTCTCGGCCGGGCCGGACCAGCAGCTGTGGTTCTTCGAGGCCGTCCTGACCGAGAGCGAGTCGTCCGGCGACGCCCGCCTGGCCCCGATGCGCGACCGGCTCCGCCAGGAAGTCGATCGGTTTGCCCGAGCGGCCGGTCTGGGGTCTTAGCACGGAGGGACTTGACTCCGGTGCCTCTCGGTCGCACACGGGGGAGTTGCTGAGGGAGGGGTGGGGGATTCGCGCGACCTCGCCGGCCTCGAGCAAAATCGACGGGTCGGGGAGCCGATGTGGGCTGCGAGCACGTAGTTGGTGGTGGACTCGCCCGGGCGGTCACCCTCGGCCTCGCGCTGAGCCCCGCCCACCTGGGGCCAACCCGACGCGCTCCGGCGACACCTGGGTTCCCCCGACGAGTCCCCGTCGGCGGCGGGTGGGGCTCAGGCCCCGCCCGCCGCCTTCGTTTGGGACCTCCGCCGGCGAGACCCCGTACCCAGGGGGCCCCACGCCGCCCCATGACTGCCCGCCTTCTCGTCGCCGTCCTCCTCGCGTCCGGTTGTGGGGGCGAGCCGGTAGTCGAGCCGGCGACGAGGCGGGCGACGTCGACGCGCCCCCGGTGCCCGACGCCCGGCCGGGCGTCCGCCTCGACCGGATCCTCGACGCGAGCGCGGACGCCGGTGCGCTCCGAGAGCTGTTGCGCACCCCGTTGGCGTCCCGGGCCGAGCCCGTCGCGAACCGGCACGTGGCCGGCCAGATCGACACGGTCACGACCTGGGTCTACGACGGCTTGGTCCTGGAACTCTACGAGGTCGCGGACGGCCGGGCCTTGGTGCAGCGCCTGGCCGTGACGTCGGGGAGCTACGGGACGCGAGACGGCCTGTCGGTGGGGGAGAGCCGGGCCGACCTGGAGAGCGTCCTGGGGCCGCCCCAGTCGCCGGGCCGCGTCGCGACCTACCTGCGCGGCGACCCGCTCGCGACCACCATCCGCGTGACGTACGACCCCGACCCGGACGGCGCCGAGCGGGCCTCGGAGATCGAGTGGCGCCCGCCGGTCGAGTAGCGCCGTCGGAGGTACGCCCCACCTCGCCAGTCGGCCCTGACCGGTGCCTAGCGGGCCAGGGCCTAGCGGGCCAGGGCCTAGCGGGCCAGGGCGGCGTGGTCGACCATCAGGCACCGGTCGGCGACGTAGGGCAGGCCGGCCTCTCGGGCGAGTCGCTCGGCCTCGTCGGAGTGGACTCCGATCTGGGTCCAGACCGTCGGCCGGTCGCCCGTCCGCTCGGACCGGGCGGTCGCGTCGCGGACCACGTCGGCGGTGAACTCGGGGCGGCGGAACACGTCGACGATGTCGATCTCGACGTCGTCGGGGATGGCGTCGAGCGAGGGGTAGGCCGTCTCGCCCAGGATCTCGTCGTGGTTCGGGTTGACGGGGATCATGCGTGATTCCGGCGTCCTGGATGTAGCGGGCGATCCGGTGGCTGGTCTGGAAGCCGCGTGGCGAGCACCCCACGACGGCGATCGTGCGGGCGGTCCGGAGGACGGTGGCGATGTCGGGCGAACTCGGCATGGGCGTCGTGGCGTACGACGGCCTGAACGACTCCCGCCCGCCGTGGATTCCTCCCCCGCCCGGTCCCGCCCGCCCGCCTCGCCGACGGCCCCGGCGCCCCTCGACACGGTCGACCCCGCCGCCGAGGCGGCCGTGGTCGACCACGCGCCGCCCGGCGCGCTCGCCCGGCTGGGGCGCCTGCTGCCCGGCGTCGACGCGCTCGTCACGCTGGCCTACCGGCTGGCGCTCGTCAGCGCGGTCTCGGCCGCCGCTGATCGTCGCCGCGGTGCTCGACGCGACGGCGCGCCTCGGGACGGCCGGGGCGGTCGTGCTCGGCGCGGTCCTGCTCCTGCCGGCGCGCGGCGGTCGCGCTGGCCGGCTGGACCCTGGCCGACCTGGCGAGCCTGCCCGGCCAACTCCGCCAGGCCGCGCTCGCCGCGACCGGCCGCTCGACCGGGGCGGCGGCCGTCAAGGGGAGCCGGATCGCCCGGCTGGTCCGCTCGATCTGGGCCGCGCGCGGGCTGGCCCTGCTCACCAAAGGCGGTTGGCTGCGGGCCGTCGGCGCGCTCCGGTTCCTCCGGCTGGCGAGCTTGCCGTTCGCGCTCGCCCTGCTGGGCTTCGTCGTCGCTCAACGGGGCCGTGATCGCCGGCGGCGTGGTCGCCCTCCTGTTCCTGCTCTTCTGATGGACGACGCCTCGCTCCACCCCGCCGTCCGGTTCGTCCGCCGCCGCCTGGCGCGGGGCGTGCCGTACGGGCTCGGGTTCTCGGTCGCGTTCCTGGTCGTCGTGGCCGCGCTCGCGGGCTTTCTGGGCGTCCTGGACGCCGTGACCGAGCAGGACGACGTCGCCCGGTTCGACGCGTTCGCCCACGACGCGATCTACAACGCCTTCGGCGCCCGGCCGGGCCTGGGCGTGGCCGTGACGTGGTTCGGCAACAACGCGACGGTCATCGGGCTCGTGGTCGCGGTCTCGCTCGGGCTGGTCCTGACGCGGCGCTACTGGGCCGCGCTCCGCGTGCTGGCCGCCTCCGGCCTGGGCGGCCTGGTCGTGCTCGGCCTGAAGTCGCTGTTCCAGCGGGCCCGGCCGACCGACCAGGTGATCGCGGCGACGGGCTACAGCTTCCCCAGCGGCCACGCGTTCGCCTCGACCGTGTTCTACGGGATGATGGTCTACCTCGTCTGGCGGCTGACCGACAGGGCGTGGGCGCGCGTGCTGGCCGCCGTCGTCGGGCCGCTCCTGATCGTCGCCGTCGGCCTGTCGCGCGTCTACCTCAACGTCCACTACCTCACCGACGTGCTGGCGGGGTGGCTCTCGGGGGCCGCGTGGCTCGCGGCGTGCCTGCTGGTGATCGACCTGGTCGAGACCCGCTTCCGGAGCCGCGCCGAGGTGGGCGAGGAGGCGGCCCGGCCCGACGACGCCGACCCCCAGCCGCACGGGGCGACATCGCTCGGCCCGCCTCGGTGAGACGGTGGGCGCCTCGGTGAGACGGTGGGGGAGCCCGACGCGCCCCGAGCCTCTGCGGCGTCGCAGTCGGTAGGGGCACCCTGCAGGGGGCCCCACGCGTGGCGTCGGCCGGCGTCGCGCGCCGTGTCGTCGCCGGCCCCGGTGAGGATGCCGAGAGGCCCGCCGAGGCGGACGGCGCCGGGGATCTCGGGCGGGGCGCGTCGGTAGGTTCGGCCCTCCTCAGACCGCTCCCCAGGCATGGCCGGATACCCCCACGACGACATCGAGACCCGCTGGCAGGCCTGGTGGGCCGAGCACGACACGTTCCGCCAGCCCGGCCCCGGCGACGACGGCTTCGACGCCTCGAAGCCCGGGTTCTACGCGCTCGACATGTTCCCGTACCCGTCGGGCGCCGGGCTCCACGTGGGCCACCCCGAGGGCTACACCGCCACCGACATCGTCGCCCGCGCGCGGCGGATGCAGGGCTACAACGTGCTCCACCCGATGGGCTGGGACGCGTTCGGGCTGCCGGCCGAGCAGGCGGCCATCCGCGAGGGCATCCACCCGCGCGTGACGACCGAGCGCAACGTCGCGACGTTCCGGCGCCAGCTCCAGCGGCTCGGGTTCAGCTACGACTGGTCGCGCGAGGTCGACACGACGGACCCGGCCTACGTCAAGTGGACCCAGTGGATCTTCCTCACGCTCTACGAGCGGGGCCTGGCCTACGAGGCGTTCGCGCCCGTCAACTGGTGCCCCGAGCTGGGCGCGGTCCTGTCGAACGAGGAGGTCGTCGACGGGCGGAGCGAGATCGGCGGGCACCCGGTCGTCCAGGTCCCGATGCGCCAGTGGATGCTCAAGATCACCGAGTACGCCGACCGGCTGCTCGACGGGCTCGACGACCTCGACTGGCCCGAGTCGGTCAAGGCGATGCAGCGCAACTGGATCGGCCGGAGCGAGGGGGCCGAGGTCGACTTCGGTGTGTTCGGCTACCCGGCCCTGCACGTCCGGGTGTTCACGACCCGGCCGGACACGCTGTTCGGGGCGACCTACATGGTGCTGGCGCCCGAGCACCCGCTCGTCGACCAGATCACGAGCCCGGGTCAGGCCCCGGCCGTCCGGGCCTACGTCGAGGCGGCCTCGCGCAAGACCGAGCGGGACCGCCAGGAGCAGAAGGCCAAGACCGGCGTGTTCACCGGGGCCCACGCCGTCAACCCGGTGAACGGCGAGAAGGTGCCGGTCTGGATCGCCGACTACGTGTTGGCCGGCTACGGGACCGGCGCCATCATGGCCGTCCCGGCGCACGACGCCCGCGACTTCGAGTTCGCCCAGGCGTTCGGGCTGCCCGATCCGCCCGGTCGTCCGGCCTCCGGCCGCCTGGCTCGCCGCCCACGCCGGCCCGGACGTGGCGACCGACACCGAGGCCGACCTGCTGTTCGGCGACTACAACGACGGCGCCCGGAACTGGACCGAGGTCTACACCGGCGCCGACGGCGAGCTCATGAACTCGGACGCCTCGGGCGGGCCCGTCGGCGACATCGCCGACCGGGGCGTCTGCCTCGACGGGCTCGCGGTGCCGGCCGCCAAGGCCGAGGTGACCGCGTGGCTGGAGTCGAACGGGGTCGGGCGGACCCGGGTCAACTACAAGCTCCGCGACTGGCTGTTCAGCCGCCAGCGCTACTGGGGCGAGCCGATGCCCATCGTCCACACGGCCGGCGACGACGGGGGGACGACGCCCCGGCCGCTCCCCAAGAGCGCCCTGCCGCTGACGCTCCCCGAGGTGGACGAGTACCGGCCGGCGGCCTCGGGCGAGAGCCCGCTCGCGAACGCCCACGACTGGCTGGAGACGACCGACCCAGAGACGGGCCAGCCCGCCCGCCGGGAGACCAACACGATGCCCCAGTGGGCCGGCTCGTGCTGGTACTACCTCCGCTACCTCGACCCGACCAACGCCGACGCGCTCGTCGACCCCGAGAAGGAGGCGTACTGGATGCCCGTCGACCTGTACGTCGGCGGGGCCGAGCACGCCGTGCTCCACCTGCTCTACGCCCGGTTCTGGCACAAGGTGCTGTTCGACGCCGGCGTGGTCTCGACCGACGAGCCGTTCCGGAAGCTGGTCAACCAGGGGATGATCCTGGGCGAGGTCGAGTACACCGGCTTCCGCCGCCTCGGTGACGACGGCGAGCCGTTCGGGTGGGTGTCGGCCGAGCACGCCCGCGAGCTGACCGAGGTGGACCCGGACGACGGGACGGCGACGCACCAGGACGACCGCGACGGGGCGCTCCTGGTCGCCGTCTCGGTGCCCGAGGGCGACGTCCAGAAGGGCGGCGAGGGGTTCGTGCTCGCCGCGCACCCCGACGTCCGCGTGACCAGCCGGGCCCACAAGATGTCGAAGAGCCGCGGCAACGTGGTCAACCCCGACGACATCGTGGCCGAGTACGGGGCCGACTCGCTCCGGCTCTACGAGATGTTCATGGGGCCGCTGGAGCAGGCCAAGCCGTGGAATACGCGGTCGGTCGACGGCGTCCACCGGTTCCTGGCGCGGGCCTACCGGCTGGTCCTCGACCCCGACACGGGCGAGCGCGGGGCGACGGTGCTAGACGCCGAGCCCACGCGCGAGCAGCAGCGCGTCCTCCACGCGACCATCCAGAAGGTGACCGACGACATCGAGGGGCTGCGGTTCAACACGGCCATCGCGTCGCTCATGGAGTTCGTCAACGCGGCGACCAAGTGGGGCCACATCCCGCACGTGACGGCCGAGACGTTCACGCTGCTGCTGGCCCCGTTCGCCCCGCACCTGGCCGAGGAGCTGTGGCGCCACCTCGGCCACGACGACACGCTCACGTTCGAGCCGTGGCCGGAGTCCGACCCCGACCTGCTCCAGGCCGACACGGTCGAGATCGCCGTCCAGGTCAACGGCAAGCTCCGCGGGACCGTCCGGGTCGACGCCCAAGCGGACAAGGACGCCATGCTGGCCGCGGCCCGCGCCGAGCCCAACGTGGCGAGGTACCTCGACGAGGGGACGCTCCGCAAGGAGATCGCCGTGCCCGGCCGGCTGGTCAACTTCGTGGTCGCCTGACGGCCCGCCTCGGTCTCGCCCTCGGCCAAGCCGCCGGCGGAGCCGAGGACCCGCCCGTTGCCCGCTCCGGCCGGGGCGACCCGCGCTCGCCCCGGCTCGCGGGTCGGGCAACGAGGAAGGATCCAGGGGCCGTCCGAGACGGTTCGCCCGAGAACGGCCGGGCCCTCGACGAACGTGCGGGGGCAGGCCCGCACGCCCCCCCCCACCCAACCTCATGCGCATCGTCGTCACCGGAGCCACCGGCACGGTCGGCGGGGCCGTCCTGCGGCGACTGCTCGCCGACGGTCACCACGCCGTCGCGGCCACCCGCGACACGGCCGTCGCGCTGCCGGACGGGGCCCAGGCGGTCCGGTTCGACTTCGGCGACCCGGCGACCCACCGGGCCGCGCTCGCCGGCGCCGACGGCCTGTTCCTGATGCGCCCACCCTCGCTCGGCGCCGACGCCGTCAACCCGGTCGTGGACGCGGCCGTGGCGGAGGGCGTCGGGCGCGTCGCGTTCCTGTCGGTGCTGGGGGCGGGCCGGAACCCGGTGGTGCCGCACCGGGCGACGGAGCGGCACCTGGAAGCGGCACCGGTCGCCGCGGGCCTCCTCCGGGCGGCCTACTTCATGCAGAACCTGTCCGAGGTCCACGCTCGGGAGGTCCGCGGCGGCCAGCTCTGCGTGCCGGCGGGCGCCGGGGCCACGTCGATGGTCGACGCCCGCGACGTCGCAGACGTGGCCGCCGTCTGGCTCACGTCCGCGGCGGCGGGCGGCGCGCTTCGACCTGACGGGCCCCGAGGCGATCGACATGTTCGAGGTCGCCCGGGTCCTGTCCGAGGCGCCGGGCACCGCGTCGACTACCGGCGTCCCGGCGCCGTCGCGTTCGTCCGCCACCGGCTGGCGGCCGGCGACGACGCCGCGTTCGCCGCCGTCATGGCGGGGATCTACACGGCCACCCGGCTGGGCCTGGCCGACCGCGTGACGGACACCGTCGCCCACGTCCTCGGCCACCCGCCTCGGTCGTTCGGCCAGTTTGCCGAGGACTACCGCGAGGCGTGGACGTGAGCCCGGCCGAGGTCGACGCGTGGGGCGCCCGCTGCCGGGCCCGCCTCGGCGATGTGATGGAGGGGGACGCGGCCCACGACCTGTCGCACGTCCGCCGGGTCGTGGCGTGGGCCCGACGGCTGGCCCAGGCGGAAGGGGCCGACCTGGCCGTCGTGGTCCCGGCGGCCTGGCTCCACGACGCCGTGACGGTCCCCAAGGACTCGCCGGACCGGGCGCGGGCCTCGGCGCTGGCCGCCCGGGCGGCGGTCGACTGGCTGGGACGTGAGGGGTACCCGGCGGACAAGCTGGCGGCCGTGGCGCACGCCGTCGAGGCCCACAGCTTCTCGGCCGGCCTCGTCGCCCGCGAACGCTCGAGGCGGCCGTGGTCCAGGACGCCGACCGGCTCGACGCGCTCGGCGCCATCGGGATCGCGCGGCTCTACGCGACGGCCGGGGCGCTCGGCTCGGCGCTCGTGCACCCCGAGGACCCGGTCCCGTCGGAGCCGCCGACGCGCGCGCTCGACGACCGCCGGTGGGCGACCGACCACGCTGTTCGTCAAGCTGCTGGGTCTGGGAGCCACGATGCGGACCCAGGCCGGTCGGGAAGAGGCCGACCGGCGGATCCGTACGATCCGTACGTTCCTCGACGACTTGAGACGGGAGGTGAGCGACTGACGGCGAGCCTCGACGTGCGCGTGACCGTTTGACGGCGCATTCTGTCCGATCTGCGTCGGTCTACTCGCTCGGTACAGAGGAGGACGCTCGGTAGCTTTCGGTTTGAGACTTAGCCTCGACTGCCGATACCGGCGGCGTCGTTTGGAGCGACCGTCTCCTTTTGGCCCTGATCACGGCTCCCCCATGGCACTTCGCATCGCCCTGTTCGCAGCAGTCCTAGGACTCGCAGCCCTCCCTGTCTCAGCACAGGACGCGGCGACGGGTCCGTTTTCCAGATTCGGGGCCCAACTAGGCATGGGGACGACCGGACCTCGCGTCGGCGTCGCGACCAACCTCGCCGAGAAGGTCAACCTCCGCGTGACGGCGAGCGTGTTCAGCGAGGACTACCTCCAGCCCATCGGGATCGACATCGACTCGAACCAGGACCTGGGGGGGACCGAGTTCAACCTCGACAACGAGATCGACTACTTCCAGACCGGCCTGCTGGTCGACTTCGTTCCGGTGGGCGTCCTCCGACTGACCGCAGGCGTGTTCTACGCCAAGCGGGACGTGAAATCCACCATCTCCCCTAACGAATCGGTCACGGAGGGCGGCGTCACGTACGGGCCCGACGAGATCGGGTCGTTGCAGGTGGGCGGGTCCTTCGGCTCCAGCGTCGCGCCGTACCTCGGCCTCGGCGTCGGGAATACGCTCCGCGTCGGCAAGATCCCGGTCGGCCTCTACGTCGACGTCGGCGGCTACTTCCACGGATCGCCCGACATCTCGCTCACGGCGACCGACCCCAACTCGCTGATCGCCCCGACGGCGAACGAGGCGAACGAGGCCGCGCTCGAAGAGCGGCTCGGGTGGTATCGGTTCTACCCCGAGGTCTCGGTCGGCATCGCCTTCCGGTTCAAATGAGCGTTCAGGCCTCCTCCTGGAGCGCTCTCGCCCCCTCCCGATCCGCCCGGACCCCCTTCGCTCGCCGCCGTATGAACCGCACGTCTCGTCTCTTGACCGCCCTCGCTCTCGTCTCCTCGCTTGCTTGGGCGGGCTGCGACGGGTTCAGCGAGTTCGTGGACGACCCCCTGGGCGACTTCTCCGTCCAGCTCGACATCCCCGACGCCCGGTTCGAGCTCGACGGCCTCACCGTCCCCGTCGCCCCCGACCGCCCGCTCGCGTTCACGGTCACCGAGCGGACCGACTTTGGCGACGCGGCCATCGACGGGCTGTCCGCGATCCGGCTCAACCGGGACGCCTTCTCGTTCGACCCGTTCTTCGACGGCGCGACGCCGAGCGGCTCGTTCGCGTTCTACATGTTCATCGACGGGGTCCCGCTGCCCAACGCGCCGCTGACCGTGACCGTGAGGAACGGGGCCGTGAGCGACGTGACGCCGACGGAGGCGACGGCCGCCTCGCAGGTCGACCTGGAGAAGGTGACCGCGCTCGCCCAAGCGACCGGGACCGAGATCGCGCCCGACCTGGCGGGCCTGTCGGGCGAGCAGATCCTCGACCGGATCCGGGCGTCGCTCTCGACCCCCCGGGTCAAGGTGGCGGTCGCGACCGAGCCCCTCGACGGCGGCCCGATGGACGACCCGCTGCTCGGCGGCATCACGCTGAGCGAGATCCGGGTCGACGTCCTGATCACGCCCTAGCCTCCGCCTCGGGGGCGCGCCGGGCTCGGCCCAGGAGACTCCCGAGGCCGGCCGGGGACCGCCGGCGGGGCGGGCGCGTTGAGGCCCGCCCCCGGAGCCCCCCCATGCCGTTCGCCACCTGGTTCGTCGTCGCTGGCCTGCTGCTGACGCTGATGGCGCTGGCCAAGAGCAGCCTGTCCCGGCTGCCGCTCTCGGCGTCCCAGCTGTACCTGCTGGTCGGCGTGGGCATCGGGCCGCTGGGGATCGGGCTGCTGGTGATCGACCCGGTCGACGAGGCCGGTGTGCTCGAGGTGCTGACTGAGATCGTGGTGATCCTGTCGCTGTTCGCGGCCGGGCTCAAGCTGCGGACGCCGCTCAGCGACGGCCGGTGGAAGCTCCCGCTCCGGCTGGCGACGGTCTCGATGACGCTGACCGTGTTCGGGATCGCCGCGCTGGGCGTGTTCGGGCTGGGCCTGCCGATCGGCGCGGCCATCCTGCTCGGCGCCGTGCTCGCCCCGACCGACCCGGTCCTGGCCTCGGACGTCCAGATCGAGGACCCCGACGACGCCGACCGCTTGCGGTTCTCGCTGACCGGGGAGGCCGGCTTCAACGACGGGGCCGCGTTCCCCTTCGTGATGTTGGGCCTGGGTCTGCTCGGGCTCCACGACCTGGGCCCGGGCCTGACGCGGTGGGTCGCGGTCGACGTGGTCTGGGCCGTGCTGGGCGGGCTGGCCATCGGCGCCGGGCTCGGAATGGCCGTCGGCCGGCTGGTGGTCTACCTCCGGCGGACCCACCGCGAGGCCGTCGGCACGGACGACTTCCTGGCGCTGGGCCTGGTGGCGCTGGCCTACGGCGTCGCGCTCCTGCTCAGCACGTACGCGTTCCTGGCGGCGTTCGCGGCCGGCCTGGCGCTCCGCGCCGAGGAGCGCCGCGAGACCGGCGACGAGCCGGCGGCCGACGTCGAGGCGATGGCCCACGAGGGCGAGGCCGAGGAGGTGGCCGTCGACGAGCACTCGGCGCCGGCCTACATGGCCTCGGCCGTGCTGGGGTTCGCCGAGCAGCTCGAACGGATCGGGGCGGTCGCGCTGGTCGTGCTGGTCGGCGCGCTGCTCCACCGGGCCGACTGGACGCTCGACGCGCTGTGGTTCGTCCCGGCGGTCCTGCTGGTGGTCCGCCCGCTGGCCGTCTGGGTCGGGATGGCGCGGTCGTCGTCGAGCGACCTCCAGCGCGAGCTGATCGCGTGGTTCGGCGTCCGCGGGATCGGGTCGGTGTACTACCTGATGTTCGCCGAGACGCACGGGCTCAACGACGGGTTCTCCGACCTCCTGCTGGGCCTGGTCCTGACGACGATCGCGGTCAGCATCGTGGTCCACGGCCTGTCGGTGACCCCGATCATGCGGTGGTACTCGCGCCGGTCGGACGCCGAGGAGATCGAGGCCAAGGAGGCCGGGGGAGAGGCGTAGCCGGCCCGGGGCTCCCACGACGTCGCCCGCCTCGGCGCCGAGGCGGACCCGGTGGGACCCGGTAGGTGGGACCCGGTGGGTGGGACCCGGTGGGTGGGACCCGGTGGGTGGTCTGGGGCGACGGGCGCGCGGCCGCCGCCTTACCCCTCGACGTCGCCGACTCCGAACCCGGCGCGGACCTCGGCGCG
This sequence comes from uncultured Bacteroidota bacterium, assembly GCA_963740235.1. Lineage (GTDB taxonomy): Bacteria > Bacteroidota > Rhodothermia > Rhodothermales > Rubricoccaceae > Rubrivirga. The sequence continues at coordinate 84,577 of CAVUDG010000006.1, forward strand.
CAGGGCGGTGGCCTCCGCGTCGATCCGGTCGGCCTCGGCCGCCTGGGCGTCGAGCCCGGCGCGGGCCTCCAGCGCCAGCCGGGCGACGGGGAGCACCAAGGCTCGCACCTTGGCGACGGCCTGGTCGACCTCGTCGGTCAGCTCACGCTCGAGCCCCGTCCGGAGCTCGGCGCGCAACGTGTCCACGCGCTCCGAGAACTCCTTGACGGCGCGGCGGCGCTGGGCCGGCAGCACGATGAAGCCGAGTGCCGCGAGCGCCCCCGCCGCCAGGACCCCGCCCGTGATGTCGAACGCCGTCGTCGCGATCAGGACCACGGCGAGCGCCCCGATCCCGGCCGCCGTCGCGCCGCCGACCGTCAGCGCCGAGCGGGCGTTCTCCAAGAGCCGCCGGGCCTCCTCGCCGATGTCGTACTGGTCGATGGTCCGCCGGGCCTCCTTGAGCACGTCGCGCAGGACCTCCTCGCGGTCGTAGAGGAAGCCGCTCTCGTTGCGCGCGCCGTCGCGGCGGAGGTCGGAGAGGCGGGTGTAGGTCTCGTTCCACAGCTCGAAGACCCGGCGGAGCAGGGCGTCGGCGGCCTCGCCCAGGCGGGTCTCGATGCGGTGCTCGGCGTCGCGGATCACCTGGCGGTCGAACTCCTCGCGGAACGCGTTCCGGTCGCGGATCAGGTTGAGGCGCGAGACCCGGATGGTGTCGTCCAGGAAGCGGGTGCCGCGCTTCTCCATCTCCAGCAGCTCGCGGTCGACGTCGGCCACGGCCCGGCCCGCGACGTCGTCGAGGTGCGTGCGGACCTCGTCGAACCGGCCGTTGAGCCGGGCGAGCTCGACCTCGTCGGTCGACAACACCTCGCGCTGGGCGTCGATCCGGACGCGGACGTCGGCGAGCAGCGTCTGGGCGGCGTCGAGCGGGGCGGCCAGCTTGAGCGCGACCCGGGCCCCCTCGGTCAGGGTCTCCGTCAGGAACCGCTCGAACGGCGCGAACCGGGACCGCTCCCAGCGCGGGTCGGCGCGGTAGCCGTCGGGGTCGCCGCCGGCCTGGGCGGCCTCCTTGGCCTGGAGCGCGAGCCGGGCCGCGACGGGGAAGAGCAGGGGCGGCCGGGCGTCCTGGATGCCCGCCTCGGCGAAGATCCGGGCGAGCCCGTCGCGGACGTGGCTGAGCACCTGGTCGAGCGCCGCCTCGGTCTCGGCCAGGTCCGCCTTGTTGACCGCGACGACGAGCCGCTTGCCCCAGGCGCCCCGGATGTACTCCAGGAACGTCCGCTCGGAGTCCGAGAGCGGCCGGTCGTAGCTGGTCACGAACAGGACCAGGTCGGCGCGCGGGATGAAGTCCTCGGTGAGCGCCTGGTGCTCCTTGACGATCGAGTTGGTCCCCGGCGTGTCGACGAGGGCCAGGCTCTCCAGGAGCGGGTGGTCCAGCGTCCGCTCGGTGACGAACTCGCCGCGCCGGTGGGACGCGTCGGCGTCGCCGTGGCGGAGCACGGTGATCTTGTCCGTCGTCGGGACCGGGCCCTCCTCCATCACGCGCCGGCCGAAGAGCGCGTTGACGACGGTCGACTTGCCGGCGTTGAACTCGCCGGCGACGACGAGCAGGAACAGCTCGTCGAGCGACCGGGCGAGGTCGGCCAGGCGGCGGCGCGTGTCGTCGGGCGCGTCGGCCCGGTCGAGCAGGCCGCCGAGGTCGGCGAGCAGCGACCGCTCGCGGTCGAGGAGGGCCTGGGCGGCGCGGGCCGGGGAGTCCATTGGCGTGGGGAGCGTGTGCGAAGAAGGTAGCCGAGAGCGGTGCCAGCCGTCCCCCGGCCGCCCTGGGGGGTCTGGGGGGTTCGCGCGTCGGAACCGCGGGACCCCGCGGGCTTAGGAGCGACAGGCGCGGGCCTCAGCGCCCGGGTCCCACCGCCCTTTCCCCCCCGCAACTCACAAGAGACTCCTCCATGCTCCAACTGGCACTCGCAGGCCTGCTGGCCGGATCGCTCGCCCTGGGCTCCCACCCCGGCGACGACGATAAGAAGAAGACCGCCGGCGATTCGCCGCGCACCGCCGAGAACGCCGTCCCGGGCGTGTTCGAGACGGCCGACGTGGCCCAGGACCCTCGGACGATCACGCAGGACACCTACGCCTTCGGCGCGCCGTCCGACGCCTCCCCGATCAAGTTCTGGGCGTCCTACGCCTACGGCGAGGCCGAGAGCATCTGGGACCCCAACGGGGAGACGGGCGAGCTGTCCGTGGCCGGCACCAACGGCGACATCGTGAGCCAGCGGGCCAACGTCGGCGCTCAGATCAACTTCATCGCGTTCCCCGCCTTCAAGCTGGGCGGCGGCGCCTCGGTGACGCTGGCCAAGAACGAGTTCCAGGCCGGCTCCGACCCGTCCCCGTTCACGAACGGCGGCGGCGACATCTCGAGCTCGTTCGGCGTCCAGGGCGTCAAGGTGTTCGGCTCGGCGCGCGGCCGCGTCGTCGGCGTCCACGCCGGCTACGTGTTCGACTTGGGCGACGAGCGCGAGTTCGGCGACCAGGCGACCATCGACGGCGCCCAGTTCGGCGGCCAGCTCGGCGCCAACGTGCCGGTCTCGATCAACGCCAACGGGACCGTCTTGCCGACGGCCATCGTCGCTCAGCGCGGGCTGGCGGGCTTCGCCCCGATCCTGCTCCCGACGGCGCTCTCGAACTCGGACGGCCGTGACGCGATCACGTTCGGCGCCGACTTCGACTACCCGAGCGACCGGTTCCGCCTGTTCGGCGGCATCGACTACTACAAGCTCATGTCGGGCGGCGTGCCCGTGGTCGACGACGACTCGGACGTCATCAACTTCATGTTCGGTGGCGGCTTCAAGTTCAGCGTCTTCGAGCTCGGCGCCTCGGCCCAGATCCAGGCCCGCCAGGAGCAGCCGACGGTCGAGAGCATCGGGACGACGTCCGGGATCGGCAGCCACGCCGGCACCATCTCGCCGTACCTCCGGATCTCGCCGCCGAGCATCCCGGCCTCGCTCTTCATCAAGGGCGCCGTCCAGGAGGAGTACACCGAGTTCGGGTACGCCATCGGTGGGGCCAACTCCGTCAAGCCGTCGATCGGCTTCACGGCCGGCCTGACGATCGGCTTCGAGTAGCCGACCCGTCCGTAGTCTTGGGGCCGCCCGGCGATCGCCGGGCGGCCCCTTTTTTCGTTCCTCGCCGCCGTACCCATGACGACTGCCGACCAGGGCCGACCGCCGGCGCGTAGGACCGGGGCCACGGGCCGCGCCGGGCTCTGGCTCGCGCTGGCCGCGTCGCTCGCCGTCGCCGCCTGCTCTGGGTCCGAGGCCGCGCTGCCGTCGGGTCCCTCCGCCTCGGTGTCGCCGCGGGCCGTCGCGTCGCTGGCCGACTCGCTGGCCGCGAACCGCTCGACCACGGCCCGCCGTGCGTTCCTGAAGCGGTCCCTCGTCCGGTCCGGCCTGACCCCGTTCGGCGACGGCCGGCTGGACCCCCAGTTCCAGACCGACCTGGGCGTGCCGGTCGTGGGCGGGTACGTCCCGGGCCGCCACCCGGTGGGCCGGCCCGAGCTGGTGATCGTGGGGACGCGTGTCGACGGGCCCGGCGTCGCGTCGCTGCTGGAGGCGGTCCGCGTGCTGGTCGAGCGGTCCGAGTGGGTGTCGCAGCCCGAGCGGAGCGTCGAGGTCGCGTTCTGGCCGGCCGGCGACGGCGTCCGCCAGGGGGTCCGGGCCTCGCTGTGGTCGCGGTCCCAGATCCGGGCGGTCGTGACGGTGGGGGGCGCCGGGCCCGCCGAGGTGGACGGGGTGCCGGTCGAGCGGCTCGACGCGTCGCTCGACCCGCTCGCGCTCGCCCAAGCGCTCGTCGACCGCACGACGGCGCGCGCGCGCTACGTGGCCCCGACCGACTCCACGCGCGCCGCGGCCGACTCGCTCGCCGGCGACCTCACCCGCTCGAACCCGCCCCGATGACGACCGCCTGGACCCCCGACGTCGCCACCGGCGACCCCGCCCGAGCGGTCCGCCTGACGCTGTTCTGGGGGCTCGACGCCGTCTCCCTGCGGATGGTCGGCGGCGGGCGCGTGCCCGACGTGACCGAGGGGCCGCTCCGGCGCCGGCTCGACGAGTCCGACCTGCCCGTCGCCGCGCTCGACCCGGGCCTGTTCGAAGGCGACGCGGCGGCCAAGGCCGTGTGGCTCAACGAGGTCTCGCGGCTGGACGAGGTCGCCGCGTTCGGCGACCGGTTCGGGTGCCGGCTCGTCCGCGTCGGCGCGCTGGCGTCGGGCGGCGCGTTCGACCGAGCGGCATCGGCACCAGCGCTGCGCCAGGCTGGCACCGAGGCGGCCCGCCTCGGGCTGGTACTGGCCGTCCGCAACGAGGCCGGCACGGCCGTCGCGACTGGCGCCGACCTGGCCGGGCTGCTGGCCGCCGTCGCCCACCCGGCGGTCGGCGCCGACTGGCGCCCGGCCGACGCGGTGCTCGCCGGCGAGGCCCCGGCCGACGGACTCGCGGCGCTCGTGGCGGCCGGCATCGCGGTGCGCTGCGTCGGCGTCCGCGACGGAGACGCGGTGGACGGCGCGTGGCACGACGCGGTCGTGGGAGAGGGCGCGCTCGGCTGGGACGCCCACCTCGACGCGCTGGCCCAGGCGGGCGTCGACGGCCCGCTTGTGCTCGACGCGCTGCCCGAGCCGGTCCGGACGTCGGGGCTGAGCAGCGCGACCGCCCTGATCCGCTCGGCCCGGCGCGCACGTCGAGCGTCCGCGGGGGGATAGTTTCCGTCCATGGCCACTGCTTCCCGTCGCGTCCACCTTCAGCCCCCCCCGCCGTCGCTCGCCACGCGGTTCTGGTTCGGGTGGGCCCTGTTCTGGGCCGCGTTCTTCACGCTCACCATGAGCCCGGGCGTCGTGCTCCACTCGGCGTTCCGGCCGACGGCCGCCACGCTGCGGGCCTGGATGCGGCCCTGGGCGCTCCTGATCCTGGGGGCCATCCGGTTCCGCGTCCACGTCGAGCAGCGGGCGCCGATGCCGGACGGGCCGGTCGTGTTCGTCTCGAACCACGTCAACTCGCTCGACATCCCGGCCGCGATGGTCGGGCTGCCCCGCCCGTTCTTGTACGTCGCGCGGCACGAGATCGGCGCCTGGCCCGTCGTCGGGTGGGTCCTGAGGAAGACGGCGTGCCTGTTCATCAACCGCGACAACCCCCGCCAGTCGGTCGTCGACCTGCGCCGCGCGACCGAGCGGGTCCGGGGGGGCGACTCGCTCCTGCTGTTCCCGGAGGGCGGCCGGAGCCACGGCCACCGGCTGGAGCCGTTCATGCGCGGCCCGTTCGTGCTCGCCATCGAGGCGGGCGTGCCCGTCGTGCCGGTGACGATGGTGGGCCACGCCGGCCTGTTCTCGAAGGCGCTCAAGACGGCCCGGCCGGGCGACACCCGGTTCGTGCTGGGCGCGCCGATCCCGACGGCGTCCCTGAAGCGGGCCGACGCGACCGACCTCCAGAACCAGGCGGAGGCGGTGATCCGGGCCGAGCTGGCCGCGTCGGGGCCGCTCGGATAGGACGGAGCCCAGGCCGGCGCCGGTCTATCTTGGCCCCATGCGCATGGCCGCCCTCCTGATCCTGGCCGCCCTCCTGTGGGGCGGCTGCTCGCTCGGCGACTGCGCCGACAACCCCTCGCGCGGGACGACCACGGGCGCCCGGCTCTCGGCCGACGGCACGGGCGTGGGCGACACCCTGACGGTCGCGTTCGTGACCGGCACGGACCCGGCCGTCGCCGTCGTCACGCTGGGCGACCTCGTCCCGGACGCGGAGCCGACCCCGGACGGCACGGTCGAGATCGTGTTCGACGCGGAGTCGGTCGCCGTCGGCGCCGGCCAGGTCACCCGTCCGTTCGCGACGGCCACGCGCCGAGACACCGTGTTCGTCTACGCCTCGGGCTCCCTCGACCCGTCGGTGTTCGCGCTGGCGTGCTCGCTGCCCCCGGCCGGCGTCACGGTCGAGGTCCGCGAGGTCCGGGCCCCGGCCGGGACCGTCGCCGTCCGCATCGCGTCCGTCCCGGTCGACGGCCTGTCGGCGCCCGCCTCCCCCCGCCAGCCCGCCGAGCCGCGCGCGCTGGCCCGCACGATCACTACCTAAGCATGGCGAAGTCGAGGAAGAGCCGCCCCGGCGCGGCCGGGGGCCCGGCGCCCCTGGAAGGCAACGAGGTCTGGAAGCAGCGGAGCCGCGTCCGCCGGGTCGGCCCGGTCACACGCGAGGCCTCGTGGTGGGAGCGGCAGCCGGGCTGGGTCAAGCAGGCCGCCTGCCTGACGTTCCTGGCGGTCGTGGCCCTGGGCTTTTTCGCCCCGACGACCTTCGGCGGGCGGACGCTCGTCGGCGGCGACACCATCCAGTGGGCGTCGACGGCCGAGGCCATGCTGGAGTACGAGCGCGAGACGGACCGGCGGCCCGAGTGGGCGCCGAACGTGTTCGGCGGGATGCCCGGCACCATGATCCTGGGCGGCTCGCGCGTGCCCGGCGTCGACACGGTCGTCAACGGGCTCCGCCGTGCCGGGCTGTGGCCCGTCGCGCACTTTATGGTCCTGCTGCTGGGGACGTACCTCCTGGTGCTCTACCTCACGCGGACGCCCCTGGCGGGCGTCGTGGCCGCCGTCGGGTACGGGCTCTCGACCTACCTCCCGCTGATCCTGACGGCCGGCCACAACACCAAGTTCGTCGCGCTCGCCTACGCGCCGTGGCTCCTGCTGGGGTTCGCCGCGCTGATCCGGCGGACGCCCGAGACCGGCAAGATGATGAGCGTCTTCCTGACGCTCCTGTTCGCCATCGCGGCGGCCGTCAACCTGCGCGCGGGCCACGTCCAGATCACGTACTACGTGGTCATCGCGGCCGTGATCTGGTGGGTGGCCGAGGGCGTCGCGTCGGCCCGGGACGGCCGGGGCAAGACGTGGCTGGTCTCGACCGGCCTGCTCGGCCTCGGGGCCGTCGTGGCCCTGGCCATGGTCGCCGACCCGTACCTGCTCCAGGCCGAGTACAAGACGTTCACGACGCGCTCGGCCGCCCCCGGCGGCGGCCTGGCCTGGGAGTACGCGATGGCCTGGAGCCAGGGGTTCGGCGAGCTGCTGACGCTGGTCATCCCCGGCGCCTACGGCGGCGGCGGCGGGACGTACTGGGGGCTCAAGCCGTTCACGGCCGGCCCGCACTACGTCGGCCCGGTGGTCGCGTTTCTGGCCCTGGTCGGCGCCGTCGGCGTGGCCCGGCGGTCGGTGGCGGCGTTCGCCGCCGGCGTCGTGGTGATGGTCCTGTTCTCGCTCGGCGAGAACCTCCCGCTCGTCAACCGGCCCGCGTTCGAGCTGCTCCCGCTGTTCGACGCCTTCCGCGTGCCCGAGACCTGGCTGGCCGGGGCCGTCCTGCTGGTCGCGCTGCTGGCGGGCTGGGGCGCGTACTACCTCCAGCGCGGCGAGGCGACGCCCGAGGCGGAGACCCGCAAGCGCCGCGTCGTGCTCGGGGTCGGCCTGGCGCTGACGGTCCTGATCGGCGGGCTGTGGCTGACCGGCGGCGGTCCGCTCGCGTTCGAACGGCCGGACGAGGGCGCTCAGATCGCGGCGGCCGTGGCCCAGCAGAACGGTCTGTCCCCGGCCGACCCCCAGGTCCGCCAGGCGGCGGCCCAGTACCTCGACGGGGCCGAGGCCGAGCGCCGGTCGCTGTTCGCGGCAGACGCCGGCCGGTCGCTGTTGATGCTGGCGCTCGCGCTGGCGCTCGCGGCGGCCTTGCTGTGGCGCCGCGTGCCGGCCTGGGCCGCGCTGGCCGGGCTCGCGCTGCTGGCGACCATCGACCTGTGGGGCGTCGGGCGCCGCTACTTCAACGAGGACGACCCGTCGCTCCAGCGGACCTCGCGCATCGAGGCCCGCATCCAGCCGTCCCAGGCCGACCAGTACCTGGTCGAGCGGGTGCGCGAGGCGGGCGGGCCCGGGCACTTCCGGGTGCTCCCGGCCAACTGGTCCCAGAACGGCGTCCCGTCGTACTTCTACGAGTCCGTCGGCGGGTACCACGGGGCCAAGCTGGCCCTGATCCAGGACTACTTCGACCGGCTCTTGCCGGACGACTCGACCGGCCTCAACCGGAACGCGCTCTCGTTGCTCTCGACGCGCTACACGGTCCTGCCGGGCGTCGTCCCGGGCTACGAACCGGTGCTCCAGGACGAGCAGACCGGGCTCGTCGTCGCCGTCGACTCGTCGGCGCTGCCGCGCGCCTTCCTGGTCGACTCGGTCGCCGTCGTGGCCGACACGGACGCGCTGGTCGAGCGGATCAAGGACCCCGCGACCGACTTGCGCCGGGTGGCCCTGGTGACCGGGCCGGCGCCGGAGGGCGTCTCGTACGACGCGCTCAGCGGCGCGGCCCCGGACTCGGGCGCGGTCGACGTCGTGATGGAGCGGTTCGAGCCCGACGAGGTGGTCTACCGGGTCCAGACGGACCGGCCGCGCCTGCTGGTCGCCAGCGAGGTGTACTACCCGGCCGGGTGGACGGCCCAGGTCGGCGTCGAGCCGGTCCCGATCGTCCAGACGGACTTCCTGCTGCGCGGCGTCCCGGTCCCGGCCGGCGAGCACATCGTGACCATGCGGTACCGGCCCGAGACCCGGGCCGAGGGCCTGCTGATCTCGTGGATCGCGACCGTGCTCACCTACCTCGGCACGCTGGGGCTGGGCGGGTTGCTGTGGTACCGGCGCGGCCAGCGGCCGGCGTAGGGACGGAGAAGAGAGGGTGGAGGCTGGCCCCGGGCGTCGCCGACGCGCCGGACGGGTCTACTCTGCCCGGCCCACCTCCCGCCGCCCGTGTCCGTCCGCCCAAAGAAGAGCCTCGGCCAGCACTTCCTGACCGACCGCGAGGTGGTCCACCGGATCGTCGAGGCGGTCGGGGCCCCGCAGGGCGCGCGCGTGGTCGAGATCGGGCCGGGCGAGGGCGCGCTGACTGGCGACCTGTTGGCCCGCTACCCCGACCTGGTCGCGCTGGAGGTCGACGCGGAGGCCATCGCCCACCTCGGGCGCCGCTTCCCCGCCCTCGACGTCCGTCAGGCCGACGTGCTGGAGGCCAACTGGCCCGCGCTGGCTGGGATGGGGGACGGGCAGGGTGGGGCGGCGCAGGCCCCCACGACCTCCCCGTCCCTGTTCGTCGTCGGCAACCTGCCGTACTACATCACGTCGCCCATCCTGTTCGCTTTGCTCGACGCGCGGCGGGTCGTGGCCCGGGCCGTCGTGATGGTCCAGCGCGAGGTGGCCGACCGGCTGGTGGCCCCGCCGGGCTCGAAGACGTACGGGACGCTCTCGGTCTACTTCTCGCTCTACGCCCGGGCCGAGAAGGTGCTCGACGTGGCGCCCGGGTGCTTCCGCCCGCCGCCGGCCGTCGAGAGCGCCGTGGTGGCCCTCGACTTCGCCCCGGTCGAGCCGCCCGACGTCGCGTTCGACGCGCTCCAGCGGACCGTCCGGGCGGCGTTCGGGCAGCGCCGGAAGATGCTCCGGAACAGCCTGGGCCCGCTCGCGCGCGCGGCCGGCGTCGACCTGCCGGACTGGGCGGCGACGCTCCGGCCCGAGGCCGTCTCCCCGGCCGACTTCGTCCGTCTCGCTCGTCACCTGGGCACCGCTGCCCGCCCCCCCGGCCCGTGAGCGACCTCCCCCTCCCGTCCGTCGGCCCCTCGGCCGAGGCCCCCGCGCTCGTCGACGACGGCTTCGTCGACGCCGTCGCCGACCTGGTCGAGGCCGGCCACCGGGGCCACGTGCTCAACCTGGTCACCGAGCTCCGCCCGGCCGACGTCGCGGCGCTCCTGCAGCACCTGCCGCCCGACCTGGCCCGGGTCGCGTTCCGCTGGCTCCCCGACGACGTCACGAGCCGGATCCTGCCCGAGCTCGAGAGCGCCGAGCGGATCGACCTGCTGGACGGGCTGAGCACGTCGGAGCTGGTCACGCTCATCGACCCGCTCGCCTCCGACGACCAGGCCGACGTGCTGGCCGACGTCGACGTGACCCAGGCCGACGACGTGCTGGTCCAGCTGGAGGACGCCGTCGACATCGAGGCGCTGCTGAGCTACGGCGACGACACGGCGGGCGGCCTGATGGCGACCGAGGTCGTCTCGGTCCCGCTCGACGCGACCGTCGCTGAGGCGACCGAGGCGGTCCGGGCCAACGCCGAGGCGGTCGACCCCGTGTTCGCGGTCTACGCCGTCGACGCCGAGGGCCGGCTGGCCGGCGTGATCCCGCTCAAGCACCTCCTGCTCTCGCCCGGCCGACACGCCGGTCTCCGAGGTCGCCGAGACCGACGTGGTCTCGGTCGAGCCGGACCTCGACCAGGAGGACGTCGCCCGGATCATGGAGCGGTACGACCTCGTCGCGCTCCCCGTGGTCTCGGCCGGCGGCCGGCTGCTCGGCCGGATCACCATCGACGACGTGATGAACGTGATCCGCGAGGAGGCCGAGGAGGACCTGCAGCGGGCGGTCGGGATCACGGGCGAGGAGGAGCTGTCGTCGAGCGTGTTCGCCGTCTCGCGCGGCCGGCTGGTGTGGCTACTGCTCGGGCTCGTCGGCGCCTACGTGTCGGGGTTGGTCATCGTCGGGTTCGAGGACGCGCTCCAGATGGCCCCGGTCCTGGCCCTGTTCATCCCGATCGTGATGGCGATGGCCGGCAACGCGGGCATCCAGTCGTCGGCGATCGCGGTGCAGGGCCTGGCGTCGGGCGACCTGTGGCGGGGCGACCTGGCCCGGCGGATCGGGAAGGAGCTGGCCGTGGCCCTGATCAACGGGGCCGTGCTCGCGTGGGCGTTGGGGCTGATCGTGATCGTCTCGGGGTTCGGCGACGACACGCAGCGGCTCGCGCTCACCGCGGCGCTGTCGCTGCTCATCGTGATCGTGCTCTCGACGCTGGTCGGGGCGACCGTCCCGCTCGTGCTCTCGCGCGTCGGGATCGACCCGGCGCTGGCGATGGGCCCGTTCATCACGGTCTCCAACGACATCCTGGGCCTGACGGTCTTCTTCCTCATGGCGACGTTGCTCTACCTCTGAGGGGCCGGGCCGTCGCCTACCGGCTCCCTCCGCCTCGAGGCCGAGGCGGGCGGAGTCCCGCCCGGCTCCCTCGCACCCCTGACCCCCAGCCCTCGTGTCCACGCTCACCGTCACCCGGACCGCGACCGGCGTCGCCATCGCGTCCGACGCGCTCACCTCGTTCGACGGGCTCCGCCTGCCGCCCGACCTCGACGCGGCCGGCGAGAAGGTGGTCCGGGTCGGGGACGCCTACGTCGGCGTGGTCGGGTTCACGGCCCACCACCTGGTGATCCAGGACGCCCTGGAGCGGTTCGAGGACGCCGACCTGGGGAGCCGCCGGGGCATCTTCGAGACGTTCCGCGCGCTCCACCCGATCCTGAAGGACGAGTACTACCTCAACCCCGAGACGGACCAGGAGGGCGACCCGTACGAGAGCACCCAGGTCTCGCTCCTGATCGCGGCGCCGACCGGGATCTTCGGGGTCTACGACATGCGCGAGGTCCACGAGTTCACGCGGTTCTGGGCGATGGGCTCGGGCGCGGCCTACGCGCTGGGCGCGATGAACGCGCGCTGGCCCGAGGTGGAGGCGGGCGTGCTCGACGCCGGGGCGCTGGCCGCGATCGGCGTCGAGGCCGGGTGCCGGTTCGATCCGTCCTCGGGCCCGCCGGTCACGGTCTACGAGGTGACGGGCGGGGAGTAGCCTCCCCTCGGACGGAGTCGGGCATGGCACTCCACGCCCTACGTCCGGTCGGGGTCTGAGCCGAGACCGGTGCCTACGGCTCTGCCTTCTCGCTCCGCACGACGGTGTTGGTCGACCGGGCCATCGCGAGCGCGCGGCCGTCGGGCGCCCGGACGGTCGCGTCGAACACCAGCTGGCGGCCCGAGCGCGCGACCAGCTCCGCCTCGACCTCGACGTAGGCCAGGTCGGGCGTGACCGGGGCGAGGTAGGTCATGGCGAGCTGGGCCGTCACGCTGGGCGGCGCCACGAGGTAGCTCAGCGGGCCGACCACGTTGTCGACGGCGGCGGCCACCATGCCGCCCTGCATCAGCCCCATCGGGTTCTGGAACCGCTCCAGCACGGGGAAGCGCGCCACCATCACCGCGCCCACGCCGTCGCCCGGGGCCGGCCGGTAGTCGCGGACCTCGGTCTCCATCGTCTCCATGACGGGCGGCGGCAGCCGGAGGTCGCCGGCGCCGAGCGCCTTCATGGCGTCGGCCAGGCCGCGGAGCTCCTCTCGGGTGGGGACGGACATGGACGTGGGGGAGACGGGACGGAGGACGGTGGCCCGAGGGGCGGACGGCGAGGCGGGCCGGGTCAGCGGTCGCCGACGCGCGCCCGGGCGGGAGCCCGGCGGCGACCCTCGGCCGACGATCCGGCGGGCGCCGGCGGGCGTTGACGCCCAGGTCCGACCGGCCGACGCGCGAGGCGCTCCGGACCCAGAGCACGGAGCCCGCCGACGCCGAGCTCGACCTCGACCACGACGTCGTCCTGGAACGGGCCGGCGGCGAACGTGGCGCGGGCGCCGGTCGCCGTCGGCTCGGAGGCCTTCGGCGCTCGGCAGGCCGCGCGCCGGAGCCGTGGAGCGCGGCGTGGACGGCCTCGACGACCGCCGCCGGCGCTTGCGACACGGGGACGCGCAGGCGGGCGCAGTTGGGGGTGTCCGGGCACGGCGGCACGGGTCCGTCCGCCTCGGTGGTCGTCGGGGCGCGAGCCGAGCACGCTCGCTCAGCCCGAACGTCGCGAGCACGGCCAGCCCCAGGCCGACCCACAAGCGGCGGCGGGACGTCCAGGGCCCGGCGCTCGGGCGGCGGGCCGGACGGGGGAGCGGACCGTCGGCGTCCGGCTCACAGGCCGGCCGAGGTCTGGGTCGACCGGCAGCTCCGGGCTCGGCCATCTCGAACTCGCCGCCCTCGTTGTACTTCGAGGGGCACTTGACCAGGATGTGCTCGGCCTCGAACACCTCGTCCGGTCCCGAGGTCGTCATCCGTCCCTGGACCACGACGCGCTCGGCGTCCTCGAAGTTGGCCGGCTTGGGGTTGGCGTAGACCACGGGCCGCGTCGTGCCCGACGTGTCCGACATGACGAACGTGAACACGTTCCGGGACGGGTCGTAGGTCGACGGCGCGTCGCGGACCCAGGTCCCGACGACGTGGGCCTTGCGGCCGCTCGCGGCGGCGTCGTCGAACGTCTCCCAGCCCGCCGACCTGGTCGCCGAAGCTGTTGACCACGAGGAAGCCGAAGATGCCGACGAAGGCGAGGCCGAGGAGGGTCGTGGGTCGCATGGGGGTCAGTGGTAGCGGAGGGGCTGAGCGGTCGTCGGGCGTCGAGCTCGCGCTCGAGGCGGGCCAGGCGGCGGTCGGTCCGGAACGAGCAGGAGCAGCACGCCGAGCCAGACCACCAGGACGACGGCGAGCACGACGGGCAGCTTGTCCTGGGCCAGCATGACGCGCTCGATGCCCTGCGGGCTGGGCCGTCGTGGCCTGGACGGCGCCGTCGTCGAGGACGGCGATGGTGGTGTCGGCCTGGAGCATCATGTGACGACGGGGGCGGCGGACGGGGCCGGCGCGGCCAGGGCCTCGACGCGGAGCCCGGCGACCTCGCCGCGGACGCGCTGGGTGTAGAGCCACCAGCCGAGCATCAGGAAGCCGACGGCGGCGGCGTAGAAGATCCAGCGCATGTCGGCCGCGATGTCCATCTCGCTAAAGGCCGGGTTGCCCTCGGCGCCGGGGTGCAGGCTCGCCATCCGGCGGGGCAGGACGTAGGTCAGGAACGGCATCGAGGCGGTCGCGAACAGCGCGTAGACGGCCGACAGGCGCGCCCGCTGGCGGGGCCGGTCGAGCGAGCCGCGCAGGACGAAGTAGGCGCCCGAGATCAACAGCTGGACGGCGACCATGTTCTGGCGCGGCTCGGGGCTCCACCACAGGCCGGTCCCCTGGTACCACGTGAACCGGGACCAGATCACGCCGGTCACGAGCGCCGTCACGCCGGCCACCGTCGAGACCATCCAGGCCGCCTCCGAGCGGACGTCGTGGACCGTCCGCCCGGTCGCGAGGTAGCGCCCCGCGTGCCAGGCCCCGGCGACGGCGCCCGGCGTAGAGCACGAACCACATCGGCACGTGGAAGTAGAGGTTCCGCGCGGTGTGCTCTAGGATCGGGAGGTTCGAGACCGGGCCCATGATGCCCGAGCGCCAGCACGACCGTCAGCCACACCGCCACGACGACGCCGAACAGGCGGTACACGAGTCCGTAGCGGGGGAGGGCGAGGTCGCGGTCCATGGTCGGGGCGTCAACGCCCATGATGCGCCCGCCGCACCCGGGTCACTGTGAAAACAGGGGGAGACCGGAGGGGGCTGCGGCCGCAGGTCACGCTCGGCCGAGCCCCCTCCGCCTCGGGCCGAGGCGGAGCGCCGTCGCGTCCGCTGAGGGGCCCGGGTGCCGCGCGTCGGGCCCGTCCGCGAGGCGTCCGCGCCGTCTGCGTCCCGACGGTCGCCTCTCCCCGACGCCGCTCAGTCCCGCCAGACGAAGTCGAACAGGAGGAACGAGGCCGACGTGAGCAGGCCCGCGTACGACGCCATCAGCACGAGGTCGCCACGGGCGGCGGCCCAGGCGCCCGCCGACGCGCCCGAGGCGAGCTCGGTCAGGGCCACGGCCGGGATCAGGATGGGGACCAGGATCGGGAACGCGAGCACGGGCAGCAACGGCCCGGCCGCCCGCGCCCGGGCGACCAGCGCCGACAGCAGCGTCGTCGCGGACGCGATCCCGACGGCGCCGAGCCCGAGGGCCGCGATCCAGCACGCCCGGCGCGCCCAGCGGGACCGGCACCAGCACCCGGAAGCCCAGCGCGGCGAGCGCCACGACGCGCCGTCATCAGCGCCGCGTTGAACGCCAGCTTGCCGGCGAACACCTGGCTCGGCCGGAGGTGGAGCTGGAGCAGCAGCGACGTCCCCCGCTCCTCCTCGGCCACGAACGCGCGCCCCAGCCCGACCGCCGCCGCGAACACGACCACGACCCACAGCAGCGCCGCCGCGATCGGGACCGTCGGCACGCCCTTGCCGAGCGCGATCCGGACGAGCACGAGCGAGGCGGCCACGAACAGGCCGAGCCCACTCAGGGCGACGCGCGTGCGGAGTTCGAGGCGGGCGTCGTTGGCGACGACGGCCCAGGCGCCGGAGAGCCAGGCCATGGGAACGGGGGAGGGCCGGGCAGGATAGCACGGCCCTCGGCCTCGGCCGCCCTGCCCCTCCCGCTCGTGCCCGCTCCCTTCCGCGACCGCCTGTCGCCACGTCGTCGGCTCCGCCGTCGGGCGACGCCCTGGGGATGCCCGTCGAGGGGCTGAGCCACCAGAACGTGCGGACCTACTACAAGGGGATCAAGGAGATGCGGGCCGACGAGAAGCGCGGCGACCTGACGGCCGGCCAGTGGACGGCCGACACGCAGCGGGCCCGGGCGTTGGCGCGGGCGCTGGCGACCGGCGCGCCCGACAGCCCCGAGGAGGTCCGCGCGGCGTTCGTGGCCGAGCTCGCGCCCGGGGCCGAGCTCCGCCGCGGCGCCGTCGCGTCGCCGTCGAGCGCTGGGGCCGCCAGCGCCGCGCCGCTCGGCGTCCAGGCCCGGCTCCGCGGTCTCAAGGACCTCGCGACCGTCCGCTGGGCGGGGCTGCTGCTCCAGACCGTCGACCCCCACCCGGTCGCGGCCGTCGCCACCTCGGCCCAGATCGCCGCCCTGCGGATCTGCCTGGGCAAGGACCCCGACGCGCTCGCCGGGCCCGAGATCCTGGCCGCCGCGCGCTCGGCCGCCGCCGACGGCGAGAAGCTGCTCGGCTGCGACGACCGCGTCTCGGCCCGCCTCGGTCGGCTCGCGGGCCACCTCGACGACTACCCGCTCGACCTCCAGGACGTCTGCGCCGGGACCGGCTCGGCCGCCGACGAGGCGTTCCCGTTCGCCGTCGCGATGGTGGCCCGGTCGCCCGCGCTCGTCGAGTCGACGCTGCTGGCGGCCGTCAACGTCGGCGGCGACGCGTCGGCCGTGGGCGCGTGCGTGGGCGCGCTGCTCGGCGCGCTCCACGGCCTGGACGCGTTCCCGACGGACTGGCTCGACGCGCTCGACGACGCCGACGCGATCCGCGCCGAGGCCCGAAGCGCTCGTCGACGCGCTCGGCGGCTGACTCAGGCCGAGACCCGGCCGGACAGTGCGGCCCGGACCTGGGACGCCGCCACAGCCTGGAGGCCCCCGACGAGTGCGAACACGCCCTCGGGCGCCGTGAGCGCGCCCAGGGTGCCCGCCGGACGGGCGACGACCTTGACGCCGCGCCGAGACGCGGCCCGGACCGCTCGCTGGGCGTCGGGCGAGGCGTAGAGCGCGTCGGTCGCGGCCGGCGTCAGCACGACCACGCCGGCGTCGAGCCGGTCGCCCGCCGGGTCCCCGGCGATCACGGCCAGGCCCAGGCCGAGGCCGGCGAGGTCGCGGCGGACGGCGGCGGGAGGCGACGCGTCGGGCCAGCCGACGGCGAGTCGGTCGGCGGGCAGGCCCGAGAGGTCGGCCGAGGCCCGGGCGCCGTCGGCGAAGCCGGGCGCGCGGAGGGTGGCGGCGGCGCACGGGACGAGCACGACGGACAGCGCGTCGACGGCCTCGCCGCCCCACCGCGCCAGCTCGGCGCAGGCCGTCTCCAGCGTCCAGCGGTCCAGGTCGGCGCGCAGGCCCAGCCGGTCGGCGACCGGGAGGAACTGGTCGCCGGGCAGCGGGCCGAGCTCCGGGTGCGCCCACTCCGGCCGGACCACGAGCCCGACGACGGCGCCCGAGGCCGGTGCCACGACGGGCTGGTAGCGCGGGGCGATCTGCCCGCGCCCGGCGGCGAAGAGCAGGTCGGTGGCGAGGTCTCGAGAGGAAGGATCCATCGTCCCCCCATCGGCCAGCCCGCCGTCCGACTCAAGCCGGCCGGCACGTTCCACGCCCCCAAGACGCCGCGCGGGGCGCCTCGACCGGCCTGAGTCCTGACCGCGCGTGCCGCTCAGCGGCGCTCGGCGTCGCGGTGGGCCTCCGGGTGGCCGCCCGGCGGGACCCCGTCGGCGAACCCGTCGGCGTTCTCCCAGCCCGCCTCGGGCAGGTCGCCGAGGCGGCCGAAGTCGCCGACCATCCCGACCTCGGTGCTCAGCCGGTAGCCCTGCTCGCGCTCGACGGTCTCCTGGACGTAGGCGATCAGGTGGCGGACGTCGCGGGCCGTCGCCCCGCCCGTGTTGATCAGGATGTTGGCGTGGCGCTCGGTCACCATCGCCCCGCCGATGCGGGTCCCCTTGAGGCCGCACCAGTCGGCCAGGCGGCCCGCGCCGACCCCGTCGATCTTCTTGAAGATGGACCCGGCCGAGGGCTGGGTGTCGAGCGGCGGGTGGCGGGCCCCGCGCCACTCCAGGTTGGCCTCGACGATCTCGCGCAGCCGGGCCGGATCGGCCGGGGCGAGCCGGAACGTCGCGCTCAGGACCAGGTCGTCGGTGACGTGCAGCGTCGAGTAGTCGTAGCCGAAGTCGAACCACGCGTGACCGACCGTCCGGCGCTCGCCGTCGGCGCCGAGCAGGTCGGCCGACTCCACAACCTCCTCGACGAACATCGTCCGCTCGCGCTCGGGCGGGGGCGAGAGGAAGTGCAAGTTCTGCCAGAGCGCCCCGCCGACGGTCGACGGGATGCCGGCGTAGTGCTCGAGCCCGCTCAGGCCGGCCGCCAGCGTCGCCTCGATCAGGTCGGGCCAGACGACGGCCCCGCTCTCGGCCTCGACCCGGCCCGTCTCGGCGTCGACCGAGATGTGGGCCGCCCGGTTGCGGACGACGACACCCCGGAACCCGCCGTCGCCGATCAGGATGTTGGCGCCCAGGCCGAGCAGGAAGAACGGGACGTCGGTCTCGCGCGCCGCGCCGACCGCCGCCGCCAGCTCGTCGGCCGAGTGGGCCTCGAAGAAGACGTCGGCCGGGCCGCCGATCTTGAACGTCGTGTAGGGCGCCAGCGCGACCCCGTGTCGGACGCGGCCGACATCCAGGCCGGGGAGCCGGGTGACGAGGGCGTCGGCGAAAGCGGCCTCGCGGCGCGCTCGCTCGTCGGCGGTGAGGGGGCCGTCGGGGGCCGGGGAGACGAACGACACGGGCACGAGAGGGGAGACCCCGGAGGATACCGAGGCCGGACCGGCGGCGCCGCTCACGGCCGGGCGTACTCTCCGGCGGTTCACCGCCCGCGTCTGTGCCCGACGAGCCCACGTTCTACGCCCGCGTCTACGAGGTCGTCGCCCGGATCCCGCCGGGGCGCGTGACCACCTACGGCCTGATCGCGCAGGCACTGGACGCGCCTCGGGCGTCGCGCGGGGTGGGCTGGGCGCTCACGGCCTCGGTCTCGGCCGACCCCTGGGCGCTCCCCTGCCACCGGGTCGTCAACCGCGAGGGCCGGCTCACGGGCCGCCGCCACTTCCCGACGCCGACGGCCATGGCGGAGCGGCTCCGGTCGGAGGGCGTCGCGTTCGCCGAGGCGGACCGGGTCGACCTCTCGGCCCACCTCTGGGATCCCTCGGCCCGGCGGCCGACGGTTCGCGGACGGGAATGAACCGTCCGCCGCCGGTGTGGGACCGTCCGCAGGCCGCTGAAGGGCGCCGGGGGAGAACCTGAGCCCAAAGCCAGGCGAGGACGGGTATCATTGCTCATTGCTGCCCCCCCGGAATGGAAAACGGAGGCGCCCACGTCCTCGGCGGACGGCCACGGCGCGCTCCGGTCCCCACCCGGTCCAGCGGCGTCAGCCCACACACCACCACCTCAACCATGACATTTCGTACACGAAGCGCCGGACCCGGCGCTCTCGGCGGCGTGCTCGCCATGCTCCTCGCCCTCTTCGGGGCCGGGCCGGCACTCGCCCAGACCGGCACCATCGCCGGCCAAATCATCGACACCGCCAACGGGGCCACGCTCCCGACGGCGACCGTCGTCATCGTCGGCCAGGCCGGCGTCGGCGCGGCCACCGACCTCGACGGGAACTACTCGTTCGACGTCCCGGCCGGGACGTACACCGTCACGGCCTCGTTCATCGGCTACGTCCCCCAGACGACCCAGTCGGTCGTCGTCCGGGCCGGCCAGACCACGACGCTGAACTTCGGGCTCCAGGCCGACCTGACGGGTCTTGAGGAGGTCGTCGTGACGGGCGCGCTCTCCGAGCGGTCGCTCTCCCGCTCGGAGGTCGCCGTCTCGCGCATCAACGCGGCCGACCTCACCGACATCCAGCAGTACTCGGACGTCAACCAGCTGCTCAACGGCAAGGTGGCCGGCGTCTCCGTCCAGCCCTCGTCGGGCAACGTCGGCGGCGGCATCCGGTTCAACGTCCGTGGCGGCGGTGGCCTCAACGGCGACGGCCAGCCGCTGATCTACATCGACGGCATCCGCGTCGACAACGCCCAGTACGACGGCCTCGGCGCCGGCGGCCAGGGGATCGGCGCGCTGAGCGGGCTCGCCCCGGACGACATCGCGACGATCGACGTGCTCAAGGGGCCCGCCGCGGCGGCGCTCTACGGGACCGACGCCTCCAACGGCGTCGTGATCATCACGACCAAGCGCGGCCAGCTCGGTGGCGGCGGCAACTCGCCGCTCCCGTTCCAGATCAACTACTCGGGGACGACCGGCGTCAACCAGCAGCAGTTCGACTACGACCCGCTGACCGGTGGGGAGACGTTCGAGGACGCCAACGCCATCTTCCAGGACGGCGGCATCATGCAACACACCATCGGGGTCTCCGGTGGGTCCTCGGCGGTCCGCTACTTCACCCAGTTCGACTACCGGGACGAGGACGGCATCCTGCCGACCAACTTCCAGAACCGGCGGAACATCCGGGCCAACTTCGAGGCGTTCCCGCTCTCGAACCTCCAGCTCTCGGCCACGTCGTCGTACAACTACAACTCGGTCGGCCAGCCCCAGAACGACAACAACATCCTGGGCTACCTGGGCAACACGTTGCTCTTCCCGACCTCGTACCAGTTCACCGACTCGGCCGCCGTCAACAACATCCGGTCGGAGTACCTGACGAACCAGTTCCTGGGTTCGTTCGAGGCCCGCTACACGCCGATCCCGAACCTGACGCTCCGCGCCCAGGCCGGTCTCGACGCGAGCGACACGCGCGGTGACCAGACGTTCCCGTCCAACTTCGTCTACTCCGGACGGACGAACGGTGAGCGCCAGGTCTACACCCGCGCCAACGACCAGATCTCGTTCTTGGTCAACGGTCGGTACCAGTACCGCCCGACGGCCGACCTAAACGCGGCGACCTCGGTCGGCGTCCAGGGCTTCGACCGTCGCCTGCGGACGTTCACGTTCGGGATCCAGGACTTCGCGACGAACCTGATCGAGGACGCCGGCGCTGGCGCCGAGTACCAGTTCTCGGGCGAGTTCTTCAACAACCTCCGTCAGATCGGCATCATCGCCGAGCAGTCGGTCGACTTCAAGGACACGTACTTCGCGACGGTCGGCTTCCGGAACGACTACGCCTCGACGATCGGCCAGAACGCGCCGAGCGTGGTCTACCCGCTGGCCCGTGCCGCCGTCCGGCTCGACCGGTTCGACGCGGTCCCGTCGCTGTTCTCGATCCTGAAGCTCCGCGCCGCCTACGGCGCGAGCGGCCAGCTCCCTGAGCTCGTTCGACCCGATCGCCATCCTGTACGCGGCCGAGGTCGGCGGCGACGGGGCCGGCGCCTCGCCGTCCCAGATCGGCAACGTGGCCATCGAGCCCGAGCGGATCTCGGAGTTCGAGACCGGCATCGACCTCGAGATCGCCGAGCGGATCGGCATCGAGTTCTCGTACTACTACCAGCAGGCCAACGAGTCCATCTTCGGCCGCCAGCTGGCGCCGTCGACGGGCCTGGTGGCCTCGTCGGTCCCGTTCAACGTCGGTGAGATCTCGATCCAGGGCCTGGAGTTCGCGCTCAACGCGACCCCCTACTCCTCGGACATCGCGACCATCGACCTCGGCATCATCGCGAGCTACACCACGAACGACGTGAAGTCGGTCGGTGTCGACGAGGCGGGCAACCCGCTTCCCGACCTGTTCGACGGCTTCGACGTCAACGTGATCAAGCCCGGCCTGCCTCGCTCGGCGTTCTTCGTGACCCCGGTCAACGGGGCCACGTTCAACGAGGCCGGCGTCTACACCGGCGTCGACACGGGCGTCCAGGTCGACGACGCGGGCAACGCCCTCGACTCGAACTGCAACGTCGAGGACAACCGGTGCTTCCTCGGGATTCCGTACCCGAAGTACAACGGGTCGTTCACGGCCAACCTCACGCTGTTCCAGGACTTCACGGTCTACGCCCTGGCGGACTGGGCCACGGGCCTGTCGGTGTACAACAACACCGACCGGTTCCGGTCGCAGTTCGGCAACTACGTCCAGCGGAACGAGCTCGCCGACCAGCTCGGCATCGGGGCCACGGACGACCTCCCGAACCTGACGCCGGGCTCGCAGGAGTACATCGACGCGGCCAACGCCTACGCGAAGACGGACCGTCGCTTCCCGACCAACTTCGTCCGGGACGCCGACTACATCAAGCTCCGCGAGGTCTCGGTCCGGTACAACCTCGGGCGGATCCTGGCGCAGACGCCGGGCCTCGACCGGGTTCGGACGGCGTCGCTGGCGTTCTCCGCTCGCAACGTGTTCCAGTCGTCGCTCTACGACGGCCTCGACCCCGAGGTCAACTTCAACGGCGCCCGGAGCCTCTCGCGCGGCTCGGACTTCCTGACGCTCCAGAACCCGCGTCAGTACTACCTCACGCTCTCGCTCGGCATCTAAGCACTCCCGGACCGTCCGGCGGGCCACCTCGGTGGTCCGCCGGGCCCACCCGGACCCAATACCCACCATGCGATACACTATTACCACCGGGCTCGCCGGGCTCTTGCTCGTCGGCGGCGCGGCCATCACCGGCTGCGACTCGTTCGTCGAGGACGTCGACGGCCCCATCGACCGCGTCGTCAGCGACTCGCTCGACAGCCAGGCCCAGGTCCCGTTCCTGATCACGGGCGTCAAGGAAGGCTTCAACGACGCCTACGACCAGACGGCCCTCAACGCCGACCTGCTCTCGGACGCCGGCCAGTTCAACCAGGCCGTCCAGAACTCGACGTTCCCGACGTTCGGCGAGATCGACCGCGGGGAGATCCTGTTCGACAACAACACGGTCGACAACATGTACTCGGCCATCAACGAGTACCGCTACGGCGCCGACGACCTGCTCCGGCGCGTTGACGAGACCATCACGTTCTCGTCCGACGCCGCCGGCGCCGAGTCGGAGCGCTCGGCCCGCTACGCGGCCAACTTCCACGGCGCCATCGCGCGCTACTTCCTCGGGACGTACTTCGGGACCGACGCCACGACCGGCGGCGCCCCGATCTCGCTCGACCAGAACAACCCGTCGGCGCCGATCCCGACGTCGGAGCTCTACGCCCAGGCCGACGCCAAGCTGGCCACGGCGGCCGGCCTCGCCTCGACGGACTACGAGCGGCGGACGATCAACACGTTGCGCGCTCGGATCGCCCTGTTCGGGGGCAACCGCGGCCAGGCCGCTCAGTTCGCCCAGAACGGGCTCCAGTCGACCGACCCGGACTACACCGGCAACTACGCCTCGACGTCTGCCAACGACTGGTGGAGCAACGGCGGCCGCGGCCGGACCCAGGTCAGCATCGACTCGCGCTTCGCGGACTACGACGCCGAGGACTCGCGGACGCTCGTGGAGCGGGCTCCGCCGGCTGCCGCCTCCGACACGACTCCGTACTACCGCCAGGCGCTGTACCTGATGAACAGCGACCCGATCCCGTTCCTCTCGTGGCAGGAGAACGCGCTCATCCTGGCCGAGGCCGACCTGTTCGACGGCGGCGACTCGGACGACGCGCTCGACCGGATCAACGCCGTCCGCGCCTCGCGCGAGCTCGACGAGCTCGACAGCGTGGACCAGGACGCCCTGATCGAGGCCCGCGACCGCGAGCTGTTCACGCAGGGCCTGCGCCTGCCGGACCAGCGCCGGTTCGGGATCTTCCACCTCGCGGCCGGGAAGCAGCAGTACTTCCCGCTGACGCAGACCGAGCGGAACGCGAACCCGAACGTCTAGCGTCCCGCTTCCGGTAGTGACCACGGGGCGGCCTGGCGTTGTGCTGGGCCGCCCCGTTTCCTTTCTTGCCTGTCCACAGCGCCCGAGACAAGATGATGCGTCCTACGACCCTCGCCCTCCTCGTCTGTGCCGTCGTCGGCGGCGCTGTAGCCGCCTCGGCCCAGGAGGCCGACCTCTCGCTCGTTGTCCGAGGCGGGGACACCGGCGGGCCGCTGCCGGGCGCCATCATCGAGATCCTGGGCGCCCGCGGCGCGGTCGACGCGTTCGGCCGGGCGGACCTTAGCGGCGTGCCCGTCGGCGACGTCCCGCTGATGGTCTCGTACCCCGGCTACGCGACGCTCGACACCCTCGTCGTGGTCGCGCCTGGCGTGGCCAACTTGACGGTCTTGTCGCTCCGATCCGACGCCCGCGACCTGGGCGACGTGCTCGTTGAGGCGGAGACGCTCAACGACGCGCTCCTGCGGCGGCGGGGCTTCTTCGACCGTCGGGAGAACCACACGGGCGTGTTCTTTACTCGTGAGGAGCTCGACCGGCGCGGGGCGACGTTGTTCTCGGACATCTTCGGGCCCGTAGCAGGCGTGCGCGTCCAGCGCGCGGGCGGGCAGGCCCAGCTGGTCAGTTCGCGGCGGCGGGGGTGCCTGATGACGGTCTACCTCGACGGGACCGAGATGGCCTACATCGCGGCCAACATCGACGCGCTCCCGTTCGACGACGTGGCGGCCATCGAGATCTACCGGGGCCCGTCGGAGATGCCGCTGGAGTACTCGTACCAGAAGTCGAACGACACGTGCGGCGCGGTGCTGGTCTGGACCCGGATCGCGGCGAGCAACCAGTAGCTGTCGGCGCGGGCGGCTTCCAGACGTCAACGCCCACCTCGGCGGCGTCGGCGGGGACCCGAGGCCGCCCCCGGCCGGGCGGCCCACCGCCGCACCGAGGTGGGGCTACTCGTGGTCGACGGACCCGGCGGCGACGCTCTCCAGAGCGTCCCAGAAGGTGGGGAACGAGACGGCGGCGGCCTCGGCCCCGTGGATCGTCGTCGGCCCGTCGGCGACGAGCGCGGCGACGGCGGCGGCCATCGCGATCCGGTGGTCGTCGCGGGCGTCGACCTCGGCGCCCCGGAGCGGCCGGCCGCCCTCGATCACCAGCCCGTCGGGCCGCTCCTCGACGTCGGCGCCCATCGCGCGGAGCACGTCGGCGATGGCCTCGATCCGGTCGGTCTCCTTGACGCGGAGCTCCTCGGCGTCGCGGATGACCGTCCGCCCCTGGGCACACGCCGCGGCGACGGCCAACACCGGGATCTCGTCGATCAGGTTGGGCACGATGGCGCCCCCGATCTCGACGCCGACCAGCCCGCCGGGCGCCTCGACGCGCAGGTCGCCCAGGGGCTCGCCGCCGCGCTCGCGCTCGTTCGACGTCCGGATGTCGGCGCCCATCGCGCGGAGCACGTCCAGGACTCCGCTCCGGGTCGGGTTGAGGCCGACGGCCGTGAGCTGGATCGTGGCCGCCTCCGAGACGCTGCCGGCGACCAGGAAGAAGGCCGCCGCCGACACGTCGCGCGGCACGACCCATTGGCGGGCGCGGACGCGCGTGCCGCCGTCGACCGAGACGTGGCGCTCGCCGCCGACCGTCATCGCGTCGAGTTGGAGCATCCGCTCGGTGTGGTCGCGCGTGGCGACGGGCTCGACGACGGTCGTGGTCCCGCTCGCGCTCAGGCCGGCGAGCAGGACGGCGCTCTTGACCTGGGCCGAGGCGACCGGCAACCGGTAGGTGATCCCCGACAGCGACCCCCCTTCGACGACCAGGGGCGCGTGGCCGTCGCTCATCCGGATCCGCGCGCCCATCTGGCCGAGCGGCGTCGCGATGCGGCCCATCGGCCGGCCCGAGAGCGAGTCGTCGCCGACGAGCGTGGTCGCGAACGGACGCCCGGCGAGCAGGCCCGCGAGCAGCCGCATCGTCGTGCCCGAGTTGCCGCAGTCGAGCGGGCCGGCCGGGCCGACCAGCCCGTCCAGGCCCCGGCCCCGGACGAACAGGCTCGGCGTGCCGTCGGCGCCGAGCACGTCGGGGCGCTCCTCGAACTCGACGCCCAGCGCCCGCAGGCAGGCCAGCGTCGACCGGGGATCGGCGGCGTCCGAGAACCCGACGATCTCGCTCTCGCCGTCGGCAATGGCGGCAAAGAGGGCGGCCCGGTGGGCGACCGACTTGTCGGCCGGGAGCGCGGGCGTGCCCGCGAGGGCCGCGGCGGGGTGGACGGTGACGGTCATCGGTCGGGGTAGGTGACGGGCCAGTCCTGGGCCGCGAGCGGCTCGTCGCAGTCGTCGTAGGCGCGGACCTGCTCCACCTCGGCGCCGCCTTGGGCGAGCAGCCGGTAGCGAGCGAGCGTCCCGCAGCCGCCGTGCCCGGCGCTCTTGGTGAGCACGTCGAACCGGCTAACGGCCGTGGCCGGGTCGTGGGAGATCACCCCGAAAAAGCTCGCCGTGGTGTCGGCCGAGAGCGTCCCGTCCTGGCGGACGCCGAGCGCGCGGATCAGCCGGGGCGGCCGGCCCGCCCGGGCGTCGACGAGGGCGAACGTGGACTGGTACGCGAACCGCTGGCAGGTGATCTCGGCGAGCGACTCGGCCGGCGACAAGTGGAACAGATGGACCACGCCGCGCTCGCTGGCCGTCGGGTCGTCCTCGCCACACGCCGTCCGCCAGTCGACGGCGTCCAGGAGCCGGGCCGAGAGCGCGACCCGCTCGGGGTCGGTCGTGGCCGTTTCGACGGCCCGCATCCAGGCGGCCGCGTCGAAGTTGCGCTCGACGATGGGCTCGCCGTCGGGCGTCGCCTCCGGTCCGGGCGAGCCCGCCTCGGTCGACGGCTCGGCCGAGGCGGGGGCCGCGCCCCGGTCCGGGGCCGCGCAGGCGGCCAGAAGCAGGAGGGCAGGCAGCAGGAGCCGCATGGTCAGGCGGGCAGGGCGACGAGCGGGGCGACCTCGGCCAGGAGCGCCCGCTTGTCGCGGTGGGGCAGGAACGCGTGGCGGAACCCGTTGAGCACGATCTCGCGGAGCGCGTCGGCCGGGATCCCGCAGCGCGTGTGGGCCAGCCACAGCTCGTCGGTCGTCGTGGTGTGGCTGAACAGCGTGTTGTCCGTGTTGATCGTGACCGGGACGCCGGCCCGGACGTACTCGGCGACCGGGTGGGCCTCGTAGCTCGCGACGACGTGGGTCTGGACGTTCGAGGTCGGGCAGACCTCGAGCGGGATCTGGCGGTCGACGACGTAGCGGAGCAGCTCGGGGTCCTGGCCCAGCGTGACGCCGTGCCCGATCCGGTGGGCCCCGCACTTGAACAGGGCCTGGCGGATCGAGGCCGGCCCGAAGCTCTCGCCCGCGTGGACGGTGATGTTGAGGAGCTCCTTGCGGGCGAGGTAGAACGCCGAGCCGTGCAGGTCGGCCGGGTTGCCGCGCTCGCCGCCGGCCAGGTCGAACCCGATCACGCCCCGCCCGCGGTAGCTCGCGGCCAGCTCGGCCTGGGCGAGCGACGCGCTCTCGCGCCGGTCGCGCAGGCCGCACACGATGACGCCGCTTCGGATGCCGTGGTCCCGCTCGGCGTCGGCGAGCCCGGCCAGCACGGCGTCGTTCACCTGCCACATGGTCAAGCCCTCGTCCGTGTGCAGGATGGGCCCGTAGCGGACTTCGAGGTAGCGGACGTTGTCCCGGGCCATGTCCTCGGCGAGCTCGTAGGCGATCCGGTGGAGCGCGTCGCGCGTCTGCATGACCGGGAGCGAGTACCCGAACCACTTGAGGTACTCCTCCAGCGTAGGCGAGCTGTCGATCTTGCGGAGCTCGTCGGCCAGCGCCGTCTCGTCGGCCGCCGGCAGGAGGTCGATCTTGCCCTGGGCCTCGGCCAGCTCCAGCAGCGTCCCGAGGCGGAGGGACCCGTCGAGGTGGCAGTGGAGCTCGGCCTTGGGCCAGGCGTGGACGGCGTCGCGGTCGAGGGTCGGCATGGGGCGTGGGGAGACGTCGGGCAAGCTACGGGCGGCGGGGGAGGGCGGTGGCGAGTCGGCGGCGACGAGCGCTCAGCTCAGTACAGTGGCCGGCGGGCACGGTGCGGCCGGGGGCGTCCACCTCGGGCCCGAGGTGGGGGGAGGCGTCCGGTCTCTACGGCTTCGACCGCTGGGCCACCTGTCGGCTGGCCCCCTCCCATGGGCTACCGGCCTCTGCGGCGCTGTGGTCTCCGCGAAGACGCCCGGGCCCGGGCACTCGTTCGGGGTGGGCACGTACTTTCGACCCCACTCCATTCCGCACTCCCATGGGCAGCCTCGGACCGTTCGAGATCATCGCCATCCTCCTCGTCGTGCTCCTCCTGTTCGGCGCCAAGCGGATCCCCGAGATCGCGCGCGGCCTGGGCAAGGGGATCCGCGAGTTCAAGGACGCCACCAACGAGATCAAGCAGGAGCTGACCGTCGAGCCGCCGCGCCGGCCCCAGATCCCGCCGTCCCCGCCGGCCCAGGCCCAGCCCTCGGCGCCCGTCGCCGAGCAGATGGCGCCGCCGTCGCCCGCCCCGGAGCCCCCCTCGGAGACGCGGGCGTAGCCCGTCGGGGGCCACGGCCCAGGGGTCCGGGGTTCGCCGCCCGGGGCCTCGGCCGTCGGCCCTCAGACTCTCTCCCCTGACCCACGAACACAGAACCACTCTATGAGCATCCTCATCGACCAGAACACCCGCCTCGTCGTCCAGGGCATCACCGGCAAGGAGGGGTCCTTCCACGCCGAGCAGATGATCGAGTACGGCACGAACGTCGTGGCCGGCGTCACGCCCGGGAAGGGCGGCACGAGCCACCTCGACCGGCCCGTCTACAACACGGTCTCGGAGGCGGTCGAGCGGGAGGGGGCCAACGTGTCGGTCATCTTCGTGCCGCCCCCGTTCGCGGCCGACGCGATCCTGGAGGCGGCCGACGCCGGCGTCGACACCGTCATCTGCATCACCGAGGGGATCCCGGTCCAGGACATGGTCCCGGTCAAGCCCTACGTCGACCGGAAGGGCGTCCGGCTGGTCGGCCCGAACTGCCCCGGGCTGCTGACCCCGGGCGCCTCGGTCAAGGTCGGCATCATGCCGACGATGATCTTCTCGCCGGGCACCGTCGGCGTCGTGTCCCGCAGCGGGACGCTGACCTACGAGGCCGTCGACCAGCTGACGCGCGCCGGCCTGGGCCAGACGACGGCCATCGGCATCGGCGGCGACCCGATCATCGGGACCCAGTTCATCGACGCGATCCGCCTGTTCAACGACGACCCGGAGACGGAGGCCATCGTGATGATCGGCGAGATCGGCGGGTCGGCCGAGGAGGAGGCCGCCCAGTTCGTCAAGGACCACGTCAAGAAGCCGGTGTTCGGCTTTATCGCGGGCCGCACGGCGCCTCCGGGCCGCCGGATGGGCCACGCCGGCGCCATCGTCTCGGGCGGCAAGGGCACGGCCGAGGCCAAGCTCGACGCCATGCGCGAGGCGGGCATCACGACCGTCGAGAGCCCGGCGGCCATCGGCGAGACCGTCGCGGACCACTTCGCCAGCGTCGCCTAGCGACGGCGGGCCTAGGGCGAGGGGCACGGGGCGAGGGGCGGAGAGCCTGCCTGCTCCGTGCCCCTCGCCTTTTCCCTCCTGCCTCTATGAAAGTCAAGCACGCCGAGTTCGTCCTGGCCGCCCCGTCGTGGGCGACGCTGCCGCCACCGACGGCGCCCGAGGTGGCGTTCGTGGGGCGGTCGAACGTGGGCAAGAGCTCGCTGCTCAACGCGCTGCTCGGTCGGAAGCAGCTCGCCAAGACGTCCGGCACGCCGGGCAAGACGCAGGCGCTCAACTACTACGCGGTCAACCCGAACCCCCAGGGCCACCCCGACGTGTTCCTGGTCGACCTGCCGGGCTACGGGTTCGCCAAGGTGTCGAAGGCGCAGCGGGCGCGGTGGCAGCAGTTTATCGGGCGCTACGTCACCGAGCGGGCCGAGGAGGGCACGCTGCGCGCGGTCGTCCAGCTGGTCGACAGCCGCCACGGGATGACCAAGATGGACGTCGAGCTGCTCGCCATCATGCGCGACAGCCCGGCCCCGCACCTCATCGCGCTCACCAAGGCCGACAAGCTGGGGGCCAACGCGCGCCAGAAGGCGGTGGCGGAGATCAAGGCCTACCTCGCGCCCTACGGGATCGAACTGCCGACCATCCTGACGTCGTCCGAGAAGAAGCAGGGGCTGGCGGAGCTGTGGACCTGGATCGACACGCTGTTGTAGAGGGGTGGGGCGTCGTGTCGGCACCGGAAGGTCGCGGGCGACTCCCTCCACCTCGGGCCCGAGGCGGGCCCACTCGGCCGCGGCCTTGCCGTGTGCCCTACAGCCGGACCCAGGCGGTCCGGAGGCCGCTCGCCGGGTTGCCCAGCCGCAGCGTGTCGCCGTCGAGCCGGATGGGGAAGCGGCCGTCGGGGGCCGCCCCGTCGAGCCACTGGAGCGTGAGCACGGAGTCGCCGACGATCTGGTAGCGGGCCTCGTAGACCTGGGGCTCGGCGCCGGCCCGCTCGACGATCCGGGCGGTCCCGTCGGCGAAGAACTGGTACCGCATGTCGAGCGAGTCGGCCCCGGCTGCGCGCCAGGTGCCGACGTAGGGCCCGCGGACGTCGTCGCCGCACGCGCCCAGCAGGGCGACGGCCAGGGCGAGCAGCAGCGGGCGGGACACGGGCGGAGCACGGCGGGATGTGGCGGGTAAGGTAGCCGTCCCTCCGCCGCCCCCGTGCTCCAAGACCTCCTCGCGCTCCCGCCCGTCACCCTGTTCATGCTCGTGCTGAACGTGGCGATCGGCGCCTACACGCTCCTCGCGAACCCGGCCCTCATCGACCGGTGGGCGTTCAAGCCGTACCGGGTCGTCCGCGAGCACGAGTGGGCCCGGTGGCTCACGGCCGGGTTCGTCCACGTCGGGTTCACGCACCTGCTGTTCAACATGATCACGCTGTTCTACTTCGGCCCCTACGTCGAGCAGGCGGTGGGGTCAGGGCGGTTCTTGGTGATCTACCTCGGCTCGGAGCTGGTCGCGAACGCGCTGACGTACTGGAAGTACCGGGACCGCCCGGACTACTCGGCCGTCGGCGCCTCGGGCGCCATCTCGGGCGTCCTGTTCTCGTTCTGCCTGTTCGAGCCGTTCGCGATGCTGGGCATCATGTTCATCATCCCGATGCCGGCCGTCCTGTTCGCCGTGCTGTACGTGGTGCTGTCGATCTACGCCTCCAGGAAGGAGGTCGGCCGCGTGGCCCACGAGGCCCACCTCGGCGGCGCCTTGGGCGGTCTCGCGCTGACGCTCCTGCTGTACCCGGCCGCGCTGGGCATCTTCTTGCGCCAGATCGGCCTGTAGGGCACGCCGCCGGCCCTTGACGGCGTGGGGGAATGATGTACCTAGCGCCCGTCCCTCCGCACCCGCCATGCGCCTCGCCCTCGCTGTCCTCGTCGTGGTCGCCGCCGGATGCGACTCCGGCACCAGCAGCGACCTCGACGTCGGCTCGTTCACGGGCTACGACGCCCAGGCGCAAGCGCGCGTCGGCGGGTCGGCGTCCCACCGGGTCGGCAACGCGCCGAGCACGGTCGAGGTCGAGCTCCGATTCGGCCCGTCCGACGGCGCGTCGGCGTACCCGTGGCGTGAGGTCGTGCTGGTGTTGCCCGAGGCGGCCGCGGAGCGCTCCGGAGACGTCGCCCGCGTCGTCGCCGAGAGCGCCCGGCTCGTAGACGACGAGGGCGGAGGCCGCGAGTCGACCGTGGACGGGGCGGTCACGGTCACGTCCGTCCGGACGTCCGGCGGCTACGCCGAGATCGAGGGGACGGTCTCGCTCCCGTTCCCGTCGGGCGAGCTGACCGGCACGTTCCGCGCGGTCGACGCCCGGCGGCCGGTCCCGACGCGCCAGTGCACCGCCCTCGACTGCGTGACCTACTAACCGGGCCCGCCTCGGCGCCGAGGCGGGCCCGGTTAGGCGGGCGGCGGCGCCTCTGCACGGGCTAGGCCGAGAGGCCCAGGTGAGCCAGCAGGTCCGGCCAGTCGTCGACCACGAAGGCGCCCTCGGGCGCGCGCCCGGCGTCGCCGTGGAGCCAGGCGACGGGCCAGCCCGCGCCGGTCCCGCCCAGCACGTCCGAGTGGTACGAGTCGCCGACGTAGAGCAGGTCGCCCGCCTCGACGGGCCCGCCGAGCACCTCGCCGGCCAGGCCGCGGACGTGCTCGAACAGGGCCGGGTCCGGCTTCATCACGCCGACCTCCTCCGAGACGACCGCGAACGCGGCGCGCTCGGCGATCTCGGGGAGCCGGGCGAGCTTGCCGCGCTGCTGGGCCGAGAACCCGTTCGTCAGGACGCCCACCGGGACGGCGTCGGCGACGGCGTGGTAGGCGTCGCGGGCGCCCTCCGCCCAGCGCCAGTGGGCCGCGTAGCGGTCGAGGTAGTCGCGGCTGAACGCGGCCGGCTCCAGCGTGTCACACGCGAGCTCGGCCAGGAGCCGCTCGCTCCTCAGCCGCTTGAGGTCGGCCGAGGTGATCCGCCCGGCGCCGAAGTCGCGCCACAGCGGGACGTTGCAGGCGTGGTACGTCGCCTGGACGTGGGCGAGGTCGTGGTGGCCCAGGTGCTCGCCGTGCAGGGCGTGGACGTCGGCCAGGGCGGCCCGCTCGGCGGCGCGGTGGTCGAGCAGCGTGTCGTCGAGGTCGAAGACGACCAGGCGGGGGAGGATGGTCATGGGGAGGAGGGGAAAACGGACGGCGCCCCCGCGGCCGAAGCTGCAGGGGCGCCGAGCACGGTGCCGAGGCGGGCGGAGGCTACGCCTCGACCGCGTCGATGTGGACCGTCTTCCGGCCGCCGCGGGCGGTCTGAAAGCGGACGCGGCCCGTCGCGGTCGCGAAGAGCGTGTCGTCGTTGCCACGGCCGACGTTGACGCCGGGGTGGAACTTGGTCCCGCGCTGGCGGACGATGATCGTGCCGGCGTGGATCGTGGCCCCACCGGGGGACTTCACGCCGAGCATGTTCGGGTTGGAGTCGCGGCCGTTCTTGGACGAGCCGACGCCTTTCTTGTGTGCCATGTCGTTGGGGGTCTGGAGCGTGCGTGAGCCGGGACTAGTTGACCGACAGGCTGCCGATCTTGATCTGCGTGTACGGCTGGCGGTGGCCGTTCTTGACGCGGTAGCCCTTGCGGCGCTTCTTCTTGAACACGATGATCTTGTCGCCCTTGACGTGGGCCAGGACCTCGGCGGTGATCGAGGCGCCGCTCACGGTCGGCGCGCCGACGGAGACGCCGCCGTCGCCGGAGGTGAGCAGGACGCGGTCGAACGTGACCGAGTCGCCGACCTCGGCCTTGAGACGGGGGACGTAGAGGCGATCGCCTTCGGCAGCCTTGAACTGCTTGCCGGCGATCTCGACGATTGCGTACATGGGGGTGCGGGCTTGGCCCTCCGCCTGCGGTCCCGGCCGGGTGCCGGGCAGGCCCGCGGAGGGGCGCGGGACAGAGCCGGACAAGCTAGAGGCCGGCCCGGCCCGGCGATCTGGGGATTCTGCGAAGACGAGGCCGCGCTGGGCTCGTAAAGATGGGGAAAGGGAAACGAGCCGATGCGTGGGGTGGCGCTGTCGGCGGGTGGCGGACATCTTCTCAGTCCTTAGTCCTCAGTCCCCATGACCGGCGTTTTCGGCGGCTCGTTCAACCCCCCCCACGTCGGCCACCTGGTTGTCGCCGAGGCGTGCGCCCAGGCGGCCGGGCTCGACCGCGTGCTCTGGGTGCCGGCCGCCACGCCGCCCCACAAGCAAGGTGACCCGACGCTGGCGCCGGCCGACGCGCGGCTGCGGATGGTCCGGGCCGCCGTCGCCGGCAACGAC
Organism: uncultured Bacteroidota bacterium; assembly: GCA_963740235.1. Lineage (GTDB taxonomy): Bacteria > Bacteroidota > Rhodothermia > Rhodothermales > Rubricoccaceae > Rubrivirga. Next base: position 117,490 of record CAVUDG010000006.1, read on the forward strand.
CGGTTCGAGGCGTCCGACCTGGAGGTCGCGCGCGGCGACGTGAGCTACACCGTCGACACGCTCCGCGACCTCGGTACCGAGGCGGGCGACCTCGCTCTGCTGATCGGCGGGGACAGCCTGGCGGGCTTCCCGAACTGGCGCGAGCCCCGCGCCATCGCCGAGCTGGCGCGGCTGGTCGTGTACCGCCGGCCCGGCGACACCGTCGACCTCGGCGCGCTCCCCGGGTGGCTGGCGGACGCGGTGACGGTCGTCGATGGCCCGTCGTTGGACGTGTCGAGCTCGGAGGTCCGCGCGCGCCTCGCGGCGGGGAAGACCGTCCGCTACCTCGTCCCCGACCCGGTCCGCGCCATCGTCGAGGCGGAGGGGCTATACCGGTGGGAGTAGGACGTGGGGCGTAGGCGTCGGGCGTGCGTTTGGGCCCGGAGTCGGAGAGGCTGAACTCGCTACGTCTCGGGGACCCACGTCCCACGGTCCCACGTCGGGGATCGGCCGAGGGCGGAGCGCCGTACGACCCCGACACCTCTCCCATCTCTGTGCCCCTCTCTCTGGAAGACAAGGCCGCCGGCCTCCTCATCGTCCGCTTGGGCAACAACCTGCCCCCGGCCGTCACCGCGACCGAGCAGGAGGCCGAGGTCGCCGCCCTGCTGAGCCGGCTGCCCGTCGGCGGGCTCATCCTGTTCAACGGCCGCTGGCCCGAGACGCGCGGGACGCTGGCCCGGCTCCAGCAGCGGTCCGAGCGCGGGCTGCTCGTCACGACCGACATGGAGCGCGGGTTCGGGCAGCAGGTGGCCGGGGGGACCGTCTACCCCCACGCCGCCGCGTTCAGCCAGGCGGCCGACGCCGAGACCGTCCGCACGTTCGCGCGCCAGGCGAGCGAGGAGGCGCTGGCGTGCGGCGTCCACGTGACGTACTCGCCCGTCGCCGACGTCGACCGGAACCCGGACAACCCGATCATCGGGGCCCGCGCCTTCAGCGACGACCCGGCGAGGGTGGCCGAGCTGACGACGGCGTTTGTCGAGGGCGTGCACCAGGCGGGCCAGTTCGCGACCGCCAAGCACTTCCCCGGCCACGGCGGCACGGCCGGCGACTCCCACGCCGAGCTCCCCACGGTCGGCGACGACCGGGCGACCCTGGAGGCGACCGACCTGGTCCCGTTCCGCGCGGCCATCGAGGCCGGCGTGGACCTGGTGATGACGGCCCACGTCGTCTACCCGGCGCTGGACCCCGAGAACCCGGCGACGCGCTCGCCGGCGATCCTGCGCGGCCTGCTCCGTGACGAGCTGGGCTTCCAGGGCGTCGTCGTGAGCGACAGCCTGCAGATGGCCGGCGCCAAGGTCGACGGCCGCACCGAGGCCTACCTGGCCGCCGACCTGATCGAGGCCGGCGTCGACCTGTTCGTCGACGCCGTCGACCCGGAGGCGCTGGTGGCCGGGCTGGCCCAGGCGGTCCGCTCGGGCCGGCTCGACGAGTCCCTGATCGACGCCTCGCTCGCGCGCGTCGAGGCGCTGCGCCAGCGGTTGCGCGACCGGTTCGGCGCCGACGTGTTCCGGACGCCGCCGCTGCCGGCCGAGACTGTCGCCGCGCCCGAGCACCAGTCCCTCGCCGGGCGCGTCGCGCGCGACGCCGTCGAGATCGTTCGGGGCCCGTTGCCCGACCTGGGCGACGGCGCGGGCACCCTCGTCGTCCTCATCAAGCCCGCGCCGCGACCCAACGAGCCCGAGACGATGCCGATGGGGGAGGCCGTCGCCCGGCTCTTGCCCGGCGCCGTCTACCGCGAGCTCGAGCCGACGCACGAGGACCAGGACGAGCCGTTCGACGAGATCCGCCTGCTGGCCAACGAGGCCGAGCGGCTGGTGATCGCGACCATCGCCCGGCCGGCCGCTTGGAGCACGTTCGGGCTCGACGCGCGCGAGCGCCGGTTCGCCCTGCGGATGATGGAGGCCCACCCGACCACGCTCGTCGTGTTGGGCGACGCCCGCGGCCTCCGCGGCTACGACGCCTGCGAGTCGGCGGTGGTGGCCTACTCGGACGTCGCGGCGTCCCAGGTCGCCGCCGTCGAGCGGCTGGCGAGACGTGCGTAGGCGGCCGAGCCGGGCTCGGAGCCGGGCTCGCCTCGGTGCCGAGGCGGGCAGACCCAGACCGCTCGTTTGCCTTCCGGCGACATGAACCTTCCCACGGAGCGCCTCGTTCTGGCCTTCGGCGGTGGCATCGCTGCCGCCGCCTACCTCTACTGGACCGTCGAGGCGGTCCGGCTCGGGCTGGGGTGGACCTCCATCGCCTCCGCCCGCGCCGGCGTCGTGCTGGCCGCCACCGTGCTGCTTGCGCTCGTCCTCCGGTCCGCCACCCGCGCCAACCAACCCCCCGACCCATGACGTCCGGAACCAACTACCGCTGGGTGACCGCCCTCGTCGCCGCCCTGTCCGTCGGCTTCGTCGCCGGCCTCGTCGTCCCGCGCTTTCTTGGGACGACGGCCGGCTGGGTCGTGACGGTCGTGCTGGCCCTCGCCGCCGCCGCCGCCGCGGTCGTGGCGACGCGCGAGAAGATCGACGACGGCGCCCACGTCCGCGACGACGCGCTGGACCGCTAGATGGGCTGGACCGCTAGATGGGGAAGTGGCCCGCTCTCCGCCCCTTCCATCCCCTCCGTTTCTCGCCCCTTCGGGCGACGGCGCACGACGGCCGGCCGGATTCTGCACGAGCGCCCTCCGGCCCTCCGTACCTTTCGGAAGCCCTTCCATTCTCCTGATTCCCGTGACTGACCCCTCGACCGACGCCCCCGTCTCCGCCTACGAGAAGCCCCCCGCCGACGGCAAGGAGGTGGACCCCCGCTGCGTCCCCCAGACGCTCGACGGCACCCCGCCCATCGGCGACGAGATCGTCCCGCCGGTGTACGACCAGGAGAGCCAGGACAACTGGCGGTTCCTGTTCAAGCGCCAGATGTCGATGCTGCCCGGCCGGGCCGGCGAGGCCTACCTGGAGGGCGTCGAGACGCTGGGCATGACGGCCCAGGAGATCCCGCACCTCAAGGACCTGAGCCGCCGGATGGAGGCCGCCGCCGGCTGGACCATCGCCCGGATCCCGGGCCTGCTCCACGAGCGGGACTTTTTCGGCCTGCTCGCCGACCGCGTCTTCCCGTCGACGGACTACATCCGCCGCAAGGACGAGCTCGACTACACGCCGGCGCCGGACTGCTTCCACGACATGTTCGGCCACATGCCGATGCTGACCGAGCCGGCCCTGGCCGACTTCTACCACCTGTTCGGCCAGTCGGCGCTCCACGCCGAGGGCGAGGACCGGCAGTCGCTGGAGCGGCTCCACTGGTTCACCGTCGAGTTCGGTCTGATCAAGCAGGACGAGGGCGAGCGGATCTTCGGGGCCGGCATCCTGTCGTCGAAGGACGAGGTCCAGCACGCGCTGAGCGACCAGGTCGAGAAGGTCCCGTTCTCGGTCGACGCCGTGATCGCGCAGGACTACGACGTGTGGCACTTGCAGCCCAAGCTGTTCGTGCTCGACTCGTTCGAGCAGCTCGAGACCGGGTTCCGCAGCTGGGCCGACAGCCGCGGCCTGCTCCCGGCCGGTGCCTGAGCCGGACGGCCCCGACCCGGCCCGCCTCGGCGACGCGCCCGAGGCGGGCCGAGTCAACGGGGACGCGTCGGCCGGGCAGCTCTCGGCCGTCGTCACGGGCCGCGTCCAGGGCGTCGGCTTCCGCCGCTACGTCCGCCGCTGGGCCCGGACGCTGGGCCTGACGGGCTGGGTCCGGAACGAGCCCGACGGGTCGGTCCGGGTCGTCGCCCAGGGCGACCCGGCGGCCCTCGACCGGCTGGCGCGGCTGTTGTGGGGCGGCCCGCCGACGGCGGACGTCGGCGCGGTCGCGGTCGAGCGGGCCGGCCCCTCGGCCGACCCCGACCCCGACTTCCGGGTCGAGCGCTAGCTACTCCGCCCGCTTCATCACGGCGCTCGTCACGGCCAGCAGCGCGCCCGGCGGCACCACGCGGACGGCCGCCGTCTGGACTTTGTTGACCCACCCGGGCACGACGCGCCGGCGGTTCGACGCGAGCCCCGCGAGCCCCTGCCGGGCCACCTCGGCCGACGACGTCCCGCCAGAGAAGAACGCGTCGGCCATCCCGGCGCGGTCGGCGAACCCGGTCCGTACCGGGCCCGGGCACAGGCACGACACGTGGACGCCGGTCCCGCGGCACTCGGCCCACAGCGCCTCGCTGAACGACTGGACGTAGGCCTTGGTGGCGGCGTAGACCGCGAACCGTGGCGCGGGCACGAACGCGGCGACGCTGGCCACGTTGAGGACGCCGCCGCGTCCGCGGGCGACCATCGGCGGCAGGAGCCGGCGCGTGAGCGACGTCAGCGCGGTCGCGTTGAGGCCCACCATGCCCTCGGCCTGCTCGGCGGTCGCGTCGAGGAACGGGCCCTGGACGCCGAACCCCGCGTTGTTGACCAACACGTCGACGGCGATCCCCTCGGCGTCGAGCCGGCCGACCAACTCGCCGGGCGCACCGACGGGCTCCAGGTCGGCCGGGAGCACCGTCGACGTGCCGCCCCCCGCCTCGACGTCCCGGGCGACGCCGGCCAGCGCGACGGCGGAGCGGGCGACCAGGACCACGTGGGCGCCCGTCGCCCCGAGCTGGCGGGCCATGTCGGCCCCGATGCCCGACGACGCGCCGGTGACGAGGACCGTGCGGCCCCGGTAGAAATCGGTCATGGAGGAGGGGCGAGCGCCCGCCGGGCGGACGCGAGAGGTGGGCGAGTGAGACGTGGGGGCTATTCTACGGACCGTCCGCCCCGACCCCATGACCCGCCGCGCCTTGCTCGACGCCGCCACCGCCCGGCTCGACGCCGCCGGTGTCGAGGGCGCACGCCGGACCGCCGAGTGGATCGTGGAGGAGGCGACCGGCGCCACGCGCGCGGCGATCTACGCCCGCCCCGACGTCGTGGTCGAGCCGGGCGAGGCCGCGCTCGCCGAGCGCTACGTGGCCCGCCGCGCGGCCGGCGAGCCGGTCCAGTACGTCCTGGGCCACACCGACTTCTACGGGCTCCGCCTGGCCGTCACGCCCGACGTGCTCATCCCGCGGCCCGAGACCGAGGAGGTGGTCGAGGAGGCGCTGCGCCGGGTCCGCGCGGTCGAGGCCCCCTGGGTGCTCGACGTGGGGACCGGGAGCGGGGCCGTCGCGCTCGCCGTCAAGCACGAGCGGCCCGACGCCGAGGTGTTCGCCGTCGACGTGTCGCCGGGCGCCCTCGCTGTCGCCGCCGCCAACGCCGGCCGCCTCGGCCTGGCCGTGACCTGGGTCGAGGCCGACGCGCTCCGGCCGGCCTTCGCCGCCGACGTCCCACCGACGTTCGACCTGGTCGTCTCCAACCCGCCCTACGTGCCCGAGGCCGAGCGGGCCGGGCTCCAGCGCGAGGTCCGCCACGAGCCCGAGACGGCCCTGTTCGTCCCCGACGCCGACCCCCTCGTGTTCTACCGCGCGCTCGCGGGCCACGCCGGCCGTCTCTTGCGGCCCGGCGGCTGGCTGGTCGCGGAGACCCACGCCGACCTCGGGCGCGGGGTGGGCCGGCTGTTCGCCGAGGCGGGCCTGGGCGCGGTCGAGGTGCTCCCGGACCTGGCACGGCGCGACCGGATCGCGGTCGGCCAACGGGGCGGGGACGCGGGGTGACGCCCGGCGGACCGCTGCCCCAGGCGCCGGCGTAGAACCGGCGGACTCCCCCCATCCGACGTGGCCCGCCGTTTCGTCCTTCAGCCCCGCGAGACCGACCCCGCCGACGCGCGCCTGTCGCTCGACTACGCCGGCGACCTCGACCCCCAGCAGCACGCCGCTGCCACGGCCGGCGACGGGGCCACGCTCGTCGTCGCCGGCGCCGGGACGGGCAAGACGCGGACACTGGTCTACCGCGTCGCCTACCTCGTCGAGACCGGCGTCCCGCCCGACCAGATCGTCCTGCTCACGTTCACGCGCCGGGCGGCGCGCGAGATGCTCGAGCGGGCGGCCGGCCTTCTCGACGGGCGGTGCGAGCGGGTCCGCGGCGGCACGTTCCACGCGTTCTGCCTCGACATCCTGCGCCGCCACGCCGAGCGGATCGGGTACCCGTCCCGGTTCGGCGTCCTCGACCAGGCCGACGCCGCCGACGTGGTCGACCTCGCGCGGACCCGGCTCGGCCTCGACCGCTTGCCCAAGCGGTTCCCCCGCAAGCGGACGCTGCTGGCGATGTTCTCGGCGGCCACCAACCGCGGCCTGGAGCTGGACGAGGTGCTGGCCGAGGGCTACCCCCAGTTCGCCGAGCACCTCGACCTGATCGAGCGGCTGCGGACGGCGTACGCCGACGGCCAAGCGCCAGACCGGCGTGATGGACTACGACGACCTGCTCGCGCTCACGCTCGGCCTGCTCCGAGACCACCCCGACGTGTGCCGCCAGGTCGCCGGGCGCGCCCGCCACGTGTTGGTCGACGAGTACCAGGACGTCAACCTGTTGCAGGCCGACCTGGTCGAGCAGGTTCCAGAGCGTCTGGGGCAACGTGCTGATGGTCGGCGACGACGCCCAGTCGATCTACCGCTTCCGCGGCGCCGACGTGGGCCACATCCTGGACGTGCCCAAGCGCTACAACGGCGCGCGCGTCCTCAAGCTGGAGCACAACTACCGCTCGACCCAGCCCATCCTGGACCTGGCCAACCACGTGCTCGACCGAGCCGTCGAGAAGTACGACAAGCGGCTGTTCACCGACCGGAGGGCGGCGACCTGCCGGCGCTGGTGGCCGCGCCCGACGACGACATGGAGGCCCGGTTCGTGGCCCAGGTCGTCTTGGACAAGCGCGAGGCGGGGACTCCGCTCAACCGGATGGCCGTCCTGTTCCGGTCCGGCTGGTGCTCGTACGCGCTCGAGGCCGAGCTGGACCGGCGCAAGATCCCGTTCGTCAAGTACGGCGGGCTCAAGCTGGCCGAGGCGGCCCACGTCAAGGACGTCGTGGCCCACCTCCGGGTCGCCGAGAACCCGGCCGACGCGGTCGCCTGGAACCGGGCGCTCCGGCTGGTCGAGGGCGTCGGGCCGACGACGGCGGGCGCGGCTGCTCGACTGGATCTCGCAGGCGGCAGCCGGCGGGACCGACGGGGCCGTCCACGCGCTCCGCCAGTCGGTCGACGAGGTCGTCCCGTCGCCGGCCGTGGCCCAGGCGGTCGGCCGTCTGGTCGCGGCGCTGGCCCCGCTCCGCGACGACGCGCTCGCGCCCGAGGCCCAGGTCGAGCACCTGCTGACCTACTACCGGCCGGTCCTGGAGCGCGTCTACGCCGACGACTTCCCCAACCGCGAGGCCGACCTCGACGCCGTCGTCGCGCTCGCCGCCCGCCACCGCTCGCGGACGGCGCTCCTGGAGTCGCTGGCCCTCGACCCGCTCGACTGGTCGCAGGAGCCGGCCGACGCGGCGCTCAAGGACGAGCCGCCGCTCGTGCTGTCGACCGATCCACTCGGCCAAGGGGCTCGAGTTCGACACGGTGTTTCTGATCCACGCGCTCGACGGCGTCCTGCCCTCGGCCTACGCGCTCGCGTCGAGCGCCGAGGAGGACGAGGAGCGGCGGCTGCTCTACGTGGCCCTGACGCGCGCCGAGACCGAGCTGTACTGCTCGTACCCGCTCGTCCAGTACCGCCGCGGGAGCGGCCAGTTCTTGACCGAGCCCAGCCGGTTCCTGTCCGGCCTGCCCGAGTCTCTGATCGAGCCGTGGTCGCTGGTCGAGGAGTCGGCCCCGCCCGCCTCGGCGTCCGTCCCGGCGTTGCCCCCGCCGGGACGCCCGATCCTGCCCGGCCCGGCCGACGGGCCTTGATCGCCGGGGCGCCCGGCGCTACCGTTGAGCCATGCAGATCGACGACGCCCCGTCCCGCCCGGCCCTCGGCCCCGGCCTCCGGATCGAGCGCGTGGCCCTGGACCGGCTGCGCCGAGATCAAGGCGCTCAACCGGGCCCTCTTCGGCGACGACCGGGTGATCTACCGGCTCGACCGCGACGACCTGACGCTGCTGCTGGCGTCGGCCGGCGAGCGGGCCGGTCGGCTACAAGGTCGGCTACGGCGAGAGCCCGACGACGTTCTACAGCGCCAAGGGCGGCGTGCTCGACGGGTGGCGGCGGCGCGGGATCGCCCGGGCGCTGCTCGGCCGGATGGAGGACGAGGCGCGGAGGATGGGCTACCGCGCGTTCGCCTTCGACACGTTCCCGAACCGGCACCCGGGCATGACCGTGCTCGGGCTGGCCGAGCGGTTCACGGTCACGGCCGCCGGCTACAACGCGGCCTACCGCGACTACCGCATCCGGTTCGAGCGCGACCTGTGACAGGGGAGGCAAAAGTGACAGAGGAGGCAAGAGTCCGTGCGACGGAGGCCTCGTGCCCCTTCGCTCGTGCCCCTCGCCCTCAGAACAGCGCGTAGACGAACGGCGCGAGCGGGCTCCCGCTCACCGAGACCACCAGGGCGCCGAGCAGGACGAGCACCAGCACGATCGGCGCGAGCCAGTACTTTTTGCGGATGCGGAGGAACTGCCAGAGCTGGCTGAGGACGCGGAGCTTCGACATGGGCGGGCGGGGGATCGGCGGAAGGTAGCCGCGCGGGGCCCGGGCCTCCACCTCGGCGACGGTGTGGGCCGGGCCGGCGCGGTTGCCCACGAACGGCACCCACGACCGATGACGCGTCGGGACCGACCCCGCTCGGCCTCCCTCGGTCGGTGCGGCAGAGCCCGCCGGCGCCCGCCGGCGTGCCGAGGCGGGCGCGGACTGGCCGTAGACTCCGCAACCCCGCTCGGCCCGCGCCGTAGTCGCCCCGAACCCGCCCCACGCCCGTGCCCGCCGTCCGTACCGAGATCGCCGAGGGCGTCCGCATCGCCGGCCGGGCGCTGTGGCAGCAGAAGTCGCGCGCGTTGCTGACCACGCTCGGCATCGTCATCGGCATCGTCTCGGTGACGTCGATGTTCACGGTCATCAACGGGATCGAGAGGCGAGTTCGACAAGTCGATGGCCATGATCGGCGACGACGCGCTGTTCGTCCAGAGCACGCCCTGGATCATCCTCGACGACTGGTGGAAGTACCGGAACCGGCCGCCGGTCACCGAGGACCTGGCGCCGTTCCTCCGCGCGCGCTCCGAGACCGCCGCGGCGGTCGCCCCCGTCGCCGGGACCGGCGCGACGCGTCACGCGCGGGCCGCGAGGAGGCGCCCGGCGTCGGCGTCGAGACCTCGACGGCCGACTACGTCGAGACGGGCGGGCGTCGAGATCGAGCTGGGCCGGTTCTTCTCCGACGGCGAGGACCGGGCGGCCGCGGCCGGTCGTCGTGATCGGGGCCGACGTCGTCGAGGCGCTGTTCCCGGCCGAGGACCCCATCGGCAAGGAGGTCCGGATCGGGGGGCAGCGGTTCGAGGTGATCGGGACGCTCGCCAAGCGCGGCAAATTCCTCGGCATGGTCTCGGCCGACAACCGGGCGATCGTCCCGCTCGGCACGTTCAAGCGGCTGTTCGGCAGCGCCGACGACCTCGCCATCAAGGTCCGCCTCAAGCCCGGCGTCGACCAGGCCGACGCGATCGACGAGCTGACCGGGCTGACCCGGATCTGGCGCGGGCTCGACGCGCTCGACGACGACGACTTCTCGGTCAACCGCCAGGACCAGTTCCGCGACCTGGTCCAGACGATGCGCGTCGCGACCTACGGCGTCGGCCTGTTCCTGACGGCGCTGGCGCTGCTGGTCGGCGGGATCGGCGTGATGAACATCATGTTCGTGAGCGTCAAGGAGCGGACGCGCGAGATCGGCGTCCGCAAGGCGCTCGGGGCGACGCGGCGGGCCATCCTGTTCCAGTTCCTGGTCGAGGCCGTCGCGATCTGCCTCGTCGGCGGCGTGATCGGGGTGGCGCTGGCCGGCGCTCGTGGCCTATCGGCGTCGAACCAGGTGTTCACGGCCGAGCTGTCGGGCGGGACGGTCGCGCTGGCGTTCGTGATCTGCGCCGTCGTCGGCGTCGCGTTCGGGCTCGTCCCGGCGTGGCAGGCCGCCCGGCGCGCCCCATCGAGGCGCTGCGCTACGAGTAAGCCTGGAGGCCGAGCACGGCCCGCGCCTCGGCAGGCCCATCGCGGCACCCCGAGGCCTGACTCCGACCCGCACCCCATGGGAGAGACCATCCGCCAGGCCCTCGAGGCCCTCCGCTCGAACCGGCTCCGCTCGGCGCTCACGCTCGTCGGCATGGCCATCGGCGTGTTCTCGGTGATCGCGTCGGTGACGGCCGTCAAGGTGCTCGACGCAGACGCTGATGGGCCAGCTCGCCGCGATGGGGACCCAGACGATCACGTTCGACCGCGATCGGGCGACATGTGGACCGAGGAGAAGGCCAAGCGGCCTCAGCTGACGCTACGCCCACGCCGTCGCGCTCAAGGACCGGGCCGAGCTGGCCGCCTCGGTCAGCGCGACCGTGTCGACGGGGAGCCGCGAGGTCCGGACCGCAGGACGAGGCGACCGACCCGAGCGTCCGCGTCTACGGGACCGACCAGGACTACGCCCAGAACAACGGGCTGGGAGGTCGCGCAGGGCCGGTTCCTGACCGAGGCCGACGTCCGCTCGGCGCCGGCGCGTGGTCGTGCTCGGCAAGACCGTCGCCGACAAGCTGTTCGCCGACCTCGACCCGGTCGGCGCCGAGGTCCGGATCGACGGCCAGCCGTTCGCCGTCGTCGGCGTGCTGGACGAGAAGAGCGGCGGGTTCGGCGGCGGCGACTCGAACAACCGCGTCGTCGTCCCGATCACGCGCGCGATCCCGACGTTCGGGCTCCAGAACGACGACGTGAGCATCGACGTCCGGGCGCCGAGCGCCGAGATGCTGCGCGTCGACGCAGGACCAGGCGATCGGCGCGCTCCGGGCCATCCGGCGGTTGCCGCCCGAGACCGACGACGACTTCGACACGTTCACGAGCGCCGAGGCGGCCGACGGGCTCCAGACGTTCACGAGCGCGCTGGCGACCGGCGGCGCCGGGATCGGCCTGATCGCGCTGCTGGCGGCCGGGCGTCGGCGTGATGAACATCATGCTGGTGAGCGTGACCGAGCGGACGCGCGAGATCGGCGATCCGCAAGTCGCTGGGCGCGACCCGGCGCGACATCCTGCTCCAGTTCCTGGTCGAGGCCGTCGTCCTGTGCCAGCTCGGCGGGCTCGTCGGGATCGTGATGGGCGCGCTCGGCGGCAACGTCGTCGCGGCGCTGATGACGACGGCGCCGGCGTTCCCGTGGGGCTGGGCGACCGTGGCCGTCGTCGGCGTGACGGTCGTCGCGCTGGTGTTCGGGGTGTACCCGGCGACGAAGGCCGCGCGGCTCCACCCGATCGAGGCGCTGCGCTACGAGTAGGGCCGCGCGTGGAGAGGCCGCGCAGACCGGCCCGCCTCGGTGCCGAGGCGAGCGGAGCCGACGTCGGCGTCCGATCTTCCGGCTCCCACTCTCCTGCCTTCCATGTCCGACTCCCAGACCGACGCCAAGCGCGCGGTCGGCCACGCCGCCGCCGCGCTCGTCGAGGACGGGATGACGCTCGGGCCTGGGCACCGGCTCGACGACGGCGTTCGCCATCGAGGCCATCGGCCGCCGCGTCCAGACCGAGGGGCTCCGCGTGACCGGCGTGCCGACGTCGTTCGCCGCCGAGCGCCTGGCCCGCCAGCACGGCGTGCCGGTCGTGACGATCGACGACCTGGGCCTGGAGGCGCTGCCGACGTCGCAGCCGCCGCTCGACCTCGCCCTCGACGGCGCCGACGAGGTCGGGCCCGAGGCGGACCTGATCAAAGGGCGCGGCGCCGCCCACGTCCGCGAGAAGGTGGTGGCCTCACTGGCCGCCCGGTTCGCCGTCCTGGTCGACGCCTCGAAGGAGGTCGCCCGGCTGGGGACGTCGATGCCGGTCCCGGTCGAGGTGCTGCCGTTCGCCCAGGCCGCCGTCGCGCGGGCGCTCCGCGGGCTCGGCGCCGAGCCCGACGCTCCGGATGGGCGAGCGGAAGGACGGGCCCGTCGTGACCGACCAGGGGTTCTGGGTCCTGGACGCCCGTTTCCCCGGCATCGAGCGACCCCGGCGGTCTGGCCGAGGCGCTCGACGCGATCCCCGGCGTCCTGGGCCACGGCCTGTTCGTCGGGATGGCGACCGACGTGCTGGTCGGCGGCGACGACGGGACGGTCCGCCACACGGTCCAGCTCAGGGAGCGGGGGTAGGGCGGCCACCTCGGCCGGGCGGTGGGCGGCCCCGCGCTCGACCCTCTCGCCCCGCTCGGTGATACGTGTTCCCTCGTCCCGGCGCCGCTGGGCTACGCTTCCGGCCGAGCCGCCGTCGTGTGCCGTCGCCGAGGCGGGGGGAGTGTCGACTCCGACGGTGTGCCTCCACAACGGAGACAGCCCCGCGTGGGCGGGGACGACTCGGCAGAGCGAGGAGCCGGGCCGTTGCGGGGCGGCCGGCCTCTCACCGCTCAGCGGGTCGGACTCGCCCCACGCCGTTCCCGAGGCGGCCGGACCCCACACAAAACCGCCCCGCCGGCCGAAGCCCGCGGGGCGGTGTCTAAGTCAGCCTTCGGCCCGCTCTAGCGGAGGCGGAAGGTGACGGGGACGGCGAACCGGACCTTGACGGGCCGGCCGCGCTGCTGGCCCGGCGTGAACTTGCTCTCGCGGACCGCCTTGAGCGCCGCCTCCGACAGGAGGTCGTTCGGGCTCCGGAGCACGACGGGGTCGACGACGTTCCCGCGCTCGTCGACGACGAACTGGACGACGACCTGGCCCTCGATGCCCGGCCCGGCGCGCGAACTCGGGGTACTCGACCCGGCCCTGGAGACCGGCCAGGCCGCCCACCAGCTCCGGCTGGACCTCGGCGACCTCGAAGATCTCCGGCTCGGTCGGCTCGGGCTCCGGCGGCGGCGGGGGCGGCGGCGGGGGCGCGTTCGGCGTCGGCGGCGGCGGGGCCGGCGGGGCCGGGGGCGCGGGCGGCGGCGGGGGCGTCTCGGCGAGGTCGAGCTCGATGTCCTCGAGGACTTCCTCCTCGATCTCGATGTCGTCCGGGACCTCCTGCGGCGGCGGGGGGGCCGGCGGCGGCGGCGGCGGCGGCTGGATCTGCTGGGTCTGCTCGATGTCCTCGAGCTCGATGATCTCCTGGGCGTCGTCCATCACCACGACGTCGTTCCCACCGGAGAACGGGACGGTGAAGGCGGCGACCATCAGGGCGAGCGAGAGCAGCAGCCCGATCTGGAGGTAGATCGGGTACTTCCGCTTGAGATCGGCTTTGGGCGTCTTGTAGAGGGCCATATCGGAAGGGTGAGAGGGGGGCCGAGTCCGGCCTCGACGGAAGGTAGGCCCGTCGGGGCGTCGGTGCGAGTCCGCCGGAGAAAACGGGCGTCCGGGCTCCGAGTCCACAGACACAGAGCCTCCGCCGGAGTTGCTCGCCTCGGTCGAGCCGTCGCCGAGGCGGAGGGAGCCGCGCCGCTCTAGCGGAGGCGGAAGGTGACGGGGACGGCGAACCGGACCTTGACCGGGCGGCCGCGCTGCTGGCCCGGCGTGAACTTGCTCTCGCGGACCGCCTTGAGCGCCGCCTCCGACAGGAGGTCGTTCGGGCTCCGGAGCACGACGGGGTCGACGACGTTCCCGCGCTCGTCGACGACGAACTGGACGACGACCTGGCCCTCGATCCCGGCCCGGCGCGCGAACTCGGGGTACTCGACCCGGCCCTGGAGACCGGCCAGGCCGCCCACCAGCTCCGGCTGGACCTCGGCCACGGTGAACACCTCGTCGGTGTCCGGGATGTCCTCCACGAAGGGCGGCGGGGGCGGCGGGGGCGGTGCGGGCGCCGGGCCGGGGTCGGTCACCGGCGGCGCTGGGAGCGCGGGCGGTGTAGGCGGCGCGACGGTACTCGTCGTCCAGCTTCAGGTCGAAGTCCGCGATCAGGTCCTCGACGGGGACCTCGTCCGGGACCGCGACGGGCGGCGGCGGCGCGGGCGGCGGCGGGGGAGGGGGCGTCTCGGCCGTCGGCGGCACGTCGATCATCTCGAACGGGACGTCAGGGCCCGCGGCGACCGCGACCGGCTCGGGCGGCGGCGTCGGGACGGTGAACGCGGCGATCACCAGGACGAGCGCGGCGATCATCCCGACCTCGGCGTAGAGCGGGTGGCGTCGGCGGAGGTCGGCCTCGGGAGTCTTGTGGACGGGCATGACGGCGGTGGCGGTGTCCTGTCCAGACACGCCACCGCGTCAGTCGTTGCTCGCCCTCCGCCCTAGTGCGACCGCCAGGCCGACGCCGACCACCAGGCCGACCACGTCGGCGACGGCGTCGAGCGGGTCGGGGAACCGGCCGATCGGGAGCAGCCCCTGCCAGATCTCGATCCCGATGCCGAACGCGACGCCGGCGGCCAGCACCTGCCCCACGCGCTGGGGCCGGGCCCGCACCCAGAGCAGGCCGAACCCGAGGAACATGCCGGCGTGGACCCACTTGTCGAAGGCGAACGGGAGCGCCTCGGGCGGAGCGATCTGGGAGCCGGGGACCGAGCACGCGGCCAGGACGGCGACGGTCCACAGGACCGCCAGGCGGGTCGGGGTCACGAGCGCAGGGCGCGAGCGGCGGCGGGCAGCCGGTCGACGAGGTCGGACGCGACCAGGCCGGCCGGCCCGTGGTCTCGGGTCCACAGCCGGGCCGCGGCCGCGCCGAGGTGGAGCGCGCAGACGGCGGCCTCGGCCGCTCCGAGCCCCTGGGCGAGCAGCCCGGCGATGGCCCCCGCCAGCGTGTCGCCGGTCCCCGCCGTCGCCAGCGCCGGCTCGCCCGGCGGCCCGATCCAGACGCGCCCGTCGGGCAGGCCGACGACGCTCGGCATCCCCTTGAACACCAGGACGGCGTCCCACCGAGCGGCGAGCGCGCGCACCGCCTCGATCCGGTCGGCCGGGTCGAACGCGTCGTCGCCGAGCAGGCGGCGGAGCTCGCCCAGGTGGGGCGTGAGGACGAGCGGGCCCGGACGTTCTCGCAGGGCGCCGGCGTCGCCCGGCGAAGGCGGCGAGCCCGTCGGCGTCCAGAACGAGAGGCGCCGCGACCCGAGCGACCAGGTCGCGGACGAGCGCCAGCGTCTCCCGGTCGCGGCCCATCCCGCACCCGACGAGCACGGCGTCGGCCGCGCGGGCCCGGGCCAGGACGGCGTCGCGGGCCGGCCCCGCCAGGGTGCCCGCCTCGGTCTCGGGCTGGGCGTCCACCATGACCTCCGGGGTCGCCGCGTCGACCACCGAGGCGGCCGATGTGGGCACGGCCGCGACGACGGCCCCGGCGCCGGCCCGGTACGCCGCGCCCGTCGACAGGACGGCGGCGCCGCTGAACGCCCGGCTCCCGACGACGGCCAGCACCCGGCCGGCCGAGTACTTGTGGGCGTCGGCGGCGCGCGTCGGCAGCATCCGCCCGACCTCGCCTGGCGCGGCGCGGAAGGCCGTCGCGCGCGCCGGACAGCTCGGCGCCCGGAATCCCGATCTCGACGACGACCACCTCGCCCGCGACCGCTGGGGCCCGTCGCCCAGCAGCAGGCCGGACTTGACGGCGCCGAACGCGACCGTCAAATCCGCCCGGACCGTGTCGGGTGCGGCCCGGCCGGTCGTGGCGTCCAGGCCGGACGGCACGTCGAGCGCGACGACGGGCGCCCCGGCCTCGTTCGCCCAGGCGGCGAGCGCCCGCGCCGGCTCGCGCATGTCGCCCGACGATCCCGATGCCCAGGAGCGCGTCGACCACCAAGTCCGGCGCCGCACCGTCGAGCTGGCGGACGTCCTCGAACGGCACCACGTCGACGGAGGCGCCCGCCTCGGTGAGCTGGCGGAGCCAGCCGAGGTTGGCCACGCGGTCGGGCGTGCCCTCGCCGGGCAGGACGACCGCGCGGACCCGGGCACCCCAGCCGGCCAGGACGCGGGCGACCACCAGCCCGTCGCCGCCGTTGTTGCCGGTCCCGACCAGGACCGTGACGGCCCGGCCCTCGGCCGGGTGGCGGGCCGCGGTCTCGCGCGCGGCGGCCCGGCCCGGCGGTCTCCATCAGGACGCGGCCCGGCACGCCCCACGTCTCGATGGTCGCGCGGTCGGCCGCGCGCATGGCGTCGGCGCCCAGGACGGGGTCGGTCATAGCGTGACGGGGTCGATCTCGGTCTCCCAGCGCGCCCGGACCTGGACGGGCTCGGGCAGCAGGACGAGCGGCTCGGGGGCGACGTACGGTGAGGGCTGGCCGCCGCTCCACCGGCCGTCGCCGTCGCGGTCGACCCACAGGCGGAGCGTGTACGGGCCCGGTAGGAGCCCGTCGGCGACGAACGAGCCGTCCGCCTCGGCGGAGACCTGGACCGGGTCGCCGGTCGCCGGGCGGGCCTCGACCACCACGGGCCCGTCGGCCTCGACTCGGCCCACGATGGCGCCGAGGTCGCGCTCGCCGGGCACGACGTAGCGCTGGGACCGGGTCGAGTCGCCCACGGGCACGGTGATCGTGAACTGGCGGGGCAGGGCGACCGCCGAGTCCGGCCGGAACGTGACGCCGTCGACGGTCTCGAACACGACCGCCAGCGGCTCGCCGCCGGCCTGGACGCGGACGCGGTCGAGCAGGCCGCCCGGCGGCGACGAGAACCGGACCGCCGGCCGCGACCCGCCGGCCAGGACGACCGAGTCGGGCGCGGCCGGGACGAACGCGTCGAACCGAGCGGCGACCGTGTCGGCCCGGGCCGGCAGCGCCGTCGTCAGGCGGAAGGCGAGGGGGGCGAGGCCGGCCGAGTCGGCCAGGGCGGGCGGCGTGCCGGGCGCGTAGGTCACCGCCAGCGCCGGCGGGAGCGGCCGCTCCGACTGGCCCGACACCTCGAACGCCGACCCGGCCGGCTGGTACCACGTGACCGCGACCGGCGCGCCCGAGGCCGAGTCGGCCACGGTCAGCGACGCGGCCAGCGCGCGCGCGTCCCGGACCGTGACGGGCTCCGAGAAGCGGACGGCGAACCGACGGTCCGAGACCGGGCGGACCCGCTGGGCGACGGGCGGGGTGTCGTCCCGGGACGTGGCCCAGAACGTCGCCGGCGCCGCGCCTGGGCCGGCCGCGCCCGGAGCGACCGCGCCTGGGACGACCGCGCCCGAATCGGCCCGAGCCCTCAGCGACGGCGTGGGGGAGACCGCGTAGCGCTCGCCGTCGTCGGCGCGGGCGTTCCGGTTCTGGTCCTGGACGGCCACGACGGCGTAGCGACCGAGGCGGAGGTACTCGAGCCGGAACGCGCCGTCGGCGCCGGTCTCGGTCCGGTAGTCCGGGGCGACGGCGGCGGGGTCAGGCGCGGCGGCCGAGTCGGCCAGGGCGTAGGCCCAGACGGCGAGCCCGCCCACGCCGGCCCCCCCGATGGGGTCGCGGACGACGCCCTCGATCCGGCCCCGGTCGATCGCGTCGCCGGTCGCGAGGGCCAGCGTGATCGGGGCCGGGAGCGAGACGCCCCGCTGGTCCGCCAGCGCCGTGCCGACGGTGACCACGTACGTCGTCGAGTCGCGGAGCGGCGGGAGGGTGACCTCCAGCACGCGCCCCCGCACGGCCACCTCGGGCGGCGTCTCGGCGGTCGGGGTGACCGTGACCGCGGCGCCCGCGGCCGGCGCGAGCCGCTCGGAGAACGTCAGGCGGAGCGTCCGCTGGGTGACGTTGGTGGAGCCGTCGGGCGGGTCCGACGCGGTCAGCGTGGGCGCCGTCGTGTCGGCCGGGCCGCCGGACGGGGCGATGGGCGTCGCGCAGGCGCCGGCCACCAGGGCGGCGAGCAGGACGAGGAGCAGGGGGAGGCAGCGGCGCACGCCGCCCGGGATCGAGCGGGAGGCGGAGAGGTTCCCGCCGGCCCCGGTCACCGCGCGGACGGCAGCAGCGACCGCAGCCGCCAGCCGTCGCCGGCGTCCCAGAACGTGGCGACCGGCCCGGCGGGATCGACCACGTCCGACCGGGAGGGCGAGGAGGAAGCGCATGGCGGTCTCAGCGTACCTCCGCCGGACGTGCGCCTGTGGACTTTGCCGCGTTTTCCCGCCGGCCGCACGGCGTGGGGATGGACCTTCCGCTTTCCACTCTCCCTACCCTCCGATGGACCTCCAGCCCCTGCTCGACGCTGCCACCTTCAACGCCGACGGCCTGGTCGCGGCCATCGCCCAGGACGACGCCACCGGCGACGTGCTGATGCTGGCCTACATGAACCGCGAGACGCTCGCCCAGACGCTCGAGACCGGCGTCATGACCTACTGGAGCCGCTCGCGCCAGAAGGTCTGGGTCAAGGGCGAGACGTCCGGGAACGTCCAGAACGTCGTCCAGGCGTTCGTCGACTGCGACGGCGACGCGCTGCTGTTCCGGGTCAACCAGGTCGGCGAGGCCGCCTGCCACACGGGCCACCGGAGCTGCTTCTACCGCCGCGTCGAGGACGGCGCGCTCGAGACCATCGGCACACCCGTCTTCGACGCCGACTCGGTCTACAAGTAGCTCCGTCTTGCCCGCCTCGGTGCCGTCGCGGGCGTGCCCGCCGTGCCGCCGAGGCAGATGAGGTGGTGCGGTGCTAGGTCCGGATCAGGTCGAGCGGCCGGCCGGACCAGCCGGGGAACAGGGCCTCACCCGTCGGGACGCCCAGGTGGGCCCCGGCGACGCCCGCGAACAGCGACCGGAAGTCGGTCGTGACGGGCAGGTCGCGGCCGTCTTCGAGCGCGTCCGGGTCGAGCACCAGCGGCGCCCCGTGGACCTGGCCGCCGCGGACCCCGTTGCCCAGCACGAACATGGCCGAGGCCCGGCCGTGGTCGGTCCCGCCCGACCCGTTCTCGGCGACCGTCCGCCCGAACTCGGTCATCGTGAGCACGACCACGTCGTCGTGGTACCGCTCGAGGTCGGTCCAGAACGCGGCGATGCTCTGGGCGAGGTCGTCGGCGCGGCGCGCGAACGAGCCCGTCTCACCGCCCTGGCGCGCGTGGGTGTCCCACCCGCCGGCCTCGGCGAAGGCCACCTCGAGCCCGACGTCGGCCTTGACCAGCTGGGCGATCTGGCGGAGGCTCTCGCCCAGGTCCGAGCGCGGGTACTCGGCGCCGTGCTCGGGCGTGTAGCGGTCGAGGCGGGCCTCCTTGAGCAGCCGGGCCGCGTCGAGCCCCTCGCGGCCGGCGTCGCTCAGCAGGTCGCCGGCGGTCTGGGCGTAGAGCGCCTCCAGGCTCTCGCCGGCCGCGCCGCCGCCCATCCCCGGCCCGATCACGCCGAAGTCCTCCAGCCGAGCGACGGCCAGCGCCGGCGCGTCGCCGCGGAGCGAGAGCGGCAGGGCCGGCGTCAACGCGACGGCCTGGAACGGCGTCGGCTCGTGGCCCAGCAGCCCGGTCGCCCGGTTGAGCCAGCCCGAGGCGGCCCGCTTGTCGCCGGGCCGGCCGGTCTCCATAAAGTCCTGGGCGTCGAAGTGCGACCGCGTCGCGACCGGCGAGCCGGCGCCGTGGACGACGCCCAGGCGCCCCTCGCGGAAGTACGCGCCGAGGGGCGCGAGCGACGGGTGGAGCCCGTAGCGGCCGTCGAGGTCGAGGAGCGACCCCGTGCCGAGCGACAGCGTCGGCCGCAGCCGGGCGAGCATCGGGTCCGAGAGCGGCTGGACGGCCGCCAGCCCGTCCATCGCGCCGCGCTGGAAGATGGTCACGAGCACCTTGCGGCGGGCCAGCCCGCCCGGCGTGGACGCGGCCGCCCGGGCCAGGAACGACGGGACGCCGCCGACGCCGGTGGCGACCAGGGCGAGACCGCTGGTGGTGACGAACGCGCGACGGGTCATGGGGGGGCGCACCGGTTACTGGCGCTGGAAGGAGGGGGACCCGAGCACGACGCCGACCACGAACGCGGCCGTGTCATCGGGGTCGTAGGGGGTCGGCTCGGCGTCCTCGAACACGCCGTCGTCGTCGGCCAGGTCGGGGACCGTCTCCGCCTCGGCCTGGTCCGCGGCCCGGGCGAGCCGCTGGGCGAACGCGGGCTCGCGGACGATGGGCTGGAGCAGCTTGACCGTCGCGGCGTGCTCCCGACCCGGCAGCATCGTCGCGACGTAGGTCTCCAGCGCCGCGTCGACGGACTCGGGCTGGCGGCCGTCGGTGAGCGCGTCGAGGTCGGGCCGGGCGCCGGGCAGCCCGCCGGTCGCCAAGCGCAGGCCCAGGTTCATCCGAGTCAGCAGCAGGCCGGCGTTGACCCAGGCCGCCGCGTGGTCGGGGAAGCCCGTCGGCGGCTCGGCGTGGTAGACCGGCTCGCCCATGTCGCGCAGCGCCTTGGCGAGCCCGCGGATGCCCGTGATGGGGGCGGCCGTGGCCCGGGCCGCGCTGGCGACGTACTCGAACGGGGTCTTGACCTTGGACGGGGCCCCGTCGGGGCCCGAGCGCGCGGCGTCCCAGAACGCCCGGTCGGAGACGAGCGCGGCCACGACCTCGCCGAGGTCGCCCTGGCTGCGCGTGAACACGTCGGCCAGCCGGCCGATCAGGCCCGCCTCGGGGTCGTCGTCGACGAACCGGACGGCGACCGTGTGGCCGACGCGCCGGGCCGTCGCGGGGTGGGACGCGAGCAGGTCCAGCACGTCCTCGCCGTCCTCGATGCCGCGGCCGGCGGGGAGCGACCGGCCCAGGACCGTCTTGGGCTCGGCGTCGTGCCAGTCGGGCCGGAACAGGAACAGCCCGTCGCGGACGAGCCCGACGCCGCGGCGGTCGAGCCGGTCGATCGACGCCCGCTGGCGCGCCAGGGCGTCGTCGCGCCCTCGGAGCGGCATCGTGGTCCAGCCCGTGAAGGCCCGCGCGACGGCGGCCACGTCGGCCTGGGTGTAGCCCCCGTCCACGCCCACCGTGTGGAGCTCCAGCAGCTCGCGGCCGTAGTTCTCGTTGAGCCCGCCCCGCTTGGCCGTCCGCCCGTGCGCCGTCGCCGCGCCGACGGGCGCTCGCGACGACGTGTTGTCGAGGTAGTCGAGCATCGCCGGGTGCCGCGCGGTCGCCCCCAGCAGGTCGCGGAACCGGCCGAGCACGTGGGGCCGGATGGCGTCCCGGTCGTACGACGACACCAGGACGACGCGCGCGCCCCGGGCGTCGACGTTGAAGTGGTTGTACCACAGGTCAGCCAGGACCTCGCGGAGCTGGGCCCGGGCGTGGACGGCGCGCGTCAGCTTGACCCGGATCACGTCCTCGCGCAAGTCGCGGGCCAGGTACAGCTGCTCCCGCTCCATCCAGGCGCGGAGCTCCTGCCGCCGCTCCCGCGTGTCGACGGCGAACCCCTCCGGGAAGTCGCCCTGGGCGATCGCGCGGGCGAGCGCCAGCGGCGTCTGGATGTGGGCCGCCGCGATCTCCTCGTCCGAGCGGTCGAGGAAAAAGACCTCGTCGAACCGGCGGTCCAGGTCGGGGTCGGGCGCCGCCGCGGCCAGCTGCTCCGCGACCCAGGCCTCGACGCCCCGGGACGCCACGGACGCCGCCTCGCCGGGGCGCGGGCCGAACCCGAGCCGGTTGAGCGCGTGGGCGGCCGCGGCCTCGTCGGTCAGGCCAGCCTGGGCGTAGGGGAGCGACAGGGCCATCGTCAGCGGGTCGTGTGGGCGGTGTACGTCCCAACGGCCGTCAGGGTCACGAAGTACTCCCGGAGCCGGCGGCGCTGGCGGGCCGTGTACTCGGTGCGGGACTCGGTCGGGAGGTCCAGCCCCGCGACGCGAACGTAGCGGACCTCGCGGACGATCCGGCCCCCCCGCGATCGCTCGCCTTCGAGCCGGACGGCGAGCAGTCGGGGGGCCTCCGAGCGCGTGAACCACGCCTCGGCCCGGTCGGGCCGGGCGTCGAGCGCGACCCGCCACGCGGGCACCCCGCCCACGCGGTCGGCCTCGATGGCGAGGGCCCTGGCGCCGCGCAGGACGGCGTCCGGCAGGAGGGGCGGCGCCCTCACCTCGCGGCCGGCGGGCCCGAAGGCCCGTTGCCACCGCCGGCCCTGCCGGGGCCCCCGGTCGGCCGAGACCTCGCGCCCGTCGACCCGGACCCGGTCCACCTCGCGGGCGCCGTCGCCCAGGCGGACCGTCCCGGTGCCCTCGACGACCGTCTGGCCCCGGGGGCCGTCGATGGTCCACTCGGTCCGCTCGCGGGCCTCCACGTCCCGGACCCCGGCCGCCGCGCGCTGCCACCCGTCGCGCCACGCGTCCAGCACGGCGCCGGGCGCGGGCTGGGCGCTCGCGGAGGCGGCGAAGACGAGCAGGAGGACGGCGAGGCGCACCGGGGGGATCGAGAACGGGACCGCAAGAACGCACCAGCGCCCGAGGCCATGTCACGGAACCGTGGCGACTCCGTCCCGCTTGTGCGCCCGGCCCCGACGGGGGCGTCTGCGCGCCTAGCTTGGCGCACCCTCCGCGCCGCCATGTCCCCCGCCTCCCTCTTGGTCGTCGAAGACGACGACGACCTCCGCCAGACGCTCGCCCGCCGGCTCTCGGAAGCCGGCTACGACGTCGCGACGGCCGTGACCGGCCCGGACGCGCTCGCCGCCGTCGCTGGGCAGGTCCCCGACCTGGTCGTGCTCGACGTGATGCTGCCTGGCCTGGACGGCGTCGAGGTCTGCCGCCGCCTCCGCGCCGAGCACCCGCTCCTCTACATCCTGATGCTGACTGCCCGGGCCGACGAGCTCGACCGCGTCGTCGGGCTGGAGGTCGGCGCGGACGACTACGTCACCAAGCCGTTCAGCCTTCAGGAGGTCGTCGCCCGGATCCGGTCGGCCCTCCGCCGGGTGCGGACGGTCCGCGAGCAGCTCGCGTCCGGCCCGGCCGGCGACGACGCGCCGATCGTGACGGGCGCGCTCTCCGTCGACCCGGCCCGGCGCGAGGTGACGGTGGGGGGGGAGGAGGTCCACCTGACCGTCCGCGAGTTCGACCTGCTGCTGTTCCTGGCCCGCCACCCCGACCGGCCGTTCACGCGGAGCCAGCTGCTCCACCAGATCTGGGACATCACCTACGAGGGCTACGACCGGACCATCGACAGCCACGTCCAGCGGCTCCGGGCCAAGATCGAGGCCGACCCCGGCAACCCGGAGTTCGTCCGGACGGTGTGGGGCGTGGGCTACAAGTTCGCGGGCGAGTAGGGCCCGTGAGCGGACCGACGCCCCCGTCCGGACGGCCGCCCGAGGCGGGCCCGGCCGCGCCCGCCTCGGGCCCGCGCTCGGCGTTCTGGAAGGTGGCCGGCGTGCTCGTCGGCGCCCAGGTGGCGACGGCAATGCTGGCCGTCGCGCTGAGCAGCGTGTTCGCCCAGGACCGGAGCGCCGAGCTGCTCGCGGGCACGCTCCGCCTGCGGCTGGACGCCGTCGCCGAGGAGGTCGAGAGCCGGGCCGACATCGGCCCGTTCGGCGAGGTCGACCTGGGGGACCGGCTCCGGGCCGACCTGGGGACGCGGTTCCCGGACCCGCTGGCGCGGCTCGACGAGGCCGGCGTGCCCGTCGAGACGTTCGGGGAGTCGCCGCTCCCCGACGTCCCGCGGGGCGCGCTCGACGCGCTCGACGCCGGCCGGGTCGCCGTCGAGCTGGGCGCGCCGGGCGGCGGGTGGGGGCTGGCCCCGATCCTGGCGCCCGACGGGCTACCGGCGGGCGCGCTCCTGGTCCGACCGCTGCGCGCGACGGTCGCCCAGGAGCGGAGCGGGACCGTCCGGGCGTTCTGGCAGGCGACGGCCGGGACGGTCGCCGTGGCCGTCGTGCTGGCGTTGCTGCTGGGCGGCCTGTTCTCGTCGCGCCTGCTCCGGCCCGTCCGCGAGGTGACGCGGCGCGTCGAGCGGCTGGGCGAGGGCGACTACGCCGACCGGCTGCCCGAGGCGGGCGCCGACGAGCTGGGCCGGTTGGCGCAGGCCGTCAACGAGATGGCGGCGCGCGTGGAGGCCTCGATCCAGGCGCTCCGCGACACCGACCGCCTGCGGCGCGAGCTGGTCGCCAACGTCGGCCACGACCTGCGGACACCGCTGGCGGCCCTCCGGGTCACGCTCGACGAGGCCGAGCGGCACTGGGGCCAGGGCCGCGCCGACGACGTCGCCGCCGGGCTCGCCGCGGCTCGCCGCCAGGCCGAGGGCGCCGCTGACCTGGTGGCCGACCTGTTCGAGCTGTCGGTCCTGGACCGCCCGGACCAGGCGCTCCGCCTGGACCCGGTCCCGGTCGGCGAACTGGTCGCCGACGTGGGGCGCCAGCACGTCGCCACGTTCGTGGCGGCCGGGGTCGCGCTCGAGGTCGCGGTCCCGACCGGCCTGCCCGTCGTCGAGGCCGACGGGGCCCGTCTGGTCCGCGCGCTCTCGAACCTGCTCGACAACGCGCGGCGGCACACGCCGGCCGGCGGGTCAGTCCGCCTCGGCGTGTCGGTCGGGGGGGCGGGCGAGGGGGCCCACGCAGCGCCCGAGGCGGGCCGAGCCGAGGCGGGCCGAGCCGAGGCGGGCCGGGTCGTGATCGAGGTGGCCGACACCGGCGAGGGGATGAGCGCCGACGTGCTCGCCCACGTGTTCGAGCGGTACTACCGCGGCGACGGGCCCCGCACCCGGGGGACGGGCACCGGGCTCGGGCTCGCCATCGCCCGCGCCGTCGCCCAGGCCCACGGGGGGACGCTCACGGCCGAGAGCGAGCCGGGGCGCGGGGCGACGTTCCGACTGGCGCTTCCGCTCTGAAGAGCGACCGCCACCGCCGGGCCCTATCGGCCTCGTGTTAAGACGTTGGGTCCAGACGTCGATCCATAAAACAGCCGCACCCCGACTTTGCCGTGCCCCCAGCCCCGTAACCATCGACCCCAGCCGTGCCGCGCTGCGCCTGGCCGTCGTCGTCGCCGTCGTGTTCTCGCTCCACGTCGTCCTCCAAGCGTGCCGCTTCTACACGCCCCCGGACCTGCTGACGGAGACCCTCGCCCAGAGGTTCGACGTCAACGGCGAAGGGACGGTGCCGGCCTACCTCTCGGCGCTCCTCCTGCTCGGCTGCGGGTTCGTCCTCGCGCTGATCGCCCTCGATACCGGCCGCCGGCCGTACCACCGCCACTGGGTCGGGCTGGCGGTCGTGTTCGGCCTGCTGTCGTTCGACGAGGCGACCAGTTGGCACGAGACGCTCATCGTCCCCGTCCGGACCGTGTTCGGGGCCGGGCTGAGCGGCTGGTTCTACCTCGCCTGGGTCATTCCAGGCGGCGCGTTCGTGGCGGCCTTCGGGCTCACGTACGTCGGATTCCTCCGCCACCTTCCGGCCCGGTACCGCCGCCTCTTCATTCTGGCGGGCGCGCTGTTCGTCGGCGGCGCGCTGGGGATGGAGCTCGTCGGCAGGCGTCTGGCGTCCCAGGGGATCCACGGGATGCTCTACACCCTCGTGTACTCGGTCGAGGAGGGGCTGGAGATGACCGGGGCCCTGACGTTTCTGTACGCCCTCCTGTCCTACAAGGCCGAGTTCGGCCGCCCCGTCTCCGTCCGCGTCGAGGCGGTGGACGCCGCGTAGCGCCGGCGCGGCGGCCCGTGCCTAGCCCACGGTCTGCCCGAGGCGGGCTGGCCGGCTGGACCGACGCGTCACAACCGGTCGTAGCCCAGGAGCGTCGTCAGCAGTTGGAACCCCAGCGAGTCGTCGGTCCCCCCGGGCGTCCCGCCGACCCGGACCGAGAACCGGCCGCGGTCGCCGACCCCGAACTGGGCCGGGGCGTCGACCCAGACGCGCGGGGCCGGGGCCGCCGGCTCCTCGCCCGTGACCCGGTCGGCCAGCGTGATCGCTCCGGCCGCGGCACAGTCCGCCTCGGGCGGGCAGACGTAGACCTCCGCGACGACCGCGACCGTGTTGTAGCGGCCGGCGTCGGCCTGGAGCAGCGCCGCCGGCGCCACCTCCGGCAGATCGAGCGCGCCGGGGTACGTGGACTCGGCGACGCTGTCGCAGCTGACCAAGGCGAACGGGAGGGCGAGGGCGAGGAGGAGGGGGCGCATCGGCGTGATGAGAGACGGGGGAAGGGGGAAGCTCGGCCGTCGGCGGAGGTCGGGAAAGGCACTCCCGGCGCGCTGGACCGCCGGAGCGGAGCCGGACACCTCGTACTTTGACGCGTCCTGGTCCCGTTTCGACGCCCACCCGTACCGCCCTCCATGCGCCTCCGCTTCCTGCTCGCCGCCGCCGTCGTTGTCGCGGCGCCCCTCTCCGCCGGCTGCGCCGCGACCGCCAGCGACCCGGTCACGGCGCCGGCCGAGGCGCCCGTCGCGCCCCGTTCCGACGCGCCTGCCACCGGCACGGCGGTCAAAGAGCTCACCTTGGAGACCCTGTTCGCCAGCCCCGAGTTCTACGGCGAGGGCTTCCAGGGCGGCCGCTGGGCCGAGACCGGCGCCCGGCTCTTGTACGTCGACGCCGACCGCGAGACGGGCGCGTCGAGCCTGGTCGAGCTCGACCTGACGACCGACGGCCGGCGGACGCTCATCGACGGCGCCACGCTCCGCCTGCCCGACGGCGACGGCCTGATCGAGATCGAGGACTACGACTACTCCGCCGACGGCTCGCGCGCGCTCTTGTACACCGACTCCGAGCAGGTCTGGCGCCTCAACACCAAGGGCTACTACTACGTCTACGACTTCGCCGACGACTCGCTCACGCCGGTCGCGAGCCGGGCCGCGGGCTTCCAGATGTTCGCCAAGTTCGACCCGGCCGCCGAGCACGTCGCCTTCGTCCGCGACCGGAACCTGTTCGTGGTCGACGTCGAGACCGGCCAGGAGCGCGCGCTGACGACGAACGGGGCCGACGGCGGCGTCATCAACGGGACGTTCGACTGGGTCTACGAGGAGGAGTTCGGCCTCCGCGACGGGTTCCGGTGGAGCCCCGACGGCCGCTACATCGCGTTCTTCCAGCTCGACGAGACCGGGACGCGGGACTTCATGATGACCGACTTCCGGTCGCTCTACCCCGAGACCACCCAGTTCCGCTACCCCAAGGCCGGCGAGACGAACGCCGAGGTCCACGTGGGCGTGGTCGAGGTGGCGACCGGCACGACGCGGTTCTTCGACACTGACACCTGGTTCGAGGGCGGCGACGAGACCGAGTACATCGCCGGCATGGGCTGGACGCCGGCCCTGGCGGACGGCTCGTCGGACGTCTGGATGCTGCGTCTCAACCGGGACCAGAACCACGTCGACCTGCTCTACGGCGACCCCCAAGCGGGCACGGTCGCCGAGATCCTGGAGGAGGAGAACGACAGCTACATCGAGGTCGAGACCGGGTTCTCGGACGTGGCGACGGGCACCATCACCTACCTCGCCGACGGCGACCACTTCGTCTGGCGCTCCGACCGCGACGGCTACGGCCACCTCTACCTCTACGAGAACGACGGCGACTTCGTCCGCCAGGTGACCTCGGGGGCCTACGACGTCACCGACTTCCACGGGGTCGACGAGGCCGAGGGGATGGCCTACGTGACCACGACGGGCGCGGGCCCGCTCGAGCGGCACCTCTACCGCGTCCCGCTGACGGGCGGGGCCCCGGTCCAGCTCACGATCGGCGCCGGCTGGCACTCGGTCGACCTCAGCCGCGACTTCGACTACATGGTCGACACCTACTCGACGAGCACGACCCCGGCCACGACGACGCTCTACCGGACGACCGGCGAGGAGCTGGCCGTCCTGGTCGACAACGCCGCGCTGATCGAGCGGCTGGCGGCCTATGACCTGCCGGCCGCCGAGTTCATGGAGGTCCCCGGCGCCGACGGGACGATGCTCAACGCCTACCTCGTCAAGCCCCGCGACTTCGACCCCGACCGCGAGTACCCGCTCCTGATCCACACCTACGGCGGGCCGGGCTCGCAGGAGGTGTACGACCGCTGGGCCGGGACCGAGCGGCTCTGGCACCACTACCTCGCCGAGACCTACGGCGTGCTCGTCGCCGGCGTCGACAACCGCGGGACGGGCGGGCGCGGCAAGGCGTTCAAGACGCTGACCCAGAACCAGCTCGGCATCCTGGAGGCCCAGGACCAGATCGCCGCGGCCCAGTGGTTCGGCGCCCAGGACTACGTCGACGCCGACCGGCTGGGGATCTGGGGCTGGAGCTACGGCGGCTACCTCTCGCTGCTGGCCATGACCTACGGCGAGGGCCCCGAGACCTTCCACCTCGGCATGGCCGTGGCCCCGGTCACGAGCTGGCGCCAGTACGACACGATCTACACCGAGCGCTACCTCTCGACGCCCCAGAAGAACCCCGACGGCTACGACCTCGGCAGCCCGACGACCTACGCCGCCAACCTGGCCGACGACCAGGAGCTCCTGATCGTCCACGGCGACGCCGACGACAACGTCCACGTCCAGAACACGATGGCGATGGTCGACGCGCTCCAGGCCCAGAACAAGCAGTTCGAGCTGATGATCTACCCCGGCCGGAACCACGGGATCTATGGGGGCTCGACGCGGCAGCACCTGTTCACCCTCCTTACCCAGACCGTGGCCCAGAAGCTGGCCGGGATGGAGCTGACGGCGACTCGGTGAGGCGGTCTAGCTTTGTGGTCCTGCTGGGCGCAGGGCTGGCCGTGCTGGCCGGGCCGGCCTTCGCCCAGACCGACGCGGCCGTCAGCGCTGAGCTCGAGCGGCTCGCCCAGTCGGACCAGGCCGACCGCCGGGCGTTCTCGGCCGGCACGCTCGGCTGGGACGCCGTCGCGGCCGGCGACTCGGCCCGCAGGGCCCGAGTCGAGGCGCTCGTCGGCACGCTGCGGCTCCGGACCGGCGCCGACCGCTACCACGCGGCCCTCGTGCTCCAGCACGGCGGGCGGCCGTACGACTTCTACCGGGCCTACCTGTGGTCGCGGGCGGCCGTCGAGGAGCACGGCCACGGGCCCGCCGCCTGGCTCGTTCCCCGCGCTTACGACCGGTGGCGCCAGTCGATCGGCCAGCCCCAGGTCTACGGCACCCAGTGGATCTCGGTCGAG
This sequence comes from uncultured Bacteroidota bacterium, assembly GCA_963740235.1. Taxonomy (GTDB): domain Bacteria; phylum Bacteroidota; class Rhodothermia; order Rhodothermales; family Rubricoccaceae; genus Rubrivirga. Next base: position 146,333 of record CAVUDG010000006.1, read on the forward strand.
ACCGGAGGCCACGACGGCGACCACGATGAGGCCGGTCACGGCAGCGACGGTCACGGCGGCCCAGCCGTCACGTACTCGCTCGGCCTCACCGACCTCGACGCGGTCACCGACCGAGAGCGCGCCCGGTGGGGCGTCCGACCCGCCGCGGCGACGGTGGCGTTCATCGACTGCCTCAACGAGACGGGCGACCACGAGACCTGCGCCCAGCAGGCCGGGGGCGGGGGCGAGTAACCGTCGTCGCGGCTCCGTGTCCACCGGCACACCGAGGCGGAGGGATGAGGCCGGGCTCGTCCCCACCCCCGTCGTCTCCATCTACTCCGCGGCGGCGAGAGCGCGGAGGTCGGCCTGAGCCCGTTCGAGGTCGGAGAGGGTGGCCCGCTCGCCGATGGGCTCCGGCGACGGCCGGTTCGTGCGCTCCCGCGCGCCCGCCCGGACTGCTTCCCGGTCGATGGTCGGCTGCGCCGCGTCCGCCGCTGAGCGGGCGGCGTCGGCCTTGGCCTCGGCGGTCCAGTGGTCCCCGACTCGCGCGAGGCCGTCGAGAACGATTCCGGCCTCGGGGCTCTGGGCGGTCACGAGGTGCCCGACGAATCGGGCCGCGACCTCCCGCGCCTCCGGCGTGTCGGGGGCGTTGGGAAGCCAGACTCGGATCACGGCCGCGCCTGCGATCTGCCGTCCTCGGTCGAGGGCCACGCCGTCGAGTTGGGAGAGCGCCGCCTGGAAGCGCCGGGCGGCTTCCCGCCACTCGGTCGACTCGAGTCGGTCGCCCGACTGGCTCACGGCCGACGTCCCCTCGGTCGAGGCGGCTAAGGACGTCTCCATGTCCTCTGTGGTCCGGGGTTGGTCGACGGCCGGGGACGCGTAGCGGACGGTCCCCATTTGAGCGAGGTCGGCAGGCGGAAGCTGAGGCGACGCCGCGCGATCCGATGCGTCGCAGCCGAACAGTAAGTGGACGGCGGCGGATGTACAGAGAGCTTTCATGAGAGCGAGGTGTTTGTGGGGAAGGAGGGTGGGCGGGTAGAGGGGGTTCTGACAGCAGTAGTACTGGACGCTGCCATTTGCTACGAACGCGCCGTTTCGAGATCCGTCCTCGCACTCCCACTGCATGTGCTCTCCGCCAGGGAGATGGGTACGTTGGAATACGCATTCGTTCTGGGTTCAGGAGCACCCCTTTCCGCACGTAGGGATGGTAAGGGCTGCGCTGGGCACGAGGGCGAACACTCTGATTGTGATAATATGTGATATGTAATTATGTGATTTAGTTTAAGTCATATTATGGTGATTTTATATGTCAGGTTTTTATGGGGCGCTAGTCTTGTCATGGGGGGTCCCCGAGGGTCGCATTTGGCCGATGTGTCGCCACTCGGAGGCTGCGTGGCCCGCCGGAGCTGCGTGGCCCGCCGGAGGCTGCGTGGCCCGCCTTGGGACATCCGTGGGGGCACCGAGGCGGGGGACCGGGGCGAGTCCCAACGCGCGTCGAGGGCGGAGGGGCCTCACGGCATCCTCACGCCGGCCTCACCGAAACCGACGGGCCCGGCCCCTATACTCGTAGGCTCCCCTGAGCATGCACTGTGATCGTCGCGATTGATGGACCCGCCGGGTCCGGGAAAAGCACGACGGCCCGGCGCGTGGCCGACCGGCTCGGGTGGCTCTACCTCGACACCGGTGCCATGTACCGGGCCGTCGGGCTCGCCTTCCGCGAGCGGGGCCTCCCGGTGACCGAGGCGGCCGCGGCCGACCTCGTCCCGACCCTGGCCCTCCGGCTCGAACCGGGCGCGGACGGCACGCGCGTCGCCCTCGACGGCGACGACGTGACCGACCGGATCCGGACCGAGCGGGCCTCGGCGGACGCGTCGCGCGTGAGCGCGCTCGCGCCCGTCCGCGCGGCGATGGTCGCCTTGCAGCGCTCGGTCGCCCGCGACTTCCGGGCGGCCCACCCCGGCCTCGGCGTCGTGGTGGAGGGGCGCGACATCGGCACCGTCGTCTTCCCCGACGCCGACGTCAAGTTCTTTCTCGTGGCCGACCTCGACGCCCGCGCCCAGCGCCGGCTCTCGGACCTTCCGGGACCCGGTGACGCCCCGGCGGCGTTGGAGTCGGTCCGGTCCGAGCTCGCCGCGCGCGATCTACGCGACGAGAGCCGGGCGCTCGCCCCGCTTCGGGCGGCGCCCGACGCCGTCACGCTCGACACGACGGCCCTGACCATCGACCAGCAGGTCGAGCACGTACTGGAGGCGGTCCGCCGCGTCCAGGCGCCCTCGGCCCCCTGACCGCGTCCCCGGACGCCCGCGTCACCCGACGCACACGTCGCTCTGCGCGCCCCGGCCTCGGCCGGACAGAGGCACCGCTCAGGGCGTTTCCCTCCCGTTTGACCCCCGCGGCGCCTGCCACGCCTCTTGCCCTTCGGGGCGGCCGGCTGCCGAAACCATCCTATGGCTGATTCCCAGCTTACCCCCGACGCGCCCGAGGAGGGCGCGTCCACCCCGGCCCCCGAGGCCACCGAGACGGCCACGGCCGAGACCGACGCGCCCACGGCGACCGGCGCCGACACGGCGGCCGAGCCCGCCTCGGCGGAGGCCCCGACCGACACGCCCCAGGCCGACGCGGCCGAGAAGGAGAGCGTGGTCGACAAGATCAAGCACGCCGCCGAGGACGCCGTCGAGGCGGTCCGAACACGCGGCCTCTGACGCCGCCGAGGCCGTCCAGCACGTGGCCTCCGACGCCGCGCACGCGGCCGGCGACGCCGCCAAGAAGGTGGCCGACACCGTCTCGCACGCCGCGGCCGACGCCGTCGGCGCGATCGCGGACCGCGTCGAGCCCGGCCAGGGCGACGGCGCCAGCACGGCCGCCTCGCTCGGCTACACCGGCAAGAACTTGGGCCGGACGATCTCGATCGACGAGCTCAACGAGGTCGACGCCCGCAACGCCGGCGTCTCCGGCATCGGCGCCTCGTCCCAGGTCATGGACCAGGGCGTGGACTCGGACGAGATGACCACGCTCTACAGCGGGTCCCTCTCGGCCGTCGAGGCCGACCAGATCGTGACCGGCACCGTCGTCGGGCTGACCGACAAGGAGGTCGTCGTCGACATCGGGTTCAAGTCCGACGGCGTCGTCGCCAAGAACGAGTTCGGCGAGGTCCCCGAGGTCGGCGAGCAGGTCGACGTCTACGTCGAGCGCCTGGAGGACCGCCGCGGCCAGCTCACGCTGAGCTACACGATGGCCACCCACAAGCTCCGGTGGAACATCTTCGAGGGCGCGCTCGACTCGGGCGCCGTCATCGAGGGCGAGATCGTCAAGCGGATCAAGGGCGGCATGATCGTGAACCTCCTGGGTTCCGAGGCCTTCCTCCCGGGGAGCCAGGTCGACGTCCGGCCCGTCCGCGACTTCGACGTCTACATCGGCAAGACGATGGAGTTCAAGGTGGTCAAGACGAACCCCGGCAACGGGAACGTCGTGATCTCGCACAAGGCGCTCATCGAGAAGGACCTCCAGGAGCAGCGGACGCACATCCTGGACTCGCTCGAAGTGGGCCAGGTGCTCGAGGGCCAGGTCAAGAACATCGTCAACTTCGGCGCCTTCGTCGACCTGGGCGGCGTCGACGGCCTGCTCCACATCACCGACATCTCGTGGGGCCGTGTGGGCCACCCGAGCGAGGTGCTCGAGCTCGACATGAAGCTGAACGTCGTCGTCCTGGACTACGACAAGGAGCGCCAGCGGATCTCGCTGGGCTACAAGCAGCTCCAGGAGCACCCGTGGGAGAACCTCGCCGAGCGGATCGTCGAGGGGATGCCGATCGAGGGCCGCGTGGTCTCGATCACGGACTACGGCGCGTTCGTCGAGATCGAGCCCGGCATCGAGGGGCTCGTCCACATCTCGGAGATGAGCTGGACCGAGCACGTCAAGCACCCGACCCAGAAGGTCCAGCTCGGCCAGACGGTCCAGGTCAAGGTGCTCAAGGTCGACGAGGACACCAAAAAGATCTCGCTCGGCATGAAGCAGCTCGAGCCCGACCCGTGGGAGGGCCTGCTCGACCGGTTCCCGGTCGGCACGGTCACCCGCGGCAAGGTCCGGAACATCACGACCTTCGGCGCCTTCGTCGAGATCGAGCAGGGGATCGACGGGTTGGTCCACGTCTCCGACCTGTCCTGGACGCGGCGCGTGAAGCACCCGTCCGAGGTGGTCAAGAAGGGGATGGAGCTCGACGTGATCGTGCTCGACATCGACATCGCCCAGCGCCGGATCTCGCTCGGCCACAAGCAGGTCTCGACCGACCCGTGGCAGAAGGTGGCCGAGGTGTACACCGAGGGCTCCGAGGCCAGCGGGACCGTCGCCGAGATCAACGACGGCGGCCTGGTGGTCGACCTGCCGATGGACGTCGAGGCGTTCGTGCCCGCGTCGCACCTGCTCCGCTCCGGCCGCCCGGCCGACGCGTACCAGATCGGCGACGAGCTCGAGCTCCAGGTGATCCGGATGGACCGCGACGACCGCGAGCTGGTCATGTCGGAGACGGCCAAGGCCCGCGCCGAGGAGCGCGCCGAGCGCGACCAGGAGTTCCGCGAGAAGCGGAACCAGCAGCGCGAGGAGCGGAAGCAGGTCGAGTCTTATGGCTCGACCCAGTCCGGCCCGGCGACGCTCGGCGAGCTCTCCGGTCTCGCCGCGCTCCGCCAGCAGATGGCGGCGGCCGAGGCCAAGGCGGTGTCCACGGAGGACACCAACGAGCCCCCGGTCGTGACGTCGCAGGCGGCGACCGACCTGGCCGGCCAGGTCGGCGAGGGCAACCGCGTCGAGACCGACGAGGTCCCCCGCGGGTCCGCCGAGGAGACGCGCCAGCGCGTCGAGGACACCGGCCGCGTGCCGTCGTCGGAGAACGCCCAGGCCACCCTCAAGTCGGGCACGCCCGCTGAGGAGGGCTCGCTCGCCTCGGCGGTCGAGACCGCCGTGGGCGAGGAGACGCCGACGACCGACGTCACGACGCCGCTCGACGTCGAGGGCCCGGGCGTCGACTCGACCGACGACGTCGACGTCCCGGAGGTCCTGGAGACGCCGGCCGGCGAGGTCGTCGCCGAGGCCTACGGCCGCGACGACGAGCCGACGGCCGACGCCGAGCTCGGCAAGGCCGCGCTCGACGTCGACGGCGACCTCGGTGACGTCGAGGGCGCGTCGGACGACGACGAGGCGGAGGACGAGGCCTAGGCCTCCCCGACGTCCGCAGATCGGGCGGCGGCCTCTCCGGAGGCCGCCGCCTTTTTTTTGCTGCTCTCCCGTAGGGCGCCGCCTGGAATGGGCCAGCCGGCGGGAGCCCCCCAGGCAGCCCCGTTCCAGACGGCCACCCTCGACCACGCGATGCTCGACGCCGCCACCCTCCGCGCCCTCGCGGACCTCTCCGGTCCCGAGCGGGCGTTCCTGACGATCTACCTCGACGCTCGCGACGAGCCGTCGGTGCTCGACCCCCGGTTCCAGCGGATCCGCGCGTTGCTGGCCGACCAGCCGGCCGAGCTCGAGCACTTCGAGGAGAGCCTGTCGATGGCGCGCGAGCTGGTCGAATCGCACGAGTCCACGCCCGACGGGGCGCTGGCGGTGTACACGTCGTGGGCGGCCGACCTGCGCCGCGCCTACGCGCTGCCCGAGCCCGTCGGGACCAAGGTGTGGATGGGCGACGCCCCCTACCTCCGCCCGGCGGCCGAGCTTCTGGACGAGCACGAGACGTACGCCGCCGTCGTGGTCGACAACAAGACGGCCCGGATCTACCTCGTCTCGGCCGACGAGGTCGACGAGGAGGGCCGCGTCCGGGGCGACGTCAAGAACCGGGTCAAAAAGGGCGGCTGGAGCCAGAAGCGTTACGCCCGACGCCGCGACAAGCAGATCGAGGGCTACGCGACCGAGGTGGCGGCCGGCCTGGCGACGCTGGCCGACGAGCGCCCCTTCGCGCGGCTGGTCCTGATCGGCTCCGACGAGCCCGTCCAGGCCGTCCGGGACGCGCTGCGGACCGACCTCCGCGAGCTCCTGGTCGGGTCGGCGTCGGTCGACGGCAACGCGACGGACGCCGACGCGCTCGAGGCGGCCGCCGAGATCGCCGAGGCCGGCGAGCGCGAGGCCGAGCAGGAGCTGTGGCACGCGATCCGCGAGCAGGGAGTCGGGCCGGGCCTGGCCGCCTTTGGCGCGACCTCGGTCCTGAAGGCGCTCACGGAGGCGCGCGCCGACGCGGTCCTGGTCGACCGCGAGGCCGAGATCGCCGGGACCAAGTGCCGCGCGTGCGAGCACGTCGCCCACGGGACGCCCACCACGTGCGGCGCGTGCGGCTCGTCCGACGTGTTCCGCGTCGACCTGGTGGAGTCGTTCACCGAGCAGGCCGCCCGCACCGGCGCCGACGTCGACTTCGCCGACCCGTTCGACGCGCTGGCCGAGGTGGGCGGGGTCGCGGCGCTGCTGCGGTACTCGCTGGCCGAGGACGACGCCGAACGGGAGGAGCGCGAGCGCCGCGCGCGTGCCGAGCGGGCCGCGCCGGTCCAACGCGACCGCCTCGGCGCCGAAGCGGACACCCGTGAGGACGCGGGAGGCTCGGAGCCCGTGCCCGTCGCGGAGCCGGAGCCGGCCACGGAGCCCACGCCCGTTGTGGAGCCGGAGCCGGTCGAGGCGTCGGCGGCGGAGACCGTTCCAGAGCCGGTGCTGACGCCCGTCGAGACGCCGACCCAGGCGGTCGACCTCGGCGCCGAGGCGGGCACCTCTGAGACCCGGCCGGCCGCGGAGCCGCGCCCCGTCGCGACCCGCGAGCCTGCGTCCGGCCGCCGTCCCTCTTCTCCTCGTGTCGTGCCAGAGACGACCGGGGTTGGGCGCGGGGCCAGCCGGAAGGGGACCACGTGGGGGCTCCTCGTCCTCGTGCTCCTCGCCATTGCGGCCGCCGTCCTCTTCGTCCTCTGACTCCGGAGGGTGCTCCTGCGGCGGTGCGACTGTGCAGGCCGGGGCGATGCTGCGCCCTCCAGACCGCCTCCGGCCGTCGGGCGACCGGCGGACTCCCTCCCATGCCCGGCCGCTATCCCATGACCGACGACCCGACGACCGGCGACCAAGCCGACGCCGAGTGGCGCGCCCGCTTGACGCCCGAGCAGTACCGCGTCCTGCGCGGAGGCGGCACCGAGCGGGCCTTTACGGGCGCCTACCACAACGAGAAAGGGGAGGGCGTCTACCGGTGCGCCGGGTGCGGCACCACGCTGTTCCAGAGCGCCGACAAGTTCGACAGCCGGAGCGGCTGGCCCAGCTTCGTCGACGCCGTCGGGGACGCCGTCCGGCTCCGGGACGACCGGTCATACGGCATGGTCCGGATCGAGGCCGTCTGCGCGGGGTGTGGCGGCCACCTCGGGCACCTGTTCGACGACGGGCCGCGCGACCGTGGGGGACTCCGTTATTGCATTAACTCGGTTGCCCTCAACCTCGACCGAGCCCGGCCGTAGTTGCCGATGGGGCCCGTCCCGGCCCGGACTCGCACGTACGTTCCGGGCCGAGTCTCTCCCGCTTGCGTGCGCGTCGGCCCCGTCTTGCTCTTCCTCGCGGTCGCGACCGCCGCGGCGGCCCAGGTCGCGGAGGGCCCGCCGGCCGTCCGGTTCGACCGGCCGGCGGTCACGCTGCCCCACCCCGAGGTCCAGGTGCTGGCCCAGGACGCCGACGGGCTGATCTGGGTCGGCACGCGCGACGGGCTGGCCCGGCACGACGGCCTGGGCCTGACGGTCTTCCAGCACCGTCCGGGCGCCGGCCGGTCTCTGCCGTCGAGCGACGTCGAGTCGCTGCTGATCACCGCCGACGGGACGCTGTGGGCCGGGACCGACCGGGGGGTCGCCCGCCTCGACGTGCGGACGGACGCCTTCAGGCGCGTCACGCCGGCCGAGGGGCCGTGCGGAGGGCCGGCGACCTGGCTGGTAGAGGGCGGCGCCGGGCGGCTCCTCTATGGCTCCCGCCAAGCCGGGCTCTGCCGGTTCGACGTGGCATCGGGCCGGCGGACCCCGGTCGTGCTGCCCTGGACGCCGGGCCGTGTCTGGGAGGTCCAGGCGGCGGGGGAGGGGGCGGCCTGGGTGCTCGGGCCCCGCCCCGAGGACGCGTGCCGGATCGAGCCCGACGAGGCGAGACCGACGTGCCGGCTCCTCGACCTGGGCGGGTTCGGGCCCCGCGTGCTCGGGCTGGACGCGGAGGGCCGGCTGCTCGCTTACGGCCGCCCGCCCGACGGCGCCTGGGAGCTCCGGCGCTGGAGCCGGGGCCAGTTCGTCCCGCTCGTCGGCGGCCTGCCCGAGGTGGGATGGGCCGAGAGCGCCGACCTGGTCGTCGTCGGGCGCGAGGCGTGGCTGGGGACGGCGACCGGCGGCATCTTGGCCATCGGCCTGGAGACGGGCGACTGGCGCTGGCTCGGGCCGTCGCCCGGCGACCCGACGGCTCTGCCGGCCCATCGCGTCCGCTCGCTGCTCGTCGACCGCCAGGGGGGCGTCTGGGCTGGGACCTCGCGGGGCCTGGCCGTCTGGCGGGCGCCCGTCTGGCCGTTCACGTTCTACCGGCGCTACAGCGGGGCCCCGGGCGAGATCTCCGACGACCGCGTCAACGGGATGACCGAGGGCCGCGACGGCGGGCTCTGGGTGACGACGAACGGCGGCCTCAACCGGCTCGACCCCGAGACCGACCGGTTCGAGCCGTTCCTGGTCCCGGAGGCCCAGGACCCCGGACCGCCGGCCTGGGCGCCCACCCCCGACGACCCCTACCGCGACGCGTGGTGGCAGGTGCTCGAAGGCGTCGACGGGACGCTGTGGGTCGGGGGCAAGCGGAACGGCTTGTTCCGGCTCGACCGGCGGACCGGCCGGTTCCGGCGCGAGGTCGAGGCCAGCCGGGCGCTCGGGCTCGTCGGAGCCGACGGGACCCCGCGCGGGTTCGGCGTCCGCCACCTGTTCGAGGACGCCCAGGGGCGGCTCTGGGTGGGGACGACGGGCGAGGGGCTGGCCGTCCGGTCGCCCGAGGGCCGCTGGGAGGCCGTCTGGCCGAGCGCCGCGCCGGGTGGCCTCCCGCACCCCAACGTCAACCGGTTCTACCAAGACGCCGTCGGGGCGCTGTGGGTGGGGACCGACGCGGGCCTGGCCCGGATCACGGACCCGGAGGCCGGGCGCGAGACCCGGTTCGAGCCCGTGGCTGGGGTTGAGGGCCCCGTGTGGTCCGTCGCTGAGAGCCCTACGACGCCCGGCGTGCTTTGGGTGGGGACCGTGGGTCACGGCCTGCTCCACGTCGAGGGGGAGCAGGTGACCGGCCGTCTGGGCGTCGCCGACGGCCTCCCGAGCGACCTGGTCTACGGCGTCGTGCCCGACGGCGACGGCAACCTGTGGGCCAGCACGAGCCGCGGCCTGGCCCGCCTCGATCCCGCGACGGGGCGGCTCGACGTGTTCGACGGGGCCGACGGGCTGGCCGACGACGCGTTCGACCTGATGGCGTTCTACCGGAGCCCGACGACGGGCCGGCTGTGGTTCGGCGGTCTCAACGGGCTCGTCCGCGTCGACCCGGCCGGGTTCGGACTGGCGACGTACCGGCCGCCGGTGGCGTTTACGGCCGTCCAGATCGGGGACGACCGCCAGCCGGGCCGTCCGCTCGACGGCGACACCCTGCGCTTCCGGCACGACCAGAACTTCCTGACCGTCCAGTTCGCCGCCCTCGACTACACGGCGCCGCGCCAGCTCCGGTACCGCTACCAGCTGTCGGGCGTGGACCCCGAGTGGCGGGAGACGACCGGCGAGCGCCCGTTCGCGACCTACACGGCGCTCTCGCCGGGCACCTACACGCTGTCGGTCCTGGCGGCGAACGCGGAGGGCGTCTGGAACGACGAGCCCTCCCGCCTGACGCTGGTCGTGGAGCCGGCGTGGTGGCAGGGGCTGCCGGCCCAGGCCGTCGCGCTGCTGCTGCTGGTGGGCCTGGGGGCAACAGGCGTCGTCGTCGCGATGGGCGTCGGGTCGCGGGCCCAGCGGCGCGAGCAGTGGGCGGCGGCCGACGAGCTCCACCGGGGGCCGGTCCGCGGGCTCGGCGACGTCAGCCGGTCGCTGGGTGAGGAGGACGGCCAGCCCGTGGCGGAGGGCGTCCGGGCTCGGATCGGCGAGGTCGAGACCGGCCTGCACGACGTGCTCCTGCGCCTCAAGCCGTCGGCCTCGGGCGACCTTGAGCTAGGCCGGGCGCTCGACGCGACCGTCCGCCGCGTTCGCCGATCGGCCCCTGAGGTCGAGATCCGGACGGACTGGTCGGGCGTGGCGCGCCTAGACGAGGCCGTCCAGTGCGACGTGGTCGCGGTTGTTGGGCACGTCCTGGACCACGCCTTGTTGGGCCACCCGGAGTCGCTATGGGTCGTCGTTGCCGACGAGGGGACCGAGGTGGCCGTCCGGGTCCGGTCGGACCGTGCGGTGCCGGCCCGACCGACCCCGCTCCAGCGCCGGGTCGGCGGCGGGGCGAGCGGGCTCGCCCGGGCGCTCCGGGTCGTCCGTGCCCTGGGCGGCCGGCTCGACGTCGAGCCGGCCGAGGCGGGCGACGTCGTCGTCGTCCGGTTGCCCCGGGGCGGAGCGTCTACCGGAGCCAGCCCGTCGGGTTGACGGCCGTCCCGCCCTGGTAGAGCGCGAAAAACAGCTGGGACCCCCGCCGCTGGGACGACGTCCCGGCCCGCCCGATCGTCTCGCCGGCGCGGACCCGCTGGCCCTGGCGGACGCTGACCTGGGACAGGTTGCCGTAGAGCGTGACGTACTCGCCGTGCGAGACCATGACGTAGGTCCCGTAGGTCGCGATGGTCCCGACGCGCTGGACGACGCCTTCGAACACGGCGCGGGCCGGCGCGCCCGGGCTCGTCGAGATGTCGATGCCCGGCGAACTCGTGGTCGTGTTCGTGACCGGGTCGGTCCGCGTGCCGAACCGGCCGGTGACGGTTCCGTCGGCGGGGCGGGGCAAGCGGCCGCGGTTCTGGCGGAACGAGCCCGTGAGGTCGACCGGGCGGTCCTCGGCGGCCGGGGGCGCCGGCCTCGGCGCGGGCGCGGGGCGGGGCGCCGGGCGGGGCTCGGGCCGGGGGGCCGGCGGTTCGGGCCGAGGCGCCGGGCGGACTTCGGGCGCCGGCGCCGGCGCGGGCCTGGCCTCCGGGCGTGGCGCCGCCGGCGCCGGCTCGGCGGCGGCGACGGGCGGCGAGGGCTCGGGCGTCTCGCGGCGGGGCTCGGGGACCCGGCGGACGATGGCCTCCTGGGCACGGCGCTCGGCGGCTCGGGCCTGCCGCTGGACCTCGGCGACGCGCTCGGCCTCCGCGGCGTCGGCCTGGCGCTGGCGCTCGGCCGCCCCCTGGCGTTCGCGTTCGGCCGCCGCCGCCTGCCGCTGCCGGTCGGCCGCCTCGCGGCGCTGCCGCTCTTCGGCGGCGCGCGTCCGCTCCTGGGCCACCAGGTCCTGGACGAGCCCGGCGAGCTGCTGGGCGTCCGTCCGGCGCTGGTCGAGCTCGCGCTCCAGGCGGCCCCGCTGCGACCGGAGCTCGGTGACGAGCTGGCCGCGCTCGCGGCGGGTCTGGGCGATCCGCGCCTGCTCGGCCTGGGTCTGTTGGAGCAGCCGCTGGGTCTCTTCGAGCGACGACCGGACGGCCTGCTCGCGCGTCCTCAACTCGCCGGTCTTCTGGGCGATCCGCTCCACCTGGCCACGCCGCCGGCTCGCGAACTGCTGGAGGTAGCGGGCTCGGACGATCATCTGGTTGACCGAGCCGGAGGCCAGGATCAGCGCGAGCGCGTTCCTCCGGCCGTGCATGTAGGCGTGCCGCGCCCGGGTCCGGTAGGACTTCCGGGCGTCCTGGATCTCGGTGTCGAGCCGCTCGATCGACTTGCGGAGCGTCTCCGTCTCCGTCCGGATGGTCCCGACCTGGCCGCGGTAGCCGCTCACCAACTCCTGTCGGAGCTGGACCTCGGCGTCGAGCCCGTCGAGCGCCTGCAACGCCGAGGCCTCCTGGCCGCGCGTTTGGCGGACCTGCCGCTCGACGCCCTCGATCTGGGACCGCAGGCCCGAGAGCCGCCGCTCGGTCGCCTGCCGGTCCTGGGCGAGGGCCGATCCGGCCACGAGGCACGAGAGCAAGAGGGCACGGAGCATGGATCGGGTGTCGGCCGGACGCGGCGAAGGTAAAGACGGAGCCCCACCCGGCCCACCTCGGGCCCGAGGCGGAGGGGCTAGTCGATCTCGACCACCTGGTACCCCTCGGGCCGGACGAACCGGAGCCGGAGGTCGGGCGGGTTGACCACGAGCCGCCGGTGCTCCAGCTCGATCACGGTGTCGGCCCCCTCCAGCCGGACCCGCCGCGGCAGCACCACGCCGTCGACGGTGTCGAACGCCTGGGCGGTCTGGGACCCGACCTGGGCCCCGTCCGGCGCGAAGTCGACGACGCGGACGACGCGCCAGATCGCCGGGTCGACGGTGTAGGACCGGCTGCCCACGCCGCCGGGCAGCCGGCCCGTCAGGACGTAGAGGTCGTCCTGGGCCGTCCGCGTCCAGGCGACGTCGGCCTCGGGGACGAGCAGGCCGAGCGCGGCCCGGATCACGCGGCCATCGCGGCTCGCGCCGGGCACGATCCCGTCGGCGGCCGAGAGCGGGCCCAGGACGAACTCGTCCTGGAGCTGGTTGGCCAGGAACGCCGAGTCGGCCGTGACCAGCCCGCGCCCGACCGTGATCCCCAGCGGCCCGCGCACGACGACGGTCGAGCTGTCGGCCAGGCGCGAGCGCAGGCTGAACGAGGCGCTCTGGTCGCTCCCGCCCTGCTGGATCCGCAGGTCGCCGTCAGCGGCGACGCTCGTAACCGGCCGCCAGCGACGCCGCGACCGAGCCGACGATGGTCTCGACCGAGTGGTCCGGGTAGCCCGCCGCCGTCCCCGTGGGCGCGTCGCGGACGAGCGGGCCCGTGGGGCCGCAGCCGGCGACGACCAGCGCCAAGAGGAACGGGAGGGGGGCGAGAGAGAGGCGGGGCATCAGCGAGAGAGAACGGCGTCGAGCCGGACGCGGAGCGCGTCGGCGTCGGGGAGGCGGGCGCCCAGCACGTCGAGTGCGTCGCCGGCCCGGGCGGCCGCTCGGGCGGCGTCGCCGGCCCGGCCGGCGGCGGCGTAGGCCTCGGCGGCGCCGACGAGCACGGCGGGGACGGAGGGGAACAGCAGCAGGGCGTCGTCGGCGGTCGCCCCGGCGCGGGCGTCGGCCGTGCGGGCGAGGGCCTGGAGCGCGAGCGCCCACGACTCGACGCGGCGGGGGTCGGCGTCGACCTCGGCCAAGAGCACGTCGGCCGCCTGGGCGAACCGGCCGGCGGCGACGAGCGAGGCCCCGTCGGTCGGGCCGGTCGCACTGGGCGACTCGGTCTGGGACGGCTCCGTCTGGGGAGCCGCCGAGGCGGGCGCGCTAGCGAGTGCGGCGAGCCGGCGCTCGACGGCGACCTCGCCGGGCGCCAGACGGGCGGCGGCCCGGGCCTGGGCGAGCGCTTGGTCGCGGTCGCCGGCCCGCTCGGCCAGGATGGACAGCCGGAGTCGCGCCGCGACCGTGTCGCCCACGCGGACGAGCGCCCCCAGGGCCGCACGCTCGCCGTCGTCGTCGCCGCGGTCGGCGGCCAGGTCGGCGCTGGCCGTCAGCACGTCGAGATCGGTGGGGGCCAGCGCGAGCGCACGGTCGAGCGCGTCGGCCGCCTGGTCGGATTGTCCGGCGGCGCGGAGCGCGCGAGCCAGCCCGAGCCAGGCGTCGGGCCGGCCCGGGCCCGCCTCGGTCGCGCGCCCAGCGTAGTAGACGGCGTCGGCCGGGGCGTCCATGAGCCCGGCGACCTCGGCGCGGACGGCCAGCACCGTCGGGTCGTCGGGGGCCTCGGCCAGCACCTCGTCGAGCGACCGCCGGGCCGTCTCCAGGTCCTCGATGGCGAGGGCCGTGAGCGCGCGGACGAACCGGCCCTCGGCCTTGGCGGCCCCGGCCCCGGTCTGGGCCGCCGCACTGGTCGAGGCGAGCAGGAGGGCGAGGGCAGCGAGGCGCATGGCGGAAGATCGCACCGGGGAGGGCCGGCCGAACGCTAGCTTGGCCCCGGTTCGTACGCCGCCCCATGACCGATCTCGCCCCGCCGTCCCGCTTCCGAGCGCCCGACACGACGCTGATCCTGGCGGGCATCATCGTGCTGGCGGCCGTCTTGACCTGGGTGGTCCCGCCGGGCCAGTACGCCCGGACCGAGATCGAGGTCGAGGGGGTGGGCACGCGCGAGGTCGTCGTCCCCGGCTCGTACGAACGGATCGAGCGGGCGGCCCAGGGCGTCGGCGCGCGGTTGCTCCACTCGGCGGCGGTCGTGCTCCAAGCGCCCATCCTGGGCTTCATCGACGAGGACGCCGCGCCGATCATCGCGTTCGTGCTGCTGGTCGGCGGCGCGTTCGCCGTGCTGACCGAGACGGGCGCCGTCGACGCGGCGCTGAGGCGGGTCGTGGTCGCCGCCGAGTCGTCGCCGGTCCTGGACGTGCTGCTGATCCCGCTCTTCATGGGCCTGTTCTCGCTCGGGGGGGCCGTGTTCGGGATGTCGGAGGAGACCATCCCGTTCGTGTTGATCTTCGTCCCGCTCGCGATCGCCCTCGGCTACGACTCGCTGACGGGCGCGGCCATCCCGTTCCTGGGCTCGGCGGCCGGGTTCGCGGCGGCCTTCTTCAACCCGTTCACGGTCGGCGTGGCCCAGGGGATCGCGGGCGTGGCGCTGTTCAGCGGGGCCGGGTTCCGGATCGCGCTGTGGGTGGTGATCACGTCCGTCGTCACGGGGTTCGTGCTGTGGCACGCGCGGCGCGTCCGGCGGGACCCGTCGCGGAGCCCCGTCTCGGGGGTCGACGCGGCTCGGGAGGGCCAGGCGCTCGCCGAGGTGGGGGAGGAGGGGTTCACGCGCCGGCACGGGGCCGTCCTGCTGGCGTTCGCGGCCGGCATCGTGGTCCTGGTGGCCGGCGTGTTGGGCGCCGGGTGGTACATCGTCGAGATCGCGGCCCTGTTCGTCGGCCTCGGGGTCGCGATGGGCACCATCGGCGGGTTGGGCGGCAACGGGACGGCGCGGGCGTTCATGGCCGGCGTCCGCGACCTGGCCCCGACGGCGGTCATCATCGGGCTGGCGCGGGGCATCCTGGTCGTCCTAGAGGACGGTCAGGTGGTGGACACGATCCTCGACGCTCTGGCCTCCGGTCTGGGCGGGGCGGGCGCGGCGCTGGCGGCCTGCGCGATGTTCGCGGTCCAGACGGCGATCAACTTTTTCGTCCCGTCGGGCAGCGGCCAGGCCGCGCTCACGATGCCGCTGATGGCGCCGCTCGCCGACTTGGTCGGGGTGAGCCGGCAGACGGCCGTGCTCGCCTTCCAACTCGGCGACGGGTTCACCAACATGATTATCCCCACCAGCGCGGTCCTGATGGGCGTTCTGTCGCTGGCCCGCGTGCCCTGGCCGACGTGGGCGCGGTGGGTCCTCCCGCTCCAGGTCGTGCTGTTCGCGCTGGGCGCGCTGGCCCTGGTGATCGCGGTCGCGACCGGGTACGCGTGAACCGCCCTGGGTTAACGGTGTACACTCCCGATACGGAAGCGCTCCCACCGCGCGTTCTCCGGCTCACGCGCCGCCCTTGGCACGGCGCTTGATTCCCCTCCGACTCCCACAGGCTCTCCACCCCCCCCCTTGCCCATGTCCCGCTTCTTCCTCCGTGCGTTCGGCGCCCTCGCCCTCCTCCTCGTCGCCGCGCCGGCGTTCGCCCAGTCCGTCGACGGCTGCTGGGCCACCATCGACGACGACGACGGCTCGGTCAAGTCCTACGTCAAGATCTACAGCGAGGGCGGCGCCAAGGTCGGCGACATCGTCAAGCTGACGGTCAACGGCGGTCGCTGCGTCGACTGCGCCGACCGCTACGACGGCCGCGTCCTGCGCAACGAGCGGATCATGAGCGGCTTCCGGGCCGACGGCGACCGCTACGAGGACGGCAAGATCATCGACCCCAAGAGCGGCCGGACCTACAACGGCATCATGAACCTGGTCTCGGGCAACAGCGACCGGCTCTACCTCCGCGGCTACATCGGCGTCCGGGCGCTCGGCCGCTCGCAGACGTGGCGCCGTGCGGCGGCCTCGAACTGCGCGTCGTAGCTCGACCGTAGGGACCCGTTAGAGCCCCCCGGTTGCCCTGGCAGCCGGGGGGCTTCGTCGTATCATCACGGTGCCGCCGGCGTCGGAGCCGGCCGCGAGCCGCCCGCCGCCTTCCCAGAGTCGTCCCCCCACGGTCCGCCGCCGACCGCCCGCCTAGCGGGCCCGTCGTGACCGCGCTCGGCGGCCACGTCCTGGTGCTGAACCAGGACTACCAGGCGCTCTCGGTCTGCTCGGTCGAGCGGGCCGTCGGGTTGGTGTTCTTGCACAAGGCCGAGATGGTCGCGGCGCGGTCCGACCGGGTGCTCCGGTCGACGCGGGCGTCGTACCCCTGGCCGAGCGTGGTCCGGCTCAAGCGCTACGTCCGCGTGCCCTACCGGAAGGTGCTGCTGACGCGCCGCAACGTGCTCCGCCGCGACGACAACCGGTGCGTCTACTGCGGAGCGAGCGAGCGGCTGACCCTCGACCACGTCGTGCCGAAGTCGCGGGGTGGGCCGGACTCGTGGGAGAACCTGGTCGCGGCCTGCACGCCGTGCAACAACCGCAAGGGGAACCGGACGCCCGAGGAGGCGGGCCTCACGATGCGCTCGCGCCCGTTCCGCCCGAGCCACGTGATGTACATGCGCGACCTGATCGGGACCGGCGAGGAGTCGTGGAAGCCGTTCCTGTTCGCGGCGTAGCCCGGTGGCGCTCCGGCCTGGGCTCTGAGACCGGCGCCGAGGCGGGCACGGCGGGCGGGCTGGACCGATCTTCCCGACCCCTCTTGCCCCTCCGCCCCATGCCACGTGCCCTTTCCCTCCCCGACGGCCGCGAGGTCCAGCCCGGCAAGGTGCTCTGCATCGGCCGCAACTACGTCGCCCACGTGATCGAGATGGGCGGGCGCGAGGGCGACCAGCCGGTCGTGTTCCTCAAGCCGTCGACCGCGCTCGTCGCCGACGGGGGCGAGGTCGTGCTCCCGCGCCAGTCGGCCGACGTCCACCACGAGGTCGAGCTGGTCGCCGTCATCGGCAAGGCGGGCAAGGACATCGCCCGAGGCCGACGCGCTCGACCACGTCGCGGCCTACGCCGTCGGGCTCGACATGACGGCCCGCGACCTCCAGGCCGACGCCAAGGCCGGCGGGAAGCCCTGGAGCGTCGCCAAGGGGTTCGACACGTTCGCCCCGCTCGGCCCGCTCGTCGACGCGGCCGAGGTGGACGACCCCCAGGCGCTCGACGTCGCGCTCACGGTCGACGGCGAGACCCGCCAGCAGGGCTCGACGTCGATGATGGCGTTCTCGGTCGCCCGGATCGTCTCGTTCCTGTCGTCGGTGTTCACGCTCGAGCCCGGCGACCTGGTCTACACCGGCACGCCCGAGGGCGTCGGGCCGGTCCGCGACGGCCAGACGCTGGTGGCGACCGTGACCGGCTTCCCGTCGCTGACTGTAACCGTGCGGTCCCAACGCCGCGTCCGGCTAGACCCCCCCTCTGTACCCGATGCGCCTGGCTCCGCTCGTCCTCGTCCTGCTCGCCGTCGGCGCCCACGCCCAGACGTCCGTCCGGGGGCGGGTGACCGACGCCGCGACGGGCGAGGGCCTGCCGGCCGCGACCGTCCAGGTGCCGGGCACGAGCCGGGGCACGATCACCAACGCCGAGGGGACGTTCGAGCTGGCGGTCCCCGCCGGCGCCGACTCGCGTCGTCGTCCGGTTCGTGGGCTACGAGACCGCCCGCCTCGGTGTCCCAGCGGGCGGGCAGCTCGACGTGGCGCTGGCGCCCGTCGTGGCGACGCTGGGCGAGGCCGTGGTGACGGCCGGCAACCCGGCCGAGAACGTGATGCGCCGGGTGATCGCGCGCAAGGCGCGGTGGCGGGCCGGGCTGGAGACGTGGCGGGCCGAGGCCTACTCGCGCCAGACGATCCGGGCCGGCGGCGAGGTCGTCGGCGTGATCGAGGCCCAGACGCTGGCGTTCTGGGACCGCGACCGGGGCACGCGCGAGGTGGTCCAGGGCGTCAACCGGACGGGCAACTTCGACGCGGTCCCGCTCGACCTGTTCACGGCGGCCGACCAGACGCTCAACCTCTACGACGACGAGATCCCGTTCGGCGGGTTCGACCTGATGGGCCCGACGAGCCCGCGCGCGCTCGGGTTCTACCGGTTCGAGATCGTCGGGACGCGGGCGCTCGGCACGGAGCTCGTCTACGACCTGTCGTTCGAGCCGCGCAGCCGGCTCCAGCCCGGCTTCCGGGGCACGCTGTCGGTCTTGGTCGACGCCGACGCGATGATCGCGGTCTCGGCCGGGCTCAGCGACGCCGTCCAGTTCCCCGTCGTCCGCCAGTTCGAGCTGAGGTTCGACCAGCAGTTCTCGCCGTTCGGGCTCGACGTGGGCGGCGAGGCCGTCTGGCTCCCGGCCGACTTCCGGATGGACGGGCGCGGCAAGGCGGGGACGGCGCTGATCCGCCTGCCCGACATCGGGTTCGCCGTGGCGAGCCGGTTCACGGACTACGCCGTCAACGTGGCCGTGCCGGACTCGCTCTACCGTCAGGAGGGCGCCGTCGTGGACTCGGCGCGCGTGGCCCGGGCGCTGCCCGTCGCCGGCGTCGTGCCGCTGTCGGCCGAGGAGGAGCGCGCGCTCGTCGACGTGGACTCGACCCTGTCGCTCACCGAGGCGTTCCGGCCGAGGGGCCCGCTGGCCCGGTTCTTCCCCGTCTCGATCTCCGTCGCCGGGGAGTCCGGCAACCGCCCGAGGCCGAGGGGGCTCCGGTTCAGCCGGTCGTTCGGGGCGCGCTACAACCGGGTCGAGGGGGCCGTCGCGACCGCCTTCGGCACGGCCCGCCTCGGGCGGGACCTCGGCCACGCTCGGCCTCGGCTACGAGACCGGGCTGGAGGACGTGATCGCGTCGCTCGGCGTGGTCACGCGGCTGGCGGAGCCCACCGTTCGTCGGCGCCGAGGTCCACCGCGACGTCTCCGCGCTCGGCCGGACGACCTGGGTCGACAGCCGGACCAACTCGCTCGCGGCGCTGGTCGCCGGCCAAGACTACTTCGACTACGTCGGGCGGTCGGGCGGCTCGGCCTGGCTCGGGTGGTGGGGACCGGAGGCGCCCTACCCGCACGCCCAGACCTGGGTGGCCGTCGACGACTACGACTTGGTGCCGGTCACGACCGAGTTCTCGCTGGTGGGCGACCTGCCCACGACGAACCTCCTGTCGGCCCCCAACAGCGTCGCGCGCGCGGGCGTGCAGCTACGGATCGGGAACTGGGTCCAGGGCCCACAGATCGGGCTGACGGGCCAGCGGGCGGCCTCGCTCTGGGTCGAGGGCGGGCGCCGGTGGGACGGGCTGAGCCCGGTCGAGACGGCCGAGTACGGCCGCGTCGAGGGCGAGGTCCGCTGGTCCCAGCCGACCGTCCTGCGCCGCCGCCTGCTCCCGCCGACGCTGCACCTCCGGCTGGCCGCCGGCACGGCGACGGGCCCGCTGCCGGTCACGCGCGCGTTCGGGATCGACGGGCGCCTGTCCGACGGGTCGTCGTTCGGGTCGCTGCGGGCGCGGTCCGGGCTGGCCTTGGCGCGGGAGTACGCGCTGGTCGCGTGGGAGCACGACTTCCGGAGCGTCCCGTTCGAGGCGGTCGGGTGGGCGGGCGCGGCCACGCTCGGGCTGTCGCTCCAGGTCCACGGGGCCCACGCCTGGGCGAGCGGGTTCGACCAGGCCCCGCGGACCGAGCCGGTCCTGGTCCACCACGAGGTCGGCGGGTCGCTCGGGTTGGGGTACACCGTCCCGCTCCGGCTCGACGTGACCTACCGGCTGACCGACGGCCCGGGCGTGGTGGTCGGGGTCGGGGTCGCGCGCGTGTTCTAGACGGCGGGGGAGGGGGAGCCCGGCGGGCGTGGGCTCGCCGGTCGCCCGGTCGGCCCCGCCGCCTCGGTGCCGAGGTGGAGGGGGCCGGCGCGGAGGTGGGGAGGCCGGGGCGGGCACCACGGGGCGGGCACGACCGTTGACGCCGCCCCGTCCTCGCGTTCCCCGTTGCGGCCCTCCGCTCTCCTCCGACTCGCGCCGCTGGCGCTCCTGCTCGTCGCGGCCGCCCAGGCCCAGCCGGTCCGCCGGGGCGTCGCCGTGCCCGACCGGTCGGCCCCGCGCCCCACCGAGACCGTGGCCGTGTTCGAGGCCACCGTCGTCGACGCCGAGACGGGCCGGCCGATGCCCGGCGCGACCGCCCAGGTGCTGGGCTGGGACGGCGGGGCCTCCGCCGACGCCCAGGGCCGGCTCGCGCTCGACCTCCCCGAGCTCCCGTCGACGGTCGTCGTCCGGTTCGTCGGCTACGCGCCGGGCCTGGTGCCGCTCGTCGCCGCCGACGCCGAGGGCGGCGTCGTCCGGCGGACGGTCCGCCTGTCGCCGTCGCCGACCTCGCTGGGCGAGGTCGTCGTGACCGACGAGCCGCCAGGCGAGACCATCTGGCGGCGCGTGCTGGCCCGTCGGCAGCGGCTCGCCGGCCGCCTCGGGGCCTACGCCGCCGAGGGCTACGCGCGCCTGCTCCTCACGCGCGACGGCGTCACCGACGTCCGCCCGGTCGCGATCTCGCTCACCGAGGCCGTCTCGAACCTGTCGTGGTCGCGCGGCGCCGGGCTCCGCGAGGAGGTGGTCGCCCGGCGCCGCCTGCCCGACGGCGGCCCGTTCCGCTGGGCCGGCCTGGAGCCGCTGCCCGACCTCTACTTCGAGGACGTCCTCTGGCTCGGCGGCCGGACGATCCCGTCGCCCGACGCGCTACGACGCGCTCGACCACTACGCCTTCCGCCTGGGCGAGACCGTCGAGAAGGACGGGCTCCGCTTCCTCGACCTGGCCGTCATCCCGCGCCGGGGCGGCTACGTCGTCGGGCGCATCCGGGTCGTCGACTCGCTGTTCGTCGTCGCCGAGGCCGAGCTCCGGGCCGACTTCGCGCCCGGCGGCTCGGTCGACGTGTTCGACGCGACCTACCGCTGGACCTACCGGCCGGTCTGGGCCGGCCGGGCCCTGGCCGACTCCGTCTGGCTCCCCCGCCGGTTCGACCGGGAGGGGACGGTGACCGTCAACCTCCCGGGCAACCGGATCCCGACCGTCCGCTTCCGCCAGTCGACGCTGCTCGACGTCGTGCTGCCGGGCGTGCGGGGCCAGGCCGACCGGCTGGGCCGCCGCTACCGGAACCCGCGCGGGGCCTACGCCGGCACCGAGGTCTTCCGGGCCGGCCGGGCCGCGATGCCGTTCGACAGCCTGGAGGTGGTCGCCAACGAGTCCGACTGGATTCGGAAGTCGGAGCTGGCCGACCTGCTCAAGCCGCAGGAGGGCATCGGGATCTCGTTCTTCAACCTCCGCACGGGCGCCAACGTCGAGGGCGAGGACGACGACTAGGGGCGACGGGGCGACGTGCCCCGCGCCCGCTGCCGCGTGCTCTTTCCTAGCTCGGGTCCTGGCCCTGCTCGCGCAAGCCGCCGTGGTAGCGCTGGAGGTGGCCCTCGATGAACCACGTCCCGCGCTCGGCGATGTGCGTGATCTGGTCGTAGAGGTCCGTCGTGCCCGGGTCGCCGATGTCGTCCGAGGCCCCGTTCGACTCGCGGATGTGGTCGGCGTACTGGGCCCAGCGGTCGGCCATGGTGGTCAGGAACGACGGGTCGTTCACGGCGTCCTCGTCGCCCTCGGCGTCGGTGCCGGGGAACGGGTCGATGATGCTGTTCTGGGCCGCCATCCGGACCGTCCCGTAGGCGTAGCCGCCCAGGAGCACGATCCGCTCGGCGACCAGGTCGAGGGGCTCCTCCAGCCGCTCGGCGAGCTCGTCGTAGAGCAGGTGGAGCTGGTAGAAGTCCTTGCCCTTGACGTTCCAGTGGGCCTGCTTGGTCTGGGAGTACAGGTCGGAGGTCGCCGCCAGCGTCGCGTTGAGCATCTCGACGAGCGGGTGCCGCTTGTCCTCGGAGATGCCGAGGCGGGTGGAGTAGGGCGTCTGGGCGGCCTTCGAGGTCGAGGTCTTCTGGGTCTTGGAGTCTGCCATGGGAGGGGAGGGGAGAGAGGAGCGGGGTAAACCGGCCCTCCCGCCTGCTGATCCGGCCGGGCGCGGATCTCGACGGCTCTTCAGGAGACGCCCGGCTCCGCCCGGCCGCGCCCGCCTCGGTCGCGGGGTCGGCGGGGTCAGGGTCGCCGGGCGCGGCCCCGGCACCCCCGTCCGGCGCTAGGTTCGGAGCATCCGACTCTACGCTTCGATGAAGACGTTCGCCCTCCGCCCCTCGCTCGACTCCGCCGCGCCCGCCGAGAGCGGCGACGCCCCGGCCCCGACCGCCGCCGCCGACGCCGAGGCGGAGGCCCTGCTCGGCGGGCTCAACCCGGTCCAGGCCGAGGCCGCCCGGACGACCGAGGGCCCGGTCATGATCATCGCCGGGCCCGGCTCGGGCAAGACCCGGACGCTGACGCACCGGATCGCCTACCTCCTGGCCGCCAAAAAGGCGTGGCCCAGCCAGATCCTGGCGCTCACGTTCACCAACAAGGCCGCCCGCGAGATGCGGAACCGCGTGATGGACCTGGTCGGCGACGAGGCCAAGGGGATGTGGATCGGGACGTTCCACAGCGTGTTCGCCCGCGTGCTCCGCCGCGAGGCCGACCAGATCGGGTTCTCGCGCGACTTCACGATCTACGACTCGGACGACTCCGAGAAGATGATCAAGGAGCTCATGACGCGCTACGGCGTCGACCCCAAGCGGGTCACGCCGCGGTCGGTCAAGAACGCGATCTCGGGGGCCAAGAACGCCATGGTCGGGCCCGACGAGTACGCCCGCCTGGCCGGCGACCCGTTCACCGAGGCCGCCGCCAAGCTGTACACGCCGTACCAGGCCGCGCTCCGCAAGGCGAACGCGATGGACTTCGACGACCTGCTGGGGATGCCCATCCGCCTGTTCGAGCAGAACCCGGACACGCTCCGGGCCTACCAGCGCCGCTGGCAGTACCTCCACATCGACGAGTACCAGGACACCAACCGGACCCAGTACACGCTCGCCAAGCTGCTCGCCGCCGAGCACCACAACGTGTGCGTCGTCGGCGACGACGCCCAGTCGATCTACGCCTTCCGCGGGGCCGACATCCAGAACATCCTGTCGTTCCAGAAAGACTACCCCGGGGCCAAAGAGCTCCGGCTGGAGCAGAACTACCGGAGCACCCAGAAGATCGTCCGCCTGGCCGACGCCGTCATCAAGGGGAACGCGAAGCAGCTCGACAAGACGCTCTGGACCGACAACGACGAGGGCGACCCGGTCGTCCTGATGGAGGCGCTGTCGGAGCGCGACGAGGCCCAGAAGGTCGAGCGGACGATCCGCGACATCCGCTCGCGGACGGGGATCGGCTGGCGCGACGTGGCCGTGCTCTACCGGACGAACGCCCAGAGCCGGTCGGTCGAGGAGGCCCTGCGCCGCGGCGGCATCCCCTACCGGATCGTCGGCGGGACGAGCTTCTACCAGCGCAAGGAGATCAAGGACGCCCTGGCCTACCTCCGCCTGGCCGTCAACCCGAGCGACGACGCCTCCATCCTGCGCGTGGTCAACGTGCCGACGCGGGGGATCGGGGGCAAGACGGTCGGCCAGCTCCGCGGATACGCGACCGAGCACTCGGTGGCGCTGTGGCAGGCCGTCCAGGACCCCGGCGGCGCCGGGCTCTCGGCGCGCGCGGCGAAGGCGGTCGAGGACTTCGGCTTCCTGATCTCCCGCTTCGCGTCGAAGGCCACGACGGCCCCGGCCGACGAGCTGGCCCGGGAGATGATCCAGGAGACCGGCCTGCTCCAGAGCCTGCGCGACCAGAACA
Source organism: uncultured Bacteroidota bacterium (assembly GCA_963740235.1). Taxonomy (GTDB): domain Bacteria; phylum Bacteroidota; class Rhodothermia; order Rhodothermales; family Rubricoccaceae; genus Rubrivirga. The sequence goes on from CAVUDG010000006.1 coordinate 170,221, forward strand.
CGCCCGAGGCCCTCGTCCGCCTCGAGAACGTCCACGAGCTGCTCAACGCCGTCGCCGAGTTCGCCGGCGGGAGCCCGACGGGCGAGCCGCGCACGCTGTCCGAGTTCCTGCAGGAGGTCTCGCTCGTCGCCGACGTCGACCGGCTGAGCGACGACGAGAACCGGGTGACGCTGATGACGCTCCACGCCTCGAAGGGCCTGGAGTTCAAGGTCGTGTTCGTGACCGGGCTCGAAGAGGGCCTGTTCCCACTCGCCAAGGCGGCCCAGGACCCGACCGAGCTGGAGGAGGAGCGGCGGCTCCTCTACGTCGGCGTGACGCGCGCCGAGGAGGCGCTGTTCTTGACCTACGCCCGGAGCCGGTACCGCTACGGCGACCAGCAGTCGAGCGTCCGGAGCCGGTTCCTGGACGAACTGGACGGCGACGACCTGCTGCGGACCGAGTCGGGCGGCCGGTTCGAGTCGAAGTCGGGCCGGTTCGAGCCGACCGAGGGCGGGACGGGCCGCTACGGGCAGATGGACCCGAACTACTGGAAGTCGACGCTGCGCCCCGAGGCCGAGGCCCAGAAGAAGGCCCGGCGGTCGAGCTCGGCGCCCCGACCGGAGCGGCTGGTGATCTTCGACGAGGGCGAGGCCCAGATCGTGCCCGGCGTCCAGGTCCACCACAAGTCGTTCGGCAACGGCAAGGTGATCGCGGTCGAGGGCGCCGGCGAGCGGGCCATGGCGACGGTCAACTTCAAGTCGGTCGGGATGAAGAAGCTCAAGCTGGCGTTCGCGCGGCTCCAGGTCGTGGGGTAGGTCGCCGAGGCCAGCCGGCCCTCCGCCTCCGTGAGAGCGGTCGGCCTCGGTCTGCGCGCGGGGGGAGGGCTCGGGGCAGTCCCCCGACGCCGTCTGACGTGCCGCCAGGGCGTCGGCGGCTCCAGTGGCGGAGCACGTCGGCGGGTCCCGGGGTGGGCGTGAGCCACGTGACGGGGTCGTGCCCCCGGTCGCCCCAGCTCCGGCTCCCCGACCCCCTCCGCCTCGGTCCCGAGGCGGGGGGGGCATCGGCGGACAGAGAGTCTCGGAGCCGGCCCCAGGACGCCGGCGGTGCCGAACGACCCAGCTTGAGAACGTCGAAGCGTTTCGAGGCCGGTGGAGTCGGCCCTCCGGCTCACGGGCTCGTAAAAGGTCGAGCTCAGGGTTGACTATGTGGCCAACGTGAAGTACCTACTCGAAGCGCTTCGACTGGAAGCGCTCCCGATCCCGCCCCATGTCCTCACGCGTCACCATCTCCGACGTCGCGGCCCAGGCCGGCGTCTCGATCTCGACCGTCTCGCTCGTGATGAACGGGAAGGGGGCCGTCGCCGACGCGACCCGGTCGCGCGTCCAGACGGCCGCGACCCGGCTGGGCTACACGCCCTCGCGGACGGCCCGGGGCCTGGCCGCCGGCCGGACGGGCAACCTGGGGTTCGTCCTGCGGGAGGACCACTTCCGCCAGAGCGAGCCGTTCTACACGCGCGTCTTTCTCGGCGCCGAGTTCGAGGCGCGTCGGCGCGGCCTCTACGTCCTGCTCTCGACCGTCCCCGAGCGCTACGACGCCCGCCACGCCCCGCGCTTCCTGCACGAGCACAGCGTCGACGGGATCGTGGTGGCCGGCCGCGTCGACGACGGGTTCTTGGACGCGCTCGACCGGTCGGCCATCCCCTACGTCCTGGCCGACTACGCCCATGCCGGCGCGCCCTCCGTCCAGGTCGACAACCGGGGCGGGGCGGCCCTGGCCGCGGCCCACCTGGTCGAGCGCGGCCACACCCGGGCCGCGTTCCTGGCCGCCGACTGCGACCACCCGAGCATGATCGCCCGCCGGCACGGGTTCGTCGCGGCCATGACCGAGGCGGGCCACCCGGTCCCCCCGGCCCACGTGGTCACCGACGCCGGGGCGGCGAACCGCGCCGCCGGCGCCCGGCTGGGCGCGACGCTCCTCGGCGGCCCCGACCGACCGCAGGCCGTGTTCTGCGGCAACGACGCGCTCGCGCTGGGCGTGCTCGACGCCGCCCGCACCCTCGCCCTCGGCGTCCCCACCGACCTGGCCGTCGTCGGGTTCGACGACGTCGAGGGGGCCGCGCTCTCGGCCCCGCCTCTCACGACGGTCCGCGTGTGCAAGGAGCAGCTGGGAGAGGTCGCCCTCGGCGTGCTCGCCGAGCGGACCGCCCCGCGCGGCCCCGGCGCGGCCCGGTTCGACCGGGCCGCCTCCGTGACTCATCTCGCCACCGACCTGGTCGTCCGGGCCTCGACCTAGGCCCGCCGCGCCCCACGCGCGCTCTCGAAGCGCTTTTTCCTCCCCACCTCCCCCTCTCATGACCCGATCGCTACTCCGTGCTCTCCCCGCCGTCGCCCTGCTGTGGGCGGCGTCCCCGGTCCAGGCACAAGACGCCGCCTCCGTCGCGGCGAGCAACAAGCTCGACGACGGCGGCTTCGAGGCCGATACCCCGAGCTACTTCCGGGCCGAGGGGGCCGGCGCGACGTGGTCGACGGCCGAGGCCCACTCGGGCACGCACTCGCTCGCGCTCTCGGGCGCCGGCGCCGCGTCGTGGGTCCAGGACGAGGTCGTCCTCAACTGGGTCAGCGCGTTCCCCGCCAACACCGCGCTCACCCTCGGTGCCTGGGTCAACCTCCAGGGCGTCAACACGGCGCCGGCGTCGGACGACGCCAAGTTCCAGATCGTCTACACGTTCCGGGACGGGGCCGGCGCCGACATCCTGGGCCAGCCCGTCGTGCTCGACCTGCCCCAGGGGGCGGCGTCGACCGGCGGCTGGGTCCGCGCGACGACGGCGGCGCTCGGCGAGATCATCCTGCCCGTCGAGGCCACGAGCGTGACCGCCGAGGTCCGCAAGGGCGCGTCGGCGACCGGGACGGCCTACGTCGACGACTTCTTCGCGCTCAACGGCGACGGCAACCCGGCGACCAGCTGGCACGGCGCCAACGTCGACCTGCCGGGCGGGTGGTACACCTTCTGGCCCGGCTTCGACGCCGGCCTGGCCGACCCCGAGTGGGTCCTGGCCAAGACGACCGACGAGGCGCACTCGGGCGGCGCGAGCCTCCGGGTCGAGCGGCTCGGGTCGCCGTCGGACGCCGAGGGCGAGGCCGTCGCGATCACCGAGCGCGTCCCCGTCACCGTCGGCAAGCCGGTCCTGGTGAGCTACTGGCTCAAGACCGAGGGGAACGGCGCGCCGTCCGAGATCGGGACCGGCGACAACAACGTGGGCCTGACGGCCCTGTGGTACTCGTCGCTCGAATCCGGGGCCGCGGGCTACAACGAGCTCGGCGGGGCCGACATCCGGCTCAACGGGGAGTACAACACGCAGGTCATCCCGCTCCTGCCGCGCCAGGCCGACAACGGCTGGACCCAGTACTCGTTCGTCGTCAACCCGATCGCGAACGCCGTCGGGATGGAGCTCCGGCTCCGCTACTGGCACCAGTTCACGGGCACGACCTACTGGGACGACGTGGTCATCGCCGACGTCGACGACGTGACGATGGAGTTGCCGAACCTGCTGTCGGAGTCGGCCGAGGGCTTCGAGGGCGACCGCCCGTCGTACTGGGCCCCGTCCGGCGCGGGTGCGACGTGGTCGACGGACCGGGCCCACTCGGGCACCTACTCGCTCGCGCTCTCGGGCGCCGGCGCCGCGTCGTGGACGCAGGCCGAGGTCATCCAGAACTGGGAGAGCGGGTTCGAGGCCAACACGGCCCTGACGCTGGGCGCCTGGGTCTACACCGAGGGCGTCAACACGGCGCCGGCGTCGGACGACGCCAAGTTCCAGATCGTCTACACGTTCCGGGACGCGGCCGGCGCCGACATCCTGGGCCAGCCCGTCGTGCTCGACCTGCCCCAGGCCGACGCCACGACCGGCGGCTGGGTCCAGGTGACCACGGCCGGGCTGGGTGAGATCACGCTGCCGGTCGACGCCAAGAGCGTGACCGCGGTCGTCCGCAAGGGGGCCGGGGCGACCGGGACCGTCTACGTCGACGACTTCTCGGTCAACGCCAACACCTGGCACGGCGCCAACGTCGACCTGCCGGCCGACTGGTACACCTTCTGGCCCGGCTTCGACGGCGGGCCCGCGGACCCCCAGTGGACGGTCTCCAAGACGACCGACGAGGCCCACACTGGGAACGCCTCGGTCCGCGTCGAGCGCCTCGGGTCGCCGACGGACGTCGAGGGTGAGGCCGTCGTGATCTCGGAGCGCGTCCCGGCCATGCCAGGGCGAGCCGATGCTGGTGAGCTACTGGCTCAAGACCGAGGGGAACGCCGTGCCGGCCGAGATCGGGACCGGCGACAACAACGCCGGGATCACGGCCCTGTGGTACTCGTCGCTGGAGAGCGGCGCGGCCGGGTACAACGAGCTCGGCGGGGCCGACATCCGGCTGAACGGGGAGTACAACACGCAGGTCATCCCGCTCCTGCCGCGCCAGGCCGACAACGGCTGGACGAACTACGCCTTCGTGCTCTACCCGATCGAGAACGCGGCCGCCATGGAGGTCCGCCTGCGGTACTGGCACCAGTTCACGGGCGCGACCTACTGGGACGACGTCTCGATCACCAACATCGCCGGGGACAACCTGTTCGCCACGGCCGGCGAGCGCGGCCCCGAGGCGGGCGGACCCGACGCTCGGGCGACCTGGCTGCGCCCGAACGCGCCCAACCCGTTCTCGGCGCGGACCGAGGTCCGGTTCACGCTGCCCCAGGCGCAGGACGTGACGCTCGAGGTCTACGACGTCATGGGCCGCCGCGTGGCCCTGCTCGTCGACGGCGCGCCGATGACGGCCGACGACCACGCCGTCACGTTCGAGTCGGCCGACGTCGCCAGCGGGACCTACCTGGTCGTGCTGCGGACGCCGACGCACACGGAGGCCCGCCGGATCACCGTCGTCCGCTAGGGGAGGGGGGCCGGGCGCGTGCTCGGCCCCCGACTCCGTCCACCTCGGGGCCGCCGTCGTGGCGGCCCTCGGGCGCCGCGCCCGTTTCGCTCGCCTCGTGATGCTGACCCCCCACCTGCTCGGCCGCGCCGTCGGCCTCGTGGTCCTGCTCGGCGCCCTGGCGCCCGTCGTCCGTGCCCAGACCGGCAAGGTGACGGGGCGGGTGGTCGACGCGGCGACGCAAGAGCCCCTCATCGGTGTCGCCGTCGTGATCGGCGAGACGGGGCGGGGGGCGGCGACCGACGTCGATGGGAACTACGACATCGTGGGCGTCCGGCCGGGGACCTACTCCGTCCGGGCGTCCTACGTCGGGTACGCGGCCCAGACCGTCGAGGGCGTCCGCGTGCGGATCGACCAGACGACGACGGTCGACCTGGTCCTGGCCGAGGAGAGCATCGCGGGCGAGGAGGTCGTCGTCCAGGCGACGCGGCCCATCGTCCAGCGCGACCGGACGTCGAGCGAGAGCTCGGTCTCGGCCGAGGACCTGGAGGCCCTGCCGGTCCAGTCGTTCCAGGACGTCGTCAACCTGCAGGCCGGCGTCGTGGAGGGCCACTTCCGGGGCGGCCGGACCGGCGAGGTGGCCTACCTGGTCGACGGCGTCCCGGTCAACGACGTCTACGACCAGTCGTTCGCGTTCCAGGTCGAGAACCAGGCGATCCAGGAGGTCCAGGTCATCTCGGGCACGTTCAACGCCGAGTACGGCCAGGCCCAGTCGGGCGTGGTCAACATCGTGACCAAGGACGGGGGGACGGACTACGGGGCCTCGCTGGCCGTCTACGGCGGCGACTACGGGACGACCCGGAGCGACCTGTTCGAGCGGCCCCGCGCGTTCTCGCCGCTCGCCAACGTCGAGGCCAACGGGTCGCTGAGCGGCCCGGTCCCCGGCCTCGGCGACCGCCTGACGTTCTTCGCGTCCGGCCGGGCCGTCCGCAACGACGGGTACCTCTACGGCCGCCAGGTCGTGACGCCGACGTACGCGTCGACCGGCGACCGCGTCCCGGTCCAGGTCGGCGACCGGACCGTCTTCGTGCCCGGGCTGGGCGACAGCACGCTCGCCAGCCTCAACTGGTCGGAGCAGACGACGGCCCAGCTCAAGCTGACCGCGCGCGTGCCGGGCGGGCGGCTGGCCCTCAACGGGCTGGTCCAGCGCGACCGGGGCCAGAACTACAACCAGCTGTTCCGCTACAACCCGGCCGGCCAGTCGACGGTCTACGGGGCCTCGGAGTCGCTCATCGCGACCTACACCGCGCTCGTCTCGGCGACCACGTTCGTCGACGTCAAGGGGGCCGTGTTCTCGAACGCCGTCGACGAGTACGTCTACGAGGACCCGCTCGACCCGCGCTACCCCAACGACGCCGCGCTGAGGGAGCTGGCGCCCAACTTCAGCTTCTACCTCGGCGGCGTCCGCAACGGCTACTTCACGCGCGACACCCGGACGACGGTCGGCCGCGTCGACGTGACGAGCCAGGTCACCCGGGCCCACCTGGTCAAGGGCGGGGTCGAGGTCAAGGCCCACGCCCTGGGGCTCGACCAGTTCGACATCCGCAACAACGCGTCGACCGGGTTCGCGCCCGCGATCCCCGAGGCGGGCACACCGGCCCACGTGTCGTACGAGCAGCGGCCCGTCGAGGCCTCGGCCTACGTCCAGGACAAGATCGAGCTGGACTACTTCGTGGTCAACCTGGGCGTCCGGCTGGACTACTTCGACGCCCGGACGGCGGTCCCCTCGGACTTCGCGCGCCCGACGACCGGCGAGCGCGTCACGACGGCCCCCAAGGTCCAGGTCTCGCCCCGGCTCGGGTTCGCCTACCCGATCTCGGAGGCCGGCGTGGTCCACGTGGCCTACGGGCACTTTTTCCAGATGCCCCCCTTCGACTTCCTGTTCACCAACCCGGACTACATCTACAGCCCCCAGGAGGGCCTGGGCCGCGCGTTCGGGTACGCGGACCTGGAGCCCCAGAAGACGGTGGCCTACGAGATCGGGCTCCAGCAGGGGATCACGGCCAACACGGGCCTGAACCTGACGGTCTACTACAAGGACATCCGCAACCTGCTCGGGACGCGGATCGAGCGGATCGCGCCGGGCGTCGGCGAGAACTTCCAGCTCTCGTACTACGGCCGCTACACGAACCGGGACTACGGCAACGTCCGCGGGGTCACGCTCGCGTTCGAGCGCCGCGCCGGCCGGGGCGCCGCCGGCCGGGCCGGGCTGGGGCTCAACGTGGACTACACGTTCCAGATCGCCGAGGGCAACGCCTCCAACCCCCGCGACGTGCTGCTGACCGAGGGCGCCAGCGACGGCCGGGTCCAGCCGACCCAGCTGTCGCCGCTCGACTGGGACCGCCGCCACCAGCTCAACGTCCGCGTCGCCGTCGGCGAGGCCGACCGGAGCTACGGGCTCGTCAGCCTGGTCGGGCGCCTGGGCTCGGGCCTGCCCTACACCCCGACGCGCGCCGACGAGCGGACCGGCGTCGAGAACTCGGCCCGGCGGCCCGGGGTGGCCTCGGTCGACCTGTTCGCGACGCGCCAGGTCCGGGTCGGGGGCTTGCGGCCGGGCCTGTTCCTGCGCGTCTACAACCTGCTCGACGCGGCCAACCTGACCAACGTCTACACCGACACCGGCCGCGCCGAGCCCAACCTCCGGTACTACTCGGGCCAGCCGCTGGGCCTCAACACGCGCGACGAGTTCCTGCTCCGTCCCGACTTCTACTCGGCGCCGCGCCAGATCCAGGTCGGCGTCTCGGTCGACCTCTAGCGCCCTCCCCGTGAGCCTCCCCTCCGCTCCCTCCCCCCGCTCCGCCCTGTCCATCCCCGAGGCGGGAAGGGAGGGGGGCGCGGCCTCCGGGTCCCGCTCCCTGCCCATGCCCCGCGCCTTCCTCCTCCTGCTCGCCTTGGTGCTGGCCCCGCCCGCCTCGGCGCAGCGCCAGGCCGACCCGAACAACGGCGACCCCCAGCTGACCCAGTGGGGCGTGCTCGACGGCAACCGCGTCCGGACGCTCTACGCCAACCACGGCGAGATCGCGCGCTACCCCGACCAGCCCTCGGCCGAGTGGCCCAAGGGCTCGGGCCACAGCTACATCGACGGCATCGCGTTCGTCGTCTCGGTCGCCGCGCGCGACGCCAACGGCGACGTGATCTACCCGATGTCGACGAACTACCGCGAGGACATCGACCGCGACCCGATGACCCAGGTCCCGTGGGGCTGGCACCCCGTGCCCGGCTACTCCAACCCGCGCCAGGCCAGCCCGGCCCGCAGCGACGACGAGCGGACGTGGCCCTCGACCTGGCCCGACCGGCCCATCGACTGGGCCGGCCAGTGGAACGGGCTCTTCGGCCGCGGGGTCACGAACGCCGACGTCGAGACCTACTTCGTGATGGACGACGCCTTCGACCCCGAGTGGACCCAGGCGCCCCACCGGTTCTACCCGTGCCCCGGCGAGACCGACCGCGGCGGCGTCGGCCTCGAAGTCGCCGTCCGCGGGCTCCAGTGGAATCACCCGCTCGCCCAGGACGTCATCTTCTGGGTCTACGAGATCACCAACGAGTGCGACCAGGACTACGACGACGTCGTGTTCGCGCAGTACCTCGACTGGGGCATCGGAGGGACCGACGACTCGGGCGACGACGAGGGCGCCTACAACACCCGGCTCGACCTCGCCTTCGCCTTCGACGCCGACGGGATCGGCTCGCCGGGCCAGTTCAGCCCGGTCGGGACGGCGGGCTACGCGTTCCTGGAGTCGCCGGGCAACAGCACCGACGGGGCCGACAACGACGAGGACGGGGTCACCGACGAGACGCGCGACAGCGGGCCGGGCGACCTGGTCGAGGGCGCCGAGGCCATCCGCGCCGCCGTCGCGGCTCGCTACGACCTGGCCGAGTTCGAGCGGTTCTACGGCCCGCTCGACCGCACCGCGGCGGTCCGCGACGGGCGCTGGTGGACGGGCGACGAGAACCTCAACTGGCAGACGTTCTCCGACGTCGACGAAGACGGCGCCTACAGCGTCGGCGAGCCGCTCAACGACGACGTCGGCGCCGACGGGCTGGGGCCGAACGCGAGCAACTACCCCGGCCGCGACGTGGGCGAGGGCGACGGGCGGCCGACGGCGGGCGAGCCGAACTTCGACGCGCTCGACAAGGACGAGTCGGACCAGATCGGGCTGACGGGCTTCTCGGTCTTCGACGTCCACACCTACGAGCTCGAGGACGACGCCGAGGACTACGAGGTCTTCCGCCGCGCGCTGCCGCCCCAGGACGTGGTCCTGGAGGGCGGCCGCAACCTGGGGATGTTCTTCGCCAGCGGGCCCTTCCCGCTGGCCTCGGGCCAGACCGAGCGGTTCTCGATGGCCCTGATCTTCGCCGACAAGGACTTCTCGGACCCCCGCCAGATCGATAACTCGTCGCTGGCCCGGAAAAAGCAGACGGTCCAGCAGATCTACAACGCGAACTACCAGTTCGCGCGGCCGCCCGACAAGCCGACGTTGACCGCCACGCCCGGCGACGGCGAGGTCACGCTGACCTGGGACACCCGCGCCGAGGAGTCCTACGACCCGTTCCTGCGCGAGTTCGACTTCGAGGGGTACATGATCTACCGCTCGACCGAGCCCAACTTCCGGGAGAACCTCCTGGTGACCGACGCCTACGGCAACCCGGTCTACCAGCGGCCGCTCGCCCAGTTCGACCTGCCCAACGGGATCCGCGGGCTCCACCCGATCCCGGTCAACGGCGTCCAGTTCAACCTGGGCACCGACTCGGGGCTGCGGCACAGCTACGTCGACCGCGACGTGGTCAACGGCCAGACGTACTACTACGCGTTGGTGGCCTACGACCGCGGGCTCGTCACCCGGAACGACGACGGCTCGATCCCGACCACGCCCGACGGCCAGGTCGACGGGCTGTCGCCCTCGATCACGACGGCCGTCATCAACAACGACCTGTCGGGCAACATCACGACCGACGTCAACACGGCCCAGGCGACGCCGCGCGCGCCGGCGGCCGGCTACGTCGCGCCGGGCGTCGAGGCGTTCGACCGCCAGGCGCGCGGGACCGGCGCCATCGACCTGGCCATCGTGTCGCCGCCGTCGCTCGACGCGGCCGGCCGCTACCGGCTCCGGTTCACCAACCCGGACCCGGTCTGGGACACCGGCCTGACGCCGACCTACGACCTGGTCGAGACCGCCAGCGGGGCCGTGCTGGAGACGGGCACGATCCGGCCCGGCCTGAACGAGCTGCCGCTGACGGCCGGGTTCGCGCTGACCGTCGAGGCCCCGGCGGCCGTCGCCATCCCCGAGTCGCGCGTCGCGTTCACGGCCGGCGACGGCGGGACCTACGTCCCCATCGTCTCGCCGGGCACGGTCACGCCGGCCGTGACCCCGTCCCGGTTCGTCCCGTTCGCCTCCGACTTCGAGGTCCGCTTCGCCGAGGCGGGCACGGTCGCCCAGACGAGCCTGGTGCTGGCGTTCGGCCAGCAGGCCGTCGGGCTCCCGTTCGAGGTCGTCAACACGACGCTGGGGCGGCGGCAGGACGTGATCCTGGTCGAGGACAACCCGGACCTCCGCAACGGGACGTGGGACCCCGGCGACCTGGTGGTGTTGGTCGACGGGCTCACGCCGGGCGCGACCCCGGCCCAGGCCGGCGGGGCGTGGACGGCCGGCTGGGCGTTCCGCCTGCTGCCGCCCGACGCCGGCGTCGCGCTCCGGGCGCCCGCCGGGGGCTCGGTCCTGTCGTTCGGCCCGACCAAGCCGTTCGCGACCGGCGACCGCGTCGACTTCCAGTTCCGGGCGCCGGCCTTCGACGCCGAAGTCGCGCGCGAGAGCCTCGACGACGTCTACGTGGTCCCCAACCCCTACGTCGCGACGAGCACGTTCGAGCCGGCCAACCCCTACCTCATCGGGCGCGGCGAGCGGCGGATCTACTTCATGAACCTGCCGCCCCAGTGCACCATCCGGATCTACACGCTGACCGGCGAGCTGGTCCAGACGCTGACGCACGACTCGACCGTCGACGACGGGCAGGAGCCGTGGGACCTGGTCTCGCGCGACGGGATGAACGTGGCGTTCGGGGTCTACCTCTTCCACGTCGACGCGCCGGGCGTCGGCGAGTCCGTCGGTCGCTTCGCCTTGATCAAGTAGCCCTATGCGTGCCTCCCCCCGCCTCGGTGCGGCGCTCGTCGGGGCGCTCGTGCTCTCGGCCCTGCCGGTCTCGGCCCAGAACGTCTCCCGCCGGGGGACGACCGCCGCCCCGTTCCTGACGATCGGCGTGGGCGCGCGCGGGAACGCGCTCGGCGGCGCCTTCACGGCGACCGCCGACGACGCGACGGCGCTGTACTGGAACCCGGCCGGGCTCAGCCAGATGACCTCGGCCGAGGCCGTCACGGTCCACTCGGAGTGGCTGGCCGACGTGAGCCACGACTTCGCCGGCGTCGCGGTGCCGCTCGGCGGCGGCGTCGTCGGGGCGAGCGTGACGCTGCTCGGCGTGCCCGACATGGTCGTCCGGACCGAGCTGAACCAGCAGGGGACCGGCGAGACGTTCGACGCGGCCGACCTGGCCGTCGGGCTGAGCTACGGCCGGGCCATCACCGACCGGTTCGCGCTCGGCGGGACGGTCAAGTACGTCCAGCAGCGCGTCTGGAACTCGTCGGCGTCGAGCGTCGCCGTCGACGTCGGGACCCAGTTCCGGACGGACCTGTTCGGCGGGCTCACGATCGGGGCCCAGCTGTCCAACTTCGGCTCCGACCTCCAGCTCGACGGCCGCGACCTGCGGACGTTCGTGGACCCGGCGCCGAGCCAGGAGGGCAACAACGGCCGGATCCCGGCCGACTACACGCTCGACCGGTGGAGCCTGCCGCTCGACTTCAAGCTGGGCGTCGTCACGAGACCCGTCAACACCCGGCTCAACCAGCTGACGGTGGCCGTCGACGCGCTCCACCCGTCGTCGAACTACGAGAGCCTGAACGTGGGCGCGGAGTACGGCTTCCGGGAGCGGTTCTACCTCCGGGGCGGGTTCCAGGGCCTGTTCCTGGACGAGGCCGAGGGCGGGTTGTCGCTGGGCGTCGGCGTCCGCCAGCCGCTGCCGTACCCGAACGGGATGGCCAAGGTCGACTACGCCTACCGCGACGCCGGCCGGCTGGGCCGGGTCCAGATGATCGGGCTGAGCCTGTCGTTCTGATGCGCCCGGCCCCGCTCCTGCTCGCCGGTCTGGCCGCCTCGGCGCTCGCCCTGGCCGGGTGCGGGGGCGGCGAGCGCGCGACCGAGGCGGGCGGACCCATCCAGCTGGTCTACTGGACGAGCCAGAACCCCCAGGAGCGGACGGTCGCCGACACGCTCGTGGCGCGGTGGAACCGGACGCACCCCGGCGTCCAGGTCGTCGTCCAGCCGATCCCGGCGGGCCAGTCGTCGGAGGAGGTGATCCTCGCGTCGATCGTCGCCGGGACGACGCCCGACGTGTGCTCCAACGTCTGGCCGGGCGTGTTGCACGACCTGGTCCGCGCCGGCGGCGTGGTGCCGCTCGACCAGATGCCCGGGTTCGACAGCCTGATGGCGGCGCGCGTCCCGCCCGAGCTGGCCGAGCGGTTCCGGAGCGCCGACGGCCGGTTCTACCAACTCCCCTGGAAGACCAACCCGATCCTGATGATGGTCAACCCGGAGATGCTCCGCCAGGCGGGCGTGGTCGGCATCCCCCGGACGTACTCGGAGTACCTCGCGGCGGCGGCGCTCGTGACGCGTGACACCGACGGCGACGGGCGGACCGACCGCTGGATGGGCACGCGCGACATCCGCCCGATCTGGTGGCAGCGCTACTTCGACGTCTACCCGCTCTACGTCGCCGCGTCCGGCGGCAAGACGCTGTTCGACGCCCAGGGCGACCTGGCCATCGACGAGCGGGCGATGACCGACGTGCTGAGTTTCTTCCAGACGTTGTACGCCCGGGGCGACTACCCCCGGTCGACGTTGCAGGGCAACGCGTTCGCCCAGCGCCGCGTGGCGACCGACTTTACGGGCCCCTGGACGATCGGCTGGCTGGCCGAGAACGCGCCCGACCTGCCGGTCGACTTCGCGCCGGTCCCGGTCCCGGACGGGACGCCGCTCGACGGCCCGCCGGTCACCTACGGCGACTACAAGAACATCGCCCTGTTCGCCACGACCGAGCACCCGCAGGAGGCGTGGGCGTTCGCCCGCTACCTCGTCTCGCCCGAAGCGGACCGGCTGCTGATCGAGACGACGCGCCAGATCCCGATCCGCTCGGGCCTGCTCGATGACCCGGAGCTGGCGCCGTTCTTCGCCGCCCACCCGGCCATGCGCCGGTTCGCCGAGCAGGCCGCGGCCACGCGCGGCGTCGACGCCGTGCCCGACCTGCCCGAGACGCTCGACGCCGTCGCCCAGGGCTACGAGCGGACGATCTACGGGGTCGAGACGCCGGCCCAGGCGGTCCGGAGCATCACCGAGCGGATCGGGGTCTTGCAGGCGTGGGCGCAATGACCGAGACGCCCCACACGCTCGCCGAGGCGGCCGTGCCGGCGATGCAGCCGGCGACCGACGTGCCGGCCGTGCCTGCTGGGGCCGCCGGCCCGCCGGCCGCGCCCCGTCGCGAGCGGTCCGACTGGCGCGGCGTCGCGTTCGCGGCGCCCTACCTCGCCCACCTCGGGCTGTTCTTCGGCTACCCGCTGGTGTTCGCGGCCGTCCTGATCTTCCACCGCTGGGACGTCGTGACGCCGATGGAGTGGGTCGGGACGGGCAACCTGGCCCGACTGGCCCAGGACGACCTGTTCGCGCGCGCGATGCTGAACACGGGCGTGTTCCTGGCGCTCCACATCCCGCTCCAGATCGCGGTCGCGCTGCTGTTCGCCGAGTTGCTGAACGGGAAGCTGAGGGGGAGGGCGTTCTTCCGGACCGTCTACTTCCTGCCCGTCGTCGTGTCGGGCGTCGTCGTGACCATCCTGTTCCAGCAGCTGTTCGCCTTCGACGGCGGCTACGTGAACGGCGTGATCGGAGCCCTCGGGGGCGAGGCCGTCCCGTGGCTGGTCTCGCCGGCCTGGGCCATGCCGTCCATCGCCTTGGTGGCGACCTGGAAGAACGTCGGGCTGTACGTGCTGCTGTTCCTGGCGGGGCTCCAGAACGTCCCGCCGGCGCTGTACGAGGCGGCCGACGTCGAGGGCGCGACGCGCTGGCAGCGGTGGCGGTTCATCACGCTGCCGATGCTCAACCCGATGATGGTGACCGTCGTCGTGCTCTCGACCATCGGGGGGTTCTCGCTCTTCGTCGAGCCCTACGTGCTCACGGGCGGAGGGCCGCTCAACAGCACGCTCTCGGGCCTGCTCTACATCTACAACCAGGCGTTCTACTTCAACCACATGGGCTACGCCGCCACGCTCGGGCTGGCGTTCGCCCTGCTGATCTTCGCGGTCGTGCTGGTCCAGCGCCGCGTGGTCGAGTCCGACGTGGCCTAGCCCCATGCGCGCCTCCCCCCTCCGCACGGCCCTGGCCTACGCGACGCTCGTCGTGGGCGCCGTCGTGTTCGCCTACCCGTTCGTCTGGATGGCGCTGGCGACGTTCAAGCCCGAGGCCGACATCGCCGCGCTCAACCCGTTCCCGTCCGAGTGGACGGTCGACAGCTACCGGCTCGTGTTCGGGTCGGTCCCGCTGGGCCGGGCGTTCCTGAACTCGGTCGTGGTCACGGGCTGCGTGACGACGTTGGCGCTGGTGTTCGGGTCGCTCACCGCCTACGGCCTGTCGCGGCTGACCTGGCGCGGCCGCGACGCCGCGTTCTCCGTCATCCTGTTCACGATGATGGTCCCGTTCCTGGTGCTCCTGATCCCGCTGTACACGCTGGTGGTCGGGTTCGGGTGGACCGACAGCTACGCCGGGCTCGTGGTCCCGTTCATGATGAACGCGACGGCCGTGCTCGTCCTGCGCCAGCACTTCGTGACGCTGCCCCAGAGCCTGGTCGACGCGGCCCGGATCGACGGGGCGGGGGAGGTGCGGATCCTGTTCCAGATCGTCTGGCCGGCGTCGGTCCCGGCGCTCGTCACGGCCGGCATCCTGGTCTTTATCGGGAGCTGGAACGAGGTGCTGTGGCCGCTCATGGTCGTCCGCCAGCAGGAGATGATGACCATGCCCCAGACCGTCGCCCTGTTCGCCGTCGGCGGCGGGGCCGAGGGCCGGCTGGGCCCCCAACTCGCGGCGGCGCTGCTGCTCGCCGTCCCCATCATCGCGGCCTACCTCGTGTTCCAGCGTCGGTTCGTCGAAAGCCTCGCCACGAGCGGCCTCAAAGGATGACGCCCATGTCTACTGCCCCGTTTCCTACCGTCCCTAGGGCCACGTCGCGCCGTGGCCGCCCGGCGCCGTCTCGCGGCCGCGTCGCCGCGCTGTGCTCCGCCCTCGTCCTGTTGGGTGCCTGCGCGCCGCCCGCCTCGGTGGCGCCATCGACCGGGCCGGTGGCGGGCGGACCGTCGGTGGCCGGCTCCGGCGACCGTGTGCCCGAGGCGGGCCGGATGCTCCGCGCGGCGGGCTTCAACCTGGCTCACCTCGACGTCCTGGGCGAGGACGTGGTGCTCGACGGCGACACGCTGCGGTTCGTCCACATCTACGCCGAGCCGGACGGCGACGGCGGGTGGGCGTTCGTCGGCGACGACGACGAGGGGATCTCGTGCGTCGACGACGTGGCGCGCGCGGCGGTGGTGTACCTCCGCCACTACCAGGAGACGGGCGACGACGCCTCGCGCCGCACGGCCGTCAAGCTGTTGCGGTTCGTCCGCCACCAGCAGGCGCCGAGCGGGCTGTTCTACAACTTCGTCTGGGACCGCGACCTGACGCCCAACACGACGTTCGTGACGAGCGTCGCGACGGACGTCTCGTGGTGGACGGCCCGGGCCGTCTGGGCGCTGGGGACGGGCGCCCGCGTGCTGGCCGAGTCGGACTCGGGCGAGGCCGCGGCGGCCCTGGCGGCGGTCCGACGCGTCGAGCCCCACCTCGACCGGCTGTTGGCTCGCTTCGGCGAGACGGCCCCCGAGGACGGCCGCCCGTTCCCCCAGTGGCTCGTCGCCCAGACCGGTGCCGACGCGACGAGCGAGTTGCTGCTGGGCCTGGTCGAGGTCGAGCGCGCCGCGCCGACGCCGGCCGGGGCCCGCCGCGCGCGTCAGTTCGCGGACGGAATCGGTGCGTTGCGGTTCGGGACGTTGGCGGCCTCGCCCTGGGGCGGCCACGCGTCGTGGGCCGGCGGGTGGCACGGGTGGGGCAACAGCCAGACCCAGGCGCTCGCGACGGGCGTCCGGGCGGGCGTCTTGTCCGATGGCGCGCTCGCCAGCGCTCGGGCGGAGGCCCAGACGTTGTACGCGCACCTCCTGGTCGAGGGCTGGCTCCACGAGATCACCTACGCCACGGGCGCCGAGCGGGCGTTCGAGCAGATCGCCTACGACGTCCGCCCGGCCGCGGTCGGGCTGGCCCGGCTCCACCGGGCGACCGGCGACGCCGGCTACGGTGTGATGGCCGGTCTGGCGGCGGCCTGGTTCGCCGGCGACAACCCGGCCGAGGCCGTCATGGCCGACCCGGCGACGGGCCGGGGCTACGACGGCATCCTGTCGCCCGACCGGGTCAACGGGAACGCGGGCGCCGAGAGCACGATCGAGGCCCAGATGACGCTCTTGGAAGTCGGCCTCGACCCGGCGGCGGCGCCCTGGATGCGCGCCCGATCCGGTCCGCCTCAGACCGGTACACTCGGCGGCCGGCCCGTCCGCTACCGCGTCTGGACGGCCGACGGCCGCCGCGCCCTCGTCGTGCTCGACCGCGCGGCCGACACCTCCTCCGTCCACCTCGGCACCGAGGCGGACGCCCTGATTGCCCGACTCGCCCCATGACCCCCGACTCGCTCGTCGCCGACCGGCCGCCCACCGAGGCCATCCCGCTCTTCTCTCGCGCCGCCGCGCCGGTCCTGACGCCCACCGCCGACGTGGCGTGGGCCTCGGGGGCCATCTTCAACCCCGGCGCGGCGCTCGACGCCGACGGCACACTGCGGCTGCTGGCGCGGGGCGTCCCGGCCGGCCACCGCCGCGTCGAGGTGGACCACGCCGACGCCTACGAGGCCTCGTTCGGCTACGCCGACTACGTCTCGACGCTGGGCCTGGCGACGCGCCAGCCCGACGGGGCCTTCCGGTTGGCGCCCGAGCCCCTGATCGCGCCGACGGACGACGTCGACCGCTACGGGTGCGAGGACGCCCGCGTGACGCGCCTCGGCGACCGCTGGTGGATCACCTACACGGCGCTCGCCGAGCCCGCTGCGACCGCGACCCGGGGCGTCGGCATCGCGCTCGCCTCGACGACCGATTGGGCCAGCGTCGAGCGCCACGGGCGGATCGGGCCGGCGGTCCGCGACAAGGACGCCGCGCTGTTCCCCGAGCGCGTCGGCGGGCGGATCGCCATGTTCCACCGGATCGCGCCCGACGTCCAGGTCGTCTTCTTCCAAGACGAGGAGCAGATGACGGCGCCCGGCGCCCGGTTCTGGGAGCGCGCCTTCGCCCGCCTCGACGAGTCCGTGGTCCTGCGGCCCGAGCAGGTCTGGGAGGAGAAGAAGGTCGGGATGGGGCCCCCGCCGATCTGGACGCCCCAGGGCTGGCTCGTGGTGTACCACGCCGCCGACGCCGAGCACTGCTACCGGGCCGGCCTGGCGCTCTTGGACCTCGACGACCTGCGCGTGATCGCGCGGACGCGCCGGCCGGTCCTGGCGCCCGAGCGGTCCTTCGAGGTCGACGGCGACGTGCCCAACGTGGTCTTCCCCCAGGGCGCGGTCGTCGAGGACGGCGACCTCCACCTGTACTACGGCGCCGCCGACCGGGCCATCGGCCACGCCTGGGCGCCCCTGTCCGACGTGCTGGCCGTGCTGGCCGACGAGGGCCACGCGCCGGCGACCGTCCCGCCGGTCACGTTCGACTTTGCCGGCCACCGCGACCGCCGCCGGACGCTGGGCGAGAGCCCGGTCGCCGTCGAGCGGATGCACGGCGGGCGCCCGGTCCTGGAGCCCGTCGCCGAGCACCCGTGGGAGTCGGCCGTCGTCCTCAACCCGGCGGCGGTCCGGGTCGAGCCGGGTCCGGGCCTCGACCGGATGATGGGTGCCTGGGGCCTGGACGCCGACCAGCGCGCCCGGCTGGCCGGGGGCGCGTGCGTGATGCTGTACCGCGCCCAGGGCACGGCGCACCGGCGCGAGACGCCGGCCGGCCGGCACGCCGCCTCGTCGCTGGGCCTGGCCGTGTTCACCCCGGCCCTCGACCTGGTCCACCGCGCGCGCCGAGCGGTGATCGCGCCCGACGAGCCGTTCCACGACCTGGGCGTCGAGGACGCCCGGTGCACGCTCGTCGGCGACACGTACTACCTCCACTACACGGGCTACACCAGCGAGCCGGGCGGCGGGGGCCCGCTCGATCACGGCGCGGCCGGCCGCGTCCAGTTGTGCCTGGCGACGACCCGGGACTTCGTCGACTGGACGTTGCACGGGCCGATCCCAGGCGACGTCAACGCCCACGGCGACAAGAACGGCGCGCTCTTCCCCGAGCCCGCCGGCGGCCGGTGGTGGCTGTGGCACCGGCCGATGGCCGGTCCGCACCCGATGGCGATGCACCTCGCCTCGGCAGAGTCGCCGGACGGGCCCTGGACCTCGGGCGGGCTCGCGCTGGCGTCGTACCGGTTCCACGGCCACGCCCGGTCTTGGGTCGGGGCAGCAGGCCCCCCTGTCGCTCTCGGCGACGGGCGGTTCCTGGCGCTCTACCACCAGGGGCACCTGTCGTTCGAGGGGCGCCGGCTCTACAACCTGTCGGCCCTGCTCGTCGAGCCGGCCTCCCCGACGCCGGTGCTCGCCCGCGTCGAGCCGGTCCTGCTGCCCCAAGGCGACGCCGAGCGGGTCGGCGACCCCGAGCTTGGCGTCGACGACGTCGTGTTCTCGTGCGCCAACTACCGCGACGGCGAGCACCTCGTCGTTCCGTACGCCGGGGCCGACAGCCGGATCTTCGGCGCCCGCCTGGTCCTGGCCGACCTCGTCTCCCACCTCGACCGCGCCGCCCAAGCGGCCTGAGAGGCAACGACCAACGACCCGTCCCCTCGACCCATGCCCCTCCTCCGCTACGCGCTCCTCGTCCTGGCCGGCCTCGGTCACGTGGGGGCCCACGCCCAGCAGGTCGCGATCCCGCGCGTCGACCGGATGCCGGCCCTGCCGGACGACTACCGGCTGCGCGACTGGGACCGCGTCACGCGCGGCGCCGACTCGCTGATCTTCGACCTCGGCCGGACCGGGACGTACCTCCCGCTGGCGGCGACCTACGACGGGACGGTCAACTACCCTGGCCACGGGGCGTTCGGGATCGAGACCTATGTGGGGCAGGGGAACGAGGTCCCGGGCGAGGCCATCACGGCGCTGCCCGCGTTGGTCGGCGCGACCTGGGCCGGCGCCGACAAGCGCGGCCAGTTCGGCGTCGACTGGGTGCTCCGGGCCGAGGAGTTCTTCAACCGCCGGCCGGAGGAGAACGTCTACCTCAACGGCCCCCGGTCCACCTCGGGGCAGGACTGGTGGTACGACACGATGCCGAACGTCTTCTTCTACCAGCTCCGGGCGCAGTACCCCGGCGTCGGCGACTTCGACCGCCAGTTCCGGCTGGTGGCCGAGCAGTGGCTGCGCGCGGTCGAGGCGCTGGGCGGCAGCGCGACGCCCTGGAGCCTGCCGGCGATCACCTACCGCGGCTTCGCGCTGTCGACGATGACGCCCCGGCTGGACGGCGTGCCCGAGCCCGAGGCGGCCGGGGCCATCGGGTGGCTCCTGTACTCGGCGTACCGGGAGACCGGCGACGAGCGCTACCGGATCGGGGCCGAGCAGGCGCTGGCGGCGCTAGAGCGCCAGGGCCAGAACCCGTCGTACGAGCTCCAACTCCCCTACGGTACCCTCGCGGCGGCCCGGATGAACGCCGAGCTAGGGACCCACTACGACGTCGAGAAGCTGCTGACGTGGTCGTTCGAGCGCGGCCCGCTGAGGGGGTGGGGGACCATCGCGGACAAGACGCGCGGCGGCTACACCCTGGACGGGCTGGTCGGCGAGGTCGACGGCGACGGCTACGCGTTCGCCTTGAACGGCTTCCAACAGGCGGCGGCCCTCGTGCCGGTCGCCCGCTACGACGACCGGTTCGCGCGCGCCATCGGCCGGTGGATGGTCAACCTGGCCAGCGCGTCGCGCCTGTTCTACAGCACCGAACTGCCGGCCGAGAACCAGGACGGCGAGGGCTGGGCGTTCGCGAACGACCCGCGCGGGCTGCTGGCGTATGAGGCGCTCCGCGGGTCGTCTGGGGGCGCGAGCCCGCTCGCGACCGGCGACGCCGTCCGCGGCGGCTGGGCGCCGACGAACCTCTCGCTCTACACCTCGGCCTCGGTCGGCTACCTCGCCGCCGTCGTCGACTCGACCGAGGTGCCGGGCGTCCTGCGCCTCGACCTCCGCAAGACCGACGTCTACCGGACGCCGTCGTACCCGTCGTTCCTGGTCTACAACCCCTACGACACGGAGCAGGCCGTGACCGTCCCGCTCCCGTTCGGGACCTACGACGTCTACGACGCCGCGGCCAACGCCTTCCTGTCGCGGTCGGTCTCGGGCCGCCCGTCGGTCACGATCCCGCCCGACGCCGCGCGCGTCCTGGTCTTCCCGACGGCCGGCGGAGCGGAGACCTCGGTCGACGGCCGGCGCAGCGTCAACGGCGTCGTGATCGACTACGACGACGGGACGGGCGGGAACGCCCCGCCCCGCGTCCGCGCGCTCGTGGCGAGCGACACGACACTCGCCCGGAGCCAGACGGCCACGCTCTCCTGCACGCCCGACGACGCCGAGACGGCCGAGCCGAGCGTGACCTGGTCCGCCTCGCGGGGCACGCTGACGCCGGACGGCCGGACGGCGACCTGGTCCTCGCCCGAGATCGGCGACGCCGTCGTCACGTGCACGGCCGACGACGGCGAGCGGACGGGGTCCGCCTCGGTCACGCTCCGGGTCGTCCAGAACCAGGCGCCGACGGGCGCGGCGATCACGTCGCCCGACGCCGTCGACACGGGGGGGACTCTCGACCTGGCGTGCGCCGCGAGCGACCCCGACGGCGACCGGCTGACCTACACCTGGTCGGTCACGGCCGGCGCGGTCACCGAGGCGGGCGGGGTCGCGACCTTCGCGGCGCCCGACGCGCCCCAGGCGGTCACGGCGACGTGCACGGCGACCGACCCCTCGGGGGCGACGGCGACGGCGACCCGGCTGATCGTGGTCGGCCGCCTGATCCTCGACCTCGGGCTCGACGGCGACGCCCTCGACGCGACCGTGTTCGACCACGACGGCCAGGTCTCGGGCGCGCTCCCGGCCGAGGGCCGCGATGGCGTGCCGGGCCACGCGCTCGTGTTCGACGGGGTCGACGACGTGGTCACGGTCCCGTCGGCCCCGACCCTCACGCCGACCGGCCAGGTCTCGGTGAGCGTCTGGATCCGCCCGAGCGATCTGCCCGAGCGCGAGATGTTCGCCGTCTCGCACGGGTCGTGGCAGAACCGCTGGAAGGTGTCGTTGACGCCCGAGGGCCGCCCGCGCTG
This sequence comes from uncultured Bacteroidota bacterium, assembly GCA_963740235.1. GTDB lineage: Bacteria > Bacteroidota > Rhodothermia > Rhodothermales > Rubricoccaceae > Rubrivirga. Next base: position 191,750 of record CAVUDG010000006.1, read on the forward strand.
GACCGTCAACACGACGGCGCGGATCGTGGATCTGGACGGGCCGGCGCCGGTCGCCGAGGGCGCGTTTACGCACCTGGTCGGGACGTACGACGGCGCCCGGATGCGTCTCTACGTCGACGGCGCGCTGGCGGCCGACGTGGCCCAGGACGGCGCGGTCCGCTCGACCGACCTCCCGCTCCTGATCGGCCAGATGCTGCCGGGCCAGGCCGACTACAACTTCGCCGGCGTGCTCGACGACGTCCGCGTCTACAACAAGGCGCTGGCAGCCGACGAGGTGCAGGCGCTGTACGGCGGCGAGACGGCGGGCCAGGACGGGCCCGACGGTGGGGGAGGGCTGGGCCTGCCGTTCCCGAACCCGGCCCGTGACCGGGTCTCGGTCCCCCTCGTCCTCGACCGCGCCCAAGGGGTCCGGGTCACGGTCGTCGACGCGCTGGGGAGGACGGTCGCCGTGCTCTGGGACGGCCCGCTCGCGGCCGGCGCGCGGACGCTGACGTGGGACGCGAGCGGAGCGGCGGCCGGCGTCTACCTCGTCCGCCTCGGTGGGGGTGCGGAGGCCGCCCGCCGCGTGCTCGTCGCGCGTTAGGCCAGTGGACCGTGCCTCGCGGCCGTGGTGGCAGACCGGCGTCCTCTACCAGGTCTACCCCCGCTCGTTCCAGGACTCACGCGGCGACGGCGTCGGCGACCTGGACGGCGTCACGGCCCGCCTCGGGTACCTCGCCGACCTGGGCGTCGACGCGGTCTGGATCAGCCCGTTCTACCCGTCGCCCCAGGCCGACGGCGGCTACGACGTGGCCGACTACTGCGACGTCGACCCCGCGCTCGGCGACCTGGCCGGCTTCGACCGACTCGTCACCGAGGCGCACCGCCTCGGGCTCCGCGTCGTCGTCGACTGGGTCCCCAACCACTCGTCGGACCGGCACCCGTGGTTCGAGAGCAGCCGGCGCGACCGGGCGAGCCCGCGCCGCGACTGGTACGTCTGGCGCGACGCCCGGCCCGGGACGGGGCCCGGCACCGGCCGTCCGCCCGAGCCGCCGACCAACTGGCTCTCGGCGTTCGGCGGCCCGGCCTGGACCTGGGAGGAGGCGACGGGCCAGTTCTACCTCCACTCGTTCCTGCCCGAGCAGCCCGACCTCAACTGGCGCGACGCCGGCCTGCGCGCGGCCATGCTCGACACGCTGCGGTTCTGGCTCGACCGCGGCGTCGACGGCTTCCGGGTCGACGTGGCCCACCACATCGCGAAGGACCCGCTGTTCCGGGACAACCCGCCCGAGCCGCACCCCGACGCCGGCCACAAGCCGGTCTCGGACTACGACCGCCAGCGCCACCTCCACGACCGCGCCCATCGGGACGTCCACGAGCTGTTCCGGGCCTTCCGCGCGCTCGTCGACGGCCACGACGGGACGCCCCGGCCGCTGTTCGGCGAGATCCACCTGGGCCACGACCTGGCGCAGTGGGCGGGCTACTTCGGCGACGGCGACGAGCTGCACCTCCCGCTCCACTTCGGCCTGCTGGCGACGCCGTGGACGGCCCGGGCGCTCCGCGACCACGTCCAGGCGGTCGAGGCCGCGCTGCCGCCGGGCGCCTGGCCGAGCTGGGTCCTGGGGAGCCACGACGAGCGCCGCCTGGTCTCGCGCCTCGGGCCGGCCGGCGCCCGGCTGGCGGCCGTCCTGCTGCTCACGCTGCGGGGCACGCCGACGCTGTACGCCGGCGACGAGATCGGCACGCCCCAGGTCGACGTCCCGGCCGACCGCGCGCGCGACCCGGCCGGCGTCCGGACCGGGGTCCCCGGCCTGGGCCGCGACGGCGGGCGGACGCCGATGGCGTGGGACGGCTCGCCGGGCGCCGGCTTCTCGACCGCTGCGCCGGACCGCTTCTGGCTCCCGCTCCACCCGTCGCACCGGTCGGTCAACGTCGCCGCCCAGACGGGGGACCCGGGCTCGCTGCTCTCGCTCTACTGGCGCCTGCTGGCCCTCCGCCGGTCGACGCCGGCCCTTCACGCGGGCGACTACCGCGCACTCGACGGGGGACCTGCTTTCGCCTACGAGCGGGTCAAGGGCGAGAGCCGGGTCGTGGTCGCGCTCAACCCGGCACGAGAGCCGGCGCGCCTGGCGCTCCCCCCGGGGGCGTGGTCGGTCGCGGTCTCGACGCACGCCCGGGACGCGGTCCCGGTCCGGTCGCTGGTGCTCGCGCCGGCCGAGGGCGTGGTCCTCCGGCCGGGCTGAGCCGTGCGCGCTGGTCCAGCACCGCGGCCGGGGCGGTCCGCCTCGGTGGTGCGTGGGGGGGCGGAGGGGGGCCCGCGCGTGGGCCTCGTCGCGGCTGCCCTCCTTGGGACGTCTGTCGCGAACTTGCCGTGTCGGTCGCGCGCGCTGAACCCGGACGCGCCGGCCCGTGTCCACCCGCCCGACACTCCCGCCTCGACGCCGAGGCGGGCCCACTCACCCCGACCCCGCCCGATGTCCGTCTCGCTCTCCAAAGACAAGATCAAGGTCCTCCTGCTGGAGGGCATCCACCAGAACGCCGTGGACGCGTTCGAGTCGGCCGGGTACCTCAGCGTCGAGCGCCACGCCGGGACCGTCGAGGCCGCCGACCTGCCGGCCCTCGTTCGCGACGTCCACTTCCTCGGGATCCGCTCGCGGACCCAGCTGACGGCCGAGGTGATCGAGGCGGCCGAGCGGCTGGTCGCCGTCGGCGCGTTCTGCATCGGGACGAACCAGATCGACCTGGAGGCGGCCAGCCGCTACGGCGTCGCCGTGTTCAACGCGCCGTTCTCGAACACGCGGTCGGTCGCCGAGCTGGTCCTGGCCGAGGCCATCCTGCTCCTGCGCGGCGTGCCCGAGAAGAACGCCAAGGCCCACCGCGGCGAGTGGGCCAAGAGCGTCGGGACGAGCCGGGAGATCCGGGGCAAGACGCTGGGGATCGTCGGCTACGGCAACATCGGCAAGCAGCTCTCGGTGCTCGCCGAGGGGCTGGGGATGCGCGTCCTGTTCCACGACACGGCCGACGTGCTCCCCTTGGGCAACGCCCAGCCGGTGCCCGAGCTGGGCGACGTGCTCAAGCGAGCCGACGTGGTCACGCTGCACGTGCCGGACACACTGCACACGCACGGGCTCATCGGCGAGGCCCAGATCGCGCTGATGAAGGAGGACGCCGTGCTCATCAACGCCTCGCGCGGGTCGGTCGTGGACTTGGTCGCGCTCGCGGCGGCCCTCGATGGCAAGATGCTGGCCGGGGCCGCCGTCGACGTCTACCCGACCGAGCCGCGGTCCAACGACGACCCGTTCGAGACGCCGCTCCAGGGCGTCGACCGGGCCATCCTGACGCCCCACGTGGGCGGCTCGACCGTCGAGGCGCAGGAGAACATCGGGGCCAAGGTGGCCGGCAAGCTCGTCCGCTACAGCGACAACGGGAGCACGATGACGTCGGTGAACTTCCCCGAGGTCGCGCTCCCGCCGCACCCGACGTGCCACCGGATCCTCCACGTCCACCGGAACGTGCCGGGCGTGATGGCGGCGGTCAACGGCATCTTCTCCGACCTCGGCGTCAACGTGGACGCCCAGTTTTTGCAGACGCGCGGGGAGTTGGGCTACGTCGTGACCGACGTCAACTGCGAGGCGTCCGAGGAGGCGCTGGTCGCGCTCCGCCAGATCGAGGGGACGATCCGCACGCGCGTGCTGTACTAGGCGCTCGGAGGGACGGGGATGGAGGGAGCGTCCAGTTCCAACTCGCTCCCCCGACGCCCGACGCCGGCCGGCCGGGTCCGCCTCGGCGCCGCGGTGGAGGGAGCCGGCGTGTCGGGAGGGCGGGGCGCTCGGAGACGGGGAGGGGCGCCCGTAGGTTGCCGCGTCCCCCTCCCGCCGCCGTGATCCGTCCCGCCCTGCTCCGCTCCGCCCTGCTGTTCGCCTGCCTCGCCGTGCCCGCCCTGGCCCAACCGACCGCCGCCGACCGCGCCTCGGGGTACGCGCTGACCGACCAGGGCGCGACGTTCGTGTTCGACCCCGCGCTCTACGGCGTCGACCCGGCGCTCGTGACGGTGACCGGCCCGTTCCGCGGCTGGAGCACCGACATGGAGGACCCCGCCTGGGCGCTCGCCCCGGCCGACGGGCTCTGGACGCTGACGCTGGCCGCGCCCGGCGACCTGGGGCTCGGGCCCTCGGTCCCGTTCAAGTTTCGGGCGGACGGCCGCTGGCTCGACCCGCCCAGCGAGGCCGTCAACGTCGCGGGCGGCAACCTGGTCTACCGGTTCGGCGAGGTCGCGGCGCGGCTGACGGCCGAGCTCCGGAGCGACCGGGCCGTCTGGGTCCGCGTCGAGGGCACGCCGCGCCCGCTCCGGGCCGACGCCTACCGCGTGGTGCGCTGGGACGGCGAGCCGGCGACGGTCACGCTGGCGACGCCCCACGAGGCCGAGACGGCGCTCGTGACCACGCTGCCGCTCGACCCGGCCCAGGTCCACACCGTCGAGGTCGACACCGAGGCGGGCACGTTGCGCGCGCGCGCTCGCTTCGACGGGCTCTGGCGCGACCTCGCGAGCGACAAGCCGCTCGGCGCCCGGGTCGCGGCCGGCGAGACCACGTTCCGCCTGTTCGCGCCCCGCGCCGACTCGGTCCGCCTGGTCCTCTACGCCGACCGGACGGGGCCGGCGACGGGCCGCCGATCCCTCGTCCGCGACGCCGACGGCGTCTGGGAGTGGGCCGAGCCTGCCGACCTCGACCGGACGTGGTACGACTACGAGGTGTTCGGCCCGGACGGCCCGGGCTCGGCGTTCTTCGACCAGACCGGCGAGACCGTCTCCGACCCCTACGCGCTCGTCTCGGACGACTCGTGGGGGCGCTCGCGCGTCTGGGTCGACCGGCTCTTGGTCGACCGCGAGGTGGCCGGGGGGCGCCCGGCGATGCACGACGTGGTCGCCTACGAGGTCCACCCGCAGGACTTTACCGACGCCCTGCCGCTCGCCGCCGGCGTCGGGCCGCTCGAGGGGTTCGCGACGGCGGGCCTGACGAACGAGCGGGGCGAGCCCATCGGCCTCGACCACCTCGCCCGCCTCGGGGTCAACGTGGTCCACCTGATGCCCGTCCAGGAGTTCTTGCACTACCCCGACGCCGAGTGGCAGGCGGCGTTCGCCGACGACCCGTTCATGCAGGCCCAGGGGGTCGCCGACGAGAACTACCAGTGGGGCTACCGGACGACGCACGCGTTCGCCGTCGAGTCCCGGTTCCGCTCGGCCGGCGACGAGCCGGGCCAGGAGCGCCAGCGGCTCGCCGACCTCGTGACGGCGCTCCACCAGCGCGGCCTGGCCGTCGTCGTCGACGTCGTGTTCAACCACACCGGCGAGAACATGGAGGGCGACGAGCGCCTGTTCACGTTCAACGGGATCGACAAGTGGTACGCCTACCGGCTCGACGACGACGGGGGCCACATCGGCGCGTTCGGCAACGAGGTCAAGTCGGAGAACCGGCCGATGATGCAGCGCTGGCTTCTGGACCAGCTCCGCCAGCTCGTCGACGTGTTCGGCGTCGACGGCTTCCGGATCGACCTGGCCGGCCAGACCGACGAGCAGACGCTACGCTGGCTCCAGGCCGAACTGGGCCCGGACGTGCTGATCTACGGCGAGCCCTGGATCGCGTCGAACGACCCGGACTACGAGGCGAACCCGTCGTGGGACTGGTACAAGGCGGACAGCCCGATCACCTTCTTCCAGGACGAGGCGCGCAACGCCTTTAAGGGCTCGCCGCTCGACGACCCGACGCCGGCCGCTGCCTCCCGGGGCTTCGCCGGCGGCGACCCTGAGGCGCGCGACGCCGCGCTCCAGGGCGTCGCCAACGCCTACCCCGAGGAGCCGACGCCGAACGCGGGCATCAACTACCTCGACATCCACGACAACTGGGCGCTCGCCGACCGGTTCGCCGCGTGCCAGGCGGGCGACTGCGCATGGGACGGTCGCGAGGGCGTCCGCGCGGCCGAGATCCGGATCGCGGCGGCGCTCCTGCTCACGTCGCTCGGCCCGGTCGTGATGCACGGCGGGACCGAGATCGCGCGGTCCAAGGGGCTCGCGCCGCTCCCGGACGCCATCGGCGGCGAGCTGCAGCTGGACGCGATGCCGCTGGCGCCGATCTACATCAAAGGGCGGGGCGACACCTACAACCTGCGCGCGGCCAACGCCTTCCGCTGGGAGACCGTCGGCCAGAGCGACGGCCCGGTCGACTACGCCGAGATGGCCGAGTGGTGGCGCGGGCTCGTCGCGCTCCGGCTCGGCCGGGCCGGCGAGGTGTTCCGCGTCGGCGGGCCCGTCCCCGCCGGCTGGGTCCGCCGGGTCGAGGGCGGGGGGGGCCAGGGGCTGGGCTACGTCGTCGGCGGCCGCGTGCTGGTGCTCGTCAACGCCGGCGACACGCCCGTCACGTTCCGGCCCGACCTCCCGGCCGGCGACTACCGGCTGGTGGCCGCGTCCGACGCCCAGGGCGGCGTGGTCGACGTGAGCCGGTTCGGCGAGGGCGTGCTCGCGGCCGAGAGCGCGCGGTCGCCGGTGCCGCCCAAGGGCGTCCGCGTCTGGGTCTTCGAGCCCGACGGGCTCCTCGACTGACCCCGCCTCGGTGAGCCCGTGGGCCGGGGCGACCTCCGCGCTCCGCCGTGAGGGCGTCCCGCCGGTGCGCCCCCGCCGGTGCGCCCCTGCCGTCGCGGCGCAGCCCTGCCCGCAGCGAGGCCGAGGCGGGGCCCAAAAGAAACCGGGCGTGGGCGTGGCCCGTCCCGAAAGCGCTTCCGATCTTTCCGCCCCTCACTCCGGCTCCCCATGTCCCACGTCCCCAAGGTCTCGGCCTACGAGATCGCCTCCCGCAACTTCGAGCGCGCCGCCGACCTCATCGACCTGAGCCCCGAGTGGCGGACCCTCGTCAGGACCCCGTTCCGCGAGATGAAGGTCGAGGTCCCGCTCTACCGCGACGACGGCTCGTTCACGACCTTCAGCGGCTACCGCATCCAGCACAACGGGGCGCGCGGGCCGTTCAAGGGCGGCATCCGGTTCTCGTCCCTCGTCGACGAGCAGGAGGTCAAGGCGCTGGCCGAGACGATGACCTACAAGACGGCGCTCGTCGACATCCCGTTCGGCGGCGGCAAGGGCGGCGTCAACGTGGACCCCCCGTCGCTGACCGACCGCGAGCTGGAGCACGTCACGCGGCGTTACATCAGCCGGATCCACCTGATCCTGGGGCCCAACCGCGACGTCCCGGCGCCCGACATGGGCACGAACGCCCAGACGATGGCCTGGATCGTGGACCAGTACGGCCGCCAGCACGGGTACAACCCGGCCGTCGTGACCGGCAAGCCGCTCGAGCTGGGCGGGAGCCCCGGCCGCGAGCAGGCGACCGGGCGGGGGGTCATGCTGGTCGCGCTGGCCGCGGCCCGCGACCACCTGGGCAAGGCCCCGGCCGACCTCCGGGTCGCCGTCCAGGGGTTCGGCAACGTCGGGATGAACGCGGCGCTCCTGCTCGCCGAGCGCGGCGCGACCGTCGTCGCAATCAGCGACCACACCGGGGGGTACCACCGGGCCGGGGGGATCGACCTGGAGGCGGCCGTCGCCCACGTCCGCCGCGAGGGCGGCGACCGGACGCTCCGCGGCTTCACCGGCGGCGACGCCGTCTCGGGCGACGAGTTCATGGGCGTCGACTGCGACGTGCTGGTCCCGGCCGCCATCGAGAGCGCGGTCCACGAGGACAACGCGGGGTCGGTCCAGGCCGCGCTCGTGGTCGAGGGCGCCAACCTGCCCGTCACGCCCAAGGCCGACCAGATCCTGGCCGAGCGCGGCATCTTGGTCGTCCCGGACATCCTGGCCAACGCGGGCGGCGTGATCGTGAGCTACTTCGAGTGGAGCCAGAACTTCCAGCAGTACCGCTGGAGCGAGGCCGACGTCAACGAGCGCCTGGAGCGGATCCTGCTCAAGGCTTACCACGACGTGGCCGAGAAGCAGGAGGCGCTCGGCTCGACGATGCGCGAGGCCGCCTTCGCGCTCGCCATCGGCCGCGTGGTGACGGCCGAGAAGCTCCGCGGCTCGCTCTAGCCTACCGGCCCGGTCCGCCTCGGTGAGCCCACGGGGCCACCGAGGCGGGGCGGGCGGGCGGGTCGGCGCCGTCGGCGGACGCGGCCCACTCAGACGCGGTCGTCGAGCCAGTCGAGCGCCTCGTCCCACAGCGGCCGGCCGATGTCGGACCGGAAGAAGCCGAGGTGCCCGATCTCGTCCACCCCGAGGTCGGCCGGCGCTACCCAGCGCGTTTCGACAGCGGCGTCCGCGTAGAGCGCCAGCATCGGGGGGACGTTGGCCCGGGTCGCGATGGGGTCGTCGGTGAACGCGTAGGCCCGGATCGGGAACGCCGCCTGGTCGAAGTGGACCGGCCCGAACGGCGCGCCGTCGGGCGTGTCCCGGTGGCCGCCATCGTCGAAGAACGCCGCGAGGTACGCGGGCTCCATGCACCACGCGCCCCACTCGCGCGCCATGCCGGCCGGCAGGTTCTCGCCCCAGCGGACCTTCTTGGCCGGCGCGTAGCCGTAGAGCGGCGAGACGAGCGGGAGGTAGGCCCGGAACAGGCCCAGCGTGAGCGCGCGCTGGACCGGCGGCATCCCGCGCCAGTAGCCCGTCGACACGCCGACGAAGACCGCGGCCCGGACTCGGCCCACGGTCGGCGCCAGCCCTAGCTGCTGGCCCCCCGCCGAGTGGCCGACGTAGAGCAGGGGGAGGGTGGGGTACCGGTCGCCCAGCCACCCGATGGCCCCGGCGATGTCCTGCTGGCCGACGTCGCGGTAGCGGGCGCGGTAGCCCCGGAGCGACTCCGGCGCCGAGCCGCCGATGCCGCGGTAGTCGTACGTCAGCACGGCGAACCCGCGCTCGGCGGCGACCCGGGCGAACCGGGCGTAGAACCGCCGCGGGATCCCCGTCCCCGAGCTGACCACGAGCGCCGCCCGCGCGGGCCCGTCGGGCTCGACCAGCGACCCCGCCAGCGGGGTCCCGTCGAGGGCGTCGAACGGAACGGGGTGCTCGGACGGGGTCGGGGGCGTCACCATCGGACAGGGGCGGGGAGCCCGGGCTGGGGAGGGAGAGGTGCGGCGGCGCCGCGCGCCGACCTCGAACCTAGCTCCGCCCCCTCCGCCTCGGCGCCGAGGCGGGCGCTACCAGTCGTTCTCCTCCTTGACCACGCCCGTCTCGATGGGGACCCGGTACTCGCCCGAGAAGCACGCGTGGCAGTACCGCTCGCGGCTCTCGTGGGCCTCCTCGACCGCCTCCAGCATCCCGTCGACCGAGAGGTAGCCCAGCGAGTCGACCCCGAGCCACTCGGCGATGGCCTCGACCGACCCGTGCTTGTTGGCCGCCAGCTCCTCGCGGCTCGGGAAGTCCATGCCGTAGAAGCACGGCCACATCACCGGCGGGCTCGCCGAGCGGAAGTGGACCTCGGCGGCGCCCGCCTGGCGCACCATCCGGACCAGCTGGCGGGCCGTCGTGCCGCGCACGATCGAGTCGTCGACCATCACCACGATCCGGTCCTTCAGGACGCCCGCGACCGGGTTGAACTTGGTCCGGACGCGCTGCTCCCGGCTCGACTGGCCCGGCGAGATGAAGGTGCGCCCGACGTAGTGGTTCCGGATCAGGCCGATGTCCAGCTTGCACCGGTGGCCCATCTTGTTCGATTCGGAGACGTAGCCGATGGCCGCCGTGTTCGACGAGTCCGGGACCGACATCACGATGGGCCGCTTGCCGTCGCCCTTCTCGACGAGCGGGACCGGCGCGTCGTGCGCGAGCCGCTTCCCCATCTTCCGCCGGACCTTGTCGACGGTCGCCCCGAACACGCGCGAGTCGGGCCGCGAGAAGTAGACGTACTCGAACACGCACTGGCTCACGCCGTGGGGCCGCGGCATGCAGACCCCGTTGAAGTCGCCGCCCCGGGCGACCCGCTCGACGCCGGCCCGGTCGATCACCAGGATCTCGCCGGGCTCGATGTCGCGGACGTACTCGGCCCCGATGATGTCGAACGCGCACGACTCCGAGGCGACGACCCAGGCCGGCTGCTCCCGGCCCTCGGCCGGCGGCAGCTTGCCCAGCGCGAGCGGGCGGAACCCGTTGGGGTCGCGCGCCACGATCAGCGCGTCGTCGGTCAGGATGACGAGCGAGAACGCCCCCTCGCACTGGTGGAGCGCGTCGACCATCCGGGCGACCGGCCCCGCCTCGGTGCTCTGGGCGGCCAGGTGGAGGATGAGCTCGGTGTCGGACGACGAGCTGAACAGCGTGCCCCGCTCGACCAGCCGCTCCCGGATGGCCCGGGCGTTCGACAGGTTCCCGTTGTGGGCCAGCGCGAAGTGGCCCTCGCGGTCGTGGACCACGAACGGCTGGATGTTGGCCGGGTTGGTCGCGCTCCCCGACGTCGAGTACCGCGTGTGCCCGATGGCCGCGTCGCCGACCAGCGTGTCGTCGAACCGGGCCTTGTCGCGGAACACGTCGAGCACCAGGCCGAAGTCCTTGAGCACCGGCATCACGCGCCGGCGCTTGGCCTCGTCGTAGACGCTCGTCACGATGCCGGCCGACTCTTGGCCGCGGTGCTGCAAGGCGTGCAGCCCGAAGTAGCTCAGCCGGGCGGCGTCGGGGTGGTTGAACACGCCGAAGATGCCGCAGTGGTCGCGCGCTTTATCCACGAGGTCGAGGGGAAGGCGGAGGCCAAGGTTAACGGCAGGGGGGCTCGCTTGGCCCGCCGGAAATGGGAATTGAGAACGGGGAAATGGCGGAGGGGAGCCCCGCGCTCCTCTGGCCGGCCGGGGTCCGCCCTGTGAGGCCCTGAGCCGGAGCCTCCCGACCCGCCAGCCCTCCTACAACCCGACCACGGCCGCCGCCAGCGCGACGCCGAGCGCGTCGGCGGCCAGGTCGCGCCAGCAGAAGTGGGGGTGCCGCGGCCGCTGCCCGTCCAGGACCTCCTTGGCGAGCCCCAGCGCCAGCGTGGCCCCGGCCGCGACCGGGAGGGCGTCGCCGCCGGACAGCGCGGCCTTGTCGGTCAGGACGTACTGGCCGGCCAGCGTCATCAGGAACGAGCCGCCGGCGTGGAGCGCCTTGTCGGGCCCGAGCCAGTCGTCGGGGGGGGCGGGCCGTTCCGCCCTGGGCCATCCCGCCTCGGCCAGCGTGCCGACCGGACCGAGCGAGTCGCCGAGGTGGGCGGTCTCGTAGCGGACCGGCGTCTGGGCGCTCGCCCCGGCGGCGAGCACCAGCGCGACCGCGAACGCCCGGCTCACGTGTCGGGCCGGAGGGTCGGGTCGGCCTCGATCCGGTGGCCGTCGGCGAGCAGCGCCCGGAGCGCGAGCCCCGCCCCGCCGAACAGGACGACCCCGGCCAGGATCATCACGATCAGCCCGCTCAGCGGGACGCCCACGTAGCGGACCGACAGGCTCTGGCTCGCCTCGCCCGCGGCGACCGACACCACGCCGGCCCGCTCGGGCGTGAACGTGAACGCGGCGGCCCCGGGCGTGAACGTCTCCGTGAACGCCGTGACGGCGCCGGGCCGGTACGTCACCGTCACCGAGTCGACGGGCGCGCTGAACGTGACCGTGACCGGCTCGCCGATCGTCGGCACGGCCGGGTCGACCGAGACGACGTCCTGGGCCGAGGCGCTGGCGACCGCCAGCAGGGCCGAGAGGAAGAGCAGACGCATCATGGATCAGGCCTCGTAGCTAGCGATGGCCGGCTCGACCGGCTCGGGCGCCGACGGGCGGCTCGTGAGGTAGGCAGCCAGGCCCAGCGTCCCGCCGATCCAGACCAGCGGGATCACGACGGGGAACCAGTCGACGAAGCCGAGCGGGACCGCCGAGCCGTAGAGCGGCCCGCCCCCCAGGTCGATGATCAGGTTCCAGACGATGACCGTGAACAGGATGGCCGGGATGACGAACCGGAGGAGCACGTCGAACCACGGCCCCAGCTTGAGCTTGGCGTTCGCGTTGACGAACGCGCGCAGGTTGCCCGCGCCGAACACCCACCCGAGCAGGAGGCACTCGACCAGGCCGACCGTGAGCAGGCTGTAGCCGAACGCCCAGTGGTCCAGGATGTCGAGGAAGTTGAGCCCGACCGTCCCGTTCCCCGCCAGACCCGGGTCGACGATAAAGGGCATGGCCGTGACGAGCGAGCCGACGATGCCCGGCACGGCGACCATCACCAGCGCCTTCTTGCGGTCGATCCCCATCTTGTCGATGATCGCGCTCGCCATCCCCTCCACGAGCGAGATCGCGCTCGTCACGCCGGCCATCACGATGAGCAGGAAGAACGCGAACCCGAACAGCTTGACCCCGAACGGGAACGCGGCGATGCCCTGGGGGATGACGAAGAACGGGAGCGAGATCGACGAGCCCGCCGGGTTGAGCGAGAACGCGAACAGCATCGCGAAGATGGCGATCCCCGCGATGTACTCGAACCCGCAGTTCAGCAGGCTCACCATGAACGAGTTGTTGACGTGGTCCGAGTCCTTCGGGAGGTAGCTCGCGTACGCCGTCATCGTCCCGAGCCCGAGCGACAGCGAGAAGAACATCTGGCTGAAGGCGCCCTTCCAGATCCCCGGCTCGGAGATCCCGCCCAGGTCGGGCGTGAACAGGTACAGCACGCCGTCCGTCCCGCCCGGCAGCGTCACGCCGCGGACGATGAGCACGATCATGAACACCCACATCAGCGGGACCGCCACCCGGACCGTCTTCTCGATCGTCTCGGTCCCCTTGAGCAGCGCCAGCAGCGTGACGGCCCAGATGGCGACCACGCCGATCATGGGCCACCACGAGGCCAGGATGCCGAAAAAGTAGGCCGTCGCGTTGGGCGCGGCGCTGGGCTCGGCGAACGGCTCGAACGGGGCCGTCGCCCCGGGCTCCAGCAGGCCGAACAGCGCGCCGACCATCATGCACAGCGCCCAGCTCAGGATCGTGATGTAGTACATCGTGATGAACAGGGCGCTCGCCAGCGACCACCAGCCCACGAACTCCCCCTTCTTCCCGACCACGGCCGACAGGGCCATCGGGAAGCTCCGCCCGGTCATCGTGCCCAGGCTGAACTCGGCGATCATCACCGGGATGCCGAGCGCGAACAGGGCGATGAAGTACGGGACGTAGAACGCGCCGCCGCCGAACTGGTAGGCGTTCGACGCGAAGAACACGATGTTGCCGAGCCCGATCGCCGAGCCGCTGGCGGCGAGCACGAACCCGAGCTTCGAGGACCAGACGCCGCGCTCGACGGCGTCGGCGGAGTCGTTGGGGGTGACGTCGGGCAAGGCGGAGATGGCGCGGGTGTGAAGGCCCGAAGCTACGGCGCCTGGTCTGGGGCGACCGGCCAGAGCCCCTCGCCCTCCAGAATGGCCCGGGCGATCCGGAGTCGCCCCGGCCCCACGTCGAACGTCTCGCCGGGCGCGGCCTCGGCGTTCAGCGCGAACACCACGTCGCCCTCGTCCCGCTCCACCCAGCCGACGAGCCAGCCGAGGTCGGGCGCGTCCTCGCGGAGCCCCCAGCCGGTCTTGGCCTTGACCCGCACCCCGCCCGCCTCGGCCAGCACGGGGACGATGTCGCGGACGGTCGCTTGATCCTCCGGTCTGAAGGCCAGATCGCCACGCCGGAGCCGGTCCAAGAACACGACCTGCTCGTCGGCCGAGATCTGGAGCGAGCCGTCGAGCCACGCCGTCTGGAGCGGCTCGCCCATGGTCGAGTTGCCGTAGGGCTCCCGGGCCAGGACGGCGTCGTAGCCCGCCCGGCCGACCTCCAGCGCGAGCCGCTGGAACAGCCAGACCGCCGAGACCTCCAGCCCGGTCCGCAGCGAGTGGTCGCGGTTCCAGGCCGCCATCTGGCGCTCGACGCCGTCCCAGGCGACGACCGAGTCGGGGGCGGTCACCACGCCCGCGTCCAGAAACACGAGCGCGTTCCACACCTTCGACGTCGAGGCCGGCGTGTGGCGCGTCGCGGCGCGCGCCGGGTCGTGCCGCGTCGTCCGGCCGGTCTCGGTGTCCAGGAGCACGAACGCCCCGACGGCGCCCTCAGCCCCGAACGCGGCGGACCAGTCGGCGACGGAGTCGGCGGCCACGGTGGCGGCCACGGTGGCGGCCACGGTGGCGGCCACGGTGGCCGCCGGTCGGCCCGGTCGTCGCCCGAGGTGGCCGGGGACGGCGGCGGGCCGCCGGTCGCGCAGGCGGCGACCAGCAAGAGCGCGAGGAGGGAGAGTGGGAGCATGGGGGCGGGGTTGCGGGCCAAGATGAGGCGGCCCGCGCGCTCCCACAACTCCGGATCGCCCGCCTCGGTCTCGCGCTGGGCGGCCTCGTGCCGGGGCGGTGCCCGGGCCGGTCCCGACCGGTGCCTACGCGTCCGGCGGCTCGGGATCCTGGGGCACGTGCTCCACGCGGACGCCCAGGATCCGGTTGTCCTCGACGGCCTCGACCCGGAGCAGCAGCCCCTCGTGGCGGACCTCGTCGCCGGGCGACGGGATGTCGCCGGTCAGGTGCAAGATGAGCCCGCCCAGCGTCTCGAAGTCGAACCCGTCCGTGTCCATCTCGACCCCGACCGCCTCGGCCAGGTCGTCGAGGTCGACGCGGGCTTGGGCGCGGAAGACGCCCGGGGCGACCGAGACCACCAGCCGCGCGTGCTCGGCGTCGAACTCGTCGCGGATCTCGCCCACGACCTCCTCCAGGAGGTCCTCCAGCGTGACCAGCCCGGCCGTCCCGCCGTACTCGTCGACGACGATGGCCATGTGGGTGTTGGACCCCTGGAAGTCGGCCAGCATGTCGTCGAGCGGTTTGCCCGGCGGGACGAACAGGGGCCGCCGGGCGATCGCCGTCCAGTCGGGCGTCCGGCCGGCCCCGTCGAGCGACGGCAGCAGGTCCTTGGCGTAGACCACGCCGAGCACGTTGTCGAGGTGCTCGTGGTAGAGGGGGAACCGGCTGTGGCCGCTCGTCCGGATCAGGTCGAGCGCCACGTCGAGGTCGGCCTCGGCGCTCAGCGCCTGCATGTCGACCCGGCTCACCATGACCTCGCGGACGGTCGTCTCGCCGAACTCGACGATCGAGTGGATCAGCGCCCGCTCCTCCTCGCCGATCGAGCCCTCCGCCTCGCCGACGTCGGCCATCGACTTGATGTCGGCCGACGACAGGGGCTCGGCCTCGGTCCGGAACCGGGCCTGGACGGCCGTCGCGAGCCGGGCCAGCAGGTCGGCGACGGGCGTCACCGCGCGGACGAACGGGGTCAGGGCTCCGGAGACCGACCGGGCGAACCGGACCGGCTGGCGGCTCGCGATCAGCTTGGGCGCGATCTCGCTCGTGACCAGCAGGACGAACGTCAGCCCGACCACGTTGGCCGCCAGCGCCGCCAGCGGGCTCCACCCGAACGCCTGGGCCGCCTGGAGCATCATCTGGGTCGACAGGATCGCCGCGCCCACGTTGACCACCGTGTTGAGGAGCAGGATGGCCGCGAGCAGCCGCCGCGGCCGGTCGAGAAGGCGCGAGACCCGGCCGGCGTCGGCCGCCGTGTCCTGGGCGAGCGCCTCCCGGTCCGCCGTTGAGACCGAGAACAGCGCGACCTCGGAGCCCGAGAACAGGGCCGAGAGCGCGAGCAAAACCACGAACGCGCCGATCTCGATCACCAGGCCAGAGAGGCCGGGGAGCACGTCAGCGAGAGGGAGGGCCGCGAGGGCCGGACTAGAGGCGGGGTCCAAGGCGGGTGGACCTGGCGGGACAACGGGCCGGAGCCCTGGGGGGACCCGGACGAGAGCCGGTCGGCCGAAGATAGGCGCCCCGCGTTTCGGCGGCACCTCTTCGCGAAACTCGCGCCCGACCTCCTCCGCCTCGGCACCGAGGCGGCGACACCGGCGCCGGCGAGGCTAGTAGGGCGGGTTCAGCGTCTCCGGGTCGGCCGGGGCGTTCTGCAACTCCCAGTCTTCGAACCGGGCCAAGTCGTCGCGGATCGCCTTCATCACGTAGGCCACGACCACGGCGTCGTCCAGGAAGCCGGTGCCCAGGATGAAGTCCGGGATCAGGTCGGCCGGCATCACGAAGTAGAGGAGCCCGCCGGCGACCAGGACCAGGCTCTTCCAGGGCAAGTGGCGGTACTCGCCCCGGGCGATCGCGCTGGCCAGCCGCGTCAGGCGGGGCATGTCGGCGCGGAGCGACCCGATCCGGCTCCGGTCGTCGCGGAGCTGGGTCTGGGCCCGGCGGATGACGGCGCGGAGCCGGCTCGGGTTGTCGGCGAGGTCCTCGGCGTCGTCGTGGACGAGGCGGAGGCCGCGGCGGGCGGCGGAGCGGTCGGACTTGGACACGGCAGCGAGAGGGGGGAGGGGCGTCCTACGGCACCAAGGCAACGGCGGGTCCGCCGGACTCGTGCCCGGCGGCCCGGGCGCCGGCTACCTTCGGGGGCCCCCCTGCCTGAGCCGATGCCCCGCCTCCCGTTCCTCGTCCTCGCCGGCCTGCTCGCGGTCGCCGCCCGCGGCCAAGCGGTCGACCCCGTCGTGGCCCTGGTCGAGGCGGCCGTCCCCGCGACGCCCGCCGCGGCCCGGCTGGCCGCCGCCGACCAGCGCGCCGGGCTCGCCGAGCGGTCGCCGGTCGCCGAAGTCCCGTTCCGGTCGCTCGGCCCGACCGTCATGAGCGGGCGCGTCACGGCCGTCGAGGGCAAGCCCGGCGACCCGTCCACGTTCGTCGTCGCCTACGCCTCGGGCGGCCTGTGGACGACTTCGAACGGCGGCGCCAGCTTCACGCCGGTCTTCGACGACATGCCGGCCATCACGATCGGCGACGTGGCCGTCGACTGGCGCGACCCCGACGGCGACGGGCCGACGCTCTGGGTCGGGACCGGCGAGGCCAACTCGTCGCGGTCGTCGTACGCCGGGACCGGCGTCTACCGGAGCACCGACGGCGGCGCGACCTGGGCCCACCTCGGGCTGGCCGAGACCCACCACGTCGGGAGCATCGTCCTCGGCGACGACCCCGGCCACGCCGTGGTCGCGGCCGTCGGGCACCTGTACTCGCCCAACCCCGAGCGCGGCGTGTTCCGGACGACCGACGGCGGGGCGAGCTGGACCCGGACGCTGTTCGTCGACGACGACACCGGCGCCATCGACCTGGTCGCCGGGCCGGGCGGGCGGCTCTACGCGAGCACCTGGACCCGGAGCCGCCGCGCGTGGGACTTCCGCGAGGGCGGGCCCGGCTCGGCCGTCTGGGGCTCCGACGACGGCGGCGCGACCTGGGCGCGCCTGAGCGCCGAGGGCTCGGGCTTCCCGACCGGCGACACGGTCGGGCGGATCGGCGTCGACGTCCACCCGAGCGGCGTCGTCTACGCGGTCGTCGACAACCAGACCCGGCGGCCCCAAGAGCCCGACGACGACGCGCCGGCCGTCACGCGAGACGCGCTCCGGTCGATCTCGCGCGAGGCGTTCCTGGATCTGGCGGAGGAGGACCTCGACGCGTTCTTGGACGCCAACAACGTCCCCTACAGCTACACCGCCGAGTCGATCCTCGAAGACGTCCGCGACGGGCGGATCGCCCCGGCCGACCTGGTCGCGTTCCTGGAGGACGCCAACGCCCAGCTGTTCGACACGCCCGTCGTCGGCGCCGAAGTCTACCGGTCCGACGACCGGGGCCGGACCTGGACGCGGACGCACGACGGCCCGCTCGACGACCTGTTCTACTCCTACGGCTACTACTTCGGCGTCGTCCGCGTCGACCCCCACGACGTCGACCGGGTCTACGTGATGGGCGTCCCGCTCGTGGGCTCGGCCGACGGCGGCGCGACCTGGCAGCGCGCCGACGCGGCCCACGTCCACGCCGACCACCACGACCTGTGGTTCGACCCGTCCCGGCCGGGCTTCCTGCTCAACGCCAACGACGGCGGGCTCAACCAGAGCTGGGACGGCGGCGCGACCTGGACCAAGCTCAACCGGCCGGCCGTGGGCCAGTTCTACACCGTCCAGGTCGACGACGCCACGCCGTACAACGTCTACGGCGGGCTCCAAGACAACGGCGTCTGGGTCGGGCCGAGCGACTACCGGCCGTCGCCCGAGTGGCGGGCCGAGGGGGACTACCCGTACCGCCGGCTGCTGGGCGGCGACGGGATGCAGGTCCAGGTCGACGACCGCGACGGGACGGTCTACACCGGCTTCCAGTTCGGCAACTACTTCCGCACGGACCGGAGCGGGGAGGGCCAGGCCGAGCGCGTCGTGCCCCAGCACGAGCTGGGCGAGCGGCCGTTCCGGTTCAACTGGCAGACGCCGATCTGGCTCAGCCGCCACCTGCCCGACGTGCTCTACCTGGGCTCGAACAAGGTCCACCGGTCGCTCGACCGGGGCGAGAGCTGGGACGCCCTGAGCGACGACCTGACCGGCGGCGGCCGGCCCGGCGACGTCCCCTACGGCACGCTGACGAGCCTGCACGAGTCGCCCGTCGAGTTCGGCCTGCTGGCCGCCGGGACCGACGACGGCCGCGTCTGGGTCACGGAGGACGGCGGGCGGACCTGGGCCGACCGATCGGCCGGGCTCCCGGCCGACCTGTGGGTGAGCCGCGTCGAGCTCTCGGGCCACGACCGGGCCCGCCTGTTGGTCTCGCTCAACGGCTACCGCTGGGACCACTTCGAGAGCTACGTCTTCCGCTCCGACGACCTCGGCCGGACCTGGGCCCGGATCGGGACGGACCTGCCGGCCGAGCCGGTCAACGTGGCTCGGGAAGACCCGCACCACCCCGGCATCGTCTACGTCGGTACCGACGGCGGGCTCTACCTGTCGCTCGACCGGGGCGAGACGTTCTCGGCCTTCCACGGCCAGCGCGCCGGCCTCGGCCCCGAGGCGGAGGCACCCGGCCCGTTCGACGGCGCCGACGACGGCGCGTCGAGCCGGACGCTCCCCCACGTCCCGGTCCACGACCTGGTCGTCCAGGCGCGCGAGCGGGACCTGGTCGTCGGCACGCACGGCCGGTCGCTCTGGGTCGCCGACGTCGGCCTGGTGAGCCGGCTGACGCCCGAGGTCATGGCGCGCGCCTTGCACGTCTTCGCGCCCGACACCACGACGGCCAGCGACCGCTGGGGCGACCGCGGCTACACCTGGTCCGACCCGTCCGAGCCGTCGCTCGGCCTCGGCTACTGGACGACGGCGGCGGGCTCGGCCCGCGTCCGCGTGCTGGACGGCCAGGGCGCCGTGCTCCGCGAGTGGACCGACGCGGCCGAGCCGGGCCTCAACCTGCTGGCCTACGACTTGCGCTCGGACCGGGCGCTCGGCGACGCCGAGGCGGGCGAGGACACCGGCGCCTTCTACTTGGTGCCGGGCACCTACGCGCTGGAGGTCCGCGTCGGAGGCCAGACCGGCAGCGCACCGCTGGTGGTCGAGGCCGGACCCGAGCCCCGCAGCCGGGCCCGCAAGAAGGCGCCCTGACCGCGACCCCGCCCGCCTCGGCGCCGAGGCGGAGGGAGCTGGGCGACTGGGTATCGGCCGTCCGGCCCTCGCCCTATTGTGCCGCGAGAGGGTTGGGCGCGACCGGCCGCGTGGGCGACAGGGGGAGAACGGCTCACTGGCCCGCTCTCGGGGGGAGGAGTGGGAAATGTCCGACAACGATGGGCCTCCGTCCTACACGGCCGGTCTAAGGTCTCCGACCGGGCAAGGGGAAGACGGCCGGTGTCGGAAAAAGGAGGATCTGTGGAGGTTCGACTCAGGCCCCGCGGCCACCTCTCTCTCCCTCGCCTGCCGTCTACATGCCCCGTCGTTACTCCGCCGCTCCCTCAGCCTTCGGGCTCCGCGGCCTCGTCGCCCTCGTCGCCCTTCTCCTCGCCCTGCCGGCCGCCGGCCAGGGGGGCGCCCTGCTGGGCCCGTCGCTCCAGGGCGCCCTGGCCGCCGCCGGCCCGCTCGTGCCCGTCGAGGTCGTCGTGACCTTCGACCAGGAAGGCCCGCTCACCGCCGCCCAGCGGACCGCGTTGACGGCGGTCGGCGGCGGGGGTCTGTTCTTCGAGAGCCTGCCCATCGCCGGCGTCCTGGCCACCCAGGCCCAGGTGGCCCAGATCGCGGCGCTGCCCGGCGTCTCGTCGGTCTGGCTCAACGAGGAGCTCCAGTACTCGAACGACGGCTCGCGCGAGATCACCGGCGTCGACCGGCTGCGGACGGACGCGACGCTGCGGACGAGCCAGGGGCTCCCGTACTCGGGCCAGGGCGTGGCCGTCGTCGTCAACGACTCCGGCATCGACGCGACCCACGCCGACCTCCCCTACGGGACCAAGGTGCTCGAGAACGTCCAGGCGGTCACCAACCTGAACGCGCTCTCCACCATGCTGCCGATCACCTACCTCGAGGGGACGGCGAACACGGACACGAACTCGGGCCACGGGACGCACTGCGCCGGGACGGTCGCCGGGCTGGGCGTCCGGAGCGGCGGGTTGTACGAGGGCGTGGCGCCGGGCGCGAGCCTGATCGGCTACGGCTCGGGCGGCGGCCTGTTCATCCTCGACGGGCTGGGCGGCTTCGACTACGCCATCACCCACCAGTTCTCGTTCGAGGACCCGATCCGGGTCATCACCAACTCGTGGGGCTCGGACGGCGAGTTCGCGCCCGAGAGCCCGATCGTCCAGGCGACCTACCGGGCGTTCCAGCGCGGGATGGTGGTCCTGTTCGCGGCCTCGAACAGCGGGCCGGGCGAGGACACCCACAACATCTACGCGCAGGCCCCCTGGGTCCTGTCGGTCGGCGCCGGCGACAAGTTCGGCGCCCTGGCCGACTTCTCCAGCCGGGGCCAGGACGGCGAGGGCTACGACTTCCAGACCTACGACGGCCAGACCTGGACCTACGCCAACGACGTGACCCTGACGGCCCCGGGCGTCGACATCATCTCGACGCGGGCGCTCACGAACGGGACCGCCAACGGCGGCGAGGCCGACGCCGAGGCGATCGACCCGGCGTTCCTGCCGTTCTACACCATGATCTCGGGCACGTCGATGGCGACCCCCCACACGGCCGGCATCGTGGCCCTGGTCTTGGAGGCCAACCCGACCCTGGGCCCGCTGGAGGTCAAGGCGTTGCTCCAGCAGACGGCGACCAACATGCCGGGCCGGGAGGCCTGGGAGGCCGGGGCCGGCTACGTCAACGCCCACGCGGCGGTCGCGGCGGCGCTCGGCCGCGCGGTCGGCTCGGCCGGGTTCGTCAACGCGTTCCAGTCGTTCAACGCCAACGCCCAGACGTCGCCGGGCGGCGGCTTCACGGTCGACCTCGCGTTCAGCCCGGTCGGGGACGTCGACGTCCACGAGTTCGACGTCGCGGCCGACATCTCGCTGGTCAAGGCCCGGGCGACCGTGCCTGCGAACACCGTCGCGCTCGTCCTGGAGGCGCCGAGCGGGGCCCGCTACGGGTCCGGCATCACGCTGCCCGTCCTGGGCGAGGTCGCGGCGACCTCGGCGCCCGGCGAGGCGGGCACCTGGAAGCTCTACGTGTCCGGGATCGGGTCGATCTCGGGCGTCTCGCCCGACCCGCTCGGCGTGACGAACGGGACGGCGCTGCCGGGCACGGTCACGGCCACGGTCGCGCTCGTGCGGACCTCCGGGTTCGAGGGGCTCTCGGACGTCGCCGGCCACCCGGGCCGGGGCTTCGTCGAGGCGGCCGTCTCCGAGCGGCTCGTCGACAGCTACAAGACCGGCGTGTTCAAGCCGAGCAAGCCGCTCCGGCGCGACCAGCTCGCGCAGTACCTCGCGATGGGCGCCGGGCTCCGCCAGTTTAGCGGCGCCACGGCGCCGGCCGTCGACGCCGGCCGGTCGTACGTCCCGTTCGCGACGGCGGCCGTCACGGACGGGGCCGCGCTCAAGGACCGGGCCGGCCACGCGCCGGGCGTCATGCGGCTCCTGCCCAGCGGGTCGTTCGGGGCCACCCGCAAGGTGACCCGGGCCGACCTGGCCTATTCGCTGGTCGCCTCGCTCGGGCTCCACGGCGTCGCGGCCGGCTACGACGGGCCGGTCTCGGCCCTCTTCGGCGGCCAGCGCGTCGCCCTCGACGACTCGGACGCGATCCCGGCCGACCTCCGGGGCTACGTCCAGCTCGCGCTCGACGCCGGCCTGCTCCGGGCCGAGTTCGCCTTCGCCCAGGGCCCGTTCGACCTGGAGCCGACCGTGACGGCCACGTTCGGCCCGACCAAGAAGGTGCTGCGCGCGGAGTACGCCGCCGCGGCCGTCCGCCTGTACGACGTCTACGACGCGGCCGATCCGGCCGCCTTCGCGCCCGGCGGCGACGCGGCGGCGCGGACCGCCGCGGTCCCGATGGCGTCGAGCGCGGCGGCCGGTGAGCTGACGCTGGAGGCCAACGCGCCCAACCCGTTCGGGGCCACGACCCGGATCGCGTTCACGCTCGCCGAGGCCGGCCCGGCGCGGCTGGCCGTCTACGACCTGCTGGGCCGCGAGGTCGCCGTCCTGACCGACGGGCCGATGCCGGAGGGCCGCCACGAGGTCCGCGTCGACGCGGGCTCGCTGGCCTCGGGGACCTACGTCTACCGGCTGGCCGCCGGCGGCCAGTCGCTCGTCCGCCAGATGACGGTCGTGCGCTAGGCTCGGTCCATGGGGATGGACGCCCAGCGCGGGGCGTGGCCTTCGGGCCGCGCCCCGCGCGCCGTTGAGGGCGCCGCG
>CAVUDG010000007.1:0-1535033 GCA_963740235.1 uncultured Bacteroidota bacterium
CGAGCCCGAACGCGAGCCCGTGCGTCACGCCGCGGTGGACGACCAACTGCCCGGCCGGGTCCAGGAACGGGTACGTCAGCACGTCGAGGTCGGGGAGCGTGCCCGCGACGGCGCCCCAGACGGCGGCCCGGCGCCCGATCCGCGGCCCGGCGACGGCCTCGCCGACGGCGGCACCGAGCACGGCCTGCGTGAGAGAGTCCATCGGCGGGGGAATGGGTGGCGGACGGAGCCCGCCCACCCGGCGCCGAGGCGGAGGGGGCTGAGGCGGAGGGAGCCAACGCGCCAGGGCCGGCTACTTTCCCCCGGCTCCCCTCTCCCTCATGACCCTCTGCCTCTTCGAGGACGACCGCGTCGGCGCCCTCGCCCCGCTCACCCTCACGCGCGCCGTCTTCGACCTGCGCGTCGGCGCGCGGACGCTGCTGGAGCGGCCGTCGCCGCGTTCTCCGGCCGACCGGCTCGTCCTCCACACCCGGGCGGCGCTCGCCGGCATGACGGCCCACGAGCACCCCGAGGCGACCGTGCGGTCGAGCGGCCCGAGGCGG
Organism: uncultured Bacteroidota bacterium; assembly: GCA_963740235.1. GTDB lineage: Bacteria > Bacteroidota > Rhodothermia > Rhodothermales > Rubricoccaceae > Rubrivirga. The sequence continues at coordinate 543 of CAVUDG010000007.1, forward strand.
GGACGCTGTTCGTCAACGGCCGGTGGCTCGTGCGGCCGGGCGAGGTCGCCCGGGCCATCCGGTCAGCCGCGCGGGCACGGCCAGCCGCGGGCGTTCGTGCAGGACGACGTGCTGCTCGCGCTGTGGCACCCCGACCCGCCGGCCGCGCTGATCGGCGGGCGACGCGCTCACGCTGGCCCACGCCGACGGAGTCGCACGCGAGCACGTCGAGGGCGAGACGCTCGTCGCCCACCTGTGGGATCTCATCGCCGACCTCGGCGACCGCATCACGCACGACGCTCGACGCGATGGGCGGCTGGGGACGCACGAGGGCACCATCGAGGACGGCGCCGTCGTGGTCGAGCCCGACCGCGTCCACCTGGGCGAGGGCGCCGTGATCCGGGCCGGCGCCGTCGTCCGCGCCGACGACGGGCCGGTGTGGATCGGCGCCGGCGCCGAGGTCGGCGAGAACGCCGTCGTCCGGGGGCCGGTGTACGTCGGGCCGAAGGCGGTCGTGAACCCGGCCGCACGGGTCGACGAGAGCGCGATCGGGTACTGGTCGAAGGTGGGCGGCGAGGTCCACGGGAGCGTCGTCCACAGCCTGTCCTCGAAGGGGCACGACGGCTACCTGGGCAACAGCTACCTCGGCCGGTGGTGCAACCTGGGCGCCGACACCAACACGTCGAACCTGAAGAACGACTACGGCGAGGTCACGATGTGGGACGCCCAGGCGGGCGCCTTCGTGCCGACCGGCCGCCAGTTCGCGGGCCTGTTCATGGGCGACCACTCGAAGTGCTCCATCAACACCATGTTCAACACGGGCACGGTCGTCGGCGTGTTCTGCAACCTGTTCGGGTCGGGCTTCCCGCCGCGCCACGTCCCCAGCTTCGCGTGGGGCGGCGCCGACGGGCTGGCGCCGTACCGGACCGACAAAGCGTTCCGCGTGGCCGAGGCGGTCATGGCGCGGCGCGGCCGGTCGCTCTCCGACGCCGAGCGCGCCGCCTCCAGCCAGATCGCCGAGGCGGACGGGCTGGGAGGCGACCGGACGTCCGGGACGGACGGCTGGCGGAGGCACGAACGGGCCCTCCGGCTCCCTCCTGGCGGGCTGGGGCCCGCTCCGCGCTGAGGGCGCCGTCCCACCTCGGGACGTGGACCGAGGGCGCCCGCTCCGCCTGTACGAGAGGTCACGCCGGTACCTTCGCCGCCGCTCCGCCTCCCCGCCCGTCGCCCCGTCGGCTGATGGTCCGCTTGCTCCGCGTCCCGGCGCTGCTCCTCGCTCGCCCTGGTCGCCGACCCGGCCCTCGCCCAGTCGTCCGGCCTCCGCGGCTTCGTGACCGGCGCCGACGACGACCAGCCGCTCATCGGGGCGACCGTCCTGGCTCAGCCGCTCGACGCGGCGGGACGGCCGCCGGCGACCCGCGCGGGAGCGCCGCCGACATCGACGGGCTCTACGTCGATCCCCCGGCTGTCAGCCGGGCCGCTACCTCGTCCGCGTCAGCTACGTCGGCTACGAGACCCGGGTCGACACGCTCGACCTGTCGAGGCCGCGAGATCCAGGTCGTACGACGTCGCGCTGCCGCTCCAGACGCGGAAGGCCTCGAGGTCGTCGTCGAGAGCGAGCGGTCGACGGGCGGCGCACGCGTCACGGCCGGCGTCCAGGCCATCGACCCGCGCGACATCGACATCGTGCCCGCGCCCGACGTCTCGGGCGACCTGGCGAGCTACCTCACGACCTCGCCCGGCGTCGTCACGACCGGCGACCGCGGCGGCCAGCTGTTCGTGCGCGGCGGCGAGCCGAGCCAGAACCTGGTGCTGCTCGACGGGATGGCGCTGTACCAGCCGTTCCACGTCCTGGGCTTCTACTCGGCGTTCCCGAGCGACCTGCTCGCCGGCGCCGACCTGTACGCCGGCGGCTACCCGTCCCGGTTCGGCGGCCAGGTGTCGTCGGTGCTCGACATCCAGACGCGGAACGGCAACAAGCAGGAGCTGGCCGCGGCGGCCTCCGTGGCCCCGTTCGTGAGCGCCGCCCGCGTCGAGGGCCCCATCGTCGAGGGCGTCGTCTCGTTCCTGGCGTCGGGCCGCCGTGAGCGTGATCGAGCAGGGAGCCGCGCGGCTGGTGGCCCAGGACCTCCCGTTCACGTTCGGCGACGTGTTCGGCAAGGTCCACGCCGTCATCGAGCCCGAACGCCCAGCTCTCGGTGCAGGGCATCCACACCTACGACCGTGGGACGATCGGCGAGGACGTGGGCGGGGCGGTCGCCCGAGGAGGTCCGCTACCAGAACACGGCGCTCGGGCTGCGCTTCCTCTACCTCCCCAACGTGTCGCGCGCTGCGCGCCGAGATCCTGGTCAACGCGTCGCAGCTGAACAGCGAGCAGGGCTACGACCCCGTCCGCGAGCGTGCCCGCTGCGGTCGTCGTCGATCGGCCGCGTGAGCTCTGAGGTCCACCTGACGTACTACCTCCCGTCGGTCGACATCAAGGCCGGCCTGTTCGTGCGGACGAACCAGCTCGAGACGTCGCTCGACCGGATCGGCGGGCGTCACCGACGCCGAGTACTTCACCGAGGCCGGGCCGTACATCGAGCCCGAGCTCCGCGTCGGCGGGCTCGCGCTCCGCGGCGGCGTCCGGGTCCAGAGCTACCCCAATGACGGGCGGACGTACCTCGAGCCGCGCGCGCGGCCGTGTTCACGGCGGGCAACCACGAGATCTCGGCGGCCGGCGGGCTCTACCACCAGGAGGTCATCGGCGTCAACGACCGGCGCGACGTGGCCAACGTGTTCACGGCCTGGACGCGGCGCGCGACGGGCGGTGTCGTCGAGGCGTGGCACGCGATCGCGGGCTACCGCCTGACGCCCGATCCCAGGGCCTCGAGTTCGTCGTCGAGGGCTACTACAAGCTACTCGACGAACGTCTGCGGTGGCCGAGTGGACGGCGTTCCCGCGGTTCACGACCGAGACTACAGCCGGCGACCGGCGAGGTCGCCGGCCTCGACCTGCGCGCCGAGCTCCGCGCAGGGAGCGTTCTACGGCTACGTCAGCTACGGCCTCTCCGAGGTGACGTACGACGCCAAGGGGCCCAACCTCCAGCTGTGGTACGGCGAGGAGACGCTGCGCTTCAACCCGCCCCACGACCGTCGCCACCAGGTCAGCACGCTGGTCTCGGCGACGGTGTGCGGCGTTCGATCGTCGCGGCCCGGTTTCGTTCGGGTCCGGCCTGCCGTTCACGCGCGCGCTCGGGTTCGACCGCTTCGTCCCGACCGACGGCCCGGCCAACGTGTTCGTCGAGGGCGGCCAGCGGCGCGTGATCTACGAGCGCCCGTTCGGCGGCCGGCTCCCGACCTTCCACCGTCTCGACCTGTCGATCGACCGGACGTTCGCGCTCGTCCGACGGACGTCGACCTGACGGTCCAGGCGTCGGTCATCAACGCCTACGACCGTCGGAATCTGTTCTACTACGACACGTTCACGCTGCGCCGCGTCGACCAGCTTCCGCTGGTCCCGTCGTTCGGGCTCAAGTTCGCCTTCAACGACTAGCGGCCCCCGCCTCGTCCCCCCGGCTACTCCGCGATGCTCCGGCGCCGGTCGTCGCGGGGCTCGGGCCGGCTGCGAGCGACGAGGTCGACCCCACCCTCGGCCTCGACGTGCCGTTCTCGCTCTACGGCTACCTCGACCCGACCGCCGACCAGCAGGCCATCCGCGTCGTCCCCATCGCCGACCTCATCGACTCGCGACCCGGACGATGATCGACGCGGCCGTGACCTCGACCGACCTCGAGTCCGGCGAGACCACGGCGTGGCGCGACTCGCTGGTCACGTTCTCCGACGGCTCTCGCGGCCACGTCTTCGTCGCCGACTACACGCCACGGCCGGGGACGACCGTCGGATCGAGGCCCGGCGGTCCGACGGCGTCGCCTCGACCGTCGAGGTCACGATCCCAGCCGGTCGTCCAGCCTACCGTCGGCGCCCCCACGGTCGTCGATGGCGGGCATCGGCTACCCGGTTCGCATCGAGGGCGCGCCTCGCGTGCTCAGGGACGCTTTCGCATCGTCGTCGGCGGCTACCCCGGCGACGCACCCGGCGCGACGCGGCGGATCGATGATCCCCTTCCGCGCGCGGCCGACAGAGTCGGAGCCGGGCGTCTGGACCGTCGACGTTCCGTTCGTCTCGGCCACACGGAGCGCGCTCGAGAGCCTGGGCGTCCTCGAGGCCGGTCTAGGTCTCATCGCCCTCGAGTACGACTTCTTCGTCACCGAGAGCGGATGGGCGCCGCCCTCGATGGATCCGGACGTGCTTGCCGAGCCAGGGACGTTCTCGAACGTGGACGCCGGGCTCGGCTTCGTCGGCGCCGGCTACGCGACCTCGGTGCGCTGGATGGCCTCGGCCTCGACGCCGCGGCCGCGGCCGGGTTCGGCGTCGGCGACGACCCCGCGAGCGAGCTCGTGATCAACGAGGTCATGGCGGGCGACAACGGCTGGGTCGAGTTCTACAACCCGACGCTCGGCGCCGTCTCGCTGCGCGGCTACAGCCTGACGAACTCGCCCTCAACGCCTCGGCTCCAGCCGATCTCCCCGACGGCCGTCGTCCCCGCCCGGGGGTTCCTAGCCGTCGACCTGACCTTCGTCTCGCGCACGGACCGGCGACTCTCGATGGTCGGGCTGTACGGCCGACCGGCGAGATCTCGGACCTCCACGTCGCGCCGCTGATCGCTCTGCGACGACGCGGCGGCGGATCCTCCTACGGGTCGTTCCCCGACGGGCTCTCGCTCGTCGGTCCGGGAGACCGGTCGGCGCGCGACGAGGTGATCTACGACATCTTCCGAGGCCCGCTCCGCCCCACCCGAGAACGCGCCCAACGAGTTCGGCCTCGAGGTCGCGTACATCAACGAGATCTATACCGAGGGCACCGACGGATGGGTCGAGACGGTCACTGTGCTGCCTGGCCTCGACTCGCTCTCGTGTCGATGCTCACGCGGGGACTCGATCCCAGGCGCGTTGCGCCCGGCGGCGAGCCCGGCAGTCCCGTCCGGCGTCGGCGGGTTCGGGGTGGCCGAGGAGACGACCGCCGGCCTGGTCCTCCCCAGAGCAGGGCGGGGCCGGGTCTTCCTTCTCGCTGCTACCAGGACCCCCGGTACGTTCCCGACCCCGGGCCGCCTACTCCGGAGCCTCGACCCGGCGCCCGTCCAGTTCCGCGTCGTCGACGCCCGGCGCTTCGGGGGCCAGACGCCCGGCCGCTCGGTCGGCTACCTCCCGGACGGCCCGGACGGCGACCTGGACGACCAGGTCTTCGCCCGACCCGAGGGGCCCCCAACGCCTCGGCCCGCCTCGTCTGATGAGACGCCTCCCCTCGCCCTCCTGCTCTCCGTCGCTCGCCTCGCCGGCTGCGAGGACGACGTCGACCCGACCTCGGCGTCGACGTCCCGTTCTCGCTCTACGGCTACCTCGACCCGACGGCCGACCGCCAGGCCATCCGGGTCGTCCCCATCACAGGACCGGATCGACGCGCCGACCGACGCGATCGACGCGACCGTGACCTCGACCGACCTGGGGACCGGTCGAGACCGTCGCCTGGCGAGACTCGCTGGTCACGTTCGCCGACGGCTCGAGCGGCCACGTGTTCGTCGCCGACTTCACGCCCGCGCCCCGGCTCGCGCGTCCGCCTCGAGGCCCGGCGCTCCGACGGGGCCGTCGTCGAGCGTCGAGGTCGGCGTCCACCCCGGCCATCGTGCCCACCGTCGGTCGGCTGGTCGACACTTCGAACGGGCGGCATCGGCTACCCGGTCCGCTTCGAGGGCGTGCCGCGCGTGCTCAACGGGCGGTTCCAGCTCCGGTCGGCGGCTACCCGGCGACGCGCCCGGCGTCACGAGGCGGCTCGAGATCCCGATCCGGGCGCGAGCCGCGCGAGACCGCGCCCGGCGTCTGGGCCGTCGACGTCCCGTTCGTCGCGCGCCGTGCGGCGCCACCTCGAGACGCCTAGGGCCTCCTCGGACGCCGGACTCGGGCTCATCGCCGCTCAGTACGTCGGTCTTCGTCGCCGAGACGCGAATGGGACCCGCCCGACGACGGACGTCGACGCGCTCGTCGAGCCGGGCACGTTCTCGAACGTCGACGACGGGCTCGGCTTCGTCGGCGCCGGCTACGCGCGCCGTCGGTCCGAGTGGATGGCGTCGCCTCGACGCGGCCGTCGGCGGCCGGGCTTCACGACCGGCGACGACCCGGCGACCGAGCGTCGTGATCAACGAGGTCATGACGGGCGACAACGGCTGGATCGAGTTCTACAACCCGACGCTCGGCGACGATCTCGCTGCGAGGCTACACGCCTGACGAACACGGCCTCGAGACCCCGCAGCTCCAGCGGATCGCCTCGCAGGGACCGTGGCCCGCGCCGGCGACGTTCGCCGTCGTCGACCTGACGTTCCCGCTCACCGGCACGACATGGCGCGCTCGAGCTCGGGGTCTACGAGCGGACCGGGCGCCTGCTGCTCCAGGTCATCCGCTCCGGATGTTGACTCGAGGTCGGGCGCCGACCTACGGCTCGTTCCCGGACGGGCCATCGCGCCTGGTTCGCAAGACGGTCGCTCGGCGAGGAGCGGATCTACGACGTGTTCCGCGGCCCGCTTCGCCCGACGCCGGGCGCGCCGAACGAGCTCGGCGTCGAGGTCGCGTACATCAACGAGGTCTACACCGAGGGCGCCCGGGGCTGGGTCGAGACGCGTCACGGTCCTGCCCGGCCTCGACTCGCTCACCGTGATCAGCAGGAGGCACTTCGACGGCCCGTCCGGTTCCTCTCGGGCCAGCGCCGTCGTCGCCGGGCGACGGCGCGTTCGGCGGTGGCGGACGAGCAGCCGCCCGGCGCTCGTGCTCGCGCAGGCCGGCGGGACGGTCTATCCTGCTCGCCTTCTTCCGCGACCCCCGCATGCCTGAGTCGCGACCCGGCGGCGCCGCCGCTGGACCTCGACCGACGATCCAGCTCCGGTGGTCGACGTCCGCCAGTACGGCGGCCAGACCGCCGGGCCGGTCGGTCGGGCTACCTCCCCGTGCGCCCCCGGCGGCACCTGGACCCCTGACCTCCGCCCGACCCGAGGGGCCCCCAAACTCCTCGCCCGACTCGGCACTGTGATGCGCCTCTCCCTCGCTCTCGCTGTCTCTCGCGGTCGTCGTAGGCGCTCACCGCTGTCCGGCTGCGAGGACGACGGTCGACCCGACGCTGGGGATCGACGCGCCGTTCTCGCTCTACGGCTACCTCGACCCGACCGCCGACCGCCAGGCCATCCGGGTGGTCCCCATCGCAGGACCGGATCGACGCGCCGACCGAGACGATCGACGCGACCGTGACCTCGACCGACCTCGGCCCGGGCGAGACCGTCGACGTGGCGCGACTCGACGGTGACCTACGGGGACGGGTCGACGGGCCACGTGTTCGTGGCCGACGTTCACGCCCGCGGCCCGGGCACCCCGGTCCGCGTCGAGGCCCGGCGCTCCGACGGGGCCGCCTCGACGGTCGAGGTGATCGTCCCGCCGATCGTCCAGGCCGACGTGAGTCTCCGGCCCGGTCGTTCCCCGGCGAGGTACCTACCCGATCCGAGTTCGAGGGCGCGCCCGCGCGTGCTGAGCGGCCAGCTCCGGCTGGTGGTGACGAACCTGCCCGACCGCGAGGCCAGCGAGACGCGGACGCTCACGATCCCGCTCCGCGTCGCGGCCGACCGAGGTCTCGCCCGACGTGTGGACCGTCGACATCCCGTTCGTCACGTCGACCCGGACGCACCTGGCCGAGCCAGGGGCTGCGACAACCGGGGCGTCCGGTCTGATCGCGGCGAGCTACGTCGGGTTCGTGGCCAACGAGGCCTGGGACCCGCCCAGCGACGACCCGGACGCGCTCGTCGAGCCCGGCACGTTCTCGAACGTCGACGGGCGGGCTCGGCTTCGTCGGCGCGGGCTACTTCGCGGCGGCCCAGTGGGTCCCCTCGGTGAGCGCCCAGCTCGGGGCCGGGTTCGACGGTCGACCAGAGCCCGGCGACGTTCGTCCGGATCAACGAGGTCGCAGTACGGGGCCGGACGGCTGGGTCGAGTTCTACAACCCCCAGTTCGAGAGCCTCGACCTGTTCGGGTACAGCGTCTCCGACGACAGCCGCGAGGCGCGGAAGCAGACGTTCCCGTTCGGCGTCGTGGTGCCGGCGCGGGGCTTCCTCGTCGTCCCGCTCACGTTCGAGCTCAACCCGTCCTCGGACCCGCGCGACCCCCAGGTCGAGATCGGGCTCTACGACCGGTCGAGCGCCCAGATCTCGCGGCTCGTCACGCGCGAGGTGATCGTCCGTCGACGGGTTCTCGCCGACCTACGGCTCGTTCCCGGACGGGCTCTCGTTCCTGCTCCCCCAGGGCCAGGGCGACATCTTCATCGGCCCGCTCGCCCCGACGCCCGGCGAGCCCAACCGCCTCGGTCTCGACGTGGCCGTGGTCAACGAGGTCTACACCGAGGGCGTCCAGGGTTGGGTCGAGGTGGCCCCGGTCGGGTTCGACCCGACCCGCGTTCGTCGTGATGGACCGTCCCGGGGGCTACTTCGACGGGGTCCGCCCGCCGGTCGCCCCGTTCGCGACCGCCGACGAGGTCCCGGGCTCGTTCGACCTGCTCCAGGGCGGGGGCGACCTCTACCTCGTCGCGCGGTTCAAGGACCCGCGCTACCGGCCGATCCCAGCGCCCGAGAGCGGCCCGGCACCGTCGTCGCTGGGCCCGGAGTACCGCGTGGTCGACGTCCGGCAGTACGGGGGCCAGACGGCCGGCCGGTCGGCGGGCTACCTGCCCGACGGCCCGGCCGGGACCTGGACGCCGGGCCTCCGCCCGACGCGCGGGGCGCCGAACGCGCTCGCCCGCCTCGGGCTCTAGCCGGGCCTAGCCGGCACTGGGACGAGCCGACCGGGAGGCGGACACAGAGAGGCCCGGCCGACGGGGCGTCGGCCGGGCCTGGCGTCGCCGGGCCCCTCCGGGGAGCGGCGGAGGCGGACCTAGTTGAGGTGCGCGACGAGCTCCTCGCGGCGGTGCTTCTGGCGGAGCTTGCGGAGCGCCTTCTCCTTGATCTGGCGGACGCGCTCGCGCGTGAGCCCGAACCGCTGGCCGACCTCGACGAGCGTGAGCGGCTGCTCGTGCCCGATCCCGAAGTAGAGCCGCGTGATCTCGGCCTCGCGCGGGTGCAGCGTGGCGAGCGCCCGCTCGATGTCGATGTTGAGGCTCTCGTTGGTGAGGTCCTCGTCGGGCTGCTCGAAGTTGTCGTCGGCGAGCACGTCGAGGAGCGAGTTGCCGTCGTCGTCGTCGAACGGGGCGTCCATCGAGAGCGAGTGGCGGCAGTGCTGCGAGCCCCTCGACCACCTTGTCCTCCTTGAGGTCGAGCTCCTTGGCGATCTCGTCCGGCGTGGGCTGGCGTCCGAGCTGCTGGGCGAGCCGCGCCGACGCCTTCCGCATCTTCGACAGCGTGCCGACGCGGTTGAGCGGGAGCCGGACCGTCCGGACCTGGTCCGACAGCGCCTTCAGGATCGACTGACGGACCCACCAGACGGCGTACGAGATGAACTTGAACCCGCGCGTCTCGTCGAACCGCTGGGCGGCCTTGACGAGCCCGTAGTTGCCCTCGGAGATGAGGTCGGCGAGGCGACAGCCCCTGGCCCTGGTACTTTTTGGCGACCGAGACCACGAACCGGAGGTTGGCGCGGACGAGCTGGTGCAGCGCGAGCTGGTCGCCCTGCTTGATCTTCTGCGCGAGGTCGACCTCCTGGTCGGGGGTCAGGAGCGGGACCTGCCCGATCTCCTGGAGATACTGGTCCAGCATCCGCTGACTGCGGGGGACGTACATCGGCGGTTCGTGGGTTGGCGAGAACAAAGTGGGCCCCCTCGCCGGCGCCCTCCAGGGCGCTGGCGTTCAGGCGAAAAAGGTGGGGAGCGCCCTTGGGCCGTCCTAGGACGAACCCCCGTCCTATCGGCGTATCGGGGTGGAGTTCCTTAACAGTTTGGTTTTCGCACCCCCTCTGCGTTCCGAACCCACGAGGGGCTTGGGACGGAGCGGGAGGAGTGCCGGCGTGGAGGGAAGAACGTCGGGGGCCCCTCCACCAGTCTCCGCACCACGGGGGCTTCACCGACGCTCAGGAGGCCGGAGGGGAACGGCACGGTGACGGATCGGGCGGGCGTCCCAGGGTGTGGGGACCGCTCTCGCGCGGAGGCGGGCGGGCCCAGACCCGGCGCTAGGCCCCGGCTCGGCCCGCCTCGATGGCCTGGCGGAGGTCGTCCCACAGGTCGTCGGCGTCCTCCAGGCCGACCGACACGCGGACGAGCCCGGCCGTGATGCCGCCCCGGCCCGCGTCGTCCGTCGAGACGCGCTGGGTGAGCCCGGCCGGGTGCTGGGCGAGCGTGTCCGTCGAGCCCAGGCTGACGGCCGGCGTGGCCAGCCGGAGCGACCGGAGGAACCCGTCGGCGGCGGCGAACGCGCCCGGGCCGTGGGCGTCCCGTCGGGCCCCAAGACCTCGAACGACAGCATCGGGCCCGGCCCGCTCATCTGGGTGCCCACGAGGCCGCGCGGGTCGCGGCCCGCCACGCTCGGGTGGTAGACCGCGCCCACGCCCGGGTGGCCGCCGAGGTGGGCCGCCAGCGCCGTCGCGGTCTCCTCCGACCGGCGGACCCGGAGCGGGAGCGTCGCCAGCCCCCGGTGGAGCAGGTAGGCCGCCTGGGGGTGGAGCGTCGGCGCCGGTCAGGATCCGGACCTGGCGGAGCCGGCCGGCCCACGCCTCCGAGCACGCCACGACGCCCGCCAGCACGTCGCCGTGGCCGCCGATGAACTTGGTCGCGCTGTGCATCACGAGCGCCGCACCGAGGGCGAGCGGGCTGCTGGAGGACCGGCGTCGCGAACGTCGAGTCGACCGAGACCGGCACGTCGCCGGCCGCCCGCGGCCACCGCGGCGATGTCGACCAGGTCGAGCGTCGGGTTGACGGGCGTCTCGATCATCACCAGGCACGTGTCGGGCCGGATCGCGCCGGCCACGCCGGCCTCGTCGGTCCAGGTCACCGCCGTGCCGAGCAGGCCGGACGAGAGCAGCCGGTCCGTCGTCCCGTAGATCGGGCCGGACGCCGACGACGTGGGCTCGGCCCTCCGCCTTGGCCGCCAGCACGACGGCCGTGAGCGCCGCCATGCCCGAGGCGAACGCGACCGACGCCTCGGCGCCCTCCAGCGCCGCCAGCCCGTCCTCGAACCGCCCGACGGTCGGGTTGTAGAGCCGCGAGTAGATGGCCCCACCGGCCTCGGTCGGCCCGCCGCCCGCCATCATGGCGTCCAGGCTGCCGACGGCGGCGTCGAGCGACTCGAACGGGTACGTCGTCGAAAGGTCGATGGGGAGCGCGTGGACGCCCAGGCGCGCGAAGGTCGTCGCGGCCGGCGTGGACGGCGAGAGTGTCGGGGTGCATCGGGTCGGGGGAGCGGACGCGTGCACGCCCGGACATCGGGCGAGGTGCCCCGCCTCGGCCACGGCCGGCCGCACGGCGCCGAGGCGGAGGCACTGCGGGCCGGCCACCGACGTCCCGCGGCCCGGCAGGAGCCGGCCCTACAGGCCGCCCGTCACCACCAGCACGTCGTAGAGCGCGTGCGTCCAGGCGGCCAGCGCGAAGCCGCGCAGCAGGAACACGGCGTTGAGCGCCAGCCCGAACAGGAACCGGAACGTGAACACCGGCAGCGTGAACGGGTCGCCGATGGGCCCATGTGGTGGACCGCGCTGAACACGACGGCGCCGACGACGGCCGCGATCAGGTAGGCCCGCCGCGGTCCGCGCGACGACGCCCGCTGGATCAGCCAGAACAGCCCGCCGACCAGCAGCACGCGGAACACCAGCTCCTCGTAGAGGCCGGCGCCGATGCTCAGGGCCAGCTGCAGCCCGAGCCCGAGCTCGGCGAGCTGCGCCAGCGCCAGGTCCGGCCAGCAGCCACCCGCCGAACAGCGCGCCGACCGTCCCGCCGACCACGAACGCGAGCACGATCGCGTAGACCAGCGACTCGGCGACGAGCAGACCGAAGTAGCGGGCGACGAGGGGCGGCCGGCGGTCCCGCTCGCGCCACCACACGACGCCGCCGATGGCCAGCACGACCAGGCCCATGGCCGCCCACCCGATCCCGCCCAGGGTCGCGAGCAGCGTCTTGAGCCAGACGTCGGCGCCGACGCGGATCTGGCCGGGCCCCGGTTGGCCAGCAGCACGCCGACCTCGTAGAGCACGAACAGCGGCAACGCGGCCAGGAAGCCGTACGTCGCCGTGCGGGTCGCGTCGAGGTAGCCGCTCGGCGGGCGAGCGGCAGGCGGGGCGGCGGACGAGGCGGACGGCGTAGCGAGCGGTCCATCTCGTCCGCCAGCCGGGCGATCTCGTCGGCGGGAGACGGCATGGGTCGGTGCGAGAACGACCGGCCTACGCGTCCCCGCCGACGGAGATGCGGGAGCGCCTACATGCCGTCGTCTCGAGGTCGTCTCGTCCATGTCCTCCATCGTCGTCGTCCTCGGCCGCAGGCGGCAGCAGGACCCCGTCGATCACGTGGACGACGCCGTTCGAGGCCGGCGCGGTCCGCGTCGACGACCGTGGCCGAGTCGACGCGGACGACGCCGTCGACCGACGTGACCGAGAGTTCGTGCTCGCTCCACGCCGAGGGCACCACGCTGGCCTCGACGGCGTCGGCGGCCACGGCGTGCCAGTGACGACGTGGAGCAGCAGGACGTCGGCCAGGTCCTCGGGCGTGAGCGACGCCAGCGCGCTCGGCAAGGTCCGCGAAGGCGCTGTCGGTCGGCGCGAACAGCGTGTACGGACCCGGCTCGGCGAGCGTCGCGCGCAGGTCGGCGGTGTCGATGCGCACCGAGCAAGCGTCTTGAACCGGCCGTCGGCCTCCAGGAGGTCGACGATGGTGGGGGCGGCGGCCGGGTCGGCTGGGCCGACGGCGCGGCGGAGGGGAACGACAGGGCGATCGCGAGAGGCGCGAGGGCGAGGAATCGCATGGATGGGGTGTGGTGGGGGAGCGCCAAGCTCCCCCCTCTGCGCCCCGTTCCTTGAGGGTCGCCCTCCGAACCGCTGAGGCTCTCCCGAGGGCGCGCCATGCCGCTCCCTCAGCGAGCCCGCGGCTGGGCGCAAGCCGCCCCGCCTCGGGGGCGCCCGCCTCGGGACCGAGGCGGGAGGGCTGCCGACGGCGCCTGCGGCAGCGCGGCGTGGGCGTCGGCCGCCGCCTCAGGGGAGCCGCCGGATCTCGACGCGCCGGGCCGCATTCGGGTCGAGCGCCGAGGGCCGTCGCCGCCGCCGCGGAGAGCTCGACGAGGTACGCCCGGCTGACGGGGCCGCGGTCGGTCACGCGGGCGAACGTGCTCCGGCCGCTGGCCGGGTTCGTGATCAGCAGGACCGTCCCGAACGGCAGGTCGCGGTGGCTGACCGTGAACGCGAGCGGGTCGTAGGGCTCGCCGCTCTCGGTCGGCCGGCCGCGCATCACGTCGGGGTAGACGAGCGCGAGCCCGTCCTCGTCGGCCGGGCCCATCTCGGCCCGCGCCGCGAGCGCCGGGTTGACGGCCACGGGCAGCCGGAGCAGCGTGCCGGGCGCGAGCGGCGCCGTCGAGAGCGTGTTGAGCCGGGCCGAGCGTCGTCGACGCTCGAGCCCGGAGCGCGGCGGCGATCGAGTACAGCGTCTCGCCGGGCTCGACGAAGTGGACCAGGTCGGCCGGGACGGTCGTCTCGTTGATGGACCAGTCGCGCGGCGGCGCCCAGAGCGCGACCGGGGCGCCGGCCGACCGCCGGACCGGTCCCGCCCGCCGCCGACGACGAGCCGCTGGCCGATCTCGATCTGGTCGCCGTCGATCCCGTTGAGCCGCCGCAGGTCGTCGACCGACGTGTCGTAGCGGAGGGCGATCCGGAACAGCGTCTCGCCCGCGGCTCGACCACGTGGACGACGCCGCCGGCCGCCGGCCCGCGGGCTCGGGCGCGGGTCCTGCGATGGGCGCTCGACGCGCGGCGTCTGGCGGGGACTCGGGCGGGGCTCGACGCGCGGCGCGCGCGGCGTGTCGAGCTGGGGCCTCGGGATCGCTCGCCGACGCCGTCGACGGGTCGAGGCGGCGGCGTCGCCTGGGCCGGCATCGGCACGCGGTCGGTCAGCCGGAGCGTCTGCCCGACCGAGATGTAGGTGCCCTCGATGGTCCGTTGAGCGCGCGGCAGCTCGGTCGACGGTCAGGTCGTGGGCCCGCGAGATCCGGTAGAGGGTGTCGCCGGGCTGGACGACGTAGGTCGTGGCCGACTGGGCGAGCGCCACCAGAGGCGACGAGCGCGGCGAGAAGGACGAGGCGTCGGATCATGGGCGGTCTAGTCGTCGAAGCCGAGGCCATCGGCCTCGAGGAGGGCACTCTGGAGCTCGGCACGGGCGTGGGCGTCGCCCGCGGCGGTCGCGGCGGCGATGCCGGCGCGGTAGGTCGCGAGCGCGTCGTCGTCGCGGCCGAGGGCCCGGTACAACGCGCCGAGGTGGTAGTACGTCCCGACGTAGTCCGGGATGGTCCTCGACGAGCCCTTCGTAGTACGCGAGCGCCGGCCTCGGCGTCGCCGCGTTTGGCGTGCTCCTGGGCCAGGGCGAACCGCGTGAACGGGTCGTCGGGGTCATCGCGGAGGAACTCCTGAAGGGTCGCGAGGCGGTCCATGCGGGCAAGATAGCCGGCCCGAGGGCAGGCAGTGGAGCGCGTCAGCGCGGTTTTGGCGGGTCATACGGCGAGTCTGCACGCCCGCCTCGACGGCTGGACCCGGTCTCATCCGCGAGCCCCGCCTGACCTACCAGCTCCCGCCCGCGCCGCCGCCGCCGCCGAAGCCGCCGCCGAAGCCACCGAAGCCGCCGCCGCCGAAGCCCCGCCGCCGAAGCCGCCGCCGAAGCCACCGAAGCCGCCGCCACCGCCCCAGCCGCCACCAGGAATCACGATGACGCCCGGCCCGCGGCCGACGACGACGACGGCCGCCGCACGACCCTGACGACGGAGGCGGCTGCTGCCGCGAGGCGACCACGAGCCAGAGATGATGAACACCAGGAACAGCAAGCACAGGACCGCCCCGATCGCGCCCGCCGCCGCCGCCGCCCGTCGCGGTCGGCGCCGAGAACTCGCCGGAGAGCGCGGCCGCGATCGCGTCCGTCGCCTGGTCGATGCCGGCGTAGAACGCGCCCTCGCCGGAAGCGCGGGACGATGATCTGGCGGACGATGGTGCCGGCCGTCGCGTCGGTCAGCGCGCCCTCGGCCCCGAAGCCGGTCGTGATGAACACCTCGCGGTCCTCGGTCGGCGACCAGCAGCACGACGCCGTCGTCGACGTCCGGCCCGGCCGACGCCCCACGTCGCGCAGGATCTCGGTCGCGTAGTCGACCGGCGCGACGCCGTCGGTCGAGCGGCACGATCACGACGGCGATCTGGGAGCCGGTCGAGTCGTCGAAGGCGACCAGCTTGCGCTCGAGGGCGCTCGCGCTCGGCCGCCCGACAGCGTGCCCGGCGAAGTCGTTGACGAGCCGCGGCGGGCTGGGCCGGGCCGGCAGGTCGAGCGGCGACGTCGTATGGCCGGCCGTCCTGCGCCGACGCGCCGGTCCAGCGGCGCGTCGCCAGCACAGCACGACGGCGAGAAGCGAGAACGGCGGCAGCACGGATGCGGCGGCGGACGGAGCACGAGACACGGGGGGACGCGCGAGCGCCAGCCTCGAGGGCGTCACCGGCTCAGGCGGTCAGCGGCAGCGCCTAGTCGAACGAGATCTCGGGGGCCTGCTCGGCGCCGGCCTCGGCCTCGAACGGTGCTCGCGGCGGTCGACGCCCGCGAGGCCGGCGACCAGAGCTCGTCGGGAACGTGCGGATCCGGGCGTTGAGGTCGGTCGCGGCCCGTTGTAGTCGCGCCGGGCCGTCGCGATCCGGTTCTCGTTGCCCTCGATCTGGTCCTGCAGCCGCAGGAAGCCCTCGTTGGCCCGGAGCTCGGGGTAGTCCTCGCGGACGACGTTGAGGAGCGACCCGACCGACGCCGCCAGCGCCGTCTGGGCCTGCTCGAACCGCTCGACGGCCTGCGGGTTGTCGAGGTCGCTCGGCCGAGAGCTCGACGTTGGTCACGTTCCGCCGGGCCTCGATCACGTTCTGCAGCGTCTCGCTCTCGAAGTCGGCCTGGCCCTGGACGGTCGAGACCACCTGGTCGATCAGGTCGGCCCGCCGCTGGTACTGGTTCTCGACCTCGGCCCAGGCGCCGGTGACCTGCTCGTCCTGGGCCACGAGGCTGTTGTAGGTGCCGCACCCCGCGCAGCCGGCGAAGCCGACGAGCAGGACGAGGACGAGGAGGACGATGGCGCCGGTGCTTCGCATGGGGAGGCCAGGGAGGGTCAGAGGGGAGCGCTATCCTACGTCGCCCCCCAGGAAAGGATGCCCGCCCCCGGCCGATCGATGGACCGCCTCCCTTCCCTCGACGCCGTCCACGTGGTCGGCGACCGCGTGCTGGTCCGGCCGGCCGACGACGCCGACCGGTCGTCGGGCGGGCTCTACCTGCCCGCCGGCGTCCGCTCGAAGGAGACGGTCCAGACGCGGACGCGTCGTCCGGGTCGGGCCGGGCCACGCCGTCCCCAACCCGGACTACTCGGCGGCCGAGCCGTGGGCGGGCGACGGCTCGCCGGTGCGCTACCTCCCGCTCCAGGCGCACGTCGGCGACCTCGCGCTGTTCCTGCGCGAGAAGGCCGTCGAGGTCGAGTACGACGGCGAGGCCTACCTGATCGTGCCGCACGGGGCCCTGCTCGCGCTCGTCCGCCCCCGGCACCCCGAGGACGACGACTACGAGGGCTAGCGCCCGCCCGGGCAGGCCTGACGTGGCCAGGCCGACGCGGCAGCGCCCGCGTCGCATCGAGCCCGGCCGCGGGAGCCCCGCCCCGGCAGTCCCGTGCTGGGCAGCGCGGCTCGGGGATGACACCGGGAGCCACCTCGGCGCGGCCCAGGCCTGGGGAGCCTCGGCGCTCGAGGCGGAGCTCCGGCCTGCAGTGCCTGGCAGGCGGGGGGAGTCAGACCAGCCGCGCGGCCAGCACCTCGGCCGGGTGGAGCGCCGCCCGGCCCGTCGTGTGCGCGATCTGCTCGCGGCAGCTCGTGCCCGCCGCGACCACGACCGACTGGGGGTGGGCGCGGACGGCCGGGACGAGCCGGTCGTTCGCGATGGCGACCGACACGTCGTAGTGCTCGGCCTCGTAGCCGAACGACCCGGCGACGCCGCAGCAGCCGGCGCCCGACTCGGTCACCGACAGCCCGGCCGCGCCCAGGCACGCCGTGGCTGGCCGACATCCGCGACAGCGCCTTCTGGTGGCAGTGCCCGTGGACGAGCGCCGCGTCGGAGCCGCCGGCCGGCGTCCGCCAGTCGAGCGCGGCCAGGCGGTCGGCGTGGGCGTCGCACCACTCCTCGAAGGTGACGGCCGCCGCCGCGACGGCCTGCGGCGTCCTCGCCTGGCACCAGGCGCGGGATCTCGTCGCGCAGCGTCAGGATGCACGACGGCTCCAGCCCGACGATCGTCGACGCCCGCCCGCGCGAGCGGCGCGTAGGTCTCGACCAGCCGCGGGCCAGCCGCTCGCCTGCGGCACGAACCCCTTCGACAGGTACGTCCGCCCGCAGCAGCGGTACGCGGGGACCTCGACGCTGGGCGCCGGCCGCCTGCGAGCACCTGCGAGCGCGGCGCGCGGGATCGACGGCTCCTGGAAGCGCCCGAACGTGTCGACGTAGAGCGCGACGCGCGGGGCGTCCGGCGTCGGCGCCGGGTCGGCCCGCCTCGGCGGACGTGAAGGGCCGGGTGGCGAACGGCGGCAGCGCCCGCTCGGGCGCGACGCCCAGGCGGGCCAGGGCGGCGCGCGCCGGCGGCAGCGCGTTGACGCGGTTGGCGACGGCCGCGAGCGGCCCGGCGACGCGCCTGGCCACGACGGGCATGTGCGCGAACAGCCGCGTCCGCGCCGACGGACGCGTCCTCCTTGTACTTCTGCTCCTGCCACGACCGTCTTGAGCGCCGCCATGTCGACCGACGCCGGGCACTCGGCCTTGCACGCCTTGCACGAGACGCACAGGTCGAGCGCCTCCGCCACCTCGGGCCCGGTCAGCGACGGAGGCCGCCCGAGAGCGCCTCGCGGAGCGCGTTGCGCCCGGCCGCGCGTCGAGTCCTTCTCCTCGCGCGTCGCCATGAACGGCGGGCACATCGTCCCCACGTCGATCTTGCGGCAGACGGCCGAGCCGTTGCACGCCTCGACGGCCTCGGCGAACCCGACGTCGCGGCCCCGGGCGTCGGGGAACGTCATCGCCGTCGCGACCGAGCGCGAGCGGTAGTCGGGCCCCATCCGCAGCGCCTCGGTCAGCGGCGGCACGTCGACGATCTTGCCGGGGTTGAGCCGGCCGTGCGGGTCGAACGCGCGCTTGGTGGCCTGGTAGGCCGCGTACAGGCGCGGGCGTGTAGAAGTCCTCGGCCAGCGCTCCGCGCGCGCGGCCGTCGCCGTGCTCGGACGCGATCACGCCGCCGTACTTCCGCGCCAGCCGCGCCGAGCCTCGCGCGACCGCCTCCAGCGCCTCGACCTGCTGCGGCTCGCGCAGGTCCAGGAACGGGCGGACGTGCAGGCAGCCCGCGCTCGCGTGCGCGTAGGCGACCGCGTCGACGTTCCACTCGGCCAGCACCGCCTCCAGCTCGCGGATGTAGGCCGGCAGGTGCTCGACCGGGCACGGCCGCGTCCTCGATGATGGCGGCGGCCTGGACCGGCAGGCGCGCGCTCATCGCCAGCCCGAGCCCCACCTTGCGGACCGCGTAGACGTCGGCCATCCGCGCCTCGTCCTCGAGGTCGGTGATGACGGCGGACGGGCCGAGGTGGCGCCGCAGGCGGGCCAGGCCGTCGCGGCACTCGGCCAGCGACTCGCCGCTGTACTCGACGATCAGCAGCGCGCCGGGCAGCTCGCCGTGCGTCCCGCGCTGGACAAAGTGGAGCTTCGGCGCGTACTCGGTCACGTCGAGCGCGCGCTCGAGCGCGATCCGGTCGAACAGCTCGACGGCCGTCGGGCCGGTCTCCATGATGCCCGGCGACGGCCTCGAGCGCCGACGCGCCGCGTCGGGAAGTGGACCACGCCGAGCGCCGCGTGGGGCGGCCGCTCGGTCAGCCCGACCGTGATCTCGGTCGCGAACGCCAGCGTCCCCTCGGACCCGGCCAGCAGCGTGCGCCAGGTTGCGCGTCCCGTCCCAGGCCCGGCCCGGCCCGCGGTCGACCTCGGGCGCCTCGATCATCCGCTCCAGGCGGTAGCCGCCCGCGCGGCGCCACCAGCGCGGCGTGTCGTGGCGGATCGCGTGCTCGTGGACCGGCAGCAGCGCGTCGACGCGGCGGTAGACCTCGCCCTCGGTGCCGCCGGCGCTGCGTCTTCGCGGCCCACGCCTCGGCGTCGAGCGCGCCGAACGTGGCCGGCGACCCGTCGGCCAGCAGCACCTCGGCGGACTCGATCCAGTCGACCGTCGAGCCGTACTGGATGGAGTGCGTCCCGGTCGCGTTCGTGCCCAGCATCCCGCCCAGCGTGGCCCGATTCGACGACGCGGGGTCGGGCCCGAACGTCAGGCCGTGCGACGGCCGCGGCCCGGTTGAGGTCGTCGAGGACGACGCCCGGCTGGACGGTCGCCGTGCGCGCCTCGGGGTCGACCGCGACGATCGTCGCGGAGGTGCTTCGTCGTGTCGACGACCAGCCCGGCCGAGACGGCGCGAGCCGGCCAGGCTCGAGCCCGAGCCGCGCGCGACGATGGGCACGCCGAACCGCGCGCCGTCCTCGAGGGCGGCCTGGACGTCGTCGGTGTGCCGCGGGATCAGGACGCCGAGCGGCGGCTCGCGGTAGAGCGAGGCGTCGGTGGCGTAGAGCGCCTTCGAGAGCGCGTCGAGCCGCAGGTCGCCGGCGATCCGGGGGCGGAGCGCGGCGGCGAACTCGTCGAGGCGGGCGGTCTCGATCTGCATAGGGAATGGTACCGCCGGGCAGCCTCCGGGGACTGCGGATTTCGGCGCGGTCTCCCCTCCAGAGGGGAGGCTGCGGGCGCTGTCTCGAGACGCAGTATCTGCGGTAGCTCCCATTCCTCTGCTCGTCATGACCCGTTGCTTCTCCCTGGCCGTGCTCGCGGCCGTCCTGATGGCGGTGCCCGCCAGCGCCCAGATCACGTTCACCTGCGACGACGTTCTCCGGCTATCGCGCGTCGGGCGAGCCGAGGTCGTCGACGTATTCGTCGACCACGTCAACGACGACGTCCCGGCCAGCCGACCGGGACGCGGATCGACGCCCTCATCGCGCTCCACGGCGCCAACCAGACCTGGGACTTCACGACGATCACCTACCCGGACCAGCGGCCGTCGACCAGACGCTCTACCTCGACGCCGACCAGCCGAGCCTGCCGGGCGCGTCCAACTTCCCCGACGCCAACATCGCGATCCTGAACGACACCAGACCGACGATGGGCACCTCGGGCTACGTCTACGCGCCGGGCGGCGCAACAACCAGTACGTCACGCGACGGGATCTTCGTCGCGGCCCAGCCGCGACCAGCAGACGGGAGGACATCGTGATCCCTACGAGCCGGATGGACTCCAGCAGCTCACCTTCCCGCTGACGTTCGGGACGGTCACCGAGGACCAGACGATCGCAGACCGTCCAGGGCTTCACGATCACGACCGACTACCGGAGCGAGATCGTCGGGTACGGGACGCTCATCACACCGGCCGGCTCGTTCGATGCGCTGATGATCGAGTGACAAGGTGACGGTATCGACCGCCGGGTGCGGCATCGACCACGACGACCTACGCCTGGGCGACGGACGACCCGCTCCACTCGGCCGCGGCTACCAGCGACGCGGCGCCCCAGGGCGGCCGCGTCCAGTTCGCGTCAGCTACTCGACGCGGGCGGCGGCGGCGGCACCAGCAACTCGCCGTCGATCGTCCGCGCCACGCGTCCAGGCGACGGCCCGTCGCCGGCCAGACCGACGCCGATCGACGTGCTCGCCGACGTCACCGACGCGGACGGAGACGCCGCTACGATCACGGCCGTCTCGGACCCTGCCAACGGCACCGCCGACCATCGGCGACGACGGCACGGGCCGCCGGCTCCGCGCCCGTCGTCAGACTACACGCCCGACGCGGGCTTCACGGGCCAGGACTCGTTCACGTTCACGGTCAGCGACGGCACGGCCGAGTCGACGGGGACGGTCAAGGTGACGGTCAACCGGAACACGTCGCGCCGAGGACGACTTGGCTCTCCCACGTTCTGGCCGTGCTCCCGAACCCGTCGCTCCGGCGCGGCTCCGCCTGGTCGTCTCGACGGCTCGAGCGTCGGCCGACGCGCTGCGGTCACGGTCTGTACGACGCCGCTCGGTCGTCAGGTCGCGTCGCGCGTCGGACGGCCCGCTGGCGGCCGGCGACCACGCGGTTCGTCCTCGACGGCGGGGACCTCGCGCCGGGCGTCTACCTCGCGCGCGTCGTCGGTCGGCGGCGATGTCTCGCCACGCTCCGCGTGACGGTGCACGCGCTCAGGCCGGGCCGCCGGCCCCGGCGGAACGTGGGACGAGGCCGACGGAGCGGCCCGGCCTCGCGCCGGGGGCGCAATCTTCTGCGCCTCCGCCCCGACGCCGGACGCACCCAGCGGGCGTCGCCCTCCCGCTCCGACCTCGGTCGCGCCATACGGCGAGACACGAGTGCACACGAAGCCCAGGCACCTCTGCCGCTCGTCCTCGGATGCGGACGACGTCTCGCCGGCGGCGGCCGAAACGGAGAGGGGGCGACGCCGCAGTGGACGCCGCCCCCTCGCGGGCGAAACGATCAGGCGCGCTCAGCGGGCGACCGTGAAGGCCGGACCACCGTCGCGCCGTCCGCCGTCAGGCGCGCGAGGTAGGTCCCGGCCGGCAGCGCCGACACGTCGAGGCGGACGAGGAGGTCGCCCGCGGCCAGGTCGCCGTCGAGCACGCGCGCGACCTCACGACCGAGCACGTCGAAGACGGCCAGCGTCACCGGGCCGGCCTCGTCCAGCGATGACGGTCACCGAGGCCGACGAGGCGGACGGGTTGGGGACGAGCGCGCCCAGCGCGACGCCGGCCTCGGGGTCGCTCACCGACGGCGACGGCCGACGCTCGGATGTCACCGATCTGGAGCAGCAGGATCTGGTATCCGTGTCGCCGGGTCGGTCGACGAGATCTGGCCACGACGCCGGTCACCGTTGCGGGGCTGCCCAGGAAGTCGGTCCCGTCGATCGTCGTGTCGTCGGCGTCGGGCACGCGGACGACGACGGCGTTGGTCGCGTCCGAGGCGTCGGTCACCTGGTACGTCGTGCCGGCCTGGAACCGGCCCGCGGCCTGGTCGAGGCCGGCGAACGTGACGCCGGTCACCGTGACCAACTCGCCCTCGTAGTCCTCGCCGTTGGCGGCGATCTCGGCCAGCGTGACCGTCTGGGCCTCGGGCACGTCGGCCGCGCCGACGACCTCGTAGCTCTGGAGCGCGTTGCCGTTGATGTAGAGCAGGCCGTTAAACTGGACAGCGTGCCGGTCACTCGCAGGACGGTCCCGGGCCGGATCGTGTCGGCCGTGACCTGGTCGAAAAAGTCGCCCGACGTCTGGCGGATCGCCAGGCCGCCCGTCTCGTCCTGGAGGTAGGTGAAGCCGCCCTCCGAGCGCGTCACCGTCCCCTCGACGGTGACCGTCGACCCGCTGGACCCACGCGCGGTCGCGATCGAGACCGGCTCGGCCTCCGCCCCCGCCACCTGGATCTCGACGAAGTCCAGCAGGTAGATCTGGAGCGGGTTCTCACCCGCGAACAGCGCGGCGATCTGGACCCACTCGCCGTCGATAAAGATGACCGTCTCCGGCGTCGGCGTGTCGAGGTCGGTGGTCGACACCACGGACAGGTCGCCGGTGACACCCGACAGGTCGAGCGTGACGAAGAAGACCGGGCCCTCGACGACGGCGGGCGTCGCGAAGTCGAGGAACGACGGGCTCACGGTGTTGCCGTCCGGGGCGACCAGGATGGAGGTGCTGAACGCCTCGGTGTAGACGGGCTCCCCGACCGGGCCGTCCTCGAGCGTCCCGTTGTACACGGAGACGGAAAAGCTCTCCATCCCGGCCGGGATGTCGAACAAGAAAGGCGCGTACGAGATCACCTGGTACTCCCCGTCGTCCGGGAGGGTGTACCCCGAGCCGAAAGAGGTGTAGGTGTCGTTCGTGCCTGTCACGAAGTTGGTGTCGCCCCCGAACGTATAGAGCGAGAGCCCGGAGCCGGCCGGCCGGTTCGAGAGACGGATCGTGTCGGCAGCGGCCGTCTGAGCGAGGGGGACGAGGGCGTCCAACGTCGATGTCCGCGCGTCGCGCTGGACGGGCTGGGCGGAGGCGCCGACGGCGAGAACGGCGAGGAGGAGCGTAGCGAAGCGTCGCATTCTGTACGGATGTGGTGGAGGTATGAGGGCGGGGTCCGAGTCACGACCCCGGCCTGAGGGCGGTTCCGGCGGAGGATAGGCGCGCCCGGGCGGGGTCCGGGAGGACGGAATGGGTGCCCTCCCCTCCCACCTCGGGGCCGCGCCGGGCCCACCGAAGGCAGGCCGCCCCCCACGAGACCGGCCGGGGAGCGACCGAGGCGGGCCGGGTCAGACCAGGTCCGAGTTCGTCGTGTACGTCCCGACGATCTCGGCCTGTGCCAGGACGTGGCCGTCGAGCGCGGCCTCGACGTCGGCGCCCGTGAAGTCGCCGGCCTCGCTCAGCCCCAGCGCGTCCGTGTCGAGCGCGTAGACGGTGACGTGGTAGTGGTGGACCGCCCGGTCGTTCCAGGGCGGGCACGGGCCGTCGTAGCCGCCGTAGACACCCTCGCGCGGCGACCCCTTGAGGAAGTCCGTGAACGTGTTGGTGCCCTCCAGCCCGAGCGCCGTCCGGCCGGGCCCCTTGCCGCCCTCGGTGACGCCGTCGGACGCCGCGCCCTCGGCGATCTCGGTGACCGACGCCGGGACGTCGACCAGGAGCCAGTGGTAGAACGTCGTCCGTGGGGCGTCGGCCGGGATCGTCTTCCCCTCGGTGTTGGCGTCGCTGGCGTCGGCCGGCACGTCGGGGTCGCGGACCACGACGGCGAACGACCGCGTGCCGTCGGGGGCGCCGGACCAGGCGAGGTGCGGGCTCCGGTTGCCGCCGTCCTGGGTGCGGCCGTCGCCGGACGGCTGGCAGAACACGAAGCGGGGGTCGATGCGCTGGCCGTGGGCGAGCGACGTGCTGGACAAGTCCATCGGAGAGGGGGTCGGGAGAGCAGAAGGGAGCCGGGTCTACGCCCGAACGCGCGCCGGGATCGGCCGGCGCGAGCCGGCACCCCGGACGGCCGGCACGGCCCGCCTCGGGGCCGAGGCGGGCCGTGCCGGCGGGCCTCGGCGCGGACGCCCCCCGCCCCGGGGCCCGCTCCGCCCGAGCGGGGCTAGACTACCCGGGCCCTCCCCGCCCGCCCCGTGCCCGAGAACTCCCCGTCGCTCAAGAAAGAACTCGGCCTGTTCGACGTCTACGCGATCAGCACGGGCGCCATGTTCAGCTCCGGGTTCTTCCTGCTCCCCGGCCTCGCGACCGCCCAGGCCGGCCCGGCGACCGTGCTCGCCTACTTCATCGCGGGCGTGTTCATCCTGCCGGCCATGTTCAGCGCCGCCGAGCTGTCGACGGCCATGCCCAAGGCGGGCGGCGCGTACTACTTCCTCGACCGGAGCCTGGGCCCGCTGGCCGGGACCGTCGGCGGGATCGGGACCTGGATCGCGCTCGTGCTCAAGAGCGCGTTCGCGCTCGTCGGGATGGGCGCCTACCTCGTGTTCTTCTTCGACGTCCCCATCAAGCCGATGGCCGTCGCGCTGACCGTCGCCTTCGCCGTCCTCAACGTGGTCGGGGCGAAGGAGACGAGCGGGCTGCAGCGCGTGCTGGTGACGGTCCTGGTGGGCGTGCTCGCGTTCTTCGTGGCCCAGGGCCTGATCGCCGTCGCCGGGCTGGGCGCCGACAACCTGGAGCGCCAGTTCACGCCGTTCCTGCCGTTCGGGACCGAGGGGCTGCTGGCGACCGTCGGGCTGGTGTTCGTGAGCTACGCCGGGCTGACCAAGGTGGCGAGCGTGGCCGAGGAGGTCCGGGACCCCGACCGGAACCTGCCGCTGGGAATGTTCCTGTCGCTCGCGACGGCGACCGCTGATCTACTGCGTCGGCGTGTTCATCATGATCGCCGTGCTCGACCCGTCGGAGCTGCGGAGCGACCTGACGCCCGTCGCGACGGCCGCCCAGGCGTTCTTCACCTGGCTCCCCGACCCGTGGGGCCTGGTCCTGATCGTGGCCGCGGCCATCGCCGCGTTCGCCTCGACCGGCAACGCCGGCATCCTGTCGGCCAGCCGGTACCCGCTCGCGATGGCGCGCGACGGGCTGGTGACCCCGCGGCTGGGCGCGCTCGGCCGGTTCGGGACGCCGATCCCGGCCATCGTCGTGACGGCGGCGCTGATGGTCCTGGCCATCGTCGCGCTCGACGTCGAGGGGATCGCCAAGCTGGCGAGCGCCTTCCAGCTGCTGCTGTTCGGGCTCTTGAACGTGGCCGTGATCGTGATGCGCGAGAGCCGGATCGCGAGCTACGTGCCGGGCTACCGGAGCCCGCTCTACCCCTGGATGCAGATCGCCGGCATCGTCGTGCCGTTCGTGCTGGTGGCCCAGCTGGGCCTGTTCGCGTTCGGCGCGTCGGTCGCCATCGTCGTCGGTCGGCGCGGCGTGGTACCGCTACTACGTGTCGCCCAACCCGGCCGTCGTGCGCGAGGGGGCGATCTACCACCTGTTCGAGCGGCTGGGGCGGCGCCGCTACGAGGGGCTCGACGGCGAGCTCCGGACGATCCTGAAGGACAAGGGGCTGCCGTGACGAGACGCCGTTCGAGCACCTGGTCACGCGCGCCGCCGTCCTGGACGTGGCCGGCGACGACCCCGCGACGAGCTCGTCCGAGGCGTTCGAGGAGGTCACCCGGCGAGGCCGCCCAGGCGCTCGCCGACCGGGCCGGGCTCGACCGGACCGAGCTGGTCCAGGGGTTCCTGGACGGCAGCCGGACGGGCTCGACGCCGGTCTCGCACGGGGCCGCGCTCCCCCACCTCCGGCTGGCCGAGGTGGACCGACCCGAGCTGGTCCTGGTCCGCGCCCGGGCGGGCTGACGGTCCCCGTCGACACGACGGGCGACGACCGGCCGGACGACGCGGCGCGCGTCTGGGCCGTGTTCTTCCTGCTGAGCCCCGAGGACCCGCCCGGCCGGCACCTGCGGACGCTGGCGGCGCTGGCGAGCCGGATCGACGAGGCCCCCTTCCTCGACGCCTGGCGCGGGGCCGAGACCGAGCAGGACCTCAAGGAGGTGCTCCTCCACAACGACCGGTTCCTCGCGCTCGGCCTCTCGGAGGACGGTCCGACGGCGGCCCTGGTCGGCCGAGCCGCTCCGCGAGGTCGCACTCCCGGCCGGCGTCCTCGTCGCGCTCGTCCACCGCGGCGGCGACGTCGCCGTCCCGGGCGGCTCGACCGTCCTGCGGGCCGGCGACCGGCTGACGATCTTGGGCGACCCCGACGGGATCCGCCAACTGGAGACGACCTACCGCGACCGGGGCTCCCGACCCTGACACCCCGCCTCGGTACCGAGGCGGGGTGAGCCGGGGGACAGGCCCCTCCCCTACAGCATCGGCGTCGGCGTAAAGCGGAAGCCGGCGCCGTCGACCGAGACGCGGCCGACGCCGGGGAACGGGAGGTGGCTGGCGACGAACGGGAGCCCCTCGCGGGCGGCCCGGCTCAGCAACCGCCGCCGCGTCGCCACCGTCCGGTCGCCGTCCATGTCGAACCCGAACAGCCAGGTCGGGTGGCGGAAAAAGACGACCGGGTGCGTCACGGCGTCGCTCGCGATCATCAGCCGGGCGTCGCCGGACGCGAGCACGAAGGCCATGTGGCCCGGCGTGTGGCCGTGGGCCGCGATCGCCACCAGGCCCGGCGCGAGCTCGTCGCCGTCGCCGTAGGTCTGGAGCCGGTCGCGGACGGGCGCCAGCGCGCCCAGCGCGGCCGTGACGTTGTCGTTGCCGGCCGGGGCCCCGTCGAGGAACGCCAGCTCGGGCGCGGGGAAGTGGACGCTCGCGGCCGGAAACGTCGGGGCGCCGTCCGTCGAGACCCCGCCGACGTGGTCGCCGTGGAAGTGCGACACCACGACGCGGTCGACCGAGGCCGGCGCGATCCCCAACGCCTCCATCGACGCCAACAGCTGGCCCTGGCCCGTCCCGGTGTCGACCAACGTCCGCACGCCGCCGGCGTCGACCACCAGCTGGCTCACGTCGACCGGCACGCGGTCGGTCGGCAGGCCGTACTCGCGGAGCGTGGCGACCACGCGCGCCGGGTCGACGTTGGTGCCGACGGCCGAGAGCGGCAGCGGGAAGCCGGTGTCGCGTAGGACCGTGACCGTCGCGTCTCCGACCGCGAACGAGTGGGCCGAGACCGTGTGGTGGTCGCGCCTCGCCGGCCGGGCGGCGGCCGAGGCGGGCAGGGCGGCGCCCAGGCCGAGCGTGGCGAGCCCCTGGAGGGCGGCGCGGCGGGAGAACGTGGACATGGGGGTCTCGGAGGGAAAGGAGGCGGATGCACGTTCCAACAACCATCGCCGTTCCGCCCGCCTCGGCCCGTCCGTGGACGGCGGGCGTGTCGCCGGGCGGGGTCGGCAGGCGACCGAGGCGGGCCGGGTCGCGCCGGCGGCGTCGGGCCGGCGGCGGGGGTGGGGCGATTCCGGATCACCGGCCGCGACGGAACAGCGGGCCGGGCGATCTGTGCACTCCCCTCCCCCTCCCCCTCCCCCCTCCGATGAAAGCCCTCACCTGGCACGGCCAAGGCGACGTCCGCGTCGACACCCACCCCGACCCCGAGATCCAAGAGCCCACCGACGTCGTCATCAAGGTGACCTCGACGGCCATCTGCGGCTCCGACCTCCACCTGTTCGACGGGTTCGTCCCGATGATGAAGGAGGGCGACATCATCGGCCACGAGCCGATGGGGATCGTCGAGGAGGTCGGGTCCGGCGTGACGCGCTTGAAGAAGGGCGACCGCGTCGTCGTCCCGTTCACGATCTCGTGCGGGCACTGCTGGTTCTGCGAGCAGACGATGTACTCGCTCTGCGACACCACGAACCCCGAGCCCGAGAACGCGCGCAAGGCGATGGGCCACTCGCCGGCCGGGATCTTCGGGTACTCCCACCTGACTGGCGGCATCCCCGGCGGCCAGGCCGAGTACCTCCGCGTGCCCCACGCCGACGTCGGCCCGATCAAGGTGCCCGACGGGCTGACCGACGAGCAGGTCCTGTTCTTGTCCGACATCTTCCCGACCGGTTACATGGGCGCCGAGAACGCCGAGATCGAGCCCGGCGACACGGTCGCGGTCTGGGGCTGCGGGCCCGTCGGCCAGTTCGCCATCCAGAGCGCCTGGATGATGGGGGCCGGCCGCGTGATCGCCATCGACCGCGAGCCCGAGCGGCTCCGGATGGCGGCGGAGAACTCGAAGGCCGAGACGGTCAACTTCGACGAGATCGACGGCACGCTCCACGAGCACCTGATCGACATGACCGGCGGGCGCGGTCCGGACCGGTGC
Organism: uncultured Bacteroidota bacterium; assembly: GCA_963740235.1. Taxonomy (GTDB): domain Bacteria; phylum Bacteroidota; class Rhodothermia; order Rhodothermales; family Rubricoccaceae; genus Rubrivirga. Next base: position 29,142 of record CAVUDG010000007.1, read on the forward strand.
ATCGAGGCGGTCGGGATGGAGGCCCACGGGATGAGCACGGCCAAGACCGCCCTCGACAAGGCGGCCCAGGCGACGCACACCCAGAGCGACCGGACGTACGCGATCAACCAGGCCATCATGGCGTGCCGCAAGGGCGGCACGATCTCGATGCCCGGCGTCTACGCCGGCGCCGGCTCCATCGAGCTCGGCGCGTTCATGAACAAGGGGCTCACGCTCAAGACCGGGCAGACCCACGTCCAGCGCTACCTCGAGCCGCTCATGGACAAGATCGAGAGCGGCGACATCGACCCGTCGTTCATCATCACGCACACGGCGCCGCTGGACGACGCGCCCGAGATGTACGAGACGTTCCGCGACAAGAAGGACGACTGCATCAAGGTGGTCCTGAAGCCCTGACCCGCTCCGCCTCGGGGGCGCCCTCGGCCGAGTCCGGCGGCGCCCCGAGGCGGCCCCCCTGGGCCGACTACGCCGTGGCGTCCAAACTCATAACGGGCGAGCGGTTAATCCGAGCGGTGGGACCGCCGATCTAGAGACGGTCCCCCCCGCCGGTCCGTGGAGTCCCTGGTCTTCGTCGCCCTCACCCCGCTCGCGGCCACCCTCATGGCCGCCGTCATCGTGATCGCGTGGAGCCGCCGGGGCGCGCCGGGTGGCTGGGGGCTCGTCGCCTTCTCGGCCACCTCGCTAGGCTGGCTGGTCTGCGACGCCCTCAGCGTCGTGGCCCCGACGCCCCACGCGACGCTCCGGCTGGCCCAGGCCGCGGTCCTGTGGTGCCCCCTCCCCGGGGTCGCCTGGATCGCGTTCCTGCTCGGCTACACCGGCAGGTTTACGCGCCCGCTCCGGATCGGGGTCGCCGCCCTGACGGCTTGGAGCCTGACGTTCGGCGCGATGGTCCTCACCAACGACGCGCACCGCTGGGTGTGGGCGTCGTGGCGGGTGGTCCGCCGACGGCCCCTTCCTCGGGGTCGGGTACACGCTCGGGCCGCTGGGCTGGGCGCAGACGGCGTTCGCGTGGACCACGACGGCCGGCTCGCTCGTCTTCGTGCTGTGGGTGGCCCGTTCGGGCCCGCGGCAGCGCGCGCTGTCGCGGTGGATCGTCGCCGGCGCCGTCGTGCCGCTCGTGGTCAACGTGGTCCACCTGCTCGGGTTCGGGCCCATCGAGAAGGACTTCACGCCGCTCGCCATGGCCGCCTCGTCGGCCGCGTTCGCGCTGGGCCTGGTCCGCTACCGGCTCCTGGACCTCCAGCCGATCGCCCGCGAGGCCTTGGTGGACAACGTCCAGGACGGGGTGCTGGTCCTCGACGGCCAGGGCCGCGTCGCCGACGTGAATCCGGCCCTGCGCCTCGCCCTGGGGCGGTCGTCCCCGGCCATCGGCCGGCCGCTCGGCGAGACAGTTCCCGCCCTCGCCCAGGCCGTCGCCGGCGCCCTGGGCGGCGGGCTGGAGGCCCCATTCACGATCGGCACCGACCAAGCCACGCGCCACTTCGACCTCCGCGTCTCGGTCCTCCCCGACCGGGCCGGGCGTCCCTCGGGGCACCTGGTGCTGCTCCACGACGTGACCCGGCGCCGGACCGAGCGGGCCGCCCTCCACCAAGCGAACGGCGACCTGTACCGGGCCAACACGGAGCTCCAGGCTCGCAACGACGAGCTCGACGCGTTCGCCCACACGGTCGCGCACGACCTCAAAAACTCGATCCAGGGCGTGACCGGCTGGGCCGAGATCCTGCGCGACGACGGCCCCGGGCTCGCCCCCGACGACCACCGCGAGATCGCCGACGACATGGTCGCGGCGGCCCGCAAGATGGGCGACCATCGTCCACGAGCTGCTGCTGCTGGCCGGGGTCCGCCAGGCCGTCCGTCGATCCCTCGGCCGGTCGACATGGGGTCGGTCGTCGCCGAGGCCGTGGGACGGATCCGCGGGGCCCACGACGTGTCCGGCCTCGCCGTCCCGACCGAGTGGCCGGTGGCCCTCGGTCACGCGCCCTGGCTGGAGGAGATCTGGGTCAACTACCTCAGCAACGCCGCCAAGTACGGCGGCCCGACGGTCACGCTCGGGGCCGACGATGCTCCGGCCGGGCCACGCCCGGTTCTGGGTCCACGACGACGGCCCCGGCGTGCCGCCGGACGCGCAGCGGCGACCTGTTCGTCCCGTTCTCCCGCGTCGGCACGCGCGACGTCGACGGGCACGGGCTGGGCCTGTCCATCGTCCGCCGGATCGTGGAGCGGCTGGGCGGGACCTGTGGCGTCGAGAGCGCGCCCGACGCCGGCACCCAGTTCTGGTTCGCGCTCCCCCTGGCCCCGGAGGCGCCGGAGCCCTCGACACCGGAGCCCGCGGCGCTCCAGACGAGCGTAGCCTGACTGCGTGCGGGACCGTCGCCCCTTTGTCCCGGGGGGGCGGCAGACCCCGGCGCCGCTCCCCTGAGCCTTCAGGCGAGACCTCGGAGGTCACCCCACCCGAGCCGAGGTCTAGCACGGTCAGGCTCGCTCCGCCTCGGGGGGCCCGGGGAGGCGGCCGAGGCGGAGCGGGCCGGCACAAAAAAGCGGGGCCGCCGAACGACTCGGCAGCCCCGTCTCTTGGGACACACGTGGCGTGGAGGTCGAGCCTGCTACATCCCGAAAGCGTCCTTGAGCCGCGACGCGGCCAAGTCCTGGGCCGCGACGGCCTGCTCCAGCACGGCGCCCATCCCGAAGAACTCGTGGGTTACGCCCCGGTAGACCTCGCGCTCGACGTCCACGCCCGCTGCCTCCAGCGCGTCGGCGAGGTCACCGCCCTCGGCCTCCAGCGGGTCGATTTGGGCGTTGATGATGGTCGTCGGCGGCAGGCCCGAGAGGTCGGCGCCGACAAGGTCGAGGTAGGGGTAGCGCTGGGTCCGCCAGTCGGGCGCGTAGTTGTCGAAGAACCACTCCATACCGCCACGGTTGAGCGGCATCGCGTTGGCGTAGCGGTCGTAGCTCGCCGACTGCACGTCGCCATCGGCCACGGGGTAGACTGAGATGATGGCCTCGGGCATCGTGACACCCTGCTCGCGGGCGCGGATCGCGGTCGCGACGGCCATGTTGCCGCCGGCGCTCTCACCCGCGATCGCGATCCGGGCGGGGTCGCCGCCCATCGTGGCCGCGTTCTGGGTCACCCACCGGTAGGCCGCGAAGGCGTCGTCGTGGGCGGTCGGGTAGCGGTTCTCCGGCGCCTGACGGTAGCCCACCGACACGACGACGGCGCCCGTCTTGGTCGCCAGCGCGACGGCGCCGGCCTCGTACGTGTCGAGGTCAGCGATGACCCAGCCGCCGCCGTGGTAGTAGACGACGACGGGGAGCGGGCCGGTCGTGCCTACCGGCGTGTACGTCCGGACGAGGAGGCCCTGGCTCGGGGCCGACGGGGATCTCGCGGTGGCTGACCGTCACCTTCGGCTCCGTCGGCGGGACACCGGTCTGGTGGAGCAGGTCCATGACGGCGTTGGTCGGCGTCTTTTCCATCCGCGCCTGGAAGCCGGTGAGCTGGGGGTAGGGCACGTTGCCGTACGACATGAGCTGGTCGACGACGGCCCACATCTGGGGGTCGATGTTCGGGGCCCACGCGGGCTGGGGCGCGTCGGTCGTGACCCGCATCGGGTCCGTGGTCATCGGTGCCCGACCCGGTCGGGCGTCGGGGGCCGCCGTTTGCATGGACGGCGAGCAGCCGACGGCGACGAGGGCGAGGACGAGGGGGGCGAGTGTCTTTGTCAAAGCGAGAGGGGACGTGGGAGAGAGCCCCACACACGCTCTCTCCGCCGTCTGTTTCCGGCCGCGCTCCCGGCTCCAGCATCCCCCCACGCGCGCGTCCTGGAATCTCCCACCCCGCCCGCCTCGGGGGGCCCGGCAGGTGACCGAGGTAGGGCTAGTCGTCGTCCTGAGCGTAGCGCTGGGCCCGCTTGGTGATCCCCTCTTGGGCGTCGCGCTCGCGGAGCTGGGCCAGCCGGCCGGCCAGCCGGGCCTCGTACCCCTGGTCGCTCGGCTCGTAGAAGTACGTCCCCTGCATCCCGCCCGGGAGGTACTGCTCCGGGACGTAGTGGTCCTGGTAGGCGTGGGGGTACTTGTAGCCCGCCCCGTGGCCCAGCCCCTTCTTGTCGCGCGAGCCGTCTTTGAGCGCGTTCGGCATGTCCGTCGTCTGCTCCTTCTCGACGTGCTCCAGGGCCGAGAAGAACGCGAAGCCCGAGTTGCTCTTGGGCGCCGTCGCGAGGTAGACGCACAGCTGGCCCAGCATGAACCGGCCCTCGGGCATCCCGACGAACTCGAACGCGTCGGCGCAGGCGACGGCCTGGCGGACCGCGTTGGGATCGGCCAGGCCGACGTCCTCGCACGCGAAGATGAGCATCCGGCGGAGCACGAAGCGGGGGTCCTCGCCGGCGTAGATCATCCGGGCCATCCAGTACAGCGACGCGTCGGGGTCCGAGCCGCGCATCGACTTGATGAACGCGGAGATCGTGTCGTAGTGGGCGTCGCCGTCCTTGTCGTAGAGGACGGCCCGCTTCTGGATCGACTCCTCGGCGATGGCGAGCGTGACCACGACGGCGCCGGCCGCGTCGGGCTGGCTGGCGTCGGCCTCCGGCTCGGTCGTCTCGACGGCCAGCTCGAGCGCGTTGAGCAGGCTCCGCGCGTCGCCGTTGGCCGTGCTCACCAGGTGGTCGAGCGCGTCCGGCTCGACGCGGACGTCCAGGCGGCCGTAGCCGCGCCCGGCGTCGGCCAGGGCCTGGGCCACGACCGCGCGCAGGTCGTCCTCGGTCAGCGTCCGGAGCTCGAAGACGCGCGAGCGCGAGACGAGCGCCTTGTTGACCTCGAAGTAGGGGTTCTCGGTCGTGGCGCCGACAAACGTGACCGTCCCGTTCTCGACGTGGGGCAGCAGCGCGTCCTGCTGGGCCTTGTTGAACCGGTGGACCTCGTCGACGAACAGGATGGTCCCCTGGCCGTGGAGCCTCAAGCGCTCCTGGGCCGCCCCGACCTGCTCGCGGATGTCCTTGACGCCCGCCAGCACCGCGTTGAGGCTGGCGAAGTGCTTCCGCGTCGTGTTGGCCACGATCCGGGCCAGCGTGGTCTTGCCGGTCCCGGGCGGGCCGAACAGGATGAGCGAGGTCACCCGGTCGGCCTCGACGGCGCGGCGGAGCAGGGTGCCCGGGGCCAGGATGTGCCCCTGCCCGACGTACTCGTCGAGCGTCTGGGGCCGCATCCGGTCGGCGAGCGGGGCGGACCGGGCTCGGCGGGTCTCGGCGGCGGCGGCAAACAGGTCGTCGGGCATGCCCGAAGCTACCGGCGCTCGCATGGGCCGGGCCGCCCCACCGCGCCCGCCTCGGGCCGCCGGTGGAGGGACTCGGTCACCCGGGGAGGCTCGGCCGGCCCTCTGGCGAACGGAGGACGGGCCGAGCGGCCGAGACCGCTGGCCGACCGCCCGATCCGGGCCGGCCTCAGCCGGCGTCGGCGAGCGCGGCCCGCAGCACGTCGTCGTCGTCGGTCGCCCAGCCGGGCGCGAGCGCCAGCCGGACCGACTGGGCCCCGCCGCTCGGGGTCGCCACGACGGGGACGGTCCCGTCGTGGTCGCCGTCGTCGCGCTCGGCGTCGGTGCCCACGAGGGCTTGGGCGAGCGTCCATTCGGTGTCGTCCAGGCGGACGGTGCGGGTGGTCATAGGGAGCGGGCGGGGAGGGTGGGCACGGTCGCTTGCCGGGTGCCCCCAGACCCCGCCCGGTGCCGGAAAGGTCCCTCCGCCTGGCCTCGCCCTCCGACCGGCCGAGGCGGGCGGGCGGGGCCGGAGCGGGCGCCTGAGCGGCTCGGCGACCGTAACCGGCCCAAGATCCGGCCGTAGGGGCCGCCACACCCCCTCTGGACGCCATGCTCGACCGCCTCCACGCCCGGATCGTCCGCTCGCGACTGCTCCAGCGGTTCACGGCCGTGACGCGCGTGCTGCTGGCCGTCGGGTTCGTGATCCCCGGGAGCACCAAGGTGCTCGGCCACCGGTTCACGTCGCTCCCGACAACGGACCCGGTCGGCGCCTTCTTCGACGTGTTCTTCCAGGCCCAGGGGTTCTACGTGTTCGTGGGCGTCGCCCAGGTGGCCGCCGGGCTCCTGCTGCTCTGGCCGGCGACGGCGACGCTCGGCGCGGTCGTCTACTTCCCGATCATCGTCAACGTCATGGTCATCACGGTCGCGGTCGGGTTCGCGGGGACCTGGGTGATCACGGTCCTGATGACGCTCGCGTGCCTGTGGCTGCTGGTCTGGGACTGGGACCGGCTCAAGGCCATCCTCCCCGCGCGCCGGCCGGCCGGGCGCGGCTACGGCGCTCGCGAGTACGCGGTCCAGGCGGCGGTCTGGGGCGGCGGCGGGCTGGCCCTCACGGCCCTGGTCGCCGCGCTCCGCTCGCCGACGCTGGCGCAGGCCCTCACGACGGCCTCCGTGCTCGGCGCGGCGGGCGCGGTGTTCGGGCTCACGGTCGCGTGGCACTTGCGCCACCTTCCCGACGCCGACCGGTAGGCGACCGGCCCGAACCACGCCCCCGTCGGCCCGCCTCGGTCGCTCGCCGGGCCGACCGAGACGGGCGTGGAGAGGCGCGCGTCAGCGAGCGACGGTGAGCGTTTGGGTGGCGGCGCCCGTGGCCGTGACGACCCGGGCGACGTAGACGCCCGGCGACAAGCCGGACAGGTCGAGCGGGAGCGTCTGCGGACCGGCGCCGAGCGTCCGGTCGAGCGCGAGCACGGCGCGGCCCAGCACGTCGGCGAGCGTGACCCGCACCTCGCCCGCCTCGGCCAGCGTGACGCCGAGGCGGGCGGAGCCGCGCGCCGGGTTGGGGGCGAGGGCCAGCGCCGGGCCGCCCGCCTCGGGCGCGGCGTCGGCGACCGTCGCCAGGCCCGCGAGGGCGTACCGATAGAGGCGGTCGTCGCGGCGGCCCGCCAGGTCCACTCCGGCGGCCCCAGGCTCGGGTCGAAAAACTCGACCGTGAACAAGACGATCAGGAAGAGGAAGCCGCCCACGAGCGACCGCGCGTTGCGGACGGTCATCCACACGAGGTCGTCCCGGACGGCCTGCGCCTCGGCGCTCCCGGCGGCGAGGCCCGGCGTGGGGTCGAGCAGGAAGGCCGGCAGGGCGTGCAAACGACTTGCTAGCCCGGCACGACGAGCGGGCATAGAGGCAGACGCGTCGAGGAGACCGGCCGAACATAGACGCGCCTCCGAACGAGGCCGTCCTCGGCCGCGACCTTATTTCGTCCGTGCGGCGAGCGCGTCGGCGCGCCAGCACACGCGGTCGCGCCGACGCCGGCCGGTAGACCACCCGCCCGGCGGGCTCAGTGGCCCGGCCGGCTCGGTGGGCCCGCCTCGGTGGGACCGCCGGTGGGCCCAGCGGGCGACCGAGGCGGGCGGGGCCGGTACCTTCCGGTCCCCATCCGCCCCGCCCGATGCCGACGGCCCTCCGCGCCTCCGCTCTCCTCCTCGTGCTCGTGACCGCCGCCCACGCCCAGCCCGCCGACGAGTGGGTCCGCCAGCACTACACCAAGACCGAGCACCGGGTCCCGATGCGCGACGGGACGCGGCTGTTCACGGCCGTCTACGTGCCCAAGGGCGCCACGGGCGAGCACCCGATCCTGCTCCAGCGGACGCCCTACGGGGTCGGGCCGTACGGCGCCGACGCCTACCCGTCCAGCGTCGGCCCGTCGGAGCGGCTGATGCGCGACGGCTACGTGTTCGCCTACCAAGACGTCCGGGGGAAGCAGATGTCGGAGGGCGAGTTCGTGGCCGTCCGCCCGCACAACCCGAGCAAGGGGCCGCGCGACGTCGACGAGAGCTCGGACACCTACGACACCGTCGCGTGGCTCTTGGCGAACACCCCGAACAACGGCCGCGTCGGCGTCTGGGGGATCTCGGCGCCCGGGTTCTACGCGACGCACGCCTTGATCGACGCGCACCCGGCCGTCAAGGCCGTCTCGCCGCAGGCGCCGGTGACCGACTGGTACCTCGGCGACGACCGCCGGCACAACGGGGCGTTTCAGCTCCAGGCCACGTTCAGCTTCGTCTCGTCGTACGGGGCCCCGCGCCCCGAGCCGACGACCGAACGGGCCCCGAGCTACAGCGACTACGGCACGCCCGACGGCTACGACTGGTACCTCGGGCTGGGCCCCCTCGGCACCGTCAACGACCGGTTCTTCGGCGGCCAGAACGACCTGTGGCAGGAGATCCTGACCCACGACACCTACGACGCCTACTGGCAGGCGCGGACGCCCCTCCCCCACCTCGACGACGTCCGCCCGGCGGTGCTCGTGACCGGGGGCTGGTTCGACGCGCAGGACCTGTACGGGCCGCTCAAGACGTACCACGCCGTCGAGGCGAGCGACACGCCGACGTTCCTGGCGATGGGCCCCTGGTGGCACGGCGGCTGGGCCCGAGGCGACGGCGACCGCTACGGCGACCTGTGGTTCGGCCAGCAGACGGCGGTGTTCTACCGCGAGAACCTGGAGGCCCGCTTTTTCGACGCCTTCCTCAAGGGGGACGACCAGCCCGACCTCCACACCGCGTCGGTGTTTGTGACGGGGGCCGATCAGTGGCGCTTTTTCGACGCCTGGCCGCCCCGGGCGTCACAGCCGCGCGACCTCTACCTCCAGCCCGACGGCGGGCTCGGGTTCGACGCGCCGACCGAGGCGGGCCTGTTCGCGGAGTACGTGAGCGACCCGTTCAAGCCCGTCCCCCACACGCCCCAGGTCGTCGTGCGCCGCGACGACCGCTACGTGGTCCAGGACCAGCGGTTCGCGAGCACCCGGCCCGACGTGTTGGTGTTCACGTCGCCCGTTTTGGAGGAGCGACGTGACGTTCGCCGGTGACCTGGGCGCGACGCTGTTCGTGACCACGACCGGGACCGACGCCGACTTCGTGGTCAAGCTCATCGACGTCTACCCCGGCGACGCCGAGTGCGAGCTGCCCGACGGCGACTGCTCGGTCCCGATGGGCGGCTTCCAGCAGCTCGTCCGGGGCGAGGTGATGCGGGGCAAGTTCCGCGACAGCTTCGAGCGGCCGGTCCCGTTCGTGCCCGGCGAGGTGGCCGAGGTGTCGTTCGACATGCAGGACGTGGCCCACACGTTCCGCCGCGGCCACCGGATGATGGTCCAGGTCCAGAGCTCGTGGTTCCCGATGGTCGACCGGAACCCCCAGCGGTTCATGCCGATCCACCAGGCGACCGAGGCCGACTTCCAGCGGGCGACGCACCGCGTGATGCTGTCGCCGGAGCACCCGTCGCACCTGACGGCCCGCGTGCTGGACTAGGGCGCGACCCCGCCCGCCTCGCTACCGGGGCGGGCCTACTCGGGGTCCGCGCCGAGGAACGCGAGCAGTTCGGCGTTGACGGCCCCGGCCGCCTCGTGCTGGACCCAGTGCGAGACGCCAGGGAACCGCCGGAGCCGGCCGTCGGCGCACAACGCGAGCGACCGCTCGGCCAGGCGGGCGTCGAGGGCCGCGTCGGCGTCGCCCCACAGGACCAGCGTCGGCGGGCGGACGGACGGGTTGAGGGCCCGGTCGCCCAGACCGTGGCGGGCGGCGGCGCGGTACCACCCGAGCATCCCTCGCGCGGCCCCGGGCCGGTCCCACGCCCGGCGGTAGCGCGCGAGGTCGGCGTCGGAGAACGTCCCCGGAGCGCTCGACGCGCGCAACCCGGCCGCACCGAACCGGCGGAGCGCCCGCTCGGGCAGCGCCGGGAGCTGGAAGAATGCGACGTACCAGCTCCGCAGCCACTGGACCGACGGCCGCCGCACGAACTGGCGGAAGGCGGCCGGGTGCGGCACGTTCAGGACCGCCAGCCGCTCGACCCGCTGGGGCTCGCGGACGGCGAGCCACCACGCCACGACGGCGCCCCAGTCGTGCCCCACGACGCGAGCCCGCTCCGCGCCGGCCGCGTCGAGCAGCGCGAGGGCGTCGTCGACCAGCCGGTCGAGAGCGTAGGCGGCCACCTCGGGCGGGGCGCCAGAGCGGTTGTAGCCGCGCTGGTCGGGCGCCCAGACGCGGAAGCCGGCCCGAGCCAGCGCGGGGATCTGGGCCCGCCAGCCGAACCAGAACTCGGGGAAGCCGTGGAGCAGCAGCACGAGCGGCCCGTCCGCCGGACCGGCCTCGACGACGTGGAGCCGGACGCCGGCGCCGTCGACGAACCGGGAGCGGAGGGGGACGCCGAGGTCGGGAAGGTCGGGCACGGCGGAGGGCGACACACGCGGGGGCCGTCGCAGAACGCCCGCCCAGCGAGCGCGGTCCGCCGGCGGGCGCCCCCCGCCCGCCTCGGCGCCGGAGCGGAGGGAGTCGGCCAGCGGCGGGCCGACACAGACCCGTGACGGACCGGACGCAGAGCCGACGGCGGGCCGTGATCGGGCGTGACAACCCGCACGACAGATTGGGGCCACACCATCCGCCCTCTGCCATGCGTCTTCTCCTGCCCGCCTGCCTGCTCGTCCTCGTCGCCCTGCCCGCCTCGGCCCAGCGCGCGCCCACGACCCGCGCGGCCCGCATCGTCGCCGACTGCGTCGAGCAGGTCCGCGACACCCGCGAGGACCGGCGAGACCGCCGTGAGGACACGCGAGATCGCGCCGAGGACCGCCGCGACCGTCGCCGCGTCGGCGGTGTGGCGGATCTCCGCGAGGACATCCGCGACCGACGGGAGGACTCGCGAGATCGCCGCGAGGACGTCCGCGACCGGGCGGAGGACCGGCGCGACGCCCGGCGCGGCCCCGCCGCCTGCTCGTAGGCCGCTCGCGGGACCACTCCCCCCGCCTCGGCGCCGAGGCGGAGGAAGTCGGCTAGCTGCGGACCAGGTCCTGCGCCTCGGGGTGCGTCTCGACGTAGTGGGCCACGAACGGGCACTGCGGCACGACGCCCAGGTCGTTCTCGCGGGCGTAGGCCAGCCCAGCCTCGACCAGCGCCTCGCCCACGTCCTGGCCGCGCGACGGCTCGGGGACGAACGTGTGGACGAAGACGAGGGTGTCGTCGCGCCGCTGGTACTCCAGCTTGGCCGTGCCGCCGTCGACATCGGCGGTGAAGGCGTGGGCGGCGGTGTCGTGGTTGATGTCGGGCATCGGTCGGAGGGGAGGCGAGAGAAGAGACGCCGACAACGCGTCTGCCGCCCCCGTGGTCCCCGCGTCCGGCGTCAGCCGGCGAGCGCGGGGCGGCGGTGGGCCCAGGGCCGGGCAGCCTCCAGTTGGGCGGCCAGGCGCAGGAGCAGGCCCTCCTCCCGGGGCCGCCCCACGACCTGGACGCCGACCGGCAGGCCGCGCGGCGCGTCCGGCAGCGGGTCGGTCCACCAGAGTGGGACCGACATCGCGGGCAGGCCGGTCAGGTTGGCGAGCTGGGTGAACGGCGTGGGCGCCAGCCGCTCGTCGAGCATCTGGTCCACGAACCCAGTCTTGAGGAGCAGCCCGGTCGTCCCCAGCGCGTTGGCTGTCCGCATCAGGACCCGCTCGGCGGCCGACGGGGCCTGGGCGCCGATCTCGCCGGGGAGCGCGGCGACCGTCGGCGTGAGGTAGACGTCGTAGGTCTGGTGGAACCGGCCCATCGCGCGCGCGACCGCGTTCCACCCGTCGAGGGCCTGGGCGTACTGGCCCGCCGAGATGGCCTCGCCGATCCCGCCCAGCAGCCGGGTCGTGGGCTCGACCTCGCGGCTCGCGCCGGGCCGCTCGGCCTCGAGCTGGCGGAGCGTGGCGGCGACCTGGCCGAAGTACATCGTGAGGTAGCCCCGCGCGACCGCGCGACCGTCGACGCCGGGCTCGGCCGGCTCCACGTCGTGCCCGAGGTCGGCGAGCAAGCGTGGCGGCGTCCTCGACGGCGGCCCGGCACTCGGGCGCGACCGGGGTCCCCAGCGGCGACCGGGCCGTCCACCCGACGCGCAGGCGCCCGGGGTCGCGGCCGACCTCGGCGGCGAACGGCGCCGGGGGCGCGGGCAGCGCGACCGGGTCGCCCGGCGCGGGCCCGGCGAGCGCGTCCAGCAGCGCCGCCGCGTCGCGGACCGAGCGCGTGACGGCCAGGCTGGCGACGGCCCCGTGCCACCCCTCGCCGGTGTCTGGGCCCTCGGGCACGCGTCCGCGCGACGGCTTGAGGCCGAACAGGCCGCAGAAGCTGGCCGGGATCCGGATCGAGCCGCCCCCGTCGCTCGCGTCGGCGGCCGGGACCACGCGCGCGGCGACCGCCGCCGCGGCCCCGCCGGACGAGCCGCCGGGCGTCCGGCTCGGCGCCCACGGGTTGCGGGCCGGCGCGTAGGCCTCGGGCTCGGTGATCCCCATCAGCCCGAACTCGGGCGTCGACGTCTTGCCGATCAGGACGAGCCCGGCCGCGCGCAGCCGCTCGACCAGCGTCGCGTCGACGTCTGCGACGCGGTCGCGGTAGGCCGCCGAGCCGGCCCGGTACGGCATCCCGGCGACCGGGTGGGCCAGGTCCTTGACCGGGTACGGGACGCCCCGCAGCGGCCCGGCCGGCGCCGCCTCGGCCTGCCGGCGGACGGACCCGGCGGGCTCGAGGTGGGCGAAGGCGCCCAGGTCGGCGGTGCGCATGTGGGCGCGAGCGAGCGCGGCCTCGGCCAGCTCGGCCGGCGTCACGTCGCCGGACCCGACGAGGGCGGCGAGCGCGGTGGCGTCGAGGTCGTCGTAGTCGGGCAGCGGGAGCATGGATCAGGGGGAACCGGGGGGGTCGGTGGAACGGAGATGCCCGTGAAGGGTCCCGACCGAGTTCCCCCTCTCCGTCATGCCCGCTCTCTCCGACTCCGTCTCCCTCGTCACCGGCGCCAGCCGCGGTGCCGGCGCGGCCATCGCCCGGGCGCTCGCCCGCGAGGGCGCCGCCGTCGCCGTCAACTACCTCCGCAGCCGGGACAAGGCCGAGGCGGTCGTGGCCGAGATCGAGGCGGCCGGCGGCCGGGCGTTCGCCCACCAGGCCGACGTGACCGACGCCGACGCCGTCCGGGGCCTGGTCGACGCCGTCGCCGAGACCTACGGCCGGCTGGACGTGGTGGTCAGCAACGCGCTCCCGAGCTACTCCTTCGACCCCGGCGCCGACTACGTCAGCGTCGAGACGGCGACCTGGGAGCACTTCGACCGTCAGTACCAGGGGGCCGTCCGCGCGGCGTTCCACCTCGCCCAGTCGGCGTTGCCGATGATGCGGGCCCAGGGCGGCGGCTCGCTCGTCCACATCGGGACGAACCTGGTCTACAACCCGGTCGTGACCTACCACGACTACACGGCCGCCAAGGCCGGGCTCGTCGGGCTCACGCGGACGCTGGCCAAGGAGCTCGGGCCCCACGGGATCCGCGTCAACTTGGTCGCCGGCGGGCTCCTCCAGACGACCGACGCCTCGGCCGTGACCTCGGACGAGGTGTTCGAGTTCGTCCGCCGAGGGACGCCGCTCCAGCAGACCGTCACGCCGGACCAGTTCGCCGACGCCGTCCTGTTCTTCGCCTCGCCCTGGAGCCGGTCGGTCACGGGCCAGTCGCTGGCCGTCGACGGGGGCCTGACGATGGCTTGAGCCGGCTCGCGCGGGCCGCGTGGCGGGCCGCGTGGCGGCCCGCGCGCCCTAGATGTCTCCCGCGTCCGGCCGGAGCAGGACCTCCTCGACGACCGTCCGCCCCGAGAGCGTCGCGACCTCGACGGCGACCCGGGCGACGTCCTCGGGCGGCATGAAGCGGTCGTCGGGCAAGTCGGTCCCGTCCCACGAGCCGGTCCGCGTGGCGCCGGGCAGGAGCGTCGTGACCGAGACGCCGGTCCCCCGTGTCTCTTCCCTCGCGGCGCGGGCCAGCCCCAGCAGCGCGTGCTTGGCCGCCCCGTACGCCGACCCGCCGGGGTAGCCGCGGACCGACGCGACTGAGCCCATCATCAGGACCCGGCCGGAGCCCCGGTCCAGCATCCCGCCTAGGAACGCGCGCGTGACCAGGAACGCGCTGACCACGTTGACCTCGAACTGGGCGCGGAACGTCTCGGGCGTGGTCTCCAGCAGGCCGCCGGGCTCGAAGTGGCCCGCGTTGTTGACCACCACGTCGGGCGTGCCGGCCCACCCGCGGACGGCCTCGGCCATCGCCGCGACCGCGTCGGCGTCGGTCACGTCGCACTGGAACGGCCGGGCGTCCCCGCCCGCCTCGGTGCACTGGCGGGCCACCTCGGCGAGCGCGTCGGCGTCGCGGGCGACGAGCGCCAGGCGGGCGTCGTGAGCGGCGAACGCCCGGGCGACGGCGGCGCCGATGCCGCGAGAGGCGCCGGTCACGAGAACGAAGAGGGCCATGCGTGAGGGGGAGGATCGTGTGGAACGCGGCGGCGGCAGCACCCTCCACCTCGGGGCCGAGGCGGGTGGACCGGAGAAGGCGTGGGAGGGTCGGAGAAGGCGAGGGACCGAGGAGACGAGGTCACCGGGCGCCCCCCCTCCCCACACCTCGTCACGTGGCCCGCCCGCAGCGGGGCTCCGGCGTCTGCACTAGGGGACCGAGATCGGCAGCGTCACCGTCCGCTCGCCGATGGAGGCGACCAGCACGACCCGCCGGAGGTCGCCGACGGCGGCGCCGTGGTAGAACACGACGGTCCCGCGCCGGGCCGTCCCGGGCTCGGCCGACGACCCCGACGGGCTCGAGCTCTCCTCGACCGACGCCGTGTAGCGGCGGCCCCGGTCGTCGACGACGTAGGCCTGGCGGGCGAAGCTCGCCCACGGCGCCCAGTTGCCCGTGTAGTCGACCGAGCGGACGGTGACGCTGAGCTGGACGCGCGTCCGGCTCCCCCCGGGGTACGAGATCGCCACGTTCGTCACGCCGACCTCGAACGTGCTCCCGCCGCTCTCGCCCGTCCGCCGGACCTCGGTCGAGAACACGTTGGACTCGGTCGGCGGGGGGCCCTGGTAGATCGCGCCGTTCGACGACGGCCGCGGCTCGGGGGCCTCGGCCAGGACCGTCAGGCCGTACTCGCCGCCCAACGGCCCGTCGCGGTCGGCGGCGCCCTCGGCCTTGTCGCCGCCCGAGGTCACCTCGACGAAGTACTCGCCTCCGCCCAGCTCGGCCTCGTACTCGGCCTCCAGGACGCCGCTCGGGTTGAGCGCGTCGGCCACCTCGGCCCGCTTCTGGCGCTCGACGCGCCAGATCCGGAAGGCCGGCGGGAACGCCTCGGAGGTCGCTTTGATCGTCGTCTTGCGGTCGGACGGGATCCGGATGCGGAAGGTGTCGACGTAGCGGCCGTCCTGGAGCCAGCTCTCGTCGCCCAGGGTCCGCCGGACGCCCGAGGCGCCCACGGCCAGGTCGCGGATCGGGACGCTCTGGGCGTCGAGCGCGAACGGGCCCGTCGCCCCGGGCGTCTCGGAGCTGACGAGCAGCCGGTACGGCGAGTCCCAGCCCGGCAGGAACCGTGCGACGACGCCGTACAGGCTGTCGCCCTGGGCCGAGCGCTCCAGCGACCACGACGCGTCGCGGACCTGGCCGTTCGGGCCGATCAGCTGGATCCGCGGCCGGAACGCGGCCGAGACCACGCGGACGACGACGGGCAGGTCGGAGTCGGTCGAGATCCCGTAGAGCCGCTCGTAGCGTCCGGCCCGGCGGGGGCCGCCGCCCAGCGTGTCCAGCCGGGCCTCGCCGTCGACGTAGACCGAGTCGGCCGGGCGGGCCGGCAGGACGGCCACCTCGTAGGCCCCGATCGCGCGGGGGTCCCGGGACGTCACGGTGACCTCGAACCGGCCCGGCCCCTGGAGCCCGTCGACCTCGGCACGCGAGTCGGTCTGGAGCAGGTCCGAGGCGGCCACGGTCCGCCCGTCGGGCAGGCGGACGGCCAGGTCGGGCGCGAACGCGTCGGAGGTGACCAAGACCGAGAACGCGACGCTGTCGGCCTGGTGGACGTAGAAGTCGGCGTAGCGGTCGTCGGAGCGCTCGGCGTCGCCGGGTCCGAGCGCGTCGGTGATGGGGTCGGCGCCCAGCGTGACGGGCGACTGGCGCCGGAAGATGGCCCACTGGGCGCGGTCGCGGGCCGCCTGGACCAGGAGCTCCTCCTCGGTCGGCCCCTCGGTCGCCTCGATCACGGGCGGCACGACGAGCAGCGCCAGCAGGAGCGCCACGGCGCCGACCCCGCCCCAGCGGGCGGCGAACGGGACCCGGTGCCAGGTCTCGACGAGGTGGGCGCGGAGCGACGGCTCGGCGTGCTCGGCCGGTCCCTCGGGCGCAGCCGCGGGCTCCGCGTCGCCGGGGGCGAGCGGCGTCGGGTCCGGCGCGGGATCTGCGGGGGTCTCGGGAGGGGGCACGGGGGGGACGTCGGCCCTAGACGGTGGCGGAGAAGATAGGGGATCCCGGGACACGCCTCGGCCCCGTTTGGCGGACCGGTAACGGCGCGGGGGCCTCCGCAGTTTGCAGCGGGTGCCACGACGCGCGGGCGTCCTACGCGGCCCCGCCTCCGCCCACGTCTCAGGGGCCTCCGGTCTCGGCCGCGGCGAGCCCAGCCGGCACGACCGTGGCCGCCTCGGCGCGCGGCTCGGGGGTCTCGTCGGGTGCGGTCCTGGGCCGCGGATCCTCACGTGCTGGCTCCAGAGCCCGTCCGACGTTCCGTCCCCGTCGGGGCCGGTCTTCGTCAGGGCCTTCCCTGACGTGTCGGCCGGAGGGCACCGCGTGCCCCCCCGGCCGGCGTCGCGCGGTACCATCCGGGCTTCCCCCCTCCTACCCCCATGTCCTTCCCCGACGGCTTCCTGTGGGGCGCCGCGACCTCGGCGTTCCAGATCGAGGGCTCGCCCCTGGCCGACGGCGCCGGCCCCAGCATCTGGCAGCGGTTCGCCGCCACGCCCGGCCGGATGGCGGACGGTGAGACCGGCGACGTCGCCTGCGACCACTACCACCGGATGCCCCAGGACGTGGAGCTGATGGCCCGGCTCGGCCTCCAGGCCTACCGGTTCAGCGTCAACTGGGGCCGCGTGCTGCCCGGCGGGACGGGCGCGGTCAACGCCCCCGGCCTCGACTTCTACGACCGCCTGGTCGACCGGCTCACCGAGGCGGGCATCGAGCCCATGCTGACGCTGTACCACTGGGACCTGCCGGCGGCGCTCGACGACCGCGGCGGCTGGCTCAACCGCGACGTCGCCGACTGGCTCGCCGACTACGCCCGCGCCGTCCACGCCCGCCTGGGCGACCGCGTGGACCGCTGGGTCACGGTCAACGAGCCCTGGGTGACGATGGACGGCGGCTACGTCCGCGGCGGGCTGGCGCCGGGCCACCGGGTCCACGCCGAGGGCGCGCTGGCGGCCCACCACCAGCTGCTCGCCCACGCCCGGGCGACGGCCGCGCTCCGGGCCGAGGGCGCCGGGCAAGTCGGGATCGCGGTCAACCTGGAGCCCAAGGTGGCCGCGACGGACCGGCCCGAGGACGTCGCCGCGACGGCCCGCGCGGACGCCTACATGAACCGGATCTTCCTGGACCCCATCGTCCACGGCCGCTACCCGGAGGGGCTGCCCGAGGTGTTCGGCGACTCGTGGCCCGGCTTCGCCGACGCCGACCTGGACGAGATCCAGTCCTCGCCCGACTTTTTCGGCGTCAACTACTACACACGCGCCGTCTGCACGAACGACCCCGACAACGCGCCCGAGCGGGCCCGCCGCGTGAAGCAGACGCGCCACCCCCACACCGAAATGGACTGGGAGGTCTACGCGCCGGCCTTCCGCGACCTGCTGGTCTGGATGCGCGACGAGTACGGCGACACCCCGCTCTACGTGACCGAGAACGGGTCGGCGTTCTACGACCCGCCCCAGGTCGTCGGCGGCGAGGTGCCGGACCCGATGCGGATCGCCTACCTCCACGACCACCTGCTGGCGGCCCGGGAGGCCGTCGAGGCCGGCGTCGACCTCCGGGGCTACTTCGCGTGGTCGCTGTTCGACAACATCGAGTGGGCCCAGGGGACGGCCAAGCGGTTCGGCCTGGTCCACGTCGACTTCGAGACGCTGGCGCGGACGCCCAAGCACAGCGCGGCCTTCTACCGCGAGGTCATCGACTCGAACGGGGCCTGCCTCGGCGCCGCCCCCCGCATCCCGACGACCGACGAGGTCACGGCGACGGGGTCCCAGTCGGCGGCGTCGCTCCAGGAAGGCGCCGGGTGACGCCCGGCCACCGGAGCCGGGCCCAGACGCCGCGGTGGTCGCTCGCCCAGGTGCCGTCGGGCAGCGGGTCGGCCAGGACCAGGCGCGCCGCGACGGGCTGGAGCGCCGGCCCGGCCAGGACGTGGTCGATCCGCCTGGGCGTGTGGCCGAGCGCCTCGACGAGCGTCGACACGTCGGCGCCCGGGTTCGTCGTGCCGAACGCGTCGGTCGTCCGCCGGGCGAGCGGGGCGAGCTCGGCCGCCTGGGCCGTCGTGTTGAAGTCGCCGGCCACGAGCCAGGCGTCGCCGCCGCGCGTCCGGTCGATGAAGGCCGTCAGGTCGACGACCTGCTCGGCCCGGATCGAGTCGCCCTCGGCCGTGTGGTGGAGGTGGGTCGCGTAGACGTCGAGCGGCCGCCCGCCGACGTCGAGGCGGGCCCAGGCGGCGGTCCGGTAGTCGCCGAGGGGCCGGAGCCTGACCGACGCCGTGTCCGGACCGGGTGCCGGGTCAGGACGGCGTTGCCGTAGCGCTTCGGCCGGCCGGGCCCGTCGACCGACACGAACACGACGGCGTAGCCCAGCCGCGCGCCCAGCGTCTCGGCCTGGTTGGCGAGCCCGCGCTCGGCGTGCTGGAGGACCTCCTGGAGCACGATCACGTCGGGCCGGAGCGCGGCCAGCGTGTCGGCGATGGCCGCGAGCCGGGCGGGCTCGTCGGCCTTGTCGTGCCAGAGGTTGAGCGTGACGACGTCGACGGTCGGCGCCGGGGCGAGACGCGGGGCGCCGGCGCAGCCGGTCAGGAGGAGGACGAGGGCGAGGAGTCTCATGAGGGGGTGCGGGGGGCGTGGTGCCCCCGCCTCGGCGCGAGGCGGGGAGGGCCAGCGGGCGTCGGGAGTCACCGTGCGAGCGTGAGCCGGACGTGGTGCTCGGCGCCGTCTCTCACCAACGGCACCCTCCACCCGGAGCCCGAGGCGGGCAGGGCCACCCCGTCGACGGTCAGGCCGGGCTCGGCGCCGCGCGCGGCGCGGACGGCGTAGACCGTGCCCGACCCGTCCGGCAGGCGGTAGCGGATCGAGAAGCCGGGCCAGTCGGCCGGGACGCACGGGTCGAGCGTGATCGCCTGCCCACGGTCGAGCCCGAACCCGAGCACCGACTCGACGGCCACGCGCAGCATCCAGCCGGCCGAGCCGGTGTACCACGTCCACCCGCCGCGGCCGACGTGGGGCTCGACGCCGTAGACGTCGGCCGCGATCACGTAGGGCTCGGTCTTGTAGGTCGCGACGGCCTCGGCCGTGGCGGTGTGCGAGACCGGGCTGAGCATGGCCAGGAGCGGCGCCGCCCGCTCGCACCGCCCGGCCTGGGCGAGCGCGCGGACGGCCCACAGCGCGGCGTGCGTGTACTGGCCGCCGTTCTCGCGCACGCCCGGGACGTAGCCCTTGATGTAGCCCGGGTCGTGGGGCGTCACGTCGAACGGCGGGTCGAGCAGGCGGACGATTCCCGCGTCGTCGTCCACCAGGCGCGCCTCCAGGGCGTCGAGCGCGCTGGTCGGCACGGTCGGCCGGGGCCACGCCCGAGAGAACGGCCCAGGCCTGCGCGAGCGCGTCGATCTGGCACTCGTCGCTGGTCCGCCGAGCCCATCACGGCGCCGTCGTCGTAGAACGCCCGGCGGTACCAGTCGCCGTCCCAGCCGTCGGCGTCGAGCGCCGCCGCCAGGTCGGCGCGGTGCTGGCGGTACCGCTCGGCGCGGGTCGCGTCGCCGCGGGCCTCGACCTCGGGCAGGAACGCGTCGATGGTGGCGGCCAGGAAGAACCCCATCCAGACGCTCTCGCCCCTCCCCTCGCGCCCGACCCGGTTCATCCCGTCGTTCCAGTCGCCCGACGCCCATCAGCGGCAGCCCGTGCGCGCCGACCGCCAGCGACCGGTCGATGGCGCGCGCGGCGTGCTCGTAGACCGATCGCCGAGGTGCCCGCCTCGGTCGGCTGGAGGAACACCTCGTCCTCCCCGTCCTCCAGCGGCGGCCCCGTCAGGAACCGGACGTCCTCGTCGAACACGCCGCCGTCGCCGGTCGCCGCGGCGTACTCCGACGCCAGGAGGGGGAGCCAGAGCAGGTCGTCGGCGAAGCGGGTGCGGATGCCCTTCGACAGCGGCGGGTGCCACCAGTGGAGCACGTCGCCGTCCTCGAACTGGTGGGCCGCGTTGCGGACGACCTGGGCGCGCGTCAGGTCGGGCCGGGCGTAGACCAACGCCGACGTGTCCTGGAGCTGGTCGCGGAAGCCGTACGCGCCGCCGCTCTGGTAGAACGCCGTCCGCCCCCACAGGCGGCACGAGAGGTTCTGGTAGAGCAGCCACCCGTTGACCATCAGGTCGAGCGCGGGCTCGGGCGTCTCGATCTGGAGCGCGCCCGTGGTCTCGGCCCAGAACGCCGCCGTCTGGTCGATGGCGTCCGTGACGGCGCCGAGGTGGGCGAAGCGGGCGGCCAGGGCGTCGGCCTCGGTCGGGCCCTCGGCCTCCCCGAGCACGAACGCGACCGACCGGGTCTCGCCCGGCGCCAGCGCCAGCGCGACCCGGTGGACGGCGGCGTCCAGCCCGGCGCCCGACGGCGCCGTCGAGCGGACCGCCCCCAGCCAGCGCCATCGGAGCAGCTGGCGACCCGAACCGGCCCCAGAACGCCGCGCGGTCGGCGGTCAGCGACACCCCGGCGCCGGCGGGCGCGACGGCACGGGCGACGGCGACGCGCTCGGAGAACTCGCCCCGGTGCGGGTTCCGGGCGTAGCACGTCGCCGGCGCGCTCGGTGACGACGTAGCCGGGCGACTCTCGCGCGAGCGCCCGAGCGACGAGCCGGGCGCTCGCCGTCACGGCCAGCCGGCGCGGCGCGGCCCCGGCGTTGGTCAGCCGGACGACCGTCAGCCGGGCGCACGCGTCGGGCGCGATCGACATCGTCGTGTGCTGCTCGACGCCGTCGACCACCGTCCGCCACGTCGAGTAGCCGAACCCGTGGCGGACCTCGACCGGCGCGGCGGCCGCGCCCGGGCCGCCCGTGGGCGACCACATCGTCCGGGCGTCCAGGTCCTGGACGTAGAGCGCCTCGCCGTACGGGTCCTCGACCGGGTCGTTGCACCACGGCGTCACGCGGTTCTCGCGGCTGTTGGCGCTCCAGGTCGACGCCACGCCGCGCTCGGAGACCAGGAAGCCCCCGTGCTCGCCCGCGATCACGTTCGTCCACGGCAGCGGCGGGAGCGCCAGCCGGCCGTCGGGGCCGGGCCGGAGGTGCAGGACGTACTCGGTGCCGTCCGGCGAGAACCCGCCGATCCCGTTGAACAGCCGGAGCGCGCCGTCGTCGAGCCCGAGCGCGCCCGCCGGGCGCAGTGCCGAGGCCGGGAGCGCGAGCGGCGCCGGCGACGCCGACGGGACCGGGAGCGCGTCGTCGGCCCAGACGTCGGCGAGGCGCGCGGCGAGCGCGTCCGCCTCCGGGCCGGCCGACGACGACGCCCATCTCGGCGAGCGCCCGAGCGTGGTCGGCGTCGGCGACGGCGAGCAGGCGGACGGGCAGCCCCAGGTCGGCCCACAGCGCTGCCAGGCGGCCAGCTGGCCGACCGCCTCGACGCCCGCCTCGGTCCGCACGCGGACGACGACGAGCGGGCCCGGCCCGCCGACCCCGATCGGGCCCGCGTCGCCCTCCGCCGACGCCGAGCGGAGACCGGCCGGCGCCCGCAGGCTCGGGTCGCCCAGCAGCAGCGGGCCGACGAACGCCTGGGCGTCCTCGGCCGCGTCGTCGTCCAAGCCGCAGGCGTCGCGGCGCTGGCGCTCGACGTCGGGGGCGGCCTCGATGGCGGCCTCGACCGCGTCGAGGTCGCAGAGTCGTCCGCCGGGTCGGTCACCGCAGCGCGGGACCGCCCGCCGGCCAGCCCGAATGCCCGCACGGCCGAGCCCTGGGCCGGGACCTCCACCTCGGTCCGCAGCGCGACGACGGGGTCGAGCACGGCGCCCACCGTCCCACCGAGGCGGCCCGGGCCGTCAAGCGCCGCCGGGTCCGTCCGGGTCCGGCCGCGCCCGACGAACGCCAACCGGTCGGTCTCCCACGAGACCGCTCGGCGTCGCCGTCGAGCCAGTGGCTCAGCCAGACCGGGGGGTCGTCGGGCGACCGGGGCCGCCGCCGAGCGACGAGGAGGGGCCGGCCCTCGACGCGCTCGGTCTGGACGAACAGCTTCGAGAACGCCGGGTGCGACGCGTCGGCGGCGCGGTCGTGCAGGACGATCTCGGCGAACGTCGTCACCTCGACCCGGCGCGCGCGGCCGTCGAGCGACCGGAGTCCGAGCCGGCCGACGAACGCGCCCTCGGCGACGGCCAGGCACAGCCGCGTCTCGACGCCGTCGTCCTGGCGGACGATCTCGACCGTCCCCGTCCCGAACCGGGCCTGGTAGTCCTCGTCCCCCGGCCGCCAGCCCGCCGTCCAGACCCGGCCCGTGTCGAGGTCGCGGACGAAGACCGCCAGCCCGTCGGCGTCCTCGACGCGGTCGGCCCGCCAGCGCGTCAGGTCGGCCCGGTCGGTCCAGACGACGCCCGTGCCGGCGGCGGAGACCGCGGCCGTCAGTCCGCCCCCGGCCAGGAGGCGCGTCGGGGAGACGGGCCGGACGAGGTCGGCGGGCGTGAGGGCGGGGGCGACGGTGAGGTCCACGGGAGCGAGGAGTGTGAGGAGGGGCGCTCAGCCCTTGACGCCGCCGAGCATGATGCCCCGGACGTAGTGGCGCTGCAGAGCGAGGAAGACGACCAGGACCGGCAGCGTGGTCACGACGGCGCCGGCCATCATGAACTCGTTGTCCTGGACCCGCTCGCGCGTGAGCGTCGCCAGCGCGACGGGCAGCGTGTACAGGTCGTCGTCGGTGAGGACGATGAGCGGCCACATGAAGTCGTTCCACGACCCCATGAACGTGAACAGGGCCAGCGTGACCAGGACCGGCCGGAGGAGCGGGAGCGCGACGCGCCGGTAGATCTCGAACTCGCTCGCCCCGTCGATCCGGGCCGCCTCCAGCAGGCTCTCGGGGATGGAGAGCGCGAACTGGCGGATGAGGAAGATGCCGAAGATGCTCGCCGCCGCCGGGACGATGACGCCGGCGTAGGAGTTGACCAGGCCCAGCGCCCGCATCTCCAGGAACAGCGGCAGCATCGCCACCTGGGCCGGGATCACGAGCGCCGCCAGGAGCGACTGGAACAGCTTCTCGCGGCCCCGGAAGCGGAGCTTGGCGAAGGCGTAGCCGGCCAGCGAGTTGACGAACAGCGAGACGACCGTGACCGCCGTCGCGATCAGGAAGCTGTTGGCGAGGTAGCGCCCCATGTCGGCCCGGGCGAACAGGGCCCGGTAGTGCTCGAGCGTCGGCGCCGACGGCACGAGCGGCGGCGGGAACGCGCTCGCCTCGCCGGCCGGCATGAGCGACGCCGAGACCATCCACAGCAGAGGGAACGCCGTGAGCGCCGCGACGCCCAGGAGCGCGGCGTGGAGGAGCGTGGTCGCGAGGCGGCGGCTCATCGGGTGGCGGGGGCGTCCACCTCGGCACCGAGGCGGACGGGGCGGAGGCGGGCGGGGGCGGGGCGGTCACGGGTCCGACCGCTGCAGGCGGAGCTGGACGAGCGTCCCGGCCAGCATGAGCACGAACAGGACGAAGGCGACGGCCGAGGCGTAGCCCAGATTCCACCACTTGAACCCCTCCTCGTACATCAGGTAGACCACGCTGATCGTGCTCCGGAGCGGCCCGCCCTCGGTCATCACGTAGGGCTCGGCGAACAGCTGGAAGTAGCCGATCATGGTGATGACGCCGACGAACAGGAACGTCGGCGCGAGCTGGGGCAGCGTGACGTGGCGGAACCGGGCCCACGGGCCGGCCCCGTCGATCCGGGCCGCCTCGTAGAGCTCCTCGGGGACGCCGGCCAGCCCGGCCACGAAGATGACCATGTTGTAGCCGAAGTTTTTCCACACGGCCAGCCCGATGATGGCCGGCATGGCCCAGGCCGGGTCGCCCAGCCAGTCGACGCCCGGGACGCCGACCGCCCCGAGCGCCGCGTTGAGCAGCCCGTACTGGGCGTTGTAGAGGTAGCGCCAGACGACGGCGACGGCCACCAGCGTGGTCACGACGGGCGCGAAGAAGACGGTCCGCCAGAGCCCCTTCCACCGCGTCAGCTTCGAGCTCACCAGCAGCGCCGTCCCCAGCGAGACGGCGACCGACAGCGGCCCGCCGACGACCACGAAGTAGAGCGTATTCCGCAGCGCCTGCCAGAAGTCGGCGCTCCGGGCCAGCTCGACGTAGTTCTTGAGCCCGACGAACCGGGCCGTGCCGGGGTCGGCCAGGGCGTAGAGGTCGAAGTCGGTCAGGCTGAGCACGAAGGCGGCCGCGACGGGCAGCGCGAAGAACAGCCCGATCACCAGCAGCGACGGCGCCAGGAAGAACGCGGCCGCGCGGCTCGCCGCCGTCCGGGGCAGCCCGGGCCGCCACCGCGCCCGCCTCGGGCCCGAGGCGGGCACCGTCGGCGGGCCGAGCGTCGCCAGGTCGGCGCCGGTGTGGGTGACCGTGCTCACGGGTCGGCGGTTCGGGGTTCCAGGTTCAGGGTCCGACGTGTGGAGGTCCGGGTCCTGGACGGAGCGGGGGGGCGTGCGGCGGGTCCCACGGGGAGGGCGAGCGGGAGCCGCGTCATGGTTCGCGGCGGGGCCCTGGCTCCGACGAGCCGCCTCGCGCCCCCTGCCCCTCGGACTCCGACCCCTCCCGCGCCAACAGCCACCGCCGCTTTTCCAGCGCCCGGTCCACGTCGCGGTCCAGGGCCGCGAGCGCCTGGTCGACGGTGAACTGGCCGCGCGCCGCCGCCTCGGCGTGCTGTCGGATGAGCTGCGCGATCCGCTCCTGCTCGGGGACCTTGGGCGTCGGGCGGACGTGGGCGAGCTGCTGGTAGAACGCCCGGGCGTACCGGTCCGACGCCAGGCCGGTCGTCTCCCAGACGGACGCCCGAGGCGGCAGGTCCCCGGTCAGGACGTTGAACTCGGCCTGGACGTCGGGCCGCGACAGGAACTCGACGAGCGCCCACGCCTGGGCCTTGTGCGGCGACCGCTCGAACAGGACCAGGCTGGCCCCGCCCGCGACCGACACGCCCGGCGTGCCCGCCTCGGGGCCCGGGATCGGTGCCGTGCCCCAGTCGTCCGGGTGCTCGGTCAGCCGGCGCTGGAACTCGCCGATGTTCCAGGGCCCAGTGATGACGCTCGCGAACCGGCCGCGGTCGACCTCCTGGTACAGGTTCGAGATCTCCGTCCCCGAGACGGCCGGCGCCAGCCCGTCGCGGAACAGGTCGACGTAGACCGTGAACGCGCGCCGGAAGCCGTCGCTGCGGAAGTTGCCGTAGCGGTCGCCGTCGCGCAGCAGGTCGGCCGTGTTGAGCCCCAGGATGAGCGGCGGCTCGAACTCGTTGATGGGCATCACGATCGGGTACCCGCCTGGGGGCTGGACGGCCTGGACGGCGCGCATCGCCTCGACCCACCCGTCCCAGGTCGCCGGCATCTCGGCGTAGCCGGCCCGGGCGAACAGGTCGGTCCGGTAGAAGAGCAGGCGCGTGTCGACGTACCACGGGACGCCCCACAGCCGGCCGCCGATCACGTTGGTGTCCCAGATGCCGGCGAAGTAGTCCGCCGAGTCCACCACGGCCGACTGGCGGACCCACGGCGTCAGGTCCTCCAGCGCCCCCAGCGCCTCCATCTCGGCGACCCAGGTGTTGCCGAACTGGGCTAGGTCGGGCGTCGAGCGGCCCGCGAACGCCGTCAGCAGCTTCTCGTGGACCGACGTCCACGGCTGCTGCTGGACCTCGACGCGGATGCCGGGGTGCTCGGCCTCGAACCGGTCGATGAGCGGCTGGACCTTCTCGCCCTCGGCGCCCATCGCCCAGAACTCGATCACGACCTCGTCCCCGCCCGCCTCGGCGCACCCGGCGAGCAGGCCGAGCGCGGCGCCGAGGCCGAGGAGGAGGCGGAGGGTCACGGGGTCACGGGGGTGTGGGAGCCAGGAGTGTGGGGGTGGGGCGCGGGAGCTCTCGACCTCCCGCGCGCCCCTACTCCCTCACCTCGTCCAACAGGCCGGAGGCCAGGACGCGCTGGACGATCAGCCGGTGGCCCGCGTCGTTCTGGTGGACCCCGTCGCCCATGTCGAAGCGGGCGTCGAGCGAGCCGTCGGGGAGGGCCACGCCGGTCCAGACGTCGATGGCGTGGTCGCCGAAGTGGGTCAGGATCCAGTCGCGGACGGTGGCTTGGTCGCGGCGCCCGGCGTCGTCGAGGTTGCGGGGCGCCGTCGTGGTCACGTAGAGCGGGACCCCGGCCGCCTGGGCCAGCTCGCCGAGGCGGGCGAAGTTGGCCTGCTGGTCGGCGACGGGGTAGCCGTAGGCCGTGTCGTTCGACGTCAGCCCGACGACGATGGCGACGGGGTCCTGGGCCAGCGCCGCCTCGATGTTCCGGTTGGGGTCGGGCGCGTTCCGCAGCCCGTCCGGGACGGCCGCGCCGACCGGGAGCACGTGGTACGTCGAGTACCCACCGCGCGCCAGGTTGAGCACGTCGAAGCGCGTGTCGACCTCCTCCAAGTGGTGCCGCAGCCGGTTGACCCAGGTGCTGTCCGAGTCGGACGGGCCGAACCCCTCGGCGGTCGACGAGCCCAGGACCACGACCAGCCGGCGGTCCGGGTCGCCCTGGGCCGTCCGCGACGGCGGCAGGTCGAGCACGTCGACGGACTCGGCGCGGGCCTGCCCGAGCCAGCCGCCGTCGAACCCGGCGCGCTGCAGCCCGCGGACGAGGTACGGGCTCTTCTTGAGCGTCTCCCAGACCAGGCCGGTCCGGTAGTTCTCGGCCATGATCAGGATGGGCCCCTGGTCGATGCCGAGGTAGTCGAGGTCGACCCAGCCCTGGGCCGTCACCTCCGAGTTCCGCTTGATCTCGACGTCGGTCGCCGTGAACGACGGGTTGAACGCGTCGCGGAACCCGTAGTCCGCCGTCCACAGCGTGCCGTCGTAGCGCCGGGCCATCTCGCGCAGCGCCGGGATCGTGACCTCGGGCGCGAACGGGATCGACCCGCCGGCCGCGGTCGGCGCGATCGTCCCGTCGTCGTTGACGTGGCGGGCGCTGGCCCCGCGGGCCCAGTAGGTGTGGAACTGGCGGAGCTCGCCGTCGACGGTCGCCCGCTGGTTGCTCGGCCCGTCGCTCGCCGTGAGCCCCCAGATCAGGTCGCTGTAGCCGACCCACCCGCCGGGGTTGTCGACGGCGTAGGCGTGCTGGCTCAGCGTCGCCCGCCGGCTGTTCTCGAAGTAGTCGAACTCGACGCCGAGGTCGGCCGACTTGTCCCGCATCCACTCGTCCTGGATGCCGCGGAAGTCGACGAACAGGTGGCTGTACTGGTGGCCGAAGAGCGGCGTAAAGTTGACGTGCTCGTAGCCGTAGAACTCGTCCCACTCGTAGGTGCTCGTCCAGGTCGGCCAGACGGCGGCGTCGAGCGGGTGCGTCGGCGAGCCGAGCCCCAGGAGGTACAGGATCATCCCCTCGTTGTACCCCTCCCACTCGGCGCGGACGTACGCGCTCTCGGGGTGCCACCCCATCGAGAGCCGCGTGGCGTCGGGCTTGCGGACCCAGGGCCACTCGACGCGCTGGTAGAGCGAGTCGGAGTAGGCGCGGATGGCCTGCTCCGCCTCGGCGGCGCCGTCGAAGTACTCGCGCGAGAACAGGACGCCGGCCATGAGGAGCGCCGTGTCGATGGTCGAGAGCTCGGTGTTGCGGAAGCGCGTCGCGTCGTCGTACTCGAGGAAGTGGTAGAAGTAGCCGCGGTAGCCGGCCGTCCCGAGCTGCTCCGGGCCCTGGGGCGCCGTGTACAGCGTGCGGAGCGTCGTCAGCGTCCGCTCGGCGGCCTGGGCGCGCGTGACGTAGCCGCGCTCGGCGCCGATCCCGTAGGCCGGCAGCCCGAACCCGATGGCGGCGATGCTCGAAAAGTCCCGGCTCGGGTACCGGTCGTGGACCAGCCCCGTCGCGGGGTCGGTCGTGTCCCAGAACCACCGGAACGTCCGGTGCTGCAGCGTGTCGAGAAACACCTCGTCGGCGGCCGACGGCACGTACGCCGACGCGCCCGCCGGCCCTGCCGCCGGCGCCACCGAGGTGGGAGGGGCCAGCGCGGGCGCGCACCCGGAGACGGACACCGCGCCGACGAAGACGCAGGTCAGCAGGGCGAGAAGGGACAGAGGGCGACGGGGCATGGCTAGAGGCGGCGGAGGGCCAGGGTGCTCAGGACGGGCGGCGCGCCGGGCGCCTCGAAGCGTAAGACCGGGGCGCCGGGCTCGGACAGGCGAAACCGGACGCGCCGCTCGACGGCCCGCCAGCGTCCGGCGGCGGCCGGGTCGAGGCCGAGCGACACGCCGCCGACGGCGACGGTGAACGCGCGCTCGCCCGGCGCCAGGTCGTCGGTCTCGACCAGACCCAGCGTCAGGTCGTAGGTGCCGGCCGGCAAGGTCGGCAGGGCCCAGGTGCCCGGAAGCTCACGGAACGACTGGAAGCGGGCGTCGTCGTCGGTGCCGTCGACGCGGTGGTGCGTGCGGCGGGCCCGGCCACCGTTCGGGACCGGCCCGGGCCAGTCCGCCTCGGCGACGTAGACCAGGCCGGCGGGGTCCACGAACGAGTGGTCGGCGCCGACGTTGAGGGCGATGGCGGGCGGGGCGTCCGCGGCTCCGGCCACGAACGCGCCGAGGTCGGCGTAGTGGAGCGTCGCGGCGTCGGCCTCCGTCGCCGCCCCCCACAGGCCGACCGCCTGGACCCGGTTCTCACCCGGCGCCAGGTCTAGCTCGAACACCGCCAGCCCGTCGTCGGGCACGACCCGGCCCACCTCGGCGCCGTCGTGGACGAGGCGGCACGGCGTCGGCGTTCGAGAACACCCGGACCGACTGGCGGCGCGGACCGGCGCGGTGGGCGTGGTCGCGCTCGACCCGGACGACCGGGTCGTCGCGGAGCATCGCGCGGTAGAGGAACGCGACGTCCTTGGGCGTCCGGTCGAACTGGAACAGCCCCTTCTGGTTGACCCCGTCCTTGGTGTCCTGGCGCCCGGCCGAGCCGAAGTCGAACTGGTTCCAGACGGCGCTGCCCACTAGCCACGGGCGGTCGAGGACGGTCCGCAGCGAGGCTCCGGTGGAACGCCTCGGCGTGCTCGGTCGAGAAGTCGAAGCGGACCGGCCGGTCGGCGTGGATCGCGCTCGTCGGAGCCGGCGCCGTACTCGCTCAGCATCAGCGGCACGTCCGGGTGGGCGGCGTGGAGGCTGTCCAGAAAGACGCCCAGGTCGGCGAACGTGTCGTGGTACCAGCCGAAGTACAGGTTGAGCGCGAAGATGTCCGTCACGTCGGCGACGCGGTACTCGACCTCGTTGAAGGAGACCGCCATCGCCGTCAGCCGCGTCGGGTCCACCCGCTCGACGACGCGCTCCAGCCGCTCGGCCAGGGCGCGCACGTCGTCCACGTAGTCCGGCGGCGCGTCGGGGGGGATGCGGAGCAGGATCTCGTTCATGGTCGCCCCAGATCGCGACCGAGGGGTGGTTGAAGTGCTGGAGGACCATCTCCCTCAGCATCTGCTCCGCGTGGTCGGCAAAGGCGTCGCTCTGGGTGATCACGTTGACGACGGGGATCTCCTCCCACACCACCAGCCCCAGGCGGTCGGCCTCGGCGAGGACGGCCTCGTCTTGGGGGTAGTGGGCCAGCCGCAGAAAGTCGAAGCCGGTCTCCTTGACGATCTGGACGTCGCGGCGGTGCTGGGCGTCCGTGAGCGCGTTGCCCACGCCCGGCCAGGTCCTGGTGCCGGTTGGTGCCGTGGAGTTGGCGGCGCTCGCCGTTGAGGGCGAACCCGTCGCCGTCGGCCGTCGACCCAGCGGAAGCCGAACGGGCTCGTGACGAGGTCGCGCGTCTCCCCGTCCACCACGGCGCGCGTCTCGACGCGGTAGACGTGGGGCGTCTCGGGCGACCACAGCCGCGGCGCGGCGACCGGCCCGCTCCGCTCCTCGTCGAGCACCGACTCGCCCGGCCGGAGGGCGTGCGTCGTGCTCCAGGCCGTCACCTCGTCGCCGCCGGGGTCGAGCAGCCGGTGAGCGATCTGTACCGTCACGGGGAGCGCGCCGCCGTTCGTGACGCGGGCCCGGGCGCGGACGCGCGTGTCGCCCTCCGCCAGCCCGGGCGCGTCGAACCACGCGTTCGTCGCGTTCCCCGCGGAAGGGGACGTGGACCGGGTCGGTCGTCGACCAGCCAGACGTCGCGGTAGAGGCCGCCGTAGAACGTGAAGTCGGCGTCGAGCGGCGGGACGTCTGGATCGTGACGGTTGTCGACGCGGACGGCGACCACGTTGTCGCCCGGCCGCACGGCCTCGGTCACGTCGAGCGTGAACGCGGTGTAGCCGCCGACGTGGCCACCGACCGGCTGGCCGTTGACCCAGACCTCGGCGACCTGGTTGGCCCCCTCGAAGTGGAGGAACAGCCGCCGGCCGTCGGCGCCGCCGGGGACCGCGAGCGTCCGGCGGTACCAGCCCGGCCCGCGTCGGTAGCCGGGCGCGTCGTCGAAGGCGTCGTCGGCGTTCCAGGTGTGGGGCAGGTCGACCGCCTGCCACGCGCCGTCGTCGTAGGCCACCGCCTGGGCGCCGGGCGCGTCGTCGTTCCAGAAGCGCCAGCCGTCGTTGATCGTGACCTCGGTCCGCTGGGCCTGGGCCGGCGCGACGAGCGCCGGCGCGACGAGCACCGCGCGCGAGGCAACGCGAGCGCGGCCAGGTACGCCCACCTCGGTGCCGAGGCGGGCCGGTGGCGCGGCGGGCCCGGGCGGCGGCGGGCCGGGCCGGAGGTCTCCCCCGGGCCTCCGCCGCCGGTCGCTCGGGCCCCGGGCCGCATCAGTCGTAGACCAGCCGCTCGCCCGCGTTCCAGTTGCCGCGCCGCATCGGGACGCGCATCGCGTCGTCCTCGGTCAGGCGGTCGAACAGGCGGCTCCGCATCTCGGCCGCGAGCGTGGGCATGGCCTCGACCAGGTTGGTCCGCTCCTCGGGGTCGGCCACGATGTCGTACAGCTCCTCGGTGTCCCAGACGCCGTGGTAGTAGATGAACTTGTACTGGTCGCCGCGGAGCGCGTAGGTCGTCGGCGTGTGGGGGAAGGCGTACTCCCAGTAGTACTCGTAGAAGAACTCGCGGTCGCCCGTGCCGCCGGTCGCCGCCGGTCAGCAGGTCGAGGAACGAGGACGCCGTCCATGTCGATCGGCGACCGGCGTGCCGGTGAGCTCCAGGATGGTCGGGGCGAGGTCGAGGTTGCGGACGATGCCCGTCGACGGTCGAGCCCGGCTTCGACCCAGCCGGGCGCCCAGGCCAGCATCGGGATCCGGATCGACTCCTCGTAGGCGTTCCGCTTGTCGATCAGGCCGTGCTCGCCCAAGAGGAACCCGTTGTCGCCGAGGTAGAGCACGAGTGTGTTCTCGGCCAGCCCCTGCTCCTCGAGCGTGTCGAGCACGCGGCCGACCGACTCGTCGAGGGCCAGCAGCGTCTCGGTGTAGCGGCGGTAGAAGTTGTCGAACCCGTCCATGCCCGGCCCGAGGTCGCCGTGGAACATGAAGTCGACGCCGTGCCAGCTCCCGCGCTGGGCGCGCACCCAGTGCGGCTTGCCGGCGTAGTTGCGCTCGGTGAGCCACATCGAGGCCGGGTACGGGATCTGGACGTCGCCGTAGGTCCCGGCGTGGCGCGGGGCCGGCTCGAACTCGGCGTGGACGGCCTTGTGGGACAGCTCCAGGAAGAACGGCTCCGACGCCGTCCGCGCTCGCGGAGCCAGTCGACGGCGTAGTCGGTCAGGATGTCGGTCGTGTAGCCGGGGTGCTGGACCTGCTCGCCGTCGATGTTGAGGAGCGGGTTCGGTGTAGCGCGCCCTGGCCGCGGAAGCTCGACCCAGCGGTCGAAGCCCGGCGCGGGGCCGGTCGTCGTCCTCGCCCATGTGCCACTTGCCGACGTAGGCGGTCTCGTAGCCCGCCGGCCTGGAGGTCCTGGGGGAAGAACCGCGTGCCCTCGGGGATCGGGCTCGTGTTGTCGACGACGCCGTGGTTGTGGGCGTACTGGCCGGTCAGGATGCTGACGCGCGGCTCGGCGAGCACAGGCTGCGTGGTGACGAACGCGTTCGCGAGGTGCGCGCCCTCGGCCGCCATGCGGTCCAGGTTGGGCGTCTGCAGAAACGCGGGGGCGTCCGGGTGGAAGCCCATGAAGTCGTAGCGGTGGTCGTCGCTCAGGATGACGACCACGTTGCGAGGCTGGGCCGACGCGGCCACCGAGGCGAGCGAGGAGGCCAGCCCGAGCGACAGGCACGCGGACGCGACCAGCGCGCCACGAAGGGCTGGGCCGTCACGCGGCCGAGCAGGGTCGCGGAGGGCGGCACGCAGGGCGGCGCCCGCAGGGTCTTTCAGAGTCGAACGCATCCAGGTCGGGGCTCGTCGTCAGCCGGGAAGAGGCGGAGCGGCGTCAGAGCGTCGCCGCTGCGCGGTGGTGGCCGCGTGGTCGGACATTGAGCCCGAGCGTGCTCGCGGGCTACTCGGCGGACGAGCTCGAAGCGGGCGGTCCGCGTCGGTCGGCCGACGACCCGCCGACCATGACGGTGAACCAGCCGGGCTCGACGGTCCACGCGTCGTCGGGCCCCAGAACTGGAGGTCGTCCGGCGCGAGCGTGAACGTGACCGTCCGGGTCTCGCCGGGCGCGAGGTCGACGCGCTCGAAGCCCTTGAGCTCCTGGACCGGCCGCGTCACGCTGCCGCCTCGTCCCGGACGTAGAGCTGGACGACCTCCGTGCCGGCCCGGTCGCCGGTGTTCGTGACGTCGACCGAGACCGTCGACCTCGCCCGCCTCGGTGCCGAGGCGGGGCGAGCTGAGGCGCGGGGCCGTACGCGAACGTCGTGTAGCTCAGGCCGTGGCCGAACGGGTACAGCGGCTCGACGGGCGCGTCGAGGTAGCGCGAGACGTACTTGTCGCTGGCGCCCGGCACGTCGTGCGGCCGGCCCGTCCGCTTGCGGTTGTAGTAGAGCGGCTCCTGACCCGTCACGTGCGGGAACGTGACCGGCAGCTTGCCGGCCGGGTTGTGGTAGCCCAGGAGCACGTCGGCGACGGCCGGGCCCATCTCGGTGCCCAGGTGCCACACCTCCAGGATCGACGGGGCGATGGCGTCGAGGTCGGCGAGCGCGAGCGGGCGGCCGTTCGTGAGCAGCGACGGCGACCGGCGTGTCGCCGGCCGCCTCGATCACGCGCCGCGCCAGCTCGAGCTGGGCGCCCGGCAGGTCGGTGTCGGTCCGGCTGGCGGCCTCGCCGGTCAGCTCGCGGTGCTCGCCGAGCACCAGCACGACCGCGTCCGACCTCGGCGCCAGGCGGACCGCCTCGTCGTGGCCCGAGGTGTCCATCGAGAACGCCGTCTCGACCATCTGGAGGAACGGCGCGCGCGGGACGACCGGGTAGCCCGGGCGCGTAGCGGACGTCGGTGTTCGGGCATCGCCGCGATGAGCGCGGGCAGGATCGGCGTGGTCTCGGGCCAGCGGCCGGCGCCGGCCCACGAGCCCATCGCCGAGACCGAGTCGGCGGCGAGCGCGCCGATGACGGCGACGCGACGCCGAGGTCGCGGGCGAGCGGCAGCACGTCGCCGTCGTTCTTCAAGCAGCACGACCGACTGGCGGGCCACGTCGCGGGCGATGGCGCGGTGGGCGTCCGAGAGCAGGACCGTCGGCCTCGCGCTCCGGGTCGGAGTAGCGGTACGGGTCCTCGAACAGCCCGCGCGGCGCTTGACGCGGAGCACGCGGCGGACGGCCTCGTCCACGACCGCCATCGGCAGCGCGCCGCTCTCGACGAGCGCCGGCAGGTTGCGGGTGTAGATGCCGTCCACCATGCTCATGTCGACGCCGGCCGACGAGCGCGCGGCGCCCGGCCTCGGCGCTGTCGGCCGCGATGCCGTGCGTACATCAGCTCGCGGACGGCCGTGTAGTCGGCGACGACGAAGCCGTCGAAGCCCCACTCGCCGCGCAGGACGTCGGTAGAAGATGGCGCCGTCGGCCGTCGCACGGGACGCCGCCGATCTCGTTGAACGCCGACATCAGCGTCTGCGCGCCCGCGTCGACGGCCGCCTGGAACGGCGGCAGGACGACCTCGCGGAGCGTCCGCTCGCTGAGAAGTCGGTCGTGTTGTAGTCGCGCCCGCCCTCGGCGAACCCGTAGCCGGCGAAGTGCTTGGCCGTCGCGACGACGGTCGTGTCGGAGGCCAGCCCGGCGAGCGTCGGCCCCTGGAATCCGCGGACGCGGGCCTCGGCGAACCGGCTGCCGAGGTACGGGTCCTCGCCGGCGCCCTCGACGATCCGGCCCCAGCGCCCGTCGCGGGCGATGTCCACCATCGGCGCGAACGTCCAGTGGAGGCCGGAGGCCGCGGCCTCGCGGGCGCCGACGCGGGCGGCGAGCTCGGCGGCGTCGAGGTTCCACGACGCCGTCTCGGCGAGCGGGACCGGGAAGACCGTCCGGAAGCCGTGGACCACGTCGTACCCGACGATGAGCGGGATGCCCAGGCGGCTCTCCTCGACGGCGACCTCCTGGGCGCGGCGCGTGTACGTCGGCCCCGTAGACGTTGAGGAACGAGCCGACGCCGCCGGCGCGGATCTACGTCCTCGCCGCCCTGGGTCACGGCCGGGCCGGTCACGGCCCACTGGCCGGTGTACTGCGTGAGCTGGCCCAGCTTCTCCGCCAGCGTCATCTGGGACAGCAGGTCCTCGACGAACGCGGCCTCGGCGTCGAGGTCGTAGCCGGCGGCGAACGCGGGGTCCGGCTGGGCGCGGACGGCGGCCGTCGCCAGCAGGCCGGCGAGGAGAACGAGGAGCGCGTTGGAGGTGGGCATTCGACGGGGGCAGGAAAAACGGGGGGGAGCGCGTCGCGACGCCCCTCAGCGGGTGACGACGACGGTGCGGGTGCGGACGAGGCCGGCGGCCTCCAGGCGGACGACGTAGACGCCGGACGCGACCGCCTCGGGGTCCACTCGAGCAGCGTGCGGCGCCGGCCGGCGCGCTCGCCGTCGAGCAGCACGGCGACCTCGCGGCCCAGCACGTCGTGGACGGTCAGCCGGACGGGCCCGGCCTCGGCCAGCGACACGCCGAGGCGGACGCGGCCGGCGGTCGGGTTGGGCGACGGGCGGCGCCAGCGACACGGCGGCCTCGACGGTGGGCCCGGGCTCGCGCGGCGACGGGCGCCAGGTCGAAGCCCGGCCCGCTCCAGGCCCGCGGCGGACGTCGGGGTGCGTCATGAACGACGTCCCAGATCGCGCCCGTCCGCTCGTTCTCGATCATCAGCACGATCGGCCCCTGGTCGATGCCCAGGACGTCGGTCGCGAACCAGTTCTCCTCGATGTTGTAGGCGTCGCGCAGGCCGTACTCGCCCCACAGACGGGCGTAGTAGCGGGCGTAGAACGTCCGCAGGGCGGCGCGCGAGATCTCGGGCGTGAAGGCGTACGAGCCGCCGGCCGCGGTCGGCGTGATGGTCCCGTTGTCGCTCTGGGCCGGCGGCGCGCCGTGCGCCCGGTAGCCGAACGGGTCGTCCGAGGCGGTCAGCCCCCACTCGTCGGCCGAGTAGTTCGGGTAGTTGCCCGGGTTGTCGATGGCGTAGGCCTGGCTCGCGAGCGTCGCGCGGCGGCTGTTCTCGAAGTAGGTGCTCCCCGCCCCCGCATGTAGTCGTCCTGGATGTCGCGGAAGTCGATCCAGACGTGGCTGTACTGGTGGCCGAAGAGCGGCGGGAAGACCAGGAACTCGTAGCCGTAGTGCGTCTGCCACTGGCCCTCGTAGCCGGCCGTCCACGCGTCCCAGGCGTTGCCGGGCAGCGGGTGCGTCGGCGAGCCCAGGCCCATGACGTACAAGATCATGGCCTCGTTGTAGCCGTTCCAGTCGCACAGCCCGCCGTTGCAGATGTCGAAGCCGCCTCCCGCCTCGGGCTTCCAGCCCAGCGTCACCAAGGGCGGCCGGTTGGCGGCCCAGTCCCACTCGACGCGGCGCCAGATCTGGTCGGCCCGCTCGCGGATGCTGGGCCTCGTCGCCGGCGCCGTCGTAGTACTGCGCCGCGTGCAGGACGCCGCCCAGCAGCAGCGCCGTGTCGATGGTCGAGAGCTCGTTCGTCCCCTGGCGCTCGCCCGTCTGCATGTTGAGGAAGTGGTAGAAGAACCCGTGGTAGCCGCAGACGCCCGACGGCGGCGTCGCTCTGGGGGCACGTCGCGAAAAAGTCCAGCGTCGCCAGCGTCCGCTCGACGGCCTGCTCGCGCGTGATCCAGCCCCGGTCGACGGCGACGGTGATGGCCGAGAGCCCGAACCCGACCGCCGCGATGGACGACGCCGAGCCCGGCGTGCTCCGGTCCTTGACGAGCCCGTTCGCCGGGTTCGCCTCCAGCCAGAAGTAGTCGAACGCCCGCCGCGCCGTCTCGTCGATGTAGGGGTCGGTCGCGCCGCCGGCCGTCGCCGTCGACGGGCGCCGAGTCCGGCCCCAGGAGCGGTGGGCCGAGCCCGTCGTACACGGCCGACCGCAGCACGTAGCGGACGGTCTCGCCGTTGACCGCGTCGAGGTCGAAGAACTCGTCCTGGCGGACGACCGACGGCGTGATCCGGACGAACGGCCTCGCCCGCGCGCGTCCTGCCGGTAGACGACGACGCCGTTGGCGCCGGGCGCCGGCGTCCACTGGAGCCGGACCGTCCGGTCGCCCACCTCGGCGGTCATCCCGGTCGGCGGCGGCGGGGCCCGTCGGGGCGCCGTCGTACGCCGGCGCGCGCCGAGCGCGTCGATCCACAGCGTCCGCTCGGCGTCGCGGCCGTCCGGGTTCTCGAGCACGACGCCCGCGATCTGGCCGCGGTCGACGTCGCCGAGCGGGCCGAAGTCGGCGATCGAGACCGCGCGGCGCTGCCACGTCGCCGGGTCGTCGTCGACGCCGCTGTTGAACACGGCCAGCCGGTACACGTCGCCAGCGTCGGCGGCGTCGCCGGCGCGGCCGTTGCGCCTCGATCCGCCACGTCGGGCGGAGCGCGCCCGTCGCCGGGTCCTGCGTCAAGACCTCGATGTAGTCGCCGGTCGCGCTCAGCGTCCCGTCGTCGTCGGTGTCCACGGAACCGGAACGGCGAGCGCGCAGCCCGCCCTCGGTCGCGACCGTGAACCGGGCCGGCGTGGCCGGGAAGCCCGATGGCCGGCGTCGACGTGGCGACCATCTGGTCCGAGAACGTGACGCGGATCGACTCCGGGTAGCCCGGCCGCACCAGGTCCGCCGGGAGCGACTCGACGTAGCTCACCGTCACGCCAGGTCGGTCGCGACCCGCTCAGGAACCCGCTCCCGTTCCGGTCGAACCCGACGCGCGTGCCGAAGTCGAGCGCTCAGCCCGATCGTCCGGTCCCCGTCGGCGTCCTGGAGCGCGAGCCGGGGCAGCGCCACGCCGGGCACGCCGACCGGCCCGTTCAGAAACAGCACCAGGCTGTCCGCCTCGGTCAGGTCGAGCGGCGGCGAAGCCCGGCGCGCCCGACCACGATCGACCACGCCCCGCCGTCGCGGGCGTAGCGTCAGCACGCCGTAGTCCGTCCCGCGGGCGGCGTCGCCCGAGGCGACCGGCAGCCGGCGCCCGTCGGGCCCGGCCAGCTCGAGCGTCGCGCGCCCGACGCGCGACCCCTCGGAGGCCTCGTAGTAGCCGTCGCTCCCGGCGTCGTCCTCGTCGAAGATCGGCGTCGCGGTCTGGGCGCTGGCCCCGGCGGCGAGCAGGACGGCGAGGAGGAGCGAACGGAGCACGAGGACGAGGTGTGGAGAATGGAGAGTGCGGGCGGAACGTGGCGCGAGCGAGCGATGGCGACGGGAGTCCCCCTCCCGCACGCCTCACGCTCTAAAGCCCGAGGCCGAGCGTGAACCGCTGGGTCGCGCCCAGGCGCGTGCCGTGGTCGGCCCAGGCGTAGTCGAAGTGGAGGTCGAAGCCGCTCACGCGGTAGGCCACGCCGCCGCCCAGCCGCAGCCCGCCCTCGCCGTCCTCCAGGAACAGGTCCTGGTAGCCCGGCGCGCGCCGAGATCAGGTTCGCGTAGGTCCACTCGCCGCCCACGCTGACGCTGTTGCTGTTGTCGCTCGGCTGGTAGGCGTCGGCCGCCAGCGTGATCTGGCTGTCGCCGACCTGGACCGGCACGCTCATGCCGACCCGGAAGAACACCGGGCAGCGCGTAGTCGTCGGTCACGAGCGCCGCCGGGAGGTTGTCGTTGTCGCCGAACACGTCGGGGTCCTGGTCGAACCGGATCCGGAGGTCGGTCCCGTCGAAGGAGGTCGGCAGGCCGAAGTTGGAGATGCTCGCCCCCAGGACGGCCTGGAACGGCAGCTCGTAGATGACGCCGGCGTCGAGCGCGACCGTCCGCGCCGAGCTCCGCCAGATCGTCTCCTGGACGTACTTGACCTGGGCGCCCGGCCCCGAACCGGTCCGTGAACTGGCGCCCGTACCCGATCCCGATGGCCAGGTCCTCGACCGAGTACCGCTCGCCGGTCCCCAGCGGCTGCTCGGCCGTGCGGACGTCGATGTCGCCCGAGGTGAGCGACGAGACCGACAGCGCGACCGTCGAGGCCGAGCCCATCTTGAGCGCGACCGCGGCGTAGTTGTAGTCGATGTCGGCGAGCCACGGCGCTGTGCGAGAACCCGGCGTTGGACGCCGGTCTGGAAGCCGAGCGCGCCCGGGTTGTAGTACGCCGAGAGCACGTCGGACCGGGTCGTCGCGCCGACGTTGCCCTGGGCGGCGACGGACGCGCTGGGCTCGATGAGCAAGAACTGCCCGAACGTGGTGCCGGTCTTGGTCTGGGCGCCCGCGCGAGGCGGCGGCGACCGAGCGCCAGCGCGAGGAGGAAGCGTGCGTGTCATGCGGCTACTTGATGATGGCGAACCGACCGACCGACTCGCCCACGTCGGGGGCGTCGACGTGGAAGATGTAGAGGCCCGGCGCGACTTCGAGGTTGTCCTTCGAGCGCAGGTCCCACGGGACCATGCCGGTCGTCAGGCCGTCGTGGCGCAGCGTCTGGACCAGGTCGCCGGTGACCGTGTAGATCCGGACGGTCGCGTTGGCCGGGATCGCGCGGAACTCGATCCGGCGCGGCCCGCGGCCCGGCCGTCGCGAACCGCTCGGGCTCGAACGAGGCCGCGGCGACGTACGGGTTCGGGACCACGTAGGGCTCCTGGTCCTCGAACTGCTGGACCGCCTGGGCCGCGTCGATCCGGAGGCCGCGTCGTCGTGAACTCGAACGCGTCGCCGGCCCCGAACGGCGTCTGGCACCACGAGCCGGTAGACGTCGCCCGGCCGGCGGGTCGCCCGCCGCCGTCGGTCACCTCGATCCGCCAGGTCGGGCGGAGCCGGGTCGAGCCCTCGGCCGTCGGGCGTCAGCAGGTCGATGAACTCGCCCGCGGCGCTGAGCGTGTTGTCGCCGTCGAGGTCGCGGAAGAAGAACTCGTACTCGTAGCCCGACTCCGCCCCGACGGCTCGGAACTTGGCCGGCGTCGCGGGCTGGCCGATGGCCGGCCGCGAGGTCGAGACCGGGACGTCGGAGAACGTGATGACGACGTCCTCGGGGTAGCCCGGCCGCCGGAGGTCGTTCGGCAGCCCGTTCTGGTACGACCCCAGCAGCGTGACGCCGGCCGAGCCGGCCGTGAACCCGCTCGCGTCGGGGTCCACCTGGACGCTCGGCGAGCGTCGTCACGACGGGCTGGACGCCCAGCGCGATCGGCCCGGCCGGCTCGCCGTCGAAGCGCGTCGCCGCCCTCGAACAGGACCTCGCCCGTGTCGGCGTCGACCAGCGAGTAGGTCCGCGCGCGGACGCTGTCGTCGGGCCCTCGAACTCGATCCGGAAGCGGCCCGTCGGGCACCAGCGTCCGAGTTGAAGACGCCCACCTCGACGGTGCCCGTGCCCGTCCCGGCCGACTGGGCCGCCGCGCTCGCCGTCGCGCCGACGTAGCCCGGCACGCGCGCGTTGGGCCGCACCTGGACCACGTTCGGCGGCAGGATCGTCCCGCCGCGGAGCGTCCGCGAGACCGTGATCGCGTTCTCGGACGGGTAGAAGTTGAAGGCCTCCGAGCCCGCTGTCGTAGGCCGTCACGGCGTAGTAGTACGTCTGGCCGTTGACGACGTCGGTGTCGGTGAAGCGGTGCGTGAGCCCGGTGTCGTTGCCCAGGTAGTACTGGATCCCGCTGACGGCCAGGTTCGAGAACCCGCGGACCCCGTTGGCGAGGTCGAACTGGGCGATCGGGCCGGCCGTTCCCGATGCGGGCCCGTGCCGCGGCCGTCCAGGATGACCTGGGGGTCGAGGAAGTTGGGGTCCGTCGAGCGGTAGATCCGGTAGCCCTCGAAGTCGTTCGTGTTCGTGACCGGGTCGATGGACCGCTCGGCGCGCGTGTCCCAGATCAGCGTGACCGCGCCGTCGGTCGGCGAACGCCTGGACGGTCGGGAGCGGCGGCGGCGTCGCGAACTGGTAGTTGGCGTCGTAGATCGACTGCACCACCTCGACGTTGTCCTGGAGGTCCGTGAGGTTCGAGCCGTAGGCCAGCGCCAGGCTGAACCGCTCGCGCCGGCCGACGTCGAGGCGTGAACGGGCCGGAGGCGAACAGGAACCCGATGTTGTAGTTGTTGACGATCGTCGGGTCGAAGGCGACGCTCGGGTTCGGGTTCGAGAACTGGTCGTAGAGCCGCTCGGGCCAGTTCTGCTCGTTCGTGAAGAACACGATCCCGTCGGTCTCGCCCGCGCCCCGGATCCGGTTGAGCTTGAAGCCCGTCAGCCCGATCTGGTCCGACTCGGTGATGTCGGTCTGGTTGAAGTTGGGCTCGCCGTCGGTCGGCATCCCGTCGTTCTCGCCGGTGTCGGGCGTGCCGGAGCCGAACGTCCGGTCGTCGGCGTAGACGCCGTCGCGGCCGGTGTCCGAGAACTCGGCGGTCCAGTCGAGGTCCTCGTCGCCCGTCCACCAGACGCCGGCGACGTAGGCCGGCCGCTGCTCCAGGGCCCCGTACTCGGTCTCGAAGGCCGCCAGGTCGTAGCCCCGCGCGAGCATGGCCGCGCGGATCTGGCGTCCTGCCCCTCGATCCGGTCGCCGGGCCCGTTGTCGCGGCGCTCGTCGGTGATCCCGTCGTCGTCGTTGTCGATGCCGTCGGTCGCGTCGCCGGGCGTCTCGAGGTAGGCGTAGCCGAGGTAGCCCGGTCGGCTCGCAGTTCGACCGGAGGCTGACGCCGTTCCCGTTCTCGTCCCAGGTGTAGACCAGGTCGATGGGCCGGCCGTCGACGTTCCGGACGAACCGGGCGTTGTCGTCGTCGCTCTCGGCGACGCCGTCGCACGAGATGCCCGACGCCGCCCACGCCCGAGTCCATGTAGAGCCCGAAGATGATGTCGTCGTAGCGCGTCGTCGACTCGTTGACGATGTCGTAGTGGTAGAAGATGACGTCCTGGGCCTGGGGGTTCGACCACTGGAAGCCGCGGACCTCGACGCGCAGCCCCAGCCCGCGCCGGGTCTGGTCGCGGTCGTCGGGGAAGAAGCGGAAGGCGTCGTAGAGGTTGTCGTCCATGACGAAGAACGACTCCTGGTCGGCGTTGGGCCGCTTGCCGAAGAAGCCGTTCCACGAGCCGCACCAGCCCGGGTCGTCGCGCGTCGTCGCGCTTGTCGTACCAGCACTCGGCCGGGTTCGCGTCCGGGTCGAGCGTCGCCGCTCGAGTTGGCCGCGCCGGGCCACGTCCGGAAGTCGTTCGAGATCGCGATCGAGCGGCCCACGTTGACGGCCGGGTCCGTCTCGACGTAGCCGGGGCGGGGCTCGAACCGCATGATCCGGTTGGTGATCGGGCTCCGGGCCTGGCGCTCGCGGAAGCCGGTCAGCATGACGTAGGCCTGCGTCCCGTTCGTCTGCGTCACGCGCGCCAGCACGTAGGGCGTGACGCCGTCGGAGTAGTTGAGCCCGACCCCGCGCGGGACCTCGACCGAGTGGAACACGCTGAGGTCCGCGTTGCCCTCGAAGTCGCCGACCATCCCGTAGTTGTAGAACAGCGTCCGGATCCGGTTGGCATCGTGGAGCCCCTGGCGCTCCTGGTTGATGCGAGCCGCGGAACTCGGGCGGCGTCACGGGGAGCGGCGTCTGGGCGCTCGCGGCCACGCGAGGCGAGCAGCGCGGCGAGGAGGAGGAGAACGGTCGGGTCATCCGATCAAGAGGAGAGACGTGCGGAGCGCGGCGCGCGGGACGTCAGGACGGGGTCGGGCGCGGCCTCACGCCTCGGTACGCGCGCTCGGGACGGCGCGCAGCGAGATCGCCGACCTCGATCCGGCGCGGGTCGGCGAACCGGGTCGGGTCGGGGTTGAGCTGCTGCTGGGGGTTGAGCGTGTAGAACGGGCTGCCGGTGTCGGCGTAGACGAACGCCGTTCTGGTAGTAGCTGTCGAACACGTTGAACACGCGGACGAACGCGGTCCCGCCGCCCGGCCCGACGTTCAGGAACTTCTCGGCGCGCAGGTCGACGACGACCGACAGGTCCTTCCGGCCCGAGTTGGGCTCCAGGTTGGCCCCGAAGCCGGTCCCCAGCGACGGCGTGTACGGCTGGCCGGAGCCCATCCGCAGGATGCCGGTCACGTTGTAGTTCTCGGGCTGCGACAGGATGGCCGTCGCGTTGAGCGTGTGCCGCTGGTCCCAGTTGAACGGGGCCACGCGCGGGAGCGCGTCGTCGCCGCCCTGGACGCGGTTGAACGTCTCGCGCGGGTCGGACGTGTTGCCGCTCGCGATCTGGAACGAGTAGTCGAGCGTGGTCGAGAGCGGGCCGAGGTCGCGCTGGTCGACCGAGACCGTGAACCCGCGGACGTTGCCGAAGTCGACGTTCGTCCACCGCGCGTACTGGGCCGCGGTGTAGGTCTGGATGAACTCGACGCCGAGCAGGTCGCGGATGTCCTTGTAGAACAGGCTCACGTCGAGCCCCAGGTCGCGCGTGACGCGGCTCTTGAACCCGAACTCGTACTGGGCCGTGAACTCGGGGTCGAGGTCCGGATTGCCCAGGATGCCCTGGCGAGCCCTCGTTCCCCTGCTGCAAGTCCTGCAGGACCGAGTAGTCGGCGTTGTTGAAGAACGTCCCGAGGCCGGGGAGCTGGTAGAAGTGGCCGTACGAGAAGAACAGCGAGGCCCGGTCGAGGAACGGGAACGAGACGCCCAGGCGGGGCGCGAGCACGACCTTGGGCGTCGTGTCGACCGGCACCGACTCGGGCGCGCCCTCGATGGAGTTGGCCGGGTTGGCCAGGTCGCTCGGGACGGTCGCGTTGGCGTCGAAGTACTCCATCCGCAGGCCGGCCCGGACGCGCAGGTCGCCCCACTCGATCCGGTCCTGGACGAACGCGGCGCCCTGGACCGGCTGGAAGTCGATGATCTGGGCGCCCAGCGTGTCCCGGAGCACGCCGAGCCGCTGGACCCCGTCGATGATGAGCGGCTGGACCGAGCCCGGCGTCGCCGAACTCGACGTTCGGACCGCTGGAACTCGAAGCCGCCCTTGATCAGGTGGACGTTGGTGACCTGGGCCGTCATGGCGCCCTTGGCCACGACCGCGTTCGTCCGCTGGACGAACCGGCCGAGGTCGACGCCCTGGATGATCGCCCCGTTCTCGAAGTTCTGCGACCCGATGGGCCGGCCGGCCGCGAAGTACGGCGAGTCGTCCGGGAGCGGAACGCGCGTGCCCGTCTCCGGGAGCGTGCCCAGGCTCTCGAACCGGTAGTCGGAGAAGTTGAACACGTTCTGGCGGACGTTGAGCTCGTAGAACACGTTGTTCGACAACGTGTGCAGCACGCCCGAGCCCGTGGACGTACGAGATCTCGCGCTGGCGCCGCGCCCCGTCCGGGTTGAACCGGTAGGCGTAGCTCGTGCTCATCCCGTCGCGGACGCTCCCGATCAGCTGGTAGTCCAGCCGGACGTTCGGGATCGACGTGTTCTGGACCTTGCCGAGGTACGACCACCGCCGGTTGAACCCGAGCGGGACGACGGCCCCGTCGCCGGTCGGGTTGAACTGCGTTGGTCTCGAAGTTGCTCGTGTCGGTCGGCACGAACGTCCGGGTCCCCGAGATCCGGCCGTCGCTCGTGAACCGCTGGCCGTTGGCCAGGAACGTCGTGTTGGGGAGCGAGCGGGACCGGCCCGCTCACGCTCGCCTGCAGGTTGAGCCGCGACGTCGGGTCGATGTCGCTGACGTACGGGGCCTGCGCGACGGTCGCGACCGAGTCGCGACCGCCGATGAACGTCCGCACCTGGGTCGAGTCGTTGCCGGGGCTCACGAAGTCGCCGCCGAAGACCTCGAACGAGCCCTCGTACCGGTTCGGGTCGCCGCTCCGCAGCACGGCGTTGACGACGCCCGAGAGCGCCTGGCCGTACTCGGCGTCGAACGTGCCCGGAGATGACCTGGACCTCCTGGAGCACGGACCGGTCGAGCGTCAGCGTGGACGTGTTGTCGTAGGGGTTGTTGACGGAGACGCCGTCGACCTGGAACTGGACCTCGCCGATCCGGCCGCCGCGGAAGTGGCCGTCGACGACGCCGGCCTGCAG
The DNA here is from genome assembly GCA_963740235.1 of uncultured Bacteroidota bacterium. Lineage (GTDB taxonomy): Bacteria > Bacteroidota > Rhodothermia > Rhodothermales > Rubricoccaceae > Rubrivirga. Next base: position 73,759 of record CAVUDG010000007.1, read on the forward strand.
GTTGACCACGTCGGCCAGCTCCTGGACGGGCAAGCGCCGCGATCTCGTCGCGGCCGATGGTCGCCAGCGTGCTCGTCTGGGTGACGTCGACGACGGGCTGCTCGGCGGTGACGACGACCTCCTCGCCGCGGACGGTCTCGTCGGCCAGGGTCACGTTGAGCTGGTGGTCGTGTTGGACCGCATCTGGACGCCCTCGACCAGCTGGGTCTGGTACCCGATGCTGCTGACGCGGACCGAGACGGTCCCGGGCGGGATGCGCAGGATGTTGTAGATGCCGTCGAGGTCGGTCGCGGCGCCGTACGTCGTGCCGACGACCAAGACGGAGGCCGAGATCAGGGGCTGGCCGTCCTGGTCGACGACGCGGCCGGAGAGCTTGCTGGTCTGGGCGCTCGCGCTCACCGTCGCCACGAGGGCGAGGACGGTGAGCGCCAGCGTCCGGAGACGGGCGTGCAGGGGGAGCCGAGTGGTCATAGCGACAGTGGGTCGGGCCCGATGACCGGGGCGGGCACCGTGCCCGCCTCGGATCGGATCGTCGAATGGCAGGGCCGGGGGCACCGCGCCCCCGGCCCGGGTCCCTAGCGGACGACGAGCATCCGGCCGGTCGCGGTCGTGCCGTCGCCGAGCCGGACGCGGTAGACGTAGGCGCCGGCGCTCAGGCGCGAGGCGTCGACGGAGACGGCGCGGTCGCCGGCCGGCAGCAGCCCGCCCTCGACCGTCTGGACCAGGCGGCCGAGCACGTCGAACACCTCGACGGTCACGTCCGACGCCTGGGCCAGCGCGAACCGGACCTGGGTCCGAGTCGCCGACGGGTTCGGCGCCGTGCCGAGCACGCGGAGCACGTCGTCACCGCGCGGGCCGCTCTCGTCGGCCGTGATCATGCTGCCGGCCAGGAAGGCGCGGGCCGAGGGGCCGGGGCCCCCACCGCCACGCTCGGTGAGCCACCACGTCCGGGTGCCGTAGCTGTTCTCGGCCGGGTCGAGGTCGTCGCCGTCGAAGTAGTTCGCGCCGACCCAGAACAGGCCCCGCGACATGTCGATCCCGACCTCGGTCAGGTCGATGCTCATCTCGATCGAGTAGCCCTCGTCGATGTCCGAGGGGTCGGCGACCGTCGAGGACCCCTTGAGGAAGACCGCGGCGGTGACGCCGTCGTTGTCGAGCGCGTTCTCGAGCAGCCGCGCGGTGCCGCTCGAATCCACCACGACGGTGTATGCCAACGCCTCGTACCGCGAGAACTCCACACGCGGGGTCTCCGGCGTCAGGTCGCGGATGGTCAGGCGGAAGCCGTCGTAGCGGCCCTCCGAGACCGTGTTGCCACTGATGGCCGCGTCGTCGGAGTCGAGCGAGACGTAGAGCGTCTTGTCGTCGTAGGCGAACCGGAACGCGCCGTTGGAGGCGTCCACCACCGGGATGTTCTCGTCGGCGCCGGGCCGGAACCAGCTCGTGTAGAGCGGGCCGGCGCCGGGCAGGGCGTCGAGCTCCTCCGCCGTCATCATGTAGCGGAGCGAGACCGGGGAGTCCCCGGCCCAGACGGCCTCGGTCAGCTCACCGTCGACGGTGACGGCGCCCTGGGGGACCGAGAGGTCGGGCTCGACCGAGTTCTCGGTCCCGACGACGTAGGCGACGCCCCACGGCATGTTGCCGCCCCACGGGTTCTGGAACCACGCCCGCGTCCGGTACTGGAGGTCCGGGTCGTTGGGCCACGAGTAGTCGAGGTCGATGAGCCCGAACGTGATCGGGACCGCGTCGCCGCCGTCGAGGTCGAACCCCAACGTCTCGGCGTTGATCGAGAGCTCCATGACGTAGCCGACGTCCTCCGTCTTGGTCGCGTTGCCGTTGAAGTCGTCGTTGGCAACGCCGTCGATGGAGTACGAGACCGCCAGGAGGTCCGGGTCGATCCGCTCGTCCGGCCCTCTACGGTCGAGGATCCCGGACCCGTCGACGGTCGGGGCCTGGCCGACGGTGTCCTGACCGACCTCCAGGCTGCCGACGCCCCGGTTGAGCCACGAGTAGAAGATCTCGGCGGTGTTCGCAGCGCCGAAGTAGTTCGGCCGGAACGACGTGTCCGCGATGGCGAACGTGTTGTCGCGGCGACGCTGGTCGAGCATCGCCATCACAAGGCCGTCGTGCGCGAAGAAGTCTCGCGTGCCACCGATGGACTTGTCGCGGACCGTCAGGCCCACGTAGATCATGTTCCCCTTGCGGAGGAGCTTGAGCGTGCCGTCGGCGCCGTCGGTCGGGGCGTCCATGGTGAACGGGCCGCCCTGGGTCTCCCAACCACCGCCGGGGAGGAAGGGCGAGCCGCCGTAAGCGAGCTCGACGGACTCGGCGTCGTCCCACTCGGGCTCGCTCAGGGTCCCGTCGAGGGTGATGGTGGCGGCGCCCACGTCGCGGGCGTACACCTGGTCGGTGAACTGGCCGTTGTCGGTGCGGGCCGGTTGGGCCAGCGCCAGCGGGGCGGTGAGGGCCACGAGGGCCAAGAGGGTAGCGAAGCGTGTCATGGACGCGGGGGGGGTTGTGAGAGGACCGGCCGGAGCCGGAGGTGGGGGAACGAAGGGGTGTCAGCCGCCGCAGGACTCGCGGACGACCAGACGGGTGGGGAGCGTGGTGGTGGCCCGGCCGCCGCCGGCCAGAACGGCCTCGACGGCGCGCGCGCCCATCTCGTGGATGGGGACGTGGACCGACGTGAGCGCGGGCGTGACGAACTGGGCCACGGGGATGTCGTCGAAGCCGGCCAGCGCGACGTCGCCCGGCACGTCCAGGCCCGCCTCGCGGAAGGCCCGGAGGGCGCCGATCGCCATCGAGTCGTTGGCCGCGAACACGGCCGTCGGCCGGTCGGCCAGGGCCAGGAGCGCCCGGCCGGCGGCGTACCCGGACTGCTCGGTGAAGTCGCCCTGGACCACGAGCGCCGGGTCGGCGTCGAGCCCGTCTCCGGCGACGGCGCGGCGGTAGCCGGCCAGCCGGGCCTGGGCGTCGGCGTTGACGGCGGCCCCGCCGACGAGCGCGATCCGGCGGTGCCCCAGGCGGGCCAGGTGGCGGACCATCGCGGCCGCGCCGGCCTGGTTGTCGATCGTGACGGCGGCGTGGCCCGTGACGGCGCTCCCCAGGAGCACGACCGGGAGGGCGGCCGGCAGGTTGGCCCGGAGCACGTCGGCCTCGATGTCGGGCGACATCACGACCAGCCCGTCGACGCGGCCCACCATCGTCCGGAGCGCCGAGACCAGCTCGGCCGGGCCGTCGTGGACCGACGACAGCAGCGTGTGGTAACGTTGCGCGCGGACGGCCCCCTCGACGCCCCGGATGACCTCGGAGTAGAACTCGCCGTACAAGTTCGGGAGCAGTACGCCGATCGTTTCGGTCGTGCTCGTCGTCAGGCTCCGGGCGGTCCCGTTGGGGACGTAGCGGAGCGCGCCGGCCGTCTGCAGGATGCGCGCACGGGTCACGTCGCCCACCGGGCCGCTCTCGTTGAGCACGCGCGAGACGGTGGCGACCGAGACCCCGGCGTGCCGGGCGACGTCGCGCATGGTGACGGCCATTGTGGAAGCGCTCCCGAGACTGCTGAAAAAACGAGGCCTACCGGCCTTCACGAATCGCAATCGGCTATGTAACCGGTTACAGTTTCAACGTACGCCCCTCCCCTCCCCATGTCAAGCGGTTGCGACGCCCGCGCGTCCGCGCCGCCGCCTCGTCCCCGATCCGGGAGCCCCCCGACCGTCCCGGCCTCCCGCCTCGGTCGAGCGGTGGCCGCCCCCGTAGCCGGGCCGAGGCGGGCCGGCCCGAGGTGGACCGGCCCGAGGTGGGCCGGGCCGAGGTGGGCCGGGCCGGCGTCGTCCCGGGCCGATTTCGCCCCGGGTTCGAGCGCGCCGCCGCCGCGAGGCCGGGCCGCGAGCGTTCTTGTCGGCATGGACCGCCCGCCCGCCCCGTCTCCCCCGTTCGACGTGGCCGTCCTGGGCGGCGGCGCCGCCGGTCTCACGGCCGCGATCTTTGGCGCCCGGTCCGGCGCCCGGACGGTCCTGCTAGAAAGGACCCGGCGCGTGGGGACCAAGATCGTGATCAGCGGCGGCGGCCGGTGCAACGTGCTGCCGTCGGTCGTCGACGAGCGCCGGTTCGTGACCGACTCGTCGCGCCGGCTGCTGGGCCGGATGCTGGCCTCGTGGCCGCTCGACGCCCAGCGGCGCTTTTTCGAGGACGACCTGGGCGTGCCGCTGGCGCTGGAGCCCGAGACGGGCAAGCTGTTCCCCGTCTCGAACCGGGCCACCGACGTCCGCGACGCGCTCGTCGGTGCCGCCGAGACGGCCGGGGTCGTCCTACGCACCGGCGCCGACGTGACGTCCCTGGCCGCCTCGGGCGCCGGGTGGACCGCCGGGCTCCGCGACGGCGACGCCGTCCAGGCCCGGGCCGTCGTCGTGGCGACGGGCGGCCTGTCGGTCCCCAAGACCGGGAGCGACGGGTGGGGGCTCCGGCTGGCGCGGACGCTGGGCCACCGCGTCGAGCCGACGTACCCGGCGCTCGCGCCGCTCACCGCCGACCCGGCGCTCCACGCCGACCTGGCGGGCGTCTCGGTGTCCGACGCCCAGGTCCGCGTGCCGCTCGCCAAGGGCGCCTTCGAGACCGCCGGCGGGTTCCTGTTCACGCACCGCGGCTACAGCGGCCCGGCCGTCCTCGACGTGTCGCACCTGACGGCGCTCGGCCGGGCCCGGGGCGAGGCGCCGCCGGTCCTGGTCGGGTGGTCCGACCGGACGGCGCGGGCGTGGGACGCCGTGCTCACCGAGCCCGGCCGGGGCACGGTCGCGGGCACCCTGCGCGACACGCTGCCCGCGCGCCTGGCCGACCGCCTGCTCGTCGAGGCCGAGATCCCCGGCGACCGCGCCCGCGCCGACCTGCGTCGCGACGAGCGCCGCCGGCTGGTCGAGGTGCTGACGGCGATGCCGCTGCCCTGGACCGGCGACGAGGGCTACAAGAAGGCCGAGGTCACCGGCGGCGGCGTCGGGCTCGGCGAGGTCGACACCCGGACGCTGGAGAGCCGGCACGCGCCGGGCCTCCACTTCGCCGGCGAGGTGCTGGACGCCTTCGGCCCCATCGGCGGCTACAACTTCCTGTGGGCCTGGGCAACGGGCCGCCTGGCGGGCCTGGGCGCGGCCGGCGGCTGAGGCGGACGGCCCGGGAGGGGCCGGTTTATTCGCCGCGCCGCGTCGCGGCCGAGCCGCCGCGCCCTACGTTCGGCGGGCACCCGCCCACGCTGCCTGTGCCCTCCGTCCCTCGGCGAGCGTTCCTGGCCACCGCGCTGGCGGCGCCGATGGCCGCCTGCGCCTCGCTGCCCTCCCCTGGCAACACCCGCCGAGCCTCCACAGGCACCGTCGTCCGGTCTGGCGAGGACCGCCGCGGCCGACCGCGCGTCGTCTTCGGGGGCCTCCGCCTCGACGCGAAGGTGGCCCCGACCGACACCGGCGGCGACCTCTACGTGGTCCAGCACACCGACACGGCGACCGGCGGCCCGCCGCTCCACGTCCACCACACCCAGGACGAGTGGTTCTACGTGCTGTCCGGGGCCTACCGCGTCCAGGTGGGCGACGAGCGGTTCGAGGTCGGGCCCGGGGACGCCGTGTTCGCACCGCGGGCGGTCCCCCACGTGTGGGCCCACGTCGGGGACGGGCCGGGGTCGCTCTTGATCGCGTTCCAGCCGGCGGGGCAGATGGACGCCTTCCTCGGCGCGCTGGCCGCCCTCGGCGGCGCCCCCACGCCCGCCGCGATGGGCCCCCTGTTCGCGGCCCACGGCATGACGATGCTCGGCCCGCCGCTCGACGTCCACTGACCCGCCTCGGCACCGAGGCGGGCCGGGTGGCGTACCCTGCCGGCCCTGCCCCGACGCCCGATGCCCTGGTCTCCGCTCCCGCTCGACGACTGGCGCGACACCGCCGCCACGCTCCACCGCTGGCTCCAGATCGTCGGCAAGGTGCGGCTGGCGCACGCGCCCTGGGTCAACCACTCGTGGCACGTCCCGCTCTACGTCACCGCGCGCGGGCTCACGACGTCGCTCGTGCCCCACGGGGACGGCGCGTTCGAGATCGCCCTCGACCTGACCGACCACCGACTGCGCGTCGAGACGACCGCCGGCGACCGCCGCTCGTTCGCCCTGGCCCCGATGACGGTCGCCGCGTTCTACGGCCGGCTCATGCGGGCCCTGGCCGAGGTCGGCGTCGAGACCGAGATCTGGACGATGCCGGTCGAGATCCCGGACCCCGTCGCGCGCTTCCCAGACGACCACGCGCACGCCGCTTACGACCGGGACGCCGTCGCGCGCTACCACCAGGTGCTCGTCGCGGTCGAGCGCGTGATGACCCGGTTCCGGGCCGAGTTCGTCGGCAAAGTCAGCCCGGTCCACCTGTTCTGGGGCGCGATGGACCTGGCCGTGACGCGGTTCTCGGGCCGGACGGCGCCGCCCCACCCCGGCGGCGCGCCCCACCTCGCCGACCGGGTGATGCGCGAGGCCTACTCGCACGAGGTGTCGAGCGCCGGGTTCTGGCCGGGCCAGGGGCTGGGCGAGCCCGCGTTCTACTCGTACGCCTACCCCGAGCCCGACGGCTACCGCGACGCTCCGGTCGCGCCCGACGCCGCGCGCTACGACGCCGACCTGGGCGAGTTCGTCCTGCCCTACGACGCCGTCCGCACGGCGGCCGACCCCGAGGCCGCGCTCCTGGCGTTCCTCCGGACCACGTACCGCGCCGCCGCCGACGGCGCCGGCTGGGACCCCGCGCTCGAACGCGGCGGGGCCTGAACGCGAACGCCCCTCCGCCCAGCCGGCGAGCGCGCCGGAGGACGGAGGGGCCGGAGCGGCCGGGCCGCCTCGGTCCGCGCGTGGACCTACTGGTTCTCCGCGTTGTCGCCCAGGTCGACGTTGCTGTCGACGGCGTCGTGGACGTCCTGGCCCGCCTCGCGGACGGCTTCGCCGGCACTCTCGGCCGCGTCACCGACCGCGCGGCCGGCCTCCTCCAAGCCCGCCTCGGCGTTCCGAGCAGCCTCCTCAGCGTCGGCCTCGACGTCGTCGTCGAGCGTGAGCTCGGTGTCGGTGTCGACGTCGCCGTCGGACTCGATTTCGGTCTGGGTCTCGGTCTCACAACCCGTGAGGAGGGGGGCGGCGCCAAGGGCGAAGCAGAGGGCGAGCGGGAGTAGGAAACGGGACATGGGTCGGGGGTCAAAAGGAGCGGCTCAGACGACGCCACATTCCGCCGGATCCCGCGGCCCGTTGGCGTCGTGGTGAACCGTCCGCAGAGGCCGTCGTCTCATGCCCCCTCGCTTCCCTCCCCATGGCCGACGCCGACCGCCCGGACTCCCCCACCCTCTCCGACGCCCAGGTCCGGCGGCTCACCGAGGCGGGCCGGGTCCGCGAGGTCGCGGCCGGCGACATCCTGTTCCGCGAGGGCGAGCCGGGCTACGACTTTTTCGTGGTCCTGGACGGCTCCGTCGATGTCTACGCCGACCTCGAGTGCGAGCGGCCCATCACGTCCGAGCCCATCGGGCCAGGCCAGATGCTGGGCGAGATGGGCCTGCTGCTGGGCGAGAGCGTCTACGCGACGGCCCGGGTCGAGGAGACCGGCCGCGTGCTCCAGGTCCCGGCCGAGGCGTTCCGCGAGATGATCGGGCGCGACACGGACCTGGCCGAGACCATCCTGGCCGCGTTCGCCGAGCGCCGGGGCCGGGTCAGCGCCGGGACCTCGGGGCTCAAGATCGTCGGCGCCCAGACCGACCCGGACGCCGTCCGCCTGGCCGAGTTCGCGCGGCGGAACTACCTCCCCTACCGCTGGCTCACGCACGACGACGACGAGGCCGCCGCGGTCCTGGCCGAGGCGGGCCGCGACGCCAGCGACGGGACCGTCGTGGTCTGGGGGACGGAGACCGTCCTGGACCAGCCGACGTCGCTGGAACTGGCCCAGGCGGTTGGCATCGCGGGCGACCTGCCCGAGGACGAGACGGCCGACCTGGTCATCATCGGGGCGGGCCCGGCCGGGCTCGCCGCCGCCGTCTACGGCGCCTCGGAGGGCCTCAAGACGGTCGTCGTCGACGAGACCGGGCCGGGCGGCCAGGCGGGCTGGTCGAGCCGGATCGAGAACTACCTCGGCTTCCCCGCCGGCATCTCCGGCACGGACTTGGCCACGCGCGCCACGGTTCAGGCCCGCAAGTTCGGCGCCTGCCTGGTCACGCCGCGCCGCGCGACCGGGCTCGGCCGCGACGGCGACGCCTACACCGTCGCCCTGGGCGACGGCCCGACGCTCCGCGCCCGGACGGTCCTGGTGGCGACCGGCGCGTACTACAACCGTCTCCCGCTCGCCAACCTCCGCCACTTCGAGGGGGCCGGGATCTACTACGCCGCGACCGAGATGGAGGCGCGCGGGTGCGAGGGCCAGACGGTGGTCGTGGTGGGCGCCGGCAACTCGGCCGGGCAGGCGGCCATGTTCCTGTCCGAGCGGGCCGAGCGCGTGCTCCTGCTGGTCCGCGGCGGCGACCTGGGCGAGAGCATGAGCAGCTACCTCTCGGAGCGGGTCCTGGCCTCCGACGTGATCGACGTCCGGTTCCACACCGAGGCGCGGGCGCTCTGGGGCGACGGGTCGGCCCACGAGGCGCTGTCGGGCGTGACCATCGAGGACACCGAGGCCGGGGCCGAGGAGCGCGTCGAGACGCCGGCCCTGTTCGTCTTTATCGGGGCGAGCCCGTGCACGGACTGGCTCAAGGGCGACGGCGCGCACCGCCTGGGCGTGGCGCTCGACGACAAGGGGTTCGTGCTGGCCGGCGCCGACGTGCCGGCCCAGTGCCTGTCCGACGACTGGGGCGACGAGCGGCCCGGCACGTTCGAGACGTGCTTGCGGGGCGTGTTCGCCGTCGGCGACGTCCGCTCGGGCTCGACCAAGCGCGTGGCCGGGGCGGTCGGCGAGGGGTCGGTCGCGGTCAAGGCCGTCCACACGCGGCTGGCCGCGCCCCACCCCGAGACCGGCTAGCCCCGCCCGGCTCGGGCCCGAGGTGGGCGTAGCTGGGCAGTAGGTTGGCCCCCGGCCCTCTCCGCCCCTCCTCGTGCCCACATCCGTTCAGTGTCTCGCGAGTGTGTTGGTCGCCATCGGCGTCCTGACCGTGTTCGACGTGGCGGGCGTGTGGACCGACGGGACAGCCCGGTTCCCGGTTCTGCTGCTGTACCTGGCGGCCGGCGCCGTGCTCCACGTTCGCCGGCCGGCCACGCCTACGCTCGCCCTGGCGCTGACCGTCGTACCGGCGGCGCTGGGGACGGCGCTCGCGGTCGCCGTGGCGGCGGGCTGGGTCCCGCCCGACCTGCCGGTGACGCTCGGCGACGAGCCGCTGTCTGAGTCGCCCCGCAACTCGGCCCCGTTCGCCTTGTTGCTCGCGTTTCTGTGGGGGCTCGCGGCGTGGGGGGCCGCCGTCCTCCGCCGCCACGAGGTCCGTACTTACTACCGGGTCCCAGCCGGGGCGAGCTGACCCGGCCCGCCTCGCGCCCGAGGTGAAGCCCGCCACGGTATCCCGAGACCGCCTCCCCAGACGCGGGGCCTCACGCCGAGACCACCATGATCGACTCCGTCGCCGAGCTCCGCCAGCCCTACCCCGACCCTAGCGACCGCGCGCTCCGCAAGCAGCTCGACCGGCTCGACGCCCACTGCCGGCGGTTCCTGGCGCTCTCGCCGTTCGTGGTCCTGGCGACGTCGGGCGCCGACGGCCGGCACGACGCCTCGCCCCGAGGGGGCGCCCCCGGCTTCGTCCGCGTCGTCGACGACCGGACGCTGTGGATCCCGGACGCGACGGGCAACAACCGGCTCGACTCGCTCGCGAACGTGGTCGAGACGGGCCGGGCGGGGCTCCTCGTGCTCGTCCCCGGCGTCGACGAGACGCTGCGCGTCAACGGGACGGCTCGGGTCCGCGACGACGCCCAGGCGACGGCTGCATTCGCCGACGAGCGGCGCCCACCGCGCGTGGTGCTAGAGGTCACCGTCCAAGAGGCCTACCTCCACTGCGCCAAGGCGCTGATGCGGTCGGCCCTGTGGGCGCCGGAGAGCCGGCAGGACCGGTCGGCGCTGGCCCCGACGCGCGAGATCCTCAACGACCACACCGGGATGCCGCGCCCGCCCGAGACCCAGGACGAGATGGCGGCCCGCTACGCCCCCGACCTCTAGCCCCTCCCGCCTCGGCACCGAGGCGGGCGGGGTCACCCCTGGAGGCGGCACTCGGGGAACGTCTCGCCGTCGACCTCCAGCGTCGCCTGGTCGCCCTTCGTCCAGACCGTCACCGGGCCGTCCTGGTACTTCGCCCCGCTGGCCGCGCGGACCTGGCCGAGCACGAGGTACCGGCCGCCGAACCGCTCTGGGAGCCACAACGCGATCTCGCCGGGCCCGGTCCGGACCCGAAACGTGACCGCCGGGTCGCACGCGTAGACGAACGTCCGACCCGTCTCCTGGGGGGCCATCCCCATCGCCCCGGACGGCTCGAACACGAGCGCGACGCCCGGCCCGCGCAGGGCCAGCTGGCCGTCGGCGACGGCGGCCCGCTCGACCTGGGCCAGCGCCTGGGCGAACGGGGCGCCGAGCGACGGCGGGAGACACGCCGCCAGCGTCGTCGCGCCCTCCGACAGGTCCAGGGTGCCGGACGCGCCGACGGTGTAGCTCCCGGCGATCCGGTTGCAGTCGGCCTGGCCGGAGTAGCGGCCGTCCGGCGAGAACGTGAGGGTTAGCGCCTCGTCCGCGTCCGGGCGGACGGTGCCGCCGTCGGGCGTCGTGATCTCGACGAGCGCCCACATCGGGCCGGCCAGGACGCCCGTCGCGTCTCCCCGACCCGCCTCGGACCGAACCTGGACCGCCCGGATCTCGACGTCGTCGGACGGGCCGCCGTTGGTGAGGACGGGGAGGGCCGTATCGGTCGTCCATCGGAGCGCGCCCGAGCCGTCTCGGATCTCGGCGCGCACGACGTAGCGGTGACGGGGGTCGACGCGGTCAGGGTCGTAGCGGAGCGCGTACGGGAACGGGACGCTTCGGCCCTCGGCCGGAATCGTCTGCTCGGCCAGCGTCACCGACGGCGCGTCGGCCAGGCTCACGTCCAGAAGACGGACCGTGACGACGGCGTCGGGCGGCAGCGCGATCCGCTCGCGGTAGGTGACGGTCCCGGAGAGCGTGGCCTCGGAGGTCGTCTCCGCAACGGCGGGCAGGCGTGGGGAGGTGCAGCCGACGACGGCCAGGAGACAGAGGAGAGCGACGCGCATGGGAGACGGTGTGGAGTGCTCGCCCGGAACGGCCTGCCGCCCCGGTCTCTGGCCCGCCCGGTCCGAAACCGGCGTGGACTCCCGGTGCAGTCCCCGTGCGGGCCGCCGGCTCACGCCGCCTCGGCGCCGAGGCGGGCGGGGCGGGCGGGGCTAGAGGCCGGGCGTCGCGACCGTCTCGCGGACGACGACGCTGTCGATGGTCACCGGGCCCGGCACCGTGGACGAGACGCGGACCGTCGCGCCGGGCGCGACCCCGAACGCCACCGCCGACGCGTCGCCCGCCGGCGCGCCCCCGCTGAACAGGTCGAACCGGACCACGACCCGGTCCATCGACTCGGACTCGGTGTTGGTCACGCTCGCCGACACCTCGCCGCCGGCCATCCGGACGTTCGCGACGGTGAGCTCGGGCGCGATCACCGCGTCCGGGGCGACGTTGGCGACCGAGGCGGGCGCGACCTCCTCCTCGGAGGCGTCGGCGCCCCACAGGGCCCAGGCGCCGAGCACGAGCAGGGCGACGGCGACGACGGCCAGGGCGATACGGACGGGCGGGCGCATGGCGAGCGGGGCGAGGGAGGGGCGGAAACCGACGCGCCCCGCTGACGGCGAGCGCCAGCGGGGCGGGACGGGGCGGAGAGGGGGGGATTCGAACCCCCGGTACCCGTTTCCAGGCACGCCGCTTTAGCAAAGCGGTGGTTTCAGCCACTCACCCACCTCTCCGGTGCCGGCCGTGGCCCGGCCGGGCGCGCAAGCTAGAACCGCCGCCGGGCAGGGGCAACCGGCCGACGGGGAACGTCCGGTGAACGCGCACGCCCCAGCGCTAGGTTGCCCTCCCCTACCGCCTCGCCGATGCGCGCTCTCGCCCTCGCCCTCCTCGCCGCGCTCGCCGCCGATGCTCAACCGGTCACCGACCCACCGGCCGACGACTGGCCCGCCATCCGCGCCGACCGGATCGCCCGCCTACTGCCCCAGGCGATGGACCGGGCCGAGGTCGACGCCTGGCTCGTGCTCTGCCGCGAGAACGACAACGACCCGATGGCCCGGCACGTCGGCTGCGAGAACGCGGGCGGAGAGGCGGCCTTCCTCTTCTTCCGGACCCGCGACGGCCTGACGTCGGTCGCGGTGTCGCCCGCGGGCGAGGCGACCGCGCTGGCCGAGCTCGCCGCCCAGGACGAGGTGGTCGAGATCCCGCGTGGCGAGCCGGTCTGGCCGTCCGTCGCCGCCGCGCTGGAGCGCCACGCGCCCACGGCCCTCGCCATCAACCGGGGCTCGACGCCGATCTCGGACGGCCTGTCGTCGACCCAGTACGAGCGGATGCAGACGGGCCTGGGCGACTGGATGGAGCGCACGGTCTCGGCCGAGCGCCTGATCGGCGAGTGGCTGGCCGTCAAGACGCCCGCCGAGGTCGAGATCCTGCGCCGGGCCGCCGTCCTGACCGCCCAGTGGCAGGTGGAGGCGTACGCGGCAGCCATCCCGGGCGTCACGACGGACCGCGACATCGCGGACTTTTTGGAGGCCAAGATGTCCCAGGCCGGCGTCGGCGACGGCTGGGCGCCGGACCAGAACCCGGCCGTCAACTCGGGACGGGACCGGGGCCACTCGCACCCGACCGACCGCGTGATCCGGCCGGGCGACGTTATCCAGACCGACTTCGGCATCCGCGTCGGTGAGCTGGTGACCGACATCCAGCGGTTCGCCTACGTCCTGGCGCCCGGCGAGACCGCGCCGCCGGCTCAGGCGCAGGCCCGGTGGGAAGCGGCCAAGCGGGGGAGCCGCGCCGCGTTCGCCGCCATGCGCCCCGGCGCGAGGGGCGTCGACGTGGACCGGGCCCAGCGCCGCCAGATGGAGGCCGACGGGTCGCTCCCGGTCATGTGGAGCACGGGGCACCCGGTCGGCTACTGGGCCCACGACTCGGGCCCGAGCCTGGGCGGCGGGCAGGCCGGCCGGACGCCGGCCGGGCGCCAGCTCGACGTGCTCCGGCCCGGCATGACGTTCGCGTTCGACGGGTTCCACACCTGGGCCCTGGACGGCGACGACACCAAGACGATCTCGGTCGAGGAGATGGTAGTCATCACCGAGACCGGCGCCGAGTGGCTCGCGCCGCCCCAGGAGGACCTCGTCCTGATCCCGTCTCGCTGACCGTGCCGCTCACCGGCTCCCCCCGCCTCGGTCTCGAGGCGGGCGCCCTCCCCGGCCCGGGGGAGGCGGGCCCACGAGACGGGGCGGTAGGCTGCGCCGCTGCCTCCCCCCCGCCCCGATGCGCTCGGTTCTCCTGGTCCTCGCCCTTTCCACCTCCGCCCTCGCCCAACCCGTCGACGCGACGCGAGACGGGACGCACACGGTCGAGGTCGCCGACGGCGACGCGCTGCTGATCCGCCTCGCCAACCGGTTCTACGGCCCGGCCTCCGACGTCGTCGCCGTCACCATCCTCCAGCCCGACGGCGAGGTCTACGGCGCCGACCCCGAGGAGGACCCCTACGTGTCGGTCTGGCTCACCGACGAGCGCTCGGCGTACGAGCCCCGGGCGATGCCGGGCACGTGGACCGTCCAGTTCTCGGACGAGCCGACGGGCGCGCGCGAGCGGCTCACCCTCGAACTGGTCGCCGGGGCCCCGACGCTCTCGCTCCACGAAGCCGTCACGTTCCACGACCTCGACGCCCTCCGCGCCGCCATCGAGAGGGCCGAGGGCATGGTCGACGAGCCCAACGGGTCCCACCAGACGGCGCTCATGCTCGCCGCCGACGCGGGCGACACCGACGCCGTCCGGCTCCTCCTCGCCGCGGGCGCCGACGCGCGCGCCACGGCGGGCACCGAGGGGGGCGCCCAGACCATGACCATGACGCTCGAAACGCCCCTCCACTACGCCGCTCGGTCCGGCCACGCCGACGTCGCGCGGCTTCTGTTGGACGCCGGGGCCGACCCGAACGCGACCACCGCAGAGGGCTACACGCCGCTCCACTGGGCCGTCTACGCCGCCAGCCTGGACGCGGTCGTCGCCCTCCTCGACGCCGGGGCCGAGAGCGTCGAGTCGGAGAGCGGGACCCCGGCCGAGATCGCAGCGGACCAGGCGGAGAACGAGTGGACCGACGCCGAAGACCGCCCGGCGCTCCGCGAGATCGCCCGCCTGCTGGTCGGCGAGTAGCCGGCCCGGCCCGCCTCGGCACCGAGGCGGAGGGCCGCGCCAAGAAAAACCGCCCTGACTCCGGAGAGGCAGGGCGGTCGACGGCCGAGCCGAAGGACCGTGTTAGTCGGCGCTGAGCGCCTCGGCGCCCGACGAGATCTCGATGATCTCGGTCGTGATCGCCGCCTGGCGGACGCGGTTGTAGGTCAGCTTGAGCTCCTTCAGGAGCTCGCCCGCGTTCGTGGTCGCGTTGTCCATCGCGACCATCCGCGCGCCCTGCTCCGACGCGTTCGACTCCAGGAACGCGCGCCACAGTTGGTACTGCAAGTACTCCGGGATGAGCCGCTCCAGAGCACCTCGGCCGAGGGCTCGAACAGGTACTCGACGTCCGAGACTTCGCCCGCCTCGGTGTCGACGTCGGCGGCGTCCTCCATGACCGGCGTAAAGAACGTCTCGGCCGGGATCGGCAGGAGTTGCTCGGCGACGCGGTTCTGGGTGATCGTGTTCTTGAACTCGTTGTAGACCACCTCGACCACGTCCCAGTCGCCGGCCACGAACCCCTCGACGGCCAGGTCGACGATCTCGCCGGCCAGCGGGAAGCGCAAGTCGTTGAACACGCCCTGGTAGTCGCCCACCATCTCGAACCCGCGCTTGCCGAAGTACTCGTGCGCCTTGCGCCCGACCCCGACCACCCGGAGCGTGCCCGCGTCGCGCTGGGCCTGGAACCGCTCGGCGATGGTCGCCTCGGCGACCTTGAGGAGGTTCGCGTTGAACGCGCCGGCCAGCCCGCGGTCACTGGTCACCACGATGATCAGGGCGCCGCCGACCTCCTCGCGCTCCTCGAACAGCGGGTGCGTCGCGACGTCGAGCCGTTGGCGGAGGTGGCCGATCATCTCGCGGATCTTGAACGCGTAGGGCCGCGCCGTAAAGATCCGCTCCTGCGCCTTCCGCAGCTTGGCCGCCGCCACCATCTTCATGGCGCGCGTGATCTGCTGCGTGTTCTGGACCGTGCCGATCCGGCTGCGGATGTCGCGGAGAGAGGCCATGCGTGGGAGGGATCGGTCAGGGATCGGGACGTATCGCGGCGATACGGCCCTCCGACAGAACTACGCGGTGTAGCGAGCGCTGAGGTCAGCGGCCTCCTGCTCGAAGGCGGCCGTCGCCTCGTCGGACAACTTGCCGCGAGGCGACGCCACCGAGGCGAGCACACCGGCGTGCTTGAGGCGGAGCGCCTCGCGGAAGTCCTTCTCGAAGGCGCGCACCTGGTCGACCGGGACGGCGTCGATCAGGCCCTGGCCGGCCACGTAGATGATCGCGACCTGCTCGGCGACCGGCACCGGCTCGTACTGGCCCTGCTTCAGGACCTCGACGAGGCGGGCCCCACGGTTGAGCTGGCGCTGCGTCGCCGGGTCGAGGTCGGAGCCGAACTTGGCGAACGCCTCCAGGTTGCGGTACTGGGCGAGGTCCAGGCGCAGCGTGCCCGACACCTTCTTCATCGCCTTGATCTGGGCGTTGCCACCCACGCGCGAGACCGAGACGCCGACGTTGATGGCCGGCCGGACGCCAGCGTTGAACAGGTTGGACTCCAGGAAGATCTGGCCGTCCGTGATCGAGATCACGTTGGTCGGGATGTACGCCGAGACGTCGCCGGCCTGGGTCTCGATGACCGGCAGCGCCGTCAGCGAGCCGCCGCCCTTGACCAGGCCCTGGAGCGACTCCGGCAGGTCGTTCATGTCGCGCGCGATCGTGTCGTCGGCCGTGATCTTGGCCGCGCGCTCGAGCAGGCGGGAGTGGAGGTAGAACACGTCGCCGGGGTACGCCTCGCGGCCCGGCGGGCGGCGGAGCAGAGCGAGACCTCGCGGTAGGCGACGGCCTGCTTCGAGAGGTCGTCGTAGATGCACAACGCGTGGCGGCCCGTGTCGCGGAAGTACTCGCCGATGCAGGCGCCGGCGAACGGCGCGATGAACTGGAGCGGCGCCGGCGCCGAGGCGGGCGCGTTCACGATCACCGAGTACTCCATGGCGCCGTAGCGCTCGAGCGCGGCCTGGAACGTGGCGACCGTCGACGCCTTCTGGCCGATGGCGACGTAGATGCAGTAGACCGGCTTCTCGCCCTCGTCGTGCGTCGTCTTCTGGGACAGGATCGAGTCGATCAGGACGGCCGTCTTGCCCGTCTGGCGGTCGCCGATGACCAGCTCGCGCTGGCCGCGCCCGATCGGGACCATCGCGTCGATGGCCTTGATGCCGGTCTGGAGCGGCTCGGTCACCGGCTCGCGGTAGATGACGCCCGGCGCCTTGCGCTCGATGGGCATCTCGTAGAGCTCGCCCGCGATCGGGCCCTTGCCGTCGAGCGGGTTGCCCAGCGGGTCGACGACGCGGCCCAGCATCCCCTCGCCCACCTTGATCGAGGCGATCCGGCCGGTGCGGCGGGCCTCGTCGCCCTCCTTGACGTCGTTGGCGTTGCCGAAGAGCACCGCGCCGACGTTGTCCTCCTCCAGGTTCAGGACCATGCCCGGTCACGCCGGACGCGGGGAACTCGATGAGCTCGCCGGCCTGGACCTTGGACAGCCCGTAGAGCCGGGCGATGCCGTCGCCCACCTGGAGCACGGTGCCGACCTCGTACGTGTCGGTCTCGGAGGAGAAGTTGCCGAGCTCCTCGCGGAGCACGCCGGTCACTTCGTCGGGGCGGATCGCAGTTGCCATTGTCGTGGGTCGTGGGCGTGGAGAGTGGGAGCGGCTCGACCGCGAACCGCGCCGCACATACAACGGAGGGCTAGTTCAGGCGAGACGGCGGCGCGCTCGGCGAGCTGGCCGCGCAAGGTTTCGAGTTGATGCTTGACGCTCCGGTCGTAGACGACGTCACCGAGGCGGACGACGAGCCCGCCGATGAGCGACGGGTCGACCCGGAGGTCCATCCGGACCGTCGAGCCCGACCGCGAGCCTCGAGGGCCGACTTGAGCCGCTCGGCCTCGTCCGGCGACAACGGCGTCGCGGTCCGAATCGGGGCCTCGACCGTGCCCGGTCCGCTCGTCGCGGAGCAGGCGGTAGGCGTCCAGGATGGCCGGGATCTGCCCGTCGCGCTGCTTGGACACCAGGAGGCTCGAGGAAGCGCATCGTGAGGTCGACGACCTTGCCCGCGAAGAGGCGGTCCAGGACCGCCAGCTTCTTGTCGTGCGAGATCGACCGGGCTTGTCAGCGCCATGCGGAGGTCGCGCGAGCCGGCCGAGCGTCTCCGCGATCAGCGCGACGTCGGCGTCGGACGCGTCGAGCGCGCCCGTGGACTGGGCCTCCTCGGTCAGAGGCCTGGGCGTAGCGGCGGGCGACGGGGTCCATAGCGGTGGGTCGTAGGGGGTCGGACGTGGGAGGGCCCGACGAACCCTGAACCCGAACCCGCACGCCTAGTTCTGGGGCAGGTCGGCGATAAACTGGTCGACCAGGCCGCGCTGCGCGGTCGCGTCGATCTCCTTGCGGAGGATCTTCTCGGCGGCGGCGACGGCCAGCGAGGCCACCTCGGCGCGGAGCTCGGAGAGCGCCTGCTGCTTCTGGCGGTCGATCTCGGCCGCGGCCCGCTCGCGCTCGGCGGCGAGTTCCGTCCGGAGGTCGGTCTTGGCCATCTCGCGCTGGCGGTCGGCCTCGGCGCGCGCCTCGGCCAGGATCTTCTGGGCCTGCCCCTCCGCCTCGCGGCGGGCCGTGTCGTTCTGGGCCAGCAGGGCCTGAGCCTCCGCGTTGGCACGCTCGGCGCGCGTGATCGACTCCTCGATCGTGGACTCGCGCTCCTGGAGCGCGGCCGTGATCGGGCCCCACGCGAACTTGCGGAGCAAGATCAGCAGCAGGACGAACGCGATCGTGAGCCAGATCGCCAGGCCGAAGTTGGCCGAGAGCAGGCTGGCAGCGAGGACGAGAGCCATCGGGGAGTCGGGCTAGGGGTTGGAAATCGATGCACGGCCCCGCCGAGGCGAGGCGCCGGCGGGGCCGTGCTCCCGGGCGTGGCGGCGCTGGGCCGTCGGGCGACGGCCCGGCTCCCTAGCCGATCGCCATCAGGATGCAGACGATCAGGCCGAAGAACGTGGCGCCCTCGATCAGGGCGGCCGCGATGATCATCGTGGTCCGGATGTCGCCGGAGGCCTCCGGCTGACGGGCCGAGCCCTCGAGGGCGGCGGCGGCGAGGCGGCCGATGCCGAGACCGGCGCCGAGGACGCAGAGGCCGGCACCGAGGCCGGCGGCGAGGTAACCGAGAGCGATGGACTCCATGAGTCGAGAGGGTTGGGTGGTGTTGTCAGAAGAGGGCGGGACGCCCGGGAGTGCGGCCGAGGCCGCTGCGGCGGTCGCCGCGGGTGTGGTTAGGCGAGCGCGGCCTCCGTGCCGACCGTCCGCTCGTGCTCCTTGTGGACCGTGTGGTAGCCGTTCGACTGGGACACGGCGACGTCGTGGGGCGTGAACCCGTGGTCCTCGGAGTGGTCGTGGTCGTGCTCGTGCTCGGCCGTCGCCATCCCGATGAACAGCGCCGACAGGATCGTGAACACGTAGGCCTGGATGAAGGCGACCAGCAGCTCGAGGCCGTAGACGAACAGGGTCAGGCCGAGCGCCGGGATCGACGTGCCGTAGCCGGCCGCCGGGTTCATCCCGCCGACCAGGAAGATGAGCCCGATCAGGTTCAGGATCACCAGGTGGCCCGCCGTCATGTTGGCGAAGAACCGGACGGCCAGCGCGAACGGCTTGGTGAACAGGCCCAGGATCTCGATCGGCACCAGGATCGGCTTGACGAACCACGGGATGCCGGGGGGCCACAGGATGTGCATCCAGTAGTCCTTCGTCCCGGCCATCTGGGTGATCACGAACGTGAACAGGGCCAGGACGGCCGTCACGGTCACGTTCGCCGTCGCGGTCGCCCCGAAGGGCACGAGCCCGATCAGGTTGCAGACCAGGATGAAGAAGAAGACCGTCAGCAGGTACGGGAGGTACTTGTCGGCCTTTGCGCCCAGGTTCGGCCGCGCGATCTCGTCGCGGACGTAGATGACGAGCGTCTCGAACATGTTCTGGAGCAGGCCGCGCGGCGCGCTCGTCCGCCCGATGCCCCGCTTGTACTTGCCGGCCATCGGCAGGAACAGCAGGAACAGGATCCCGATGGACAGGAAGATGAACACCAGGTGCCGCGAGATCGACAGGTCGACAGGATCTCGCCGTCGCCGGTCGCGACCAGGTGCGCGTCGTAGGGCGCCTCGGCCTCGATGTCCTCGCCCAAGAGCTCCTCGGCGTTGGCCTCGTCGAGCTCCTCGGGCGTCAGCATGGTGTCGTCGCGCCGGACCAGGCCCGCTCTCGGCGTCGCTCGGTGTCGGACCCGTGCGCCTCGCCCTCGGCGTGGCCGCCCTCGCCGTGCGACTCGATCATGTAGCGGCCCGAGGCGACGGCGGCCGTCGACGACCCGAACACGTCGAACCCGACGGCCCCGTCGCGGCGCGTCACGAACAGGCGGGGCAGCTCGACCTTGCCGAACGGCATGAAGTCGAGGTAGTACCCGTCGGCCGTGTGGTGGACGGCGTCGAACTCGCCGTCGTCGGCGGCCGCCCGGGCAGGCGCCAAGGCGGCGAGGGTGACCGACAGGAGCAGGGCGAGACGAAGGGCGGTTCGCATCGGGGCTAGGCGTCGGCGGGGGGCCGGGAGGAGCTGGGGGCCCGGCTGAGGACGATGGCGATCTCGGCGAAGAGGCCGCCGACGAAGAGGAGGCCGAGGCCACCGACGAAAGCGCCGCGGTGGACCTCGAACAGCGCGAGCACCAACGCGACGGCGCCCAAGATGAGCACCATCCGGACCACCATCCCTCCCAAGACCAGGTGGAGGGCCCGGTCGGGGTGCCCCAGCGTCGCCCGGTGGGCCGTCCACGCCGCTGCCGCCGCGTTGATCGCGCCCACGAGGGCGCCGAGCATCAGGCTGGCAGAGACGGACATCGGGGGGTGAGAGCCGGGCGGAAAGCGGGCAGGGCTCAGAAGCTAGTCCGCCCCCCCCGTGGGCTCCCCCAAGGCCGGGTGAAGACCGGCGGCGGCGGGGTGAAGAGAGGACCAAGCGGCCCCGTCCGGCCCGTTTTCAACCTGGCTGCCAGTGGCGCACCGGGCGCCAATCGCCCGCGCCCTCCCGGCCGGCCAGCCACGCCACGAAGGCGCCGAGCGCCCGGCCCCGGTGGCTGATCCGGTTCTTCTCGGCCGTCGTCATCTGGGCGAACGTGCGGCCGTCGCCGTCGGCGGGTCGGAAGAGGGCGTCGTAGCCGAACCCTCCGCTCCCCTCCTCGGCCTCGGTGACGACGCCCTCACACACGCCGTCGAACGCCGTCGTCTGGGCGCCGTCGGCGTAGACCAGGACGGTGCGGAAGCGGGCGGACCGGGAGCCGGCGCCGTCGAGGTCGGCCAGCAAGCGGCGGCGGTTGGCCGCGTCGTCGGCGTCCGGGCCAGCGAACCGGGCCGAGAACACGCCCGGCGCGCCGTCCAGGGCGTCGACCTCCAGGCCGGTGTCGTCGGCCAGGGCCGGCAGTCCGGCGTGGGCGACGAGCGCGAGGGCCTTCTTCTCGGCGTTGCCCCGGAGCGTGTCGGCGTCCTCGTCGACGGCGGGCGCGTCCAGGTCGACGGCCGAGACCAGCTCGACGCCGAGGCCGGCCAGTCGGGCCTGGAGCTCAGCGACTTTGCCGGGGTTGCGGGTGGCGAGAACGAGGCGCATGGTGGACGGGTGGACGGGTGGACGGGTGGACGGGTGGACGGGTGGACGGGTGGACGGGTGGAATCTCCGGCCGTCGGTGCCGTCTCGCCACTGGGCCCTCGTGCAGGGCACCTCGTGCAGGGCACCCCTCACTGCGATCGGTGAGGGCGCCGTGCGATCGTCGCCCTTGTGCGGGGGGACCTGGATGCTCGCGCCCGACACCCGATGCGCCCGGCCCCTCCGCCTCGGCACCGAGGCGGGGGCAGCCCGGACGAGCCCCGTCGTCCGTCGGCCTCCTCCCGCTTTTCACCGATCCTCGCCCGGATGCCCTTGGTAGGCCCGGCCCGGCGCCCTAGCTTTGTCGGCTGCACTCGGCACGCCCCGCCCTCCCCACACACAGACAGGTATCGCCTTGGCCATCGGCATCAAAGTACGCGACAAGGAGTCCATCGACCGCGCCCTCCGCCGCTTCAAGCGGACCGTCAACCGCGCCCGCGTCTTGCGGACGTTCCGCGAGAACATGGCCTACACGAAGCCCTCGGCCGTGAAGCGCGAGGAGCGGAAGGAGGCGGCCAAGAAGGCCCGCCGCGCCAACCGGCGTCGCTACTAGCCGAGCCGGCCCGGCGGTCCCGCCGCCCGCCGACCCGTCTGCGCCCGCCTCGGTCGAGTCACCGAGGCGGGCGCTCTGTGTCTGGGCGGCACGGTCGGGCGCGCGTCGCCAGGCCGCCGCCGGGCCGGCGCGGTCAGCCCCGCGGCGGGACCGGGTGGCGCGTCTCGCCGTCGCCCCAGACGACGAACTTCTGGGTCGTCAGCGACTCCAGGCCCATCGGGCCGAACGCGTGGAGCTTGGTCGTCGAGATCCCGATCTCCGCGCCCAGCCCCAGCTCGCCGCCGTCGGAGAACCGCGACGACGCGTTGACCAGCACGACGGACGCGTCGACCTCGCGCACCCAGCGGCGCGACGCCCCCACGCTCTCGGTCGCGATCACCTCGGTGTGCTGAGACCCGTAGCGGGCGACGTGGTCCAGGGCCGCGTCGAGCCCGTCGACCACGCGGACGGCCAGGATGGGCGCGAGGTACTCGGCGTGGTAGTCGGCCTCGGTGGCCGCCGCGACGGCGTCGCCCAGGATCCGCCGCGTCTCGTCGTCGCCCCGGAGCTCGGCGCCCCCGGTCGCGAGCGCCTGGCGGGCCCGGGGCAAGAACGTCTCGGCGACGGCGCGGTGGACGAGCAGCGTCTCGAGCGCGTTGCAGACGCCGGGCCGCGACAGCTTGCCGTCGAGGAGGAGGTCGAGCGCGACGCCGAGGTCGGCGGTCTCGTCGACGAACAGGTGGCACACGCCCTTGTAGTGCTTGATGACGGGCACGCGGCTGTGCTCGTCGACGAACCGGATGAGGCCCTCTCCCCCACGGGGGATCACCAGGTCGAGGTGGTCGCTCATGGCGATCAGGTCCTTGATCGCCTGGCGGTCGGTCGTCGGGACGAGCGTGACGGCGGCGGGGTCGATGCCCTCGGCGCCGAGCGCGTCGTGGAGCGCGGCGGCGACGGCCCGGTTGGAGTGGATGGCCTCGGAGCCACCCCGGAGCACGACGGCGTTTCCGGCCTTGAAGCACAGGCCGGCCGCGTCCGAGGTCACGTTGGGACGGGCCTCGTAGATCATGGCGATCACGCCGAGTGGGATCCGCATCCGGCCCACCTCGATCCCGCTCGGCCGCCGCCGCACGTCGGACACCTCGCCGACGGGGTCCCGGAGCCCGGCCACCTCGCGGAGCGCGTCGGCCATCTTGGCGACGCGCTCGGGCGTCAGCGCCAGCCGGTCGGTCATCGCGTCCGACAGGCCCCGCTCCCGGGCCCCGTCCAGGTCGCGGGCGTTGGCCTCCAGGACGGCCGACTGGTGGTCAGCGAGCGCGTCGGCCATCCGGCGGAGCGCGCGGTCCTTGGCGCCGGTCGAGAGTGCGGCGACATGTCGGGAGGCCGCCTTGCAGGCGGCGACCACGTCGGAGAGCGAATCGGTGTCAGTCATCGGGGCGGGGGTCGACGAGCGCAAGGTCGTCACGGTGGACGACGGCCGCCGGGCCCGAGTAGCCCAGCGCCGCCTCGACGTCGGCGCTCTGACGGCCGCGGACCCGGTCGAGCTCGTGGGCCGCGTAGCGCGCGATCCCCCGCCCGATCACCGTGCCCGCCTCGGTCGCCAGCTCGACCGGGTCGGCGCGCGAGAAGTCGCCGGTGACCGCGACGACGCCCGACGCCAGCAGCGACGCGCCGTGCCGGCGGAGCGCCCGGGCCGCGCCGTCGTCGACGACGATCCGGCCGGCGACGGGCGTCGCGTGCAGCAGCCAGTGCTTGCGGGCCGGGAGCGGCGGGTCGAGCGCGCGGAACAGCGTCCCGTGCACCGTCCCCCGGGCGAGCGCGGCCAGACGCGCCGGGTCCGTCCCGTCGAGCAGGACCGTGTCGATGCCCCGGGCCGTCGCCTTGTCGGCCGCCTCCACCTTGGTCCGCATCCCGCCCGTCGCGCCGGCTGTGCCCACGCCCCCGGCCATCGCGCGGACCGACCCGTCGACGCTGTCCACGACCGGCACCAGCCGGGCGCCGGGCGTCGTCCGTGGGTCGGCGTCGAACAGGCCGGCCACGTCCGACAGGATCACCAGCAGGTCCGCCCCGGTGAGCACGGCGACGTGGGCGGCCAGGTTGTCGTTGTCGCCCACCCGGAGCTCGTCGACGGCGACCGTGTCGTTCTCGTTGACGACCGGGACGACGCCGCGCGCGAGCAGCTCGCCCAGGGTGTTGCGGGCGTTGAGGAAGCGGCCGCGGTGGACCAGGTCGTCGTGCGTGAGCAGCACCTGGGCGACGGGCGCGTCGAGCAGCCCGCCCCACAGCGCCATCAGCCGGGGCTGGCCGATGGCCGCCAACGCCTGCTTCTCGGGGATCGTCTGGGGCCGCCGGCCGCCCATCGTGGCGAGCCCGGCCGCGACGGCGCCCGACGACACCACGACGACGTCTCGGCCGCCCGCGCGGCTGGCCGTGACCCACTCCGCGACGGCGCCGAGGTGGGCGGCGCTGGGCGGCCCGTTCGGGGCGACGAGCGCGCTCCCCACCTTGACGACGGCCCGCGTCCACGGTCGGAGCGGGGTCATCCTGGACGGCCGGGTCTAGCCATCGAGCCCGAGCGCGGTCCGGAGGATCTGGGCCTGCTCGGCGGCGTGGACCTTGGCCGAGCCCGTCGCCGGGCTCGCGGCGGCCCGGCGGCCGGCGTACGCCACCCGTTGGGAGCAGTCTCCCACGACCTCCTCCAGCACGTCGTCGAGCAGGGGGCGGATGAACGTCCAGGCACCCATGTTGGCCGGCTCCTCCTGAAGCCAGACGACCGGCTTGCCCTGGAACCGGGTCAGCTCCTGGCGGACGGCGTCGTGGGGGAACGGGTAGAACTGCTCTAGACGCGCGACCGAGACGGAGGCCGGGTCGTCGAGCGCTTGGCGCGCCTTGAGCACGTCGTAGACCACCTTGCCCGAGCAGATCACCAGCCGCTCGGCGCCGGGCTGGTCGCCGGCGATAAACGGCCGGAACGCGCCGTCGGCCAGCTCGTCGACGCTCGCGACCGCCTCGGGGTGGCGCAGGAGCGACTTCGGTGTCATCAGGACGAGCGGCTTCTTGGCGTCGCGCTTGACCTGGCGCCGGAGCGCGTGGAAGTAGTTGGCCGGCGTCGAGAAGTTGCCGACGATGATGTTGTCCTCGGCGCACGCCTGGAGGAACCGCTCCAGCCGGCCCGACGAGTGCTCCGGGCCCTGCCCCTCGTAGCCGTGCGGCAACAGCATCACCAGCGACGACGTCTGGCCCCACTTGGCCTCGGCCGCCGTGATGAACTGGTCGATCATGATCTGGGCGCCGTTGACGAAGTCGCCGAACTGGCCCTCCCACAGCACCAGCGCGTCCGGCTCGGCGACGGTGTAGCCGTACTCGAACCCGAGCGCGGCGTACTCGCTCAAGAGCGAGTCGTAGACCTGGAAGCGGGCCTGCCCCGCGCCGCCGTCGGCGCGCTTGCCCGGGCCGTCCGGCGCGACGTGGTTGAGCGGGAGGTAGCGGTGGGCGTCCTGCTGGTCGTAGAGGATCGCGTGGCGCTGGCTGAACGTGCCGCGCCCCGAGTCCTGACCCGAGAGCCGGACCGGCGTGCCCTCCAGCAGCAGTGTCCCGAACGCCAGCGCCTCCGCGAACGCCCAGTCGATGGTCCCCTCCTCGAACTGCTGGCGCCGCTTGTCGACGACCAGCCGGGCCAGCTTCTTGTGGACGTTGAAGTCGTCCGGCAGGCCGACGACCGCCTCCATCACCTGGGTCAGCGCTGGGCGCGAGGCGGCCGTCTCCACCTCGGCGTTGGGGTCGACGGGGACCGGGACCGAGACCGGCTGCAAGTCCTTCCGCTGCTCGGCCAGCTCCTTGGTCTCGTCGAAGGCCCGGTCCAGGATCGACTTGAAGTCGTCCAGGACGCTCTCGGCGCCGTCCGGCGTCAGCTCGCCCCTGCGGAGCAGGAGCTCGAGGTAGAGCTTGCGGACCGACCGGTGCGACCCGATCTCCTCGTACATCAGCGGCTGCGTGTACGACGGCTCGTCGCCCTCGTTGTGCCCGTACTTCCGGTAGCACACCAGGTCGATCACCACGTCCTTGTTGAACACGTTCCGGTAGTCCAGCGCCAGCCGCGCCACGCGGACGGCCGCCTCGGGGTCGTCGCCGTTGACGTGGAAGATGGGCGCCTGGATCATCCGGGCGATGTCGGTCGCGTAGGCCGAGGACCGCGAGTGCATCGGCAGCGTCGTGAACCCGATCTGGTTGTTCACGACGAGGTGGATCGTGCCGCCCGTCCGGTACCCCTCCAGCTGGGACAGGTTGAGCGTCTCGGCGACCACGCCCTGGCCCGCGAACGCGGCGTCGCCGTGGATCAGGACCGGCAGGACCCGGTCGCGGAGCAGCTTCTCCGACGCGTCCGGGTTCGCCTCGACGATCCGCTGCTGCTTGGCCCGCACCATCCCCTCGACGACCGGGTTGACGGCCTCCAGGTGCGACGGGTTGGACGCCAGCGTGAGCGCGGTCGTGCTCCCGTTCGGCGACGTGTGCGTACCGTGCTGGCCCATGTGGTACTTGACGTCGCCCGAGCCGTGGACGGCCTCCGGGTCGACGGTCCCCTCGAACTCGCTGAACACGCGGTCGTAGGGCTTGCCCAGGATGTTCGTGAGCACGTTGAGACGCCCTCGGTGGGCCATCCCGATCACGACGTCTTGGGCCTCCTGGTCGGCCGCGTCGCTCAGGACGGCGTCGAGCAGGGGGATCATGGTCTCGGCCCCCTCCAGCGAGAACCGCTTGTGGCCGATGTACTTGGTGTGGATGAACTGCTCGAGCGCCTCGGCCTCGTTGAGCTTCTCGAAGATCCTCTTCTTGCGGGCCGTGTCGATGGGCTCCCTAAACTGCTGGGGCTCGATCCGCTCGATCAGCCACCGCTTCTCCTGGGGCGAGGAGAGGTGCATGAACTCGCTGCCGACGTGGCCCGTGTAGGTGTCCCACAGCGTGTCCAGGATGTCGCGGAGCGGCATCTTGGCGTGGCCCGCCAGCCCGCCGCCGACGCCGGCCATGCCGCCGGTGAAGAACGTCCGGTCGAGGTCCCAGACGGTCAGCCCGTAGCTGGCCGGGTCGAGCTCGGTGTGGTTGCGGGGCTCGTAGCCCAGCGGGTTCGTGTCGGCCAGCAGGTGGCCCCGGACGCGGTAGGCCCGGATGAGCTCGTAGACGCGGGCCTGCTTCTCGACCTTGTTCGCCTTGGCGCCGGACCCCAGCGCCGCCTTGCCGAGCGCGGGCGTCGAGTCGGACCGGCCGCTGAAGGGGGGCGTGTGGAGGCCGAGGCTCTGGAAGAGGTCGGCGTAGAACCCGTCCTGGCCGCTGAGCGACTGGGCGATCCGGTTGAGGAACTCGCCCGACTCGGCCCCCTGGATCACGCGGTGGTCGTAGGTCGACGTCATCGTCATGACCGGCGACAGGCCGAGGCGGGACAGCTCGCCGGCGTCCATCCCCGCGTACTCCGGCGGGTACCCGATCCCGCCGACGGCGACGATCACGCTCTGGCCCGGCATCAGGCGGGGCACGCTCATCTGGGTCCCGATGCCGCCGGGGTTGGTCAGCGTGGCCGTGGTCCCGGCGAAGTCGTCGAGCGTGAGCGCGCCGTCGCGGGCCCGCTTGACGATGTCGTTGTAGGCGCCCAGGAACTCGGCGAACCGGAGCCCCCCGGCGTCCTTGACGTTGGGGACCAGCAGCTGACGCCGACCGCGCTTCTCGACGTCGATGGCCAGGCCGAAGGCGGTCGTCGCCGGGTCGATCCGCTCGGGCGTCCCCTCGTTCTCGCGGAACGCCGCCTTCATCGACGGGACGGCCTCCATCGCCCGGATGATGGCGAACGCGATCAGGTGGGTGAACGAGACCTTGTCGCCGCCCGTCTTCTGCTGGTGGCGGTTGATGAGCCGCCGGTTCTCGCTCAGCAGCTTGACCGGGATCTCGCGGACCGACGTGGCGGTCGGGATGGTCAGGCTGGCCTCCATGTTCTCGACGATCCGCGCGCCGACCCCCTTGATCGCGGACGTCTGGGCGCCCTCGGGCAGACGGATCTCGGGGGCCTCCAGCCGGGCGGGCAGCGCGGCGCCGTCGCCAGACGACGGGCCGGGCGCGCCGTTCGACGAGGCCGGGGCCGCCGGCCTCGGGGCCGAGGCGGAGGGGGCCGGAGCGGAGGGGGCCGAGGCGGGCGGGGTCGGAGACGCCGGGGCGGGCTCGCCGCCGTCGCCGCGAGCGGCGGCACCGCTGGCCGGGGCGATCATCCGGGCCTTCCCGTCCGTCTCGGAGGCGTCGGCGCCGATCGACGAGGCGTAGGCCGGGCCGGGGTCGAAGTCGGCGAAGAACTCGCGCCAGCTCTCGCTGACCGACTCGGGGTTCTGCCGGTACTGGGCGTAGAGGTCCTCGACGTAACCGCTGTTGAATCCGAACATGCTGGGCGGCCGAGAACGGCCAAAAAGGGGGGCGTAGGACGGCGTCCGGCAAGGTACGCGCCCGCCCCGCGGACGGATTCCTGAAGCCGGGCCCTCTGCTACTCGGCCTGAGGGGGCTCCCCGCCCGCGCCGTCGCCCCCCGCCCCAGACGGGGCCGGCGTCGCGTAGTCGAGGAACCGGAGCGGCGGCTCCTGGAGCCCCTCCTCCATCCGCTGGAGCTCGTCGTGGACGTCGCTCGCCGCCTCGCCGCACGGCCGGGCCGGCTCCCGGGCGATCCCCAAGATGCCCTCGCGGTCGTCGTAGTACGTCTCGTGGACGAAGCACGTCCCGTCCGGGTGGACGATGAGCCGGTAGCCCCAGAACGAGATGGACGCGAGCCCCTCGGGCGTGGCGACCGTCGTGGACATCAGGTCGAATCCGCAGGGCGGCGTAAAAGCGTTCCGGAGCATGGGTGTGAGAGCCAGGGCCTGGAAGGTCGGTCATTCGCTCCCCCCGCGCCGGGCCGTTTCCAGTTCACCCGGCCGACGCCGGATCGGTCACCGGGCCCGGCGCCGTCAGACCGCCTCGGCCCGCTGGCGGACGCGGGCGAGCACGGCGAGCGCCCGGTCGAGCGCGCCCGGTGAGCCCGCCTCGGCGACGCGGCGGCGGATCTCGTCCTCGGGCAGGCGGTCGTCGGGCGTGAGGTAGCCCTCGTCCAGCAGGTAGGTCTCCAGGCGCTCGACCTGGCGGGCCTGGAACCGGGACACGTCGCCCCGCTCCAGGCACTCGAACGAGCGCCTGGGCGTCGCCGTCGCAGTCGCCACACAGCGCGCTGACGTCGTCGGCGAACGCCTCGGTCACGGCGCCCGAGGCGTCGAGCACGTCGCGGTCGACGCGCCGCCCCCGGCCCTGACGCCAGGCGGCCTGCCACGCCGCGACGGCCCGGGCCCGCTCGTGGACAGCGCCGAGGTCGGCCAGGGGCGCGCGCTTGCCACGCTCGACCGCGGCCCGGAGCTGGCCCCAGGTCGCGTAGCCGCGGCGCAGGCAGGCCTCGACCTCGGCCGGGTCGTCCAAGAGGTACCAGAGGTGGAGCGCGTCGAGGGAGTCCCACCCGGTCCAGGGCGCCACGCCCACGGCGTCGGCGTAGGCGTCCATCGCGAGGCCGTCGGCCGGGACGACGGGCCGGGTCGTCTCGGCGGTCGGCGTCGCGTCCAGGTCGACGGCGACGAGCGCCGCGTGGTCTGGGAGCCCGACGAAGCGGCAGTCGACGTCGGGGTGGTCCTGGGCCAGCCGGCGCCACTTGGCGACCTCCTCGGCCTGGGCCGTGAAGTAGAACACCTGGCGGCCCTGGCGGCACAGCCGGAGCACGGCCTCGACGATGGCCCCGGCCCGCTCGTCGTCGGAGTTGGCGAGGGCCTCGTCGAGCAAGAGCGGCAGGCGGACGCCCACCTCCTGCTGCTCGGCGAACGCCAGGCGGATGGCCAGCAGCAGCTGGAGCCGCGTGCCCGACGACAGCTCGTCGAGCCCGTAGCCCCGGCCCTTGACGGCGTCGAACGCGCGGAAGGTGCCCTCGTCGAACTCGAGCCGGAACCGGTCGTCGGTGATGTCGGCCAGGACCTCGCGGGCGCGCTTGAACACCTGGGGGAGGTGCTGGTCGCGCGTCTCGTCGGCCACGAAGTCGGCCAGGGCGTGGCCGACGAGCGCGTCGGCTTGCTCGTGGTAGACCGCTTCGAGCGCGTCGAGCGCCCGGGCGTGCTCGGCGTGGGCCGAGGCCAGAGCCGAGGCGCGGCGGGCCTCGCCCACGAGCGTCTGGATGGCCGCTTTTTCTTCGAGCCACTCGTCGCGCCGCGCCGCGCGGGTCTCGGCCTGGGTGCGGGCCTGGGCGAGCGCGGCCACGTCGAGGGCGCCGGCCTGGGGCGAGAACCGTGCGTGGGCGGCGGCTCGGGCCGCGGTCTCCTCGGCCAGCGTCTGGGCCCGCGCCGCCTCGGCGACGGCGGCGGCGTAGGCCGGGTGCGTCGCGCACAACACGGCGACCTCCTCGCCGGCCGGCTCCTCCAGCCCCAGGCGGGCCAGGAACGCGTCGCGCGCCGCTTGGGCCTCGGCCAGCGTCTCGGACGCCACGCCGACGGCGTCGTCGAGGCGGGCGACCTCGGCCCGCAGCCGGTCCCGCTCGGCCGCCTCCCGCCCGACCCGGGCCACGGAGCCGGCCACCAGCGCCGCGTCGGTCGCGGGCTCGGCGGGGACCCCGTCGAGCACGTGGTTGAACAGGTCGAGCGCGGTCGCCAGCGTCCCCCGGGCCCGGTCGCGCATGGCGTCGGCGACGCCCAGGTCGCGGGCGGCCTCCTGCCAGGCCAGCACGCTCCGGGTGAGCAGGTGGAGCCCCTCGGGCGTCTCGGGCACGGCGAGCCCCAGCCCGGCCCCGATCCGGCCCGCCTCGGCGTCGAGCTCGGCCCGGTCGGCCTCGACGCCGACGAGCGCCCGCTCGATCTCGTCGACGGCGTCTTGCCACAGCAGCCGCTCCTTCTGGTCCAGGCCCTGGCGCTCGACCTCGCCCAGCCGCTTCTCGACGGCCGGGACCGTCCACTCGGCGGGCTCGGCGACGGGCAGCGCCGCGAACGCCTGCCGGGCCGTCGCCGCCGGGCTCTCGGCGGCCTGGGCCGTCCGGCCGAGCGCGACCGCGACGGCGCCCAGCGCGACGGCGCCCAGCAGCAGCCAGGACGCGCCCGGCGTCACGAACACGCCCAGCGCGATCGCGGCGATGGCCAGCACGGCCGCGCCGACCCAGACCGGGCGCGGCCCCAGGCCGGCGGGGGCGCTCTCGGTCTCGACGGTGTGGGCCAGCCAGCGGCGCAGCAAGTCGGCCGAGCGGGCCAGCTCGTCGGCGTCGTGGAAGCGGACGGCGTTGAGGCGGGCCTTGGCCGCGAGCTTTTTCCCCTCGAACTCCTCGACGCGCCCCCGGACGCGGCCCGCGCGCTGAGCGAACGCGGTCACGTCGCCGAGCGCGGCCACGTCGACGGTCGGCGCGGCCTCGACGTGGGGGCCCAGCTCGTCGCGCGTGCGGCGCTCGCGCTCGGCGGCGGCGGCCCGGGCCTGCTCGGCCGCCTCCAGCGCGCGCGTGGCCGCCTCGACCTCGGCCGCCCGAGAGCGCAGCTCGGCCTCCTCCGGGAGGTCGACGCCGTCCCAGCCGTGGTCGGCGAGCGCGGCCCGGGCCTGGGCGCGGCGCTCGCTCACGTCGGCCAGCCGCGCCTGAGCCTTGCGGACGGCGACGCCCAGGCCGTCGTGGCGCTCCTGGGTGTCCGGCGCGACGGCCGCCAGCGCCGGGTCGAACTGGGCCACGACGCGGTCGGCGGCCCGGGCCGCCTCGGCGCGCTCGGCGGCGTCCTCCAGGAGCCGGTACAGCTCGGCCAGCTCGGCGGCGTCGCCGGCCTCGGTGGCCCGGGCGGTGATCTCGCCGAGCTCGTGCTCGCGCGCGCGCAGGGCGTCGAGCTGGTGCTGGCGGCCCTGGACGGCCCGGGCCGCCTCCTCGGCCTCGGCGGTCACCTTGAGCTTCTGGGTCGGCGCGGCCTTGAAGCCCAGCCGGTCGCGCGCCGCGTCGAGGTCGACGCCCCCGGCCGCGTCCCGGCGGACGATGTCGGCGAACGCGTCGCCGTCGGCCAGCAACAGGTCGGCCAGCGAGAACTCGTAGCGGTCGCGGAACGACTTGTCGGGCAGCGGGAGCCGGTCGGCCGGGACCCCGTCGCGCTGGTACCGCGCCTGCCCGCCCTCGACGTCGACCCGCCACTCGCCGCCGTCGACCTGGAACGCGGCTGAGTACGACGGGCGGAACGGCTCGACGGTCTCGGGCCACAGGACGCCGTGGATGGCCCGGGCCAGCGTCGTCTTGCCCTGCCCGTTCGGTCCGTAGACCACGTTGACGCCGGGCCCCAGCGCGGGCGCGGCGATCCCCTGCTGAGGGTGCCCGTAGAACGTCCGGACGGTGACGGCGGTGAGCTCGAAGCGGTCCATGCGGGGGCGGGTCAGTCCGACGGATCGGAGGCGGCCGACGGATCGGAGGGGGCCGGGTCGGGCTGCTGGGCCATCACGTCGTCCAGCATCCGGAAGGTCTGGCGGCGCAGCCGAGCGACGGCCTCGGCCTCCAGGTCGTGGCCCAAGCGGTCCGACCGGCCCAGCGGCTCGAACACGCGCGCCCGGCGCGTCTGCTGGAGCGCCTCGACGCCCTGGCGGACGAGCGCCAGGTCCGACTCGGACGGCGTGCCGGCGTCGAGCCGGCGGGCCAGCGCGGCGAGCGTCGCGACGGGCCCGCTCCCGGCGGCCAGCCCGTCCAGGTCGAGCGCCGGCCGCGACAGGTCGACCACGCGGTCGACGGAGACGGCCAGCCCGCCCGCCGCCGTCTCGACGGCCTGGCCGATCTCGGCCGAGACGCGCTCGACCGCCCGGTAGGCCGCCGTCCGCCCCCTCAGCGTGACCCGGACGACGGCCCGGCGCAGGGCCGGCGACTCGTCCCGGACCGCCTGGGCGTGGTCGCGCAACGACCGGGCCACGCGCTCGCGGACCTCGACCGCGTCCCCGGCCCCGTCGAGGTCGACCGAGACGGCGTCGTAGCGGACCGTCGCCAGCGGGACCATCTCGGCGGTCGCGCCGCCGTCGTCGGCGACCTCGACCAGCCACGCGCCGTGCGCGCCGGGCTCGCCGGGGTCGAGCGGCTGGGGCGAGCCGGGGTACAGGATGAGCCGGCCGTCGCGGACGTGCGCGGCCGGCGCGTGGACGTGTCCGAGCAGCCAGGCCGAGGCGCCCGTCGCCCACAGCGCGTCCGAGGTGACGGGCGCGTAGCGGCTCCCGGCCGCGTCCAGATCGGCGTGGACGATCCCGACCGACGGGACGTCGCCCGAGACGCCGGGGAAGCTGTCCAACGGCGACGTGTGGGCGTAGGGCCCGGCGAACGACCACCCCCACAGCCGGAGCACCTCGCGCCCGGACCGCTCCAGCGGGACCGACTCCCAGGTCTCGCCCCGGCCCAGGACCGTGACGCCCTCCCCCACCGCCTCGGCGACCGACCCGAGCACGTCGTGGTCGTGGTTGCCCGCGACCGCGACGACCGGGACCCCGGCGCCCACGAGCCGGTGGAGCGCCCGCTCCAGCACGCCGAACGCCTCGAAGTACTTGTTGCTCTGGTCCGCCACGTCGCCCGTCAGCACGACGGCGTCGACGCGGCGCTCGACGGCCTGGTCGACGAGCGACCGGACGACGGCCTCGACGGTCAGCGACGGGTCGCCGGGGGGCACCCGGCTCGGGTACCGGCCGAGGTGGAGGTCGCCGCTGACGAGGAGGCGGGCGCGCGGTCCAGACATGGCGTGGGGGGGACGCCCGAATCTAGCCCCCATCCGGGCCGCGCCGGGCCCGGCCCGGCCGATTCGTCCAGCCGGACGGGGGCCCTCAGGCGGGCAGGTGGGCCTCCAGCCAGCGCCGGACCTCGGCCTCGGGCAGCGCGCCGGTGAACTCGGCCGCGACGGCCCCGTCGACGAACAGCTTGACGGCCGGGATGCCCCGGATCCCGAACCGCGCCATGAGCGCCGGGTGCGCGTCGGTGTTGATCTTGACCAGCCGCCACCGGCCGCCGCTCTCGCGCGCCAGCTTGTCGACGGTCGGCCCGAGCACGCGGCACGGCCCGCACCACGGGGCCCAGAAGTCGACCACGACGGGCTTGTCGTGGCTCTTGTCGAGCACCTCGGTCTGGAATCGGTCGGCCATCGGTCGCGGTCGGTGGTGCAGGACGGAGTCCTACGCCCGAACCGGCCCGGGGCTCCACCGAGGCGGGCTAGGCCGTCTCGGCGCCGGCCCGGGCGAGCGCGTCGAACCCGCCCACGTTGACGGCGCCCGAGTGGCCCAGCGACCGCAGGATGCCCGTCGCCTGCCCCGACCGGTTGCCCGACCGGCAGTAGAGGTAGACCGGCCCGTCATTGGGGAGGTCCATCGCCTCGACCTGCTGGGTGAAGTCGGGCGCCATCACGTCCACGTTGACGGCGCCCGCCAGGTGACCCCCGGCGAACTCGGCCGGGGTGCGAACGTCGAGGACCGGGGCGGACGGGTCGCGCTGGGCGACGAAGTCGGCGGGGGCGAGCGAGTCGCCGCCGCCGCCCGTCAGGCGAGAAAGGAAGGACATAAGGGGGGGGGTGTCGAGAGGGAACGAGACGAGGACCGCGGGGGCGAGCACGCCGGGCGCCTCCTTGTACAGGATGAACACGCCCATCGCGACCAGGAACACGGCGAACCCTCGGCGGAGTTGCGCCTGGGGCACGTGCGGGCTCAGCCGCGTGCCGACGAGCGAGCCCGCGACGCCGATCACCGAGAAGGTCGCCACGAGGCGGAAGTCGATCTCCCCCGCCTCGGCGATCACGTCGAGGTACTTGAGGAACCCCGTGGCGCAGTTGAGGACGATGATCGACAGGCTCGTCCCGACCGCCAGCCGCATGTCGAGCCCGAGCAGGAGGACCAGCGCGGGCACGATCAGGAAGCCGCCACCGACGCCCACCAGGCCCGTCATCGCGCCCA
This sequence comes from uncultured Bacteroidota bacterium, assembly GCA_963740235.1. Classification (GTDB taxonomy): domain Bacteria; phylum Bacteroidota; class Rhodothermia; order Rhodothermales; family Rubricoccaceae; genus Rubrivirga. The sequence continues at coordinate 108,341 of CAVUDG010000007.1, forward strand.
CCGACGCGCCGAGCGCGGCGACCACCCCGGCTGGCCGGCGGGCCCGGCCGCCCTCCGCCAAGCCGGACCGGCCCCTCAGCATGGCGCCCGCAGCGGCCAGCATCACCCCGCCGAACAGGACGAGCTGGACCGAGCCCGGCACGTGGGCCGCCAGCACCGCGCCGCCAAACGTCCCCGCGATCCCCGGCACGCCGAAGCCGACCACGCTCCGCCAGTCGACCAGCCCGCGCCGGGCGTAGCTCGCCGCCCCCACGAACGCGATCGCGCCGACGATGGCCAGGCTCTCGGCGATCGCCACCTTCTCGGTCTGCCCGGCGAGGTAGACCAGGACCGGGACCGTCAGGATGGACCCGCCCGAGCCGAGCAGCCCCAACACCAACCCGATGGCGACCGCGCCGAGGAGAGCGTAGATCATCCCGCGCCCCCACCGGCGGCCTCCAGGCTGACGCGCGCTCCCTCGGCGATCTCGCGGAACCGGGCGAACCCGTCCTCGACGTAGACCACGTCGCGCCCCGCCCGGGCCAGCAGCGCCGCCGCGACGGCCGCCCGGGCGCCGCTCTGGCAGTGCACGTAGAGCGGCGCCCCGTCGGGCACCTCGTCCAGCCGGTCGGCCAGGCGCGTGTGCGCGATCACGGTCGCCCCGGGGACCGCGCCCGCCTCGGCCTCGGCCTGGCGGCGCACGTCGAGCACGGCCGCCCCCTCGCCCCGGTCGCGGACCGCCTCGAACCCGACCGACGGGATCGCCTCCGACCGCTCGGCCAGCGCCTCGACCAACGTCTCGCCGCTCGCCCACCCGACGACCCGGTCCAGCCCGATCCGCACCAGGTCGCGGACGGCGGCCTCGACGCGGCCCTCGGGGAGCACCAGCACGAGCGGCGTCCCGGGGTCGGTCACGAACGAGCCCACGACCGTGCTGAACGCCTTCGCCAGAGGGCTGTAGAGGCTGCCCGGTAGGTGCGACGCCATGAACGCCGCCCGGTCGGCCCGGGTGTCCACGACGACGGTCTCGCTCGGGAGCGCGAGCAGGTCGGCAGCGGAGAGCGCCTGGGGCCGAGGCAGCGGGCCGAGCGCCGGCACGCCGTCGCGGTTCTGAGCCTTCATCCGCGCAAAGTAGAGCGGCGGCTCGGGCTGGCCGTCCAAGATGGCCTCGACGAACGCCGCCTCGCCGCGCCGGGCCGCGTCGATGGCCCCATTGAACCGCCGCTCGTACCCCACGGTCGACTGCGGGACCGCCCCGAGCGACTTCCCGCACGCGCTCCCCGCGCCGTGGCCCGGCCACACCTGCACCTCGTCGCCCAGGTCGAGGAACCGCTGGACGGAGGCGAACAGGGCCCGTGCGGCCGGCTCCTGCGCCCCCACCGCCCCGGCCGCACTCTCCAGCAGGTCCGGACGCCCCAGGTCGCCCACGAACACGAAGTCCCCCGAGAGGAGGCCCATCGGAGTGTCCGCCCCGCCGCCGTGGTCCGTCACGAGGTAGGCGAGGTGCTCCGGCGTGTGGCCCGGCGAGTGGACCGCCCGGACCTCGACGTTGCCTACGCGGAACGCGTCGCCGTCGCGGACGAACGTCACGTCCTGGCGCCCCCGGGCCCACACCGACCCCCAGCCGGCGTCGTCCCCCTCGGCCGAGAGGAACAGGTGAGCGCCGGCCGCCTCGGCGAGCGCCTGGGCGCCCGACAGGAAGTCGGCGTGGATGTGTGTCTCGGCGACGTGGGTGACCGTCAGCCCCTCGGCCGCCGCGATCGCCAGGTACCGGTCGACGTCCCGCTCGGGGTCGACGACGAGGGCCTGCTTGGTGCGCTGGCACCCGACGAGGTAGGCGTACTGGGCCAGGGACGGGTCAGAGATCTGTCGGAACAGCATGGGAGCGGGCGCTAGTGCGGAAGGTGCGGACGGAGGAGGGCGTAGGCCCAGGTGCCCGCCAGGGCAGCAGCGAGGGCGGCGACCATCACGCTCACGCCCCCGCCTAGAAGGACGAACAGCGGGCCAGGACAGGCCCCGAGCAGGCCCCACCCCATGCCGAACGTGGTCCCCCCCATCCAGTAGCGGGCCCCAGGCACGGGGGAGTCGCCCCACGCCTTGTCCGGGACCTCGATGGGGTCGCCGCCGAGCGTGCGCAGGCCCAACCTCCGGATGGCCCAGAGCGACGCCGAGGCGGTCGCGACCGCGGACCCGATGACGCCGTACATGTGGAACGACTCGAACCTGAACATCTCGAAGATCCGGTACCACGAGACCACCTGGGCCTCGGCGAAGACCACGCCGAGACCGGCGCCGAGCGCGCCGTAGACGGCGAGCCCAACGACGGACGGCCCCTCGGCCCGTGGGCAGGCCGCGCGCGCAGGCCGCGGCGACGGGTGGGCGTCCGGACGACGCCATCGGGGGGACGGTGGGAGGTGTCTCATGCGAGCAGGAGCGGGAGCAGGACGTGGACGGAGAGCAGGCCGCCGACGAAAAACCCGGCCACGGCTACCAGCGACGGCGCCTGGACGGCGGCCAGCCCCGAGATGGCGTGCCCACTCGTGCACCCCCCGGCCCACCGAGCCCCAAACCCCACCAGGAAGCCGCCCCCAAGGACCACCACTGCGCCTGCGGGAGTCGCCAGCCCGGCCCACGACACCAGCTCGCTCGGGGCGACCCCGGTCAGGTCCCGGAGTCCCAACGAGGCGAGCGCATCGGCGGTCTCTGGGGCGAGCGCCGGCGTGACGTCGGCCGCCCCGCTCAGGCCAACCGCTCCGCCGAGTGCGAGGCCGAGCGCGAACACCATATTCCACGACCCAGTTGTGCGCCAGTCGTAGGCGAGGAAGCGAGGACGGAGCCGGCGCGGAACGGGGGTCGAGGCGCAGAGGTGCCGCAGGTTGGCGGAGACCCCGAACGACCGTCCCCCAACGAGCAGGAGGGCGGGAACCACAGCTCCGATGAGGGGGCCGGCGACGTACCAAGGGAGGGGCGAGACCACAGAGGGCGAGGGAAAAGGCTCGAAGGACAGGACTCATTATACAACTTTTCGGTTGCACATCGGCCTCTTCTAGGCCAATCTGCCGTGAAGGCACGTCCGCCGAGTTGTACGCGCCGGGCACGGAGGGGGCCTCGGAGTTCGGCGCGAGGTATCCTCTGCCCATGGACGCCCCCGTGCCCTCCTCCCTCCTCGACGCCGCCGCCGCCCGGTTCCGGCTGCTGGGAGACCCGGTCCGCCTCCGGCTGCTCAACCTGCTGCTGGAGGAGGGCGAGGCGACGGTCCAGGTGCTCGCCGAGTCGTCCGGCCAGAGCCACCAGAACACGTCCAAGCACCTCCGGCTGCTCGCCGACGGCGGCCTGGTCGGGGCGCGCCGCGACGGGGTGTTCTCGGTCTACCGCGTCACCGACCCGTCGGTACCGGGCCTGTGCCTGCTCGTCTGCAGCGCGCTCGGGCCTCGCGACGTGGAGACCGGGTAGGTCTGGTGGGCACCGCGAGTTCGCCCGAGGGCTCGCCACGCCCGCCTCGGCGCCCCGCTCAGGGGACAGCGGCGCCCGGCGAGGACAGCGGACCCAAACGCGGGCCGGCTCTCGGGGCACCTCGCCTCCGCGGCCCGTCTCGACGCTGGACGCCCCGGGGCACGCTGAGATGGCCCGACCCCTGGGGCGCTTTCGAGACGCCACCGAGCACCTGCCGCACCGCGCCGACCGTCCTGCAGGGGGTCGGCTCGCCGCCGAGGCGGCTTACTCGGGTGTCGCGTGGTAGGTCGCGCCGCCCATCGTGAACGCCAGCCCGGTGACAGCGCCGCCAGCGTCGGTCTCGACCTCGAACCGGCCCGCTGTGTTCTTGAGTTGGAGCGAGGTCGGCGAGAGCGGGACGATGGGGAGCACGCCCGGGCGCCACGGCATCGACAGGCCCAGGCCGTCGCCCAGCCGCTCGATCACGAACGTGCCGCCCTCGTCGCGGGCGTAGCGCCCGACCAGCCGGTCGCGCTGGGCGGCCGTCAGCGTCACGGCGTCGAACGAGGCGTAGCCGGCCGGCGGCGCCGCGCGCTCGGGCAGCCGGCGGGCCCACAGGTTGCGGAAGCGGGCCGGGCTCCCGTGGTCCTGGAGCCCGATCCGGCCCGGCCCGTGGGGCTCGTACGGGAGCGACTCCAGCCAGATCGTCGTGCCCGGCAGCACCTCGTTGTTCTGGACGACGACGCCGTTGTGGACGACCGTCATCCGGGCCTCCTCCACGAGCGCCCCGTCGGGCGCGAAGCGGGGCATCCGGAAAAAGACGTCGAACGCCTGCCACTCGTCGGGCGGGCGCGTCGCGTCGGCGAGCGGCGGGAACTGGCCGTAGAGGGCGCCGGCGCGGCCGTCGGCGTAGGTCCGGTTGTCCCAGACGTCGAGGATCTGGACCTCGTAGCGGCCGTCGACCAGGAAGAGGCCCGAGTTGCTCCGGTTCTGCCCGTCCTTCTCGGGCTCGGCCGCCGGCATCCACTCGATGTGGACCTGGGCGTCGCCGAACGACTCGGCCGTGCGGATGCCGCCCGTGCCCGGGGCGACCACGAGCGCGCCCGCCTCGGTGCGCCAGGGGGCCGGGCCGCCCGCGTCGGCCTGCCAGTTCTCCAGGCCCGACCCGTCGGCCCCGATCAGGACGACGGCGTCCGACGGCGGCGCCACCGGGAGCGCGGCGGCGGCCGGCTCGACGCGCGGCGGCTGGGGCCGGGTCATGTCGTGCTGGAGCCACCCGGGAGGCGCCGGGGAGTGCGGGCGGGGCGTCGCGGAGTCGGCCATAGGCGGGGGCGCGGAGGTGGAGCACGCGCCGAGCGCGGCGACCAGGGCGAGAACGGACAGGCGAGGGGTCACGGCGGCGCGGGGAGTGTCGAGCCGGAGGATACTCCGTCCGCGCCCGTCGTCCCCACGCCGCCCGCCTCGGCGCCGAGGCGGGCCGAGTCAGCCGTCCACCAGCCGCTCGCGGACGGCCTTCGCCACGGCCGCGCTCCCGTTGTGCACGTGGAGCTTGGCGTAGATGTTCTGGACGTGGGTGTTGACCGTGCTCAGGCTCACGAACAGCCGGTCGGCGATCTGGGGCTGGGTGTGGCCGGCGACCATCTCGCCCAGCACCTCGGTCTCGCGCGGCGTCAGGCCGTAGTCGGGCGTCGCGGCCCGGGCCTCGAACGAGGCCAGCACCAGCCGCGCGACCTGCCGCTGCATCAGCATCCCGCCGGACCGGGCCTCGCGGACGGCCGCCAGCAGCTCGTCCGGCGAGGCGCTCTTGAGGAGGTACCCGCTCGCGCCGGCGCCCAGCGCCGCGTAGATCGTGTCGGCGTCGTCGCGGATCGTGAGCATGACCACGACCGAGCCCGGCAGGCGGGCCTTGAGCTGGCCCAGCCCCTCGATCCCCGACAGGCCCGGCAGGTTCACGTCGAGCAGGACCACCTCGGGCCACCCGCCCTCCGGCGTCCCCGCGCCGACCGCCGTCACGCGCGCCATCACGGACTCGACGCTCCCGAACGCCTCGACCGCGCGGACGTGGGCCGCCATCAGCTCGGCGACCGCCTCCCGGTAGTGCGCGTCGTCCTCGACGAGCCAGACGACGGTTCGAGGACAGGTCGGACGTGGACATGGGGTGTGCAGGCGAGCGTGGGCTCAAAAGGTAGCCGGCCCGTGCGCCGGCAGCCTCGCGTGATCACCCGAGATGGGTCTCGAACCGAACGACGGTCCCGCCCCCCTCGCGGGGCGTCCAGGCAACGTCGCCGCCGAGCGATCGGGCGCGGCGCGCCATCGTGGTCAGGCCCCGGCCCCGGACGATGGCCTCCGGGTCGAACCCGGCCCCGTCGTCCTCGACCTCGAACGCGACCCGGTCCGCCTCGGCCTCGATCCGGACGCCCACGTGGGAGGCGCGCGCGTGGCGGACGGCGTTGTGGAGCGCCTCGGTGAACAGCAGGTACAGGTCGTGGCGGGCCTCCATCGACAGGACGCGCGCGGGCACCGAGGCCGGCGCCTCGACCGTGCCTCGCCCCTCCAGCGTCGCCACGGCGAACTGCTCCATCCGCGAGACGACCGAGGCGAGGTCGTCGTGGTCGGCGTCGACGAGCCAGACGGTGTCGCGGAGGTCGCCGACGACCGAGCGGGCCGTCGACGAGAGCGTGGCCAGCGTGTCCCGGGCCGCCGCGGGCATCTCGGCCGTCCGCCCCACCATGTCGAGCCGGAGCGCGACGCTCGAGATCTTGCTCCCGATCCCGTCGTGGAGGTCGTCGGCGATCCGCCGGCGCGTCGTCTCGACGCGCTCGATCTGGGCGATCCGGTACCGGTGGGCCCCGTACCCGACGCCGCCGAGCGCGCCCGCGATCAGGAGCCAGAACGGGGCCGTCCGCCAGAACGGGGGCCGCACGCGGACCGGGACGGCCAGCGGCTCGCTCCAGTACCCGTCGCGGTTGGTCGCGGCCACCTCGAACGTGTAGCGGCCGGGCGCGAGCGCGAGGTAGCGCGTCTCGGCGCCGGCCGCCGACCATGCCTCGGAGGCGCCCCGCAGCCGGACCCGGTACCGCGTCTGGCCGGGCTGGCGGAAGTCGAGCGCGGCGTAGTCGAACGCCACGTCGTTCTCGCGGTGGGCCAGCGAGAGCGCGCCGGCCGGCGGCGCCCGCTCGCGGCCGTCCACGCGGACGCCCGTGAGCACGACCCGGGCGGGCGTGTCGTCGACCGTGACCGCCGCCGGGTCGAACACGGTCAGCCCCTCGGCCCCGCCGACGGCGATCTCGCCCCCGGGCGCCTGGTCCCGGGCGTACCAGTACAGCTCGGACGTGGCGAGCCCGTCGGCCTCCGAGAACGGCGTGAACACCTCCGCCCGAGCGTCGAACCGGACCAGGCCCGCGTTCGTGCTCATCCAGACGAACCCGGCCCGGTCGACGAACAGGCCGCCGACGGCCTCGGGCGGCAGGCCGTCGTCGGGCGTGTAGAGGCGGCACGCGCCGGTCTCGGCGTCGAGCCGCGCCAACTGGTGGTCCCGGCTGCCGACCCACAGCGCGCCGGGCGCGACCGCCAAGGACAGGAGCACGTCGCCCAGCGCGCAGTCGGGGCGGACGCGGGCGGCCCGGCCGCTGTCGAGGTCGAGCCGCCACAGGCCCTCGCCGTCGGTCGCCACCCAGAGCGCGCCGCCGGACTCGGCCGTCTGCCAGACGCCGGCGGCCGGGATCCGGCCCGGCCCCTCGTCCTGGGCGTACCGGGCCACGACGCGCCCCGCCCGGGTGTCGAACCGGACGAGCCCGGCCTCGCTCGTGCTCACCCACAAGTGGCCCGGGTACCGGCGGCTCGGGCCGAGGTCCGCGACCAGGCCCTCTCGGGCTGGGGCGAGCGGGAACGGCTCGGCCCGGCCCGTCTCCGGCTGGAACCGCCACAGCGTGGCCTCTCGCGCGCCGAGCCACAGCGCCCCGGCCGCGTCCTCCTGGATGGCGAACACGACGGCGAGCGGGTGCGGCGCGTCGAACCACCGCCGGGCCCGGCCCGTCGCCCGGTCGACCCGGTGGAGCCCGCCCTGGACCGTCCCGGCCCAGACCACCGACGGGTCGCGCGCCGACAGGTGGACGCTCATCACGGCGGACACCGCCAGCCCGCCGGGCGCGCTCCGGTGGGCCGTAAACCGGGGCTGGCTGACCGCGGCGTGGTGGACGCCGCGCGTGGTCCCGACCCACAGCACCCCGCCGCGCTCGGCCAGCGCGAGCACCTCGGCCCGGTCGAACGCGTCGGGCAGGCCGGTCGCCGCCGGCATCGGCTCGAGCGTACCGGCGGCCGCGTCGAGCACGCGGACGCCGCCGCCCCGGTACCCCACCCAGACCCGGCCCGGCTGGACCTCCGACCGGGCCATCGCCCAGACCGGGACGCCGGGCCCGGCCAGGACCTCCGCCTCGGCCCGCAGGCGGACGACCTCGCCCGACTCGCGCCCGGCCCACAGCCGGCCGTCGACCTCGGCGAGCGCCCGGACGTCGCCGTAGGTCCGGTCGTGGCGCGACCTCCCGGCCCCGACCCAGCTCAGCCCGCCGACCGTCGCCACGGCCACGCCGCCGCCGGCGAGTGCGGCGACGGCGCGGACGGTGTCGGAGGCGAGGTGGCCCCGGGCCGCCGAGTAGCGGCGGACCCGGCCGTCGCCCAGCCGGAGCAGCCCGCCCCCCGTCGTCCCGACCCAGAGCGCCCCGCCGGGCTCGACCGCCAGCGTGCGGACCCCGATCGGGCCGCCGGCCAGGGGCACCCGCTCGAACCGCTCGCGGCCCGGCGCCCGGCGCCACAGCCCGTCCTCGCTGCCGGCCCACACCGTCCCGTCGCCCCCACAGGCGAGCGCGTACACGTAGCCCCCGGCTCCGCCCGGCGTCAGCGGCGACGTGTGGACCCGGACGCCGTCGAACCGGTTGGCCGCCGCCACCGACCCCAGCCAGACGAACCCGCGGGCGTCGGCTTCGACGGCCGTCACCGAGAAGCTGCTCAGCCCGTCGTCCAGCCCGAGGTGGCGGAACTGGAGCGGGGGCTGGGCCGCGGCGCCGGTCGCGAGCGTGAGGGCGAGGGCCGCCTGCCGGACGGCGAAGCGCATGAGTGAGCACGAGCGGAGGCCCGCCAAAGTACCCGCCGCCCGGGCCGGGCGATGGGCAGCGGCGAGCGCGGGTGGTCGGCGGAGGACGGGGCTAGGCCGTGAACCCCCCGCAGGGGTACTCCCTCATAAAAATCGGGACGTCCGGGTCGCCGTCGGCCGCGACCACCTCGCCCCAGCCGATCTCGACGTGGACCCCGCCCTGCGGGTTGACGTCGAGGTAGGTCTGGATCGTGGTCAGCGACGTGTTGAGGGCGGCCGTGAAGTCGGCCGGCGGGGCCTTGGTCGTCGCCAGGTCCCGGTCGATGTGCTGGAGGACGGGGAGCACGTCGACCTGCTCGATGGTGCCGGCCTGGGTCGCGGCGCCCGCGACCAGCGTCCGGCCCTCCTCCGTCGTCACCATCTGGTCGATGGCCTGGAACAGCGCCCGACCGTAGCGGACGGTGCCCGTGTCGCCCAGCGCCGCCTTGGCATGCTGCAAGCTGACGTCGAGGTGGTCGCCCCCCTCGGGCGGCCAGCGGAACGCGACCACGCCCGGCTGGAGGACCAGCTCGTCGACCGTCGTCACGGTCGGCTTGACGAACCGGATCTGCCAGCCGGGCGGCCAGTCGGACGGGGTCCAGTTGGGGACGCCGGGCCACCGGTTCGGGTTGTTCTGGAGGATCGCCGACACGAACGCTGTCAGGCCCGGCGGCGACGTCGCCGAGCCCGTGTCGTCGACGACGGCCTGCACGTCGACGCCGGGCGCGGAGAGGGCCTGGGCGAGCGACGCGTCCGTTCCCGACTTGCCCCCTCGCATTAGGCAGTCCGTGTCGCCGAAGAAGTACCAGGGGATGGAGGCCATGGGGTCGGGGTCGTGAGGTGGTCGGAGGCTACGGCAGGCGCGGCGAACCGCCGTCGTGGGAGGACACGACCCGCCTCCCAGCCCGCCCCCACCCGCCTCGGCGTCTCGCCCGAGGTGGGCGGGGCCAACCTGGGGCCTCCCCGATGGGGGGATCGGCCGGCGCGAGCGTACCTTGCGAAAAGGTTTTCACGCCCCGCCGCCCATGCCTCGCACCATACTCCTCCGGACCGTCTCCGCCCTGGCCCTGCTGGCCCTCGTCGCGAGCGCGCCCCGGGCCCAGCTCACGCCCGCCCAGGCGGTCGCCGAGATGGGCCGGGGCATCAACCTCGGCAACACGCTGGAGCCGCCGCTGGAGGGCGCCTGGAACAACGGGCCGGCCCAGGAGCGCTACTTCGACGCCTACGTCGAGGCCGGCTTCGCGACCGTCCGCGTGCCCGTCCGGTGGGAGCGGCACACGAGCGCGGCGGCGCCCTACACCGTCGACCCGGCCTGGCTCGACCGCGTCGAGGAGGTGCTCGACTGGGGCCTGGAGCGCGACCTCTACGTCATCGTCAACGCGCACCACGAGGACTGGCTCAAGCAGAACTACAGCAACCCGGCGGTCCGGGCCCGCTTCGACAGCATCTGGGTCCAGGTCGCCGAGCGGTTCCAGGGCAAGTCGGAGAAGCTCCTGTTCGAGATCATCAACGAGCCGTTCGGGATGACGCGCGAGGAGGTCGACGACCTCAACGCCCGCGTCCTGGGGATCATCCGCGAGACCAACCCGACCCGGCTCGTCGTCTTCTCGGGCAACCAGTACTCGAACATCCCCGAGCTGCTGGCCGCGGCCATCCCCGACCCCGACGACCCCTACCTCGTCGGCTACTTCCACTCGTACGACCCGTGGCCGTTCGCGGGCCTGGCCCAGGGAACGTGGGGCACGGCCAGCGACAAGGCCGTCGTCCGCCAGCGGTTCCAGCAGGTCGCCGACTGGTCGGCCTCGACGGGCATCCCGGTCATCATCAGCGAGTTCGGGGCCATCCGCGGCGGCGACCCGCTGTCACGGCGCCGATTTCTCGCGACCTACGTCGAGGAGTCGCTCCGGGCCGGCTTCGCGTTCCAGGCCTGGGACGACGGCGGCGACTTCCGCATCCTCAACCGGCCGGCCATGGTGTGGGGCGAGGAGAAGGACATCCTGACGCTGACCTACCCCGACGGCCCGACGGACCTCAAGGTGGAGGGCGACGGGCCGGTAGCGCTGTCGTGGACGCTCCCGTCGCCGGCCCCGACCGTCGTCGTGGAGCGGCGGCTCTCGGGCGGCACGTTCGCGCCCGTCGCCGAGTTGGCCGGCGACACGACCACGTTCACCGACACGACCGCGGCCGGCGGCGTCTCCGTACGAGTACCGCGTGTTCGACCGCGGCCCCCGCCAGCCCGACCGCTACACCTACTTCGTCGAGGTCACGACGCGGCCGACCGCGCGGGCCCCGTTCGGCGGCACGCCGAGCCCGATCCCCGGGACGGTCCAGGCCGAGGACTTCGACGAGGGCGGCCAGGACCTGACCTACTCCGACCGGACGCCGACCAACGTCCCGGGCGCCTACCGTCCGAACGTCGCCGTCGACATCGAGGCGCGCGACGACGGCGGGTTCCAAGTGACCGGCGTCGAGTCGGGCGAGTGGCTCGAGTACACCGTCGACGTGGCCCAGGCCGGCGTCTACGACGTCGCCGTCTACGTCGCCACGGCCGAGGGCGGCGGGCGCCTCCGGGTGACGGTCGGCGACCAGCAGGGGCCGACCCAGCGGACCGAGACGACGGGCGGCGACCAGGCGCTCGCGCCGATCGTGTCGACGCTGACGCTGGCGGCCGGCGAGCAGGTGCTCCGGCTCGACCTGCTGAGCGCGACGTCGCGTCCCTACAACGTCGACCGGATCGAGGTCCAGCGGGCCGGCGCGACCGCGTCGGAGGCGGGCGTGGCGGCCTCGCCGTTCCGCGTCTTCCCGAACCCGGCGACCGACGCCGTCTCGGTCCGCCTCGGGCCCGTCGGCGAGGGCGTGGTCTCGGTCTACAGCGTGCTGGGCCGCGAGGTCCGCCGCGTGGCGCTCGCGCACGGCCAGGACACGACGATTACGGTCGCCGACCTGGCGGCCGGGACCTACCTCGTCCGGGCCGTCGTCGACGGGCGCGTCGTCGGGCAGGAGGTGTTCGTCAAGCGCTAGGCCGGGCGGTCGCGCCTGTCGGACCAGCCCCACCTCGGCGCCGAGGTGGGGCTAGCCAGGAGACGGGACAGAGATCGTCACGTCCCCGTCTCGGCGCCACGCCGCCCCCCCTCGCCCCGGCCCGGGCCCCGCGCGGGACTACTCGTAGTCGTGCTCGAACCAGTCGATGCCGCGGCCGCTCGCCGGTGCCCGGACTTCTGGTCGATCCGCTCGCGGAGCCGCTTCGAGAACGCCTCGGCCGGGTCGTCGCCGTAGTGCCGGAGCAGGTGGTTCATCGCGATCACCTCGCAGATGACCGTCACGTTCTTGCCCGGCGTGATCGGGAGCTTGACGAGCGGGAGCTCGACGCCCAGGATCGACTCGCGTCTCGGTCACCATCCCGATCCGCGTGTACTCCTCGTGCTCGTCCCACGGGTGGATGCTCACGACCAGCTCGACCCGCTTCTGGTACCGGATCGCGCGGACGCCGAACATCGAGCGGACGTCGATGATGCCGAGCCCGCGGATCTCCATGAAGTGCTCGGCGAGGTCGGTCCCGGCCCCCATCACGACGTTCGCCGCCCTTGCGCGTCGCCATCACCACGTCGTCGGCGACGAGCCGGTGGCCCCGCTCGACCAGGTCGAGCGCCATCTCGGACTTGCCGATCCCGGCCGGGCCCGGTCAGCAGGAGCCCGACCCCGTAGACGTCGACGAGCGAGCCGTGGACCGTGAGCTGCTCGGCGAAGTGGTCCTCCAGGACGTCGCGGAGCAGGCCCATGAACGGGACGGTCGGCTCGGGCGTGCAGAGCAGCGGCACGCCGCGCTCGACGGCCAACGCCACGAGCCCGTCCGGCAGGTCGGTTGCCGGCCGTCAGGATGACGCCCGGCGGGTCGAACGAGAGGAGCCGGTCGAACGCGGCCCGCGCGCCGTCGGCGTCGAGCCAGGCGAGGTAGCGGCACTCGGTGTTGCCCAGGATCTGGATCGCGCCGGTGCTCGAAGTGCTCGGTGTAACCGGCCAGCACCAGCCCGGGCCGGTGGACGTGGCGGACGGTGACCTCGCGGCCGCTCGACCTCGCCGCCGTCCGACCGCCTGGATGTCGAGGCCGACCGGTCGCGCAGGCGGTCCACGAGGGCCGCGTCAGCGGGATCGACTGGTGGCGGAACGGGGCGGGCTTGCGCATGGGCTCGTAGGGCGAGGGGTCGGCGCGGGGTCCCCACGCGCGACGGACGCGCCTAGGGGACCTCGACGGTGCTCGAGGACGCGGCCGACGACGTGCTCCGAGGTGACGTCCTCGGCCTCGGCCTCGTAGGTGACGGCCACGCGGTGGCGGAGCACGTCGAGCGCGACCGCGCGGACGTCGTCGGGCGTGGCGTAGGCGCGGCCCCGCAGGAAGGCGTGGGCCCGGGCGGCGAGCGCGAGCGCGATCGAGGCGCGCGGGCTGGCCCCGTAGGCCACCAGGCCCCGCAGTCAGACAGCCGGTACCGCTGCGGGCTCGCGCGTCGCCAGCACCAGGTCCACGACGTACTCCTCGACGCGGGCGTCGAGGTAGACCTGCGCCGACGACGGCCCGGGCGGCCAGGATCTCGGCCGGCGTCACGACCGGCGCGACGTCGGGCAGGGCGGTCCCGTGCGACATCCGGCGCATGATCTCGATCTCCTCGTCGCGCGAGGGGTAGCCGACGACCACCTTGAGCATGAACCGGTCGACCTGGGCCTCGGGCAGCGGGTACGTCCCCTCCTGCTCGATCGGGTTCTGGGTCGCCAGCACCAGGAACGGGCGCGGCAGCGGGTAGGTCGTGCTCGCCGATGGTGACCTGCCGCTCCTGCATCGCCTCCAGGAGCGCGCTCTGGACCTTGGCCGGCGCCCGGTTCACCTCGTCGGCCAGGATGACGTTGGCGAAGATGGGCCCCTTCTTGACCAGGAAGCTCGCGTCGGCCTGGTTGTAGACGAGCGTGCCGAGCAGGTCGGCCGGGAGCAGGTCGGGCGTGAACTGGATCCGCTGGAAGCGGGCGTCGACGGCCTGGGCGAGCGTCGAGACGGTCAGCGTCTTGGCCAGCCCGGGGACGCCCTCCAGCAGCACGTGGCCGCCGGTGAGGAGCCCGATCAGCGAGCCGCTCGACCATGTGGGCCTGCCCCACGACGACGCGGCCGACGGCGTCGAGCAGCGGGCCGACGAACCGGCCGTGCTCGGCGACGCGGGCCGTGAGCGCGCCCAGGTCCGGGCTCGGGGCGGCCGGCCGGCGGGGCCGCGGGCGGGGCGGCGGACGAAGCGGACGGGTCGGGGGCGGTCATGCCGGGGGGAGCGAGAAACGGCGGAACGGGACGGCCGCGGGCGGTCGTGCGGAGGATACGCCGGAGCGTGAGGCGGGATCGGCGCACGCGCGGACGGTGACGTCTCCGCCCCGGGCGCCTCGTCCGGCCCTCAGCCCTCCTCCCCCCCGTCCAGCACCGCCCCGTCCACGTCGGTGCCGTTGAGGAACGCCGCGGCGTCCATGCGGCGCTTGCCCTGCCGCTGGACCTCGAGGACCTCGACGGCGCCCGTCGCCGCACGCGACGAACATCGCGCCCGTCCACGACGGCGACGGTCCCGGCGGGCCGTCGACCCGTCGGCGCGCGTCGCCGGGGCGGGCGCGGAGCACCTTGAGCGTCTCGGTCGCGCCGTCGGGCGCCCAGTCGGTCCAGGCGCCGGGAAACGGCGACAGCGCGCGGACGTGGTCGTGGACCCGGCGGCCGGGCTGGGACCAGTCGATCGCGGGCGTCGTCGCGGAAGATCTTGGGGGCCGGGCTGGCCAGCGCGTCGTCCTGGGGCTCGGCGTCGGCGGTCCCGGCAGCGATGCGGCGGACCGTCTCGACGACGGCCTCCGCGCCGACCGCCGCCAGCCGGTCGTGGACGTCGCCGGCCGTGTCGTCGGGCCCGACGACGATGGGCCGGCGCAGGATCACGTGGCCCGTGTCGACGGTCCGCTGCAGGAAGAACGTCGTCACGCCGGTCTCCTCGACGCCGTCCATGAGCGCGCGCTGGATGGGGGCCGCGCCGCGGTAGGCGGGCAGCAGCGAGCCGTGCAGGTTGAACGCGCCCAGGGCCGCCGTCTCGAACACCTCGGGCGGCAGGATCCGGAAGGCGACGACGGCCAGCACGTCGGGCTCCAGCTCCGCCAGCGCCGGCCGCGAACGCCGGGTCCTTCACCGAGGCGGGCTGCATCACCGGGATCCCGTGCCGCTCGGCGGCCTGCTTCACCGCCGACGCGCGCACCTTCTGGCCCCGCCCGGCCGGCTTGTCGGGCACCGTGACGACGGCGACGGGCGCCAGGTCGGCCTCGACGAGCGCGTCGAGCGACGGCACGGCAAAGTCCGGCGTGCCCATGAACACGATGCGGGGAGGCGGTCATGACGCGGTTCGGTGGGGCCGCCGAAGCTACGGGCGCGCTCGGTCGCTCGGCGGCCGTCCTGCTCAGCGGCCCGCCGGAGACGCAGCCCGGCGGGGTGGTCGGGCTGCCCGGCCCGAAGCGAGAACCCGCGCTCGGCATCGAACGGCATCCGGGTGATCGACGTCACGCCGCCGACGAACCCGACGCCGCCCTCGACCCGGCCCGCGCTGGCCTCGAGCAAGGCGGCCTCCAGGGTCAGCCCGTCGATGGCCGGCCACTCGGCCGTCGTCACGGCGACGCGGACCTCGGACCTGGACGTACGGGACCGGGTACCGCGGCAGGCCGAGCACGGCCCGTCCTCGCCGAAGTAGATGTAGGTCCGGACCCAGCCGAGGTCGTCTCGATGGCCCCGCGCTTCGAGATCCGCCCGCGGCGGACCACGAACGCTCCTCGAACGGGGCGCCTTCTGTGGTAGACCGTGACAGCGCCAGCACGTCGGCCAGGCCCTCGGCGCGCCGGTCGACCAGGATGCCGACGGGGCAGCGGGGGGGCCGTCCTGAACGATGACGTCGACCGTCGCCGTGTCCGGGAAGGCGACCTCGGTGCGCGCCTCGGCCCCGTCGCTGCGGCGGACGACCACGTCGTAGGTCACACCGGTCACGAGGTCGGCGGTCGTCCAGAACAGGTGGGCCGGGCCCGTTGGGGAACGCCCGCGTCTCCTGGACGCAAGTGGCGACGGTCCCCGCCGGCCCCTCGACCGTCACGACGGCGTCGAGCGGCCCCGTCGTCTCGTCGGAGCGTCGGCGTCGAGCGCTCGACGCGGACCCACTGGGTGTCGGCCGAGGCGTCGAGGTAGCCGCTCATCGAGAACGACCGGCCCGAGTCGATCGGACGGGGTCGAAGTCGACGTCGCACGCGGCGAGCGACGAGCAGGGTCAGAGGAGCGAGGAGCGGTACGGCTCACCGGGTGCGGAGGCGGGCCGAGACGTACGGGACGAGCGGGAGCTGGTCGACACGGCGGCCAGCGAAGACGTCGTAGTACAGGACGTTGTCGCGGTCGTAGACGTTGATGCGCGCCGGCCTGCACGTCGAGCGCAGCGCGGGCGCCGAGCGGGACCTCGGTCGCCCGCCGAGACGTCGAGCCGGTGGTAGGCCGGGAGACGCCCGTCGAACGGCCGTCGAACAGGACGCGCGCGGTGCCCGGGGTCGGTCGTGACCTCGGGGAGCCCGAACGGAGGCACGACGGTGTCGAACCCGAACGGCCGCGTGTAACGGCAGCCCGGACCCGAACTGCCACCGCACGGCGACGTCGGAATCGCCGCGGCCGGTAGCTGGCACGAGGCCTGGACCTGGTGGCGGCGGTCGTGCGCGGGTGTCGTAGCGCTGGAGCGGCGTCGCCGAACAAGATGCCGAAGTCGCTCTGGGTCGCCTGGTACTCGGTCCGACCGTAGCCGTAGGCGAGCGTAGGCGTAGAGCGTCCGGCCCGACGACCACTCGGCCCGGACGTCGCGCGCCGAGCGGACGTGGCGCGCGCGGCGGTGAGCCGGGTCGTGAACTCGGGCGCGGGCGCTCCAGATCGGGACCGGGAAGCTGCGTCGACGCGCTTGGCGTAGGCCTCGGCCCCGACCCGAAGCCCGCCGCCCAGCGGGCATCGTCCCGCCCAGGACGGCGTGGAGCGCGCGCGTCTCGGCGAGCGCGTCCGGCGGCGCGGCCCAGGCGATGAACGGCGACCCCGCGTCGCGCTCGTCGACCAGACCCAGCAGCGATCTGGCGGTAGAGCCCCGTCGCGAGGCGCGATCTCGGGGCCGGAGCGCCCGGCGGGCCGGCCCAGGTCGCCCGGAACCGGGGCTCGACGCCGGCCCGGAACGTGTACGGCTGGAGCACGACGGCCAGGCCGGGCGTCAGCCGGACGGGGCCCGAGGCGCACCTCGGCCTCGACGTAGGCCGCCGCGCCCAGGATCGTGTCGCCGTCCTCGCGGACGCGGCGAACGACTCCCCGAGCCTGTACGACGTGGCGTACACGACGCCTGGCGCCGTAGCGAAGCGCGCCCCAGCCGATCGACCGCTGGAGCGCGGCCCCGAACCGGGCCTCGGTCAGGCTGCGACGACCGCTCCGGTCGCCCTGTGCGAGCGTCCCCGACCCGGTCCGCGGGCCGGGCCCACCTCGCTGCCGAGGTGGCTCAGGCTGGCCTGGAGGTCGACCCGTCCGACCGGCGTCGGGCGGGACGATCACGCACCGCCCGCGCCAGCACGCCGTTGCGGCCACTCGAAGGCGTCGTCGCGCGTCGGCGTCGACGCGGCCGCGGTCGAAGGTGCCACAGCGCCGTCACCGAGCACCGCGCGGCCTGGCGTCGTGGTCGCGAGCTTCGCGAGCACGTCGACGAACGCGGAGCGGGAGCGGCCGGCCCAGCAGCGCCTGGGCGACGTGCTCGATGATCGGACGTCCGCGCCGAGACCAGCCACGACGACGCGGCCCCGCCGGATCGGGCCCTCGGCCGGGCCGCCGACGCACGAACGGGCCCGCGCTGCGCCGACGCCCCGACCCGCTCGGGTGTTCCCGTCCGCGGATCGACACGTCGAGGACCGACGAGACGCGCCCGGTGTACCGCGCCCCGAAGCCACCCGCGTAGAAGTCGACCGTCGAGACCAGGTCCTCGGGGAACGCCGAGAAAAAGCCGAGCAGGTGGAACGGCTGGTAGATCGGCGCGCCGTCGACCAGGACGAGGTTCTGGGCCGGCGTCCCGCCGCGGACGTAGAGCCCGCCGCCCGCGGTCGCCCAGGCTGACGACGCCGGGGAGCGACTGGAGGTAGATCGCCAGGTCGCCCGCGACGTCGGGCGTCGGGACGCGGGCGAGGTCGGCCGGGCGGACCCGCTGGATGCCACCCGACCACGTCGGCGGCGCCGCCGGCTCGGCCTGCACCACGACCTCGTCGAGCGCCTCGGCGTCGGCAGCGAGCGCCGGGCTCCACGTGGACGGGCCGTCGCCGACGCCGAGCGTGTCGCAGCGCCGGGACGTAGCCGACGTAGGTCGCTCGTGACCGCGTAGCGACCCGGCGCCAGACCCGGCGACCTCGTAGAACCCCTGGGCGTCCGTCACCGCCCCCGGAGCCGGCCGACCGGGCGTCGCCGGCGAGCCGCTGGACGGCCACGTTGGCGCCCGGCGAGCGGGCCCCGGCTCGGCCGTCCGTCACGAACCCCGCGCGGACTGCGCCCCAAACAGGCGCCGCGCCGACGACCAGGGTCGTCAGCGCGGCGAGAAGGAGCGCGTCCGGAGCCGTCCGGTCACATCCGGGTCCGGTCGTCCCAGTGCGGGATCAGCAGGCGGAAGTCGCCCATGCCCGTGCTCGTCGATGAAGATGAAGCGGCGGCCCTGGCCGTAGTAGTTCCAGATCTGGTACGGCTGCGTCCCGTAGTTGAACGGGTGGTCCTCGACGTAGTCCGGCTCGCCGAAGCGGATGAAGATCTCGCCGCGGTCGGTGTTCCAGCCGCGGTCGTGGAACCGGCCGTAGCGCTCGTTGGCGTAGGCCACGCGGAAGTAGTACTCCTCCATGTGCTCGTTCCGGTCGGTCCCCGGCGTCGGGTCGCGCTGGGTCCAGAACGAGCAGGAACAGGCGGCGCTGCTCCTCGGGCGTCGGCGCGTTGCGGATGACGCGGTACTCGTCGTCCTTGGCCACGTAGCGGAGCTGGTCGATGGCCTGGTCGAGGTCGGCGATCTGGCTGTCGAGGCCCATCCAGCGGACGGCGAAGCCGCTTGTCGGCCGTCGCGACCGTCTCGCCGTCGGGCGTCGCGAGCCGGACGGTCAGCGTGTAGTCGCCGACCTGGAGCGCCTCGGTCTCGACGCGGAAGGCGGCGGGCGTCCGGCCGGCCTCGACCGTCGAGCGCCTCGGTGACGGCGACCGGCGTGCCGAGGTCGGCCTGCTGCCGCGGCGCGAGGCCCAGGAGCGCCCCGAACGACGGCCGCTCCCGGACCCGGCTCTGCTCGGTCACCATGTAGGTCACCTGGAGGGTCGTCGGCGCCGGCGCGTACGAGGTCGTAGGAGACCCAGAACGTCGTCGTTCTCGGTCGAGACCGTCGACCCCACGATGGGCGTCGCACGAGCCGCGCGGCCGGGTCGTAGGCGCTCGAGCAGGAGCGGGTCGCGACAGCGGCGACGCCGGCCCCGAGAGGTCGCGCACAGCGTGGCCCACCTCGCGCGTCAGCGACCGCCCGCTGGCGCTCGTCCTCGACGGCCACCTCGACGATGTAGCGGCCCGGCGGCGACCGCCATCGACTGGACGGCCCGGTCCTCGCGGTCGGCGTCCTGCGTCGCGTCGTAGTCGTCGGCGCCCACGTCGCGCTCGAACGTCCGGCTCACGACCAGGCCCTGCTGGGTCCCGTCGGCGTCGAGCGCGTAGACCTCGACGGTGACCGCGTAGCGGGCCTCGAAGCCGGCCGCCCGGGCCAGGAACCGCAGGCTCGTGTTGGGCACGGCCGTGTAGACGTCGACGCGCGTCTGGGGGCCCGCGTCGGCCCGCTGGGTGACCACCTCGACGTCGAAGGCGGGGGTGTACGCGGCCTGAGCCGACGCCGGGGCCGCGAGCACCGCGGCGACGGCCAGGGTCAGCAGGCCGGCGAGGCTCCGGACGGTGGAGCGAGCCAGGGAATAGCGAGCGCGCATAGGCTCCGCGAGGGCGCAGGGGGTAAAGAGAGCGGACGTGAGCCGCAAGGGGAAGATGCAGAACGCGCAAGCGCTTTCACAAGCGCGTTCTACGAACCGTCCCCACAGGCGGGCGAACCGTCGCCGGCCCGTGCCGAGCGGACGCGTGATCTGCGGGGATCCCCTAGG
Source organism: uncultured Bacteroidota bacterium (assembly GCA_963740235.1). Classification (GTDB taxonomy): domain Bacteria; phylum Bacteroidota; class Rhodothermia; order Rhodothermales; family Rubricoccaceae; genus Rubrivirga. Next base: position 128,080 of record CAVUDG010000007.1, read on the forward strand.
CCGACGCGCGGTCCCCGAACAGGGCCGCCACGAACGACGCGCGGTCGAAGACCTGGAGGTCCTCGATCCCCTCCCCTACACCGATGTATTTAACGGGGATCTGGAACTCGTTGGAAATGCCAATCACGATGCCCCCCTTGGCCGTCCCGTCGAGCTTGGTGAGCACCAGCCCGGTCACGTCGACGGCCTCGGTGAACGCCTGGGCTTGGCGGAGCGCGTTCTGGCCCGTCGAGGCGTCGAGCACCAGGAGCACCTCGTGCGGCGCCCCCGGCACCTGGCGGTCCATGACCCGGCGGACCTTGGCGAGTTCGTCCATCAACCCGACCTGGTTGTGCAGCCGCCCGGCCGTGTCGATCAGGACCACGTCGGCGTTGCGGGCCTTGGCCGCCGCCAGCGTGTCGAAGGCGACCGCGGCCGGGTCGGCGCCCTGATACTGCTTGATGATGTCGACGCCGGCGCGCTGGGCCCAGACGTCGAGTTGCTCGGTGGCGGCGGCCCGGAACGTGTCGGCCGCGCCCAGCAACACCTGCTTGCCGGCCTGCTTGTAGTGGTGCGCGATCTTGCCGATCGACGTCGTCTTGCCGACCCCGTTGACGCCGACGACCATCACGACGTGGGGCGTCGACGGGAGCGGCGCCTCGAAGTCGGCCGGGCGCTCGGGGGCGTTGGCGAGCATGAGCTCGGCGATCTCGGCCCGCATCAGGCCCTGGAGCTCCTTGGTCGAGACGTACTTGTCCTCGGCCACGCGGGCCTCGATCCGCTGGATGATGTCGACGGTCGTCTTGACGCCCACGTCGGACGTGACCAGGACCTCCTCCAGGTCGTCGAGCACCTCCTCGTCGACGGTGTCCTTGCCGGCGACGGCCCGGCTCAGCTTGTCGAACAGGCCGGTCCGGGTCTTTTCGAGCCCGGCCTCCAGCGAGGCCTGCTCTTTCTCTTTGCGCTTGAACCCGAACAGGGCCATGGAGATGCGGGGCGTGGTGCCCGTGCCGTACCGGCCGACGCCCCGGCGAGATCCCGGGCGCGCAAGGACGGCCGGTGGAGAATGGCCGCCTGGGCCGCCCCCACCCCGCGCCTCCCGTGCCCGCCTCGGGCCCGAGGCCCGCCTCGGGCCCGAGGCGGGGCGAGTCACGCGCCCGGTGAGGTTCCTGAAACGGCACCCGCGTCCGCGCGGGCGTCTCGCTGAAGCACGTCGAGCCGGTACCGAGCCCGGCGGTCTCCGCCCAGGTGGGTCCACCCGGGCCGGGCCAGAAACAGGCCGTGGACGTCGTCGGCCGTGAGCGGGTAGTCGGTCGGGCCGGTCCAGTGGACGAGGACCAGGTGCCCACCGGGCGCGACGGCTCGGGCCAGCCGCTCCGCCCAATCGGCCAGACGTGGGCGCGCGAGGTAGTACCCGACCTCGCTCACCAGCGCGAGGTCGAACGGGCCGGCCGGCATCTCGTCGGGCATCTCGCGCCGCTCGACGGTCACCTGGGCGACGCCAGCCAGCCGGGCGCGAGCGCGAGCGAGCGCGTCCGGGGCGACGTCGACGGCCAGCAGCGACCCGCAGCGGGGCGCGAGTTGCTCGGTCAGGACCCCGTTTGCGCACCCGGCCTCGAACGCGCGGTCGTAGCGGTCTCGGGGCAACGCCGCCAACGTCGCCGCGTACTTGTCGGCCTCGTAGTCGCTCGTCTCGAACCCCCACGGGTCGGTCTCGGCGGCGAACAGCGCCTCGAAGTACGACGGGTCGACGGAGCCGTCGGGGCGGAGGTAGGGGGCGGTGGGGGCGGGCATGGGACGTCGGGGACGGGCGGTGGCGCGTGGGGGAAGAAGGGTCGGGAGCGGGCTCTCGGACGGGCTCCGTCACACGTCCCAGAACAGTTCCCAGCCGCGGTCGAACAGGGACAGCATGTCGGGCGACAACACGAACCCGTCCGGGTCGTCGGCGATCAAGCCGGTCGTCTGGGAGCGGTGGGCGGCGACGGCCCGGCGCTTCCGGTCGCGCACGGCCGACACGTCGAGCCGCCACGGCGTCCCCTCGGTCGGCACGTCGTCGCCGCGGACCCAGGCCCAGACGGGGTAGGCGACCTGGCGCGGCGGCGGGCCGAGCCGGGCGCACGCGGCATCGACGAGCGTGGCCGTCGCGACGTGGTCCGGGTGCGGGTCGCCGTGCCAAGGGGCGACGACGGTCGCGGCGCCGTCGAGGGCGCCGACGAGCGTGGCGATGGCCGCCTCGGCGGCGCCACCGAGGTGGGCGAGGAAGCCGTCCGGCAGGCCGAGAAAGCGGGCCGCCTCGGGGCCGAGCCCGAGCGCCCACAGCGCGGCGAGGGTCTCGGCCTGGCGCAAGGCCTGCAAGCGGTCCGGGGGGTAGACCTGGGAGTTCGGGTGCGAGCCGGTCCCGTCGGTCACCACGACGACGCGCGTGGGCACGCCGGCCCGGGCGAGCGACGCCAGCAGGCCGCCGCACGCCAGCGACTCGTCGTCGGGGTGCGGGGCGACGACGACGACGGGCCCAGCGACGGAACCGAGCGTGCGGACGGGGTGGCGCTCGGGGGCGTCGAGGTGCGATCTCACAGGTCGGAGCCCAAGGCGCGCGGGCGGTGGTAGAGCGCGAACGCGCCGGCGGCCACCTGGGCCCCGTCGGGGTCGGGCTGGCGGAGGTAGAGCCGCAGGTCGCGGGCGACCCGTTCGAGCGGGCCCGGCTGCCCAAGCCCTCGGGCCCCGGCCGCGTGGTCGGCCAGCCGCATGACGTCGACGCAGGCGCGCTCGACGGCGCCCCGGGCGGACTGGACGGCGGCGACGCGCTCGGCGTCGGTCGCGTCCGGCCGGGCCCACAGCCGGGCGACGCCCAGCAGCCACAGCCGCGCCGTCTCGACGGCCGCCTCGATCTCGCCGAACCGGGCCTGCTGGCCGGGGTGGCCGGCCCGGCCCAGGTCCCAGACGTGGGCCGCCACGGCGTCCGCCAACGCCTCTGCGCCGCCCGTATGGACCGCCAGAAAGCGGACGGCGCCGCCCGAAAAAGAGGGCTCGGCGTAGTACCGGTCCGGGCCGCCCAGCAGGTCGCGCGGCTCCAGCACGACGCCGTCGAACCGGGCGACGCCGCTGCCCGTCGCGCGCATCCCCTCGGCCTCCCACGCCTCGGGCTCCACCACGACCGGCACCTCGTCGGCGCGGACGACCGCTTGCTGCCAGCCGCCGTCCCCCTCGATCCGGCCCGTCACAAGCGGGCGCGTCACGACCGCGCACCCGGTCGCGAACGTCTTGGCGCCGCGCATCTCGGCGCGCTCCCCCACCGCACCGAGGCGGACGCCGCTGGACGGGACCTCGGTGTTCCAGACGGCGAACAGGTGGCCCCCACGGGCGTCGGCGAACAGGCGGGCGCGCTGGGCGGGCGTCCCGTCGCTGGCGACGCGGAGCAGGGCGTCGACGTGGCCTTCCAAAAGCCTCCCCAGCGGCAGGCTCCCCCGGCCGACGTGCCGGAGCGCGGTGAGCAGCTCGTGGAGCCGGTCGGACGCGCCCAGCCCGGCGCCGCCTTCCTCTCGGGGCAGCGTCATCGTCAGCAGGCCCGACGCGCGCAGGGCGTCCAGGTCGGCGTCGAGGTAGCGGCGGGCTCGGTCCGCCTCGGCGGCGCGCGGGGCGACCTCGGCGGCGACGGCGCGGGCCGCCTCGACGGGATCGGGCCGGGACAGGACGGCCGGCGCGGACTGGCCGTCGCCGGCAGAAGGACGGGTCATGGGGAGAACAAGGGGGGTGACGGCCAGGCGCCGAGCGCGACCGAGGCGGAGCGGGTGAGACACGCGACCGACGGCGGCGATCCAGGCGCGGAGATCGGCGAGCGCGGCCGAGATCGGCTGGCCTCCGTCGGGCGGCGCAGGCGGCGTGTCGAGCAAGACGACGGGCGGGGGACGGTCGGGGTCGCGAGACCGGGCCAGGGCGAGCCGGGCGAGCCGGCGCTCGCACGCCGCCGCCGTCTCGACCGTGGGCTCGGTCCCGGCCTCGGCGTGGGCCGTCCACCGGGCGACATCGTGGGCCAGCCCGCCGCTCGCGCGCCCGACGGCCCGGGCCGAGGTCCAGACACGGACGCGGGCGCTGTGGCGGACGCGCCGGCCGTCGGCCCACAGCGCGTGGACGAGCGCGATGTCCTCGTGCATCGGCCGGGCCGGCAGGCCGCCGACGGCCGCGTAGGCGTCGGCGCGGACGGCCAAGCTGGCCCCGAAGTGGTGGTGGTGGCGCGGCGTCGGGTCCCACGGCTCGGGCGCGTAGAGCTGGCGCAAGTCGTCGACGGCCCGGCGGTAGGCGATCTCCAGTAGCGCCAGCCGGCGGACGCCCGGCCCGAGCGCGGCGCGCTCGTCGGGGAGCAGGAGCGCCCGCCCGCCGACGGCGTCGACCCCGTCGATCTCGTCCAGCGTCGCCGCCAGCCAGTCGGGTGCCGGGGCCGTGTCGGCGTCGGTCGAGCAGATCACGCCGTCCGGCGCGCCCGCTTCCCACAGGCGCGCGCACGCGGCGTCCATCAGGGCCTGCCGCGCCGTCCCGACGTGGGCGACGTCGGGCGCGAGCGCGACCTCGGCGACGTGGACCCAGGACGGCGCCAGCGCCCGGGCGACGGCCGCCGAGCCGTCGGTCGAGTTGTTCACGAGCACGAGCGCCTCGACCGTCCCGTCGGCAAACGGCCGGCCGTCGGCGTCGCGCTGGGCGGCCAGCGCCGCCAGCAGCGTCGGCAGCCGGCGGGCCTCGTTGCGCGCCGGGACGACGACCGACACACGGAGCGCCGGGCTCGACGGCCCGAACAGGCCGGGCCGGGCGCGCGCCAGCACGGCCGCCTCGGCCGACCCCTCGGCCGGGTCGGCGCGGACGCCGAGGCGGGCGAGGTCGGTGGTCACGGGAGCCGGCGCTGCCAGCGCCTCAGCTCAGCCGCGAGCGCGGTGTGGACCGGGCGCGCGCCCTGGCCGTCGGGCTCGCCCAGGAGACCGTTGGGGCACGCCCGGTCGTCCTCCCAGCCGGGGTGGTCGGCGATGGGGTACCAGCACAATCCGTGGACCGGCACGCCAGCGGCGCGCGCGGCCTCGACCTCGCGCGCGACGCCGCGCAGCCACGACGGCCGCGGGTCGCCCTCGACGCCCGTCTCGGCGATCACGAGCGGACGGTCGTAGCGGCCGGCGACCTCGGCCAACATCTCGCGCAGCGGGCGCCGGCGACGGCTCCGCGCCGGCAGCGGTCCGCCGCCGTGGACCCACTGGTTCTGGGGGTAGTAGTTCAGCCCGACCACGTCGAGCACGTCCTCGGCCCCGCCGATCTGGGGCCACAGCCGCCCGGCCAGCAGGTCGAACGCCTGGAACTGGGCCCGCCGGTAGCCCTCGGCGTCGCCCGCCTCGCGCGCCGTCCGCGGGACCAGGTGGACGAGGGGCTCGGCCCACAGCAGCCGCGCGCGCGGGTCGACCTCGCGGACTGCGTCGACGGCCGCGAGCGCGGCCCGGGCCAACTGGACCTTGAACTCGAAGCTCCGCCCGTGCGCGAACGGCGGGAACAGCCCGCGGTCGCCGCCGGCCCACGACCAGAACGACAGCTCGTTCATGGGGCACCACCACGGGACCGCGTCGGTCTCGTCACGGTGGACTCGCGCCGCGGCCCGGGCGAACGCCGCGAACCGGTCGACGAACGCCGGCCGCCACACGTCGATATCGTCGGGCACGCCGTAGTGGCACAGGTCCCAGACCACCTGGGTCTCGGTCGCGCGGGCCGCCCGGAGCTGTCCCAGCCACGAGCCCCAGTCGTACACGCCCGGCGCGGTCTCGACGAGAGGCCACCGCAGCCCGTCGCGGACGGTCCGGATGCCGAGGCCCGCCAGCGCGCGGTAGTCCTGGGCGGCCCACCGGTCGTGGCCGGTCGCCGCGATCACGTCGACGCGGCGGCGGTCGGCCAGGCGGCGGTGCGACGAGCACTCCCAGCCGCCCTGCCAGAACGACGCGAACGGCGAGTCGGCCGGCGGCTCCGCCCGCCTCGGTGACGCGACCGAGGCGGGCCGTGTGGAGTCGTCAGGCATCGAGCTCGACGCTCGCCCCGTCGCCGCTGGACTCGACCCGGTCGACCCCGTTCTCGAGCTGGACCGGCGACGGCGCGCTCGCGGCCACGACCGGCGGGAGGCTCGCCTTGCGCGTGCCCGTCGGGCGCGGCCCGGCCGCCTGGCCGTTCTCGCGGGCCGCGATCGTGTCGAAGAGCGACAGCGCCTGGGCCGTCACCTGGTCCATGTTGTAGTACTTGTAGGTCGCCAGCCGGCCCACGAAGTCCACGTCCTCGGTCGCCTCCGCCAGCGCCGCGTACCGGCGGTACAGCTCGGCGTTCTCCGGCCGCGGGATCGGGTAGTACGGGTCGCCCTCGGCGCGCGGGTACTCGTAGACGACGGCCGTCTTGGGGTGCTCCTGGCCCGTCAGCCACTTGAACTCCGTGCAGCGCGTGTAGGCGTGCTCGTTGGGGAAGTTGACGACGGGCGCCGCCTGGAACCGCTCGGCGGCGTGCGTCTCGTGCGCGAAGTGGAGCGAGCGGTACGGGAGCTTGCCGTAGCGGAAGTCGAAGTACTCGTCGACCGGGCCGCTGAAGATCAGGTGGTCGTGCGGGATGACGTCGCGGACGTCGCGGAAGTCCGTGTTCAGCATCACGCTGATGTTCGGGTGGTCCAGCATCTTCTCGAACATCCGGGTGTAGCCGTGCAACGGCATCGCCTGGTAGCTGTCGGTGAAGTACCGGTCGTCGCGGTTCGTCCGCGTCGGGACGCGGCTCGTCACGCTCGCGTCCAGCTCCGAGGGGTCCAGGCCCCACTGCTTGCGGGTGTAGCCCTGGAAAAACTTCTTGTACAGCTCCCGGCCGACGCGCCCCACGACCACGTCCTCGCTCGTCTGGACGCTCTCGCACGGCTCGGCGACCGACGCGAAAAAGTCCTCGACCTCGAACGACGTCAGCTGGAGCCCATACAGCTTGTTGATCGTGTCGAGGTTGATCGGGATCGGGACCTGCTGGCCGTCGACCGACGCCAGCACGCGGTGCTCGTACGGTCGCCAGGCCGTGAACTGGCCGAGGTAGTCCCAGACGCGCTGGCTGTTCGTGTGGAAGATGTGGGGCCCGTAGCGGTGGACGAGCAGGCCGTCGTCGTTGTACTCGTCGTAGGCGTTGCCGCCGATGTGCGAGCGCTTGTCGACGACGAGCACGCGGCGGCCGAGCTGGGTGGCGAGCCTCTCGGCCAGGACGGAGCCGGCGAACCCGGCGCCGACGATCAGGTGGTCAAACATCAGGAGAGGGTCGAGGTGGCCCGGGCGGGCGCCGAGGTGGACGAGGAAGCGGAGGCGGCGTCGAGCAGCTCGCCCATGCCGGCGGCCGTCGCGTCCCACGACGTCTCGGCGAGCACGGCCCGCATGGCGTCGGTCCGGCGGCGGCGGTCCGCCTCGGTCGCGTCGAGCGCCGACTCGCAGGCGCCGAGGAACGTCTGGGGCGTGTCGCCCAGGCGGACGATGTCGCCGTAGGGCTCGGCCACGTCGGTGATCGGCGTCGAGACCGTCGGCCGCTCGGCGGCGAAGTACTCGAGCGTCTTGGTCGGGCTGATGAACTCGGTCGAGCGGTTCTGCGCGAACGGCAGCAGGCACACGTCCCAGCCGGCGAGGTAGGCCGGGAGCTCGTCGTAGGTCTTGCCGCCGAGCCAGTGCAGGTTGGGCGCCTGGGGCAGACCCGCCGGGTCGATCTTGACGACGGGCCCGACCATCACGACCTGCCACTCGGGGTGCGACTCGGCGAGCAGGGCGACCGCGTCCGGGTCGAGCCGCTCGTCGATGACGCCGAAGAAGCCCAGGCGCGGGTGGCCCAGCTCGCGCTGGTCGGCCGGCTCGTCGAGCGCGGGCGCGTCCGGCCGGGCCTGGCCGAAGTGGGCCGCGTCGACCGACGACGGGAAGCAGTAGACCGCGTCGTGCCGGTCCTTCTTGGCCCGGTACAGGCTCGGGCCGCCCGTGAACACCAGGTCGGCCCGGTCGAGCAGGTCCTGCTCGCGCGCCAGCAGCCCGGCCGGCGCGTGGTCGAACGCCGACAGCTCGTCCATGCAGTCGTAGACGACGGCGCGCGGCTCGAAGGCGTCCAGCAGCGGCGTCGCGAGCGGCGTGTAGACCCAGCCGTCGCAGGCGCCCAGCACCTCGGTCTCGACGGCCCACCGGCGCACGAGCGGCGCGACGGCATCGAGCTGGGCGTCGCTGAAGCCGGGCTCGTCGACCGGCGTGTGGGGCCGGAGCACGGTCACGCCGGGCGCGGCGTCGATGGCCTCCAGGTGGGGGGCCGCGTGCGGGTCGTGGACGGGCTCCTCGACGACGACCACCGGACGGGTCGCAGCCAGCCGAGACAGCACGTGCTGCGGGCGCTGATAGACGAAGTCCCACCGCAGATGGGACAAGACGACGAGAGGGACGGGCACAGAAGGGGGACTCGAAGAGAAGGGGACGACGGGGCCCGGCGAGGCGGGGATTCCAGCGTACCCCACTCTCGGGACACACGTGTGTCAGGGGTGTGCCTGTCCGTTCATCAGGACTTTCCGCACCCCGACCAGGGATCTCCCGACCGGCTCCCCAGGGACATCCCGGCGGCGCCACACTCGGCTGCTCGGCCCCGAACTCTACCCCCCCACATGATGCTCGCGGCGGAGCGTGGACCCGTCGGGTTCGAGCGCCCGCGCCCCGTGCCGCACGATGGCGACGAACCGGACGCCGTACTTGACGACCGAGTAGGCCATGACGGCGGCCGTCAGCCCGATCAGGGCCTCCATGATCGCGGGGGGCGCCGCGAGCAGCGCCGCGGCGACCGTCACCGCGAGCGCCGTCACGGCGACCTTGCCGCTCCACAGCGACGACGTGAACCGGCCCAGTCGCCGCGACTGGACCAGCCCGCCGGTGGCCAGGAGCACGTCGCGCGTGACGGCGAGCGCCACGAACCACAGCGGCAGCGACGGCCCGGCCTCGGCCGGCCGGAGCAGGAGGGCGACCGTGACGGCCGCCGCCGCCAGCTTGTCGGCGGTCGCGTCGAGCACCTTGCCCCACTCGCTGACCGTGTTGCTCCAGCGCGCCACGCGCCCGTCGAACCAGTCGGTCGCGATGGCCAGCCCGATGAGCGCGAACAGCAGGCCGACGTGGCCGCCCCGGTAGATCAAGAGCGCGATCGGGACCACCAGCACGGCCCGCGACATGCTGAGCACGTTGGCCGCCGTCCAGAACGTGCCCATCGGCGGGAGTCCGGGGGAGCGGGCGGGCGGCGTGGGCATGGGCGCGGAAGATAGACGAGCCGATCTTTCCGCCCCTCCCCCTCCCCCATGCTGGCCCTCCCGACCGTCTGGCTCGTCGTCTTGCTGGCCGCGTTCGCCGTCCAGTGCCTGGGGTGGGCCTGGGTGGGCGCGGGCCTGCGCCGCGCGCGGGAGGCCGCGCCTCCCGACCCGCCCGACCTCGGGCCCGAGGCGGGCGGGGTCGCGCCGGGCTTGCCAATCAGCGTCGTCGTCGCGGCGCACAACGAGGCCGAGCGGCTGCCGGCCCTGCTCGACGCGCTCGCGGCCCAGACGCACCGGCCCTTCGAGGTGGTCGTGGTCGACGACCGGTCGACCGACGCGACGGCGCAGCGGGTGGCGTGGCGGGCCCAGGATTTCCCGGTCCCGCTCCGGCTGGTGACGGTCGCGCCGGGCGCGCCCCATGCGGCCGGCCTGCCGCCCAAGAAGCACGCGCTAGAGCGCGGCGTCGAGGCGGCCGCCTTCGACCGCCTGGCGTTTACCGACGCCGACGGGCGCCCGGGCCCGGCCTGGCTCGCCACCTTGGCCCGTTGGGCGGAACCGGACCCGCTCGCCCGCGCCGCCGAGACGTCGGTGGGCCCGGACGCTGTCCTGGACGAGACCGAGGCGGGACCACCCGGCGGCCTCGACGACGGCGCCGTGCTCGTCGGCTACGGGCCGACGGTGGCAGAGTCCGGTTGGCTCAACCGGTTCGCGCGCTACGAGACCGTCCAGACGGCCGCGCTGGCGGCGGCCGGGGTCGGGTGGGACCGGCCGTGGCACGCCGTCGGCCGGAACCTGTCGTACCCGGCGGCGCTGCTCGACCGGCTGGGTGGCTTCGCGCACTCGGCCGGCTCGCTCTCGGGCGACGACGACCTCCTCGTTCAGGAGGTCGCCCGGCGCCGCGCCGCGCCCGTCCGCTACGTGCTGGACGCCCGGGCGGCCGTCCCGTCTCCGGCCCCGCCAACCATGGGGGCGTTCTGGCGACAGAAGCGGCGCCACGCGAGCGCCGGGAGTCACTACCCGGTCGGCGTCCTGGTCGCGCTGGGCCTGTTCCACACGGCCAACCTGGCGCTGTGGGTCGGGGCGCCGGTGGTCCACGCCGCTTTCGGCACGCCGCTCGGCTGGGGGCTGCTGGCCGGCAAGCTGGTGCTCCAGCGGGCGGTCGTGGGCGACGCCCTGGACGGGCTGGGCGACGACCCGGACCTCAGGCTGTGGCAACCGGTCTTGGACGCGCTCTCGGCCGGCTACCACGCCGTGCTGGCCGTGCTCGGCGCGCTCCCGGCCCCGCGCCGCTGGTAGGCTAGCGCTTCCAGGCGAGCATCTGGACGACCGCCGCCTCGCCCCGGTGGTAGGGCCCCTCGATCACGGTCCGCTCCACCTCGCGCAGGATCTCGGCGTGGAGCCCGGCCACCTCGTCGGCCAGCCCGGCGGCCGTCATGGTGATGTCGACGGCGGCCGGGCCCGACGGGCCGCCGGTGTCGCGCTCGGTCTGGGCCGGCGTGTAGGCCTCCAGCACGAGCGCGCCGCCCGTCCGCAACGCCGGTGCGACGCGGTCGTGGAGCGAGCGGCGGACCGCGGCCGGCGTGTGGGCGAAGATGGAGACCACGGCGTCCCAGACCTCCGCCCCCAGGTCGTAGTCCGCCAGGTCCGCCACGACGGTCTCGATCTCGACGCCGCGCGCGCGCGCCAGCGCCCGGGCCCGCTCCAGCCCCGTCGCCGACTGGTCGACGGCGGTGACGGCGTGCCCCAGCCCGGCGAGGAAGACGGCGTTCCGGCCCTGCCCCTCGGCCAGACAAAGCACGCGCCCACCCGGGGGCAGGCGGTCGGCGACGCCGGCGAGGAAGTCGTTGGGCGCGTCGCCGTAGGCGAGCGCGGGCTCGGCGTAGCGGGCGTCCCAGAAGCCGGGCGGAGGTCCGGGCATGGGTCGGCAGGGGGCGTCCCTAGCGACGCGCGCCGGGACGGGCGACTTACCTGGCTCCCTCCGCCTCGGGCCCGAGGCGGGCACGGCCGGCCCTCACGGCGTCAGCCCTTGACGGCGCCCAGCGTCAGGCCCGAGATGAGGTAGCGGCTCAAGACCAGGAACAGCGCGATCACCGGGAGCGAGACCAGCAGGCTGCCCGCCGCGTAGAGCCCCCACTGGGTCGAGATCGAGCCCTGGAACAGCTTGAGCCCGACCGGCATCGTGAACATCTCGGCGTCCTGCAGGACCACGGCCGCCACGACGTACTCGTTCCAGGCGCTCATGAACGAGAACAGCGCCGTGATCACCAACGCCGGCGCCGCCAGCGGCAGGATCACCTTGTAGAACGCTTGCCACGGCGTCGCCCCGTCGATCCGCGCGGCCTCCTCCAGGCTCGCTGGGATCGTGTCGTAGTACCCCTTCATCTGCCAGACGCAAAACGGCAGCGCCGTCGCCGAGTAGATGATGACGATGCCGACGTACGAGTTGATCAGGCCCAGCTCGATGAGCACGATGTAGAGCGGCAGCAGCAGCATCGTCGCCGGGAACATCTGGGTGACCAGGATGCCGCTCAGCGCCGCCTTCCGCCCCTTGAAGCGGTGGCGGCTCAGGGCGTAGCCCGCCGTCGAGGCCAGCGCGACGCCCGTGATGGTGACCACGAGGGCCACCAGCAGGCTGTTGCCGAGCCAGCGCAGGAACGGCGTCTCGAAGAGCAGCTCGCGGTAGTTGCCCAGCGACGCGCCGTCGGGGATGAGCGCGAGCGACCGCGTGAGCAGTTGGTCGCTGGGGCGGAGCGAGATCGTCAGGATCCGCGAGATCGGGTAGACCGCGATAAAGACGAACAGGGCCAGCGTGGCGTAGGCGCCGACGCGCGAGAGCAGCTTCATCGGACGGGGCAGGGCGTGCCCACCTCGGGCCCGAGGCGGGGGGAGTCGGGAGGCCGGGACAGGAGGCGGTCGGTCACCGCGTCCCCCCCACGATGACGTCGTAGACGTTGGGCGAGCGCGTGTCGACCCGGCCGCCGCCGGCGTCCTCGCTCGCCTCGCGCTCGACGCGCCGGAACGAGCCGACGCCGCCGTCGGGGTCGAGCGCGCCGACCAGCATCGTCACCCGCGAGCGGCCCAGCGACGGGACGATGAACGTGGGCAGCGCGAACTGCAGCGTGCCGGTCGAGGCGTCGTACGCCGTCCCGGACCCGAGCTGGCCGACCTCCCGGCCTTGGTCGTCGAGCACCAGCAGGCCGTCGCCGACGAACACGACGAACTCGTAGCCGTCGTCGGGGAAGTCGTAGTCGGCCCCGCGGCCGACGGTCTCGGCGCCGCCCTCCTCCATGTCGATGGCGAACGCGACGATGGTCTCGGGCGTGGCGCCCAAGGCGGCGAACTCGGCTCGGAAGTAGGTCGTCGAGTCGTCGCGTGCGATCTCGAAGTAGGTCGCGTCGAGCGCGCCCGGCGTGACGCCCTCGGGGTAGGTGAACGTGCTCGTGGCGCCCCAGTCGTCGCCCTGGGGGTCGGTCTGGGTGAGCGAGACGGTCGCCGTCGGGCTGTCGCGCAAGATCTGGCCGTCGCCCAACTCGCGCCGGTTCTCGACGGCCCGCATCACGGGGTACTCGTCGCGGAGCGACGGCTCAGCGAAGGTGAACCCGTCCCAGGCGTCGCCCGGCCCGGCGATCTGATCCGACGCCACCTCGTCGCCGTCGACCGTCGCGCCACTGGCGGAGACCTCGACCTCGAAGGGCTCCAGCGCGGTCACCAGCGTGTCGCCTTGGGCCCGGGCCAGGGGGACCGCCACGCGGCGCCCGCCGCCTTCGAGCACGAGCGCCGCCGTCCGCGGCAGGTCGCCGCCGGGCTCGACGGTCGCCTGGACGCCGTCGGCGCCGCTCGTCAGCCGCAGGCCGACCGTGCCGCCGCCCAGGCGGAGTTGGACGGTCGTCTCGCCCCAGGTCTCGGGGAGCCGGGGCGCGACCACCAGCGTGTCGGCGCTCTGGTAGCGGGCGCCGACCAACCCCTCCATGGTCGCCTCCAGGAAGCTCGCGATGCTCCAGGGCTGGACCGGGGCCCCGCCCACCTCGGGCACGTCGCCGGCCCGGCGGGGGTGGCCCGCGACCAGCTCGGGGATGGCGCCGACCGCGCCGGCGTCGAGCAGCAGCTCGGCCTGGGCGCGGACCAGGTCGGCGGCCGGAGCCGCCCCGCCGGTCTCGGCCATCAGCGTCGCCACGGGCCCCGAGAGCCAGGTCCAGACGGCCCCGTTGACGCGCGCCGACTCGGGCGTGTAGAACGCGGGCGCGTCGAGGTAGGGGTGGAACAGCGAGTCGGTCTGGGCCAGCGAGGCGACGCCGTAGGGGAACACGAACCGGTCGGCCATCGCGCGTGCCAGTCGAGCGCGGTCGGCCGGCGGGAGCCCGTCGAGCTGGGCCAGCGCCAGCAGCCCGCCCGGCCGGACGTCGGTCGAGGCGCCCCCGGTGTCCACGCGGTCCGCGACGACGTCGCCCTGGACGAACCGCCGCTGGAAATCGCGGACCAGCACGGCCGACGTGTCGGCGTACCACGTGGCCGACGACCGCTGAGAGACGCCCATGATCCTGGCGAACTGGGTGGCCGTCCCGAGCGCGCGGTAGAGCGCGCCCTGTCCCTCGGCGACGGCCCCGCGTCGGCGGATCGCGCCCTTCTCGGGGTCGCCTTCGAGCCAGGTCCCGCGCCGGTCGCGCGCGACCAGGAAGCCCAGCGAGTCGGTCGCGCCACCATTCCGGCTGTCGGGCTCGTAGATGCCGCGCAGCGCGAAGACGGTCTTGAACCAGAAGTTGGCCCCGCCTGAGACCAGGCTCCGGTCGCCCGTCGCGCGGACGTAGTCGCCGGCGGCGGCGAGGAAGAGCGGCGTCCCGTCGGCCGTCGCGAACACGTCGTCTTCGTCGTCGCCCAGGCGGACCAGGTCGGGCGCGCGGCCCAGGAGGTCGAGCCGGCGGTCGAACCGCTGGGCGTCGCCGGTCGTGGTCAGGAGCGCGCGCGCGGTCTCCCACCGGCCCGTGTCCAGGAACGCGCCGACGGTCCAGGCCGCCGACGGGTACGAGGTGGGCTCGGCGCCGGGCAGGCCGGGCAGGATCGAGACGCGCGACGAGTCGCGGACGGTCAGCGCCTCCAGCGTCAGGACGGCCCAGCGGAAGGCCGTGTCCATCGTCTCGTCGTCGGTGTCGAACACGACGCCGTCGGCGATGGCGGCCAGCCGCTCGCTCCGGGCCTGCCGCCGGGCGTCGCCGTTCGCGAGCGCGCCCCGGGCCGCGGCGACGGCCGCCTCGGGCGTCGCGCCGGTCGCGACAGCGAGGGCGCCGGGCGTCTGGAGCGTGACCTCGCCCAGACGGAACGCCTGGTCGCGGCTCGCCTCCGGGACGTCGGAGGCGGCGCCCGTCGACCGGACCGCGCCGCCGTCCGTCGCGACGGCGGTCCAGATCGGGCCCGCCGGCACGACCGTCGAGTCGGTCGAGATGTCGCCGACGGCCGCGAACACCAGCGCCCCGCCCAGGTCGCGGACGCGGTAGTCGCCGGCCGCGCGCCGCTCGCTCCGGACGGGGCGGAAGCCGACGACGCCGACCGAATCGGCCACCTCGATCAAGAGCGCGGCCTGGCCGTCGCCGGCCCCGTCGAGCAGCGTCACGCGCTCGCTCAGCCGGGCCGGCCGCTCGCCCTGGATCTGGCTCAGGACCCGGGCCACGAACCCCGACGTGTCGCGCTCCATGTAGGACCGGACGGCCACGTCGGGCCGGGCGATCCCGCGGACGCGGTCGGCGGGCCCGAGCGCGACCGAGTCGGCGTCGGACCACCAGCGCCAGCTGTGCAACGCCGTCCGCCCGCCGACGGAGAGCCCCATGGCCGGGTCGCGGCCGGGCGCGGCGAGCGCGTCGTACCAGACGGCCCCGGCGGCGTCGGCCTGGAACGTCGAGCGGACGGCGCCGAGCGAGTCGCCCTCCACGGGCTCGACCTCGACGGCGAGCGCGACGAGGGACGCCGGCCCCTCGCCGGCCAGCTGGCTCTCGGGCGGCTCGCCGCCGCACGCGCCCAACACGACGGCGAGCAGGGCCACGAGCACGCCGAGGCGGGCCGCCTCGGGACGGCGGGGGGCCGGGCTGCCCGCTCCCTCGCGACGGTCGGTCCCGGGCGCTCGCGCAGAGCCCCAGTCGTTCCCTTCGCACGAGCCCCCCAACGAGTCCTCCCCGCGCGGACGGACGCCCTCCCCGTCACCGCATCCCTCCCCCCCGTCATTCCCGCGAACGCGGGAACCCACAGGGTGCTGCTCGCCGAGCGCGCCGTCGCCGGGAGCCTCTCGGGCCTCGTCCTCGGGTAGCCGCTCGACGTCCGGCGTTCCCAACACCTCCCGCGGCATCACCATCACCTCATCTCCATGGTCCTTCCACCCAGGGTTTGCGGTCCGTATCAGGTCCAGCTTCCAGTCTCGCGTCCATTTTCTGATCCGCTTCTCCCGCCGGACCGCGTCCTGCACGTCTTGGTGACGCCCGAACCCTGGCGTCGCGCCGGTCCGGTGCGGACGGACGAGACCCGCGAGGTCGCTCGTCACTCCGAGATAGAGCGGCCCGTTCGGCTTGTTGGCGAGGAGGTAGACGTAGCCGGAGCGAGGCACAGAGCGGGCGCGTATGGATTCCCGCGTGCGCGGGAATGACGAGGAGAAGAGAGGAGAGGGCGGCCAACGCCGACCGGTCGGCCCAGCCACGTCCGCCTCGGCCCCGAGGCGGGCAGGGCGAGGCGGACGGGGCCGCTAGTACATGGACTCCGTGGCCTGCGTCCGGTTCAGGAACACCTGGGTGAACAGGAACAGGATGGCGAAGATGACCATCGACAGCGCCGCCGCCCACCCGAACCGGTACATCGAGAACGCCGCCTCGTAGACGTAGCTCACCAGGATGTGCGTCTGGTCGTTCGGCTCGCCGCCGTTCGAGACCAGCCAGACCACGTTGATGTTGTTGAACGTCCAGATGGTCCCCAGCGTGATCGCCGGCACCATGACCGGTTTCAGCAACGGCGCCGTGATCGCCCAGAACTGGGTCCAGGCGCTCGCCCCGTCCACCTCGGCGGCCTCGTAGAGCTCGCCCGGGATCGACTGGAGCCCGCCCAGCGCGATCACCATCATGAAGGGGAAGCCCAGCCAGATGTTGGTCAGGATCGCCGCGACGAACGCCGTCACCGGGTCGCTCAGCCACGAGATCGCCCCGCCCCCGAACGACTCGATGAGCAGGTTGACCGCGCCGAACTCGAAGTTGAACATCCCCCGCCACGTCAGCGCGGTGATGTACTGGGGGACGGCCCAGGGCAGAATCAGCAGCACCCGCCACGCGCTCTTGCCCTTGATAAACGACTGGTGCAGGATGACGGCCAGGAACACGCCCAGCCCGACGTGGAACACCACGTTGACGCCGGTCCAGATGATCGTCTTCAGGAACACGCTCCAGAACGCCGGCTCGGCGAACACGGCGGCGTACTGGTCGAGCCCGATCAGCTTCCAGTCGCGCAGCGTGTAGATGTTCATGTTGCTGAACGAGATCGCCACGTTGTACACGAACGGGAAGGCGACCACGGCCAGCACCACGACGGCCGTCGGCAGGAGGAGCCCGGCCAGGAACAGCCGGCGGCCCCACGCCTCCGAGCGGCGCGGTGGGGGCGTGGGCCGGCCCGCCAGTGTGGCGGCCTCGATGCCCATCGCGTCGGTGGGGGCGTTCAGCATGAAGGGGCGAGGGGGACGAGACACGGGACAGGGAGCCTCGTGCCCCACGCCCCGTGCCCTAGTTCAAGAACGTGTCGGCGATCCGCTTTTCGGCCTGCTCCTGCATCAGGCGGGCCCCCTCCTGGGCGGTCACCTGGCCGTTCATCACCAGCTGATAGGGCCCGCGCATGGCGTCCCAGATCTGGCGCATCTGGGGCTGGGTCGGCATCGGCAGCGAGTGCTCGATCTGGGCCAGGCTCTCGGTCAGCTCGACGCTCGACGTCATCACGTCCGACTCGCGGACGGCGGTGCGGACGGGGATGGTCGCGAGCTGGCGGGCCATGTCGGCCTGGATCGCGTCGTCGGTCAGGAGGCGGAGCACGCCGAGGACGGCGGGCAGCTTCCAGTCGGGCACGGCCGGGTTGAGCGAGTAGGCCTTGGCGGCGGCCATCGGACGCGCGTACAGGCCCGTCACCTCGTTGATCGGGAGCGGGTGGAGCTTGACGTCGACGCCGGCCTCGGCGTAGCCGCTCCACGACCACGGCCCGTCGATGGTGGCCGCGGCGTAGTCGTCGCGGAAGAGGGCCTTCGAGGTCTCGTAGTCGGCCTCGCGCGGGATCACGTTGTACCGGTCGCGGAGGTCGAGGACGTACTGGATGGCCGCGACGGTCTCGGGCGTGTCGAGCGTCGGGCGGCCGGCGTCGTCCATGACCCAGCCGCCGAACGAGGTCAGGAACGGGATGAAGAAGAACGGCTCGGTGTAGTTCCAGACGAGCGCGTACTGGTCGGGGTCGCCGTCGCCGTCGGTGTCCGTGGTCAGCGTGCTCCCCAAGCGGGCGAGGTCGGCGAGCGTGGCCGGCGGCTCGTCCAGGATCGCGGCGTTGTACACGAACGTCAGGTGGTTGCCGATCTGGTCGGCCAGGCCGTAGACGCGGCCGTCGTACATCACGCGGCCGTCGTCGGTGAACCCGGCGAGGAAGGCCGGGTCGACCAGGTCGTCGAGCGGGCGGATGGTCTCGGTCAGGCCCAGCGTGCCCATGTTGTCGGCCGGGCCGAAGATGAGGTCCGGCCCCTTGTCGCCGATGGCCGCGAACACGTAGTGGTTGCGGAGCTCCTCGGTCTCCTTGTAGAGGGTCTCCAGGCGGACCGTGTCCTGGCGCGCGTTGTAGGCCGCGGCCCAGTCCTGGAGGAACTCGCGCTCGGCGGCGTCCTTCTGGTGCCAGATCCGCACGACGACGGGCTCGCCGGGCGGGGGCGGGCCGGACGGTCCCGCGCAGCCGGCGACGAGAGCCGCGAGGACGAGGGCGAGGGGCAGACGCATGGGGGGTGGCATCGGGACAGAAACGGTACGCACAGCGCGGGCGGAATGCTCAGCGGCCGAGGGCGGCCTCGATCCACTCGCGCGCGGTGCCGATGAGGGGGTCGTCGGCGCGGCCGGCGGCCCGGGCGAACGCGACCGCCTGGGCGTGGGCCCGGTCCGCCTCGGCGCGCGTCGCCGGCCTGGGCCAGCGTCACCGACGTCTGGAGCATCTGGAACAGGACCAGCCCGCCCGGATCGAACGGGAACGCCCGGCGGACCGGGCTCCGGTCGGTCGGGTGGACGAGCGGGCCGAGGAACGCGGCGCCGTCGAGGCCGACGAACGCGGGGCGGGCCGCCCGAGCATCGAAGCCGGGGGCGGCGGACGGCGCGTAGTGGGCGCCCCGGTCGAGCACGTCGGTCTTGGTGCCCAGGACGCCGGGGTCGAGCGTGAGCGAAGCAACCAGCGGGCGGCCCTGCGCGGGGGCGGAGGCCGCGAGCCAGCGGTCGAGGACGGCGTCGCGCAGCGTGTAGAGCCGTCCGTCCGGCGTGTCGGAGCTCCCCCGCGCGTCGTAGCGGGCCCGGAACGTCTCGACCGAGTCCGGCAGCGGGAGCCCCTCCGTCTGGGCCACACGACGGGCCACCTCGGGCACGTCCAGCAGCGGCACGTTGACGACGGCCACGTCGGGCCGCCCCCCCTCGACACGCTGAACGACACGCATCGGGACCGTGTCCGCGTCGCCGTTCGTCAGCACGACGGCGTCCGGCGGGAGGTTCGCCAGCGTCCACCGCGCGTACGCCATCTCCGGCGGCGTCCAGAAGCCGAGCCGAGCGAGCGCGTCGAGCGAGCGGTCGGCTCGGGCCGTGTCGCCGCGCCGCGTGGCCTCGGTCCAGACCGCGACCCAGGCGTTGCCGTCGTCGGGGTCGCAGGCGACGGCGCGGCCGAGGTGGACCCAAGTCGAGTCGGACGAGGCACTCGGCCAGTCGAGAAACTGCGGGTTCAGGGCGTCGGCCAGGACGAGGTGGGCGTGGGCGTGGCAGGCGTCCTGGGCCAGCACGCTGCGCGCTAGCTCGACGGCTTGGCCGAGGCGGGCGGGGTCGCCGGGCTGCTGGCCGGTCCGGCGGAGCGCCTCGGCGAGCCAGGCGCGCAGTCCGTGCGACGCCTGGCCGCCGTCGGCCAGGTCGACCGCCCGGCGCCAATGGGGGACGGCGGCGTCGACGCGCAGGTCGGCGTACGCCTCCCACCCCTGGGCGAACGCGGCGCCCGCCGGCGACGCCGGGTCGAGGCCGGCCACGGCCGGGGTCGAGGCCGAGGCGGGCACCCGGGCCTGCTCGCCGGCCACCTGGGCCTGCGCGGCCACGGTGAGCACGAGGAGGACCACGACCGCACGGGCGCCCCGCAGGGTGTCCCTCCAGCGGCACGCGGCTGGGGCAACCACGGCGCTCACTCGTCCAGGCCCTTCGGGCGGACGTCGGCCGGGTCGGCCGGGCGGAAGACGACGGTCGTGCGCGGCGGGATCCGCAGGCCGTAGGTCGCACGGTCGTCGTCGAGCTGGGCGACCAGCGAGGCCACGCGGCCGGCGTCGTCGCGCGACACGAACACAGGCACAAGGGGCGCCGGCACGCCCTCGCCCGGGATCGGCAGGAAGACCGATGTGTCGCCCGCGTTGAACGCGACGACGCGGCGGTCCCCACCGAGCGCGCGCTCGAACGCGACGGCGCGGCCTCGGGCGGCGAGCGTCGCCAGCTCGCCCCGGCGGAGCACGGCGTCGGACTGGCGGAGCGCGATGGCCCGGCGGTAGAACGCGAACAGGTCGTGGTCGAACGCGACCGGGTCCGGGTCTCGGGTCAGCCCGCGGGGCGCGAGCGATTCGGTTTGGTACGCGAGGTCGGGCCAGACCATCGGCTTGCGGTCGTCGGGGTCGTCGGCGCCCCACATGCCGGCCTCGTCGCCGTAGTAAACGAGCGGCGCGCCCGGTAGCGCCATCTGCAACGCGACGACCGCGCGCTGGAGGTCCCGCTCGGCCCGCCTCGGCGCGCGCACCGAGTAGGCCAGCGTGTCGCGCGGGCCCGCGAGCCGGTCGAAGCCGCCGCCCAAGCGGCCGTTGACGATCATCGACGCCAGCCGGTCCGTGTCGTGGCCGGCGAGCACGTTCATCAGCGCCGGCCGCGTCGCAGCGGGGAAGGCGTCGAACCGGCTCGTGACCTCAGCGGCGAACGTCGCCGCGTCCGTCCGCCCGTCGAAGGCGAAGGCGTCGAGCGGGACCGCGAGCGCGTGGTAGTTCATCGTCGACTGGAAGCCCGTCCTCGCGAGGTAGTCGCGGGCGTCGCCCCACTCCTCGGCGACCGTGATCGCGTCCGGGTTGATCCCGGCGACGAACGCCGTCCAGTCGCGCCAGAACCCGTCGGGCACCTCGCCGGCCACGTCGAGCCGCCACCCGTCGACGCCGTCCGAGGGGTCGCCGTCGCCGTCGGGGTCCATCCACCGCCGGGTCGCGTCGAACACGTGGGCCTTGACGGCCGGCAGCAGGTCCGTGCCGGCGACGTCGTCGGCCAAGACCGCGAGCGGCTTGTAGCCCCACCACCCCGTCCAGTCGAACTCCGAGGCGCGGGTGGCCGGGTCGTCCCAGGCCGTCACCTGGTACCACTCGGCGTAGGGGCTCGCCTGCTGACGTTGGCGGACGTCCTGGAACGCCCAGAACCGGGTGCCGGTGTGGTTGAACACGCCGTCGATCACGACCCGGATGCCGCGCTGGTGGAACGCTCGGATCGTATCGAGGAACAGGCGGTCGGCCGCGGTCCAGACCCAGGTGTCCGGGTCCGCGGTCTCGCCGGCGACCCGCGCGACGTCGCCGGCCGGGTCGGGCCCGAAGTGGGGGTCGACGTGGTGGTAGCTCGTCGCGTCGTACTTGTGGAGCGACGCGGCCCAGAAGACCGGGTTGAAGTAGACCGCCGTGACCCCGAGGGAGTCGAGGTACGGGATCCGGTCGATCACGCCCTGGAGGTCGCCGCCCAGGCGCCGGTCGAACACGCCGTCGTCGTAGAAGTCGGGGCCGCGCGCGTGCTCCCACCGCGCCCGGGCGTACCAATCGGCCGTCCACGGCGTCACGGCCCAGTCGTCCCCGACGCGGTCGGGGTCCTCCAACGACGCGCGCGTCGGGTCGTTGGCCGGGTCGCCGTTGGCGAAGCGCTCGGGGAAGATCTGGTACCACACCGCGTCCTGGGCCCACGCCGGGGGCGCCGGCTGGGCGCCCGCCGTGGGCACGGCTAACAGGACGACGAGAGCGGCGAGGCGACGGGTCATGGGCAGAGAACCCCGGAGTCTCGGCGTTAGCGCACGATCGTCACCGCGGCCGAGTCGCCGCCCCAGCGGACGAGGTAGACGCCGGCCGGCAGCCCGGCCACGTCCACCTCGACGGTGTGGCGGCCCGGCTCGAACGCGGCGTCGGCCAGGACGCGGACGCGGCGGCCCAGGGCGTCGACCAGCTCCAGGCGGACCGGCTGCGGGGTGGCGAGGTCGAACACGACGCGCGCCCGTCCCGCCGAGGGGTTCGGGTAGACCGCGACGAGCCCGGCGCCGGTCGCCGGCCCGGCCTCGTCCGCGACGGCCCCCAGGTCGCCGGCCGGCGACGGCACGTCGACGTCGGTCCAGACGTGGAACTCGCCGGGGCGGAGCGAGAACGTCTGGGTCCCGGCCGGGATGCCGGCCTCGGTGTCGTCGAAGTAGTCGTACCACGTCGCCGCCGTGTCGAAGGTGAGCGTGATCGCCTGCTCGGTCACGCCGAAGTTGCCGAAGACGAGCGCCTCGGTCGGCTCGCCGGCCGGCGCGGTGGGGAGCGACAGCTTGATCCAGCGGTCGGGCGTCCGGCCCAGCCGGCTCGTGACCTGGGTCTCGGGGCTCCGGAACAGCGCGTTCGACTGGCGGAGGTCGAGGAGCGCGGCGACGGTCGCGTACAGCTCGCGCCGCTCGGCCCGCTCGCCGTCCGAGGCGGGCGTGAGCGCGCCGCCGAACCCGTTCCGGAACGGCTGGGCGCCGTCCGCCCAGTAGTCCCAGCGGATCGGCTTGGGCGAGACGCGGCCCGGCACGCCGTCGGGGCACTCGCCGGGGTACTCGCCGTTGACCAGGCACTCGCCCGGCCCGGCCCCGTAGCCCAGCTCGCCGAACTGCCAGATCATCCGGGGGCCGGGGACGGTCAGGAAGAACACGTTCGACAGCTTCTGCCGGTCGAGCCCGGTGAACAGGTCGCGGACCGAGTAGTCGCCGCTCTGGTTGCCGTAGGTCTCGTTCCGGTACATCATCCACTGCTCGTCGTGGCTCTCCATGTAGGTCACGGCGTTGGCCACCGGGACGCCGCCGGCCCAGGCCGGCGTGTACGTCTCGGTGAGCGCGCTCGGGAAGTCGTTCGCCGTCGGGTACCCCATCGAGCCCTGGTTGTAAGCCCGGTTCATGTTGTGCCACAGGACCGGGCCCGGCCGGGCGCCCTCGACGCGGTAGTCGGCCAACCGGCGGTACTCCTGCCCGTTCTCGACCAGGTGCTCCAGGATGATCGTCGCGTCCGGGTTCGTCGCCCACAGCTCGCCCATCATCCGCTCTAACAGCTCGATGCGGGGGACGTTGTAGCTGAAGAAGTCGCCCGACGGCATGAACCCGCCGGTGTAGTCGAAGCGGTACCCGTCGACGTGGTACTCGTCGATCCAGAACCGGTTGGCTCGGTCGAGCCAGAGCTGGGTCAGCGGGCTGGTGTGGTCGAAGTCGGCCGGGAAGAAGATGAAGGGGTCGGGGATGACCGCGTTGAAGTACGGGTTCGACGGGCTCGGGTCGCTGAATCCGCCGCTGTTGTACAAGCGGACGAGCGGGCTCCGGTTCGTCGCGTGGTTGTAGACCACGTCCAGGAGCACGGCCAACCCGCGCGCGTGGGCCGCGTCGACGAACGCCTTGAGCTCGTCGGGCGTCCCGTAGTACTTGTCGAGGGCGAGGTGGAAGGCCGGGTTGTAGCCCCAGCTCTCGTCGCCGTCGTACTCCGAGACGGGCATCAACTCGATGGCGTTGACGCCCAGCCGGACGAGGTAGTCGAGCGTGTCGGCGAGCGCCGTGAACGAGTGGTCGCGGACGAAGTCGCGGACCAGCAGCTCGTAGATCACCAGGTCCTCTTGGGCCGGGGCTTCAAAGTCCGCGTCGGTCCAGGGGAACGCCGGAGCGCCCGGGGTGAGCACGCCGACGGCGAAGTCGACGGCGCCGTCGGGGTACCGGTCCTCACCGGGGTAGTAGACCTTGGTCACGTAGGGGTCCGTCACCCGGGTCTGGCCGTCGACCCAGTACTGGAAGGTGGCCTCCTGGCCTGGCGTGAGCCCGGTGAGCTCGACCCACCAGCGCGTCCCGAGCGGGTCCGTGTCGTCGCGGAACATCAGGGCGTCGTCGGAGACGGTCCAGGCGTTGAAGCTGCCCAGCGCGTAGACGTACTGCTTGCCCGGCGCCCGGAGCACGAGCCAGGCCCGCGTCGGGTCGCTCGGGTCGTAGGTGATCCCGTCGTCGAGCCCGTCCGGGACGGGCGCGTCGGTGACGTCGGGCGGGATGGTCCCGACCTCGGCCGAGGCGGTCCGGCCGGCGGCGTCGGTGGCCGTCACGCGGACGAACGCGCCCGGCTCGACGGGGAGCGGCAGCACCAGCCGGTAGACCCCGTCGCCGGTGTCCTCGATGTCGTCCTCGTACGTCGCCCCGTTGACGGTGAACGCGACCGAGGTCACGGGCTCGGTCCCGAACACGCCGGCCGAGACCGCCCGGACCTGGTCGGTCCCGTCCTGCTCGCGCGCGACCTGGAACACGAACGGGTCCGCCACGCGGACGACGGAGTCGCCGTTGGGCCCGGTCGTCTCGGTCCCGAGCGGGTCCGTGTACCACTGGTAGTCGGTCCCGGCCGCGTTCTGGTGGACGTGGACCTTGTAGGCGTAGCTCTGGCCGGCCTGGAGCGTCCGGGTGTAGCGGTACTCGACCAGCGCCGGGTCGTAGGCCGCCTGGCTCGGGGCGCCGACGGCGATCTGGCCGGCGCTGTTGGGGCCCCAGTCGTTGAACGAGCCCGGCACGAAGGCGCGGACGACCGGCGAGATGGCCGGCGTCGTCAGGTCGGGCAGGAACCGGAACGTGACGTCGACCGACTGGGCCTGAGCCACACCGGCGAGCAAGACGAACAGGGCGCCGAGGCGGAGGGAGCGGGGCATGGGATCGCGGGGTCGAGAAAAACGCCGGCCGCCTGTTACGGCGACCGGCGCGGGACGGACGCCCGGGCCCCTCCCCTCTCGGGGCGGCCCGGGCCGGACTCGCTAGCGGACGACCGTCATCCGGCGGACGGCCACGCCCGCCTCGGACTCGGCGCGGACGAGGTAGACGCCCGCGGCCAGGCCGCGCGTGTCGATCTCGAGCGCGCGCCCGGAGACGGCGCCCGACTCCTGCACCGTGGCCACCACGCGGCCCGTCACGTCGTAGACGCGGACGGAGACCGGGGCGCCGGTCTCCGACGTCACCAGGACGCGGGCCGTGCCGGCCGTCGGGTTCGGGTAGACCGCGCCCATCGTGAGGTCGCCGTCGCGGACCGGGCCGCGCTCGCTCGCGACCACCAGGCCGGTGTCGACGAACCCGTTGGCGACCGAGTTGGCGATCTCACCCGGCGCGAACGGGCCGCTCGGGTTGATCTCCCACGGGACCGGCACGCCGGCGGGCCGGAACGTGTCGAGCGCGAAGTCGAACGAGTCGGCCGTCCGGTCGGTGACGTAGCGGTAGCGGCGGCGGCCGGCGTCGAAGCCGCCCTGCCCCTCCACCTGGAGGCCGTCCGTGTCGTTGCCGAACGTGTACCGGTAGCCGATCCCGTTGTAGGTCGGCCCGTCGACGGTCAGCGTGCCCGTGTAGACGCCGTCGCCGTCGTCGTCGGACAGGCTGAAGCCCGGGATCAGGCTGCCGCCCGAGCCCGCGATCAGGTCGTCCGAGCCCGGGGTCAAGCCCTGGGTCAGGAGCCAGAACGAGTCCTCGAACTGGACCGCGACCGTGTCGACGGCCGGGTCGAAGGCGCGGCCCTGGGCGTCCTGGAACGCCAGCGCCGGGTTCATGTCGACCGTGAACGTGACGTCGACCGACTGACCGTCGGCGATGATGTTGTCCTGGCGGACGCCGTTGAAGAACTGCTCGTCGAGCGCCTGGTCGGACCCGGCGAACGTGAACAGCCGGTTGCCGCCGCCGTAGTCGAGCGGCTCCTCGTAGCCCGCGTCGACGTTCTCGGTCCCGTCGGCGTTGGTGAAGAACGGGGTCCCGTCGGGGTTGTTGAGGCTGATGTAGTACTTGTAGTTGAGCTCGGAGCCCGGGGAACCCGTCACCGGGACCTGGCGGGCAAAGTCGGCCGTGCCCGGCGTCTGCTGCAGCAGGCAGTTGTCGGTGTTGCCGGCCTCGTCGCAGCCCCAGCCGTTAAACCCACCGCGGACCTGGACGAAGTCGTCCGAGATCTGGAACAGGCCCACCGACGAGAGCGGCGAGACGTCGACCTGGAACGTGACGTTCGAGGTCACCAGCGAGCCCGTGTTGGCCGGGCTGTCGCCGAAGTACTTCCACATCAGCGTCGAGTCCTGGGCCGGGATGTCGAACGTCCGGTTCTGGCCGTCGGCCGTGTCCTCCCAGCCGTCGGTCGTGTTGCCGTCGGTAAAGAAGAACTTGTACGCCTGGGTCGTGCCGATGGAGGCGGCCGGGTAGGCCACGCGGCCCGAGAACAGCGCGTAGCCCGGCGTGCCGGGCGTGTCGCTCTCACGAGACAGGACGACGTTGCTGGAGCCCCAGTCGATGGTCGTCGTGCCACCGTCCTGGCTCCCGCCGGTCGTGTCGTCGCCGCGGACCGCGACCACCAGGTCGCCGTCGTCGAGGTCGAGACCCTTGGTCCCGGCCTGCTCCGTGTCGATGTAGGTCCGGAACCAGACCGCGACCGAGTCGCCGCCGGCCTCGAACGGGCGCCAGTCGTAGGCCTGGTCGCCGGCCACCTTCTCGAAGTAGTGGAGGTCGAGCGTGACGTCGTCGGTCCCGGCCGCGATCACCTGGTCGCCGCCCTCCTCCCAACCGCCGGGCAAGCCTTCGCCCTCGGACTGACCGATGTAGAACTTGAACTTGAGCTCGTCGTCCTCGGGGATGTCGAACTCGATCGACCAGTAGTCGCCGCCGTCGTTCGTCGGGCGGAGCGTGGTGCTGTCGTTCCAGTCGATGACGCCGCCGCCGGGCAGCGCCGTGCCGCTGGCGAGTTGGCCGCGGAGTTGGACGTCGGCGGCCGGGCCGGCCGCGACGGTGTCCGGCATCGTCGCCGAGTTCATGCGGAGCGTGACCGTCCGCTGGGCGAGCGCGGGGCTGGCCAGCAGGACCGCGAGCGCGGCCACGCCGAGCCATCGCGCGGAGAGAGAGTAGAAAGGTCGCATGGTGCGTCCGAGGGTGGTTTGGTGGAAAAACCGGCCGAGGCCGGGAGGGGCGGGCCTGGGCGCCATGAAAGCGCTTTCGCTCCGCGTGTGCAAACGATGAGAAGAGCGAAAGGGTCCGCCCCCAAGGCTCCAGAGTTAGAACCGCAGCCCGACCGAGAGCCGGTGGACGCCGTCGAAGTAGCGGGTCGCCTCGAAGGCGTAGTCCGCCGCCAGGTCGAGCCCGCCGAAGCCGTACCGGAGCCCGCCGCCGGCCGTGAACGACCGGGTGCTCTCGTCCATGAACAGCTCCTGGAGGCCGCCGCGCACCTGGACGAGCCCGCCGAGCAGGCCCACCTCGGCGCCCACGTTGACGTGCTGGCCCGCCGCCGACGGCGACAGCGCGTCGACGGCGACCGTCAGCCGCGTCCCCGCGTTCTCGTAGACCTCGGTCGCGAGCCCGACCCGCATCGTCAGCGGGAGGTCGTAGGCGTCCGTCCCGATCCGGCCGGGGACCGAGTTGTTGTTGCCGCTCTGGCCCGGCAGCGGGTCGAACGGGATGTTGAGGTCGGAGCCCGAGATCTGCATCTTGGGCCCGAAGTTGGCGATCGACGCCCCTAGCCGGACGCCCTGGAACGGGGTCACGAACAGGGTCCCGATGTCGAACGCGACGCCGGTCGCCGTCGAGTTCGCGATCTGCTCGCGGACGACCTTGACCGTCCCGCCGAGCGAGAACCGGTCGGTGAGCTGGCGGCCCACGCCGAGCGAGACCGCGTACGACCCGGCCGAGAACGTCTCGCCGGTCGGCTGCTGGCGGTTCACGTCCTCCTCGATCAGGTCCATGTCGGTGTAGGTCAGCGCCGTCACGCCGACCGCGACCACGCCGAACGGGGTCGGCGAGGCGACCGAGGCGAAGTTCACGTCGGACCCGACGAGCCACTGGGCGTACTCGAACGAGGCCTGGGCCCCGCGCATCCCGGCCAGCCCGGCCGGGTTCCAGTAGAGCGCGGCGCCGTCCGAGGCGGTCGCCCCGAACGCGCCGCCCATGGCCGTCGCCCGGGCCCCGATGGGGATGTTGAGGAACTCGGCCGCGGCCGTCCCCCACTGTGCCCGAGCGGGTGCGGCGAGCGCCAGCACCAGGGCCGCGAGCCCGGCCAGGCTCCGCACCCGGCCTCCCGCCGAGACGCGGCACCGAGCGTCCGCCCGGGCGGTGCCGGCCCGGTCCCGCGCGCGTCGCCCCGAGGCGGGCGCGGTCGCCCCCCTCCCGGTCTTCTCCCGACGGGGAGCGGAGACTCGCGCGCCGCCCTTCTGCTCAGTGTGGTTCAACGGAGGCATGGCTATTTGATCAGGGCGAGGGTCCCCGTCGTCTCGCCCACCCCGGGCGCCTCGACGTGGTAGAGGTAGATCCCGTACGAGACCTCCAGGCGGTCCTCGTTCAGCAAGTCCCACGGGAGCGAGCCGTCCAGGAGCATCCCGGGCGTGACCAGGTCGTTCGAGCCCTGGTCCATCTGGAGCGTCCGGACGAGCCGGCCCGAGGGCGTGAAGATGCGGACCGTCGCCCGGGGCGGGAGCCCGACGAACCGGACGCGCCGCTCGCCCCGGCCCGTCGGGAACGGGTTGGCGACCTCGAACTGGCTCGCGCCGCGGTACGGGTTCGGCACCACCCGGACTTGGTCGAGCCCGGCCCGGGCCGCCTCGGCGTCGAACGACGGCCCGGCGACGGTGAACTCGTAGACGTCGCTCGACAGGAACGGCTTGCGCGTGTAGAGGAACCCGGTGTCGCCCGGCTGGGGGTCGCGCCGGCTCGCGTCCGCCAGGCTCATCCGGACCTCCCAGGTCGGCGTCAGACCGTCGCGGCGGTCGCCGTCGACCTCCTCCAGCAGGTAGATCCGGTCCGAGTCGTCGATGCCGGCCCCCCCGATGTTGTACTGGGTCGAGAACAGGTTGGTCGCCGCGTCGCCGACGGCGAACGGGGTCGCGCCCGGGCCGGCGATGTCGTAGAACGCGTACGCCACCTCCACCTCGGCCGCGTTGCCCGCCCCGTCGACGACCGTCTTGAACACGCGGACGTTGGTCGGCTTGGCCGGCAGCGTCCGCGGGATCCCGATCGAGAACGTGAACGCCGTCGACATCCCCGAGCCCGGCGCGCCCACCTCGACGCGGTAGTCGGAGGGGACGCGCGTGCCCGGCGCGTTGCCGACGAAGCTGAACACGTCGAACGTCAGCGGCTTGACGGCCGGGTCCTGCCAGCCCGAGGTCTCGGTCAGCCGGCTCGTAAAGAAGACGGGGTCGAAGAACAGCTGGAAGCCGTCCGTGACCGGCGCGTCCCGGGCCGGGAGCCAGGCGTCCGAGTTCCGGAACAGGTAGCGGCCGTCGGTCACGTCGAGGAGCGAGACGTCGCGCGTCCGGATCGTGTCCTGGGTGATCTGGCGCCCGCTCGTGTTGATCTGGCCCAGCACCAACGTGTCGCGGAACGTGACCCGGTAGCGGTGGCCGTCGACCAGCGAGGTCTGGTCGACCACGCGGTACGAGATCGCCCCGTCGGCGAAGCCCTGGGCCCGGCGGATCTCGGTCGAGCCCGGTCGGAAGCCGGCCGCCGCCTGGCTCGGCGTGACCACGACCACGTTGGGCCCGGTCCGCGTGACGGCCCCGTCGGGCCCGATCGTGATCGAGATCGGGCACTCCGACGGCTGGATGTTGACCGGCGCTGCCCCGAAGTCGTAGCTCGTCACGGCGTAGTAGTACGCCACGCCGTTGACGGCCGTCGAGTCGGTGAACGTGTTGGCGAGCCCGTTGGCCGCCTCGCCCGGGTCGCGGACGTTGTTGCCGAGGTAGAACTGGGTCCCGTTCGTCGCGACCGGGTGGAACCCCTCGTAGGCGTCGATCAGGTCGAACTGGGCGACCGGCCGCAGGAAGCTCAGGTTGCCGAACCCGTCGGTCACCTGGCGCGCGTCCAAGAAGCCGGGGTCGGTCGAGCGGTAGACCCGGTAGCCCTCGAAGTCGCGGGGGTCGAGGCCCGGCTGGGCCAGGTCGGCGATGAACGTGTCGAACGAGTCCTCGGCCTTGTCGTCCCAGTAGAGCGTGACGGCCCCGTCGCCGGGGACCGCGCGGACCTGCGGGCAGATGGGGGCCTGGGCGAACCGGTAGTCGGCCTCGTAGGCTTCGAGCGCGTCCTGGCGCTTGGTCAGCAGGTCCCGGTAGCGGCCCGTCACGTCGGTCGCCTGGCGGCCGTAGTCGACGTCGCCCAGGATGACGGCGAACGAGACCGACTCGGTCTGCCCGGCCCGCAACGGGAAGATGCCGGACGACACGAACAGGTCGGTGTCGCGCGAGGCCGGGCTCGCGCCGGGCGACAGCAGCGAGAACTGGCCCGGGACCAAGAAGTCGAAGAACAGCTGGCGGTCGGCGATCGACTGGTAGCTCACGCCGCCGGCCGGCTTGAACTGGACGTTCGTGATCCCGATCTGGTCGCTCTCCGAGACGTCGGTGACGTCGATGTTGGGCTCGCCCGGCAGGTCGAGCCCGGCGCCCGTCGTCGGGACGCCGTCGCCCTCGCCGCGGTCGACCGTGTTGTCGGCCCCGTCCAGGCCCACGTCGTCGAGCGAGGCCCGCCAGTCGCCGTCGTTGTCGATCCCGTCGTCGCGGCGCTCGTCGATCATCTCGTCGATGTCCTCGTCGATCCCCTCGTCGACGGCCCCGTCGCCGTCGTTGTCGATCCCGTCGGCGTAGGGGCTGCCCACGTCCTCGCCCTTGACGTCGTAGAGCACGATGTCGGTGCCGGGCACGGCGTAGCGGTAGTACGGGGCGTCGCCGGCGGCGGCGGTGACCATGGCCTGGGTCACGACCGGGCTGCCCGGCTCCCAGAGGTAGTCCGGCGGGGCGCCCCCGAGCGCGTCGCCGTCGTTGTCGATGTTGTCGCGGTAGGCGCGCCCGAGGTCGGGCGTGTCGCCGGCCCCGAACGGGACGCCGACGCCGATGAGCCAGACCCGCTCGCCCGCCTCGGTGTCCGGGTCGACCGGCCAGCGGCCGTAGCGGTCGGTCGAGGCCAGGTCGATCATGGCCTGGGTCACGACCGGGCTGCCCGGCTCGCCGTCGCCGTCGTTGTCGATGTAGTCGGCGAACCCGACGCCGACCTGGGTGCCGAACGCGGCCTGGGTCGAGTCCTCGTCGACGAGCCCGTTCCCGTTGTTGTCGATCCCGTCGAACCGCAGGCGCCGGCCGACGGCCCCGGTCTGGTCGCCCTCGCCCGCGATCAGGGCCAGCGTCACGAGCGGCCCGCCGGGCTCGCCCGTCGTCACGCCCCGGAAGTTGATCGCCGACGCCTCGGGCGCCGTCGACCCGTCGCCGTCGTTGTCGATCCGGTCGGTCGCGTTGCCCGGCGTCTCCAGGAAGAACGCGATGGCCCCCTCCACCTCGACGCCCTCGAAGGCCGGGTCGTTCGAGCGGCCGTCGGCGTCGGCCAGGAAGGCCGTGTCCAGGAGCAGGTCGAAGAACGGCTGGTCGTCCGAGGCGTCGGGGTCGCCGCCCACCAGGTCGGCCAGCCACAGCGTCACGCCGACCGACGACAGGTCCTTGGTCCCGTCGTTCGTCACCTTGTGCAGGATGAACACCACGTCGTCGATGAGCACCTGGCTCCAGGCCAGCACGCGCGTCTCGGCGATGAGCCCGAGCCCGCGGCGCGAGCGGTCGGTCTCGTCCGGGTAGTAGGTGTTGTTGGGCTTGGCGTACTGGTCGTCGCCCATCTTGTAGTACACCTCGAGGTCGGCGTTGAACACGTCCTTGCCGAACAGGCCGCTCCACGAGCCGGCCCAGCCGGGGTCGGTGGGGTCGTCGCGCTTGTCGGGCCAGAACGCCGGCCAGGTCTCGGGCCGGTCGCTCCGGGCGATCCCCAGGTCCTCGTCGGTCGTGTTGACGTAGCCCGAGATGGGCGCCCACGTCCAGGCCTGCGACGGGTCGTTCTGGTTCGTCCGGTAGTTCGGGACGTCGACGATCCACTCGCGCTCGCCGGACTCGCCGGTCACCTCGGCGCCGGCGAACAGGCCGGTCAGCGCGATGTAGTGGCGGCGCGTGTTGCGGGGCCACTCGTAGGGGATCTCGTCCGGCCCGGCCCCGGTCCGCCCGGTCTGGCCGAAGTTGAAGACCGTCGTCCGGACGACGTTGGCGTCGAGGTCGGTCTGGCGCCGCTCGAACAGGTCGACGCGCTCGCGCGAGGGGACGTGGTCGCGGTCGACCTGGCCCTGGGCGCCCGCCTCGGGCACGGACCGGGCGAGGCCGACGAGGACGACGGCCGCGACCGCGAGGCGGCCCGCGGCGGCGCCGAGGCGGAAGGAGGAGGGCATCGGGGGGTCGGAGAGGGCCATCGTCTAGAACCCGACCGCCAGGCCGAGCTGGATCCGCCGCGGCTCTTGGTAGAAGTCGGGCCGGATGTAGTAGCCGGGGTCGTCGGTCGGGCCGACGTTGAGGAAGGTGACGTCGGGCTGGCCCGTGTCGCCGAAGACGCCGGTCGCGTTGCGGGCGTCGAGCAGGTTGTAGACCTGGAGCGAGAGGCGGGGCTTGACGCCGCCGGCCGAGAACTCGGTGAACGCGTAGAGGTCGAGCGAGACCGTCGTCGGGCGCCGGAGCGCGTTGGTCGGGATGGCCGGGCGGATCCCGATCCGGCCCCCGTTCTGGCGGACGTCCGGGGTGTACGGGTAGCCCGTCCCGAACCGGCCGATCGTGGAGACGCCCCAGCCCTTGCCGCCGACGAACACGTTGGCGTTCAAAGTGTGGCGCTGGTCCCAGTTGAGCGGGATGATCCGGAGCGTCGGCGTGTCCTCGCCGGACCGGGCCGCGATGGCGTCGCCGGGGTCCGAGTTCGAGCCCTCGGCGACCTGGAACGTGTAGTCCACGTCGAACGAGAACCGCCCGTTGAACCGCTTCCCGAACGCCGCCGTGATCCCGCGGACGTTGGAGAAGTCGAGGTTCGAGTAGATCAGGTAGTCCACGCCGGGCAGCGTGGCCTCGATCGGGAAGCTCACCGAGACCCAGTCCTCGATGTCGCGGTAGAACCCGGTCACGTCGAGCAGGAAGTCGTCGCCGAACCCCTGCTGGAGCCCGATCTCGTACATCACCGTCCGCTGGGGGTCGAGGTCGGGGTTGCCGTACGGCCCGTACGTCCCGGACGAGTTGCCGACCCGGAAGCCGGGGTTGGCGAACAAAAACTCGTAGGTCGGGATCTGGAAGAAGTACCCGTAGGAAAAGTGGATCACGCCCGACGACGTGATCGGGTAGGCCACGCCCAAGCGGGGCGAGACCTGGATTTTAGGCGTCGCGTCGGTGTAGAACGACGCCAGCCGCTGGTCGAGCGTCGTCCGGTTGTCGTCGCCCCGCTCGGCCTCCGAGATCAGCCCGTCGCCGTCGAGGTCGTTGAACCGGTTCGTCAGCTTCTGGGGGTTGAACGCGTTGGGGTCCTCGGAGTCGATGGGGACCTGGCCGTTCGAGTCGAAGTAGTCGAACCGGAGCCCGGCGTTGATCACGAACGAGTCGTACTCGGCCTTGTCCTGGACGTAGGCGCTCACGGTCAGCGGGCGGACGCCGTCGATCAGCTGGTACTCGTTCGTCCCCGCCCCGGGGATCTGGAGCCCGCCGTCGTCGGCCTGGGTCAGGGCGTAGCTCTCCAGGAACAGGTCGTCCCGGCGGACCTCGACGCCGCCCTTGACCAGGTGCTCGGGCAGCGCCTGCCAGGTCAGGTCGCCCTTGAGCGAGACGTTCCGGGTCTCGCGCTGGAACCGGTTGAGGTCGACGCCGCCGCGCAGGAACCGGCCCGGCCCCTGCAACACGGCGACCGAGTCGCTCGGCGCGCCCGTCCCCGGGTCGAAGCCGGTGTAGACGAACTCGGGCGTCTGGAGCAGGAACGTGTTGTCGTCGTACTCCTCGACGGTCCCGAACGCCGCCGTCTCGTTCCGCTTGACGTAGGTGCTCGCGTTCAGGGTGTAGAACGCCGTGTTCGACAGCGTGTGCGTGAACTGCAGGTTGGCCGTGAGCCCCTCGTCACGGTAGCGCCGGATGCCGTCGGGGTTCTGGCGGAAGTCGAAGTAGTTGTCGCCCACGTCGCCCATCGACAACGAGGCGAGCGTCGTCAGCGACAGGTTCATCGCGCTGTTGACGCGGAGCTTGAGCGTGGCCTGGCCGCTGTACTTCTCGAACCCGTTCATCGGGACGAGCGCCGAGTCGCCCGGCGTCCCGTCGGTGTTGAACAGGCGCGAGCCGTAGAGCCAGCCGTCGTTGCGGAAGTAGCGGCCGAGCGCGAAGAAGCCGAACCGGTTCTTGACGATCGGCCCGCCCAGCGACAGCTGGCCGTTGACGTACTGGGCCGGGTCGACGCCGAGGTACGAGTACGGGTCGACCCCGTTGTAGGGGAGGTTGGCGAGCGTCGGGTACCCGACCGTGTTCGCGCTCCGCAGCGCGTCGCCGCCGCCCGAGCCGGTCACGGCGTAGGAGCCCGTGAACACCTCGGCGTTGCCCTCGAACCGCGTCCCGGGGTCCTTGGTGACCACGTTGATGATGCCCGAGTTGGCCTGGCCGTACTCGGCGTTGTAGGTCCCGGCGATGATCTGCAACTCCTCGATCCCCTCGTTCTCGATCTGGACCGAGACCGACCCGTCGTAAGCGTCGGTCACCCGGACGCCGTCGACGAAGTAGGCGACCTCTTTGGACCGGCCGCCCCGGATGTGGATGTTGCCGCCCGACGTGGTGATCCCGGCCTGGGTGTTGAGGATGTCGCCGATCTCCTGGACCGGGAGCGCGTCGATGTTGTCGCTGGTCACCCGGAACTCGGACGACGTCAGGTCACGGCGGACCAGCTCGGCCGTCGCCGTCACCACGACCTCCTCGGACGTGATCCCCTCCCCGTTCAGCTCGAAGTCGGTCGTCGTCGTCAGGTCGACGTTGACGCGGACGCCCTCGACCGACGTCGACGTGTAGCCGACGAACGAGGCGACCAGGGTGTACGTCCCGGGCCGGACCCCGATGATCCGGTACTCGCCGTCGACGTTCGTCGCCGCGCCCTGGCTCGTCCCGTCGACCCGGACGCTGGCGCCGGGGATGGTCTCGCCCGTCTGGGCGTCGCGGACGGTCCCGGAGAGCTGGCCCGTGGTCTGGGCGAGCGCGGCGGGGGCGAGCAGAAACGCCACGAGGGCGGAAACGTAGCGGAGGCGCATGGGCGTTAGCGGGCGGCCAGGAGCGGGGCCAGGGCGTCGCGGTCGACGCGGACGGGGAAGCGGGCGCGCAGGGCGTCGAGCGCTCGGGCGAGGCGGCGCTGGGCGTACTCGGCGTCGAGCGCCGCGCGGACGTCGGGCCGGGCTTCGTCGAGGGTCATGGGCCGGGGCGCCAGC
Source organism: uncultured Bacteroidota bacterium (assembly GCA_963740235.1). Taxonomy (GTDB): domain Bacteria; phylum Bacteroidota; class Rhodothermia; order Rhodothermales; family Rubricoccaceae; genus Rubrivirga. The sequence continues at coordinate 163,089 of CAVUDG010000007.1, forward strand.
GTCTCGCCCCGGACGACGACGACGTAGCGGCCGGCCACCTCGACCGGGCCGACGACGGCGCCGGGCGCGGCGTCGAACACGGGCCCGGCGAGCGCGCCCAGCTGGGACCGCGTGACCGGACCGAGGTCGCCGGACAGGGTCGCCGCGCCGGGTCGGATGGAGAAGGCACGAGCGAGCGCCCCGGCGTCCTCGCCGGCCGCCAGCCGCCGCACGAGGTCGTCCGCCTCGGCGCGCGTGCCGACCAGGAGCTCGGTCGCGCGGACGCGCTCGGGCGTCGCGAAGTCGGCGCGGTGGGCGTCGAAGTGGGCCCGGAGCGCGGGCTCGGGGACCTCGACGCTGGCCCGGAGGCGCCGCTTGGCGTCGCCGAACACCCAGTCGTCCATGCGGCGGGCGACGCTGGCCCGAACCGCGGCGTCGTCGAGGCCGGCGGCCTGGGCCCGGGCGGCGATCTCCTCGCGGACCAGGAGGCCCTCGACGAAGTCGCGCAGCGTGGCCGCGTCCTGGACGGCCGCCCGCTGGCGGTCGGTCATCGACGCGGCCCGGTCCTCGACGTCGCCGACCGTCCAGACGCCGCCCGTCACGTCGGACTCGAACCGGACGAGCGGCGTCCGGCGCCACTCGGCGAGCGCCTCGGCGTCCAAGTTGGGGACGGCGCCGGTCGCGAACGCGACCAGCCGGTCGAACGCCCCGGTGAACTGGGGGGCGAGCGCGTCGCGCGTCTCGCGGCTGAGGCGGAACCGGGCCTCGGTCCGCTTCCGCTTGGCGACGTAGCGGCGGACCTGGTCGCGGCGCCGCGCGAACTCGTCCTCGGTCAGGAGCGGGTTCGACGCCCGGGCGTCGACGCGGATGACGGAGTAGCCGGTCGCCGTGCGGACGGGCTCGGACACCTCGCCGATGGGGAGCCGGAACGCGGCGGCCTCAAAGGCCGGGTCGAGGTCGTCGTGGACCGTCGGGCCCAGACGACCGCCCGAGGCGGCCAGGGCCGAGTCGGCGAACGTCTCGCGCGCCAGCGCTTGGAACGTCTCGCCGGCCAGGAGCCGGCGGCGGAGCGACTGGGCGGTCGCGAGGTCGCGGGCGTAGAGGTGGCGGGCGTCCAGGCTCGTGTTCATCTGGACGAACATCTCGCGCTCGTCGGCCTCGGTCACGACCAGGTCGTCGCGCAGCGTCTGGGCCGTGTACCGGTCGACGAGGGCCTTGGTGCGGGCGAGCGCGAGTGCGGCCCGGTACGCGTCGGTCTCGGCGACCCCGTCGGCGAGCGCGCCCTCGATCAGCAACCGCCGGCTCACGAGCGACGTCACGACGGCGTCGAGCGCCTGGGGCTGGTCGACCAGGCCGGTCTGGACGACGAGCTCGGCGTAGGCCTCGGCCACCTCGTCCAGCGTCACGGCGCCCCCGCCGACGGACGCCACGACGGCCGTGCCCGGGGAGGCCTCGGCGTCGCCGCCGCACCCGAGCCCGGCGCCGGACAGGGCCACGACGACGGCCGTGAACAGGAGTGCAGTTCGCTGGGTCATCCGAGCTCGCGGACGGCCTCGCCGGTCGTCTCGCGCAAGACGAGGGTCGGGGAGAAGACGGTGTGGGCCGGCGGCGCGCCCGGCGTCTCGAGCCGGCGGACCAGGTGCTCGGCGGCCAGCTTGCCCATCTCGTACATCGGCTGGCGGACCGTCGAGAGCCCGACGTAGGCGCTCGATTCGACGTCGTCGAACCCGATCACCTCCAGGTCGCGGGGCGCGCGGAGGTCGGCCTCGCGGGCAGCCCGGAGCGCGCCGTAGGCCATCACGTCGGCCGCCACGAACACGGCCGTCGGGGCGTCGTCGCGCCCCTCGAACCGCTGGAGGAGGGTCTGCATCCCGCGGTAGCCCGCGAACCGGGTGTACCCGTGGTGGACCAGGTCCCACTCCGAGTGGACGACCAGGTCGGGGTCGGCCGCGACGCCCGCCTCGGCGAGCGCGTCGAGGTAGCCGGCTTCGCGCTGGTCCGACGGGCCCGACCCGGCGACGGGCAGCACGAGCCCGATCCGGCGGTGCCCCCGCGCCAGCAGGTGCCGCGTCGCGACCGCCCCCCCCCGCCGGTTGTCGACCGTGACCGAGTCGATGTCGGGGTGGAACGCGTCGACCAGGACCGACGGCTGGCCCGAGGCCTGGATCAGGCGGACGCGCTGGTCCGAGAGCGGGGTCGAGACGAGCACGAGCCCGTCGGCCCGGCCGCGCTGGACGGCTCGGGCGAGCTGGCCCCCGATGCTGTCGAGCGTCCGGCTCGCGTAGACGACCAGGTCGTAGGGGCTGTCGTCGAGCTGGTCCTGGATCCCCCGGAGCACCTCCATGAAGAAGGCCGAGGTCATGATGGGGACCACGGCCGAGATCAGGTTCGTGTTCTGGCGCGCCAGGTTCTGGGCGCTCGCGTGGGGTTCGTAGCCCAGGTCACGGGCCACCTCGAACACGCGCTCCCGGGTCGACCGCGAGACCCGGGGGTGGCCGTTGAACGCCCGCGAGACCGTCGCGATGGAGACGCTGGCTCCTTCGGCGATGTCGTAGATCGTAACGGGCACGGGGCGGGTGTGTAAGCGCTTTCAGAGATGCAAGAATACCTCCGTCGTCGCCCCCGTCAAGCGTCGCGGCGGTGCGGCCCGGAAAACCGGAAGCGCTTCCGGCCCTGTCTCTCCAGCCGTGTCGGTGCGCCGTGCCTCCCGCCGTATTAGGCCGCGTTCGCGGGCCCTGCCTCCGCCGGCTCGTCCCAGCGCTCGATCAGGTCGATCACGGCCTCGGCGATCTCGCCCTGGTCGACCGTCCCTACGATCTCGCCTTTCTTGAACAAGTGCGCCCGGCCCCGGCCCAGCGACACGCCCAAGTCGGCGCCGGCGGCCTCGCCGGGCCCGTTGACGGCGCAGCCCATGAGCGCCACGCTCAGGTCGCGGTCGAACCCGCGCGCGGCCACGGCCTCCTCGACCTCGTCGACGACCGAGAACAGGTCGCCGGCGAGCCGCCCGCACGTCGGGCACGCGATCACGTTGACGCCGGGCCGGCCCAGCCGGAGCGACTTCAGGATCTGGTGGCCCACCTTGACCTCGTTGACCGAGTCGGCCGCGAGCGAGACCCGGATCGTGTCGCCGATCCCGTCGGCGAGCAAGCTGCCGATGCCGATGCTCGACTTGATCGGGCCGGTCTTCATCGAGCCCGACTCGGTCACGCCCAGGTGGAGCGGGTAGTCGGTCTGCTCGGCCAAGAGCCGGTAGCTCTGGATCATGAAGTAGACGTCGGAGTGCTTGACCGAGATCACGACGTCCTGGAACCCCTCGCGCTCGCAGACCTCGGCGTGGCGGAGCGCGCTCTCGACGAGCGCCTCGGGGCGGGGGTAGCCGTACTTGTCCAGGATGTCCTTCTCGAGCGACCCGCCGTTGACGCCGATCCGGATGGGGACGCCCAGGTCTTTGGCGGCGCGCAACACCTCGCGCTCCCACTCGGGCTTGCCGATGTTGCCGGGGTTGATCCGGACCTTGGCGACGCCGGCCTGGAGGGCCCGCAGCGCGTAGGTGTGGTTGAAGTGGATGTCGGCCACGATGGGCACCGGGCTCCCCTTGACGATGGCGTCGAGCGCCTCGGCGTCCTCGGGGCGCGGGACCGCCACGCGGACCACGTCGGCGCCGGCCTCGGCCAGCTCGCGGATCTCGGCCAAGCAGGTCGCGACGTCGTGCGTCTTCCCCGTCGTCATGGACTGGACCGTGATCGGGGCGCCCCCGCCCACCTTCAGCTCGTGCTCGACGCCGTCGACGGTGTGGCGGAGCGTGACCTGCCGGGAGTGGCGGCGCGGGCGCTGGGGGGCCTGCGCGGCCTGGGTCGATTCGTCGGTGGAGAGCTCCATCGGTGCGGGGGGATTCCGTCCGTGGTACCCGGGACCGGCCGAGACGTTCGGGCGGCGCCGCAACGATTCCGCGAATCCCCCCGCCTCGGGCCCGAGGCGGACGTGCTACCCGTGCTGGCCCACGAGGTACACCACGTACCCGACGTAGCCCGCTAGCAGGACCGCGCCCTCCCAGCGGACGAGCCGGCGCCCGGTCCACAGCGTCCCCGCGAGCGCCAGAGCCAACGCGCCCATCACCGCCAGGTCGGCGGGCTCCAGGCCCGGCGCCACCAGCGGGCGGACGAGCGCCCCGGTGCCCAGGATGCCGAGCAGGTTGAACACGTTCGACCCGACCACATTCCCGACCGCGATCTCGCTCTCACCGCGGAGCGCGGCCACCACCGTCGTCGCCAGTTCGGGCAGGCTCGTCCCGACGGCCACGACGGTCAGCCCGATCACGGCGTTCGAGACCCCGGCGGCCTCGGCCAGACGGACGGCGCCGTCCACGAACAGGTCGGCCCCGACCACCAGCCCCGCCAACCCGCCAGCGACGAGTACCGCGTCGCGCCACGCCGGGCCGGTCGGCTCCGTGACGGGCAGGTCGAGGGACGCCTGCTCGGCGTGGGCGGCGCGGACGCTCCAGACGAGGTAGGCCACGAGCCCCACGACGAGCGTTCCCCCTTCCCACCGCCCCACCGCCCCGTCGAGCAGAAGGCCAGACGCCAGCGCGGTCACGGCAATCAGCACGGGCAGGTCGCGCCGGAACAGCGACTCGTCGGCCGCGAGCGGGCGGATCAGGACGGCCAGCGCCAGCACGAGACCGACGTTCGCGATGTTGGACCCGACCACGTTGCCCACGGCGATCCCGCCGGCCCCGGCGACCGCGGCCTGGACGCTCACGACCAGCTCGGGCGCGCTCGTCCCGAACGCGACGACGGTCAACCCGACGACGAGCGGCGTCAGCCCGAGGCGGAGCGCGAGCGCCGCCGCCCCCCTCACCAGGACGCCGGCGGCGGCGACGAGGAGCGCGAGGCCGCCGGCCAGCAGGAGGAGGTCGAGGAGCAACGGAGGCGGGATCGGGGGGGCCGAAACGCCGCGGACCTCCGGCGGCTCCGGCCGGCTCGAACTTCACCCGCCGCACCGGTCGCGCGCGGCCAGTGCCCCGGCCGCCCCGGGCCCGGCCTGCCGGCCCCCGCCTCGGGCCCGAGGCGGGCCGGGCCGGCCGGCACCACCGGTCGCGGCCGTCCCCCTGCCGTACCCCGCGCGCCACCTGGACGCGCCGGAGGAACCGGGTCCCGCGTCGGCGGCGTTGGGCGCCGATGGCTCGTCCCCCCCTCGGCAGGGCGCACCCGGCCTGGGTCGCGGCCCTCTCTGCTCTCGTCACCGTCCTCGTCGTCCTGGTGACGCTCAACGTCACCACGGGCGAGCAGCGGATCGACGAGAGGGTCGAGACCCCGTTCCACATCGGCGACGCCCAGTTCCGGCGCGAGATGGACGTCCTGCTGGGCCCGGCCGTCCTGAGCGGCAACGCGGTCACGGCGTTGCAGAACGGCGACGAGATCTTCCCGGCCATGCTCGCCGCGATCGACAGCGCCGAGCGGACGATCACGTTCGAGACCTACATCTACTGGGGCGGCGACATCGGCGACCGGTTCGCCGAGGCGCTCTCCCAGAAGGCCCGCCAGGGCGTCCGCGTCCACGTCCTGATGGACTGGGCCGGCGCGCTCAAGGTGGAGGACGCGACGCTCGACGCGATGAGGGAGGCCGGCGTCGAGGTCGAGCAGTACCGCCCGCTCGCGTGGTACCGGCTCGACCGGATGAACAGCCGGACCCACCGCAAGCTGCTCGTGGTCGACGGCCGCGTCGGGTTCACCGGCGGCGTCGGCGTCGCCGACGTCTGGGCCGGGGACGCCCAGGACCCGGACCACTGGCGCGACATCCACTTCCGAGTCGAGGGGCCCGTGGTGGCCCAGATGCAGGCGGCGTTCCTCGACAACTGGATCCAGACGACCGGGGCGGTCCTCAACGGGGACGCCTACTTCCCGCCGCTCGCCGGCGCCGGGACCGTCGCCGCCCACGTGTTCACGAGCTCGGCCGAGGGCGGGAGCGACAGCATGCGCCTGATGTACCTGCTGGCGATCTCGTCGGCCCAGCGGACGATCGACCTGGAGTCGGCCTACTTCGTGCCCGACGCGGTGATGGTCCGGGCGCTGGTGGCGGCCCGCGAGCGCGGGCGTCCGGGTCCGGGTGCTGGTGCCCGGCCCGCACATCGACTCCGAGCTGGTCCGGGTGTCGTCCAAGAAGATCTGGGGCGACCTGCTGGCGGCCGGCACCGAGATCTCGGTGTACCAGCCGACGATGCTCCACACCAAGATGCTCGTCGTCGACGGGCTGATGGTGTCCGTTGGCTCGACCAACTTCGACGTCCGCTCGTTCGAGCTCAACGACGAGGCCAGCCTCAACCTCTACGACCCCGACTTCGCCGACGACATGACGGCCGTGTTCGAGCGGGACTGGGCGCTGGGCGACCCGTACACCTACGACATGTGGACGTCGCGGCCCTGGACCGAGCGGTTCGCCGAGATCGTCCTGCTCCCGATCAAGTCCCAGCTGTAGCCGGGCCCGGCCGCCTCGGCGGGCCCACCGAGGCGGTCAGGGCCGAGCGGCCGCGTCGCGGCGCAGGCCGGCCAGCAGCGCTTGGTACCGAGCGTCGTCGGGGGCCTGGCGGACCAGCCGCTCGGCGACCGCGATCGCCTGGTCGAGCCGGCCGTCCAGGAGGTAGGCCCCGCTCAGGTTGTAGAGCGCCTGGGGCGTCTCGGGGGCCAGCGCCACGGCCCGCTCGAGGTACCCGATCGCGCGGGTCCGGTCGCCCGCCTGGAGCGCGAGCGCGCCCAGGACGGCCAGCGCCGGGACGTGGTCGGGGTCGCGGTCGAGGGCCTGCTGGAACAGGCCGGCCACGTAGGGCAGCCGGTCGTCGCGGCCCTCGCGCTGGACGCGTGCCAGCTCGAGCGACGCGAGCTGGCTCCAGGCCGACGCCAGGAACGGGTACGCCTGGAGCACGGCCCGGCGCGTGACGAGCGCGTCCCGGATCCTCCCGTCGCGCTGGAACAAGCCCGCGAGCGAATCGGCGGCCGGAAGCCACGCGGCGCCGCCCATCACGTCGCGGGCCAGTCGGGCCACGTAGACCGGCGTCCGCGAGGTGTCCAGGCGGACCGGCTGGGACTCGTCGGGCCGGAACGGCCAGCCGGCCGTGAGTTGGGCAACCCGGATCCGGCCCGTCAGCGAGTCCATCGGCGTCACCAGGCGGACCAACCGGCCGGGCGGTGCCGGCCGGGGGTCGTCGCCCAGGACGCGGTCGGCCACCAGGGCGTCGAAGAACGCGTCGGCCAGGACGCTGTAGCCGTCGAGGTTCGGGTGGAGGTGCTCCAGCATCACGCGGCGCCCGACGACGCCGCCCGGCGAGACTCGGCGCAGCGCGCGCTCGCCCTCGACGACCGTGGCCCCGTGGGCCGCGGCGGCCCGGCGGATGACGTCGTTGAACTCGGCCGGCGCGCGGAACCGGAGCGCGTCGAGGTCGCGGGCCCGGGCGAACGCGGCGCGGGCGTCGTCGGGCCGGCCGAGCGCGTCGTAGACGTGGCCGAGCGCGAAGAACGGGTCGGCGGCCAGCGTGTCGAGCGCCGTCGCCTGCTGGAGCAGCGGGAGCGCGTCCTGAGGCCGCCCGGCCTCGTAGGCGTCGATGCCGCCCTGCGCGGCCCGGGTCCACGCCGCCTCGTCGGTGGCCTCCCCGAGCGACGACACGAACGGCCGCTGGTCGTGCTCGTTCGAGGCCAGCGTCGAGACGTAGACCGGGACGCCGGCCCGTTGGTAGGCCGCCAGGAGCGCGTCCAGGTTGGCCTCGAACTGACGCTTGCCCGCTCGGTACAGCTCGCCGCCGTAGGGCACGTTCTGCTCGCCGATCATCCGCGCCATCAGCGTGCCCGACGGGGGCCGGCCCGCCTCGGGCGCGTCGCCGCCCAGCGCGGCCGCCCAGGCCACCACGTCGCGGACGAGCTGGACCGTGCGGAACCGCCGTAGCCGGAGGTAGGCCCGGACGAGCCCGGGCGACTTCCCCAGCGACTCGGTCGAGGCCGCCCCGAGCGCCCCGTAGAACTCGTTGTGGCCCGCGTAGATCACGACCACGTCGGGGTCCTGGTCGATCACCTCGTCGACCAGGTCCAGGAGCGTGAAGGAGTTGACGGCCGCCATCGCCGTGTTGACCACCTCGACGTCGCGGCCGGGGTAGGCCAGCCGCAGGCGGGTCCCCAGGATCTGGGGGAACGAGGCGCCCCGGTAAAACGGGTACCCCGCCGCCGACGACCCGCCCTGGGCGACGATCCGGACCGTCCCCTCGACCTTGTCGGCCGCAAACACGTCGGGGTTGGGCGTCGGGACCGAGGCGGTCCGGGCGAAGTAGCGGCGGGCGACCTCGCGGTTGGGCGTCAGCAGGCTGTCGGCGCCCTCGACCGGGACGAACAGCGGGTAGGCGTCGCCGTAGCCGCCCAGCCGGAGCCCGGCCTCCAGCACGACGAAGAACAGGACGGGCAGCAGGACCAGGACCGTCAGGAACGCCCGTCGGCGGCCGGGCGAGAGCGGGGCGTCGGCGGCGGGGTCCTCGCGGGGCGTCGGCATCGGGGCGGATCGGGGCGCGCCAGGATACGCCCCGATCCCGCTCCCCTCCCACCTCGGCGCCCGAGCGGCGGGGCCGGCCCGGGTAGCGGAACCAGGGCACGTCCAAATCCCTTCCCACGCCCGGATTTCTGTCCGACCCTCCCTATCGACTCCGACTCGACCCGCCATGCCCCGCCTCCTCCTTCTCGCCGCCCTCCTCCCGCTCGCCGGGTGCAGCCTCGTCACCGGCACCGACCCCGGCGAGTTCGAGGCGACCGTGACCGGGGCCATCCCGCTCGCGCTGTCCGGGACGGCCATCTCCGATGTCATCGAGGGCGTCGGGGTGGTGACGCTGTTCGCGGGCGGCTCGTACCGGGGCTCTCAGGTCCAGATCGCCGTCCTCGAGAGCGCGCTCGACGAAGGCGTCCTGGCGTTCGGCTCGTCCACGGCCGACGCGACGCTCACGTTCACGTTCGACAGCGGGGCCGTGACGGCCGGCGGAGGCGGCCAACTGACGTACGTCGCCAACGCCGGCACGGTCACGCTGACGCGCGTCGAGGGCGGCGAGATCGAGGGCCGGTTCGAGGCCCAGGCCGTCCGGCCCGACGGCGAGGTGGCCCTGACGGGGTCGTTCCGGGCCCCGCGCGCCTTCAACCCGTAGCGAGCGCCGGCGGCCGGCGTCGCCCGGTCCGTCCGGGCCCGCCCGGTCTCTCCCCCGGCCCTCTCGCCGAGGCGGGCGGGGTGCCGGGCGGTCAGGGCGTGCGGAACAGGTCGGCGGAGGCCGCGAACTGGTCGGCCGTGGCGACCATCACCAGCCGGTCGCCGGGCTCGACCTGGAAGTCGCCGGCCGGGCTCCCGACGGTCTCCAGGCCCCGGCGGACGGCCATCACGGTCAGCCCCCACTGCTGGCGGAGCCCGAGCTCGGCCAGCGTCCGGCCCGCCGCCGGGGCCCCGTCGCGGACCGCCACGGCGCGCGTGTGCAGGCCCTCCTCGTCGAGCCCCTGCAAGCACCATCAGGTGGGCCTCCTGGATCGAGCCCCGGAGCACGCCGTAGTCGTCCTGGCGGACGAGCCCGGCCTGGCGCTCGATCTCGTCCTTGGGGATGAGGTAGGCCCCGAGCACGTGGGCGAACAGGCGGACCGTCGTCTCGAGCTCCTCCGGCACGACGATGTCGGCGCCGGCCTGGGTGAGCGCCTCGACGTCGGCGATGAACCGCGTGCGGGCGAAGATCTGGAGCGTCGGGTTGAGGTGCCGGGCGACGGCCACGATCCGCCGGGTCGCGTCGCGGTCGTTGATGGCGACGACGAGGAGCTTGGCGCGCGCGGCGCCCAGCCCGACCAGGATCGGCTCGCGCGCGGCGTCGCCGTAGATCGTCTCAGCCCCGTCGGCGCCAGCCTCGCGCAGGCTCTCCGGGTTGAGGTCGCTCACGGCGTAGGGGATGCCGGAGTCGCCCAGCACGCGCGCCAGCCGCCGGCCGGCCGGCCCGTAGCCGACGACGATCGTGTGGTCCTCCAGGTCGACGCCGTGGCCGTGGCCGCCCGCCTCGGCGTCGGCGGCGTCCTCCACGCTCCGGCCCCAGGCGGCCAGGCGCGGCGCGAGCGCGATCAGGCCCGGGGTCGCCAGCATCAGCACGACCGTCACCGCGATGAGCCCCTGGCTGCCGGCCTCGCCCAGCCCGCCCGGCGTCAGCCCGACCTCGGCGCCCGACAGCGCCAGCACGAACGAGAACTCGCCGATCTGGCCCAGCGCCAGGCCCGACGCCAGCGCGACGCCCAGCGGGTAGCCCAGCACGCGCGCGCCCAGCGCCGCCAGGCCGCCCTTGAGCACCAGCACCCCGACCGCCGCGCCCAGCACCCAGCCCACGTTGGCGAGCAGGAACGACGGGTCGAGCAGCATCCCGACCGACAGGAAGAACGCGGCCGTGAACAAGGTCTGGAGCGGCAGGATCTCGCTCAGCGCGTGCTCGGCGTAGTCGCTCTCCGAGACCAGCAGGCCGGCCAGGAACGCGCCCAGCGCCAGGCTGATACCGGCCAGGCTCGCCGCCCAGGCCGTGCCCAGGCAGATCGCGGCCACGGCCAGCAGGAACAGCTCGTTCCGCCGCGTCTGGGCTACCCGCTCCAGCACGAACGGGACCACGCGCCGCGCGCCGACCAGGACGGCCGCGACCACCAGCGCCGCCTTGCACGAGCGCCCACACGACCTCGACCGGCGACCCGCCCTCGCCGGCCAGGACGGGCACCAGGAGCGCCATCACGACGATCGCCAGGTCCTGGAACAGCAGCATCGCCAGCGCCACCCGGCCGACCGGCGTCTCGGACTCGGCCCGCTCGGCCAGCACCTTGAGCACGATGGCCGTCGACGACAGCGCGATCAGGAAGCCCGTGAACACGGCCGGCCCCACGCCCACGCCCAGCAGGACCAGCCCGCCTGCGACCGCCGCGACGGTCAGGGCCACCTGGACGCCGCCGCCCAGGAAGATCGGCCGGGCCAGCCGGGTCATCTCGCCCAGCGAGAACTCGACGCCGATCGAGAACAGGAGCAGGATCACGCCCACCTCGGCCAGCTCGCCGACCAGCTCGACGTCGGTCACCAACCCCAGCGCGTAGGGCCCGATGGCGACGCCGGCCAGCAGGAAGCCGGCGATGGGCACCAGCCGGACCCGGTAGCACAGGTACGCCACCAGCACGCCCGCCGCGAACAGCGCGGCCAGCTCGCCGACGAACGGCAGCGACCCGACGGCCAGGGGGAGGTCGATCATAGGGAGTGGGCACGGCGAGATCGGCACCTACAAGATCGCCCCGCCCCGGCGTCGTGCCGAGGCGGGGCGAGTCGCGGCCGGAGCCGGCGGCGCTAGGACGAGGCCTGTCGACGGCGGCGATCGAACGTCACCTGCTGGTCGGTGCCCGGGCGGACGCTGTAGGGGTCGTCGGGCAGCGTGACCCGGATGAGCTCCGGCGTGCCGCCGACGTCGCGGAAGCGCTGGGGGGCCCCGTCGGGCTCCTCGCCCAGGACGAGGACCGTCGTCCCCTGCTCGATGACGCGGCCCCGGCTGGCCAGGCCGCGCTCGGCGCCGCCGTTGCTCGTCCGCCAGCCGTCGGCCCAGTCGTAGATCCACTGCGCGTCGGCCGTCATCAGGCGGACGCAGCCGTGGCTCGCCGCGCCGTCGGTCGGGAGCGCGTAGTACTGGTGGATGTGGATGCCGCGGCGGTCGTGGAAGTTGAACACCCAGCGCATGTCCCAGCTCTGGCCCGGCGGCGACAGCGTGCTCACGCGGTGGAGCTCCTTCCAGTTAAAGTTGAACCGGCCGTTGGGCGTCTCCGACCCGTCGGCGCCGGTCGAGACCAGGCCCCAGCGGGCGAGCCGGCCGTTCTCGTAGCCCGCCCACGCCTGGACGCCCTTGTCGATCACGAACAGCTTGTCGAAATCGCGGGCGCCCGGGTACTCGCGCGGGAACGGGCTGAACGCGCGGGGGTCGGCGTCGATCACGCTGGGCAGCACGATCCGGTCGCCGACGCGGAGGTCCTGGATAAACACGCCGTTCAGGAACGCGACCATCCCGTTGATCCGGTCCCGGCCCTCCCGGGCGTTGCCGTCGCCGACCTCCTCGTACAGCGCGTGCCGGGCCAGGATCGAGTTGCCGCTCTCGTGCTCCAGGTCCCAGTACGTGTACGAGACGGACGGGATCTCGTCGAGGTTGTCGCGCCGGGCGTAGAGCAGTTCGGCCAAGCGGTCCTGGTTGTAGAGCGAGCGCTCGCTCTGGGCCCGGGCGGAGGGGACGGCGGCCAAGCCGGCGAGGGCGACGGCGGCGACGAGGAGGAGTCGGAAACGCATGGCGGGGGTGGGATCGGCCGCGGGGTAACGAGCGAGCGCGCCCGCTGGTTCGTCGGCCTCGGTGGAGACTTCGGGGGGGGCGCCTGGGACCGGCCTACACGGCGGCCCGGCGAGGACGCCGGCCCAGCGCCCGGGCGCGGACCGAGGCGGGCGGGCCGGGGGGCGTCCCCGCTGGGGGGCGTCCCCGCTGGGGGGGCGTCCCCGCTGGGGGGGCGTCCCCGCCGGGGCGGGCCGGAGCGGCCTCTCTAGGGCACCAGCCACCAGATGTAGCCCGCGTAGCCCAGGAGCAGGACGGCCCCCTCCCACCGCCGCGTCGCGCCGCCGGTGAACAGGAACAGCAGCGTCACAAACCCGAACCCGACCATGATCGCCAGCACGCCCGCCCCGACGCCGACGGCCCGGATCGGCGCGGCCAGCGCGGCCGGACCGAGCACGCTGAACACGTTGAAAATGTTGGACCCGACCGCGTTGCCCAACGCGATCTCGGCCTCGCCGCGCCGCGCCGCCACGATCGTCGTCGCCAGCTCGGGCAGGCTCGTGCCGAGCGCCACCAGCGTCAGCCCGACCACGGCCTCGCTCACGCCCAGCTGGGCCGCGGCCACGATGGCCCCGGCCAGCAGCCGGTCCGCCCCGAACACCAGCAGCGCGATCCCACCGACCACCAGCAGCAGGTGACGCTTGAACCCGCCCGACGTCTCGGCGAGCGCGTCCTCGACCTCGGGCGGGAGCTTGGCGGCGGCCGCCTTCACCTCGCGCCGCGACGTCCGGATCCCGTCGACGGTGTAGACCACCGCCGCGCACAGCAGCAACGCCCCCTCCCACCGGGCCAGCTCGCCGTCGAGCAGGAACACGACCATCGCGCCCATCGCCAGCAGCATGATGGGCACGTCGTGGCGGACCAGCTTCCGGTCCACCGTCATCGGCGTCAGCACGGCGGCCACGCCCACGATCAGGCCGAGGTTGGCGATGTTCGACCCGACCACGTTGCCCAGCGCGACGCCTCCCTCACCGGCCAGCGCCGCCTGGACGCTCACGACCAGCTCCGGGCTCGACGTCCCGATGGCGACCACCGTCAGCCCGACGACCAGCGGCGTGATCCCGATCCGGAGCGCCAGCGCCGAGGCGCCGCGCACCAACGCTTCGGCGCCGGCGAGCAGCAGGAGCACGCCGCCGCCCATCGAGAGCAGGCTTTGCGTCAGGGTCATCGGTCGTCGTGAGCTAGGGGATCCCCTCACACCGCCCGCCCGGGTCGCGTTCCCGGCCTAGTCCGCCTCGGCGCGCCAGCGGAGCCCCACGCGGACCGGCCGGTGGTCCGAGAACGTGACGGCCGCCGTCCGGGCCGAGGTCACCTCCAGCGCCGGGTCGACGAGCACGAAGTCGATCCGGACGAACGGGCGCTTGGCGTGGTACGTCCGGCCCCAGGCCCGGCCGCCGGCCGCCTGGACCGCGTCCACCCGTCCGACGCCGCCGGCCGTCCGGAGCCGGCGGTAGCTCCAGTTGTCGGCCGTCGAGTTGAGGTCGCCCGCGACGATCACCGGGGCCGTCTCCTGGGCGATCCGCTCGGCGATCTCGGCGACCTCGTCGCCGCGCCGGGCGTAGACGCCGCGGTAGGTCCGGAGGTACGGCCTCCAGGTGGCGACCGAGCCCAGCTCGAAGTCCGGGTCGTCCCAGGGCTTGAGCGACCCGAACGACCGCAGGTGGACGTTGTACACGACCACGTCGCGGCCGCCCCAGCGGAGGTGGGACCGGAGCGCGAGCGAGACGTCGGGGTCCCGCTCGACGCCCATGATGAGGACCTCCTGCTCGACGACCTCGACGCCCGAGCTGTCGCGGACGAAGAACGGGACGTTCGTCGAGTTGACCTGCCACCCGGGGTGGCTCGCCAGCCGCTCCGGCAACCGGAGCCGGTACGGCAGCCGCGTCCGGACGGCCTCGACCTGGACGACGTCGCCCGACCGCCGGCGCCGCTCGCTCTGGGCGATCACGCGGGCGTCCTGCATCAGCAGGAGGTCGGGCCGGGTCGCCCCGACGTAGGCCACCACCGAGTCGCCCAGGGCCTCGCGGCTCGGCCCGAACTGGGGCACGTTGAACGTGGTCAGGACCAGCCCGTCCGGGCCGTCGGCCGGCGCGCCCAGGCGGGCCAAGCCGCCCGCGCGCGCGACCACGATCAGCAGCAGGACGGCGTGGAACGCGACGGCCCGCCAGCGCCGCCCCAGCAGCCACAGGACCGCGAACGCCGCCAGCGCCCACGACGCGTAGGGCAGGCCGATCGCGACCAGCTGGGCCCACCAGTACGGACGCGGAGGCAGGTACGCCGCCGCCAGGCCCACGACGACGGCGCCCACGACGGGCGCCTCGGCGAGCGCGAGCAGCCGGCGGCCGAGCGACCACCGGCGAGCAGGGGCGTCGTCAGTCACGGCTGGCCCGGTCCAGGGCCTCCCGCTCGTCCGTGGTCAGGCTGTCGTACCCCTTCTCCAGGATCTTGTCCAGGATCTGGTCGACCGTCAGCGACGCGCCCGAAGCCTCCGGGCCCGCCCGCCTCGACGACCGCCCGGACGACCGGCCCGACGAGGCCTCGACGGGGGCCGACCGCTTGAACGGGGACCGCACGGCCGGCGACGTCCGCCGGCGGCCCCGGTCGAAGAGCGGGCCCGCCCACGCCCCCAGGTTCAGCCCCCGCTGGTGGGCCCGGGCGTAGACCACCCCGAACAAGGCCGCCCCCAGGTGCGTCGGGTCCTTGGAGAAGGCCAGCTCCAGCACGACGAACCCGACGGCGATCCACTTGAGCGAGATCACGCCCAGCAGGAACAGGCCGACCTGGCGGTCCGGGTAGAGCGCGGCCGTCGCGCAGAGCACGCCCAGCGCCGGCGCCCAGACGCCGGCCCAGACGCCGAGCCCGATCCCCTCGCCCGCCGTCACTCCGGGCAGGAACGCGCCCAGCGCCACCGCCAGCGCCGCCCCGCCCAGCGTCACGAACACGTAGAGCCCCATCAGCTGGGCGCCCCCCTGCGACTCCTCGTAGTCCCGCCCGAGCCAGTTCAGCCAGTACGCCCCGAACGCGAACGAGATCAGCCCGAAGAAGCCCGGGTAGACGTTCGTCGAGCCGTACGTCAGGACCGTCCACGGCCGGACCAGCACGTCGGCCGGGGCCAGCGGCAGCGCCAGCACCCGGAGCACCTCGCCCACCCCGACGATGCTCAGCACGACGTAGGCCACGTAGGTCGCGATGTTGACCGTCAGCAGGACGCGGAGCGCCGGCGGCAGCATCGACCGCCAGAGCTGGAACCGGGAGAGGGGGGAGTCGGCGGCCATGACGGCGGGGGTCCAGGGGGCTTACGAGAGCAGCGTGCGGGGGCGTATCGGCAGCCGGCCCAGCCAGTACAGGATGAGCACGGCCCCCGTCACCATCCCGCCGAGGTGGGCGAAGTGGGCCACGCCGGCCTGGACCGACGTGACGCCCGCGAACAGGCTGAACGCCGCGTACCCGAGCACGAACCACTTGGCCGGGATCGGGACGGGCAAAAATAGGAGGTAGATCGGGGAGTTGGGGTAGAGCAGCCCGAACGCGGCCAGCACGCCCAGCACGCCGCCCGAGGCGCCGACCGTCGGCACGGGGAAGCCGGCGTACGCGCTCGTGAGGTAGGGCCACGAGGTCACGCCCAGCTGGAGCAGGCTCGCGCCCAGCACGCAGGCGAGGTAGAACCACAGGAACCGCTTCGACCCCAGCTCGCGCTCGATGGCCCCGCCAAACATCCACAGCCCGAACATGTTGAACAGGATGTGGCTGAAGCCCCCGTGCAAGAACGCCGTCGTGACGAGCTGCCACGGGTAGAACTGGGGGACCAACGTCGGCTGGCCCCGGAGCGGCGCCACGTCGGGCGTCCCGGCCGGCCAGAGCGCGCCGTACACGTCGAGGTAGCCCGAGATCGACGGGATCATCTGGGCCAGGAAGAACAGCCCGTTGAGGATCAGGAGGTTCTTGACGACCGGCGGGAACAGGCCGAGCGACGAGGGCGGGCGGTACGCGTTCTGCACGGGGCGGAGGGGGGACGCCGAGGGGCCCGCCAACGGGGCCCGAGTCGGGGAAGTTGCGCACGGCCCCGCCCGTCCGCGGCCCCCGGTGGGCAAGGGGCGAAGAATCCTCGCACGAGAGACGACCGGGCCGAGGGCACCGTTACTTGCCCCGTCCCGCCCAGGTACCGCCCGCCCCGTGCTCCTCTTCCTCTCCGACCTCCACCTCGGCCGGGGCTCGCGCGCCGACACGCGCGCGGCCGAGCGCGACGCCGTGGCGCTGCTCCGGGCCCACGAGCGCGAGGTGGTCGGCGAGGGCGGCACGCTGGTCCTGCTGGGCGACGTCTACGACCAGTTCATCGAGTACCGCCACCTCGTCCCCAAGGCGGCCCCCCGGCTCGTCGGGCTCCTGGCCGAGTGGGCCGACCTCGGCGCCGAGGTGGTGTACGTCGTCGGCAACCGGGACCCGTGGCACCTGGACTACTTCGCCGACGACATCGGGGTGACCGTCGTCCACGGCGCGTGGGAACCGCGGCGCGACGGCCGATCCCTGTATATTGCCCACGGCGACGGGCAGGCCCCGCCCTCGACCGCCGCCGACCGGCTCTCCCACCGACTCCAGCCGCTCCTCCGAGCCCCGCTCATGGCCCGCCTCTACCGCATGGGCCTGCCCGGCGACGCCGGCTATGGCCTCGCCCGCCGGTTCGCCCGCCGGTTCGGCTCCGACGGCGCGCCGAGCCCCCAGGCCCACCGCGCGCTCGCCCGGGCCGCCCGGGCCCGGCTCGCCCAGACCGACGCCGACCTGGTCGCGTTCGGCCACTCGCACCAGGAAGCCCTCGACGTGACCCCCGGCGGGACCTACCTCAACCCCGGTTACTGGTTCGGCGCCCGGACGTTCGCCCGTCTCGACGCCGGCGGCCCGGCCCTCTACCGGTGGCGCGACGGCGACGCCGAGCTCGTGGGCGCGCCCTCGGGCACGACGGCCCCCGCTCTCGCGGCGGCCCCCTCTCTCTGACCCCCGGACACCTGGCGCCCCCCGGCCCCATGGACGACACGCAGACCTACTCCGACGGCGACCTCGAAGCCTTCTTCGGCTCGCCCGACGCCCGCCACGCGGCCCTCGACGCCCAGCGCCCGACGGCCCCCGCCCCCTCGGGCCGGGCCGTCGCCAAGGAAGAGGCCGAACTCGCCTCCTTCTTCGGCTCGCCGGACGCCCGCGGCGACGGCGCCTCGCACGACGCCCGGCTCATGCCGCCGCCGCCGACCGGGCCCGCCGCCCCGCCGCCGCCGACCGGGCCCGCCGCCGAGCGCCGCCGCCGCGTCGGCCGGGCGCTCGCCGTCGTGCTCGGGCTGGTCGGCCTGGGCGTGTTCCTGGGGCTGGGCGTGGTCCTGTGGCTCAGCCAGGACTTGCCCTCGTTCGAGCAGATCGAGAACCCCCGCAACCTCCTCGCGACCCAGGTCCTGACGGCCGACGACGTCGAGCTCGCCCGGTACTACGACGGCGAGAACCGGACGTGGGTGGGGCTCGACGAGATGAACGAGTTCGTGCCCAACGCGCTGATCGCGACCGAGGACCGGCGCTTTTTCGAGCACTGGGGCGTCGACGCCTACGCCATCGGCGCCATCATCAAGGACTTCGCGACCGGCCGCGGCGCCCGCGGCGCGTCGACGATCACGATGCAGCTGGCCCGGAACCTCTACCGCGAGGCGACCGGCTTCCGCGTCGGCGAGCGGTCGATCGTCCGGAAGGCCAAGGAGATCCTGATCGCCGTCCGCATCGAGCGGACCTACACCAAGCCGGAGATCCTGGAGGCCTACCTCAACACGGTCCCGTTCCTCTACAACGCCTACGGCATCGAGGCGGCCGCCCAGACGTTCTTCTCGAAGCCGGCCGCCGGGCTCGACGCCGGCGAGGCCGCCACGCTGATCGGGATGCTGGCCGCCAACAGCCGCTACAACCCGTGCCTCGCGCCCGGCGGCACGTCCGCCGAGTGCCTGGGCGACGACGGCGAGGTGCTCACGGTGAGCCAGAACCAGGCCGCCATCGACCGGCGCAACGTGGTCCTGACCAACATGCGGAACGCCGGCGTCCTGCCCGAAGCCGACTACGCCGAGGCCCGCCAGGCCCCGATCCGCCTGGCGTTCGACGTCTACAGCCACGAGGACAACATCGCCCCCCACTTCGCCGAGGTCCTGCGCCTGTGGTTCCGCGAGTGGGCCGAGGACAACGGCTACGACCCCTACAAGGACGGGCTGGTGATCCGGACGACCATCGACAGCCGGATGCAGGCGCTCGCCGCGCTCGCCGTCGAGCAGGAGATGGACCGGCTCCAGGGGATCGTCGACCGGGGCTGGGGCTCGGCCGCCAACCCGTTCGGGCGCTGGTGGAGCCGGAATACGGCCGTCGTCAACGAGTACATCGCCGGGACGAGCCGCTACACTCAGACCGTCGGGGCCCCCTGGAGCGGGCGGACGGCCGACCTCAACCCGGCCGCGCTCGCCACGCTCCGCCAGAACGCGACGTTCATGGACTCGCTCAAGACGGCCCGGACGCGGCTCGAGGCGGGCCTGATCGCGATGGACCCGACCTCGGGCCAGGTCAAGGCCTGGGTCGGCGGGCGCAACTTCGTCCTCAACAAGTACGACCACGGCGGCCAGGCGCGGCGCCAGCCGGGCTCGACGTTCAAGCTGTTCGTCTACACGACGGCCTTCAACAACGGGTACTCCCCGCAGTCGGGCGTCTTCGACAGCCCGTTCAAGTGGGGCGACTGGGCCCCGCAGAACTCGGGCGGCGGCTACGCCGGCTACACGACGCTCGCCGAGGGGCTCCGGGCCTCCCGCAACGTCGTCGCGGCCCGGATCACCAAGCACTTCGGGACCGCCGAGATCGCGCGGACGGCCTACCAGATGGGGATCCGGACGCCGCTCGAGCTGGCCCCGCCGCTCTTGGACTGCGCTCGGGACCGCCAGGGCCTGGCCCGGTTCGGGCTGACGTGCGCGGCCGGCCAGAAGATGATCTCGGTCCCGGTCGAGAAGTGGGCCGCCGAGTGCCAGCCGTTCGAGGCCCGCAAGAACGACTGCTACCCGCGGTCGATCGGGCTCGGCACCCAGGACATCTCGCTCCTGGAGTTGGTCACGGCCTACTCGACCGTCGCCAACTACGGCGTCTACCACGGGCCGACGCTGGAGGAGGAGCGGCCCCAGAACACCGACATCCCGCCCCAGATCGTGCTCGCGGTCGACCGGATCGAGGACCGCTACGGCAACGTCATCGAGGACTTCACGCCGGTCGCCCGCGAGGTGCTCAACCCGTCGACGGCCTACACCACGTTCGACGCCATGCGCGCCGTCGTGACGGCGGGCACGGGCCGGGGGCTCGGCGGGTTCAAGGGCGTCGGCGCGCTCGACGTGGCCGGCAAGACCGGCACGACCCAGGAGAACGCCGACGGCTGGTTCATCGGGATGACGCCCGAGCTCGTCGTGGGCTCGTGGACCGGGTTCGACGACCGCCGGATCACCTACCCCTCGACCTCGATCGGCCAGGGCGGCCGGACCGGCCTGCGCAACGTGGGCGCGTTCCTGAGCCTGCTCCAGACCGAGGGCGACGAGGCCATCCAGCTCGACCCGGACCTCGACCTCGAGCGGCCGGACAACTACCAGCCGCCGACGCGGCGGAGCCGGATCGGAGACTCCGGCGGGAGCTACTGGCCCGGCGACTCGCGGAGCCGGAACCGGACCCGGAGCCGCTCGTCGGGCGGGTCCAACACCCAGAACCGCTCGGCCGACCGGCCGGCCCGCGACATGATCGACCGGTTCCGCCAGCGCGACCGGGCCCAGCCGGCGCCCGAGCCGCGGCCCCAGACGAACGGCGGCGGCTCCGGCGGGCGGATCGGCTGGTAGGCGCCGCCGGCGCGCCAGTGGTCAGGGGGGTGGGGCCAATGGCAGAGGACGGAGCATCCCCCCTGCCACTGGCCGTTGGCCGCCGCCCCCCTCTCCCCTGACGATCCTCCACTGCGCCGACATCCACCTGGGCTACGAGACGCACGGGCGGCTCGACCCGGCGACCGGCCTCAACACGCGGCTGCTCGACTTCCGCCGGTCGTTCGACTTCCTGGTCGAGCGGGCCGTCGCCGACGACGTGGACCTGTTCCTGTTCGCGGGCGACGCCTACCGCACGGCCGACCCCACGCCGACCCAGCAGCGCCAGTTCGCCGAGGCCCTGCGGCCCGTCCTGGAGGCCGGCATCCCGGTGGCGATGATCGTCGGCAACCACGACCACCCGGTCAGCTTTGGCAAGGCGTCGTCGGTCGACATTTTCGGCGTGCTCGAGGGGGCCGTCGACGTGTTCTCGCAGCCGACGTTCCGGGCCCCGGGGACGGCGGGCGGGCCGATTCAGACCAAGAGCGGGCCGCTCCAGCTGATCGCGCTCCCCTGGCCGATCCGCTCGAAGATCCTGGCGCGCGACGAGTACCGGTCCAAGACGCCCCACGAGATCCGCGAGATGATCGAGAGCCACTACACGGCGTTCGTCCGCCAGTGCGCCGCCGAGGCGGACCCGGCCGTGCCGCTCGTCGTCTGCGCCCACCTGACGGTCCAGGGCTCGGAGTTGAGCGGGAGCGAGCGGGCCAGCCTGATCGCCCACGAGCCGACGTTCACCGTCGCCCAGCTGGCCCAGCCCGGCGTCGACTACGTGGCGCTGGGCCACATCCACCGGTTCCAGGACCGGAACGCCGACGCGGTCGCGGCCGGCCAGGGCCCGCCGGTCGTCTACAGCTCGTCGATCGAGCGGATCTCGTTCAAGGAGCACGACGCCGACAAGGGGTTCGTCCTGGTCGAGATCGACCCGGCGGGCGAGCCGGGCCGGCGCACGTCGTTCGAGCACGTCGCGACGCCGGCGCGCCGGTTCGTGCCGGTCTCCATCGACGCGACCGAGGCGGCCGACCCGACGGCGGCGGTCCTGGCCGAGATCGCCCGCCACGACATCGCCGACGCCGTCGTCCGGGTCCGGTACCGGGTCGGCGAGGAGCAGCCGGCGGTCGACGAGTCGGCGGTGCGCGCGGCCTTGGCGCCGGCCGACACGGTCGCGGCGATCGAACGCGAGCTCGACCCCGTCGAGCGGCGCCAGCGGACCGTCGTCCGGACCGACACGTCGCTCAAGGAGGCCGTCGAGCGCTACGTCGACCAGCACGAGACGCTGGCCAAGCTCAAGGACGAGATGGTCGCGGCGGCCCTGGAGATCGAGCGCGAGGTGGACGCCCAGGCCTGAGCCCGCCCGCCTCGGTCGGGCCGTGGCCCGGCCCGGCCGGCGGGTGGGCCCGGGGCGGCGCGGCGGCGGTCACCGGGCCGGCCCGCGACGGGACCGAGGCGGGCGGGGCGGACGCCCGGGCTAGCGCCCGGGCTGGTCGCGGACGAACAGGACGTCGGCCTGGAGCCACTGGCGCGACGGCTTCTGGACGAACGCCGGGGCGAGGTAGGCCGGGACGAACGCGCGCTCGCGCATCCAGGCCATGACGGTCTCGGCCGGCGGCTCGCCTTGGTAGAGCGGCAGGAACGAGAGCTCGAGTTGGACCGCGTCGACCCGGTCCAGCACGCCCTCGGCCCCGGCCAGGACTGCGCTCTCGTAGCCCTGGGTGTCCACCTTGAGCGCGACGCGGTCGCCCGGTCGGCACACGTCGTCGAACACGGCGTCGAGGCGGCGGACGGCGACCTCGGCCGTGGTGTCGAACGACAGGAAGTCGGCGACCTCGCCCATCCGGTCGGTCGGCGGCAGGATCGAGCTGCTCGCGTCGTAGTTGGCGACGTGCATCGGGAGCCGGCCCTCCTCTCGCCCCAGCGCCTCGTTCCGGACGGCCCACGCTGGGTCCCCAGCTGAGGCCCGGCTCAGCCGCTCGAACACGGCCGGGACCGGCTCGAACGAGACGATCCGGCCCTCGAACCCGCGCTGGCGGAAGGCCTGGGCGAACTGGCCCTCGTTCGCGCCGACGTCGAGCAGGACGTCCGGCGACCGCCGCAGGAGACGGTCGGCCGGGAACGGGATCACCTCGTAGCCGACCCGGCGGAGCAAGTCGTGGACGCGGCCGATGGGGAGCTTCATGGGGGGGGGACGTCAGGGGACGGAAGGTATCTCGCACCAGACCCGGGCCCGGTCGGCGAGCGCGACCGAGGCGGCCCGGGCCGCGCTCGCGGCCTCGAACACGCCCACGACGCCGGCCCCGGTCCCCGACAAGACGGCGTGCGCCGCGCCCGCCTCGGTCAACGCCTGGCGGACCTCGCGGACGGCCGGGACGGCGGCCTCGACGGACGGCTGGAAGTCGTTCGTGAGCTCGGCCCGCCACCGGTCGAGGTCGTCCGAGACGACCGCCGCCGCCAGGTCCGGGCGGTCGCGGTCGGACGGCGTGACGAGCGCGAACGCGTCGGCCGTGGAGACGTGGGCCGGCGGGACGGCCACGACGAGCCAGAACGGGCACCGGTAGGCCTGGCCGTCGGCGCCGACGAGTGGCGCCAGACGCTCGCCCCGGCCCGTCCCGTGGGCGGCGACGCCGTCCAAGAAGAACGGGACGTCCGAGCCCAGGTCGAGCGCGAGCGCGTGCAGGTCGGCCGGGGGCACGTCGAGGGCCCACAGGTCGGCGAGCAGGCGGAGCGCCGCCGCGGCGTCCGACGAGCCGCCCCCTAGCCCGGCGCCGTAGGGCACGCGCTTGTCCAGGTGCAGCGCGGCGCCCAGGCGGCCGGACCCGACATCGGCGGACTCGGGGCCGGCGGCGTCGGCCCAGCCGCGGAGCGCGACGGCCGCCCGGACCACCAGGTTCGATCCGTCGGTCGGGAGCGAGGGGTCGGTCGTGGTGAGGGAGACGTCGAGCGCGGGCGAGGCCGAGAGCCGGTCGGCCCAGCCGATGGGCAGAAAGACCGTGGCCAGGTCGTGGAACCCGTCCGGGCGACGGCGCAGGACGTGGAGGCCGAGGTTGACCTTGGCCGGGGCGGGGCGGAAGGGCACGAGGCGGGCGGAAGGGCCCGTTTGGACCCCGCACCGGGGCCGGGGGTCCATCCCGAATCCCACGGCCCTTCTCAGACCGGGCGGTACCTTCGGCCACGGTTGCTACGCCCGTTCTCCTCCCGGCGCCACATGGCCCCCCCTCTCCGCGGGATCGCTCCGGTCGTCCTCGCTGCGCTCCTCCTCGCGTTCCCCGCCTCCGGGCAGGTCCGCCCCGGCTCGGGCCAGGCCCGACCCGGCGCCGAGCCGGCAGCACCCGGCCTCCGGGTGCCGGCCGCTCCGAATGCTTCCGGCGACGCGATCGCCCTGAGCGGCCCCGTCGACCCCGCGTCCTACATCGTCGGGCCGGGCGACGTGTTCGTGGTCACGATCGGGGGCGGAGCGTTGTCGGGCGGCGCCGGCCAGGCCACGACGACCGTGACCGCCGACGGCCTGCTGGTCGTCCCCCAGGCGGGGACGTTCCGCGCGGCCGGCCGGACGCTCGCCGTCGTCCGGGGCGAGGCGCGGGCCGCCCTGCGGAACCTCTACCGGAACGTCGAGACCGACGTGGCCCTGGCGGCCCCGCGCCGGTTCTCGGTGTTCGTGTCGGGAGCCGTCCCGAACCCCGGGCGCCAGGTGATCTCGGCGCTGGGACGCGTCGAGGACGCCGTGGCCGAGAGCGGGGGCGGCCTGAGCCCGCTCGACCTGGCGGACTACTCGACGCCCCGCGACGGCGGCGACCGGCGGGTGGCGCTGCGGAACGTCCGCATCTCGGGCCGTGACGGGAGCGAGACCCGGGTCGACCTGCTCCGCTACTACGCCACCGGGGACCTCCAGTACAACCCGACGCTGACCGACGGCGACGGCGTGTTCGTCCCCACGTTCGACCCCACCCGCGAAGGCGTCTCGGTCGACGGCGACGTGGACCGCCCGGGGACCTACGACCGCCGCCCGGACGACACCGTCGCGTCGGTCGTCTCGGCCGCGGGGGGCTCCGGGCTCGACGACGCCGGCGCCGTCGTCCGCCGGACCCGGCTGGTCGGCGGCCGGTCGGAGAGCGAGGAGGTCCCGCTCGCGGACGCGGCCCGGCTCGACGTCCAGGCGCGCGACCAGATCTCCGTCCGGACGGGGGCCCGCGACGCGGGGCTCGCCAGCGCCGTCGGCGCGGTCCTCTACCCCGGCACCTACCCCATCCAGGTCGGGCGGACCACGGTGTCGGACCTGGTCGGCGCGGCCGGCGGGCTCACCGCCGAGGCCCTCCAGCGGGGGGCCTACCTCGAACGGGCCGCCCGGACTGAGCCCGCCGACGAGCCCGCCGAGGCGGACGAGGCGCGCGCCGACTCGGCCCTGGCGATCCAGCCCGGCCGGCTCAGCGCGCTCGGTCTGGCCGGCCGCCGGTACTACGCCGAGGAGACCGCGGCGACGCCTCGGCTCTCGGTCGACCTCACGGCCGCGCTGGCCGGGTCCGAGCCCGTCGTCCTGCGCGACGGCGACCGGCTGGTGGTCCCCCGAGACCTCGGCGTCATCCGCGTCTCGGGCCAGGTGTCGGCCCCGGGGTACCTCCCGTTCACGCCCGGCCGGACGGCCGGCGACTACGTCGCGCTCGCCGGCGGCCCCGGCCCGGTCGCGACCGTGGTCTACACGATCGACGCGCGGACCGGCCTGTTCACCGCCGGCCGCGACACGCCCGTCCGCGCCGGCGACGCCATCTTCGTGGACCGGCCCGAGACGTTCGACTCGCCCGAGTTCCAGAGCCTCGACTACCAAGGGCGGCAGCTCGAGCTCCAGGAGCTCCAGAGCGA
Source organism: uncultured Bacteroidota bacterium (assembly GCA_963740235.1). Taxonomy (GTDB): domain Bacteria; phylum Bacteroidota; class Rhodothermia; order Rhodothermales; family Rubricoccaceae; genus Rubrivirga. Next base: position 188,184 of record CAVUDG010000007.1, read on the forward strand.
GCGGGAGGCGCGGGCGCAGCGGCAGCAGGCCCGGTTCCAGCTGGCCCAGGTGGGGATCGCGGCGCTCTCGTCGCTCGCGACCCTGATCCTGGCCTACAACGCAGTGACTCGCTAACCCGACCGGCATGGCCACGCGCGACCCCTCCCGCCCGTCCGTCCCCTCCGACCTCGGCGCCTCCGGCGACGGGGCCGGCGAGGTCCCCGACGGCCGCCCCGAGCTGGCCGACGACTACGCCCGGGCGAACGCCGAGACGCGCGACCGGCTGTGGTGGGCGGCCGGCACGCTCTACCGGCGCCGCTGGTGGATCGCGCTCGTGACCGTGCTGGTCGCGGCGGCCGCCGTCTTCCTGACGCTCCGGATGCCGAACCAGTACCGGGCCGAAACGCGCGTGCTCCTGCCCGAGGCGGGCGGGGGCGGCCTGCTGGCCGGCGCGCTGAGCAACCTGCCCCCGGCCGCGGCCGCCCTGATCGGCGGCGGCGGCGGCGGCGGCTTCACCCGCTACATGGCGATCCTGACGAGCCCGTCGACGATGGCCTCGGTCGTCGACCGGTTCGACCTGATCGACGCCTACGACCTGGCCGACAAGGAGTACCCGCGCCAAGCGGCCATCGGCGAGCTGTACGAGCGGGCCGCGTTCGAGGTCAGCCTCGACTTCGACTACCTCGGCGTCTCGGTCCTCGACCCCGACCCCGAGCGGGCGGCCCAGATGGCCAACTTTTTCGTCGAGCGGCTCAACGAGCGCCACATCGAGTTCCAGTCGGACGACGCGGCTGAGAACCGCCAGTTCCTCCAGGCCCGCCTGGAGCAGGCCAACACCGACCTCGACCAAGCGCAGGGTCGGCTCCAGTCGATCCAGGAGCGGTCCGGCGTGGTCGAGCCGACGGCCCAGGCCGAGGCCCTGTTCTCGTCGCTCGGGGTCGCCGAGGCGGGCGTGGCGACGGCCCAGATCCAGTACCAGGCCCTGTTGTCGCAGTTCGGGCCCGAGAACCCCGACGTCCAGGCGGCCCGCGCGGGTCTCGACGCGGCCCAGGCGCAGGTGGCCCGGCTCCGGAGCGGCGCGGCGGCGGGCCTGCCCGGGCTCGGGGGCCTCCCCCAGATCCAGCGGGAATACTCGAGCGCCATGCAGGAGCTGACGATCCAGAAGGCCATCATCGAGACCATCCAGCCGCTCTACGAGCAGGCCGCGCTCCAAGAGCAGCGCGAGGCCGACGCGGTCCAGGTCCTGGACGTCGCGACGCCGCCGACGCGCAAGGCCGAGCCGCGACGGTCGATCCTGGTGATCGCCGCCACGTTGTCGGGCCTGCTGGTCACGGTCGCGATGGTCCTGCTGTTGGCGCTCGTCCGACGTCAGGGCCCGGTCCTCCTGGCGCGGCTCCGGGCGGCGGCGTGACGCCGGCCGAGCGACCGGCCGAGGCGGGCCGAGCGGCCCTGACCGTCGGCGTGCTCGGGCTCTCGGGAGTCCTGATCGCGGCGGTTTTGGCGCTGACCGCGGCGGCCTCGCCGGTCGTGTGGGCGCTCGCCGCGGTCGCCGTGGGCGGCGTCGCGGTCGCGGTCTGGCAGCCCGCCCCGCTCCACCGGTTGGTCGGCGTGCTGCTGCTCCAGGTGGTCCAGCTGGGCGGCGAGGCGGGCCTGTCGGCGCTGGAGGTCGTGGCCGGGCTCGCGCTCGTGGGCTACCTCGCCCATTGGTATCTCGACGCCATCCTGTCCGGGCGCCCGCTCGTCCGGACCCTGTTCGACGCGGCGGCGGTGACCTGGGGGACGGTCGGGTTCGCCGTCGCGGCCGGTCTGGGGCTGCTGTTCGGCCCCGACGCCTACGACTTCCGGGCCGATGTCCTGGCCACGATCCCGTTCTTGTTCTACCTCCCGGTCAAGGAGTTGTGCGCCAAGGACGACCGGGCCGGGCTGGCCGTCGGCGTGGTCCTGTGCGTGTTCGGGCTGTTCGCGACGGTCCAGAACGCGCTCCTCTTCCGCAACGCCGTCGTCGGAGCGGACGCGCTCTACGAGATCGCCGACGCCCGGTTCAACGTGGGCGAGACGTCGATCACGGCCGGCCTGCTGATCGCGCTGGCGCACTCGGCGCTGGCACGGTCGACCCGGACCGCGCTGGCCTGGGTGGCCGTCGCGGGCGTCCTGCTGGTCGGCATCCTGGTCACCAAGTCGCGCGGGTTCTGGGTCGCGTCCGTGTTGGGCATCCTGGCGATGGCGGTCGTGGCGCCGGGCCGCGGCCGGCGGCGGATCGTGGGGTACGGGCTGTTGGGCGTCGTCGCCGTCGTCGGTGTCGCCTACGCCGTGTTTCAGGACCAACTCACGTTGGTGGCCCTGGGCGCGCTCGACCGGCTGGTCTCGATCGGGAGCGCCTCGACCGACCTGTCGCTCGTCAACCGGTTCGCCGAGAGCGCCGGCGTCTGGGACATGATCCGCGTCAACCCCATCCTGGGCTACGGCTGGGGCGTCCAGGCGACGCACTACAGCCTGATCGCCCGGGGCACGACGCACTGGGCCTTCTTCCACAACGGCTACCTCGCCCTGTGGTTCAAGACGGGCCTGTGGGGCCTGGGCCTGATGCTGACCGTCTGGCTCGGCGCGATGGCGCGGACGGCGAGTGCGGCGCGGCGGCTGGCCGTCCCGGTCGGGCTCCGGGCCTCGGCGCTCGGCGCCGGCGCAACGATTGCCGCGTTCACGCCCGTCGTCGCCAGCTCCAACCCGTTCTCGGTGCTCGACCAGATGCTGGTGGTCACGATGGTCCTGGGACTGGCGCACGGCATGGCCGACCGCGCGCACGCCGTGTCGGCAGGGCAGTGAGCCAGACCCGCTTGGCCCGGAACGTCGTCTCGCTCGCCCTCGCCCAGGGGACGACGCTGGTGCTCGGGTTCGTCCTGTGGATCCACCTCGGGCGCGCGCTGGGCGCCGAGCGGCTGGGGATGCTGGCGTTCGGGCTGGCGCTGCTGTCGTACTTCGTGCTCGCGGTCACGCTGGGGTTCGACGCCGTGGGGATCCGCGAGGTCGCACGCGACGCGGCGCGCGAGGCCGAGATCATGCCCCACCTGCTGGGCGTCCGGCTGCTGCTGGCCGCGCTCGCGACGGCCGCGTTCGCCGGCGTCACGGTCGCGCTCGGCCTGGGGCCGGTCTACCAAGCGGCCGTCCTGGTGCTGGGCGCCCAGATCGTCGGCCGCGCGCTCCAGGTCGACTGGGCGTACCAGGCCCGCGAGCGGATGGGCGTCGTCTCGCTCCGCAACGCGGCGGCGGCGGTCGTGACCGCCGCCATCGCGCTCGCCGCCGTGCGGGGCCCGGACGACTTGGTGATCGCCGCGGCGGCGATTGCAGCCGGGCCAGTCGTCGCCAACCTGGGCCTCTTGGGCGTCTACGCCCGCGAGGTCGGCGTGCCGCGGCCCCGGTTCGACCGGCGCGAGTGGACGGCGCTCTTGCGCCCGGCGCTGCCCCTGGCGGCCTCGGCCCTCGTCAGCCAGGTCTACTACAACGCCGACAAGCTGATGCTCGAGGCCTTCCGCGCGACGACCGAGGTGGGCCTGTACGAGGCGGCCTACAAGCTCTACGCGATCGTGATCGCGCCGGCGGGCATCTTGTACGTCGCGTTCTATCCGGGCCTGGCCGGCGCGTTCGGCGACCGGGAGGCGATGCGGGCCGAGGGGCGGCGCTACGGGGGCGCACTGTTCGTGCTCGGCCCGCCGCTCGCCCTGGCCGGGATGGTGCTGGCACCCGACATCTTGACGGCCGCGTTCGGCGCCGAGTACCTGGGGGCCACGACCGCGCTCCGCATCCTGATGGCCTACGGCGCGCTGGTCTCGGCGAGCATGACCTACGGCGTCCCGCTGATGGCGTGGGACGATGAGTCCTCCTACATGCGGGCCGTCCTGGGCGGGGGCGTCGCCAACGTGGTCTTGAACGTGGCGCTGATCCCGTCGCTGGGCCTGGTCGGGGCCGCGATCGCGACGCTGTTGAGCGAGGTCGTGACGACGTCCCGGATGGCGGCCCACTACCGCCGCCAGTCGGGGACGCTGCTGCCCGACGTGTGGGCGCGCGCGGGGGTCGTGGCCGTCGGCGGCGGGCTGGTGCCAGCCTGGGCCGGCTCGGCGCTGGGCCTGCCGCTGTGGGCCACACTCGGGGCCGTCGGCGTCGCGACCGCGCTGGCGGGATGGGCCTCGGGCCTGGTCGCCCCCCGTACACTCGTTGACGCCTTGCTCCGCCGGACCCGCTGATGCACCTCGCCTTTGTCACGCCCTACGACCCCGACGACCTGCGGGCGTTCGCCGGCATCCCCCACTTCGTCGCCCGGACGCTGCGCGAGCGCGTGGACCGGCTGAGCATCGTCGGGCCCCTGCCGTACGGCGGGCGCGTGACCGGGCGGGTCGCCAAGCTGCGGCACCGAGCGCGGGGCGAGAGCTACTCCCGCGCCCACACCTGGGACGGGGTGCGCGCGCTGGCCCAGGCCGCCGAGCCCCAGATCCGAGCGCTCCGGCCGGACGCCGTCCTGTCACCGAGCACGCTGCCGTTCGCCGCGCTCGACGTGGCCTGCCCGACGGCGTCCTGGGCCGACGCGACGTTTGAGGCCAACCTGCTGTTCTACCCCGGCTTCACCGACTTCGCCGAGCCCCACGTCGTCGAGGCCAACGAGGTCGAACGGGCGGCGCTCCACCGCGTCACCGACGCCGTGTTCGCGAGCGCCTACGCGGCGGGGTCCGCCTCGGGCTACTACGGGGCGGACCCGGTCCACGTGGTCCCGTTCGGGGCCAACCTCGACCCGGCCGACGTCCCCTCGGCCCGGTCCGTCACCGAGGCGGTCGAGGCCCGGCCGGCCGACGAGGTCCGGCTGCTGTTCGTCGGCGGCGGGTGGTACCGCAAGGGCGGCGACGTGGCGCTCCGCGTGGCCGAGGAGATGACGGCGCGCGGCATCGCCGACGACGCTGACCGTGGCCGGGCCGGTCCCGCCCCAGTCCAGTCCCTTGCTACGGGCCGAGGGGTTCTTGCGCAAGGAGGTCCCAGCCGAGCGCGACCGGCTGCGCCAGTTGTTCGCCGAGAGCCACTTCCTGTGCATGCCGGTCCGGGCCGAGGACTTCGGGTGCGTGTTCGCCGAGGCGGCCGCGTTCGGCCTGCCCAGCGCGTCGTCGCGCGTCGGCGGCGTCCCGTCGGCCGTGGCCGAGGGCGTGAGCGGGGTCCTGTTCGACGTCCGCGAGCGGCCCGGTGTGCTGGCCGACCGGCTGCTGACCCTCCACGCGGACCGCGACGGCTACCGTGGGCTGGCGGCCTCGGCGCGTGACCACTTCGAGCAGACGCTGAACTGGGGGACGGCCGTCGACCGCGTGCTCGGCCTGCTCCGCGCCCGGCTCTGATGGCGACGCCCCGCCCCGACGTCCTGGTGGTCTCGCCCTATCCCGGCGGCCACCACGCCGAGTACCTCCGCTGGATCGTGGAGGGCCTGGCCGCTCGGGGAGCCCGGGTGGCTGTCGGCGCCCATCCGGCGCTCGACGCCGACGCACTCGACGCCGCCCCGGTCCGCCTGGTCGGGCTCGACCGGATCGCCAGAGCAGGCTCGCTCTGGGCCGCCGGACGGGCGACGGGCGCCGTCGTGCGCGAAGCGGTCCAGGCCGCGCGGGCGCCGCGCGTGTTCCTGCCCTACCTCGACCACACCCAGCTCGCGCTCGGGCTCGGGCTCCGGTTCGCGTTCCCCGTCGCGGTCTCGGGCATCCTGCTCCGGCCGACGTTGCACGAGACGCCGATCTCGGGCGGCGACCGCGTCCGTCACTTACGCAAGCGCGCCTTGTTGCGGCTGGCCGCCCGCAACCCCCACCTCGGGGCCGTCCTCGCACTCGACCCGGACGCCGTCGCGCCGCTCGGCCGTCTGGGGCTCGACGCGCGGTTCCTGCCCGACCCCGTCGTGCCGCCGTCGCCCGGGCGGTCTCGCGACCAGGTCCGCCAGTCGATGGGCATCGAGGCCGGTCGGCGCCTGTTGCTCCTGTTCGGGTCGCTGGAGGAGAGGAAAGGGGTGCTCGCGACGCTCGACGCGCTGGGGCAGATCCCGACGGAGGCGGCGCGGCAGCTGGCCCTCGTCGTGGTCGGCCGCGCCGATTCCACCGTCGCCCCGCGCCTGGCCCCGTCCGCCTCGGGCGCGCGGCGGACGGGGGCCCAGGTCGTCGTCGAGGACCGGTTCGTGCCCGACGCCGAGCTCGACGACCTGGTGGCGGCCGCCGACGTGGTGCTGGCGCCGTACCTCGGCCACGTCGGGTCGAGCGGCGTCGTGCTCCGGGCGGCGGCGGCCGGCACGCCCGCTGCTGGCGACCGAGGCGGGCATGGTGGGCCGCGAGGTCCGGCGCCACCGCCTGGGCCCGACCGTCGACCCGGCCGACCTCGGCGCGCTCGCCGGCGTCCTGGGACGGCTCGCCCGTCCGACGGTCGACGGGTTCGACGCCGAGTCCGCCCGAGCCTACGCCCAGGCGCACGGCCTGGACCGGTTCGTCGACACGATCCACAACGCCCTGGACCTCGGACCGATGACCCCGCTCCGCCGGATCTGCGTCGCGTGGCCCCGCCTCGGGCCCTACCACCTGGCCCGCCTGGACGCGCTCCAGACGTTCCTGGCCGCGCGCGGCGTCGAGCTGGTCGCCCTGGAGACGGCCTCGACCGACGAGACCTACGCCTGGCAAGCCGACGACCGAGACCGGGCGTGGCGCCGCGTCACGCTGTTTCCCGGCCGGACGTTCGAGTCCATCTCGGGGCCCGAGATGGAGGCCGCCACGTCGGACGCGCTCGACCGGATCGCGCCCGACGCGGTCGCGCTGACCAGCTACTCCACGTCGGACGCGCGCGCCGGGCTCGCGTGGTGCCGGCGGCACCGCCGGGCGGCCGTCATGATGTTCGACAGCCGCCGCGACGACGCCGAGCGCGCGGGCTGGCGCGAGGCCGTCAAGCGCGCCATCGTCGGCGCGTTCGACGCGGCGCTGGTGGCCGGGACGCCCCAGCGGGCCTACGCCGTCGACCTGGGGGTCCCGCCGACGCACGTGTTCCAACCCGTCGACGTGGTCGACAACGCCCGCTTTGCCCGCCTCGCGGCCGAGGCCCGGCGGCCGGACGGCGACGCCCGGCGGTTCCTGATCGTCGCCCGGCTGACCGAGGTCAAGGCGGTCGACGTCCTGCTCGACGCCTACGCCCGCTACCGCGAGGCCGCTGGCCGAGCCGTGGGCGCTTACCGTCGTCGGCGACGGGCCCGAGCGGGCCCGACTGGAGGCCCGGGCGGGGACGGGTGTCACGTTCGCCGGCTTCGCCCACGGCGACGCCCTGGGCCACGCCTACGGCCGGGCCGACGCGTTCGTGTTGCCCTCCCGCAAGGACACCTGGGGCCTAGTGGTCAACGAGGCGATGGCGGCCGGCCTGCCGGTCGTGGTGTCGACGGGCGCCGGCTGCGCCGTCGACCTGGTGGACGTCGGCGCGAACGGCCTCACCGTCGCGCCCGGCGACGCCGGGGCGCTGACCGACGCGCTCGGCCGGGTCGCCGGGCTCCCCGAGGCGGACCGGGCTGAGTGGGGGCGACGCTCGTGCGAGATCGTGGCCGGCTTCGATCTGGGCGCGTTCTGCGACGGGCTGTGGAGCGCCGCCCAGGCCGGCCGGCGCCGGGCCGACCGCGGGCTGTCACCGGCCGCCGCGCTCGCGCTCAGCGCGCTCCGCCTGGCCGCGCGCCGCCCGCGCGCGTTCCAAGCCGTCCCCGACTGATGCCGACGCCCCGCCCCCCCGTCGTCGTCTTGGGCCGCTTCCCGCCCCCCGCCGACGGCCAGACGCTGGCGACCGAGCGGTGCGCGTCGTTCCTGGACGACGCGTTCGCCGTCCGCCGGCTCGACACCCAGGCGCCCGGCGCCGACCCGCTGACGGCCCACCCCCGGTTCGATCTCGGGCGGACGCTCCACTACGTCGGCCTGCGGCGGCGTCTGGCAGCCTCCTTGCGAGAGACGCCGACGGCGCCGGTCTTGTGGCACGCGGTCTCGCCGGCGCGCTGGGGGCACTTGCGAGACGTGATCGCGACGGCTCCGGCCTTCGCCCCGGGCCAGCCGGTCGTGGCCGTGTTCCACCGGGCCGGGTTCGAGGACTTGCTCGGCTCGTCCCTGACCGCACGCACGGCGCGGAGGCTGGTCCGGCGGATGAGCGCCGTCGTGTTCCACAGCCGGGCGCTGGCCGACCGCTGCGCCGGGGTCGTGCCCGAGGCCAAGGTCCGGCTGGTGCCGAACACGGTCCGCGACGCCGTCGTGCCGAGCGCCGACGCGGTGGCCGCGCGCCGCGCGTCCGGGCCGGGCACGCCGCTCCGAGTCCTGTTCCTGAGCAACCTGCTGCCCGAGAAGGGCTACGCCGACGTGCTGGAGGCCGTGGGCCGCCTCGACGCCCAGGGCGTCGCGGTCCGGGCGACGTTCGCCGGCCGGTGGCCCGACGACGCCACGCGAGCCGCGTTCCAAGCCCGGGCCGCCCACCTCGGCGTGGCCGTCGACGTGGTCGGCGCCGTCACCGAGGCGGCCGAGGTCGGCCGGCTCCACCTCGCCGCCGACGTGTTCGTCCTGCCCACGACGCACCCGACCGAGACCCAGCCCATCGCGATCCTGGAGGCGCTGGCGGCCGGCACGCCCGTCGTGTCCGTCGACCGGCCCATCGTGCGCGACATGGTCAACGGCGGCGCCAGCGCGCTCGTCCGCTCGCACGACCCGGCCGCGCTCGCCGACGCCATCGGCCGGCTGGCCCGGCCGGAGGCGTGGCAGGCCGCCTCGGTCGCCGCACGGGCCCGGTTCGACGCCGCGTTCAGCCCGGCCGTCGTCGGGGCGCAGTGGCGGGCGGTCGCGGACGAGTTCGCCTAGGCCGTCCCCGTCGAGCCGAACCCGCCGGCCCCGCGCTCGGTCGCGTCGAGGCTCTCGACCTCGACCATCCGGACGGGCTGGTAGCGGGCCACGACCAGCTGGGCGACGCGCTCGCCCCGCGTGACCACGAACGGCTCGGCCCCGTGGTTGACGAGCAGCACGCCGACCTCGCCCCGGTACGAGCTGTCGAGCGTGCCCGGGGCGTTGAGGACCGTCACGCCGTGCTTGAAGGCGAGCCCGGAGCGGGGCCGGATCTGGCCCTCCGTCCCTCGGGGGAGCGCGATCTGCAAACCGGTCGGCACGAGCGCGACGGCGCCCGGCGCCAGTGTGAGCGGCGCGTCGTCGGGGACGGCCGCGCGCAGGTCGAGGCCGGCCGAGAACGGCTCGGCGTGGGCGGGCAGGTCGAGCCCCCGGCCGTGGGGCAGGACGGTGACGGGGACGTCGGCGAGGTCGAGCATGGGCGCGGGGAAAACGGACGCTCCCCCCGCCTCGGGCCCGAGGCGGGGGGAGCTGGACGAGAGGGACGGGCTAGGCGGCGGCCTGGTCGGCCCGCTCGATCATCCGCTTCATCGGGCCGGCCAGGAAGAAGAACCCGATGCCGGCGATGATGGCGATGGCCGCCACCAGCCCCATGAACGACGGGAGCTCGAGCGTGTCGTAGAAGGCGGCGATCGAGCCGGCGATAAAGTTGCCGACCGAGGCGCCCAGGAACCAGACGCCCATCATGAGCGAGGAGACCCGGGCCGGGGCCAGCTTGGTCATCGCGCTCAGGCCCACCGGCGACAGCGTCAGCTCGCCCAACGTGTGGAGCAGGTAGGTCACGATGAGCCACCACGGCGAGACCTGCGCGCCGCCCGCCGAGGCCGCCCCGGCGCCCACCATCACCACGAAGCCCAGGCCCAGCAGGATCAGGCCCATCCCGAACTTGCTGGCCGTCGAGGGGTCCTTCTTGCGGCGACCCAGGCCGACCCAGATCGCCGCCACGAACGGGGCGATGGTGAAGATGAAGAAGGCGTTGAGCGACTGGAACCAGGCCGCCGGGACCTCGCCGCTGCCCAGCCCGGGGACCCACGCCAGCCAGCCCGGGACCGTCCGGTCGGTCGACTGCTCGGCGAACAGGTTGAGGCTGGAGCCGGCCTGCTCGAAGGCCGCCAGGAAGATGGCGTAGCCCGCGAACAGCAGGATGATCATGTAGAGCCGCTTCTTCTCGATCTCGGTCCAGTACGGCCGCGTCAGGAGCCAGCCGAACAGGCCGAACGTGATCACGAACAGGATCACGATGTAGATCCCCTGGATCACCTCGGCCGTGGCCGGGATCACGCCGCCGGCCATCAGCCCGGCCAGCCCGCCGACCAGCACCACCGTGCCGATCAACCCCTTGACGAACATGCTCATCGAGGCCGGCCGCTCGGCCTGGGCCTGGGGCGAGAGCATCCCGACGTCGCCGAGCTGCTTGCCCGTGAGCATGTAGACGACGATGCCCAGGGCCATGCCCACGCCGGCCGCCGCGAACCCGGCGTGCCAGCCGTAGCTGATGGCGAGCGCGCCGCAGATCAGGGGCATGGCGAACGCGCCGATGTTGATCCCCATGTAGAAGATGGTGAACCCGGCGTCGCGGCGCGGGTCGTCGGCCGGGTAGAGCTGGCCGACCATCACCGAGATGTTGGGCTTGAGCATGCCCGTGCCCAGGACGATCAGGCCCAGCCCGCCGTAGAAGGCCGCGATCAGGTCGAAGGCCATCGTGAAGTGGCCCGCCGCGATCAGGATGCCGCCCAAGAGCACGCTCCGGCGCTGGCCCATCAGCCGGTCGGCGATCCAGCCGCCGGGCAGGTTGGCGAGGTACACCAGCGACGTGTACAGCCCGTAGACCAGGGCCGACTGGCCGACGTCGTAGCCCAGCCCGCCGTCGACCGTCTCGGCGGTCATGTACAGGATGAGGAGGGCGCGCATCCCGTAGTAGGACGCGCGCTCGAACAGCTCGGTAAAGAACAGGTTCGAGAGCCCGATGGGGTGCCCGAAAAAGCGCGTGTCGTTGGCGCCGATGGCGCCGGCGGCCACGCTGTCGCCGGCCCCGGCGATCTGGCGGGCGGCGAGGTCGGAGGCGCCTTCGGCGTCGGGTCCTTTGCTCATGTCGGTGGAGTCGGGGGAGGGAGGAGCGGCCGTGAAGATAGCCGCGCCCTCGGGAGATGCCCCAGAGCCGCGGCCGGCCCGGCCCGCGTCACGCCGCCCGCCTCGGTGGCGCTGCGGAGGGAGGAGGGAGGAGAGGAGGGGGCCGGCGCAGAAGGAGAGAGCTGGAGCCCGACCTCCCATCCCCGTGTCCTCCCGCCTCCCCACCCTGCGCCCGAGGCGGTCGGGGTCAGCCGGCCAGAAGCCGGGCGGCCAGCCGGTGCGGCGCCCGGTCCGCCGGGTCCAGCCGGCCGACGGCCTCGGCCAGCGCGCCGGCCCGGCCGTCGGCCCAGAACGCCCGGCGCCACTCGGCCTCGACGAGCCGGCGGACCCGGCGGCGGAGCCGCGCCGCCTGGACCTCGGCCCGGTCGAGCCCGGCCCGGTGGGCGTCGAGCGCCTCCACCAGCCCGCCCACGCCCTCGCCCCGGAGCGCCGACGCCGTCACGACCGCCGGCGCCTCGGTCGGCCGCAGGTGGAGGACCGCCCGCAACGCCCGCACCAGGTGGGGCGCCTCCGGCTTGTCGGCCTTGTTGACGCAGAACACGTCGGCGACCTCCATCAGCCCGGCCTTCATGGCCTGGACGGCGTCGCCGGACTCCGGCACCAGGACGACCAGCGTCGTGTCGGTCGTCTCGGCCACGTCGATCTCGCCCTGGCCCACGCCGACCGTCTCGACGACGACCACGTCGTAGCCGGCCGCGTCGAGCACGTCGCACGCGGCCTCGGCCGCCTCGGACAGCCCGCCGAGCGCGCCGCGCGCGGCCAGGCTGCGCACGAACACGCCGTCGTCGAGCGCCCAGCCGTCCATCCGGACCCGGTCGCCCAGGAGCGCCCCGCCCGTGAACGGGCTCGACGGGTCGACGGCCACGACGGCCACCGTCTGCCCGCGCTGGCGGAACGCGCCGACGAGCCGGTCGGTGAGCGTCGACTTGCCCGCGCCCGGCGGCCCGGTCACGCCGACGCGCCACGCGCGCCCGGTGTGGGGGTAGAGCGCGTCGACCAGGGCGTCGGCGCCGGGCAGCCCGTTCTCGACCGCCGTCAGCGCGCGGGCGACGGCCCGGCGCTGGCCGGCGAGCACGTCGGGGAGCAAGGCGGAGGCGTCGGGCATGGCCCAAGATCGCACCGGGCCTCGCCCGCCTCGGCGCTGAGGTGGACCCCGCCGGGACGACCCGTTCCGGGTCCGACGCGGGGTCCCGTTGACACGTCGGGGCGGCTCACGGCGAGCCCGGCCGGACCGATCCCCCATCCGTCCTCCCTCTGGCCCCCTGCCCCTCCCCCGCCGGTCTGCCACGCTGCTCGGTCCGCGCCCCGCGCGTTTCGCTACACCCCATCCACCCCGTCCCCACGACTCCCCCCGCCTCGGCGCCGAGGTGGAGCGGGCCGGCCGGCCAGGGGCGGGCCCGTCGCCCGATTCCTCATTCCCCATTCCCCATTCCCCATTCCCGGCCCGCCTAGCTTGCCCGCTCCCCTCCCCGCAGCCCGATGGCCGACGCCCGCTTGACCCCCACCGACGCCCCGACGCACGGCGACCGCACCGACACCTGCGGCGCGCTCCGCGAGTCCGATGCCGGGCGGACCGTCGTGCTCAAGGGCTGGGTCGACCAGATCCGCGACTTCGGCGGGCTCAACTTCGTCGACCTCCGCGACCGCTACGGGATCACCCAGCTCGTGTTCTCGCCCGAGATCGACGCCGCCCTGGCCGACCTCGCCGAGCACCTGCGGATGGAGGACGTGATCTCGGCCCGGGGCGAGGTCCGCGTGAGGGAGCGCCGGAGCGACAAGATCGAGACCGGCGACGTCGAGGTCTACGTGTCCCACGTCGAGGTGCTGGCCGTCGCCGAGACGCCGCCGTTCGTGGTGTCCGAGAACGACCCGCGCGCGACGACGCCGTCGGACGAGGTCGCGCTGACCTACCGGTACCTCGACCTGCGCCGGTCGCGGCTCCAGCGCAACCTGATGCTGCGCTCGAAGCTCTACCAGTCCACGCGGAGCTACTTCCACGACCACGACTTCGTCGAGGTCGAGACGCCGGTCCTGATGAAGTCGACGCCCGAGGGCGCCCGCGACTACCTGGTCCCGAGCCGGGTCCACCCCGGCCAGTTCTACGCGCTCCCCCAGTCGCCCCAGACCTACAAGCAGATCCTGATGATGGGCGGCCTGGACCGCTACGTCCAGATCACCAAGTGCTTCCGCGACGAGGACCTCCGCGCCGACCGCCAGCCGGAGTTCACCCAGATCGACGTCGAGATGACGTTCGCGACCGAGGAGATGGTCTACGGGTTGGTCGAGGGGCTGGTCGCCCAGATCTGGCGCGACACACGCGGCATCGAGGTCGAGACGCCGTTCCAGCGGATGCCCTACGCCGACGCCATCCGCCGCTTCGGGTCGGACAAGCCGGACCTGCGGTTCGGGATGGAGATCGCCGACGTGAGCGACGCGGTCCGCGGCTCCGATTTCGGCGTGTTCGAGTCGATCCTGGCCGACGGCGGCGCGGTCGTCGCCATCCGCGTGGAAGGCGAGGGCGAGCGCGGCCGGAAGCCGATGGACAAGCTGGACCGCGACGTGGTCCGCAAGCAGATCGGCGCCGGCGGCCTGTTCTACGCCAAGCTCCCCGCCGACGGCGGCGACTTCAGCCAGTCGGTCAAGGCCGAGGTGTTCGGGCGCGACAAGATGCAGGCCGTGATCGACGCGGTCGGCGCCCAGGCCGGCGACCTGGTCCTGGTGCTGGCGGGCCCCCAGCCGACCGTCTTCGAGCAGATGGGGGCCCTGCGGCTCCACCTGGCGCGCGAGACCGGGCTGGTGCCCGAGGGCGCCGACGGCCCCTGGGCGTTCCTGTGGGTGACCGACTTCCCGCTGCTGGAGTGGGACGAGGAGAGCGGCCGGTTCCACGCGATGCACCACCCGTTCACGGCCCCGACCGGCGCCGACATCCCCAAGCTCCAGAGCGACCCCGGCGCAGTCCGGAGCCAGGCCTACGACCTGGTCCTCAACGGGTCCGAGATCGGCGGCGGCTCCATCCGGATCCACCGCTCGGACGTCCAGAGCCGGATGTTCGAGCTCCTGGGGATCTCCGACGACGAGGCCCGGCGCCGCTTCGGCTTCCTGCTCGACGCGCTGAAGTACGGCGCGCCGCCGCACGGCGGGATCGCCTTGGGCCTCGACCGGCTGGTGATGCTGCTGACCGGGGCCACCTCGCTCCGCGACGTGATCGCGTTCCCCAAGACCCAGCAGGCGACGGAGCTGATGTCGAGCGCGCCCGACGTGGTCGACCCCGAGCAGCTCGCCGAGCTCCACATCGCGACGACGGCCCCGACGCCGGACGTGACCACCACCGGGCCGCTCGCCTCGGACCCGACCTAGCCCACCTCGGGCACCCGGTCGGGAGACTCGCCGAGGCGGGCGGGGTTGATCGAGCGCCCGCCGGCCTCGCGCGTGACCCGGCCGTCGGCCAGCCGGTAGACGGCGTCGACGCGCTGCAGGATGGACTCGTCGTGGGTCACCATCAGGAGCGACCGGCCGCGCTCGCGCGTCAGGCGCTCCAGGAGGTCCAGGATGAGCGCGCCCGTCCGGGCGTCGAGGTCGCCGGTCGGCTCGTCGGCCAGGACCAGGCCGGGGTCGTGGGCGAGCGCGCGGGCGATGGCGACCCGCTGCTGCTCGCCGCCCGACAGCCGGTCCGGGAAGGCGTCGGCGCGGTCGGCCAGCTCGACCTCCTCCAGCAACGCCTGGGCGCGCGGGCCGGCGTCGGGCGCGCCGTCCAGGTCGAGCAGGAAGCGGACGTTCTCGGCGACCGTCAGCGTCGGGACGAGGTTGTAGAACTGGAACACGAACCCGACGTGGCGGCGGCGGAACAGGGTCCGCTCGCGCTCCGAGAGGTCGCCCAGCGAGACGCCGTCGACCACGACCGTCCCGGCGTCGGGCGCGTCGATGCCCGAGACCAGGTTGAGCAGCGTCGACTTGCCCGCCCCGCTCCGCCCGACGAGCGCGCCGACCAGCCCGCGCTCCATGACCAGGTCCGCGCCCCGGAGCACGTCGCGCATGGCGTCGCCCTCGCGGTAGCGCTTGGTGACGCCGCGGAGGTCGAGCACCCGGTCGGCCGCCTCGGCGGGTCGGTCGGCCGAGCCGGGACGACTGGCCGGGTGGCCGTCGGGTCGGTCGGCGGAGACGGCGAGGCGGGCGGGGTCGGGCATCGGTCCGGGGGGTGGCCGGTCGGACGCCGGCCGGCGCGCGGGGGTTGCCGGCGGAGCCGAACGTGACCCGGACGCGTTGACGCACGGCCTCCCGACGTCTCTCGTTCTCGCCTCCCCTCCCCGACCCCGCATGCTGACCCCGTCGACCTCCCGGTTCCTGACCGGCTGCGCCTCGCTCGTCCTGCTCGCCGTCCCGGCGCTCGCCCAGACCGACGCGCTCCCCGAAACGAACGACGCGCTGTTCGCGCCGCTCGTGCTCCCCACGCCCAACGAGTACCGGGCCGCCGACGGCCGGCCCGGCCCGGCCTACTGGCAGAACGAGAACGACTACGAGATCGAGGCCACGCTCGACCCGGCCACCCACACCGTCACCGGGACCGTCCGCCTGACCTACACCCACAACGGGCCCCAGGACCTCGACCACGTCTGGATGCACCTGGAGCAGAACCTGTTCGCGCCGGCCAGCCGGGGCGCGCGCCGGACCCCGCCCGACAGCCGCTGGCGCGGCTCGTTCCCCCAGGGCGGCTACCGCCTGGGCGCCGTCACCGCCGACGGCCGCCCGGTCGCGCCGGTCGTCGACGACACCCGGATGCGGATCGACCTGGCCGAGCCGCTCGACGCCCGGGGCGGCCGCGTCGAGATCGTCGTGCCGTACTCGTTCGTGGTCCCGGAGTACGGCGCCGACCGGATGGGCCGGCTGGAGACCGAGCGCGGCGTGGTCTACGAGCTGGCGCAGTGGTACCCGCGCGTCGCCGTCTACGACGACGTGAACGGCTGGAACACGATGCCCTACCTCGGCCAGGGCGAGTTCTACCTCGGCTACGGCGACTTCGAGTACAGCGTCACGGCGCCCTCCACGATGACCGTCGTCGGCACGGGCGAGCTCCGCAACGAGCGCGACGTCTACACCGACGCCCAGCGCGACCGGCTGGCCCAGGCGCGGCGCTCGACCGACCGCGTCTACCTGATCACCCCCGACGAGGTCGGGACGCCGGCCGCCGCGCACGGGACCGGCATGACGACGTGGCGTTTCCGGGCCGAGAACGTCCGCGACGTGGCGTGGGCCGCCTCGGAGGCGTTCATCCTGGACGCCGCGACCGCCTCGGTCGAGCTGGAGGACGGCGGCACGAACGACGTCCTGATCATGAGCGCCTACCCGCATGAGGGCGTCGGCACGCCCGACGAGCCGGGCTGGGAGGAGGCCACGCGGTTCGGCCGCGCGTCCATCCTGAACAACTCCCGCTGGTACCCCTACCCCTACCCCGTCGCGATCTCGGTGGCCGGCGTGGTCGGCGGGATGGAGTACCCGATGTTCCAGTTCTCGGGCGTCGGCGCCCGCTTTATGAGCCTGTTCGGCGTCATCGACCACGAGCTGGGCCACAACTGGTTCCCGATGATCGTAGGGAGCGACGAGCGGCGCTACGCCTGGATGGACGAGGGGTTCAACTCGTACCTCAACACGTTCTCGAACGTCGCCTTCTATGACGAGAATCCGGACGCGACGATCGCCGGCTACGGGATGTCCGACCAGGCCCGCGTGATCCGGCTGACGGAGGGCCCGGCCGCGGCCGACTTTATGCGCCAGCCCTACGCGGCCGACCAGCCGATCATGACCTACCCGGACCGGATCCGGTCGCAAGCGTTGGGCTGGCTGGCCTACCGGAAGCCGGCCAAGGGCCTGCTCCTGCTCCGCAACGAGGTCGTCGGGCCCGAGCGGTTCGACGCCGCGTTCCGGACGTACATCCGGCGCTGGGCCTTCAAGCACCCCCAGCCGGCCGACTTTTTCCGGACCATCGAGGACGTGACCGGCGAGGACCTCGACTGGTTCTGGCGCGGCTGGTTCTACCAGACGGGCCAGTTCGACCAGGCGCTCGCCGCACTGACGGTCCAGGAGGGCCGAGTCGTGGCGACGGTCGAGAACCGCGGCGAGATCGTGCTGCCGGCGACCGTCGAGTTCGTGTTCTCGGACGGCTCGCGCGAGACGGCCGTCATCCCGGCCGAGGCCTTCTTCTCGGCCGACTCCGCGGCCACGTTCGTCGACCTGGGCGGCCGGACCGTCGTCTCGGCGCGGATCAACCCGACCGGCGACCAGCCCGACCAGACGCCGGACGACGACGAACGCGCGCTCTAGCCCGCCCCCTCACACCGCCCGCCTCGGCGACGCCCCCGACGGAGCGACCGAGGCGGGCGGTGGGCGTTCGGGGACGTGATCCGATCGGACCATGGGCAGGAGTCGGACCGTGCGCACCTTGGGTCCCCTGCCGCTCCCCTTGTGCGCTTCGTCCTCGCCCTCGCCGTTCTGCTCGCCGTCGCCGGCTGCGACGCGTTCTCCGACGACGGCCCGGCTTGGACCGAGGTCGGGGCCGTCGCGACGTTCGACTACACGCCCGGCCCGGACTCGCTGTCCGTCCTCGGGCCGGGCCGGACGCCGCCGTTCCGCCGCGCGCCGGCGACAGCGCGCGCCGTCGAGATGCGCGTCGTGCGAGCGGACCGTTGGGACTACACCGACCGCCGGGTCGAGTGGGGCGACCCCGGCGGCCCGGACGGCCTGTCGCGGTTCGACACCGGGCTCCCGATGCGAGGCGACGACGTCGAGATCGGCGCCGACGGCCTCACGGTGACCGTCGCCCACGACTGCCCCGACCTCGGGCTGCGGAGGCCCGGGTCGGCCGAGTCGAGCGGTCCGCTCACGTTCACGCGCGTCCCGAGAGCGGCTAGCGGCGCGTTCGACGTGTGGGGCGACTGCACCCGGAACCCGCTGTTCTACCGCGCGGTCCGCACCGAGCGCGTCACGGTGCCGGCCGGCACGTTCGAGGCCGTCGTGATCGAGGGCCCGGCCCAGCCCGACGGGACCGGCGCCGGGGGTGTCGAGTGGTGGAGTTGGGAGGTCGGGCTCGTCCGCTACGACGTGCTCCGGTACGACGGCGTGCTCCAGGGCCGGTTCGAGCGCTCGGCGAGCCCGTAGGCCCGCCTCGACGCTTGGCGAGGCGGCACCTGCCCGAGGGGCCCCGGCTCCGCCCGCCTCGGCGACTCGCCCGACTAGGCGACCGAGGCGGGCGGTGTACGTTCGGGGCGGTAGTGCGATCGGACCACGGGGCCCGGGCGACGCGTGCCGACCTTGGTGTCTCCTTACGTGCCTGCGCCTTGCGTCCCACCCTCGGTCTCGCCCTCTTGCTCGCCGTCGCCGGCTGCGACGCGTTCTCCGACGACGGCCCCGCCTGGGCCCAGCCCGGCACCGTCGCCACGTTCGACTACCTCAGCGGGCCCGACTCGCTCCACACCTACGGGCCGTTCCGGGCCATCCCGGACACGCCCGCGGCCGTCCGGATGACGACCGTCCGCGCCAGCGACCGCGGCCGCAAGAGCGACCGCTACGTGGTCTGGGAGTCGCCCGGGTACGAGGGCTACCGGACGCCCTTTGCCAGCGAACTCACCTTCCCGCTGGACGACGAGGACATCAAGCTCGGCGAGGACGGCCTGATGGTGGTCGTGCCCCACGACTGCACCGGGAACGGGTGGTTCGGCGGGTCCAGCGGCGCGCTGGCCTACGTCCGCGTCCCGCGCCGGGCGGGGACGCTGCAGGCCTACGGCCACTGCTCGAACGAGCCGGCGGCGCCCTTCCCCGCGACCGGCCCCGAGGCGGTGACGGTCCCGGCGGGCACGTTCCAGGCCATCCGCATCGAGCGGGGCCGGCAGGTGGAGTGGTGGAGCTGGGAGGTCGGGCTGGTCCGCCTCGACGTCTTCGGCTACGAGGACGAGCTCCAGGGGCGGTTCGTCCGCTCGGCCGGGCTGTAGCGGCGGCCTCGGGGCCGAGGCGGGCGGGGCCGAGGCGGGCGGGGCCGAGGCGGGCGGGGCCGAGGCGGGCGGGGCCGAGGCGGGCGGGGCCGAGGCGGGCGGGGCCGAGGCGGGCGGGGCCGAGGCGGGCGGGGCCGAGGCGGGCGGGGCCGAGGCGGGCGGGGCCGAGGCGGGCGGGGCCGAGGCGGGCGGGGCCGAGGCGGGCGGGGCCGAGGCGGGCGGGGCCGAGGCGGGCGGGGCCGAGAGAGACGGCGGCCGGGTGAGCCGGTTCGAGGCGCGATTCCGCTTGTCCGGGCAGAGACCCCTCCCCTCCGCCATGAGCACCCCCCAGCGCTTCGTCCTCCGCCACCTGTCCGGCTCCAAGGCCAACCAGGTCGAGGAGTTCCCCTTCGCCGCCTTCCCCGAGCTGACCGTCGGCCGCGGCGGCGGCACCGCGGTCGCCTACGACCCCGACGTCGACGAGCTGGTCAGCCGCGAGCACCTCAAGCTCACCCGCGACGGCGACGACGCGTACTCGATCACCGACCTGGGCAGCCGCAACGGGACGTTCGTCAACAAGGTCCAGGTGGCCGGCACGGCGTCGATCCGGCCCGGCGACACGGTCCAGCTGGGCGAGGGCGGGCCCGAGTTCGTGTTCGACGCCGAGCCCCGCCCGGCGCGCGAGACCGTCATCGCCTCGCCGCGCGCGGGCCGCGCGGGCCGCGCGACCACGCTGTCGCCGTCGCGGGCCGAGGCCGCCGCGCCCCGCCCGGGCGTCGGGCGGGAGACGGTCGAGCGGATGGTGGGCGAGGCCCAGCGCGAGAGCCAGAAGAAGACGGGCGTCCTGATGGCCGTCGGCGTGGGGGCGCTCGCGCTGGCCGCCGTGCTCTTCCTCGCCCTCCGCCCGTCGCCGCCGCCGCCCGCGCCGGCCGAGCCGGCCGCGCCCGTCACGATGACGGCGACCGAGCTCAGCCGCGCCTTCGGCGACGCCGCCGTGTTCATCGAGACGGCCTGGCGCTTGCGCAACGCCGACACAGACAAGCCGGTCTACCACCTCTACGAGCAGACCACGGTGGGCGGCCAGACGGCCGTGATGCCGGTCTACATCCAGCTGCCCGGCGGCGCCGTCGAGCCCTGGATCACCTACAACGACCCCGACGGGCTCAACCAGCCCATCCGGGGGGCCGTCACCGGGTCCGGCTTCGTGACCTCGTCGGACGGGTTCATCCTGACCAACAAGCACGTGGCCGGCCCGTGGGACTACCCCTACGGGTTCCCCGAGACCGCCTTCCCCGGCGTCGTCTACACGCTCGGCGCCGACGGCGCGTTCGTGTCCCAGACCGACCCGGCCGGCGCCGTCGTGACCGACCGCGTCGGCAACCCGGTCCCGCGGATGGACGTGATCCAGCGCGACCAGATGCCGCTCTGGGTCCCGACCCAGACCCGCTGGGTCGAGCAGCGGCCGATCGAGAACGTCGAGGCGCTGCGCGGCAACGCGACCATCCGGGTCACCTTCCCCGGGACGTCGAACCCGATCGAGGCCGAGTTCGAGACGGCGTCCCAGCGGGCCGACGCGGCGCTCATCAAGATCGACGCGCCGGGCGCGCTCCGGTCGGTCGAGCTCGCCGACACCTACGACGAGACCGAGGTGGGCGAGTCCATCGTCATCATGGGGTTCCCCGGCGTGACCGGGACGACCGTCGCCACGTTCGAGAACCGCGAGCAGCTCGGCGGCGCCCCGCGCGCCGTCGTGGTCCCCAACGTGACCGTGACGCCGGCCAGCATCTCGTCGATCATCCGGAGCCGGACGACCGACAACCCGGACGAGCGGCTGATCTCGCTCGGCCTCCAGGACGCCTACCAGCTCTCGACCAGCGCGACGGGCTCGGGCAACAGCGGCGGGCCCGTCTTCGACGACCGGGGCCGCGTGATCGGCATCTTCACCTACGGGACCAGCCAGGCCAACGCCTCGGTGACCTACGCCATCCCGATCCGCTACGGGATGCAGCTGATGCCGTCGCTGGGGTCCTGAGCCCTCCACCCGGCCCGCCTCGGCGCGCCTCTCGCCCCCCAGCCCCGTGGACCTCCGCCCCGGCACCGTGCTCGGCGACTACCGCCTGGCGGCCGAGCTCGGCCGGGGCGGCATGGGCACCGTCTTCCGCGCTGAGCACCGGCGGATCGGCCGCGTCGTCGCGCTCAAGGTGCTCCGCGACCCGGCGCTGGCGCCGCGCTTCCTCAACGAGGCCCGCATCCAGGCCGCCCTGCGGCACCCCCACGTCGCCACGCTCTACGACTACTTCGAGTGCGACGGCCGGGCGTGCATCGCGATGGAGCTGGTCGAGGGCGAGACGCTGGCCGAGCGGCTGCGCCGGGGCCCGGTCGCCTGGGCGGAGGCCGTCGCGCTGCTGCGGCCGGTCGCCCGGGCCGTCGCGCACCTGCACGCGCACGGCGTGATCCACCGCGACCTCAAGAGCCACAACGTCAAGGTGACGCCCGGCGGGCACGTCTCGCTGCTCGACTTCGGGATCGCCAAGGACCTCTCCGCACGCGGGCTGACGACGGGCGGCGTGGTGCCGGGCACGCCCGAGTACCTCTCGCCCGAGCAGGTCCGGGGCCAGGCGCCCGACGCCCGGTCGGACGTGTGGGCGCTCGGCGTGCTCCTGTACGAGCTGCTGACGGGCGACGTCCCGTTCCGCGCGCCCTCGGCGTTCGGCCTGTTCGAGCGGATCGCCCGGGCCGACTACGACGCGCCCTCGACGCGCGTCCGGTCCGTCCCCCCGGAGGCAGACGCCCTGGTCACCCGGTGCCTCCAGGCCGACCCTGCCCGCCGCGTACCCGACGCCGGCGCGTTCCTGGCCGCGCTCCCCCGCCCGCCTCGGGCCGAGCCCGATCCGGGTCCGCGCGTGCCCACGGGCCGACCCGGCCCGCGACCGAGGCGGGCGGTCTCGGGCGCGACCCAGCGGCGGGCGGCGTGGGGGCTGGTCGGCGTCGCCGTGGTCGCGCTGGCGGTGGTCGCGGGCCCGTCGCTCCGGCCGGCCGCCTCGGCGGGGCCGCCGGCCGAGCCGGACCCCGTCGAGGTCCCGCTCGGTGCCGTCGCGGTCGGCGTGACGATCGACGCGCTCGGGCCGCCGGCCGAGGTCTGGCGCGGCGACCGGCGCCTGGGCCTGACGCCGCTGGTCCTCGACAGCTGGGCCGGCGAGCCCGTCGAGGTCGAGCTCCGGCGCGGCGGCGCCCGCGCGCCCGTCCGCTTTCAGACGTCGCCCGGCAAACGGGCCTACACGTTCACCCTCGCCCCCTGACCCATGTGGTGGCCCTTCCGGTCCCGCCCCGCCCCCGCGGGCGCCCCGACCGACCCGTTCGAGCTCGACGTGGCCATCGTGTCCGACGTGGGCCACGTCCGCCCGCAGAACGAGGACCGCGGGCGGTGCGTCCGCCCCGGCGACCCGGCGACGCTCGCCCAGCGCGGCGTCCTGGTCCTGGTCGCCGACGGGATGGGCGGCCACCGGGCCGGCGACGTCGCCAGCACGACGGCGGCCGACGTGGTCTCGGAGACGTACTACGCCGCGCCGGGCACGCCGCGCCAGGCGCTGGGCCGCGCGTTCGTGCTCGCCAACGCCCGCATCTGGGCCGCCGCCCGCGCCCAGGACCGAGAGGGCATGGGGACGACGTGCACCGCGCTCGCCGTCTGGGGCGGCGAGGCCGTCTGGGCCCACGTCGGGGACAGCCGGCTCTACCGCCGCCGCGCCGGCCGCATCGACCGGCTGACGACGGACCACTCGGTGGTCGAGGAGATGGTGGCCGACGGGCTCCTCACGCCCGACGAGGCGCGGCACCACGACGCCCGCAACGTGATCACGCGCGCGCTCGGCATCCGGGCCGAGACCGACCCCGCCCTCGACGGCCCCGTCGCCGTCCGCCCGGGCGACGTGTTCGTCCTGGTGTCGGACGGCCTGTACGACCTGGTCGACGACGACGAGATCGGCCGGGCGCTCGACGCGCCGAGCGTCCACCAGGCGGCGCGGACGCTCGTGGACTGCGCCAAGGCGCGGGGCGGCTACGACAACGTGACCGTGGCCGTAGTCCGCGCGAGCACCCGGGCGCCCCGGCCGGCACCCCGCGAGACCGCCCAGGTCGCGTCGTGATCGGCCGCGTCATCGGAACGTACCGGATCGAGTCGCTCCTGGGCCAGGGCGGCATGGGCGCCGTCTACCGCGGCCTCGACCTGATGCTCGACCGGCCCGTCGCCGTCAAGGCCCTCCGCGCCGACGTCGCCGCCTCGGCCCAGCACGTCGAGCGGTTCCGACAGGAGGCGCGGACGCTGGCGCGGCTGCTCGACCCCCACATCGCGACGCTGTACGCGCTCCACCGCGACGGCGACGACCTGTACATGGTCATGGAGTTCGTCGAGGGCGAGACGTTCGAGGCGCTCCTGCACCGCGAGCGGCGGCTGCCGGTGGGCCGGGCGCTCGGCCTGTTCGGCCAGGCGCTGCACGGGCTCGACCACGCCCACCGGCGCGGGATCGTCCACCGCGACGTGAAGCCGGCCAACTTCATGCTCACGCTGGACGGGACGGTCAAGGTGATGGACTTCGGGATCGCCCGGCTGCTCGGGTCGAGCCGGATGACCCAGACGCGCCACGCCATCGGGACGGCCGAGTACATGGCCCCGGAGCAGGTCCGCGCCCGCGAGGTCGACGCGCGGACGGACGTGTACGCGCTCGGGGTCCTGCTCTACGAGATGGTCACGGGCCGCGTCCCGTTCGAGGCCCCCAGCTCGTTCGAGACGATGCAGGCCCACCTCCAGGCCGAGCCCCCGCCGCCGCGCCGCTGGGTCGCCGGCCTGCCGCGGCCGGTCGAGGACGCCATCCTGACGGCGCTCGCCAAGGACCCCGCCGACCGCCACGCCTCGGTCGCCGCCTTCCGCCGCGCGCTCGCCGACGCCCCGACGCTCGCCGACGCCCGGGGCCCGGCTCCGGCCCGCCCGACCGTCGCGGCTCGGCCCGCCTCGGGCCGCTCGCGACCGGCCCGGCTGGTGCTCGGTCGGCCCGGGTGCCGCCCGAGACCGAAGCCCGCGTCCCCACGCCGGCCTCGGCGCCGGCCCCGGACGAGGCCGCGTCGCCCGACTCGGTCCCCCAGGCCACCGAGGCGGGCGGGGACCGTGGCGAGCCGGGACTCTGTGCGGACGGTGCCGAGACGAGTGCGGACGCGCCAGACCCCGAGGCCGCCCGCCCGCGAGCCCAACGCTCCCGCACGCGGCTCGCGCCAACCCGGCGCCCGGAGGCAACCGGCTCGGCGCACGCCGACCAAACGGACTCGGACGGCCCCGCGCCCCGGTCCGCGGCGGCGACGGTTGTGGCGGTCGCCCATCCCCACGCGGCCGACTTGGCCCCCGCCCGGTCGGCGCGTGGTACAGTCCTGGCTCGGTCCGCCTCGGTGCCGAGCCGGGCCGGTCTGCTCGCGCGGCTCGCCGACTCGCGGACGGCTCTCGCCGCCGTCGGCGCGGTCTCGCTGGCCGCCGTCGCCGTGTGGACGCTCCGGCCCGTGGCAGAGCCGCCCGCCGACATCTCTGAGACGGCAGTGGAGGTCACCGCTGCGGACTCAGAAGGTGGCGCCCGAGGGTCGCAGGAGGCCGCGCGGCTCGACCTGGACGCTGGTCTCGCTCAGGCCGCCCAGGTGGGTCCGCCCACGGCCGGGCCGACGCCAGAGCCACAGCCGGAGGCCTCTGCTCCGGAGTCGGTCGGAGCTGCACCTCTCCCGCCCGCGCGCCCAGCGCCGGCCCGCCCGACGCCCGCCCGCACCGCGCCGATCCGGCCGGAGCCCGCGCGCCCGGAGCCCGCCCGCACCGCCGAGCCGGAGCCGGCC
Source organism: uncultured Bacteroidota bacterium (assembly GCA_963740235.1). Classification (GTDB taxonomy): domain Bacteria; phylum Bacteroidota; class Rhodothermia; order Rhodothermales; family Rubricoccaceae; genus Rubrivirga. Next base: position 213,020 of record CAVUDG010000007.1, read on the forward strand.
GCCCAGACGGGGACGGCCCGCATCCTGGTCCGCCCGTTCGGCGACGTCTACGTCGACGGCCGCCGGCTGGCGAGCGGGACGAACGCGCCCGTCACCGCCGACCTGGCCCCGGGCAGCTACACCGTCCGCGCGACGCACCCCACGTTCGGCGAGATCCGCGAGACCGTCCGCGTCCAGGCCGGGCGGACGGCCGAGGTCCGGCTCCAGTTCGCCGTGCCGGTCGAGGTCACGGTCGTCTCGGACCCGCTCAACGCCGAGATCCTGCTCGACGGCCGGCGGACGGGCCGCTACACGCCGGCCACGATCGCGGTCCCGCCCGGTCGCCACACCGTCGGCGCCGAGCGCGACGGGTACCGACCGGCCTCCCAACCGATCACCGTCACGGCCGGGCAGGACCCGGCGCGCGTCCTCCTGGCCCTCACCCCCGACCCATGACCCGCCTTCTCCTCCTCGCTCTCGCCGCCGCGCTGGCGGTCCCCGTCGCCGCCCAGTCGTGCGGGTCGGCGCTCGACCGCGCCGACGCGAGCTACCAGTCCGGCGACTTCGACGACGCCATCGGCCGGCTGACGGCGTGCCTCGACTGGGGCTCGTTCTCGCCCGAGGAGCGGCGCCGGGCCTACCGGCTGGTCGGGCTCAGCTACCTCGGGAAAGACCGCGAGGCGGACGCCCGCGAGGCCATCGCGCGGTTGCTGGAGGTCGCGCCGACCTACCAGCCCGACCCCGCGCTCGACCCGCCCCCGTTCGTCCGGATGGTCGAGGAGGCGCGGCGGCGGCGGCCCGACCTCGGCCCGGCCCCGGGCGGCGCGGCGAGACCGTCCGGCGGCGCGCTGTGGGCCTCGTTCCGGGCCCACGGCATGGGGTACACCGACTCCGACTCGGACTCGTTCGGCGGCGGCGGCGGCGACCTCGCCCTGGGGGTCGGGGTGACGCCCGCGGTCTCGGTCTACGCCCTGCTCGGGGGCTCGGCCGGCACGGGCACCGTCTCGGGCGTCGACGCCGAGGTGACGCTGGGGGCCGTGGGGCTGGGCGGGCGGGTCCGGCTCGGGCGCGGCCGGCTGGCGCCGTTCGTCGGCGCGGCGGCCCTGTTCCAGACGGCGACCTACTCGGCGGCCGGGACGTCGGTCGACTTTTCCGGGCCCGGCGGCGAGGCCGAGGCCGGCGTGCTCTACGCGCTCTCGCCGTCGCTGGCCGTCGACGCCGGGCTGTCGGCCGCGTTCACGACGCTGTCCAACGACCTCCGGGCCGGCGACGTGTCCGCGACGACGGTCCGGCTCGGCGTCGGCGTCCGGTGGCGGCCTAGGCGCCGTCTCCGGGTGGCGCCGTCTCCGGGTGGCGCCGTCTCCGGGTGGCGCCGTCTCCGGGTGGCCCCGCCTCGGGCGCGCGCTCGCCGCTCGGCCCGGAGGGAGGCCGAGGCGGGCGGACTCGCGGATTCTCCGGCGCCCGGCCCGCGCCCGGCGGGCGGCGCGTGCCTAGGTTGGCCGTCCCCCCGCAGACCGCCCGTTGTCCTCCCCCGCCCGCCCGCTCCCCGCGGCCGACGCCCCCGGCGTCGCGCTCCCCGGCATCCGCCTGCGCGACGGGTTCGCGCTGCGCGAGGGCCAGCGGGTGTTCCTGGAGCGCTGGGCCGAGCTGCTCCGGGGGACCGAGCGGAACGCGCTCGGCGTGTTCGTGCCCGGCTACGGCAAGACCATCACGGCGCTCGCGGCCTACGCCGTCGCCCGCGACCTCGGCGTCTGCGACCGGCTGGTCGTGTTCGTCCCGCGCGGCAACCTGCGCGACCAGTACGCCGACGCCGACGAGCTGGCCCAGGTGTTCCACTGGCTCGGCGCCCCGCCCGTCTCGTTCTGCGCGGCCGACTCGGACCGGGTGTTCCTCAAGAACCTCGACACCGAGGTCGTGGTCACGACCTACCAGTACGCGAGCGGCGACCGCGGCAACGAGGCCCTCGTCGAGTACTGCCGGCGGCACCGGGCCCTGTTCGTGTTCGACGAGGTCCACCACCTGGCCGACGACGGGACGTGGGCCCAGGCGATCCAGAAGTTCCCCCACGCCGCCTCGGTGTCGCTCTCGGGGACCCCGATGCGCGGCGACAGCAAGTCGCTGTTCGGCGTGCCCGTGACCGTCGACGCGGACGGGTTCGAGTACTACGACGCGCTCCACGAGGTCGGGATGCGCGAGGCCCACGCCGAGGGCGGCATCCTCAAGCGCGTCGACGCCCACGTCGTCGACTACTCGGTCCGGATGATCCGGACGGACACGGGCGAGGAGGTCGAGGTCTCGCTCGCCGCGCTCCGCGACGACCCCGAGGCGAGCCGCGACGTCGACGCCTACCTCGCCCGCCGCAAGCTCCGGTTCCACGAGGTCTACCTGGAGACGCTGCTGGGCCCGGCGTTCGCCCGGTTCGCCGAGAAGCGCGGGGCGCTCGCCCGGCAGCAAGCGCGGTCGGGGACGTGGGCCGGCTACCGCGACCACCAGATGTTGGTGATCGCGATGAGCAACGCCCACGCCCGCGCCATCCACGAGTTCGTCCGGCGCCGCTACCCCGACGTGTCGTCGGCCCGGATCGGCCAGGACGTGGCGGCCGGCGACCGACAGCAGCGGCTCGACGCCTACCGCGCCGGCGAGGTCGACGTGATGGTCCAGGTCGACATGATCGGCGAGGGGACCGACATCAAGCCGATCTCGGTGCTGGTCAAGGCCGACCTGGTCCGGGCCGTCGGCAAGACGATGCAGCAGGTGTTCCGGGGGATGCGCTACGTGCCCCAGTGGCCCGAGGCGGCCAACACGTGCGACCTGTACGCGGCCGAGGACTCGGGCGTGGCCGAGACGCTGCGCTGGATCGCGGCCGAGGAGAAGCTGGGGACCAAGAAGTCCAAGGGCGGGGCCGGGACGGGCGAGGGGCCGGGCTCGGAGCAGACCGAGGTCAGCGTCTGGGAGCTCAAGTCGGTCCGCCAGGGCGAGGCCAAGACGCTGTCGCTGGAGCAGATGCCGGGCTACCGGTCGTCGGCCGACTTCCACCGCGCGCCCGAAGCCCCGGCGGCGCGGCCGGTCGCGATCGACGTGGCCGCGCGCGAGCGCGAGCTCCGCCTGGCCTGCGCCGAGCTGGCCAAGGAGCTGAGCTACGCCGCCGACGTGTCGGTCCGCCAGGTCCACGCGGCCTGGAAGCGGCAGGTCCGGGGCCAGGCCCAGGCCGCGGCGAGCGTCGTCGCGCTGGACAAGAAGCGGACGTGGCTCGAGCGGTCCCTCCGCGCCGGCCGGCTCCTCTAGCCCGGCCCGCCTCGGTCGCCCCGCGGACCCCCCGAGGCGGGGCGAGTGGCCCGTGCGAGGGACGATCGGCGTGCCCGGTGTCCCTGGGGCCAGTACGGACGGGCTCCGTCTCAGAGGGTCCGGCCGCCGTACGTCTCGATCATGCTGTACGGGTAGAGGTCGGGGAGCCGGCTCGCGGCGTCGAGCGCCTCCACCTCTTGCGGCGCCAAGTCCAGGTCGGCCGCGCCCAGGTTGTCGTCGAGTTGCTCCGGGTCCGCGCGCCGATGACGACGCTGGAGACGGCGGGCTGGGCGCGGAGCCAGGCCAGGGCGACCTGGGCGTAGCTGGCGCCGCGCCCGTCGGCGACCTCGCCCACGGCCTCGATGACCTGCCAGTTCCGGTCGGTCGCGCGGCGGTCCCAGGCCTCGGCCTGCTCGTCGGTCGCCGTCGCGATCCGCCCCTGCTCGGGCCGCTCGCCGCGCGTGTACTTGCCCGAGAGGAAGCCGCCGCCCAGCGGGCCCCACGGGACCAGCCCGACGCCCTCGCTCGCGCACAGGTCGCCGAACTCGTACTCGACGTCGCGCTGAACCAAGCTGTACTGGTACTGGCCGGCGACGAACCGGGGGTACCCGCTCGCGTCGCTCAGGCCCAGCGCCTTCATGACCTGCCACGCCTTGAAGTTGGACACGCCGAGGTAGCGGACTTTGCCCTGGCGGACCAGGTCGTCGAGCGCGCGCAGGGTCTCGTCGAGCGGCGTGAACGGGTCCCAGCAGTGGACGTAGAGCACGTCGATCACGTCCGTCCCCAGCCGCGCGAGACTCGCGTGGACGCCCCGCACGATGTGGTGCCGCGACAGGCCCTGGTCGTTCTGGCCCTCGCCGGTCGGGAACCGGACCTTGGTCGCCAGCACCACGTCGTCGCGGCGGTCGCGGATGGCGCGGCCCACGATGTCCTCCGAGCGCCCGCCGGCGTAGACGTCGGCCGTGTCGATGAACGTCCCGCCCGCGTCCAGGAACCGGTGGACCATCCGGGTCGCGGTCTCGGGCGGCGTGCTGCGGGCCCCTTCCTCCCCGAAGACCATGGTCCCCAGGCACAGGTCGGAGACGATGAGGCCGCTGTTTCCGAGTCGGCGGTAGGTCATGCGTGTGTGGTGTGGGCTCGGGTCGGGGCGAGCACGGGGCCGCTGGGTCCGGTCCGTGGGCTCGCCTCCGGCGTACGATACCGACGGCCACGGAGCGCGCGCAGGCCGGGCGAGCGCCCGAGTCCCTCCGCCTCGGGCGCCCCGCGGGCCGACCGAGGCGGGCCGACCGAGGCGGGCCTACTGAGCGGGCAGCAGGACGCGGAGCCGGACGCCGCCCTGGTAGGACAGGCCGCGGTCGTTGGAGATCGGCGCGGCGGCCACCATCGGCTCGACGAACGCCCGGTCGCCGACCGGGAGCGCCCCGGCGAGGTAGAACCCCGAGCCGGAGATCCCGCCCGTCACCCGGAGCTCCTGCCCGCTCTCGGTCAGCCGGCCCGTGCCGAAGCCGAGGTGGAACACCGGGGCCGGGGCGCCGAAGTGGGGCGAGTCGAGGTAGCCGGCCTGCAGGTGGGCCTTGCGGGGGCCCAGGCGCACGCCGATGGCCGGCAGGGCGGGCGACGGGGAGTCCGGGCCCAGGATGGGCAGCGAGCCGGCCTGAAAGCCCACCGTGAGGCCGGCGTTGCGCCCCTCGATCTGGGCGTAGGGGTGGACGGCGACGAACGCGCCCCCCTCGTCCTCGGGGTAGAAGGCCTCCCCCTCCACGGTCTGCCGGCCGCCGTAGACCCGCACGCCGAGCTCGCGCGTCGTCTCGTTGTCGAGGTCGACCCAGACCCGGGCGACGCCGCCGCCGGCCGAGGCGTACTCGTAGAGGTCGGTGCTGCAGATGTCGAACTCCTCGTAGCGGCCCAGGTCGCCGTGGGCCTCGACGGCCCACAGGTCGAACGACCCGCTCGCGGCGGGCGCCGTCTGGAACCCGACCACGAGCGGGACGGCCCCAGCGAGGGCCGCCGCGGTCCAGCGGAGCTGGGGCACCGACGACCGCCGCACGACGACGACGGCGACCGCCGCCACGGCCGGCACGATCCGGACCAGCAGCACGGCCGCCTCCGACCCCGTGAGCCAGCCGCTCAACGCCACGCGGGCAGCGAGCACGGCGGCCAGCACGCCCACCAGCCGGGCCGCGGAGGGCTCGGCCCAGTCGGGCACCACGCGCTCGCCCCGGGCCCGGCGCTCGGCGACGGCCACCGCCCCGAACGCCAGGACGGCCAGGACGGCCATCCCGACCTGGACGGCCGTCAGCCCGGCCCAGGCCTCGACCTCGTTGGCGCGCACGAAGTCCTCCAGGAACCGGAAGCGCCGCGTAGAGCCCGACCACGACGCCGCACAGGCTCCCCTCGGCGCGCAGCCGCCGCGCGATCCGGGCAAGCAGCGCCAGGACCACGAGCACGAACGCGATGTCGTAGAACGGGATCGGGTGGACCGCCGCCGGCCCGGCCGCCCCCGCCTCGACGACGCCGTGGGCCCGGTGGAAGCCGTGCGCGAACGACCCCGCCGCGTACGTCATCCCCCAGGGCAGGTCGGTCGGGCGTGCCGAAGCAGCAGCCAGCCAGCAGGCACCCGACGCGCGCGACAGCGAGGGCGACCAGGCCGGCGGCGCCAGCGGGTCCAGCATCGACCGGCGCACGCCCAGAGCGCGCCGCGCGAGCTCGGCCAGCACCAGCGCGCCGATCACCGTCCCCGGGATCCGCCGGACGCCCGCCTCGGGCAGCGCGCCGGTCTCCCAGAGCGCGCGCAGCCCGTCGAGCCCCAGCGGCAGCAGCCGCGTGCCCACGACGCCGCCCAGGCCGGCCGCGGCCAGCACGACGAGCCAGGCGGCCGGCGGCCACCCGCGCCGGTAGCCGACGACGACGGCGGTGACGTAGGCGGCCCCGAAGGCCAGGACGGTCAGGGGCCCGAACCACTCGGGGTGGGCCCCGAAGGGCGAGAGCGTGTCCACGGGGCGTGCGAAAGGGAGCGGGCAACCTAGCCGCGGCCGGCGCGGCCGCTCTGAGCAGATCGTACTACCCCGGCCGGCCGGGCGCCCACGGGACGACCGAGGCGGGCCCGGCTATCTTCGCGGCTTCGCTCTCCCCGCTCGCATGGACCTCGTCTCCATCGGCCGCGGCCTGCTCGGCCTCGCCGGCATCCTCGCCATCGCCGTTCGCGCTCTCGTCCGACCGCCGCCGCATCAACTGGCGGACCGTCGGCGCCGGGCTCGCTGCTCCAGCTCGTCTTCGCCGTCCTCTTCCTCAAGGGCGACGCGCATGGCCGAGACGTTCGCGCCGTTCGGCGTGGCCGAAGGTGGCGTTCGCGTCGCGATCGCGGGCCTGTTCGTCGACGTTCCTGGCGCGCCGTCGAGGCCGGGTCGACGTTCGTCTTCGGCACGCTCGGCGCTGTCGCCGGGCGCGGAGGGCTCGCTGGGGTTCTTCTTCTTCGCCTACGTGCTGCCGACGGTCATCGTGTTCGCGGCGCTGATGTCGATCCTGTACTACCTCGGCATCATGCAGATGATCGTCCGGGGCGTGGCCTTCGTCGTGCGCCGCGCGCTCGGCACGAGCGGGCCGGAGTCGCTCTCGGTGAGCGCCAACATCTTCGTCGGGCAGACCGAGGCGCCGCTCGTCATCAAGCCCTACATCAAGAACCTGACGCGGTCGCGAGCTGATGGCCGTCATGACGGGCGGCATGGCGACGATCGCCGGCGGCGTGCTGGCGAGCTACGTCGCGTTCCTGGGCGAGCGCTACGCGGCCGTCGCCGGGCATCGCCGTCGAGGCCGGGCAGCAGCTCTTCGCCGAGCAGCTCCTGGGCGCGAGCGTGATGGCGGCGCCGGCCGCGCTCGTGCTCGCCAAGATCCTGATCCCCGAGACGCGCCCACGCTCGGCCGTCGACGCCCGGCATCCGACGACCGACGCCGGCGAGGCGACGCAGCCCTCGACGGCTCGAGCGACCTCGGCGACCGACGCGGCCGTCGAGGACCTGGCCGACGCCGGCCCCAAGAACGTGATCGACGCCGCCGCCACGGGCGCGGCCGACGGGCTCCAGCTCGCGCTCAACATCGGCGCGATGCTGATCGCGTTCCTGGCGCTCATCGCCATGCCTCAACGGCGATCCTCGACTGGTGCGGCCGGGCTGTTCGGCTACACCACGTCGCTCGAGATGCATCCTGGGCGTCGTGCTCGCGCCGGTCGCCTGGCTGATCGGCGTGCCGACGGCCGACGTCGACCGCGTTCGGCGGCTTCATCGGGACGAAGGTGATCGCCAACGAGTTCGTCGCCTACAGCCAGCTCGCCGACGCCATCGCGGCGGGCACGCTCGCAGGCCAAGACCATCGTCATGGCGACGTTCGCGCTGTGCGGCTTCGCCAACCTGTCGTCGATCGGCATCCAGATCGGCGGCATCGGGCCGCTCGCGCCGGAGCGGACGGGCGAGATCGCCTCCTGGGCCTCCGCGCCGTCCTGGCCGGCACGCTCGCCAACCTGATGACGGCGACCATCGCAGGCGTGCTGCTGGGGTAGGTCCCGGCCTCGAGCGGACGCGCGTGCGCGCGGCCCTGCCCGCTCCTCGCGGCGAACCCTGAGGCGCCGGCACCGCGAGCGCCGAGCGCGAGCGCGAGCACCGCGCCAGACAGCGGCCGTGTCAGCCGGCGGTCGGGAGCGGGAAGCGGGCCGTGATGTGGTGGAGGCTCGTCAGGACGGCGGCCACGCCCAGGACGCCGAGCGGCGACGGGCCCGGCGTCGCGTCCAGTGGCGGTCGAGCACGACGGCGACGAGCGGGTAGACGGCCCAGATCGCGGGCTGCATCAGCCGCTCCAGGTCGCCCCCGAAGAACGTGCTCGCCAGCGTCGAGCAGCGAACAGCACGACCAGGTGGAGGTGACCCCGCGCCCACGCGAGCGTCTCGCGAGGCCAGACCACCAGCAGCGCCACGACCGGCACCCAGGCGTTGACCAGCAGGCGCGCCCACGTCGCGGGCGCAGGGCCGCCTCGCTCGCCGCCGCGAACGTCTGGCCGAGCGTGCAGCCCGCGCCGCTCGGGCATCAGCAGGCGGGGGCCGACGAACAGGACGACGACCGGGACCAGCGCCGAGCGCCAGGCGCAGGCCGTCCTCGCGCAGCCGGCCTCGCTCCCACAGCCAGACCGCCGCGACGGGCACCATCAGGATGGCCGGCTCGCGCGCCAGCACGGTCACGGCCAGCACCGCTCCCAGCGCGGCGTAGCGGCCCCTTCCACAGCAGCCAGCAGCGCCGCGCCGAGCCCGAGCTGGGCCAGGAGATCGCCGAGCTGGAACATGTTGAACACGTTGAACCCGAACAGGTAGGGGTTCACCGCGAGCAGCGACGACCGTGACGGCGCCGCGCCGTCCCGCCGCCCGTCGGCCCGGCAGACGGCGTAGATCAGCGCCACCAGCGCGAGCGAGCCGAGCGACGCCCAGCAGCGAGAACGCGTCGCGACGGGCGAGGGGCAGCATCCCGGCGAGCCAGGGCCCGAGCCAGCGGAAGACGTAGGGCTGCGGCCGGCTCCAGATCGAGGCCGGGCGCGGCCTCGGCCATCGGCACGTAGTACTTGCACGCCCGGCTCGGCGTAGCGCACGGGGTCGATGGCGCCGTACGAGCCAGACGAGCACGGCGGCGGCGAGGAGGGCGAGGAGGAGCGAGCGGGACAGGGGGCTGAGGCGTGGGGGTGAGGAAGATGGCCGCCGCTCGAGGACCGAGCGCGCCACCGACGCGCGGGCGAAGTGCGCACGGAACCTCGGACCCGCCTCGCGAGGCATCGTCCGCGACCTCTCCCGGCCTCGATGGCGACCCCGTCCCCCGTCCCCATGCTCCTCGCCGTCGACCTCGGTCTCCGGACCGGCTTCGCACTCTACGGGCGCGACGGGCGGCTCGTCTCGTACCGCTCGCAGAACCTGGGCTCGAAGGCCCGCCTGCGACGGGCCGCGGGCAGCCTGCTCGCCGACCACCGCGACGCCGAGCGCGTCGTGCTCGAGGGCGGCGGCGACATCGCGGAGCTGTGGAAGCGGGCGGCCGAGCGGGCCGGCCGCGCGGCGCGCGTCATCGACGCCCACGTCTGGCGCCAGCGGCTCCTGCTGCCCCGCGAGCAGCGCCACGGCTCCGACGCCAAGGCCGCCGCCGACGGACTGGCGCGCGCCGTGATCGAGTGGAGCGGCGCGCCGCGCCCCAAGGGCGCCCTGCGCCACGACGCCGCCGAGGCCATCGCCATCGGCCTGTGGGGCGTCCTCGACGCCGGCTGGCTCGACGCCGTGCCCGAGGACGTCACCCGGCGCTGACCGACCTCAGGCGCACGCGCTCGACGGTGTGCCCGGCCGCGCCCAGCGTCTCGACGGCCTCGGCGAGCGCCGGCCTTGACCAGCACGACGTCGGTGTCGTAGGTCGAGATGCGCGAAGATGGACACGCCGGCCTCGGCGAGCGGCGCGAGGAGGCGCGGCGAGCACGCCGGTCAGCTCGAACGGGATGGGGCCCCGCAGCGCCAGCGCCCGCCACCCGGCCTCGGCGCGGACGCCCGCCGGGACGGCGGCCTCGTCGCACACGACCGACAGCTCGGCGTCGGTCCGCAGTGACGCCTGCGAGGGCGCCCTCGCCCATCCAGGCCGCGAGCGGCGGCGTCGGGGGTCGAGCCGGCAGACGGCGAGGCGGCCGGGGAGCACGTCGAGAGTCATCGCGAGAGGAGCAGGTGCAACGGTCGTCCCGTGGGACGGCCCGCCTCGGCGCCGAGGCGGACGGACTAGAGAACGGAGAGGAGCCCGCCGAGTCCCGGAGGAGCAAGCCGCCCCTCCGCCCAGCCCTCACCCGCCGAAGTCGGTCGCGACGTGGACCCAGTTCGGGATCTCGACGCCGGCCGAGCGGCCGGCGGTCGGGCGGACCCATGCGTCGGTGAACGTGCTCCCCAGGACCCGGCGCATGAACACCTGGTCGAGCGACGGTGCCGGTCCCCTCGACCAGCCGGATCGCGACCGGCTGGTTGTCGGCGTCGACGTAGACCTGGACCTCGATCCGACCCGACACGTCGGCCAGGCTGTCCGGCATCACGAGCGGCCTCGGCCGGGGGCTCGTAGCGCGAGGCGTTGTAGCGCTGGAAGATGTCGGTCTTGATGCGGTTGACGAGCGCATCCGCCGCCGGCCCGTAGCCGTCGCCGCGCCGGGACGCCGGCGCGCGACCTCGTGGAGGTACTCGGCGGCGAAGACCGAGTCGACCGTCTCGGGGTCGGTCCGGTAGATGTCGGTCATCTTCTCCTGCACCCAGCGGACGAACTCGGTCTCGTCGCGGGCCGACGCCCATCGCCGTCGAGCGTCGACAGGTCGCGGAAGGCGGCCGTCGTGTCGGTGCCGGGGACGTACCAGCGCGACGGGCTGGCCTCGACCCAGCCCTCGGGCGGCGTCGCGGGCGGGCCGGGCTCCGAGCAGGCGGAGAGCAGGGCGACGGCGGGGAGCGAGCAGCAGGAGACGCATGGGCACGGGGCGGAGAGGACCGGAAGCTAGCGACGCCACGGGGCAGGCCGCGGCCAACCCGGCCCGCCTCGGCGCCGAGGTGGCGCGCGCCGACCGGCGCTCGCTGCACGGCGCCCCGCCCTACCCCTCGTCCAGCCGCACCAGCACGCGGCGGCGGTCCAGCGCGACCACGCGGACGCGGCTGCCCGCCGCCACGAACGCGCCCTCGGTCTCGACCTCGACCCGCTCGCCCGTCGAGGTCGGCCACGCCGCCGGGGCGGAGCGGCGTGACGGCCGTCCCGGTCTTGCCCGAGCAGGCGCGCGCGCGACTCGGTCTCGACCGCGTCGGCGTCGGCGTCGCGGCGCAGGCTGTCCGACAGGACGAACCGGTCCCAGGCGCCGCTCTCGTACAGCACGTAGGCCGTGCCGCCGGCCGCCAGGAGGGTCGCGGCGAGCGTGCCCAGGCCGCCGACCGGGCCGTACTCCGCGAACGCGACCACGACGCCGACCGCCGCTCCCAGCACGCCGATCACGCCGACCACGTTGAAGCCGGGCACGACCGTCACCTCGACGGCGACGAGCGCGAGGCCGACCAGGATCAGGGCGATCGGGACGAGGAGCTCCATGGACGGGTACGGGGCGCAGCGGCGCGGCTACGCGACCTCGCGGACGACGACCACGGCCCCGCGCGACCGGACGACCTCGACGGAGGCGCCGGCCGAGACGAACGGGCCCTCGGAGACCACGTCGACGCGACGCCCGTCGATGTCGGCCGTGCCCGACGGGCGCAGGCCCGTCAGCGCCAGGCCCGTCCGGCCGACCAGGTCGCTCGACGGTGTCGGCCGACGTGTAGCCGGCCGCGGCCGACGAGCTCGGGCGCCAGGACGAGCCGGTCGAACCGTTCCGACCGGGGCAGCATCCGCCCGAGCGAGACCGTCAGCAGGCCGAGCAGGACGAGCGCCGCGGCCAGCGTCGTCGTCGCGCGCGCGATCTCGCCGTTCGATCGGGAAGTCGAACCCGACGTTGGGCACGAGCGCCACCAGCAGCGCGCCCAGCACCAGCACGATGCCCGCCGATCCCGAACACGCCGAAGCCGGGCGTCACGAAGACCTCGACCAGGAGCAGCCCGACGCCGACGACGAACAGCGCGATCTCCCAGCTCTCGACCAGCCCGAGCAGGTAGTGCGGCGCGAAGAACAGCGCCGCGCCGACGAGCGCGATCGCGCCCGCGAACCCGACGCCCGGCGTCTGGATCTCGAAGTACAGCCCGCCCATCATCATCATGAGCAGGAGCGACGCCAGGACCGGCGAGCCGAGGAAGCGCAGCACCCGCTCGGCCCGCGTGGCCGCGTGCTCCTCCTGAGGCCGGTCGGCCGCGCCCAGCGCCGCGACGGTCGCGTCGACCGACGGCAGCACGGCGTCGGCGATGCCCAGGCGGAGGGCCTCGTCGGACGAGACCGTCAGGAGCTCGCCCTCGGCGCTCACGCCCGGGACCGCGATGGTCTCGTCGACCATCGCCTCGGCGATCTGGGGGTCGCGGCCGGTCGCCTCGGCGGTCGCCCGCATCAGGCCGCGCGTGTAGCTCTGGATCTTCTCGGGCGCGTACGTCGCCGGTCTGGTTGACGGCCGTCGCCGCGCCCATCGAGGCGCCGGGCACGAAGACGATCTTGTCGTTGGCGTAGGCGATCAGCGCGCCCGCCGAGGCCGCGTTCCGGTCGATCACGGCCACCGTCGGGACCGGCGACGACAGGATGGCCTTGCGGATCTCGTCGGCGGCGTCGAGGAGCCCGCCGAACGTGTCGATCTGGAACACGACGACCGAGGCCGAGTCGGCGGCGGCGTCGTCGAGGGCGCGCTCGACGTAGGCCGCGAGCGCGTTGTCGATCATCCCGTCGATGGCGACCCGGTACACGGGGCCGTCGCCGAGCGGGGGGTCGAGGGCGAGCGCGGCGGTCGACGGCTGGGCCGCCGGGGCGCAGGGCGGCGAGGCCCGAGCAGCAGGACGGCGGCGGCGCGGCAGGCCGTTCGGAGAGCGGACATTATGGGGAACGGAATCGTGTCCCTCCCAGGTACGACCGTCGGCGCCCGGCCGGTGTTGCGCGGCCCGGCCCGAACCTGGCGGGCCCGCCGATCGCGCCGAGGGAGCCTCCGGGCGCCGCCCCGCCGAGCTCGCATCCGCGCCGAGCGCGGCCCTACGGCTCGATCACGACCGGCGTCCCGACCTCGACGAACGCCCACAGGTCGTCCATGTGGACGTTGCGGAGCGCGACGCACCCGCGCGTCCAGGCCCGCTGGCGGCCCGAGCCGTGGCCGTGGATCTCGATGAGCCCGCCCAGCGCCGTGTTCATCGGCGGCTCCAGCCCCTCGCGGTCGGCCCGGACGATGGCCTCGTACTGGCCCTGGGTGATGATCCCGTCCTGGACGCCGCGCAGCGCGTGGACCGGTCCGGGGTAGCTCAGCACGAACGCCCGGTAGTAGCTCGACGCGTCGTTGAGTCGCGTCACGAAGAACGTGCCCTCGGGGATGCGGTAGTGGTCGAGCTCCTCGCGGGCCGACCGCCGGACCTTGTCCTCGGGGCTCACCGACACGTCGGCCGGGAACGTGTCGGACAAGCTCGGCGCCGCGGTACACGAACGTCGTCCGCTCGCTCTTGTCGACGCGGATCCAGACGTTCGACAGCGCCGACGCCCGGACGTAGCCGCGGGCGTCGCCGTACTGGACGAGCCGCCACCGGCGGCGACCCGTCGGCCGGGGGGCCGTCCATCGGCCAGCACGCGGACGCCGTCGCGCGTGCGGAGCGTCGCGAGCGGCCGGGCGCCGCTCGGCCGGCGACGCGCGGACGGCCACGCCCGCGCTGGGTCACGTAGTAGGCCGGCGCCGCGTCGGCGTCCATCTCGGAGGGCGCCGCCGGCCGGGCCATCGCGATCGCCGGGGCCGCCGACCGCCTCCGCGGTCGCCTGCGCGCCGACCGGCGCAGCGAGAGCGAGCAGGACGAGGGCGAGAAGGCGAAGCGCATGGCGGAGGGAGACGGGCGGGCCCAAGGTATCGGCACGCGACGCGCAGCCATCCACGCGAAGGGCGCAGAATGCCCACACTCGGACGGGGCGTCACGGAAACGAGACGCCGGCGCCGGTTATTCCCTCGACGCCGTTGCGGCGCAGGCAGATCCGGTACGCCTCGAGCACCCCGCCGAGCACGGCCGCCTCGGTCACCACGTCGGCCGCCTGCGTGGGCCGTGGCCGCCCCGTTGGCCGGCGCGAACCCGAGCCCGGCCGCCGCGATGGCCGGCGCGTCCCCGTTGGTGTCGCCGATGAACGCCAGCGCGCCGAGCTCGAGCCCCTCCGTCTGCGGCGACCCAGCGGAGCGCCAGGACCTTCGTCAGCCCGTGCGGCACCACGTCGACCGAGTACGGCGTGTGGTACGGGACCAGGTCGAGCCCTGCTCGGCGACGAACGCCTCGACCTCGGGCAGGAACGTCTCGCACTCGCCCACGACCGGGCTCACGATCCCGGCCTGGCTACCGCTTGCCGTAGTCGTACGAGACGGTCGCGCGAGCGCGGGACGACGTGCTCCAGCACGAACGCACGGCACGTGGCCGAGCGCGGCCTCGGTCTGCGGCGTCAGCGCGGGGTTCCAGGTGATCCGGGCGTCGTCGAGGTCGAACCGGCCGCCGCCGCTCTCGAACAGGGCCGGCGCGCGAAGCCCGAGCGCCTGCGCCATCGCCTCGACGTAGGCGTAGCTCCGCCCGGAGCACAGCCCGAGGCGCGGGTACGCGGTCGTCCGTCTCGGCCCGCTCGCCCCACGCGCGGAGCGTCGGCGAAGCCGTCGAGGTCGAACGGGACGTAGGGCTCGCTGAGGCAGCCGTCGATGTCGGCCAGGAACAGTCGGATCATGGACGTGGGGCGTTGCGTCGGGCGCGTCCGGAAGGGGGAGGACGCCGCACTCCGAAGATGCCCACCCCGAGCCGGCGCAGGGACACGGAGCGCCGTGTCCGCCAGAACCACACGGCCTGACACGTCCGTCCGGGCGGAACGCCCCACCCCGGCGACTCTGCTGATGGGGCCGCCGAGGCAGGCACGGCCCTAGTCGTCGACGGTCAGCAGGATGCCCGACGGCTCCACCTCGGGGCGGCCGTCGCCGGGGGGCGAGAACACGCCGTCGGTGGCGGGCACGAACCAGGCGACGGTCGCCCTGGCGGATGTAGAGCTCGAACGGGACGCCGTCGAGCGTGCCCTCGTCGCCCTCGATGGACCAGCTCAGCGTCCGGGTGGCGCGTCCCAGCGCGTGCTGGAGCGTCGGGACGCCCTCGCCCGTCGACCCAGTACGCGAACACGCGGTCCAGGTCCGGCCGGACGCGGCCTCCAGGGCGCCGCGGAAGCCGGCGGTCGAGAGCGGGCGGTCGGCGAACTCGGTCTGGATCGTGCGGAGGGCGCCGAAGAAGGCGTCGTCGCCCAGGGTCAGGCGGAGCAGGTGGAAGACGGAGCCGCCCTTCTGGTAGACCGTCGGCGTGAGCACGTCGGCGGGGTCGTCGTAGGCCGTCGGGACGAGCCGGCGGCGCGGCGTCCTCGGGCCCGATCTCGCGCGACATCAGCGTCCGGAAGCGGCGGCCGGCGTCCCACGCCGTCGAGGCGCTGGTAGACCTCGGTCGGTGAGGTAGGTGGCGGCGCCCTCGCTCAGCCACAGGTCGCGCCAGTCGGCCGGGACGACGGCGTTGCCCCACCACTGGTGGACGAGCTCGTGGACGTTGACCTCCTCGATGGGATTGCGGCCCGTCGGCGTCGGCCGCGTAGAGCTCGGCGCGCAGGAACGGCGCCGCGGCGTTCTCCATCCCGGCGTACTCCATCGGCACCTGGACGGTCGCGTAGCCGTCGTACGGGTACGGCCCGAGCATCTCGGCCAGCGCTTCGAGGGCGGCGGGCGTGCGGCCGAGGCGGCCCGCGAGCCCGGCGTCGCCGGCGAGGAGCGCGTGGCGGACCGGGACCGGCCCGTCCTGCTCGGTCACCGTGAAGTCGGCGACGGCGAAGGCCCAGGTGTAGGGCGGCGCGTCGTCGTCGAGCACGAACCGGGCGTGGCGCTGGCCGCCCGCCAGCGAGTCGCCCTGGCACGCCCGCTCGCGACGACCTCGACGGCCTCGGGCACGACGAGCGGTCAGGTCGAGGCGGCGCCGGGTCAGACGGGTGGTGGACGGTCGGGAGCCAGCCCGCCGTCCGGTCGGGCCAGCCGTCGGTGTAGACGACGCGCTGGCCGGCGCCCTCGTCGGCGTAGAGCCCGGCCGCCGGGACGCCGCGGTAGACGACCTCGACGGCCGACGGGTCGCCCCGCCGGCGAGCGGGACCGAGAGCCCGTCGCCGTCGCGCCAGAACAGGACGGCCTGGCCGTCGACGCGGACCGTGACCACCTCGAGCGCGTCGTCGAGGCCGAGCACCAGCGTCGTCAGCGTGTCCGGGTGGGCGACGTCGAGCGTCGCGCGTCGCCCCGATCTGCAGCGTCTCCGGATTGAGCGAGCACCTCCGCCCGGACCGACCGGACGTCGACGCCGGGCTGGGGAGCGGGCGCGTCGACGCCGTCGTCCTGGGCGGGCCCGCCGCCGGCAGCCGGCGAGGAGCAGAGGACGGCAGCGAGGACGAGTCGGGTCACGGTCGGCTGGCCCAGAGCACCCAGGCGATGAGGACGAGTTGGAGCGGGAGCCGCAGCCAGCAGCACCCAGCGCGGCGCGAGCCGCCGGAAGCGCTCGGACTCTCGGGCCATGTAGAGGTTCGCCGGGAAGACGGCCACCAGCAGCGCCGCCAGTCCCCACCCGGCCCACGCCCGCACGGCCGGCACCAGCAGGCCCGAGCCCGCCCAGGATCTCGGCGACGCCCGGAGACGAGCACCAGCAGCGCGCGGCGACGGCAGCGACGGCGGCACGATCGCCTCGAACAGCCGGGGCCGACCAAGTGGAGCACGCCGGCCCCGACGAACGCCGACCGCCAGCAGCACGACCGAGACCGCCTGGCCCGTCCCGCCGGGCAGGCCCACGACGGCCCCGTGGACCGCGTGCTCCGGGCCGAGCGCCGTCACGCCTCCGCCCGCCTCGGGCCGAGGCGGGAGTGGCCGGGGCGCCGGTCACGCCGGGTCCTCGCGGATCTTCATGCCCGACAACCCCTCGACGAGCGCGTCCGAGATGCCCATCGCCGAGAAGCCGCCGTCGTGGTAGAGCGTCTGCATGGTGACCATCCGCGTGTAGTCGCTCAGGAGCGTGACGCAGTAGTCGGCGCAGCGACGCGGCGTCGGCGTTGCCGAGCGGGGCCACCTTCTCGGCGAAGTCGAACATGGCGTCGAAGCCCGTCGATGCCGCCGCCGGCCGTCGTCTTGGTCGGGCTCTGCGAGACCGCGTTGATGCGGATGCCGCGCCGCGCCGAGCCGGTAGCCGAAGCTCCGCACGATCGACTCCAGGAGCGCCTTGGCGTCGCCCATCTCGGAGTACTCCGAGAAGACGCGCTGGGCGCCGATGTAGCTCATCGCCAGGACCGAGCCGCCGTCGGCGAGGGCGTCGCCGCGCAGGCCGGCGCGCGACCATCCGGTGGAGCGAGACGGCCGAGATGTCGAGCGACTTCTGGTACCAGTCGTACTTGAGCTCCTCGTAGGCCCGCCCCTTGCGGACGTTGACGCCCATCCCGATCGAGTGGACCACGAAGTCGAGCGGGCCGCCCAGGATCTCGGTCGACTGGGCGAACAGCGCGTCCATGTCCTCGTCCGAGGTGGCGTCGGCGTAGACGATCTCGCTGCCGCCGGTGGCCTCGGCCAGCTCGGCGATCTGGCCGAAGCGCTTGGCGACGGGCGCGTTCGTGAGCACGAACCGGGCGCCCTCGCGGTGGGCCGCCAGCGGCGAGCGCCCAGGCGATGGAGTTGGGGTCGAGGGCGCCGGAGATGACGCCGGTCTTGCCGGCGAGGAGCCCGGTCCGGAGGAGTCGGCCATCGTGGGGGTCGGGGTCGGAGGGGCCGCCAAGCTACGGCCGCGGCCGGCCGCCCCGCGACGCCGCCGCCCGCGGGCCTAGCCGGCGGCGCCGGGCCCCGTCGTCGCCCCAGCCCGACGGCTCGGCGCCGAGGCGGGCCGACTCGGCCAGCCAGCGCCTCGACGGCGGCCAGCGTCTCGGCCTTCATCACCGGCTTCGAGAGGTACGCGTCGAACCCGGCGGCCAGGCACCGCCGGCGGTCCTCGGGCGAGGCGTGGGCCGTGAGCGCCATCGTCGGGAGCGACGCCAGACGCGGGGTCGGCGCGGATGTGGGCGATCAAGTCGAGCCCGGTCATGCCCCCCTGGTAGTTCAGGTCCAGCAGGGCCGCGTCGACGCCCCCGCCGGCCAGCCGCTCGGCGGCGTCCTCGGCCGAGAGCGCCGTGACCACGTCGTACCCGGCGCGCAGGTAGATCGAGAACAGCTTGCAGTTCTCCGGGTAGTCGTCGGCGACCAACAGCGTGGGACGAACGTCGGGCATGGGTAGGACCGTGGTGGGCAGACGGTATCGACGGGCAATGGAGGAGGCTGAAGCGAAGGCGCGTTACTCCGCCCCCTCGACCGCCCGCCGGTAGGCCCGGCCGAGCGGCGCGACCGCCCGGGCGAGCGCCGGGGCCAGCGCCGGCCCGGCGGCCACGACGCCGCCCGACGTCACCGGGTCGGCGCCGTCCCACAGGCCCGCGACCACGCCGCCGGCGGCCTCGACCAGCACGACGCCCGCAGCCAGGTCCCACGGGGCGAGCCCGGCCTCGAAGAACCCGTCGAACCGGCCCGCGGCCGTCCACGCCAGGTCGACGGCCGCGGCCCCGTGGCGGCGGAGCCCGCGCGTCGACCGCATGAGGGCCTCGGCGGTCGCGAGGTAGCCGTCGAGGTAGCGGTAGTCCCGGAACGGGAAGCCGGTCGCGATCAGGGCGTCGTCGAGCCGGGCCGTCTCGGAGACCCGGGCCGGGCGTCCGTCGACCTGGAGCCCGGCGCCGCGCGCGGCCGAGAACACCTCGCCCGACGGCACGTCGAGCACGACGCCCACCGCGCCCACGCCGTCGACCCGGAGCCCGACCGAGACGGCGTAGGGCGGGACGCCGTGGGCGAAGTTGGTGGTCCCGTCGAGCGGGTCGACGATCCAGACGCGGCCCCGGTCCAGGTCGACGCCGGCCTCGGCCCCCTCCTCCCCCACCAGCGCGTCGTCGGGGAAGGCGGCCCGGAGCGCGTCGAGCACGACCCGCTGGGACCCCTCGTCGACGAACGTGACCAGGTCGTGGACCCCTTTGGCGCGGAGGTCGGCCGCGTCCAGGCCGCCGGCATAGGTGCGAATAAAGGCGGCGGCTGCTTGGGCAGCGGCCTGGGCGGCATGGCGTTCGGGCTCGAAAGGCATGGGCGGGCGCGGCGGGCCCGTGCAACCCCGCGCCGGGGGGCGGGTTCTGACCGCGACCGCTCCTCCGACCGTGCGCCCGCTCCTCCTGCTCGTCTTGCTCGCCGGCTGCGCCGACCCCGCCCCGGCGTCGTCGTCTGCCGACCCGGAGGCCCTCCGCCTGCTCGCCTTCGTCGACGCCTCGGCCGTCGCCGAGGCCTTCGCCGACCTCGACCGCACGGCTTACACCGCCGAACTGCGGGTGGCCGACCTCGGCGCCGACGGGGAGGAGGTCGGCCGCGAGACGGTCACGCTCCGCCGGTCCGGCGAGCGGACCGAGGTGGACCGGGCCGGGACGGGCACGCTGGCCGGCGGCGCCGACACGGCGCCCGCCCTCTCGGACCCCGTCGCGCAGGCACTCTCCGACGACCCGCCCTACCTCGACCCCGTCGCGGGTGAGGCCTACCGACTGGCCGTTCTCGGCGACACGACCATCGGGGGCGCGCGCTTTCGCCGGGTCGAGGCGGTCCTGACCGACGACCGGAGCGAGCTCGGCGTCCGGCGGGTGTGGGCAGCCGTGGCCGACGGCGGCCGGGTCGCCTCGGTCGAGGTCGAGCGCCGGGCGGACTCGGCCATCTTCGACGAGTCGAGCCGGGTCCGCGTCGACCTGGTGCCGCACGCGGGCGGCTGGGTCCCGCGCCGGGTCGCGACCGACACCTGGACCGACGTGCCGCTCTCGGCGCCCGCCCACGTCCGCACCGAGTGGCGGGTGCGGGTCGCCGAGTGACCGCGCCGGCCCTGGGCACGCCCGCCCGGCACCTCGCCTCGGTGGGCTCGACGATGGACGAGGCCGCCGGCTGGGCCGCCGACGGCGCGCCCCACGGGGCTGTCGTCGTGGCCGAGCACCAGACCGGCGGGCGCGGGCGCCACGGGCGCGACTGGGTCGCACCGCCCGGGCAGAGCCTGCTGTTCACCGTCGTGCTGCGCGGGCTGAGCGCCGATCGCGTCGGGCTGGTCCCGCTGGCGGCCGGGCTGGCCGTGGCCCAAGCCAGCGAGGCGTTCGGGGTCCGGGCCCGGGTCAAATGGCCCAACGACGTCCACGTCGACGGGAGAAAGCTGGCCGGCGTGCTGGCCGAGACGCGCTGGACTCCGGGCCGGCCGTGCGTGTTGCTGGGCGTCGGGCTCAACGTGGGCCAGGACGCGTTCCCGCCGCCGCTCGACCGGACCGCCACGTCGCTTCGTCTGGCGACCGGCCAGCCCACCGACCGGCTCGCCCCGCTCGGCCCGACGCTGGACCGGCTGACGGCGGCGCTCGCGCTGGCCGAGACCGAGCCGGCTGCGCTCGTCGCCGCGGTCGAGGCCCGGCTGGAGCACGTCGGCCAGGCCGTGACGGTCCGCGACCCCGGGACGGGCCGCGTTGTCGCGCGCGGCGCCGTGCTGGGGCTCGCGCCGAGCGGGGCCCTCCGCCTGGGGACCGAGGTGGGCACGGTCGAGGTGGTGGCGGGCGAAGTGACGCTGGCGCTATGATCCTGGTCACCGGCGCCACCGGCTTCGTCGGCTCCGTGCTCGTCCGCCGGTTGGTGGCCGAGGGCGAGTCTGTCCGCGTGCTCAGGCGCGCCTCGTCCGGTCTCGACCTGCTGGGCGACGCCGCGGACGCGGTCGAGCACGCGGTCGGCGACGTGACCGACCCGGACTCGGTCTACGACGCCGTCGAGGGGGTCGAGACGGTCTACCATGTCGCGGCGCTCATGGCCTTCGCGCCGAGCGCGCGCCGGCGGCTCCGCGAGGTCAACGTGGCCGGGACGGCCGCGGTCGTCGAACGCGGCGCTGGCGGCCGGCGTCGGCCGGCTGGTCCACACGTCGAGCATCGCGGCGCTGGGGCGGACCGAGACGCCGGGCGCGTTGCTGGACGAGTCGGCCGTCTGGACGCCGTCGCGCGCGAACACGGCCTACGCCGTCAGCAAGCGCGACGCCGAGCTCGAGGTCCAGAGAGGCGTGGCCGAGGGGCTCGACGCCGTCGTGGTCCACCCCGCGCTCGTGTTCGGGCCGGGCCGCTCGGGCGAGGGCACGTTCGCGCTGGCCGAGCGCGTCGCGGCGGGACGCGTTCCGGCAGCGCCGCCGGGCGGGACGGCCGTGGTCGACGTCGAGGACGTGGCGGCGGGCCTGCGCCTGGCGTGCGCCCGGGGCCAGACCGGCGCCCGCTACGTGCTGGCCGCCCAGAACCTGTCGTGGACCGAGATCCTGGGCACGCTGGCACGTGCGGCCGGAGCCGAGCCGCCGCGGCGGACCGTCCCGGGCTGGGCCTTGACGGCCGCCGGGGCCCTGGCCGAGATCGGCGCCCGGGTCACGCGATCGGAGCCGGCGCTGACGCGGGCGACCGCCCGGACCTCGGCGGCGACCTACCGCTACGACGGGACGCGCGCGACGCGCGACCTCGGCCTGGCCTACCGCCCGTTCTCGGAGACGGCCCGGCGGATCGCCGCGGCCCTCGCCGGCTGACCCCGCCTCGGCGCCGAGGCGGGGCGAGCCGGGACGAGGCGGAGGGGGCCGCAGCGGGGACCCGACCCGGTATCTTCCGCCATGGCCCTCCACCTCCGCACCGGCGACACCGCGCGCTCGGTCGACCGCGCCGACGGCGCCCTGACCGCCGACGGCGAGCCGCTCGACGCCCGCCTCACGCCCCTCCGCACCTCCGACCGCGCCGAGACCGCCCTGGTCGTCGTCGACGGCCGGCCCCGCGTGCTCACCGTCGAGCGCGACGGGGCCGCGACCCGGGTCTGGGTCGACGGCACCCCGATCGAGGTCGAGATCCGCACCGACGCCGACTTGCTGCTCGAACGGTTCGGGCTCGACGTGGGCGACGCCGCCGCCGACCGCGAGGTCCGGGCGCCGATGCCGGGCCTGGTCTTGCGCGTCTTGGTGGCGCCGGGCGACGCCGTCGAGGCGGGCCAGGGCGTGGTCGTGCTGGAGGCCATGAAGATGGAGAACGAGCTGACGTCGCCGACCACCGGCACGGTCGCCGCCGTCCACGCCGGGCCCGGCGACGCCGTCGCCAAAAGCGACCTGCTCGTCGAGATCGACTCGTAGGGGCCCGACACGCGACGCACCCGCCCATGACCGCGCTCCTGCTCAGCAACTCGACCAGCCCGGGCCGGCCCTACCTCGCCCACGCCCGCGGCTGGATCGCCGAGACCGTCGGCGATGCCCGGCGTGTGGCGTTCGTGCCCTACGCGGCCGTCACGTTCGGCTACGACGCCTACGTCGACCGGGTCCGCCAGGCGCTCGACGGGCTGGACCTGGAGGTCGTCGGGGTCCACGCCTCGGCCGACCCGGCGGGCGTCGTGGCCGGCGCCGACGCCGTGTTCGTCGGCGGCGGCAACACGTTCCACCTGCTGCGCGAGGTGTACCGCCACGGTCTCGTCGAGGCGGTCCGCACGAGCGTCGCTGGGGGCTCGCCCTACGTCGGGTGGAGCGCCGGCTCGAACCTGGCCGGCCCGACCGTCCGGACGACGAACGACATGCCCATCGTCGAGCCGCCGTCGCTCGACGCGCTCGGGCTCGTCCCGGTCCAGATCAACCCGCACTACACCGACGCGCACCCCGACGGCCACCAGGGCGAAACGCGGGCCCAGCGGCTGGCGGAGTTCGTCGCGGCCAACCCCGAGAGCCCGGTCGTGGGACTCCCCGAGGGCACGGCGATCCGCGTCGTGGACGGCCGAGCGACGCTGCTTGGAAACGGCGCCGCGCGCGTGTTCGACACGGCCTCTCCCGAGGGCCGCGAGGCCCAGCCGGGCGAGGCCGAGGCGCTGTTCGTCGGCTGAGCCCCGCCCGCGTCGGGCCCGAGGCGGGGCCCGTGCGACGGCACGGCCGTGTCGTCGGGCTGGACGAGGCGTCGGTCGAGCCCTGACCGCCTCGGGCCTGAGGCGGACCGAGTCAGGCCGGGTCCTGCGACGCCTTCTGGGCGAACGCGGTCACCAGGCGGGCGAGCGCGGCGACCACGTCGGTCAGGCCGGTCGCGGCCAGGCGCGCGTCGGGGGACGTGGGCAGCTTGGGCGGCGAGACGCGGCCCATCCAGAGCGGCATCTTGTCGCGGAGCAGCGACGCGCCCGGAAACCGGCCCGGCGGGAGGTGGGCCGTGTAGAACGCCGCCTTCCGGTCGAGCCGGGCGTAGACGCTCTGGTCGGGCTCGACCTCGCCCTCGCCGCCGTCCGCGACGACGGCCGCGCCCAGTAGGAAGTCGTGGTAGAGGAACGGCAGCTCGGCCAGCGCCGGGCCGGCCGCGGCCAGCGCCTCGGGCCGCTCCCGCAGCCCGACCTCGGCCGCGCGAGCGGTGACGGTCGCCACCAGCGCCAGCGTCTCCTCGGCGACCAGGCCGGGGTCGGCCTGGTCCGTCAGCGTGGGGAGGACCGTGCGGACGACGTCCTGGGTGACGGACAGGGCGGCCGGCGCGGCGAAGGCGACGACGCGGGCGGCCAGGGTGAGATCAGTCTGTTTTGACATGTTTTAGGCGGAAGCGCTTTTCAGTTTGGGCGAGTGCTTGTCATACTTGCCAGCGATGAAATAAATAAGGGATTCACCCCCTCAGGTCCCATGACCCGTCCGCTCCTCGTGCTCGCGCTCCTGACCGGGGCCACGTCCGCCCTCGCCCAGCCGGAGGTCTCGCTCGGGGCCGACCTCGTCAACCGCTACGTCTGGCGCGGGATCGACTACGGCGACCAGATCAACGTCCAGCCGGGCCTGGCGGTCTCGTTCGGTGGCGTCGAGGTGGGGACGTGGGCGTCCTACGGGATCAGCAGCATCGGCTCGGGGCCGGCCTTCGCCGAGCAGGACTTCTACGTGAGCGCCTCGGCCGGGCCGGCGACGTTCGGCGTCACCGACTACTACTACCCGATCCTCAACGACTCCGAGACGTCGGACTTCCTCAACTTCAGCGGCGACTACGCCGGCGCGCACACGCTGGAGGGGTTCGTCCAGCTCGCCCCGGAGGGCCTGCCGGTGAGCCTCCTGGTGGCGACGGCGTTCTACAACGCGTCCGACTTCCCGACCTACGTCGAGCTGGGGACCGGCTTCGCCTTGGGCGGGCTCGACTGGAGCGCCGCGGCCGGCGCCGTCTTCGCCCTCGACGCGCCCGAGGGCACGGCCGGGAGCCCGTTCTACGGGACCACGACCGACGCCGCGTTCATCAACCTGACGCTCGGCGTCGGGAAGAGCCTCCAGATCACGGACGCCTTCGCGCTCCCGATCTCGGCCGCGCTCGTCGTCAACCCGGACTCCGAGCGGAGCTTCCTGGTCTTCGGGATCAGCCTGTAGCGCGGGCCGAGCGCCGGCCTCGGTGGCAGCGTCGGTCATCGCGCGGGGACCACGCGGCGGCCGAGACGCACACCGGTCCGGCCGTCGACCACCGTCACGACCAGCGGACGACTCACGTAGAAGGCGGCCACGTAGAAGGCGGCCACCTGCCCCCGGCTGCCGGCGCCGTCTCGTGCCGTGAACGGATCGGCGGCGGCCACGGCCAGGACGAGAGGTCGGGTCATGGGTCGGGGGGCCGGGAGACCCGACCGGCACGCCGAGGCGGGCCGGGTGCCCCGAGCGTCGGCCGGCGCGCGCCGGGCCTAGGGCCGGTCCGGCGAGTTGCCCGGCCCGCCCGGGCCGCCGCCGATCGCCGTCCGCATCTCGGTGTCGGCCTCGATGTTCCGGAGGTTGTAGTAGTCCATGATCCCGAGGTTGCCCTGGCGGAACGCCTCGGCCATGGCCTTGGGGATCTCGGCCTCGGCCCGGACCAGCCCGGCCCGCTCCTCCTGCTCCGACGCGACGGCCGCCGCGCGGCGCTCCTCGGCCTTGGCACGGGCGACCCGGAGGTCGGCCTCGGCCTGGTCGGTCTGGAGCTTCGCCCCGATGTTCTCGCCCACGTCCACGTCGGCGATGTCGATCGACAGGATGTCGAAGGCCGTCCCGTTGTCGAGCCCCTTGGCCAGGACCGTCTTGGAGATGTTGTCGGGGTTCTCGAGCACCTGGGCGTGCGTCGCCGACGAGCCGATCGTGCTCACGATCCCCTCGCCGACACGCGCGATGATGGTCTCCTCCCCGGCCCCGCCGACCAGCCGCTCGATGTTGGCCCGGACGGTGACGCGCGCGATGGCCCGGACCTGGATGCCGTCCTTGGCGATGGCCGAGATCGGCGGCGTCGTGATGACCTTGGGGTTGACCGACACCTGAACGGCCTCGAACACGTCGCGGCCGGCCAGGTCGATGGCCGTCGCCCGGGCGAACGACAGGTCGATGTTGGCCTTGTCGGCCGAGATCAGCGCGTTCACGACCTGCTGGACGTGGCCGCCCGCGAGGTAGTGGGCCTCCAAGAGCGGCGGCGAGACCGGGATCCCCGCCTTGTGGGCCGTGATGAGCGGCCCGACGATCTGGGCCGGCGGGACGTTGCGGAGCCGCATCCCGACGAGGTCCCGGAACAGGCTCAGCTTGACCCCGGAGAAGATGGCCGTGATCCACAACCGGACCGGGATGAAGTACAGGAGCACGATCCCGAAGAGGACCGAGCCCAAGATGATGATGAGACTGCCGACGCCGAGAAGGTCTTCCATGGGGTTCGTAGGTGCGGAGACCGGCGTACGCCGCGAGCCCCGCTAGTTGTTGCGCGGGCCCGTCGGTCGGCGGTAGTCGCCGCTCCGGCCGCCGGTCTTGGCGAGCAGCCGGACGCCCGTGATCTCGATGTCCTTGGTGACCGACTTGCACATGTCGTAGACCGTGAGCGCGGCGACCGTCACCGCCGTCAGCGCCTCCATCTCGACGCCCGTCGGGCCGACCGTCTTGGTGATCGCGCGGACGTCGACGGCGCCGGCCTCGTCGTTCAGCTCGAACTCGATCTCGACGTTCTGGAGCACGACGTCGTGGCACAGCGGGAGCAGGCGGCTCGTCTGTTTGGCGCCGAGCACGCCGGCCACGTTCGAGACCGTGAGCACGTCGCCCTTCTGGATCTCGTTCTCGCGGATCAGCCGGAGCGCCTCGGGCCCGACGACGACGCGGCCGGCCGCGACCGCGGTCCGCGCCGTGGAGGCCTTGCTGCTGACGTCGACCATGCGGGCCTGGCCCTGGTCGTCGACGTGGCTGAGGGCGGGGGTCTCGGTCATGGGAGCGGTGGGGGGATGCCCCGAAGATACCCGGCGCCCCCGACCGGCGAGGGCACTTCGAGGGGGGCCAGGGCCAAGGGGCAAGGGTCGAGGGCCGAAGCAGCACCGACGCCCTCCGCCTCGGGCCCGAGGCGGAGGGCGTCGAGCGGGACGTCCGCGACCGCCCCACGACCGCCCGCCTACCCCCCGATCGTGATCATGGGCCGGTTGCCGGTCGCGGCCAGCACGTCCATGCCCGCGTGAGCGCGCGCCTTGCCCGCGAGCGCGCCGGCCACGAGCGCGACCACGTCCGCCTCGCTCGCCCCGCCGCGCAGCGCGTCACGGAGGCTGACCTCGCGGGCCCCGAACAGGCACACCTTGAGCGACCCGTCGGCCGTGACGCGCAGCCGGTTGCAGCCGGCGCAGAACGGGGCCGTCATGCTGGCCACGAACCCGACCCGGCCTCGCCAGCCCGGCCGCGAGAACGTCCGGGCGGTCGCGTGCGGGTCGTCCACCAGCGGTCGCAGCGGGCCGTGGACGGCCTCGATGGCCCGGCGCGTCTCGTCCATCGACACCAGCTCCGCCCGGTCCCACCCGTTCCCGTCGAACGGCATGACCTCGATAAAGCGGACCTCGATGGGCTCGCGGGCGGCCCACGCCGCGAAGTCGGCCGCCTCGTCGTCGTTGACACCGCGCAGGGCGACCACGTTGACCTTGAGCGAGCGGGGTCCGTCGACGGCGTAGCCCAGGCGGAGCGCGTGGTCGAGCGCGTCCAGCACGACGTCCAGGCCGGGACGGCGCGTGACCTGCTCGAACCGGTGGGCACGGAGGGTGTCGAGCGAGACGGTCAGGTCGGTGAGCCCGGCCGTCCGGAGCGCCGGGAGCCGGTCGCCCAAGAGCAGCCCGTTCGTCGTCATGGCGAGCGACCGCAGGCCCAGACGGCCCAGCCGCTCGGCGACCTCGACGGCGTCCTTGCGGACCAGCGGCTCGCCGCCGGTCAGACGGACCTTGTCGACGCCGGCGCCGACCATCGCGCGCGCGACCCGCTCGATCTCGTCGGTCGTCAGCATGGCCCGGGTCGGCGTGAGCGGGACGCCCTGGGCCGGCATGCAGTAGACGCACCGCAGGTTGCACCGCTCGGTCAGCCCGAGCCGCAGCGTCGTGTGGCGGCGGCCGAACGCGTCGGTGAGCGCCATCAGTCGTCCTTGCGGAAGATCGTCCGCCCGATCGCGATCGCGACGCCGACGGCCAGCCCGGCCATCAGCATCACCACGTACCAGGCCGTCGATCCGATCTCGAGAGCGTCCATGCCGGAGGATAGCGCCGCCGCCGGGGCGGGTTCCCGGACCCGGGCGGCCCGGCCTAGCGGAACCCCTCGACCCGGACCACGTCGCTGTCGGCCCGGTCGAGGCGTGAGAGGAGCAGCCGAGTCCCGCCCGGGAACACGCCCAGGCCGGAGTCCTCGGGGACGTCCCCGACGGCGGCCAGCGTCGTCCGTTTGCCAGACGGGTCGAGGCGGACGACGGTCGCGGCCCGGTCGTAGCGCCGCTCCAGCGCGTAGACGGCGTCGCCGACGACGGCCCAGTTGGCCCAGTCGGCCGGGGACAGGTTGACCCGGAGCCGCTCGGGGCGGACGTCGCGGATCTCGCCGTCGACGAGCGGCAGCCGCCACAGGCCCCGGCGGTCGGGCCGGATGACGAGCAGGCCGCCGCCCGGCGCCTCGGCCGCGGCCACGCCCCCGCCGACGGTCACCGGCTCGGCGGCGCCGCCGCCCGAGGGCACGCGGTAGATCTGCCACGTGTCGCCGCGGTTCGACGCGAAGTAGACCCACCGGCCGTCCCGGGACCACGCCGGCGCGACGTCGTCGGCGGCCGCCTCGGTCAACGGCCGGACCTCCCCGCCGGGCAAGATCAGGAACACGTCGGCGTCGGCGTCGCCGCCGGCCCGGGCCGAGACGACCAGGCGGCGGCCGTCGGGGCTCCAGCGGGGGCTGCTGACGCGCGCGCCGCCGAACGACGTGAGCTGGCGGGCGCCGGTCCCGTCGGGGGCGGCCGTCCAGACCTCGTGGCTCCCCGAGCGCGTCGAGACGAACGCGAGCCGCGAGCCGTCCGGGGCGACGGCCGGCTGGCGGTCGTCGCGCGTCGACGGGATCAGCGGCCGGGCCGCACGCTCGCCCCCGACCTCGACGATCTGAGAGCGGACGAGCTGGCGGGCGAACGCGAGCCCGCCCGTCCGGCCCACCGACGGCCCGGCGATCTCGCCGCCGTCGGTGCCCAGCGCCACCCAGCGCGGGTCGCCGCCGTCGCGGCCGACGCGCCACAGCCCGGCGGCGCCGTCGCGGTTGGCCGCGTAGACCACTTCGCGCCCGTCGGGCGTCCAGTCGAGCCCGGTGATCCCCTTCTGCTCACGGGCCAGCCGGCGGACCCGGCCGCCCTGGACCGTGACCACGGCCACGTCCTGGCGCCCGTCGAGCTCGGTCCGGACGAAGGCGAGCTGCTGGCCGTCGGGCGAGAACGCCGGGCCGAGGTCGCCCGGGTACGTCGAGGCGGGCGAGGTCAGCCGCTGGGGCGGCGAGCCGTCGAGCGGCACCAGGTGGAGGCTGAAGGCGCCCTGGCGCCCACGCCGGCCCGAGAAGGCGAGCCGCGAGCCGTCCGGGCTCCAGGCGAGGTCGGTGATGGAGAGGTCGCCGGCCGGGACCAGCGTCTCCTCGGCGCCCCCGCCCGCCTCGACGGCGAAGACGCCGCACTCGCCGCCGATCCCGCAGCGGACGTACGCGACGCGCTCGCCGTCGGGGCTCCAGGCCGGGCTGAGCTCGCTGGCGGGCTGCATCGTCAACCGCATCGGGTCGCCGCCGCCGTCGGCCGGGAGCACGTAGATGTCGAACTGGCGCTCGGCCTCGTCGACGCCGGGCACGCCGCCGTCCCAGGCGAACGCGACGCGCGACCCGTCGGGCGAGAGCGCCGGGTCGCGCTCGTCGCCGACGAAGCTGGTCACGGGCGCCGCGGCCAGGGGCCGGACGCCCTCCATGCCGGCGCGGTAGGCCCAGAACGCACCGACCAGCACGACCGCGGCCGCCGCGAGCGCCCACAGCAGCGCCGCCGGCCGCGTCCGCGCCGGCAGGACGGGGCGGCGGACGTCGAGGCCGGTCAGCGGCGCGGGCCCGGCGGCGGGCGGGACCGGCGCGGCCAGGTCCAGGTCGAGGTCGTGCTCGACGGGGGCGATCAGGGCGTAGCCCCGCTTGCGGAGCGTCTCGATGTAGGACGGGTTTCGGGCCTTGTCGCCGAGCGCCTTGCGGAGCTCCGAGATGCACCGGGCCAGCACGTCGTCGGTGACGATGGTGCCGGTCCAGACCTCGGCCATGAACTCGTCCTTGGTCACGGTCTCGCCGGGCCGGGCGGCCATCGCGGCGAGCACCTCCATGACCTTGGGCTCGAGCCTGCGCACGTCGTCGTCGCGTGTGAGCCGGTTCGCCATCGGCTCCGCGACCCATTCGCCCACGCGGAACGGGGCGGTCACGTTCGGCTGATCGGCCGTCGGTACCAGATCCATCGGGACGTCGGTTGAGGGGGCCAGGGACCTCGCCGCCTCCGCCTGAGCGGGGCCGGCGGGCCTCTCATACTGCCCAACGCGGCGGCCGTACCCGTGGTGCCCCGGCCTCCGGCGAGCGACTCCACGATACTCCCGCTCGTTACGGCTCGCCACGCCCGCCGGAGGAGAACGGCGTTTAACGGTCCAGAATGGGGAGCCGGAGGCCCTCCCTCAGACAACCCTCACGTCTCTCCCACCTCGTCCCCAAGGTTCTGGCCGGCCCCGTCCCCAGATTGCGGTCGTTCGCCGGGGCCACCCCCACCACCTCGGGTTTCCGGCGAACGCCTTGTCTGAGTACGGACGACCGGGGATTCGTGAGCCACCCCGCCGTCCGAGGTCGATCCCCATCTACGATGGTCGACCGAACGGGCCGTTCCCTGGCCCCGGCCCTCGCCCCGATACGTCGTCGGGGCGAGGGCTTTGTTCGTTCGGGCCGGCGTGTCGTTGCGCCCGGCCCGTCCCGCCTCGGCGCCGAGGCGGGACGACCGGAGCGAGAGGGCGCCGTGAGGGGCCACCCCGCCCTGCCCGTCGCCGTCTGGGCTCTCCCCCCTCCGCCCCGCTCAGGACGACGGGGGCGAGGGGCTCACACACGAGGTCCGGCACGGCGTCGGGACGGCCGGCTCGGCCCGCCCGGACGCTTCTACTCGCCGCGCTGGTAGACGGCCTGGCCGTCGAGGTAGGTCGCCACGACCTCGGTCGCGAGGACCTCTTCCAGCGGGACCGTCATGAGGTCCTGGGAGAACACGACGAAGTCGGCGCGCTTGCCCGGCGCGATGCTCCCCACCTCGTCCTCCATGAAGGCCGCGTAGGCCGCGTCGAGCGTGAACCCGCGCAGCGCCTCGGCGCGCGTCAGGACCTGGTTGCCGTACCAGCCGCCGGCCGGCATCCCGTCGGCGTCCTGGCGGGCGACAGCCGCGTAGAAGCCGAGCAGCGGGTCGACGCGCTCGACGGGGAAGTCGCTGCCCAGCGCGAGGCGGGCGCCGCTGTCGAGCAGCCGGCGCCAGGCATACGCGCCGCGCAGGCGGTCATCGCCCAGCCGGTCGCCCGCCCACGGCATGTCGCTCGTCGCGTGCGTCGGCTGGACCGACGCGATGATGCCGAGCGGCGCGAACCGCACCAGGTCGTCGAGGTGCAGGATCTGGGAGTGCTCGATGCGGTGGCGGCCCGGCCCGCCGCCGGTCGCCGCGATGGCCTCTTGGTAGGCGTCGAGCACCTGCCGGTTGGCCCGGTCGCCGATGGCGTGCGTGTTGACCTGGAGCCCGCACGCCATCGCCGCGCGGACCGTCGCCCGCATGGCCTCGTCGGGCCGGAACAGCAGGCCGTGGTTGCCGGGGTCGTCGGCGTAGTCGGTCAGGAGCGCCGCGCCCCGGCTGCCCAGCGCGCCGTCGGCGTAGACCTTGACCGAGCGGACGGCCAGGCGCGCCTCGGTGAGGCCGTCGGGGTAGCCGTCGCAGAAGGCCCCGATCTCGCCGGGCGTGATCATGACGTAGTTCCGGATCGGGAACCGGCCCTGGGCCGCGAACTGCTGGTAGAGCGGGAGCACGGCCAGCGGCAGGCCGGCCTCGTGGACGCCCGTGAGCCCGTAGCGGACGGTCTCGGCGAGCGCGCGCTCCAGCGCCTCGGCATAGACCGCCTCGTCCGGCGCGGGCATCGCCTGGGCGATCAGCCCCTCGGCGGCGTCGACGAACACGCCCGTCGGGCGGCCCCGGTCGTCGACCAGGACGGCCCCGCCTTCGGGGGCTTGGGGCGCGGCCGCGTCGGGGTCGATGCCGGCCGCGCGCATCGCGGCCGTGTTGGCCCAGCCCGCGTGGCCGTCGACGCGGCCGAGCCAGACGGGCCGGTCGGGGAACGCGGCGTCGAGGTCGGCGCGCGTCGGGAAGGCGCCGTCGCCGCCCCAGTCGTTCTGGTCCCAGCCGCGCCCGGTCACCCAGGCACCGGGGGGCAGGTCTCGGGCGAACGCGACCAGCCGAGCGACGACGTCCTCCCGGGACGTGCTCCCCACCAGGTCGGCCGAGAGCAGCGCCTCGCCCAACCCCATCAGGTGCGCGTGGGCGTCGATCAGGCCCGGCACGACGGTCCGGCCGTCCAGGTCGACCCGCGGCCAGTCGGGGTAGGCCGCCGCCAGCTCCGCCTCGGTGCCGACGGCGACGAACCGGCCGTCCTGGACCGCGAACGCGCCGGCCGTAGGCTGGGCGTCGTCGACGGTGTAGACCGTCGCGCCGGTCGCGACGTAGCGCGCCTGGGCCGAGGCCAGCGCGGGGACGAGCAGGACGGCGAGGGCGAGCAGGCGGAGCATCGGGCGGCGGGCGGTGGAGGGCCGCAATCTAGCCGTCGCCCGGCGTCAGCCCGCCGGCTCGCGCTCGACCCACAGCGTGACCGGCCCGTCGTTGACGAGCGCGACCTCCATCGTCGCCCCGAACACGCCGGTCGCCACGGGCGCCCCGAGGTGGCCGGAGAGCGCTCGCGCGAAGGCGTCGTAGAGCGGTCGGGCGACCTCGGGGCGGGCCGCACGGACGAAGCTCGGCCGCGTCCCCTTGCGGGCGTCGCCGGCCAGCGTGAACTGGCTCACGACGAGGGCCTGGCCGCCGACGTCCTGGACCGACCGGTTCATCTTGCCCTCGTCGTCCAGGAAGACGCGGAGCCGGGCCAGCTTGTCGGCCAGCCAGTCCCCCTCCGCCTCGGTGTCGCCCTGGACCACCCCGAGCAGGACGAGCAGGCCGGGCCCGATCTCGCCCACGGTCTCGCCGTCGACGCGGACGGAGGCGGAGGACACGCGCTGGACGAGGGCGATCATGGCGGGAGGCGGGGTGTGGGGTGCGGGAAGATGCCTCCGCAGCGCGACCGAGGCGGGCGGACCCGGCCTCGATGCTCTCCGTCCCTCCTCTACGCCACCATCGCGCGCTGGGCGGCCTCGCGGCCGGGCCCGGTCAGGGCCAGCCGGTCGCCGGACCGGGTGACCGCGCCGCCCCGCTCGGCCGCCTTGACGGCCCGCGCGGCGAACGCGCGCTCCCAGCGGAGGTGCTCCTGGAGGTGCCCCACCCGGCACTCGCGCTCGGCCTCGGGCGTGTGCTCGTGGTGGAGCAGGTGGACGAGCAGCATCCGCTCGGCGAAGGCGACCCGCTGCCGCGCTCGGCGCCGCGCCTGGGCCACCAGGCCCCGGTCGGGCGCGAACGCGAGGCAGACCGCGAACAGCACGCCGGCCATGACCGCCATCGCGCCCGCGATCGACACGTCGAGCCCGCGCGCGAGCCAGTACCCGCTGATCGCGCTCGCCACGCCCAGCGCCATCGACAGCCCGAGCAGCACCGGCAGGCGGTCCGTCAGGAGCCAGGCCGCGGCCGGCGGCGCGATCATCAGCCCCACGACCAGGATCGAGCCGACCACGTCGAACGCGCCCACGGCCACGACCGACACCAGCGACATCAGGGCGTAGTGGACCGCGGCCGGCGCCAGCCCGAGCGCGCCCGCCAGCGCGGCGTCGAACGTGCTGATCTTGAGCTCCTTGTAGAACAAGGTGATGAAAGCGACCACGATCGCCAGCACCGTCCCCATCAGCCACAGCGACTGGGGCCCCAGGTCGCGCCCGCCGACCGTGAACCGGCTGGATCCACGAGAACGCCGGGTCGCCCAGGAGCACCGCGTCGGTGTCGAGGTGGACGCCCGAGGCGTAGCGCGAGATCATCACCACGCCGATCGAGAACAGCGCCGGGAAGACGAGCGCGATCGCCGCGTCCTGCTTGACCAGCCGCGTCCGCCCCAGCGCCTCGATCAGCGCCGACCGTCACGACGCCGGTGGCGGCCGCCGCGACCAGCAGCAGCGGCGAGTTGAGGTTCTCGGTCCGGAAGAACGCCAGCACGATGCCGGGCAGGATCGCGTGGCTGATGGCGTCCGACAGCAGCGCCGTCTTGCGCAGGACCAGGAACGCGCCCACCAGCGCGCACGCGGCGGCCGTGACGGCGGCGATGAGTTGGATTTCGAGTTGGGGGGTCATGGTGTGGGACGTGGGGCCTCGGGCGCGGGTCGGTCCGCCTCGGGGGCTCGATGGCGGGCCCGCGCCCGGCGGGCTACTCGCTCCGGAAGCGGGCCAGCCTGCGCGCCTCGCCCAGCCCCTTGGCCGTCAGCGCCCAGGCGTCGTCGCGGGGCTCGACCAGGCCCTGGCCGCGCAGGCGCTCCAGCGTCGGGTCGACGGCCTCGGGGCGCGAGGTCATCGTGCGGAGCGTGGCCACCGGGTGCGGGTAGTGCGGGTCGGCGTGGGCGAGCGCGAGCGTGTAGAGGTCTTCGAGCGTCCCGGCGACGCGGAGCACGCGGCGGTTGCGGCGCGCCCGCAACCAGGCTGCGACGAGCCCGCGACGAGGCGCGAACGCCAGGCTGACGCCGACGAGCACGGTCGCGCACAGCACGATGGTCGGGCCGGTCGGCAGTCGCGCCGCGGCCCCGCTCAGGAGCGCGCCCGACGCGCCGCTCAGCGCCCCGAACGCGCCGGCCAGCGCGACCACGCCCACCAGCCGGTCCGTCCACTGGCGCGCCGCCGCGGCCGGGCGCCACGATCAGCGCCGTCATCAGCACCACGCCGACCGTCTGCAGCCCGATCACGATGGCGATGACCAGCAGCGTCGTCAGGCCGACGTCGAGCAGGCGGACCGGGAAGCCCTGCGCGGCGGCGAAGTCGTGGTCGAACAGCAGCAGCTTGAACTCTTTCCAGAAGACGGCCATCGCGACGAGCGCGACCGCGCCCAGCGCCGCCATCGACGACCACGTCGCGGCCGACGAGCGCGGCGGCCTGGCCGAACAGGAACGTGTCGAGCCCGGCCTGGCTCGCGTTCGGCTGGGCCTGGATGTAGCGTCAGCAGCACCATGCCCAGCCCGAAGAAGACCGACAGCACGATGCCCAGCGCGGCGTCGTACGGCACCCGGCTCCGGCGGACGACCAGGCTCACGCAGCAGCGTCCCGATCCAGCCGGCCAGCCCGGCCCCGACGACCAGGACCAGCGGCGCCTTGCTCGCCGGTCAGCAGGAACGCCAGCGCGACGCCGGGCAGGGCGGCGTGGCTGATGGCGTCGCCCAGGAGCGACTGCCCGCGGAGCACGGCGAACGCGCCCAGCGCGCCCGACGAGAGCCCGAGCACGGCCGCGCCGAGGGCGACCGTCCGCAGCGTGTAGTCGAGCTCGAGCATCAGAGCGAGGGGGGCCGGGCGGCGGGGGCTCCCGCCTCGGCGCCGAGGCGGGCGGGGTCGAGGGTCCCGGGGCCGGCCTGGAACGGGACGCGGCCGCCGTAGGCCAGCCGCAGGTTGGCGTCGGTGAACACCTCGGCGACGGGCCCGGCCGCGATCCGGCGGACGTTCAGGAGCAGGACCCAGTCGAAGTACTCGGGCACGGTCTGCAAGTCGTGGTGGACGACCAGGACGGTCTTGCCCTCCTCGCGGAGCCGCTGCAGCAGCGCCACGATGGCCCGCTCGGTCGTCGCGTCGACGCCCTGGAACGGCTCGTCCATGAGGTAGACGCGGGCGTCCTGGACGAGCGCGCGCGCCAGGAAGACGCGCTGCTGCTGGCCGCCCGAGAGCTGGGCGATCTGGCGGTCGGCGAAGTCGGCCATGCCGACCTGCTCCAGCGCCTCCGACGCCCGCTCGCGCTCCTCGGCGCCCGGGCCGCCGGATCCAGCCCAGCCGGCCGTACGTGCCCATCAGGACCACGTCCAGGACCGACGTCGGGAAGTCCCAGTCGACCGACCCGCGCTGCGGCACGTAGGCCACGTCGCGCCGGCGCTCGGCGAGCGAGCCGCCCAGGACCTCGACGCGGCCGGCGGCCGTCGGGATCAGGCCCAGCACGGCCTTGATGAGCGTCGTCTTGCCGGCCCCGTTC
Source organism: uncultured Bacteroidota bacterium (assembly GCA_963740235.1). Classification (GTDB taxonomy): domain Bacteria; phylum Bacteroidota; class Rhodothermia; order Rhodothermales; family Rubricoccaceae; genus Rubrivirga. The sequence goes on from CAVUDG010000007.1 coordinate 248,672, forward strand.
GGCCCGACGATCGCCATCAGCACGCCCTCGGGCACGACGCAGGTCGACGTCCCACAGCACGGGCGCGTCGCGGTAGGCGACGGTCAGGTCGGCGACGTCGATCGCGGGGCCGTCGTGGACGCGTGGTGCGCCCCAGATGCGTGGTGCGTGGTGCGTGAGTCTTCGGTCATTGGGACGAGGTCAGGCTGACGGTCCAGCACGGTCGGGCGGAGGTCCGCCGATGGAGGGCGGCGAGTCGTCGATGGAGGGCTCTCGGAGGTGGACCGTCCGCTGGTCCTCCGTCACGACGAGAAGGAGTCGGGTGACCGAGGTGAGCACCGAGAGTCGGGACGCGATCCGGTCGCCGCCGACCTCCGCAGGGACGGTGTCGGCCCAGTCGCGCACGGCCACCGCAAGGTTCGAGTCACGCATCACGAATCATGCATCTGGACGGGTCACGCATCGGGTGTGGATCCACCCAGCGCCCCCACGATCGTGTCGACGTTGTGGCGGATCATCCCCTCGTAGGTCCCCTCCGGCGTGTCCGGGTCGCCCAGAGCGTCCGAGAACAGGTTGCCGCCGATGACGACCTCGAAGCCCCGCGACTGGACGGCCTGCAGGACCGCCTGGATGTTGCGCGGCGACACGCTCGTCTCGACGAACAGGGCCGGGATGCGCCGCTGGGCGACGAACGCCGCCAGGTCGCGGACGTCGGCCGTGCCCGCCTCGGTCGCCGTCGAGAGCCCTTGGAGCCCGCGGACCTCGAAGCCGTAGGCCTGGCCGAAGTAGTTGAACGCGTCGTGGGCCGTCACGATGACCCGCTCGTCCTCCGGCACCGTCGCGGTCCGCTCGCGGACCCACGCGTCGAGCGCGGTCAGCCGGGCTTGGTACGCCTCGGCGTTGGCGACGTAGGTCTCGGCGTGCGTCGGGTCCATCGCGACGAGGGCGTCGGCGACGGCCGTCGAGACCCGGCGCCACAGGGCCACGTCCATCCAGACGTGCGGGTCGTAGGCGCCCTTGAACTCGGGCGGCGCCGAGCAGGCTGTCCTCGCCGATCACCTCGGCGACGGGCTCGGCCACGATCCCGCGGCTCTCGATCTGCTCCAGGACCTCGCCCATCTTGCCCTTCGAGCTCGAGCCCGTTGTAGAGCACCAGGTCGGCCCCGACCAGGCGCGACACGTCGCTCTCGCGCGGCCGGTACAGGTGGGGGTCGACGCCCGGGCCCATCAGCCCCTCCACCTCGACGCGGTCGCCGCCGATCTCGCGCGCGAGGTCGGCGATCAGGCTCGTCGTCGCGACGACGCGCAACGGGCGTTCGCCCACGGGCCCGTCGGCGGCGCCATCGGACGGCCCGCAGGCGGGGAGCGCGACGGCGGACGCGAGAGCCACGAGCACGAGGCCGAGCGACGGCCGTCGGAGCGTGTGGAAAAAGGAGAGCAGGTCTGTCATGCGATGTCGTCGAGGAAGAGGAACGGGGCCGCCTCGGCGTCGAGGCGGACGGAGTCGCCGGCCCGGTCGCCGGACAAGAGGTCGGCCGTCACGGTCCCGTCGTCGGCGACCTCGGCCAGCCGGAAACGGACGCCGGGGAACAGACCGGCCGCGCCGACGGCCCGCAGGAGGGCGCCGTCGTGGTCGCTCACGCGGGCGACCGTCGCCTCCTGCCCGGCGTCGAGGCGGGCGAGCGAGAGCAGGTCGCGCTCGTCGAGTTCGAGGTCGGGCGTCGGGATCGGGGCGCCGTGCGGGTCGTGCGTCGGATGGCCGAGCGCGGCGTCCATGCGCGCTTCGAGGTCCTCCGACAGGACGTGCTCCAGCGCCTCGGCCTCGTCGTGCAGGCGGTCCCACGGGACGCCGAGCGCCTGGTGGAGGTAGGTCTCGACCAGCCGGTGGTGGCGGATCGTCTCGACGGCCACCAGCCGGCCGGCCTCGGTCAGCCGGGCGCCCTGGTACTTCTCGTGCGCGACCAGGCCCGCGGCCGCCAGCTTCTTGAGCATCCCCGTCACCGAGGCCGGCGCGACGCCCAGCCGCTCGGCCAGCGCCGACGTCGTCGCGGCCTCGCCCGTCCGGCCCAGGGCGTAGATCGTCTTGAGGTAGTCCTCGACGGCGGGAGACGGCATGGAACTTTGTTTAGGCGAGGCTAATTTAGGGGCTCCTAAACCAACCCGACGGCTTTGTTCCACCGCACGGTCGCGTTCTTGCTCGTCGCCTGCGGCTCCGACGCCCAGACGTTGGTCGAGAGCCCGGCCGCGACGCTCCCCGGCCGGGTCGGGGTCGAGGCGGGGATCACCGTGGCCTTCGGCGACGCCGTGGACGTGTCGGGGCCCGAGGGCCTCGTGCTGGTCGGCCTGGGACGGGGCGTCGAGTTCCGGCTGGCCCTGCCCGACGTGGTCGGGCTCGACGTGCGTCGGGACCCCGTGCGCGGCCTCGGAGACGCGGCGGTCGGGCTCAAGGCCGAGGTGGGCGGGGTCGGCGGCTGGCGGGTGGCCGCGCTGGCCGAGGTCTCGGTGCCGACGGGGTCGGAGGCCGTCGGGAGCGGGGTGGCGAGCCCGTTGGTGCTGATCGTCGCCGGGCGGGACCTGGGAGGTGTCCAGGTGGGCGTCCAGGCCGAGGGCGCGTGGGACCGGGCCCTCCGCCGGGTCGACGGCGCCGCCGTGGCGCTGGTGTCGGCCGGGCGGGGCCGCCTCGGGGCGTTCGCGGAGGCCGAGGCGGCGTCGTCCCCCGAGGGCGTGGCCGTCGTGGCGCACGGGGGCGTCGCCGTCGCCGTCCTCCCCTCTCAGATCGACGCCCGCGCGGGGACCGGGCTGACCGACGCCGCGCCGCCCCCCTTCGTCGGGGTGGGGCTGCGAGCGTCGCTCTGAGTGTCGTTCCGCTCGCGCCGTCTGGCGACGCCGGGCGGACGGCGTCACTCCTCGCGGTCCCGGATCTCGCCGTACCACCGGCGCATCACGTCGAACGCCCGCTTCCGGTGCCCTTCGGGCGAGACCAGCCCCTTGCGGTTCCAAAAATCCTGGATGCCGGGGAGCGGGCGCCGGGGCGAGCGGAAGTCCATCAGGATCCACGGGCTCGCGCCCGCCAGCCCGTCGACGCGGTCGAGCATCGCCACCTGCCGTTCGTAGAGCTCGCGCTGGTAGTCCTCGGTCCAGATCTCGCCCGGCGCGCCGCGCAGGCCGGCGAGCGCGCCGCCCCCGAACTCCGAGACGACGAGCGGCTTGTCGTAGACCAGGCGCCACGACAGCTCGTCGGCCCGTGCGGGCCGGCCCTCGTACCAGCCGACGTACTCGTTGACGCCCTGGACGTCGAGGTCGGCCGCCAACACGTCGTCCACGACGACGGTGTCGCCCCTCGTCTCCTTGAACAGGGCCGCCGTGACCAGCCGCGTCGGGTCGAGGTCACGGACGGTCCCGATCAGCCCGCGCAGGAACGCCAGCCGGGCGTCCGACTGGGGCGTCTCGTTGGCGACGCTCCACAGGACCACGGCCGCCCGGTTCTTGTCGCGCGTGACCAGCTCGGTGATCTGGCGCTCGGCGCGGGCGTAGGTCTCGGGGTTCTCCCAGTCGATGGCCCAGTAGACCGGGACCTCGGCCCAGAGCAGGACGCCCAGGCTGTCGGCCAGCTCGACGGTGTGGGCGTTGTGGGGGTAGTGGGCGAGGCGGACGAAGTTGGCGTTCATCTCGCGCGCCCATCCGAACAGCGTCGCCGCGTGCTCCGGCGCGAACGCGCGGCCGCCGCCGGGCCGCTCCTCGTGCATCGAGATGCCGCGCAGGAAGAGGGGCTCGCCGTTGAGCAGGATCTCGGTCCCGCGCGTGGCCAGCGTCCGGAAGCCGACCCGCTCGGTCGTCCGGTCCAGGCGGTCCGGCCCGGCCTGGGCGACCACCTCGACGGTGTGCCGCGCGGGGTCGTCCGGGTGCCACCGCGGGAGGCCCGAGGCGGAGAGCCGGAACGCCGCGCGGCCGTCGGCGCCGGTCGTGGCGCCCGCCGTCCGGCCGCCGACCGTGACGCGGACGGTCGCGCCGGCCTGGCGGGCGCCGTCGAGCTGGACCCAGCCCGCGATCTCGTCCGGCGACTCGGGGTCGAGCTGGACGAACGTGTCGCGGATGAAGGTGGCCGGCACCTCGACGAGCGCCACGTCGCGCGTCAGCCCGCCGTAGTTCCACCAGTCGGTCGCCAGCGTCGGGACGGCGTCGCGGCGGCGGCGGTCGTCGACCTTGAGCACGAGCGACTGCGGGCCGCCGGTGAGCGCGTCGGTCAGTTCGAACTGGAACGGCGTGAACCCGCCCTCGTGGCCACCGAGGGGCGTGCCGCCGAGCCAGCCCAGCGTCTCGTAGTTGGCCCCGCCGACGTGCAAGAACACGCGCCGGCCGGCGGCCCGCTCCGCCTCGGCGCGCGGGTCGGCGATCTCGCGCTGGTACCAGACCGTCCCCTCGTAGAGGAAGAGGTCGGGCGCCTGGGTGTTCCAGTCGCCGGGCACGTGCAGGCGCCGCGACGTCGAGAAGTCGTGCTCGATCCGGTCGCCGGGGTCCTGCATCCGGGCGTCGTTGCCGAACATGTCGCGCCGGTCGGGCCGCATCGGCTCCAGCGTCAGGATGTTGCGGTAGCCGACCTCGTAGGGGTCCACGACGGCCGCCCACGAGCCGTTGAGCGACTGGACGTCGCGCGCGCCCAGGTTGGTCATGAGCGGCGCCGAGCCGGCCTCGACCGTGAGCGCCCCGGGCTGGGCGGCGGCGGCGGCGGTGAGCAGGACGGCGAGCAGGAGCGGGCGCATGGGGACGGCGGCGGGGGCCCGCAAAATGGGGCCCGGCCGGTCCCGGCGCCAGCGGGCCGGCCTCCGTGCGACCGTCTCGCGCGACCGTCTCGCGCGACCGGGACCGGCCGGGACCGCCGCGGCCAGCCTCCAGGCGGCGCCTATTCCTCCAGGCCCGGCAGGACGATCCCGCCCCGGCCGTTGGCGTCGCCCGGGTCCAGGTTGAGGTCGGTCTCGAACGGCAGCGTCTCGATGCCGAGCACCTCGAGCGAGGCGCTGTCGAGCGTGAGCGAGACTCGGGCCCCCTCGGTCACGCTGTCCAGCAGCGCGGGCGTGTACAGGCGGAGCGCCATCTGCATGGCCGGCATCCGACCTGGGATGGCCTCGTGGTTGACGAGCATCGCGTCGCCGCCGTACATCGGTTGGATGTAGACCGCGCGGACGACCACCTTGGGCGCGCGGTCGGCCGGGGCGTCGGCGGGCGCGTCGGCGCAGGCGGCCGCGAGGACGGCCGCGAACAGGAGGAAACGCATACGGTCGGGAGGGCGGGCGCCCAAGACGCCCCGCGCTCCGCCCGGTTCTCTCGCCGAGCGTCCGGCCGAGGCCGGCGGCGCTACTCGTCCGGCAGGAACGACGTGCCGTCCGGGCTGACGGCGTAGCGGAACGCGTAGACGCCCGCTTGGGCGTCGGCCTCGACCGGGTCGGGCGCCCCGCGGTAGTAGCTCTCGAATTCCACCTTGGCGTAGCCCTGGCCGTCGCCCAGGCGGAGGAGCAACGTCCGCCCCGGGATCGGAACGACCACCTCGCGCCCGTCGGCCAGCGTCTGGGTCTCGAACCAGCCGTCGCCCGGCCCCGTGCAGACGGCGCGCGGCGGGCCCGAGGGGCACGGCGACTCGCCGTCGCGGCGGTACGTGGCGTCGTCCAGGAGCGCGTCGTCGATCTCGTCGAACGGGACGTCCACCACGACGCCGATGCCGGCGCCCAGCCCGCTGCTGCCGCCGTTGACCAGCACCTCGGTCCCGCGGAAGCCGAGGTCCCAGCGCGTCGTCGCGGAGTCGGCAGGCGGAATCACGGCCGCGACGCCGGCCGAGTCGGGCGCGTTGTTGCGGAGCGAGTAGAGGACGACCGAGCCGACGCCGGTCTCGACGCCGTCCTCGCGCCCCTCGAAGGGCTCGGCGTCGGCGGGGCTCGACCCGCAGGCCGTCAGGGCCGCGGCGAGGGCGAGCAGGAGCGGGAGCGTGCGGAGCATCGGCGTCGTGGGGGGCGGGCCAAGCTAGGCGCGGCCGCCGCGCCCGGCAGGGCGTTCCGCCCGCCCGAGCCGCCCGGCCCGTGCCCCGGGTCCCCCGGCCTCGGCCCCGAGGCGGGCGGGGCTGGCCTACCGGCCGAACTCGCGCGACAACCGGTCAACGTAGGCCTGCCACAGCAGGCGGAAGTCGTCGGCCTGGGCCTCGACGAACCCGCAGTCGCCGCAGACCCGGACCTGGAGGCCCGTCCGGACGGGCTGCTTCATCACCATGGCCTCGGGCTTCTTGAACACGCCGACGGACAGCGTGCCCGCGCCGTACCCCTCGGCGTAGACGAAAGCGTCCGGGATCAAGGCGTCGGAGCCGCACCGCGTGCAGCGAGGCGACAGGGTGGTCTCGGGCATGGGGTTAGGAGTCGAGCTCGCGGGCGGTCCGGTCGACGTGGGCGTCCCAGATCGCGTGGGGGTCGACGGCGTAGAGCTCGACGAACCCGCAGTCGCCGCAGACCTGAGCGCGCGTCGGCTGGCTCACCTCCCCTTTCAGGACCCAGGCGTCCGGCCGCGTCTGGACGACCGTCTCGACCGGCCGGCGGCGCCCCTCGTTGGTCCGCTCCAGGAGCAGGGCGTCGGGCACCATCGCGTCCGAGCCGCACTTGAGGCAGCGGGGCGTGAGGGACGGGTCGGTCTCGGGCATCGGTGAGGACGAGGGGGAGGACCTGCGGGGTGACACCGCCCGCCTCGGCGGAGGGGCCGAGGGGGCGGCCGAGGCGGGCGGGCTAGAGCACCGCCGTCCGGAACGCGTCGTCGGCGCGGACCGAGCGGACGAAGGCGGCCAGCAGCGCGACCGTGTGCTCGACGTCGGCCAGGTCGACGGTCTCGACGGTCGAGTGCATGTAGCGCATCGGGATCGAGACGAGCGCGGCCGGGATGCCGGCGCGCGTCGTGAAGATCACGTCGGTGTCCGTCCCCGAGTAGCGGCTCGACGACTCGTGCTGGAGCGGAATCCCCTCGGCCTCGGCGACCTCGACCAGGCGCGCGACGACGGCCGGGTGGTTGACCGTTCCGTGCGTGACGGTCGGGCCCTCGCCCAGCTTGACCGAGCCGTGCTTGGCCGCGTCGATGCCCGGCGAGTCGGTCGCGTGCGTGACGTCGAGCACGACGGCCACGTCGGGCTGGATCGCGTAGGTCGCCATCTTGGCCCCGTTGCCGCCGATCTCCTCCTGGACGGCGTTGAGCGCGACGACCTCGGCCGCGTGCGTCGTCTCCGGTCGCCGAGGCGCGCGAGCACCTGGGCGAGCACGAAGCCGCCCAGCCGGTTGTCGAGCGCGCGCCCGGCGACGCGCGTCTCGCGTCGCATCTCGGCCGCGTCGGCGTAGACGCCCGGGTGCCCGACCCGGAGGCCCAGCGCGGCGACGCCCTCGGGTCGACGTCGCGCCGACATCGACGAACAGGTCTTCGACCTTGGGCACCTTCTCGTCGGTCGCGGTCGCGGAGGTGGATCGCCGTGTTGCCCAGGATGCCCGGCACGGGCCCGTCGGCGCCCAGGAAGATCAGCGCCGGCGCGCGCGCGCGAGCGCGTGGTCGCGTCCCGCCGATGCGGTCGACGCGCAGAAAGCCGTCGTCGGTGACGTGCTTGATGGCGAAGCCGATCTCGTCGGCGTGCGCCTCCAGCATCACCGCGGGGCGCCCTTCGTCCCGTCGCGCGTGGCCCAGGCGTTGCCGTAGGCGTCGCTCTCGACGCGGTCGGCGCGGGACCGGGCGCGGGCGGCCCAGACGCGCTGGCCGGGCGCCTCGAAGCCGGTCGGCGACGGCGTGCGGAGCAGGTCGAACAGGAAGGCGCGGTCGGCGTCGGTGATCGGCATGGGGCGGGGTCTGGGGGGGCGATGCCAACGCCCGGCCCCCCGTCCGGGGTTTCGGGCCGACCCCGCCCGCCTCGGTGGCTCCGCCGGCCCCCTCCCCCAGCCGACCGAGGCGGGCACCCGCGGTCGGCAGACACGCGGAGGTCGGCGGGGGCCCGACGGGTCGTGCCCGTCCGGCTCGGTCCACCGGACGGCGGTCCCGCCTACTCCGGACGGCACGCCCGCAGGGACAGGACGCGCCGTGCCCGCCGCCGCTGGCACCTCGCCGACGCCCAGGACGCCGGCCTCGGTGCCGAGGCGGACGGGGTCGGGCGTCCCCCCGGTCCTCACGGGCGGCCGGGATCGCCGGGCGGTGCCCGTCGGTACGTTTCGGCAACTGCCTCCGACCGCCCGATGCTCCGACTCGCCGTCGCCTTTCTGCTCGCTGCGCTGGCCGGCCCCGCCCGGGCCCAGAGCACGCCGCCGCCCGCGCTCGACGCCCCCGACCGGCCGCTCGTCGTGATGAACCTGGCCGCCCACCCCGACGACGAGGACGGGCTCACGATGGCCTACTACCGGGGCAACCAGGACGCCGTCGTCTACTCCGTCGTCACGACGCGCGGCGAGGGCGGGCAGAACGAGGCCGGGCCCGACCTGTACGAGCGGCTGGGCGCCATCCGGACGGCCGAGACCGAGGCGGCGGCCCGCATCCTGGGCACGCGCGTCGTCTACCTCGACCGCTACGACTTCGGGTTCTCGAAGCACGCCCGGGAGGCGTTCAGCGAGTGGAGCGGCGTGCGGACCGGGTTCTGGCAGACCGTCGACCCGGCCGGCCTGGACGCCGAGGCGGGCCAGGACGCGCTCGTGGCCGACGTGGTCGCGCTCGTCCGCCGGCTCAAGCCCGACGTGATGTTCACCAACCACGACACCACGACGGCCTGGCCCGACGCCCAGCACGGGCACCACCAGGCGACCGGGATCGCGGCCTACCAGGCGTTCTCGCTCGCCGCCGACCCGAGCTACCGGCCCGAGCAGCTAGAGGCCGAGGGCGTCGACCTGTGGCAGCCGTCGCGGCTGTTCCTGCGCGTCGGCGGGTGGTCGGACGCGTCGCCGGACGCGATCGACGTGACCGTCCCCGTCGGCGGGCCGTGCGCGGCGACCGACGTCCGCCCGGCCGAGGCGTGCGCCGACCGGGCCGTGGCCGCCGTGTCGCAGCACGTGAGCCAGGGGTTCGACGCGTTCGCGCCCCGGTTCAAGCGCGAGACGACGACGTTCCGGCTGCTGGCGTCGGCCCCGGGCGTGCCGGCGCTGCCGGCGGGCGCGACCGACCTGGCCGCCGGGCTCGCCCCGAACCCGGCCGCCGCCGCGCTCGACCTGGCGACGATGGTCGACAGCGGCCGGCTCCGGTCGGTCCGCCTCGGCGTGTCGTCGGAGGTGGTCGTCCCGAGCCAGTCGGTCTACGTCGACCTGGGCGCGCTCGGGGCCGGCCAGACGGTCACGGTCTACCCGCCGCCGGGCGCCCCGACGCGCGGGCTGTTCGCGGCCGAGCCCGTGAGCGCGGCGGCCGGCGCGGGCCGGCTGCGCGTGCCGATCCCGTCGGGCACGGCGCCCTCGGCGCCGGCCTACCGCGCCCAGTACACGACCGAGGCGGGCACGGCGCCGCTCCTGTTCGCCGTCCGAGACGCCGCCGGCGCGCTCGTCGGCGGCGGGCGGCTGCCGGTCCAGATCGTCCCGCCGGCGACGGTCGACCTCGCGCCGGACCCGATCCGCCTGACGCCGGGCCGCAACGAGATCCCCGTCGAGGTCACCGTCTACGACGCGCTCCGCGACACGGTCGACGTCGGGATGACGGTCTACCGCGGCGACACGGCCGTCTGGTTCGGGACCCAGCCGGTCGCGGCGGCGGCCGGCCGCGCGACGTTCACGGTCGACCTGCCGGACGCCCGGCCGGGCGCCTACCGCGTCCAGGCGTCGGCGCGGACGACCGGCTGCGGGTTGCCGTGGTTCATCGTCCAGCGGCCGGCGGCGGTCCTGCCCGACGTCGCCGTGGCGCCCGGCCTGCGCGTCGGGTTCGTGCGGAGCTACGACGGGACGATGGGCACGGCGCTCGGGGTGATGGGCGCGGCCGTCGTCGACCTCGACAGCACGGCGTTGGCGGCCGGCGCCTTCGACGGGCTCCACACGGTCGTGGTCGACATCCGGGCGCTGCTGGAGCGGCCGGACCTGGTGGCCCACCGCGACCGGCTGCTCGACTGGGTCGAGCGCGGCGGGCACCTCGTCGTCGGCTACCACAAGTCGTTCGAGTGGAACGCCGACGACGGTCTGGCGCCCTACCCCCTGCGCCTCGGCCGCGACCGGGTCACGGTCGAGGAGGCGCCGGTGTCGCTGCTCGTCCCGGACCACCCCGTCTTCCAGTCCCCCCACGCGCTCACCGAGGCGGACTGGGGCGGCTGGGTCCAGGAGCGCGGCCTGTACTTCCCCTCCGACGTCGACGACCGGTACCAGCGCCTGGTGTCGCTCGGCGACCCGGGCGAGGCGCCCTTGACGACGGGCCTGCTGCTGGCCGAGTCGGGCGCGGGCACCTACGTCTACTCGCCGCTGGTGTGGTACCGCCAGTTGGCCGCGCTCAACCCGGGCGCGTGGCGGGCCTTCGCCAACCTGGTCTCGCTCCCCCTCACCGACGGGCGCGGCGCCGTCGGCGCGCGGTAGCCCGTGGCCGCCTTCCGACCGCCGGCCCGCTACGACACCGCCCGCCTCGGGAGCTACGTCCCCCAGACCGAGGGGCAGGCCGAGGCGCTCGGACACGCGCGCAGTCGTTCGTGCGGCTGGTCCGCATCCGCGAGGCGCGCCCGGCGTGGATGCGCCTGTTCGCGCGCGACGACGGGCTCCGCGGCGGGCTCTACCTCGTCGGGCCGGTCGGGACGGGCAAGACGCACCTGCTGGCGTCGATCTTCCACGCGCTCAGCACGCCCGTCACGGACGGCGCCCGGCCGGTCGCGTGCGCCTACACGCACTCGTCGGCCCTGTTTCGCGCCCAGGAGCCGCCCGACGCCTACGCCGAGCGGGTCGCCGCCCGGGCGCGCGTGCTGTGCCTCGACGAGGTCGAGCTGGACGACCCGGCCGGCGAGGTCCGCCTGATCGCCGTCCTGCGCGCCTTGCGCGAGCGCGGCGTGACGCTGGCGGCGACGAGCAACGCCGAGCCCGACGCGTTCGTCTCGGCCGAGATGTCGGGCCGCGACCGCCTGGAGCGGTTCATCTCCGAGGAGTTCGCGGCCCAGTACCACGTCGTCCTCGTCCGCGGCGACGACTTCCGGCAGGGGCTGGAGAAGGAGGGCCGCGCCTGGATCGGCGACGCCCGAGGCGACGCGCGCCGCGATGCAGGCCGCGTTCGCCGACCGCGCCCGAGCCCAAGCGCTGGCTGCCGTTCGACGAGCTGATCCGGCTGACGACCGAGGTCGAGCGGACGCGCCTGACCGACGAGCTGGCCGCAGTCCCGCGCCCTGTTCGTCGACGGCATCGACGTGGCCGACACCGACGACGCGCTCCGCCTGCTCCGCGTCGCGGACGACCTGTACGGCCTGCCCGACGCGCCCGACTTGTCGTTCACCTCCGGCGACCGCCCCGGCCGAGTGGTTCGCCGCCGACGGCCGGCGCGGCGTCGAGGCGGCCATCGCGGAGAAGTTCACCCGGACCACGAGCCGCCTGACGGCGCTCGCCGAGGTCGTGCGCGTCTAGGCGCGCACGGTGGAACGCCTCGGCGGAGCGTCTCGGCCGAGCGCCCGTCGGGGGCGAACGCGAATGCGCCGCGTAGGCGCGGCCGAGCGCGGGGCCCTCGCCGGCGAACCCGGCGCGCAGGGCGGCGATCCGGACCGCGCGCCGGGCGCGCCGTCCCCCGCCTCTCCCCGACCGTGCCCGACGCCAACAACCCCGCCATCGTCTGCGTCGACGACGACCCCGACGTGCTCCGCGCCGTCGCGCGCGACCTGCGCGGCCGCTACGGCGACCGACTACCGCGTGCTGCGCGCCGACACCGGCGCCGAGGCGCTGGCGGCCGTCCGCGAGCTGGACCACCGCGGGCAGCCGGTCGCGCTGGTGCTCTCCGACCAGCGGATGCCCGAGATCGACGGCGTCGGCTTGCTGGCCCAGGTCGCCGAGGTCTTTCCGCGCGACCAAGCGCGTCCTGCTGACGGCCTACGCCGACACCGACGCGGCCATCTCGGCCATCAACGACAGCCGCGTCGACTACTACCTGCTCAAGCCCTGGGACCCGCCCGAGCAGTCGCTCTACCCCACGCTGGACGACCTGCTGGCCGACTGGCGCGGCGCCTACCGGCCCGGCGACGGCGGGCTCCGGCTCGTCGGCGACCGGTGGAGCGCGGACGGCCACCGGTTGCGCGACTTCCTCTCGCGCAACGACGTCCCGTACCGGTTCGAGGACGTCGAGCGGAGCGACGAGGCGCGTGAAGCGGCGGGCGACGCAGCGCTGCCGCTGGTGATCTTGGAGGACGGGACGCGCCTGGAGGCGCCCGAGCCCCGCGACGTGGCCGCCCGGATCGGGTTGCGCCAGGACGCCGAGCGCGAGTTCTACGACCTCGCCATCGTCGGCGGCGGGCCGGCCGGGCTCGCGTCGGCCGTCTACGGCGCGTCGCGAAGGGCTCAAGACGGTCCTGCTGGAGCGACAGGCGCCGGGCGGGCAGGCCGGCACGTCGAGCCGGATCGAGAACTACCTCGGCTTCCCCGCCGGGCTGTCCGGCGCCGACCTCGCGCGGCGCGGCGTGGCCCAGGCCGAGCGGTTCGGGGTCGAGATCCTGTCGCCGGTCTCGGTCGCGGCCGTCCGCGTCGACGGCCCGTACAAGATCCTGACGCTCGACGACGGCCGCGAGCTGTCGTGCCACGCGCTGATGCTGTCGACCGGCGTCGACTGGCGCAAGCTGCCGGCCGAGAACGCGGCCGACTTCGAGGGCCGCGGCGTCTACTACGGCGCGGCGATGACCGAGGCGATGGGCTGCGCCGGCGAGCACGTCCTGGTGATCGGGGCCGGCAACTCGGCCGGCCAGGGCGCCCTGCACTTCGCCGACTACGCCGACCGCGTGACGGTCGTCGTCCGCGGCGACGACCTGGCCAAGAGCATGAGCCAGTACCTCGTCGACCGGATCGAGGCGCACCCCCGGATCGACGTCCGCCTGGACACCGAAGCGACGGCGCTCGGCGGCGACGGCCACCTCCAGCGCGTCACGCTCGAAGACGGCGCGACGGGCGAGAGCGAGACCGTCGAGACCAGCTACCTGTTCGTCTTTATCGGCGCGGCCCCCCACACCGAGTGGCTGCCCGACGCCGTCGCCCGGGACCGACGCGGGTTCGTCCGCACCGGGCCGGACCTGAGCGAGGGCGACCTCGACGGCTGGCCGCTCGAACGGGCCCCGTTCCTGCTGGAGGCCAGCGTGCCCGGCGTGTTCGTGGCCGGCGACGTCCGCGCGGAGTCGGTCAAGCGGGTCGCCTCGGCGGTCGGCGAGGGCTCGGTCGCCGTCGCGTTCGTCCACCAGCACCTGGCCACGCTCTAGCCCGGCCGCCCCGGCCCGCCTCGGCACCGAGGCGGGCCGAGCCGCGCGCGGCCTAGCGCACGACGGTCACCCGGGCACTCGCCGACTCCCCCGCGCCCCAGACGCGGACGACGTAGGCACCGGGCGACAGCCCGTCGAGCGGGACCGGGACCGCGTGGGCGCCGGGCGACAGCGCCACGACGCGGCGCGCGACCCGCCGGCCGAGCACGTCGACGACCTCGACCTCGACCTCGCCGGCCACCGTCGTCGCGAACCGGACCGTGACGGCCCGGCGGGCCGGGTTCGGCCCGACCCGGAGCCTCAGACCGCCCGCCTCGGGACCGACCGCGGACCGGGTCGCGAGCCCGTCGAGCCGGTAGACGAGCAGCCGGCTCCCCTCGGGCGCGTCGTTGGTGTCGGCCGACTGGGCGAGCACCACGTCGGTCACGCCGTCCCCGTCGAAGTCGCCGACGGCCGACGACTCGGCCGTCAGGATGGAGTTGTTGTCGACGCCCAGCCCGACGGACGGGTTCGGCGCGACGAGCCGGGCCGCTGGGCGGAACGTCCCGCCCAGCACGACGAACGCGCCCTTGCCGGCTCCGGACGCGCCCCCGTCGGCGGCCAGCAACTCGTCGTCGTCGTCGCCGTCGAGGTCGGGGAGCGCCGTGATCTCGCCGGTGAACACGGGCGGGGCCCCGGCCGAGGCGAGGCCGATCTCGGTGAGCACGCTCACCTGGCGGTCCGCCGTCCCGTCGAAGCCTGGCCCGCCGCGGTAGACCGAGATGGGCAGGTCCCCGTCGGCGCCGAACGCGTTGGCGGTCAGGACGTCGGGAGCGCCGTCGCCGTCCGTGTCGCCGGCCGTCGCCACGAGCCCGGGGAACTGCCCCGGGCCTGGCGCGAGCGGCACGGGGGTCCCCGACGACCCCGAGGTGGACCCGAGCAGGACGCGGCAGCCGCCGCTCAGGGGTTGGCAGGCCGCCACGTCCTCGAACCCGTCGGCGTCCACGTCGCCCAGCGCCGTCAAACGGGGCGCGCCCGAGCCGCCGAGCGTCCGCACGAGGGCACGGTCGGCCGGGAGCGGGTCCCCGGCCCCGGGCAGCGTCGCCCCGCCGAGCAAGACGACGACGTCCCCGCTCTCCGACGCCATCACCAGGTCGTCGAACCCGTCGGCGTTGAGGTCGGCGGCGGCGGCCGACCTGAGCCCGAGGCTCCCGGACGTCGGGGCGCACCCGGGTCCCACCGTGCCGTCCGCCCGGGCGCAGGCGTAGACCCAGTCGGGCGTGTCGTCGAAGCCGGCTCCGCCGAGCCAGATCACGGCGCCGCCCAGAAACCCCTCGAACGGGCCGCCGGGGGCCGCGTCAGTGACGACCGCCGGGGCGTGGGGGAACACGGCGGCCACGTCCTGGGCGCCGTCGCCGTCGAAGTCGCCGCCGACCACCCGGGAGGGCACCAGTCGGATCCCGCTGGGCGCCGGCGAGAGCGTGCCGCCGGGCTCGAACGGCGCGCGAAAGGCGGCCTCCAGCCGCAGCACAGCCGCCGGAGCCCCGCCGAGCGCGCCGCCCCGTCGGACCTCGACGCGGGGGTCCGCGGCGTACGCCGTCCGGTCGAACACGACGCCGAGGTCGTCGAGTCCGTCCCCGTCGACGTCGCCGAGGCCCGCGGCGTAGCGGACGCGGGCGGCGGAGAAGTCGGCCCCGTCGTAGAGGGCCGGGTCGAGCGTGACCGCGCGGTCGGGGGTCGCCCGGAGGACGGCCCGGCCGAACGACTGGGCGTAGACGCCGGCCCGGTCGAACGTCTGGACCCCGAGCACGACGTCGCCACGCCCGTCCCCGTCGACGTCGCTCACCGTCGGGCCGCGCGTGCCTAGGTCCAGCACCGCTCGGGCGTCGTTGTCCGGGAGGCCCGGCACCTCGGCCACGTGCGGGAACCCGACCGACCGGTCGGGGGACAGGGTGGCAGGCCCGAAGGCGACCGCCTCCGGTCGGGGGCCGTCGAGGTAGAGGGCGTCTGAAGCGCCGTCGCCGTCGAGGTCGCCGACGACCGCGAATCGGTCGGAGACGAACGGGTCCGGGTCGAACGCCCCGTTGTCGGTAGCAAACACCAGCGTCTGAGACCCCGTGTCCACGACGGCGTCGAGGTCGCCGTCGCCGTCGACATCCTCGAGCGCCACGCCGACGACGATCCCGGCCCCGGTCCCCTCCACCGTCAGGACCGGGGAAATCGTGGCCTGCCCACCGTCGACGTCGACGCGCTCAATCAGGAGCTGTCGGTTGGTCCGGTCGATGCCTACGATCACCACCTCGCCCCGCCCGTCCCCGTCGAGGTCCGCGACGGCGGGTGCCGCCCGGAACACGTCCGACGTCCTCGGGAACGGGACGACGACCGTGTCGACGGCCGAGCCCCCACGGGGGAGGACCAGCGTGAGCGCCGTCGCGAGCGTGCTCGTCCCGATCGTCGCCAGGTCCGTCCGTCCGTCGCCGTCGAGGTCCCCCCTGGCCAGGAGCCGGGCGCCCTCCAGCGCGGGGAGCGCGAGCGGCGCCCCTCCGACCGTGACCACGCCCGCCTCGGCGTAGCCCCGGGGCGAGCCCCGGTAGAGCCGGACCGGGCCGCCGTCGGCCGCCGAGAGCGGGACGGTGTAGGCGTCGGCGAACCCGTCGGCGTCGACGTCGCCGGCAGGCTGGAGCCGGGCGGGCACGACCTGGCTCGGGGCCGTCAAGCGGGCCGGGCCGAACACGACGACCGACTGCCCGGTGACGTCGCCGAGGTCGGCCGTCCGGGCGTCCGCGACCGGGCCCGCGGCCAGGACCAGGTCGCTCCGGCCGTCGCCGTCGACGTCGCCCGCGTCGACGCCCGGGCCGGCGGGGTAGAACCGGACGAGGCCGAGGCCGTCGGGGAACGCGCCGGTCGCGAGCCGGATCGTCTGGCGGGGCTGGATCTCGGGGACCGACTGGGCCGAGGCCGAGAGCGCCAGGCCCGCGAGCAGCGCGAGCGAGAACACGTGCAGACGGGCCATGGGACGCCGGGTTGGATGGGATACGCGAACATACTCCTTCCGTGATCTCGACCCTCGACTCGGGTCCGGAACGAGGCCCTGCACCGCTCGGTCGAACCCCCGGTTCGCGCTGGCTCCGGCTCTCGCTTGTGCAGCCGGGTGCGTCGCCCGTCTCCCCCCCCCCGCCTCGGTACCGAGGCGGGCGCCCCCACAGCGATCATGCCGTCTCCCCTCCTCGGCCTCCACCACGTCACCGCCATCTGCGGCCCGGCCCAGGCCAACGTCGACGTCTACGCCGGCACGCTGGGGCTCCGGTTGGTCAAGCAGACCGTCAACTTCGACGACCCGGGGACCTACCACCTCTACTACGCCGACAGCCAGGCGCGGCCGGGCTCGGTCCTGACCTTCTTCCCCTGGCCCGCCGACGGGCTGCGGGGCCGGGTCGGGGCCGGGCAGGCGACGGCGACGGCCTACGCGGTCGCGCCAGGGGCGCTCTCGGCCTGGCTCGACCGGCTCCCCGGCGCCGACCTCCAGGTGGCCCCGCCGACCGCGCGGTTCGGCCAGAACGTGTTGACGTTGCGCGACCCGGACGGGCTGGTGATCGAGCTGGTCGAGACCGAGGGCGCGAGCGGCGCTTGGGACGGCGGGCCGGTCCCCGAGTCGATGGCCCTGGGCGCGTTCCACAGCGTCACTCTGTGCTCGCACGACCCCGACGCGACGGCGCGCGTCCTGACGGAGGCCTACGGCTACCAGGACCACGGCCAGGAGGGCGGGCGCCTACGCCTGGTCAACCCGGCGGCCGACCGGGCCGAGTTCGTCGACCTGTACTGCGCGCCCCAGATGCAGCCGGGGCGGATGGGCCTGGGGACGGTCCACCACGTCGCCTTCCGCGCGCCCGACGACGCCGCCGAGCTGGAGGTGCGGGAGACGCTGCTGTCGATGGGCCTGCGCCCGACGCCCCAGATCGACCGCCAGTACTTCCACTCGGTCTACACGCGCGAGCCGGGCGGCATCCTGTTCGAGATCGCCACCGACAACCCGGGGTTCGACGTGGACGAGCCGGCCGAGACGCTCGGGCAGTCGCTGATGCTGCCGCCGCAGTACGAGCCCCAGCGGGCGGCCATCGAGGCCCGGCTCGCGCCGCTCGCGCTCCCGACGTGACCCCGCCCGCCTCGGGCCCGAGGCGGGCCGGCCGGGGCACGCGCGTCTTCATGGCGGCCCCGCCCCGGCCGTCGTAGCCTGCACCGTGGCCGTCCTCCGCTCCGCCCTCTCCCTCGTCGCCGCCCTGGCCGTGCTCGCGAGCACGCTGGGCGCGCTGGTGATCTGGGGGGCGTTCGAGGTCCAGCGGGACTACATCGCCGAGCACCTGTGCGAGAACCCCGACTCGGACTGCGACGGGATGTGCTTTTTGGACAAGCGGATGGAGGCCCACCACGGCCACAGCGAGGGCCCGGAGGCGCCGGCCGCGGTGCTCACCGCGCCGACGCTGCTGGCGGTCGCCCCGCCCGCCTCGGGCGTCCCGGCCGACCGCTGGCGCCCGGCGTCGGCGCCGACGGGGCGGCGGGGCCTCGACCCGAGCGCGGGGGCGCCGGGTGACGTGTTCAGGCCGCCGAGGCAGGGCTAGCCCCGCCGGCTCGCCGTTTCGACCGACGCCCGTTTGTGGGCGACGCGGTCGTGGGCTGCTGGCGACGCGTCGTGCCCGATCCGAATGCCCGCCGTGTGTGGCGGGCCCGCGCCTCGCCCGTTTCGGGTGAGGAGACTCCGTAAGTCTCGGCGCGCGGTCGGGCGCGAGGTCCAATCGTCCGCCGGCCCCTGACCGGGCCGGCGACGTGTGCCTGTTGCCTCCGGGCGGTCACCTGGCCGCCCGCCTCCCCCCGATCCCATGTTCTCCCCCCTCTTGCGGGACGCCGCGCTCGTCGCGCTGGCGCTCCTCGCCGGGCCGCTCTCGGCCCAGACTGTCACCGGTCGCGTGCTCGACGCCCAGACCGGCAGCGCCCTGCCCGGCGTCACCGTCGTCGCCGACGTGTCGGCCGGCGGCACCACGACCGGCCCCGACGGCCGGTTCACGCTCGCCCTCCCCACGCCCGGCCTGCTCACGGCCTCGTTCGTGGGCTACCAGTCCGAGACCGTCCGCGCCCGTCCGGGCGACGACCTGACGGTCCGGCTGCGGTCGGCCACGACCGACCTGCAGCCCGTCGTGGTCACGGCCGGCCGCGCGGCTCAGGCGCGGGCCCAGACGCCCCTCGCCGTCGCCGCGATCTCGGCGGCCGACCTGGAGGCGACCAAGCCGAACCTGCTCGCCGAGGCCCTCAACCGCTCGCCCGGCGTGCTCATGGTCGACCTGGGCAACGAGCAGCACGCGATGGCCATCCGCCAGCCGATCTCGTACAAGCCGCTCTACCTCTACCTGGAGGACGGCGTCCCGATCCGGCCGGCCGGGCTGTTCAACCACAACGCGCTCATCGAGGTCAACAGCGCCGGCGTCGACCGGATCGAGGTCGTCCGCGGGCCGGGCTCTGCGCTCTACGGGGCCGGCGCCATCGGCGGCGCGGTCAACTTCGTGACGCCGCAGCCGGGCGCGGCGCCCCGGGCCGGCGCCTCGCTCCGCGGCGGGACCGAGGGCTACGGCCGGGTCGACGCTCAGGGCTCGGCCGACGTCGGTGGCGTCGGCGTGTTCGCGGCGGGCTACGGGGCCCGCCAGCGCGACGGGCTCCGCCAGCACTCGGACTACGACAAGCTCTCGCTCACGGCCCGCGCCGACGCCGCGCTCGACCCGGCCACCCGGTTGACGCTGACGGGCTCGGTCAACAGCCTGACGACCGACACCGACGGCTCGCTCGACAGCCTCAACTTCTTCACCAACGGCGTCACGAGCTTGCAGACGTTCAGCAACCGCGAGGTCCGCGCCGGCCGGGCCGCGCTCCGGCTCGACCGCGTCTGGGGCGGGACCCAGCGGACGACCGTCACGGCGTTCGGCCGCACCAACCGGGTCGGGCAGAACCCGCACTACCGGCTCCGCATCGACGGCGCCGACCCGTCGCGGGCGACCGGCGAGGTCAACGACAACGCGTTCCGGAGCCTGGGGCTCATGGCCCAGCACGAGGTCGAGCGCGGGCCGGTCCGCCTGCTCGCGGGCGGGATGGTGGACCGGACGCCGGCGTCGTACGTGGCCGAGCTCACCGACGTGACGCGCGACCCGGCGACGGGCGTGTTCACCGGGTTCGCGGCGACCGACTCGCTGCTGACCGACTACGACGTGACGCTGGGCACGCTGGCGGCCTACGGCCAGGCCGAGGTCGCGCTCGGGCCGGTCCGCGTCGTCGGCGGGCTGCGCGTCGACCGGGTCCGGTACGACCTCGACAACGCGCTGCCGCCGGGGTCCTTCTCGGGCGCCGCCGACCGCTCGGACACGTTCTCGCGACTGACGCCCCGGATCGGCGTGGTCTACGCGCTGACGCCCGAGCGCGGGCTCTACGCGAACACGAGCCAGGGCTTCTTGCCGCCCGAGGCCGGCGAGCTCTACCGGGGCGTCCAGGTCCCGACGCTGCGTCCGTCGGTGTTCGACTCGTACGAGGTCGGCGGGTTCGGCCGGTTCCTCGACGGGCGGCTGGCGCTCGACGCGGCCGTCTACCGGATGACCGGCCGCGACGAGATCGTCACCGTCCGCGCCGCCGACGGGAGCCGCGAGGACCGGAACGCGGGCCGGACGCTCCACCAGGGCGTCGAGTACGCCGTGACCGTCCAGCCCGACGACGTGTGGAGCGTCCGGTTCGGGGGCACGAGCGCGCGCCACGAGTACGTCGAGTTCACGGTCGACGAGCGCGAGGGCCGGGAGGTCCGCTACGACGGCAACCGGATGGACCTGGCGCCGGCGTTCGTGGCGAACGGGGAGGTCGCCGTCCGGCCGCCGTTCGCGCGCGGCCTCCGGCTGGCCGGCGAGGTCCAGCGCGTGAGCGGGTACTGGATGGACCCCGAGAACACGACGCGCTACGACGGCCACACGGTCCTCAACGTCCGCGCGCGCTACGCCGGGCCGGCGCTCCGGGGCGCCGAGCTGTGGGTGTCGCTCTTGAACGCGACCGACGCGCGCTACGCGACGACGGCCGCCGTCTCGTTCGGCCGCCAGCAGTACGCGCCGGGCCTGCCGCGGTCGGTGACCGTCGGGCTGGGCTACCGCCTGGGCCGGTAGGCGTCGGGGGCCAGGGGCCGGCAGGCCGTGTGACGCTCACCCCTACCGGTCCCTGACGCCTCCGCTCGTGCCCCCGCCCCTTCTCCTGACACCTGAACCCCTCCGATGAAACCCTTCCTGATCGCCCTCGCCGTCCTCGCGGCCGGCTGCGCCGACGCGCCGCCCGAGGCGGGCGCCCCGACCCCGCCCGCCTCGGACGGTCTCCCCGCCGAGGCGGGCGGCCTGGCGCTGGCGGCCCTCCCCACCGGCGACGCCGTCGCCTGGGTCGACTCCCTGAAGCGGCTCGTCGTCCGGCCGGCCGGCGGCGGCGCCCCGGTCGTCGTGGTCGAGGCCGGCGTCTCGTCGCACACCCAGGCCGGGCCGCGGCTGGCGGCCACGGCCGACGGCGGGCTCGTGGTGGCCTACGTCGTCGAGCGCGCCGTCGAGGGCCGGCGGTTCCCGGCCTCCGACCTCTGGGTCGCCCGGTCCGACGACGGCGGCCGGACGTGGGCCACGCCGGTCCGCCCCTACCCCGACGCGGGCCTCCCGACGGGCCACACGTTCCACAGCCTGGCCGCGGGCGGCGGGACGGTCGTGGTCGCCTGGCTCGACGGGACGGAGAAAGACCGGTTCCAACAGCGGACGGCCCAGGCTGGGCACGGCGTCCCGACCCACCCCGCCCACGACGGCGAGCCCCACCACGCGGCGGCGGAGTCGGACGAGCCGGGGACGCCAGCTGCTCGTGGCCCGCTCGGCCGACGGTGGGCGGACGTTCGCGGCGCCGGTGGGGGTCGCCGACGCGACCTGCCAGTGCTGCCGGACGGCGCTCACGGTCGCCGACGACGGGACCGTCTACGCGGCGTGGCGCCACATCTTCGACGGCGGCGAGCGCGACATGGCGCTGGCCCGCTCCGACGACGGCGGCGCCACGTCCGGGCCGCCCGCCCGCGTTCACCGCGACGGGTGGGCCATCGACGGGTGCCCCCACTCGGGCCCGGCCGTGACGACCGACGCCGAGGGGGCCGTCCACGTCGCGTGGGCGACGGGCGCCCCGGGCCGGATGGGCGTCTGGCGGGCGGTCTCGACGGACCGCGGCGCCTCCTTCGGCGAGCCCTCCCCGCTCGCCGCCCCGGCGCCACTCGGACAGGTCCGCGCGGCGACCGTCGGCGGCCGGGCCGTGTTCGCGGTCGAGGACCCCAGGACGACGACCGTCGCCGTGGTCACCGTCGGCGCGGCGGACACGCTGCGCGTCGACGGCGACGCGGCCGACCTCGCCGCCGGCCCCGGCGGCTGGCACCTTCTCTGGGACGACGGCGACGGCGTCCGCCAGACCACCGCAGCGACCCCCCTCCCATGACCCGGCTTCTCGCGCTCGTCCCCCTCCTCATCGCCGGCCCCGCGCTCGCCCAGCACGACCACGCCCGCCTCGGCACCGAGGCGGACGGGGCGAGTGTGGCCGAGACGTTCGTCGTGACCGGCCTCCGCGTCGACGAGGCCGACCCGCCACCGGGCAGCGGCGTCGGCCGCGCGGGCCTCCGGTACGCCGACGGCGGCTACGTGTCGGTCGTCCACGGCAAGCCGTACGCCCGGGGCCGCGTGGTCTGGGGCGGGCTGGTGGCGGACGGCGCCGTCTGGGCCGCCGGCGCCCACCGCGCGACCGAACTGGTCACGACGGTCCCGCTCCGGATCGGCGAGACGGGCGTCGCGCCGGGCGCCTACAGCCTGTTCGTGACCCCGGGCCCGGACGCCTGGACGCTCCACGTCAACGCGGCGCTGGGCGCGCACCTGGCCGACGAGTACGACCCGGCGCTCGACGTCGCGACCGCG
This sequence comes from uncultured Bacteroidota bacterium, assembly GCA_963740235.1. GTDB lineage: Bacteria > Bacteroidota > Rhodothermia > Rhodothermales > Rubricoccaceae > Rubrivirga. The sequence goes on from CAVUDG010000007.1 coordinate 270,998, forward strand.
GCGGTCGAGGCGGGCGCGACCCCGGAGCCGTCGGAGGGCCTAACCTGGTCGTTTGCCGACGACGGCTCGGCGCTGGTCCTCTCGTGGGCCGGCCGGTTGGCGTCCTTCCCCCTGTCCCGGTCCCACCCATGACGGCACGATCCCCCGGCAGCCCCCAGCGAACGGCGATGCGCACGGCGCCCCTCCCCACGGCCCGACCGAGGTGGGCCGGGCTGGCCCTGACACTCGCGGCCGCCATCCTCGCCGGCTGCGGCGGGCGCCCCGACCACCTGGCGCCCGAGGACGACCTGACCGACCTCGACGTGGCCCTGGTCGACCAGGACTCGGCCGCGTTCGCGTTCCCGGCGGCGCTCGACGGGCGCCTGGCCTACGTCACGGCGGTCTACACGAACTGCCCCGACGTCTGCCCGATGACGATGGCCCAGACGCTCAAAGTCCGCCAGGCGCTCGGACCCGACGCCGACCGCGTCCAGTTCGTCGCGCTCACCTTCGACCCGGCCCGGGACACGCCGACGGCGCTCCGGAGCTACGCCGAGACCTGGGAGCTCGGGCCGGGCTGGCGGCTCGCGACCGGCGACTCGGCCGCGGTCGCCGGGCTGATGGACCGGCTCGGCATCCGCTACCAGGTCTCGCGCCGGGACACCTTCGCCGACGGGCGCGTCTACTACGCGCTCAGCCACACCGACAAGGCCTTGCTGATCGACCAGCAGGGCCGCGTCGTCGAGACCTACGGGGGGAGCGCGGCCCCGCCCGAGCTGGTCGCCCAGGACGTCCGCGCGCTCCTCTAACCTCCCACCCCGATGCGCCTGCTCCCCCTCCTGACCCTGGCCCTGGCGGCCGCCGCCTGCGCCGACGCCCCCGACCCCGACGTCCCCGACAGCCCGACGGCTGACCCTCCGATCACCGACGAGGTCGTCTCCGCCAACTTCCTGGCCCTGACCGACCCCTACGTGCGGGCGGCCCCGGCGGGCGGCGTCTCGGCGATGTTCGCCCGGATCGAGAACGGGACGGCGGGACCCGACACCCTGGTCGCCGCGCGCACCGAGGCGGCCGGGCGGGTCGAGATCCACCAGACGCGGCAGTCGGCCGACGGGCTGAGCGAGATGGCCCCGGTCGAGGGCGGGCTGCCGGTCCCGGCCGGCGGCGCCGTCGCGCTCGAACCGGGCGGGTTGCACGTGATGCTGCTCGACCTCCAGCGCGACCTGGCGGTCGGGGACACGGTCGAGGTCGCGCTCACCTTCTCCGAGCGCGGGCCGATGGCGGTCCGCGTCCCGGTCCGCGGGCTCTAGCGGTGGCTCCCCACGACGCCCAGCCGCTCGCCCGCCTCGGGGCCCCGCTGGACCGGGCCGGGGCGGCGGTCGTCCTGGTCCACGGCCGGGGCGACAGCGCCCGGGGCATCCTGGGCCTGGCCGCCGAGATCGACCGGCCCGACCTCGCCTGGCTGGCGCCCCAGGCGGCCGGCGGCGCGTGGTACCCCCAGAGCTTCCTCGCGCCGCTCGACGCCAACGAGCCCGGCCTGTCGTCGGGCATCGCCGCGGTGCTCCGCGCGGTCACCGAGGCGGAGGCGGCGGGGATCCCGCGGTCCCGCATCGTGCTGGGCGGGTTCAGCCAGGGCGCCTGCCTGGCGCTGGAGACGGCCGCCCGCCACGCCGGCCGCTGGGGCGGCGTGGTCGCGCTGAGCGGCGGCCTGCTCGGGACCGGCCCCGGCCCGGCCGACGCGCCGCGCCTGCTGGGCATGGGCGGGAGCTACGCCGAGAAGGCGTTCGGCTACTCTGGCTCGCTGAGCGGGACGCCGGTGTTCGTCGGCTGCTCGGACGTCGACCCCCACATCCCGCTCGCCCGCGTCGAGCGGACGGCCTCCGAGATGGCCCGCTTGGGCGCCGAGGTGGACGCCCGCGTGTACCCGGGGATGGGGCACACGGTCAACCGCGACGAGATCGACGCGGTGCGCCAGATGCTCGGTGGGGTCGCCGAGGTGGGCTGACTGGGGCGGTGTAGCGTCGCAGCGGGCAGTCGCGCCCGCGCTCTATCCACGAACTGTGGCCATCTACCGCCCGCCGCCAAGGATCTTCGGGGCCGGGTGCGGGACCTGGTCTTTGGGACCGGGGGAGGGAGTCGGCTCGCAGGTAGGAACGATGTGGGACCACTCCGCACTGTTGAGGTCCTCACCATATGCTAGGCATTCCATCTCGTCGTTGCGGACGAGGATGTGGTACTTCGCGTCGCTCCGCACGGTGAGTCGGAGCACAGACGAGAAAGACCGGTACTTGCCGGACGACTGGCCTGGGCCCACGTTGGAGATCACGTCTATGCCCCCTCCCACGATCGCCCCGGCTTTCACAACAACAATGTCACTCCCTTTGGGCACCCGGAAAATGACGTATCGGGGCCCACGCTCTGCTTTGCCCCGGTCCCCTGGATGAGCCCAGAAATAGGGAACGCTCCCCTTGGTCTCTAAAGTGACGTTTACCACAATGGGATCGAGATCCTTCGCGGCGGCGATGTCGTCGGCTTGGCTCATGGGTTTCGAGGTCTGGCGGGATAAGGAAGGCTAGGAGTTGACCGTGGCCCGCTGAACGAGCGAGGCAAAACGAGGGTCATCGAGGAAGGCCGCGAACGCCGGGACGTCGCCGACACCGTCGAGGGTATGGCCAGCGTCGACTGCAGCCTCCAGCGCGTCGAGTGCGGTGTCGGAGTCGCCGATCAGCGCGAACACGACCGAGACCTCGTACTGGACGCCGGCCCCGGCAGGGGCGAGCCGGGCCGCCTGGGCTGCGGCCTGCCGGGCGCCGTCCCGGTCCCCGGTCCCCTCACGGTAGGTCGCGACGCTGGCGAGTAGGTCCGGGTCGGCGGGGTTGACCGCGAGCGCGACCTCAGCCCGCCGGAGGGCTCCACGCATGGCCGACTGCCACTGGGCGTCGTCCCCGGTCTCGGAGTACGCCGATGCGAGGTTGCGCCAGGCCCCGTGGTCCATGCTGTCACGCGCGAGCGCCTGGCGGTACCGCTCGACGGCTCCTGAGGCGTCCCCCTGAGCGAGCAGGAGCGTGCCGAGGTTGGAGTACGCCTCGTGCTGGTCGGGCCGGAGCGCGATGGACTGCTCGTACGCTGCTCTGCGCTCCGACCACGTCGCCCGCGTAGTGCCGTGCTGCTCCCAACCCCAGGTGGCCTTTGTAGTTGTCGGGGGCGAGAGCGACGAGGCGGTCGAACTCCGCTTCCGCTTCCGCGAGGCGGAACTGGCGGAGGTAGAACCACCCGAGCCGGTACGGCCCGAACCACGCTGTAGGAACGCGCTGGATGACCGCTCTCAGCGTCGCTTCGGCCCCTTCCAGATCCGATGCGGCCTCCTGGGCTGCGGCCAGGGAGAGGTGCGCGCGGTACAGGGTCGAGTCCAACGCGAGCGCGCGTCGGGCGTAGCGCATGGCCTGGCGCCCTTCCCCCGTCGTCGTGGCGAGCGTCGAGAGCGCGACGAAGACGGCCGGGTTGTCGTGGTCGAACGCGTCGGCGCGGTCGGCCGCCGACCTGCGCACGGTCGACCCAGGCCGGGTCCAGCGTCGCCTCGTACTTCGCCAGGGCCGCCTCGGCCAGCCGCGCGTAGGCCTCGACGAACGCCGAGTCCACCTCGATGGCCTGCTCGAACAGGTCGATGGCCCGGTCGAGGTCCTCGGCGTCGCGGTCGCGCTCCAGGTACCCGACGCCCTCGAAGTAGTACTTCTGCGCCTCGGGGTCGTCGGTGCTCGCTCGTGAGCCGGACGGCGTCGGCTCGAGGGTGAACTCGAGCAGCTCGGCGATGCAGCCGAGGGCGCGAGCCGCGCAGGCTCCCCTCGTCGGCGCGAGCGACGGTCAGCGTGCGCGAGCCGAGCAGGCGGGGCTCGGTCGTCCGTCGTGGCGAGCGAGAGCGTCAGCGTCAGGCGGTCGCCCTCGCGGCGGAGGGTCCCCGTGAGCGCGAGGTTGGCCCCGAGCACCGCCCCAGCCTGTCGGGCGCTCGTCACGTCGAGCGTCGCGGACTTCCGAGACGGACGCCACCGAGACGTCGCGGTCCGGCGGCGTCATCTCGACGATGCCGCCCGCCAGCATCTCGGCGAGACCGTCGGCGAACGCCTGCTCGTCGGCCCCGTCCGGGACCGCCTCGGGAGGCAGGACGGCGAGGTGGATCGAGGCGGGCAGGCCCGTCGCGTTCGCGGCGCGGACCGTCCACCACCCGGCGGCGACGAGCCCGACCAGCACGGCGGCGACCAGGGCCAGCATCGAGCGAGATCGCTTCAGGGTGCGCGTGACCGCGCCGAGGCGGAGCGGCCTGGCGACCGGGGCGTCGGGCCCGAGGACGCCGTCGAGCGCGTCGCCCAGCGCCGCCGGCGTCGGCGTAGCGGTCGGCGGGGTCTTTGGCGAGGCACCGCATCGACGACGGCGTCGAGCGCGGGCGGGACGTCGGCGAGGGTGCTGGGCGGCGGCGGCTCCTCGTGCGAGCACGGCGTAGACCACGGCCGCGCCGAACGCGCCCGGAAGGGCCGGCGGCCCGTCAGCATCTCGTACAGGACCACGCCGAGCGACCACACGTCGGAGCGCGCGTCGACCCGTCCGCGGGACTGCTCGGGGGCCCCGTACTCCAGCGTCCCCGCCGTCTCGCCGGTCTTCGTCAGTGGCCACGTCGGGCATCTTGGCGATGCCGAAGTCGAGCACCTTGGGCGTCCCGTCCTCGCTCACGAACACGTTGGACGGCTTGAGGTCGCGGTGGACGATGCCCCGCGCGTGGGCCGCGGCGACGCCCGCCGCGACGCCGCGCGCCGAGGCGGACCGCCTCGGGACCGGGAGCGGCACCGCGCTGGAGCCGCTCGGCCAGCGTCTCGCCGTCGTAGCACGCGAGGGCGATGTAGGGCCGGCCGTCGTCGGTCTCGGCCACCTCGTAGACGGTGCAGACGTTGGGGTGGTCGAGCGTGGCCGCCGCGCGGGCCTCGACCAGCAGGCGCTCCTTGGCGACCGGGTCGTCGGGCGAGCGCGGCCGGCAAGAACTTGAGCGCGACCGGCCGGCCCAGCCGCGTGTCGTCGGGCCCGGTAGACGACGCCCATCCCGCCCCGGCCCAGCTCCCCCAGGAGCCGGTACGGTCCCGCCGGTCGTCCGGCGACGGGGGAGGTCGGAGGTGGGAGCCGAGTGCGCTCATCGGGCAGGTGAGCCGTTCGCACCAAACGTACAGCTGACCTGCATCGTCTCTCCTCCAGGTTCGGTCTGCTTTCGAGCGACCGATCGTCGTCCGCGACGCGTCCGGTCGGCCTCGGCCCAGCACCCGGTCTGCCGTAAGCTCTCCGGCGATCGGCCGCTCCGTCTCCGCCCGCCTCCCCTCCGACGCATGCCCTTCGTCCTCGCCGCCGGCGCCGTCCCCCCGTTCCTCGTCGAGGTCGTCGCCATCGTGCTGGCGGCGGCGGTGGTCGCCTACATCAGCCAGCGCGTGGGCCTGGTGCCGATCGTCGGCTTCCTGCTGGCCGGCGTGCTGATCGGGCCGAGCGGGCTGGGGCTCGTCACCGACCCCGAGCTGATCGACGCGGCGGCCGAGATCGGCGTGCTGCTGCTGCTGTTCACGATCGGGATCGAGTTCTCGCTCGACAAGCTCCAGAAGATCCAGCGGCTGATCTTCGTCGGCGGCGGGATCCAGGTCGGCCTGACGACGGCGGTGGTGGCCGGGTTGTGCCTCGCGTTCGGCGTCGACTGGCGGCCGGCCGTGTTCACGGGCTTCCTGGTCGCGCTGTCGTCGACGGCGATCGTGACTCAAGCTGCTCGGGCGACCGGGGCGAGACCAACACCGAGGTGGGCCAGGGCGCCGTCGGGCTGCTGATCTTCCAGGACCTCGCCGTCATCCTGATGGTGCTGCTGGTGCCGGCGCTCGGCGGCGGCGACGTGTCGGGCGGCGAGCTGGCGTGGGCGCTGACGAAGGCCGGGCTCATCATCGTGTTCGTGCTGGTGGTCGCGCGGCGCGTGCTCCCGCCGGTCCTGGAGCACGTGGCCCAGACGTGCTCGCCCGAGCTGTTCCTGCTCACCATCATCGCGATCTGCTTCGGGACGGCCTACGCGGTCGGGCTGGCCGGCGTGTCGATCTCGCTCGGCGCCTTCCTGGCCGGGCTGGTCGTGAGCCAGAGCCGGTTCTCGGAGCACGCGCTGAGCGAGATCCTGCCGCTCCAGATCCTGTTCTCGGCCACGTTCTTCGTGTCGGTCGGGCCTCCTGCTCGACCTCGGCTTCGTCTGGGACAACCTCGGGCTGGTCGTCCTGGCGCTCGTGGCCGTGACGCTCTTGAAGTTCGGGACGACGTTCGTGGCCGTCCGCGCGGTCGGGCGGGCCGATCCCGGCGGCGGCAGCGACGGGGCTGTGGCTGGCCCAGGTCGGCGAGTTCTCGTTCGTGCTGGAGCGGTCGGGCCGCGAGGCCGGGCTGGCGCCGCTGGGGATGGACGAGGTCGGGGCCCCCCTGTTCATCGCGGCGACCGTCGTGTCGATGGCGCTGACGCCCGTCGCCGCGCCCTACGCCGGACGGCTCGCCGCCAAGCTCCGCGGGATGACGGACGCGCGGGAGCCCGAGGCGCCCGAGGTCGAGCCGGAGCACTTCGCGGACCTGGAGAACCACACCATCGTGGCCGGCTACGGGGAGGCGGCCAAGAAGCTCGTCCACGTGCTCGACGGCTCGGGCGTCCCGTTCGTGGTCGTGACGCTCTCGCCGGTGGGCGCACGCGAGGCAGAGGCCTCTGGGCTCCGCGTGCTCCGGGGCGACTACGCCAAGCGCCACATCCTGGAGGCCGTCGGGCTGGACCGCGCCAAGCTCCTCGTCTTGCCCGGACGACAACCCCCAGCAAGCGCACCGCGTGGTGTCGGTCGCCCGCGCGCTCGCCCCGACGGCCCGCATCGTGGCGGCGGCGCCGACGACGCACGACGCCGAGGAGCTGGTCGCGGCCGGGGCCGACCGCGTGATCGCGGTCGAGATGGAGGCCGTCGTCGGCTTGTTCGACGACGTGCTCCGCCACTACCGCGTCGACGCCGACGAGATCTTGCGGCACGAGGAGACGTTGCGCCACGGGACCTACGAGGCGTTCGACCACGAGATGATGGACACGCCCGCCGTCCGCTGCGAGCTCGACGCCGACTGCTTCTCGACGCGGACGGTCACCATCCGCCGCGGGACGCGCGCGGCGGGCCACTCGCTCGGCGACCTCCGGCTGGACGAGCGGCTGCTCCACGCCGTCGAGGTCACGCGCGACGGCGCGGTCACGACCGAGCCCCGCGGCGCCTTCGTGCTCCAGGCCGGCGACGAGGTCGTGTTCGGCGGCACGGCCCAGTCGTTCGTCGACGCCGCCGACCTGTTCCGGACGTCCGACGCCGGCACGCCCTCCCTCCCTGCCCTCCCCGCTATGCCCACGCAACGCGCCGACTGGATCGACACCGCCGCCTCGGTCACGCTCTCGGCCGACCCGGCCGCCGGGTGCACCCACCTCGACCACGTCCACGACGTGACGCCCGGGACCGCAGGGCTGCCAGGAGTGCCTGGAGCACGGCGACCGCTGGGTCCACCTGCGGGTGTGCATGGAGTGCGGCCACGTCGGCTGCTGCGACTCGTCGCCGAACAAGCACGCCACGGCCCATTTCCACGCGACCGGGCACCCCGTCGTCCGGAGCATCGAGCCCGGCGAGACGTGGGGCTGGTGCTACCCCGACGAGGTGATGCTGTAGCGCCGGCACCGCCCACCGACGGCCCGAGGCGGGCCGGGCCCGAGGCGGGCCGGGGCTCAGCGTGGGGAGCACGACGGTGACCGTCGTGCCCACGTCCGGCTCGGTGTCGACGGTCAGGTGGCCGCCGGCGACGCCCAGGCGGTGGCGGAGGTCGGTCAGGCCCAGCCCGGTCGGGGTCGCCTCCGACGCCGCGAACCCGCTCCCCTCGTCGCGGACGGCGAGGTGGCACCCCTCGGCGTCGCACCACGCCCGGACCCAGGCCTCGTCGGTCCCGGCGTGCTTGACCACGTTGAACAGCAGCTCGCGCGCGACCCGCGTCATCAGGGCGAGGTTCTCGGAGCCCGGCGTGCTCAGCCCGTCGATCACGTCGAGGTGGATGGTCAGGCCGTGCCGCCGGCGGACGAAGTCGGCGACCCAGCCCGAGGGCGGCCTCGATCCCGTCGTCGGCGAGCGTGGACGGGTGGAGCTCGGTGGCGAGCAGGCGCGTCTGGCTGATGGCCTCGTCGACGTAGCTCCCGACCCGGTCGGCGATCGCCTCCGTCTCGTCGTCGCGGGCGAGCAGGCCGAGGTGGATCTTGACGCCGTAGAGGATCTGCTGGACGTCGTCGTGCAAGATCTGGGCGATCCGCTCGCGCTCGCGGAGCTCGGCCTCGGAGAGCGCCCGGGCCAGCGCCTCGACCTCGTCGGCCCGGGCCCGGAGCGCCTCCGTCTGCTCGTCGACGCGCCGCTGGAGCTCGGCGTTGAACCCCTCGACGCGGGCCAGCAGGTCCCGCACGCGGAGCTGCTGCCGGCGGCCGCGCACGGCGAGCGACACGACGGACCGGAAGGCGACCGGGCGGATCGGCCGTTCGAGCACGGTCACGCTCCGCCGCCCGCCCGAACCGGCGGACCACCTCCAGGTAGTCGCGCGTGGACCAGCCGTCGCCGACGAACAGGACGAATGGGAGCTCGGACCAGTCGGGCTCGTCGGCCAGGGCGTCCGCGACGCCCGTCAGGCCGCGCGCCCGGAGGGCCTCGGCGGTGAGCACGACCGCGCCCACCTCGGTCCTGCCGGCGAGCACCTCGCAGAGCGCGTCGGCGTCGGGCACCGCGACCACGTCGAGGGGCACCTCGGCGAGCGCCTCGGCGACCAGCTCCGCGTCCCGCCCGAACGGCGCGAACACGACGACCTTGAGGGGCCCGGCGTCGGACGCAGCGGGCGGGGCGTGAGGCGGCGAGGGACGGGCGGTCTCCATGGCGTTGAGGACGAGCCGGATGGCGCGGGGGTCCGGCGCGGCCCCGAAACTGCGGGGTCTCCCCCTCCGGTCAGGGCCCGAGGCGGGACATCCCGACCCGGGCCGGGACGCCCGTCAGCACGCCCTGGTAGTCCGTGATCGGGTCGCCGACGGCCAGCCCGCCGTCGCCCATCTCGAACTCGCGGACGCGCTGGTCGTGGCCGCCCCGCCGCCGCTTGACGACGGCGATGGCCTTGCGGATCTCGCCCTCGGCCTCGTAGTGCTGGAGCAGCAGGACCGTGTCGGCGATGTAGCTCACGTCGACCTGGGGCTCGGTCGCGCTCCCGATCAGCCCGTGCTCGGGGACGGTCACGAGCGTGACCACGCCGCGTCCGCCGAGGTAGGCCAGCAGGTCGTGGAGCTGGCTGGCCGCCTGGTTCGGGCCCGGGCACGAGTGCGTGAACCCGGTCAGGCTGTCGATCACGACCAGCCGGACGCCCGCCTCGACGTCGCGGTGGACCCGGTCGACGAACCGGCCCGTCGTCATGATGGACGCGCTGAGCTCCTGGACCTTGAGGACGTCGTCGCTCATGGACCGGATGTCGAAGCCGAGCCCGTCCATCCGGTCGAGCAGCGTCCGCTTCCGCTCGTCGAACGTGTAGATCGCCGCCGGCGTCCCGCTGCTGGCCGCGGCGACGGCGTAGGACGCCGCCAGCGACGACTTCCCGGTCCCCGAGACGCCGACCACGACGCACGACGAGCCCGGGTCGAGCCCCCCGTTGAGCATGGCGTCGAGCCCGTCGACCCGGCCCGTCCGCGCGGCCTCGACGGCCTGGGCCCCGTCGCCGCCGGGCCGGGACCGCTCGTCGTCGCCCTCGTCGCGGAGCCGCATCGTCAGGCTCGGGTAGACCGTCAGCCCGCCGACCTCGATCCGCACGTCGTGGTAGCCCGTCGGGTTGTCGACCCCGCGGATCTTGGGGATCTGGAGCCGCCGGTACACCTGGCCGTACTGGGGGGCCTCGCGTTCGATCCGGACGACGCCGTGCATGATCGAGTAGACCGCGCTGTCGCTCGCCGCCCCCGCTGTGGTCGTCGAGCAGGAGCGTCGTGATGCCGGCCTCGCCGAGCGCCTGCTTGAGCCCGAGGAACTGGCGCCGGGTCCGGAGCGGGTCGCCGGCGAGCAGCCGGAGCTCGGCGGCCGAGTCGAGCACGAGCCGCGTCGGGCCGACCCGCTCGACCTCGCCGAGGACCGTGTCGATCACGTCGACCAGGTCGACGTCGCCGGCGTGGAAGATGGTGTGGTCGGTGGCCCGGAGGTCGAGCCCGGTCGACTCGGCGTCGAGCACGTCGACGCCCTCCAGGTCCCACCCGTGGGAGGCCGCGATCTCGCGGAGCTCGACGGCCCGCTGGGACAGCGTGGCGTACAGGACGTGCTCGCCGTCCGCGACGGCCGCCCGGCAGAACTGGAGGGCGAACGTGGTCTTGCCAGTCCCGGGCCGCCCTTCCAGCAGGTACATCCGGCCCTCGGGGAAGCCGCCCCCCAGGAGGACGTCGAACCCGGGGACGCCGGAGGGGACTCGGTTCGGTTCGATAATGGCCACGGAGCTCTCGTCTATGTACCGGAGTATAGGCGTCGGGCTCGTCGCCCGGCCGGCTCGGGCTCTCTCCGCCGGGCGCGCCCACCTCGGTCCCGTCCCCGAGGCGGACGGACCGGCGGGCCGGCACGGGCGACCCGGTCGCTAAACGTGGCGCCGCTAGGGAACTATCCGGGGCCCGGTCGTTCCTCTGACGGCCGGTTAGGTCGACACGTGCCGTGACCGACCACATCGCCTCCCATTACCCCTTCTTATCGCTCCCGCCCATGTCCTTCAAAACTGGACTCCTCGCGCTCACGACGTTCCTCCTGGCCTCCGGCTGCGCGACGATCGCCGGCAAGACCAACATGATGTCCGACGACAAGGTCGTCTCGGAGTCGGCCGGCGCCCTGGGGTACGAGCCCTCCCAACTGACCTTGCTGACCCGCCGGACCGAGGGGACCAACACCTACGTCACGTTGCGGGCCGACAACGGGAAGGAGTTTGCCTGCACCATCAACGGCGGCAACCTCATGAGCGCGGGCATGGTCAACCCGCCCTCGTGCACGGAGAAGTAGAGACGGCACCAAGACCGGCAGGCCTCCGTCCCCGGTCCGACGGACGAGAACGCTCCCGGCCGCTAGGGCCGGGGGCGCCCATCGTGGCGCCTCGGACCGCGGAAGCGTCACGGCTCTCTCCACCTCGGGCCCGAGGCGGGCGGGGCTAGGCGAAGAGGAGTCGGCGACCTTTGGGCTCGGGGACCTCGCGGCCGAGTCCACGCGCCGTCTCGATCCACGCCCGCATGGCGTCCTCCGCGTTCGCTGCCGCCTCGGCGTGGGTCTCGCCGTCCGACACGCAGCCGGGGAGCTCGGGGACCTCGGCGATGTACGCGCCGTCGTCGTCGCTCCAATAGATGACGATCTCGTAGCGGAGGTCAGAGGCTTCCATCGTTGGCGAGGCCGTGGTCGGTGATGAGCGCGCGGGCTTTCCGGACGTAGACCGGCTTGAGCGGCTTTCGCTTCGGAATCGTCAAGATAGACGGGACGGCGGGGTGAGCGAAGGTGTAGTGGCTCCCCCTCGGCGCTCGCTGCTCGAACCCGAGGCGGAGTAGGACCCGCCGGAGTTCGTCAAACGTGAAGCTGGCGTCGGAGGTGCCACGAAGGAGGCGAGTGAGATGCTTGTCTGCTTTGCTCATACCCGGCGGGTTAATGCGTATCGCTAGTATGGCGCACGTCCGCGAGAGCACTGCGAACATCCCGACGCCCGCCGAACGCGAGACGCCCCCGGCTCTCGGGAGAACCGGGGGCGCCCGCCTCGGCGTCGAGGCCGAGGGAGTCGAGACCGGCGGGATCAGCCGCAGCCCGTCGACGAGCCGCAGTTCGGGCAGCTGTAGCAGCTCCCCGCGCGGACCGTGATCCCGCCGCAGTTGGGGCAGGCCGGCGAGTCGTCCTGGTTCTGGAAGGCCCCGAGCTGGCCGGCCGAGTCGGCCTCGAGGACCGCCTCGACGGAGCCGCCGAGGTGGCTGGGCTTGCTCTGGACCCCGTCGACGGCCGCCTGGGCCGTCGCGAACAGGTCGGCCTGGGACTGGTCCTCTGCCGGGCCGTGACGCTGCGCCTCAGTCGCCACGGCCGAGCGTAGGGTCCACGGCCGCCTCGTCCTGGGCCAGGTCCTGGGTCCCCCCGTCGCCGCCGCCCAGGAACTTGAGCGAGAGGTAGCGGAAGATGTAGTCCGTGATCGACTTGGCGATCGGGATCTTGGGGTTGTTCGTGAACCCGGCCGGCTCGAACCGGACGTGGCCGAACTTGCTCACCAGGTCCTCCAGCGGCACGCCGTACTGGAAGGCCAGCGAGATCGCCGTCGCGAAGCTGTCCATCAGCCCGGCGATCGTCGAGCCCTGCTTGGCCATCGTGATAAAGATCTCGCCCGGCCGGCCCGCGTTCCGGTGGCCCTCCGGGTACAGGCCCACGTGGAGGTAGCCCTCGTGGCCGGCGACCGAGAACTTGTGCGTCACGCTGGGCCGCTCGTCGGGCAGCCGCTCGCGGTGCGGGCGGTAGACCACCTTCTCGACGATCGTCTCGACCTCGCGGATGTGGGGCGTCCCGGCGGCCGCGCCGTCGCCCGAGGCGCCGTCGCCCGAGGCCGCCTCCAGCTCGACCGCCTCGGCCTTGCCCTGGGTGTTCCCGCCGGACTTGGTCGAGAGCGGCTGGCTCCGCTTGGAGTTCTCGCGGTAGATCGCGACCGCCTTCAGGCCGAGCTCCCAGCTCTGCATGTAGGCGTCGGCGATGTCCTCGACCGTCGCGCTCTCGGGCAGGTTGACGGTCTTCGAGATGGCCCCCGAGATGAACGGCTGGCAGGCCGCCATCATCCGGATGTGGCCCATGTGCGAGATGTAGCGCTCGCCGTTGGACGGCTTGAACGCGCAGTCGAAGACGGGCAGGTGCGCGTCGCGCAGGCCCGGCGCCCCCTCGATCGTGTCGTGCTCGTCGACGTAGTCCAGGATCACGCGGGCCTCGGCGTCGGTGTAGCCCAGCCGCGCCAGCGCTTCCGGGACCGTCTGGTTGACGATCTTCATCAGGCCGTCGCCCTTGCCCGCCAGCAGCTTGTACTTGACGAGCGCGAGGTCGGGCTCGATGCCCGTCGTGTCGCAGTCCATCATGAAGCCGATGGTGCCGGTCGGGGCCAGGACGGTCGCCTGGGCGTTCCGGTAGCCGTGGGCCTCGCCGAGCGCGACCATCCGGTCGGCGCTGTCCTGGGCCGCCTGGCGGAGCTCGGCCGGGCAGCTCGCGTCGATCTCCTGGACCGCGTCGCGGTGCATCCGCATGACGTCGAGCATCGGCTCGGCGTTGTCGGCGTAGCCGTCGAACGGGCCGATGGCCGGGTTGGCGGCGATCTCGGCCGAGCGGGCGTAGCCCTCGCAGTGCTCGATCGCCATCAGCGCGCCGGCGACCGCGCGGCCCTCGTCGGAGTCGTAGGGCAGGCCCATCGACATCAGCAAGGCGCCGAGGTTGGCGAAGCCCGAGCCCCAGCGGGCGGTACTTGTGGCTGTTGGCCGCGATCGTCGGCGAGGGGTAGCCCGCGTTGTCGACCAGGATCTCCTGGGCCGTGATGTAGACCCGGGCCGCGGCCCGGTAGCGCTCGACGTCGAACGTCCCGTCCTCGCGTCTTGAACTTCATCAGGTTGAGCGACGCCAGGTTGCAGGCGCTGTCGTCCAAGAACATGTACTCCGAGCACGGGTTGCTCGAGTTGATCGGCCCGTGGTTCTTGCACGTGTGCCAGCGCTGGATCGTGTCCTCGTACTGGGCGCCGGGGTCGCCGCAGACGTGGGTCCCCTCGGCGATGGTCAGCAGGAGGTCCTCGGCGCTCGACCTCGTCGACGACCTCGTCGGAGGTGACCGCGCGCAGGCCGTACGTCTCGCCCTTGTTGGCGGCCTCCATGAACGCGTCGTCCAGGCGGACCGACTGGTTCACGTTCTGGAAGGCGACCGAGCCGTAGGCGTCGCCGTTGAACGAGCCGTCGTAGCCCTCCTCGATGAGCGCCCACGCCTTACGCTCCTCGGTCTGCTTGGCGCTGGACGAACTCCAGGATGTCCGGGTGCCACACCTTGAGCGTCTGCATGATGGCCGCCCGTCGCGTCTTGCCGCCCGACTTGATCGTGCCGCCGGTCGCGTCCTGGACCTTCATGAAGCTGACCGGGCCCGACGGGATGCCACCGCCCGAGAGCTTCTCGTGGCTCGACCGCAGCTTGGACCAGTCGGCCCCGACGCCCGAGCCGAACTTGAACAGCCGGGCGCTCTCGCCCATCAGCTGCCAGATGTCGTCGACCGAGTCCTCGACCGAGATGATGAAGCAGGCCGACGCCTGGGGCCGTTCGTAGGGGTCGACGGCCGACGACCTCGCCCGTCTCGAAGTCCCACCCGGAGATCGTCTTGCCGCCCGAGTCGCGGACGCCGTACTGGGCGCCCAGCCCGACGTTGAACCAGACGGGGCTGTTGAACGCGCCGTACTGGTTGGTGCAGAGCCAGGTCAGCTCGTCGTAGAACGTCTCGGCGTCTGCGTCGCTCGCGAAGTAGCTGCTGGTCGCGGCCCCAGTCCGTGATCGTCCGCGTGACGCGGTGGACGAGCTGCTTGAGGCTGTACTCGCGCTGGCCCTCGGCCGGCGTGCCGTTGCCCGCCTCGACGTCGCCGTAGAAGTACTTGCTCGCGACGACGTTGACGGCGAGCGGGCTGAACGCCTGGGGGAACTCGACGCCCTTCTGCTCGAAGATGGCCTCGCCGCTGAAGTTCTTGATGGCGGCGTCGCGCGTGGTCCAGGTGACGCTGTCGAACGGGTGCTGGCCGTCGGTGGAAAAGACGCGGTCGATCGTGAGGCCGCTCGCGGCGGCGGGGGCCGATTTCTTGGCCATGTCGGGTGGGGGGCGGTGAGGGACGGTGGGCGACACCAGGGCCTCGGCCGGGGTCCATGACCCCGACCGGCTCGTGCCGCCAGATCTCCACGCTGGGGGACGGGGGCGAGCCGGGCCGTCCTCCCTGGACGCGCGACGGCTCCAGCCCGAAGGCGTGAAAGCGCTTTGAAGCGAACCTCAAGTAACCGGTCGGCCGGGCGTGCCGCAACAACCCTCCGTCCACGGGTTATCCACACCGTGCAGAACCGGCGCTCCCGGCCTTCAGAGCACGGCCCCGCTTTGTGAGCGGGCCTGACCCGGCACAGCAACGTCCGTTATGAAAAGGAGCCCACTCATAACGGCCATCCAGAGCGGTCGCGAGCCCTCTCGCCCGAGGCGCTCTCGCTGGACCCGATCGGCATAACGGATCCCCGCGGGACGCTCGCCCGCCTGGCGGCCTCGGCGCGCCGGCGGCCGAGGCGGACCCGTTCCGTGGCACGACCGGGAGCCCCGCGCCGTCAGCTGGCTTCGGAGCCTCGAGCTAGCCGGCCCGCGGCTCCGGAGCCAGCTGACGGCGTCGCGCCCAGCCACGGTCTTGCCGTACGGGCCTCCCTGGGGCCTCGCGCTCGCCGACAGATCGGCGCGGGCGACGGGGCCTAGAACTCGTCGTCGTCGTCGGGCTCGTAGTCGATGTCCTCGTCCAGGTCGAGGTCGTCGTCGTCGAGCTCGAGGTCGTCCAGGTCGACGTCGTCGTCGTCCAGTTCGAGGTCGTCGTCGGCGTCGAGGTCGTCGTCCAGTTCGAGGTCGTCGTCGAGGCGGAGGTCGTCGTCGGAGAAGTCGTCCATGACGGGGGGAGGGAGGAACCGCGGCGAGTCTACTGCGCGGTCTGCGATGGGGGCAAGAGGGGCGATCCCGTCGGCCGGGGTGAATCGGGCGGGAAAGCGCCCCGCGGCGGCGTCGCCAGCGGGGTCCGGGCCCCGTGGCCGCGTACCTTCTCCCCTTCCGACTTCCGACCGTTCCGACTATGTTCGACGACCGCAGCGCGTACCCCCACCCCGACGAGTTCAAGGTGGTCCGCCCCGAGTACTCCGACCCCGAGGACGAGGGCGACGACGTCATCGCGACCATCGAGATCGCGCCGTTCAAGGTCTACGGCTACAGCGCGACGCGGCCCGGCGCCCGCCGCGCGGCGCTCTACGAGGCCGCCAAGAAGTACCGGGGCTACCACCCGAGCTACCGGATCGAGAGCCCGTTCCCCGACGAGTTCCAGGACGCCGACGGCCGGGCCTGGACGCGCGTCCCGACGGGCCAGCGCGACGCGCTCGGCGACTACTCGTTCGAGGACGAGGACGGCGACGACTCGACCGACATCGAGCAGATGCTGCTGTGGGACGTCCGCCCCGAGCCCGTCTTCGAGGACGAGGACGAGTAGCCCCGCCTCGGCGCCGTCCCCGACGGCCCGCCCGACGCCGCACCCCCGCCCGGGTGCGGCGTTTTCTTTGGTCCCCCGCCCCGGCCCGCCCATGTCCGCCGCCCGCACCGCCCTGTTCGCCGCCGCCCTCGTCCTCCTCGGCGGGTGCGCCCCCGCCCTGACCGCCGCGTCGTCGACGCCGAGCGGGCAGGCCGCCATGGAGCGGGCCGTCCAGCGCGCGCTCGTCCGCGCGGGCCTGGCCCAGCCCGGCGCGCCGGCCGACGAGCCCGAGGTTGCCGGGCTGGTCTCGGGCCCGATGCTGGCCGACGTCACGCACCGCGGCGCGGCCGTCTGGGTCCAGACCGACCGGCCGGCCCGGGTCCGCGTCGACGCCGTGACCGAGGCGGGCGTGACGGTGTCGGGCGCGGCCGTCTCGGGCGACGACGGGACCGCGACGGTCCGCCTGGTGGGGCTCGAGCCGGGCACGGCCTACGCCTACACGGTCTCGGTCGACGGGGCCGCGCTCGCGCTGGCCTACCCGACGGCGTTCTCGACCCAGCCGCTGTGGCAGTGGCGGACCGACCCGCCGGCGTTCACGGCCGCCATCGGCTCGTGCTACTACGACAACGACCCGGCCTACGACCGGCCCGGCAACGCCTACGGCGGCTCGACGGCCATCTTCGGCGAGATCGCCGCGCTCCGCCCGGACCTGATGCTGTGGCTGGGCGACAACACCTACCTCCGCGAGGTCGACTGGTGGAGCGCCGGCGGCATCGACGACCGGTTCCGCCACAGCCGGGCCGAGCCGGACCTGCAGCCGCTGCTCGCCTCGACGGCCCACTACGCGACCTGGGACGACCACGACTACGGCCCCAACGACTCCGACCGGTCCTACGTCCTGAAGGGCGAGACGCTCGACACGTTCACGGCCTACTGGCCCGCGGCGACGCGCGGGCTGCCCGGCGTGCCCGGCGTGTTCACCCAGTTCCAGTGGGCCGACGTCGAGTTCTTCGTGCTCGACGACCGGTACCACCGGGCGCCCAACGACGCGCCCGAGCGCGAGCGGACCATCCTGGGACCGGTCCAGGCCCAGTGGCTCTTGGACGCGCTCACGGCCAGCCGGGCCCCGTTCAAGGTGGTCGCCGTGGGCGGCCAGTTCCTCAACCCGGTCCCGGTCTTCGAGACGTTCGCGGCCATCGCCCCGGCCGAGCGCCGGCGGCTGCTGGACGAGATCGCCGCGCGCCGGATCGAGGGCGTCGTGTTCCTGTCCGGCGACCGGCACCACACCGAGCTGCTGAAGCTGGACCGGCCCGGCGCCTACCCGCTGTACGAGTTCACGTCGAGCCCGCTCACGGCCGGCGCCTCGACGTACCCGCTCCGGGAGGACTCGCCCGAGTTCGCCAACCCGCTCCGGGTCGACGGGACGCTCGTGGCCGGCGAGCACAACTTCGGCACGCTGACCGTCGAGGGCCCGCGGACGGACCGGACGATGACGATGCGGACGCACGCCGCCGACGGGCGCCTGCTGTGGGAGCACGCCGTCCGCGCCCGCGACCTGACGGTGCCGGCGGCCGAGTAGCCCCGCCTCGACGTCGAGGCGGGGTCGGTCGGAGAAGGGGTCCGAGCGTGTGTGCCGGCGGCTCCCCGCTCCGGCGAATCTGTCTCTGCTCGGCACCGGGGGGGCGGGGAGGGATGGATTGTGAGAGTGGCGTGCGATTTACTCCCACACCCCCACACCCCTCCCGGATTGGGTATCAGAACGCGCCGGGCCGGTGTGGCCCGGCGCGTGACCGCGGCGGTCCGTCTCCCCCCCTCTGGTGCGCGTCGCCCTCCTTCTCGCCCTCGCCTCGGCCGCCTCCGCCCAAGGCCCGGCCTTCACCCTCCACGGAGACGTCCAGGCCGACACGCGCGCCGTCTGGGGCGAGACCGACGCCTCGACGTTCCTGGTCCGCCGGGCCCGCTTGGTGGCGGAGGGCGTCGTCGACGAGCGGTTCCGGGTGCGGGCGATGCCGGACTTCGGGAACGGGCGCGTCGAGTTGCTCGACGCCTGGATCGAGGCGGCCGTCGTCCCGGGCGTAGCGGTCCGCGTGGGCAAGTTCAAGGGGCCGGTCGGGCTGGAGCGGCTCCGCCGGCCGACCGACCTCGACCTGCCCGAGCGGGCCTTCCCGACCCAGCTCGTGCCCAACCGCGACGTCGGGCTGACGCTCCGGCTCACGCCCGGGCGCCAGTCGGTCGAGCTGGCCGTCTCGAACGGCGTGCCCGACGGCGCCAGCGGCGACCTCGACCCGGACGCGGCCAAGGACGTCACGGCGCGCGTCGTGGTGCGGCCGGTCCGGTCCGGCCTGTTCGGCGGCCTGTCGCTCGGTGTGGCCGGGACGGCGGGCGCCGCGCGCGGGACGGCGGCGGCCCCGCTCCTGCCCACGTTCCAGACGTCCGGGCGCGTGGCCGTCTTCCGCTACCGCCCGGACGCCCTGGCCGACGGGGCCCGCACGCGGCTCGTCCCCCAGCTGTCGTACGTCGGCGGGCCGGTCCGCGTGACGGCCGAGGCCGCCGCGAGCCGCCAGGTCGTCCGCCTCGGTGACGCCGCGGAGCCGCTCACCCAGCGGGCCGGCGGGCTCACCGTCGCGGCCGTCGTGACCGGCGAGGCCGCGACCGAGGGGCACCTCCGCCCGGCCCGCCCGTTCGCGGCCGAGACCGGGCGGTGGGGGGCCGTCGAGGTCGCCGCCCGCGTCCACCGGCTGGCGCTCGACGCCGACACGTTCCCGCGCTTCGCCGACCCCGCGGCCTCGGTCCGCACGGCGACGGCCGGCGCGGTCGGCGTCAACTGGTCGCTGACCGACGCCGTCCGCGTCCAGGTCAGCGCCGAGCGGACCCTGTTCACCGCCGCCCCGGGGGCGGCGTCCCGTCCGGCCGAGACGCTCGTCGTCGGCCGCCTCCAACTGGTCTACTGATGTCCGCACTTGGGTGGGAGGCCTGGCTCACGCTGGCCGTCGTCGTCGGGCTCGTGGTCGCGCTCGTCCGCGACGTCGCGCGGCCCGAGCTGCTCCTGTTCGCCAGCCTGGCGCCGCTCCTCGCGACCGGCGTCCTGACGCCGGACGAGGCGTTCGCCGGCTTCTCCAACTCGGCGCCGCTGACCGTCGGGGCCCTGTTCGTGGTCGCGGCCGGCGTCCAGGCGACCGGGGCGCTGGCGTTCACCGACCGGCTGCTGTTCCGCCGCTCGGCCGGCCTCGGCGCGACGCTGGCCCAGATGATGCTGACGACGGCCACGCTCTCGGCCTTCCTCAACAACACGCCGCTGGTGGCGATGCTGATGCCGCGCGTCCAGGCGTGGTGCGAGCGGACCGGCGTGTCGCCGTCGAAGCTGATGATCCCGCTGTCGTACGCGGCCATCGTCGGCGGCATGACGACGCTGATCGGGACG
The DNA here is from genome assembly GCA_963740235.1 of uncultured Bacteroidota bacterium. Lineage (GTDB taxonomy): Bacteria > Bacteroidota > Rhodothermia > Rhodothermales > Rubricoccaceae > Rubrivirga. Next base: position 290,705 of record CAVUDG010000007.1, read on the forward strand.
AGCACGAACCTGCTGGTGGGCGGGCTCATGGAGGACGCCGGGCTGGCGCCGCTCGGGCTGTTCGACCTCGCGGTCGTGGGCGGGCCGGCCGCCCTCGCGGTGATCGTGTACTTCGCCGCCGTCGGCTACCGCTGGCTCCCCGACCGGGGCCAGGACGACTCGGCGCCGGTCCCGGCCGACTGCCTGTTCGAGGTCCGCCTGGCGGCCGACTCGCCCCTGGGGGGCCAGACGGTCGAGGAGGCCGGGCTCCGGGCGCTGGGCGACGCGTTCCTGGTCCACGTCGAGAGCGGCGGCGACGTGGTCCCGGCCTCGCCCGAGGCGGTCCTGCGTGGCGGCGACGTGCTGCTGTTCACGGGCTCGCTCGACGCGCTCGACGCGCTGCTCGCCCGGCCCGGCGTCGAGCGGGTCCAGGGCGAGGCCGGGCCGGGCCTGCCGGTCTACGAGGCCGTCGTCGCGGGCCAGTCGCCGCTCGTCGGGCAGACGCTGCGGTCGGCCGCGTTCCGCGAGACCTACGGGGGCGTCGTGCTGGGCGTCCGCCGCCGCGACCGGGCGCTGCCCGAGGCGCTCGGGCGGACGCCGCTCCGCGAGGGCGACCTGCTCCTGGTCGAGGCGCCCCCGTCGTTCCCCGCGCGCTGGGGGCGGACCCGGGACACGTTCTACGTGGTCGCCCCGGCGCGCCCGCCGCGGACGGTCCCGCACCCGGCCCGCGCGGCGGCCTCGCTGGTCATCCTGGTGAGCGTGATCGGCGTGTCGGCCGCGTTCGGCGTCTCCATCGTGACGACGTCGTTCCTGGGCGCGCTGGCGATGGTCGCCGCGCGGTGCCTGAGCTGGGCCGAGGCCCGGCGCTCGGTCGACCTGTCGGTGCTCCTGGTGATCGTGGCCGCGCTGGGCCTGGGCAAGGCCATCGAGCAGAGCGGGCTGGCGGCCGCGCTGGCTGAGGGCGTCGCCGGCGTCGCGATGCCGCTGGGCCCGCTCGCCGTGGTCGCGGCGGCCTACGTCGTGACGAGCCTGCTGACCGAGGTCGTGACCAACAACGCCGCGGCGGCGATGATGGTGGGCGTGGGGCTGGAGGCCGCCGCCGCGACCGGGACGCCGCCCCAGGCGTTCGCGGTCGCCGTCGCGATCGCGGCCTCGGCCAGCTTCCTGACGCCGGTCGGGTACCAGACCAACATGATGGTGATGGCCGCCGGCCGCTACCGGTTCGCGGACTACCTCCGGACCGGCGCCGTCGTCAACGTGATCGTGGGCGCGGTCGCGCTGGCCATGATCGCCTGGGTGTGGCTGTAAGACGGGGGAGCCCGTTTCCCACGATGGAACCCGACGCCACGCCTCCCGCCCTGCCGGCCCCCTCCGCCTCGGCGCCGAGGCGGGCCGGGTGGCGAGCCCCCGCGAATCCGGAGCGAAGCGGCGCGACCCGGGGGCGCCGCGCCGTTCTGGCCCGGTGCCCCGACCCCACGAGGTCCCGGCGTGCGGGTGGAAGAACGCGCGGAAACGTCTCGGACCGCGAAACGGACGCCCCGCCCGCGCCGTCCCTCACGGGTTCCGCCGAGGGCGGCACGTACCTTGCCTGAGGCCCCGGCCTCCCCTTTTGTTCGACACTCCGCACCTATGCTCAAGGCTCTCCAGAAGATGTTCGGCGGCGACTCCAACGACCGCGAGCTCAAGCGGCTCTGGCCCCTCGTCGACGAGATCAACGCGCACGCCGAGCGGCTCCAGCACGTCACCGACGACGAGCTGAAAGCTCGGACCGAGGCGTTCCGCGCCAAGATCCGCGAGGCCGCCGCGCCCGTCGAGGCCGAGCAGGCCGACGTCCGCGCCCGGCTCCGGGCCGCCGGCGAGGACGACGGCGAGGACGCGACCGCCGAGAAGCTGTCGGTCCGGGAGCGCCAGGACTTGTACGGCCGCCTCGACGACCTCGAGGGCGACTGGGTCGACGCCGTCGAGGACGCGCTCGACGAGGTCCTGCCCGAGGCGTTCGGCGTCATCAAGGAGACGTGCCGGCGGTTCCTGGGCAAGAGCTGGCTCGCCGGCGGCTCCGAGGTCGAGTGGCAGATGGTCCCGTTCGACGTCCAGCTCTTGGGCGGCGTCGTGCTCCACCGCGGCCAGGTGGCCGAGATGAAGACCGGCGAGGGCAAGACGCTCACGTCCGTCGCCCCGATCTACCTCAACGCCCTCGTCGGCCGCGGCGTCCACGTGGTCACGGTCAACCCGTACCTCGCCCAGCGCGACGCCGAGTGGATGGCGCCGATCTTCGAGTTCCACGGGCTCACGGTCGACTGCATCGACAAGCACCCGTCGCACAGCCCGGGCCGCCGCGCCGCCTACCGCGCCGACATCACCTACGGGACCAACAACGAGTTCGGGTTCGACTACCTCCGCGACAACTCGTTCGTGGTCGACGCCGAGCAGCTCGTCCAGCGGCAGCACCACTACGCCATCGTCGACGAGGTCGACTCGGTCCTGATCGACGAGGCCCGGACGCCGCTCATCATCTCGGGCCCCGTGCCCCAGGCGTCGATCGACGAGTTCAAGGAGTTCAACCCGCCCGTCGAGAAGCTCGTCCGCGACCAGCAGAAGCTGGTCGCCGGCTACGTCTCCGACGCCGAGCGCAAGCTCCAGGAGGCCGACCAGGCCGAGGAGGCCGGCGACAAGAAGACGGCCCGGCGGCTCCGCGACGAGGCCGGGCTCGCGCTCCTCCGGTCCCAGCGCGGCTACCCCCGGAACAAGCGGTTGATCAAGCTCAAGGGCGAGACGGGCGTCGAGATGCTCATCCGCTCCGTCGAGGCCGTCTACCTCGCCGAGTCCGCCAAGCGGATGCCCGAGGTCGACGAGCCGCTGTACTTCGCGCTCGACGAGGCCCAGCACCAGCTCGAGATGACCGACCGGGGGCGCGAGGCCATCGGCCGGGCCGCCGGCACCGACGCCGACTTCTTCGTCATCCCCGACGTGGGCAGCGAGATCGCCCGGATCGAGGGGGCCTACGACGAGAGCAAGTCCGAGCTGGTCGAGTCGCTCAAGGGCGACGCGTCGCTGGACGGCGAGAAGCGCCAGCACAAGCTCGACAACGACCTCCGCGAGCTGCGCAACCAGGCCGAGGAGGCCAAGCGCGAGCTGTACACGCGCTACGCCGAGCGGTCCGAGCGGATCCACGCCGTCAACCAGCTGCTCCGCGGGTACACGCTGTACGAGAAGGACAAGGAGTACATCGTCCAGGACGACAAGGTCATGATCGTCGACGAGCACACGGGCCGCGTGCTGCCGGGCCGGCGCTACTCCGACGGGCTCCACCAGGCCATCGAGGCCAAGGAGAAGGTGAAGGTCCAGGCGGCGACCCAGACCTACGCCACGGTCACCATCCAGAACTACTTCCGGATGTACGCCAAGCTGGCCGGCATGACCGGGACGGCCGAGACCGAGTCCGAGGAGTTCGACAAGATCTACAAGCTCCCCGTCGTCGTCGTCCCGACCAACCGGCCGATCGCGCGCGACGACGACGACGACCTGATCTACAAGACCAAGCGGGCCAAGTACAAGGCGCTGCTGAACCGGGTCGAGGAGATCCACCAGACCGGCCAGCCGCTCTTGATCGGGACGGCCTCGGTCGAGACGTCGGAGCAGATGTCGCGGCTGTTGCAGCGGGCCCAGATCCCGCACAACGTGCTCAACGCCAAGGCGAGCCGGGCCCAGGCCGAGGCCCAGATCGTCGCCGAGGCGGGCCGGGTCGGCGCGGTCACGATCGCGACCAACATGGCCGGCCGCGGCACGGACATCAAGCTGGCCCCGGGCGTCCAGGAGCTGGGCGGGCTGGCCATCCTGGGCACCGAGCGCCACGACAGCCGCCGGATCGACTTGCAGCTCCGGGGCCGCGCCGGCCGCCAGGGCGACCCCGGGTTCAGCCAGTTCTACGTGTCCCTGGAGGACGACCTGATGCGGCTGTTCGGCCACGACCGGACGGCCAAGATCATGGACCGCCTGGGCATGGAGGAGGACGAGGTCCTGACCCACAAGTGGCTCACCAAGGGCGTCGAGCGGTCCCAGACCAAGGTCGAGCAGAACCACTTCGCGTCCCGCAAGCGCCAGCTCGAGTACGACGACGTGCTCAACGCCCAGCGCGAGGTGGTCTACGACCGGCGGATGCACGCGCTCGAAGGCGACCGCCTGCGCGGCGACATCCTGGACATGCTGTCCGAGCTGGTCGAGCGGATCGTCGGCGCGCACTTCGGCAACGGCGACCTGGAGGAGATCCGGGAGGCGCTCCGGCTGTCGCTCGCCTTCGACATGGACATCGACCCGATGACGGCGTCGAACCTGGGCGAGCAGGGCCTGATCGACCGGATCCTGGACGAGGCGACGGCCCACTACCGCCGCAAGCGGTCGGCGCTGGCCGGGCCGTTCTACACGTCGGCGAAGGAGATGATGGACAACGCGGACCCCGAGAAGCGGCCCCGCAAGCTCTACGTCGACTTCACCGACGGCCGGAAGGTGCTCCGCGCGACGGTCACGCCCGAGCAGGTGATCGAGTCGGAGGGCCAGGAGATCAACGACGCGCTCGAGCGCGCCGCGGTGCTCTCGGTGATCGACGAGAAGTGGACCGAGCACCTCCGCGACCTCGACGAGGTCAAGCAGGGCGTCGGGTTGCGGGCGTACGGCCAGAAGGACCCGCTCATCGAGTACAAGATGGAGGCGTACCGGTTGTTCAAGGAGCTCGTCCAGACGGTCGACGAGGAGGTCGTGGGGCTGGTGTTCAAGGCCGGCCCGCTGGTCCAGGGCGACAGCCAGCGCCAGGCGGCCCGGCGCGTCCAGCAGGTCGTCGAAGCCGCGCCTGGACCCGAACCGCGCCCAGGCGACGCAGGAGAAGGCCGACGCCGGACTACGCGGCCGGCATCGGCGGCGACGGCGCCTCGCTCGGCCGACCGCGACCCGACGGCCAAGGCGGCCCCGGTCGTCGTCGACAAGACGGTCGGCCGCAACGAGCCGTGCCCGTGCGGCTCGGGCAAGAAGTTCAAGCACTGCCACGGGCGCGGCTGACCCCGCCTCCGCCCGCGTCGGCACGGTCGCCGAGGCGGGCGCTAGCGGACGACGGTGAGGGTGCGCGTGGCGACCTCTCCGCCGGACTCGATCCGGACTACGTAGACGCCCGGTGCCAGCTGGTCGGTGTCGAGTACGACCGTTTGGTCACCCGCCGGTCGGTCTCCGTCGACAAGCCGGGCAACCTCGCGGCCGAGCGCGTCGTAGACGGCGAGGCGCGTCGGCCCGGGGAGGGGCAGCGCCATCCGCAGCGACACCGATCCCGAGGCGGGGTTGGGGAACGCGGTGAGCGCGAGCGCCGCCGGGGCGTCGCCGTCGCCGGGGGCGTCCTCGTTCGGCGTCCCGTTCCCCGTCTCGGTCGTCGCCAAGACGAACTCGCCGAGGGCCGTGACGCCGGTGCTCACCACCGCCCCCGTCGAGTCGAGGCGGGTCAGCAGCGCCGTGAACGGGCCGCTGCCCGGCGTCGCCCGGCGATAGACCACCAGCGCCTCGGGCGACTGGGCGGTCAGGTTGGGAATCTCCGAGAGCCGGAACGCGATCTCGCTGGGGCTCCCGAACGCCAGCGTGCTGTCGAGCGACGCCACCCAGCGGTACCCGAGCAGCACCGGCTCCGCGACCCCGTCCACGTTGGCGGGGGCCCGGCGGAACCGCTCCACCTCGACGCGACCCGCGCCGGCGACGCCCTCGAAGCGGGCCTCTACGACCGTCCCGCCGCCGAACACGACCGACGTGTCCGACCGCACGAGAACGCTCGACACGGCCCGGATGAACGGCACGATGGACTCGCCGGGGGCGTGCGCGAACGTGAGCGCCGTGTCGAAGATCAGCGACCCGAAGCCCGTGACCGTCCGCGTCTCCTCGGTCTCGCAGCCGGGGCAGATCGTGACTTGGTCACCTTCCTCAAACCCGTCGGCCGAACTCAGCTCGATCCGGTCGTCGCCCGCGCGGGCCTCTTCAGTGACGGTCGGCGCGGGGCGGATCGTGACGGCCGGGCCAAACTCGCTGGTGGTGCCCGCGTTGCTGGTGAAGCCGGTGCCCGCGAGCGCCGGGTAGTGCGTCGCCGTGCCGTGAAGGCCCCAGCCAGGCTCGAGTGCGGCCTCCGTCCGTCCCCCGATCTCCGGCGTCGGCAGAATCGCCCGAGCCGCGAACCGACTCTGGAACGGCTCCAGGAAGCCGACGCCGCCGAGCGGGATCGTGGGCGTCGTGACCCGAGAGGTGCCGGTGAACCCCTGTGCGACGCCGAAGACCCCGGCGCCGGTGGTCTCGGCGTAGAAGTCGAGCGTGTACTCCGTCGAGATCGCGGCGTTGACGGCGCCCTTGACGTAGACCTCGCCGTCAGCGAGCAGGGCCGTCGTCACGATGGGGTGGTTGGTGCGGCCGTTGGGACCGCCGTCGGTGTCGCCGAAGTCGTTCTCGTCGGCGCCGTCGTTGCCGAGGTCGATGGCGAGGCCGCCGTTCGAGAACAGGCGGTTGAAGCGGAGGTCGTCGTAGGAGCCGTCGGTGACGGCGATGCCCGCGCCGCCGTTGTAGGCGACGACGTTGTTCCGGGTGATGTTGATTCGCGATTCCGCGCCGAAGAGAATGCCAGCTCCACCGTTCCCCATCGGCGTCACCCCACCGCCAGTACCGACGAAGCCTACCCGGTTGTTTTCAATGCGGACGTGGTGCGCGTTCGGGCCGGGGTTGTTGGAGAAAGAGGGGCGGCTCCCCGATACGGAGATGCCCGCCCCCGTGCTGTTCACGACCGTGTTCTTCAGGACACGTACGAGTTGGCTCTGTGTGGCTCCCGGCTCAGGAAAGGAGGGGAAGGAGGAGATGGGCGACCCGATGGCCACGCGAATGCCGTCGCCGCCGTTGCCCATCGTGGCGCTCCGGGCGATGGGTCGTCCCCACCACGTTGCCGCTGACGAGGACCGGATGCTGAAACGTCAGGACGCCACCGACAGCGATGCCCTCACCATTGGCCGCGACGAGGTTCTCTGTGATCTCGACGCCCGGGGCGTCGGTCAGGAGCAGGCCGGGGCCGCCATTTCCGAGTGGCTGTGTGCCGGTGACATCCGTCCCAATGAAGTTGCCGCTGACCCGCGTCGGCACCACCCCTATGCTTGGATTGGTAGAGGTCAGAACGAAGGGTAGGCAGCCTGTCGTCCGGCAGCGGCCTTCGATCCAGATACCGGGTCCGAGATTGCCCGAGATCACGTTGCTCGGTTCTGAGAGCAGCCCCCCTGTCCGGCCAATGAGGTCGAAGGGGCGAATCCTAATATCAGCATCGCTGTATTCAATATGAATGCCTGCTCCAGTGTTCGGCATCCGGCTCGTTCCTTCTATATCCGTTCCTATATAGTTACCTGTAATCTTGCTCTGTCTAGAGTTAAAAAGTTCCTCTTCGTTTTCCTCACTCAAGAGGAGAACACCGTCGCCTGTGTTCCCTGAAATAAGATTTCGCTCTCCTTCGCCGGATCCGCCGAGAAATACCAAATCAGCTCCGCTATCGAGCCAGACGCCAGGGCCGTCATTGCCGAGCGCGGCTGTTCCCGCATCGTTCGTTCCAATTCGATTGCCTACAATCTGGAGATCGAACGCGGTGAAGTTTTCGAACGAGGTGACTTGAATGCCGAATTTCTTGTTCCCTGACACAAGGTTGTCTCGGAGGATGGATCCGAATCGATGAATTCGAATCCCGCCGCCGTTGTTTGGCAGTACAGTCGTGCCATCCGTATTCGTCCCAATGCGGTTGCCGATGATGGTGCGTTCGGCAAGGAAGAGGTCCAGTCCAGCCCCTCCGTTTCCAGAGATCACATTGTTTTGAATCGTTCCTTTGTCCTCTTGGAACTGAGTGCTGTTGGTGCGATCGGTCGCGATCCCTGCGCCACCGTTACCGATTGCAGCCGTTCCATCTGTGTTCGTCCCAATTCGGTTGCCCACGATGTCGATGGCAGAATCGACCGGCGACGCCGTTACGACGAGTCCAGCCTCGCCATTCCCGGAGATGTCACGTTGCCGTCATCGGATGTGGATCCTCCGACCTGACAGGACGGGCCTGATTTCCACAGTCTATCCTCATTCCGTTCGCGCCGTTTGGAAGAGCGGCCGTACCTGATTCGTTTGTTCCGATCCGGTTGCCCGTGATCTCGGCGTACACTCCACGGTAAATTCAGAGAACACACCTGATGATTCATTTCCCGAGATGACGTTGTCGCGGATTCATAATTCCGTCGAGACCAAAAAAGACAAAAACGCCATGAGACTTGTTTCTTATCGCATAAGTGCCTTGAATATCCGTGCCGATCTGATTTCCATGACTCGATGTATGCCATCGGCGGTGAATGAACGCCCGTCGAGTCGTTTCCAGAGATCACGTTGTCCTGGATCGTGCTCGATGAGACCCGCCTCGGTACCGATGCCGGCCCGCCCATTCCCGGCGGCGACCGTGCCAGAGGGTCTGTCCCGAGGTGGTTGGCCTCGATGAGGACATTCCCGTTGCTCCCGTCGATCAGCAGTCCGTTCCAGTCTGAACTGGCCGACGGCGAAGCCACGGATGACGGTCTCGCCGGTCACGTTGACCACGCGGAGCCCCGTCGTGTTCGACCCCCGCGCCGCTCCCATCGAGGACGACGACCGGCGTGGTGTCGTAGCCCGGCTGGGTCGTCGCGTCGAGCTCCACAGGCACGTTGATGGGTGGGAGTGCGGACTGAGGCTGGATCGTGTGGACGCCCTCGCCCTCGATGTCGAACGCGATGGCGGTGCCGTCCTGGGCGTCGGCCTCCTGGATGGCGGCCCGGAGGGTGCGCTCGGCCGCCTCGGTGCCGTCGTCGAGGGTCACCGTCTCGCCGGTGTCACACACGCCGTTCGTGTCGTCGTCGTCGGGCCGGTCCTCGATGGAGTTCAGACGACGAGCCCGGACTCTCCGAGGTCAATCTCGCACGATCCTCCGCCCGCGAGCCGAGAGCCAGGATCTCCACACGCAGACTCGACCCGACCACGGTGTCGCCGAAGTAGCGGGGCCACTCCGCCGCCGCCACCGGGTCCACGGTGTAGACCCCCGGCTCTCGAACCACGAGCGTGTACCGCAACTCACCGGACGCGCCGCCCTCGAGGTCGCCGATGGGTCTCCGGCATGACCGTGACCTCGACGCGCGTCGCCTGCGGGCTCGCCGGCTTCGTCGGTGATCGTGAGCTCCCCATCCGCGCGGACGTTCTCGGCCGGAACGCGCCACGGGTTCGTGACCGTCACCGTGACCTCGAACGGGCTCGCCGAGGCGCACCGAGTCGGCCTCGAAGGCGACCTCGGTGGTCAGGGCTGGGTCGAGCGCCGCGTAGACGCCGCGCGCGTGTAACGAGGCCTCCTTCTGCTACGTCTCGCCGCGCGCGTTCTACCTGTCGCTGAAATTCGTCGTCGTCGTCGTCCGGCTCCTGGCTGATGGAGAGCCCGATGAGGTTCTCGAGCAGCTTGCCCGGTGCAGGCCGACGATGTCCCTCGGGAAGAGCTCGTCTCCGGGGATGACCGTGAGCCCCGCCCCGAGCTGAAGGCCGTAGTACGCGCCGACCTCGGCGCCCGGGAGATCGCCGTCCTCATCGAAAAAGTCGAGCGAGCGGTAGTACGGGGTGCCGGGGATGTGCGTCCATTCCTTGACGGCCAGGATCGAGAAGGCGGGCTGCCCGGAGTCCGGGTCGTTGAGGAAGACCTCCTCGAATCGGAGCTCAGTAGTCCACCTCGACGCTATCCGTCACGACGGGCGCCGACCCGCCGCGCGCGAGCGGGGCGGGGGCGCGGAGGCAGCCGCCGCCGTCCAGCGGGACGGCGGGCGGCGGACAGGTCTGGGCGGTCGCCGCGCTGGCGGCGAGCGCGCGGCAGGGCCAGGGCAAAGAGGCGGGTCATGGGCGGGATGGGAAGTCTCACCCTGCCCACCGAGAACCCAGCGCCGGGCGTGCCACGGCCGAGCGAGAAAAGCCAGAGCCGTACCTTGGAGCCTCATTCTACTCGCTGCATGACCTCCGACGCCGTCACCGCCCTGCTGGACCGGGTGCGCGACGGGGAGGCGGCGGCGCTCGACCGGATCGTCGAGACGCTCGACGACGAGCTCCGGGCCGTCGCCCACCGCCAGCGCGTGTGGAACGGCGCCGAGGTGACGGTCAACACGACGGCCGTGGTGCACGAGGCCTACGCCAAGCTGGCGGGCCGTGCCGACGCGCTCGACCTGACGGACCGCGCCCACTTCGTCCGCGTGGCCGCCCGCGCCATGCGCGACGTGATCGTGGACTACGCCCGCGCCCAGTCGGCCCAGAAACGGGGCGGCGATGCCCGGTCGGGCTCGCTCGACGCGCTCGCCGAGGGCGGGGCGATGCCGGCCGCCGCGTCCGTCGACCTCGACGAGATCCTCTCGATCGACGCCGCGCTCGCCCAGCTGGCGGCGCTGGACGCCGAGACCGCGCAGACCGTCGAGCTCCGCTACTTCGGCGGCCTCACGGCCGAGGAGGTCGCCGAGGCCCTGGGCCTCTCCGTCCGCACCGTCAAGCGGCGATGGAGCGTCGGGCAGGCGTGGCTGGCCCGCCGTCTCGTGGATGCCGGGTGAGGCGTGGCACGCGAGCGCGCGTTCTCTCGGTGAACCAGACGAGCCCCCCCAACCGATGAGCGCTCCCGACTGGCCCCACATCGCCGACACCCTCGCCGACGCGCTCGAACGCCCGCCCGGCGCCCGCGCCGCCTTTCTGGACGAGGCCTGCCGTCGCCCCGACGGCACCGCCGACGCCGCGCTCCGCCACGAGGTGGAGGCGTACCTGTCGGCGTCCGAAGGGGCCGTGTTCGTGTCGCCCGTGGGCGGCCTCGTGGGCGCCGTCGACGACCTCGCGCCCGGTGCCGAGGTGGGGCCGTGGCGTCTGACGGACCTGCTCGGCGAGGGCGGCATGGGCGTCGTGTACCGCGCCGAGCGCGCCGACGGGCTCTTCGAGCGGGCCGTCGCGCTCAAGCGGCTCCGCTCCGGACCCGGCCGTCGTCAGCTGGCGGCCCGGCTCCGCGCCGAGCGCCAGACGCTGGCGCGGCTGGAGCACCCCGGCATCGCGCGCCTCTACGACGGCGGTCTCGCCGAAGACGGCACGCCCTACCTCGTGATGGAGCTCGTCGACGGCGAGCCGATCACGGCCTGGGCCGCCCGCCGCGATCTGAGCGTCGAGGCCCGCGTCCAGCTGGTCCTGCGCGTCTGCGAGGCCGCCGCCTACGCCCACCGGCGCCTGGTCGTCCACCGGGACCTCAAGCCGTCCAACGTGCTCGTGACCGACGACGGGACGCCGAAGCTGCTCGACTTCGGCATCGCCAAACTTCTGAATCCCGATTCGCCGGGAGGCCTCGATGCCGCCGACGCGATGCAGACGATGGGCGCGGCGATGACGCGCGCGTACGCCGCCCCGGAGCAGCTCACCGGCGCCGAGATCACGACGGCGACCGACGTGTACGCGCTCGGCGTGGTCCTCTACGAGCTGCTGGCCGGGCGCCGCCCGCACGATCTGGAGGGGAAGACGGCAGCGGACGTGGAGCGGACCGTGACCGGCTCGCCCCCGCCGCCGCCCTCGGCCTACCGCCGCGATCTGCCCCACGATCTCGATACGGTCGTGATGAAAGCCCTCGCCGTGGAGCCCGACCGCCGCTACGCCTCGGCCGAGGCCCTCGCCGACGACCTCGGGCGCTGGCTGGCGGGCCTCCCCGTCGAGGCCCGGCCCTCGACGGCGGGGTACCGCCTCGGGCGGTTCGTGCGGCGCCACCGGGCGGGCGCTGCGGCGGCGGGCGCTGTCGTCCTGCTCGTCACGGCGCTCACGGCGCTCTACACCGTCCGGCTGTCCCAGGAGCGCGACCTCGCGCGGACCGAGGCCGCCAAGGCCCAGGCCGTGAGCGCCTTCCTGAGCGAGCTGCTGACCTCGGCCGACGGCCGCTGGAGCTCGCGCTCCGAGGCCGCCGGCCCCGACGTGACCGTCGCCGAGGTGCTGGACGCGGCCGTCGCTCGGCTCGACGCGGAGCCCCTCGACGATCCAGTGGTCGAGGGCGTCGTCCGCCGCGACATGGGGAACGCCTACGTCGGCCTGAGCCGGTTCGACGACGCCGACCGCCAGTATGCCCGGTCGCTCGCGCTCGTCGAGTCGGCCGTGGAGCCGCCGCACCTGGAGATCGCGCGCAGCCTCCAGACGATGGGCGCCATCCGCTACTACCAGGGGCGCCACGTCGAGGCCGACTCGATCTTCGCCCGGTCGCTGGGGCAGGGGCGGGCGCTCGACGTCCCGGGGCGGGACCTCTACATGATGACCAACAACTACGCCCTGACGCGCTCCTTCCTGGGCGACCTCACGGCGGCAGGTCCGTTGCTCGCCGAGGCCGTCGCCGTCGGCCGGGCCACGCCGGAGGTCCCGATGCGGGGGAAGGCGGTCTCGATGAACAACTACGCCAAGCTGCTCGCGGAGCTCGGCCGCGACGCCGAGGCGCAACGCATCGTGCAAGCGTCGCTCGCCCTGCTCACGCCCGACGATCTGGAGTGGGCCTGGGCGCAGGCGGCGCTCGCCCGCGTCCATCTGGAGGCTGGCCGCTACGCCGCCGCCGACTCCGCCTTCGCCCTGGCCGAAGCGGGCTTCGTGCGAGCCGGGACCGTCGACGCACACGTCGGCCACTCCATGCGCGTCGACCGGGCGCGTCTCTACCTCGCCACGGGTCGCTACGCCGCCGCCGATTCGCTCGCCCGCGTCGCCGAGCGCGGGCTGACCGGGCAGTTGGAGCCCGAGGCCGGGCCCTTCGTGGCGCTGTACGCCGTCCGGGGGTGGGCTGCGACGAACCAGGGACGCCCCGCTGACGGGGAGGCGCTGCTCCGCGAGGCCATCCGGCGCAGCGGCGCCTCGGGAGCGCCCCGGTCGGTCGCCCGCGTGCGGGCTGAGGTCTGGCTCGCGCTCACCCTGCTCGCACAGGGGCGCCCCGCCGACGCCGTGCCACACGTCCAGCGCGCAGCGGCCACGGGACGCGTCATCGGGCTCCCTCCCGAGTGTCGCTTGATGCGGCGTGCCCAGGAGGCCGGCGTCCAGATCGACCGGGCCCTCCGCGACGGAGGGTAGGCGGCCCCCGTCGCGCGGGACGGGCCTTGACGACGCGAGACAAGTCGGCGTCGTGTGGGCCCACCTCGGCGCCGAGGCGGGCCGACACACCAGCGGCCGGCGGGGACTTCCTCGCCGGCCGCTCTGCGTCGGGTCGGGCGGGCCGCTAGCGGACCGCCAGCATCGGGCGGGACAGCGCCAGCGACCGCCGCAGGAACGCCAGCCGCGCGTTCGCCGACCGGGCCGTCGCGCCGACGTGGCGGACGCCCAGGGCGTAGAGCCCGGTGATGCCGCCGGTGGCCCGGAAGGTGACGCGGTCGCCGGGGGAGAGGCGGGCGTTGCGGGCCGTGAAGGGGAAGCGACCGCCGGAGGCGCACGTGACGGTGCCCGTGCCGCGCGAGGGGTCGAAGTGGGTGATGGTGCCGGTGGTCATGGGTCTGTCGGGAGAGGTGTGGGAGCTACGGGAGGAGGAGGGGCGGGTTACGATTCCAGGCCCGATTTACGTCCGTGCGCGCCCGGCGGGCCGGCGCTCGCGGGATCATTCATGGGCGTTCCGGATGACAGGGGCCCCGGCGTGACGTAGCCTTCCCCTCCCCACCTTCCCCGGCGTGCTCCGCAGCCTCACCATCCGCGACTACGCGCTCATCGAGCGCCTCGAAGTCGAGTTCGACAGCGGGCTCAACATCATCACGGGCGAGACCGGCGCCGGCAAGTCGATCCTGCTGGGCGCGCTGAAGCTGCTGCTCGGGGAGCGCGCCAGCACCGAGGCGCTGCGGACGGGCGCCAAGAAGGCCGTCGTGGAGGGCGTCTTCGACAACGCCGACGAGGGGCGGCTGCCGGCGCTGCTGGCCGAGCACGAGATCGACCCGTCGGAGGGCGGCAACCTGGTCGTCCGCCGCGAGATCTCGGCGCGCGGGAGCCGGGCGTTCATCAACGACACGCCGGCGACGCTCGACGTCCTGCGCGAGGTGGCCTCGAACACGATCGACTTGCACGGCCAGCACGAGCACCAGTCGCTCCTGCGGACCGAGACGCACGTCGAGCTGCTCGACAACTTCGGCGGGCTCGGCGGGCTCGTCGACACCTACCGGAAGGCGTACCGTGCCGTCGCCGCGCTCGCCTCCGAGCGGGGCGACCTGGTCCGGCGCGAGTCCGAGCTCCGGAAGCAGAAGGAGCTCTACGCGTTCCAGATCGAGGAGATCGACGCGGCCGAGCTGCTGCCCGACGAGGCCGACGCGCTGGAGGCCGAGCGCCGCGTGCTCGAGAACGCCGAGCACCTCTACGAGGCGACCGCCGAGCTCTACGCCCAGATCTCGGAGTCCGACGACGCGCTCTACGACCAGCTCGTCCTGGTCCGGAACCAGCTCCAGGACCTGGCCCGGATCGACGCGGCCTTCGAGGACACGCTCTCCGACATCCGCTCGGCCGAGATCGCCCTGAAGGAGGCGACCCAGTTTCTGCAGGGCTACAACGCCGAGATCGAGTTCAACCCCGAGCGGCTCGACGAGATCCGGGAGCGGATGTCGGAGATCGACTACCTCGAGCGGAAGTACGGGGGGACGGTCGAGGCCGTGCTCGCCTACCGCGCCGAGATCGGCACGACGTACGACCTGGCCAAGGACTTCGAGGGGGCCATCGCCCGCCTCGACAGCCAGATCGCGGCGGGCCAGGAGACCCTGTCGCAGGCGGCCTACCGGCTGTCCCAGAAGCGCCACGAGGTGGCCCAGCGGATCGAGGCGGCCGTGGGCGTCGAGCTGGCGACGCTCGGGATGCCCCACGCCCGGTTCGACGTCCGGTTCGACTTCCAGGACGCCGACGACGGCTGGGTCAAGCTGCCCGAGGGGCCCCGCCAGCGGCTCGTCCAGGCGTTCCCGGCCGGGGCCGACTTGGTCGAGTTCCACCTGTCGGCCAACCTGGGCGAGGACCCCAAGCCGCTCGCCAAGGTGGCCTCGGGCGGCGAGGTCTCGCGGATCATGCTGGCGCTCAAGGCGATCCTGGCCAAGTCGGAGCGGCTGCCGATCCTGGTGTTCGACGAGATCGACACGGGCATCTCGGGGCCCATCGCGCGGCGCGCGGGCGAGTCGATGCACCGGCTGGCCCAGTTCCACCAGATCATCGCGATCACGCACCTCCCCCAGATCGCGAGCCTGGGCGACGTCCACTTCCTGGTCGAGAAGGTCGTCGAGGAGGGCCGGACGCGGACCTACATCCGCCGGCTCGACGAGGCCGAGCGGGCCGAGGCCGTCGCGGGGCTGCTGGCCGGCGACGCCGTCTCGCCGGCCGCGCTCCAGAGCGCGCGCGAGCTGATCGAGGGGGGCCGCGAGGAGCGCTGACCCGGCCCGCCTCGGGGACGCCGCCGAGGTGGGTTCACTCGAGCAGCGCCTCGGTGACCGTGACGGCGCCCAGCAGGCCGTACCCGCCGACGACGTTGGACGGGAGGTCGGCCGGCTCGGAGAACGGGTTGGACCCGTCGCCGGTGAGGTTGCCGAACCACGCGAGCTGGTACGCCCCGAACGTCCGGCCGTCGAGCGACGCGACCCAGACGCCGGCCGGCTCTCGCTCGATGCCGGTCCCGTAGTCGTACACCTGGGACCGGAGCCGGAACGCCCGCTCGGTCCCGTCGAACTGCTCGTCGGTGAACGTGACGAAGTCGGTCCCGGAGGACGGCACGGTCCGGGCGCCCGCCAGCAGGACGGGGTCGGTCGTGGTGTAGCCCAGCGGCTCGCGGTCGCGGTAGACCCGGACCGTCGAGTCCGGGCAGCCGCCGTACTCGCAGTACCCGCGGTCGGGGTACGAGTACGGCCCGCTCACGACCAGGAGCGCGTACCGGTGCCCCAGGCCGGCCGGGTCCCGGAACGTCACCGTCAGGTCGGTGTCGGTCCTGGAGCCGTCGACGGTCGGCGGGCGGGCGGTGACGGTCGCCGGGACGCGCTCCGGGACCGTGACCGTCGCCTCGATGGGCGGGAAGCCGGGCGCCGACGCGCGGACGGTGTAGGTGGCGCCGGCCTCGACGGCGACGTCCGAGACCAGCCGGTCGCACGGCCGGGTCTGGACCTCGCCGCTGAGCACGACGCCCGTCGGGCACGCGGTCGTCTCCAGGCGGAGCGCGACGGGGGGCTCTCCGTTCCGGGACAGCTCGGCGGTCAGGCCGGACGGCGACTCGAACCGTCCCCGGCGGCGGTAGTCGCTCTCAGCGGCGTACGGGTCGAGCGCGACCGTCACCCGGACCTCGACGGTCGAGTCAGCCGCGAGGACCCCGTTCAGGGCCAGGGCCGGTTCGAACGCGGGCAGCTCGATGTCGAGCGTCGGGGTAAAGTCGCAGCCGGCGACCAGGGCCGCGAGCGCGGCGACGAGCAGGAGGCGTCTCATCAGAACGAGAACTGGTAAGAGAGGGTCGGCAGGACGGGGAACAGCGCGACGCCGGAGAGCTGGCGGCGCCCACCGTCCTCGTAGTTGCGCTCGAGCGTGGTCAGGAACGGGTTCATCCGGTTGGTCGCGTTGTACACGTGGAGCGAGAGCGCGTGGGGCCGCGGGCCGCGGCGGACGTACCAGTCGCACTCAGGTCGAGGCGGACGTAGGCCGGGAGGCGGAACCCGTTGCGGGGCCCGTAGGCGACGCCGTCGTCCGTGTCGTAGTCGTCCCGGGGGCGGACCCACCCGGCCAGGTCGCCGTAGCCGTAGGCGGGCACCGGTACACCGCCTGGGGCAGCGTGATGGCGTCGCCGGTGCCGGTAGACGAAGGCGCCGACACGTCGAACCGACTGCGACAGCCGGTGGCGACGTCGCGACGGACACGTCGTGGCGGCGGTCGTAGCGGAAGGGGAAGCGGGCGCCGCCGTCGATCCCGTCGAACTGGCGGTCGGTGTGGGCTAGGGTGTAGCCGAGCCAGGCCGTCGCCGGCGGTCGGTGCGACGAACGCCTCGACGCCGACCGAGCGGCCGGCCGGTCTCGACCAGGTCCTGCCAGTCGTCGATCGGCGCGGAGAACGCGTCGTCGTCGCGGTAGGCCACCAGGCCGTCCATCTCGCGCGTAGCCCTCCAGCGTCCAGACGTCCACCGGACGGGAGCGAGCCGGCCGCGCCCGACGCCGCCTGCCACGCGCGCTCCGGCCCGACCCGGTCGGTCGCCGGCACCCACAGGTCGGCCGGCAGGCCGATCCCGCCGCCGGTCGTGAGCAGGTGGACGGTACTGGCCGTCGTCGCGAACGACGCCTTGAGGGCCAGGCGCTCTGAGGCGCGGAACGAGGCCGCCAGCCGGGGCTCCAGCGTCGGGTAGACCGCGTCGCCCGTCGTGTAGACGGCCCGAGGACGCCCAGGCCCAGCGTGAGCCGGCCCAGACGCGCCACTCGTCCTCGACGTAGGCCACCGCGTCGAACCCGTCGGTCGGCGCGGCGCCCAGCGTCGTGTCGCCGGGGCCGTCCCGGGGGGTCGCGGCGAGTCGAACGCGCCGGGCGTGAACCGTGACGCGCCCCGCCACCGATGCGGACGGTGTGCGCGCGCCCGGCGGCCCACTCGAGGTCGAGCTGGGCGACACGTCGCGGATGCCCGAGAGGTAGTCGGCCGCCGAACGTCTCGTCGTCGGTCCGATGCCGTCGCGTCGTCGATGCCGACGCTGAACCGGTAGTCGGTCGCGGTCACCGTGACGGCCGCGAAGTCGCGGCGAGAGGACGCGCGTGCCCCGGAGCGGCCCGTCGCGTTGCCCCAGTTCAGCCCACCGCGCCCGGTCTTCCGAGTCGTCGGCCGGGGCTCGACGGTCGGCGCCGAACACGTCACGCCCGGCGTAGAGGCTCACGTAGACCCGGTCGCGCTAGCCGGCGCGCCGTTGGCCTTGACGTTGAGGTCGTAGAAGTAGGCTCTTGGGTCGACCTGCTGCCCGTCGGTCTCGGCCGCGGTCCGGTCGCGGCTCATGAACGGCCGGGCGACCACGTCGACGTACGTCCGCCGGCCGGCGACCAGGTACGAGCCGTTGACGGCGAGCGGCCCCTCGGTCAGGAGCCGCGCTCGACAGCAGCCCGACCTGGCGCGTCACGCGCCGCTCTGGCGCGTTGCCCTCGCGCACGCGGACGTCCACGACCGACGACGAGCCGCCCGCCGTAGCGCGCCGGGTATGCCGCCCTTGAACAGCTCGACGCGCTTGACCGCGTCGGCGTTGAACATCGACAGGAAGCCGAACAGGTGGCCGCGTTGTAGACCGGCGATGCCGTCGAGCAGCAGCAGCGTCTGGTCCGGCGTGCCGCCGCGGACGTGGAGCCCGGCCGTCCCCTCGGCCCCGCCGCCGACGCCCGGCTGCAGTTGGAGGGCCTTGAGCAGGTCGGCCTCGCCCAGCAGCGCCGGCAGCGCCTGGACGTCCTCGCCGGTCAGCGCGACCGACCGGCGAGACCCGGGCCGGCCCAGCGCCTCCTCCGCCTCGACGACGACCTCGCCACCCGGCCGGTCGGGCGCGAGCGCGAGGTCGAGGCGGACGTCGGGAGCCCAGCGCGACCGTCTCGGACGGGTCTGGTAGCCGACGTAGCTGACGGCGAACCGGACGTCGCCCGGCGGCAGCGCCAGGCTGAAGAAGCCGTAGGCATTGGTCGTCGCGCCCCGCCCGAGGGCCGGCGCGTAGACGGCGGCGCCGATCAGCGCCTCGCCCGTCGCGGCGTCCGGACGAACCCGCTCAGCGTGACGCGTCGGACCGGCTGCGGGGCCGTCCGCGGAGGACTGGCGGCGGACGGGTCGGGCCGACGGGGCCGGGCGCGGCGCTTGTGCCCGGTAGAGCGCGACGGTGCCCGACGGCAGGCGGCGCGCCTCCAGGCCGGTCCCGTCGAGCACGCACGCCAGCACGGACGACGACCGCCTGGGCGGACCGGCGCACCGAGGCGGGGCAGGTCGTCGTCTGGCCCGCGACCAGGTCGCCGGAGTAGACGATCTGGAGGCCCCGCTCGCGGGCGAGCGCCTGGAGCGCGTCGCGCGAGGGCGGCGCCGGTCTGGGCCGCTACCGTGCCGAGACGACGAACGTCAAGGGGGCGGCGAGCCCAGGAGCAGGAGGAGTCGCGGGATCATCGGGCGAGCACGGTGAAGCCGTCGGGGCCGGACTGGAGGCGAAGGTCGAGGTAGGCGGCCACGTCGCGCAGGACGGCGTCGGCGGTGTCGGCGGAGGGCAGGAAGAGCGTCAGGCGGCGCGCCCGGTCGACGCCGGGCCCATCGAGACGGCGTGCCCGAACCGGGCCTCGAGCGGCGGCGACGACGACGCCAGCGGCGCGTCGACGACGGCGAAGCCGCCGGACCGCCACGACGTGACGGCCGCCACGTCGACCGGGACCGGCGGCGTCGGGCGCGCCGCGGCCGACCACGCGGCTCGACCTGGCCGGGGTCGAGCGTGACCGCCGCCCTGGCGACCGGAACCGGACGGACCCCTCGACGAGGGCGACGGCCGTCTCGGATGCGGCGCGTCGCCCAGGCGCGGACATCGAACTCGGTGCCCAGCACCTCGACCGTCGCGTTGAACGTCTCGACCACGAACGGACGGCCGGTCGTCGCGACGTCGAAGTCGCCCTGGCCGTCGAGCGTGACCCGGCGCTCGTCGCCGGCCAGCCCGCGCGCGGTACGCGGAGCCCGGAGCCCGGCGCCAGCGTGACCTCGCTGCCGTCGGGGAGCACGGCCACGAGCACCCGGCCTCGGCGGTCAGCGTCGTCCCGCGCGCCCGACCGACGGCGCGACGACCGCCACCGCGGCAGCCGCGCCGGCGGCGCCCACCGGAGCGCGGCGCGGGCGGCGCCAGGGCGGGGGCGACCGCGCGCCGGGCCGGTCGGGGCGTCGGTCAGGCGCGTGTCGAGCGCGGCGTCCGAGGCTGGCCCAGGCCTCGTCGGTGTCCGGCAGGTCGGCGTCGGCTCCGCCAGGCCGGCCACGTCCAGGCGCGGGCGAGCGCGGCACGCTCGGCGCGGGCTGGCGGTCGATCCACGGCGGAGACGTCGGGGGGGAAGTCGGGGAGGCATCGGCCAGGGCTAGAGGGCGTCGGGGGCGACGCGGCCGAGGTGGTCGCGGAGGGTCGCGCAGCGCGCGGCCGACGTGGTTCTCGACGGTCTTGACCGAGCACGCCATCACGTCGGCGATCTCGGCGTGGCTCAGGCCGTCGTACCGGCTCAGGCGGAACGCCTCGCGCTGGCGCTCGGGGAGCTCGCCGAGCCATCCGGCGGATGTGGTCACCGAGCAGGGCGGCCGGGACGTCGTCGGCCGGCGTGGGCGGGGCAGGGGGCGTCCATGGTGTCGTGGAGCTCGTCGCGGCGGGCACGTCGCGGGCCCGGTTGAGCAGGCGCGTTGCGGACCGCCGTGTACAGGAGCGCGCGGACCGAGCGGCCGAGGTCGAGTCGTCGCGGCGACGCCACAGGGTGAGGAACGCGTCCTGGACGGCGTCCTCCGCCGCGCCGCCTCCGCGAGCCGGAGGCGTAGCGGACGGGCGGGCCGTGGAGCGCCCGGAACAGGGCCTCGAACGCGGCCCGGTCGCCCGACCGGATCCGGGCGGCGAGCGGGGTGAGAGCGTCGTCGGGGAGGGGCATGGGCGCGGTCGCCAGCACGGTACCCGCCAGCCCAGCGCGCCCCCCAGCGGCGGGCCCTATTTCTAGGAGCCCCGAGCCTCGGCCCGTGGGGGCTCCGCTACCCGCGCGGGCTCCCGCCATGCGACTCGTCGTCCTCTGCGCTCGCCCTGCTCGCCACCGCCGCCCAGGCGCGCCCTACTCCTCCTCGTCGCTCTCGCCCCCAGCCACCGCCCAGGCCGCGCCCGACCGCCGACCTCGGCACGCTGGCGGGCCGGGTCACCGACGCCGAGACCGGGATGCCGGTGATGGGCGCTGGCGTCGTGATCCCGGCGCTGGGCCTGGGCGCGGTCTCCCAGCGCGACGGCCGCTACGTCATCGAGGACGTGCCCCGGGGGACGCACGCGGTCCGCGTGGGGGCCTACCGCTACCACCTCGACCCGACCACCGAGGTGGTCGTGGCGGGCGACGCGACGTTCGACGCCCAGGTCCGGCCGGGCGCCGGCGTCGGCTGCGAGGTCGTCCACGAGCACGGCGCCGACGGGAGCCACATGACGCGCGACGAGTCGGAGGGGTAGCCCGGAGCGGCTTGCACCGACGGGGTGGCGGGCAGCTTCTTGCGTCTGACCCACGCCCCACCATGCGCACGCTCCTCCTCAGCCTCGGCCTCTTGGTCGCTGGATCCGCGGGGGCCCAACGCGCGCCCGAGGTGGGCCGGGTCGTGGGCACGGTGACGGACGCCGAGACGGGTGAGCCGCTGGTCGGCGCCAACGTCTGGCTGGTGGACACGGCGGTGGGCGCGGCAACCCGTCTCGGCGGACGGTTCGTCATCGAGAACGTCCCGGAAGGGGCGTACGCCGTCCGGGCGGCGTACGTCGGCTACGCTTTCGAAGACCTGGGCGTGACGGTTCGGGCGGGCGAGACCGTCGCGCTGACGCTGTCGCTCAGGGCCGACCTGCTGTGCGAGTGCGTCATCGTGTGCGCCGCCCCCGAGCCGGTGAGCCGGGGGGTCTACCAGGCGCGCGTCGTCCGCTACGTCGGGTGGGAGTCCGACTGCTGCGTGGCGCGGGAGGTGCGGCGAGCCGTCCCTGTGGCTCGGTGGGAGGCGAGGTAGCCGCGCTGGCGGTGCCCCTCCGAGTCCCACCCCGCCCACCTCGGCGCCGAGGTGGGGAGAGCCGGCCGGGCGGGGCGACCTTGTCGCATGGACTTCTACACCCTCCGCGCCCTCGCTCGCGAGTGGGACGCCCGCCTGGCGGGCGCCACCCTCGACGAGGCGTGGACGCAGAGCCCGCGCGAGCTGTCGATGGGCCTGGCCACCGACGCCGGCCCGACCACGCTCCGGGTCATCTGCGACCCGGCGCTCACGCTCGTCTTCCGGACCGACGGGGCGGGCCGCCAGCGCCGCAACACCGCCGACGTGCTCGGCCGGGCCGTCGGCCGGCGTGTCAGCCGGGTCCGCGTGGCCGAGCGCGACCGGCACCTGTTCCTCGACCTGACCGACGGGAGCCGCCTTCAGGTGGTCCTGTTCGGCTCCCGCCCCAACGTGTTCTGGACCGACGCCGACGGCGTCGTGCGCGCGGCGTTTCTGGACGAGGACGCCCACCTCGGCGAGCCCGCGCCCGTGCCCCGGCCGGCGCCCGAGGTGGGCACGGCCGAGGCGTTCGCCGAACGGTGGCGCGAGCGCAAGACGCTGGGCCAGGCCGTCGCCGGCGCCGTCCCCCTGTTCACGCGCGATCTCGCTGCCCGCGCCGTCCGCCGCGCCGGCCTCGACCCCGCCGACGCGCCCGACACGGCCCACCTCGGGGAGTTGTTCGAGGCGGCCCTCGCGGTCCAGGCCGAGCTAGAGACGCCCCGGCCGGTCGTCTACTGGCGCGGGCCGCTGGCCGAGGCGTTCGCCCTGGTGCCCCGCGCCGGGGTCCCGGACGACTGGCGGGCCGAGGCGTTCGAGACCGTCGACGCTGGGTTCGGAGTCTGGGCCAAGCGGTCGCTGGCCCAGCGGGCCTACCGCGCGCTCTACGCGCCGCTCGACAAGCCGTTGGCCGCCATCGCCGCGCGCCGCGCGCGGTCAGCCGAGGCCATGCTGGACGAGCTGGCCCAGCCGTCGCGCGCCGACCGCTACGAGACCTGGGGGCACCTGCTGATGGCGTCCGGCAACGCGCCCCCAGGCCGCGACGCCGTCACGCTGCCCGACATCGTGGGCGGGACGGGCGAGCCGGTCGAGATCCCGCTCGACCCGGCGCGCTCGGCCGTCGAGAACGCCGAGCGGTACTACGACAAGGCCCGGCGGACCCGGCGCGCCCGGGAGTCGGCCGAGGCGCGGTGGGCCGAGGTCCAGCGCGGCGCCGAAGAGGCCGCCGACCTGTCGGCGCGCGTCCGGGCGACGACCTCGGTCGCCGAGCTCCGGGCCCTCCAGGAGACCGAGGCGGACGCCCTCGCCCAGATCCTGGGCGCCCGGGGCGACGACGGGCCGTCCGAGCCGTTCCGCCGGTTCCCGCTGGCGGGCGGCTTCGAGGCGCTCGTCGGGAAGCACGCCCGGGGCAACGCCTGGCTGACCACGCGCGTCGCGAGCCCGCACGACCTGTGGCTCCACGCGCGCGGCGTGCCCGGCAGCCACGTCGTCGTCAAGCGGGCCGGCCGGTCGACCGTGGTGCCGCCGCCGGTGGTCGCGCAGGCGGCCCGGCTCGCCGCCTGGTTCTCGACGGCCAAGACCCAGTCGGTCGTGCCGGTCACGGTGACGGAGAAGAAGTACGTCCGCCCGGTCAAGGGCGGCCCGCCCGGCCTGGTCCGCGTCGACCGGGAGGACGTGCTCGACGTGGCCCCGTCGGCGCCTTGACGCGGCGCCGCAGCGCCCGCTCCTCCCGCCTCGGCGCCGAGGCGGGCTGTGGCGGCGGGCAGACCGGGTGGGGCACGGGGAACGCACCGGGGGCCGGCGCCGACGACGCTAGCTTGGCCGGTCCTGCCTCTCCCACGCCGTGCGCCTCTCCTCTTTCGTCCAGACGCTGGCCCTCGTGGTCCTCACGGCCGGGTCGGCCGCGGCCCAGCTCGAAGGCGTCCAGCCGCTCGACGGGGCTTCCGAAACGTTCCTGCTCCGCCAGCAGGCGCTCGGGCGGCTCCCCCAGGCCGACTTCGGCGTGCGGCCGTTCTCGGCGTACGAGACCAACCGCTGGCTCGACTCGCTGGCGGCCTCGCCGGACACGGCCTCGCTGACTCGGCTCGACCGGATCCAGCTCGACCGGCTCCTCGCCCGCCGGCCCGGCCCCAACGTCGACCTCGCGCGCCGGCTCGTCCCCGGCCTCTACACCGACGGCATGACGGCCATCGCCGCGAGCGGCCCCGACTACCGGGTCATCACCGAGCCCGCCTTCTACGTCGGCGGCGGCCCAGCCCTCGGCGTCGCCGACAGCGCGCTGGGCCGGCCCACCAACTCCACGGCGTACCGGTTCTCCCGGGGGGTCCGCACGGCCGGCCGCCTGGGGCCGGCCTTTTTCGAGACGACGCTGCTGGAGAACCAGGAGGCCCGGCCCTGGGTGAGCTACCAGGACCAGACGGCGCCCAAGCTGTCGTACACCAACCTGTCCGACGGCGGGACGTACGACTACTGGGACGCGACGGGAGTCGTCGGCGTGCGGTGGCCCGTGTTCGAGGCCCGGTTCGGGCGCGAGCGGCAGCGCTGGGGGCCCGGGCTCTCGTCGCTGATGATCTCGGGCTACGCGGCGCCCGTCACGACGCTCCACCTGCGGGCCGACCTGGGGCCGGTAACGTACGCGGCGACCTACGCCGAGCTGGTCCGCCCGCGCCGACGGCCCCAGGGGGCGATCCCGGCGGTCTTCCCGCGTCGGTACGCCGCCTTCCACCGGGTCAACGTCGCGCTCGGCCCGGTCGACCTGGAGGTGTTCGAGACGGTCGTGTTCGCCGACGACTCGCTGGCCGGCAACCGGAGCGGGTTCGAGCTCTCCTACCTCAACCCGGTCCTGTTCCTGCGCGCCGCCGAGACCGACGTCGGGGCGTCGGACAACGCGCTGATCGGGGTCGGCGCGGCCTGGGACGTGCCGGGCGGCCCCCGGCTCTACGGCCAGGTCCTGCTCGACGAGTTCCGGTTCGGCGAGATCGGGACCGACTGGTGGGGCAACAAGTACGGCCTGCTGGGCGGGCTCCGCTGGGCCGACCCCGGCGTCGGCGCGTTCCGGCTCCGCAACGCCGACCTCGAGGTCGAGGCCGTCACGCTCCGGCCCTACCTCTACAGCCACCGGATCCCCGACAACGCGCTCGTCCACTTCGGCGAGGGGCTGGGCCACCCCGCCGGCCCCAACGCGCGCGACCTGACGGCCCGGCTCCGCGTCCGGCCGGGACCGTTCACCGAGGCCGTGCTCTCGGGCACCTACACGCAGCGCGGGCGGAACACGGCGACCGAGAACTTCGGGTCGGACCCGCTCCTGACGTACGACACGCGCGTGAGCGACTACGGCGTCTCGACGCTCCAGGGCGTCCGCCAGAACGAGATCTTGGTCGAGGCCCGGCTCACCCAGGAGGTCCTGCCGTCGGTGTTCGTCGAGATCGGCGGGTGGGCCCAGTCGCTCCGTGACGCCCAGGACGGGCGGAGCAGCTACGTCGCCCTGCTCGGCCAGCTCCGGTGGGGCCTCCCGTTCCGGCAGGTCCGCCAGTAGGCCCGCCTCGGGCGCGCCGTCGGGCGCGCCGTCGGGCGCGCCGTCGGGCGCGCTAGGCGGCCGAGGGCGTCCGCTCGGTCGCCGAGGCGGCCGCGTCGGGGGCGGGCGGCGGCGCGGCGATCCGGGCGGGCGGCGGCGAGCCCCCAGTCGGGGCGGCCTGGAGCGAGCGGAGCTTGGCCCCGATCATGTACTCGTAGGCCGCCATCATCCGGCAGTACTCGAGGCCGGCCCGGCCGTCCAGGACCCCGCCGCGCAAGACGTACATGTAGAGGAACCGCAAGCCCGGCCGGAACGGGAGCCGGTACGACAGCGCCTTGAGCGCGCGCCGTCGGCGGACGGGGTCGGCGCCCTGGAACAGGCCGGCCACGTCGAGGTCCTGGCCGGCCGCCTCGAACGCGTGCCGCGCTTCGTCGGTCGAGTACCGGTTGTGGCGCTCGAACCAGTCGGCCAGCCCCTTCGAGAACGAGTAGTGGAGGAGCGGCTCGTCGAGCGTCCCGACCTGGTCCGGGTCCAGCGTCTCGCGCTGCCCGTGCCCGACCTGCTCGAACGCCAGCCGGTCGAGCCGCCCGAACCGGACCTGGTACGTCGGGTACATCCCGGACCGGCGGAGCCACTGGTCGCGGAACAGGGTCTTCGAGGCGACCCGGTAGCCCGCCGGCTCGGCGTCGCTCAGGGGCCGCGCGGCGATGGCCTCCAGCTCGCGCCGGCCCGGCCCGGTGACGCGCTCGTCGGCGTCGAGGTGCAGGACCCAGTCGTGGCGGAACCCGCCCTCCTCCAGCCCCCAGTTCCGCTGGCCCGCGAAGTGGTCGAACGGCCGCTGGAGGACGCGGGCGCCCGCCGCCCGGGCCCGCTCGACGGTCCCGTCGGAGCTGAACGAGTCGACCACCAGCACGTCGTCGCTCCAGGCGACCGACGCCAGGCACGCGTCGATGTTGGCCGCCTCGTTGTAGGTCAGGATCAGGACGGAGACGCTCATCCGGCCGGCCGGCGCGCGATGGCGATCATGGACTTGGCCAGCACCGGGATCCGCCCGACCCGCTTGAACTCGACGACCTCCAGGCCCTGCTCCTCCAGGAGCGTCGTCAGGGTGGCGAACGACCAGAACTTGATGTGCATGTGGTCCACGAGCGCCGTGAAGTGGGTGTCGAACCCGCCCGTGACCGCGATCGCGAGGTTCTTGAGGTACCCGTGGTACGGCGTCGAGATCACGGCGACCCCGCCGGGCTCCAGCAGGTCGTAGACCGTCTTGGCGTAGGTCCGCGGGAAGTACAGGTGCTCGACGACTTCCAGGCTGATGAGCGCCGGGAACGTCCCGAACTCGCCGGTCAGGTCGTCGTACGCCGACCCCATCCGGAGGTCGAGGTCGGGGTAGGTCGACCGGGCCTGCTGGATCCCCTCCTCGGACGGGTCGACCCCGCTCATCTCGTAGCCGAGGCGGGCGAGGTGGCCCGCGACGGCCCCGTTCCCGCACCCGAGGTCGAACACGCGCGCGCCCGGCCGGACGCCCTGCTCGCGCAGGGCCGCCTCGACGCCGGGCAGGAGGTACTCGTGGTGGGCCCCCAGCCCGCTCGTAGCGTAGGGGTACTGGACGATGGACGGGTCGGGGCTCATAGGCGGGGGCGGTTGGGTGGAAGCGGGCTCAGGTGGACGCGACGGCCCGGTCGGCGTAGCCGAGGAGCTCGAGGAGGTCGCCGTTGACGGCCTCGAACTGGGCGGCCGCCTGGTCGGAGAACCCCTCGGTCCAGCGGCTCCCCTGGGGCCGGTAGTGCGACGCGTCCGACACGCTGCGCTGGGCCAGGAACGACCGGTTCTTCTCGTCGAGCTCCCGCATCCGGTCCTTGGTGTAGTCGGCGGTGAGCTCGCCGATCAGCGCGTCCGAGACGGGGATTCGGCAGTGGTCGAAGATCGTCCGGAGCCCGGAGGCCGGGTCGGCCATGACGTCCTCGAACCGGACCATCAGGACGTTCGGGTCGTGGGGGGCCGCGTAGACCCACGACCGCATGAACGAGAACGTGTACGAGAGGATCTCGATGGCGTAGGCGATCCCGTCCTCGAACGACCGCTCGCGCAGGACGGCCCGGTGCTGGGGGACCTTCCCGACCAGCCGGTGCGTGTCCCGCATCGAGTAGTACCAGCTCACGACGATGTCGCGGGGGTCGCGCGTGACGTAGAACGTCCGGTGGTCGGCCGGCTTGACGATCTCCTCGTACTGGCCGTGCGAGATGAACAGGGCCGGGACGAAGTGGCGCCGCGGGAACCGCTTGTGGAACTCGTCCCACTCGTACCGGTGGCCGGGGTACGACCACAGGCCGCTCACCTCGCGGACCCGGGGGTCGTCGAAGACGGCCTTGAACCAGTGGCTCCCCGTCTTCTGGACGGTCGCGTAGTAGACGTTGGTGGGCACGCCGGGCCGGCCGCCGACCAGGCCGGCGACCCCGCGGGCCTGGGCGCGGGCGCGGAGGCCGGCCTTGTAGACGTTGAGCAGCCGCGTCTGGGCCACCGGGTCGTCGATGACGCGGCGGCCGTACCAGTCGCGGAGGCGGTCGGAAACAGTCATGAGGGGGAGGCGGCCGGTGCGACGGCCCCGGAGGCCGCCTGATGATACAGGTCCAGGAGTTTCCGGCCCACGACGGCCGGCGTGAACGCGGCCTCGACGAACGCCCGGCCCCGCTGGCCGGTCGCGCGGGCCGCGGCGGGGTCGGCGAGCAGGGCCAGGATCGCCTGGGCGACCGCCTCGGGCGTCCGCTCGGCGACCGTCCCGGCCCCGGCGCGCGCCAGCTCGCCCCCGATGTCGACGCCGGGGCTCACGACGACGGGCACGCCGGCCGCCATCGCCTCGACGACGGCGATCCCGAAGTTCTCGCGGTACGACGGGAGCGCGAACACGGCCGCCTGCGCGAGCGCCCGGCGCTTGTCCTCGCCGCCGACGAAGCCCGCGAACGTGACGGCCGCGTCGAGCCCGAGGCGGGCCACCTCGGCGCGCAAGTGGGCTTCGTACTCCGGCGTCCCCGTTCCGGCCACGACCAGGTGCGCCTCGGGCCGGGCCGCGCGGACGGCCGCCATCGCCGGCAGCAGCACGTCGAACCCCTTCATCGGGTCGAGCCGGGACAGGAACACGACCCGGCCGGGCACCGGCTCGGGCCGGGGCTCCGGGCCCGGCTCGAACGCGTGCGGCACCACGCGGACCGTCAGCCGGGGGTCGCGCGCCACCAGCTCGGCCGCCTCGTTCTCCGTCGTGCACTGGACGAGCGCCGCGCCGCGCGCCAGCGGGCCGTCGAGCGCGCGGAAGTAGAGCCGCTTGGGGGCCGCGTTCCGGTGCTCGAACGTGTAGGTCGACAGCGTCCCGTGGGGGGTCAGGACGTAGGGGACGCCGGCCGCGCGGGCCACCCACATCGCGGCCGTCGAGAGCGGGTGGAGCTGGGTCCGGACCACGACGACGTCGTAGCTCCGGACGTGGCGGCGGAGCCAGCCGACCAGGCCGGGCGAGAAGGCGGCCGTGTGGCGGCCGTACATCGGGAACCGCTCGAGCCCGACCGCCGGCGGGAGCTTGTCGCGGAGCTCGGCCTCCCACCACGGCTCCAGCCGGTAGTCCGTCGACAAGAGCGTCCCCGTCACGCTCGGGTCGGCCGTGTGGACCGCCCGGATGGCGGCCAGCGTCGAGCGCGCAGGCCCCCCCTGGACGGCGGCGACGGAGGACAGAACGTGGAGGACGCGCATCACCTGGGGTCTCGGCCTGTGGGCGGGTGGGCCGCGACCGACCGGACGACGCCGGCGAGGGCCGCCGGGTCGGTCCCGCCCCTCCCGACGGACACACCGAGGCGGACGCGGACGGCCTCCGAGACGGGGCGGGGGTCAGGACCAGCCATAGTCCTCGCCCACGAACTCGTAGAGCCGCTCGTTGTGCGGCGCGAAGTGGGTCGCCAGGGCGCCGAGCGTCTCGGGCGACGGCGGCGCCACCCGGTACTCGTAGGCGTTGCGCGGGCGCGTGTCGGGGACCGTCCAGGGGTCGAGGCCGAGAAAGTCGAACACCCGGTCCATCGACCGCTGGGTGTCCCGGTAGAACGCCTCGCTCTGGACCACCAGCAGGTTCTCCCGAGGGAACAAGGACGCGTAGCGCTCCAGCTGGTCCGCGTAGTGGCCCCGCGTCTTGTACGAGTACCGCGAGAACGCCGCGCTGTTGTACGTCGGGTCGGCGAGCATCCGCTCGGCCTCGCCGGCCAGCCGGTCGTCCTCGGCCGCGAGCGCCTCGGCGAACGGGAGCGGCTCGCGGACCTCGCCCTGGTCGGCCGACTTCCGCGCGTTGTGGTTGTAGTGCGAGACCGCCCGGCGGACCGGGTCGCGCAGGACCGCGATCAGCCTCGCGCCCGGCACCACGTCCGCGATCGCGTCCGGTACGCGGGGGTGGGCGAGGTACGACGGGCTGGCCTCGCCGGTCACGGCCCGGCCCGTCCGCCGGGCGACGGCCTCGACGTCGGACCGGAGCGGGAAGTGGGCCCGGTACCAAGGCAGGCCCCACCCGACCCGGTTGTCGAAAAAGTGGACCCCCTTGATGGACGCCGGGAGCACCTGGGGGTGCTGCGAGAGCGCGTGGTACAGCGAGGTCGACCCGGCCTTCATCGCCCCGAGCACGACGAAGTCGGGGAGCGCGCGGCGATCCGCCGTCATGAGGCGGGGCAGGAGCAGGACCCGCTGGCGCAGGAACGGGACGGCGCGCGCACGGGCCCGGCGGAGGGCGTCAACCATCGGGGGCCCCGGCGTAGCCGGCGAGGGCGAGGGCCCGGGCTGCGTCTCGCCGGAAGGCCGCCCGGCGCTCCGGCGGGAAGACCGGCGACGTCTGCCCCGACCGACCGCCCCGGTAGAACGACGCGTTGGCGGTGTCGACGCCCCCCCGGCGACGGGCCTCGATCTTGCGCATGTTCTCGACCGAGGCCGCCTCGGTCGCCGCCTGGACCCGGTCGGCCCCCGCCTCGATGCCCAGGAACGACAGGACCGACCCGACGACCGCCACGGTGTCGGCCTTGAGGTCCTCGAACGGGACCACCAGCAGGTCGTCGCCCATCGACGCGCGCCCCCGGCCCAGCCAGCCCTCCACGTGGGCCGCCCAGGGCTCCCCGTACTCGCCCCGCGCGTGGGCTTGGTGGAACGCCTCGACGCTCATCTCGCGGCCCACCCGCGACGTCACGTAGTGGTACAGCGACGTCACCGCGTCCTCCCCGTCCCGGACGACGTAGACCGCGCGTGGGACGCCGGGCCACCACCCGCGGTGCGTCTTGAGGAGGCGGGGCGTGGGGAGCCGGTAGATCGCGGGCAGGTTCCGCAGGCTCACGCCGGGGATCCGGGCGTTGACCACCGACGGGTTGCTGGCCGCGTCGGGTACGAGCACGTTCGTCACGACCGTCCGGAGCCACGTGCTGCCCGACCGCGGGAACGAGGCGATGTACTGGTCGCCCGGCTTCGACGGCAGGAGCGCGAACTGCAGGCCCGTCACCACGCGCTGCGTCAGCGGCCCGCGCGCCCGGAAGGCGTGCAGGCTCCGGCGCCGTCGGTCGGGGGGCGTGGAGTCGGCCATCAGAACGAGTACCCGAACGCCTCGACGTCGCGCCGGAACCACTCGCCGACCACCTCCCGGAGTTCGTCGTCGTAGTACGACTGGTACGGCCCGCGCTTCGACGCCTTGACGTGGGGGAGGTCGATGGGCCGCCCGATCTCTTGGCCCACCTCGGCGACGTCCTCGCGGAGCCGCTCGAACCGGCAGACCCGGTCGACCATCAGCGCCCCGTCCTCGTCGCTGACCCAGTCGACCTGGGGCATGAACACCTTGGGCTGGTCGTAGTACCGCTCGTCCTGGTCCCCGTAGACCCGGTGGGCCCACTCCCCGAACCCGACGGGGTCGGCACCGAGGCCGGTCTGGTCGGTCAGCACGCGGTAGTGGTAGTGCGAGACGGCCCGGTCCCACGGGTTCCGGACGACCGTGAACCGGAACCGGCGGTCCCACGCGCGCGGGCCCAGGTCGCGACGCCACTCCTGGGCCGTCCGGTGGTCGACCGGGAGGCCGAGGGCGTGCTCGACGCTGGTCCCGCCCGTCTTGTTGATGTGGACGAACGCGAAGTCGTCGAGGCGGTCGCGCCTGACGATCCGGGCCTCCTTCGCGGCCCTCCGCAGGATCCGGGTGACGAGGCTCATGACACGTACCGCGCGTAGGGGACCCGGCCGACCGGCCCGGCCGGCCGCTGGGGAGCCCGGAACAGGGCGAACTGCGCGACGAGCAGCACCGGCAGCAGGCGGAACGGGACGGCGACGATGTGGGGGAACTGGGACGGCAGATCGGCGAGGGCGCTGAGGAGCCCCAGCAGCACCAACAGGGACCCGCCGCTGGGCACCGCCAGCAGCCAGTCGTGGGTCCCCCGCTGGAGCACGCCGATCACGACGAACCCGAGCGCGACCGCCGCCATCCCCCCGAGGAAGTTGAGGTACCCCACCATCGTCGGGCCGGCCAACGTCGTCTCGCTCTTGCCCCCCAGGACCTGCTGGTAGAACCACCGGCCGACGTTCTGGCTCCTCGGCTTCGACGGCCACACCACGCGCGGGACGACCGTGTAGGCCGGCGTCATCGCCGTCACCCCGACGAACGTCTTGGGGACCGGGTCCTCGGGGTTCCGGTCGTGGTAGCCGATCGCGATCGCCGCGATCTCGGTGTCGTTGAACCGGCTCATCGCGGCGACGGCCGGGGTGTCCGACCGCTTCGCGCGCCCGACGGGGTCCCCCTCGGCCAGCCCCGCGCTCACGGCCAGCGAGAGCGCGTCCGCGATGGCCCCCACGCTGCGGACGTTGACCACCTCCCCACGCTGCGCGAGGTAGCGCAGCGGCATCAGGACGAGGAACGAGGCCATCAGCAAGAGGGCGCCGGCCACCACCAGCCGGACCGGGATCGTCCTCCGGTACCAGTAGAACGTCATGCCGGCGAGGACCACGGGGATCACGGTCTTCGACTTGTCGGCGGCGAGCGCGCCCCACAGGCACTCGTTGGCCAGGACCGCGACGAAGAGCCCTCGGAGGAGCGGGCTCGGGGACCGCCGGCTGTACAGGGTCGAGCCGATCCCGATCAGGGCCACCGTCCCGAGCGAGCCCCCGTAGTTCAGGATCTGACGGAACGTCCCCCCCGTCGCGTCGACGTCGCCCAAGACCCCGTAGAACCCGAGGCGGACCTGGACCACGCGCGACACGATGCTCACTACGACACACGCCCAGAACACCCCCCACCGGACGTCGGTCGACGGCCGGACCACGCGGGCCAGCCACGCGCTCTGGCTCAGGCTGCGCCCCAGCCCGGACCCCATCCACGACCGGAAGCCGAACCACATCGCGGCTCCGGCGATCACGGCGTAAAGGACGGCCTGGGCCAGGCGGTACGTGTCGAGCGTCCGGGCGTACGAGAACGACGACCCGTAGTCCGGGAGCCAGAACAGGATGTTCGTCAGCCCGAACGCCACGCCGAACTTGTAGAGCGACGCCAGGACGATCGGGCTCAGGACCCAGGGCGTGTTCGGGGCCACGCTCCGCCGGAGAGAGAGGATCTCGGCCCCGACGAAGGCGAACAAGAGCAGCGTCGCGAGGGCCAGCGCCACCTTCGGCCCGAGCAGGGAGGTCTCGAGCCCCAGCGCGATCGCGAGCACCCCGACGAGCGCGAGCAGCGTCGGGACCCCGCTGCCGACCCCTCCCTGAACGGGACGGGACGTGGCGTGCGGGGGGGCCAGCAGGAGCGGGCCCGCGCTCACGACTCCGACGCGGCGAGCGCCTCGACCTGGGCCATCACGCCGTACCGGTCGGCGATGGCGGCGAACGTCCGGCTCTGCTCGGGGGACCAGTGCCTCCACCTCGGGAAGCTCGTGCCCGCGCTCGTGTTCACCTTCTTGGCCACGACCGCCTCCGAGACCTCGAGGTCCCCGATCCCCGCCCACTCCGCGATCTTCTGGACGTACTCGGGCTCCGTCGTGAACCGGCGGAACTCGAACCGCTCGTAGTGGAGCGTCGGGTGATCGAGGAGCGGGAGGAGGCGGGCGAAGTCCTCGACCTTGGCCTCGCAGAGCGCCGGGAAGTCGGCCTCGGTCCGGCCGTTCCGGTTCATCCCCGAGGCGACGATGTCGCGGGGGTCCCGGAGGATCACGCCGCGCTTCTCGATGCGAGCCTCGCGCCCAGCCTCGTCGGCCCGCAAGGTCCGCCGGAGGTGGCTGTTGACCTCGCCGTATCCGGGCCGGAGGCCGCCGAAGGGCTGGCGCGCCAGGACGAACCGCCACAACGGGAAGTGCTGGAGCCGGCCGTCGCGGAACGGCGTCCGGGGCACCTTCCACTCGTGGACCACGTGGTACGCCGGAGACCGGTCGAGCGCCGCGGCCAGGAACGCCGTCCCACTCCGACCGAGGCCGGTGATGAAAAACGTCTGGGGGATGGGCGTCATGGTCAGGACAGGCGCGGCAGGTCGAGCTGTTCCGCGTAGGCGGCCCACCGCGAGTCGTCGGCGGCGTAGGGGGCCGGCGGAGGGTGGATGCCGGAGAGATCGAGCGCGGGCCGGTCGAGGCCGGCCCGCTCGTACACGGTCGCCACCACGTCGCTAGGAGACCGACAGAAGTTGTTGAAATTGACAGAAAGGAACCGGTCGCCGAACAGCCGCCGGCCCTCGCGCTCGACGTGGTCGAAGTGGAGCTTCCAGAACGCCAGCAACCGGCCGACGTCGGGCATCGCGTAGACCGAGCGGGCGTCCATCCCAGCCTGGTCGAGGCGGACCCCGAACGCGGTCCCGGGGTGGGTCCCGATGAGTTCCTCGAACCCCTTGAACTTGTGGGCGTCGCGGGCCGTCCAGAACTGGCGCCGGAACCGCTCGGCCGACACCTTGAGCCGGACCGTGTGCCGGACCCGGTCCTGCCACCGCCCCCGCCGCCGGATGTGCGTCGTCGACGGCATCGTGACCGAGGTGACCCAGTTGGCGGGAGGACGGTAGAGGTGGACCACGACCGCCTCGGGGTCCACGTCGCGGACCCCGTCCAGCTTGAAGTGGCACCGCGTCACGTCAACGCACGTGTGATCGCCCGTCGACTGGAGCCAGCCGAGGTACGTCCGCTGGCGGTCCCCCAGGCCGTCCTGGAGCTCGGTGTGCCGGGGGATCGGCGCGTAGCGCTCCCAGAACAGGGCCGGGTCCCGCTCGTACAGCGCGACGTACTCGCGCCCGGTGTACCGGGCCCCGTTCCAGTCGGGAGCGCCGACGTTGGCGAGCTGGGCGTTGTACGGCTCGTTGTAGCCGACGAACCGGTCGTCCTGGCGGAACGCGCCCCAGAAGGCCGTGGTGCCGGACCGTCGGAGTCCTACGATGACGATGTTCATGAGTCGCTCGGGGGAGGGGGCACGGCCGGCGCCGCGTCCCGACGCCACCCGTAGACTAAGCGGAGCACGAGGCCCAGGAGCCCGCTGAGCACGCTGGCGAGGGCGAGGCCGGTGATCCCGAGGGGCTCGACGAACGACGCGTTCATCACGATCTTCGCGAGCCCGGTGATGGCGGCGAGCGCGGCCGTGACCTTGAACGCCTTGCGCGAGAGCAGGAGCCGGTTGAGGACCGCGTTGCAGCCGCCCAGCATGATCGTGAACGGCAGGACGGTCAGGACGGACGCGACCAGCGCCGTGCTCTCGACGTCGAACGCCCCGCGCTGGAACAGGAGGTCGACGATCTCGACCCGGAACGCGATGACCAGCCCTACGATCGGCGCCGAGGCGACGACGATGACGCCGAGCCACTTGGCCGTCTCCCGGAGCGCGGCGTCGGTCCGGCCCTCGGCCACCTTCGCGGCCAGGATCGGGAACAGGACGGTCGCGAGCACGCTCGTGACCAAGTTCTGTGGGGCCGTCACGATCGCGCGCGAGTAGTTCAGCGCGGCGATGCTGCCCGCTTCGAGGCCGGACGCGAAGAACCGGTCGGCGATGGTGAAGAGCTGTCCCAGCGCCATCTGGAGCGTGATCCACCCCACGTTCGAGAGCGGAAGCCCGTCGAGGCGGGGAGGGCCAAGGCGGAGGAGGCGGGGCCGCTCGGTCACGCCGCGCGCGCCGAGCACGTGGATGCCGAACATGAGCGCTCCCCCGGCGCTGTAGCCGGCCACGAGCGCCCACACCCCGAACCGCGCCGCGCCGATCACCGTCGAGGCGATCACCAGGACCGCGACGGCCGCGCGTGCGGCGGCGGGCGCCGTGAACCGCTGGTGGCTGTCGAGCACCACCTTGTAGGTCGCCGCGACGCCGCCCAAGACCGTGTACGGCAAGAGCCCCCGGAGAAACTGCGAGGCGTCGCGAGTCAGGGCCGGGTCGAACCCCGGCGCCAGCGCCGACATGAACGCCTCGGGCGCGATCCCCAACAAGACCGCGACCGTGGTCATTACGGCGAGCAGCAGCGAGAACCACCGCTGGACCAGCTTCTGGGCTAGATCCGGGTGGCCCCCCTTGAGGTGGCCGACGTAGACCGGGAGCAGCGCCGAGACCGAGACGGTCGTCGCGAGGGCGACGAGGAGTTGGGGGAGCGTGAACGCGACGTAGAAGGCGTCGAGGACGGCGCCGGTCCCGAAGTAGTAGGCCAGGATCCCCTCGCGGGCGTATCCCAGCGCGACCGAGAGGACGGTCAGGCCCGTGAGCACGAGCGACCCCTTCGGCAGGCGGATCCGCTTCCAGAGGGGCCGCCTCGGCGTGGCGCCGGACGGGCCGGGCCTCGGGTGTGTCTCGCTCACGCTCGGTCGCACCGGTCGGTGACCTCCTCCAGGCGACGGGCCCACGACTGCAGGCCGGTGAGCTCTGACGGGGCGCCGAGGCGGGCGTGGGCGGCCGTCGCGAGCCGGTCGAGGGCGTAGACGCGGGCCCGCTCGGTAGGGGACACCGTCCGGGTCCACAGCTTCGGATCTGACACGCCCGTCGCCGCGGTCGGGGCGACCGAGTAGCCGAGCCGACTCAGAATGGCGTCGACCTGGCAGGTCCCGTCCACGACGTCGTCGATCTTGACGACGGCGACCCGCTCCCCATACGCCTCTTTCGCCCGGCAGACGTGGTACGCGTAGGTGTTCCAGAGCAGGACCGCGCGGAGCCCGCTGAAGGGGACCATGTCGCGGCCGAACTCCTTGCGCGCCAGCGACAGCACGGTCGTCAAGGGGTCCCGCCACAGAGCGACGACCCGGGCGTCGGGGAACGCGTCGAACAAGAACCCCGGGGACAGCGCGAGCTGGGGGTACTTCATGAAGTCGGCCTCGCCGGCAAGCACGGGCGCGAACGCCTGCTCGAACATGGAAGCGACGAACGGGTGACCGAGGTGCTCCTTCTTCAGGAAGGGGTCCGTGGACGGGACGTAGTCCGAGCGCTGGCTGGTCTCTCGGGGGTACCGCTCCATCGCCTTGTGGAACATGAGCAGCGGGACGTGCTCGAAGTAGCCGCTGGGGTACTTCTCGGTCGCCCGGCCGTCGGCCACGGTCGTGAGGCCGGCGGCGACGAGGAGCTTGGCGAACAGGCTCGTCCCGCTCCGAGGACAGCCAACTACGAAGAGGGGTGGGGGCATCAGGATGCGGAGAGCCGGTCGGCGATGGCGACGAGCCGGTCCGAGAAGGCCTCGTAGGAGAACCGGGACCCGAAGTCCTCCCGCGCCCCGTCGCTCAACGCCCGACGGAGGCCGTCGTCGGCGAGGCGGCCGATCGCCGCCGCGAGCGCCTGGGGATCCCCGTAGGGCACGGCGAGCCCGTTGTCGCCCGGCCTCAACACGTGGCGGATGCCGCCCTCCGGAGTGGCCAGGAGCGGGAGCCCGGCCCGCATGGCTTCGAGCAGGACGAGCCCGAACCCCTCCCGCTTGCTCGGCAGCACGAACGCGTCCGCCTGGACGTAGAGACCGGACAGGTCGTCGTCGGAGACGCGACCCCTGAACGTGACGCGGTCCGCGACGCCTGCCTCACGGGCGAGCGCCTCCAGCCGGGGCCGGTCGTCGCCATCCCCCACCACGCTGTACCGCACGGCGACGCCGTCGGCGGCCAGGAGCGCGACGGCGCGGATGGCGTGGTCGACGCCTTTGTCTTGAGCCACCGAGCTCAGGCGGCTCACGGTGAGCAGGTGGAGGGGCCCGTCCTCCACCTCGTGGGCGGCGCCCTCCGTCGGCTCCGCGAACCGATCGGGAGCGACCGTGAGCGGCAGGATCTCGATGCGCTCGTCCGCGATCCCGTTGTGGAGTTGGACGCGCTCGGCCGTGAACGGCGTGGTGCACACGACGACCTCCGCTCCTCGGAGCGCGGCCCGCTGCCACACCGGGATGGCCTCCCAGACCTCGACGCCGTGGACGATGACCCCGTATCGGCCCAGCCGACCCGTTTTCTGCAGGGCTAGGGCGAGAGGGGCCGGCCGGACGTGGCCGACCAGCGCCCACCCGTCGGCCTGGACAGCCCGGGCGGCGTGGGCGGCGTACCGCCCCATGCGGTGGCCCGCACCGTCGAACCCGAACCCGTA
Source organism: uncultured Bacteroidota bacterium (assembly GCA_963740235.1). GTDB lineage: Bacteria > Bacteroidota > Rhodothermia > Rhodothermales > Rubricoccaceae > Rubrivirga. The sequence goes on from CAVUDG010000007.1 coordinate 328,476, forward strand.
GCGCTCGGCCGCCTCGGCCCCGTCGTGGGGGGCGTCGGCGAGAGACACCACGGACCGGAGCCGCCCTCGCTCCGAGAGGGACCGGGCGGCCAGGCGGAGGTAGGTCTGGACCCCCCCGTCGCGGTTGTACATCCGAGGAGCCATCAAGACGCCCTCAGCGTTCCGCCCTGCTCCTCCTGCGGACGTCCGGGACTCTCGTGATCGACGGGACGAGGCGACAGAAGACATGGGTGTGAAACTCTGCGGGGTCTCTGTCGCCGTCCGCACGGCGGCGCCCCGGTAGACCGGGTGCCTGCGCGCGGTCGCCCGTCGGGGGTCACCCCCCCACGGCGCGGTCGACTGCGAGCACGACGGCTGCCGCTCCGGTCAGGATGGAGACGACGTCGCGCCAGGTGAACGGCGAGCGCTCGTCGATGACGACCTGGAGATCGACGACGTCGCCGGCCTGGAGCACCTCGGTCGGCCGGCCGTACAGGTCGGCCAGCGCGCTCTCGTACGCGACCGAGGACCCCCGGTAGAGACGGACCGTGGCCTCGATGCTCTGGTTCGACTCACGCGTCGCCTCGCGCCCACCGCCGGCGAGCGCGACCAGGTCTCCGACGGTCGAGCCGGCGTCGAGCACGTAGCGGCCCGGGGCGGCCAGCGCGCCGGCCGCCGTGACGACGACCGTCTCGGCACCGGGCTCGGCGTGGACGTGGAACCCCGGAGCGGTCGACACGAGCGGGACCGTGACCTCGACCACGTCGCCGTCCTGCAACGTCGGCGACTCGGAGCCCGGCCCGTAGGCGCTCCGCAACGGGGCGTCGTAGGCGACCCCCCCCGCCCGGTATAGCCGGACGGACGGGTCCTCGACGCCCGCCGACGGGCGGACCCCGCCGGACAACGCGAGCAGGTCGGAGACCGTCGCGCCGGCGCCTAGGAAGTACCGGCCCGAGGTCCCAACACCACCCGTCGCGGTAACGGAGACGACGGCCTGGCCGGGGCGCGCGAAGTAGAAGTAGCCGGGAGCGGCGGCCTGCGTGTTCTCGATCCGCCCGAACTCCTGGGCCCCAGCGGGGGCCGTCAGGAGAGCGAGCAGGACGAGCAGACCACCGAGGCGGACGGGGGCAACGGTCACGATTCGTCGTGGCCGTAGCCGTACTTGCTCCCGTACCGGTAAGCGTACTGGTACCGGTAGCCGTACTCCTTCGAGATGTCGAACCGGTTGAGGACGACGCCCACCACGCGGCCACCCACGTTCGTGAGCTCCTCGATCGCGTACGACAGCTCGAAGTCCTTCGTCTTGCCGGCCGACGCCACCACCACGGTCGCGTCCATCTGGGTCGACAGCAGGACCGGGTCGGTCGCGGCCATCACCGGCGGCGAGTCGATCACGACGATGTCGTAGGTCTCGCGGAACATCTCGAGCAGCGAGCGGAACGCCTTCGAGCCCAGGAACTCGGCCGGGTTCGGGACGAAGCTGCCGGCCGGGAGCACGTCGAGGTTGTCGGCGACCGTGATGTCGCGGGGGCTCTGGGTCCCGTTGAGGTAGTCGGAGAGGCCCGGCGACCGCGTCGTCCCGAACACCTTGTGGGCGGTCGGGCGGCGGAGGTCGGCGTCGATCAGGAGCGTCCGACGGCCCGCCTGCGCCATGACGATGGCGATGTTGGCGGCCGTCGTGCTCTTGCCCTCCGACGGGCTCGCGCTCGTGACGAGGATCGTCTGGATCGGGGCGTCGGGGCGCGAGAACTGGATGCTCGTCCGCAGCCCGCGGTAGGCCTCGGCGGCCGTCGACATCGGGTTGATGAGCGAGATCAGGCGGGTCGCGATCTCGCGCCCACCGTACTCGACGCGCTCGGCGCCGCCGAAGTCCTCCTTGAGGAGCTCGGTGATGTCCGGGATGACGCCCAAGACGGGGTAGCCGAGGTCGCGGAGCTGGGCCGGGCGACGGAGCGCCTGGTCGAGGCGGGACCGCCCGAGCGCCAGCGTGACGCCGAGGCCGAGACCCAAGAGCAAGCCCAGGAGGATCGTGCGCGGCCGGTTGGGCGCGACCGGCTTGGTCGGCGTGTCGGCGCTGCGGATGACCTCGGCGTAGCCCAGCTCGGCGCTCTCAGCGACGCGCGTCTCCTGGAGCCGCTGGTCGAGGCCGAGCGCGAGCCGCTCGGCGCTCTCGCGCTCACGCTCCAGGCGGGCCAGCTCGGTCATCTGCTCCGGGATCCGGGACAGCTCGGACTCCCGGGCCGCGATCCGACCGGCCAAGATGTCGACGCGCGAGCGGAGCCCCCGGAGGGACACCTCCGACTCGTTCAGCCGGTCGCGCAGCGCCGAGAGCCGGGGCAGGCCCTCCGTGGCGGCGTCGACGCCACCGGCCGCGATCGACTCGTCGACCAAGAGCGCGCTCCGCTCGCGGACGCGAGCTTCGAGCGTCTCCACCTGTCGGCGCAGGTCAGCGACGTCGGATGGCGGCGTTGCCGAGGACCGGAGCGACGGGTTCTGGAGGTAGATGGTCTCGAGCCGCTCGCGGAGCGTGGCGAGACGGGCCTCGTCCTGGGCGATGGCCCGGTCCGTGCCCGAGCCCATCCGCTGGGCCAGGTTGCCCTCCAGGCGGGAGATCTGGGTCCGGAGCTCGGCGACGCGCGAGGCCTCCATGCCCGCCTCGACGCGGGCCTGGTCGCGGGCGGCCTCCAAGGTCGCGAGCTGGCTCACGATGGTCGTCGCCTCGTCGTCCAGGCGGACGGCGCCCTCGCGGTCCATGTACTCACGCGCGACCTCCTCCCGCTCCGCGAGCTGCGAGGCGGTCGAGTCGGCCTGGGCCTCCAGGAACTCGCGGCTGGCCGAGACCGACGCGCGGCTCGACGTCCGCGTCCGCTCGACGTAGGCCTCCGCGAACAGGTTGGCGATGAGCGCGGCCTCGCTCGGCACCTCGCTCTTGACCGCGACCTCGACGCCGTTGACGCCCTGCCCGTCCTGGCGGACCTGGACGTAGTCGAAGGCGACCCGGTCGGCGACCCGCTGGAGCGACGGCGCGGCGCCGTCGTCGGTCTCGAGGACGGAGAGGCCCGTGACCTCGCCCGTCTCGGCCCGCTCGATCAGCTGGCGCGCGACGGACTTCGAGAGGTCCTCGGCGTTCTGGAGGATGTAGAGCTCGTTCGAGATCCCGAGGTCCTGCCCGAACACCGGCTGCCCGCCGCTCGACGGGAGGACCCCGCTCAGGGGGCTGCCGGACTCGGTCTCGACGTAGAGCTTGGCCGACGCCTGGTACTGGTCGGGCGCGAGCACGGCGTACGCGACGGTCGGGATGGCCACGGCAACCACCGCCGCAGCGATGATCCAGCGGCCCCGGACGAGGATGTCGACCCACTCGCGGAGTTGGGCCGCAAAGTTCGACGGGGCGTTCGGCGGCTGGCCGTAGTGGTATCCGACGGGGCCATTGTTGGCCTGGTCCGGAAGAGACGGGAACGTCTCGGGGGGGAAGGGAACGGGCACGTCGAGAGGGGGCAGGAGGAGAGGGAAACTGTGCCTGGCTCGCAAGAGCCACACAGTCCGCCCACGGGCCTTGACATGGGAGAATACGGTCACTATGGAAACTGTGGCATCCCCTTCTAGACGCCCAGGCCCGTCTCCACGCAAACCACGTGGTGCGCGCCTATTTCATGCGGGCCGCGCCCGTGACGAAGGCGTCGCGCGGCCTGGGCATCAAAAACGACGAGCCCCCCGGTGGCAGACCACTAGGGGGCTCGTCGTCGCGGGCGGCACGTGGCCCTAGCGGATCACGGTCAGCCGCGCCGTCTGCTGGACGCCGTCCGCCGAGAGCCGGACCACGTAGACGCCCGGGGCCGCGTCGCCGGACCAGACGGCCTCGTGCGTCCCGGCCGGGACCGGCCCGTCGACGAGCGTCGCCACGCGGCGGCCGAGCAGGTCGAGGACCTCGACCGTCGCCACGCCGTCGGTCGGCGTCGAGAACCGGACGGTCGCGCGGGACCGGGTCGGGTTCGGGTACGCCGCGTCGATCGTGACCGCCTCGGGCGCGGCCTGGGCGCTCGCCCCGGCCATCGCGACGACGAAGTCCGCGCCGTCGGCGAAGACCAGGCCCTCGGTCCCGAGGACGTCGTCGCGGACGGCCCCGACGGGGAGCGCGCGCTCGACGCCGTCGAAGGCGCGGAGCGACAGGGCCGCCCCGTCCTCCACCTCGACGCCGCCGACCTCGCCGGTGACCGCGAACGCGACCTGGCCGGCCGTCACGACGCCGGCACCGACCAGGACGTCGCCCGCGAAGGCGGCGACCTCAGAGCCGTCGGCCAGGTCCGGCACCACGGCCGTCAGCCACGCCTGACGCATGACCGAGGCGGCCGGTCGCTCGTAGTGGCTCGGCGCCGGGGCGCGCGTCGCGACGACCGTGTTGGGCGTGCTGCTGATGGAGAACGGCTCGCTCCGGGCGCTGTACCGGTCCCCGTCGGTGGTCACGACCGTCATAAAGATCGTGTAGCCGTCGCCGTCGGGCGCGTTCACGTTCTCGGCCGCGTAGAACCCGTCGTTCTCCGTCCCGATCTTGAGGGCCTGGCTCTGGCCGTTCCCCTTGAGGTAGAGGTTGACCGTGGCCTCCTCGGTCAGGGTCGGCGTCTGCCACTCGATGTCCAGCGAGGTCGTCAGGTCGAGCTCGTCGCCGGCCATCGGCTGGGTGACCTCGGCCACCTCGAGCTTGAACTTGGGGCTGTCCCCGGTGTAGTTCGGGTTGTCGACGCTCGTGATCGAGTAGTAGTAATACCCGTTGAGCGTCTCCGGGATCGCGAACGACTCTTGGCCGTCGTTGGCCGTCGTGACGCTCGCGACGACGCCGCCGTTGTCCTTCGAGATCAGCGAGAGCGTGACCGTCCCGCCCTCGGCGTCCGTCGGCGCGCCGGCCGGCGAGATCCAGGTGACGGTCTGGGTCGAGCCGAACGCGAACTGCTGGCGGCGGATGATGTCCGGGAAGGTGAACGCCGCCTCGGGGTCGGCGATCTCGAACCGGGGGCTCTCGCCGAACACCGAGGGGTCGTTCGCGTCCGCGACGCGGACCTGGTAGTCGTCGCCGGCCGGCGTGCCGGCGGGGATGAGGTACCGGGCGTCGCCGAAGTCGGGGCGGGTCAGGTTCGGGCCTTGGTAGATCAGCTCGTACGGGCCCTCCCCCTTGCGGAGCGACCACCGGACGGTGGCCGGCGACGGGGTCGGGCTGTTCCAGATCGGCTTGAGGTAGGCCCCGACGCGGAACGTCTGGCCGGCCGTCGGCTGGTCGAACGTGAAGTCGCCGCCGCCGCTGGCGGCCGGGACCACGTCGGAGTAAGACGTCCCGACGCGGACGCCGTCGACGACGACGGTCTGGGTCGAGCCGTGCTGGCGGAGCGCGAACGTCCCGATCGAGCTCGGGCTCGCAGCGGCGCCGGTCGCGTCCGCCGCGCCAGGCTCGGCGCTGTAGTCGTCGCCGGCCGCGAACGTGTAGATCGAGGCCTGGCCCGAGTCGACGTCGTAGCGCAGGACAACGAGCGCGGTCGCGCCGAGCGCGAACACGTCCGAGGCGTACGCCTCCGCCTCGGTCGACGACGACACGCCGTACTGGACGCCGCCGGGCACCGCCTGGGCGTAGACGCGGCCCCGGAACGTGCTCCCGACCGGGTCCGGGCCGAGGTGGAAGAAATAGCCGCCGGACGCCGTGCTGGCGTCGGTCCGCGCCAGGAACGCGGTGTAGACCGTGCCCGAGGCCTGCTCGGTGAAGGCCCGGTTGACGTCCTCGCGCGAGCCCGAGCCGCTGTTGACCGTGGCCGCGTTGCCCGTGACCGAGGGGTAGCCGGAGAACGTGAGGTTGTCGGCGGTGACGGAGACCGGCGCGTTGCCGGCGCCGCTGTGCGCGGTGTAGCCGTTGGCAGTGAGCGCGCTGCCGACGCTGTAGTCGAAGTTCTCCTCGAGGAGGAGCTGGGCGTTCGCCGGGCCGGCGAGGCAGAGTGCCGCGAGCGCGACGAGGGAGTAAAAGAGTCTCATGGGGAAGGAGAAGGTGGAAGGTCTGCCGGCTGGCCAGGGTGCTCGGCGTCGGTACCAGAGAACATAGGGCACACAACGTTTCGAGGCCATTGGACCCGGGCGACCGAGCCCCCCGCCCGGCGGCGCCCGTAGCTTCTCGGCCCCCTCCCCCCTGACACATGACGTGGTGGCAAGCGGCGATCCTGGGCCTGGTCCAGGGCCTCGCCGAGTTTCTCCCGATCTCGTCCTCCGGCCACCTCGTCCTGGGCGAGACCTGCTCGGGCTCGACACCTCGAACGCCAACGACGTCACGTTCGAGGTGTTCGTCCACTTCGGCACGGCGCTCTCGATCCTGGTCGTGTACCGCCAGCGGATCGGGCGCATCCTGCGCGACGCGTTCGGCGCGCTCACGAACGCGGTCCGCCTGGGCGCAGGCGGTCCGGCCCGGCCCCATCGAGCGGGCCCGCGGTGACGAGTTGAGCTACGACCCGCCCGAGGCGTCCGGCGGCCCGGTCCCGTCGCTCCGCCTGGCCGTGTTCGTCCTGATCACGATGGTGCCGACGTTCATCGGCTACCTCCTGTTCGAGGAGCCGCTGGAGGCCCTGTTCGGCGACCCCCGCTTCGTGTGCGGCGCGCTGCTCGTGACCGGCGTCCTGCTGCTGCTGACGCGGCTCCGGCCCGACCCCGACGGCGTGCTCTCGCCGCTCAAGTCCGTCCTGATCGGGATCGCCCAGACGTGCGCGCTCGTCCCCGGCATCAGCCGGTCCGGCTCGACCATCTGCACGGCGATCTACCTCAACGTCGACCGGAAGGAGGCCGCGGACTTCTCGTTCCTGATGCTGCTCCCGGTCGTGCTGGGCGCGACGCTGCTCAAGACGCTCGACATGCTGGAGACCGGGATGACGACCGGCGCGCTGCCGCTCGTGGTCGGGACCGTCGTGGCGTTCGCGTCGGGCGTGTTCGCGATCCGGGCGGTCCAGGTGCTGGTCCAGCGCCAGTCGCTCCAGTACTTCGCGTACTACTGCTTCGCGATCGGCATCGCGGGGCTCGTCTGGATCTAGCACGGCCCGCCTCGGCGGGTCGGCGGCCCCGTCGAGAGGCAGGCTGTGCAGGGTGAAAAGACGGGCGAGGTCCACGCCCCCATCCCACATTGCCGGAACGACCGGAGGCGGGCCGCGGAGTCGGACCCCGCCTCGACGGGTCGGCCGAGGCGGGCCTACTCGGCGGGGGCCAGCGCGCGCGGCTCGACGCCGAGCACGAACGCGACGACCTCGCGGACCAACGTCTCGTCGAGCGGCCGGCTCGGGTCGGCGTACGACCCCGAGAACTGCTCCATCAGCGTGCCGGTGTCCTGGCGCAGCACGTGGTTCATGTCGTCGACCACGACGAGCCGGGCGTCGGGGCGGGCCCCGGCCAGCAGCTCGGCGTCGGCCACGTCGACCTGGCGGTCGGTCGTGCCCTGGAGGATGAGCAGCGGCCCGCGGTAGGCGGCGGCCTCGGCCACGGGGTCGTACCTCGCCCACTCGACCATGAGCGGGTACAGCGGCGGGGGCAAGATGCTGGACATCGTCGGCGAGACCTCGGCCGGCGGCGCGCCCGCCTCGATCGCGTCGATCACGGCCGCGGCCTCGGCGCGCATCTCCGGCGACGGCATCCGGGCCGGGTCGGAGAGCTGGCGGCGGAGCGTCGCCGTGATCGGGACGCCCCCGCCGGCGAGCGAGACCACGGCGTCGGCGCCGCGGGCGCGGCCGGCGACGAGCGCGAACAGGGCGCCCTCGCTGTGGCCGAGCAGCGTGACCGTCGAGAAGCGGGGGTCCGCCTGGAGCCGGTCGGTCCAGTCGGCGGCGTCGCTGGCGAACCCCTCGTAGGTCCCGTCGCCCATGGCCTGCGCCGCGTCGGCGCTCTCCGCGATCCCGCGCTTGTCGTAGCGGAGCGTGGCGATGCCCGCCTCGGCGAGCGCGTGGGCCAGCCGGCGGAGCGTGCCCGGCCCCTGCCCGAACTGGTCGCCGTCGCGGTCGGTCGGCCCCGAGCCGGCGATCAGCAGGCCGACCGGGACGGGCCCGTCGACGGCGGGCATCGTGAGCGTCCCGTGGAGCGTGCCGCGTCTGGGCGAGGACCGAGTCGGCCGACTCGACCCAGGCGCCCTCTTGGGCGGCGGCGGGCAGCAGGGACAAGGCGGCGAGGAGCAGGACCAAGCGCATGGTCGAAGAGGTGTGGCGGGACAAAACCCACGAGTGGACGATGGAGCCGGCGAGGGTCGAGCAGGACCGTCCCGCCCATGACGGCCTCGAACGTGTGGGGGCGGAGGAGCGGCCAGAGCGCGGCGAGCGCGACGGCGAGCGCGACGAGCCCCCGGCCCGCCGCCCGGTGCGTCCGGGCCCAGACGGCCCGGTCGAGGACGGTCCACGGCAGGCGGATGCCGACGAACAGGTTGGGCGGCAGCGCCGGCAGCGCGTTCCCGACGACGCCCAGCAGGGCCACCGAGGCGAGCAGGGTCACGCGGTGGGCCGCCTCGGGGTCGCCGTCGAACAGGGCGCGGGCCGTCAGCAGCGCGCCGGCGACCGTCACCACGGACACGCCGAGGCGGAGGCCCGGCAGCGGCTTGGCGTCCCAGCGGACCCGGCGGAGCGGGTCGACCAGCGGGAAAACCACCAGGAGAGGTAGAGCCCGAGCGCCCGTCCACGCCGCGGCGCGGGCGGGGTCCGGCAGCGCGCGCCCGAACGCGGCCTGGGCGGCGAACGGGACGGCCAGCGCGACGAGCGCGGGCGCCTCCCGGACCAGGTGGGACATCAGGCGCGCGGTCACGACGTCGGGCGGGCGGCCCGCTCGGGGGCGCCGTCGAGGAGCCCGGCGATCCAGCCGGCGGCCTCCTCCAGCGCCGTCGTCGCGAGCGCGTAGCGGACGAACCGGCCGTCCTTCTCCGACGTCACCAGCCCGGCCTGGCGGAGCAGCGCGAGGTGGTGGGACGCCGTCGGGGCGGGGATCCCCAGGGCGTCGGCGATCTCGCCGGCCGGGCGGTCGCCGCCGCGGAGCAGGTCGAGGATGGCCCGCCGCGAGGGGTCGCCGAGCGCTTTGAACAAGGACATCGTTTCCACAGTTTTGAAACCGTCGAAGCGAACGTACGAACGGCCCCTGCCCGCGGCACACCTGCCCGCTGAAAAATCCTCCAGGCCCCGGCCCTCCCGCCGGCCCACCTCGGGCGCCCGCCGGACGAGGTGGGGCACTCGGCGGGCCCGCTCGTTGACCAAGGTGGGCGGGGTGCCCGTCTCATTCTGAGAAAACAACGGCGCCAAACGGAGTCCGTCCGCGCCCCGCTGGCCGCGTGAACCGGACGGGATGAACCGACCGGGCAGGCCGGCGATACCCCGTCTCCCCCTCCCCTGCCACCGTGACCACGCGCATCTTCGTCGTCGACGACGACAAGCACTACGCCCGCCTCCTCTCGTACCGCCTCGACAAGCCCCAGGACCACGAGGTCTCGGTGTTCCACTCGGGCGAGGACGCGCTCGACGCGCTCGACGCGACCCGGCCGGACCTCGTCTTCCTCGACATCATGATGCCCGGGATCGGGCGGCATGGAGACGCTGCGGCGCCTCCAGCTTTTCCAGCCCGACCTGCCCGTCGTCATGATCTCGGCCCAGGGCACGGCCGAGGTGGCCGTCGAGGCCATGAAGGGCGGCGCGACCGACTACATCACCAAGGGCCAGGACGACCTGGTCAAGCTCGACGTGGTCGTGGAGCGGCTCAAGGGCCGCGTCAAGCTGGCCCGCGAGGTCGAGCAGCTCCGGGCCGAGGTGGCCAAGAAGTACGGGATGGAGGAGATCGTCGGCGACAGCCCGGCGATGGAGCGGGTCTACCAGCTGGTCCAGAAGACGCTGCGCGGGCAACCTGACGGTCGCCATCGAGGGCGAGTCCGGGACGGGCAAGGAGCTGGTCGCCCGCGCCATCCACTTCAACTCGACGCCGCCGCCCGGCGAGCCCGAGGTCGGGCCCGTTCGTGGTCGTCAACTGCGCCGCGATCCCGAAGGAGCTGATGGAGAGCGAGTTCTTCGGCCACGAGAAGGGGTCGTTCACCGGCGCCCACGCCCGCCACATCGGCAAGTTCGAGCAGGCCGACGGCGGGACGCTGTTCCTGGACGAGGTCGGCGAGCTGGACCTGGGGCTCCAGGCCAAGCTGCTCCGCGCGCTCCAGACCCGCGAGGTCACGCGCGTCGGCGGGACGGGCACGATCAAGTTCGAGTGCCGCGTGATCTCGGCGACCAACAAGAGCGTGCTCGAGATGGTCCGCGCGGGGACGTTCCGGGAGGACCTGTACTACCGGCTGTTCCAGTTCCCGGTCGCGCTCCCGCCGCTCCGCGAGCGCGGCAACGACGTGCTGCTGCTTGCCCAGGGGTTCCTGGAGGACTACGTCGCGGCGCACCCCCAGTTCAAGGGCAAGCGGCTGTCGACCGACGCCGTCCGCGTCCTGCTCGACTACGCGTGGCCGGGCAACGTCCGCGAGCTCAAGTCGACCGTCGAGCGGGCCATCCTGATCTCCGACGCCGACGAGATCGTCCCGGCCGACCTGCTGATCGGCGGGCCCCAGGCGATCCGGCCGTGGGCCGAGCGGACGGGCTCGGGCGACGGGGCCGGAGGCGACGGGCCGACGCGCCCGACCCCGGCGAGGGCTCCGCCCGGACCCCGCCGGTGGCCCCGCCCGAGCCCCGCCGGTCCGCGCCGTCGCCGAGGCGGCCGAGCTCGCCCCGCCCGCCTCGGGCGCGTCGCCGACCTCGTGGGACGACCTCCCCCCGCTGCCGGTCGCCCCGGCCCACGCGGCGCCCGCGGCCGCAGACGTCGGCCGGCGGGATCGCCGCCCTCGACCCCGACGACCTGGTCGTCCCCCTGGAGGAGCTCAAGCGCCGCGCCGTCGAGCAGCGCCTACGGGGTCCACGAGGGCAACGTCGAGCGGGCCGCGGCCGACCTCGGCATCGGCCGGGCGACGATGTACCGGCTGCTCAAGAAGTACGACGTCAGCACCGAGTAGGGGCGGCCACGCGCGGCCCGGAGGGCCCGTCACCACGTCCGGCACGCCTAGCGCGTGACCGCCTGCGCCGCCGGCGTGGGGCGCGCCGCCTGGGGTCCCACCAGGAGAGTGACGCGCCACGCATCTATTGTCGCGGTGGCCGCGTCATAGGCCCCCTGCCCCCCTACCCGACCTTATGCGCCTCACCGAGTACGAACGGACCGCCCAGCGCGAGATCGACCGCTGGGAACGCGGCGAGACGCTCTTGCAGCAGGCCCTGGGCTTCGCCATGAAGCCGGTCGACTGGGCGTTCGACCAGTTCGTCCCCGAGTCCGTGACCGACGCGCTGACCGACGCGCTGACCCAGGCGCTCTCGACGCTCAACGACGCCGAGCGCCTGGACCTACGACGCCGACGACGTGATCGCCAAGGCGGCCGCAGCGGGCGTCGAGGTCGACGACCGTCGCCGAGCTCCGCGACCGGCCGCTCGACGAGCTCGACGCGCTCGCCAAGCAGTACGCGTCCGCAGAACTCGGTGCTCGCCGCGCTCTCGGGCGGCGGCGCCGGCCTGGGCGGCGCGCTGCTGCTGGCGGCCGACATCCCGGTCCTGTTCACGGTCAACTTCCGGCTGATCCAGCAGATCGCGGCGGCCTACGGCTTCCCGCTCCAGGGGCCCGGGCTACACGCCCCTCGTGGTGGCCATCTTCAACGTGGCCGCCTCGGGCAGCCGCGAGGCCAAGTCGCGACGCGCTGCGCGAGCTGGCGGTCGCGGCGGCGGCCATCGACGGCGGCGGCTACCGGGGGCGCAAGGCGCAGGGCACGCTGCGCGAGCAGCTCGGGACACGTGCCGCGCGAGATCGCCAAGAACCTGGGCGCCCAGAAGCTGGCCCAGATGATCCCGATCGCCGGGGCGGCCGTCGGCGCGGGCGTCAACTACTGGTTCACGGACCAGACGGCCCAGGCGGCGGTCATGCTGTGCCGAGCGCTCTACCTGGAGCGCAAGGAGCGGCTGTGATGCGAGCCGGTCGGCTTGTCGGCGGTGGTGCTTCGGCGCGCGCGGCCCGCTGGCGGCCGCGCTGGGCGTGGCCGGGTCGCTGATCGCCCTGACGGTCCTGGCAGCAGACGCCAGCTTCGTCGTGACCCTGTTGTCGGTCGTCGTGGCGCCGGTCGCTCTTGCCGGAGCGCTCGCCGGGCCGGTGCCAGCACCGAGTGTCGGGAGCCGGGCGCGCGATCTCGATCGGCGCAGTCCTGGCCATTGGCATCGTCGCGCTGCCACGGGTCTCGGCGTGGGTGCACTGGAGGCATGGGAGTGGCTGAGTGTGGAGCGCATCCAGGGCGACACCGCACTGCTGGTGGCCGTGGCGGCGCTCGCGGTGGGCGTCGCCTGCTCGCCCATCGGCGGCCTGTGCGGATACGCCGTGTGGCGCGTGTCGAGCGCGTCGGCGCGTGTCGGCAGACGAGCCGGCTAGCTAGAAGAGAAGCCGACTCCCCCCGCCTCGGCACCGAGGCGGGCAGGGTGGGGGGCAAAACGCACCGCGCCGCAACCCCGAAGCGCGGACGGCATTGGCAGAGCCCCTCTCCGATCCGTCATGTGCCGCTCGTTCTCCCTCGGCCTGTTGCTGGCCGTGCTCGCGTTCGGCTGCGGACCCGACCCCACAGACAGCGCCCGCGACCCGAGCGACGGCGCCGAGGTGCTGGCCCAGGCCGGGGCGCTCCTCGACACGGACCGGCCCCGAGCGGCCGCCCGGCTTCTGCGCCAGTACCAGGCCGAGCAGGGCGACCTCGCCCCTGACGCGCGCCTGCTCGCCGCCCGCGCCGAGGCCGGCGGCGGCGACTGGCCCCGCGTCCGCACGCTCCTCGACGGGGCGGCGGGGCTGGACTCGCTCGACGGCGGCCGGGGCCTCTACCTCCTGGCCCGCGCCCACGATCGACGCCGACGACACCGACGCGGCCCGCGCCGGCTACGACGCCTTCCTGAGCGCCGCCGACTCCGTCCGCCTCGGGACCGAGGTGGGGGCGGCCCGGCTGCGCCGCGCGCTCGTCTTGGCCCGTCGGGACGCCGAGGCGGGCGCCCGCGCGCTCGCGGCCGTGCCGGACGTCTCGGCCGACTGGCTGGCGGTGCTGGAGGCCGAGGCGCTGGCCCGGGACGGCGACGCCGCGCGGGTCGAGGCGCTCGCCGGTCGCGTCTCCGGCGGGACACTCGGCCGGCGAGCGTGGGCGGCTCGGATCGAGGCGGCGCGGCGCGGCGGCGACCTCGACGCCGCGCGCCGGCTGGCCGACCGGGCCCGGACCGAGGCCGACACCGACGCCGGCGCGAGCGGCCTTCGCGCTCACCGCCGGACAGCTGGCGGCCGCAGACCGGCGACGACGACGGCGCGCGCGCTCTACCGCGAGCGCCATCGACGCCGACCCCGGCAGCCCAGCGGCCCGCGACGCCGCCGCGCTCCTGCGCGACGGCGACACGACGCGCCCGCCGACTGGCTGGCCCTCGCCCGGACCGACCGCGCGCTCGGCCTCAACAGCGAGGCCGCCGACGCCTTCCTCCAGTGGCTCGCCGCGGCGCTGGGACACCCGCCCAGCAGGCCGACGTCCGCTACGAAGCCGCCGACGCGCTGTTCGACGCCCAGCGCTACGACGAGGTCGAGACCATGCTCGCGCCCCATCCTGGACCGGGCCGACGCGCGCGAGCTGTGGGCCGGCACGCTGCGGCCGGATGGGCCGCACCGACCGAGGCCGCCGAGGTCTACCTCGACCTGGCCGAGGCCGACCCGGCCCCCAACCTCTACTTCGCCGCCGACGTGCTCCACGAAGGGGGCGACCTCGACCGGCGCGCTCCCGCTCTACCGGCAGGTGGAGGACCGCTTCCCGGGCAGCCACTGGGCCGGTCTGGCCGTGCTCCGCCGGGCCGGACAGGCGTTCCTCGACGGCGAGTACGCCGAGGCCGCCCGGCTGTGGGACGGCTACCGCGGGGCGCGACGCCGTGCGCGCGCGCTACTGGGCCGGCCGGGCGCTCGCCCAGGCGGGCGACGCCCGGGGCGCCGAGGATCGGTTCCGGGGCGTCCTGCGCCAGGAGCGCGACTCGTACTACGCCCTGCTGGCCAGCAGGCGCTCGACGAGCCGTTCTGGCCGATCCCGCTGAGCCGTCGCCCCCCGCCCGACGCCGACGCCGCAGGCCCGCGTCGCCGGAGCGCTACGCGGCGTCGACGTGCTTGCGCGAGGCCGGCTTCCCCGACGCGGCCGAGGCCGAGCTGGACCGCGCCGTCGCCGGGCTAGGCCGCGGGCACGGCCGTGCGGTACGCGCTCGCCGAGGCCCTGGTCGCGCGCGGGTACGGCCGCCGCGCCATCCTGATCGGGCAGAGCCTGGGCGGCGGGACGAACGAACGCCGGCTCCGCATCCTGTACCCGTTCCCCTTCCGCCGCATGATGGCGGCCGAGGCCCGCGAGCAACGGCGTCGACCCGTTCGTGGCGGCGGCGCTGATCCGCCAGGAGTCGCAGTTCTCCCAGCGCGCCACGTCGTACGTCGGCGCCCGAGGACTGATGCAGCTGATGCCGGCCACCGGGCGGACGCTGGCCCAGGAGGTCGGGATCGACGACTGGGACCCGGACCTGCTCTACCTCCCCGAGGTCAACGTGTCGCTGGGCACGCGCTACGTCGGGCAGCAGGTCGAGGCGTTCGACGGCGCGCTTCCGGCCGTTTTCGGCGCCTACAACGCGGGCCCACACCAGGTCGAGCGGTGGCGGGCGTTCCCGGAGTACGGCCGCGACGACCTGTTCACCGAGCGGATCCCGTTCCGCGAGACGCGCGACTACGTCAAGATCCTGACCCGGAACCGCGCGATCTACCAAGGGCTCTACGGCACCGGCTCGGCCCGACCGGCCTCCACACCGGCCGCGCGCGACTGACCCCGCCCGCCTCGGCACCGAGGTGGGACCCGCCGGCCGCCGACGTCCCCCCACCCCACGCCCCATGTTCGGCCACGTCCCCGGCGTCCCGGTCGGCGCGCTCTTCGAGGACCGCGTGGCGCTGTCGCTGGCCGGCGTCCACCGGCCGCGCCGCGCCGGCATCTGCGGACGGGCCGCCGAGGGCGCCGAGTCAGTCATCCTGAACTGTGCCTTCGTCGACGACCAGGACCACGGCGCGGCCGTCCTCTACACCGGCTCCGGCGCGCGCCACCCGCGGACGGGCCGCCAGATCGGCGACCAGACGCTGACCCGGAGCAACCTGGCCCTGGCTGAGAGCGCCCGCCGGCGCCTGCCGGTCCGCGTGAGCCGGGGGGTGGGCGAGGGCGTCTGGAGCCCGCCCGCCGAGGGCTACCGCTACGACGGGCTCTACACCGTCGAGGACTACGTCCCGGACACCGGCGCCGACGGCTACCGGATCTGGCGCTTCCGCCTGGCAGCCGTCCCGGGCGAGTGGCTCGGCGAGTTGAGGAGCCAGCGGGTGGAGTAAGCGTGGGGGCCCGGACGGACCCGTGCCTCCCGTCTCCGGACTCCTCCTTTCCTACCTGTACCGGTCGAACTCGGGCGGCGGGTCGGACGCGATGGCGGCGCGAAACGGGACCCCGCGCGCGGCTTGCTCCGCGAGCCACTCGGGCACCCCGTCGCGCTTCATCAGCGCGCCGGCCGTCTTGCCGGCGACGGTCCCGTAGACCGGGCGCTCTTTCCACGGGCGGACCTCGCCGAAGCCCGACCGGATGCCGCCGTACGTCGACGCGTTGCGGCCGTCCAGGCTGAAGCGGTCGTTGAGATAGCACGTCGCCGCGAACGCGTCGCGGGGGTCGGGCCGCCACTTCAGGATCTGGCGGCCCCAGTACATCCGCAGGTTGTTGTTCATCCAGCCGTCCAGGAGGAACTGCTTCTGGGCCGCGTTCCAGGTCTCGTCGTCGGTCTCGCCGTGAGCCAGCTCGTCGAGCGAGTAGAGGTGCGGTCGAGGGTCGTCGGCGTGGTCGAGGAGCGTGTCACGGGCCCAGGCTGGGAGGCCGTCCCAATGGGCGAAGTGGGGCTCCCAGCGGCAGCGGTGGTGGTAGTACTCCCGCCAGGTCAGCAGCTCGTCCAGGAATTTCCACCGGGCGGCCGAGTGGACCGCGCCCGCGTCCTCGGCGTCGAGCACGGCGGCGGCCACCTCGCGCGGCGACAGCACGCCGAAGTGCATCCAGGGCGAGAGCTTGGTCGTCGCGTGGTCCAGCGCTGGGTTGTTGCGGGTCCACTTGTAGCGGGGCACGACGTGGTCCACGGCGACGCCGAGGCGGGCGAGCGCCGCGCTCCGGCGGCCGCTCCAGCCGGGCGCCGGCGGCACGCTCATGTCGACCCCGCACCCGGCCACGAACGCGTCGAGGGCCTCGCCGTCGAGCTCGGCGATCTCGTCGTGGGCCAGGCCGAGGTCCCCCTCGTACCGTCCCGTGTCGGGCTGGCGGAGGTCGAGCCGGAGGTGGTCGGCGCGGCGCGGGGTGTGGGCGGCGCGGAACGCCTTGGTCGTCTTGAGGTGGCCGTCGAACGCGTTCATCGGGACCGCGCAGCAGGCGTCGACGGCGAACACGGCGCGGCCATCGAGCGCGGCGACCAGCCGCTCGGTGTACTCGCCGGCGACGAACGTCGGCACGTCGTTGGTGAACACGGCCGCCGCGCGCCGGGCCAGTCGGGCCGCCGCGTCGACGGCGCCGGGCGCGTCCCCGTCGATCTCGCCCTGACGGACCGACCGCACGAACCGCAGGCCGCGTGCCTCGACGCCGGCCTCCAGGTCCTGGCTCGCCTCCAGCACGAACCGGTGGAGCCGGTGCGAGGCGTACGGGTACCGGTTCTCCAGCGTGTGGAGCACCACGACCGGGAGGCCTAGCCGGGCGCCCAGCGCGAGCGACGCGTCGACGACCGGGTTCGTCTCGGCCCGGAGCGCCTGGCCCAGCCAGCACAGCACGTAGTCGGCGCCCTCGTCGACCGGAGCGTCGGACAGGCGGCGCGTCCGCAGGCGCAAGGCGTCGAGCGCCGTCACAGGCCCAGCTCGGTCTGCCCGGACGGCTTGGGCGGGCCAGCGGCCTTGACCACGCGGCGCGTGCCCGCCTTGGGCCCGTTGTGCTTCCACGTGCGTGCCGAGGCGGGCCGGCGCGATCCGTGGCGCTGGTAGACCTCGTCCGCCAGCGCCTTCGTCTCCGGGAGCGCCTTGATCGCGTAGTAGTCGTCCTTGAACGTCTTGGCGTTCGGGATCCGGTCCACCAGCGGCTCGCGGTAGCCCGGCACGGGCCGCTTGTGGTGCCTCAGGATCAGCTCCGGCGGCACGTCGGCCAGCTCGGGCACCCAGCGCTTGACGAAGACCGCCTCGGCGTCGTGGTCCTCCAGCTGCTTGTCGGGCGAGTACACCCGGAGCTGGTTGATCCCGACGATCCCCGCCTGCATCTGGGTCTGGGCGATGTGGATGCCCGGCTCGTAGTCGGCCCAGAGCCGGGCCGTGGGGTAGAGCGTCTTGCGCCAGTCGATCCGCAACGTGTGGACGGCGACCGACGTGATCATGGCCCGCATCCGGAAGTTGAGGAAGCCGGTCTGGGCCGCGCACCGCATGCAGGCGTCGACCAACGGCCAGCCGGTCTCGCCGGCCAGCCAGGCGTCGAGGTGCTCGTCGCCGGGCGTCGGCAGGTCGGCGTAGGCCGGGTTGAGCGGCTCGAACTCCATCTGGGGCTCCGACTCGAGCCGCTGGACGAAGTGGTCGCGCCAGTGGAGCCGGCTCTTGAAGCTCTTGAGCGACTTGCCCCACTGCCGGGCCGCCTCGCCCGACTGGGACCGGACCTCGGCCTGGCGCGCCTCGGTCGCGTGGTAGACCTGGCGGCCCGTCAGTGTCCCCCAGGCCAGGTGGACCGACAGACGCGAGCCGCACACGAAGGCCAGGTTGGGCGACGAGATGCCACCCGAGTAGCACGCGCCTCGGTCGTACAGGAAGTCCTGGAGCGTCGCCTCGCCGGCCGTCTGGCTGACCGGCTGGCGGAGCTCGCGTTGGGCCTCCGTCAAGGGGTGCCCGAACGCCTCGGGCGTGGCGACGGGCACGGCGAGTGCGGCCGCCTCGGGCGGGACGCCGAGGCGGGCGAGGGCGGCCGGCGGCGGGGGCGCGAGCGGGCCCTCGGCGGTGAACCGCTTCCACATCGCCGAGCGCTTGTCGCGGTCGATGCCGCCCCGGAACACGCCGGTCTGGCGGTGCTCGTGCCACGCGACGCCCTCGGCCTGGCACCACTCCGCGACGGCCTTGTCGCGCTCGAAGGTGACGGACGAGCCGACCTCCTCGTGGCTGTAGAGGCCCTCGAACGGGAGCACCGTGCGGAGCCGGGCGAACGCCTCGACCGCGTCGCCGTGCATCGGCAGCACGTGCCCACCCAGGCGTTCCGCGAGGTCGCCCAGCGCCTCGCACCACGCGGCGACGTGGAACGCGCTCGTCTCCTCGGCTTCCAGCACGGCCGGCTCGAACAGGAACACCGGGACGACGCGCTCGGCGCGGTCGAGGGCGGCCCGGAGCGCGGGGTTGTCGCTCAGGCGGAAGTCCTTCTTGATCCACCAGACGGCGGTGCGCATCGGTCTCGGGGCGGGGCACGTCGCCTACCGGCGAGCCCAGCGCGAGGTCCGCCCGGGGCCGCGTTGGGGGGAGCCCTGACCCCGCCCGCCTCGGCCGGCCCGCGGGGCTACCGAGGCGGGGCTACCGAGGCGGGGCTACCGAGGCGGGGCTACCGAGGCGGGGCTACCGGCCGAACGCGTCGGCGTAGGCGCCGTAGCCCAGGTCGCGCAGGGCCGCCGCCGGGACGAACCGGAGCGCGGCCCCGTTCATGCAGTAGCGCAAGCCGGTCGGGCGGGGCCCGTCGCGGAACACGTGGCCCAGGTGGCTGTCGGCCCGGGCCGACCGGATCTCGACGCGCGGCATCCCCAGCGACCGGTCGGTGTGCTCGGTGACGGCGTCGGGCGAGATCGGCCGGGCGAAGCTGGGCCAGCCCGTCCCGCTGTCGAACTTGTCGGCCGACGAGAACAGGGCCTCGCCCGAGACCACGTCGACGTAGATCCCGGCGGCGTGGTTGTCGTCGAGCGGGCTCGTGCCGGCCCGCTCGGTCGCGTCGCGCTGGGTCACGCGGTACTGGACGTCGCTCAGCTGGCGCCGGAGCTGGGCGTCGGACGGCTTCCGCCAGTCGGGGCCGGGGGCCTGGGCGAACGCGGGGACGGCCAGGGCCGCCAGGAGGATCAGGGAGAGGACGCGCATCGGGGCGGGGGCAAGGGGGGACGGGTCGGGCTAACGGGCGGTCGCGAACAGCTCGGCGTACTCGCCGTAGCCCTCGGCCTCCAGGTCGGCGGCCGGGACGAACCGCAGGGCGGCCGAGTTGAGGCAGTAGCGGAGCCCGGTGGGCTCGGGCCCGTCCTCGAACACGTGGCCGAGGTGGCTGTCGGACGAGGCCGAGCGGACCTCGGTCCGGGTCATGAACAGCGACTTGTCGGCGGCGGTCTCGATGGGCGCGCCGTCGAGCGGCTGCCAGAAGCTGGGCCAGCCCGTCCCCGACTCGTACTTGGTGGTCGAGGCGAACAGCGGCGTCCCGTCGACCACGTCGACGTAGAGGCCGGGCGCCTTGTTGTCCCAGTACGGGTTGGCGTAGGGCGGCTCGGTTCCGTCCTGCTGGGTGACGTAGTACTGGATCCGCGTCAGGCGGTCCTGGAGGTCGGCGTCAGCCGCGGGGTCGGCGGAGCCCGGCCGCAGGACGGCGAAGCCCAGGGCGGCGAGCGCCGCGACGGCGAGCAGGACGAGGGCGAGCATTTTCATGGCGTCGGCGGGTGGGCCGGCCTCGGTGGGTCCGCAGACTCGCCGAGGCGGGCGAGGCTAGAGCGCGGGGCCGAGGTGACCGGCCGCGTCGCCCCACAACTGCTCCAGGCGGGCGTCGCGTCGGCAGCCCGTCCGGTAGCGCTGGTAGTGGGCCGGGTTGGTCCGGTAGAAGTCCTGGTGGTAGTCCTCGGCGGCGTAGAACGGGGCCGCGTCCAGGACCGGCACGCGGACGGGCTGGCCGAACTTCTCCTGGACCTGGACCGCGGTCGCGGCGGCGGCGGCGCGCTCGGCCGGCGTCCGCGCGAAGATGGCGGGCCGGTACGGGCTCCCGCGGTCGCAGAACTGGCCGCCGTCGTCGAACGGGTCGACGTTGTGCCAGTAGACCTGCAAGAGCGTGTCGTATGGCACGACGGTCGGGTCGTAGATGACCTCGACGGACTCGTAGTGGCCCGTCGTCTTGCGCGAGACCTCGTCGTAGGTCGGGTTGGCGACGGTGCCCCCGGCGAAGCCCGAGACGACCGCGGCGACGCCGTCGAGCTCCTCGAACGGCTTCTCCATGCACCAAAAGCACCCGCCAGCGAACACGGCCGTGTCGGCCCGGGCCGGGTCGAGCGCCAGCCCGACGCTGGGGCCGGCCGGCGGCAGGGGCTCCGACGTGCCGCACCCGGCGGCCAGGGTCGCCAGCACGACGGCCGGCAGGGCGAGGAGGAACAGCAGGCGGCGCATGGACGGGCAGACGGTGTGCCCCTAAGACGCCCCGAGGGCCCTCCGTATTCCCTCGTCCACGGAATGTTACCGATCCGTGAGAGGTCGGCCTACGCCAGCCCGGCCCGCCGAGGCGGGCCGGACGGGTCCCTCGGGGCGACGGCCTCGGCCTGGCCCACCACGGCCCCGAGGCGGGCCTAGCGGCGCTCGGCGATGCTCAGCTCGGTCCAGACCAAAACCACGCCGCACCCGTCGCTCACGCCGAGCTGGTTGTACTGGAGCGGCACCTGGGACGGCCGGCGGTAGACCTCGACCGCGACGACGTTCTGGGCCGAGACCGCGTCCAGGTTGTCGCTCGCGTAGCGGTAGGGGACGCCGTCGAGGAAGACGGACAGCGCGCACTCGTCGCCGGCCACCTGCGAGATCGCCACCGGCCCCTGGTCGCCGCGCCGGATGCGGACGCCCAGCACGCCGCGGAGCGCGTCGGTCAGCGTGATCGGGTTGCGCCGCGCCAGGTCTTGGGCGTTGAGGACCGAGCCCGCGCCCAGCTTGAGCCGGTCGAAGAAGCCGTCGGCGGCCAGCCGCGAGCCGCTCAGGTCGCGGGCCTCGACCACGACCCCGTCCATCGTCACCTGGGACTCCGCCAGCTCGACGATCACGCCCCACGGGCCGGGCCCCTCCAGCCGGGCGAGCAGCTCGCGGGGCTGCTTGCCCAGGAACGACACGCGCAGGCGGTACCGGCCCGGGGCCATCCCCTCGACCAGCGCCTGGCCGTCCGCGTCGGACGACGCGCCGCGCTCGCCGACCAGCACGGAGGCCCCGACGATGGGGTCGCCCTCGGGCGTCTGGACGCCCACGATGAGGTCGGAGCGGTAGTCGGCGTCCTGGGCGTGGACGGTGACGGCGAGCAGGGCGAGGACGAGGGCGATCGGGCGCATGTCGGGCGATCTGAGGCGGGACGAGAGAGTCAAACGGTGAACCTACGGCGTCCGTATGGCCGCGCGACCCGGCCCCGCAGTCACGCCCCGCGCGCCGCCCAGTGGCGACCCCCGGAGGTACGGCCGGCCGCCACGCCCGAGCGCGGCCGGTCGCCCCGCCCGCCTCGGGACTGCCGCGGGGGGGCTGGAGTACCGAGCGGCCTCCACCGGCTCCGGGCCCACTTCTCCACCCCCTCCTCGCCCCCCGGCCCCGGCCGACCGCCTAGCTTGGCCCGCCTCCCTTCCCCCCTCCCCCGATGGCCCTCGTCGCGATCGTCGGCCGCCCCAACGTGGGCAAGTCGACCCTGTTCAACCGGCTCACCGAAGAGCGCCGGGCCATCGTCGACGACCAGCCCGGCGTCACGCGCGACCGGCTGTTCGGCGAGGTCGAGTGGACCGGCCGGACGTTCGACCTGGTCGACACCGGCGGGCTCGTGCCCCGCTCGGCCGAGCGGTTCGACGCCGCCATCCGCGAGCAGGTCATGCTCACGCTGGAGGAGGCCGACGTCATCCTGTTCGTGGTCGACACCGAGACCGGGCATCTCCGACCTCGACGCCGAGGTGGCCGGGCTCCTGCGCCGCGCCGAGCAGCCCGTGCTCGTCGTCGCCAACAAGTCCGACAACGAGGCGCCGCAAGCTCGACGCGACCGAGTTCTGGTCGCTCGGGTTCGAGCAGATGTTCCCCCTGAGCGCGATCAACGGGACCGGGACCGGCGACTTCCTGGACGCCGTCGTGGCGGCCCTGCCGGACGAGCCCGAGGTCGACGAGGAGGACACGGCGCCGCGCATCGCGTTCCTGGGCCGGCCCAACGTGGGCAAGTCGTCGCTGGCCAACAAGCTGCTCGGCCGGACGCGCTCGATCGTGACCGAGGTCGCCGGCACCACGCGCGACTCGGTCGACGCCCGACTGACGATCGGCGAGGGCGAGGACGCCCGCGAGGTGGTCCTGGTGGACACGGCCGGGCCTGCGCAAGAAGGCCCGCGATCCGCGAGAACGTCGAGTTCTACTCGACGCTCCGGACCGAGCGGGCGCTCCAGACGTGCGACGTGGCCGTCATCCTGATCGACGGCGAGCGCGGCCTCGAGTCCCAGGACGCCCGCGTGCTCCGCGAGGCCGACGCGCTCAAGAAGGGGCTGGTCATCGTCGTCAACAAGTGGGACCTGGTCGACGGACAAGGAGACGAACACGGCCCGCGACATCGAGCGCGAGATGCGCGAGCGGCTCGGGCTCCTGGACTTCGTGCCCGGTCGTGTTCGCGTCGGCCGCTGACCGGCCAGCGGGCCGAGAAGGTGCTCGAGGTCGCGCTCGCAGGTGTTCGACGAGCGCAAAAAGCGCGTCCCGACGGCGCGGCTCAACGAGGTGCGTCGAGAAGGCCGTCCAGCGGCAGTCGCCGCCGTCGTTCCGCGGCAACGTACGTCAAGATCAAGTACGCCAGCCAGGTCCGCGACGAGCCGCCGGTGTTCGCGTTCTTCGCAACCACCCCGAGGGCATCAAGGAGAGCTACCGGCGCTACCTCGAGAACCGGCTGCGCGAGGCGTTCGGGTTCGAGGGCGTCCCGCTGACGCTGTCGTTCAAGCGGAAGTAGCTCGTGCGAGCCCGACCCCGCGGCCGGCCCCCGCGCCCGGCCTGGCTAAGCGACCGCCTCCGCCTCGGTCCCGAGGCGGCGTGAGCCGGCGCCGGCGTCGCGGGCCCGGATGGCCCGCTCGATGGTCGCGGCCAGCTCGCGCGGGTCGACGGGCTTGGTGAGGTAGGCGTCGCAGCCGGCCTCGAAGCCGCGCTCCTGGTCGCCCTTCATCGCGTTCGCCGTCAGCATCACGATGGCCGGCTGGGCGCGGGGCCCGGGGTTCGCCCGGATCTGGCGCGTCGCCTCCAGGCCGTCCATCACCGGCATCATGATGTCCATCAGGATCACGTCGTAGGCCTCGGCGCGGACGGCCAGCACGCCCTGCGACCCGTTGCTCACGACGGTCGGCCGGTAGCCCAGGCGGAGCAGCGTGTGCGAGGTCACCTTCTGCATGACCGGGTCGTCCTCGACGAGCAGGACGCGGGCCGAGGGCAGGATCGAGCCCATCTCCATCACCTGGGAGTTGACGGGCGAGGGCGTGGAGGTCTCGGGAGCCGAGGGGAGAGTCGGGGTCGGGAGGAGACGCGGGCGTGGGCGCCACCACGCGCTGTCGCGGGTGGCTGCCGGGGCGGCGGAGGGCACTGCGGAGGGCGCGGGCGGGCGGCGCGTCGTCGGCGTCGTCCAGGGAGACGGTGAACCGGAACACGGAGCCCCCGCCGGGGACCGACTCGGCGGTCAGGTCGCCGCCCATCCGCTCGACCAGCCGGCGGCTGATGGCCAGCCCCAGGCCGGTGCCGCCGTGCGTCCGCGAGGTCGAGGCGTCGGCCTGGACGAACTTCTCGAACACGGCGTCGAGCCGGTCCGGCGCGATGCCCACGCCCGTGTCGTCGACGGAGAACGCGAGCGCGCGGCCGCCCTCGGCGCCGCTCGACGCGGACGCGGACGGTGCCCTCGTCGGTGAACTTGACGGCGTTCGTGAGCAGGTTGGCGAGCACCTGCTGGATCCGGTCGGCGTCGCCTGGGACCGTCTCCGGCACGTCGGCGGCGACCTCGTCGGCCAGCGCGACGCCCTTGGCCCGGGCCTGCTGGACGACGGACGCCAGCGCGCCTCGACACGACGCCGGCCACCTTGAACGGCTCGCGCTCCAGGGTCAGCATCCCGGCGTCCATCTTGGACAGGTCGAGGACGTCGTTGACGACGCGCAGGAGCGTGGCGCTCGACGAGCGGATGGTCTCGACGTAGTCCCGCTGGTCGCTCGTCGAGGTCGCTGTCGAGCAAGAGCTGGGTCATGCCGGTGACGCCGCTCATCAGCGTGCGGATCTCGTGGCTCGTCGTGGCCAGGACCTCGCCGTTGGCCTGGGCGGCGGCCTCGGCGGCGCGCTTTTGCGTCCAGGAGCCGGGCCACGCCGGCCTTCTGGGCGGTCACGTCGCGCGAGAGCGCGACCAGGCCGACGACGGCGCCGGACGCGCCGCGGACCGGGATCCGCGTCGTCAGGCGGACGCCGCCGCGGGTGCCGATGGCCTCCTCGCCCACGGCCGGCTCGCCGGCTCGCATCACGGCGTCGGCCGCGCGCCACTGGGTCTCCGGGAGCCGGTCGGGAGGGGCGCTCGTCGCCGCGGCTCAGAAGGGCGCCGCCGGACCGGTTCCGAAAGACGACCTGGCCCGAGCGGTCGACGGCGACGACGGCGTCGGGCAGGGCGTCGAGGATGGTGCTGGAGCGTCCGCCGCCGGTCGTCGATGGCGTCGGCCTGGGCCTCGCGGGCGTCGCGGAGCGTGACGGCGAACCGGGGCTCGCTGCCCCCGAGGATGGGGCGGACGGTGAGCGCGACCGGCACGTCGCTCCCGTCGGCGTGGACGCGGCCAGCGGGGCTCGGCCTGGGCCGCCTCGGGCTGCCGGGGCGTCGAGCGAGCGGTCGAGGTGGGTCCGGTACGTCTCGCGGTCGGTCCGGCCGAAAGAGGAGTGTCGCCCAACGTCTTCCGACCAGGCTCTCCGGCGGCCAGCCCGAACGTGTCGCGCGACGGCGCGGTTGACGGCGTGGACCCGGTCGTCGGCGTCGACCACGACGACCGGGTCGGGCAGCGCGTCGAGCAGGCCCGTCAGAGACGGCCGACGGCCGGCGCGAGACGGACGCCCACACCTGGGCGATCCGCCCGGTCACCCGGCCGTCCGCCAGGCGGCGGATGCCGCGGGCACGGTCGGCGCCGGTGCGTCCGCGTGGGGCTCTTGGAGGACGGCATAGGCGTGCACGGGTGGCTGGACCGGGTATCGGCGCCGACACCGCTCGGCTGAACCGCCCGCGACGATTTCCTGTCCTCCCCGGTACCCCGGCCGTGCCCTCCCCCGCCCCGAGGTGGAGCTAGTCGGTCCAGTCGGCCAGGTGGCGGACGAGCCAGGCGCCGCAGGCCCGCTCGAACGAGGTCGCGCCGGGCGGGACCGCGCCGACGTACCAACCGTGGCCCAGGCCGGGCAGCACCTCGACCGACGACGTGGCGAAGGCCGCCGCCGCCGCGCTCGACGTCGGCGGGCGGGGCGACCGGGTCGACGGCGCCGGCCAGAAAGTGGGCCGGCCGGTCGACGCCCGACGCGAGCCGGACCGGGTCGAGACCGTCGAGCGCCCGCCGCCCCGGCCCAGCGACGACAGCAGCCGGGCAAAGCGGAGCATCCCGACGGCCGGCTCGCCCCCGTAGCGCCGCGCGGCGGCGTCGGCGACGGGCCCCAGGCGCAGACCGCCGGCGACGACGGACGCCGGCATGCCCGAGAACTGCGAGAACGTGTCGACGAGGCCGCGCGCCATCGCGGGCAGGTCGGGGTGGCCGATGGCGCCGAACAGCCGGTCGCCCACGCCGTCGCGCGCGAACGCTAGGCTCGACAGCAGGCACCCGAAGCTGACGCCGAACAGGGCCCGCCGCTCGGTGCCGATCCCGTGCTCGGCCTGGGCCAGCGCGAAGCGCGGCCGGGAGGTCGGCCGCGACCCCGTCGAACAGCCGGGCCGCGAACGGCACGTCGAGGTCGACGCCGCGCCGCGCCAGCTCGGCCAGGTCGAGGCCGGGGTGGCCGCTCGCCAGCCGCCGCGAGCCGCCGAGGGGCGTGTCGATCAGGACGGCCCCGATCCCGGCGCGGGCGAGCGCGGCGCCGGCCGGGACGCTCCGGTCGAGCCCCTTGGTGATCCCGTTGAGCAGCGTCACCGCGCCCGCCTCGGCGCGCCCGTCGACCGGGGGGAGCACGACGGCGTCGAACGTCGCGAGCGCTCGGTCGAGGTCGTCGTGGCCCGTCGTCGCGTGGTCGCGGCGGAGCCGGTAGCGCGTGCCCGCGACGCCGCCGGCGCGGACGCGGCGCGCGTCGAGCACCTGGAGCTCGGACGGGGACGGGGTGGCGAGAGCGGACACGGCAGCGATCGGAGTCGTTTCCTCGTTCACGCCGGGTCGCCTGCCGGGTTCGGGACGGGCCGTGAACTCCGGCCGCTCCCGAAGCGACACCGCTGGAGCGCGTTGCGAGGAGCGGTAGGGGATCCGGCGCTGGACGTGGCGCGACCGGCTCCGGCCGTGGGCTCCGTGCGTATCCGCAGGACGCTTAGGCCGCGGCCCGCGCCATCGTCGCGGCCTGGACCGGCTCGGCCGGCACCGACGTCCGCCGGACGGCCCACGCGGCGGCCCACGACGCCAGGGTCAGGACGAGTTGGAACGGGACGCCCTGGGCGCCGAGCGCGACGAGGACGGCCAGCCCGGCGGCCGAGTACAGGGCCAGCGCGATCTCGCCGGCCCCTCCCTCCCCCGCCGACACCGGCCCCTTGGGCGTCCGCGCGAACGGGGTCCGCCGCCCGAACGCGGCCTGGGCGACCGCCCGGGCGGCCGGCCCGACCAGGACGACGGGCGCCGCCAGGGCGGCCGGGATCCGGGACAGCCGTCGGCGCCACGACGCCGGGTGGAGCGCCCTCAGCGCGACGACGTGGGCCCCGACGACGCCGGTCAGCGCGACCGGCCCGAGGAGCCCGAGCACCGACGCGGCGCCCGGCCCTCCGAGCGCGGCCACGACCGGGTGGAGCACCAGCAGCACCAGCAGCGACGGCAGGCTCAGCGACAGCGCGAGGTGGCCGGTGAACGCCAGCTTGGCCCGGAGCGGGAGCGGCGCCCGCCACCACGCCCCCAGTCGCAGCCGGGCCACCTCGGCGAGCCCCTTGGCCCACCGGGCCTGCTGCCGCCGCCACGCGCCGACCGAGGCCGGCAGGTCCGCCGGGACGGCGACGGTCTCGGCCAGCCGCGCGCCGCCAGCCCCGGGCCTGGGCGCGGAGCGCGAGGTCGGCGTCCTCGGCCAGGGTGTCGGCCCGCCAGCCGCCCGCGTCGTCGATCGCGGCGCGGCGCCAGACGCCGGCCGTCCCGTTGAACGGGAGCGGGAGCCCGGCCCGGTCGCGCGCCGCCTGCTCGACGCCGAAGTGGAGGTCGAGGACCGCCGCCTGGGCCCGCCCGAGCCAGGTCCGGTCCGCGCCGGGGTGCGTCCAGCGCCCCTGGACGAACGCGAGACCGGGGTCGGCCAGGAGCGGGCCGACGAGCGCGCGGAGCACGCCGGGCGCCGGGCGGAAGTCGACGTCGAAGACGGCCACGACCGGGGCGTCGGTGTGGGCCAGCCCCCAGGCGAGCGCGCCCGCCTTGAACCCCTCGCGCGAGTCGCGCGGCAGGTGGCGGACGCCCGGCCGCCGCTCGGCGCACAGCGCCGCGTTCGCGCGCCGCGCCGCCGGCGACGAGTCGTCCAGGAGCTGGACCTCGACGCGGCCGGGGTAGTCGGTCGCGAGGGCGGCGTCGAGCGCCCGGGCCACCAGCCCAGCCGGCTCGTCGTAGACCGGGAGCTGCACGACCAGGTCGGGCCACGGGCCGGCCGAGGCGGGCAGGGGCCGCGGCGGGAGCGCCGCACGCAGGGCGGCCAGCACCAGCGCGTGCAACCCGAGCGCCGCCAGCACCAGCCCGGCCGCCCCGTAGAGCACGCCGGCCACCGCGGCCACGACCTGGACGGTGGGCGTCACCAGTCCGAGGTCGCCGCTGTGAACGCGTCGCGCGCGATCTGGTCGAGCGCCACCGCGGCCGCGTCGGCCTCGCCCTGGAGCCCCTCGGACGGGGCGAAGTCCTCCGAGGCCGAGAACGACCGCGACAGCAGCTCGCCCTGCTCGACCC
Source organism: uncultured Bacteroidota bacterium (assembly GCA_963740235.1). Classification (GTDB taxonomy): domain Bacteria; phylum Bacteroidota; class Rhodothermia; order Rhodothermales; family Rubricoccaceae; genus Rubrivirga. The sequence goes on from CAVUDG010000007.1 coordinate 356,634, forward strand.
GGTCCTCGACCACCACGCGCACCGACAGGCTCACGCGGTTGAGCGAGGCCACGTTCTGGTCGGTCACGCCGACCGGCGCGATGGCGTACCGCTCGATGGTGGCCCGGACGACGGCGTCGGCGTCGCCCTCGTCGGTCTCGAGGACCAGCCGCGAGCGGTCTACGAACCGGTCGACCAGGGCGTCGGTCAGGAGCCGGTCCAGGCCGGGCGGCCCGCCCGTCGACCGGTCCTCGGCGAGCGGCACCGCGACCGTCTGGAGTTGGGCCGGAATCGTGGCGCCGGAGAACGAGTACACGCCGCAGGCGGCGAGGGCGAGGGACAAGAGGCAGAGGGCGAGGGGCCGCCGCGCCGCGGGTCTCCAAAGGGGAGCCGTAGACGACCCGTACCCCGTGCCCCGCGTCCCGCGCCCCCTACTCATCGTCCTTGAGCTTGCGGTAGAGCGTCCGCTCCGAGATGCCGAGGGCTTCAGCGGACTGGCGGCGGTTGCCCTCGAAGCGGCGGAGCGCCTCCGCGATCAGCGCCGCCTCGGCCTCCTCCATCGTCGGCAGCGGGAGGCCGTCGGCTAGGGCGGCCTCGAACGACTCCGGCGCCGCCTCAGCCGCCGTCACCCTCGAACGAGACCGCGTCCTCGAACGCGACGCCGCGGCCGTACGCGGGCTCGCCCTCGACCTCGAACAGGGTGTCGGCCGCGTCGAACGGGGCCGGGGCCGGCGGCTCGTAGGCCACCTCCTGCTCGACCCCGTCCGGGCCGGCGCCGAGGTCGGCGTAGGGCGAGAGCGAGGGGGCGAAGGCGGGCTGCGGGACGTGGACGAGCGCGTCCGGCGGGACCGGCGACGCGGGCGCCCCGCCGCGCAGCGCGCCGATCTCGGCCCGGACCGCGCGGAGCTCGGCCCGGATGTCGAGGAGCGTCCGGTAGACCAGGTCGCGGTCGCCGGCCGTCCTCGGCCGGCCTCGCGGCCAGCGTCAGCCCGGCCGAGGCCGAGACGCCCCGGAGCAGCGGGCGGACGACCTCGGCCGAGAGCGGGTTCTGGCGGACCATCACGGTCGCCTGCTCGGCCACGTTGCGCAGTTCGCGGACGTTGCCGGGCCAGCCGTAGCGCTGGAGCAGGGCGGCCGCCTCGGGCGCCAGCCGGAGGTACGGCGCCTCGTACTGGCGCGAGAACCGGGCCAGGAACGCCTCGAACAACGGGACGATGTCCTCGCGCCGCTCGCGGAGCGACGGGATGTGGAGGACGACCGTGCTCAGCCGGTAGTACAGGTCCTCGCGGAACCGGCCGGCCCGGACCTCCTCGCCCAGGTCCTTGTTGGTCGCCGCGACCACGCGCGCGTCCGAGGTCAGCGTGGCCGTCCCGCCGACGCGGCTGAACTGGCCCGTCTCCAGCACGCGCAGCAGGCGGACCTGGGCCTGGAGCGGCATCTCGCCGATCTCGTCCAGGAACAGGGTCCCGCCGTCGGCCTCCTCGAAGTAGCCGGTCCGGCGGTCGGTCGCCCCGGTGTAGGCCCCCTTCTCGGCCCCGAACAGCTCGCTCTCGATCAACCCCTCGGGGATCGCCCCGCAGTTGACGACGACCAGCCGCTTGTGGCGCCGCTTCGACAGCCCGTGGATGGCCGTCGCGACCAGCTCCTTGCCGACGCCGCTCTCGCCTTCCAGCAAGACGGTGATGTCGGGCGGGGCCACCTGGCGGACGCGCTCGAGCACGCGCCGGAGCGCCGGGCTGTCGCCCAGGATGCCGAACCGTTCCTGAAGGGCCTGTCGATCCATCCGCGAGTGCCAGAGAGGGGCCGCCAAAATAGGAGCGCCGCCGGGGTGGGGACGCGCGTACCGTCGCGGGCCTTACTCCCGACCGGTCCGCCGCGGGTCCAACGCCGCACCGCGCTCGTCCGCGCCCGACCGGCGTGCGGTCTCACAAATGGCCGAGACCCGTGACCGCCTCGAAATTGACCCCTCCGACGCGGCCCGCGACGTCTCGGGGGCGCCCGGCGTGCTCCCCGACTGCGGCGCCCAGCGCGTGCAGATGAGCAAGCCGCGATGCGACGGCGCTCGGCGGCGTGGCCCACCTCGGGGCCCTGGTGGAGTAGGCCGGGGCCCGTCACGTCGGGCCGGACGAGGTCCCCCGCCTGCGCGCGGCGCTCGACGCGCTCGTCGGCTGAGGCGGTCGGGACGTCCGGACCTCGACGCGGACGCCGCCGGGCTCGGGCTCGACGAGCGTCAGGTCGAACCGGTCCGGCGTCAGCCGGCCCTCCACGGCGCCCGTCACCGGCGTGCCCAGGCTGTCGGCGCCCGCCACGACGTAGACGCCCCGGACGGTCCCGCCGGGGTCGGCCACGAACTCGATGCCCAGGCCCGACGCGCCGAGCACGTTGCCGACCGCGACCGTCCCCGCCTCGGTCGCCGCGCCGGACAGGACGAGGGCGCGTTCCCCGCGCACCTGGACCACGAGCGAGACCGCCCGGGAGTCCGGGTCGGCCGCGAGCGTCACCGTAGCCGGGGTCGCCACCGGGTCCGTCCCCCGCGCGTCGGCCGTGCGCGTCCCGACGTAGACGCCGGACAGCGCCGACAGGTCGAACGCGGCGGGCGCCGACGGGTCGCACCCGGCGAGCACGACCAGGACGACGAGCAGGCGCAGGCGAGACATACCGACCGTACGCCCGCCAGCGGCACGGGCTCCGACGGGCGGCGGCCGGAATCCCGACGCGGCCGGGCGGCGTCTGGCCCGCCGCTTCCCCTCTCCCTATGACCGACTCCGACCGCGCCGACCGCGCGCTGGCCACCCAGGTCGACGCGCTGGGCATCCCGGCCATCCGCCGCCACATCCTGCTCTGCGCCGACCCCACCAAGCCCAAGTGCGCCGACCGTGAGGCGAGCCTGGCGTCGTGGACGTTCCTCAAGGCGCGGCTTCGGGAGCTGGGCCTGTCGGAGGCCGGGGGCGTCTACCGGACCAAGGCGAACTGCCTGCGCGTGTGCCTCCAGGGGCCCATCGCGGTCGTCTACCCGGAGGGCGCGTGGTACCGCTCGTGCACGCCGGAGGCGCTGGAGCGGATCGTCCAGGAGCACCTGATCGGCGGGCGCGTGGTCGAGGACCTGCTGATCGCCGAGCGCCCGCTGCCCGCCCTCGACCCGGGCTGAGTCCGCCCGCCTCGGGCCCGAGGCGGGCTAGGCGGCGACCGCGGCCGTGGCGTCGGCCAGCGTCGTCGCGCGGACGAACGAGCCGAGCAGCGTCGCGCTGGAGCAGTCGTCGACGCGGACGACGGCGTAGTCCCCCGCGTCGACGCCGGCCGGCCGGTCGAACACGACCATGTGGTTCGTGTCGGTCCGCCCGCGGAGCTGGTCCTCGCTCCGCTTCGACGTGCCCTCGACCAGCACGACCTCCTCGCGACCGAGGCGGGCGCGGTGGCTGGCCAGCGAGTGCTGGGTCTGGAGCGCGATGACCTCCTGGAGCCGCGCCTTCTTGAGCGCCTCCGGCACGTCGTCGGCGTACTTCCGGGCGGCGAACGTGTCGGGCCGCTCCGAGTACGCGAACATGAACGCGTGGTCGTAGCGGACGGCCTCCATCAGCGACAGCGTGTCGGCGTGCTCGGCGTCGGTCTCGCCGCAGAAGCCGGCGATCAGGTCGGTCGAGAGGGCCAGGCCGGGCACGATGGCGCGCGCCCGCTCGATCAGGTCGAGGTAATGCTCGCGCGTGTAGGTCCGCCGCATCCGCCGGAGCACGTCGGAGTTGCCGTGCTGGACCGGGAGGTGGATAAAGTCGCAGACCGTCGGCCGCTCCGCGTGGACGTGCAGGAGCGCGTCGGAGCAGTCCTTAGGGTGGCTCGTCGAGTAGCGGATCCGGAGCTCCGGGCTCAGGAGCGAGATCCGGTAGAGCAGCTCCGCGAAGTCGACCGCGTGCCCGTCGTGGTCGACGCGGTACGAGTTGACGTTCTGGCCCAAGACGGTCACCTCCTTGTACCCGGCGTCGACCAGCTGGCCGACCTCGCTCAGGACGCTCGTCACCGGCCGGCTCCGCTCGCGGCCCCGGGTGAACGGCACGACGCAGAACGCGCACATGTTGTCGCAGCCGCGCATGATCGAGACGAACGCCGTGATCCCGTTCGAGTCGTAGCGGACCGGGGCGAGGTCGGCGTAGGTCTCCTCGCGGCTGAGCTGGACGTTGACCGCCGCCTGGCCCGACTCGTGGTTCTCGGCGAGCAGGCGGGGCAGGTCCCGGTAGGCGTCCGGCCCGACGACCAGGTCGACGAGCCGCTCCTGGTCGAGCAGCTTCGACCGGAGCCGCTCGGCCATGCACCCGAGCACGCCGATCTGGAGGCCGGGCTGGCGCTTCTCCTTGCGCGCCCGGACGTGGGTCAGCCGCCCGCGCACGCGGTCCTCGGCCTTCTCGCGGATTGCGCACGTGTTGATCAGCACCACGTCCGCCTCGGCCTCGGTCTCGGCCAGGGCGTAGCCGTCGGCGCTCAGGATGGAGGCGACCAGCTCGGAGTCGGCCACGTTCATCTGACAGCCGTAGGTCTCGATGTAGACGCTCCGGCCGTTCGTGCCCGCGCGGCCGGCCACCACGCGCGGCCGGTCGGCCCCGCGCACGTCGGGCGCGGAGGAGACGGGGCTGGGGGCGTCCGGGAGGACGTCGAGGTCGGCGAGGGGCTGCATCACAGGGCGCGGAATCCGGGCCGGAAGCTACGCCCGCCGTCGTCCGGCTCCGGGCGCGGTCTAGCCGGCGCGAAAGGGAGGGTGGGCGGGCGGTCCCACGGCCCTGCGACTCGGGGCGGGACCAGGACGGCGAGCGAGCTCCCCTAAAAGATTGCTACCCCGCCTGGCCTTACGGGGCCAAGCAGGGCAGCAAGATCGAGCGGTCGGAGGAAAACCCTAAAACAGAAAAAGAGGCGGGCGGGCTCTGGAAGAAGGGAGGGGCGAGCCGATGGGCTCCGGTGCTCGAAGGGGGAGTCCGATGTGCCTAGAAGAGCGCCACCCCGAGCACGGCGACCGAGAGGGCACCGAGGCGGAGGACGAGGGCGTACGGGCTCGTGACGATGCGGGCGGGAACGGAGAGAGCAGTCACGGGGCCGGGGGTTTAGAGGTGTGCTGATCCCTCTTGCACCCTCTGTGCCAACAGGGACCGACCTGACACTCCGCCCACAGCGGGGTGGGTATGGCAGGACATCACCTAGGTCGCACACAGGACAACCCACTAGGCCTCTGACGACTCGTCGTCCCCCATGGGGGATTCACCGATGACGATTCGTCGGCCCGGCGCGCAGGACGTATTTGCCCACCAGGTCGAACTCCAGGTTGACCCGGGCGCCCGGCGTCCAGCGTTCCGCCATCGTCTTGTCCCAGGTGTGGGGGATGATGGCGAGCGCGAACGTGCCCTCGGGCTCGTCCAGGCGGGCGACGGTCAGCGAGACGCCGTCGACGCAGATGCTGCCCCGTGGGATCAGGTAGCCCGCGTGCTCGGCCGGGTAGCGGACCCGGACGAGGTGGGAGTCGGCCAGCGTCTCGACCGCGTCGACCGTGCCCGTCGTGTCGACGTGGCCCTGGACCAGGTGGCCGTCGAGCCGGGAGCCCAGCACGAGGGCCCGCTCCAGGTTGACGCCGTCGCCCGGCCGCCGGTCACCGAGGGTCGTCTTGGACAACGTCTCCTCGACGGCCGTCGCCTCGAACCCGTCCGCGTCGTTCGCGACGACGGTGAGGCAGACGCCGTCCACAGCAACGCTCTCGTCGACGCGGAGCGCGCTGCCGAACGAGCAGGCGACGCGCAGGCGACGGCCGCCGGCCAGCGGCGTGACGGCAGCGACCGTACCGGTTTCTTCGACGATGCCTGTAAACATGGGGAGCGAGAGAGCGGAGGGAGAAAGGTCGGGGCGCTAGACGGGCGGCCGGAGGGTTCCGCGGAGAAGAACGTCGGGCCCGACCGTGTCCCAGGCGGCGTCGCCGGGCGCGAGGGCCTGCGCCATCCGGGCGGTGCCCAGGTCGCCGACGGCCGGCGTCCCCTCCCCCACCACCTTGGGCGCGACGAACCACGCCAGGCGGTCGGCCAAGTCTCGGGCGAGCAACGCCGTCGCCAGGCCGGGCCCGGCCTCGACCAGCACCGACTGGACGGGCCGGGCCCCGTGGGGCAGCCCCCGGCCGGCCCCGAGCGCGTCCAGCACGGCGCCGAGGTCGAGGTGGCCGTCGCGGGCCGGCACGGCGAGCACGGCCCCGCCCGCCTCGGTGAGGGCGTCGGCGTAGCCGGGCGCGACACCGTCGGCGACGACGGCGAGCGTGGGCGCGGCGCGGTCGGTGAACAGGGCGAGCGTCGGCGGGAGCGCCCCCGACCGGTCGAGCACGACCCGGAGCGGCTGGCGCTGCCCCGGGCCGAGCGCCGCGTCGCGGACGGTCAGGGCGGGGTCGTCGGTGCGGGCGGTGCCGGCCCCGACCCAGACGGCGTCGGTCTCGGCCCGCCAGCGGTGGACGAGCGCGCGCGCCTCGGGCCCGGTCACCCAGCGGCTGTCTCCGGTCCGGGTCGCGACGCGCCCGTCGAGCGTCGCGGCCGTCTTGAGCGTCACGAGCGGCCGGCCGGTCACGACGTGCGTGCGGAACGCCTGGTTGAGCCGCCGGGCCTCCGCCTCGCGCACGCCGACGGTCACGTCGACGCCCGCCTCGCGCATCCGCCGGAGCCCCCGGCCCGCCACCGCGGGGAACGGGTCCTGCTGGGCCACGACCACGCGCCCGATGCCGCGCTCGACCACCAGGTCGGCGCAGGGCGGCGTCTTGCCGTGGTGGCTGCACGGCTCCAGCGTGACCACCATCGTCGCCTCCGCCAGACGGTCCCCCCATCCGCCGGCGTCGGCGTCGCGGACGGCCCAGACCTCGGCGTGGGGGCCGCCGTAGCGGCCGTGCCAGCCCTCGCCCCACGTCTGGCCGTCGGGCCCGAGCACGACCGCCCCCACCATCGGGTTCGGACTGACGGCCCCGGCGCCGCGCGCGGCCAGCGCCAGCGCCCGGTCCATCGCGGCCTCGGTGAGTTCGGGGGAGAGCACAGACGCGGGAGAACGAAGGAGGCAGAGGCTGAGACCCGGGACCGCCTCGGGACCCGGCGAGAGTGGTCGCCGCCAGCGGGGCACACCTTACACCTCGTCGACCCAGTCGGGGAGCGAGTCGAGGGCCCACTGCTCGAAGTAGAACGAGTGCTCGCCACGAGCCCGGCGGTACGGCGCGACGAACCGCCGGGACTGGGGCGCCGGGTGCGCGCGGAACGCCCCGACGAGCGGGTCCCGGAGAGGCGCCGTCGAGAACAGGCTCCAGTCGCGGCCGTCGAAGGCCGGCTCGGCGAAGAACACGGAGGCGCCCGCGTCGAGCAGCGCCCGGAGCGCGGGGAGCCGGTCTCGGCGCGTCCCCCCGGCCGCCTCGGCGAGCGCGCCGGGCGGAGTCGGACCCAGCGCGAGCGCCCGGACGTCGCCGGGCCGGCGCAGCACGCCGGCGGCCTCAGGGGCCGTCAGTCCCCGGGTGGTGCCGTCGGCGGCGAGCACGGACCAGTCGCGGCCGGCGCCCCAGGCCAGGACCGGCTGGACCCACGCCTCGGCGTCGTCCAGCGCCGTCAGGCCGACCCGGCGGACCGGGCCGAGGTGGGTCCCGGCCAGATAGACGCGGGCGTACGGCACCGGGGCCCTGGCCAGGAAGGCGTCGAGCGACGGCGGCTCCACGGCGCGGCGGCGCGCGTCGGGATCCTCGTCGGGCACGAGCGTTTCCAGGCCGACCGGCTCCTCGCTGAAGACCTTGATCACGTCCATGCCGGCTGAATCGTCGCGCGCGCTGCGGCGTTCCCCCCACCGACCGCGCTCCGCCCCATGAAAGCCTTGTCCTCGGCCCTCACCTGGGTCCTGATCGGCCTCCTCGTCCTGATCGCGCTGCCCACGATGCTGGTGGTCCGCCTGTTCGACTGGACGCCGACCCACGTCCGGACCGGGCGGACGTTCCGAGTGATCGGGAGTTGGGTCACGCGCGTCAACCCGGCGTGGCACATCCAGGTCGGCGGCGTCCCGCCGGCCACGGTGCCGCACCCCGCCGTGGTCGTGAGCAACCACCAGTCTCAGGCCGACATCCCGCTCGTCTCGCGGCTGCCCTGGGAGATGAAGTGGGTCGGCAAGAAGGAGCTGTTCGACATCCCCGTGATGGGGTGGCTGATGAAGCTCGCCGACGACATCGCGGTCGACCGGAAGGACCCGGCCAGCCGCGCCTCGGTGCTGACCCGGGCCCAGCGGAAGCTGGAGCACGGGACGTCGGTCATGTTCTTCGCCGAGGGGACGCGCTCGCGCGACGGGCGCGTCAAGAAGTTCCACGACGGCGCGTTCCGGCTCGCCATCGACGCCGGCGTCCCCGTGGTCCCGATCGCGCTCGACGGGACGATGGACGCGCTCCCCAAGCACGGCTGGCAGTTCTCGCGCGCCGACGTCCGGATGGACGTGCTGCCGCCCGTCCCCACCGACGGGCTCACCGAGGCGGACGTGCCGGCGCTGCGCGACCGGGTCCGCCGGATGATCGTGGAGCACGTCGCGGCCTGGCGCGAGGTGCCGACCGCGACCGCCGACGCGCTCGCCCACGACCCGGACACGGGCGAAGACGGGGCGAAGAGCGGCACCGTCGAGGTCCAGCCGGCTCGACCGGGTTGATCTGGGCCGCCTCGGGCCCCTAGATTGGGGCCGCTCCGCTCCGGCGGACGATTGCCCGATAGCTCAATTGGCAGAGCGCCAGTTTCTGGATCTGGAGGTTCAAGGTTCGATTCCTTGTCGGGCAGCACGCGACGCCCCCTGCGACTTTGTCGTGGGGGGCGTTGTCGTTTACGCTACCGGGCGCATTGTCCGAGGAGGCCAGAGGCATCGCCCCTTGCAAGAGACCCAGAAGCCTGGTGGCTCCTGCTTCCCTAAGACGCCTCCATGAGGCCATCGGGACGAACGTGTAGGTCTCTGGGAAGGGCCTGCCCGTTCAAAACCTGGGCGGTCGTGTGGGTTTGGTGGAGCGACGCTGCGAGCGGCGCCAAACGAATGGCGGCCGCCCCTGGGTGGGAGCGGCCGCCATTGTCATTCCATCAGGGTTGCCCGCCCCGGCGCCGTCGCCGAGGCGGGAGTCCTCCGGCCCGCTACCGGACCACGACGGCCCGGCGCGTCAGCACCGTCCCCGCCGTCTCCAGGCGGACCACGTACACCCCCGCCGCGAGGTCCCCCCCGAGGCGGACCTCGTGGCGGCCGGCCGCGACCGGCCCGTCGACGAGCACGGCCACCTCCCGGCCCCGCACGTCGACCACCGACACCCGGGCCGCCCCGGCCTCGGCCGTCGCGAACGAGACCCGGGCCCCGCCCGACGACGGGTTCGGCGCGACCGCCTCGAGCGAGACGGCCCCGGCCGCCTCGGCCGACGCCAGCGACGACCCGACCCGGAGCACGAACCGGTCCTGGGCCCGCGACCCGTCGGCCTCGTCGGCCGCGACGGCCGCCTCGAACGCCTCGTCCGAGAGGGCCGGCGCCGAGGCGACCTCGAACCGGTACTCGGCCCGGGTCCGGACGTCGACCTCGGCGCCCGTCACCAAGTCGACCAGGACGACCGGGAGGCCCGTCGGGCAGCGCCGCGGCGTCCCACGAGAGCGTGAGCGGGCCGGCGACGCCCCGGGCCTCGACGGCCAGCACGGTCTCGCCGGCCGCGAACGGGCGGGCGTCGAACCCGGCGAGGGCCGGGCCGTCGGGGCCCGACGTCCGGGCCCCGACGAGCGCGTAGTCGGCCGCGAGCGGCTGGAGCTTCCGGTCGTCCTCGTCGGCCGAGAACGCGGCGCGGGCCCCGTCGCGGAACGCGAAGACCATCGCCCGGTCGCCGACCGGCCGGCCGGTCTCGGACCGGCCCGAGAGCGCGAACGAGAGCGACGGCTCGGCCCGGCGGTCGGCCTCGCGGCTCGCCGTCCGGGCCGCCGCCGTGCCGCCGGCCGCCGACGACGGGATCGTCAGCGAGAGCGTCCCGGCCGGGGCCGCGTTCGCCTTCGTCCGGAAGCTCCCCCACGGCTCGATCGACGTCGGCCCGAGCACGAACGCGGCCAGGTCGACGTCGAACACGTAGACCGGCTTGTTCTGGGCCAGACCGTCGGCGCCCGGCCACGAGTAGATCCCCGAGAGGTCGAGGGTCGTCCCGAACGGGTTCCCCAGGAAGTTCTGGCGGTTCCCCGTCGTCTCCAGCACGACGTCGACGTCGGCCGTGTTGGCCGGGATGTCGGTCGAGAGCGTGAACGGGAGCTCGACCGAGACGCTCTTGTCCGGGTTCCCCTTGGCCCGGTCGAGCATGAGCCACTTGAAGGCGTACCCGAGCCGGAGCCCCTCGCCGGTCCCGGTCGACGGGACCCAGTCCTGAGCGACTGGGTCGTACTCGGTCCAGAGGTTCGGGTTGTTCGCGTTGGGGTAGTACCCGGGGACCCCGCGGACGAGGTTCTGGGCGGCCAGGTCGTCGACGGTCACGCCGTCGGCGGGGGCCCCCAAGAACCGCGAGCCCTTCTGGCCGCCGATCACGATCGAGGTCGAACTCGGGCCGGCCTCGCCGACCGTCATCGAGACGGGGATCGTTACCGACGCGTTGTCCGGGTCGTTCGTCGTCACCACCAGGTCACCGGTGTAGGTCCCGGTGGGGTAGCCCGTCGCGTCGATCCCGAGCGTGAGGTCCTCCGAGGCCCCCGCGTCGACGACGCCGGCCTGGGGCGTAACGGAGAGCCACAGGAGTGGTGCCCCGAACCCGACCTTGAACTGCATGTCCTCCCCAGTGATGGCCGTGGCCGTCGCGGGGTTGCCGTCCGCCGTCCGGAACCGGGTGCCACCCGCGTACGGGTTGCTGGCCGACCCGAGCATCCGCGTCTGGCCCTCCGTCAAGTCGAGGAACCAGGTGTAGGCCTGACCCGCCGCCACGTCGATCGGCGTGGGCAGGTCGATGTCGAGGTAGAACTCGGAGGCCGTGTTGGTCCCCGTGAACGGGACCGACGCGATCTCGGTGCCACCCGTCCCGGCCCCCTGGTACACGCGGAGGGTCCCGCTGAAGGTGGAGCCGCTCTGGAGGCCGAAGTAGATGGCCGGCGACACGCGCGTCATGCTCCCCGTGCAGGGGACGACGAAGCTCTGGCCGCTCTCAAAGCCAGCAGCGGTGGCCGTCGTGAAGAAGGTCCGGCTGGCCTGGATCAGCTCCTGGCCCGCGGTGCACGCGTTGGAGACCGGCATGCCGGTCTGGTCCTGGACGTTCTGGAGCGAGGCCTGGTAGGAGAGGCCGAGCGAGCCCGAGGCCGCGGTGTTCGAGAGCGTCACGGTGGCCGTCGTCTCGCCGTCGGTGGCGAGGTCGACCTCGACCGACGTGGGCGAGTACGCGAAGACGGGCGCGTTGTTGAACGCGGCGTCGATCTGGATGCGCGGGTAGGTCGCCGCCGGCGAGCCGGCCGTGATCGGGACGCCGCTGGCGCGGAGGCGCGAGCGGAGCTGGGCCACGCTCTCCGACGGGAACCGCTGCTTGAGGACGGCGAACGCGCCGGTCACGTGGGGGGCCGCCATCGACGTCCCGTTGTAGAACGCGTAGTTGCCGCCGCCGACCGACGACTGGATGCTCGAGCCGGGCGCGAGCAGGTCGACCCACGGGGCCGTGTTCGAGAACGACGAGAGCGCGTCGGTCTTGGTCGTCGAGCCGACCGTTATGGCCGACGAGATGCAGCCCGGCGCGCCCGTCGAGTTCTGGTACCCGTTGTTGCCCGACGAGATCGCCGTCGCGACGCCGACCGACAGCAGGTTGTCGATGATGGGCTTGAGCGCGTTCGAGTCACACGTGGTAAAGTTCTGACCGCCGCCCAGGCTCATGTTGGCCGAAGCAATCTGCCGGCCACCGTTGACCACCAGGTCGTAGATGTGCTCCAGGCCGGCCAGCTGGTCCGACCCGTACGACAGGATGCACGGGCTCCCGCCGCACGCGGCCTGCTCGGCCGAGAACCCGGAGAACACGTTGATCGCGACGATGCCGGCGCCAGGCGCGACCCCGACGGTCGGCCCGACGGCCGCGGCCGGCTGGTTCCCGGCCGCGATGCCCGCGACGTGGGTGCCGTGGCTGCAGCCGGCGTAGTCGGCCTCGGCGCAGTCGGCGCCGGCGCCGGCGCCGATCTGCTCGTCCTCACCGTTCGGACAGTTCGACGTCGAGAACTGAGACTCGACGGTCGAGTTGAAGCAGGCCTCCGCGACCACCTGGCCGGTCAGGAACGGGTGCGTGCTCTCGACGCCGGAGTCGAGGATGGCGACCTCGTAGCCGGTCCCGTCGAAGCCGGCCGTGTGGGCCGCCGTCGCGCCGATCAGCACCGTGCTGTCGTCGAGGCGAGCGCCGAGCGCCCCGGCGGGGTCGCCGTGGGGCCGGACCGGGACGTCCTCCTGGATACCGGCGACCTCGGGGGCCCGGCGGAGCGCCGCGACCCCGTCCGCGTCGACCGTCAACGCGATGGCCGGCGTGAACCGGAAGCGGCGGACGTTCTGCACCGACTGGAGGCGGCCGAGAAGCGACGACTGCTTGCTCTGGATCTGGGACCGCTGGGCCTGGAGCAGCGAGGGCGAAAGCGAGCCCTCGGGCACGAACTCGGCGTCGAGCCGGACGATCACGCGGACCGTCCCGTCGCGGGCGGCCTTGGCGGAGAGCGCGTCGAACGCGGCGGCGCTGCCCTCGGCGAGGGGGACCGCGTCGCTCTGGGCGTAAGCCGGAGCGACCAGGGCGATGACGGCGCAGAGCGCCAAAAGCCTGTAGAAGTGGTGCATCTATGAACGTGGGGGAAGGTGGGGTCAGCCGAGCCCGATGGCCCGACGGGAGAACTTTCTGCGAAGCGAAGGGCTCCGTAGGCCTTCCGCACATGCCCTCTTCATGTGGGCAAGGGGGGAATATAGCGGGGCCCCGGACCTTCCGCAACCAATGTTCACACGTCTACTCTTTAGTCTGCCCAGGGGTCGGGGCGAGGCTCCGCCTCTGCGTGACCGTGGCCGGAGCCAGCCCCCTCCGTGGTCGTCACCCGCCGGGTCGGCCTGGGGGCTGCTCTTTTCCCCCTTTTGCACGTCCGAGGTGGGCGGACTCGCCCGGGCTCCGAAAGCGAGCCAGAGGAACCGACCCTGACGGGCGACGGTCGACGTCTTCACCGATCCTTAGCGCGACCATGCCCGACCTCTATCCCGCCTCCGACGCCTTCCGCGCCCGCGCCCTCGTTGGGCCCGACGCCTACGACGCGCTCTACCGCCGGTCGGTCGAGGACAACGAGGGGTTCTGGCGCGAGCAGGCCGGCCGGATCGACTGGGTCACACCGTTCGAGACCGTCAAGGACGTGAGCTTCGACCCCGACGACGTCTACGTCCGCTGGTACGGCGGGGGCACGCTCAACGCTTGCCACAACGCGCTCGACCGGCACGTAGCCGCGGGCAAGGGCGACCGGACGGTCTTCATCGCCGAGCCCGACGACCCGGCGAGCCAGGAGGCCCGCCACATCTCCTACGCCGACGCCCTGGCCGACGTGCAGCGGATGGCCAACGTGCTCAAGGGTCGCGGCGTGGCCCGGGGCGACCGGGTGATGATCTACATGCCGATGATCCCGGAGGCGGCCTACGCCATGCTGGCGTGCGCCCGGATCGGGGCCGTCTTCTCGGTCGTCTTCGGCGGGTTCAGCCCCGAGGCCATCGCCGGTCGGATCCGCGACGCCGACGCCCGGGTGGTGGTCACGGCCGACCAGGGCCGGCGCGGCGGCAAGACGATCGCGCTCAAGGCCAACGTCGACGCGGCGATCGCCAAACTGAACGAGTCCGACGCGGTGCGCACCGTGCTGGTGGTCCAGAACACGGGCGGCAACGTCCAGTGGCACGACGGACGCGACGTCTGGCTCCACGAGGCCGCCGAGACGGTCGAGGCCGAGTGCCCGTGCGAGCCGATGGACGCCGAGGACCCGCTGTTCATCCTGTACACGTCGGGCTCGACCGGCGCGCCCAAGGGCGTCGTCCACACGACGGGCGGGTACTGCGTCTACACGAGCCTGACGCACCAAGTCGTGTTCGACCTCCACGACGACGACGTCTACTGGTGCTCGGCCGACGTCGGCTGGATCACGGGCCACAGCTACATGGTGTTCGGGCCGCTGTTCAACGGCGCGACCCAGGTCTTTTTCGAGGGGATCCCGACGTTCCCCGACGCCGGCCGGTTCTGGCAGGTCGTCGCCAAGCACCGGGTGTCCATCTTTTACACCGCGCCGACGGCGATCCGCGCGCTGATGGCCCAGGGCGACGCCTTCGTGACGGCCCACGACCGGTCCAGCCTGCGCGTGCTGGGCACGGTCGGCGAGCCGATCAACCCGGAGGCGTGGCGGTGGTACTACGAGGTCGTGGGGGAGGGCCGGTGCCCGATCGTCGACACGTGGTGGCAGACGGAGACGGGCGGCATCATGATCACGCCCGTCCCCGGGGCCGTACCCCAGAAGCCGGGCTCGGCCACACTCCCCTTTTTCGGCATCCAGCCCCAGGTGCTCGACGCCGACGGCGCCGTGCTCGACGGGCCCGCCGAGGGCGTCCTGGTCATCGCCGACAGCTGGCCGGGCCAGGCGCGGACGGTCTACAACGACCACGCCCGGTTCGTCCAGACCTACTTCTCGGCGTTCCCCGGCGCCTACTTCACCGGCGACGGGTGCCGCCGCGACGCCGACGGCTACTACTGGATCACGGGCCGCGTCGACGACGTGATCAACGTGTCGGGCCACCGGATGGGGACGGCCGAGGTCGAGAGCGCGCTCGTCCTCCACGACGCGGTCGCCGAGGCGGCGGTCGTCGGGATCCCCCACCCGATCAAGGGCCAGACGATCTACGCCTACGTGGTCCTGGGCGCCGGCCACGCCCCGAGCGAGGACCTCCGCGCCCGGCTCCGCCAGCACGTCCGGACGGTGATCGGGCCGATCGCGACGCCGGAGTTCCTGCAGTTCGCCGTCGGCGGGCTGCCCAAGACCCGCTCGGGCAAGATCATGCGCCGGATCCTGCGCAAGGTGGCGACCGGCGAGCACGACCAGATCGGCGACACGTCGACGCTGGCCGAGCCCGAGGTCGTGGGCAAGCTGGTCACCGGCCGCCGCGGCCGGCCCGAGGACGACGGGGCCTACGAGTGAGCCCGCCTCGGTCTGCCGGCCGGCCGCCGGTCCCGGCCGCCGAGGCCTCTCACCGACGCACCGAGGCGGGCACGGCCACCCTCCCCTAGAGCGCGCCCTCGCGCTGGGCAAGGCGGCGGCACCGGAGACCACTCCGCAGCCATCGGCGACCGCGCGCTCAGCGGGTCTCGCGCCCCAGCCGCGCCGTCAGCCCCGACGTGCGGCGCTGGCTCGTCGCGACGGCCGAGGCCACCTCGGTCGCTTCCCCGAACACGGTCACCGAGCGCTTGGCGCGCGTCGCCGCCGTGTACAGCAGCTCCCGAGTCACGAGCCCCGCCCCCCGCGTCCCCGGCTCCGGGAGGACGACGCCGACCGCGTCGAACTCTGACCCCTGGCTTTTGTGGACCGTCAGCGCCCAGGCGGGTTCGTGGGCCGGGAGACGGGAGAACGAGACCGGGTCCCGGCCGGCGAACACCACGGCCCGGTCGTCGCCCCGGCCCCAGCACACGCCGATGTCCCCGTTCGCCAGGCCCGTGTCGGGGTCGTTGACGGTGACCAGGACCGGCCGGCCGGGGTAGAACCGGGGGCCGTACGGGCTCCAGCGAACGAGTCCCTCGTCGCGCATCGCCTGCTCGACGGACCGGTTGAGCCCCTCCACGCCCCGCGGGCCCCGCCGGACGGCGCACAGCAGGCGGAACTGGGTGAGCACGTCGAGCGCGTCGTCGGGCGTCGACGCCCCGACGGTCCTCCGGGCGAACGGGAGGGCCCAGGCGAGCGCGGCGGAGGCCGGCGCGTCCTCGACGAGCGCGAGCGCGTCCCGGCCGCGGAGCGCGCCCAGGGCCGCCTCGACCTCGCCGTCGCGGACGGCGACCGCGAACGTGCCGACGTCGGAGTCGGCCGTAAACCGGCGGCTCTCGGTGAGCTCGACGACCGAGGCCGACAGGTCCCCGGCGCCGTCGGACGCGGGCACGCCGGGCAGGCCGAGGTCGGTACAGAAGGCCGCCAGGCCGGGAGCCGCGGGCCCTCTGCCTTCGGCTACGAGGTCGGCAAACGTGGTCCCGACGCCGACGGGCGGAAGCTGGTCCGGGTCGCCCAGGACGACCAGCGCGGCGTCGGGGCGGAGCGCGGCCAGGAGCGCGTCGAACAGGCGGAGGTCGACCATCGAGCCCTCGTCGACCAGCACCAGGTCGTGCGGCAACGGGTTGCGGGCACCGTGGCGGAAGCCGGCCCGCTCGGGGTGGGCGCCCAGCAGCTTGTGGAGCGTCACGGCCTCGACCGGGACGGGGGCCCCGAGGTCGTCGGGGAGGTCGGCGACGCGCTCGGCCACGCTCTCCTGGAGCCGGGCCTTGGCCTTCCCGGTCGGCGCGGCGAGCGCGATGCGGGCCTCGGGCCGGTCGGCCTTGACGAGCGCGAGCAGGCGGGCGGCCGTGTAGGTCTTGCCGGTGCCGGGGCCGCCGGCCACGAACAGGGCCCGCTGGCGGAGCGCGGCGGCGGCGGCCAGCGCCTGGCGGTCCAGCCCGCCGTCCGCCCGAGGCGCGAAGAGCCGGGCGAAGGCGGCCCGGGCCGCCTCGGTGGGGCCGTCGGCGACGGGCGCCAGACGGGCCAGGACGGCGCGCGCGACGCGGCGCTCGGCGTCCCAGTGGCGCCGCAGGGCGAGGCGGCCGTCGTCCCACACCAAGGGGCACGCCTCGTCCGGCCCGCCGACGGTCGGGCTCGCGGCCAGGTGCTCGCGCCAGGTGCCCAGCGGCGGCATCGTCGGCAGGCCCCGGAACGCGGCGCGGCCGTGCTCCTCCTCGGGGAACGTCGCACCCGCGTGGGCCTCCAGGTCGACCCCGCTGTGGCCGTCGCGCGTGGCCCGGGAGACGAGCGCCGTCGCTAGCGCCAGCGTCCGCTGGCGCCCGGGGTCGGGGGCGGCGTGCTCGGCGTCGAGCCCGGCGACCAAGCGCGCGAGCGCCAGGTCGATCGGCGACACCGCCTCGGCCTCGGCGAGCGCGTCGAGGTCGCGGACGACTGCGGGGGGGAGCCTACGCATCGGGCGCGAGAAGGTGGTCGAGCGCGCCGACGAGCGCGGCCGTCGGGCGGTGGTGGACGAGCCCGGCGCCGGGCGTCTCCATCCCGCGCAAAAAGGCGTAGGTCGCGCCGCCGACGTGGGCGTCGTAGTCGTAGTCCGGAATGCGAGAGCGGAGGTACCGGTGCAAGCCGTACACGTAGAGGTGGAGCTGGAGCGCGTAGTGGTGCCCCCGCATCGTGGCCGCCAGGGCGTCGGGCGTGTACGCCGAGGCGTCGTCGCCCAGGCGGTTGCTCTTCCAGTCGACGACCCACCAGCGGTCGCCGGCCAGCGCGACCAGGTCGACCTCGCCCACCATCAGCCCGTCGACGGCGTCGCGCCCCAGGCTGGCGAGGGCGTCGGCGTAGTCGGCGGCGAAGGGCCCGGTGCCGTGCGCGCGGAACGCGTCGGCGAGGTCGCGCGGGGCGACGCGCCCCAACGGCACGCTGAAGGCCCACTCGGTCAGACGGGCCTCGGCGTCCGCGAGGCGGAGCGGCCCGACGTCCGGGGCCTGGAACAAGGGGGCCTGCCCGACGCGGCCCAGCATGGCTACGACCTCGGCGGCCGGGTCGAGCGGCGCGCGGTGGGGCCGCCCGCGGCGGGACAGGCCGTAGGTCGCGAGCCACGTCGCGATGGTCTCGCGGTTGCGCTCGCTGGCGGCCTGGGGGTCCTCGCCCTGGCGCCAGTCGGCGTGCTGGAGGATGCCGTGGAGGCAGGTGCCCGGCCCGGTCCCGGCCGCGAAGGCGTGGAGGCCCGTCGGCACGACCTCCGTCCGCGTCGACTCCTCGTCGGCCTCGTCGGACGCCGCGAGCCCGCCCGCCTCGGGCCCGGCGTCGCGGCTCGTCCGGGCCCAGGCGCTAAAGCTGGAGCGGCGCCAGGCGTCGGTCGCGCGCGCGCGGCCGTGCTCCGTGGCCCCAGGTGGCGAGGTCGCGGGCACCCAGGCGGACCTCCGGCGTCGCCACGCGGTCCATCGGCTGGCCGTCCGGCACTGGCGGCTCGACCAGGCCCGACACGACGGCGTCGGGGTCGAGCGCCGTGACGGCCTGCAAGACGCCCGGCTGGGCCGCCCGCTTCCGCGCGGCCTCGACGTGGGCGGCCAAGTCGCCGTCGTAGGGCCCGTCGTGGCCGCTCAAGAGGTAGCCCAGCCCGGAGAGCGCGTCGGTCCGCGTGCTCTTCGACTTGACCGCTCCCCAGATCACGTAGCAGCGCTCGCGCGCCCGCGTCAGCGTCACGTAGGCCTTGCGGATGTGCTCGGCGAGGTTGTCGACCTGGCGGAGCCGCTCGACCTCGCCCGCCTCGGGCGACCCGAGGTCGTAGACCACGCCGTCCTCGGTGCGGGCCAGGACGGTCTCCTGCTGCTGGAAGTCGCGCTGGCTGAGCGACCAGAGGTAGGGCAGGAACACGACCTCGTACTCGAGCCCCTTCGAGTTGTGGTGCGTCGTGATCTCGACCGCGTCGTCGTCGCGCTCCAGCCGGATCTCCTTCATCTCGCGCGACGGCAGCGCCTGGTCGGCCCGGTGCCGGAGCCAGTGGAGCAGGTCCTCGGGCGAGCGGTCGCCGCCGCCCTCGACCTCGTGGAGGAGTTCGGCCGCGTGGCGGAGGTTGGTCACGCGGCGCTCGCCGTCGGGGAAGGCGAGCATCCGCTCGAAGACGCCCTCGCGCTGCTGGAGGTCGGTCAGGACGTGGAGCACGCCGTGGCGCCGCCACGCGACCTGCCACGCGCGGAGCCGGGCGGAGAGCGCCGCGGCCGTGCCCGGCTCGCCGTCGAGGCCGGCGATCTGGCCGGCGGTCCAGCCCCAGGTCTCCGTCGCCAGGGCCGCGCGCAGGGCCCGCTCGTCGTCGGGCCGGAGGACGGCGCGCAGGACCCGCTCGATGTCGGCGATCTGGTCGCTCTCGCGGACGTCGTGGGCCTTCGAGACCACGGCCGGGATCCGCAGCGCCTGCAGGGCCTCCTGGACGGCCCGGATCTCGTACTTCGAGGGGACCAGCACCGCGATGTCGCTCGCGCGGAGCGCGCGGGGGGCGCCGTCGTCTTTGTCGTGGATCTGGCCCTCGGCCAGCAGGCGGCGGATCTCGGCGGCCACGAGCGCCGGGATCAGGCCGTCCGCCTCGCCCTTCCCGGGGACCGAGTCGCCCCGGGCCGGCATCGGCCACCAGACGAGCGGCGGGAGGCCGTCGTCGATCAGGTGTGGCCGGGCGTTGTGCGGCGCCGAGGCGACGCGGCGGAACGGGATCCCGTCGAACAGGAACGCCCGCGCGGGCCGCTCGAAGACGCGGTTGACGGCCTCGACCAGCCCGGCCGTGCTCCGCCAGTTGGTGCCCAACGTGAACCGCCGCGTCGCCTCGCGCTGGGCGCCGAGGTAGGCGTGGACATCGGCGCCGCGGAAGGCGTAGATGGCCTGCTTCGGGTCGCCGACGAAGTAGAGCGGGTGCCCCTCGAACGCGGTCCGGAAGATGGCGTACTGCAGCGGGTCGGTGTCCTGGAACTCGTCGATGAGGGCGACGGCGAACTGGCGCCGGATCCCCGCCGCGAGCGTCGGCCCGGCGTCGTCGGACGCGAGCGCGGCGTGGAGCCGGGTGATCAGGTCGTTGAACGTGAGCTGGCCGCGGCGCTCCTTGATCCCCTCGATCCGGCGGCCGACCTCCAGCACGAACTCGCGGACGAACGCCTGGTCGACCGCCCCGACCGCCCCGACGACGTCGGCGCACGCCTCGAAGGGCGGCTCGTGGGCCAGGGCCTTGATCGCCTCCTTGTGCGCGGCCGTCCCGCTTTTCGACATCGCCTCGTGGACGGCCTCCGGCGTGCACGCGGCGACGGCGGGGAGCGCGTCGAGGTCCTCGCCCCGCGCGAACGCCTGGACGCGGGCCACCAGGTCGAGCGCGTCCGGGCCGTCCAGCGGCGCGTTCTTGTTCCACGCCACGCCGGCCAGCGTTTGGGCGACGGCCTGGGGCGACCACGCGGCGGCGAGGGCGGCCATCGCGTCGCCGAGGCCGGCCTGGGCCTGGGCCAGCGACGGGGACTCGGGCAGGATCCGGACCGCCGGGAAGTCGGCGGTGTTCTTGTGGTGCTGGATCAGCACGTCGGGCGTCTGGCCGCGCGAGACGGCGAGCGCGGCCAGGAGCGGGTCGGCGTGGGTCAGGTGGGCCCAGGCGTCGGCGGCGGCGCGCGACCGCAAGGCGTCGCTGTCGGAGTCCTCGACGAACTCCATCTCGAACGGCGTCCCGCTCTCGAAGGCGGCCTGCTTGAGGACCCGCTTGCAGAAGCTGTGGATGGTGAACACGCCCGCCTCGTCGACCCGGTCGAGCGCCGCGAGCAGGCGCCCCTCGGCCTGGGGGCGGTCGAGGAGCGGGCGGAGCGGCTCGACCAGCGGGAGGTCCTTCGCCAGCGGCGAGCGCTCCGGGAGGGCCTCGCCCCGGGCGACGGACAGCGCCACGCGGAGCGCGCGCCGAATCCGGGTGCGCAGCTCCTCCGTCGCCGCCTTCGTGAACGTGACCACGAGCAACCGCCGCAGGTCCGGCACGCCGCCCGGCGACGCGGCGAGCCAGTCGCCGTCCAGCACCAGGCGGAGCACGAGCCCGGCGATGGCGAACGTCTTGCCCGTGCCGGCGCTGGCCTCGACGAGCGTCCGGCCCGGCTCGACCGGCGTAGCCCAGTACTCGAACGGGGGGACGTCGCCGGCCGCCCCCGCAGCGGACGGGGCCGGCCCGCCAGGCCCGGGGGCGCCGCCGGCGGTCTCAGCCGGCCCCGAGAGCGGGGCGGGGGTGCCGTCCACCCCGGCGCCGAGGCCGAACAGGTCGTGCTGGCTCACGCCGGGACCCCGTCGCGCTTGTAGGTCAGCAGCGGGGCCCAGAGGCACAAGGCCCACTTGGCAAAATGCGCCTCCGGGACGAAGGGGTCTTGCCGGCCCCGCGTCGCGAGCGCGACGTAGATGTCGGCGTCGTCGGTAAAGTCGTTCCAGTCGTCGGAGAACTGGCGCCGGGCCTTGCGCAGGGCGCCCTCGTTGGGCTCGAACGGCTTCTGCGCGGCGCCGCGGTCGAGCACGCGGGCCGTGAAGTCCTCCCACGAGGACCGGCTCAGGGCCCCCACGTAGGCCTCCGACGCCCTCTCGTAGAGCGGGAGCGAGCGGTCCCGAGCCCGGCGGTGGCCCCGCGCGAGCGCGGCGAGCAGCTTGCGGGCGTCGGCGGCGTCGACGGGCGCGAAGTGCAGGGCCGTGCCGTCGGTCCCGACCGAGCACGTCATGGCCGGGCGGTCGGCGCACAGCGCGAGGTGGCCGATCCAGGCCGTCACGGCGTGTTTCCCCCGCACCTTGCCGGCCCGGTACTCCAGCGCGCCCCGCTCGCCGACGTGGTCGAGCGTGCCCACGAGCCGGACCTCGCCCACCTCGACGTCGACCGCCAGGGGGGCCGTCGGTCCCCACGCCCGGACGGCCTCGGCGACGGGGCCGACCTCGTCGACGGCCCGGCGCAGCCACGACGCGCCGGGCGCCCCGCCGGGCAGCTTGCCGCTCCGCTCGATCCGGCCGGCGAGCGCGGGGCCGTCGAGCCCTTCCAAGAGCCCGTCCAGGACGGCCGCCCGGAGGTGGTACCGCTGGAGCGCGTCGAGCGTGATCGGCTCGTCGTCGCGGACGGCGTCCTCGTCCAGGTCGAGCGAGACGCGCAAGCGGCGGCGCACGACGTGCTTGCTCGGGTTGACCCAGACGTCGGCGAGGTCGCGGAGCGAGACGGAGGCGGCGCCCTCCTCGGCCGGGAGCCGCTGGTCGGGCCGCAAGAACGGGGGCGGCGGCTCGGCCTCGGCCCCGCGGACGCGGTGCTGGCCCGCGTAGCTGGCCAGCGGCCCGCCGGGCGTGAAGTAGTCGGCGGCGAACGGCTGGAGCCGGTGCCGGACGACGACCTGGTCGGCGTCGTCCAGGTGGCGCCGGGCCGCGTCCAGGAAGGCGTCGAGGCAGACCGAGGCGGCGCGCTCGACGTTGTCCTTCTGGCTCCGCCCGACGTGGCTCAGGATGAGCCGGTCGCGCGTGGCGAGCACGGCGTCCAGGAACAGCTGCTTCTCGTCCTCGCGCTGGCTCGCGTCGCCCGGCTGGGGCGCGTGCGCGACCAGGTCGAAGCCGGGCGCCGTCTCGGGCCGGGGCCACACGCCGTCGTTGAGCCCCAGGAAGGCGACCACGCGGTAGGGCGCGTGCCGGAGCGAGAGCGGGTGGGCGACCGTCACCTTGCCGGTGAGGTAGGGCTCGCGGCGCTCGAACCGGCCCGCGGCGCCGTCGAGGTGGGAGCGGATCGCGCGGAACGACACGTCGTCTTGGTGGCCGACGAGCCCCTGGAGCCGCTCCAGGTCGAGCGCCTGCTCGCGCAGGAACACGACGGCCTCCAGCTCCTCGTCCGCCTGGGCGGCAAAGACGCCGTCCAAGAACGCCAGGATGCGCGCGGGCCACTCGGCCAGCGGGGCCGGGCGGTCGATGGCGTCCAGCGTAGAGAACAGCGCCTCCGCCCACTCGCAGAACCGCCCGAGCAGGTCCGGGTCGACGGCCGCCACCTGGCACGGGAGGTGGCCCAGGACGAGCCCGCCCTCGGCGTCGCCCGTCATCACGCCCAGCAGCAGGCGGTCGAGCCCGAACCGCCAGGTGTGGAGGTCGTCGTGGGGCAGGCCGAAGCGGGCCTTGCGCTCGGCCGTCAGCCCCCAGCACACGCCCGCCTCGGTGATCCAGGCGCGGAGCCGGGGCAGCTCGTCGGCGCTGATCCCGGCGGCCTGGCGGATGGCCGGCGTCCCCAGCAGGTCGAGCAGGTCCGACGCCGTCACCCGGCCCTCGTGGAGCCGGAGCGCGCGGCCGAACGCCTCGACGACGCGGAGCGCCGGGGCGTGCGGGTGCTCGACGACGTGGTACGGCACCCGGAGGCCGGGCGCGGCGTCCTCCGCCCCGAACACGGCGTCGACGAGCGGGGCGTAGGTGCCCAGGTCGGGGACGAGCACCAGGACGTCGCTCGGCCGCAGGCCGTCGATCTCGGCGAACGCGTCGAGGAGCGCGTCCCGGAGCGCCTCCAGCTCGCGCCGCTCGGAGTGGCAGTCGTGGACGCGGACCGAGGGGTCGGCCGGGACCGTCGAGGCGGGCGGGGCGTCGGCGGCGAGGGCGTCCTGGAGGTGCCGGAGCGCCGTGGTCTCCGGCGCTGGGGCCTCGGCTGGGAGCGCCTCCCGCCGGACGTCCCCGAGCCCGTTCGTCACGGTCCAGTAGTCGCGGGCGCGGCCGGCGAGGGCGCGGAGCAGCGGGTGGGCGTGGCTCCGGTCACCCGTGGCGTCGCCCGGTACGGTCGCGTAGACGGTCACCGGGACGTGACGGGAGAGCGCGTGGAGCACCCGGAGGTAGACCGGCGGGAACAGCAGCGCCCCGAACACCGACACCCGGCGCTGGGGGAGGGCCTCCCGGAGCGGCTCGGCCGGGTCGGCGAGCGCGTCGAGCAGCGCGAGCATCTCGGAGGCCCGGTCCCGGGCCCCCTCTCGCTCGGCGACCAGCCGCCGCCACAGCTCGGACTGCCAGGCGCCGTGGGCGAAGTCGGCCGGGGGCGCGTCGCCGGCGGCCCAGCCCGCCAGCACCTCGGGGCGGTAGACCTGGTAGTCGTCGAACAGCGCGGCCAGACGCGTCGCCAGCGGCATCGTCTGGCCGTCCGTCCGGTCGAGGTAGGCGTGGACCTCCGCCCACACCGGCTCTTTCGGCAGCGTCGCCAGGAGGGCGTCGAGGCGCCACGCGAGCGGGCCCGCGTCGAACGGGTGCTGGGCCTCGGCGGCGCCGGACCCGGGCAACGCGCGGGCGAACGTCGTGGCCAGCCCACGGGGCGACTGCAGGTTGAGGCTGGCCGCGACGCCCAGGCTCCGGGCCAGTTCGCGCTCGACCCAGCGCCGCAGCCCGACGTTCTGGGCCACCACGATCGTCTCGCGGTCGAGGGGCGCCAGCGGCTCGGCCCGCATCACGCCGGCCATCGTCTCGAACAGCGGCTCCAGACGCGGCGCCGTGACGACGCGGAAGCGGGGGGACGACGTGGGCACAGATTGAGCAGACAGATTGGGACCGAATCTAGCGCCGCCGGGCCCGGCGCCGCCCGCCCGGCGTGCCCGCCTCGGGCCCGAGGCGGGCGGAGCCCTTGGCTACGGCGCCACGAACTCCAGGGCCTCGAACGGCACCTCGCGGGCATGGTGGGCCGAGGAGTGCGTGGCCTCCAGCCACTGCCTGAACGGCGTCCTGGCCGGCGCAGATGGCACGCCGCGGCCGGCCGGGACCTCTTGGACGCGCGCCTCGGGCGGCTTGACCACCAGCGCGTCGCCTGGGTGCCTGCCTGTCGCGAAGTACGCTCCGCTGGCCAACGCCGATCGTGGGACGGAGCGCAGACAAGGGTGGCCCATCGTGGAGCCCCGGGCCGCGGGGCCCTGGGCCATGAAGGCGTCGGCGAGAGCGGTGAACAGGGTGGGGGCCATGGACGCGGAGAGCGGGGCGGCGGCAAGGTCGCTCCGTACCGTACGGCGGCTTGGAACGTCCTGCGATCGCGCGGCCGATGTCTCGGACGGCCGGCGACGAGCGGAGACGACGGGCGAGAGGCCCCTCACCCCTCCCGCCGCTTCCACCCTCCCGAGCGACGATGTCCGGAGGGCCGCCGGGTTCTGGCCCCCTTCCCGCCTCGGCACCGAGGCGGACGGGGCGGGCCGATTCCCCCGTCCCTCCATGGGGCCCAACGAACTCGCACCCGGGACCGGCGTTGACGGCGGTTCATGCGATGGCTCACCCTCCTCCTGATCACCTTGGCGGCCTGCGCCGACGCGACGCGGTCCGCGCCGCCCGCGGCGCCCCCGAGGCCGTCCCCTACCGGCTCGACGCGCCCGACGCCGTCGTGGCCCTGCCCGACGAGCTCCGCGAGATCTCGGGCCTGACCGTGCTCCCCAGCGGCCGGCTGGGCGCCGTCCAGGACGAGGCCGGCGTCGTCTACGAGATCGACCCCGCGACGGGCGCCGTCGTCGACCGGCTGACGTTCGACGGAGCCGGGGACTTCGAGGGGGTCGAGACCACGCCCGACGCCGTCTGGGCGCTCCGCAGCGACGGCGACCTCTACCGCGTCGGACGCGACTCGACGGGCGCCCCGACCGTCCGCAAGGTCGAGACGATCCTCAAGAGCCGGAACGACACCGAGGGCCTGGCCTTCGACCCCGCGGGTGGCCGTCTGCTGGTGGCCTGCAAGGAGTGGCCCGGCCCCGACCTCGACGACGTCCGCGCGATCTACGCCTTCGACCTGGCCACCGAGACGATGGACCCGGTTCCGGCGTTCCTCCTACGGCGTGCCGAGGTGGACGGGGCCGTCAACTTCCGGCCGTCGGCGCTCGCCGTCCACCCGGTCTCGGGCGACCTCTACGTGCTGTCGTCGGTCCGCAAGGCCGTCGCCGTGCTCCGTGCCGACGGCACGCTCCTTGCCGTCGTCGACCTTCCGTCGGACGTGGCCCCTCAGCCCGAGGGGATCGCGTTCACCGCCGACGGGACGCTGTACGTGTCCAGCGAGGGCCCCAGCGGGCCCGGCACGCTCCTCCGCTACGCTCCCACCGACTAAGGCCGCATGCGCCGTTTTGCTCCCTTCGCTCTTGCCGCCTTGCTCGTCGGGTGTGCCTCGACGGCCACCTACGTCGCCCCCGACCGCCGGGCCGACCCCGTCCCCCCGCTCCCGGACGGCGAGGTCGCGCACCGGGTGTTCCTGACCGGCAACACGGGCGACCTCGACGGCGGCTCCGACGCCGTCCTGCGCGCGCTCGGCGCCGACGCCCGGGCGGCCGGTCCAGACGTCACCGTGGCCATCCTGGGAGACGTCACCGCCGACGGGCTCCCGGCCGCGGACGACCCGGGCCGGGCCGCCGCCGAGGCGCCCGTCCGCACGCTCATCGCGGCGCTCGACGGGATCGAGGGGGCCGTCATCGTGGTCCCCGGCGACCGCGACTGGCACCAGGGCGAGGACGGCGTCAAGCGGCTCGAGGACCTGCTCGACGAGGCGTTCGGCGACGACGTGCTCACGCCCGGCGACCAGTCGGGCGGCCCGCGCGAGTCGGAGCCCGCCGAGGGCCTGCGCCTGGTCGCGCTCGACACGGCGTGGTGGCTCCTGGACACCGACGAGCGGCCGTCGGGCGAGGCCGAGGACCAGGACGTCCGGACGCCCGGCGACGTGGCCCGCATCCTCCAGCAGATCGTCGTCGACCGCGACGACTCGCGGATCGTCGTGCTGGCCCACCACCCGCTGATCTCGCGCGGGCCCTACGCCGGCTACCGCGGCGACCCGCTGACGGGCCTGGCCTCGCGGACGCTCGGCCTGAGCCCCCAGGACCTCTCGTCGCCCCGCTACCGGTCGCTCCGGGCCGGCCTCGGGCCGATCGCCCGGACCCACGACGGGCTGGTCTGGGCGGCCTCCCACGACCGGATCCTCCAGAGCTACCGGGACGTCGTCAACACGCTCCGCTCCCAGACGCACCTGGTCTCGGGGACCGGCGGCGGCGAGACGGCCCGGGCCGGCGCCGACGGCGCGCTCTACACGTCGTCCCAGCCGGGCTACCAGCGGCTCGTCTACTTCGCCGACGGCCGGCTCTGGACCGAGACCGTCGAGCTGGACGACGCCGGCGCCCCCCGGGTCATGTTCCGCGACGAGATCTCGGGGGCCAACGCCGAGCTGGTCGACACCGAGGTCCCGGTCGCCGTCGACCCGGCCGACCTGCCCCCGCTCGACCGCGTCGTGACGCGGGCGGCCGACGAGGACTTCGTGACGGACCGGTTCAAGAACGACGGGTTCACGCGGGCCGTGTTCGGCGAGAACTACCGGGACGTCTGGAAGACGCCGGTCGGCTTCCGGACCCTCGACCTCGGCACCGAGGCCGGCGGGCTCGAGCCCGTCAAGCGCGGCGGCGGCCTCCAGACGACCTCGCTCCGGCTCCAGGCCGGCGACGGCCACGAGTACGGGCTCCGCCTGCTCGAGAAGAGCGGGCTCGCCCAGGTCCCGTACGAGCTCCGCGACGGGCTCGTCGGCGACATCGTGCTGGAGCTGCGGGCGGCCATGAACCCCTACGGCGCGCTCGTCGCGGCCCCGCTCGCCGAGGCCGCCGGCGTCGCCCAGCCCGACCCCGAGGTCGTCTTCGTCCCCGACGACCCCCGCCTGGGCCGCTACCGCGAGACGTTCGGCAACCGGCTCGCGTTCTTCGAGATCCGCCCGGACGACGACATGTCGGACGTGCCCGGCTTCGAGGGCATGACCGACGTCGTGTCGGCGGCCAAGCTCCGCGAGGAGATGCGCGAGGACCAGGACCACCGGGTCGACCAGCGGGCCTACCTGCGGGCCCGCCTGTTCGACATGGTGCTGGCCGACTGGGACCGCCACGCCGACCAGTGGCGCTGGGCGGCCTACGAGCCGGGCGAGCTCGACCCGTCGCTGACCGGCGACGACGCGACCAAGGGCAAGGTGTACCGGCCCATCGCGCGCGACCGCGACTTCGCGTTCTACGGCGTCGACGGGCTGTTCCAGCCCGTGCTCCAGATCTTCGACCGGCGGCTCCAGCCCATCGGCGAGAAGTACGGGAACGTCCGCGGGCTGACGACCAACGGGTTCTACCAGGACCGCCCGTTCCTCAACGAGCTCGACCTCGACGACTGGCGCTCGGTCGCCCGCGACCTCCAGGCCGCGCTCACCGACGCGGCCATCGACCGGTCCGTCCGCGCCCTCCCGGACCCGGTCTACCCCCAACTCGTCGACTACTGGACGACGGCGCTCCGGGCCCGCCGCGACAAGCTGGTCGAGGCCGCCGAGGAGTACTACGGGCTCAACGCCGGCACGGTCGACGTGATCGGGAGCGACGAGCGCGAGCTGTTCGAGGCCGTCCGCCTCGGGGACGGCTCGGTCGAGGTCACCGTCCGCTCGCTCAAGGGCGGCGAGGCCGGGCTCGAGCTGTACCGCCGGACGTTCCGGCCGCAGCGAGACCGACGAGATCCGCCTGTACGGGTTCGCCGGCCGCGACGAGTTCCGGGTCACCGGCGACGGGCCGCGCGCGATCGCGGTCCGCGTGATCGGCGGGGCCGGCGACGACGAGCTGGTGGCGACGGCCGGCGACGTCGCCGTCTACGACACGCCGGACGGGCTCGAGATCGTCGAGACCGGCCGGAAGGTCGAGGACCGGCGCTCAGACGAGCCCGACGTCAACCGCTACGACGAGACCGAGCACGTCCTGGGCGAGAAGAAGCTGTTCCCGACGCTGGGCTACCGCGCGACCGACGGCGTCCTGATCGGCGCGACGGCCAGCTGTGGAACGTGCCCGGCTTCCGGCTCCGCCCGTTCGCCGCGACGCACCCGCTCACGGTCAACTACGCGACCGCGACGGGCGGCTTCGCCGGGTCCTACTCGGGCCGGATGCGCGAGGCCATCACCAGCTACGACCTCGACGTCGACGCCTTCGCCTCGACGCCCCGCTACGCCCGGAACTTCTACGGGCTCGGCAACGGGTCGCCCAACGTCGACGGCGAGCTGGCCCAGGTCGACCTCGCCCGCGTTCAGGGCCGCGCCGGGCTCGGGTTCCCGCATCGGCGAGTCGCTCCAGATCGTGGTCGGCCCGAGCGCGCGCTACGCCGACCCCGGCCGGGACTCGCTCCAGGTCGCGGGCGACGCCGGTCGGCAACCTGCCCGACGAGGTGTTCGAGGCCCAGGCCCACGCCGGCGGGTTCGCCCGTCTGGAGGCGTCGACGGCGCAACATCGCGTCGAACCCGCCAGCAGGGGCTCCGCTTCGATGGTCGACGCGTCGGCGTTCGCCGGCGTGACCGGCCAGGCGACGAGCTACGGGACGGTCGGCCGGCGAGGTCGCCGCCTACCTCCCGGTCCGGCTGGCGCCCCAGTTCACGCTGGCGCTGCGGGCCGGCGCCGAGCACCTGGTCGGCGATTTCCCGTTCTTCGACGCCGCCGTGCTGGGCGGGCCGGGGACCGTCCGCGGGTACCGCCGCGAGCGGTTCGCCGGCCGGACGGCCGCCTCGGCCTCGGCCGAGCTCCGGATCAAGCTGTTCGACGTCAACGCCTACGTGCTCCCGCTCCAGGTCGGCGCGCTGGGGTTCGTCGACGCCGGCCGTGTCTGGGCCGACGAGGCCGGTTCGTGCGGGGTCGCGTCGTGCGACAACCTCCCCCGGCTCGGCGCGGCGACCTACAACGGGGACGGCCTCCAGCTCGGCTACGGCGGCGGGTTGTGGATCGGCGTCCTCGACCGGGCCGTCGTCAACTTGACCGTCGGCGCGTCCGACGAGACCACGCTGGTCACGTTCGGTCTCGGGTTCGCGTATTAGCGCGGGGCCGCCGGCCTCGGCCACCGCGCGGCCGAGGCGGGCGACTCCGTACCATCCGGTCTCGGGGTCCATCGTAGCCCCCCGGGCACTGACCCGGCCCGGGCCGCGTACCCTGCCCTCCTCCTCTTCCCCGACGTCATGGAGCCCATCCCACCCAGACCCCGACCGCGGCCACCGGCGACGGCCTGCCCGCCTCGGGCGAGACCGTCGACATGAGCCAGGTCGCCGGCGCACGCGACGTGCCGGTCGCGCCCGACGGCGAGGCGCACGGCAAGAAGAAAAAGAAGAAGGACAAGCCCCAGGACATGACGGCCGTCGGCCCGACCGACGGGGCCGTCTCAGCGGCCGACCAGGCGCTGGCCGAGCTCGGCACCAAGCGCGGCATCGAGACCCTGTTCCGGACGAGCTACCGGGTCAACATGGACCTGTCGTCGCTGGCCGACGCCAAGGCCAACATCATGATCTCGATCAACGGCCTGATCGTGTCCATCATGATCGCGTCGATCGCGCCGGGCATCGAGAAGAACCCCTGGCTCCTGATCCCGACCTCGCTGTTCCTGCTGGGCTGCCTGTTCTCGCTCGTGTTCGCGGTGCTGGCCGCCCGGCCGCGCGTTCAGAGCACCGAGGTCACGCCGGCTCAGGTGTTGAAGGAGCGGAAGAACCTGCTGTTCTTCGGCAACTTCAGCCACATGAACGAGGGCCAGTTCGTGGACACGCTCAAGGAGGTCGTGATGGACTCGACGCGGACCTACGAGATGATGATGAAGGACATCTACGGCGTCGGGAGCGTGCTCCAGAAGAAGTACCTGATGCTCCAGCGGTCGTACAGCGCTGTTCCTGGTCGCGCTCGTCGTGGGCGTGATCGGGTTCATCATCGTGTTCACCTACGCGGCCCTGTTCGACCCGAGCGGGACCACGCTGCCCGCGGTCCCGGCCGGCGGGACGACGGCCATCCCCGCGCCCGGCATCCTCCCTCAGTAGTCGCATGAAGACGATCATCATCCTCCGCCACGGCAAGTCCGACTGGGACGCCGAGTTCGGCGCCGACCACGACCGGCCGCTGGCCACGCGGGGCCAGAAGGGCGCGCGCAAGATGGGCCGCTTCCTGACCACCTCGCGGACGGTCCCTGACCGGGCCATCACGTCGTCGGCCGTTCGCGCGCGCGAGACGCTGGCGACGGCCGCCGAGGCCGGCGGGTGGACGGGCCCGGCCCGCGTCACCGACGCGCTCTACGAGGCGACGCCCCAGGCGGTCCTGGCCGAGATCCAGGCCGAGCCCGACGACGCCGACACGGTCGTCGTGGTGGGCCACGAGCCGACGTCGAGCGCGCTGGTGGCGCTGCTCGTCGGTGGCGGCCGCGTCGAGATGAAGACGGCCACCGTCGCCCGCGTCGACGTGGCCGTCGAGACCTGGGCCGACGTCCAGCCCGGGCGGGGCGCGCTGGCGTACCTGCTGCCTCCGGGCGCCCTGCGACCGAACGCCTACCGGAAGCTCAAGAAGACCATCGACAAGGCCATCGACGCGCAGAAGAAGGCGGTCGAGCAGGCCGAGAAGGCCGGGGCCCCCAAGGAGCCCGCCCACAAGACGGCCGCGCTGCCCCGCGGTGGCCTCGACGACGGCCCGCGCGCCGTCGATGGCCCGGCGCCCACGGCGTGACCACGGGCCTCCGGCTCGCCCCACCGACCCGCCGAGGCCGGCCGCCTCGGTGACTCGGCGGGGACCCTCGCGCGTGCGCCGTCGTCTTCGGCGCCCCCTCCCCTCGCCATGCCGACCGACCCGACCGCCCCCCCCGACGACGACGCGGTGGACCCGGTCTTGGACAACGCGCCCGACGAGGACGGGGAGTCGAGGGTCGAGGAGGCCGCCCGGCGGCACCTCGGCATCCGGACGTGGGAGCGGCCGGCGCTCTACCGCGAGACGGCCGAGGCGGCGACCGACACCGACGTCCCGTTCTTCGCCGTCCTCCTCCTGTCGGGCGCCATCGCCACGCTGGGGCTGGTCCTGAACTCGACGGCCGTCGTGATCGGGGCGATGCTGGTGGCCCCGCTGCTGGGCCCACTGCTGGGGCTGTCGCTGGCGCTCGCCGTGGGCGACGGGCGCCTGTTCGTCCAGACGGCGGCGGCGGTCCTGCTGGGCGCGGCGGGCATCGTGGCGCTGGCGGCCCTGCTCACGCTCGCGCTCCCGTTCCAGACGGTCACCGACGAGATCCTGAGCCGGACCCGTCCGACCACGCTCGACCTGCTGATCGCCGTCTTCTCCGGGCTGGCCGGCGCCGTCGTGACGGCCTCGCGCGAGGCCCGGCTCTCGGCGTCGATCCCGGGCGTGGCCGTCGCCGTGGCCCTCGTCCCGCCGCTGGGCGTGGCCGGGTTCGGGATCGCCGTGGGCCAGTGGGCCTACACCAAGGGGGCGCTGCTGCTGTTCGGGGCCAACCTGGCCGGCATCGTGCTGAGCGGGATGGCCATGTTCTTCCTGATCGGGATGCACCGGGCCGACGTGGTCAAGACGGCGCGCGAGTGGCACGCCGAGGGCCACGCGACGGGCGTCGCCTCGGCCGTCAGCGGGGCCCAGTGGCTCGACCGGCTGCCGGGCCTGGCGACGCCGCTGGGCCGGTTCGTGCTGGTGGCCGCGTTCATGGGCGCCGTGGCGATCCCGCTCACGACGTCGCTGGGCCAGTACGTCCGCGAGGCCCGCGTCGGGGCCGCCGTCGACGCGCTCGAAGCGACCGTCGAGGCCGACGGCCAGGCGTTCGTGCTCGACCGCGACGTGGCCTACGGCGAGGACGACGCCGCGCTCCGGCTCCGCGTCGCGACGAGCCGCTGGATCACGGAGGACGAGGAGGCCGGGCTCTCCGCCGACCTCCAGAGACGGGCTGGCGAGGCGGTCGCGCTCTCGGTCGAGCAGGTGCTGGCGTCGTCGGGCGACCTCGAGGCGTTCGCCGACGCGTTGCCGAGCGCGCCCGCCGTGCGCCAGACGCCGGCCGTCGCGCCCGAGCCGGCCCCGGTCACGCTGGCGGACCATCCGGGGGCGCCTGTCGAGCGCGCTCGCCGGCCTGGCCCTGCCCGACAGCGTCCGGGTGGTCGGCGGGACGATCCGCGTCGACGACGACGAGCCCCCGGTGCTGACCGTAGCCTACGCGGCCCGGCGCCGGCTCCCGGCCGAGGCCGAGGCGACCCTCGCCCGCCAGGCGGCCCAGACGCTCGGCGTCGATCCGGCGCGGGCGTCGACCCAGGCGGTCCGGCTGGGCCCGCGCGCGCTGCCCGACTCGGCCGCCTCGGGCGCGCTGGCGGCCCTGCTCGCCGACTACCCCCGCCTGCGCCTGACCCTGTCGGGCGACACGGCGGCCGTCCGCGCCGCCCGCGCGCGCCTGGTCCTGCGCGGCACGCCCGCCGGCCGGCTCCGACTCGCGCCGGACACGCTGGCGCCCCGAGCGCGCCTCACCCTCCTCCCCGACTCGGCCCGCTCCCCCGGTCGGTTCACCGAGGCGGGCTAGGTCGTAGCAACCCCGGTCGATCTGCCGGTGTGTGGAGTCGGAGGGAGCAGGGAGCGGAACGCGGCCCTCTCCCACTCCTTCCGGGTCGGGGACGAGGACGAGCGTGTGAGACCGGGTTCTCTGGAGCGAGAGCGTCGTTCCCGCGCGCCCTCCGCCCACACCCATTCTGCTCGATTCCACGGAGCCCACCTGGCACCGAGGCGGGGGGAGCCGGCGTGCTGAGCGGCCGGCGGCGACGTCGGCCGGCCGGTCAGAGCCGGTGCGGCGGGGTCCTCAGGCCGGGACGACCGAGATCTCGCCGGTCCGCTCGACGACCGCGAAGCGGACCTGGTCGAGCCGCTCCAGACCTTGCTGCCGCGCCACCAGCAGCACGTCGTCCAGCCCTACCCCGGCCACCTCGGCCTGGCCGTCGAGCAGGACCCCGTCTGCGACGACCACGATGGGCGGGCCGCCGCCGATCCACCGGCTTGCCAGCGGGACCCGGTCCTTGAACGCGGCCAAGGCCAGGTGGATGCCCAGCAGCGTCACGATCAGTAGGGCCGCGTTCGTCACCGAGTAGTCGTCGCCGAGCAGCGCCAGCTGGGTCGACTGCCCGATGATGATGAGCAGGACCAGGTCGAAGTTGGTCGTCTGGACCAGCGTCCGCCGGCCGAGCGCGCTGAAGACCAGGACCAGGAAGGCGTAGACCGCGGCGCCCCGCAAGACAGCGTCCATGGACTCAGGGGTAGACGACGACGGTCACGTCCAGGCGGTCGCCGCCGTCGAGGGCGACGCCCCCACGCAGGACGCCGAACCGGAGCGGGCGAGCGAAGACCGTCACCGGCTGGCCGTCGGAGACGTCGACGGCGTAGCGGAGCCCCGTGGCCGTGGCCGTGGCCGCCTGGGACCGGGGCGACGGCGCGACGGTCTCGGTCTGGAGCGCCGTCGCCAGGTCGCCGGTCAGCGTGAGCGCCGAGTCGCCGGGCGGGACCCGGACCTCGACCGAGAGCGGGGCGTCGAGCCGCGCGAACCGGTCGTACGACACGGCGAACCCGCGCTCGCCCGCGACCGCCGCGCGGACGAGCGGGCCGGCGCCGCCGAACACGCCCAGCAGGGCGAGCCCGACGACGACCGCCAGCACGCCGCGCGTCCAGCGGCCGACGGCCGCCAGCGTCCGGGCGAACGCCGGGTCGGTGTCGGCCTGGAGGCCGGCCGCCTCGGGGGCCTCCACCTAGACCGTCGCCACCTGGGGCGGGGCGAACGCGCCCGCCTCCCCGTTCTTCTCGATGGTCCGGAGCGAGTTGGCCGCGAGGAACCCGAACCCGACCTTGGCCGCGATGTCGAGGACGGCGAACAGGGCCGCCTCGATGGGGCTCCCGACCAGGCCGAGCCCCTCGGGCGACAGCAGCCAGACCACCGGGTACGCCGTCCACAGGACCAGGTGGACCAGGACGATCCGGTCGAACACCGACGCCGAGGCGGGCAGGGCCGCCTGGGCCTCGCGCTTGTAGCGGCCCAGGAAGGCCAGCGCGATCGCGACGTAGGCGCCCGTCGAGATGGCCCACCAGACCAGGTGGAGCGCCGCCGGGGTGTCCTCGGTCAGGACCGTCGCCACGAACCCGGTCGCGATCATGAACGCGTTGGCGCCCAGCAGCCCGCCCGTCAGCGTCGACGTGGACCGGCCGAGGTAGGTCAGCGCCAGGATCAGCAGGGGCGTCGACAGGAACCAGGTGACGTAGCGGATCCAGACCGTGTTGTGGCCCTCGGCCGAGGCGTAGAACCCGTAGTCCGTCGCCATCAGGAGGTAGAGCGCGAACGCGATCAGGCAGATGAAGAAGTACAGCGACCACAGCACCTGCCAGCGGCGCTCGCTGGCCCGGGAGGCGGCCAGCCCGAAGTACGCCGAGCCGCCGGCCATCGCCAACGTGCCGATCCAATACCACATCTGAGTCATGTCGGGAGGGGATAGAGGGAGGGGGAGCGGCCCGTGGGGCCGAACGGGGCTCTAACTCACCGGTTCGTCCCCCGATTCGCCCGAGGGCAATCTGAGGGCGCCCCTGAGCACGCTCGGCACGGGGTCCGCGCTGGCCGGAACAGCAGGGGACGGCCGGGCCGTATCACCCGGCCCTCTCCCCCGCCCGTGCCCGCCCCTCCCGACTACTACGCGACGCTCGGTGTCGCCGAAGACGCCTCCGCCAAGGAGATCAAGAAGGCGTACCGCTCGCTCGCCCAGCAGTACCACCCCGACCGGAACGCCGGCGACGCTGCGGCCGAGGAGCGGTTCAAGGAGGTCCAGTCGGCCTACGACGTCGTCGGCGACGAGACCAAGCGGAAGGCCTACGACCGGGCCCGGCGCGACCCGTTCGGCGGGCAGTACGAGGGGACCCCGTTCGGCAACGAGCCCGGCGGCGGCGGCCGCTTCTACCGCGCCCCCGACGGGACCTACGTCCGCGTCGACGCGACCGGGGCCGGGCCGGGCGGCAACCAGGACGCGTTCACGTTCGACGGCGGCGGCGGGCTGGGCGACATCTTCGACCAGTTCTTCGGCGGCGCGAGCGGCCCGGCCGGCGGCGCGCGCGAGCAGCCGTACCGCGGCGGCCGCGACGTCGACGCGACGGTCCGGCTGACGTTCGAGGAGGCGCTGGCCGGCGGGCGCGCAGGAGCTGCGGACGTCGGGCGGCGAGGCCGTCCGGATCACGATCCCCAAGGGGGTCCGCGACGGGTTCAAGATCAAGCTGGCCGGCCGCGGCGACCCGGCGCCGGGCGGGCGGGGCGCGCCGGGCGACCTGTTCATCACGTTCCGCGTGACGCCCGACGCCCGGTTCGCGCGCGACGGCGACGACCTGGTCACGACCGAGACCGTCTCGGCCGTCCAGGCCATGCTGGGCACGACGCGCGAGGTGCGGACGGCGACCGGCAAGACGGTCCGCCTGCGGGTCAAGCCGGGACCCAGCCCGGGACGCGCCTGCGGGTGCGCGGCCAGGGCGTCGAGACGACCTCGGGCACCGGCGACCTCTACGTGGTCGTCGAGGTCGCGGTCCCGACGCTGTCCGAGGCCGCGGCCGACTCGCTCCGGGCGAGTGGGCGGCGAGGCCGAGGGGATGGCCTAGGCCCGGTCCAGCGGAGCCGGGCCGGCGTCACGG
This sequence comes from uncultured Bacteroidota bacterium, assembly GCA_963740235.1. Classification (GTDB taxonomy): domain Bacteria; phylum Bacteroidota; class Rhodothermia; order Rhodothermales; family Rubricoccaceae; genus Rubrivirga. The sequence goes on from CAVUDG010000007.1 coordinate 392,734, forward strand.
GGCCCCGACCCGCTGGTCCTCGATGGCCCGCTCGACGGCCTCCCGGATGCCGGCCAGCTGGACCGGCTTCGAGAGGTAGTCGTCGGCCCCGGCGGCGAGGCACGCCTCGCGGTCGCCCTCCATGGCGTTGGCCGTCAGCGCGATGATGGTGGGCTGCGTCGCGCGGCCTCGACGGAGGCCCGGATGGTCCGCGTGGCCTCGAGCCCGTCCATGACCGGCATCTGGACGTCCATGAACACGATGTCGTAGGCCTCGCCGATCTGGGCGCGGCCACCGACGGCCGCGACCGCCTCGGCCCCGTCGGCGACCACGTCGACGGTGTAGCCGAGGCGGCCCAGGAGCCGGACGGCCACCTTCTGGTTGACGACGTGGTCCTCGGCGAGTAGCATCCGGACGCTCGCGGTCGGGACCGGGGCCGCCTCGGCGGGCGCGGCGGCCGGGCGGGCGACCCAGGCCATCGGCGCCCGGGCCGGGCGGGAGCGCGGCGGCCGGCTCGGCCGCCGGCCGGCCGTCGAACGACTCGATCAGGACGTCGTAGAGCTGGGACGGCTTGGTCGGCTTGTAGAGGACCGCCGCGATCCCCGCGTCGCGGGCGTCCTGGCGGAGCGAGCCCTCGCGGTGGATCGACGTCAGCATGACCATGACCGGCGGCCGGCCCGGCGCCGCGTCGCGGATGCCGCGGGCCACGTCGAGCCCGTCCATGCCCGGCATCTGCATGTCGAGCAGGATCAGGTCGTAGGGCCGGCCCTCGGCGACCGAGGCCCGGTACGCCTCGACGCCCTCGGCGCCCGACCGCGCCTCGTCCGCCCGCATCCGCCAGCGGCTCGACAGCCGCGTCAGGATCTCGCGGTTGACCTCGTTGTCGTCGACGACCAGCACGCGGCGGCCCTCCAGCACCGGCTGCTCGCTCCGCAGGAACACGCGGCGCTCCGACGGCGCGACGACGGCCTCGACCGAGAACCGGAACGTCGAGCCCGGCCCGAGCTCGCTCTCGACACCCATCTCGCCGCCCATCATGTCGACCAGGCGGCGGCAGATGGTCAGGCCGAGCCCGGTCCCGCCGTACTGGCGCGTCGTGGAGGCGTCGGCCTGCGAGAAGCTCTCGAACACCAGGTCGATCTTGTCGGCCGCGATGCCGATCCCGGTGTCCTGGACCGCGAACGAGACCTGACAGACCGCGCCCGCCTCGGCGTCCGGCGGGGCCGCGTCGACGCGGACGCAGACGCTCCCCTCGCTGCGTGAACTTGACCGCGTTCGACAGCAGGTTGACGAGCACCTGGCGGACGCGCGTCACGTCGCCCCGGACGGTCCGCGGGACGCCGTCCTCGATCAGGTAGGCCAGCTCGACCCCCTTCTCGGCCGCCGGCTGGGCGACCAGGTCGAGCGCCGACTCGACGCACGTCCGGATCTCGAACGGCTGGACTTCGAGCGACAGCATCCCGGCCTCGATCTTGGAGAAGTCCAGGATGTCGTTGATGATCGTCAGCAGCGCCTCGCCCGACGACCGGATGGTCTCGACGAAGTCGCGCTGCTCGCCGTCCGAGCGCGGTGTCGAGCAGGAGCGACGTCATGCCGATGACGCCGTTCATGGGCGTCCGGATCTCGTGGCTCATGTTGGCCAGGAACTCGGACTTGGCGCGCGTCGCGTCCTCGGCCGCCTCGCGGGCCGCCTCGGCGGCCTCCTTGGCCTCGACGAGCGCGGCCTGGGCGTCGCGCTGGACGGTCACGTCGCGCGCGACGCCGACCACCCGGAGCGGCCGGCCGGACCCGTCGCGGATCACGATCCGCGTCGTCTCCAGCAGGACCGTGTCGCCCTCCGGCGTCTGGAACGCGTTCTCCATCCGGTGGACCGGGAGGCCCGACGCGATGGCGAGGGCGTCGTAGCCCCGGTGCTCGGCGGCGATCTCGGGCGGGAGGACCTCGTCCCGCGTCTTGCCGACGACCTCGCCGCGGGCGTCCTCGCCGATGAAGTCGAGCGTGCCCCGGTTGACGGCCACGAACCGGTCGTCGGTGTCGACGACGAAGATGGCGTCGGGGATGGCGTCGAACAGGGTCTGGAGCAGCTGCTTCTGGGCCGCCACCTCCTGCTCGCGGGCCTCGGCCTCCTCTTTCGCCTGGTGCAGGGCGTCCCGCGTCGCGCGCTCGGCCGTCACGTCGCGGGACACGCCCACGATCCCGACGATCTCGCCGGCCGCGTTGCGGAAGGGGACCTTGGTGGTCAAGAGCCAGCCGCCGTCGGCGTCGCGCTCCTCCTTGTCGCGGATCGCGCGGCCGGTCTCGACCACCACCAGGTCGTCGGAGAGCGCCGAGCCGCCGAACTCGTGGGCGGGCGCGCTCGCGCCCTCCACGAGGGCCCACACCTGAGCGTCGGTGAGCCCGATGAACTCGGTGGCGTCGTCGCTCCCCAGGGCCCGGGCGCTGGCCGTGTTGCGGAGCGTCGCGCGGCCCTCGCGATCCTTGACGTAGATGTGGTCCGGGATCGTGTCGATGACGGTCCGGAGCAGGGCCCGCTGGGCGTCCATCTCGGCCTCGCCGCTGCTCGGCGGCGTCGCGGGCGGCGACGATCTCGGCCTCGGCCTGCTTCTGGGCCGTGATGTCGCGGATGTTCATCGTGAACAGTGTCCGGCCCGAGGGGAGGAGGAGCGGCCGGAAGGTGGTCTCGGTCAGGATCTCGGTCCCGTCGGCCCGCAAGGCCGGCAGCTCGAGCCGCTCGGAGAGCGAGCCGGCCTCGCCGGTCTCGGCGTAGTGCCGGAGCTTGGCCCGGTGCTCGTCGCGGAACCGGGCCGGGACCACGTGCTCGGCCAGCTCGAGGCCGACCAACTCGGACGGGGCGAACCCCAGGACCCGCTCGACGGCCGGGTTCGCGTCGACCACGACGTCGTCGGCGTCGAGCGTCAGGATCACGTTGGGCGCCGCGTCCAGGACCGACCGCATGCGGGCCTCGCTCTCGCGGACGGCGTCTTGGGTCGCCCGCTCTTCGGTCACGTCGCGCGTCACGCCGACCAGCCCGACGACGGCCCCGGACCCGTCGCGGAGCGGGATGCGCGAGGTCACGACCCAGCCCGTCTGGCCGTCGAACGCGTAGGGCTCCTCGTGGTCGATGTCGGCCTCGCCCGTCCGCATCACGCGCTCCTCCTCGGCCCAGTAGTCGGCCGCCACCTGGGGGTCCTCGGACTGGTCGAACACCGTCTGTCCCGACGGCGTCCTCGGGGTCGTCGAGCCCCATCCGCTCGGCGCTGTAGCGGTTCCGGATGACGCACCGGCCGTCGCGGTCCTTGACGTAGACGTGCTCGGGGATCGCGTCGACGACGGTCCGGAGCAGGCGCTCGCGCGCTCGGAGCGCGTCCCGGCCCTCGCGGAGCGCGTCGCGCGTCCGGACCTGGGCGACGGCCCCCAGGCCGGCCAGGGTCGCCAGCACGGCGAAGTACCCCCCGAGCATGAGGAACGGCTCGATGGCGGCCCCGAGCGCGGCCAGCGTCACGACCATGCTCGCGACGAGCATCCCGGTCGCGAGCCACACCTGGCCGACCGACCGCGAGTACGGCGCGACGCCCAGCACCGAGGCGGCCCCGGCCGCCAGCACCCCGACGGTCCACGGCAGGTCGAACCCGTTGGTCCAGCCGAGCCAGGTGAAGTACGCCGTGAGCCCCATCGTGGACCCCAGCATCATCGCCCACACGGTCCGGCGGAACGGACGGCCGACGTAGGTGAACACCAGGAGCCCCAGCAGGAAGATGCTGAACCCGACGCGGTACGCGAGCGGGTCGTAGTAGTCCGGGTTGATGAACCAGTAGGCCGCCCAGAACGCCGGGACGACGGCCGCCGCCACGACGAGCATCCACCGGAAGGCGACGATGGAGGCCGACGTCCGGCCGGGGTCTCGCTCTCGCCCTTGGGCCATGCTGAGGGGCCCAGGCGCGTCGGACGCCCGGAGGATCGCCCGGGCGCCCCAGGCCACGGCGGGACGGAACACGAACCGCGCTTCGAAGACGAGCACCAGAAGGGTGAGCGCGAGCAGCGCCAGCTCCACCCACCGGAGCTCGCGGACGGCCCGGACCGAGGCGGCGTCGAGGTCGAACACCACGCGGTCCATGGCGGGCAAGAACGCCCTCTCGGCGACGAGGAGACGGTCGAGCGCGGCGTCGGCCGCGGCCGGCGACGGCGGCGACGTGAGCACCGCTGCCGCTTGGGCGGCCCGCTCCACGTCGGGCGTGAGCGCCTGGAGGGAAGCCCGAATCGGGGCCTCCTTGATGCCCAGCAGCCCCCGCGTCGGGTCGCCGCTGATCAGGGCGTAGTGGGCCTCCCTCCACTCCTGGACATCGTCCGCCAGCTGGGCCAGGTCGGCCTCGGGCGAGGCCGAGCGCCGAGACGCGACGGCGTGCTTGGCGGCCCGCTGGCTCAGCATCCGCTGGCGGCCGGCCAGGTTGATCTCGCGCGTGTCGGTGGCCTGCCCGGCCAGCTTGTACTGGACGACGCCCTGCGCCGAGAGCGCGAGGAGCGCGACGAGAGACAGCGCGGCGACGTATCGGGCCGTCAGGCGCCGGCGGAACTGCTGGGGGTCGGTCATCGATGCGGGAGGGAGAGCCCCCCGGGTATCGGACCGTTCGGCTCGGACTAAACCGGCTCCGGCGTCTCGTTTTCGTTCCACCGGACCGGCGTGTCGGCGCCCGGACGGGGCCGCCGCGGCCCAGCGCCTCCCCTCTCCGCCTCGGGCCCGAGGTGGACGGGGTCGCCTTTCCCAATAACGGCTGACAGGCTGGCAGAGGTGGGCTCCCTGGCACGCCCTTCGCAGTCCGACCCGCGAACCCACTCCGAACACGCGGCACCGGCCGCCCTGACACCCGATCATGAACCTCCAGAAGTTTACCGTCAAGGCCCAGGAGGCCGTCCAGCGCGCGCTCGAGATCGCGCAGTCCAAGAACCACCAGGGCGTCGAGCCGCCCCACCTCCTGCAGGCCTTTCTCCAGGACGAGGGCGGCCTCGTCCCGACGCTCTGTCCCGCCTCGGGGCCAACGCCGACACCCTGGCCGCGCTCGCCGACCGCGCTGTCGACAAGCTCCCCGTCGTGACCGGCGCGTCGGTCTCGGGCCAGTACGTCGGGACCGACCTCAACAAGGTGTTCGACCGCGCGCTCACCCAGGCGGAGGCGCTGGGCGACGAGTACGTCGCGACCGAGCACCTGCTGATGGCGCTCGCTCAGGGCGACGGGCCGGTCGCGAACGCGCTCCAGAGCCAGGGCGTGACCCAGGAGGCGCTCCTCGGCGTGCTCCAGGAGGTCCGCGGCGGCCAGCGCGTCCAGGACCCCTACGCCGAGTCCAAGTACGACGCGCTGAACCGCTACGCCCGCGACCTCAACGAGGCCGCCCGCAAGGGCAAGATCGACCCGGTCATCGGCCGCGACGACGAGATCCGGCGCGTGCTGCAGATCCTGTCGCGGCGCACCAAGAACAACCCGGTGCTGGTCGGCGAGCCGGGCGTCGGCAAGACGGCCATCGCCGAGGGGCTGGCCATCCGGATCGTCGAGGGCGACGTGCCCGAGGGGCTCAAGTCCAAGCGGATCCTGGCGCTCGACATGGGCGCGCTGATCGCGGGCGCCAAGTACCGCGGCGAGTTCGAGGACCGGCTCAAGGCCGTCGTCAAGGACGTGGCCGACTCGGACGGCGAGGTCGTCCTGTTCATCGACGAGATCCACACGCTGGTCGGCGCGGGCGGCGGCGAGGGCGCCATGGACGCGGCCAACATCCTGAAGCCGGCGCTGGCGCGCGGCGAGCTGCGGGCCATCGGCGCGACGACGCTCGACGAGTTCCAGAAGTACTTCGAGAAGGACAAGGCGCTCGAGCGCCGCTTCCAGCAGGTGTTCGTCGGCGAGCCGTCGGTCGAGGACACGGTCGCCATTCTGCGCGGGATCAAGGACCGCTACGAGGTCCACCACGGCGTCCGGATCACCGACGGGGCGATCGTGGCCGCGGCCGAGCTGTCGGACCGCTACGTGACCAACCGCTTCCTGCCCGGACAAGGCCATCGACCTGATCGACGAGGCGGCGTCGCGGCTGCGGCTGGAGATCGACTCGACGCCCGAGGAGCTCGACCAGGTCGAGCGCGAGATCCGGACCCAGGAGATCGCCCGCGAGGCGGTCAAGCGCGAGGGCGACGACGCCCAGGTCGAGCAGATCACCGAGCGGCTCGCCAACCTGGAGGAGGAGCGCGACCGGCTGCGCGCGCGCTGGGAGCAGGAGCGCGACCTGGTCACGACCATCAAGGAGTCGAAGGCCGAGATCGACCACCTCAAGACCGAGGCGGCCGACCTGGAGCGCCAGGGCGACTTCGCGCGCGTCGCCGAGATCCGCTACGGCCAGGTCCCGGCGCTCCAGGAGGCCAGATCGACAGCGCCACGGCGCGGCTCGCGCGAGGTCCAGGCGAGCGGGGCGATGCTCAAGGAGGAGGTCGACGCCGAGGACATCGCGGACGTGATCTCGCGGGCGACCGGCATCCCGGTCTCGCGGATGCTGGCGACCGAGCGCGAGAAGCTGCTCCACCTGGAGGACGCCATCGAGCAGCGGGTCGTCGGCCAGCCCGAGGCCGTCGAGGCCGTCTCGAACGCGGTCCGCCGGAGCCGCGCCGGCCTGCAGGAGGCGAGCCGGCCGCTGGGCTCGTTCATCTTCCTGGGCACGACCGGCGTGGGCAAGACCGAGCTGGCGAAGGCGCTGGCCGAGCAGCTGTTCGACGACGACGGCGCGCTCGTCCGGATCGACATGTCGGAGTACCAGGAGCGCCACACGGTCTCGCGCTTGGTCGGGGCGCCTCCCGGTTACGTCGGCTACGACGAGGGCGGGCAGCTGACCGAGGCGGTCCGCCGCCGGCCGTACTCGGTCGTCCTGCTCGACGAGTTCGAGAAGGCGCACCCCGAGGTGTACAACGTGCTGTTGCAGGTGCTCGACGACGGACGCCTGACGGACTCGAAGGGCCGTGTGGTCGACTTCTCGAACACGCTGATCATCATGACCTCGAACCTGGGGTCGGAGGTGATCACTCAGCGGCTCGGGACCGACCGCGAGATCACCGAGGCCGAGATGGACGCCTTGCGCGACGAGCTGACGGCGATGCTGCGGACCCGGCTCCGGCCGGAGTTCCTGAACCGGATCGACGAGACCGTCGTGTTCCGCCCGCTCGGGCGCGTCCAGATCCGGCGGATCGTCGAGATCCTGTTCGAGCAGACGCGCCAGATGGCGCTCAAGGCCCACGGCCTGCGGTTGGTGCTCACTGACGCGGCCAAGGACGCGTTGGCGGCCGAGGGCTTCGACGCCGCGTTCGGCGCACGCCCCTTGAAGCGGGTGCTGCAGCGCCAGGTCGCCAACAAGCTGGCCGAGCAGATCCTGGGCGGGCTCGTCGCCGACGGCGACGCGGTCGTGATCGACGCGGCGCCGGGCGGCGGCGTCTCGCTGGAGACGGTCCCGGCCGGCGGGCCGCTGCCCGAGACCGCCCGCCTCGGTGGCTCGGTCGACGGGGACGCCGAGGCCGACGTGCCGATGGCGCCGGCCGCCGAGGCGTGACGCCCCGGCTCCCCCCGCCTCGGCGCCGAGGCGGGGGCGGGCGTAGTCTGCGGCATGGACACCACGCCCCTCCCCGAGCCCCTCCTCATCGGCGGGACCGCCATCGAACGCGGCACGCGCGCGACGGTCCGCCTGCCGATCGCGCCGCTCTACACGCTGGCGGCCATGTCGATGCCGGTCCACGTGGTCCGCGGGCGGCGCGACGGGCCGCGGCTGTTCGTCTCGGCGGCCATCCACGGCGACGAGATCCTGGGCGTCGAGATCATCCGGCGGCTGCTGGGGCTCCGGCTGCTCCGGCACCTGCGGGGCACGCTGATCGCCGTCCCGGTCGTCAACGTGTACGGGTACACGGCGCGGTCGCGGTACCTCCCCGACCGGCGCGACCTCAACCGGTCGTTTCCCGGCTCGCCGGCCGGGTCGATGGCGTCGCGGCTGGCCCACCTGTTCATGACCGAGATCGTGGCCCACAGCACGCACGGGATCGACCTGCACACGGGCGCCATCGACCGGACGAACCTCCCCCAGGTCCGGGTCTCGCTGGACCGGCCCGAGTCGGTCGCGATGGCCCGGCAGTTCCGGGTCCCGCTCATCTTGCACGCCAACCTCCGCGACGGGTCGCTCCGGCAGACGGTCCTGGAGCGGGGCGTGCCGGTCCTGCTCTACGAGGCCGGCGAGGCCCTCCGTCTGGACGACCGGGCCGTGCGGATCGGGCTCCGGGGCATCGTCTCGGTGATGCGGAGCCTGGGGATGCTGCCCAAGACGGCACCGACGCGCGTCGTCGAGCCGCTGATCGCCCGGGGCAGCGGGTGGACGCGGGCCGAGGAGAGCGGGACGCTGCGGCTGACGCGCGACGTCGGGGACCTGGTCGAGGAGGGCGAGCAGGTGGGGACGCTGACGGCCCCGTTGGGCGAGGCCCTCACGCCGGTCCTCTCGCGCGACACCGGGATCATCATCGGAAAGACCCAGCTCCCGCTGGTCTACGAGGGCGAGGCGCTGTTCCACGTCGCCCGGCTGGACGCGCCGGACACGGCCCAGGCCCGCCTGTCGCGCTACGGCGACCGGCTGGCGGGCTGGCGCGAGCCGGTCGACGCCGACCACTGACCCCGCCCGCCTCGGGCCCGAGGCGGGGGAGCCGGGGGGCGGGCCGGGGGGCGGGCCGGGGGGCGTCGAGGCGGGCCCTGGGCGGAGGGGGCGTCACCGGGCCGTTCGCGAGCCGGGTGACAGCGCGAGGCGAGAAACCCTGTTTTACAAGGTGCCCTCCCTCCATCCCCCATGACTCGCACGTTCCTCTTCGCCCTCCTCCTGTCGGTCACCGTCGCCGAGACGGCCGACGCCCAGATCTGGCGCCGCGCCCGCCGGGCCGCCGAGCGCGGCGCCGAGCGGGCCGTCGAGCGCCAGGCCGAGAATCGCGCCCAGCGCGCGGCCGACGCGGCCATCAACGGCATGTTCGACGCCGGCGAGGACGCCGCCCGGTGCGTGTTCACCGACGACGCCTGCATCGACGGGGCCCGGTCGCGCGGCGAGAGCGTCGTGCTGACCGACGCCGACGGCGCCCCGGTCGACCGCTCGGGCACGCCGGTCACCGAGGCCAACGCCGCCGACGCCGTCGTCCGGTCGGGCACGCCGGCCGGCTCGGGCCGGGCCGTCGGCGCGGCGGACGCGAACTACGACTTCGTGCCGGGCGAGCGCGTCCTGTTCGCCGACGACTTCTCGCGCGACAACGTCGGCGACTTCCCGCGCCGGCTCGAGTTCCGCGAGGGCTCGATGGAGGTCGTCGAGTTCGCGGGCGGCCGGGCGCTCCGGGGCAAGACCCGGGGCGCGTTCGACGTGGTCCTGCCCGAGACGCTGCCCGACCAGTTCACGATCGAGTTCGAGTTCCAGGCCACCGAGTTCGTCAACGGCATCTGGCTCTACCTCGTCGACGACGAGGGCGAGAGGGTCGGGACCAACTACATCCAGGTCGACCCGTACTCGGGCGTCGGCCTCGGGGCGTTCGGCCACGGCGTCGGCGTGGAGTCGGTCCAGGGCGACCGGCGGTTCGACACCCAGATGCTGCCCGTCCGCGTCATGGCCGACGGCGACTACGTCAAGGTGTTCGCGGACCGGGAGCGCGTGGCGAACGTGCCCAACGCCGACCTGGGCCGGACGAACCGGCTCCGGTTCCTGCTGGAGGACGTCCGCAGCAACCCGGTCTACATCGCCAACCTCCGGATCGCGGCCGGGGGCCGCGACCTGTACTCGACGCTGGAGGCCGAGGGCCGCGTCGTGACCGAGGGGATCTACTTCGACACGGCGAGCGCGACGCTCAAGCCCGAGTCGTTCGCGGTGATCCAGGAGATCGCCGCGATGCTCCAGGAGCACCCGGCCCTCCGCGTCCGCGTCGAGGGCCACACCGACGCCCAGGGCGACGCCGGCTCGAACCTGTCGCTCAGCGAGTCCCGCGCGGCCGCCGTCCGGACGATGCTCGTCGGGCTGGGCGTGGACGCCGGCCGGGTCGAGGCGGCCGGGCTCGGCCAGACCCGGCCGGTCGCGGGCAACGACACCGAGGCGGGCCGGGCCCAGAACCGGCGCGTCGAGCTGGTCCGGCTCTAGCGCGCTCCGCCGCTCGCCGCCGAGCTGGAGCGCGCTCCGGGGCCTGCCCCGCCTCGCTCGGTCGGTGCTCGCGCGTCGTGTCCGCTCGAGCCGCCGGGCCTAGTTGGCGAACACCGGCGGCCCGTCGCCCTCGATCACCGTCACGTCCTGGACCGCGAACCAGCCCTCGCCCTCGGTCCCCGCCGAGTTCTTGTACGGGCACCTCCTCGCCCTCGGGCCCCCGCCCCGGCACGATGTCGACGACGTAGACCAGGTCCTTGACGATGTCGCGGCCGGCGGCGTCCTGCCCGACCGTCACGCCGGGCGACACGTCGGCCACGCGGCCCTCGATGGCGCCGAGCACCTGGCCCTGGCGGGTGTAGAGGTGGACGCGGACGCGCTTGCCGACCAGCCGGTAGTCTGTCGCCATGAGTCGAGCGGTGGGGTCCTCCGAAGATCGCCCGAGGCGGGCGGGGTCGCTAGCCGAGCAGGCCGTACGGGTCGCCGGCGAACCAGACGGCGCCGTCGTCGCCGGCCCAGGCCGGGAGGTAGGCGATCACGACCGGGACCCGGCGGTCGAGGTCGACCTGGCGGTAGCCGCCGCCCTCCATCGACGCCCGGACCTCGGCCTCGGGCCAGCCCAGCAGCCACGCGCCCATCGCCGCCGGCCGCTCCAGGCGGACGCACCCGTGGCTCAGCGCCCGCTCGTCGCGTGCGAAGTACCCCTTGGCCGGCGTGTCGTGGAGGTAGATGTTGTGGGCGTTGGGCAACATGACCTTGAGCAGGCCGAGCGCGTTCGACGGGCCGGCCGCCTGGCGGATCAGCAGGTGGCCGTCGACCAGCCGCTGGAGGTTCTCGGCCGTCATCGGGTGGACCTCGGCTTCGGGCGAGAAGCTGCGGACGAGCTCGAACCCGTCGGCCGCCAGCTTCTCGGCGCCCTGGGGGACCAGCTCGGCGACGGCGATCGAGGTCGGCACGTTCCAGTAGGGGCGGAAGACGACGTACTCGATCTCGTCCCGGAAGAGCGGCGTCCGCCAGCCCTCGCGGTCGGCCCCGACGACGACCTTCATGTCGATCGCCTGGCGGCCGCCGTCGAACCCGCGGACGCGGTACTCGGGGACGTTGACCAGGACCCAGCGGCCGTCGCGGGGCAGGTCGAGCTCGGCGATCCGGTCGAGCGCCGCCGCGACCTGGCGGGCGCGCTCGCCGGCCGGCACGTCGAGCGCGGCCCGCGTCTTGGGCCCGACGATGCCGTCGCCGTCGAGGCCCAGGCGGGCCTGGGTGCGGGCGAGCGCGGCGGCGAGCGCCGGGTCGAGCGTGTCGCCGGTCGGCGCGGCGTCGCCCAGCGCGCCCTCGGCCTGGAGGCGGCGGCGGAGCGCCGGGACCTGGGAGGCGTCGCGCCTGGCCGGCGTAGACGAGGGGGCCGTCGGGGACGGTCGCCCAGCCGCCGGACTCGGCGACGGCGCGGTAGCGGTCGAGCGCCGCCGAGAGCCGGGCGGGCGCATCGGGAGGTGTGGCGTGGGCCGCCGTGGCGGTCAGGGCCACGAGGGCGAAGGCGATCAGGCGGGCCATCGGCACGGTCGGGGGGGACCGACAACGTACGAGACGGCGCGACCGCGTCTGCCTCGGCAACCGCGCGGGGGTTGGCGGGTTGACCCCCGGCCCTGCTCCGACCCGCCATGCACCCCGACCAGTCCACCCCCGACAGCCACCGCTACTCCGCCTCCGACAGCCACGGCCCCAAGCCGCGCCGCCCCGAGGCCGACCAGTCCGACGACGCCATCGAGCCCGACCGCGACGCGGCCCCCGCCGCCGCCGAGGTCGAGGACGGCGCCCGCGTCGCCGAGGCCGGCAACGCCTACGTCGGCCGGACGATGGACGACGCGCTCAAGTCGAGCCCGCGCGTCGAGGACGGCGACCGGGCCGTCGACCACGACCCGACGACGCCCGAGGACGACTGACGCGGGCGGCCCCGTGTGAATACGACGGCGCCGTGACACGAACCGGCCCCTGCCCCGTAGGAGACGACGAGGGACGCCGCTGCGCGACCTGAGCGCAGCAGCAGGGGCGTGGGGGCCGTGGTGGGACCCCGCGCCCCCCCTCGGGGCGGGGCGCCGCGCCGAGCGGGACACGCGCCGAGCGGTCGGTATCTTCGGGTCTCGCCCCACGGCCCCGCGTGTACCTCAGTCGGCTCGACCTCCACGGCTTCAAGAGCTTCGCCCAGAAGACCTCCGTGGACTTCTCGCCGGGCGTGACGGCCATCGTCGGGCCGAACGGGTGCGGCAAGTCGAACGTGATCGACGCCGTCCGCTGGGTGCTCGGCGAGCAGCGCTCGCGGCTCCTGCGGAGCGAGTCGATGGCCGGCGTCATCTTCAACGGGTCGGCCGGCAAGAAGCCGCTGGGCCTGGCCGAGGTCTCGTTGACGGTCGAGAACACGCGGGGCGTGCTCCCGACCGAGTACGCCGAGGTCACCGTCACGCGGCGGCTCTACCGCAACGGCGACTCCGAGTACCTCCTGAACGGGACCGTCTGCCGGCTGCGCGACGTGCTCGACCTGTTCATGGACACCGGGATGGGCGCCGGGGCCTACTCCGTCATCGAGCTCTCGATGGTCGAGGACATCCTGTCCGAGCAGGCCGACGACCGGCGGCGGCTGTTCGAGGAGGCCGCGGGCGTGACCAAGTACAAGCGGCGCCGGGCCCAGGCGCTCCGCCGGCTCGACGCCACCCAGGCCGACCTGACCCGCCTCGACGACATCATCGAGGAGGTCGACAAGCAGGTCCGCAGCCTGAGCCGGCAGGCCCAGAAGGCGGCCCGGCACGAGCGGCTCGCGACGCGGCTCCGCCGGCTCGAGCTGGCCCTCGCCGCCCACGACGTCGACCGGCTCCAGACGGAGCGCGACGCGCTGGAGCGCGAGGCCCGCGAGCGCGACACCGAGGCGGAGGGGTTCGGCGCCCAGGTCGCGGCCGGCGAGGCCCAGATCGAGGCGGCGCGGACGGCGCTCGTCGGGCTCGAACAGGACATGGCGACGGCCGCGCGCGCGCTCCGGACGCACGCCGAAACGGTCCAGGCGCTAGAGGCCGAGATCCGGCTGGGCGACGAGCGCCGGTCGGCCGGGCGGCGGGCGCTCGACCGGATCGGCCGCGAGCGTGAGGCGGACCAGACCCGGGCCCGGGACGCCGAGCGAGACGAGGCCGAAGCTGAGGGTCAGATCGAGACGACGGAGGCGACGCTCGCCGAACGCGACGCGGCGCTGCTGGTCGCCGACGGCGAGCGCGCGGAGGCCCGCGACGCGGCCGAGGCGGCCCGCCGGGCGGCCCAGTCGGCCCGGGCGACGGCGGCCGAGGCGACCGCGGCGCTCCGCGACGCCGAGCGGGCCGTCGAGCGCGCCCGCGACCGCCGCGCCCTCCTCGCGGCCGAGGCCGAGCGGGTCGAGACCGAGCGCGCCGACCTGGCCGCCGCGCCCCAGGCCCACCCCGACCACGACCGCCTGGCCGCCGCCGAGGCGGACCTCGCCCGAGCCGCCCAGGGGCTCGACGCTGCGACCGCCGCCCGCGACGCCGCTCGCACCGCCTTCGAGGCCGCCGACGCCGACCGCCAGCGGGCCCGCACGGCCGCCGGCGCCGCGCGCGCCCAGGCCGACCTCCTCCAGGCCCTGGTCGACGCCGGGCCCGAGGGCGACGGGGCCGCCGCGTTCCTGGCCGCCCACCCCGACGTCGACGCGCCGCCGCTCGCCGAGGTCGTCGGCGCGGCCGAGGCCGACCGGCTGGCGCTCGACGCCGCGCTCGGCGCGTTCGCCCAAGCGCTGGTCGTCTCCGACGAGGACGAGGCCGACGCGGCCATCGGCCGGCTCCGGGCCGCCGAGCAGGGCCGCGCGACGTTCCTGGTCCTGTCGCGGGTTGGCCGGAGCCAGACCGAGCGGTCGCCGGTCCCGCCGGGGACGACGCCGGCCCTCGACCTCGCCCGCGCCGACGCCCGGTTCCGCCCGCTCCTGCAGGCGCTGCTGGGCAACACGTTCGTCGCCGGCTCCCTCGTCGACGCCCGGGCCTTGCGCGACGCCTACCCGGTCGCCCGGTTCGTCACCCGCGACGGCGCCTGGCTCGACGCCGGGCCGGCCGTCCACGGCGGCTCGCCGACGCCCTCGGCCCAGGCCGGCCGGTTCGGGGTGCGGGAGCGCCAGGCCGACGCGGCCCAGGCGCTGGCGGACGCCGAGCGCGCGCGCGACGCCGCCGAGGAGCGCGCCGAGGCGGCCCGCCAGGCCCGCGACGCGGCCGAGCAGGACCGCCGCCGGGCCGAGGGGGCCCGCGACGCCGCCCGCGACGCCCGCGACGCCGCCCGCGACGCCGCCACCCGGGCCGACGCCCAGGCCGCCGCCCGCGACGCCCAGCTCGCCCGCCTCGGCGTCCGCGCCGACCAGGTCCGCCAGTCGCTCGCCGACCTGCCCGACACCGACGACCTGGACGACGCCGTCGCCGCCCGCCAACTCACGGCCTCGGACGCCCAGGCCCGCCAGGCGACGGCCGAGGCCGAGGCCGAGGCGGCGACGGCCGCGCGCCAGTCGGCCGAGACGGCCTGGAGCGACGCCCGCCTGGGCCACGCCCGCGCCCAGTCGGCCGCCCAGGCCGCGCGCGACGCGCGTGACCGCGCCGCCCAGACGCGCGCCGACATCGCTCGCCGCCAGGCCGACCGCGACGCCGAGGCGGACCGACTCGCGGCCGAGATCGCGCAGACCGAGGCGGCGGCCGAGACGACCACCCAGCGGCTCGACGCCGAGCGCCGCCAGACGGACGCGCTCCAGACGACGGCCTCGGACGCCGAGACGGCCGTGCTCCAGGGCCGCGCCCGCATCGCCGACGCCGAGCGCGGCCTGCGCGAGATCCGGCAGCGCCGCGAGACCGCCACGACGGCCCGCGCCGAGGCCGAGCGTCGCCTGGCCCAGGTCGCCACGCGCCAGGAGACGACGCTGGAGCGGCTCGCCGAGGAGCACGGCGCCGACCTCGACGCAGGCCGGCGGCCGAGCTCGACCGGTTGCAGGCCGAGGAGCTGTTCCAGCCCGAGACCGCCCGCGTCGAGATCCCCGACGTGCGCCAGAAGATCCGCGCGCTCGGCGCCGTCAACGCGCTCGCGCTCGAGAGCTACGAGACCGAGCAGGAGCGGCTCGCCTTTCTGCAAGAGCAGCGCGGCGACCTGGCCAGCGCCGAGGCCTCGCTCCTGGAGACCATCCGCGAGATCAACGAGACCGCGCGGGCGCGCTTCGACGAGACGTTCACCCAGGTGCGCGCAAGCGTTCCAGAAGATCTTCGCCGACCTGTTCGGCGGCGACGCCACGGCCGACGTGGCCCTGGACGGCGACGACCCGCTGGAGGCGCCGGTCACCATCACGGCCCAGCCCAAGGGCAAGCGGCCCGTCTCGCTCACCCAGCTCTCGGGCGGCGAAAAGACGCTGACGGCGACGGCGTTGCTGTTCGCGATCTACCTCGTCAAGCCGTCCCCGTTCTGCATCCTGGACGAGGTCGACGCCCCGCTCGACGACGCCAACGTGGGCCGGTTCATGCGCCTGATCCGCTCGTTCTCGGACTCGACCCAGTTCATCCTGGTCACCCACAACAAGCTGACGATGGAGGCGGCCGACCGGATGTACGGCGTGACCATGCCGACGCCCGGCGTGAGCCGTCTGGTCGGCGTCCGGTTCGACCAGGACGAGGCGCCGGCGGGCGCGGAGGCGGCCTAGCGGGCCCCGAACGCCGGGGGCCCGAGCCGCGGCCGAGGGCGGCCACACCGCCCCGGAGCTTGGCCCCGGCCCCGGCGTAGCTTCGCCCGTCCCCCCGACTGCAGAGCTATGTCCGACGCCGCGCTCGCCGCCACCGCTGAGGCCCTCGCTCGGCGGGTCCTCGCCGACGTCCCCGCCGACCGGCCCCGCGGCGAGGCCGACGTGGACCGGCTCCCCGCCCCGCTGGTGCCGCTCCTCCGGGCCCGGTTGGCCGGCGCTGTGGCCCTGGCCGCCCCGCGCGAGACGGCCTGGATCGACGCCGACGCCGTCCGAGAGGCGGCCCAGACCTGGCGCCAGGCGGCCCAGGCGGCCGTCGCCGTTCCGGCCGGCGAGTGGGCCCAGGCGGTCCGCGAGGCGGCCGGGCTCGCGCTGGCCCACCTGGTCCGGCCGGCCGAGACGCTGGCCGCGACCGCGTTCGAGGGCGGCCAGGACCGGCTCGCCGTCGACGTCGCGCTCGACCACGTCCGGGCGTTCGGGCCCTACCCGTACCTCCCGCAGATCGCGGCCCGCTACGCCGAGCGGAAGGCGCTCGACACCATCGACCGGGTCGGCCTCGAGCAGCTACTCCTCCGCATCGACCGCCGGATGGTGTCGACGTTCGGCCCCGACGACTGGACGACGCTGCTCGGCCCGGTCGTGGGGCTGGTCGGCCCGCTCGGCTCGCCGGCCGGCTCGGTCCCGACCCGTCTGCTCCGGCTGCTGTTCGAGTCGAAAGGCGCCGACGCGCTCGCGGCCGAACTCGCCGGTATCGACGCGGTGTCGCCGGACGAGCTCCGAGCGCTGCTCGAGCGCGTCCTGGTCCCCTCGCCCTCCCCGCCGGTGGAGGCCCGAGAGGCGCCGCCTGAGGACGCTCAGACCCCAGACCCCACCCCAGCGGAGGAGACGCCCACCGAGGAGACGCCAGACGAGCGCTCGCCAGAGACGCCAACGGTCTCGCCCGCCTCCCGTCCGGAGACCGAGGAGGCTCCGCCCCTGATCGGGTCGAAGTACCTCGCCCCCGAGTACGACGGCGCCGACGAGTCCGGTGTGCTCGGCCCCCCACGCCCGGCGGGCTCCGGCTCGCCGGCTCCAGAGCGTTCGCCGGCCGGTCTCGGTGACGCCCCCCTCGACCCGGCCGACGAGGCCGCCGAGGAGGGACCGACCTGGGCGGCGGAGCCAGTCCGGGACGAGCCGGCACCGACGGGGACGGGTCCCGATCTCCCCCACGACACGGCGGAGGCGCCGATGGACGAGGTCCGCGACGCTGTGACGGCCCCGGCTCCCACCGACGTCCCCGACGACGAGCCCGTCGCCCCCCCATCCCGATCCTCGACCTCGACCTCGTTCCCGAGACGCCCCTGCCGCCCAGCGGCTCGCGCTCTTGGCTCGGCGACTCGGCACCAGACACGTCGACCGACAACGAGCCGGTCGACGACGAGCCCGTCGGCCCGGTCGACGGCCCCTCCCGGAGGTCCCGCCAGAGCCCGACGAACCGGCCGGCGACGAGCCCCTGTGGCAGCGCCTGGCCCGCGAGCGGGAAGACGCGCCGTCCCCGACCCCGGCCGCCTCGGCGGACTCCGAGGAGGAGCCGCTGTGGAAGCGGTTCGCCCAGTCCGACCTCGCAGCCCGGCTCCCCGAGACGCCAGACCTCGCGGCCCCGGCCGACCCCAGTCCCGGCGGCGCGCCGGCGGCGGACGACGACGGAGCCGCCGCCAGCCCGACCCCGGACGCGGTCGAGAGCCGGGTCCTGGGGCCGGACTCGCGCGAGCGTCGCGACTGGTTTGTGGCCGAGTTGTTCGACGGGTCGAGAGCGAGTACCACCAGACGCTCGACCGGATCGATCAGGCCCGGACCTACACCGAGGCGACCGGGATCGTCTCGGCAGACGTGTTCCGCGCCCACCGCGTCAACCCGTACACCGACAGCGCGGTCGCGTTCATCGACGCGGTCCAGGCACAGTTCGGAGCCGACTGATCCGGAGCACCGGGCGCGCGACTACGCCCCGACGTGCTCCGCCCGCTGGCGCACCGTCTCGGAGAGGGCGTCGGCGGTGACGACGGACGCCGCGGGGAGGTCGCCGGCCTCGACGAGCGCGCGGACGCCGTCGCGCGTCAGGTCGTCCGGGACGGCGAGCACGTCGAGACCGGCCGCGAGGGCGGCCGCGACGCCCGCCGGCGAGTCCTCGATGACCAGCGAGCGGCCGACGTCGGCTCCCAGGCGGTCCAGGGCGAGCCGGTAGCCCTCGGGGTCGGGCTTCGTCCGCGACACGTCGTCCGCTGTGACGACGGTGTCGAAGGCGCCGGTCAGGCCGAGCGCGCTCAGCACCAGGCCCGCGTTGCGAGCGCCGCTGGTGGTGACGAGCGCGAGACACCGGGCGAGCGCGTGGGCGTTCCGCACGAGCGAGACGGCGTGCTCCCGGGCGTGCTCCCGAACGAGGTCGCCGTCGGCCAGCGTCTCGCGGTACCGGTCCAGCCGGACGTTGACGAAGCTCTCCCACGGCTCGACCGTGGGGTCGTGCTCCCGCGCCGCCGCCTCCAGCCCGAACCGGTGGAGGAGCGACGTGGCGATCTCCTGCCGCGAGAGGCCGACGCAGTCGGTGTAGGCGTCGACGACGTCGGCCGGGTCGACCTGGGGGAGCAGGCGGTGGGCGGCCCACGCATACGACTGCGCCTTGAGCGGCTCGGTGTCGGCGAGGGTGCCGTCGAGGTCGAAGGCGAGGAGGTCGAGCATGGGGGCGTGGGGGGAGGCCCGAAGGTCCCTCCCGGGGCCGCCGCGCGCCACCCGGCCCGCCTCGGCGAGCGGGCGGGGCGCCTCCACCACCGACGGCGGCCGCCTGCAGGGCCGACCGAGGCGGGCGAGGTCGGTAGCTTTCGGCCCCGCCCTCCCCCGACCGATGCCCGACGCCCCGACGACGCCCGACGACCTCTACGCCGACCTCGACCGGCGACGCGCCGAGAGCCGGGCCGGCGGCGGCCCCGCCCGCGTCGGCCGCCAGCACGACAAGGGCAAGCTGACCGCGCGCGAGCGGATCGAGATCTTGCTCGACCCCGGCTCGTTCGTCGAGACCGGCGCGTTCGTCCGCCACCAGGCGACCGGCTTCGGGCTGGAGGACCAGCGGCCCTACGGCGACGGCGTCGTGACCGGCTGGGGCACCATCGACGGACGGACGGTCACCGTCTACTCCCAGGACTTCACCGTCTTCGGCGGGTCGCTGGGGCTGGCCCACGCCCAGAAGATCGTCCGGGTGATGGAGCTGGCGATGGAGAACGGGTGCCCGGTGATCGGCCTCAACGACTCGGGCGGGGCCCGCATCCAGGAAGGCGTCGCGGCCCTCGGGGGCTACGCCGACATCTTCCTCCAGAACACGCTGGCCTCGGGCCTGGTGCCCCAGGTCTCGGCCGTGCTGGGCCCGTGCGCCGGCGGCGCGGTCTACAGCCCGGCCATCACCGACTTCGTGTTCATGGCGCGGGGGACGAGCTACATGTTCGTGACCGGCCCGAACGTGGTCAAGACGGTGACGAACGAGGAGGTGACCCAGGAGGAGCTGGGCGGCGCCGACACCCACGCGAGCAAGTCGGGCGTGTGCCACCGGGCGTTCGCCAACGAGGGCGCGCTGCTCCTGGGCATCCGCGAGCTGATGGGCTACCTCCCGTCGAACTGCGAGGACCCCGCGCCGCGCCGCGCCACCTCCGACCCCGTCGACCGGGCCGACCCGGCGCTCGACACGGTCGTCCCGCCGAACCCCAACAAGCCGTACGACATCACGGACGTCATCGGCCGGGTCGTGGACGACGGGCGCTTTTTCGAGATCCACCCCGACTTCGGGGCCAACCTGGTCGTCGGGTTCGCCCACCTCGGGGGCCGCTCGGTGGGCGTCGTCGCGAACCAGCCGGCCGTGCTGGCGGGCGTGCTCGACATCGACGCGAGCGTCAAGGGCGCCCGGTTCGTCCGGTTCTGCGACGCGTTCGGGATCCCGCTCGTCGTGTTCGAGGACGTGCCCGGCTTCCTGCCCGGGACCGACCAGGAGTGGAACGGGATCATCCGCCACGGGGCCAAGCTGCTCTACGCGTTCTGCGAGGCGACCGTCCCCAAACTGACCGTCATCACGCGCAAGGCCTACGGGGGCGCCTACGACGTGATGAACTCGAAGCACATCCGGGCCGACCTCAACCTGGCCTGGCCGACGGCCGAGATCGCGGTGATGGGGCCCAAGGGGGCCGTCGAGATCATCCGCAAGCGCGAGATCGCGGCGGCCGACGACCCCGCGGCCGCCGAGGCCGAGTTCACCGAGGAGTACCGACAGCGGTTCGCCAACCCCTACGTCGCCGCCGAGCGCGGCTACGTCGACGACGTGATCCGTCCGAGTGAGACCCGGGGCCGCTTGATCCGCGCGCTGGGGATGCTGGAGCACAAGGTCCAGACGCTCCCGCGCAAGAAGCACGGCAACCTGCCGCTGTAGAACGTCGGCCGTGGAGCGTGGGGGCACCGAGGGGTCGGCCCACGCTCTACGGTCCACGCTCCAGCGTCATTCCCAGCCCGTCCTCCACGGCCCGCCGCAGCGCCTCGGGCACGTCGCCCCGGACGACGTAGCGGTCCATCTCACGCCGGGTCGGGTACGTCCGCCTCAGGTCGGCGAACGCGGCCGCGCGGGCCTCGCCCACGGTCCCGGCGAGCGCGGCGCGGAAGCGGGCGTCGTCGGCGCGGACGTCGCAGGCCTGGCGGGCGAGCGCGTCCAGCCAGGGCGTCGGGTCGAGGCCGGGGTCGGGCGCTCGGCGACGAGCCGGACGGAGCCGTCGGCCGGAGCGGGCGGCGCGTCGAGGCGGGCCCACTCGAACAGCGCGGCGGCGATCATGGCCGTCCCGCGTCGCTTGCCGTCGACCGCGTAGCCCGCGATGTGGGGCGTGCCGAGCGCGACGGCGTCCACCAGCGCCGGGTCGGGGCGCGGGCTCGCCCGGCCACACGTCGAGGACGACCGGCCGCGTCTGGGCCGCCATCTGGGCCGCCTGGGCCGTGACGACCGCTCCCCGGGCCGCGTTGACCAGCCAGGCGTCGGGCCGCATCGACTGGAGCGCCGCCCGGTCGACCAGGCCGAGCGTTGGCCACGGACTGTCGCCCGCCGTCGTGAGCGGCGTGTGGAGCGAGACGACGTCGGCCTGGTCGAGCACGTCGCCGAGGCCGACGTAGTCGTGGTCGCGGTGGCCCGCGTGGGCGCGGGGCGGGTCGCAGGCGAGCACGTGGAGGCCGAGCGCGCGGGCCCGGCGCGCCAGGCGCCCCCCCACCTCACCGACGCCGACGATGCCCAGCGTCCGGCCGGCGAGGGTCTCGCCGCGGTCGGCGGCGACGGCGAGCAGAGCCGCCAGGACGTGGTCCACGACCGACGCCGCGTTCGAGCCGGGCGCGGACGCGAAGGCGACGCCCAGCGATGCGAGTGCGGCCTGGTCGACGTGGTCGACGCCCGCCGTCGCCGTCCCGACGAACCGGACCGGCGTGCCGTCCAGGAGCGCCCGGTCGACGCGCGTCACGCTGCGGACCACGAGCACGTCCACCTCGGCGAGGTCGCGGCGGGTGATCGCCTGGCCCGGCATGACGCGGACCTCGCCCAGCGGCCCGAACGCCGACTGGACGTCGGGGATGTTGGCGTCGGCGAGGATGCGGAGGGGCGACGGCGGCATGGTGTCTCGTGGAGTGTCCGCCGGGGTGTCCACGGCGGACGCCACTACGGATCACCGGGGTGGACGGTCCCCACCGCTGCACCGTCTCCACAAAGCGGCGTGTGCGGCCGACGTGTGAAAAGACCGTTCGGGCACACCTGTTGATTGCCCCTGGGTCGCCGCGACGGCCGCCTTCCACACCCTTCACACCTACTCTATCGAGCCTCCGCTACGGCTTCACGAATTCGGCAGGGTTCTCGCGTTGGACTCACCGGATCGGCTCTCCTGCTCACCAACCGGATTCATATGCGTACGATTGTCAAAGGGACCGCCACGGGGCTCTCTGTCGTCCTCGCGGGGATGCTCCCGCTGCTCGCCCTCTTCTTTACGATCCACGCGACGACTCAGGGAGCCGAGATCCCGGTGTCCCTCGTCTCCGACGCTCCCCCGGCCTTCTCGCTCGACGCCGTAAGCGACGACGTGCTCTGGTTCGCTCGCTGCATCTATTCCGAGACGAAGCGCGCCGACGAGCAGGAGCTGGTCGCCTGGGTGATCCGCAACCGCGTCGAGACCGGCTACCGCGGTGAGAACGAGTACCAGGACGTCGTGCTCGACCCGTACCAGTTCAGCGCGTTCAACCCGGGCAACCCCAAGCGCCGCCTGTACACGTCGCTGACGCCCTCGCCCGACTCGCCCGCGTTCGTCCAGGCGCTGGAGGTGGCCCACGCCGTCTACTACGCGCCCGCCGAGACCCGCCCGTTCCCCGAGCGGACGCGCCACTTCTACAGCGAGCGCTCGATGGTCGGTGGCAAGGCCCCGAACTGGTCGTCCGGCCACGCGCCCGTCCGCCCGACCGGCTTCCGCGTCGACCCCAAGCGGTTCCGCTTCTATTCCGGCGTCGCCGCGATGCTGAAGCTGTAGACGGACCCCGCAGGATCTCCGTCTGAGGGGGCGCGTCCGACCGACGCGCCCCCTCTTTTTTGTCCGCCCGTCTGCCCATGTCCCGCCTCGGCCTGCTCCTCGTCGTCGGTCTCGCCCTGGGCGGATGCGCCAGCCCGCCCGCCCCGAGCGGCCCGACGGCCGAGCCCGTTCGAGGTCGAGGCGGCCCCGGTCTGGGGCGCCGACGGGATCCGGGTCGCCACGTTCAACGGCGAGTTCCTGTTCGACGGCGCCGGCGACGAGGGCGAGGCCACGTTCCCCTGGAAGGGCGACCCGGCAGCGGCGCGCGCCCACCGCGACGCCGTGGCCGCGGTCATCCGCACGCTGGACGCGGACCTGGTGCTGATGCCCGAGACGGAGAACCTGGCGACGTTGCAGATGATGGCCGACGAGAGCCTCGCCGATCTCGGGTACGAGGCGGTCCTGGTCGACGGCCGCGACTCGTTCACGGGCCAGGACGTGGGGTTGCTGTCGCGCTTCCCCGTCGAGGCCTCGGGCCGGATCGACGACCGCGTGGCGGTCGGCGTCAGCGACGCGCTCTACGGCGTGTCCAAGAACCTGTGGGCCCGGCTCACCCTGCCCGACGGGACGCCGGTGACGGTCGTCGGCGTCCACTTTCTGGCCCGCCCCGACGACGTCGACCGGCGGCCGCGCCGCGAGGCCCAGGCCGAGGTCGATCCGCCAGTTCGTCGAGGCGGAGGGGGCGAGCGGCCGCCAGCTGATCGCGCTGGGCGACTTCAACGACCTCGACGACGCCGTCCTGGACCGCGGCGGCTACCGCCCGATCACCGACGTGATGGCGACGGTCAAGCGGGCCGGGCCGGGCCCGGACGACGACCTGGTCAACGTGATCGGCGACGTGCCGCAGGCCCGAGCGGTTCACGTCGTTCTACGACCGCAACGGCGACGGCCAGTTCGACGTCCGGCGAGTTCAGCGCGATCGACCACGTCCTGCTGTCGCCGGCGCTCTACCGCCGCGTCGTCGACGTCCGCTACGTCCACGCCCACGACCCGCGCGAGGTCAGCGACCACTTCCCGATCGTGGTCACGCTGGGCGACTAGCCCCGCCTCGGGACCGAGGTGTGACGGGCGCCGGGACGGGACGGACGCCTGACCAACCCGTCCGTTCGGAGGCGCCGGCCGGATCCTCCGGCGCCTGCCCCGGTTGACACCGACCGGCCCCGCCACGGAGGCCGTCCCCTTCTCGCTTCCCCCTCCCCCATGACCCCCGACCGCCCGGCCCCCGAGTCTTGGCGACGCGCCCTCGACGGCGACCGCGACTCGTTCGAGGAGGCCCTCGCCCCCCACCTCGCCACCCTCCACGAGGCCGCCGAACGCCAGCTCGCCGTCGAGCGCGACCTCGTCTCCGACGAGCCCGTCGCCGGCGAGCGCCTCGTCGACCTCACGCCCGACGAGCTCGTCGGCGAGACGATGATCCGCGCCTGGGACCGCCGCGAGCGGTTCGACGGCGACCGGATGGGGTTCCGCGCGTGGCTGCTCGGTCTCCAGACGCGGTCGCTGGCCCGGTACGCCCACCGCGAGGACCGCTACGCCGAGCGGAAGGAGATCTCGCTCGACGACGAGCTGCCGACCCACGAGGACCAGGACGCCGTCGGCGAGCAGTTCTACGAGTTCCGCCAGCCGTTCGACGTCGACACGTACGAGGAGGTCATCGCCGGCACGACGCCCGAGGCGCCCGGCACGGACGGCCTCGACGCCGACGAGATCGGCGACCAGGACGAGCGGATGGACGCCTCGCTGGCCGCCGACGCCCGCCAGGCGACCGTCCTCTACGACGAGTTCGACGTGAGCCTGCCCGAGGTGGCCCAGATCCTCGACGCCTCGCTCAAGGACACCGCCGCCTACCTCAACCTGGCCCGCGAGGGCCTGCTCGCCCGCCTCGGGTCGGTCGACGACCCGCACGACGACGACCCCGCCGTCGACTCGTACACCGGCGACCCGCTGCCGGACGCCTAGGACCGAGGGTGAGACACGGCACGGAGGGACGGGCAGAGACTCACCCCGTGCCCGCCCGTCCCGCCGTCCCCCCTCCCACTCATTCCTCCTTTCCTCCCCCTCTGTACATGTCCACCCTCGACCCGAAGGAACGCGACGCCCTGCTCGCCGAGCTCCGCCGCCGCACGACCACGCCCGGCTTCCACTTCCTCTCCGCCGACCACCTCACGCGGCTCAACGAGGCCCGCTCCGACGGCGACCCCATCGTCAGCCTCTACCTCGAGATGACGCCCGAGGCGCGCCTGGGCAACACGTGGCAGACGACGCTCAAGGACCTGTGCGACCGGGCCGTGGCCGACGCCGGCGACCACAAGAAGGCCGTCGAGCGCGAGTGCGAGCGGATCCGCGAGGCGCTCGACGCCGGGCTCCCGCGGACCGGCCGCGGCGTCGTGTTCTTCGCCTGCGAGGAGCAGGGCCTGTTCGAGCAGCTCGGCACGGCGATCACGCTGCCCAACGCGGTCCACGTCTCGGACAACCCGTACGTCCGCCCGCTGGCCCGCGTCCGCGACGAGAACGACCGGTTCGTGCTCGCGCTGCTCTCGATGCACAAGAGCCGGTTCTTCTTCGCCCAGATCGGGCTCGTCGAGGAGGTCTATGAGCTCGAGGGCGAGGAGTTCGCCGTGACCGACCTGGTCTCGAAGGACCAGAAGCAGGACCGGAAGGCCGAGCTCCGGCGCCAGCAGGCCCAGCGGAGCGCCCACGCGCTCGAGCTGATCACCAAGACGCTGGAGGCCCGCCACGTCCTGTACTCGGCGCCGGCCGACATGGAGGCGGACTTCCTCGACAAGCTCGACCAGGCCACGCGCCAGAAGGTCGCGGCCAACTTCCCCTGCGACACGCTCGCGACGACGGCCGAGGTGGCCGACGCGGCCGACGCGGCCCAGCGCGAGGTCGAGGCGAAGGAGGAGGTCGAGACGCTGGAGAAGGTCCAGGAGCTGCTGTCCTCGCGCGCCGTCGCCGGCCTCGACGACACGCTCGACATGCTCAACCAGCAGCGCGTGATGACGCTGGTCGTCGACGGCGACCAGACCATCGAGGGCGGCGTCGACGAGGCCTCGGGGATGCTCACGACCCAGACCGAGGGGACGTACGCGGCCACCGGCGGCGACATCCGGGCCGTCCCGGACCTGGTCGAGCTGATGCTCGACAAGGCCATGGAGCAGGGGGCCAACCTGGAGCTCGTCCACTCGGACGCCGGCCGCGAGGCGCTCGCCGTCCACGGGCCCGCCGCGGCGCTGCTCCGGTTCTAGCCGGCCCGGCCCCGGCGGCCCGGCCGAACACGACTCCGCCCGCCTCGGTGACCGTGCCGAGGCGGGCGGCGTCGCGTTGGGCCGGCGCGCTAGATCCCGAAGCCGACGCGCAGCAGGACCAGGTTCAGCTTGGTGTCCTCCGAGGCGACCGTGTCGGACCCGATCCCGGTCACGTCGTAGCCGTAGCGGAGCTCGGCGAACCCGCTCGGGCCGAACAGCGGGAGCCCGCCGCTGACGCCGACGCCCACGTTGAGGACGATGTCGACGTTCTCGCGGTCGAACGTGCCGGCGAGCGTGTTGAGGTCGCCGATGGGGAACCGGAATTCGGGCCCGGCGAGCACGTAGGCCTGGACCAGCGGCGTCGGCGTCTGGAGCTGGAAGTCGACGGGGACGGTCACGAACCGGACCGCGTCGTTGTTGTCGTTGCCGACGGTCACGGCGTCCGAGAGCTCGCCGGCCCAGAGGTAGTAGACGCCGGTCCGCGCCGAGAAGAAGAGGACGCCGACGTCGGCGTAGGCGCCGATGTGGTACCCGGTCGAGGTCCCGAGGTCGAGCGTGGAGGCGTCGCTGAGGTTGGCGAAGTTGACGCCCCCGGCGATGCCGATGTCGATCGACGGGACGACTGGGCCTGGACCTGGGGCGCGGCGAGCGCGAGGAGCAGGGCGAGGGGGAGGAAGCGCATGGGCGTGGGGGGAGGAGAGCACGGAGAACGGCGCGGCGGGCCGTCCGGTTCGCTCCGCCTCGGGCCCGAGGCGGAGGGGGTCGGGCCCGGGCCGTTCGGGGGGCGCACCCAGCGGCGGCCCCAGCGGCGGCCCCGTAAGGCGTCTGGGGGGCGGCCCGTCGGGCCTGTGACCTTTGCTCGCGGGCGGACCTCCGCCCGCCCCCCCCGCGTTGGGCGCCCCATGACGATCGGCATCACCTGCTACCCGACCTTCGGCGGCTCCGGCGTGGTCGCGACCGAGCTCGGCAAGGCGCTCGCGGCGCGCGGCCACACGGTCCACTTTATCGCCTACGCGCTCCCGCTCCGGCTGGAGCACATGGTCGAGAACGTGTTCTTCCACGAGGTCCGCGTCAACACGTACCCGCTGTTCGAGTACCCGCCCTACGCGCTCGCGCTGGCGTCCAAGATGATCGACGTGGCGCGGCACGACGGGCTCGACCTGCTGCACGTCCACTACGCGATCCCGCACGCGACGAGCGCGGTCCTGGCGCGCGACATCCTGCGGAGCCGAGGGGATCTCGATCCCGATCGTGACCACGCTCCACGGGACCGACATCACGCTCGTGGGCAAGGACGTCGGCTTCAAGCCCGTCGTCGAGCACGCCATCGACGCCTCGGACGGCGTGACGGCCGTGAGCGACTGGCTCCGGCGCGAGACCTACGCCTCGTTCGACGTCTCGGCCGAGATCGAGGTGATCCCCAACTTCGTCGACACCGAGCGGTTCGCGCGCCAGCCCAAGGACCACTTCAAGCGGGCCATCGCGCCCGACGGCGAGCGCCTGATCGCCCACGTCTCGAACTTCCGCAAGGTCAAGCGGGCGCCCGACGTGATCGAGGTGTTCGCCCGGCTCCACGCCCAGGGCGCCTGGCCCGAGGGCCACCCGCGCCACGGCCAGCCGGGCGGCGTCAAGCTGCTGATGGTCGGCGACGGGCCGGACCGGGCGGCCTCGGAGGCGCTCGCGCGCCAGGCCGGCGTCTGGGGCGACGTCCGGTTTATCGGGCAAGCAGGAGCCGGTCGAGGAGATCCTGTCCATCGCCGACCTGTTCCTGATGCCGTCGGCGTCGGAGACGTTCGGGCTGGCGGCGCTGGAGGCGATGGCGTGCGGCGTGCCGGTCGTGTCGAGCGACGTGGGCGGCCTGCCCGAGCTCAACGTCGACGGCGAGACCGGCTTCCTGCGCCCGCTCGGCGACGTCGACGGGCATGACCGAGGCGGCCCGGACCATCCTGACGGCGCCCGACCTCCACGCCCGGATGGCGGCGGCGGCGCGCGCGCCGGGCCGTCGAGCACTTCGACATCGACCGGATCGTGCCCCAGTACGAGGCGCACTACCAGCGCGTGGTCGAGGCCGTCGGGTCGGCCGCGCTCGACGGCGCGGCGTGACCGACCTCGCCCGCCTCGGCGCCGAGGCGGGCCGGGCCGGCCGCGAAGGGCGTGCGGAGGGGACGTGTGGAGCCCATGTTTGGCAGGCCCCGGCCGGGGCGCTAGACTTGTGCCGTGCGCCTGGCCCGAGCCCTGCGCCTTGCCCGCCTCGGTGTGGTGGTGGCCCTCCTCGCGAGCGCGACCACGGCCCACGCCCAGGCCCGCAGGCGCCCCATCCCGGCACCGCCCCGACCGGAGGCGGCCGAGCCCGCGTCGCCGCCCGTCCGGCTGGTCTCGTCGCCGCCGCAGCGCGCCGCCCGCCTCGGACGTCGTGTGGTCGCCCGCGCCGGGCGTCGTGGTGGCCGCGCCCGACTCGGCCGCGCTGGCGACGCTGGCCGTCCCGGCCGTGGTCGAGGCCCGCGCCGAGGCCGGCGTGTTGGTCGGCACGGGGCGGGCGAGCTACTACGGCGAGCGGTTCCGCGGCCGGCGGACGGCCAGCGGCGAGCGGTTCGACCCGGACGCGCTCACGGCGGCCCACCGGACGCTGCCGTTCGGGACGCGCCTCAGGGTGACGAACGAGCGGAGCGGGCGGAGCGTGATCGTCCGGGTGACCGACCGGGGCCCGTTCCACGGCTCGCGCATCCTGGACCTGTCGAAGGCGGCGGCCCGGCGGATCGGGATGGTCCAGTCGGGCACGGCGCGCGTCCGCATCGAGCGGCTCTAGCCCCGCCCGCCTCGGGCCCGAGGTGGAGGGGGCGCGTCCGGCCACCGGCGCCCGGACGGGCCCGGGCGTCCCGCAGCCGGTGTGCGCCGCCACGTCGGCCGTCGTATCGTGGCCAGCGGGCCTCCCCGATGCCCGCCCGCGCCGCCCGGCGACCTCCGCCGACGGCCCCGATAGGCGCACGGCCCGGCTCGCTCCGGCCGGACGTCCCTACTGCCCCCGCGCTCATGTCGAACGCTCCGCTCCGCAGCCTCGCCGTCGTCCTCGCCCTGGCCGTGACCGGTCCCGGCAGCACCTCCGCTGCCCAGACCCCGCCCCTTGTCGTCCAGCAAGACGACACCCCCGCAACTACCGCACCACGACACGGACCCGAACTGGACGAATGCCAGTTCTTGGAAGCGATCGATACTGAGAGTTCCCCAATGGTTGATTGGTTGCACTCCGAGGACTATGTCGAGGCACCTGACTTTGAAGTCTCAGTTCTTTCGCCGTCAGGCCCTTCTTCGAACACGTGGGATTCGGGTCAATTGACTGGCGATCGCGCAACGGTCGCCATTGGTAGATCACCGAAAGGTCAACCTCAATCCGAGGTGACCAGGGTCGAATTTCGCAACCTGCGCACTAACGGCGATGGGTGGGCGTGCTTCTCGGCCCGCGGGGCTCACAGGTTTTCTCGCTATAACCTGGGCCCAGACAATTCCTCGACACTTAATGGTGGCCAGCGCTACGAACTGGACATGCGCTATGGCTATCGGGTGGTGGGATCCAGCGATATCCAGTGGGTCCTAGACTGGTCGGATTCAACGGGCACCACCATGTCGTACCAGCTGGCGTGGTGGGAACACGCCTACTATGCTGGACCATGGGTCGGTTATGACCTGATCGTCGAGTACATCGACCAGTCAGATTTTGACGGAACGACTTTCTTCTTCAACTTTACCCAAATGTTTCGGCAACGAGACCAGTGGGCGGTTGGGGTCGAGGACGTACCAGAAGTCACCGAGTCGAGAGCAGTTGACGATTGGTCCAAACCCAGCCTTGGCGGGGGCGGCGATTGGTGCTCTTGGATCTCGCCGTCGGCGAGTGCGTCAAGGTCTATGACCTGATCGGGCGACAGGTTCGCTCGACGTGTGACCGCCAGATCAACGGCCTGCCGTCGGGGACCTACCTTTTGCGCAGCACGCACGGGCGGACCGGGCAGGCGACCGTGACCCGCTGAGCCGACCCGGCCAGGCGCCCGCCTCGGCCGTGCCACGGCCCGCCCGAGGCGGCCCCGGCCGACCGGGGCCCGGCGGGCCGCCCCTGACCCCGCCCGCCTCGGGCCCGAGGCGGGGGACCTGCCGCGCCTGCGCCGGGCACGGCGGAGACAATCCGCCCGGCCGGCGTACGCCCGAGCCCCGCCCCGACGCTCCGTGGACCCCCGCCGCAACCTGATCTCGAAGAAGAAGCCGGCCTACCCGGTCTCCGACCACCTCGCCGACTACCTCGGCGCCTACGGCCGTCTCGCCGAGGGCGGCGTGAGCTACGACGACCTGGCCCGCCACGTCGGCCAGTTCCCGCTCTACGACGAGCACGGCGACGACACCCTGTGGAGCAGCGTCTACTACGGGCCCGCCGAGCAGGCCGAGATCCACGACGCGCTCCGGACGACGTACGCCCTCCTCAAGTCGGCCGGCGACCGGTCGACCGTCGAGCACCTCTACGTCGACCGGATCGACCTGTGCCTGTACGGCAACACGCTGCCGTTCCGGGTCCGGATCGTGAACCGGCTGAACGAGAACTTCGACTACTTCTACGTCAAGCGCGCCGACGCGAGCCGGGTCTACGGGCTCGAGCTGGAGCACATCTTGTCGCCCAACTCGATCAACTTCCTGGCCCGCGTCGACGGGCCCGAGTTGCGGGACCAGACCATCATCGAGGAGCACATCATCGGGCTGCCCGGCGACGCGTTCATGCGCGACCGGCTGCCCGACAACCGGTTCGACCAGGTCCGGCTGGCCAAGGAGTTCGTCAAGTTCAACGAGCGGTGCTTCGTCCGGTTGTTGGGCGACATGCACGCGGGCAACTGGGTCGTCGACATCACGCCGGACTTCGAGAAGCTCCACTTCCGGATGCGGGCCATCGACTTCGACCAGCAGAGCCACCACGCCCGGAAGCAGGTGTACCTCCCGCAGTTCTTCCCGCCCAACAACCCCGTCATCGCGTTCGGGCTGGAGCTGCTGACCGAGCCGACCGTCGACCAGTACCAGCGCGAGGAGCGGGCGCTGATGGCCGGCCGGCTCCGGGTGACGCACGGCCGCTACGCCGAGCTGATGGCCGTCATGCGGGAGGACCTGATCGCGCCCGAGGCGTCGGTCACGGCGCTCGGCGAGACCCTGGCGGCCCACTACGCCGAGCCGGCCTTCCGCGACGCCGAGACGATGGGCGAGCTGGTGTCGCTCTCGCTCGACCTGCTCCAGCGCCGGGCCGAGCCGGCCTCGCTCAAGCTCCTGTCCGGCGCGACGGCCGCCGACGTGGCCGGCGACGTCCAGGGCTACGGCGCCTGACCGCGCCCGCCTCGGCGTCCCCGCCTCGGTGCCTCCGTGGAAGGCCCAGGCGGGCCGAGCGGCGTCAGCGGGCGGCGGGGGCGGCGTCCCGGGCCGTCAGCACGCCCAGCGCGAACACGGCCCAGTCCGGCACGCCGTCCGGCACGAGCACGTCGGGCGCGATCCCGGCCGCGTCGACCGAGGTCTCGGGGAGCCACAGCCGCCGCGTCATCGGGACGCGGGCCACGCGGACCCCGCCGGGCAACGGCGCCGACCGGACGTTCGAGTAGTCCAGCGCCCCCTCGGTCGCGCCGCCCACCACGACCACCTTCGCGCTGGCCCGCGCCATCAGCACGAACTCCTCGGCCGAGCTGCGTCCCGGCGTCGGTGAGCACGGCGACCGCGCGGGGGAACGCCGTGACCGAGTCGAGGACCGTGTCGAACTCGCCGTCGGTGCCCATCGGGACGAACGAGCCCGGCGTGGCCGCGTCGACCTGGCCGACCAGGGCGCGGAGGTAGGCCCGGGTCTCGGCGTCGACGCGGGGGTCGTCCATGTAGGCCGCGATGTCGGCCCGGTTGCCGGGCGAGGCCACCAGCTCCATCCCGGCCGGGCGGATCGGGTCGGTGTAGAGGTACGGGACGAGCGACGAGAACCCGCCGTCGCCGCCGCCGCCGTTCGACGTCACGTCGACGATGAGGTAGGGCGTCGAGCGGAGCCGGCCGGCGTGGGCCGCCATCAGGCTGTCGATGGCCGCCCACTGGCCGATGTCGAACGACCGGATGCGGACGACGGTGGCCTCGGTCCCCAGCGTGCGGACCTCGAGCTCGCCGGACCACGGCGCGAACCGACGGTCGCCGGCGCGGACGTTGAACAGCGACGACCGCGTGTCGACGCGGAGGTGGCCGTCGGGGAACAGGCCCGTCGTCGCGTTGAGCAGGCTGTCGCAGGCGGCCTCGCTCAGGCCCGACCGGGACTCGGCGAGCAGGCGGTCGACGCCGGCCGCGCGGCCGGGCTCGACCAGCAGGTCTCGGCCGGCGTAGTCGGCCCGGAGGAGCGCCGCGAGCGCGGCGGCGTCGGGGCCGCACGTGGCGTCCTGGGCGAACGCGGAGACGGCGAGCAGGACGGGAGGAAGGCGAGACGCAGGGCCATGGACGGGCGGGGCGAGAGGGGTGATCGCCGAAGACGGCTCGCGCGCCCGGACGGGTACAGCCCGTCGCGAAAAAACCCGGCCCCGCCCGCCTCGGTGCCTCGACGGGGCGCCCGAGGCGGGCCGGCGGGGTCCGCGAAGGGACCGCAGAGGCGTCGGCCGCCGGCCACGCCGCGACCTTGGGGCTCCCCCCCGCTTGCCGGCCGGAGGCGCACGCGCGCCGTCGTGATTCTCGGAAGCGGACCTCTTGCTTCCCGCTCCGCCCGCCCGACCCGGCCGATCCCGCCCCGTCAGCGCTCCGCGGACGTTCCACGACGACCCATGTCTACCCCCTACGCGCCGACCTGGCGGACTCGTTCGACGACTTCGACTTCGCCCCGCCCGTCCGCCGCGGCATCGCCGACGCCGGCTACACGACGCCCACGCCGGTCCAGGCGGCCACGCTCCCCTACGCGCTCGACGGCGTCGACGTGGTCGGCGTGGCCCAGACGGGCACCGGCAAGACGGCCGCGTTCGTGCTCCCCATCCTGGACTACCTCGTCAAGGAGCCGTCCGGCGGCAAGCGCCGGCCCGATCCGCGCGCTCGTCGTCACGCCGACGCGCGAGCTGGCGATCCAGGTCACCGAGGCGGCCGCCGAGTACGGCAAGCACACCGGCCTCCGCGTCGCGACCATCTACGGCGGCGTCGGCAAGGGCAAGCAGCGGAACGCGCTCCGCAACGGCATCGACATCGTCGTCGCCACGCCGGGCCGCCTGCTGGACTTTATGGGCGAGGGCGTCCTCGACCTGAGCTACGTCGACGTGCTGGTGCTCGACGAGGCCGACCGGATGTTCGACATGGGCTTCATCAAGGACATCCGCAAGATCGTGGCGGCCGTCCCGGAGCAGCGCCAGACGCTGCTGTTCTCGGCGACCATGCCGCCGCCGATCCAGGACCTGGCCAAGAGCATCCTGTACAAGCCCGAGACCATCGAGATCGGCGAGCGCCGCGACCCGGCCGCGACCGTCACCCAGCGGGCCGATCCGCGTGGCCGAGTCCGAGAAGCAGGCGCTCCTGGAGCACCTCATCCAGGCCGAGGACGTCGACCGGATGATCGTGTTCTCGCGCACCAAGTACCGCGCCGACCGGATCAAGAAGAAGCTCGACCGGGCCGGGTTCAACGCCGTCGCGATCCACTCGAACCGGACGCAGGGCCAGCGCCAGCGCGCGCTCAAGGGGTTCGAGGCCGGCCAGTACCAGATCATGGTCGCCACCGACATCGCCGCGCGCGGCATCGACGTGCGACGGCGTCTCGCACGTCGTCAACTTCGACGCGCCCAACATGCCGGAGGACTACATCCACCGCATCGGGCGGACGGGCCGCGCCGAGGCGACGGGCGACGCGATCACGTTCGTCTCGGCGCGAGGAGTCGTCCAACTTCGACGCATCGAGAAGCACACGGGCCGGTCCATCGAGCAGGTCCGAGGTCGACGGCTTCGAGCGCGCCGACGATGGCGGCGGCGCTGAGGACAACGCCAAGCGGTCGAACCCGAGCGGCCACCGGTCGCGCCAGAAGTCGCAGCAGGGCGGCCGGGGAACCAGGGCGGCGGCAAGGGCGCGCGGGCTCGGGCGGCCGCGGCCGGAACGGCGGCCGCGGCCAGCGCTAGCGCGGCCAGCGCTAGCACGCCCTGCCCGGGGCCGCGTGCGCGCGGGCGGCCGACCCCGCCGCCTCGTACCGAGGTGGGCAGGGCAGAGGCGGCCTGGACGCCCGGCCGACGGCCCTAGGCGGGCCGCTCGCGCTCGAAGTAGAGGTAGACGTAGACCGCCAGCCCGAACGAGGTCGCGTCGGTCGACGCGAGCCGCCAGCCGTCGGCGGCGTAGGTGTCCAGGATCTCCTGGACCTCCTGGGCCGACGCCCTGGCGATGTGCTCCTTGTCGGTCGTCAGCTTGGAGTAGTACGTGCGGGACTCGACGCGGTATTCGGTCACGGAGGGCGCGGGATGAGGGACGGCCCTCCTACCTCGGATCGCAGCGCGGGGTCCGGCACGGCGCCGGCTCGGCCCACCTCGGGCCCGAGGCGGGCCGAGCCGATCACCGGCCCGGCCGGCGGCCGGGGCGGTCCGGCGGCGGCACGAACGCGGCGCGGACGGCGGCGACGGTCACCATGACGGACAGGATCGCGACGGGCACCCCCAGCCGGAGCAGGCCCAGGCCGACCGGCCGAGCGGCTCGGCCCGCCAGCGACGGACGCCGGCCCAGGTCCCCCACGCCCAGGCCACCGCCGCAGCACCAGCCCGACGCCCATCGCCAGCCGGACGTCGGCCCAGACGCGCCGGGTGCCGAGGGCGATCCCGGCGAGGGCGACGAACGGGACGCGGCCCAGACGGCGAACGGCGAGCGCCAGCCCCAGGCTCGGTGTGGCCGCCGGAGACCAGTCGGACGGTGACCGTACGACGCCAGCGGCACCGCCGCCGCGGCGAGCGCGGGCGCGGCCAGCCGGAGCGCCCGCGCGCCGTCACGGAGGTCCCGGAGGAACGGGTTCGTCCGGCGCTCCGCGCCGACGGTCGTGCGCGGGCCGTGGCCGGAGAGCACGACCGTCTCGTCGGGCAGCGTGAGGACGCTCGTCGCGGATCGACGCCAGCAGCGTGTCGAGGTCGCCCTCCCACAGGTCGGTCCGCCCGATGGAGCCCTGGAACAGCACGTCGCCACCGACCAGCAGGCCGCCGGCCCGGCCGTAGAACGCGACCGAGCCGGGGCAGTGGCCGGGCACGTGGCGCACCTCGAGCGCGACGTCGCCGAGGCGGACGGTGTCGCCGGCCGCCAGGTCGTGGGCGGCCGGCGGCGGCGGGTCCACGCGGACGCCGAACAGCTCGCCCTGGACGACGGCGTTGTCGAGCAGCGGCGCCGTCGGCCGGGTGCATCTGCCAGCCGCCGTGCTCCGCCTCGGGGTAGCGGTGGGCGAAGTGGGCGCAGCCGAAGACGTGGTCGATGTGGCCGTGCGTCAGCAGCAGGTGGCGGACCGTCAGCCCGGCGGCCTCGACGTAGGCCTCGACCGCCTGGCGCTCGGCGCGCGATCGCCGTGCCGGGGTCGACGATCGCCGCCTGCCCTCCGACGACAGGACGTAGGTGTTCTCGGCGAACGGGCTGACGACGAACGACTGGACGGAGAGCGGCATGGACTCGGGCAGGGGTGGGCGGGGTTCGTCGCGTTGGGCCGAGTTCGGTCCGCCGGTCGGGCGGCGCGTTCTCGCGCGCGGCCCGGTCCGCCTGCTCCTCCCGCTACCTTGGCGCCGATGCTCACACGCCTCCACCGACCAGACCTCTCGGGGCTGCCGCTGCCGTTCGCGGCGGCGCTGCTGACGCTGCTGTTCCTGCTGCTGATGCAGTTCCTGATCCACTACCTCCCCGACCTGGTCGGGCGGGGCCTGCCGGCCGTCGCCGTGACCGAGCTGATCGCGTACAGCCTGGCCTACATGGTCACGCTGGCCGTCCCGATGGCGTGGCTGGTGGCGCTGCTGGCGTCGTTCGGGCGGCTCGCCGAGAGCCGGGGGTACCTCGTCGCCAAGAGCGCCGGCGTCTCGCTGTCGCGGCTGGCGTGGCCCGTGTTCGTGGTCGGGCTGGTGCTGACGGCCGGGATGGTGTACTTCAACAACGAGATGCTGCCCGAGGCCAACTACCGGCTCAACGGGCTGTGGCGCGACATCCGCGTCAGCCGCCCCGGCTTCGCGCTGACGCCGGGCGAGTTCTACACCGACGTCAACGGCTACGCCATCCGCGCCGACGCCATCCCCGAGGACTCGTCGGGCTGCTGGTGGGCGTGACCGTGTTCGAGGGCGGACCGGCGGCGACACGGCCACGCTGACGGCGGCGCGCGCCCGGCTCGCAGACCCAGTACGGCGGCCAGCGCCTGACGATGCTCCTGGAGGACGGCGCCATCGACCGCCGCTCGCCCGACGACGGCGACCGACCGCTACGAGCGGCTCGACGTTCGACCGGCACCGGATGGCGTTCGACCTGTCGGGCCTGAGCGGCTTCGAGCGCCGCGAGACCGAGGACGGCGGCGGCCGGACCGACCGCTCCATGCGGACGTCCGAGATGGTCGCCGTCGTCGACTCGCTGGACCGGCCTGGCCGCCGGCCAGGCCGACTCGTCCGCGCGGCGTTCGACCGCTGGGGCGAGTCGCCCATCCAGACCTACGCCGGCATGTTCTCGTCCGACACGCCGGCGACGGCCGCCACCGCCGCTCGGGACGGCGCGGCCGGTCCTCGGCGGCCTGGCCGACCCCGCCCGCGAGTCGGTCTACGACGTGGCGCTCCAGCGCGCCCGTCGGTCCGCGAGCCAGGCCGAGGCGGCCGTCTCGGGCCAGGCGACTACGACCGCCAGCGGGCCGACCGCTTCCGGGTCGAGATCTACAAAAAGAACTCGATCGCGCTGGCCTGCCTGGTGTTCGTGCTGGTCGGCGTGCCGCTGGGGCTGGCCGTCCCGCGCGCGGGCGTCGGGCTGGTGGCGGCGCTGGCCGTGTTCGTGTTCCTGTTCTACTGGATCTCGCTGGTCGGCGGCGAGAAGCTGGCCGACCGCGAGATGCTGCCGGCCGAGGTCGGGATGTGGGCGGCCAACGTCATCATCGGCGTGCTGGGGACGTACCTCGTCGTCCGCGAGGCCCGGGACCCGGCGTGGCGCGACCCGGTCCGCGCGCTGGCCGGCCGGTTCAAGCGGCGCGAGTGAGCGTCGCCAGTGGCCGGTCGGATTCGGCTGAGACTCGACCGCCGCCGGTGGCGCCCGGCCTCGCTGGTCTCACCTCCGGCCCCGACTCCACCTCCCCCCGTGCTCGTCCTCGTCCCCACCCCCGTCGGCAACCTGGAGGACCTCACCTTCCGCGCGCTCCGCGTGCTCAAGAGGCCGACGTGGTCGCGTGCGAGGACACGCGGACGTCGGGCAAGCTGTTCGCCCACTACGGCATCGAGACGCCGCGCCTGAGCTTCCACATCCACAACGAGCACGGGCGCGTGACGCAGCTCGTCGAGCGGATGCAGGCCGGCGAGACGGTCGCCCTGATCTCGGACGCCGGGACGCCGGGGATCTCGGACCCCGGCTTCCTGCTGGTCCGCGCCGCGGCCGAGGCGGGCGTCCGCGTGGAGGCGCTGCCCGGGGCGACGGCGTTCGTCCCGGCGCTCGTCGCGAGCGGCCTGCCGACCGACCGGTTCGTGTTCGAGGGCTTCCTCCCCCACAAGAAGGGCCGCCAGACGCGGCTCAAGGCGCTCGCGGACGAGCCGCGCACCATCGTGCTCTACGAGAGCCCGCACCGACTGGTCAAGCTGCTGGGCCAGCTCGCCGAGCACCTGGGGGAAGACCGGCCGGCCGCCGTCGGCGCGCGAGCTGACCAAGCTGCACGAGGAGGTCCGCCGGGGGACGGTGACCGAGTTGGCGGCCCACTACGGCGCCCAGGCCAAGGTGCGCGGCGAGATCGTGGTCGTGGTCGGCGGGGCGTGACGCCCGGTCACCCGGCCTCCGGCCACCGCTCGCCGACGCGCCACCGGTTGCCGTCGGGGTCGGCCAGGCGGATCTCGCGCGCCCACGGCTGGTCCTCGACCGCGACGCCGAACTCGGCCGCGATGGGGTCCACGGCGTCGACGTAGAGGTAGACCAGAGTGCCGGGCGCGCGCGTCGCCGCCGTGCTCCGAGAGGTGGAGCCGGTCCGTACCGCGGCGCAGGAACAGGTAGAGCGGCAGGTGGGGGGCGAACCGGTGCTCGCCCTCCACCGCGAACCCGAGCCGGGCGTACCAGGCGGCGGTCGCGGCGGCGTCGCGGACGTAGAAGATGGGGACCAGTTGGTCGGGCACGCGGGCGGGGACGGCGGGGACCCGCGTACACTACGGCCGCCGCCGCTCTGCCGGACGCCCTCCGCCCATGTCTCGCTTGTTCCTCCTCGCCGCTCCTCGCCACCAGCGCCTGTGCCCAGGACGACGCGGCCCGCCCGGGTCGCCCCGCCGGTGGCGCTCGTGGAGGCCGTGACCGACACGACGGCCGACGGCCGGACGGCGACCGAGGTCGCCGTCGCCGGCACGGTCTCGCCAGCCCGGCGTCCACGTCGTCCACTTCTGGGCGCCGTGGTGCGGCAACTCGACGGCCGAGTTGGAGGGCGGGCTCTACGAGGTCGTCGAGGCGCACCCCGACGTCTCGTTCTCGTTCGTCACCATCTGGAACGACGGCCGCGACGGCGCCGACCGGCTGGCCCGCTACGGCATCGTGCCCACCGACCACGTGAGCGTCTACGCCCAGCCCGACCGCGGGCCGTCGGCCGACCGCGACGTCCGCCGCCGGACGTTCCTGGGCCTGCCGCTGACTTGGACCCCGACGACCTGGGTCTTCAACCGCGAAGGCAAGCTGGCGTATGCGTTCAACTACGGCGAGGTCTCGAACGAGATGCTGACGCCGGCCATCGAGCACGCCCGCGACGAGTGGATGCACGACTAGCGGACAGGAATCAGCGGTGAACCCCATGAGCCAGTCGCTTTCTGCCGTCGACGCGGCCCTGCGCGAGATCGTCGCTGCCGACGGCGTCCACCTGGTCCACGTCTGGGCGCCGTGGTGCGACAACTCGCTGCACGAGCACGGCGCCCGTGTGGTCCGACCTCGCCGCGCCTCGGCGCCGACTCGGTGACGTTCGTGACGGTCTGGAACGAGGGCGAGAGCGGGGCCGACGATGCTGGCGGAGACCGGCGTCACGGGCGTCCGCGAGCTGGTCGTGGAGGGCCCGAAGCCCGAGAAGCCCGACCGCCGGCTGACGCTCCTCGGCCTGCCCGTCACGTGGATCCCGACGACCTGGGTGTTCAACCGCGGCGGCCTGCTGGCGACGGCCTTCAACTACGGCGAGGTCTCGCGCGAGCAGCTGGCGGGAGCGGTCGAGGGCGCGCGCGAGCATGGTAGGCGGGTGAGCCCTCATGGGCCCCCACCTCGGCACCGAGGCGGGGGAAGCCGGCGGCGCGAGGGCGAGTCGCCTCGGCGACCGGCCGCGTCCCACTCGCCGCCGGCCTCACGCCGCTGCACCCCGGCCGCCGGACACGAACGCCGCCAGCGTGCTCTCGCCCAGCGCGCCGTCGGTGCGGACGCCCGTGCACACGTCGAGCCCGAACGGGCCGACCACGGGACGGCCTGGGCGACGTTGCCGGGCCGGAGCCCACCGGCCAGGAAGACGGGCACGTGCGAGCTGCTCGCGGATCGCCGGCTGACACGCGCCAGTCGTGGACGCGGCCCGTCCCGCCCAGCGTCTTGACCTCAGCCGTCGGGTCGCCGGAGTCGAGCAGGACCGCGTCGACGTGGCGCGCGACGCGCTCGGCCTCGGCCAGCGCCTCGGGCCCGGTCACGTGGACGACCTGCCACAGCGACCGCCCCGGCAGGTCCACCCGGAGACGGGCCTAGACGGCCGGGCCGACGGCGTCGACGATCTGGACGGCCGAGACGCCGGCCGCGTCGGCCTGCCGCGCGATGGTGTCGGCGTCGGTGGCGCTCGTCAGCAAGACCGACATCACGGGCGGCGGGACCGACCGGGCGATCTCCGCGATGCGCTCGTCCGGGATCATGCCCGGCCCGCTCGGCATCGGACCGACCAGCCCGACCGCGTCGGCGCCCAGGCGGACGGCCAGGCGGGCCTCGTGGACGGAGCCGATGCAGCAGACCTTGAGGCGGGGGAAGGCGGGCGCGTCCATGGGTCACGGGAGGTCGGCGCGGCGGTCCGGGTCGAGCAGGCGCCCCCACACCGCGTCGTACGGGTGGACGTCGTCGAGCGGGCCGGCCGTCGCTGACGAGCGGGCGCCCCTCGTTGGCCCATCGGAAGATGGAGCCGCTGCAGGTTCTCGACACGCGCGAACCCGGCCGCCCGCAGCCGCTGGGCCACCTGGGCCGACCGGACGCCGACCGAGCAGTACACCACGACCTCGCGGTCCCGGTCGATCTCCCCCAGCATTCGCCCGAGGTCGGCCGCAGAGGCGTCGGGGTCGACGCGGCGGGCGCCCGGGGAGGTGGGAGACGGCGAACTCCGCCTCGGTCCGGGCGTCGAGGAGGACCGGCGGCGCGGGGACGTCAGGCGGCGGGCCAGCGCGTCGGTCGTGATCGTCGGCACGTCGTCGAACCGGGCGGCGAGGTCGCGGTCGACACGCACGCCAGGCGAGCGGAGCCCGGCCGGTAGGTCCCGGTCGGCCACGAAGCCACAGGGCGGCGCCGGCCACGACGGCCAGCAGGAGGAACGGGACGAGACGTCGCATGGCGCGACAACGCGCCGCGCGCGCGCGAGTGCCCACGCCGCCTCCGAGACGCTGCCGCCGACCTCCGTCGCCTGGCTGGGCTCGGAGCCTGGCGCGACGGCCGGGCCGCCAGCGGCCCCGCCTCGGCGACTCGCCGGGCGCGGGGTAGGCGGAACCGGACTCCGGGCTGCCCGACCGAGCGCCCGAGGCGGCCGCACCCGAACGACCCGCCGGCCGCCGTTGGGCCCGCCCCGGGGCTCGCTGTCCGCCGGGGTATCTTCGCGATTCGCCCTTCGCTCCCGCTCGGCCCCCCTGCATGACCGGCAAACTGATCGACCGCCTCGTCGCCGCCGCGGTCTTCGTCTACGCCCTCGTCGTCTACCTCGCCACGATGGCCGAGACGACGCCGTTCTGGGACTCGGGCGAGTTTATCGCCATCTCGAACGGGCTCGAGGTGAGCCACCCGCCCGGCGCCCCGTTCTACATGCTGGTCGGGCGCCTCTTCGCGATGGGCGCGCCGCTGTTCGGCGGCCTGAGCCCCGAGCCCATCGCGTTCGCGGTCAACCTGGTGTCGGTGCTGTGCAGCGCGCTGACCGTCCTGCTGACGCACCTGGTGATCGTCCGGCTGGTCCGCATCTGGACGGGCCACCCGAGCGCCTGGACGCCCGTCCAGCGGGTCGGGGCGAACGCCGGCGGGGTCATCGGCGCGCTGACGTTCGCGGTCACCGACTCGTTCTGGTTCAACGCCGTCGAGGCCGAGGTCTACGCCATGTCGATGCTGTTCACGGCGCTCGTGGTGTGGCTCGCGCTCGTCTGGCGCGACGCGACGCGCGTCGAGGAGGCCGGCGCTCAAGGCGCGCGCGGCGAGCACCCGTTCGGGTTGCACGCCGACCGGTACCTCGTCGCCATCGCCTACCTGTTCGGGTTGGCCATCGGCGTCCACCTGCTCAACGTCCTGACGCTGTTCTTCCTGGCGCTCATCGTGTTCTTCCAGAAGGTCGACCGCGACGACTGGTCGACGGCGGCACCGCGTCAAGGGGGTCGCCGTGACGGCCGTGGTCTCGGTCGATCGCGTTCGGAATGATCTACCCCGGCATCGTCCAGATCCTGCCCACGCTGGCCGGCGCGAGCGGGGCGCCGACCCTGTTCGTGATCGCCGTGATCGCGCTGCTGGTCTGGGGCGTCTGGTGGACCCAGAAGCACAAGCGGCCCATCTTGAACCTGCTCGCGCTCGTCGTGACGACGGTGATGATCGGGTACTCGTCGTACGCGCTGATCTTCATCCGCTCCGCCGCCGACCCGCCGATCGACGAGAACGACCCGGAGACGGCCGAGGC
The DNA here is from genome assembly GCA_963740235.1 of uncultured Bacteroidota bacterium. GTDB lineage: Bacteria > Bacteroidota > Rhodothermia > Rhodothermales > Rubricoccaceae > Rubrivirga. The sequence continues at coordinate 434,494 of CAVUDG010000007.1, forward strand.
CATCGTGAGCTACCTCAAGCGCGAGCAGTACGGCTCGACGCCGCTCCTGACCGGCGCCTCCTACAACGACCGGACGGGCCAGGTCAACGACGAGAAGACGTTCCCGCGCCGGCACTCGACGTCGCCGTCGCACACCCAGGTCTACGCCCAGTACGACTCGGACTGGGACTTTTTCTGGCGCTACCAGATGGGCCACATGTACGGCCGCTACTTCATGTGGCAGTTCGTCGGGAAGGCGTCGGACGTCCAGGACGCCGGGTGGTACAGCGGGCTGGGGGAGGCGCCACCGACCGGGGCGACGCCGTCCGAGCGCTGGGGGCAGAACGCCTACTTCTGGCTCCCCCTGCTGCTAGGGCTGGTGGGTCTGGCGGTCCACGTCCAGCGAGACTGGCGGCGGGCCCTGGCCGTCGGGGTGCTGTTCCTGATCACGGGCGTCGGCATCATCCTCTACCTCAACCAGACGCCGTTCCAGCCACGAGAGCGGGACTACTCGTACGTGGCGTCGTTTTTCGCCTTCGCGCTGTGGATCGGGATCGGCGCGACCGGCCTGATCGAGATGGCGGCGGAGGCGCTGGAGGGCAAGGGCGCGGGCCTGCGCCGGGCCGCCGGGCTCGCCATCGCCGCGCTGGTGTTCGTGGCCGTGCCCGGCTGGATGGCCGTCGAGAACTACGCCGACCACGACCGCTCGGGCCGACGGATCGCGACCGACTTCGCGCGCAACCTGCTGGAGAGCACGGCGCCGAACGCGATCCTGTTCACGAACGGCGACAACGACACCTTCCCGCTGTGGTACCTCCAGGAGGTCGAGGGCATCCGCCAGGACGTCCGCGTGGTCAACCTGTCGCTGCTCAACACGTCGTGGTACATCCGCCAGCTCCGCGACCAGTTCAGCCGCGAGAGCGCGCCCGTCCCGATGACGGTCACCGACGCCGACCTGGCCGGCATCAGCGGCCCGGCCGACCAGCGTGCGACGGGGGCGCTGGCGCCGCGCCTGATCGAGGACACCGAGGTGGCCCTGCCCGTCGACGCGCGGGCGTTCGCCGACGACCGCGTCGCGGGCCGGGTCGACCCCGCCTCGGTCCCGTCGCGGGTGACCTGGACGCTGCGCGGGCAGCCGCTCGGGGAGGGCCAGAGCGTGCTCTACACGGCCGACCTGGCCGTGCTCGACATCCTGCGGGCGGTCGCCGAGGAGGGCTGGCAGCGGCCGGTCTACTTCGCGGGGACCGTGGCCCAGTCGTCGGAGCTGGGGCTGCAGCCGTTCTTCCAGAACGAGGGGCTGGCCCGGCGCGTGGTCCCGCTCAACCGGCCCGGCGGCGACGCCGACGGCGTGGTCGTGCCCGAGGTGGCGCTCGACCGGCTGGGCAAGTTCCAGTTCCGCGGGCTCGCCGACCCCGACGTGTACCTCGACGAGAACGCCCGCAACATGTCGGACGGGTACCGGATCCGGGTCGGGTCCATCGCCCGCCGGCTCGCCGAGGCGGGCCGCTCGGCCGACGCGCGGAGCCTGCTGACGCGGCTGGGCGAGCAGGTGCCGACGTCGACGGTCCCGGCCAGCTTCGGCTCGCTTCTGACGCTGGCCGACGCCCACCAGGCGGCCGGCGACACGACGGCCTCGCTCCGGATCTTCCAGGAGGCCGAGACCATCGCGATCGACCAGCTCGCGGCGGCCCGGTCGGGCGCGGCCCAGGACCAGGCGTTCCAGTTCGTCCAGTACATCCAGTCGGCCTACGTGTTGGGCGGGCAGTACCAAGCGGCCTCGGCGTTCATGGGCCGGATCGCCGACGCGCTCGGCGACGAGTCGGTCCGGCGCTCGGCCGCCGAGATCCGCCGCGAGGCCGAGGCGATGATGGCCGCGCCGGAGCCCCAGGCCGGCACGGCCCCCTAGCCCGCCCGCTGCGGACGGCCCGCGCGCCGCCGTAGATTCCCCCGCCTCCCGCCCCCGCCCCGATGCCCACGCCTCTCCCCGACGCCGACCTCGACCGCGCGGCCGCCGTGCTGGGCGTGACGCCCGAGCGCGACGGCGCGCTCACCCGGCTCGCGCTCTCGGACGCCGCCAGCGGCCGGCGCCTGGCCGTCGAGGTCACGCGCGGCGACGCCGGCGCCATCGTCAAGGTGTACGGCACCGAGGCCCACCTCGAGCTCCACGACTGCGCCGGGCTCGTCACGTCGGACGAGCTGGGCGAGGTCATCTTTTTCGCGCGCGGCGGCGGGCGCGTGGCGGGACTCGTGATCGAGCGCGAGGCGGCGTGCTCGCTCTACGCCAACGTCGCCGAGCGGCTGCTCTCGGCCGACTTCCTGAGCGTCGCCCCCGAGGTGGCCCAGGCCGCCGTCGTGCTCTCGCTCAGCGAGCCGCTGTTCGAGGGCGACTGGACGCCCGAGACCGAGGCGTGACCGACCCGGCCGACCTCGGGCCCGAGGCGGACGGACCTGGGACGGGGGGCCCCGAGGCGGGCGGCGTCGAGGTCCACCACGCCCACGAGACGCGCCGGCTGGACGAGGCGAGCGTCCGGGCCGTCGTCGAGGCCGTGTGCGCCGGCGAGGGCGTCGTGGCGGAGAGCGTCGGGGTCGTGCTGGCCGACCACCCGACGGTCCACGACCTCAACCGCGAGTGGCTCGGTCACGACTACCCCACCGACGTGGTCTCGTTCGTGCTCGACGAGGACGCCCGGCCGCGCGGCGCGCTCGACGGCGAGGTCTACGTCGACCTCGACACGGCCGCCGAGCAGGCGCCCGAGTTCGGTGCGACGATGGCGCACGAGGCGCTCCGCTACGTGGCCCACGGCGTCTTGCACCTGGCCGGTTACGACGACGCGACCGACGAGCAGCGGGCGGCCATGCGGGCGCTTGAGGACCGCTACCTCGCGGCCGCGGGGGTCTAGTCCGCCCGGCCGGCGTACCCTGGCGGTGCCCCACCACGGCGAGCGCCCGCGCTCCGACGACGATGCCCCGACCCGACCGCTCTTCCACGACCGCGACGCGCTCCCCAGCCGGCCGCGCCGACGGCCTCCACCACATCAGCCGCGTCGACTCCGGGCGCACGCACGGCTGGCTCGTCCGCTTTCAGCGCGACGGTGACAAGTGGGGCCGCTTGTTTAGCGACGGTCCTCACGGGGGCCCCGAGGCGGCCCGAGACGCGGCGCGTCAGTGGCGCGACGAGACCCTCCAGCGCGTCGGCCCCACGCCGGTGTCGGACGCGAGCCGGATGCACACCCAGGAGGCGCGGCGGCGGAACCGGCGGGCCGTGAGCCGGACCGGCGTGACCGGCATCGGCGTCGTGCTCCGCGAGTTCTCAGCCCAGCGCGTCCCCTACGTCACGGCCTACTGGATCGACGCGGACGGACGGCGGCGCCAGACGTCGTTCTCGGTCCAGCGCCACGGCGTCGACGACGCGCTCCGGCTGGCCGCCCGCGCCCGCGCCGGCACGGCCGAGTGGCACGGCGAGCCCTCACGCGACGAGCAGGCGATCTACGACCTCGCCGTCGACCGGGTCCGCGAGCTGGTCGCCCCGCACCTCGCCTCGCCTCCGCCTCGGCGCCGAGGCGGGCCTAGCTGACCAGCTTCTGCAGCGGCTCGGCCACGCGGACGACGTGCCGGGCGGTCGACATGATGTAGAAGTGGATGCCGGGGACGCCGGCCTCCAGCAGGTTCTCGGCCTGCTTCCGCGCCCACTCCACGCCGATGTCGGCGACGTGCTCGTCCTTGGCCTCCTCGACCTCGGCCGCCAGCGACTCCGGGATCTCGGTGTAGAACGACCGGGGGAGCGCCTGGAGCTGGCGCTTCGAGGTCAGGATCTTGAGCCCCGGCACGATCGGCACCGTGATCCCGACGTCGCGGCACCGCTCGACCCAGTCGAGAAAGTGGCGGTTGTCGAAAAACATCTGGCTCACCACGTAGTCGGCCCCGGCGTCGACCTTCCGCTTGAGGTTGAGCACGTCCCACGTCCGGTTCGGCGCGTCGACGTGCTTCTCGGGGTACCCCCCGACCCCGATGCAGAAGTCGGTCGGGGCGGCGTCGAGCAGGTCGGCGAGGTAGCGGCCCTCGTTCATCGCCCGGATCTGGGCCACCAGGTCACAGGCGTACTCGTTGTGGTGGCGGCCCGGGCGCTCGGCCTTGGCCACACCGGTGTCGTCGCCGCGGACGGCGAGCACGTTGTGGATGCCGAGGTAGTTGAGCTCGATCAGGGCGTCTTCGGTCTCCTCCTGGGTGAACCCCCGGCACAAGATGTGAGGGACCGCGTCGATCCCGAACCGGTGCTGGATGGCCGCGCACAGCCCCAGCGTCCCCGGCCGCTTCCGCTTGACCCGCTTCCGGACCGTCCCGTCGGGCATCTCTTCGTAGAACGCCTCGGCCGAATGGCTCGTGACGTCGACGAACGGCGGGTCGTACGGGGCGAGCGCCTCGACCACCTCGAGCACGTCGGAGACCGAGCTTCCGCGCCGGGGCGGGATGATCTCGTAGGAGAACAGGGGTCCGCTGGCCGCAGCGTAGTGGTCGGAGACTTTCACGGGGTCGTGCGGTGCAGGGACGGGAAGACCGTCGAATGGGGACGATCGCGCTCGGAGACGTGCCGCCCGCCCCCGGAGTGCCCGACGTCTAGTTCCGGCGGAGCCAGAGGTCCTCGAACAGCGGGTGCGGCCGGGGCTTGGCCGGCCGGGACCCGTCCGGCGCCGGCTCGGTCCGCTCGGTCGCGGCGACGGCCTGGCGGGCCCGCTCGTTCTCGACGATGTCGCGCAGCCGGACCGGGACTCCCTCGCCATGGCCGACGCGGCGCTGGGGTGCCGGTGCGAACGGCAGCGGCTCGTCCGGGAACAGGATCCGGAACGCCGTCACGCCGGCCCACACGGCCAGCAGCAGGATCACCGGGACGGCGACCGCGAAGATGGCGACGACGATGGCTCCAAGCGGGAGCATGGGGGCTAGGGCGTGGTCCCGACGGCCGGGGCGTCGGCCGGGACGGGGTCGGCGGCGGGAATCCCGAACAGGTCGGGGTCGGGCGTGTTCACCAGGGGGGCCGCCTCGAACTCGTCGGCGATCCCAGTCTGGGCCTCCTGAGCTTGAAGGACCTCCTCCTCCAGGACGTCGGTCGGAACGGCCGAGAGCTCCTCGAACGTGTCGCGGAACGCGAAGTCGAGGTAGGTGAAGGCGAAGAAGACCAACAGGAACGAGGCGCTCCCCAAAAACACCAACGTGTTCGTCCCCCCCTCGTACTTGAGGCCCATGAACCGGGAGGCCACCCAGTACACCTTGGTCCCGGCGATCCCCAGCGCGAGCGGGACGCTCAGCCAGCCGACCGGGAGCGCCGGGTAGGTCAGCTCCAGCCCGAACACGTTGGCGAACCCGCGCTCCCAGAGCGCGAGCACGACCGTGAGGATCGTGAGGCCGACCAAGATCCCGAACGTCTTTTTCAGGGTCGCGGCGTCGAACACGTGGTGGCCGCCGTGGCCCGTGTGCTCGGTGTGTCCTTCCGTGTGTGCGTGATCTGCCATGGTCGATGCGCGGTCTGGCCGGGTCCGCCCGCCTCGGTCCCGAGGCGGGGCGGGGCGGCTAGATCAGGTACATGAGGGGGAAGACGAAAATCCAGATGATGTCGACGATGTGCCAGTACAGGCCCACGTTCTCGACCGGGGTGTACCAGACGCTGGAGTAGTCGCCGCGGCGGGCGAAGAACACCAGGAACCCGATGGCGATGATGCCGATGACGATGTGGATGGCGTGGATCCCCGTCATCACGTAGTAGATCGCGAAGAAGATGCCGGCCCGGCGGTTGGAGAAGATCTCCCCCTCGCGGCCGTGGGCGCCGCCGTGGTCGTCGCCGTGCTCGGTCTCCAGCCCCGCCGTGGCGAGCTCGCCGGCCTCGTCGTGCACGGCGGCGGCACGGGCGGCCTCCGACGCGACGGCCTCATCGACGCGAGCGCCGGCCCCGCTGGCCTCGACGTCGGTCGACCGGCCGCCCGCGACCGTCGCGGCGCCGCCGGCCAGGTCGCGGGCGCCCGCCCGAGCCGCGTCGGACTCGGCCGCGCTCGGCACACCGTCCTCAGGGCCCGTCCCGACCGCGGCCGGGCTGTCCGGGACCGCCGTCGCGTCGCCCGCCGGCGAGGCCTGGTCGGTGCCGGTCAGCGGCGCGTCGCCGGTCACCATCGTGCCCGCCTCGGCCTCGACCGCCTCCACGTCCTGCGTCGCGCCGGCCCCCGCGGCCGACTCGCCTTCTCGGTGCGGCACGAACAGGGGCGTGCCGGCGACGGCACCCGTCAGGTCCCCGACGCGCTGCGTCCCCTCGTCGAGCTCGAAGTTGACGCCGGGGTAGATGCCCAACTCAAACTTGTGGCCGTACTCGAAGTACTTGACCACCAGGAAGCCCGAGGCCAGCACCATCGTCGCGATCAGGTTGCCGACGAGCACCTTGCGGTTGTCCATCTGCGCGCCCCGGATCGCCCACGCCATCGTCAGCGACGAGAGCAGGAGCACCAAGGTGTTGGTCGCGCCCAGGACCGTGTCCAGCTGCAGGCTGGCCTCCTCGTAGAGCTCGGGGTAGAGCACGCGGAAGATGCCGTAGGCCACGAACATCCCGCCGAACAGCAGGATCTCCGTCGCCAGGAACAGCCACATCCCCAGCTTCGACGCCTCGAACTGCTGCTCGGACGACACGAAAAAGTGCTGGAGCCGCGACGGGTGAAGCTGCCCGTCGTGGCCGACGAGCATCGGCGCCTCGTGGTGCGCGTGGCCGTCGCCGCCGTGATCGTCGACGGCGTGGGGGTCGTCGACCGTGACCTGAGTAGAAGTCGCCATGTCTGAGGTGCTGGGTGGGGCGCGGGTACGGCCGCCTCGGGGGGTCGCCCGAGGCGGGCCGGCCTACATGTCGGCAGCGGTGTCGGGGGCGCCGGTCGTGCCGTCGTCGACCGTCTGGTCCATCTCCTGCGGACCGCCGACCTCGACGACCGGGACCGGCGCGCCGCGCTGGCTGTCACCGGACGACCGGAACAGGACCTCGTAGTCGTAGGGCCCGTGCGTCACGAGGGGCGTGTGGTGGAAGTTGTGGTGGTCCGGCGGGCTCGTCGTGTGCGTCCAGTCGAGCGTCGCGCCGCCCCAGGGGTTGCCCGGCGCCGGCGGCGCGCTCTTGCGGAGCGACAGCAGCCCGTTGATGAGCACGACCAGCAGGCCGACGCCCAGGACGTAGCTCCCGATCGTCGACGCCTGGTGGAGCGGCTCGAGCCACGGCATGTCCGGGTAGTCGTAGTACCGGCGCGGCATCCCCTGGCTGCCCATCACGAACTGGATGAAGAACGTCATGTTGAACCCGACGAACACCAGCAGCGCCGACACCTTGCCCAGCGTCTCGTTGTAGAGCTTGCCCGTCATCTTGGGCCACCAGTAGTGGAGCCCGCCCAGGAACGCGATGACCGTCCCGCCCATCATCACGTAGTGGAAGTGGGCGACCACGAAGTACGTGTCGTGCAGGTGGATGTCGACCGCCAGCGCGCCCACCATGATCCCCGTCACGCCGCCGATCGTGAACAGGAACAGGAACGACAGCGCGTACAGCATCGGCGTCTTCAGCCAGACCGAGCCGCGGTACATCGTCCAGACCCAGTTGAAGATCTTGATGCCGGACGGGATGCCGATCAGGAACGTGATCAGCGAGAACACCACGCTCGACACCGGGCTCTGGCCCGACGTGAACATGTGGTGGCCCCAGACCAGGAAGCCCAACAGCGCGATCGCCACCGACGAGAGCGCGACGGCCCGGTAGCCGTAGACCCGCTGCCGGCTGAACGTCCCCATCAACTCCGAGATCACGCCGAAGGCCGGCAGGATCATGATGTAGACGGCCGGGTGGCTGTAGAACCAGAAGAAGTGCTGGAACAGGACCGGGTCGCCACCCAAGGCCGGGTCGAAGATGCCGATGCCGAGCACGCGCTCCATCACCAGGAGGACCATCGTGATGCCGATGACCGGCGTCGCCAAGATCTGGACGATCGACGTCGCGTAGATCGACCACAGGAAGAGCGGCATCCGGTTCCAGGTCATCCCCGGCGCCCGCATCTTGTGGATGGTCACGATAAAGTTGAGCCCGGTCAGGATCGACGAGAACCCCATCACGAACGCCCCCAGCGCCATCGCGATGACCGCCGTGCCGGTCTCCTTCGAGTACGGCGTGTAGAACGTCCAACCGGTGTCGACGCCACCCGTCGTGATCGAGTACAGCGCGATCGTGGCCCCGGCGATGTAGATGTACAGGCTCAGCAGGTTGAGCCGCGGGAACGCCACGTCCTTCGCGCCCACCATGATGGGCAACAGGAAGTTGCCCAGCGTCGCCGGGATCGACGGGATGATGAACAGGAACACCATGATCAACCCGTGCATGGTGAACACGCGGTTGTAGGTGTCGGCCTCCATGATCGAGCCGGCGCCGTCGGGCCCGTTCACGAAGAACAGCTCCGTCCGGATGCCCAGCGCGAGCAGGCCCGCCACGCTGAAGAAGACCGAGACGGCCACGAGGTACATCACCCCGATCCGCTTGTGGTCGACGGTCAGCGCCCAGAGCTTGATCCAGGCCCACGCCCGCGCGATCCCGGTGACGTCGTCGGCCGGGCGCGGCTCGCGGAGGTAGTTGTGGACCGGCTCGTGGCCGGCCGGGTACGCGCGGGTCTCCCGGGGCGAGGCCGGGGCCTTCTTGGGCGAGGGCGCGGTGATCGTCGTCGTGGCCATGGGGGTCTGGCTAGAAGTGAGGCGGGGCGCCTCGGAGAAGACGTGGGGCTACTGGAGCGGACCGCCTCGCGGTCCGACGGGTCAACGGGATCAGCGACGGGGACGCCGGGGTCGCCCATGCCGCCCTCCGGGGGCTGCGCCTCGACCGACTGCGACGAGTCCGCCTCGGCGCCGAGCACCAAGTCGGACGGCAGCGAGGCGTTGCTGACCTTCCGGATGTAGGCGGCGAGCCCGTCGACCTGCTCGTCGTTCAGCTGGCCGTCGTATGACGGCATGTTGGCGTTCTCGTAGCCGGAGACGATGTAGGCCTGCGGATACAGGATCGACTGGCGGATGTAGGCGTCGTCGACGACGCCCTCCTCGCTACCGGGCCTCGGCTGGCCCCAGATGTTCTGCCACGTCGGGCCAACGCCGGCCGAACCGTCGACCGAGTGGCACGTGTTGCAGTTGCGCTGGGTGTAGAGCCGCTCCCCTAGCTCCGCGAGCGGGAGTGGGCCCTGGCCGGGAGGCCCGTTCCGCAGGATCTCGTAGTACTCGCCGCGCGAGACGACGTGGATGATGGCGCCCATGTTGGAGTGGGCCGTCCCGCAGTACTCGGTACAGAGCACTTGGTAGTTGCCCTCGCGCGGCGCCTCGAACCAGACGTACGAGTACCGGTTGGGGATCACGTCGTGCTTGATTCGAAACTCGGGGACGTAGAAGCTGTGGAGCACGTCCTGGCTCGTCATCTCCAGCCGGACCGGGGTGCCGACGGGGACCCAGATCTCGCTGAAGCCCTGGACGCCGTTCTGATACTCGAACGTCCACGCCCACTTCTGCGCCTTCACGTTGATGGTGATCGCGTCCGACGGCGGGATCGAGGTGCTCACGTAGGCCCGGAAGCCCCAGAAGAACACGACGAGCACCAGCAGCGTCGGGACCACGATCCAGCTCACCTCGAGCCACTTGCTCTCGTGAACGTCGACGGGCCGGTCGGCGTGGCTCTTGCGCCGGTACTTCCAGACGAAGTAGACCATCGCCGCCGCGACCAGGATGGTCAGGACGATGCTGGCGTACAGGATGAAGTAGAACAGGGCGTCCACCTCGTGCGCCGTCGTGGACGACTGGGGCGGCAACCACGCCGTGCCCCCCTCCGTCCAGAAGGACTGGCGGCTCAGGGCGGCGGTCGAGTCGGGGGTGGTCTGCATCATCTGAGGAAAGTCGTCGCGGTCAGCGACGACGGTAGGTCAGGGGGTGGGCGACGGGCGAGCGTCGGCCCAACTGTCGGGGCTGTGGGACTCGCGGCGCCAGAAGAAGACCAGCAGGCCGCCGAACACGACCAGGAGCAGCCCGCCCCCGATCTTGGTCACCGTGAGAACGGCCAGACGAGTACGATTGTGCGTCCTCGTCGTACTCGTAACAGGTGATGAGGAAGCGGTCGAAGGCGCTCCCGACGGTCCCGTCGCTGGCCTCGACCAGGCCCAGCTTGACGTCGCGAGGCGCGTGGTCGATGCCGTAGAGGTAGCGGGTGATCTTGCCGGCCGGGCTGAGCAGGACGTTGGCCGCGTTGTGCGCGTACTCGCCCGTCTTGGCGTCGTAGGCGTAGCGGAAGCCGACGGCGTCGGCCAGCGCCTCGACGCTCGCCTGGTGCTCCTCGCCGACCGTCCAGAAGTGGAAGGCCGCCGGGTCGCCGCCGGTGGGCACCTTCGACAGGAGCCGGGTCTTGGCCGAGTCGGCGCGAGCCGGCGTGTCGCGGGGGTCGATGGAGACGGCCAGGACCTCGTAGTCGTCACCCAACGTCAGGTCGGTCTCGGCGATCGCGTCGGCCGTGCCGTCGAGGACCAGGCTGCACAGCATCGGGCACGAGTGGTAGACGAAGGCGACCATCAGCGGCCGCTCGCCGTCGAGGAGCGTCGCCAGCGACACCTCCCGCCCCTCCTCGTCGAGGAACGTGAGGTCGGTCGGGACCGTCGCGCCCAGAAACTCGGTGATGCCGACCGCGCCCACCAACCGGTTCGGCAGCGCGCCCTGCCCGTCCTGCCCGTCGAGCGGGGCGAACTGGCCCGCGCTCGTCACCTGTGCCTGTGCCCCGACCGCGAGCGCGGCCCCGATCACGAAGGTCAGGAGGGCACGGGACGTCATTTACTCGCGGGTGTCGGGAAGAGCCTCGGCGTTGTCCAAGTCCGCCGCACGGTCCACCATCTCGACGGTGTCCACCTCGCGGTCCACCCCGACCTCCTCGACGCCGTCGCCGAGGGGGAGCGGGTTGGTCCGGATCTCGCCCTGGCGGGGCGTCTCCTGGATGGCCGAGCCGGCGCCACCGGGGAGCGGGAGCAGGTTCCACTCCTGACGCGTGGAGGGCAGGCCGGCGGCGTCGCCGGTCCCGTACTGGGCCACGACGACGCCCATGGCGCGCGAGATCGGCAGGCCGTACGTCGAGTCGCTCCGGGTGTACTGGCCCAACTTGGCGATCGCCTCCGTCCGCAGGTCCTGCTGCTCGTAGTTGGTCACGTTCGCCTCGGCGCGCGAGCCGACCTGGGTCCGGAACGGGATGTAGAAGAGGTAGATCAAGATGATGGCCAGCGCGGCGACGGCCACCAGCGTCGCGGCCACGAGCCCGAGCAACTGGCCCGACTCGATGTTCTCCTCCTCGACGCCCATCTGGGCCAGGAGCGCCTCCGCCTCGGGGTCGTCGTTCCCGGCCACATCGGCCGCCTCGTCCTGGACCTGAGCGGCCGACGCCGACCAAGCCGGCCAGCGGGCCGCCGGGCTCGTCCTGCTCGGGGCGGACCGCCGGGTCGACGCCGGGCCGCATCCCCTCCTGGGCTTCGGGGACGGGCTCCGTCCGGTGCGGGTCGGGCACGGGATCCTCGGCCCGCTGGGGGCGCTCGTCGGGAGCCGGCATCTTGGGGGCCTGATCGTCCATGGTGAGGTCAACGGGCACCGAGCCCGCTTGTTTTCAGTTTTGATTGAAAGCTCCGTGGAGCGCCCGGTTTCCTCGCGCACGCGATCGGCGCGGGCGGCCCGAGACCGAGCCGCCCGCCCTGACTACACGTTCTCGAACCGGAGCGACTCGGCGAAGTAGGGGTCGCCGTACGGCGTGAGCGCGTGGCGCCCGAGGCGGAGCAGGGCGGTACCGACGTAGAGTCCGAACAGGCCCAGCCAGATGCCCATCTCGACCAGCGGGAGGTGCGGCTGGACGACGTGGATGGCCATGCCCGAGGTCGCCTCGTGCGTCACCTCGGCCGGGACGGCCTGGAGGCTCGCCAGCAGGTCGCCGCCGCCGCCTACGACGGCCGCGTGGCCCGCCTCGGCGGCCACGTGCATCGACGGCATCGCGATCCACCACAGGTCGACCCAGTGCATCACCAGGAGCCAGACGGCCATCGTGGCCAGCGCCGGGGCGATCCGCTTGGTCGCGCGCGGCAGCAGGATCAGGAACGGCAGCACGAAGTGGAACAGCAGGAGCGCCCACGACACGGTCTCCCAGCCGCCCTCGAACCGCTTGTGGAACCAGACGATCTCCTCGGGCAGGTTCGCGTACCAGTACAGCATGTACTGGCTGAAGGCGATGTACGTCCAGAAGATGACGAACGCCATCATGAACTTGCCCATGTCCTGGGTGTGCTCGGTCGTGATCTCCGCGGCCATCCCGCGCTCTTGAGCAGCAGCGCGATGAACGTGATCAGGCACAGCGCGGCGAGCCAGCCGCCGGCGAAGAAGTAGACGCCGAACATGGTCGAGAACCAGTGCGGGTCGGTCGACATCAGGTAGTCGTAGCCGGCGAACGCCGTGATGACGGCGGCCAGCGGGATGCCGTAGGCGCTGATCTTGCGCAGCTTGAGCGTGTTCTCCGGCGACGGCTCTCGGTCGTTCCGGACCGAGATCGCGTAGAGCCTGGAGCCCAGCCAGCTCAGCACGCCGAAGTAGAGGACGTAGCGGGCGATGAAGAACGGGACGTTGAGGTAGGCCTGCTTGCCCGCGATGATGGCGTCGTACTCCGGCGAGGCCGGGTCGAACAGCTCGGCGTGCGTCCAGTGGAACAGGTCGTGCATCCCCAACAGGACCGGGATGCCGGCCAGCGCGATCAGCGGGAAGCTGCGCCGCGAGCACCTCGGGGATCCGGCGGATCGTCGTGCTCCAGCGCGCCTTCGTGATGTGCTGGATCATCACGAAGAACAGCGCGCCGATGCTCACCGACAGGCAGAACACCCAGGCGATGAGGTAGCCGAACAGGACGCGAGCCGCGTCGCCCGAGGCGAGCCCGGCCACGACGCCGAGCGCCAGCAGCGCCAGCCCCACGCCGATCGGCGCCATCCACCAGCGCTGGTCGCCCGTGAACCGGTACCGCTGCGGCACGCGGTCGCCCTCGGCGTCGACGGGGTCGAAAAGGTAAGAGAGGGGGTTCGCCATGGGGGAGTCTGGGGGTGTGGGAGGCGAGGGTGGTAGGCCGGGCTCGACGCCCACGCTCCTACGCCCTCACGCACCCAGCCGCTAGTTCTGCCGGACGTTGGGGTTGGCCGCGCAGCCGGTCGCGCTCGGTCGCGGGCACGTCGGCCGCCGTCGCGTTCTGCGAGCGCTGGAGCGCGCGGACGTAGGCCACGACGGCCCAGCGGTCGGCCGGGGCCATCTCGTGACCGTAGCTCGGCATCGTGTTGACGCCGTTCTGGATCACGTCGTAGATGTAGCCGTCGGGGCGGGCCTGCAGGGCCTCGGTGTGGTAGCTCGGGACCGCGAAGCCGTAGCCCAGCCCGCCGTTGCCGACCGCCACGATGCCGCGCCCGTCGCCGGCGTAGCCGTGGCACGGCGTGCAGTAGATGTTGTAGCGCTCCTGCCCGCGCTCCAGCAGCGACGGCGTCACCTCGATCGGGATCTCGCCGACGTAGGCGCCGTCGGCCGTCCGGCCGTACTCGAAGGGCGCGTTGGCCGCCGTCCTGAGCTGGCCGCGCGCGACGGTCCCCGCGACCGGCGGCCGCATGGCGGCGCCGTCCGCGAAGAGCGGGTTGGCCTCCTGCGCCTCGAACCGCTGGACGAAGTCCATGTTGAGGTTCGGGTGGATCGGCGGGGCCTCGCTCTTCATGCCGCGGCAGCCGCCGAGGGCGACCGCGAGGGCGAGGCCGAGGAGGGAGAGGCGGGAGAGCATGGGTCTGTTGAGGTCGTGGGGCGTGGAGAGAGCGGGGGGCGCGAGAGCGGCACGTCCCGCCGCGTCTCTAGATGTCTCCGGTCGTGTGGTGGGGGACGACGGGGCCGGGCGTCGCCACCTGGGGCGCCGCGTCGGCCGGTCGCCCGAGGTCGAGACCTCCGTGGCGCCCTCGTGGTCGACGTACTCGACGGCCATCGCGCCCAGGTCGAACAGGTCGCCGGCCGTCGTGTCGCGCCCGAACGTGCCGTCGCGGCCCGAGACGTGGACGAAGAACGCGTCGTCGGTGGCGCGGCCGAACCGGTCCGAGTAGAAGAGCGGGTTGTACGGCTTCGGCAGCCCGTTGAGCGCCAGCATCCCGCCGACGGCCGTCAGCGCCGAGAACAGGATCGTCAGCTCGAAGATGATCGGCATCGACGACTCCCAGGCGAAGAGCGGCTTGTTCGAGATGTTGATCGGGTAGTCGACCTCGCTCGTCCACCACTGCAGGAAGGCGCCGAGCAAGCCGCCCGTGATGGCGCCGCCGAACACCATGAAGCCGAGCTTCGAGACCGGCAGCCCCATGGCCCGGTCCATCCCGTGGATCGGGAACGGCGAGAACGTGTCGAGCTGGGAGTAGCCCTTCTCGCGCAGGCCCTCGACGGCGTGGACGAGCGCGCCGGGGTCGGAGAACTCGGCCAGCAGGCCGACGTGCTGGTTGGCCCGATCGTCGAGCGACTCGCGGATTTGCTCAGCATCGGATTAGGCGGCAGGAGGAGCGTCGGGGCCGTTCGGGTCGTTCGGGATCCCGTCGGCGTTGGAGTCGCTGGCCGCGGGCGCGCCGCCCTGGGCGTAGGCGTCCTGCTGGTACTCGGCCAGCTCGTGCGGCGGCCCCGTGGCCGTCGCCCGAGTGGTGGTAGAAGTGCGGGTCGGCCTGCGGCATCACGCCCTTCACCTCCGCGATCGCCACCATCGGCACGAACCGGAGGAACAGGAGGAAGAGCGTAAAGAACAGCCCGAACGAGCCGAGGAAGAGCAGCGCGTCCCACATCGTCGGCGTGTAGTAGTCCCAGCTCGACGGCAGGAAGTCGCGGTGGAGCGACGTGACCGTGATCACGAAGCGCTCGAACCACATCCCGATGTTGGTCGTGATCGAGATGAAGAAGGCGATCCCGATGCTGCGCCGGAAGCTCTTCTTCCAGAAGAGCTGCGGGAAGATGAGGTTGCAGCTCATCATGATCCAGTACGCCCACCAGTAGGGCCCCGTCGCCCGGTTCATGAAGGCGTACTGCTCGTAGACCACGCCCGAGTACCACGCCATAAAGAACTCCGTGATGTAGGCGAAGCCCACCACGGTCCCGGTCACCAGGATGATGATGTTCATCTTCTCGATGTGGTCGAGCGTGATGAGGTTCTCCAGGTCGTACACCTTGCGCGCGACGATCATCAGCGTCTGCACCATCGCGAAGCCGGAGAAGATGGCGCCGGCGACGAAGTAGGGCGGGAAGATGGTCGTGTGCCAGCCCGGGATGAGCGAGACCGCGAAGTCGAACGAGACGACCGAGTGGACCGAGAGCACGAGCGGCGTCGCCAGCCCGGCCAGGATCAGGTAGGCCCGCTCGTAGTGGCGCCAGTGGCGGTTCGAGCCCGTCCAGCCCAGGGCGAAGAAGCCCAGGATGCGGGCCCGCAGCGTCCGCCCCATGCGCGCGGCCCGGTCGCGGATCGTCGCCAGGTCCGGGATCAGGCCGACGTACCAGAAGAGGAGCGAGACCGTCCCGTAGATCGACACCGCGAACACGTCCCACAGCAGCGGGCTCTTGAAGTTGGGCCACATCGCCATCTGGTTCGGCAGCGGCAGCGTGTAGTAGATCACCCAGACGCGCCCGACGTGGAACGTCGGGAAGAGGAGCGCACACGCGACGGCGAACAGCGTCATCGCCTCGGCCGCCCGGTTGATCGACGTTCGCCACTTCTGGCGGAACAGGAAGAGGACGGCCGAGATCAGCGTCCCGGCGTGGCCGATGCCGACCCAGAACACGAAGTTGACGATGGCCCAGCCCCAGAAGACCGGGTTCGTGAGGCCCCAGACGCCCGGCCCGTTCCAGACGAGGTAGGCGATCGCGATGCCCAGGATGCCGAGCCCGGTGAGCGCCGCGCCGAAGGCGAGGAACCACCCGACCGGCGTCTTCTTCTCGGTGTGGTACGAGACCAGCTCCGTGACGTCGTGGAACGACAGGTTGCCGCGGACGAGCGGGGCGTCCTCGAGCGTCATCGGCGTGCCGTCCGGGTAGGCCGGGGCGCCGTCGCCGCCGAGGCGGCCGTAGGCGGATTTGGAAGTGACGGTGGCCATGGGTCTTAGGCTTCGGCGTCGGCCGCGTGCGCCTCGGGGGCGCCGTGGGCGTCGTGAGCGCCGTCGAACGGCGTGGCGAGGGCCGGGTTCGGGTTCCGCAGGCGGGCGAGGTACGTCAGGCGCGGCTTGACCGCGAGCTCGGCCAGGACGGCGTAGTTGCGCGGGCTCTCCTTGCTCCGCGAGACGCGCGCGGTCCGGTCGTTGAGGTCGCCGAACACGATGGCGTCGGCCGGGCACGCCTGCTGGCAGGCCGTGACGACCTCGCCGTCGACCAGCCGGCGGTCCTCGATGTGGGCGTACTGCTGCGTCTGGCGGATGCGCTGGACGCAGAACGTGCACTTCTCCATCACGCCGCGGTAGCGGACGGTGACGTAGGGGTTCGACTGCATCTGGACCTCCAGCGGCAGCGTCTTGGTCCAGTTGTAGAAGTTGTACCGGCGGACCTTGTACGGGCAGTTGTTGGCGCAGTACCGGGTGCCGATGCACCGGTTGTACACCATCGCGTTGAGGCCGTCGGGGCTGTGGACGGTCGCGTTGACCGGGCAGACCTGCTCGCACGGCGCGTTCTCGCAGTGGACGCACATCATCGGCTGCGTCACCATGCCCGGGTCGCTCTCGTCGGCGCCGACGTAGTAGCGGTCGAGGCGGAGCCAGTGCATCTCGCGGCCGCGCGCCACCTGGTCCTTGCCGACGACCGGCACGTTGTTCTCGCTCTGGCACGCGGTCACGCAGGCGTTGCAGCCCGTGCACGCGTTGAGGTCGATCGTCATGCCCCACTGGTTGTCCGAGTAGATCGCCTCGCCGATGCGGGGGTCGTCGCTCGCCGAGTTCTCCTCGCCCCACAACGGGTCGAAGTTCTCCCAGGGCGTGTCCTCGACGTAGTGGTCGCGGATCTTGGCGAACTCGGGGTCGGCCGTGTACTCGTCGACGGTCGCCACGCGGACGATCGCGCGGCCCTCCATGGTGCCGTGGTCCTGGGTGCTCGCCAGCAGGTAGTCGTCGGCGACGCGCTCGACGCGGGCCTCGACGGGGCCGCCCGTCAGGTCCGGCAGCGCTCGACGCGCGCCGAGGGCGCGCCCCCGCTCAGCTCGGCGCCGACGAACGTTGCCAACGCGCCCATTCGGTACACGTCGGTGTCGACGCTGCCCGGCCGGAGCCAGCGGTTGACGCGCCCGAAGACGTTCATGTCCTCGATCGGGCGGTCGGTCGCGAGGTCGCGGCCGTAGCCCAAGAACGCCGTGACCGAGTTGTCGGGGTGGCCGGGCTGGACCCAGACGGGCAGCTCGACGGGCCGCCCGCTCGGTCGTCAGGCGGACGACCGACGCGTAGTTCTTGCCCGCGTCCAGGGCCGTCCCCTCGAAGGCGTCGACCTCGCCCGTCTCGAACCGGTCGGCCTGGTCGAGCCCGAGCGCGACCGCCGTGCGCGGCGAGACCAGCGCGACCGGGTCCCACGTCACCTTGGTGACCGGGTGCGGCGTCTCCTGCATCCAGGACACGTTCGAGAACGCGCCGTCGTAGAGCGTCGGGCTGGTGCGGACGACCAGCTCGATGGCGTCGTCGGCCGGGACGTCGAGGCCGGACAGGTCGGCCGTACCGCCGCCGGTGCCGAGCGACGCGAAGGCGGTGCCGGTCACGAACCCGTCGTGGAGCGCCGTCCGCCAGGCGGTCTCGAAGTCGCCCCGAGCGTGCCCTGGAGCGACTGGCGGAGCAGGTCGTAGCCGGCGTTGTTGCGGCCGGTCGCCAGCGTGTTCAGGACCTCCAGGTCCGAGTGCGCGTCGGCGTAGAGCGGCGCGATCAGCGGCTGGACGATGGACAGCGTGCCGTCGTAGGCGCGGGCGTCGCCCCAGCTCTCGAGGTAGTGGGCGCGCGGGAGGTGCCACGTCGCGCGCTGCCCGGTCTCGTCGCGGTACAGGCCGACGTGGATCGAGCGTGCGCACGCTCCGCGAGCGCCTCCTCGAAGCCCGAGCTCGGCCGGGAGCGTGTAGACCGGGTTCGTGCCCAGCATCAGCAGCGTGTCGACCTGGCCGGCCCGCATGTCGCGGACGAGCGCGGCCAGCTGCGGGCCGACCGGCTCGACCGGGCCGGCGCCCGTCGCGAGGTACTCGACCACGCCGCCGCCGAAGCGGCCGTTGAGGGCCGCGGCGAGGGCGTGGACCTCGGCCGGCTGGGTCGGGCCGGCCACGAACACGGCGCGGCCGCCGGCGGCCTGCACGTCGGCACGATGGCCTCGATGATCGGCTGCATGTCGCCGCCTCGACCTGTCGCCCGAGACGCCCGTCGCCGACGCCCAGGCCCCGGGCGATGGCGGCGGCCACGAACGGGACCGCGCCCGCCTTGACGGCCGCGCGGTGGTCGGCCATGCCGCCCGTCGTCGTCATCGTCGACTCGACGGCGTAGAGGCGGCTCATCGAGCCCCGCTCGTCGACGCGGCGCGAGGCGGCGTACTGGCGGTTGTTCCAGACCGAGTTCGGGTCCTCGGCGCCGATGAAGTCGGCGTCGAGCGCGACGATCACGTCGGCCTCGGCGAAGCGGAAGAGCGGGCGGGCCGGCTGGCCGAGCGCGTGCTGCGTGCCGAGCGCCTGCGGGTCGTCGAGGTGGGCACCGAGCGTGATCCAGCGCGCGCCGGGCGTGGCGGCCAGGAATCGGTCGCGCAAGCGCGTCGGCCGTCGGCGAGGCCGACGGGCTCGGCGAGCACGGCGACCGGCCCGCCCTGGAGGCGGAGGCGGGCGGCCTCGGCCACGAAGGCGCCCCAGTCGGCCCGGCCGGGCCGCGTCGTCGCCACGTCGTCCAGACGTGGCGGCTGCGGTCGGGGTCGTAGAGCTGGAGGACGGAGGCCTGCGCGAAGAGGTCGGTCGAGCCCCCCGAGATCGGGTGCTCCGGGTTGCCCTCGACCTTCGTCGGCCGGCCCTCGTGGCTCTGGACGAGCAGGGCGTGGCCGACGCCGCCGAGCGGCATCGCGGTCGCGTAGTACGCTCGGGACGCCCGGGATCACGTCCTCGGGCTTGCGGGCGTAGGGCAGGATGCGTCTCGACCGGGCCGGCGGCAGCCGGTCATGCCGGCGAGCGCGGCGCAGGCGCCCATCACCTTGAGGAACGAGCGGCGGCTGGTCCCGGCGTCGGCCTCGGTGACCGGGGCGCCGGGCAGGAACTCGTGCTGGGCGAGCGGCGCCGGGCGCCGTCGCGGTCGGCGCGGCTGCGCCAGGTGGGGGCCTGGCCGGCGGCGGCCTGGGCGTCTTCGTCGGCGGCCGTCTGGGCGGCGCTCAGGACGTCGAGCTCGATCATTCGTGAGGTGAGAGGTTGGAAGGTTCAGAGGTTGAAGGTCGGGGCGGAAGGCCGTCCAGAGCGGACGCTCGGACCCCGAACCCCGCACCCTCCAACGCGTCTAGTAGTGGCAGGCCGAGCAGTTCTGGGGCGGCTTGATGCCCTCGCGCTCGATCCGCTCGAGGTTGGCGGCGAGGTAGGCCTCGAACGTGTCGTCGTCGGCGCGGACGTCCTCGGCGTAGCCCATCTGGGTGACGAGCGCCGGGTCGCGGAGGTGCTCCTCGGGCGCGCGGTGGCACTCGAGGCACCAGCCCATCGACATCGGCTCGACACCTGGTAGACGACCTCCATCTGGTCGATCCGCCCGTGGCAGCTCTCGCACCCGACGCCCACGTTGACGTGGGCCGTGTGGCTGAACTGGGCGTAGTCCGGGATGTGGTGGACCTTGACCCACTCGACGGGCACGCCGGTCGCCCAGCTCTCGCGCACCGGCAGCAGCTTCGGCCGACTCCGTCGCGACCACGCCGTGGCAGTTCATGCACGTCTGGGTGCTCGGCACGTTGGCGTGCGGGCTCTGCTCGACGTGGTTGTGGCAGTACCGGCAGTCCATCCCGAGCTGGCCGGCGTGGAAGGCGTGGCTGTACGGGACCGGCTGCTCGGGCATGTACCCGACCTCGTAGAACTCGGGCGAGAGGTAGTACCAGGCGAGCAGGACGACCAGGACGCCGCCGCCGAGCGCTCCGAACAGGGAGGCGGCGGGCAGGGCGTTGACGTTGCGCGGAAACAGCTGAGGCATGACCGCTGGGTGAGGGGCCCGCGAACAGGCAGAGAGGGGCACTCGCGAAGGTAGATCGACCCCCGGGGACCCGGCGAAGATAGGTCGAAAGGCCGACTCGGAGGCCGCCAGGCTGCCCCGGACCTCCCGCCGACGGGCCCGCCGCGGGAGGCGCCGGGGCCTCGCGCGACTTTCAGAGCCGGCTGAAAGTAGCACGCCGCCGCGCTCCCACCCGCCCCCCGCACCTTCGGCGCCCCCCCGACACCACCCTCAGCCCTCACGGGCGCTCGACCCGGAGGCCTCCGACGCGCCCTCGAGCCCGCCCTGCCACCTCGGCGCCGAGGCGGCGGCCCGGGGCCGCGTCATCCGCCGGAACCGGAGCGAGAGCCCGACCGACGCCGTCGCGAGCCCGAGCGTCAGGCCCCACCACAGGCCGCGGCGCGCCGCCGCCGTAGCGCCAACCCGAGCACGCCGCCGACCGTCAGCCCGACGCCCCAGTACGAGACGGCCGCGATGAGCATCGGCACGCGCGTGTCCTTGAGCCCGCGGAGCGCGCCCGCGACCGCCGCCTGGACGCCGTCGAACAGCTGGAACACGGCCGCGATGCCCAGCAAGCGTCGCCGCGAGCGCGGCCACCTCCGGCTGGGGTCGGTCGCCGGCGTAGATCCAGACGACCAGCTCGGGCCGGAGCCAGAACAGCAGCGCCGAGGACGCCATGAACGCGGCGCCCAGCGCCGTCGCCGTCCACCCGGCCCGCGCGGCGCCGGCGAGGTCGCCGGCGCCGGCCGCCTGCCCGACCCGGATGCCCCCGGCCATCCCGATCCCCGAGCGGCACCATGAACGTGACGCTGGCCGCGTTGAGCGCGATCTGGTGCGCCGCGAGCGCCACCTCGTGGCCGGGCAGCCGGCCCACCAGCAGCGTCGCCGCGGTGAACAGGCCGGCCTCCAGCCCGAACCCGACGCCGATGGGCCAGCCCAAGCGGAACAGCGCGCCCAGCGCCTCGGGGTCCGGTCGGCGCAGCCCGGCGAACACGCGGAAGCGGCCCAGCGGGCCCGCCGCACGTCACGAGCGAGCGCCACGAACATGAGCGTCATCGTGACGCGCCGAGCTCCAGCCGGTCCCCACGACGCCGAGCGCGGGCAGGCCCCAGGCGCCCGAACATCAGCCCGTAGTTGAGGACCGCGTTGACGCCCACGCCGAGCAGCGTCACCGCGAGCACGGGACGCGGGCCGGGCGTCGCCCTCGCACAGCCCGCGCAACGCCGTGAACAGCAGGTTCGGCACGAACCCCCAGCGGATCGCGCCGAGGTAGGCCGCCGCGAGCGCGGCCGTCTCCGGGTCCTGGCCGGTCGCGAGGAGGGCGGGCTCGGCGAACCCCAGGGCCACCGTGAACGGGACGCCCAGGAGCGAGCGCCAGCCACAGCCCCTGCCGCGCCCCGCGCGCCGCCGCGTCGTCGTCGCCCGCGCCGACGGCCTGCGCGACGGTCGGCTGGACGGCCACCAGGACGCCCACGCAGACCAGCGCCAGCGTGAAGAACGTCGTCGAGCCGAGCACGATGGCGGCCAGCGACTCGGTCCCCAGCCGGCCCACCATCATCACGTCGACGAAGCTCATCGACATCTGCGAGAGCTGGACGAGCACGAGGGGGACGGCCAGGCCGAGCGTGGCGCGGACGTCGGACGTCGGGGAGGGCATAGGGCGGGCGAGACGGGCGGCCAAGCTACCGGCCACCCCCCTCCTGCTCCCGCTCACCCCGGAGGAGACGCCGTTACAGCGTGACGCGCTCGGAGTGAGCCGGTAGCTTCTGGCCTCACCACACGCGATGCTCTTGGCTGTTTCCGTCGACCTCCGCCGCCGCGCCGTCGCGGCCTACCGACAAGGTGGCGCCTCCCTCGACGCCGTCGCTGCACGCTTCGCCGTCGGCCGCGCTTCGCTCGTTCGCTGGCTCGCCCTCCAGCGCGATACCGGCGCGCTCATGCCCCGGCCCAACACCGGCGGGACGCCTCTCGCCGTCTCCGAGGTTGGCCGCGCGATGCTGCAAGGTTGGCTCGACGATGACCCGTCGGTCCCACAGCACGTGCTCGCCGCCCGGCTGGCCGACGCCGGCGAGCCCGCTGTCAGCCAACAGACCGTTGGGCGGACGCTGGCGCGGATGGCACTGACGCACAAAAAAAGTCCATCCGAGCCGTCCAGCGACTCCGCGACGACATCGTAGCCGAGCGCGAGGCGTTCGCGGCGTGGCAGCCGACGGTCGATGGAGCGCGCGTGGTGTGCGTCGACGAGAGCGGGATCGTCGCTGGTGGCCGGGTGGCCTACGGGTACGCCCCGCGCGGGAAACGGTGCGAGGAGCACGCGCCCTATCGCAAGGGCCGGCGGACGAGCCTGCTCGGGTGGGTCGGCCTCGGGCGCGGCGGGGTCGTCGCCGTCGAGGGAAGCGTCGACGGTGACGTGTTCGAGCGCTTCGTCCGGGATCACCTCGCTCCGAACCTGAGGCCGGGCGACATCGTGATCTGGGACAACCACTCCGTCCACAAGCGGCCGGAACTGAGAGCGCTGGTCGAGGCGCGCGGAGCGGAGTTGGTCTGGCAGCCGCGCTACTCGCCGGAGTTCAACGCGGTCGAGGAGATGTGGTCGAAGGTGAAGCACCTCGTCCGGCGGGCACGGGCCGACACGGCGACGGCGCTGAACGAAGCGTTGGCGGCGGCGGTCGGTGCGCTGACGTGGGAGGACTCGCTTGGCTGGCTACGTCACGCGGGCTACAGGCTCAGCCCGGACGCGTAGCGCTGTAACCGGAACGTGACGGAACCGAGCGAGGCCGGCGTCTATTTTCGTCCCGATGCCCTTCTCCCCCGCCACTCTCCGCACGGAGGCCCCCGCGGCCACGGTCGACGTGTCGGTCGTCATCGTGACGTACAACGTGCGGGAGTTCCTGGAGCAGGCGCTCCGGTCGGTCGAGCAGGCCAGCGCGGGGCTGTCGGTCGAGACCTGGGTCGTCGACAACGACTCGGCGGACGGCTCGGCCCAGATGGTGCGCGACCGGTTCCCCGACGTCCGGCTGATCGCCAACGAGGACAACGTCGGGTTCGCGACGGCCAACAACCAGGCCATCCGCGAGGCCGCCGGCCGGCACGTCCTGGTCCTCAACCCGGACACGATCCTCCAGGAGGACTCGCTCCGCACGATGGTCGCCTTCATGGACGACCACCCCGAGGCGGGCGCGGTCGGCTGCCGCATCCTGAACCCCGACGGCACGTTCGCGCCCGAGAGCCGCCGCGCGTTCCCGACGCCGGCCGTCGCGTTCTACCGGATCTCGGGGCTGAGCAAGCTGTTCCCCCAGAGCCCGACGTTCGGCCGCTACAACCTGACGTACCTCCCGCTCGACGAGGTCTGCGAGGTCGACGCGCTCTCGGGCTCGTGCATGATGGTCCGCAAGGCGGCCGTGCTGGCCGGGCAAGAGGCCGGAGACGCGAGGGGAGAGGGTTCGCCTAAGAGCGCGCCGTGTCTTCAGCGCCGCAGGCTTGTTCGACGAGGCCTTCTTCATGTACGGGGAGGACCTCGACTGGTGCTACCGGATCCAGCAGGCGGGCTGGCGGATCTACTACACGCCCGACACCCAGATCGTCCACTACAAGGGCGAGAGCACCAAGAAGGGCGACCTGCGCTACGTGCTCCTGTTCTACGGGGCGATGCTCCGGTTCGTGGAGAAGCACGTGACGCACCGCCCCGGGGCGGGCGTCCTGGACCGGCTCGCCTCGGGCGCGCTCGCGGTCGGGCTCCGGCTCGGGATCGTGGTCCGGGCGGCGCTCGCCGCGCTGGGCCGCCTCGGCCGCGGCGTGGCCGGGCCGGCGACCGACGGGCTCCTGGCCTGGGTCGCCCTGGTGGCGACCGCGCTCGCCTGGAGCCGCGCCGACGGGTTCGAGTTCGGGGCGAGCTACTACGGGCTGGTGCTGCCGGCCTACGCCGCCGTGCTGGTGGCGGCCGTCGGGCTGGCCGGCGGGTACCGGAGGTCGGGCCGGTCGCTCCGGTCGGTCCTGGCCGGCGCCGTGCTGGCGGGCCTGGCCGTCGCCGCGCTCGCTTTCTTCGTGCCGACGCTCGCCTTCAGCCGGGCCGTCGTCGGGCTGGGGCTGGCGCGTCGCGGCGGCGTTCCTGTTCGCGCGCCGGCTGGGGTGGCGGGCCGCGCGGCGGGCGCCGCGGCGGGCGCTGCTGGTCGGGGCGGGCGCCGAGGCCGAGCGGCTCCAGCGGCTCCTGGACGACCACGTCCGCGGGAGCGCCGTCGTCGGCTACGTCGCCGAGGCGGGCACGGACGGCGCGCTGCCCTGGCTCGGACGGCCCCGCCAGCTCCGCGACCTGGCCCGGCTCCACGGCGCCGACGACGTCGTGTTCGCGTCGGACAGCCTGACCAACACGGCCATCCTGGACGGGATGCGGACGCTCCGCGACCTGCCGGTCCAGCTCAAGATCCTGGCCTCGGGCCACGACCGGATCATCGGGAAGGCGTCCGTCGAGGACTACGCGGCCCCGCTCCTGGCCGCCGAGCGGACGGTCGCCCCGCTCCGCCCGACTTGGTCGCGCCGGCTCGTCGAGGTCCCGGTCGCGCTCGCGTTCGTCGTGCTGGGGCCGGTCCTGCGGCTGGCCGCTCGGCCCGGCTCCCGCCTGGCCCACCTCGGGGCCCTCGCCGGCCGGATGCCGGCCGTGCTCGCCGGCCGGCTCGCGCTGGTCGGCTACGACGCCGACGGGGCCCATCCGCCGTCGGCGTGGGGGCTTCAGCCTGGCGCCGTCTCGGTGCTCGACACGCGCGGCCCGCGGCCCCAGACCATCGCCGAGGCCCACCGGGCGTACTGGTTCTACGCGCGCCACCAGTCGGCCTGGCTCGACGTCGAGATCCTGCTCCGGGCGCTGTGGGCCGGGACGACGGACCGACGTACGGCGGCTTGACGGTCGGCGCTGGGGCCGCCGGAGTTGGAGTGGCCCGCGCGGAGACCGAGGCGGGCCGAGCCCGGAGCGGGCCCGCTCGTGGGCCGACGCCCCCGCCGGCGGAGCGGTACCTTTGGGCCATGGCTCATCTCCTCGACTTCGAGAAGCCCCTCGCCGACCTCGAGGCCAAGCTCGCCGAGCTCCGCGCCTTCGAGGCCGACGACGGCTCCGTCGACCTCTCCGCGCAGGTCGCCGCGCTCGAAACGCGCGTCGACACGCTCCGGCAGTCGATCTACCGCGGGCTCACGCGGTGGCAGCGCGTCCAGATCGCCCGGCACCCCGAGCGGCCCTACACGCTCGACTACATCGGCTCGCTGACCGTCGGGCTTCACCGAGCTCCACGGCGACCGCCTGTTCGGCGACGACCGCGCGCTCGTCGGCGGCCCGGCGACGTTCCGCGGCTCCCGCTTCGGCGGCCGAGACCGCGCGGTGATGGTCCTGGGCCACCAGAAAGGCCGCGACACCAAGCAGCGCAAGGAGCGCCGGTTCGGGATGCCGAACCCGGAGGGCTACCGGAAGGCCCAGCGGCTGATGGAGATGGCGGCCAAGTTCGGCAAGCCCATCGTCACGTTCCTCGACACGCCCGGCGCCTACCCCGGCCTGGAGGCCGAGGAGCGCGGCCAGGCCGAGGCCATCGCCCGCAACCTGCTGGTGATGGCCCGTCTACCCGTCCCCATCGTGGTCGTCGTGATCGGCGAGGGCGCGTCGGGCGGCGCGCTCGGGATCGGCGTCGGCGACCGGGTGCTGATGCTGGAGAACGCGTGGTACTCGGTGATCTCGCCCGAGTCGTGCTCGTCGATCCTGTGGCGGAGCTGGGACCACAAGGAGGACGCCGCGCGCGCGCTCAAGCTGACCGCGCCCGACCTCATCGACCACGGCGTGATCGACGAGATCGTCCCGGAGCCGGTCGGCGGCGCCCACCGCGACCCGGCGGCGACGTTCGAGGCGACGGGCCGGGCCATCTCGGCCCACCTCGACGCACTCCTGGGCGAGTCGACCGACGACCTGCTCGCCGGCCGCCTGGCCAAGTTCGACGCGATGGGGGCCTACGAGGAACGGTAACGCCCCTCGACCGCGTCAACCTCGACCGCGTCACACCTCCACCGCGCCGCCGAGGCGGCCGGCCCCGACGCCCCCAGCCCCCGACGATGGCCGGCACCCCCGACGCCGCCCCCCTCCGCTACGTCCACCGCCACCGCGTGCGGTACCGCGAGTGCGACCCGATGGGCGTCGTGTACCACGCCCACGTGCTCGACTGGTTCGAGGCCGCGCGGACGGAGGCGCTGCGCGAGGCGGGCCTGCCGTACCGCGAGCTCGAGGCGAGCGGCGTCATCATGCCGGTCGTCGAGGCGACCCTCCGCTACCACGCGAGCGTGCTCTACGACGACGTGGTCGAGGTCGAGGCCACGTTCCCCAGCGTCGGCGTCCGCCTGCCCATCGACTACGCCGTCCGCCGGTCGGGCGAGGACGCCGTGCTGGTCTCGGGCCGCGTCACGCTGTGCTTCGTCGACGCCGGGCGCCGGCGGCCCGTGCCGCCGCCGGACCGGGTTCGGGCCGTGTTCGAGGGGCCGGGGTGAGCAAGGCGCTCTGGAGAAAGCTGGGGTACCGGCGCGGGATGGTGGCGTGCCTTGACGAGGCGCCCGACCACTACCGCGCGCTGCTCCGCGGCCTGCCCCACGACGTCCGCCTCGACGGGACGCTGGACGACCGGCCCCGGCTGATCCACCACTTTACGACCGAGGCGGAGGGGCTCCGGGCCCGGCTGGCCGTGTTCAAGGACGCCATGCCGCGCACGGGCGCGATCTGGGTGTCGTGGCCCAAGAAGTCGTCCGGCGTCGACACCGCGGTGTCCGGCGACGTCGTCCGCGCCGCCGCGCACCCTCTCGGGCTGGTCGACGTCAAGGTGGCCTCCATCGACGCGACGTGGACGGCGCTCAAGCTGGCCGTCCGGAAGGAGGACCGGTAGCCGGGGAACCGGGTGCGCCCGGCGCGCGAAACTCGGGACACCCGCCGACCCCGCCATGCTGTCCCGCCGCCAGTTCGTCACCCGGAGCGCCGCCGCTGCCGCCGCGCTCCCGTTCGTCTCCCCGCTCGCCTCGGCGGCCCCGCCGAGGGTCGCGCCGAGGCGGGCCGAGTTCACCGACATCCGCCGCGGGGTCGGCGCGTTCACCGAGCGGGGCGGGACGATCGGCTACCTCCGGTCGGACGCGGCGCTGGTCGCCGTCGACACCCAGTTCCCGGAGTCGGCTCGGACGTTCCTGGACGGGGTGCGCGACGGGACCGGGCGCGGGCTCGACGTGCTCGTTAACACGCACCACCACGGCGACCACACGGCGGGCAACGTGGTCCTGGCGGCCGTCGCCGATCAGCACGTGGCGCACGAGGCCGTGCCAGGCCTCCAGCGGGCCTCGGCCAGCCGGGGCCGCTCGCTCGACGCCCAGCGCTACGCCTCGGAGACGTTCCAGCGGACCTGGAGCACGGACCTGGGCGACGAGGTCCTGGCGCTCCACTACTTCGGCCCGGCCCACACCTGCGGCGACGCCGTGGTCCACTTCGAGAAGGCCGACGTGGTCCACATGGGCGACCTGGTGTTCAACCGCCGCCAGCCGTTCATCGACCGGGGCGCCGGGGCGTCGGTCGAGAACTGGGGGACCGTCCTGGAGGCCGTCCACGGCCGGTTCTCGGACGAGACGGTGTTCGTGTTCGGCCATGCCGGCGAGGGCCACTCGGTGATCGGCGACCGGAGCGACCTCCTGGTGATGCGCGACTTCCTGGCCGCGGCCCGCCTCGCCATCGTCCCGCGCGCGTCCGACGGCGCGACGGCCGCCGACGTCGAGGGCCTGCTGATCCCGGGCTTCGAGGAGTGGGGGCCGACGCCGGCCCGCGTTGCCGAGCCGATCATCGAGGAGTTCGCCCGGCGCGACTAGCTCCCCCGCCTCGGTCCCGAGGCGGCCCCTACCGACACACCGCCCATGCTCCCGTTGCCCGACGCCGTCTCCGCCGACCTCGGCGCGCTCCTGGACCGGGCGCTCGCCGAGGACCTGGGCTCGGGCGACGTGACGACCGAAGCGACGATCCCGGCCGGGACGCGCGCGACGGCCCGGTTCCTGCTCAAGGAGGACGGCGTCGTGGCCGGGCTGGCCGTCGCCGAGCGCGTGTTCGAGCGCGTCGACCCGGACCTGGAGGTGACGTGGACGGCGGCCGACGGGGACCGGCTGGCGGCCGGGACCGTGTTCGGGACCGTCGTCGGCCGCGCGCGCTCGATCCTGGTGGCGGAGCGGCTGGCGCTCAACCTGATGCAGCGGATGGGCGGGATCGCGACGGCGGCGGCGCGGATGGCGGAGGCCGCGGCCCCGGCGGCCGTCCTCGACACCCGCAAGACGGCGCCCGGCCTGCGCGCGCTCGACAAGTGGGCCGTGGCCCTTGGCGGCGCCCGCAACCACCGCGTCGGGCTCTTTGACATGGTGCTGGTCAAGGACAACCACATCGCGGCGGCCGGCGGGATCCGCCAGGCCATCGAGGCGGTCGGCCGGCACGCCGAGGCGGCCGGCCTCGACGTCCCGGTCGAGGTCGAGGCCCGGACGCTCGACGAGGTCGACGCCGTGCTGGCGGCCGTCGCCGACGGCGCCCGGGTCGACCGCGTCTTGCTCGACAACATGGCCCGCCAGACCGACCGCGGGCTCGACGTGTCGGTGCTGGAGGAGGCCGTCCGCCGCGTCGGCGGGCGCGTCCAGACGGAGGCGTCGGGCAACGTGACGCTCGACACGGTCGGCCGGATCGGCGCGACCGGCGTCGACTTCATCTCGTCGGGCGCGCTGACGCACTCGGTCACGGCGCTCGACGTGTCGCTCAAGATCGGCCTCGACGACAGCTAGAGCAGGACGAGGCGAGGCAGACGGCCGCGCTCCGACGTCGGCGCGCGGCCCGTGGTCGAAGGTGGACGGCCCGGACCCCCTCAACCCTCGGCGCCACCCAAAGGGCCATCCGGCATGGCGACGCACACGGGACGCACAGCGTCGGGCGTAGACTCCGCCATGCGTTTGCTCTCGCTCGTCCTGCTCGCCTCGGTCGCCGTCTCGGCCCAGACGCCCGGGCTCGGGATCGCGGCGGCCTCGCACCTCGACCCCGGCCGGGCGTCGGTCTCGACCTACGGCGACGTGTGGGGCTACACCGCGCCCGACGGGACCGAGTACGCCCTGCTCGCCGTCCGCGACGGCGGGGTCTCGGTCATCGACATCACGGACGCGCCGGCCCAGGCGCCCGTCGAGGTGGCCTTCGTGCCCGCGCCGGCCGGGACGAGCGACACCAAGGACGTCAAGGTCTACGGCCGCTTCGCCTACGTCGTCAACGAGCGCGGGCCGGTCCAGATCGTCGACTTGGCGGACCCCGCGGCCCCGGTCGAGGTCGGCCGGCTCGACGTCCAGCCGGGTGTGGCCGGCGGCGGCTCCCACAACGTCTTGGTGGCCGAGGACCACTTGTGGGTCACCGGCGGGCGGACGAGCGGCAACGCGGGCGTCCGCGTGTACTCCCTGGCCGATCCGGCCCGGCCCGTCTGGGTCGGCGCGTTCCGGCCGGACCACCAGGCGGTCCTGTACTACCACGATTTCGAGGTCCGCGACGGGCGTGGCTACGGCTCGGCGATCTACGACGGCGGCGGCGTCGACGTGCTCGACGTCTCGGACCCGTCCGACCTCCGGCTGGTCACCACGTTCACCTACCCCGGCGCCGGCGCCCACAACACGTGCACGACCGAGGACGGGCGGACCGTCTACGTCGGCGACGAGGTCGGGACGAGCGGCAACTGGATCCGGGTGTTCGACGTGTCGGACCTGGGCGACATCGAGCTGGTGGGCGAGGTCGTCGTCGACCCCCAGGCCGTCGTCCACAACTGCTACGTCCGCGGCGACCGGCTCTTCGTGGCCCACTACACCGAGGGGCTCCGCGTGTTCGACATCTCCGACCCGCACGCGCCGGTCGCGGTCGCGACTCTCGACACGTTCCCCGGAGTGGGCTACGGCTACCGCGGCGCCTGGACGGCCTACCCGTACTTCGCCTCGGGCAAGGTGGTCGTCTCCGACATGCAGTCGGGCCTGTGGGTGGCGACGCTCGACGGCCAGCCGGTCGCGGCCGACGCCGCGCCCCGCTCGGACGCCGGCCTGCGCGTCTGGCCCAACCCGGCGTCCGGCGCGGCCACGCTGGCCGTCACGCTCGACGGCGCGGCCGAGGCCGAGGTGGTCGTGACCGACGCGCTGGGCCGCGAGGTCGCCCGCCTCGGGACGACGGCGGGGCCGGGCGAGCGCCGCCTCACGCTCGACGCGGCGGCGCTGCCGGCCGGCGTCTACGTCGCCCGGCTCTCGGCCGGGAGCCGCGTCCTGGCGACCACGACGTTCAGCGTCGCGCGCTGAGCCGTCGCGCGCAGGCCGGGGGGTGGCGCAGGCGGTTCGGTGCTCGGTCCGCCGTGCCTCCCTGCGGAGAGCGCTAGAGGTGCCGGACCTTCCGCCGAGGCGGGGCCTGCCGGCTCGGCAACGTCGACGGGTCCACGATCTCGTAGCGGACGCGGTGCGTGCCACGCTGGCGCATCCGGAGCTTGTCGGCGGCCCCACCCGACAGGTCGATCTGGCGGCCCCGGATAAACGGGCCCCGGTCGTTGACGCGGACCAGCACGCGGCGGCCGTTGTGCGTCGAGGTCACGCGCAGCAGCGTCCCGAACGGGAGCGACCGGTGGGCGGCCGTCAGCGAGCGGTGGTTGTAGCGCTCGCCGTTGGCCGTCCGGTTGCCGTGGAGCGAGGCGGCGTAGTAGCTCGCCACGCCCGTCCGGGCCGCGCGGCGGCTCTCGGCGCGGCGCCCGCCCGGCGCGATGGGGCCGGACTGGGCGAAGGCGGGGAGCGAGAGGGCCGCGAGGGCCACGGTCAGCAGGAGTCTCGTCACACAGAAAGCAGAGGGTGGTACAGCGCGAACGGGCCCGCAGGGCGGGCGCCGGGGGGTGGCGTGCCGTGCGAGGATAGGAGACCGCATAACGGGGTCCAACCGGAAGGCCCAGTCTCGCCGAGTCTTAGGCGCCCCTTGACCGGGCCTCCGGCGCTGCGCCACCGGGCCTCCACAAACGCGCCGCCGTGTCGCGCTCAGTGGACAGAGCGGGACTTCTATCTTCCCGTCACGCCCTCGCCCTCGCCGTGACCTCGCTCGCGCTCGTCCTCGCCTTCAGCTACCTCCTGGGGGCCGTCCCCTTCAGCCTGGTCGTCGGCCGGATGATGGGGGTCGACCTCCGCCAGCACGGGAGCGGCAACGCCGGCGCGACGAACGCTCTCCGCGTGCTCGGCAAGGGGCCCGGCCTGGCCGTGTTCCTTCTCGACTTTGCCAAAGGCCTGGCGGCCGTCGTGCTCGTCTCCCGGCTCCGCGTGGGCGACGAGACGCTGGTGGGGCTCCTGGGCTCCAGGCCAGAACTGGCCGCGGCGTGGGCGGCGACGCTGGCCGGCACGGCGGCCATGGTGGGCCACGTCGTGACGGTGTGGGGCCGCCTGTTCTTCGGGTCGTGGAAGGGCGGCAAGGGCGTCGCGACGGGCGCCGGGATGCTGACGGGTCTGGCGCCGATCGCGGTCGGGCTCGCGCTCGTCGTGTTCGTCGCCGTGCTGGCCGTCACGCGCTACGTGTCGCTGGGCTCGATCCTGGCCGCGCTGTCGCTCCCGCTGTCGCTCGTCGTGCTCGACGTCGCGTTCGGCGTGACCAGCCCGCCGCCGGTCTGGGTGTTCGCCCTGCTGGTCCCGGCCTTCATCGTCTGGACGCACCGGGCCAACGTGCGGCGACTGCTGGACGGGACCGAAACGCGCGTGGGCGCCGGGTCGAGCGGGCCCGCCTCGGCATAGGTGCGAGCAGGGTGGGGAGGCGGATGTGCCCGGCGGGGCAAGGCCGGCCGACCGTAACGTCGGAGCGCCCACCCGCCCCGCACCGAATCGCCCGTCGCTACGCTCACTCCTTCCCGTGACCCGATGCGACTCCGATTCGTCCTGGCCTCCGCCCTGCTGGCGGCGTGCGCCGACGCCCAGCCCTCCCTCGACGCGCCCGGCGGCTACGCGGCCTACGGCGCCTCGTCGCCCGAGCGGCTCCTCTTCCCGACCGAGGCGGACCCGGACGTGGTGGTCGGCCTCCGGGTGTCGCCCCGCGTCGACGTCCACGTCGGCTACGCCCGACGGACGACCGAGTCGACGGCTCTGTCGCGGCGCGACGTGAGCGTCCGCCAGCGCTGGGAGCGGACCGGCGCCCTGGTCGCCTCGGCGGGCTACACCGGCCGCGTCGGCCCGGCACTCGTGAGGGGCCGGCTGAGCGTGGGGTACGACGACTACTCGTTCCGCTCGACGGTCTACCAACCGGACTCCGTCCAGGTGTTCACCGGGGGGTCCCCGTTCCCCGGCTACGCGCTCCAGGTAAACGAGACGCGGCACGCGCTCGGCAAGTTCGTCCACACGGGCCTGAGCGTGTCGGCCGGGGTGCCCGCCGAGCGGGGCCGGCTCCGGTCGACGCCGTCGGCGGGCTTGGCCGCGACGCTGTCGTCGCGCACGAGCGGGCGACTGGAGGCCCAGGGCGCGCGTTGGATGCCCTACGCCCGGCTCCCGGTGACCGTCGCCGTCAAGGGGATCGCCGTGACGCTGGAGGCCACCGCCGGCCTGGCGTTCGGCGCCGACGACTTCTCCCCCGAAACGTCCGCCCGCCGGTCGACGGCCTC
The DNA here is from genome assembly GCA_963740235.1 of uncultured Bacteroidota bacterium. Classification (GTDB taxonomy): domain Bacteria; phylum Bacteroidota; class Rhodothermia; order Rhodothermales; family Rubricoccaceae; genus Rubrivirga. Next base: position 467,378 of record CAVUDG010000007.1, read on the forward strand.
GAAGCAGGGGACGCCGGTGGTCGACGGCGCCGTCCGCGTCTCCTTCTGATCCCGCCGGCCTCGGCGCACGCGCGCGTGCGCCGAGGCGGGCCCCGCCCCCACCGAATGGCCCGTCGCTACCCACACCTACCCCGCCTCCCATGCGCGTCTGCCTCGCTCTCGCCGCTCTGACTCTCGCCGCCGCCGTCCAGGCCCAGCCCGCCGACGGCGCCGGCTTCTACGCCGTCCTGGGCTCGGCCTCGCCCGAGCGGCTCCTGTTCCGCGACGCCTCCGACCCGTTTCTGACCGTCGGCTACCGGCTCTCGTCGCGGGCCGACGTCCAGCTCGGCGCCCGCTTCGGCACCGACGACCTGACGGTCGGGCAGGGGACGCGGGGCCTGTACGACCCCCGAGCCACCCCCCAGCCCGGCGACGTCTTCCAGACGGACCGCCGGGAGCGGACCGTCGCCGTCGCGGGCGCGGTCGGGACGAGGGTGCCGGCCGGGCGGGCCGAGGTCCGCTCGCGCCTGAGCGTGGGCTACGACGTGCTCGACCGGACCGTCGAGACGCTCCGCTACCCGGCCGCGTTCGAGCGGGAGTCGTTCGACTCGGGCGCCGTCGAGGCCGAGGTCGCGCGGGGCCGCGCGACGTTCGCGCACGCCGGGGCGAGCGCCGTCGTCGCCGTCCCCCTCCGGGGCGAGTCGGGCCGGGTCGCGCCGGGCGTGGGGCTGGCCGTCGCGTCGAGCCGCCGCTTGGCCGGAACCCTCTCCGCGCCGCGGTCGGCCGCGATGGCCTTCGTGAGCCTGCCGACGACGGTCGACGTCAAGGGCGCCCGGGTCACGCTCGACGCGACGATGGGGATGGGCCGGTCGCTCGACGGGGGGACGCCGAACGAGACCCGCTGGTCGCCCCACGTCGAGGCCGGCCTGCGCGTCGACCTCTAGCCGGCGACTCCCATAGCCGACGTCCCCCAACCCTCTCTCCCCTCTCGACCATGACCCGCCTGCTCACCCTCATCGTCTGTCTCGCCGCGCCCTCGGCGCTCGCCCAATCGTGGCTCGCCGACGGATCCGGCGCCTACCTCGCGCTCGAACAAGCCGACGTGCGCGGCGCCGACGGCCGGACCGCGGTCACGTTCGCGGCCGGCTGGCGCTCCGCGTCCGGGGTCGACGCCGGCGTCCACCTCGACACCGAACGCGCCCGGGGCCTGGTGTCGAGCACGCGCGTGGGCCTCGACGCGGGCCGGACGTGGGGCCTGTCCCGGTGGGCCGGCGCCCGACTGTCCGCCTCGGCCGGCTACGCCTGGCGGACCGTCGAGGACGGCCCGTTCGTCCCGAGCGCGTACTCGGTCGACGGCGCCGCGGGCGACCTCCAGGCGACCGTGTTCGCCCGGGTCGGGCTGGGCGCCTCGGCCCGAGTCCAGCCCACGACCGGCGTGTTCGTGCGGGGCCACGCCCTGGGCGAGGCGGGCCGGACGGCCGGGCCGGGGCCGCTCGAAGACCTGCGCGACGCGGGTGGGGTCGTCGTCGGGCTACCGGTGTCCGTCCGCGTGCTCGGGACCGACCTCGCGCTGGCGCCCGTCGTCCGGCTCGGCGTCGGGCTCCAGGACCACGCGTTCTACACCGACGGCGCGGTGCGGGCCGTCGTCAACTTCTGACCCGGTCCGCCTCGGGCCCGAGGCGGGGGGATCCGCCCGAGGCGGGAGATTCGTGAAGGATGCACGAACCGGCCGGCATCTCCGTTGTGCCGGCTCCCCCACCCTCCCTCCTCGGTATGCGCCTCGTCGCCCTCGCTCTCCTCGCCGTCGTCGCTCTCCCTGCCACGGCCCAGTCCCAGTTCTCTGACGAGAGCGGCATCTTCCTCACCTTCGACGAGTTCCGCCTTCAGCGGGTCGGCGGCGGGAGCGGCGGCGAAGGCCAGGTCGGGGTCGGCTACCGGTTCGGGAACGGCGCCGACGTCGCGCTGCACGGCGGGTACGGCATCGGTGGGCTCGGCGACGACTCTCAGGACCACAGCCTGTGGTCTCTGGGCGGGGTGGCCGGGTACTCGGTGAGACCGGCGGACCGGACTCTCGCTCGCGTCGAGGGCGGGGTGACCTACGCGCGCTTTTCCACCACCTTCCAAGAAAGCGCGACCCGGCCCTTCCTGGCGTACGACGGGTCCTCGCTCCAGTTCGATGCGTCCGCGACGGTGGGCCGGGACCTCCCCATCGCGGGCACACTCGCCGTCCGCCCCACGGTCGGCGTGTACGGCCAGGCCCGCCGGTTCCTCACGTTCGAGGGGAGCGACAACGTCGCCGCGCTCGCGACCGGCGACTGGCGGCACGACCTGGGCCTGCACGTCGAGGCGCCGATCACCTTCCGGCTGCTGGGGACGACCGCGGCCGTCGTGCCGGCGCTGCGGCGGTCGCTCGGCGGGAACGGCGTCCCGGCCCAGGGTGGAACACTCGGGTTCCGGCTCAACTTCTAGCCTCGCCCACGCCGGGACCGTCCGCCTCGGCGTGCCCGCGGGCCGACCGAGGCGGGCCTAGCTGGCGGCCCGGCGCGCGACCGGCACGACCGTCTCGGCGACCGTCTCGGCCAGGATCCGCTGGCCCGCCGCCGTCGGGTGGACCCCGTCGGACTGGTTGAGGCGCGCGACGCCGGCCACGCCCTCCAGCAAGAACGGGACGAGCGCGGCGTCGTGGGCCTGGGCGACGGCCGGGAAGACGGCCCGGAACCGCTCGACGTAGTCGGCGCCGTAGTTGGGGAGCGCCTCCATGCCGGCCACGACGAGTTGGGCGTCGGGCGCGGCCTCTTCGACGGCGTCCAGGATCGCGCCGAGGTTCTTGCGCGTCGCCTCGGGGTCGGTCCCACGCAGGCCGTCGTTGGCGCCGAGCGCGAGCACGAACACGTCGGGCCGGTTCTGGCGCAGCGTCCACACGATCCGCCCCAGCCCGCCCGCCGACGTGTCGCCGCTGATGCCGGCGTTGACGACCCGGACCGGGACGCCGGCCGCCTCCAGCTCGGCGCCGACGAGCGCGGGGTAGGCCAGCGACGGGTCGCTCAGGCCGTAGCCCGCCGTCAGGCTGTCCCCGAAGAACAGGACCGTCAGGGTGTCGGAGTCGGCGGCGGCGGCCAGGGGCACGTCGGGCGTGGTCGAGGACTCGGGCGTGGCCGTCGCGCTGGGCAGGGCCACCTCGGTGGGGTCGGGCGACGGGTCGGGGGCGACCTCCTGGCAGCCGGCCACGACCAGGGCGAAGACGAGGAGGACGGCGCGCATGGGCTCGGGCGGGTTTGGGGAGACACCCAGCGTGGACTCAGGCGGTTCCTGCGGGTCTCGCTCTTGGTGAACCCTTCCCTCGCGTCCCCGTACGGCCGGACGCCGGTGCCCCGTTGGGCCGGCCCCGCCTGGTCCCCCCTCCCCCCCTGCCTGTGGACGGCCCCGTTCTCTCCGCCCGCGACTTGTCCAAGACGTTCACGAACGCCGGCCGCGCGCTGACCGTCCTGGACGGCGTCTCGTTCGACGTGCCCGCCGGCTCGACCTGCGCCATCGTAGGCCCGTCGGGCAGCGGCAAGACCACTCTGCTCGGGCTGTGCGCCGGGCTCGACCGGCCGACGCGCGGGACGGTCCGCCTGGCCGGCGTCGACCTGGGCCCGCTCGACGAGGACGAGCGGGCGGCCCTGCGCGCCGAGTCGGTCGGGTTCGTGTTCCAGAGCTTCCGCCTGCTCCCGACGCTGACGGCGGCCGAGAACGTCGCGATCCCGCTGGAGCTCCGCGGCGACTCGGGCGCGCGGGCGGCCGCGCTCGACCTGCTCGACCGGGTCGGGCTGGCCGACCGCTCGGGCCACTACCCGGCCCAGCTGTCGGGCGGCGAGCAGCAGCGCGTGGCGCTCGCCCGGGCCTTCTCGGGCCGCCCCCGCCTCCTGTTCGCCGACGAGCCGACGGGCAACCTGGACGCCGAGACGGGCGCCCGCGTCGAGCGCCTGCTGTTCGACCTCAACCGCGAGGCCGGCACCGCACTGGTCGTCGTGACGCACGACCCCGAGCTGGCCGCCCAGTGCGAGCGGACCATCACGTTCCGCGCCGGCCACGTCGTCGAGGACACCGGCGCTCGCCCCGTGCCGGTCGCCGCGGTCCGCCAGCCCACCCCGCCCGCCTCGGTCTGAGCGCGGGTCGGGCCGCGGCGCCTGCCCGCCCTACCCGGCCCCCCAATTCCCCGAGGCGGACCGCCTCGCCCCTCCCGCATGGCCCTCTCCCCGTTCCGATTCGCCTGGCAGGACAGCCGCGGGATGCGCCAGCGGCTCGTCCTCTACGTCTCGGCGATGGCGCTGGGTGTGGCGGCGCTCGTCGCCATCCGGTCGTTCGGGCTGAACCTGGAGCGGGCCGTCGCCGAGCAGTCGAAGGAGGTGTTCGGGTCCGACGTCGAGGTCCGCCGGAACGCGGCGTTCCCGGACTCGACGGTCGCCCTGCTCGACTCGCTCCAGGCCGAGACCGGCGCGGCCGTCGTCCGCGAGGCGTCGTTCCCGTCGATGGCCCGCTTCCCCGCGTCGGGCGCCGGCGAGGGCCGGGCGCGCCTGGTCCAGGTCCGCGCCATCGACGGGCCGTACCCGCTCTACGGCGCCGTCGAGACCACCCCGGCCGGCGCCGCGCTCGGGCTCGGCCGCGACACGACGGGCGCGCTCGTCGACGCGACGCTCTTGCTCCAGATGGAGGCCGCCGTCGGCGACTCGGTCCAGGTCGGTGGGCGGACGTACCCCATCGTGGGCCAGGTGGACGGGGTCCCGGGCCAGACCGACATCGCCGGGCTGGTCGGGCCCCGCGTCTACCTCCCGCTCCGGGCGCTCGACTCGACGCTGCTCGGGTTCGGGAGCCGCGCCCGCTACGCGACCGCGTTCCGGTTCGAGGACGAGGCGGCCGGGTTCGACGCCGTTTTGCCGCGCCTGGACGCCGCCGAGGTCCGCTACGAGACGGCCGGCGAGGAGCAGCAGGAGGTGTCGGAGGCCTCGGGCTACCTCACGCGGTTCCTGTCGCTCGTCGGGTTCGTGGCGCTCCTGTTGGGCGGGATCGGCGTGGCGTCGTCGGTGAGCGTCTACGTGAGCGAGAAGGCCGAGACGGTCGCGACGCTGCGGTGCCTGGGCGTCTCGTCGCGGCGCGTGCTGGCCGCCTACGCGCTCCAGGCGCTGGCCCTCGGCGTGATCGGCGCCGGCCTCGGTGCGCTCCTGGGCGTGGCCGTCCAGCGGCTGCTGCCGGCCGTGTTCGCCAGCTTCCTGCCGGTCGACGTCGACAACGCCGTCGTGCCGCGCGCGCTCGCCGAGGGGCTGGGTGTGGGCTCGGCGACGGCGGTTCTGTTCGCGCTGCTGCCGCTCGTGGGCGTCCGCCGGGTGCCGCCGCTGCGGGCGTTGCGCGAGGACGCCACGGCGCGCGGGGTCGACCCGCTGCGCGTCGTGCTGGGCGTGCTGCTGGTCGGCGTCGTGGCCGGGTTCGCGTACCTCCAGACGCGGTCGCTCGTCGGCGCCGCGGCGTTCGTCGGCGGGACGGCGGCCGTGTTCGGGCTGCTGGCGCTGGCGGCCGCCGTCGTCCGCGCGGTCGTGCGGCGGGTCGTCCGGCCCGGGCTGCCGTGGGCGTGGCGCCAGGGGCTCTCCAACCTGCACGCGCCCGGCAACCAGACGCTGGTCCTCCTGCTGACGATGGGGCTGGGCGTGTTCCTGGTGCTCGCGCTCGGGCTCGTCCAGCGGTCCATCCTGGAGCAGGTCGCGCTGCCCTCCGACCAGGCCGGCGCGGCCGACGTGGTCCTGTTCGACGTCCAGCCGAGCCAGCGCGACAGCCTGCGCGCGCTCGTCCAGGCCCAGGGCCTGCCGGTGCTCGACGAGGTCCCACTCGTGTCGATGCGGATCGCGGCCATCGACGGCGTCCCCATCGACACGCTCGCCGAGCAGGCCGACGACTCGTTCGCCGGCCGCGAGGGCGGGCCCGAGCGCTGGACGCTGACGCGCGAGTACCGCTCGACCTACCGCTCCGCGCTCGTCGACTCGGAGACGCTGACCGCCGGCACCTTCCAGGGCACCGCCCCAGCGGACGCGGCCGTGATCCCGGTCTCGCTCGAGACCGAGATCGCGCTCGACCTCGACGTGACGCTGGGCAGCCGGATCACCTGGAGCATCTCGGGCGCCGAGATCGAGAGCGAGGTCACGAGCCTGCGCGACGTCGACTGGGCGCGCGTCTCGCCCAACTTTTTCGCCGTCTTCCCCAGCGGCCCGCTCGCCGAGGCGCCCCAGACGGCCATCCTGCTGACGCGGGCCGGCACACCCGAGCGGAGCGCGCGGCTCCAGTCGGCCGTCGTGGAGGCGTTCCCCAACGTGTCGGCCGTCGACGTCCGGCTGGTGCTGGCACTCGTCGACCGGGTGCTGAGTCGGGTCGCGTTCGTGCTCCGGTTCATGGCGCTGTTCGCCGTCGTGACGGGTCTGGTCGTGCTGGCCGGCGCCGTCCGCGTGGCGCTCGCCCAGCGGACGCGCGAGGCCGTCGTGCTGCGGACGCTGGGCGCGAGCCGGGCCCAGGTCCGCCGGATCCTGGTCGCGGAGTACGCGCTCCTGGGCGTGCTGGCCGCGCTGACGGGCGGGCTGCTGGCCGTCGGCCGGGGCGTGGGGGCTGGCCCGGTTCGCCTTCCAGATCCCGTTCCGCCCAGATCTCGGGTGGCTCGGCTGGGCGCTCGTCATCGTCCCGCTGCTGACGGTCGCTGTTGGGCTGGCCGGCAGCCGGGGCGCGCTCCGCCAGCCGCCGCTCGCCGTCCTGCGCGCCGAGGCCTGACCCCGCCCACCTCGGGACCGAGGCGGAGGAGCCGGGGGCAACGGAGCCGGAGGCGGACATCTCCTGAGTCGGTGCGGCGCGCGAACCCCGACGGCCGGCGCGCGTTGGAGCGTCCCCCCCGATCCGACCGCGCATGACGCCTCCGCCCGACGCGCCCCCCGACCCCGCCGACCTCGACGTGGTCGTCGTCGGGGCCGGGCTCTCGGGCATCGCGGCCGGCTACCACCTCCAGACCGAGAGCCCGGGCCAGACCTACGCCGTCCTGGAGGCGCGCGGAGCCATCGGCGGGACGTGGGACCTCTTCAAGTACCCCGGTCTGCGGTCCGACTCGGACATGCAGACCTACGGCTACGCCTTCCAACCCTGGCGCGGCGCCCGCTCCATCGCCGACGGCGCCGAGATCCTGGACTACATCCGGAGCACGGCCGTCGAGCACGGCGTCGACCGCCACGTCCGCTACCACCGCCGGCTGACGCACGCCGCCTGGGCGTCGGAGACCGCGCGGTGGACGCTGACCGTCGAGCGCACCGACGCCGGCGAGACCGAACGCCTGACGTGCCGGTTCCTGCTGATGTGCAGCGGGTACTACAGCTACGACCACGGCCACGCGCCCGTCTTTACCGACCGCGACCGGTTCCGGGGCCCCATCGTCCACCCCCAGTTCTGGCCGCCCGACCTCGACTGGGCCGGCCAGCGCGTCGTCGTGATCGGGAGCGGGGCGACGGCGGTCACACTCGTGCCGGCGCTGGCCCGGACGGCGGCCCACGTGACCATGCTCCAGCGGTCGCCGACGTACGTGATCTCGCAGCCCTCCCGGGACCGCGTCGTGGACTGGCTCCGGGGCCACCTGCCGGAGCGGCTGGCCTACCGGATCGCGCGCGCGCGGAGCGTCGCCACGCGGCTCTTGTTCTACGCCGTCTCGCGCTGGCAGCCCGGCCGGATCAAACGGGCGCTCGTGCGCCAGGTCGAGCGCGCCCTGCCCGGCATAGACGTCGAGACCCACTTTACGCCGCGCTACGACCCGTGGGACGAGCGGATCTGCGTCGTGCCCGACGAGGACTTGTTTCAGGCGATCCGCAGCGGGGCCGCGTCCGTCGTCACCGACCGGATCGAGCGGTTCACCGAGACCGGTCTCCGCTTGCAGTCCGGCGCCGAGCTAGAGGCCGACCTGGTGGTGACGGCGACCGGCCTGGAGGTCCACCTGATGGGCGACGTCCAGATCGAGGTCGACGGCGTCGCGGTCGCGGTCGTGGACTGCCTGGTCTACCGGGGCGTGATGCTGAGCGGCGTCCCCAACCTGGCCTCGGTGTTCGGCTACACCAACACGTCGTGGACGTTGCGCGCCGACCTCAGCTGCGAGTACGTGTGCCGGCTGCTGAACCACCTCGACAAGAAGGGCTACGGGTCGGCCACGCCGGTGCGTGACCCGTCGATGACGGGCTCGCCGTTCCTCGACTTCTCGTCGGGCTACGTCGAGCGCGCCCGGGCCGAGCTCCCCCAGCAAGGGCCGAGCGGGCCCTGGCGGAACCGCCAGAACTACGTCCGCGACGCGGTCACGATGCGGCACGCGCCCGTCGACGACGGCGTGCTCGCGTTCACGCCCGCCCCCTGACCCCGCCCGCCTCGGCGCGCCGGCGGTCGGGGTCGGCCCGCTCCACGACCGAGGCGGGCGGGGGCGGGTCAGTAGGCCTCGACGTGGACACCCGCGACGGCCCGGCCCGACGGGTCGGCGGACGACTCGAAGGAGGCGTCCCAGGCCAGCGCCTCGGGCGTCGAGCACGCGACCGACTTGCCGCTCGGGACCGTCCGCGCGCAGGCGTCGTGGGGGTAGTGCGCCTCGAAGATCGTCCGGTAGAGGTAGCCCTCCTTGGTGTCCGGCGGGTGGATCGGGAAGCGGAACTCGGCGGCGGCCATCTGCTCGTCCGAGACCAGGTCCTCGGCGCGGGCTTTGAGCGAGTCGATCCAGCTGTAGCCGACGCCGTCGGAGAACTGCTCCTTCTGGCGCCACGCGACCGACGCCGGCAGCATGTCCTCGAACGCCTGGCGCAGGATGTGCTTCTCCATCTTGCCACCGGTCGGCCGCTTGGCCTCGGGGTTCAGGCGCATCGCGACGTCCAGGAACTCCTGGTCCAGGAACGGCACGCGGGCCTCGACGCCCCAGGCCGCCATCGACTTGTTGGCGCGCAGGCAGTCGAACTGGTGCAGCCGGTCCAGCTTGCGGACCGTCTCTTGGTGGAACTGCTCGGCGTCGGGGGCCTTGTGGAAGTAGAGGTAGCCGCCGAAGATCTCGTCGGCGCCCTCGCCCGAGAGGACCATCTTGATCCCCATCGCCTTGATCCGCCGGGCCATCAGGAACATGGGCGTCGCCGCCCGGATCGTCGTGACGTCGTAGGTCTCGAGGTGGCGGATGACCTCGGGGATCGCGTCGACGCCCTCCTCGACCGTGAAGTGCAGCGTGTGGTGCTCGGTCCCGATGTGGGCCGCGACCTCCTTGGCCGCCGCCAGGTCCGGCGAGCCCTCCAGGCCGATCGCGAACGAGTGGAGGTGGGGCCACCACGCCTCCTGTTGGTCGTCGGCCTCGACGCGCCGGTGGGAGTACTGCTGGGCGAGCGCAGCCGTGACCGACGAGTCCAGCCCGCCCGAGAGGAGCACGCCGTACGGCACGTCGGTCATCAGCTGGCGCTTGACGGCCGCGTCGAGCGCGGCGCGGACGGTCTCGGGCGCCGCGTCGTTGCCCTTGACGGCGTCGTACTCCATCCAGTCGCGCGTGTAGTACCGGACCGGCTCGCCGACCTCGCTGTCCCAGACGTGACCGGGCGGGAACAGGTCGATCTGCTTGCACACCGGCACGAGCGCCTTCATCTCGCTCGCGACGTACAGCGTACCGTGCTCGTCGCGGCCCGTGTAGAGCGGCATCACGCCCATCGGGTCGCGCGCGATGAGGTACCGGTCCGTCTCCGAGTCGACCAGGACGAAGGCGAAGATGCCCGTCAGCCGGTCCAAGAAGTCGGCGCCGTGGTCGCGGTAGAGCGCCAGGATCACCTCGCAGTCCGAGTCGGTCTGGAACGCGAACGGCTCGGCCAGCCCCTCGCGCAGCGCGCGGTGGTTGTAGATCTCGCCGTTGACCGCCAGCGCGTGCGTCCCCTCGGGGTTGAGGAGCGGCTGGGCGCCGTGCATCACGTCGACGATGGCGAGCCGCTCGTGGGCCAGAACGGCGCGGTCGGTCGCGTAGACGCCGGACCAGTCGGGCCCGCGGTGGCGCTGGAGCCCGCTCAGGCGGACGGCCGTGGCGCGCGCGGTGGCGGGGTCGGTCTGGAGGTCGAGGAGGCCGAGGATGGAGCACATGGGCTCGGGGGGCTGGAGGCCGTGCCGGGTGGCACAAAAAAAGAGCGGCCTCTCCGGGAGTGGAGAGGCCGCTCGGGTCGGTGTGTGAGTCTGTCTGGACCCTACACGCGTCGCCGCTCGCGCCTCCTCAGGGAGACGAGATTGCGATTCGCGTTGTTGAGAACGAGGGTCAAGGCAGGACGCCGGTCAGATGTCCCACGATATCGACGGGGACGTCCCCGGTCAAGGGGGGACCCGGGATTGACCGGTCCGGCGACACCCGGGGCCCCTCGGTCCGGCCCGCCCCGGTGGCCCCGTGGGCCGGGCCCCGTGGGCCGGGCGGCCCCGACGAGACGCCGAGGCGGGCGGGGCCCGGCGAGCGAGACGGAGCTAGGCGATCGGCTCGCCGCCCGTCGACCCGAACACCTCGCCGGTGCTGTAGCCCGACTCCTGGGTCGCCAGGAACACGAACATCGGCGCGATCTCGGCCGGCTGGCCAGGGCGCCCGTAGCGGGACGCTCGCGCCGAACTCCTCGATGTTGTCCTGGGGCTGCCCGCCCGACGGCTGGAGCGGCGTCCAGAACGGGCCCGGCGCGACCGCGTTGACGCGGACCCCGTCCTTGATGACCTGCTTGGCGAGCGCCTTGGTGAACCCGATGATGGCCCACTTGGTCGAGGCGTAGTCGAGCAGGCCCGGCGACGGGCTGTAGCCCTGGATCGAGGTCACGTTGATGATCGAGCCGCCGGCCGGCAGGTGCTCCAGCGCCGCCTTCGACAGCCAGAACATGGCGTAGACGTTGGTCTTGTAGGTCCGGTCGAACTGCTCGGTCGTGATGTCCTGGATGCTCTCCTGGTACACCTGCTTGCCCGCGTTGATGACGAGCACGTCGAGCCCGCCGAGCTGGTCGGCGGCGTCCTCGACCAGCTGGGTGCAGAACGACTCGTCGGTCAGGTCGCCGGGCAGGCGGACGAGCGTGCCGCCCTCGCCCTCGATCAGGTCGGCCAGCGACTGGGCGTCGGGGCTCTCGGCGTCGAGGTAGTTGATGGCGACCGCGGCGCCCTCGCGGGCGTAGGCGATGGCCGTCGCCCGGCCGATGCCCGAGTCGCCGCCGGTGATGAGCGCCTTCCGGCCCGTCCATGCGACCCAGACCTCGGTAGCTGGTCTCGCCGTGGTCGGGGCGCGGGTCCATCTCGGCCGTCAGGCCGGGCGCGGGCTGGGGCTGGCGCGGGAAGGGCGGGCGCGGGTACTGCGCGAGCGGGTCCTGGATGTCGTACTGGTTCGGTCGTGTCGGCCATGAGAGGGGTGGAGCGAGAGGGCCCGTCGAACAAGGGAGGTGCCGCCAGGTGTTCCGTCGCTCGGCCCACGCGCTGCCAACCCAGGGACGCCGGAGGCCGACCGCGCCCGCCTCGGTGCCGAGGCCGGGGGAGTCGGGTAGCTTTGGCGTTCAACCCCCCGCCGGCCCGTGCCCCGCTCGCTCTCCGCCCTCGTCACGCTCCTGCTCGCCGTCGGCGCGAGCGCCCAGGTCCCGACGCCCGAGGCGTTCCTGGGCTACGCCTTGGGCGAGCGGTTCACGCCGCACCACCGGGTCGTGGCCTACGTCGAGGCCGTCGGCCAGGCGTCGCCGCTGGTGACGGTCGAGCGCTACGGCGAGACGCCCGAGGGCCGGCCCTTGCTGGTGGCCGTCGTGGCCGAGAGCCCAGCCGTGGCCCAAGCCGCGCGTCAGAGCGCCGTCGCGGCGTCGCGCGGCCAGGGCGACGCCCGACAAGGCCGTCGTCTGGCTGAGCTACAACGTCCACGGCAACGAGGCCGTGAGCACAGAGGCCGCGATGCGGACGCTCTACGACCTGACGCAGAGCCCGGCGTTGCTGGCCGACGTGGTCGTGGTCCTCGACCCGTGCCTCAACCCCGACGGCCGCGACCGCTACGTGAGCGGCTACGCCCAGCGCGTCGGGGCGACGGCCAACCCGGACCCCGACGCCCGGGAGCACGACGAGCCGTGGCCCGGCGGCCGGTTCAACCACTACCTGTTCGACCTCAACCGCGACTGGGCCTGGGGGACCCAGCCCGAGACGCGCGCCCGGCTCGCGCTCTACGACCGCTGGCTCCCGGCCGTCCACGTCGACTTCCACGAGCAGGGCGTCGACAGCCCGTACTACTTCGCGCCGGCCGCCGAGCCGTTCCACCCCCGGATCACGCCGTGGCAGCGCGAGCTCCAGACCCGGATCGGCCGGGCGAACGCCGAGGTGTTCGACCGCGAGGGCTGGCTCTACTTCACGCGCGAGGTGTTCGACCTGTTCTACCCCGGCTACGGCGACACCTGGCCGACGTTCAACGGCGCCGTCGGGATGACCTACGAGCAGGGCGGGAGCGGCCGGGCCGGGCTCGCCATCCGGACGGCCGAGGGCGACACGCTGACGCTGGCGGACCGGATCGACCACCACGTCGCGACCGGGCTGGCGACGGTCCGCACCGTCGCTCGCGACGCCGACCAGGTCCGGCGAGCAGTTCGCGGCCGGGTTCGCGGCGCGTCCCTTGGGCGCCGTCGCCTACGTCGCCCAGGGCGAGCCGGGCCGCCTCGGGGCGCTCGCCGACCTGCTCGACCTCCAGGGGATCGCCTACGGCTGGGCGGCGGCGGGACCGTGCGGGGCGTCCGTTACGGGGGCGGCCTCGACGCGCCGACCGAGGCGGGCCGGGTCGAGGTCGAGGCCGGCGCGCTCGTCGTTTCGACGGACCAGCCCAAGGGCCGGCTGGCGGCCGTCCTGTTCGAGCCCGAGGCGGCGCTCGCCGACTCGGTCACGTACGACGCGACGGCCTGGGCGCTCCCCTACGTCTACGGGCTCGCGGGCGTCGCCGCCCAGGCGTCGGTCGCGGTCGGGGGCCCGGCGCCCCCGGCCGCGACGGTCCCCTCGGGCCGGCCCTACGCCTACGTCGCCGACTGGCGGTCGCCGGGCGACGCCCGGCTGCTGGCCCGGCTGCTCCGCGAGGGCGTCGGCGTCCGCGTCGTGCCGGAGCCGTTCGAGGCGGGCGGGAAAACGTTCGGGCGCGGCGCGTTCGTCGTCACGCGCGCCGGCAACGGCCGCCTGGGCGACCGGTTCGACGACGTCGTCCGCGCGGCGGCTCGGGAGACGGGCCGGCCCCTGACCGCGCTCGCCAGCGGGTTCGCGGCCAGCGGGCCCGACGTGGGCTCGAACCGCGTCGGGTTCGTCCGCCGCCCCAACGTCGCCGTCCTGGCCGACTCGCCCGTCTCGCCGACCGCGCTCGGCGAGGTCTGGCACTGGCTCGACGCCGTCGTCGAGTACCCGGCGACGCTGCTGACGGCCGACGACGTGACCGCGGCGTCGCTCGACGGCGTCGACGTGTTGGTGATGCCCGACGGCGGCTACGGCTCGTGGCTGAGCTCGGACCGGGCCGACGCGCTCCGCACCTGGGTCCGCGCCGGCGGACGGCTGGTCGCGATGGAGAGGTCCGTGACGGCGCTCGGCCGGCTCGACGGGTTCGCCGCCTCCGCCCGCGAGGCGCCCGAGGCGGACTCGACCGAGGCGGCCCGTCTGCGCCGCTACGCCGACCGCGACCGCCGCGACGCCTCCGAGGGCGTGCCGGGCGCCGTCTACCGCGTGGCCCTGGACGGCTCGCACCCGCTCGCCTACGGCTACCCCGACTGGACCTACGTGCTCAAGCGCCGCGTCGACCCGGTCGCGTTCCTCAAGGACGGCTGGAACGTGGGCGTCGTCCGCAGCGGGGCCCCGACGGCCGGGTTCGCGGGCGTCGAGGCGCGCGCGCGGCTGGAGGACTCGTTGGTGTTCGGCGTCGAGTCGCTGGGCCGCGGCCAGGTCGTCTACCTCGTCGACAGCCCGCTCTTCCGCGGCTTCTGGGCCGACGGCCAGCTCCTGTTCGCCAACGCCGTGTTCGGTCTGAGCGCCTCCTGACCCCGCCCGCCTCGGCTCCGAGGCGGACTCCTCCGCTCGCGTCCTCCACCAGACCGCCCCCATGCCCGACGTTCCTCCCTCGACCCGCCGGAGCGGGACCGTCTCCGCCGCCATCGGCGTCGTCGCGCTCGTCGCGTACGGCGTGCTCGGCGCCTCTCCCACCTCGCCCGGCCTGCCGACGGGCCAGCTCGCGCTGGCGGCCCTGCTGGTCGTGGCCGGCCTGGTGCTCCGCGAGGGGCGCGGGCCCCGCTGGGGCGAGTTCTTGGTCGGCGGGCTCGTGGGCCTGATCGTCTACGACCTGGTCAACCGCCTCCTCTTCTAGAGTCGGCGTCGGCCGGCCTCGGTGGCCACGACGCCTGACGGGTGCTCCGACCGGCCCGTCTCGGTCCCGGCGCGCGAAGACCGGAGGAACACCGACGCGCGGGCTTGGGCCCCCCAGGGCCGCCCCCTACCTTCCCGGTCCGCCAATCGGCCCACCCCTGATGCAGAACGACATCCACCCCGACTACCCCTTCGTCTCCGTCACGCTTGCGGACGGGACCGAGTTCACCACGCGCTCGACGATGGGCAGCGACTACCGCTCCGAGGTCGACTCGTCGAACCACCCGTTCTACACGGGCAAGAAGACGATGGTCGACACGGCCGGCCGCGTCGAGAAGTTCATGCGTCGCTACGGCAAGTCGCAGGCCAAGCAGGCCGTCGCGGCCCAGGAGCAGGACGCCGCCGACCAGGCCGCGCGCGAGGCCGCGTCCGCCCAGGAGGTCGCCGAGGCGAAGGCGGCCGTGAGCCTGGAGGCCACGACGACCGACAACGAGCCCGTGCCGGGCACGGCCAAGCCGCCGGCGTCGTCGCCCGAGAACCCGGCGCGCGACACCGAGGACGACTAGAGCCCTCGGCACCGACCGTCTGCGAGGCGGGCAGCCCGGGGCTGCCCGCCTCGGTCCGTTTTCGGCCGGCCCCGCAGACGACCGCGGGGCGGTCGCGCGTGCCGCCGTACCCTGTCCGGGCGCCCGACGCCGGGCCGCCGGCCCTCTCCCCTCTCCCCCCGTGTCCGACCTCAACGTCGTCCGCCTGATCACGCGCAAGCGCGACGGCGGCCCGCTCGCCCCCGACGAGATCGGGGCGCTCGTCGCCGCCTACACGGCTGGCGACGTGCCCGACTACCAGATGTCGGCGTTCTTGATGGCCGTGTTCCTGCGCGGGCTGAGCGACGACGAGACGGTCGCGCTGACCCGGGCGATGCTGCACAGCGGGACCGTCCTCGACCTGTCCGACATCGCCGGCGTCAAGGTCGACAAGCACTCGACGGGCGGCGTCGGCGACAAGGTGTCGCTGGTGCTGGCGCCGCTGGTGGCCGCGGCCGGCGTGCCCGTCCCGATGATCTCGGGGCGCGGGCTGGGCCACACCGGCGGCACGCTCGACAAGCTGGAGGCGATCCCCGGCTTCGACGTGGGGCTGAGCGTCGACCGCTACCGCGAGGTGCTGGCCGAGGTCGGCGCGGTCCTGATCGGCCAGACGGGCGAGATCGCCCCGGCCGACAAGGCGCTCTACGCGCTCCGCGACGTGACGGCGACCGTCGAGTCGATCCCGCTCATCGCCGCCTCGATCCTGTCGAAGAAGCTGGCCGAGGGCATCGACGCGCTCGTGCTCGACGTCAAGGTGGGCCGGGGCGCGTTCATGAAGGACGAGCCGCGGGCCCGCCAGCTCGCCGAGACGCTCGTCCGCGTCGGCATCGGGTTCGGCACGCCGACCGTCGCGCTCCTGACCGACATGGACACGCCGCTCGGGCGGGCCATCGGGAACGGGCCCGAGACGGCCGAGGCCATCCGGATCCTGCAGGAGCAGACGCCGGCCGGCGGGCCGTGCGACGACGTCGTCGAGGTCACGCTGGCGCTGGCCGGCGAGATGCTCTGTCTCGGCGCGCGCGGCCGAGACACCGGAGGTCGGCCGGCGGCTGGCCGCGGCGGCGTTGCGCGACGGGTGGTCGTTCGGCGTCTTCCAGGAGATCGTCGCCGCCCAGGGCGGCGACCCCGCGGCCCTCGACGACCCGGACTCGCTCATGGGCGAGCCCGTCGCGACGGTCACCGCCGAGGCGGCCGGGGTCGTGACCGACCTCGACCCGCTGGCGCTCGGCTACGCCGCCGTCGACCTGGGCGCCGGCCGCGCCCGCAAGGAGGACGACGTGGACCCCCGGGCCGGCTTCGTGCTCCACAAGACCTTGGGCGAGCGGGTCGAGGCCGGCGACGTCGCTGGCCCAGATCTACGCCTCCGACCCGGCCCGCGCCGACGCCGAGGCGGTCCGCGCCGCGTTCACGATCGGCGACGCGGCCCCGACGCGGCGCCCACTCGTGCTCGACCGGTTCGACGGCGAGCGGTGGCAGACGGAGGCTGGGGACCCGGAGTAGCGCGCGGGCCGGGAGCAGGACCGCCGGCCGGGACAACCATTCGCCTCGTCGGCCGTACGACGCGTCTCCCCGGCGCCTCGCGTACTTTCCGGCGCCTCCCCCACCCGACCCGTTTGCCCCATGTGGAAGCGATTTAGCCGACTCATCAAGTCCATGTTCGGCGGCGCCATCTCCGCGATGGAAGACCCCCGCCTGATCCTCGAGCAGAACATGCGCGAGTTGAACGATCAGGTCCCCAAGATGAACGAGAACATCGCGACGGTGAAAGCCAACGTGATGCTGCTCCAGAAAGAGCACCGCCGGTACACCGCCGAGCAGCAGTCGATCACGAGCAAGGTCAAGGCGGCCATCAACGCCGGCCGCGACGACATCGCCCAGCGCTACGCGGTCCAGCTCCAGGGCGTCAAGGAGGCCCAGGCCCGGACCGGCGAGCAGCTCGAGTTCGCCGAGCAGGCCTACGACAAGGCGCTCCAGGTCAAGAAGGCCTTCATGCGCGAGCGCGAGAAGAAGATCGGCGAGGCCAAGGAGGCCCTGCGCGCCCACGAGCGGGCCAAGTGGCAGGCCAAGATCGCCGACACGCTGGAGCAGTTCGAGGTCGCCGGCGTCGACCAGACGCACGACGAGATGATCCGGCGCGTCAACGAGCAGTCGGCCAAGAACGAGGCCCGCATGGAGATGGCGCTCGACTCGATCGACACGGAGGCCATGCAGATCGAGGAGGACGCCCAGGAGATCCAGGGCGCCGAGCTGGTCAAGCAGTTCAAGCTCGAGATGGGCCTGGGCGAGCCGGCCGTCCAGGCCGCGCCCGCGCCCCAGCTCCAGATCCCCGACGAGCCCGCGCCCGTCGACAAGACCCTGGCCGACCGCGACCGGACCCGGACCGAGTAGCCGAGGGATCGGGGGCGGCTGTGCCGGCGTCGTATCCCGCCCCCTGCCCCCCCTCCCCATGGACAAAGACGAGTTCGAGCGCATCAAGGCCGAGGAGAAGGCCCACCTCCAGAAGCTCCGCCAGCTCAAGCAGACCCACCGCGACGCCCAGCGGACGGCGTCGACCGCGCGCGCGCTCGGCGCGATGCGCAACACGGCGCTGGAGTCCGAGACGGACGAGATGACGGACCGGCTGATGCGCGACGCCGCCCAGGCCGAGGCCCGCCTCGACGTGGCCCTGGAGGGCCACGCCCCGGTCACCGGGAACGCCGACGACGTCGACCGCGAGGACCTCGCCAAGGCCGAGGCCGAGGCGCTCGTCCGCCAGATGAAGATGCAGATGGGCGGCGGCGGCGACCCCTCGTCGGTCGACGCGGCCCAGGCCGCCTCGGAGCCGAGCGCGCCGGCCTCGGCCAAGACCATCGGCCGCATGCCGCCCCCCGCCGACGACCCGCCCGAGGTGGGCGACGCGGGCGCCAAGACCATCGGCCGCTCGCGGGGCCAGTAGCCAGTCGCTCGTGGACCGCTGCGAGCCGTCCACGGGCCTCTTCCCACTCGCCACCGGCTCCCCGCCACCCCATGCCCGACGAGTCGATCAACTTTACGAAGGAGGCCTTCATGAGCCCGGTCAACCTGGGCTTCCTGATCCTCGCCCTCGTGCGTCGCCCTGCTGACCGGGGGCGTGACGGCCAACGTGCTGCTGGTGTTCGCCGCCGCGGCCGAGCTGCTCTACCTCGGGACGCTCCCCCGCAACGAGCGCTACAAGCGCGCGATCCGCGCCCGCAAGATCGACGAGCGGCGCAAGGCGCCCCGAGACCGCGAGGTGTTCCGGACGCTCGCCAAGGACGACCAGAAGCGCTACGTCCGCTTCCGGAACATGGAGAAGGCGATCAAGGACAACTACGCCAAGCTCCCGTACTCCAGCCAGGGGCTGCTCGACGCCCACCTCAAAAAGCTCGACGGGCTCTTGGACGCCCACCTCAACCTGCTCCAGCTCAAGGAGCGCTACGTCCAGTTCGCCCAGCGGACCGGCGAGAACGACATCGTCGACGCGATCACCGGGCTCCAGAACGAGATGCAGGCCGACCCGCCGCGCGTCCGCGCGATCAAGCAGCGGCGGCTGGCGATCTTGGAGAAGCGGCTCGACCGGTTCAAGAAGGCCGGCGAGAACCTGGCCATCATCGAGGCCCAGCTCGAGACCATCGAGGACGTGACCCGCTACGTCTACGAGCAGTCGCTGACGATGCAGAACCCCGAGGAGGTCTCGTTCCAGCTCGACACGCTGATGTCGGAGGTCGAGGAGACGCAGCACTCGATGGAGGTGCTCGACGAGACGATGGGGATGGGCTCGCTCAACGAGTTCGACCTGGAGGCGTTCGAGGCGTCGCCGGCCGGCGAGATCGGCCGCACCGAGAGCCGGATCGACGCCGGCCTCATGGACGACCTCGACGACGTCCTGGGCGATGTCGACGCCGAGGCCGCCCGGCGCCGCCAGCGTGAGCGCTAGGTGCGCTGGCGCTCGTCAGGCCTGAGGAGCGGGAGGGAGAGGCGCCGGTAGAGGCGGACGGTCCGCTCACGTCGTTTCTTCCTCCGAGGCGCCACCGAAGCAGTGCCTGCCCGTTCCAGTCCCCCTTCCCCGTTCCCACCTTTCCCGTGCCAGACTTCCAGACGCTCCGCGCCGAGACCGACGCCGACGGCGTGCTCACGATCACGCTCGACCGCCCCGACGCGCTCAACGCGCTCAGCCAGCAGCTCGTCGCCGAACTGTCGAAGGCGCTCCGCCTGGCGCGTCAGGACGACGTCCGCGGCGTCGTGATCACGGGCGCGGGCGAGAAGGCGTTCGCGGCCGGCGCCGACATCGCGGAGTTCGCCGGGATGGAGCCGCTCGACGCCCACCGCTTCGCGGCGCGTGGGCAGGCCGTGTTCAACGCCATCGAGACCCTGCCCAAGCCGGTCGTCGCGGCCGTCAACGGGTTCGCGCTCGGCGGGGGCTGCGAGCTCGCCATGGCCTGCCACCTGCGCGTGGCCGCCGAGGCGGCCCAGTTCGGCCAGCCCGAGGTCCAGCTGGGCCTGATCGCGGGGTTCGGCGGGACCCAGCGGCTGCCCCGGCTGGTCGGCCGCGGGATCGCGACCGAGATGCTGCTGACGGGCGAGCGGATGTCGGCCCAGCGGGCGTACGAGGTGGGCCTGGTCAACCGCGTCGTCCCCGCCGGCGACCTGATCGAGACGGCCCGCCAGCTCGTCCTGACGATCGCCTCGAAGGCGCCGGTCGCCGTCGCGATGACGCTGCAGGCGATCCGCGCGAGCGACCTCCCGCTGCCCCAGGGGCTGCAGCAGGAGGCCGCGCTGTTCGCCCAGTGCGCGGCGACGGAGGACTTCGGCGAGGGCGTGATGGCCTTCCTCGAACGCCAGACCCCCGAGTTCCAGGGCCGCTAGCGCGCCCGCCGAGGGGCCGGCGAGTGGCACGACGCCCGCTCGCCCCCCTCCCCCCTCTCTATGGTCTTCCTCCTCATCCTCCTCATGCTGGCGCTGAGCGCGTTCTTTTCCGGCTCGGAGATCGCGTTCGTGACGGCCAACCGGCTCAAGACCGAGGCCCGCGCCCGGCAGGAGGGCTGGGTGGGCACGGTCGTGCAGGACTTCATGGCCGACCCCGGCACGCTGCTCACGACCACGCTCGTGGGCAACAACGTGGCGCTGGTGATCTACTCGACGCTGATGAGCGTGGCGTTGGAACCGCCGCTGGCCGCGTTCTTCAGCGGCCCGCTCGGCCTCGACGACCCGACGGTGTGGGTCCTGGTCACCCAGACCGTGATCGCTGCGCTCGTCGTCCTGGTGCTCGGCGAGGTGCTGCCGAAGTCGCTGCTCCGCCAGCCGCCCGTCCGCGTCCTGTTCGTGCTGGCCGGGCCGCTCAAGGTGACGTACCGGCTGTTCTGGGTCCTGATCAAGGTGGCCGGCTGGGTCAGCGGGCTGTTCGTCCGGATGGCGAAGGGCGAGGCCGACACGGTCCAGCAGTTCCTACAGCGCGACTTCGAGCTGGTAATCCGCGAGAGCCGCGAGACCGGCACGCTGGACCTGGACGAGGAGGAGTCGGAGATCCTGTCCAACGTGTTCGAGCTCCGCAGCCTGCGCGTCAAGGACTCGATGATCCCTCGGACCGAGATCAAGGCGGTCGAGGAAGGGGCGACGATCGAGGAGGTCCGGAAGACGTTTATCGAGACCGGGTTCAGCCGGCTCCCCGTCTACCGCGAGAACGTCGACCGGATCGTGGGGGTGGTCCTGGCCCACGACCTGTTCCACGCGCCCGAGACCCTCGGCTCGATCCTCCGGCCGGTCCGCGTCGTGCCCGAGTCGAAGCCGGCGCGCGACCTGCTGTTCGACTTTCTCCAGGGAGGCGCGACGTTGGCCGTCGCCGTCGACGAGTACGGCGGGACGGCGGGGATCGTGACGCTGGAGGACCTGCTGGAGGAGCTGTTCGGAGACATCCGCGACGAGCACGATCCGGCGGCCGCCCCCATCCGCCGCGTCGACGACCGGACGGTCCTGGTCCACGGCCGCGTCGAGCTAGAGGCGCTCGTCGACGAGACCGACATCGACCTCGACGGGGGCGACTACGACACGGTCGCCGGCTTCGTCCTGGCCCACCTCGGGAGCGTCCCGGAGGAGCGCGCGGGGTTCGAGCACGAGGGGCACCGGTTCACCGTCGTCAAGGCCAGCCCCAACCGGATCGACGCCGTCCGCATCGAGCGGCTGTAGGGCTCGCTGGCGCTCGGGGAAGCGGGGGACGGGCAGGCGGCAGGTTTGCGACTCCGAGACCCGGCCGCCACCTTGGCAGGCCCAGCCCCAACGTCCCCCAACTCTAAGTGCCCTTCCTCGCCCTCGACGCCGGCAACTCGTCCGTCAAAGCGGCCGTGTGGGACGGCGGGTGGGGCGAGACCGCCCGCTTCCCCTCCGACGACGCGCCGGCCGACGTCTGGGCCGAGCGCCTGAGCCATCTCGGCGGAGCGCCCGAGACGGGCGGGCTGTGCTCCGTGGTCCCCCCGCTGACGCCGGCGCTGGCCCAGGCCGTCGCGTCGCTGACTGGCGCCGGCCCGACCGTCGTCTCGACGGCGCTCGCGCTCCCGTTCCGGCTCGGGTACGAGACGCCCGGCGACGCTGGGCACCGACCGACTGGCGGCTGCCGTGGGCGCGTGGGCGCTTGGACGCGGCGCGTCCGTGATCGCGCTCGACGCCGGGTCCGCGATCACGACCGAGGTCGTCTCGGCTGGGAAGCCGGGCCGGCACGAGCCGGTGTACCTGGGCGGCGCCATTCTGCCCGGACCGGACCTGCTGCGCCGCGCGCTCGCTCGCGACACGCGCCAGCTCCCCGACGTCCCGTGGCCGGAGACGGTGTCCCCGATCGGCACGTCGACGGTCGGCGCCATCCAGGCCGGGCTGGGCGCGCTCGTGCTCGACGGCGTCGCCGGGCTGCTCCGGCGGACCCAGGCCGCGCTGGGCGGCGGCGCGCTCGTGGTCGCCACCGGCGGCTGGGGCCCCTGGCTCGCCGAGCGGCTCACCGAGGTGGACCGGGTCGAGCCCCACCTGGTGCTGGAGGGCGTCCGCCGGATCGCCGCGATGAACGAGAGGTAGGCCCGCCTCGGTGCCGAGGCGGACGGAGTCGGTCAGCCCCGCACGTCGAGGTCGAGCAGCGACTGGACGCGCGCCAGCACCATGTCGATGGCGACCTCGTTGCGCCCGCCGCGCGGGATGATGACGTCGGCGTGCCGCTTGGACGGCTCGACGAACTCCAGGTGCATCGGCCGGACGGTCCGCCGGTACTGCTCCAGGATCGAGTCGACGGACCGGCCGCGCTCGTGGAGGTCGCGCTCCATCCGCCGCATCAGCCGCACGTCGGGCGCGGCGTCGACGAACAGCTTGACGTCCATCCGGTC
The DNA here is from genome assembly GCA_963740235.1 of uncultured Bacteroidota bacterium. Lineage (GTDB taxonomy): Bacteria > Bacteroidota > Rhodothermia > Rhodothermales > Rubricoccaceae > Rubrivirga. The sequence continues at coordinate 489,654 of CAVUDG010000007.1, forward strand.
GCGGAGCGCGGGCTCGGCCAGCACCAGGATGCCGTCGATCAAGATCACGGGCCGGGGGTCGACGGTCTCCGTCGCCTCCAGCCGGCTGTGGGTCTCGAACGAGTACGTCGGCTTCTCGACCGTCTCGCCGGCCAGCAGCCGGTCGAGGTGCTCGACCATCAGGTCGGTCTCGAGCGCGTCCGGGTGGTCGAAGTTGAACCGCGCGCGCTGCTCGGGCGACAGGTGGTCGAGCGGCCGGTAGTAGGCGTCGTGGTCGAGCAGCGCGATCCGCCGCGGCCCGAACCGCTCCATCACGCGGCGCTGGACGGTCGTCTTGCCCGACCCCGACCCCCCCGCGATACCGATGACGACAGACATAGAGATGGGGTTGGAGCACGGGGCGCGGGACCGGGGTCTAGTGGCCCCGCCCCCGCGGCCCTCGCCGTCTAGTCGTCGTCGTCCTCTTCGCGAGCGCGCTTGGCCGCGGCCGCCTCCGCCTCGGCTTCGGCGCGGGCCTTCCGGCGCGCCGCGCGGCGCTTCTCCCAGCCGGGCGCCGAGACCATCACGACCGTCCCGCCGCCGGCCTCGTCGATCTCCGACGCCTCGGGGTCGACCTCGTACCCGTCGGGCGCCTCCCAGACGTCGAGCGTCTCGACCGAGTCCGCGGTCTCGTTGACGATGTGGGCGACGAGCGCGCCGCGGAGCTCCTTGACCCCGTGCGAGACCGCCGTCCGCTCGCCGGACTCGTCCTCGCGGAAGAACTTGACCCGGATCATCCGGCCGTACGTCTCGGCGTCGTCCCAGGCCGCCTCGTGCGAGCCCGGCAGCAGGTTCCAGACCGCGTGGCCCGCGACGAGCGCGTTGAGCGTCTGCGAGAGCGGCTCGCGCCAGTACGCCGCCGCCTTGCCGATCCCCTCGACCTTGGCGTCCATCTTGAGCCGGTAGTTCGGGATCAGGTCGTCCGGCCGGAGCAGCCCGAACAGGCCCGAGAAGATGACGCCGTTCTCCAGGAGCCGGCGCTGCGACCCCGTCGGGAGGCCCGCGAAGTCCATCGCCGCGTACATCACGCCCGGCCCGTACCGGTCGACGGCCGCCATGAGCGGGCTCCGGTACACGTCGAGGTTGACGTCGACGGCCTCCTGGAGCGTGTCGCCCTTGACACCGAACAGCTTGGCGAGGTCCTCGTCGGACCCGCCCTTGACCTGGGCCTGGAGCGCGTCGATCAGCGCACGCCGCTCGGGGTTGAGCTGGGAGAAGTAGTTGAACGTGTTCGACGAGCGGTAGTCGAACATGTCGGGGGCGAGGGGGTTGCCCCCGGAGGCCTTGCCCTCCGCGCTGGGGAGGAGAATCGTAAAACGCACAGGCTAGCGGAGGGGCGCGCAGACGCGCGGGAGGAAGACGGGAGAGGCGACCTAGGCGCCGTCGCCGGAGCGACCGAGGCGGGCCTGGCTGATGAGGGCGTCGGCCTCGGAGAACAGGTCTTCGGCCTGCTGGCGGGCGTCGGCGACCAGGGCGTCGGCGCGGGCACGAGCGTCGCTCGACGCCCCATCCCGGTCGAGCCGGTCGACGACGGCCGCGAGGTCGCCGGCCCAGCGGTCGAGCAGGTAGGCCGCGCGGCGGCGGAGTTGACGGCCCTCGTCGGGCGCGAGCAGGAGACCGACGACGATCCCGCCGGCCCCGCCGACGAGGAAGCCGAAAAGGGAGGCTCGGGCGGATCGACTACGCTGGCTCATGGGAGGTGGGGCAGGGAGACCAAGGTGGGGGAGCGGCAAAGATAACCGAGCACGATGTGACGCAACCCGCCCGGCCGAACCTGAAACAGGCCGCCCCCGAGGTGGAGACGGCCTGAAACCGGGGTCGCCATCGCGGCAGCCGGCCAGGCGGGGAGACCCGCCCTGCGGGAGCCCGACTAGCGGCCCTTCTTCTTGTGGCGGTTCTTCCGGAGCCGCTTCTTCCGCTTGTGGGTCGCGATCTTGTGACGCTTGCGCTTTTTTCCGCAGGGCATAGGAAACCGGGGTCGAGGAGGGTGACTGTAAGTACAGACGTAGAGGGCAAAGGTAGGGCCGCAGCGTTCCCTCGCGCTCCACGGGCCCAGATCTGGCTGACCCTTCACGCACGAGCGCCACCTGGAGCCTCACGATGCCTGTCTGAGGCCTCCAGGGATGGGCCCGAATCGGAAGAGCGTACCGGATCCGATACAGATCTGTCCATCCCGGTAGACGCTCCAACTCCGGCGAGGACAATCGCCGTCGCCTCGTCGAGACGGGGAGCGCATTTTCGGCCCGAGGCGACGAGTGGCACGCCCCTTGTCATGAGGTTGAGCACGTCCGTTCGCGCATGACGCAGGGGACGTGAAAGAGCGATACCCGTGCGCACGCGGCTTCGGCCCGCGCACGTCGGGCGGACACGTACGGGTGAGCGTGTCCGCCCGGCTTTTTTTTGGCCCTGCCGTCGGCTGGGCCCCGTGGTAGTCTCGGCGTCATGGTCCGCGTGCTCCCCCTGGTCTTCCTCGTCGCGCTGGCGGCGTGCGCGCCCCGGCTCAGCCCGCCCTACCGCGACTACGAGGTCCGCTCGGAGGCCGGCGCCTCGGTCGAGCAGTTGACCGAGGCGGCCCGCGTGGCGGGCTGGACGGTGGCCCCATCGCTGGACCCGTCGATCGTCACGACCCAGCCGCGCCGGGTCGGCACGGGGGTGTTCTCCAAGACCGACGCCGCGCTCGACCTGGTGCCGCTCGACGGTGGGTTCGTCCGGGTCTACGTTCGCGCCGAGCGCCGGTCGTTCCTTGGGAGTCGCTCCAAGGTGTACGCTCTCGACGGAGACCTCCGCCGGTCCGTGCTGGAGGCCCTCTCGGAGGCGCTCGCCGAGCGGGGCCTGGTCCCCCTCGGGACGCCCCGCGACCGGGATGAAGACGCGACGGACTAGGCACCGGGCCGGTTGTGCGTACGTTGTCTCTCTGTCGGTGGCCTCGGCCTCTCGACTGTTCTTTGGGGATGACACGGTTTCGACGAGAGACGTGTGCGGCAAGCTGCGCGCCGGGTGGTGTCCGATACGCCCGTAAGACCCATCGGACCGCAATTGTAGCTGCGAACGACTACTCCTACTCGCTGGCCGCGTAACTCACGCCGCTAGCTGTCTCGCACGGCGGACGCTCACTATCGCTGTGCGAGGCACCGACTAGAGTGAGCTGGTCCCGACGCCTCCGGCTGAGGCAGAGGGACGAGACCCAATCAGCCTGCGCCCTTCCGGAAGCCCGTCAGCGGGCCATGCCGGCTGGGCAAAGACCCTAAATGCGCTGACTACGCGCGTAGACGCTTGGACTGTAGCGTCTCTCGGACCCGGGTTCGACTCCCGGCATCTCCACCCCTGAAAGCCCGCATCTGGTTGCCTAGCAGCCAGATGCGGGCTTTCGGCTTTTCGGGGGTTAAGGTATTGGGTAAGGTTTCGCTACGCCACCCCTCGCCATGCCCACGACCACCATCGACCGGGCCACCCTGTACGCCCAGGTCTGGGAGACCCCGCTCAGCCGCCTCGCCCCGACCTACGGCGTCACCGACGTCGCCCTCAAGAAGGCGTGCGACCGGCTCGGCGTCCCCACCCCGCCTCGCGGCTACTGGGCCAAGCGCCAGCACGGGCATGATGTCCCGCGCCCGCCCCTCCCCTCGCCTACACCTGGCGCCCCAACGTCGTACACCGTCAGGGTAACTGGGCCGAGTGCCGCGCCAATCCCTGAGCCCCAGGCCGAACGCAGCCCACTCCCGCCGGCGCTGGACCCTCCCCCTACCGTCGAGGTCCCCGACGAGCTCCGGCGTCCGACGCCCCTCGTCCGAGCCACGCGAGCCGCGCTGAAGGGGGCCGCGACGGACACCTACGGCCGCCTCTACACGCACCGGGCTCCGCTCGACCTCGAGGTGTCGCCGCAGACGCTCTCCCGCGCCCTGCGCATCGCCGACGCCTTCCTCCGTGCAGCCCAGGCGGTCGGCTTTCAGGTTGAGACCCCGCCCGAAGGCGGACGTGCTCACTTCGTCGTCGATGGTGAGACCGTTCCCTTCGGGCTGCAGGAGCCGGCGAAGAAGGAGGTCGTGCCCAAGAAGGAGCGACGGTCCAAGTGGGAGGACGTTCGGTACCGTCCTTCGGGGGACCTCCACCTCCGGTTCGGAACGGCCTACTCCGGCTACGCCCGCGCCGTGCGAGACACGCAGACGTCCCGTCTTGAGGACCGCCTCGGCAAGGCCCTCGTCGAGATCTACCTCCAGGCCCAGCGCCAACGGGAGGACCGGGCACAGCGCGAGGCCGCACGTCTTGAGCGGCAACGGGCCGAGGAAGCGCGCCGCCGCCTCGAGCACGAGCGCGCCGTCGAAGCGGCCCGGCGCCAACGACTCGAGGAGCAGGCCGCAAGCTGGCGGCGGAGCCAGGAGATCGTCTCTTTCATCGACGCCGTCGAGGCCCGCGCCGCCACTCGCACTCTCTCCGACGCGGAGCGCGCCGAGCTCGATGCCTGGCTTCGGTGGGCCCGCAACCACGCCACCCACCTCGACCTGCTCGCCGGCGCCCTCCCCCACGAGCTCCCCCCGCCCGATGTCCCGCGCCGTCTGTAGAACTCGTGCCCGGGTCGGGGTCGCGGCGATCGATCGGCGGCAAGACTTCCACAACGAGCGAGGAGAACACCTTGACTCCGTCGTACGCCTGTCTAAGGGCAGTCCGGTTGGGGAGACCGGCCCATCCCTGCTGAACAGCGAGCGCCGGGCCTTTTCCGCCCCGGCAACCGAGCCCACCAGTCGACCGCATCAGAACAGAGAGTGCTTGTCGCGCTCAGACTTGATGATCCTCACGTCTACCGCGTCCATGTCCGGCCGAATCTGAAACTCGTCGAGCCTCGCGCAGAGCTCCTCACGGGACGCCTTCCTCTGGTGTTCATCGAGCTGGGTCTGTATCTCTCGCATCTGGGCCCCGCCCGAGTAGTGACGGAGACGCTTGACGAATGCCTCGTAGGTCGGATACGTCTCCCCGTCAATCTCAATCTCCCTGTCGCTCTCCCTAACGAGCCCAAATGCTAGACCAAGACAGGCAGTCCGACGGCGCAGGTCCGACTCGTCCCCTAGCTCGAGCTGGCTCGGGATGATCGGACGGGACTCACGAGCGAGCTCGTCGGTCGTGTGGAACCTCTCCCACCCCTCGTCCCACGACCGGAGGTCGTGCTCGGCCTCGACGAACGGTGCGACCTGGAAGGCCGCGTAGCCTAGGTCGATTCGCATGAGGTCCGCGGCAGTCTCATGGGCCCCCTTTTCGTACCGGGCGCTCGCCTCGAACTCGGCAAGCGCTGCTTTTAGAGGGCCGGGGCTCTGCGGCGACCAAATGGACGCATAGGCGATGGACTCGACCTGGGCGCCCCCCGTATTCCCCCCCTCGAAGGCCGCGCCGATGTCACTGATCAACGCATATGGCGCCGACTTTCGGTAAGCCCGATACACCACGCGGTCTCGCTCCTCTCTCTCCGGGAAGGCCTCCTCGATGAAGTCGTCGAGGGTCATCTCCCGCACATCCTCAAGGGCGGGAAGCACGGCGTCCCGCACCGCGTCCTCGTACTCCGCGAAGCAGGCACCTCCCTCGTTCCGGAACCGAATGAAGAGCGTGGAGGGAGGTGACCCAGCTGCGAACTCCTTGAGTCGCAGCGCGATCGCGTTGGACCGACGGGCCAGAAGCCCCTCAACGCCCTCCTCCGGCGTGACATACTCCGTGGTCGCCGTCCCTTCGGGGAGCCCCACCTCAGGCTCCTCCAGCGAATAGGTCCGGTACTGGTCACGGAACGCCTCCAGCTCCTCCCGAAGAGTCTCAACGAACCGGCGCACGCTCCCCCGCCAGTCCGCGAGCGAACCGAAGAGCGCATGTTCGAACCGGCCTCGGAATTGCTTTCGGTGGTCCTCGACTAGCGAGGCAGAGGCCCGGACTCGCTTGGCCTCGGCGGCCTCGATGGCCTTCGCTGCCGCCGTGCACGCCGCGCTGTTCAAGACCCACACGATCAGGACCACGACGGCAGCGACCGCTGCGGATGCCCCGGTCCAGACGAGGGCGTCCAGATCCGTCCAGCCCAGGAGCCAGCCGGCCACTACGTACACCACCGCGACGATTCCCGCTCCTGATGCAGACGCCTTGAGCGTACGGCTCATCCTCAGCTCCCGAGCCTCGGCGAGGGTCGCACGAGCCGCGCGAACCGCTCGTACAGCGCTGAGGTACCCCCCCTCGCGTTCGGGCAGCGACTGGTCGAAGTCCGACACCAGTTTGTCCAAGAGATACCGGCGTTCCGAGGCGTCCGTGAGCGCCCGGTCGAGGTGGGCGACCTCCGCCTTCGTCCCCTGCTCGATCCGTCGAAGCAGCTCGATGTCTACCTCGAAGGTAGCGAGGTCGGCCTCAACCTCCTCGATCCTCCTCTGGAGATCTTCGACCCGGCTCTCCCGCTCAGACCGCGACGTCGCCCGGCGGTCCTCAACGTCGGCCGCCGTCCCTGTCCCCCCCTTTCGGTTTCCTCCGCCTCGTTGGCGTCCCCAGCCGCCTCGATCGCCTTGGCCAGGTCCTCCTGGAGGAGGGAGAGAGCGCCCTCGGCCCGCTCGAGGTTCCTCCGCTTCGTCTGCAGGTCGAGGACGACTCGCTGGACAACCTCCCGCCGGCCCAGGGACCGGGCCCCGAGGTAGGACACCCGGTCCTCGTCCTCGATCTCCCCGAAGAGGATCGGCTCGAACTGCGAGTCGAAAAACTTCCTGACCTCTTTGTCCAGCGCGTCCAGCGTGAGCGGCCGGTCGTTGGGCTCCCCCGAGATGTAGCCCGACTCGCTCCCCTCGAAAGCGGCGAGGAAAGCGAGGGCCGCACCGACTGGCGCTGGCCGGTCCAACACGCCCCCCATCTCGTTGGCGAGGGCCTGTCGGTGCGCATCGATGAGCTTGCTTCGGCGAGCGCCGAGGGCCCGCCGCATCTCACCGAGGTCGTTCCCCGCGTACTCCTCGGCCTGGGCGCGGATGGCCTCGAGGGTCGCCGAACCCGTCGGGTCGGTCGTGGGGAGCTTCGGATCGAACGGGGTGTAGATCTCTCGCTCGTCGACGTCCACACGGAGGAGGTCGACGAGCCGCTCGAGCCCGAGCCGGCGGATGAACCCTCGAGACTGACTGTACGCCTCCGTAGCCGGAATGGACACGTCGGCGGCGACGACGGCGTCGCGGAGAGCCCCGTATGTGACCCTGGTGACCGCCCCGTCCACGATCTCATCGCGGGGAAACACCAGCCGGGCTGTCCCGACGGCGCTGTAGCGCCGGCGACGTCCGAGCGCCTCCATCTGGGTGATGCTCGCGTACGACCGATCGCTCATCGCCTCCCCGCTTAGCACTGCGCCGACGAGACGCGCGAACACCGGCGCGAGGTCGCCGATGCCGCCGGCGAACAACCCGTCGGCGTTCTGCCGAGAAAACGCCCACGTCGTATCAACGACCGAACCTGACGAGCCGCTCCCAACCTTAGAGTCATAGTCGAGCACATGCTCTAACTCCCGCACTACGGCCGCGGCTCTGGAGCTCGCCTCCCGGTCTGAGGAGTCGGGGTCGTGGGTAAAGACGGCAAGGTGGGTTTGACGGGTCGTGTTCTGGAAGAACCGGCGGGTCTCCCCCAACGCTTCGAGGACGTGAATGAGAGCAGCGGAGCCAACCGGATCTGCGAGCCCAGAGGCCACGAACACCTGGAGTCCTTGCCCCACGTTCAAGGCCCCCGCCGCGTGCAGCGAGAGGACGTCCTGAATCGCCGCCCGGAGCCCCTGGATGACCTCCTGGTAGGCCGCGCCAACCACGTCGGCATTGGCCCGCCAGGGATGGTCGCCGTCTTCAGCTATCCCCTCAAGCGGTACCACGAGCTCGTCTCCGCCCTCGGTAAGACGGTAGACCCCCCCAGCATCCAAGACGATGGCACCCAGGAGGGGTGCCAGCGCGGGCCGGTCCTCGGCCACGACTCTCCGAGCGCGCCGAACGACTTCGGAGCCGGTCCGGCCGAGGCCGACGATCAGGGTGGGGTACGCGCCCATGGCCTAGAGAGAAGTAAGGTCCTTGACGTAAGCCTCTACGTCGGAGATCTCCCCCTCGATTAGCCGCTTCGTCTCCGAGTCGGAGACCTTGCTGCTCTTCAGAGAGTCCAGGTACTGAGCGAGGGCGCTTGCCGTAGCCGCCCGGCCGAGCTCGCTGGACCGACGATCAATCGTGTCCTGCATCTCCGCAACGATTTGGGTCTCGTGCAAGAGGGCGTCAAGGGCCTTCGTCCGGCCCTGGTCAAGCTTCCGCCAGTGGTCGTCGAGGGGGCTCGCGTGCTTCGGGCTCTTGACGTAGTAGTGCGCGCCCCGCTTCTCGACGAGCCCGAACACGGGCGCGTTGGCGAGGCTCCACGTCCGCCGTGTGTCATCGGACGCACTGGGGTACAGGTCTGGGGCCGACTCCTCCCACCGCTTGTCAACGTGATAGCTGAATGAGGAGTCAGGATTTTCGTACCGCTGCTTGTACGTGTGGAGACCGGCGACGATGAACGCCGGGACGGCCGCTTCGACCTTGTAACAGAAGACCCGATTCGGGTCGGCCGTGCTGACGAGATCCGGAGGGTACGGCGTCGGGGGGAGGATCTCCGTCAGGCCATCCTGATTGAGGACGCTGGACTCTTCGTTCGTGACGCCGAACAGGTAGATGAGTTCAGTTCGCTTTGCGCCCGACACGTAAGACGCGTCGTACCGCCACATCGGATCGGCGAGTTCGGCGAGGTCTCGGATCTTGCGGTTGAACTCCTCCTCTCCCATCTCCTTCAGGACGTCCTCAATGGTGAGATCCTGAACATCACGGACGAGGGGCCGTTCGAACGCGAACTCCTCGAGCATCGAACGAATGTCATCAGAAGCCATCCCTGCGAGCCCATGGATCGAGTCGCCTCGAGCCCGGAGCCAGTGGAGGAAGTCATCGTCGTCGACTGCGTCCGAGGCGCGGAGCAGGTCAGCCGGGGGCTCGATATCGAGAGTGAAGGGCCGGTCCCCACTCCGCTTGCGGCGGAGCTTCTCGAGTCGGTCGTCGAGGGCCCTCCGGATGGTCTGGAGCTTCGCGAACAGACCGGCGAGCCCCTCACGCTCCCGCTCAACCGTCTCGACTAGGTCGGCAAAGAGACCGACAGCCGCGTCCCGACGGGCGGCTTCGGCCTCGTGGCGGGCCTGCTGGTCGGCGAAGTCAGTCAGATTCCGCTTCAGGTCGTCGAGCAGTCGGTCCCGTCCGAAGAACTTGCCCTTCGCGGCCTCGGCGTCCTCCCGGAGCGCCTTCGGGCGCCCCTCCATGTCTGCGAGATGGTTTCGGTACTCGGCCCGCTCGTCCACCATCTCCTGGCGGTACTCTCGCAGCTTCGTCCCCAACGTTTCGAGGAACGCGAGGATGTAGCCGAGCCCGTTTGGCTGGCTCAGCTGTTCCCGCATGTAGGCTCGGATGGCCTCCGCCTTCTCTCGGGTCAGGGCGACGGAGGCCTCGCCGGCCTCCCGCTTCGCCTCGGACTCCGCCCGTTCGCGGTGCTTGATCGCCTTGGCGACGAACTCGTCCACGTCCCCCTTCGTCAGCTTCTCTGGCCCCCGGAGGCGGGGGTACTGACCTGGCGGGAGGAGCGCGTCGATGACCTGGTCGTCTTCGTGCTCGCAGAGTTCGTTGCGGCTCACGAACGCCTCCACTTCATCGACGACGCCGCTCGGGTCGACGCCTAAAAGCGTCCGGTCGAGGGTACGGACGGCCACCTCGGTCGCGAGCCGCTCGGAGTAAGCATTGATGTCGAGTACCAACTCACTGACCCCAAACGACGTGTAAGAAGGACGCTTCCCGTCAAACTTTCCGAGTGACGTCACATGGTTCCGAAGGTTATCCCAAATGTCCCCGGCGACCTTTCCCGTCGCGCCGGATGAAACAAAAATCCCGAGACCCAAAAGCTCGGTGAGTTCGCCGACATCCTGGAATACTGTGCCCTTGCCATTCTGGTTATTGACCAGGTACACGATATCGAATGGCGTCTCATTTCGGGGGTAGGTCCTCCCGCCAAACGCGAGTGGGCCGGCCGACTGGGACAGCGACATGCTCATGAGGTCGTCAAGCTCTTTGAGCGCGCCGTAGGCGTTGGGCTGCACGTTGAACGTCGCAGGCTTTCCGACGAACACGTCGGGGAGCAAGAGATACCCGACCTGGGTGTCCGTCGCGCTCAGGAACGACCGACAGAGGTACGCGATATCGAGAAATGTGCCGCTCCCTGTTCCGCCAGAGAGCGACCCCACGATGGACACGAGCACATTATCACCCATCGGCTCGAACGGGCCGAGGTCCTGCCCTGGCCGGAGCGCCCGGACGTCGTTGAACGCCTGGCTGATCGAGGCCTGGACGCTGGGCGCGTTCGCGAATAGGCTCAACCGGCCGAGGGCCCGGACCTGACCGGCCCCGGCGGCGATGGCCGATAATGGCACCCGGTCAACAGGGAACCACTCGCGGACCTCCTGATTGACCTGGACGACGTTCCGAGGGTTTGGGACCGTCATCTTGACGAACTCGCCGGGGCGGAGGCGGACTTCCCCGCCGTCCCCCGTTTGGAGGGGTTGAGAGTCCGTCGTGTCGAAGACGACGAATCTCGTCGTCGGGACGTTGTCTGTCCCGTAGACCTCGAGGTACTTCCTCTTGATGTTGAGGACGGCGTCTCGGCCGGTGCCTCCAAGACCAATGACGACGGTGCGACGTACGTTGTGGGGCATGAGTTAGTAAGCGACGTATTCGAGGGTGTAGGGGGCGATTTCGAACTGGTCCTGGTCCGCCAGGGGCTCAGAGCCGAACGAGGAAGCCCGCCGTTCGCCGGGCTTCTTGCGGAGGACGGCGCCCTCCTCTGACACGACTTTGGCGACCTGGTGCGCGACGAGCCCCTTCCGGACGTACTCGGCCCGAACGGTGAGCCGGCCCGATGCATCAGCGAGGTGCGGGGTGCCAGCCCCGACGCTCACGTGCTCCTTCCCGCGAATCGAGATCGCGCTCGGCCCATTCGCGCCCCGGATCACAACGAGTTCGCCCCGAAGTGTGGGACGCTTCCAAAACGGCCACACCCCGCTGAGTAAGCCGCCGACCACGAAGACGAGGAGAGCCAGTGCCAGAAGCCCGCCGATGATGAGAACTACCCACTCCGCGAGGGTGCGCGGGGGCTCGGACACCTCCACGGACCACGGAATTTCAAAGCGCTCCGCCTCCACGTCCGGCCCACTCTCGACCACGAGCACGCCCGTGTAGTCGCCGGGAGCAACGGTCGAGTCCACGACCACCCCGAACTCGAGGGGGACCCCTCCATTGACGGAGACGTCGTAGGAAAGTCGACCGCGGGACCCGTTGACGATGATGTGACTGGGATCGAGGGGTAGGACGCCTGCCGGCTCAACAACAACCGAGTAGGACCCATCCTTCGATAGAGCCTCGGCGTTGAACCGGAGCGGGATGGTCGTCACTCCCGATGCTCTCCCCCCTCTCTCGTACGGGTTGAACTTTCCGAGGTCGATCGCCCGAACTCCGCCCTCGGGCGGCGCCACTGTCCGCGCCGGCTGGTACCGAAACCGCGCGCGCACGGGCAGAGCTAACACACCCGGCTGGGTGGACTCGAACTGGATGGTCCCCTCGTACATCCGCTGCTCGATCGAGCCGGGGTCGACGTTGACGAGCCGGAGGCGGAGCTCCGCCGGATCGCCGGAGGTCGGGTCGAACGGGCCGCCTTCTACCTCAACGGCCGCCCCGGCTTGCGCGATCGTGGGAAAGGAGGCGCGGGCGATGAGGCGGGTCCCCGCAGGGAGCCCGCCCTGACTCCGTACATCGAACGGGAGCTGCCGTGTCGTCTCGGGTGCGGTCAGCAGGTTCGAGAAATCGAGAAGCGGGTACCGGGGCTCGATGACACGGAGGGGAGTCACCTCCCCACTCTCACTCGGGTTGTACGCCGCGAACGGACTCGCCTCAAGGGCGGCCCGGTCCTGAGGACTCAACTCGACGCCCAGCGTCGAGTAGTAGAGGAAGTCGTCTGGCTGGCGGGCGAGGCCGAACTCATCGACCACGTCTGCCATGGATCGCCCCGCTGGCCCATTGTCTTTCCCATCCGTGTAGACCACAACGACGCCGACGCGTCTGTTGGACTGCCCTTCCCTGAATGATTCGTACTGAGAAAGTGCGCCGAGGAGCGAGTCGTAGACGTGTGTGCTGCTCCCATTGGCTGAAAGCCCCTCCACGTACGAAGCCGCCTGTCCAGCCTGCCCGCCGATGGAGAACTGCTTGAAGTCCTTGATTCCGTCCGCGAAGGGCGCCACGAAAACCGTCGTCCCTGGGTCGAGTTGACCGAGAAAGTCGACGAGGCTGGCCTGGACCCGGCCGAAGATGTTTGGATTCCCCGATCCTGCCGGCTGGCCCGCCATCGAGCCAGACACATCAAGAACTACGATATAGTCTACGGCTACGTCCGCCTGAGCATAGAGGCGAGGCGCCGGAAGAGCGAAGAGGATGGTGGCTAAAACCATTCTCCACGCCACATAGTGGTGGAGGCCCAAGGGGTACAGCAGATGTCAGTAGGGGGCGAAATGTATGATGCCTAGCCCGAATGCGCCTCTCCGTTTTCACTCCACAGCGGACGTGTGCGCCGTTGGACGGCGCTACGTCGTCGGAGACACGGGCGACGGCACCTCGAAGCGCTGTCCAAGGAGCGATCTAAAAACCCGACATCAGAGTCTGAGGGATGGCGCGTGCGTCGGCGCTCACGCAGCAGTTCCCCGTGCGTCTTACGGCAGACCGTCGGCTCGACGCCTGGCTCCGGTGGGCCCGCGACCACGCCGACCGCCTCGACCCACTCACCGGCGCCCTCCCCCACGAGCTCCCCCCGCCGGATGTCCCGCGTCGTCTGTTTGTCTGACACCCACGGCCAGCACGCGGCCCTCGAGGTCCCCGACGGCGACGTCCTCCTCTTCGCGGGCGACGCCTGCTCGTCCGGGACGCCTGGCGAGTGGCGCGCCTTCTGCCGGTGGCTCGGCGCCCTCCCCCACACCCTCAAGGTCGTCGTCCCCGGCAACCACGACTGGCCCCTCCAGCCGTCCGTACCTACCTGGGGCGTCAGCGCCCGCTACGGCCCGGCCACCCTCCGCCACGCGCGTCGCCGCGTCGAGGACGCCGGCGCCCTCCTCCTCGTCGACCGCGAGACGACCGTCGCAAGCCTCCGCGTCTACGGCTCCCCGTGGGTCCCCGCCTTCTACCGCTGGGCGTTCAACCTCCCCCGCGGCGGCCCCGAGCTTGCTGAGGTGTGGTCACACGTCCCTAAGGGCCTCGACATCCTCGTCACCCACGCCCCGGCCTTCGGGACCCTCGACAGCACCAACCGGGGCGACCACGCCGGGTGCGAGCGGTTGGCCGACCGCCTCCGCCAGCTCGACGAGGCCGACGCGGGGCCGCGGCTCCACGTCCACGGCGACATCCACGAGGCGGCCGGGGTCCACACCCCGCCCCTTGGCGCCACCGGCCGCACGACGATCAACGCCTCCGTCCTCGATGCCTCCTACCGACTCGCGCAGACGCCGGTCGTCATCGAGTTATGAGAGAGTCGAAATGGAGCGTCGTCCGCCAACGAGCCTCGCATTCACCCACCAGCGAGTCGTCCTGAGCAAAGACTAGCTTTCCTTTCAGCAAAGACTGACGTTGCCGGGCGTGTCTTCCGGGTCAGGTCCTGACGGCACCCGGCGGGCTCCTCACCACCATGCACGGCCAGGCCACCGAGCCCCAACTCCAAATGCCCAGCGACGCCCAGACGTCCCCCGCGGAGATCGGCCAGCAGGCGCGGAGCGCGGCCGTCGACGCCGCATGGCGCCAGTGGGCGGCACTCGGGGCCTCCGCACAGACCCCGGCGGCCATCGGCTCCACCATCGACCCCGAGGCCCTCACCCTCGCCTCCTCGCTCCTCGTCAAGCACGAGCGCCGCCTCGCCGACTTCCTCCTGTGGTGGGCAGGCACCGGCGCGGCGCTCCTGAGCGTGCACCGGACGCGGTCCCTCCTCCGCGCGATGCCGGACGCCGCGGCCGACGCCCTTGCGCCGTTCGCGGCGTCGGCCCTGGCCGCTGGCGACCGCCGGTGGAAGACCCTCGCTGGACCTGAGCCGCTCGACGCCCGCCCTGGCAAGGGAGGCGACCACCCTCGGCTCACCGACACCTCGGCCCTTGTTCTCCGGATGCGCGCGGCGTTCGGGGTCGGCGCGAAGGCCGACGTGGTCGCCGTGCTCCTCGGTCTCGAGCGCCCGGCGACCGTCCGCGAGGTGGCCAACGCCACGAGGTATACCACCGTCGCAGCACGAGCGGCGCTGGCCGAGCTGGCGCTGGCCGGTTTTACTGAGGCGACCGGGACCTCGCCCGAATCCTACCAGGCCGCTCGCCGCGACGCGTGGGCCGGCCTCCTCGGGGCCCCAGCCCTCCCGTGGACCGACTGGGCCGGCCGCTATGCCGCCCTCCTCGACGTCGCTGCGTGGGGCGAGCGGGCGGACGCCGGGGGCTGGTCGGACTACGTGGCGGCCTCGAAGGCCCGCGACCTCACCGAGCGCCACGCCCACACGTTCCAGCGATGGGCGTCGGAGGTCCGCCTCGACGGAGCACGGGGCGAGGAGGCCCTGCCAGCATTCGGGACGGCCGTGGACGCTCTCGTCGCCGGTGCCTACCCGGCATCGTAGCGCACCGCGCCAGGCCCCGGTGCGACAGGTTCGCCACCGACCGACTCGACGCCGGACTCGCCCAGACGCGACCGGAAGAACGCGGCGGCCTCGTCGTCGACGAAGTACACGTAGCACCCCTTCATCCCCCGCGTGAGCAGCGTCCGGTACGTGTTCTTGATCACGCGGTCGGCGAGCGCCCGGGCGCGCCTCGGGGTCCTGCTTGAGCATCTTCTTGTAGCCCCGGACCGAGCTGTCGTAGACCGCGCGCTCGCCGGCGTCGGTGATCGACCTCGCCGCCGCGGACCTGGAGGTCGGGGCCGACGATGACGCCGACGTAGTCGAGCTCGAGGCCCTGGCAGGTGTGGATGCACCCGACCTCGGTGACGGAGTCGGGCTGACTCGATCCACAGGCTGCCGTCCGTCGTCGAGGTTCCACTGGTGCGAGAAGCCGTCTCCGGCGAAGACGATGTCGTCGGCTTCGGGGTCTTTCTTGCTCACCCAGCGCCAGCAGTAGCCCGGCGACCATCCGGGCCTTGTTCTCCCCGTTCCGCTCCAGGATGAGGTCGCGGAGCTCGGCCGGCGAGTCGACGACGCGGAAGTCGAACTCGTCGGGGTGCGAGGGTCGCGTTGGCCGTGTCCCGGATCTGGAGCGTGTGGTCGAGCCAGGCGAGGTAGCCGTCCGAGCCGTTGCACCGGAACTGCGACGAGAGCGTCGAGCCGGTGGACGTCGGCGCCTGGCTCGGCGGCCCACCGCTCGATCTCGGCCCGTCTCGCCGATGTCGTCGAACGTGACGCGCTGGTCCTCGTCGAGGAAGAAGACGGAGAGGTTGCGCGGCCCGGATGATCTCCAGGATCTGGTTCTCGCCGAGGTTCTGTAGAGCCCGCTCTTCTCGTTGAGCCGGTGGGCCTCGTCGACGACGAGCACGTCGAAGTCGCCGCGGCCGCGCTCTGGAAGGCGCCCGAGCCGGTGAAGAGGTTCGAGATCGCCGACTTCTTGTACGAGCCGACGAGCCGCTTCTCGTAGACGGCCGCGGGGCGCCGCGTTCTTGGTGACGTACTGCGCGACCTTGCCGCGCGCGGTGAGCTCGACGAGGAGGTTGACGGCGACGACGGACTTCCCCGTGCCCGGGCCCGCCCTCGACGATCAAGACGTGCTTGTCGGCGACGTCGGCGCGCCCGCCGAGCGCGAGCGCCCGCTCGTAGACCACCTTCTGCTCGTCGAGCATCACGAACTCCTCGTTGCCCCCGCAGCATCGAGTCGAGCTCGTCGGCGAGGGCTCTTCGACGGTCGGATCGTCCCGTGCTCGATCCGGTAGAGCACGTCGCCGCTCGTCGCCGTGCCGGACGTACCGCTTGATGAACGCGCGGAGGCTGGAGCGGCGTCGGGCTTCAGGAAGAGGGGCGCCTTCTCGAGGTACTCGCTGTAGAACGGGTGGTCGAGGGCGGGCTCGCGCGTGCGCGGGTCGTAGTTGTGGCAGTACGCGCACGGCCGGACCCCGATGCTCGTCCTCCTCGACGGTCGCGTTGAAGCTCGTCCAGCAAGGTCGGCGTACGACCACGCCTGGTACGACGGGTGCGCGGTGTCGGCCATGCCGTCCCTTGAACCGGGTCCGCACGATCCCGTCCATCCCGGTCCGCTCGGCCTGCGACCACTGCTTGAGCTCGACGAGGACGACGTTCTCGCTGCCCGCTCGTCGTCGCGCCCGGAGAGGAGAAAGTCGACCCGCTTCGAGGACCGGGGCAGGTGGTACTCGATGGCCACGCCCGCGTCGTCGGGGATGGCCGCGTCCGCGAGCACCTTGTCCATGTAGAGGAGCGAGTTCTGCCACGACGAGCACCTCGCGTTCGCCGACGCGGCCGCCCGTGGCCCGCTGGACCTGGCGGTGGACGATGCCGGCGATGTCGTTGCTGAGGACGTCGTCGGCAAACTGGGCCTTCGTCGAGTGGTAGACGATCATAGGAGGCGGAGTGGGCACGACCCAGGACGGGAGGACAAGGCCCTCGAGGTCGCCGACAATCGGCCGGTCCATGCGGAGCGTCCACCTCGAAAGCAGAGCGAAGCTAACCGCGCCGTTATCGTCCGCTCCCCTGGGCTCAAACACCCGAAGCCGCGAGCCTGGTCAGGCCGAGTCACGTAGCCGCCGACCCGTGCCGGACGTCCGACTGCGGAGCCACACGACCACCTCCTCCATCAGGAACAGAGGCGGCCGGCATCCACGCCCCTCAGCGCGGCGCTGACGGCCGGACGACGGGGAACGCCTCCATCCTCAACGTCCATTACCGCCTGGCTCAGCCTCCCGTCCTCCTCGACCTCTGACTTAACCTCGAGTATGTCGATGCTCGAAGCCTACGAGCCTGGAAGCGTGCTCGCGTTGAGCAAGGGGAGTTGGCCGCCCACCCCGTCGCTCCGGCCTACGTGCTCCACGCGCAGCGCCTCGCCCCCGTCTCGGGTCACGACGTAAGCGTAGGAGAGACGCTCCCGGACGTACGCCCGAGTCATGGCGTCGAGGGACCGTTCACCCCGCCCGACCTCCTCGATCTCCGTGCGCGTCATCGCCGGCAGGACGAGCCTATCTGCCACGTAGACGCAGAACTGGTCACCGCTCCTACGCCCGCTCGCGTGGCTGTTCAGCCGCGTTCGTAGCCCCCACGGCTTCCCCCTCTCAATCCGACGAGCGACCGCCTCCGCCGACGCGCCATGCCCCGACATCCCCACGTACAGCAGCGCAGAGCCCTCCCAGACCGCGTAAACGCCGCACGCTACCCTCGGCAGCTCGTGGTCCGGCCAGTCCCGGAATCTCTGGCGATCCGCTCCCGCTAGCCTCTCGATCGCTCCGGATGCGATCATGACGCCGGCGGCGAGGGAGGCGGTACGCGCTCCACGTCAGGTATTAAGGCCCCGTCCTGAAGGCTTCCGTCTCCCCCGGAGGGTCCCCCGTCGGCCCGGCGAGCACGGGACAGGTCGTACAGATCGAGCCCGCGAGCCCGGTATTCAGGCGTCCGGCCCGTCGTTGCGAGCAGGCGGTCGATGACATATTGGAGATCGAGCGCCGCCTCCCCCTCCCCGCGCCGGTATATCGTCGCCACGTCAAGCGAGAGGGGCAATTCGCTCAGCTGACGGGCCGTGGGGCTCGACCCAGCGAACCGGCTGTCGAGCAGGACAACGCCGCCGCTGTCGCTCTCCCGGCGGATCAGCCGCCCAAACCCTTGGCGCAGCTTGAGCCGAGCCGTCGGCTCGTAGTAGGTCGTCCAGAATCGGTTGCCGAGGACTTCCTGCCGGTGCTCGACGAGCGGGGCGCTCAGGTTCGGGTTCGGGGCTCGAACGATGACCACGAGCGAGAGCGTCTCGCCGGGGAAGTCAACACCCGTCCAGAAACGGTCCACCCCGAACAAGACGGAGTGGACGGTACGCCGGAACAAGTCGGCTTCGTAGGCCCCCGTCCCTTGCTGCAGCAGCGCGACGATCTCGTGCTGCTCAATCGCCGGTGCCGCCCGCTCGAACGCCCGCTCCATGTCGCGAGTGCTCGTAAACAGGACGAGGGTGCGCCCGTTCATCGCTACCGAGAGCTGGACGATTGCCTCCGCCACGGTCACCTCCCACCGTTCCTTCTCCTCGTCCAGCGCCCGGTAGTCGTATTCGGGCAGGTAGCCGAGCACGGCGCCGCAGCACTGCTTCTGGAAATCGAACGGCGAGCCCACCCGCTCCTCTCCCGTGAACGACTCGTCGCGGTCGAGCTCGTGGCGGAAATGGTCCGTCCCATCGGCGACGTAGAGGGTCGCTGACGTGTATACAACCGAACGAAACCGGCCGTGGACGTGCTCCTCAAGCAACTTCCCGATTCGGTAGGGCACCACGCGCACGCACCACGACCGGCCGTACCCCAGTTCGAACGTGTGCACCCAGTCATCGGTAGGGTAGACCTGCACGATCCGCTCGATCTCGCCAGCGGCCTCGATCAGCTCTTCCGCATAGCGGGCTGCTCGCTTCTGGAGCGTCGCGCGCGGGCCGCCGCCGTCGCCGTCCATCGCGTTGCCCACTCTCTCCCACCGTGTCGAGAGGGTCCGAAGGAGCCCCGCAATCTCTCCCAGGATCTCAACAAGGTCCTCTTTTGCTCGGTCTGGCCGCATCGACCGCCACCGCTGCTCGGCGAGGACCCCATCTCCGGGGTACCGCTTGGGATCGAGGATCCGCTTCGGACGGGCCAGTAGCCCCTCCAGCCGGTTCACCGCAGCCTTGATCGCGTCGAGGTCCGACACGGAGACCGTACCTGCGCTTGCCTCCTCGAACACCTCGATTGCTCCCCGGCGTCGAGAGCCTCCTCGGAACCGCGCCACGAACATCCGCCGCAGGTCACGCTCCGCCACCTCTCGGCCCCACGCAGACCGCGCGTTGTCGGGGAAGCGATCGGCTTCGTCCACCACGCAAACGGCCCCATTCCCGCCGAACACCGACGGCAACAGCGCCAACTTGTGGTGGTTGGCCACGACGACGTCTGCCTGAAGAGCCGCCGCCTCGGCCCGAGCCGGAATGCAGTCGGCGCCACCCGAGCACTCTCGTCCGCAGTAGCGGTCGGCCCGCACCTCCTCCAGCAACGCCCAGAGCGCTTTCTTGTCGACGCTCTCCGGCCGCACAGCCTCCGTCTCCCCGTCGGCGCGCGTCGCGACGAGGTAGAGATGAACCCATGCGAGTCGGTCCACGACTGAGCCCGAGGGCGCGAAGCACCGGGCGTACTCGTCAACCAACGCCCCTGCGCAGAGGTAGTTGGCCCGCCCCTTCAGGACAGCCGCCGTCATCCCCTCGAAGAGACCGCCCCGCTGGGTGAGACGTGGGATCTCGGAAGAGACCAGCTGCCCCTGGAGCGTCTTGGTGGCCGTGGCCACGAACACCTGAGATCCCGGATTCGCCTTCGCGTACAACAACGCCGGAACCAGATACCCCAGCGTCTTCCCCGTGCCGGTACCGCCCTCCAGAGCGAACACGCCGCCGTCACTCATGGCCTTCGCCGCGAACATCGCGTACGCATCCTGGGTCGGCCGGGGGGCCAGCTTGGCCTCCCCACGCACCCACGCAAACGCGTCGCGGACAGCTTCTCGGCGGACCGGCTCCGTCGACGCGCGCTCCTCTCTCGTCGGCCGCTCGACTCCCTCCTTCGAAGGCAGAAGGAAAGGCCGCACGTCCCCAACCGGGGGTGGGGTCGTCGTAGCCGCGAAATGCGAGTGGACGACGCCCGCGAACAAGTCGTCCTTCATCCACTTCACGGCGTGGCCCGAGCGCAAGAGGCTATCGAGTGCCGCGAACGGTGCCAATGTCCCTTTGCTCGCCCCCATTCGCTCGAACGCCGACCCCACCAGAGCTCCCAGAAGGGCCCGGTCCCGGTCCTCGAGAAACCGGTCGACCACACGCTTGAGCAAGCCCACACCCTCTGACAAGGCGCGCATAGCCGGCTGGCGAGGCTCCTGCTTTTCCACCCCCGCCCCATCACGAAAAGACCGAAAGTCCTCCGCACCCAGCCGTTTCTCTAGACCCAACACCTTGCCGATCGACCGGACGACTTCGGGGTCTCCGATGTCGAGGTCCGGCAAGGCGAACTGTACCAATCGGTCGAGGTCGACCACCCGAATGGTACGGTCGTCAAGAACCGTCACTGCCCACTTCAGCTGCTCGTCGCCTCGCACGAACACGACGTCCACCCCTTCGATGAGCGGACGGAGCCATTCATTGAGGGCGTCGCCCAAGGCGAGGGCGTGGAATGCCATCTCCTTATCGACGCCGCTCTCGAGGAACGCGGCCCTCGGTATAGGTCGCCCTGGGTCGACAGCGCGCGCCCCGGCCACAGGTGCCTCCCGGTCACTCAGGACGACCCCGGCTACGTGAACCACGCCATCTGCTCGCGGGTCAGGCCCCGTCGCGACGACGCGGAGAAAGGCGAAGCGAGTCGCGCTCATGGCCACGCCCCAGTTGGACTGGACGACGCCCCAACCACTCCCAGTTCCCGCAGCCGGAAGTAGGCCCGAGCGGTCGCCGCGACGTCCGCTGCGGCGTGATGCGCACCCTCCACTGGCGTCCCAAACAGCGTGCGATGGAGTTCTTCCAACGTCGGCCACTTTGGCCGCCCGCCACCGCTTCGGAGGTCGCAGTACGCTGTAGACGCTCGCATCGTGCAGACGACGGGCAACTCGTGGAAACCGCACTCGATGCCTTCGCGGAGCAACTCGGCCGCCACGGCCGACCGGTCAAACTCCACGTTGTGACACACGAGCGTCGGCCGGCACACGCGAACGGTTCCGGCGAGGAGCTCTAACACCGAGCGTCGGTCGAGCCCGTACGCTCCCGCGCGCTCAACGGTCACCCCGTGGACCTCCGTTCCCTCGATGCGATCGCCTGGGCTGCTGAGTACGGTGTCGAAGCCGCGCACCCGGTAGCCTTCTTCGTCGTGCAGCGCCCACGCGATCGACACCACGCGGGGCCACGCGTCAACATCACGCCAGGAGGCGTCCCAGTCCCGCGGAAGCCCAGACGTCTCCACATCAAGGACGAGATACGAGCCGACGGGTCCCATGCGAGAGAGGAGAAGAAAGAGGGCCGCGCCGAGTGTCGGCCAATTCCGCCAAGGATATGGCATGGAGGCATTGCCACGCTATCCCGTCTCTCCCCCGTTCCCGCTCGCTGCCACGTTGAGCCAGCCTCACACGAAGCAGAACCCCAGCACCGCCTCCTGCACCCTGCCGTCATCCACGTGCTCCCCTGCCTCTCATGCCACCCCGCGCCGGATGTCCGACTGACGGAGCCACGCGACCACGTCCTCCATCAGGAACAGCGGCGGCCCGTTCGCGGCCAGCCGCACGCACGGGAGCCCCCGCTTCACGTACCGCTCGGTCACCGTCCGGTCCGTCACGCCGAGCAGGTCGGCCAGCCTCCGGGCAGTCAGGATCCCCCGCTGGTCGGCGAGCAGGGCGTACAGCTTCCGCACGTCGGACCCGTGCTCGGCCATCGCCCGCTCGATCGCCGACCGCGCGGTCCGGCTCAGCTCGCGCTCGGCGGCCTCGCTCTGCAACAGCAGCGTCGCGTCTGTCATCGGTCTGGTGGGTTGGTGAGGTGTAGATGGTGAGAGTGTCAGGCACGGCGGCGCCACAGGGGCCTCTGCCCCGGCCGCGGCACGGCCTCGAAGTCGTCGGTCGTCACGCCGCTCCGCTCGCAGGCGTGAAGCATCTCGGCGTAGGTCAGGAGCCGCCCCGCCGCGGCCTCGCCCTGCGGACCGGCCGACCACCCGCCGCGGATCGCGCTCACGAGCCAGCCTGGCCCCAGTGCCTTGTCGGCCCGCTCGCGGTCGAACCGCTCGACGAGCCCGCGCACCCGGTCGGGATGCGCCTCCGCCAGCCGCGTCGCGACGGGGCCGTCCACACCCCGCGCCCGCAGCATCTCAGACAAACCCTTCCCGACAGCAGCAGCCCCCGCCGCCTCGAGGGCCACGCCGAGGCGGGCCGACTCGCCAACCGACCCGTCGCCCCACGCGCCGCGCCCGGCATGCTGCATGTCTTTCAGAGCATCAGGGGCAGAGTATGCAGGGGGCGTTGCCGCCCGCGGACCTCCCCCGTCGCCGCCCACACGACGGGGCACGGTCTCCACGTCGCCCCTCCCCCCGCCGCGCGCGTCGCCGCCCCCTCCGTCGTGGACCACACCCCCGACGGCGACCCCACCCCCGGCGTCCGGTGCACGGCCCTCTCCGACGATCCGCTCGTCGAGGAGCTGGTACGTGTTGGCCTCCCCGGCCACCCGGTCCACCCCGACGTAGCCCGCCGCCTCGACCCGCCCCAGCGTCGCCTGAACCGCGCGGACGCCCACGCCGCACATCCGCGCGAGCCGCCGCTGCCCCGTCCGGCATGCCCCGCCCGCGTCGGCCAGCTCCGCCAGCGCCAGGAGCGCCAGCCGGTCGGCCGCGTCCGTCCGGTCCGCCATCGCCCACACACGCCGGCGCCACACCTCACTCATCGGTCCCCTGGCTGCGCGCTCCCTCCGCCACGAGCGCCGACGCCTCCTGCTCCAGCCGCTCGGCCTCGTGGACGAGTGCCGGCCACCGGACGCCCGACCGCCACACCTGTCCCTGCCGACGAGCGAGATACGCCCCGCGCGTCCGAAACCAGGCCTCGTCCTCCACCAGCCGACGGAGCCACGTGCTCGTCCACGCCGGCCGACCCGCTGCCTGACGCTCCCGCTCGTGCAGCCGCGCGCCCAGCTCGTCCAGGCGACCGTCGCCGAGCGCACTCAGGGCCGCCGCCATCCGCAGCTCGAGCGACCGGGCCAGGAGCTCCGCCGCCCGCACAGGCGACGACACTCGTGAGAGTACCGGGGCCTCGTCGCGGAGGTCTTCGCGGCACCGGGCCCGGTACGCCGGGCCGTCCACATCGCGGGTCAGGAGCATGGTCAGGGGGATCATTCGATTGACAGGTGACACGAGCCTACGGCTGTGCCTACACTCCGTCAACTGTGCACCCGCCCGCCCCCTCATGCCCGACGACGCCAGCGCCCAAGCCCTCGACGCCAACCGGTTCGTCGACGCCCTCCTCCAGGCCCTCTCTCAGCTGGACTTTGGCCTTTTGGTAACGAGGGCGGGGGCGTCGTAGATCACGGGTTCTGTCTACCAAACGGACCCCGTGCCTGCGCTGCCTCCCGCCCTCGCTGCCGTCATGGTAGCCTTCCGACCGCTCTTCGACCACCGCGTCTTCAAGCGTGCCCTCGTGCTCACCGTCGGGGCTCTGCTCTCGGTCCGCACCCGGACCGTCACCGCCGCGCTCCGTGTCACCGGACGTGACGACAAGAGGTTCTCGGCCTACCACCGCGTCCTCAGCCGTGCTCGGTGGTCGTGCCGCGCCGCCGCCCGCATCCTGCTCGGCCTCGTCGTGGAGCGTTTCGTGCCGCAAGGCCCTGTGATCGTCGGGCTCGACGACACCATCGAGCGACGGTGGGGCGCCAAGATCGAGGCGCGCGGGATCTACCGCGACCCCGTCCGCTCCAGCCATGGCCACTTCGTCAAGGCGAGCGGGCTCCGGTGGCTCTCGCTCTCCGTGCTGGCCGACGTCCGGTGGGCTGGCCGCGTGTGGGCGCTCCCGTTCCTGACGGTCCTCTGCCCCAGCGCGCGGTACTACGGCAGACGAGGACGCCCAGCCAAGAAGCTGACCGATCATGCTCGACAGGCTGTGCTCCAACTGGCGCGGTGGCTCCCCGACCGCCACGTCGTGGTGGTGGCGGACTCCGGTTTCGCCGCCATCGACCTGCTCGCCGCCGTGTGCTCGCGCGTCGCCGTGGTGACCCGGCTCCGACTCGACGCCGCGCTCTACGACCCCATACCGGAGCCGCGACCAGGGCTCGTGGGTCGCCCGCGCAAGAAGGGCGACCGGCAACCGACGCTGGCGGCGCGCGCGGCCGACCCGGCGACGACGTGGACGACGGTCGTGGTGAGCCGGTGGTACGGAGAGACCGAGCGGACCGTCGAGATCGCCACCGGCACGGCGCTGTGGTATCACGTCGGCAAGCCCGCCGTGCCGCTGCGGTGGGTGCTCGTCCGCATCCCCGGCTCGACCGATGAGCCGAAGGGCTTCCTCTGCACCGACCAGAGTGTCGGCCCGCTCACCATCATCGGGTGGTACGTGCGGCGGTGGACCGTCGAGGTGACCTTCGCCGAAGTCCGGCGCCACCTCGGCGTCGAGACCCAGCGGCAGTGGTCGGCCCCGGCCATCGCGCGGACGACGCCGTGCCTGCTCGGTCTCTTCTCGGTCGTCGCGCTGGCGGCGGACACGCTGGACACTGCCGGGGCGCTGCCCACACGTCAGAGCCCGTGGTACCAGAAAGTGGCCCCGACCTTCAGCGACGCGCTGGCGGCGGTCCGCGTCGAGCTGTGGCGCGCGGCGGTTTTTGAGATATCGGGGTCTGGGACGCAGACGGCGGAAAAGACGGCGGCTGTGTTTGAGCGCATGAGCGCCACGCTCGCCTATGCGGCATAGGGCCAAAGTCCAGCTCAGAAGTCGATGAGCCAGCGCGAGCTGGCCGAGCACCTCGGCATCCGCCAGCAGTCCGTCTCGGGATGGATCAACGGCCGCGCCCGCCCCTCCACCGAGAACCTCCAGGAGACGCTCGCCGTCCTCGACATCGCCTGGGACGACGTCCGCCGCCGCGCCCTCCCACTCCCGACCACGTCCGACGCTCGCGAAACCACCGTCGCGGTCTACACCGATGTCCGGGCCTCGGGCGGCCCCGGCTTCCTGGTCGGCGACGTCGACGGCGACGAGGCCCGCCGCCTCACGACGCCCAAGGAGATCCTGACGGCCCTCCTCGGGTTCTGGCCTGGCGACGGCCTCGGGGCCATCTACGTCGTCGGCGACTCGATGGTCGACCCCACGGCCACCTCGGGCGGGCTCCCCGACGGCCAGCTCGTCCTCTTCGAGCCCGTCACCTCCGTCCTCTCGGGTCATCGACACGTGCTCACCGTCGACGACGCCGCATGGGGGCCCCGCGTCTTGGTCAAGCGCCTCTCGATCGGCCTCGACGGCTCGCTCGTCGTCGCCTCCGACAACCCGCTCGCGGAGATCCCCGCCGAGCGGCTCCTCCCAGACCAGGAGGGCAGCCTGACGCATGCCGAGACCGGGCGGCCCGTCGACCTCGCCGTCGTCGGCCGCGTCGTCTGGCCCCGCGAGTCCGACGACGAGCGGACCGTCAAGAGCGTCACCCAAGCCATCGAGCGCCTCGTCGAGACCGGCGTCCTCAGCTGACCGACTGACTGCTCGCGCTGCCGGCCGATGAGCGGCCCGCACCCGCTCGGTGACCGCAGGCCTCTGGAGGACGCCCCGCCCGCGGCGCGGAGCCTCGCCCCGCGCACATCCCGACGCCCTCCGACTCGCCTCGCCGGCCCCGCTGCGCGCGCCCCGCTCGGCTCGGTGAGCGTGGTCCCAGGCTGTCAGGCCGCTGGCGCCCGGCCCTCCGGGTCCGGCGCGGTGCGCCGTGGGCTGGCCTCCCTGCGGTAGGGGGGACAGCGGTGCGGCCTGCGGCCGCGGTCTCGGTGTGCGCCCGGGGGCTCACGCAAGGTCGGCGCGACGGGCCGACAGGCGGCCCTCTCCGGGCTGCGGCAAGGGGCGCTCGGCTCCGCCTCGCTCCGTGCTCGCCGTCCTCCCGACGAGCGGTCCGGGCGGCTCTGCGCGGCCCTGGCCTCCGCCCTCCGCGCGCGAATGCGGGGCTTTCAGCCCCCGGGCGCTGGGCCTCTCGGTCCCCCTCGGGTGCTGCTTGTGCAACTCACACCCCCGCTCCCATGCGCATCCGCTTTGAACGCCTCGGCCGCACCGGCTTCGTCGTCACCGACGTCGCCCGCCCCTGGCGCACCCTCACCGTCTACCAGGACCGCGACCCGTCCGCCTTCGCCGCCCTCCGCGAGCTCGAGCTCGACATGGCATCCGTCACGCCCGCTCGCGAGCAACGCCTCCACGGCGTCATCCGCGAGACGTGGGCGCTCCGGGACCAGCTCTTCGGCCGTCCTGCCCTGCCTGTCCGCCGCCACGCCGCCTAGCCCCTCCGTCCCGCTGGCGGCTGTCGTCGCCAGCGGGGCCATCCCCTCCCGTCATGTCTGCTTCCTCCGCCCACAAGCTCCCCTGCTCCTCTGAGCCCGCCCAGCTCTCGCCGGCCTCCTGCCCGTTCTGCAAAGGTGACGGCGTCATCCACTGCCGCGAACGCGACCCCCGCACGGGCCGAATCGCCTACGAGGGCGTCGAGCCGTGCGATGGCTGCGACGGCGCTGGCTGGCCCGGCTTGGTCTACGGCGGCCTCGGTCCCGTCGTCCGCGAGTCGGCCCGCGTCTACCAGCTCCACCCGCCGCGCTTCCCGCTCGGGCTCCTCGTCGCCACGCCAGGCGCGCTGGCCCTCGCCCGTCGGCACGGCGTTGACGTCTTCGCCCTCCTCCGGCGCCACCGCGCCGGTGACTGGGGCACGGTGTGCGACGACGACGCGCTCGCCAACGACCTCGCCCTCGACCCGGCGTGCCCGGCCCGGCTCCTCTCGGCCTACGACACCCCCGGCAGCCGGCTCTGGGTCATCACCGAGGCCGACCGGTCCGCGACTACGGTCCTCCTGCCCTCCGAGTACTAGCCCCGCGCACGGCGGCCCCGACCAGGGCCGCCGAGCGTCGCCCCTCCCACGCCCAACATCGAAGGCGCCGCCCTGGGCGAGGATGAGACACGCACGGACTCGCGCCCAGAAAGGCCTCTCAACGCGATTTCAGACTCCAGTGACACGACACCGGCACACCCTCTCCTCACCCTAACGGCAGCTCCACTTCATACACCAGCCCCTCCTCCCGCATGGAGCTCGCCGCCCGCCCCCTCCGCGTCACCGACGTCTGGACCCTCGACGCCCTCCCCGACGCCCTCGCTCCGCTCGCGCGACGCCATACCCTGTACGCCTCGCGCGTCTCGGCCGGCCCGCCGCTCCCGACCGAGGACGACGCCGAGCGCGTCGCCACGCTCGACGAGGTCATCGGCGCCACGCCCGAGACCACGTTCTTCCTCGGCGTCGAGGGCGACTCGATGGTCGACGCCTGCATCCACGACGGCGACCTCCTCGTCGTCGACCGGACCCGCCAGCCGTCCGACGGAGATGTCGTCGTGGCCGCCCTTGACGGTGACCTGACCGTCAAGCGACTCCGCCTCCGGAATGGGCTCGTCTTCCTCCTTCCGGAGAATCCCGACTACCCTCCGATTGAGGTCGGCGAGCACAGCGACCTCGCCGTTTGGGGCGTGGTCACCTACGTCTTGCACGCGGTGGACTAGTCCAATCGGCAGCGCGACGAGGGACGGTCGTGAGTGAACCGCATCACCTCACGCAATATGCCTGTGCGTGTCTTCCAGCCTACGGCAGGATGACACCGAACTGCTGACCGAGCAGGTCGAGGTCCAGACGGACATGCCCGTCGTTGGAGTCGTACGCGAGGATTGGATACCCGTCGACGTTCAAGACCCGCTGCAGGCTCACCACGAACTCGTGGAAGTCTGCCGCCATGGACAGTCCGGAGGCGAGCCGGTCCGCCGCGGTCCGACCTCGGTGCTCGGCCAGTAGCTGGAGCGCCCGGATGGCCGCTTCGTCGGCTGGCGCCAAGCGCCCTGCGAGTGCCCGCTGTGCCGCGTACACGTCCGATTGGACCACCAACTCTGCCCACCTCGGGCGTGCCATCGTGCTTGCCGGAGGCGCCCCGAACAGGGTCGGCTGCGGCTCGCCGACCGTGGATGCAGCCCGTCTCGTTCGGTTGCTATACAGACCCTTGGTCGCCTGGACAGGCTCCGGCTCTTTCGCCTCCCACCAGCCAGGAAGCGACTCGCGGAGCGGCTGCCCCTCGGAGAGCTGCACCCCGACAGGGACGAACACCGCGGCGGGCACGATGAGCTCTTGTGGCGACGCGCCCCCGTGGTACCCCGCCTTCTTCCGAACGTAGCGCACGCGCTCGCTCCACGGCACGACGACCGTGTCCGTCCCCAGCGCCTTCCTCACGCGCGGCCCGCTCAGCACCACCTCCTCGTCCGCTACGGGCTCGGCGTACGACCGCCAGCGCTCCTGCCCGTCGCCAGGGAGGGCCGTCCCGTCGGACTCCAGCACGTGGCCGTGGTCGCTCAACACCACCACCGCGCGCCCCGATACCCGGGCCTCCTCCAGCAAGGCGCTCAGCAGCCGGATCCGGTCTACCTGCCACAGGGGGAGCTGCTGGTCGGACTTGGCGAGCGAGTCGTCGAGCACATTGAGCACAACGCCCACGACGCGTTGCCCTGCGTCGGCCAGCGCCGCTCGCACCGGCGCCGACAGCGTCGACGTGGCCCCCTCCTGAAGGTCTCCTTTGTGGAACAGCACCGGACGCTTCCCGGACGTCGACGCCTTCCCCAGCCGGCCAGCGCTCGCGAACGCCCGCTTCTCGTCGCGGGCAACGCCGTCACCGAGCTTCCCCGACAGGAGGCTCGTGCGGGACAGCCTCGTGATGCTCGGGGCCACGGCGACCACACCGAGGCGGCCGTCTCTCTCGGACAGCGACCACTCCTCCCACCCCCGGTCAACAAGCTGCCCGCGGAGTTGGCGAAAGCTGGCGAACCCCATCCCATCGAGGACGAGCACGAACGTCGGGGCCTGCTGCGCCACCGGGGCCACCACCACGCGGAGCACGTCTTCGATCAAGACCGCTCCGTCGATGGGCTCAGGCGCCTCGTTCCACACCGCGAAGTGCTCGGCGAACGCCCGGTTCTGCTGTTCGCGCACGTCGCGCACGCGGTCGCTCACCGTGTCCAGTACCGCCGCGACTCCGCCGTCCCGGTCCCCGCCCACTAATAGCGACCGGGCCCAGTCCACGAAGCTCCCCTGCCGAACGTAGTTCTCCACCGCCTCGGCCACCGAGCGCGGGCGGATTCCCCCACCGTCCTCGAGGAACCGGACCAGCCGGACGGCCATCCGCAAGCGCTCGATCCGAACCGACTCCTCGTCCAGTTCCGACCAACGGTGGGCCTCCACGCAAGCCAGCGCAGAGGCGGCCTCGCGGCTCGTACCCCGGCCATCCAAGGCGTCGGCGAGAGCAGCACCCAGCCGCTCCATGCGGCGATCGTACCCGGACGGGAGGACGGCGCTTAGGCCAGCGTGCTCCTCGGCGCGGACGGCTTCTAGAATGCCGCTCGCGTCCTCGAACGCCCGGGACTGCTCCGGCATGTCCAGACGATCGAGGACGCGGCGGGCGGCTGACGCCCACTGACGCCCCAGTGCCCCGTCGAGCGTGCGCCCTCCCACGTACTTCTCGAGGCGGACAGCGGCCCGGTCCAGGTCGGCACTCCCCACCCCCTCCTCCGGGAACAGGACATCGCACGCGAGGCCCAGCGCGAGCAGCTGGCTTCCGTGACCGGTCTCCACCCCCGCCATCAGGACGGCCGCCAGAGGCCCGGCCACCCGCTCGATGTGCGTTCGGACCGCTTCGCGCGCGTCGTCCGACAGCTCGCCGTAGTCGCTAGCGAACTCCGGGCCCACGCTCGCCGCCAGCAGAGCATCCACGTCGGGCCGCCGTGCGTGGACGCCCAACACCTCCCCGAGGACGTGCGACCAGGCGGTGTCTGCGTCCAGTACGTCGCCGGCCACGGGGGGGTACCCCCCCGCCGGCGTCCGCTCCATCAGCACGTGAGCCATCCACACCTCGGCGACCACGCGCGGGTCGACTCGCCGTGCACGGAACAGGTCGCGCACCACGTCCCACGGTGCCATCGCGAGCAGGCGCCGCTTCGCGAGGCGCGCCTGCACGTCCCACCCCAGCGCTTCTGCCTCGAAGGGAACCAGGAGGACCGGCGGTGTGCCGGTGTCCTCCCGCTCATACCGGTCCAGCGCTTCACGGACCGCCAGTGGCGAGGCACATCGCACGACAGGGTGCTCCCGCTCCCCAACCGTCACGGTCTCTCCCCCCGCCCAGGGGCCCGGCGCGAACACGCCGACGGCCTCGGCTCGCTCGCCCTCCAGCAGCGGCCCCACGAGCGCGGCGATGTGCTCGGGGCGGACCGGGGTGCTCGGCGCGGGCCGTCCGTTGGGGTGGGTGGTGTCGCTCATGTCAGCCCTCATCGTCGATCCGCCAGCTCACCTCTACCCAAGACGCCTCTGGCGCGGCGCCGGCCTCGCTCCGGATCCGGTCGAGCAGGCCGTCAATGGCGTCCGCCCGGACGCGCTCCGTCGCGTGCGGCCTCGCGCTCGGACCGGGTGCCGCAGGCTCGGTCTCCGGGCTCTGCGTCCTGTCGGGACCTGTCGGCTGCGTTCGCGTCGCCGCGCGCCAGAGGAGCTGGTCCATCGCCTCCTGGGCCTCGCGGAGGGCGGGACCCAAGGCCGTGACGTGCTCGTCTTGCCGAAGGCTCGCTCGCAACGTGTCGAGGATCCCCTGGGCCTCCTCGGCGAATGGGGCCGGGAGCCCGTCGTCCGACCGGAACTTCGACCACGGCGCCTGCCCCACCGCCTGGCACAGCCCGCGGCTCCGGTCGAACACCGTCCGCATCGCCGCATCGCTCGTCTCGACGGTCGCCGACGCCAGCGCGGTCACCACCGCCTCGGGCGAGGCGCCGCGGACGCTGGCCAGCAGGTCCCGGAGCGCCCGCGCCGTCTGGAGCCGCGGCGGCTCGCCGCCCTCGTCATCGAGGTGCGTCGTCAGCGTGGTCGCGTACTCCGACACGTCCGCCTCGCGCTCCTGCGCCGCCGTCCGGACGCCCTCAACCAACCGGCCAACGTTTGTCGCGCTCCGCATCGAGGGCACGGCCACGCCCAACGCGGCCTCGGCCAGGTTGCGGGCACTCGTCCACGCGTCCTCCGCAGGCAGCGCCTGCTCCTGGAGCTCGGTGTCCGGGTGCAGCGAGCCGATCTCGGGCTGGACCGTCGTCCCCATCTGGACGAAGCTCCGGTTCGTCTGGATCGCGTACGTCATCACCACGAGGTCCTGGACCGGCCGCGACAGGCCCTTCGGCTGGGGCTCGTCGAGCCACGCGCGGACCTGGCGCACTGTCACGGCGTCGAGGCCGGCCTGCGCCCGCTGCCGCTCCAGCTGCTGCTTCCACTCGTCGCTCAGCACGAAGTGGTTCTCGCCCATCTGGCCGAGCCCGAGCGGCACGGCAATCCGGCGGACGTCGTCGCGGTCGGTCCGGGGCACCTCCACCCGACTGCCAGGCGCCTCCGCGGCGCTCTGGACGGTCTCCCACACGCGGCGGAGACCAGCCGGCTTCACCTCTCCGTCGAACCGGGGGTGGGCCGGGTACTGGTACTCCAGCGCCTGCGTGAACAGGTTCTCGAGCGCGTCGCGAAAGCCCGCCCCCACGGGCGGCTGGGGCTGGAGCCCAGGGTCCAGCGCGTACACGTTTGTCTCGAGGTCGTGCGTCGCGTCGACGGCGTCGCGCCCGAGGGTGCTCACGCCGTACGCCGCCAAGAGCGCGTTCTTGACCCGGTTGCGGACCTGGTTCCGCTGGTTGTCCAGCACCACACGGGCCTGCCCGCGGTCCACCTGGGAGAGGTGCCCGCCGTACTCGTCCAGCCGGCTCCCCGAGAGCACATGGTCCAGCAGAACGAGCCGGCCCAGTTCGTCTTGGGCGTCGGGCGTCAGGAAGCCGGGGATCCACACAAGCGTTTGCGTGGGCTCTCGGTCGTTCTGGTATCGCTGGACCGTCGCGAAGTCGTCGCGCGGCGTGAAGCCCGCCTCGTCGAACGGGTAGTCGATCACGATCCGCCACGGACTCTCCTCGGGCTCGAACTGGTCCATCGTGAGCTGGCGGACGTTCGCGAACTTGACCTCGAACGTCCGCTCGGTCCCCCGCCACACCACCGAGTGCTTCGGCGCCAGGAGCGACGCGTCCTCCTCGGGGACCCCGGCCATCTTGAACAAGAGCTCGCGGACCTTCCGGATCCGGTTGCCCGCATTGTCGCTCGCTTTCGCGTTCTGTAAGATCCCGTCGGTGTCGACGCCGACGAGCTGGACGGCGATCGTCGGGTTGGACTCGTCCTCGGAGAGCTTGATCTCGCCCACCTCGGCCGCCCACCGCCGGATCTTGGTCAACACCACCTGGGCCTCCCCGCCGGGGATCGGCGTGCGCACGGTCCCGTGGTTGAGCGCCGAGAGCCGCGCGGGTGTCAGCCCGCTCAGCGCCTCCACACCGTCGGCCAGCGCCGACAGGATGAGCGTCTTGGCCAGGCGTGCGTCGTCGCGGAACGCCCGTGCCGTGGCCGCCTCGGTCTCGCCCGTCTCCACGGCATCGAGGGTCACGCCGTGCTGCTTCTCAAGGAGCGGCACCAACTTCTCCCGATAGAGCCGCTTCGCCTGCTCGAACCGGTCCTTCATCGCCTGGCTGAACGGCTCGTCGCCCGACGCGATCACGTCGTAGAGGTCGCCCACTGGCACCAGGTCGCCCACCTCCAGGGTGTCGCGCTGGTCCACCAAGAGCTGCACGAGCAGCTTGAGCGCCGTCCTCTCGCGCTGGAG
Organism: uncultured Bacteroidota bacterium; assembly: GCA_963740235.1. GTDB lineage: Bacteria > Bacteroidota > Rhodothermia > Rhodothermales > Rubricoccaceae > Rubrivirga. Next base: position 522,353 of record CAVUDG010000007.1, read on the forward strand.
CAGCGACGAGACGGCGATGAGCGTCTGGATGAGCGCGGGGCTGAACGGATACACCTGCTCGAACATGGCCCGGTCGCCCTCCCGCGTCAGCAACGTGCTCAGCACCTCGGCCCGGACGCCGGCCGTCTTCTCAAACGCCTCCTTCAGCTCGGCCTTGGCGGCGTCGGAGACGGGGCGGAGGAGCCGTCGCTGGACGATGGCCGGGAGGTTCCGGTCCTCCAGCGTGATCGTGTCGAACCGGGCCTGCCACCAGTTGAGCACGTCGGCGAACCCGAGCTGTTCGGCCCCGGGCAGGTGGTCGCCCACCAGCTCGCGGAGGTCGCGCTGTCGCGCGATGAAGCTGACGATCGGGAGCACGCGGTCCATCCGCGACGCCTCCACCAGCTTGGCCACCTTCTGGCCCTCCCGGTTTACGAACGCCGTGTCCGCCGCGTGGCTGGCCAGCCACAGGATGAGCTCGTCCAGGAACAGCACGACGGCGTCGTACCCCAGGTCGCGGGCGTGACGCGACAGGATCACCAGCCCCTCGTCCAGCGACACGAACCCCTCCCCCTCTGTCCGCTCGCGCTGCGACGTGTAGAACGAGTCGACCAAGTCGCCCACCAAGCGGGTCCGCTCCTCCGAGCCGGGCGGAAGCGGCAGCGACGGATCCTCCGGCTTCGGCGGAGCGGCCATCGCCGCCTCGAAGCTCTCGGCATCCCACGCCCCGTCGAGCTTTCCCCACCCCGCGTCCTTGGCCTCGCCGCCCAGCGCCTCGAAGAACGCCGCGTCGCCCATCGTCGCCCGGAGGTTTCGGGCGTCGGCGAACAAGGTCTCCGCCCGGTAGAAGCCCGGTGTCGGCGCCTCGGGGTGCCGCTCGCGCACGAACCGGGCGTACCCGCCCAGGATGGCCGCCTCCAGGCTCGTCGCCCCGATTAAGTGGTAGGGCACGACCAAGAAGCGCCGGCCCTCCGTCCACCCGTTGTGGCGCGCCACTTCGTCCGCGAGTTCAGGGATGGCGCGGGCGGTCGCGTGCCGCTCCAACAGGAGCGACAAGACAGCCATGAAGTGGCTCTTGCCGCTGCCGAACGAGCCGTGGAGGTACGCCCCCTTGCTCCGCCCGGTCTCGACGGCCGACTGGATGAGCCCCAACGCCTGGTCGAAGCTCCGCGCCAGCTGCGGCGTGACGACGTAGCTCTTGAGCGTCTCGTCCTCGTTCTGGATCCCCTCCGTCAGCTTTAGCACGAAGTCGCCCTGGTGGATCCGGGCGGGGATGTCGATCAGGTCAGCAATCTTGGCCATGCAAACGGGGCGTTCAGTCGTGTCAGATCAGTCGCTGCGTCGGGTCGCAGCCGGCGCCGCCCCCTCAGGCGGCGTAGAGGTCGTCGAGCGACCAGCAAGTTACCGGATGGCCGTCTTCCTCGGCGCGCTCTTGGAACCCGTCCTCGAACCCGGCCGCGGCCACGTAGAGAAGCGGCGATGCGTGCTTGAGCGCCTCCCGAGCCCACTTCCGCCCGGCGTCCTTCATCCGCTGCAGCTTCTCCAAATGGTAGGTGTGGACGGCGATCGTCACGGGGTCCTTGTACCACTTGATCTCGCCCGTCAGGATGCCGCCGCCCAAGAGCGGCGAGACGATGTCGATCTCGACCGACTTCCGCTCGCGGTCCTGGCCCTCCCATCGGCCCTGCTCCTTGACGAGCGGGAGGCCGAGCCCTACGGCACGGCGGTCATACGCCTGTACGGCGATCCGCTCGAACTCATGGCCCATGTAGGTATCCAGGTACGGCGCGACCGCAGTCTCCCAGATCTGCTCGGCGGGCAGGCGCTCCAAGATGGACCGGTTGCGCTCCACGAACTCCTGGTGGAACCGGAAGGCGGCGTCTGCCACCCCGTACCGGACGGGGTCGTTCTTCTTGGCGTCGATGTTCTTCCGCTCCTCCACGTACCCGAGCTCGATCAGCTTGCCCAGCTTGTCGCGGAGCCCCTTGTCGTTGGTCAGCCCGGTGTGTTGCGCGATCTCGTTGCGCTCCGTTTTCCCGCTCGCCACGGCCTGGACGATCGCCCGGTACTTGGGGACGTCCCGCAGGCCCTCCTCCTGCTCCAACGCCGTCTCGATCAGCAGGCGGACCTCCCCTGACCGGTCGAGGAGCAGCTCCGACACGTTCTGGGCGAACGACCGGCTCACGTCGACGGGGGCGAGGTAGCGGGGCGTCCCGCCGAAGACGCCGTACGTGAGCGCGCGGTCCCGAAGGGATTCAAACGGCGCCATCTCGGCCGCGTGCCAGTACCCAAAGGGCTGGAGCTGGTGCTGCCACGTGAACCGTCCGTAGAGCGGGCCGCCCCCAGCCGCCAGCGCCTCCATCGTGCCCACCGCCGAGCCCGCCAGCACGATCAGGATCGGGCGGTCCGCTCGGGGACGCTCCCAGACGGCGTTCAACTCCGAGGCCACCTCGACGGCCCCGGCCTCTCCGTCGCCGAGGTACTGGAACTCGTCGAGCACGACCAGGAGCGGGCCCTCCCGTTCCAACCGGAAGAGCACGTCGAAGACGGACCGCCACGTCGGGTGATCCTCCGGCCGCAGGTCCTCCCCCGACCACCGCGCCAGCTCCTCGATGAGCTTCTGCCGGTTGATCTCCGGCGTCGTCGCCGAGGCCGTGAACAGGAAGTAGTCCCGGTCCTCCCACGTGTGCGTCAGGAGGAACGTCTTGCCGACGCGACGGCGGCCGGTGACGAGGGCGAGGTGAGGACGGCGGGAGTCGGCGAGCTCGCGGAGGCGGCGGCGCTCGGCGTCCCGGTTGACGAAGAGGGGCATTGCCTGTAATCGTGATTACATGCAAGTGTACTTACAGGCTGGCCTCCCGTCAAGAGGCAGCCCTCCGTCGTCGCTGCTTTTTCGGCGGACTCCACGCGGCGAGGGCCTCCCGGGTGATCCCCTGGCGGTGCAGCTCGCCGTCGAGGTACTCCTTGAAGTAGTCGCCCATGCGGAGGTTCATGGCGGGGTCGAGGTCGTTGTGCCACTGGATCAGCCACGGCTCCAGCTCGGCGAGCCCGGCGTAAAGCGGGACCAGCCGCTCGGGCGCCCAGCCCTCGTTCTTGGCGTCCTCGATGCGAGCCGCCAGCGCCATCGCCTGCTCCAGGTGCGTCCAGCCGGCCCAGCCGACGAGCAGCGACGGGTCGGTGTCGGGTGCGCCGTGGGGGTAGCTCACGAACCGCTCCTTTGGCACGTCGAGCTTGCCGCGGAGCTTCCAGAAGTCCCCGAGGAAATCGGCGGAGGCGTAGTTCGGCGGGCGGGGGATGGCGCCGATCTCGCGCTCCTTGCGGACCTTCTGCGTCGCGGCCAGCCGCTCTGCGAACATCGTGTCGGTCTCGTTCGCGTTCCGCGCGAGGGACGCCTCCACCTCGCGGTCGATGGCGTCCTCCTGGCGCTGCTTCGCCCACGTTTGCTCCCAGACCTTCCGCTTGCGAAGACCCGGGGGCTTGTAGCGCTCGGCGGGGAGGAGGGGCACGGCCTCGGGAGCGACGAGGTCGGCCACCAACGTGCCCACGTCGAAGCCAGCCTCGCCGCGGTACAGCTCGGCGACGGCCATGAAGTCGGCGTCGCGCTCGGCGGTGTCGGCGAGCTGGTGGACGGTGCGCAGGCGAGGGTCGCCGGACCAGTACTGAGCGCCCTCCAGGCGCGTCTGGAGCCAGCCGCGCAAGGCGTCACTCGCCTGGTCGTCCCAGGCGGGCACGTTCCAGCGGCGCTTGTACTCGGGCCGCTCCAACAGACCGGCGTAGCGGTCGCTCTCGATCTGCTCGATGCGGCGCTCGACCAAGGCGCGGTAGTCGGCGGGCCAGCGCGCCGGGACCTCGGTGATGGGCGTAGAGCCGTGACGCTCGAACCAGGCCGTCGTGAGGTCTCCGGCCGCCATCCGGCGGGCCATGGCGATCTCGAAGGCCCGCTCGCCGAGCTGCACGTCGGGCGGGGTGAGCGGCTGGCCGGTGCCGTCCTGGTAGGTGAGCTCGTCCCGGGTGACGCCGTAGAGGCGATAGCAGCGCCAGTCCAGCTCCTCTTGAAGGGCGATCATCTCGCGCAAAAGGCGGTCGGCCTGAGAGCGGTTCTGCTCCCATGTGGCGCGGGGCATGGGGAGGGAGTCCGCGAGGGCGGCGGGCAGGCGCTGCTGGCGGTCCTGGGCGAGCGCGTCGAGCGACTCCGCCAGCGCCAAGGGCTTCTCGTCTGGGATGGGAAGCTGGCCGACCTGAGTTCCGTTGTAGTGGTACGTGTCAAACGCTGGATCTCCGGTCACGCGAGCACCCTTCGTGTCCGTAGAGTCGCCCGCGTTGTGGGAACTCTCCTTCAGCCAGAAGCAGGCCACCGAACTATTCAGAACGCCAAGGATGGCAAAATGGTCGGATTCTGTCGAACTAGCACTCATCTTGACGACAGGGGCAGACTGCTTAAAGACCTTCCCGCCCCGATCAAGAACGAAATGATTGTGTGTGGCAACGAAGGCAAACGCAATGATGAACGGAGTTAGCAGCTTTGAGTGCGTAAGCCTGCCATACTCATACCATTCCATATCTACGTCCTGCTTCGTCTTACCGGCAAATAGGACGCTACCGCCTAGCGTTGTTCTAAATCGCCACAAATAGGAAGCTGCGCCTGAGTGTTCAGCGATGTCTACTGGCTGGTATTGCGCATCGTAAGGGAAGAGGGCGACTGCAGTAGGTGTGTGTGCCCAATCCCGCAGCTCATCCCCCGCCACAGACACGCGGGTTACCTCGTCCTCTACCCCGATCCTTTTGAGGGAAAGGCCATCAGCGAGGTAAACGCTGTCCTCGGATGTGAACGAAACGATTCCGACCGAGTCCACCAAGTCGGCGAGTGGGCGAGCACCAGCCTCGACAGTCTCTTTGACAGCACTCGCTGCCCCACCCTTCAAGCTCCATGGGTGAGTCTCGAACGCCTCGCGTGAGGAGTCGACCACACTGACAAACTCGTCCTCAAAGCCGGGCTGGTCGATGCCCCGCCCGATGGAAGTCCACACCTGTGCTGAGGCAGGATCGGCGGGGGTACCCGGCTCTCCCCGGATGCCGAGCACGGCGCGGACAGAGTCCCCGACTGGCTGTCGGTGGCGTCCGAACAGAATGACCGTTGGTGTCCCGTGTCCTGGGATGTAGGCTCCCGACGTGTCCACGACGTGCGTGAGGTCCACGCCGGGGAAGAACCCCTCCACCAGCTTCTTACCGAACTCGCGCTTCATGAACGAATTGGCGTTGATGAGCCCCACAAACCCGGCGGGCTGGGTGTCCGTCCCAGACAGAGCCAGCTCCCAGAACCGCTCGGTGAACGGCGCGCTCAGGGCATACTTGCCATGGCACGAGTCATACAGTGCGCGGTAGCGGTCTCGGAGCGCGCGGTCCTTGACCGAGATGTAGGGCGGGTTGCCCACCACAGCGTGGTACCGCTTGCTCAGGATCTCGTAGACCTCGGCCCCGTCCTCCCAGGCGTAGAACTCGGGGAACTCCGTCTGCCCCTTGACCACGCCCGCCAGCAGCGTATCGCCCGCGGCCACGTGGAGCCGGAAGGCCGGGGCTTGCGCCAGCCGCCGGGTATCGCTCGCCTTCAGCGCAGCCATCAGCAGCCGAAACCGGGCGATGGCAACTGCGAAGGGGTTGAGATCCACGCCGTAGACGCCGTCGAGCGCCTTCTGCACGAGGGCCTCGGGGAGCGTGCCGGGCTCCTTGGTCTGCCACCGCCGGAGGAGCCGCTCGAAGGCCCCCAGCAGGAAGTGCCCCGAGCCGCACGTCGGGTCGATGCACGTCGTGGTCTCCAGCCCGAACTCGCGGAGCGCGGGCTCGAGCGTCCGGCCCAGGATAAACGCCTCGATAAAGTCGGGCGTCTGGAGCAGGGCGTACGTCTTGCGGGCCGCGGCCGAGAGGTCCTGGTAGAGGTCGCCGAGGAAGCGGGTGTCCCAGGCGAAGTCGGCGAAGTCGTGGGCGAGCGTGCCGGTGTCGGGGTCGATGCGGCGCCAGAACTGGAGCAGTCCCTTGGCAGCGTCGCCGGAGATGGGGAACCGCCACACTGGGTTGTGGGCGCGGTCGAACAGGCGCCCCCCGGCCGGCAGGTCACCCACGGTCGCGAACACGTCCAAGAGGTAGTGCCGCTCGTTGTCCGTCGCATGGTCGGGCTGGCGGAAGAAGGCGCCGCGGCGGTCGGCCGCGGCCTCGCCCCGCTCGCCCGCTCCGGCGATCATCGGGTCGATGAGGCCATTGTCCTCGAGGAACCGGACGAACACGCCGCCGAGCACCCAGTGCACGGCCGCCTGCGTCAGCACACCCTCGCGCCACGTCTCGAAGGCGTCGCCGATGCGATCGGCCTTCCGGCCCGCTTCGTACGCCTGCTCCAGCTCGGCCTTCGCCTCGGGCACAGCGTCGGCCTGCTCGCGCAAGTCGTCTTCGAGTCGCGTGACCCAGCCTTTGAGAACGGAAAGGAGGGCACTGGCGTCGACGGGCATAGTGGAGATCAGGAGACCGCCCCCCTTGGGGGGCTGTCCGCGAAGCGGACTGGGGGGTGACGGGAACGACGCTCCAGAGAAGCTGAAGGACTTGGGTCGAGACGATGGGACGGGCCGGAGCCGACCCCCTCCGCCCGCTCGCGCGGGCACCTCCCCAAGGGGAGGGGTTACTCGGAGTCGGTGGGGGTGGGAGGGCGGTCGGCCGAGAGGGCGGCGTGGATGCGGGCGACGACGGCGTCGAGGTCGGCGAGGATGTCGTCGTTGGGGATGCGGAGGACGCGGAGGCCCTGGGCTTCGAGAGAGGCCGTGCGGGCCTCATCATGCGCCCCCTGCCCATCATGGCTCCGTCCGTCCACCTCGACGGCGAGGCTCGCGTCGGGCGCCAGGAAGTCGACGACGTAGCGGCCAACAGGCCGCTGGCGCAGGAACCGGACGCCGAGCGCCCGGCGGCGCAGCCGGGCCCATAGCAACCGCTCCGGAAAGGTCGCCTCGCGACGGAGGTGGCGAGCGAAGGGAACGGCCTCAGGCTCGTAGTGCGGTCGGGGCATGTCAGGCTACGCGGGCTCGGGGGCATGGTGCCGTCCCCGGTGGGCGTTCTGGAGCCACACCCGCGGGATCCGCGCCCAGTCGGAGGCCAGCACGATGGGCAGCGGCACGCCGTCAATCACCGGCATATCCTGCATGGCGTCGGAGGGAATAAGGAGCACAGTCCCCGGCACCCGGCCCGCCGCACTCGCCTCGCGCCACCGGTCGACGGCGCCAAGGTGGCCGTACCGGGCCAGCAGCCCGGGGTAGAGGAGCAGCGTGGGCTGCTCTCGCGCCAGGACGGCCTGCTCCACGACGGGCATCGCCTTGGTGACCAGGCTCTGGAGCCGCCGCCAGTCGCGCGAGCCGCGGTCCGAGGCGTCCGCCCGGAGCACCACGTCCCAGTCGGCCTCGATCGCCGCCGCCGCCTCGCGCATCGCGTCGAGCAGCACGCCCTCCAGGCTCACCGGCTCCAGCCCGAACCGCTCGGCCAGCTCGTCGGCGGCCCGGCGGTAGTGCCGTGGCTCCACGGTCAGCGTCAGAAGCCGCCCGTCCGTAACCAGCCGGTCAAGACGGTCGTCGAGGGCCTGGGCGTCGGCCGCCCCGGGCACGGCCACGTCGGCGTCGGTTGTGGTCCGGCGGCTGAGCGTCCCCGTGCTGGCCGAGGGCGCCCGCAAGTCGGGCGAGACGTAGGCGCCCGCGCCGGGGTCCCAGCGGAAATGCAGCCCCTCGGCGTCGAGGAGGGCATCGAGGCGCGGCCGGCCGGGCAGGCGCTCGGCCTCGGGGTACCGGCCCGCCACGCGGTCCTGCACCATCTGCGGCGGCAGCTTCTTGGGCCCCAGAAGTGCGCCCGCCCCCAGCTTGAGCGCCCGCGCTGCCGCCATCCCGCGCGGGTACAGCTCCAGCCGGCTCGACAGCGCCGCGGTCGTCGAGGCGGCCACGGCCAGGCGCAGGAGGCGGTCGTCCGAGAGCGGCGGCTCGTCGGCCGGGGGCTCCACGCCCCGCAGTTCGTCCAGCGCGCGCTGGGGCGTCAGCAGCGGGTCGGCCGCCGCCACTTCGTCGGCCTTGGCACCGAGTGCCTCGGCGTAGCGTGCGAGCGCCGTCGGCGAGGCTCGGCGCTCCTCGTCCAGCGCCGGCGTCGCGACCACGAACACGTGCTCGCGCCCGCGGTACAGCGCCATCCGGGCCCCCTCGCGCGCGGCCTCCACCTCGAGCCCCGCGGTGGCCGCGGCGGCAGCGTTTCGCGTCCGGTCGGGGTCGGTCGCCGCCGATCCCCGCGCCGCGAGCAGCGCCGCCACCAGCTCGTCGCGCGCCATCACGCCCCCGTGCTTCGCAACGAGCGCGGCGAGATCGTCCCGCAGCGGGACCATCCAGCCCCGGTTGTCCTTCGCCCACCGCGTCCGGGCAGCGTCCATGGTCCGCCGCACCTCCTCGCGCGGCACGCCCAGCGCCTCGGCCACGTCCTGCTGCGCGGGCCACAAGGCACCTTCGGCGATCGGCTCCAGCGAGAGCAGGGCCGCCAGCGCGGCCCGCTCGTCGTCGTCCATCCTCCCGGCCAGCAGCCGCCCCCGCACCAAGTCTACGCTCCAGTGCTTGGCGTCGACCGTCCTCGGGTCGACCGTCGTGGGCGCACTCCGCCAGAGGCCTCGGTGCTCGCCAGCCGTTCGGCCACGCGTTCGGCCAGCCGACGGACTTCCTTGACGGTCTTCTGCCCGATCCCCTTGTTGCGGTACAGACGAATGCGGGGCAGCGCGTGGAGTTCGCGCAGCGTCGTGACGCCCATGCGCTGCAGCGCGTCGAGCACGCGCGGCGTGAGCGGGAGCGAGGCTACGGGCGTCTGATCGGTCGCCTGGGCCGAGAGCGCTCGTTCAGTTGCCTCGTCGTCGTGATCGGTGGCACCGTCGGACGAACCGGGCGTGTCGATGACTTCGAACACGCGCACCCACTCGCGCCGCATCTGCTCGGCGGTGTCGGGGCGTCGGTCGTCGCGCCGGGCGGCCTTGCGGAAGAAGCGCCCCAGCCCGTCGCGCACCGCCGGGTCGAACAGCTCCACGTCGAGCACCGCGTCGCCTGATCGCAGCGACGGGTCCGACTGGCCGTCTCCCCACGTCGGCAGCTGGCCCGTCGCCATCTCGTAGAGCGTCACGGCCGCCGCGAACCGCTCGGCGTAGGCGTCCCAGCGCGGCGGGGTCCGCTGGCCAGGAAGGGGTCGAGGTAGGGCGGCGTGCCCGCCCGTATGTTGTCCGACGGGATCCCGGTGAGCGAGAAGTCGAAGAGGACGAGCGTGAGTGTGCCCTTCGTTCGTCTGAGCGACGCCGACGTTGTCCGGCTTGATGTCGCGGTGCGAGACGCCTTTCGGCTCGAGCCAGTCGACGACGCTGAGTAGCTCCTCGCCGAAGCGCTGCAATAGGTCGAGGGAGAGGCGGCCGTCCTGCCGAATGCGCTGCGCGAGCGTGTAGGCCCCCGAACGCTCGTCGCCGACGCCTGCGACGGCTAGAAACAGCGCAGCGTGCTCGCCCAGGCGGACCGTGTCGTAGAGTTCGACTACGCCTGCATGTCGTAGGGTGCGCAGCACGTCTGCTTCGGCAAGGATGCGATCGTTGTGCTCGGGCTGAAGCGCCACCTTCAGTACGCCCCGCCGCCCGTCCCGCTCGGCCAGCAAAGCGACCGCCGTCGAGCCCTTTCCCAGACGCTGAGCCACGACGAAGCCGCCCTCGAGTTCGTCGCCTGCCGACGCGTCGAGAGGATGGACGGCTGAAGCCGCGCCCAGCTCTGCCAACGTACCGATCACCTCGTCGAGCAGGGGCAGAAAGTCCGATACGTCGAGCCGGTTACTCGTTTCAGGATCGGTGACGAACTGCACGAGCGTCTCGAGGTCGCCGCCGATGCCGTCGATGCGCTCGCTCAGCAGCAACCCGTTGTTCTGGCGCAGTTTGGCGTGGTAACTCCTCTACGGTTGCCGCGGGAGAGTTCCCCGAGATCAGGTGATAGGCGAGCGCACCCAGTCCGAACGCATCGGCCCTAGCAGGATCGGCCGCACCACGGTGTGCAGTTCGGGCGCGAGGTATACGTCGGCGTCGGTGCGCCCGGCGACGCCCAGCTTGCGCACCATGTGAGCCGAGAGGCGGGTGGTAGTCTCTTCCAAGCTCTGCGCCGCGCCCGCCTGCCAGTCCATTAGCTTGAGCGTAGGCGTGTCGGATTCCGGATCGCATACGAGAATGCTGTGCGGCGTGAGGGTTTGGTGATAGAGGTGGCGCCCGTGCGCGAACGCTAGGGTCTCGGCGACTTGGCGTATTAGTCCGAGTCGCTGCCTTAGGTCGAGGCGTTCGAGACGCTTGCCGAGAAACGCTGCCAGCGGTTCGGACGGCTCGGGGTGCTCGAAGATCAAGGCCGGTCCGCGCTCGTGCTCCGTGAACCCCTCCACCCGGAGGATCCCCTCGTGGACGACGCCCTCCAACAGCCGGTACTCCCGGTGCGCCGCCCGCCGCCGGTCCTTCCGCGTCGTCTGAGACTCGGCCCGCGCGTTTGGATAGATCCGCACCCGCCGCCTCGACTCCTCGAAGGACACGTGCCGTCCCTCCCAATCCTGGTAGACGTCGGTCTCCTGGAGCAACTCCTTCAACACGTAGTCGCCAACCTGCCGCTGCGCCTGCGACGGCCGGATCCCCGCCTGCTCCAGCCCGCGTGCGATCGCCCACGAGGTCCGGCTATCGATCCGCGACGACCGGCCCCCGCTCGTGTCCCGCGCCCCGGTCAGCACCGCCCCCACCGACGGGTACCCGTCACGCTCCACGTCGTCCCGGAGGAGCACGCCCTGCCGAGCCGGCCCCTCCAGCCGACACGTCACCCCCTTGTTCGACAAGAACACGACGGCTTCGACGTACGGCACCCGGACGCGCTTCAATGCGGCCTGCGCCTGGAGAAGGCTCTTCAACTTCTTGGCCTTCCGGTTCGCCAGGAGCAGCGGGTTGTCGACCGTCCGGACGGGCCCCTTGTCACTCCTCGTCCGGTCCCCGCGTCACCGTCCACGGTCCCCGCCCAGCTCTTGATCTCGACAAGGAACACCCGCTCCGCCGAGACCACCAGCAGGTCGACCTCGTTGATGCTCCCATCGAGGCCGATGAACTCGAAGTTGGACCAGGCCCGAAACGGGTCGGCGTCCGGCAGCAGCTCGCGGACGTACGCCAGCGCCGCCCGCTCCCACGGGTAATCGGACTCCTGAACCGTCGTCCAGCGGGTTTCTGTCATTGGAGATACAAGGGGCGTAGGGGAGCGAGACACGTGCTTATGGTGCCCGAGGCGTCGCGGGGTCGGCTTAAGCAAAGGTACCGGCTCCAGGCTGCTGACTTGGAATGAACGGATCGGTGCTAGCTCAGCGAAGAGCTAGCTCAGAGGGGTATGTTTCCCCGCTCCAATCCGATCGGTACCCCCGCAATTCGGGACGTGCGCAGCTACTACCAGCAGATGGCGGATTCTTCCAGGATCAAGAACCACCCCGCTCGCCTCGAGCGCGAGATGGAGGAGATCCGTTACCGGCCTGTCGTCGGAGCACGTCGCTTTCGGGATTCGTTCGTCGTCCAGCACCCAGGGCTTTCGCTATTCGCTGTCGGTACTGGCCTACTAGTGTGGTTGCACGTAGCTCACGGCGGTCACCTCTCCTTGCTCGGCAGCGATCCACCAGCAGACGCGGAGTCGTTGCAGTACGGATGGTGGGTCCCAGTCGAAGCGCTTGGGGTGATGGCATTGGCTCTCGGCCTTGCCGCGCTGCTGGTCTACGCGTGGCGGCGGTACGAGCGGGGGGTTTGGATAAGAGCCGAGGCCCGTCTCAAGATCCGCGACAAGGGCCGTCGGGAATACTTTGCTCAACGCCTCCAGCCGCAGATGCTCTCAAATGATGAGCTCCGGGCCCTTTGCTGCATGCTCTCGGAAGGACAAATTCAATGGGCGTGTGTCTTTGGGTCCGACGACTCTGCAGCCCTTCGAGGTGCGTACTCGCTATACGCTGACGAGATTCTAGAGAGGATAGAGTCGCTCCCAGAAGGGAAGGTGCTGTTCCGAATGCCCCCTGACATTCGATCAGTCGTGGCCTTGCCCGATAGGAAACCCAAACACGGGTACGACTGGGCAGCCGCCTGAAACCGCACTCGTTTGATCGCTTCAGGACTTCCGATGGGCTCTGAGAGCGCGCAACACCATTTCGGCCCCAGCCTCCTCTCGGAAATCGATCTCCGAGGAGTCAATGGCCAACACGCTATCAGGCGCGAGAAGTCCCACTCGCGCGCTTACAGCCGTGTTCAGCGCGTCGAGGAAAGAGACATCAATCTGTGACTCCTGGGACCGCCCCCTCAGACGGATGCGGTTTAGCTCGACCTCTGGAGGACACGTGATGTGTACCACAAGCGATGGCGCCCCCAGGATCTCGCGGACCTCTTGAGCAACACGCTCAAAGGCCTCATGCTGCGTCGACCCTAGCGAGACATCTGCATAGCCCTCGTCAAGCGTCAAGCTGAAGTCGCAAACGGACGGAGTGTCCGCCAGCTTCATCTGGTGATAATGGAGGAGGAGGAATGACAGCTCCGTCTCGAACCCATGGGCACCTGGGTTTGCATAGAATGCCTCCCAGAAAGGGCTGTCCTGGAACCGTTCATATACAGGGGTGAGGCCAGCGCGCGACAACACCCCGGCGAGCGTCGTCTTCCCCGACGCGATCCCGCCTGCGATTTCGATCCGGTTGAAGGGCTGGTGGTCGCTACTCATTGGTCGCGCCCTGTGTATCTGGCCTCCCAGCAGAGTTCTCAGGGTTGCCTCTCGCCTTGACTAGCTCAGCGCGGACTTCTGAAAGCTCTTGTTTGACGGCGTCCAGCGCATCATTGTAGCTATTGATCACTTCTGTAAAGCTAAATAGGAGAGCAAGGGCTCCAACAAATGCGGCAAGCGTGATTATACGGGCCTGCCTCTCCGCTCTCTTTGCTGATCGTCTGGCCTCCTGGATGGCTCGCGGAATCGAACTCCGGACAGGGCGGTTTGGGGAGGCCTCTTGGATATGGTGCGTTACGTCTCGCTGGTTCGGCGACCTCGGCTTCCGCTCCGGTTTGTACGGCAGGTAAAGAAATCGAAGGTCACGGTCGTGTTCGGCCGTGGGTCGAAAGTCCGGCCCCTCGTTTAATGCCTCTACTCCCGCCTGGGCCAATGGGCTCGTGTCCCACACCGGGTTCGGGGAGACCTTTGTGAACTCCACAGCGATCAGGTGGTCGCCCCCCCGGAACACATAGTCGTTGGTCGTCAGGTTATGCAGTGGGACGGACAGTTTGCCGACGTAGCCCGGGTCCACGATCGGGCCGGTGCCCAACAGAAGGCCTTTATATACATTGTCTACTCGAAGATTGAATCTCAGCGCGATGTAGTCCGGGAGCCGAAGGGATGGCTCGAGTGTAACAAATGCGATCGAGTCTGCCTGCAATTTGAACGGATCCCCTTCTTCGATTACAACATGGTGTTCTTTCCCTAGTCCATCCCACCATACGACCTGGCCCAGCAGCTTGAAATGGTAGGTGGCCAGTTTCAGATCTCGTCGATTGAGATGGAACGGGTAGATCATCCCCGTCAATGCCACGTACCGGGCGATGTCGGCCGCGTTGAGGAGCGACGGTGCAACGGCGGGGAGCGGGTCTTCCGACTGCCACCGGGCATACCGTCGCTTCGCCTCGGCATCGTCCCAGGCGAACGCACTCGACTCGAGCTCCTCCAGCGTGCGGTCGAACGCGCCAAGATCACCGACGGGCCCCGTCGGCGAGAGGAAGCCGTCCCGTGGGTCAGCAGTCACCGTGCCTACGCGAATACGGGAGCCTCGACAGTCTCGTCTGGGCCGGTCCCGACGAGATTGACGTGGCGCTCGATAGCCTGCTCTAGGTTGCGGATGAACGCCTCCGCTTGGTCCGTCAGGAAGCCTCCCCTGCAACGAGCGTCTACGTAGTCCACGTGGTTTAACACGATGTGGGTCGGCGTGTTCGCGACGATGGCGGCACGGACGACGCCGGGGTCGAACTCAGCTACGCGCCGGACTCTTGAGGTCACCGTTGTTCGCTCCTCAGGTACGGCCCCGCCAGCCTGCTCCTGCACAGCAGCCCACGTCGTCTCGCGGAGGAGCGGCCCAGAATTGCCTCCAACCCGGATCGGGAACGCCCGGATCACCAGAACGACCTCGTCGACATCGAGCGGGCTGAGGCCAGCCTCAGACACCACAGCCGCAGCTGAAGTATCTCTGCTCGTTGCAAACGGGTAATGGTCGTTGTGGAGGAGCGACAGGCCGAAGCCCTGTGTCCCCTCCAGTATGACTCGCTCTCCATGGTTCAACGCCTCCCGGAGCACAGCCCCTGTCGGGGCGAGGTACGGCCGAAGCGCAGGCTCCTCCCTGGCCAGGCACTCGGTCCCTTCTCGGCGGATCCGTCGCACCACGGCGGCACCTGTGCCACTCAGCGTCGAACCCACCGCTGCCCTGAGATGACTGTCGCGCTCTGCCCGACGGTCTTCCTCTCGAACCACCGTTGCAAGGGGGTCGATCAGAAGATGCTCAGGCGTAAGGCCGAGTTGCTCGATCTCGCGGAGCAGGACAGGGAGGTCGATGTAGCTCCCCGGAGGTAGCACCGAGATGGGCGCATCTGGAAGGAGAGCCGGCGTGGGGATGTGGCGCAACGCGACCGGGACACCCTCCCGCACGGCCGTGTGTCCTGAGTTACTCCCTCCGACTCGGACGGCGTAGCGAGCGCTCGTTCGCTCAGCCCAAACGTGCGCAACCTTCCCCTTCCCCTCTGATCCGTACTGGCCGCCGACGATGACTGTAACTGGCATTATGGGTGGACTGCGCGAACGGCAGCAGGGATGGTGTTGAGGACGGCGGCCGAGAAGTGAGAGAGGTCTCCGTCGTTGGTCACCACCGTGTGGGCGAGGGAGTCGAGAAGGGGGACGTTCTGTTCGACGGGGTGCGACGCTGCTTCGTCGAAGCTCTCAGGAGTCCCCCCCTCGTGAACCCATCGGTCGCGGCGCGCTTCCAGCGAGCTGATGAGGTGGATGTGGACGAAGCGCCCGTCGAAGCGTTCGACAAGGTAGGCATGGTCTTGGGGATGCCGTAGCCCGTCGATCACGGCGTAGCTGGCTCCAGCCAGCCGATTCGCCACCTGCTCGGCCAGCCACCTCTGCCCCGGGTCCTTGTGCAACTCAGCGCCGATCTCCTGCAGGTTCTCTCGGGTGTCTTGAAGCCCGCGCTTGATCACTTCAGCCTTTACTACTTGGCTGAATCGGGCATAGGCGAAGCCCTCCTCCTCCAGCATCCGAGCCGCCGTCGTCTTCCCCGTGCAAATCGCCCCGCTGATGCCGATGACGAACACAGCATCTTCCGTCTTCGGAGGCGCGAGGTCCGGGATGATGAGGTCATTCTCCTCAGGGCCCCCGAGCCCCTCGTAGTGGCCGCTCACGAAGAAGGCCGCGACGACGGCACTGGTGATCGCATCGAGCTCGTCGTGTGAAACGGGCTCCTCCAGGAACGCGCCGCTGATTCCAAAGCGGGCGAGCCCCTGAGCCAGCACGTCCAACCCTTTCTGCTTCCGAGGGATGCCCATGATGTCCTGAGCAGCTCCCGGATAGCTCTCGATGACAGGAAGTCCCAGCTCTCTGAACCGACGTGCCAGACGAATCCCCCTCTCGGTCAGGCGCTGCATGCTGGGAATAAGCGCGGGGTACACATTCACCCCACGGCGCTTGAGCTCGCGCTCCGCCTCCCTCATAATCCCGGCCTCCTTTCGCATGGGGTCGTCATCCGTGACCCGCGTCCGCCCCCTAGGTAGCGAGAGCGGGGAATCGATGGACACCACCGCCGGCTTCGCTTGGACCGTGGCTTCGACGATCTCGTCGTCCGTCTTTAGCCTTCGCGTCTCCGCCCGGGTCCCGTCGAGCAGAGCCCACCCCGTCGGCCGCGTCTCACTCCCAGTCAGGTCGATCCCCACATATCGCTGGTGACCAGCGAGCCCCAAGTCCGCGTATCGGAACCCGGCGTCTCTCGGTGGCGGCGCCTTCGGAAGACGGACGCCGTCTTCGCCTCCAAACGTCAGAAGAGCAGGGACGCTGGAGAATTCAGGCAGCTCTCTTGAAAGCTCGTGACCCCACCCTGAGACGATCTCTCCAGCAACCCGATCGAAAATGGATGCGAGCCCCTCGACATCAGCGTGGTTGTACTCCACGAGATGACGGAGAGCGCCCATGTCCCCGTCTAGGAAGTCGTACCAGAGGAGAGGGGCGTCTCCGCCCCGGGTGCCAGCGAGGCTTTCACCTCTCTCGAACCCCATCTCCTCTTCCACCTTCTTTTGACCTCCTGAATACCCGGCTCTGCGGACGAGGAACCGGAGATCTACGTGGCAGGGCGGGAAGACGAGCCCATCAAACTTGTAGGCCAGGAAGGGCACGTCAAACAGGATCCCATTGAAGGTCACCAGCACTAGAGCGTCGTCCAAAGCGTCCCGGAGCTCAGGAGACAGCTCACCGCCCACCACTGCACCAAAGGCGCCTTGGTATCGCCACCCAACCATTGTCAGACGGTCATAGACGTGGCTGAGCCCCGTCGACTCGATGTCCAGGAAAAGCGTCCGTTCTGGATACTCTAGGGCGATCCTGAACAACTCCCGGGAAGGAAGCCGTTCCGTAAAGAAGGGCACGTCTACCCGCTCCAAAGCCTCCCACGAGGCTTCGAGTTGATCCGCCGCTCGGTCCCTTTGGAACAAGCTGAGTTGCCGACCCAGCGCACGGTCCAGATCCCCCCACGTGAGGACGCCCTTGTCCCAAAGGCGTCGCTCTGTGATCTCCCCAATACCCGGGAGGTGCAAGAACGTGTGGGTAAGCAAGACGGACTGGCGGTGCGTGGCAGGAAGGTAGCGAGGCTACCAAGACGCGCCTTCCACTCCAACTTGCCCCGGATCGGGCCTCCCACTATCGCCAGTGGTCAGTATCGGCGGGCGCGAAGCTCACAATCCGGAAGTAGCTCCCCGGCCGGATCGTCTGTTGGGGCCGCAATAACCCCGTCCAGCGCCCGTTCTCAGCGCCCACGAGGGGCTCCCGGACTGAACCGAGACCCTCACACTCGCCCCGTCTCGACGTTGAGGAGCGCGCGGACCGCTTGGTCGCCTGACACGTCCATTCCGGAAGCGAGATCGAACACGAGGCTTCGGACCCGAATGCCTCCCACGTCCGCCAGAAGTGGCTTTTCGGGGGCGCGAGGGTAGAGGAGAACCGCGTCCCGGCACCCGAGCGCCGTCGCGTAGGCCACCACCTGCGCGATGTCGCCCGTCGAGGCGGCCCGCACTCCCTTGTACTTCGTGTCGACCACGCATAGAGGGACATCGGGGTCGCCCGCGCGGTCGTAGACCACGAGGTCCACGTCGAAGTGGTTCGTGTCGCCCACGGCGTACCGCACGTGCGGCACCACCCGGTGCGTGGCCTTGAGACGCTCGCGAAGCCACTCCGCCACGAACCCCTCGAACAGCGCGGCCATGTCGACCAGAAACGGGAGCAGGCGACGCTCTCCCGTCCCCTGGCCGAGCCCCACGTTCTCGATGAACAGCCGAGAGAGCGCGTGGAGCACGGCGTAGTCCTCCGTCAGCCGGCTGTACGTCCGCCCGACGCACGCCTCCGCCCGGTACGGACGCACCTTGACGGCCCCCTCCATCCGACGGTAGGCCTGGCGCACCACGCGGAGTCCTTCCGGCCGGCACACGCCGCTCCGAGCCACCACGTGGAGCGCCCACGCCACGATCCCGTTGTCGTCCACGTCCGCCGTGTGCTCCTCGTAGTGGCACGTCGGATTCACCGCCCAGGGCCGCCGCGCCAGCTTCCCCATGTCGAGTCGCCCGCGGACCACCGGAAGCCGCTCGTGCCGGCCGACGTAGGCACGGTGCAGCCCGCGCCGCGCCCGATGGAGCGTCCGTCGAGCCAGAATCCGTGCCAACCGGTCCATGGCATCGTCCAGCGTCTCGAACGGCGCCTCGCCCTCCAGGAGCCGGAAGCCCCGGAGCCCGTACGCGTACTCGAGCATCGCGAACACGCTCCGCACCGGCACCTTGGGTCGCAGCGCGAGGTGAAGCCCCTCGTCCACCGGCAGGTAGCCGACCCACCCCTGCGACCTCAGCTCCCACTGGCCGTCCGTCTGCGGCGAGGGGTACGTCACCCCCACCTTCGTCCCGTGCTCTCGCCACAGCCAGTGGGCGGCCTCCATCGAGAGGGCCGACGCCGGGAGCCGAACCGACTCGTATTCGGGGAGGTCGATGACATCCACCGCTACGAAGCCTCCCCAGGAGAGAGGGAGCGCTCGACCTCCGGCCAGAGGAACGGCTCGACCGTCTCCGGGCGGTCGAAGAAGTACTCCTCGAGGTACGGCTCGATCTCCATCCGCCACACATCCTCGATCCGCTCGCCGAGCGTCTCGTCCAGGAAATACGAGATGCCGACGGCGTAGTGCGCGTCGCCGATCTGTTCGTTCAGCGCCTTCAGGACTCCCACCAACGCCCCCACAGGGAAGCCCGTCTTGCGCGTCCGGTGGTACCGCGTGAGGACGTCGAAGTCCGGCCACAGCCTCACGAACGCGAACCGCCGACGGAGCGCGTGGTCCACCAGCGCGATTGACCGGTCTGCTGTGTTCATCGTCCCGAGGATCCGGACGTTCGCCGGGAGCGAGAACGGCTGGCCCGAGGCGAGCGTGACCTCCCGGTCACGGTACTCCAGCAGGTACATCAGCTCCCCGAATACGCGAGACAGGTTGGCCCGGTTGATTTCGTCGACCACCAGCACGCACCGCCCCTCGCGGGTCTCCGCCTCGGCGCAGAACTGGAGCAGCCGCCCCGGCTCCAACGGATACTGGAGCTGGCCGTCCTCCGTCCGCGGTCGGATGCCCTCGACGAAGTCCTCGTAGCCGTACGCCGGGTGGAACTGGACCGTCTCCACGAACCCGTCGGTCCCGCCCACCAAGTGACGGGCAAGCCGCTCGGCGAGGTACGTCTTCCCGGTACCGGGCGGCCCGTAGAACACGGCCTGCCCCTTCCGCTCGATCGCCCGCACCCACCGCGCCAGCTTTACCTCGGCGATCCCGGTCTCTTCGGCGCAGGTGGCCAGCGGGTACTCCGGCGCGAGCAGGCCACGCGACGAGGCCGGACCCACGATCTCCTGGAAGTCCGCCTGGGGAATCGACAGCAGCGTCTGACGCCAGTGCCCGAACCGCACCTTTTTCGGCGTGGTGTCATCCCAGTGCACCGGCAGTCGGTGCGCGTGCCGCTCCCCGCCGGCGAAATAGTAGGGACCAGTTACCGTCCCGACGCCCATCACCTCCGTCGTTCCTCGGTTCGCCACGATCCGGTCGCCCACTCGGATCTCCGTCGCGAACCGCCACACCTGATTGGTCGCCCGGGTCGTCCACCCGAACCGCTCCTCGGCGTCCGCCTGGCGGCGTCGGAACTCGGCCTCGGCCACGCCCGAGAGATCGCCGAGGTCCTCCCAGCCGATCCCGATGAAGCCGCCCTCGCGCGACGCCTCCCACTGCCACGCCCCATCCCCGGGCGACACCTTCCAGGCACGCGCGTCGGCTTGGTCGATGTCGTCGGGAGGTGTGGGGAGGTCCAGGCCGTCCCGGAAGAGCGCGTCCCGGGCGGCGTCGTCGAACACAGCGGCCTCGATCTGTGGCTGGTGATGGCGGGCATACGGGCTCCCTCTCCACCCAGCGAACCGGTCCGCGATCTCAGCCATCGAGGCGGCGATCGCATCTGCAAGGGCGGGGGGCATCGGGCGGGCGTCCTTGACCGAGAACAAGAACAGGGACTGCTCCGGGCGGCCGTCAGCCTCGGCAAAGGACTCGCCCACCGTCTCGCCGGCGTCGAGCTCCTGCCCGTCCTCAAGGCGCAATGTCACCCCCAGTTGTGTGCCCCCCCTGGGACGACCTCGATAGTCGAGGACCAACCACGGCCCGAAGTTGAGTCGGAGGACCGTACCCCCGTGTGTTCCAGGGAGCGTGATGACGACCCGGGGGTCACCGGGCTCCTCTACGCCGAGATGGCCGAGCGCCTCGCGAAGCAGGTCGAAGGCCCACTCCGCTTCATCTGCCGACGCGAACACGGCATCCAGTGGCGCGGCCAATGGCACCAAGTCGTCCTCCGGCGGTCCCTCCGTCACCAGCCAGTGGCCCATCATGTCGAGGACGTCCGCCTCCGCGTCGGCGTCCAGGTCCGCCTCAGCGATCCACTCCTCCGCCACCCCGACCAGGGTCCGCGCAGCGGCGTTCGTCTCTGGGTACGAGCTCAACCGGGTGTCGAAGGCCCCACCAGTCAGCCGGTTCACCAGCCGGGCGGCCTTCGAGTTGATCACGGAGTACGCCTCGGGACGGAGCGCGCTCAGAATCGGCGACAGCATTCCGGCCTGAAGGCCCTTTCCGTGCGACGACGCCTCGAAGGTGTGGACAGCCTCGGTCAGCGAGCCGGGATCGTCCACGCACGTCCGGACAAACCTCAGGAGGGCCTCCGACACGGCCGGCCAGTCCTCCGCGGCGACCCAGCCGGCGCCCTCGAACCACATCCGCACGTCTTTCGTGACGGCCTCCGCTGGGTGGATCCACGCCCCCCGCTCCCGGTTGCCGCTCGTGTTCTTGTGCGGCAGGAAGGCGAGGAGAACCTCATCGGTCACGTCGTCCCCCGCGTCCGCCCTCTCGCAGATCGCCGCGTACTGACTCCGGGCCTCCACTCGCGCGGCCGCGTAGTGCTCGAAGGTGCTGCCCACCGCGGTCCTCCCCAGCATACTCCTCGACGAACCGGTCGAACAAGCGGCGGAAGACGGTCCGGTCCACCTCGTACCCGACCGCGGGCTCTGCTACCGGGGATCGCTCGCCCGCCACCAGCTGCTTCCACCCCGCGCCCTTGTCGTACCTGGACACGACGTAGAACGCGATGTGGACGTGCATCAGGTCCTCGAACGGGACGCCGTGGTCCTCGCGGAGGCGCTCAAGGACCGCTTCGTAGAGCCTCGTCGCATGGGCCACTCGCTCGGCCGGCTGGGCCGGGCCCACTGCCTCACCGACGAGGGCGCGCGCCGCGACCTTGTAGACGGACGGCTTGCAGAAGGCGAACCGGGTCGGCTGACTCGTCGCAAGGAGGTAGCTCGCGACCGTCGCGTTCATCTCCATCGTCGCGCCGTCCTCGCGCTCACGCCGGTGGGCCCACTCGGTGAAGCGACCGACACGCGCGGCGAGATCGTCGGTGCCGTAGAGGAGATCGAGGACATGGTCCCGGACATCGTCCGGGTCCGTCGACTCGTGGACGAGCAGCGTCTTGGCGTACATCAGCTCGTACGCCGAGAGCAGGTTGACGTGGGCCTTGATCGCGCCGAGCACGGCACCCACAGGGTCGGCCTCGATTGACTCCCGAGAGAGGAGCGTCATCGTCGTCGGCAGCACCTTGTGATGGTGGTACCCCTCGCCGCCGCCCTCCGCGAGCAAGCCCTCGTCCAGGATCACGGGACGGATCACCTCCTTGACCATGCGTGTGAGAATGCGGGCGTCAACCTGGACGTCGCCGCCGGCTGGCTCAGCGGGCCACCACGCCTCCAGAGCCGCTCGCGCCCGCGCGCGGGCTTCCGCGTGCTGAAACGCTGCCCAATAGGGAGCCCCGAGTCGAGCGTGGGTCACTGATCGAGTCAGCTTTGCGCGCGACGGTGGGTCGAGGGCAGCCACAGCCTCGCCAGAGGGGGACGAGTACCCCAGGAGCCAGAACGGCTTCCGGCTCAGGTGGAAGTACCCTGAGGCGGCCTGAACCGAGGTGGCCTCGACGCCCCGCGCACCGAGGAACGCCAGGAAGCGTGGCTCCAACCAGTCGAACGGGACCCGATTCTCTGTCAGGTCGCCAGCTTCGATCGCATCCAGGACACAGGCAATGACCGCCGGCTGGTACGGTTTGGGGGCCCCCTCGCTCTGGTCGACTCGCAAGGCGTCCAGGTGGGCGATGAGGAGGTCAGCGGCGTCCTCTGGAGTCACGAGAACCGCCACGTCGCCCGACGGGCTCAGCGCAAGCTCAGGGCCTTGGAAGTAGGCGTTCCGGACCGCCGCCGTCGCGTCGAGCTGGACGGCCGGGAACCGCCCGCCGTTCTGCATCACGGTTCGGACCGCGCGGGCGTATCCGCTCGCCGTCACCCGCGCCGGCTCCGAGGCCGAAAGCCGCGTCACATCCGCGCCCAGCTCGTCCACACCTGCGACGGTGTACAGCGCCCCTTGGATCGAGCTTGAGAAGACCACCCCTTCCTCGGCGTACGCGCTCATCTCCTCGAGGAAGCCCTCGCCCTCCGTCCGTTGGGCCTCCACCCAGCCGACCCACAGCACATCCAGTCGCCGTACCGTCTCGGCGTCTAGCCCGATCCCCGAGGTCTGGGTCCCCCAGTGCACGTCCCCGAGCCTAGGACCTTCCAGCACGGACGGGGGAGCGATGATGTCCTTGGCAGGATCGAGAAGCACATCGAACGCGACCTCCACGTAGTTGGCCGTCCCGCCCTTCTCCTCGTCCCAGTGCGGCTCCTCAAACGATGCCCGCACCACCCGTCCCGACCCGACTACGCCCCGTCCCTGGCTCCCCTGCCGGTAGAGGTACACCCGCGACCCCTCCCCGATGCCCTTGGTGTTTCCAGTGCTCCAGCGCCGCACCACCTCGTGCCCGGTGAGGAGCTGCTCGGCGAGGTGCGGGAGCTCGGCCCACGCCCATCGCTCAGGATTCCACGTCAAGAGGTAGGCGGCCGCGGCCGCTCGCGAGTCTGTCGAACGCTCGGTGCTGTGGGAGGTGGGCGAGGGGGCGTTGGGCACGGTCAAGCGATTTAGAAACGGGCAGCAAGGTAGCCGCCCATCTCCGAAACGACTCCTCTGGGGATTCGCCGCTCTTCGCAGTGGACCGAGCGTGTTTTCCGTTCACTGCCAGTGAGAGGCATCGACCGGCGTGAAGCTCACGATCCGGAAGTAGCTCCCCGGCGTGATCCGCCGCTCGCGCCGCCACACCCCGTCCCCGTCGCGTTGGCTGCCCGCCAGGCCCGACGACGTGTTTCCCTCGACGGTCTCGCCGCTCGCGCCGTCCCACGCCATCGCGAACCCGGCGTGCCCGAACGGCCCGTTCCCACGACTCCAGATCACCACGGCCCCTGGCGGCACTGGCTTTACGCCCCGCAGCGCCTCGCTCGCCCGAATGCTCCGCGCTGTGATGAACCGGGCCGCCAGCCCCGAACGGATCACGCGCCGCCGCCCGTCGAGCGGCGCCCGGACGCCCGCCGCATCGAGCACGTAGCTCACGAACGCCGCGCACCACGGCTGCCCCGGCCCCAGCCCCACCGACGCCAGGAACCGCTCTACCCGCGGCCCTCGGTTGTTGCCACCCCGCTCGACCGTCCCCACGTAGGCGAGCGCGGTGTCGAGGTGGGCCGGCCTCGCCCTAACGACCTCGCCCGCCTCGGGCGATTCGCCGAGGCGGGCCGCTTCGCAGGTGCAGACGCACCGGCACGCCGCGTCGCCGGCCGTCTCAGTCGCCGCCGGTTGTGCTGTGGCCACCGTCGCGGCAAGCAACACTGCCAGCGCCAGGAGCGCGATCGCGTACGCCGCGTTCCCCGCCTTCAGCTCCGCCACGGTGTCGACCTCGTCGAGTACGTACCGGTCGAACGCCCAGAATAGCCCCACGGCCAACGCCGCCTTGAGCAGCCCGGCCGCGAAGCCGGAGAGCTCGACGGGCGTGACCACGCCGGCCCCGCCGTCGGTAAACGTCGCGTAGACGGCCGTCCCCGTCGCGAGGAGCAGCGCCGTCAAGAACTTCTCGGCCTTCATGGGTCTGCGGGATGCGGAGCGCGCCTACCGGTCGAGGCGCGACTCCAGGTGGTCGGCCCTCCGCTCGAGGTGCTCGATCCGCCGCTCGTGGCTCGCCTGGTCCACCTGCACGCCGCCCAGCGACTCCGCCAGCCGCTCCAGCCGCGCCGTGTTCACCGCGATGTCCTGGGCCACGTCGTCGAGCGTCCGGTTCGCGCTCCACCCGAAGAGCGCCACGAGCATCGCCACCAACACGTGGAGCGCGTTCCGCGCGAGCCACCCCTCGACAAGGAGATTGGGGGATGGGTCGTGGTCGGGCATCGATCCGGTGGGCTGGTGACTTGCTCCGGCCCCGCTCCGGGTTCGCTCCTGTTCAACTCCTACGGGAGCCGACGAGAGAGCGTCCGGAGCGGGGCCAGGCTCGGTCTAGACGAGGACGCCAGCGTCGTCCGGAGCCGGCCCGTCCTCAGACCCGCCGGTCTGGAACGCGAGCCGCTTCTCGGCGCCCGTCACGACCACGTCGGCCGCGGCGTCGGCGTCGTAGCGGACCGAGCCGTGGAACGCGAGCGACGGGGGCTTCCCGGCCTGCGGCCGGTACGGCACCACGTGGACGATCACCTTCGCGCGGTCGGCGAACGGCGTGGCGATCGTGGCCTGCCCGTCGGCCCGGGTCAGGCCGGTGATCACCTCAGTCGTGGCGCCGTCCTCGCCGGAGACGACCACGGCGACCGTGTCGTCGGGCTGGCCGCCCGACGTGTCCCACGTCACCTGCGTCTGCCCGGCCCCGTCGTCGACGAGCGCCGTCGGCTCGGCCGGCGCCAGGCCGCCCCGCGTGAGCAGGAGCTGCGCCGCGTCGAACGTCCCGGCCGGCGCCCCCGCCACGGCGTCGGAGCGCATGACGTAGACGTTGGCCCGGACGAACTCGTTGAACGCGGTCGTCGCGTTCCGGCCGGAGCGCTCGTACCGGCGCCAGTAGGGCCGGATAAACGTGTCGATGAGCGCGGAGCCCGCCCGCGTGAGCGAGGAGAACAGGTCGCGCTGGGTGGTCTGCGCGGCGGTCTGGGGGTTGGCGGGGGTGACGCGGGCGCGGATGACGTCCTTGCCGCGCCACTTGGTCATGACGACGGTGCCGACGGCGTTGCGGCCGCCTCCGAGGATGCCTCGATCGAGAATGGCCATGGGTCTGTCCGGGGGGTGGGGGGGAGCGTCAACCTCGAGGATCCGCTCCCACGCGTCCAGGTCGTCCCCTCGACCCGACCTTTCAACCGGCCCCGCCCTTCCGGTACACGACGGCCCGAACTCGCTCCTCGCTGAGGAAGTACGGCCGCCCCTCGTCGTCCTCGTGCGGGCCCCGCAGCGCATTGACGGCGTCCTCCACGCTCGCCCCGTCCGCCCGCAGCGCCGCGAACTGCGCCCGCAACCTCGCGTCGCGAAGCGCGAGCCGGAGCGCTTTCGCCACACGGGCGTCGTCGAGCGCCTCCACCAGTTCGGAGGACGACGCGATCGTCAGGTCGGGGTTGAGGGACATGGCCCCATCCTCGCTCCCAAGGCAGTCCGTTTCAACTGTGGATCGCGCCGGATCGTAGCCAGCCCCCAAACGCTACCGATCCGCAGCCCGCCACGCTACCGTTCTGCAGGCTCCGTGAGACGAGCGAGAACAACCGAGAGCCACTGCGGATGGCCTCCGCCCTACTCGCCCCCGCCCCCGAATGCGTTTCGGTAGGCGTCGTCGAGGAGGTCCCGGCTGAACCCCTGGAGGTACCGCTCCGTCGTCGTCACCGACGCGTGCCGGAGCACCTCCTTGATCCCGTGCGCCCCGATCCCCGACTCCAGGAGGTGCGCCGCCAGCGAGTGCCGCGCCAGGTGCGTCGTCACCCGCTCGGGGTGGGCGATCTCGGCCCGTTTGGCGAGCGTCTTCAGCACCTTATTGGCGTACGCGTTCCGGCCGCTCACCGCGCTCCGCCGCTTCGCGGGCGTCGAGAGGTCCTTCCCGTCAAGGAACGGGAAGACGAACCCGCCCGCCGCCACCGCCTCGGGCCGGCACTCGGCGTACCGCTCCACGATCGCCCGGGCCTCGGGCACGAGCGGGATCGACGTCGGCTTCCCCGTCTTCTCCGCCCGGTAGCTCAGCTTCACCGGCGTCCCCTCCGCGTCGCGGACCACGTCGGTCCACCGCAAGAGGCACGTGTCCCCGAACCGCATGCCGCCAGCGTAGAACGCGAGCGCGAACCCGTCCCGGGCCGCCTCCATCAGTGTCTCTGGCTCGCACCGCGCCGACGCGATCGCAGCTACCTCGTCGACCGTCAGCCGTCCCTTCTCGACCCGCTCGGTCCGAAGCAGCGGGTCGCCATGGAGCTTGTCGAACGGGTCCCGGAAGCTCTCGGGCGCGTGGCCGTCCCGGATCGCCGCGCGAATGGCCGTCCGCGTCGTCGTCAGCTGCTTGCGGACGTAGTTCTGCTTCCGCCCCTCGCCGTGCGGCTCGGGCGCCCGCATCGAGTGCCCCCAGGTCCGGAGAAAGCCCGGCGTGAGGTCGGCGTACGCCAACCGTCCCTTGGCGTAGGCCGTCAGCCGCTTGCACGTCGTGTTGTAGGCTTTGTACGTCGACGGCTGGCCCCGCGCGGCGAACCCGTCCACCCACCGGCGGAAGAACGTCAGGAAGTGCTCCTCGGGCTCCGGCTCGATCGGCGCCGGCGCCAGCCACTGGCGGACGTCGCCGGCCAGCGCCTTCGCCGTCACATGATCCCGCGCCGCCGACCGGTGCACCGAGGCCGACCGCCCCGCCGCCACGGCCCCGGCGATGAGGTCGTTGATCCGCGACGCCTCGCGCTCGCTCTTCCGCACCCGCCCCTTCGCCTCGTTCCAGTCCTTCGGTTTGATCCGGACGCCAAGCGAGACGTAGGCCACGTCCTGCCCCGAGATCACGCGGACGGTGACGGGCGCGAGCCCTTTCTTGTTGGTCTTGTCCGCCCGGAGGACGGGGATGAACGTGGCCACGGACGCCGGCGCAAGGGGGTTATGGAGACGCGTCCCCACCGCTAAGGGGGTAAAGGTCTAGGGTAAGGTTTCCGGCCCGCTCCGCCTACGCCTCGCCCCCACTTGTTGTCCACAATCTGCCCGTATAGCCTACTAGCGGGCCTTTGCGTCTTGGACCCGACCCCGGACCAGTCCGCGTAGTGGTTCCGGCATCTCCACACGGTGAGGTCTCCTCACTACACCGCCCCGATCTGGCTCATGCCGGGTCGGGGCGGCGCTGTCTCTGCCCGCCTCGGTACCGAGGCGGACGGGATCAGCGCTCAGACACCCGACGGGCTGGGCGAGCAAACCGCAGACGGAACCTGTCGTCGTAAGCCCCTCCGGCGTAGAGACGGCAGCACGTGGCGCACGCCGTCGGGCGTGCCGGGACGCGGGCGCGGCGGATGGTCGCGCCGCACCCCGGGCACGATGCCTGGACGCCCACCCAACCGCCGAACGCGCCGGGTGCGGCCCCTCCCGGCCAGATCGTCTGCCCTGACGCGACGTGCGTGACGGCGAGGTGCGCCGGCCGACCGGTGTCGTGGCAGGCCCGGCACCTCTGCGGGTAGACCGGCTGGCGGTGCAGCCCGGATATCCGGTGGCACGACGGGCAGACGGCGCGGTAGGCCGCCTCGGTGGCGTTGTCGGGGAGGTCGCCACGGAACGTCCGCTCGGGCGTCGCGCCGCAGGCGACCGCGAGCGCCTTCCACGTCGCGTCGTGGTTCGTCCGACCACGGCGTTCCCAGTCGATGGCGTGGGCGACCTCGTGGCGGACGGTGCCCTCGACCTCGCTGGACGCGAGCGACGCCGCGAGGTGGGCCGAGAGCGTGATGCGGCGCGAGGCGGGATGGCACGCCCCGAGACGACGGCGGGCTCGGTCGAACCCGAACCGCCAGCCTCGCTCTTGGAGAGACGTCCCGAGCAGCCGGACGCCCAGCTCGTCCATGAGCCGGAGCGCGAGGGCGCGGGTGTCGTCGAGCGTGGGCATCGGATCCGGCGTGTGTCGGCCCTTCCCGCCTCGGCGCCGAGGCAGGCAGTCTCAGTCGAACCAGCCGAGCAGCCAGAGCAGCGCCGGGAACGCGAACAGCACCATCAGCCCCACGAACAGCCACGCGCTCAGCGTCGTGGTCGCCTTGCGGACGGGGAACTCGTAGGCGCAGTACGGGCAGACGTCGGCGTCCTCCGCGACGGCGAAGCCGCACGAGGGGCACTCGCGCTCACCGGGGCCGGGCTCGATCACAGCGTCGGGAGGGCGATAAAGTCGGAGGCGTCCGCCTCGGTGGACGGGCGGGGCCGGTCGATCCAGCCGCCGGCGACCACGTCGTCGCCGTCGTAGAACACGGCGGCCTGGCCCGGCGCGACGGCCGTGCGCGGCGTCTCGAAGACGGCCTCGATCACGTCGGGCTCGGTCTGGCAAACGACGCGCCGGCACGCCCGGGTCTCCGTGGCGGATCCGGCCCGTGCAGCGTCGCCTCGCCGTCGATGCCGGTCCCACTCGCCCCAGACGACGCCGCGCGCCACCAGCGACCGCTCGGCCAGCGCCGACCGGGGCCCGACGATGACGGTGTTGGTCTCGGGCTCGATCCGGACGACGTAGACCGGCTCGCCGAGCGCGATCCCCAGCTTCCGCTGGCCGACGGTGTAGAACGGGTACCCTTGGTGCCGGCCGACGATCTCGCCCGTCTCGGCGTGGACGAACGGGCCGCCCGACAGCGCCGCCGAGGCGGGCACCCGGCGGCGGAGGAAGCCACGGTAGTCGTCGTTGGGGACGAAGCAGATCTCGTACGAGTCCTTCTTGCTCGCGACGTGATCGAAGCCCATCTCGGCAGCCAGGCGCCGGATCTCGGTCTTTTCGAGCCCGCCGAGCGGGAAGAGCGTCCGCGCCAGGTGGCTCTGGGCGACGCCCCACAGCACGTACGACTGGTCCTTGCTCGCGATCGAGCCCCGCGGCTACCGTCCAGCGGCCGTCGACCGGGCGGACGCGGGCGTAGTGGCCCGTCGCGATGTGCTCGCAGCCGAGCGCGTCGGCGCGCTTGAGCAGGGCGGCCCACTTGATGTGCGTGTTGCACAGCACGCACGGGTTCGGCGTCCGCCCGGCGAGGTAGTCGGTCTCGAAGCGGTCGATGACCCAGTCCCCGAACTCGTCCCGGATGTCGACGACGATGTGGCTCGCGCCCAGCCGGACGGCGACGGCGCGGGCGTCGTTCATGTCGTCGAGCGAGCAGCAGCCCGAGGTGGCCCGGCTCACGCCCGAGCCGCCCAGCGACGTCTCGTAGTCCCACGTCTTCATCGTCACGCCCACGACCTCGTAGCCGGCCTCGTGCAGGAGGCCGGCCGTGACCGACGAGTCGACGCCGCCGCTCATGGCGACGAGCACGCGGCCGTGGCGGCTCATGAACGCGGGGGGCGGGACAGCGGCATGGAGGAAGCTATCCACCGAGCACGGCCGGCCCCACCGGCGGGCTAGAGTTTCCCCCTTCTTCGCCGTCTCCGGGGCGTCCGCTCGGCATCTTTCTGCCCACCGACTTTCCGAGCTTTATGACCCCGCCGCCCCCCTCCCGCCGCGAGCGGATCAAGACCCCGGGTGCCCCGGCCGCCATCGGCCCGTACTGCCAGGGGCTCTTGGTCGGCGACACGCTCTACGTGTCGGGCCAGATCGCGCTCGACCCGGAGACCGGCGAGCTGGTCGAGGGCGACGTCCAGGACGAGACGGCGCAGATCCTCGACAACATCGGGGCCGTGCTGCGGGCGGCCAACATGGACTTCGCGCACGTCGTCCAGGTGACGCTCTTCCTGCGGAGCATGGACGACTACGCGATGGTCAACGAGGTCTACGCGCGGTGCTTCAGCGGGGCCACGCCGGCGCGCGAGGCGCTCGAAGTGGGCAAGCTGCCCCGCGAGGCGTGCGTCGAGATCAGCTGCATCGCCGTCCGCTGAGGCCTCGCGGACCGAGGCGGTGCCGGGCGCGAGCCTGCCCGGACGGGCGCTAGACGACCACGGCGGCCTCGACGGGGACGCCCGCCGGGAGCGACGCGCGGCCGTCGAGGAACGCGATCTCGACGGCGAACGACACGCCGACGACCGTGCCCCCGGCCTGCTCGACCAGTCGGCACGCGGCCCCGGCCGTCCCGCCGGTCGCGATCACGTCGTCGTGGACCAGCACGCGAGCGCCGTCCGGCAGGTCCTGTCCGTGGAGTTCGAGCGCGTCCTCGCCGTATTCGAGCGCGTAGGCCTGGCGGATGCTAGCGGCGGGCAGCTTGCCCGGCTTGCGCGCCGGCAAGAAGCCCGCGCCGAGCGCCGCGGCGAGCGACGGCCCGAACCAGTAGCCGCGCGCCTCGATCCCGACGACGTGCGTCACGCCGGCCTCGGCCCACGGCGCGGCGAGACGGTCCAGCAGGTCGGCGAACAAAGCGGGGTCAGCCAGGACCGGCGTGAGGTCCTTGAACTGGATGCCCGGCGACGGAAAGTCCGGGACCGTGCGGAGGGCGGAGACGAGGTCGACCATGCGAGCGAACGTGGGGAGCCCAAGGGTACGCGAGGCCGCACCGGTCGGGCGCCGCCCCCCGTCCTCCGAGCGACCGTCCTACCCCTCCGAGCCCGCCTGGCTCAGCCCGCGCTCGTAGGTCGACTTGTACGACCCGGACGGCCTCGAAGATGGCGCGCGCCGTCTGGTCGAGCCCACGCTCCGACGACAGCAGGCGGGCCTCGTCCGGGTTGGTCACGAACCCGACCTCGACCAGGACCGCGGGCATCGACGCGGCCCACAAGACCATGAAGTTGTCCTGCTTGACGCCGCGGCTCCGTCGGCCGGCGGCCTCGAACCGGCCCTCGATCAGCCGCGCGAGGTGCTGGCTCTCCTCTTGGTAGGCGCTCATGGCCAGCGAGCGCAAGATGTCGCCGCCCTCGTCGAAGTCGGCGTAGTAGCTCGGGTCGCTCTCGAGCTCGATCACGGCGTTCTCACGCTTCATGACCTCGCTGGCCCGGCCCGACCCCCGGGGTGCCAGGAAGAACGTCTCCGTCCCGTACGCCGATGCCGGGCCGGCGTTGCCGTGGACCGAGATGAACAGCTTCCCCCCTTCCCGGTTGGCGATCCGCCCCCGGTCGCGGACCTCGACGAACGTGTCGGTCTCGCGCGTGTACACGACGCGGACGCCCAACTCGCGCTCGATCATGGGCCCCAGACGGCGGACGACGGCGAACGCCACGTCGCGGTCGGTCGTCCCGATCCCGACGCCGCCGGCGTCGTGGCCGCCGTGGCCCGCGTCGAGAATGATCGTGTCCAGCCGCCAGTGCTCGGCGCCCGTCGCGATCGGCAGGGACTCGCCACCGGGGACCGGGCCGGTCCCGGTCACTGGGCCGGCGGCGGGCACGGTCGCCATCTCGTCGTCGTCGTCGTCGGCCCGAGGGGTCGGCGTCTGGCGGGGCCGCCCGCCGCCCCAGGCCGTCCGCCTCGGGCGGGCCGTGAACGAGAACGAGAGGAGCAGGTCGTCGCTGTCGCGGTCGGGGTAGGCGCGGACGTGGACGCCGGGGTCGACCTCGAACCGGACGACGACGTGGTCGTGGTCGACCTGGACGTTGTACGCCCGGACGGGCTGGACCGCGCGGGCCTGCTCGACGGCCGGCGCCAGGCGGGCCCGGTACAGCACCAGTTCCAGCGCCCCCCCCTCCTGGTCGACGCTGTAGGCGCGGACGCGGCTCGACGTGTGGACGCGAGCCACCAACGACGCCCCGTCGGGGCTCCGGTCGAACGAGACGCGCTCGACGTCGATCTCGGCCCCGGCACGGGCGGGCGCCGACGCGATCAGGGCCAGGACGAGAAGGGAGAGACGGAGCATGGGACGGGGAGGCCGGCGAGAGGGGACCGGCGACACGCGAAAAACCGTGCCGCGCGGACGTACCCGCAGAGGGTGTCGTCCGGCGGCGCCGTCGAGAAACGAGACGGGGTCGTTTGGAACCACGACGTTCCGATCTCGGCACCTGAATCCGGGGGGAGGATACCCCGAAGGTATGGATCTGCGGGCCGGCACCTCAAGTGATATCTGAAGTGTCAGCCCGAATCGAGACCACGCCCCGGCCATCCCCCAGTCCCTGCCCCAGGCTCCGACCGAGGCTCCGACCGAGGCCGGCCGCCTCGGCTACTCGCCGGGCCCGATCGGCAATGCCCGTCTACTCTCCGCCGACGAGTTCGCGGAGCCGGCCCTCGACGATCTGGTCGTGGTGCCCCCTCCGGTCGGCCAGCCCGTCGCGGGCCGCGTCGAGCCGCTGGGCGGCGACGGCGATCTCCTCGGCGCGGATCTCGTGCTTGAGCGAGAGCAGGTCCGAGAGCAGACTCCTCAGTTCCTCTCGGAGGCGGGCCCGCTCGGGGCCCCGAGCCTGCACCCGGACGCGGTCGGCCAGCGCCTGAACGTCGGCCTCCATCGAGGACTCCTGCTGCATTCGGCTGTAGAGCGCCTCGTTCTGCGAGGCCATGTCCCGCATGTAGGCCTCCTCCACGATGGGCGTCATCCGCTCCTCGGGCATGGCCGCGGCGACGTCCTCGGGCGTCACGTCGCCCAGGATGTAGACGCCCCGGTCCGGGCGGCTCGACTCGTCCATCAGCACCAGCCGGTTCCCTTCGAGCACGTAGACCGTCCCGTCGATCTCTAGGACCGGCAGGATGGGGCCCGAGAGTTCGAGCGGGGCCATGCTGAAGCCCGACAGGTCGAGGCCGGTAGGCACGGCGTCCGGCAGGTGCCGACCGTCGAGGTAGACCTGGCCGTCGCGGATCTCGAACGTGCGGACCGTCTCGGACGGCGTGCTGGCCGGCAGGGTCTGCGCGGTGGGGGCGGCTGCGGCGAGCACGAGGGCCGCAGCGGCGAACAGGCATCGGGTCATCGCTGGACCGAGGACGAGTCGGGACGGAAGCGAGCGCGAGCGGGCGCTCCGGCACGGACGGCCTGGATGCCGAGCGCGGAACCGACAGACGGCGCCGACGGCACACCGAACGACTCGGCAGGCGCGTCGTCCCAGGCGAGCGCGTCCTCGCCGTCGAGCTCCTGGAGACGGAGCGACAGCGTGCGGACGTCGTTCGAGGTCTCCCACGACGGCGGCGGGGGAGCCGGGGCAGACGCCGCCGGTCGAGCCGCGGCCGGGCGAGAGGCCCCCTTCTGCGCGGGGACGGCCGAGGCGAACGTGGTCGCGGTCGGCGCCTTGGTGCGGGCGGTCGGCTGGGGGGTCGGCACCAAGGCGGGGAGCGTCGCGGCCGCGGCCAGCGGCGACGGGCCGAACGTGGGCGTCGCCTCAGGCTCCGGGGCCGAGACGTCGGCGGCAGCGCATCGGGCTCCGGGGCCGCCTCGGGCTCGGCCTCGACCGACTCGAGCGCGGCCACGGCGACCGGCGCCTCGTCGGCGGCACTGCGCGGCAGAACGACCAAGAGCGCCAGCGCGGCCACCAGGAACGTGGCGGCCCCGGCCCACACACCGATCGGAGTCCGGCGCCGGGCCGGGCGCGCGGCCGGGCGGTCGGTACGCGCCGGGCGGGCAGGCGGTGCCGGCGCGGTCGCCCACGGGCGCGGCGCCAACCGTGACCGCCGCCAAGCGGACCGCGTCGAGCGTCGCGGCCGAGGGGCGAGAGCGGGGCAGGCGGTCGAGCGCCAGCAGGGACTGGCCCATCACGGCGGCCTCGACGCGAGACACGTCGACGGTCGGTTCGGCCTCGACACCCGACGCCTCGGCGGCGCGCGCCAGCACGGCGTCGAGCGACGCGGCCGACGGACGGGGCTGGGGACGCGACGACAGGGCGCGCTCGACGATCTGGCGCGACTGCCCGAGCACGGCCGCCTCGGCGGAGGCGTCAGCCGGGCCGTCGAGATAGACCGAGCGGACAGCCGAGAGCTCGGCGGACGACGCGGCGGCGCGGGCCAGGACGGCCGCGACCACCGACGCGTCGGGGCGGGACTGGGGCAGGCGGTCGAGCGCCCGGAGCGACTGGTCGAGCACGGCGGCCTCGACCGGCGACTCGGCCGGCAGCGGCACCGAGGCGGGCTGGCCGGCGGCGTCGGCGGCACGGGCCAGGACGGCGGCGAGCACGACCTCCGACGGGCGCGGCTGGGGCCGAGACGACAAGCCGCGCACAACGGCGGCCTCGGTCTGGTCCAGGACGGCCGTGACGACGGCCGCGCGGGCCTCGACGGCCGCGACGGCCTGGGTGGACGGAGAGGCGACGGGCCAGCCGTCGAGGAGCGCCTTCAACTGTCGGAGGGCCTCCTGCTCCGGGTGCCCCGCGCCCCCGGGCGCTACAGCGGCGCCGTCGGGGTCCACGCCATACACGTGGCGAAGCGGGGTGAGAGCGTCAGACATCGGGGTTGCAAGGGGCGTAGCGAACGGGGGGGCTGGCGAACTCGTGTGTGAAGAGAGTCGGAGAGGCGCCAGAAGCTCCAGGAGCCTAGGCCGGCGCCTCGTCCTTGGGCTTGGGGGCGCCGGGCACGTCGGCCGTGACGCCCTCGAACCACTCGGGGTCGAGGATCTTGCGGAGGTTGATGAGCGCGTAGCGCATGCGGCCCAGGGCCGTGTTGATCGAGACGCCGGTGAGTTCGGCGATCTCGCGGAACGTGAGCTCCGACTGGTGGCGCATCAGGACGACCTCGCGCTGCTCCGGCGGGAGCTGCTCGATGGCCGCCTCGACTTCCTCCCACAGGTCGGCCCGGTTCAGGAGCGAGTCGGCCTCGGGCGCCTCGTCCGGCAGGCGGTCCCAGAACGACGGCCCCTCGTCCTCATTGCTGAACTTGTCGACGTCGGTGAACTTCTTCTTGGCCCGGAGCCAGTCGAGGGCCGCGTTGCGGGCGATCCGCATGGTCCAGGCGAGCCACCGGCCCTGGCTCTCGTACGAGCCGCGGCGCCGGTGCATGGCCTGGATGGCCCGGAACATCGTCTCCTGGAACAGGTCGTTGGCCACGTCGCGGTCGCGGACCATCCCGACCAGGTAGCCGAAGATGCGCTCCTGGTGCCGGGAGAGGAGCTGCGAGAACGCGCGCTGGTCGCCCTCGTCGAGGTAGGCCGTGACGAGCTCGGCGTCGGTGGGAGGAGGCATGGGTCAGGCGTCGCCGGCGGAGGTCGGAAGGGGGGCCCTCTCACGCGCGTCGGCCGTCGCGGCTCCCTCCGCCTCGGCGACGCGCGGACGATCAGGCCGTACTTGCCCGTGTAAAACGACGGCACGCCGTCGCGGAGCGCCTGGAACGCCTCGCGGACCGGCCGGCCGGGCTCGACGTCGTCCAGCACGACCACGGCGCCGTCGGCCAGGTGGGGCCAGACCGCGTCGACGTAGGCCCGGGCCGCCTCGGCCTGGTGGTGCCCGTCGACGAACACCAGGTCGAACGGGCCCTCCTCCTCGACCACCGTCGGCAGCGTCTCGGCGAACGGCCCGACCACGACCCGGACGCGGCCGCCGTCGTGGCCGACGCCGTGGCCCAGCCGGGCCAGGTGGCCGGCCGCCAGGGCCGCCAGCGCGGGCGCGCCTTCTAGCGTGACCAGCCGGCCCTCGGGGGCACCGTCGGCCTCGTTGAGGGCCAGCGCCGCCGCGAGGTGGGCCGCGCCGACGCCCAGGTTCGTCCCCAGCTCCAGCACGCGCCGGGGCCGCAGCCCGCGCACCAGCCCGAACAGGAACCGCCCCCACGCCGGGCCGGTGGCGGCCCGCTTGTAGATCTCGGCGACCTGGCGGACCGGCGGCGTCGCCGGCCCCCGTCCCGGCGCCGTAGTCGACGACCTCGACGGTGTCCGGCGACCGGCGCAGGCGCTCGCGCAACGCGTCGATCGCCGCCTCGGCCGGCCGCTCGCCGCGGCGCAACCGGAGCCCCGCGGCCCGGCGGAGCCCGGCGCCAGCGGCACCGGGCAGGGCCGGCTGCGACACCCGGAGGGCGGCGAGGGCCGCGCGGAGCGGGAGGACGGAGGGGGTCACAGGCAGCGGCGGGAGTCCGTGAAACTACCGAGGCGGGCCGGACCGGGGAAAACCCGGTCTCGATTCCCTAACGGAACGGAGGGTCTGGGGGCCTGTACTCTCCCCCACTCCTCTCCCTGGCCCCCCATCTGTGCGGCCGCGGCAGGCCTGGGCGCTCCGGCGTCTCCCCTCTGGCCTCCCGCGACGCACCGGCAGCCGCACGGCAGCCCGGCCACCTTCGAGGCCCGACCGCCCCCCGCGGTCGGGCCTTCGTTTTGGGCGCCCGCCTCGGGCGCCCGCCGGGCACCCCGCGGAGCCCGACCGAGGCGGGCCGGCTCAGCACACTAGGTCGAGCGCCTCGGACAGCCGGCGGACCGGCAGGACCTCCAGCCCCTTCGGGACCTTGAGCCCCTTGGTGTTCGCCTTGGGGACCATCACCCGCTCGAAGCCGAGCTGGCGGATCTCGGCCAGCCGCGTCTCGATCCGGCTCACCGCCCGGACCTCGCCGCCCAGCCCCACCTCGCCGACGATCGCCGTGCCCGAGTCCAGCGGCACGTCCTTGAGCGACGACGCGACGGCCAGCGCCACGCCCAGGTCGACCGCCGGCTCCTCCAGCCGCACGCCGCCGGCCACGTTCAGGAACACGTCGGTCTGGCTGAACCGCAGGCCCTCGCGCTTCTCCAGGACGGCCAGCAGCAGCTGGAGCCGCTTCGAGTCGAAGCCCGTCGCCGTCCGCTGGGGCGTGCCGTAGCTCGCCGAGGTCACCAGCGCCTGCACCTCGACCATCAGCGGGCGCGTCCCTTCGAGCGCGCAGACGACCGCCGAGCCCGACGTCCCGAACTGGCGCTCCGACAGGAACAGCGCGCTCGGGTTGCCGACCTCCTTGAGCCCGTCCTCGCGCATCTCGAACACGCCCAGCTCGTTGGCCGCGCCGAACCGGTTCTTGACCGCCCGCAGGATCCGGTAGGCGTGGTGCCGGTCGCCCTCGAAGTGCAGGACGGTGTCCACCATGTGCTCCAGCACGCGCGGGCCCGCGATCGAGCCCTGCTTGGTGACGTGGCCGATCAGGAACGTCGTCGTCGGCAGCGTCTTGGTCACGTCCAGCAGCGCCGCCGTCGACTCGCGCACCTGGGCGACCGAGCCGGGCGCCGACGTGAGGTCGGGCCGGTAGACGGTCTGGATCGAGTCGACGACCATGAAGTCGGGCTGGAGGTCGTAGGCCGCGGCCAGGATGGCCTCGACGTTGGTCTCGGGGAAGAGGAAGAGGCCGTCGGGGTCGATGCCCATGCGCTGGGCGCGGAGCTTGACCTGCTGGGCGCTCTCCTCGCCGGTCACGTAGAGCAGCGTGTGGCCGTCGAGCCCGCGGCCCAGCTCGGTCATCAGCGTCGACTTGCCGATGCCCGGGTCGCCGGCCACGAGCGTCAGGCTCCCGACCATGGCGCCGCCGCCCAGCACGCGGTCGAACTCCTTGAGCCCGGTCGGCAGGCGGTGCCGCTCGGCGACGGTCACGTCGCTCAGCCGCTGGGGCCGCGTGGCCCCGTAGGCCCCGCTCATCCGGGGCGCCGAGCCGCTCTTGGCCCCGCCCCCGTCGCCGCCGATCGACCGGCCGCCGCGCATGACGGGCGCCTTGACGGCCGTCGGCACGGCCTCCTCGACGAGCGTGTTCCACTCGCGGCACCCGCTGCACTGGCCGGCCCAGCGGGGCGTCGAGTGGCCGCAGTCCTGGCAGACGTACTGGGTTTTGGCTTTGGCCATGGGGGAAGTCGGGTTCAGGGTTCGGAGTTCGGGGTTCGCAGGGCGGACACCGTGCGGACCCCGGACCCGTCCGAGGTGGAGGTCGGAGCGGACGGCCGGTCTCGCCGGGCCGCCGGGCACGGTGCGCGCCCTCGTGGAGAAACGGGGAGCGGGCGCCGGGCGTCCGGGGGGGCCCGTAGCTTGACCGAGGCGGGCCAGGTAAGATCGTCCCGACCGCTGCCATCCGTCCGTCACATGGAAGTCTCCCCGCGCGTCACCGCCCGCGTCCGCGCCGGGTTCGCCCCTCTCTGGCGGATCCCGAGCGGTCTGCTCCAGGGCTTCGGCGCCTACTGGCTCCTGATCGCGCGGGCGTTCAACCTGCCGCGCGACCTGCGGCCGTCGCTCTACGCGCGCAACCTGGCCGAGCAGATGGTCCAGGTCGGGATCGACTCGATCCCGATCGTGTCGCTGGCGACGGCGTTCTCGGGCGGCGTGGTCGTGGTCCAGGCCATCTACCAGCTCGAGAACCCGCTGCTGCCGCTGTCCATCGTCGGCACGTTCGCCGAGCAGTCGATCCTGCTGGAGCTGGGCACGCTGGTGACGGCGTTCGTGCTGTGCGGCCGCGTCGGCGCGCGGATCGCGGCCGAGCTGGGCACGATGCGCGTCAAGGAGCAGATCGACGCGCTGGAGGCGATGGGCCTCAACAGCCGGAGCTACCTCGTGGTCCCGCGCGTGCTGGCGGGCGTCCTGATGTTTCCCGTCCTCTACGTCGTCGCGGCGACGGTCGGCATGGCGACGGGCGCCGTCGTGGCCGAGGCCTCGGGGATGCTGACGGTCCAGACGTTCTGGGAGGGCGCGCGCCTCTTCTTCCGCCCCTACGACGTGTTCTTCGGGCTGGTGAAGTCGCTGGTGTTCGGCTTCGTCATCACGTCGATCGCCTGCTACACCGGCTACCAGGCGACGGGCGGGGCCGAGGGCGTCGGGATCGCGACGACGCGGGCGACCGTCCTGGGCTGCGTCTGGGTCCTGTTCGCCGACTACGTCTGCGCCGCCGTCCTGCTGTGAGCCGGTCACGCGCCTGGGGCCCGGGGTTCGCGCGAGGCCCCACGCTCTGCCGTCCCTGAGCCCCGTAGCCCTGAACCCGCTTTGATCCAAGTCCGCGACCTGACCAAGGCCTTCGGCGGCGCCCCGTGCTCAAGGGCGTCGACCTCGACGTGCCCGAGGGCGAGGTGACGTGCATCATCGGCCGGTCGGGCTCGGGCAAGAGCGTGCTCATGCGCCACATCATCGGCCTGCTCAAGCCCGACGCCGGCCGGGTGGTCGTGGACGGCGCGCCGCTCGACGAGCTGACGTACGCCGAGCTCCGCCAGGTCCGGCGCAAGTTCGGCGTCCTGTTCCAGGGCGGCGCCCTGTTCGACTCGATGACGGCGCGCGAGAACGTCGAGTTTCCGCTCCGGACGTTCACCGAGCTGTCCGCCAACGAGGTCCGCGACCGGGCGACCGAGTGCCTGGAGCTGGTCGAGCTCCCCGAGGCCGGGCCGCAAAAAGCCCGCCGAGCTCTCGGGCGGCCAGCAGAAGCGCGTCGCGCTGGCCCGGGCCATCGCCATCGAGCCCAAGTACATCCTGTACGACGAGCCGACGTCGGGCCTCGACCCCGAGACGTCCAACACGATCGACGAGCTCATCCACCGCCTGGGGACCACGATGGGGACCACGTCGGTGGTCGTGACGCACGACATGCACTCGGTCCTGTCCATCGCCGACCGCATCGCGTTCGTCCACGAGGGGCGGATCCCGTGGACCGGGACCGTCGACGACCTCCACCGGGCAACGGACGAGACGCTGCTCGCGTTCGTCCGCGCCAACGAGTACAAGATCGGCGCGCCGTCGCAGACGGCCTGACGGCGTGCTACGTGTCGCGTGGGTTCTCGCACGTGACCGCAGCGCTGCGCACACGAAGCACGCACCACGCTCTCTCATGACCAACGAAATCAAGGTCGCGCTGGCGATCCTCCTGTCGGCCGTCGCCATCTTCTTCGGCGTCCGGTTCCTGTCCGGGCAGCCGCTGTTCGGCGCCGGCTACGACGTGGTCGCCGTGTTCGACGACGCCCAGGGGCTGGCGCCCGGCGCGCTCGTCCGCCTCAACGGCGTCCGCGTGGGCGACGTGCGGTCGGTCGAGCTGGGGCCGGGCGCGCGCCAGGTGTTCGTGACGATGGCCATCGACGGCGGGCGTCGAGATCCCGCGCGGCTCGACGGTCCAGACGTCGGGGATCTCGGCGCTCGGCGAGGTCAACGTCGAGATCACGCCGCCGGCCGGCGCCGACGCGGGCCGGCCGCTGGTGGCCGGCGACACGCTGCGGGCCCTGTCGACGCCCGACATCTTCGACCTGATCGCGGGCGAGTCGAACTCGCTCACGGCCCGGGCCGACACGGCGCTCATCGGCGCCGTCAACACGTTCACGACGCTCGACCAGATCCTGCAGAACTCGGGCGGCGACATCGAGGCGGTCCTGGCCCAGCTCCGGTTCCTGACCCAGGGCGCGACCCAGCTCATCATCGACGAGCGCTCGCGCATCGACCGCACGCTCGCGTCGCTCGAGGCGGCCGCCGCAAACGCGTCGGGCGTCTCGGACCGCGTCGGGCGCAACGTCGAGGACCTGTCGATCACCGTCGGCAACGACGTCGTGGCGACGTCGGGGACCGTCCGCGCGCTCGCCGAGACGAACGCGGACTCGGTGACGGCGGCGGTCAACAACCTGTCGTCGGCGCTCCGCCGCGCCGACGGCCAGCTCGTCCAGCTCTCGGCGCTGACGGCCAACCTGGCCACGCTCACGGCCGGCCTGGACTCGACGCTCAACTCGCCCAACGGCACGATGGGCCTGCTCCTGAACGACCCGTCGCTGTACTACAACGCCAACGCGGCCGCGGCGGCGCTCCAGCAGATCCTGCAGGACCTCCAGGCCGACCCCAGCCGCTACCTCCGCGAACTCGACGGCGTCGTCCGGGTGTTCTAGGCGTCGGACGGAGAGCTCCCCCGACCTGCCCGTCCCGGTCGGAGCGGCTCCGGAGGAGTGGCGCAGCCAAGGACGGCGGGGTAGCGCCTCCGTAGAGCCGAGGGCACCCGCTTGCCCTGAGGGACGGGCACGGGACCGTGTCCCGAGGCCGCTCGTTCGACCTCCCCCGCCTCGGGCCCGAGGTGGACCGGACGAGTCGGGCGGCGCGGCCAGAGTAGCCCGGCCAGGGGGGCCCGCGTCTGCACAGGTCCTGGACATCGGCTGGCGAGACTTGGGCTCGTCACTCCACCTCCGCTCTCCATGACCCGTCTCCTGCCCTTCCTCCTCGCTGTGCTCGCCGTCTCGGGGGCGGCCGCGCTCGGCGGCTGCTCCTCGACCTCGCCCGAGGACCTCGACGACCCGACGCTCGGCGAGGTCGACCCGACGCTCTTCGTCGACGCCGCCATCGTCGGCGAGATCACCGAGGAGGCATGCGTCCTCTCCGGCGGGACCGAGACCACGTGCTACCGGTTCTCCGTCAACACGGACCCCGTCGACCACGCCGCCGGTCCGTGGTGCCCCAACACGATCCGCGACGACGCGAGCGAGGGCGGCATCTGGCCCGAGGGCGGCGAGCTCTACGACGTCGACGGCTCCTTCATCGAGAACCTCGCCACGTTCTACAACGACCCGACGTGGCGGATGTACGACGACGACGGCAACGTCCGGGTCACCGAGACGCAGGAGGCCTGCGCCGCGGCGGCCAACCCGAACGTGGGCGCGGAGTACGCCAACTACTGCGTCGAGTGCCAGACGTCGTACATCGAGCCCCAGGCGACGATCACCTACGTCATCCCCAAGCAGCCCGTCGTGGTGAGCGGCGGCACCGGTGCCACGAGCGACCCGATGGGCGTCGCCTTCAACGGGATCAGCTTCGCGCCCGCTGCCCCGACCGACCGCATCTTGGCGGCCTACACGCTGGCGCCGTTCGACGACTGCGGCGGCCACGTCAACCTCAACGTGGGCTACCACTACCACGAGGCGACGGGCTGCGGGACGCGGGTCACGCAGAGCGATGGTCACGCGGCGATGATCGGCTACGCGCTCGACGGCTTTGCCTTCCACGCCCAGCTCAACGCCGACGGGACCAGGAGCCGACGGACCTCGACGCCAACCGGGGCCACACCGACGACACGCGCGGCTACCACTACCACGTGGCCTCGCCCGGCACGAACCAGTTCGTCGGCCGGGTTCCGGGGCGAGTACGGGTGCGCGCTGGAGGGCGACGGGGCGGGCCTGACCTGCGACGCGACCCAGACCGGTGGTCCTCCGGGGGGTGGCCCGCCGGGGGGTGGCCCCGCCGGGATCCGGACCGGCGGGCGCAGGCCGCAAGCGTCAGAGCGCCAGCGTTAAGCAGGCCGACCACGCGCACGCCTTCCCCGGACCGCACGACCACCACTGAGGCCAGGTCGTCCCGGTGGGAGGCGTATCGTACCCCCTGCACCTCTCCCACCTGCCGCCCGCCGATGCCCACGACCCTGCTCGTCGCCGAGGACGAGACCGCGATCCGCGACCTGCTCCGCGACTTCTTCGAGGCCCAGGGCTACGCCGTCGTCACGGCGGCCGACGGGAAGCAGGCGCTGGCGGCGGCGCGCGAGCACGCGCCCGACCTGGTCCTGCTCGACGTGATGATGCCGTGGGTCGACGGCCTCGAGGTCGTCCGCCAGCTCCGCCGCGACGGCGAAACGCCGGTCATCCTGCTGACGGCCAGGGCGGACGAGGCCGACAAGGTCGAGGGGCTCGGGCTCGGCGCCGACGACTACGTGACCAAGCCGTTCAGCTTCCACGAGGTCGCCGCCCGCGTCGAGGCCGTCTTGCGGCGCGCGCGGCGGGGCGGCGACGTGCTCCAGGGCGGCGACGTCGCTCTTCGACGTCGGGGCGCACCGGGCGACCGTCCGGGGCCGACCCGTCGACCTGACGCCCGCCGAGCGGACCATCTTGCACGCGCTGATGGAGGCGTCGGGCCGGGCGCTCTCCCGCGCCGACCTGCTCGACGTGTTGGGCCTGGAGGACGGCTCCGAGCGGACGGTCGACTCCCACGTCCGCAACGTGCGCGCGAAGGTCGAGCCGGACCCCAGCGCGCCGACGCACGTCGAGACCGTGTTCGGCGTCGGGTACCGGTTCGGGCCGCCCGTCCGGTCGTGACGCGCGCGTTCCGGTCGCTCCGCACGCGGTGGACGCTGGCGCTCATGGCCGTGTGCGTGTTGGAGGCGCGTCCTGGTCGCCCTAGCCGTCCGCGTCTCGACGGCGCGGGCCTTCGAACGGTTCGTGGTCGAGGAGTCGTTCGAGGCGTTCGTCGAGGACGTCGAGGCCGAGGTGCGGCGCACGGGCACCGTGCCGGCCGAGAGCGTCGCGCGGAGTGCCCCGCCGCCCCCGGGTGCGCCCACCTCGGGGGCGCCGCCGGGAAGCTGCCGCCGCCACCGACTGCCGGGGGTCCGCCTCGGCGCAGGACCTGGTGCGCCTCCCGCGCCCGCCGGGCGCGCTCCCGCGACCCGCAGGAACTAGGCCGGGGGATCGCGTTCGGGCTCGCGGACGCCGAGGGGCGCGTCGTCCGTGCGTTCGATGGGCGGGCCCCGGGCGACGCGCTCGCGGCGAGCGATCTCGCCGCCGGCCGTGCGGTCGTGGTGGACGGCCGCCGGGTCGGAACGGCGTTCGTCCCACGGGACGCAGCGGCCGGACTCGCCGACTTCCCCGCGACCAGTCCCGAGGCGCGCTTTGTCGCCTCGTCCACGACGGCGTTGGCCGTCGCGCTCGGCTTGGCGCTCGCCGTCGCGCTGGCGGTCGGCGTCTGGCTCACTGGGCGGACGGTCCGCCCGCTCCGCCGTTTGACCGAGGCGGCGCGCGGGATCGCGGCCGGCGAGCTGGGCCGGTCGGTCCGCGTGTCGCGCGACGACGAGGTGGGCGCGCTGGGCGACGCCTTCAACACCATGAGCGCGCGTCTGGCCGAGTCGACCGCGCTCCGCCAGCGGATGACGTCCGACGTGTCGCACGACCTGCGGACGCCGGTCACGGCCGTGCTCGGGACTCTGGAGCTGATCGAGAGCGGCGCGCTCGCCCCCACGCCCGAGCGCGTCCGCGCGGCACGTCTCCAGGCCCAGCGGCTGGCCCGCCTGGTCGAGAGCTTCCACACGCTGGCGATCGCCGACGCCGGCGAGCTGCCCGTCCACGTCGCGCGCGTGTCCCCGGCCGACGCGCTCCGCCACACGGCGCTGGCGTTCGAGGCCCAGGCCGAGACCGCCCACGTCGAGATCGCCATCGAGGCGGACGCCCCCGACCTCCGCGCCGACCCCGACCGCCTCGGTCAAGTGCTGGCCAACCTGGTCTCGAACGCGCTCCGCCACACGCCGCCCGGCGGGCGGATCACGCTCCGCGCGAGGGAGTCGGCGGATGGCGTCGAGATCGCGGTCGCCGACACGGGCCGCGGCATCCCGGCCGACGTGCTCCCCCACGTCTTCGAGCGGTCCGTCCGAGGCGACGGCTCGCGCTCTGGCGAGGGCGCCGGGCTGGGCCTCAGCATCGTCCGTTCGCTCACCGAGGCGATGGACGGCGCCGTCGGGGCGGTGAGCGCGCCCGGCGCGGGGACGACGGTGACGGTCACGCTGCCGGCGTGGGACGCGGCGTCGTG
The DNA here is from genome assembly GCA_963740235.1 of uncultured Bacteroidota bacterium. Lineage (GTDB taxonomy): Bacteria > Bacteroidota > Rhodothermia > Rhodothermales > Rubricoccaceae > Rubrivirga. Next base: position 566,534 of record CAVUDG010000007.1, read on the forward strand.
ACCCCTCCGGCGCACGGCGTGCACGAGGCCTGGACATCGGACCCCGAACGGACCCTCCCCCCCGACCATGCACGCTTCTTTTCGCGGCCCCCGGTCCTTCTAGCCCTCGCGCCTGCGACAGCGCTCTCGGCGCGCCGGCGACGCCCTCGCGCTCCGCGCTTTGTGCGATGACGGCGTCAACGCCGACCCCCGTTCACGGCCGCTGACGCGCTGGCGGCGAACGCGGCCGACCACGAGGCCGACGGCGACTACACCTACGACGCGGCCTCGGCAACCACCATCGCTCTCGAGGGCCGTCGGCGACGTCACGGCTCCGGCGCGACGCCGCGGCGGCTCTCACGGCCGCGGACCCACGTCGTGGGCGGGACGCTCTCCGACGGCCCGATCGTCGTCGACTCGCCCGACGACGGCACCGTCCAACTCGTCCTCAGCGGCGCCAGCATCGCCAGCTCGACCGACTCGGGCATTCGGGTAGACGAGGGCGACAAGGCCGTCCTGATCCTGGTCGCCGGGACGGACCTCCAACTCCGTCACCGACGGCGCCAGCTACGCCGACGCCGTCGAGCAGAACGCGGCCGTCTGGAGCGACGACGACCTGTCCATCGGCGGGACGGGCTCGCTGACGGTGACGGCCCGCTTCGAGGACGGCATCGCGAGCAAGGACGGGCTCGTCATCGCGGGCGGCACGATCACCGTCACGGCGCCCGACGAGGGCATCCGCGGCAAGGACTACCTGGTGATCCGCGGCGGCACGTCCGACATCACGGCAGGCGGCGTGCGGGTCGCGGCGGGCGGGCGGCAGGCCTAGACGCCGAACGCGTCCTCGACCCAGCCCTCCGTCGTCGTCACGTTCTCGTCGCGGCAGTCGGCCGGGACCGTGGTCTCGCTCCAGGACGGCATCGAGGCGCTGGCGGTCGCGCCGGGCAAGGCGTCCCCCATTCGTTGGTGATCTCGGCCCCGTGGCTCTCGACCGGCGACGCGGCGAGCGTGCTGTTCGACGGCGGGGACGGTGAGCGGGGCGAGCCTGCTAGAGACCGTCACGCTGGCGTCGGTCATCACGGCTGTCACGTCCTAGCCGAGCCCTGCGGTCCGGCACTGCGCCCACCCTGGACACGCCCTGGGGCGGGCGCGGTCTGTGTTTGGCCCCCCGGGTCCTCCACGACCGCGCCGAGGTGAGGGCCCGCACGGGATGCGGAGGGAGCCTGTGTCCGGACGGTCTCCGATCTGGCGGCGAGTCTCTCGGGCCCCCTGGCTGGCCGCGGCCGCGACGCGGTGCTCCACGCGGCCAGCCGGCTCGCGGCCTACGTCGCCTCGCGGTCCGGGGCGAGCGCTCACCTACGAGGTCGGCGGGATCGCGGGCGTCGGGAGCCTGCGGCTGAAGGGCGGCTGAGGCGACGGGTCGGTAGCGGGAGTCGGGGCTCGGCGCGACGGCCGGCGGAGCGGTTGGGCTGCACGGGATCTGGACATCGGGTCCCGAGACTGGGCCCACACCCTCCCGCCCGCGCCATGCTCCGACGCTCCGCCCTGCTCCTCACCGCCGCGCTGGTGGTCGCCGCGTGCGACACCGGCGGGGGCCCCACCACGGAGCCCGACGGCGACGCCGTCTTCGACCCGTCGCTGCTCGACGCCTCCAACGTCGTCAGCGCCGCCACGCTCGTCGACTGCACGCTTGACCGACGGCACGGCCGCGCAGTGCTACCAGGTCTCGTTCGGCGCCAACCCGCTCGAAGACGGCCCCTACTGCCCCGAGACGATCACCGAGGTCGGCGGGGTCGGGTTCTACGACGGCACGACGAACCCCGGCTTCCAGGCGCTCAAGGCCGAGCTGTGGAACGCGATGGAGGCCGACGGCTACGACATCGTCGACGCCGACGGCAACGTGAGCGTCGCGAACCCCGGCGCCGGGGCGGGCGGGGGGCCGAGCCCGGCGTGCCTCGAAGCCGTGCCCGACGACGGCCTGACGCTGACGTACCTCGTCCCGGCCGTGCCCTCGCGCCTGAGCACGCCCGACGCTATCGGCGAGGTCGACTTCATCGGGCTCTCCCTCGACGGCATCCCGTTCGCGGGCACCCCGCCGTCCGTCGTCGGGCGTGGCGGCAACATCCCGTCCATCGGCGGCTGCGGCGGCCACATCGACCCGCGCGGGTACCTCCACTGGCACTTCGGCGCCGAGGAGATGAACAGCGTCCTCGACGCCAACGGGATCGCCGACGTCCGCTGCACGGCGGTCGCCCAGAGCACGACGGCGCTCGTCGGGTTCGCCAAGGACGGCTACCCGGTCTACGCCTCCCAGGACGCCGCCGGGATCCCGACGGGCCTCGACTCCTGCGGCGGCCACGCGTCCGCCACGGCCGACTACGCCGACGGCGTCTACCACTACCACGTCTCGGCGACCGACGCCCCGAACGTGCCGTCGTGCGTCGTCGGCGCCTCGGCGTCGCAGGCCTTCACGTTCCGATGAGGCCCCTCCTCGCCCTGACGCTCGCGCTCCTGGCCCCGAGCGCCCTCGCCCACGACGCCCGCTCGGCCGCCGTCGGGGTGGACGTGGTCGGGTCCCTGGTGACGGTCCACGTCGCCGTCACGCAGGCCGGGCTCCACCACGCGCTCGAGCACGCCGCCGGGCGCCCGGTCGACGCCGGAGCCGACGACTACCGGGCGCTCGTGGCCGACCACCTCCGCCGGACGCTCCGCCTGGCGGCCGACGGCGCGCCGCTGGCGGTCGGCGACGTCGGGCTCCGTCTGGGCGGCCACCAGTCGGACGCCCGGTTCGTCGCCGAGCTCCCCGACGGCGCGCGCGACCTGACCGTTACGGTCGAGAGCTTCGACGGCGTCGAGGGCCAGCAGACCGTCGTCCACGTCCGCCAGGGCGAGGCAACGACGCGGGCCGTGCTCTCCGACGCCGACGGCTGGACCGCCTCGGTCCCGCTCGCGGTGGCCCAGGCCTCCCCGACCCCCGCCCGCCTCCAGCCTCGCCGCCGGGCTGACGGGGGCGTGGGGGATGTGGCTCGGGCTCCTCGCCGCGGCCGCCGTCCTGTTCGGCTGGGCGGCCGTCCGCCGCTCCGAGCACTTCCCCGTCGTCGCTTGACCTCCCCTTTCCCCCCCGACCCATGACCCGCCTTCTCTCTGTGTTTTCCGCCCTGATCGTCCTGGCCGGCTGCGCCTCGTCGTCCGACGCCCCGCGCGAGCGCGGCGGGGACGACCGTGTCGCACAGACCCTCGCGTCGCTCGACGACGCCCTCGACCTGACCGACGCTCAGACCGACCGCATCCGGACCATCCTCGTCGCTCAGGAGACCGCCCGGCCTTCCGGCCCACCGCGAGGCGGTCAGGGTGGGCAGGGCGGCCCGCCTCGGGACGCCGACCGGGACACCCAGCGCGCCGAGGTCGACCGCCAGATCGAGGCCGTGCTGACCGAGGCGCAGCTCGCGGCGTTCCGGGAGTGGCGCGCGGCCCAGCCGGAGAGGCCCCAGGGGCCGCCGCCGCGCGGCCAGTAGGGCGCCGTGACTGCGGCCTCCCCCCGTTCGCCTGCGCGGGCGACCGTGTCGCTCGCCGGGTTCGTCCTGGCCTGGACGGCGATCTCGTTTGCGGCCTCGGCCGCCGTCTTCGACGCGTCGAACACGACGGTCGACGCGGTGGTCGGGGTCGCGCTCGGGCTCGGGAGCGCGTGGTTCGAGCTGTCGGCGTTCCCGCGCTGGGGCCTTCGGTTGGCGCCGGTCCCCGCGATCCTGCTGCGGACGGCGTTCTACGTCGGCGTGACGGCCTTGGTGCTGGTCGCGACGTTCAGGTGGGGCGCTCTGGGAAACGAGGCGGCCGGGCTCCTGGAAGTCTACGCCTCCGACGACTTCGCGCGCTTCCTGACCCAGCCCGGCAACGCGGTCGTCCTGGGGCTCGTCGCGCTCGCGAGCGTGGTCGTCAACGGCGCCCGGCAGGTCCGGCTGGTGCTGGGGCCGGGCACCCTGTCGGCGTTGCTCGTCGGCCGGTACCGCGTCCCCGTCCGCGAGGAACGGGCGTTCCTGTTCCTCGACCTGACCGACTCGACGGGGCTGGCCCAGCGCCTGGGCCCGGCCGAAACCCACGCGTTCAAGAACGAGTTTTTCGCCGACGTCGCCGGGCCCATCCTGGCCTCGGGCGGGCGGATCTACCAGTACGTCGGCGACGAGGTCGTAGTGACGTGGCGCGTGCGCGACGGGCGACTCCCACGGAGCCCGGTCGAGACGTTCGTGCTCTTGGACGAGGTGGTCCGCCAGCGGGCCGAGCACTACCTGGAGCGCTACGGCGAGGTCCCGGCGTACAAGGCCGGACTCCACACGGGCGAGGTCGTGACGGCCGAGGTCGGCACCCTCAAGAAGGACATCGTCCACACCGGCGACGCGGTCAACGTGGCGGCGCGGATCGAGGGGCAGTGCCACGCGCTCGGGGCTCGGCTGGTCGCGTCGGAGGCCGCGCTCGCACTCGCCCCGCTGCCCGAGGGCGTCGAGGCCCGAGCCGCCGGCGAGGTCGGGCTGAGAGGGCGGGCCGGCGCCATCCGCCTGTTCCGCCTCGACCCGGCCGTCGCCGGGCGGGCCGACGAGGGCCGGACGGTCGGGGTCGCCGTCGACGCGCCTCTGGCGAGCGTGGGGGCCTGACGGCGCGACACCGGCGGCGTGCCCCCCGCCGCGTCTGCCGAGAGACCGGACAGGTTGATTGTCCACTCGTGGTTGTCCGACCGCCCCCGCCTCGGGCCCGAGGTGGGAGTGGCCGACCGGGCTCCGTTCCCAGGCGCAGCGGCCGTAGCGAGTGCTCCGAGCCGTGGCCCACCGGTGGAGGCGGCCCGCGGGCCTCCGTACCATTCGGTCCCACTCGCTCGCTCACCCATGCGCCCGCTGCTCGCCCTCGTCCTCCTCTCGCTGGCCGCCGTCGCCGGGGCCCAAGACCGTCCGCCGTTGGGGCTGATGGACGTGTTCGAGGTCGAGTACGCCTCGGACCCCCAGATCTCGCCCGACGGCCAGACCGTCGTCTACCGACGGAACCGGCTCGACGTCCAGACCGACCGCGTGCGCGGGGACTTGTGGCAGGTCCGGACCGACGGGAGCGGGCACGAGCCCGTGGTCGTCGGCGTCGACGCGGCGGGCGCGCGGTGGTCGCCCGACGGGACCCGGCTCGCCTACGTCGCTCAGGACGCCGACGAGGAGCGCCGGCACCTGATGGTCCGCTACGTCGGCTCGGGCGTGACGGTGCCGGTCGCCCGGCTGGCCTCGGCGCCCGGCGGGGTCACGTGGTCGCCGGACGGCACGATGCTCGCGTTCACGCGCTTCGTCGAGGGCACGTCGACGCCGATGGCCTCGCTGCCGGGCCCGCCCGAGGGCGCGACCTGGGCCGAGGCGCCGCGCGTGATCGAGACGACGATCTACCGGCGCGACGGCGGCGGCTACGTCCAGCCCGGCAACCGCCAGCTGTTCGTGGTCCCAGCCCAGGGCGGCACGCCGCGCGCGCTCACCGAGGGCGCCTACGACGTCGACGGGACGCCGGCCTGGACGCCCGACGGCGCCGCGCTGCTGGTCTCCAGCGACCGCCGCGACGCCGCCGACCTCGACCCCGGCGACTCGGACCTCTACCGCGTCGAGCTAGGCACGGGCCGGATGACGCGCCTGACCGACCGCGTCGGGCCGGACGGGAGCCCTGCCGTCAGTGCGCGCGGCGAGATCGCCTACCTCGGCGCCGACGACCGCCGGCTGGGCTACCAGGTCACGAACCTCTACCTCGGCGGTGACGGCGCGTCGCGCCAGCTGCTGCCGACGCTCGACCGCGACCTTCAGGACCCGACCTGGACGGCCGACGGCGACCTGGTGGTCCAGTACGACGACCAGGGCACGACGCGGCTCGCGGCCATCGACACGCGGGGCCGGCTCCGGGCCCTGGCCGAGAACGTCGGCGGGACGTCGATCGGGCGGCCCTACGGCGGCGGCTCGTTCTCGGTCGGCGGCGACCGCGTCGCGTTCACCCTGACGGCCCCCGACCACCCGGCCGACGTCGCGGTCGTCGGGCTGGACGGCCGCGGGCTCCGGCGCCTGACCGACCTCAACGGCGACCTGTTCAGCCAGCGGACCCTCGGTGAGGTCACGGAGCTCTGGGCCGAGTCCTCGGCCGACGGCCAGCGCGTTCACGGCTGGGTGATGACGCCGCCCGGCTTCGACCCGGCCCGGCGCTACCCGCTCGTCCTGGAGATCCACGGCGGGCCGTTCGCCAACTACGGCCCGCGGTTCTCGATGGAGGCCCAGCTCTACGCCGCCGCCGGCTACGTCGTGCTCTACACCAACCCGCGCGGCTCGACCAGCTACGGCGAGTCGTTCGGCAACCTGATCGACCGGGCCTACCCGGGCCAGGACTACGACGACCTGATGAGCAGCGTCGACGCCGTGATCGCCCGGGGGTCCATCGACCCGGACCGGTTGTACGTCACCGGCGGCTCGGGCGGCGGCGTGCTCACGGCCTGGATCGTGGGCCACACCGACCGGTTCGCGGCGTCGGTCGTCGCCAAACCCGTCATCAACTGGACGAGCTGGCTGCTGACGGCCGACATGTACCCGTTCGGCGCGAAGTACTGGTTCTCGACGCTGCCCTGGGACGACTACGAGACGTACTGGAAGCGGTCGCCGCTGGCCTACGTCGGGAACGTGACGACGCCGACGATGGTCCTGACCGGCGAGGACGACGTGCGGACGCCGATGTCGGAGTCGGAGCAGTACTACCAGGCGTTGAGGCTAGAGGAGGTCCCGAGCGCGCTCGTCCGCGTGCCCGGCGCGTCGCACGGGATCGCCGCCCGGCCGTCCGGCCTGATGCGGAAGGTGGGCTACATCCTGGCCTGGTTCGAGCGCTACGGCGGGCCGGCGATCGCGGGGAACGGGGGGGCGGGGAACGGGAACTAGGCGGAGTGGCGGGGCGCCCAGATTGCCCCACCTCCGTGCGCCCAGTCTCCTTCCCCCCCGGCCTCTTCCGCCTCGGCACCGAGGCGGACCGACTCGCCCCTGCCCGTTCCCGTTTCCCGTCCCCGCGAGCACCCGCGAGCCCATGCCCAGCTACGACGACGCCCTCGCCCTCTTCCACGAGTGGACCGAGACGGACAGCCTCCGCCGCCACGGCTACGCCGTCGAGGCGGCCATGGCCGAGCTCGCCCGCCGGCGCGGCGCCGACGTCGAGACGTGGCGGGTCACGGGCTTGCTCCACGACCTCGACTACGAACGGCACCCGACGCTGGACGAGCACCCGACCGTCGGCGTGGCCGAGTTGGAGCGCCGGGGCTACCCCGAGGAGGTGCGGACGGCGATCCTGGGCCACGCGCCCTACCTCGGCGTCCCGCGCGAGACCGAGCTGGCCAAGGGCCTGTTCGCCGTCGACGAGCTGTCCGGGTTCGTCGTCGCCGTCGCGTTCGTCCGCCCGGACAAGCTGGCCGGCATGACGCCGCGCTCGGTGACGAAAAAACTCAAGGACAAGCGGTTCGCGGCTGCCGTCAGCCGCGACGACGTCCGCCAGGGCGCCGACGAGATCGGCGTCGAGCTGCCCGAGCTGATCCAAATCGTGGTCGACGGGCTGTCGCGTGAAGCCCCGCGCCTTGGTCTCGCGTAGACCCCCCCCGCCCCCTGGTTTCCCGTGTCTGACCGCCCCTCCGGCCCGCGCCGCTACGTCCCCGTCCCCGGCCTCCTCGACATCGACGCCGTCGAGGACGCCAACTTCGCCGAGGCGCTCGGCGAGGACGACGACGCGCCCACCCCGCCCGCCTCGGTCGCCGCGCCGCACCCCCTGGCCGACGATCTCGACGAGGTCGCCGCCGGGCTGGCCCGGACGCCCCCGGACCCGGACGCCGTCCCCGACCCGCCGACGCTGACCGCCGACGAGCCAGCACCGGAGCACGCGGAGACGCCGCCGGACGTGCAGGAGGGCGTCCAGCCTGAGCCCGTCGGACCTGAGCCCGTCGGACCCGAGGCCGTCCGGCCAGAGGGTCTCCAGCCGGAGGCGGTTCAAGCGGGACGCGCCGGGTCAGAGGCCGTCCCGCCTCGGGTTGTCCAGCCGGAGACCGAGGCGGGCCAGGTCGGCGCCGGGCCCGTCTCACCGGTCGCCCAGGGGCCGGCCGAGCCCGCCCCTCCGTCCCCGACGCCTGCTCCGCCCCAGGAGCCCGGTGACCCGCCGGCGGCGCCCGCCGACAAGCCGTCGCCCGCCCCGACGCCGACGCCGCCGGCCGAGCCCGGAGACCCGGCCGCCAGCCGCGCCGCCGTGCCCCTCCCGGCCGCCGAGGTCGTCGCGACCGCCCGGGAGGCGACGGCCAACCGGGGCCGCGAGCTGGCCCAGCTCGTCGTCCGGTACGGCAAGGCCCACGTGCCGGTCGCGGCGCCGAGGCCGGTCGTGGCCGACACCGGCCCGCCCCGGATGGTCGGCCGCGTGGGCCAGTTGATCCCCATCCTGGCCGTCATCCCCTGGATCCTGGGCGCGCTGTTCGCGCTCAGCTTCTGGTGGGACTTCGACGGCCAGGCCGTCCGCCTGTTCGACCAGACGATCCCGGTCGAGGGGTTGCTCAAGACGTTGACCGTGAGCGGTCTGATCGGGTTCGGGACCAACTGGCTCGCGATCACCATGCTGTTCCAGCCGCGCCAGAAGCGGGCCATCATCCCCCAGGGCCTGATCCCGGCCCAGCGCGAGCGCGTGATCTACCGGCTGAGCGAGGCCATCAGCCGCGAGCTCATCAACGCCGACATCATCAAGGCCAAGATCCAGGAGTCCGGCGTGATCGGCCGGTACCGCGACCTGGCGCTGGGCGTGGTGCGGGGCGTCGTCGAGGACCCCGGCTTCCGGACCGACCTGAAGGACCTGGCGCAGAACTACGCCCAGGAGGTGTTGGGGAGCGAGCCCGTCCGCCGCGAGGTGGCCCGGCTGGCGGTCGAGAAGGTCGAGCAGCAGGCCGGCGGCGGGCTGGGCGGCGTCGCGCTCCGCCTGTACCGGACGTTCGCCGAGGACGACTTCCAGCGCCGCGTCGACCGGGCCCTGGACGAGCTGCCCGGCGCCGTCGCCCCCCTGCTGGACCGGATCGACACGGCGCTCGACGCGGTCCCGGCCAAGGTCGAGGCGCGGGCCGACGAGATCGAGGAGGCCGCGACCTCGGCCGTCCTCTCGTTCGTCGAGGGGTTCGACGTGCGGACGATGATCTCGGAGCGGGCCCGCAACTTCGACGAGGCCCAACTGGAGGGCCTGCTCAAGTCGACCTCGAACGAGCAGTTGAACTACATCAAGTACCTCGGGGCCATCCTGGGCGTGTTCGGCGGGTTCGTGATCTGGCAACCGCTGGGCGCGCTCGTCCTGTTCGTGACCATCGGGCTGGTGCTCTGGGGGGTCGACGAGGCCCTCGTTCGCGCCCGGCGCTAGCCCCGCTCAGCCGCCGCCCGGGCACGACGCCGCGAGCACGGTCGACACCTCGCGCTCGACGTCGTAGCCCGTCGGCAGGTTGAGGCGGACCGGGGCGCCACCCGGCGGCTGGACGACCAACGCCGACGACCCGCCGCCGTCGAGGTTGAGCGCGTCGGCGGCGCCCAGGTCGAGGAGGATGGCCGCCAGCTCGGGCAGCGTCACGCCCCGGCTCGCCGGCTGGCGCCCGTCGACCACCACGAGCCAGACCGCCCCGCCGGCCTCGACGCCGACGGCCGAGCGCGGGTGGCGGTCCGGGATCGAGGTGTGGAAAAACACCTCGGCGTCCGTGCCCACCGCGGCGCGCCCGTCGACTGCCAGGACGGGGCCGGCGCCCAGCGCCTCGGTCACGGCCCAGGGCGCGCAGGCGGCCGACGCGGGGGCCGGCGCGCCCGGCCGGTTGTCGAACGAGACCCGGCACGCCCCACGTCCGTCGCCCCGAGCCGTCGCGATCTCCGCCCCGGTGGGCCCCACGCCGACCGCGCCGCGCGCGACGGGGTAGCGCGCGCCGTTCCACTCGATGCGGTCGACCGACGGGTTCGCCAGCCGGCCGTCGTCCACCACGAGCCCGACCGGGACGCCGGTCCCCATGTGGAAGTAGCCGCCGTTCAGGACCACGCACGCGCCGGTCCGACGGGCGACCGACGACGGGCCCTCGCGGCCGTCTACCGAGTCGGCCGCGGCCTCGACGGCCAGCGGCACGCCGGGCGCCAGCCGGACGGCCCACGCCCGCAGCGTGTCCCGCTCCGACACGCCGGCCCAGACGCGGACCGAGGCGGGCAGGCGGGCGTCGAGCGAGTCGACCGGCGCCCACGTCAGCGCCGGGCCGGGCCCGGCCGCCTCGGGGAGCCGACCGGCGCACCCCGCCAGGACCGCCAGGGCCAGCGCGACCGGCGCGGCGCGCAGTCGGGCGACCCGCACGGCTAGTACTGGCGGAGGTAGACCAGCGAGGTCCCGTCGAACCGGGGCGACTCGACGCCGAAGTCGGCGAAGAAGGCCGTCGGGTCGCACGTGTTGCCCTCGACCAGCATCTCGAACTGGGCCGGCGAGATCGGGAGCAGCCCGGCCCGGCCGAGCGTGTTCACGCCCAGGCGCGCGACCGGGACCGGGACCGGGGCCATCGGCTTGGGCGTGACGCCGCCGCCGTGCGCGATCCGCCGGAGCACGTCGCGGTACTGGATCCGCTCGTGGCCGGCGACGCAGTACGACTGGCCGGCCGAGGCGTCGCGGTCGACGGCCTGGGCCATCGCCGAGGCGCACGCGGCGACGTGGACCGGCTGGAGCTCGTACCGGCCCCTCCCGAACACGGGCAACACGGGGAACGGCTTGACGAGCGTCTCCCACAGCCGCTTGGCGAACTCGGGGTTGTTCGGCCCGGGGTCGCCGAACAGCGTCGACGGGCGGAAGACGACCAGGTGGCCGAACCCGACGCCGCGGACGACCTCCTCGGCCCGCCACTTCGTCGTCTGGTACGCGCTCCGGCCGTCGGGGCGGGCGCCGTTGGCGCTCATGTGGACGAACCGGGTCACGCCGGCCTCGCGCGCCGCGTACGCCACGTTCCGCGTCCCGTCGACGTGGACCTTCTCGAACGTGACGCCGGGCGGCGCCTCGTCGATGATGCCGACCAGGTGGACGACCGCGTCGACGCCGTCGAAGGCGCGGCCGAACGTGGACACGTCGGTGACGTCGCCCCGGTGGACGTCGACGCCCGGGCGCGCGGCCAGAGCGCCGCCGGCGTCGCGGACGAACGCGCGGACGGTGTGGCCGCGCTCCAAAAGGGCGTCGAGGACGTAGCCGCCGACGTAGCCGCTGGCGCCGGTGAGAAGGACGTGCATGGGGAGGGGGCAGAAGGGGACGGGTTGAGCGGAGCGGGGCGCCCCGCGGTTCCACCGAGGCGCGACGAGCCGTGGGCGAGGGCGCCGTGCAACCTCCGGCGCCCAGCCGCGTAACTTTCACTCGTCACTGAAAGTTGCGACCCATGACCCCGCACGCCCTCCGCCGCGCCGCCCGGATCTCGCTCGCGGTGGTGTGGCTGGGCGAGGGGCTCGGGCTCAAATTGTGGCTCCGCGACCCGGGCGAGCTGGCCATCGTCGAGGCGTCCGGCTTGTGGATCGGGTCTCCCCTGTCGACGCTGCTCGCCATCGGCGTGCTGGAGGCCGCCGCCGGCGTCGTGCTCCTGGTCGGCTACCGCGAGCGGCTGGCGGTCGCGGTCACGACGGCCGCGATGGCGCTCATCACGCTGGGCGTCGTCTGGTCCGACCCGACGACGCTGCTGGCCCCGCTGACGGGCGTCCTGAAGAACAGCACGGTCGCCGTCTGCGGCGCCGTCGTGTGGTCGCTCGTCCCCTGCCGCCTCGGCGCCGCGCGCGCCCGCCTGGACGTGAGCCGCCGTCTCCACCTGCTCCACGCCCTCGACGCGCACCGCGCCGCGCTCGCCGACCGCCTGGACGCGCTCCCGCCGTCCGTCGTCCACGCCGCGCCCGCACCCGGCGCGTGGTCGCTGGCCCAGCTCGCCGAGCACCTGCGCCTGATCGACGCGGGCCTGCGGCTCGACGGCCCGCCCGCCTCGGTGTGGGCGCGGGCCACCTCGGGCGTCCGCAGCTTGGGGGTCCGGGCGGTCCTCGCGCTCCCGCTCCGGATCCCAGCGCCGCCCTCGGCTCGCGGCATCTTGCCGAGCACCGCCGCGCGCTGGCCGGAGGTCCGCGACCGGTGGGCGGCGCTCCGCGCCGGGTGGGCCGAGCGGCACGCCGAGGCGGACGGCCGGGCGGTCGCCTTCCTCCACCCCCTCGCCGGCCCGTTCGTGCTCGACGACGCGCTCGCGTTCCTGCTCGCCCACCACCGGCACCACGACGCACAGGTCCGGCGGACGCTGAGGGGGACCGAACAGGCCGAGCAGGTCGACGCGGTGGGACTGCCGCACTCCGCGTAACCTGCTGGACTCGCCGAACGAGCCCAACTCCGTGTACGACCCCGCCCTCCTCGCCCGCGACCTCAAAGCCGAGGCGCTCCGCCTCGGGTTCGACGGCTGTCGGGATCGCGCGCGCCGAGCGGCTCGACGTCGAGGCCCGCCGGCTCGAGGCGTGGCTCGCGGCCGGCCGCCACGGCGGCTCGACGGGGCGATGACCTGGATGGAGCGCAACTTCGACAAGCGCGTCGACCCGCGCGAGCTCGTGCCGGGCGCGCAGAGCGTCGTCTCGGTGTTCGCACAGCTACTGCCAGGCCGGGCACGCGCCGGCCGCGGCGAGGCCGGGCGGGGCCAAGGTCAGCCGCTACGCGTGGGGCGACGACTACCACGACGTGCTCAAAGAGAAGCTGGCCGAGCTGCTTCGACTGGCTCGACACCGCGCGCGCGGCGGCGCGGGCGGCCGCGCGTTCGTGGACTCGGCGCCCGGTCATCGACAAGGCGTGGGCGCAGCGCGCCGGGCTGGGCTGGCAGGGCAAGAACACGAACCTGCTCACGCGCGACGCACGGCTCGTTCGTCTTTCTCGGCGAGCTGATCGTCGACGTGCCCCTCGAGCCCGACGCGCCCGTTCACGGCCGACCACTGCGGGTCGTGCACGCGCTGCCTCGACGCGTGCCCGACGGGCGCGCTCGACGCGCCCTACCAGATCGACGGCGAGCGGTGCATCTCGTACTGGACCATCGAGCACCGCGGCGGCGGCGCTGCCCGAGGATCGGCGGCCGAGTTCGGGACCTGGATCTTCGGGTGCGACGTCTGCCAGGACGTGTGCCCCTGGACCAAGTTCTGCCAGCCCACGCGCGACGCGCGCTTCCTCCCCCGCGACGGGCTCACCGACACGCCGGCTCAGCGAGTGGGCCGAGCTCGACCTCGAGCGTGTTCCGCGAGCGGTTCCGCCGCAGCCCGATCAAGCGCACCAAGTACGAGGGGATGCTGCGCAACGTGCGGATTGCGCAGGGGAACGCCGGAGCCAGCGCGGCAGACGCGAGCCAGCGGACAGGACCCGCGCGCAGCAGCCTCGTCCCCGAGGGGCACGCCCCTGCTGCGGCAGGTCGTCAGGCCCGGGAGCGTCAGCGTGAACGTCGAGCCCACGCCCTTCTCGCTCGTCGGCGGCGAGCGCGCCCGCTCATCTGCCGCGCGAGGCGGCAGGCGATCGCGAGGCCGAGGCCGGACCCGCCGAAGTCGCGGTTGACGCGGTGCGTCCTCCTGTGACGAACGGCTCGAACAGGCCGTCCAGAAAGTCGTCGGCGATCCCGACGCCGGTGTCGACGACCGGCGAGCCGGACCTGCCCGTCGGCCTCCACGAGCCGGACGTCGACGCGGCCCTCCGCCGTGAACTGGGCGGCGTTCGACAGGAGCTGGTCGACGACCTGCTCGAGCCGCGCCGGGTCGCCCTGGACGGTCACGGGGTCGGCCGCGGTGTCGGCCGTCGAGCGCGAGCCCGCGCGCGTCGGCGCCGGCGCGGTGCCGGGCGGCGACGCCGTCGGACGACGGCCCGAGGTCGACGGCGATCGCGCGGCAGGTCGAGCGCGCCGGTCTCGAGGCGCGACAGGTCGAGCAGGTTCGAGACGAGGTCGGAGCGCGCGCGCGGCGCGCTCGCGGATCGTGCCGGCGAACTCGGTCACCTCGGGCGGCGCGCTCGAGGTCGCGGACCTCGTCCACGAGCAGCTCGGCGAAGCCGCGGATGGCGCCGAGCGGCGTCCGGAGCTCGTGGCTCATCATGCGCAGGAACGCCATCCGCGTCTGCGCGGCGCGCTCGGCGATGCGGCGCGCGCGGTCGAGCTCGGCCTCGGCCTCCTTCTGCGCCGTGATGTCGGAGAGCAGTGCCGCCCGCGACGGCCCGGCCGGCCGCGTCGACGCTGGGCGTGGCCCGCTCCCGGACCCAGACGGTCTCGCCGCGTCGAGCACGAGCCGGACCTCGACGTGGCGACGGGTCGCCGCCGCGGAGCCGGGCGTCGTGGGCCTCGAACGCGGCCCGGTCGTCGGCGATGGACGAGCGTCGGCCCAGTCGGCGTCGCCGGCGAGGAGCTCGTCGGGGTCGAGCCCGGTGACCGCCTCGACCTGGGGCGTGACGAACACGTAGGCGCGGCGCCCGTCGCGCGTCGTGCCGACGGTGAACAGGGCGTCGTCGAGGTCGGCGACGGTCCGCTGGAAGCGGGCCTCGGCCTCGGTCCAGGCCCAGAGCGTGCTGAACAGGGCGCGCGAGCCGGCCGGCGGCGGCCGGCTCGGCGCGGCGTCCACGGCGCCGCAGCGGCGCGAGAGGAGGAAGACGCCGCGCGCGGCACCGTCGAACGTCGACCGGGAGCGCGTGGGGCACGCTGGCGCGCCGAGCAGGGCGTCGCCCGACGGCTCGCCCCGCGACCGCGACGGGGCGCCCCGACGCGAGCGCCGGCCAGTCGCGGCCTTGCGCACCACCTCGACCAGCCCGGGCGACGCGTCGATCGGCCACGACGCGCACCGGACGTACAGGTCGTCGTACGGCGCCCTCGCCGACGGCCGCGCGAGGCGACGAGCGCGTCGGCGTGCGGGGGCCGATCGCCTCGGACAGGCTCCGCGACGCCGGCCTCCAGCAGCGCGAGCGTGTTGGGCGGGCGAGCGCCACGTTGCGGAGCGCGGCCTCGGCGGCGTCGACGCGGTCGGCCAGGGCGGGCGACGGAGGGGCGAGGGGGGCCATGCCGGGGGTATCGGCGACGCGGGGGCCAGCGTTAGGCGGGTCGGGTTCCTCGGCCTCCTCCCCGGCTCTGCCCCGTCCACCTCGGGCCCGAGGCGGGCGGGGTCGGGCACGGCGGCGGCCGGCCGGGCCTCGGCCGGGACGACGAGCGCGAGCCACACCAGCCCGGACGCGACCTGGGTCGCGGCCAGCCCCGCGATCAGCGGCGCCAGCCCGACGCCCGCGTCGAGCAGCAGGCCGGAGCCACGATCGACACGCTCTCGACGAGCGTGATCGTCAGCCAGTCGGTCGCGATCACGCGGCCCCGGAAGGCGTCCGCCGAGCGCTGCTGGAGGAGGGTCGTCGACAGGACCCAGTTGGCCCCGCTGGCGGCGTGCGCGAACACGACCAGCCCGGCGACGGCCCAGCGCCAGTCGGCCAGCGCGGCGACGCCGAGGTAGCCCAGCCCGCACGTGACGACGCACGCGCCCAGCACGACCGGCCACCGGCGGGCGTCGCGGAAGAGGGACCGGGCCAGGACCGGCCCGAGCCCGGTGCCCAGCGCCGCGCGCGGCGAACAGCACGCCGATCCCCGTCGTCCCGGCCGACGGGAACAGGCCGTCGCCCACGAGCGCCAGCGCGAAGACGAGGCCGCCGCCGCCGAGCCCCCAGGTGGCCTTGGCGAACGTGATCCGGCGGATCTCGGGCCGCGTCTGGACGTAGCGCCAGCCCTCCGACGATCTGCCGCGCGCCGACCGACCACGCCGCCCCGGTCCTCGTGGGCGTCGCGCGCCGCCGGCGCCGGCATCGCGATCCGCGCGATAAAGACCGCGCTGACGCAGGTACGTCGCCGCGTCCAGCAGGAACACGACGTCCGTCCCGAACGCGTCGACGGCGGCCCGCCCGCGGCCGCCCCGACGGCCAGCATCGTCGACCACGTGGCCGACAGGAGCGCGTTCGCCGTCAGCAGCTCGCGCGGCTTCGAGCGATGAGCGGGCAGCAGCGCGTTCTTGGCCGGCGTGAACACGGCGCTGACCATGATCTGGGCCGTCGCGAGCGTGTAGAGCAGCCACAGGTCGCCGCGTCGCGGACGAACAGGAAGCCGAGCACGATCCCCGCCCGCACCAGGTCGGCCCCGATCATCAGGCGGCGGCGGTCGAGCCGGTCGACCAGGACGCCGGCGATCGGGGAGGCCAGCGCGAGCGGCAGCAGCTTGGTCAGGAAGACGCCGCCCGAGCGCCGTCTCCGAGCCCGTCAGGTCGAGCACGAGCCGGTACAGCGCGAGCGTGTTGAACCAGTCGCCGAACAGCGACACGACGGTTCCGGCCCACAGCCGCCGCACGTTCGCGTTTCCGCGCAGCAGATCCCCGAACCCGACCTCGCCGCGGAGCGCCTGCCCCGGACCGGATCCGGGGCCGTCGGAGTCGGGTCGGCGCGGGGCGATCATAGGGCGTCGTGGCGAGCCGCGCACACGACCGCCCGCGCGCCCGGGTTCACCGCCGGCCTCGCCCGTCCGGCCGATCCTCCCGCTCTTCTCGCCCATGTCCCGCTTGGTCCTCCTGCTGGCGCTCGTCGGCGCCGGGTGCGCCGCGCCCCGACCGGCCACGGAGCCGGCGGAGACGCGGGCGGTCCATCTGGCCGGCCGGTTCGTGACGAGCTACCAGGGCCGGCCCGACGAGGGCGTCTACGGCCTCCACGTCTGGCTCCTGTTCCGGCGGGCCGACGGGGCCGGGTGGGAGCGCGCCCGGCTCCCCGACGGCTCTGCCCGCCGCCACCGCCACTACGACGTGCTCGGCGAGGACGGCGCGTTCCGGTTCGACCTGGCCACGGACGACCTGGCGGGCTACGACGAGGTCGCCGTCGCGCCCTCGACCCGGACCGCGGCCGTCCACCTGGTCCCGACGCCGCGGGGCGCCCGGACGCTGGCCGATACCGTCACGGTGCTCCCGCTCGCCGACGCGATCCGGGTCCCGGTCCCGGCGACGGGCCCGGTCGCCGCCGACGGCTTGTCCGCCCGCCTCGGGCCCGAGGTGGGCGTGGTCGTCCGCTATGCCGAGCTGGCGCGCGAGTTCGTGGTCGCCCGCTACGGCGGCGACGTGCCGTTCGCGCTGCCGCCCGTCCGCGTCGAGCTGAGCCCCGGCGGCGGCTACGTCTTCCAGGCCCTCGACCCCGACGTGCTCGCGCTGGGGGGCCACGAGATCGAGCTCAACGTCGCGCGCGGGATCTCGCCGACGCTGGTCGCCCACGAGTACGGCCACTACGTCTCGTTCCAGATGTGGGGCGCGAGCCCGCTCCGCTACACCCTCCGCAACCGCAACCTGCGCGAGGGCTGGGCCATCTTCTTCTCGTTCGCCTCGCGCGCCTACACGGCCGCCCGCTATGGAGAGCTCGACTTGGCCTCGTCGAACCCCGAGCGCGCCCCGTTTACCGACACGTTCGCCGGCCCACGGCGCTACCTCGGCGTCGTCTACGGCACCTCGCGCCCGGACTACGCCGCCATCGGGTCGCTCCTGTGGAGCCTCTACGACGTCGCCGAGCCGAGCCCGTTCGAGTACGAGGGCGACGACCTCGACGGGTTGGCCGGCGACAACGACGCCGTGGCCGGCGGGCCCGCCGTGTTCGAGGCCGTCCGCACGACCCGGACGCGGCTGACGAAGGAGGCCGGCATCCGCGAGGTCGTCCAGACGCTCCAGCGCGCGCTCCCCGAGCAGGCCGAGGCCATCGGCGGCGCGGCCGACTTTTTCCTGTGCCCGGCGTGGCCCTCGTGCGACGTGACCGCCCCGCCCGACGCCTCGCCCTCGACGGGCACGCCCGGGCTGCGGCCGGTGTCCCCAGCCGGCCTGACCGCACGGCGCCTGTCGCCGACCTCCGTCGCGCTGTCGTGGGACCGCCGCGTCGGCGTCATGCCGTGGTCGAACCCGCCGGCCGGCTACCGCGTGGTCCGCGACGGCGCCGAGGTCGCCACCCTGCCCGCCTCGGCCTCGGCCTGGGTGGACCCGGAGGCGGGGCCGGGACGGCGCCGGTACCAGGTCCGCGCGGTCGACGCCGGGGGCGAGTCGGTCGGCGACGGCGCCGAGGCGGCGGTGGGCGAGGAGTAGGCGGCGGCCTGACTCGTGACCGCGGGCCGCGCCCCCACTGACCTCAACCCAGCGCGGGGCTCCTGCACAGGCGTGCCCGCGAGCGTGCCGAGGCGGGCGGGGTCAAGCGCCCTCGGGACCGGGCGCGCGGGTCTCGCTGGCGTCTCCGGCCGTCTCCGGGCGGAGCAGCGGGAACAGCAGGACGTCGCGGATCGAGGGCTGGTCGGCCATCAGCATCACCAGCCGGTCGATCCCGACGCCCAGGCCGGCGGCCGGCGGCATCCCGTACTCGAGCGCCCGGAGGTAGTCCTCGTCGATCTCGCGGGTCGCCTCGTCGTCGCCGGCGGCGGCGAGCCCGGCCTGGTCCTGGAAGCGGGCGCGCTGGTCGAGCGGGTCGTTGAGCTCCGAGAACGCGTTGCACAGCTCCTTGCCGGCCGCGATCAGCTCGAACCGCTCGACGAGCCCCGGCTTCGAGCGGTGGCGCTTGGCCAACGGTGAGAGCTCGACCGGGTAGTCGGTGACGAACGTCGGCTGGACGAGCGTCGGCTCGACGGCCAGGCCGAAGATCTCGTCGACCAGCTTGCCCGCGCCCATGCTGTCGTCCACCTCGATGCCAACGGCGCGGGCGGCGGCGGCGATCGTGTCGCGGTCGGCGACCGTCCCGGCTTGGGCGTCGTAGAGCTGGTGGCCGGTGGCCTCGGCGATGGCGTCGAAGATGGGGACCCGGCGGAAGCCGGCCGAAAAGTCGAGCGTGTGCGTGGTCCCGTCGATGGTGCGCGGCACGTCGGTCGAGCCGACCGCGGCGACGGCGACGGCCTCCAGCATCCGCTCCACCAGGTCCATCATCCAGTCGTAGTCCTTGAACGCGACGTAGAGCTCCAGCATGGTGAACTCCGGGTTGTGGAACCGGCTGAGCCCCTCGTTCCGGAAGTCCTTGGCGATCTCGTAGACGCCCTCGAACCCGCCCACCAGCAGGCGCTTGAGGTAGAGCTCGTCCGCGATCCGCAGGAAGAGCGGCATGTCGAGCGCGTTGTGGTGCGTCGTGAACGGGCGCGCGGCGGCCCCGCCGTAGAGCGGCTGGAGCGCGGGCGTCTCGACCTCGACGTAGCCCCGGTCGTCCAGGAAGCGTTGGACCGTGCGGACGATCCGGTGCCGCGTCCTGAACACGTCGCGGACCTCGGGGTGGAGCGCGAGGTCGGCGTAGCGCTGGCGGTAGCGGAATTCGGGGTCCGAGACCTCGTTGAACGTCGTGCTCTCGCCGGTCTCCTGGTCGGTCACCGTCTTCTCGACGGGCAGCGGCTTGAGCGACTTCGAGAGGAGCACGAGCCGGTCGGCCTCGACCGAGACCTCGCCCATCCGCGTCCGAAAGACGGTGCCCTCGATGCCGAGCCAGTCGCCGGTGTCGAGGAGCCGCTTGAACACCTCGTTGTACTCGCCCTCCGGGAGGTTGTCGCGCTTGACGTAGATCTGGATCTGGCCCGACTCGTCGGCGAGGTGGAAGAAGGCGGCCTTGCCCATGACCCGCTTGGTCAGCATCCGGCCGGCGACGGCGACCCGGAGCGGCTCGGCGCCCTCGGTCTCGGGGTCGTGGCGGGCGTCGTCGTAGGCCTCCAGGATGCCGGCGGCGCGGTGCGTCGTGGGCCACTCGGAGGCCGGGTACGGCTCGACGCCGGCCTGGCGCAGGGCGTCGAGGTGGGCGCGGCGGATGTCTTCCTGTTCGGTCAAGGCCATCGGACGGGGCGGGGGCGTGGCCGAGTCTACGCGCCCCGGCCGGCGCCGCGTGCGCGGCGGCCATTCTGCGCCGAGGCTTCAGCGGTCCCCAGGGCGCGGCCGAGCGACGCTCGCCGCCTCGGCACCCGACTCGACGCGGCGGGCCGACCGCCTCGGCTCTCCCCGCCTCGGCTCTCCCCGCCTCGACGCCGAGGCGGGCCCGGCCGCGGAACCGAGCGCCCCGACGAACCGGAGGGCCCGGCTCGGGTTCACCGCCCACGCCCCGATCCCCATGCCTGACACGCTCCGCCTCGACCTCCCCGTCCTCCTGCCCGACGCGCCAGACGCCCGCGACGCCTGCGTCACGCGCCTGACCGACGCGCTCGCGGCGACCTCCGGCGTCGAGCGCGCCCACGTCGTCCCGGCCGAGGCCGGCCGCCCCGCCCAGCTCTGCCTCCACTACGACCCCGACGCCGTCGCGCTCCCCCGCGTCCGGCGCGCCGCCGAGGCCGCGGGCGCCCGCCTCACGGGCCGCTACGGCCACGTGCTCTGGGCCGCCGACGGGCTCGGCCACCAGCGCCGCGCGCGGACCGTGACGGAGCGCCTCAGGCAGGCGCCGGGCGTCGTCGAGGCCGAGGCGAACGCGACCGGCCCGGTCCGCATCGAGTTCGACCGCCAGGCGACGACCGAGGCCGACCTCCGGCGCGCGCTCGCCGACCTGGGCGTGACGGTCGCCGACCCGGCCCCGGAGGTCGCCGCGGCCGCCGGACACGCGGGCGACCACGACGATCACGCGCACGGGGAAGACGGCGAGCACGCGCCGAGCGAGGACCACAGCGGGCACGACCACGCGCCCGGCGAGCACGGCGGGGGCGCCCACGACCACGCTCACGGCGGCATCTTCGGGGAGCGGACTGAGGTCGTCTTCGCCGTCCTGAGCGGCGTCTGCGTGGGGCTAGGGTGGGCGCTCGACACGTTCACGAGCGTCGTCGAGTGGGTCCCGCTGGCGCTCTTTCTGGGCGCCTACGCGTTCGGCGGGTGGTTCACCGTCCGCGAGGCCGTCGACTCGATCCGCGCGGGCCGGTTCGAGATCGACTTCCTGATGATCGTGGCCGCCGCCGGCGCCGCCGCCCTGGGCGAGTGGTTCGAGGGCGGGCTGCTGCTGTTCCTGTTCTCCATCGGGCACGCGCTCGAGGGCTACGCGATGGGCCGCGCGCGACGCGCGATCGAGGCCCTGGGCGAGCTCGCGCCCGCGACGGCCCGGGTGCGCCGCGACGGCGTCGAGGCGGAGGTGCCCGTCGGCGAGCTCCGCGTGGGCGACACGGTCGTGGTCCGCCCCGACGAGCGGATCGCGGCCGACGGCGTCGTGGCCGTCGGCACGAGCGCAGTCGACCAGGCGCCGGTGACGGGTGAGAGCGTGCCCGTCGACAAGCGGCCCGCGCCCGACCTCGACGCGGCCCTGGCCGACGTGGACGGTCTCGACTCCGACCACCGCGTGTTTGCCGGCACCCTGAACGGGTCGGGCGCGCTCGACGTCGTCGTGACCCGGCCGGCCGGCGAGACGACGCTGGCGCGGGTGGTCCAGATGGTGGCCGAGGCCGAGACCGAGCGCTCGCCGACCCAGCGGTTTACCGACCGGTTCGAGAGGGTGTTCGTGCCGTCCGTGCTGGCGCTCGTGATCGGCCTGGTCGTTGTGCCGCCGGTCCTGGGGGCGCTCGGCGTCTGGTCGGAGCCGTTCTCGGTCAGCTTCTACCGGGCGATGGCCGTCCTGGTGGCCGCCTCGCCGTGCGCGCTCGCCATCGCGACGCCCTCGGCCGTGCTCTCGGGCGTGGCCCGGGCCGGCCGGAGCGGGGTCCTGGTCAAGGGCGGCGGGCCGCTGGAGGCGCTGGGCGGGCTGACCGCCATCGCGTTCGACAAGACGGGCACGCTGACCGAGGGCGAGCCGCGCGTGACCGACGTGGTCCCCGCCGACGGCGCGACCGAGGCCGAGCTGGTGGCGACCGTCGTCGCCGTCGAGCGCCTGAGCGAGCACCCGTTGGCGCGCGCCGTCGTCCGCGACCTGGCCGGGCGGGTGGGCGACGGCCCTCAGGCCGAGGGGCTCCAGAGCGTGACCGGCCACGGCGTCCGCGCCCGCTTGGGCGGCGAGCCGGTCGGGGTCGGCAAGCCCGACCTGTTCACGCTCGACGGCGGGGCCGCGGCGCCGCCCGCGCTCGTGGACGCCGACCGAGCGCTCAAGGCCGACGGCCGCTCGACGATGCTCGTCCAGCGCGGCGGCCGGTTCCTGGGCGTCGTCGGGCTGATGGACACCCCCCGCGAGAGCGCGAAGGACGTGATCCGACGGCTCCACGCGCTCGGCATCGAGACGACCATCATGATCTCGGGCGACGCCCAGGTCGTCGCCGAGTCCGTCGGCCGCGAGGTCGGCATCGACCAGGTCCGGGGCGACCTGCTGCCCCAGGACAAGGTCGAGGCGATCCAGGCCCTCCGCCGGCAGGGCGAGGTCGCGATGGTCGGCGACGGCGTCAACGACGCGCCCGCGATGGCGAACGCGACGGTCGGCATCGCGATGGGCGCCGCCGGCTCGGACGTGGCCCTGGAGACGGCCGACGTGGCGCTCATGGCCGACGACCTCTCCAAGCTCCCGTTCGCGGTCGGGCTCAGCCGCAAGACGCGCGGGATCATCCGTCAGAACTTGTGGATGAGCCTGGGGATGGTGGCCTTCCTGGTTCCGGCGACGCTGTTCGGTCTGGGGATCGGCCCGGCCGTCGCGCTCCACGAGGGGTCGACGCTGGTCGTCGTGGTCAACGCGCTCCGCCTGCTCGCCTACCGGGACCCGGCCTAGGGCGTCCGGCGAGTCCGCTCCGACTCCGCCCACCTCGGCACCGAGGTGGGTGCCCTCGGTCTCCCGCCCCGATCAGTCGACCAGGCGGGCCACGTCGGCCAGGAGCGCGTCGCGGCCGGCGCGCAAGGCGTCGGCGACGCGGTCGCCCAGGACGCGGGCCGACGAGTCCGGCCGCTGGGCCGAGGCCAGGGTCGCGAGGTGCTCGGCGGTCTGGCCGAGCGCCTCGACGGCGGCGGCGGCGGCGGCGAGCCAGGTCGGGCACGGCGCCGCGGAGGTGTGGGCGAGCTCGGCGGCCCGCTCGCGCAGGCGCGGGAGCCAGCCCGGCGCCGGGCGCAGGACCGCGCGGACCCGGTCGGCCGGGCGGCGGCGGTCGAGGCAGCGGGCCTCGGCCGAGACCCCGGCCGCCAGGGCCTCCAGCACGCCGCCCAGGTCGGCGGCGACGGCCTCGACGGTCTCGCGCTGGCGCAGGCTGAGCGCGGCCGCCTGGGCCTCGCCGACCGGACCGAGCGTCGCGCGGACGGCCTCGACGGAGGCGGCCAGCAGCGCCTGGAACGAGGCCGCCGAGTCGCGGCGGACGCTCCGCTCGGCCAGGGCCTCGACCGAGGCGGCGGTCAGACCGGGGGCGACGTCGGGGAGGATCGAACGGGACATATGGAGAGACAGGGCGTGCCTGTCGAAGCCAGAACGGCGCGAGTGGGCGAAGAACGGGACAACTGGCCCCCTCCGATCCACGGCCCACACGTTCCCGCAGACGCTTGGCCGTCTCGCCGCGTCGCCTTCACGGCGCCTCCGCCGCGCCTCCGCAATCGACCGCCTCCCCCACCCCGGTCCGAGGCGGACCGGGCTAGGACGGCCAGCCGCCACGCGAGGGGGCCGGTGGGCGCGGGCCCTCGGGCGTCTTGGCCGCCGACGATTGGGGCAGCGGCAGCGTCACCATCCGCTCCATCAGCGCGAGCACGTCCTCGGCCCGGCCCGGCGCCAGCGTCCCCGCGCGGACGGCCAGGCGGACGGTCTCGACCGACAGCGCGGCGTAGGCCGGCACCAGGTGCGGCAGGTCCTTGCGGAGCGCGAGCCCGTGGGCCCGCAGCGTCCCCAGGTCGCCCCGGGCGACGGGGCCCGTCAGGGCTTCCTCGGGCGAGGTCGCCGTCAGGTTGTCGAGCGTCCCCTGGAGCAGCGGGGCCAGGATCGACATGGCCTGGCGGCGGTCGATGTCGATCGAGGCCAGGACCTCCTGGACCATCCCCATCAGCGTGACCAGCAGGTTCGAGGCCATCGACGCGGCCAGGTGGTAGCGCGGCTTGTCCTCGGCCGACACGACGAGGTAGCGCATCCCCAATCCGGCCGTCAGCTCGATGCCGGCCGCCACGCCCGGCGGCTCGCCCTCGACGCTCACCGTGACGCCGGCCAGCGACTCGGCGGTCGCGTCGCGGGTCAGCGTCTGGAGCGGGTGGAACGCCAGCGTCCGCGCGCCCTCGCGGCGCAACGGCTCCAGCAGCGAGGCCGGCTGGGCCCCCGACGTGTGGAGCACGACGGCGTCGTGCCACGACCGCGGCGCGCCCGTCAGCGTGTCCGCCAGGTCGGCGATCTGGTCGTCGGGGACGGCGAGCACAACCAGGGGCACTTCGGGGATGTCGCTCAGGCGGTCCGACGCGACACGCGCGCCCAGCAGGCCTGCGAGCGCCTCGGCCGGCCCGCGCCGCCGGCTCACGACGGCCTCGACGGGGTACCCGCTCTCCGCCAACCTCAGCCCGAGCGCGCGCGCCATCGCCCCGGCGCCGACGATGGCGACCGAGGGGCGCGGGCTCTGAAAGGCGGAGGCGTACGTGGTCATGTGGGGGGGAGGTCGGGGGCCAGGGCGGGAGCGCCTACTCTTTCCAGAAGGCGACGGCGAGTGCGCCGGGGACGCCCACCTCGGGCGGGGCGAGCGACAGGACGCGGGCCCGGTCGGCCCCGCGCGCCTTGGACGCGATCAGGGTCGTGATGAGCGCGCCCATGCCCTCGACGCGGACCGTCTCGCTGCCCAGCAGGTGCATCAGCTCGCTCTCGCGGAACCCCTCGACGGCCTGGCGAAGCCGGCCGAAGCCCTCCCCGTCGCCGTCGAGCAGGTCGCACGAGCCGACGACGAGCGCCCGCTTCCCGTACATCACCTCGCCGACGGCGGCGCCCAGCTCGCGGCAGAACTCGGGGCTCTCGTCGCCCATCACGATGGGGACCGCGTCGAAGTCGTCGCCGAGGACGGCCTGGAGGAACGGGAGTTGGACGTCGGCGCCCTCGGTGTGGTAGTGGCCCGTGTCGTCGAGGAAGATGTCGTCGTCCTCGTCGCAGAGCTCGTTCCGCAGGTGGTCGTTGACCGGGACGGCGCCGAGCGGCGTGTGGTAAGCGTCGGTCTGGCAGATCGACAACCGGCCGAACGCGCCGTGGTGGCTCGGCGAGACGATCAGGACCGTGTCCAGCCCGGCCCCGCGGAGCAGCCCGTACGCCGCCGCGGCCACCGGGCCGCCGGAGCTCCGGTTCGAGTCGGGGACGACGAGCCCGACCAGGCCGTCGCGGGGGATGTCGGGGGGCGCGTCGGCGCCGGACAGGAGGGCGTCGATCTGGTGCCGGAGCGGGGCCGGCTGGGAGGGGTAGACGGCCCGCGTGGCGAGACTCATCGGGGGAGGCGGCGTGTGGGAGGGGAGCGCGCCGGACACGTCCGGCCGGCCGCCTACGCGCCAGGCGCGCGAGGGATGCCGGAGCGGAGCAGGTCGAGTTCGGAGGTGAGACACATCAAGGGGGGCGCGCGTCGCGGTGGGGTTCCGCCGGGGCCCGCTGAACGGGCTCCGGCCCCCCACGACGCCTCTGCCTCCCCCTCTCCCAAACACGGTGCCAGACCCGGGTCCGGGTGGGCGAGCCGGCGGCGCCCGGGCCCACCTCGGGGCCGAGGTGGGGACCCCGCGGCGGGACGGGCGTATCCGCCGACTCCCCTCCTGCTGACCCGTGATCTACCGCGCGCCCGACCCGCTCTACTCCCCCGCCGCCGACCGCTACGACGCGATGGACTACGTCCGGTGCGGACGGTCCGGCCTCAAGCTGCCCGCCGTCTCGCTCGGGCTCTGGCACAACTTCGGCTCGGTCGACCCTTACGAGAACGCGCGCGCGATGGCGCTCCGAGCGTTCGACCTGGGCATCACGCACTTCGACCTGGCCAACAACTACGGCCCGATGCCGGGCTCGGCCGAGGAGACGTTCGGCCGGATCCTGGCCGAGGATCTGGGGCCCTACCGCGACGAGCTGGTGATCTCGTCCAAGGCCGGCTACCGCATGGGGCCGGGGCCGTACGGCGAGTGGGGCTCGCGGAAGTCGCTGCTCGCGAGTCTCGACCAGAGCCTCGACCGGATGGGGCTCGACTACGTCGACGTCTTCTACAGCCACCGGTTCGACCCGGACACGCCGCTGGAGGAGACGATGGGCGCGCTCGCCCACGCCGTCCACACGGGCAAGGCGCTCTACGCCGGCGTCTCGAACTACGGCGCCGGAGCAGACCCGCGAGGCGGCCCGGCTCCTCGACGAGCTCGGCGCGCCGCTCCTGATCCACCAGCCCAAGTACAGCCTGCTCGTCCGCGACCCCGAGGCGGGCCTGCTCGACGTGCTCGCCGACGAAGGCGTCGGGGCCATCGTCTACTCCCCGCTGGCCCAGGGCCTGCTCACCGACAAGTACCTGGACGGCATCCCGGCCGACTCGCGCGCGGCCCGTGCGTCGGGCTTCCTCCAGAAGGACCAAGTCACCGACGACGTGGTCGAGACGGTCCGCCGGTTGCGCGAGATCGCCCGCGGCCGGGGCCAGTCGATGGCCCAGCTCGCGCTGGCCTGGACCCGCCGCCGCTCGGAGGTCACCTCGACGCTGATCGGCGCGAGCCGGGTCGAGCAGATCGAGGAGGCCGTGGCGATGCTCAGCCAGCCCCCCTTGTCGGACGACGAGGTCGAGGCCATCGGCGACGTCCTGGGGTCGTGAGGCCGCCTCGGTCTCCCCGCGGAGTCACCGGGGCGGGCGGACGAGCCCCGCGCGGGCCGGCCGTCAGCCGTCGGCGTGGTCGGCCACGTCCTCGTCGGGGTGCCGGGGCGCGACCTGGGTCCGCTCCTGCTCCATCTCGCGCGACAGGAAGAAGTTGAGGGCCGTCCGGATAACGGCGATGGCCCCCAGCTTGCCGATCTGGTTCCAGCTCGGCGCGATGGCCGTCGACAGGATGTCGGCGGCGAGCTGGAACTCGAGGGCCAGGGCGAGGTAGCGCGCCAGCAGCAGCCGGATGGCGTTGAACCGCTCGGGCTCGCGGGCCCACAGGGCCTGTCCGAACCGGCCGATCGCGAGCACCATCCCGATCCCGATCACGACCGCCCCCATCGTCTCGACGAGCAGACGGAGCCACTGGACCGCGTTGACCACCGACTCCTCGATGCCGCCCGCGCTCGGCGGCGGCAAGGCGGCCTCCTGAAGACTCAACAGCAGAAGGGAGACCAGAGACATAGCGCGGGGGCAGAGCGGGTCCACCACGGTACAGACACCGAGCCGCCTGTGCACCGCCGGGGCCCCACCTTGCCGGCCCCGCCGACCTCGGGCACACGGTGAGCACGACGCTCGCCGTGAACGCCGGTCGCGGGACCGGCGCCGACGCAAAAAACGCCGCGCCCGATCTGGACGCGGCGTCTCCGGTGGGCCCTGATGGATTCAGGCAGGCGGCCCTATCACGTTGTGCGACAACGTCGATTTGGTCGGCGGTACAACATGGGTACAACAACCGCTCAGGTCCCTCCTTGAGGTGGGCGCCGCGCCAAGGTGGGCGACGGCGTGGAAAGTAGTCCCGGTGAGACGTGAGACGCGTGAGACATGAGACGGGTGAGACGCGTCCGGTGCGAGACGTGAGACGGGTCGCGAGCGCCCGTGAGACGCGTCAGGCGGGCGGGGACTGCTCCTGGCTGGCATGAACATTGGTGCGCCATTGGCGTACCTTGCTGGCAGGCCAGCCCTTGCCCATGCACACCGTCGTCGAACTTCCGCCCTTCCTCCGCCGCGTCCCTCGCCTCTTGAGCGGCGACGAGCTGGCGGACCTCGTCGTCCACTTGGCCAAGAACCCGACGGACGGCGCCGTCATCCGCGGGACCGGCGGCTGGAGGAAGGTCCGCTGGCAGGCGAAGGGGAAGGGGAAGAGCGGGGGCGTCCGCGTGATCACCTTCTTCCGGGCCCCGCACCGGGTCTACCTCGGGGCCATCTACTCCAAGAGCGAGCGGGCCTCGCTCACCGCGGCCGACAAGTCGGCCCTCAAGAAACTGACCGAGTCCCTCGTCTGAGCGGCCCGACCGTCCGCCGAGGACGTGTCCCGTTGTCAACACCAACCCGAACTCCAATGACCAAATCCCCCGACACCTACGACCTCGGCGCCGCGCTCCTCGAGGCGGCCGAGGAGATGGTCGCCATCGAGCGCGGAGAGCGCGAGCCCGCGCGCGAGCACGTGTTCGACGGCCCGGTCCTCGTCGAGGTCCGCGAGCACGGCGAGCCCGTCTGGCGGCTCGCCGACGTCCACCTCGACGTGTCCGCGGACACCCCCGACTTCCGCGCGATCCGCGGCGGGCTCCGCCAGTCGCAGGAGGGGATGGCCGCGCTCCTCGGCGTCTCGCTGGCGACGGTCCGGAACTGGGATCAGGGGAGACGGGCGCCCCGCGGTCCAGCGAGCCAGTTGCTCCGGGTCGCAGCCAAGCACCCCGACGCGCTCCTCGACCTCGGCTGAGCGGGACGTTTTCCTGTGCAGGAAAACACTACTTGCAGCAGCAGTCCCGTCGGCTCGCCGCCTCGCCAGCTGGAAGTTTCTGTCCGGACGAGAACATTACTTGCCACGGCACCCCGCCGACGCTCAGCGCCCCCGCCAGCCGGAGCCGACGGGGGCGCGAGTGTGTCCGCACACGCGTCATTGCCCGTACGGACGGCTCCGGCCATCATCCGGCAAGCCGGGTTGTGCTCACGACGCCGTGGGCTCGGGGATTGCGGTCGGCTTGGTGGCGTGCGGGTCGGTGCCGCCGACCTCGATGGCCATCCGGCACTCGGCGAGCGCGAACGTGGCCACCAGGTCGCCGAACCCGCCGTGCCACAACTCGGACGCCATGTCGGATGCGCAGTCCTGAGCCCGGCTGGTGAGCGCGTCCGGGCCGAGCGCCACGTCTGCCGGGTCGACGGGGCAACGCAGGGCAGGGTGTCCGCCCCGGCCGTGCCCGCCGATCACGTAGATGCCGAGGGCGTCCCCCTTGGCGTGGAGGGGGACGCCGGAGGGGACGGCCGGCGCCCCGGTCATCTCGTCGCCGTGGGGCCCGACGAACAGCCCGAGGTCGCCGGCCCCGTGGAGCCGGTGCGCGAGCTCTGAGGCGAGGGCGCCGAGCGCGTGCTCCACCGTCCACGGGTTCTCGGCCGCGCTCTCGGCCGAGGTAGTCGTTACGTCGAAGGCGTGGGCGGCGTCGAGGAGCGCGCCAGCGGCTGTGAACAGCAGTTCCTCGGCGTCGAGGGCTGCGTCGTCGGTGGTGTAGGCGACCCAGCGCGGCTGGCGGTCGGGGGCGGGTGTGTCGGAAGGCCGGGGGCGGACAATCGTCCTCGCATCGAGCTCGGCCGCAGTGGTCTCAGGAGTGGTCGTGTTCTGGGTGTCGGTCATCGGTTCGGGATTCAGGAGGGGAGGAGGACGGGGCAGGTGCGGCGGCCTGTCATCTGGCGGTGGCCGCTACGGGCGAGGGCGCTTCGGATGAGCGAGGCCCCGCGCGATCGGTGCCGATGGACCCGTGCCTCGCAGTCAGGGCACGAGAGCGTGACGTCGCCGTACCGATCTGCGCGGGCATCCATGGCACCGCCGCACCGGTCGCAGTCCGGGAGGTCGGGGGCGTCCCACTGTAGCGGGGCGCTCGAGGCGTAGGCCGAGAGGGGCGGGCGGGTCACGCCGACGCCCCCACCGTGGCGCGCTGGCGGTCGATGGCGAACGCCTCGGCCACCTCGGTGAACTGCTCCCCCCTGGAGCGCACGTGCCGCCGAACGGGTAGGCCACGTCCCGGACGGCGCCGGCGACGTGCCGGACGCTGAACAGCGCCAGCGCCCCGGTCGACGTGTCGATCGCCTCGACCTCGGCGACGTCGCCGGCGAGCGGGGCGGCCGGCCCCCGCCTCCGGTGCCCATCGTCGAGCGTGGCGAGGAGCGCCTGGACAGCCCGGAGCTCGCCCTCCTCCCGTTCGTCGAGGCCGGCCCCGTCGGTCCGGTCGAGGAGCGTGTTCTCGCGGCCCTCGAGCCGGACCGCCAGCGCGGCCAGGTGCGGGAGGTAACCCGAGCCGATAAGCTCGGCCGACCGGGCCTCGACCCGCCGAGGCGAGAGGTAGACGGGGTCGACGTCGCGCTCGCCGAGGTGGAGCCGGCCGGGCCGGGCGAGGCGCCGGATCACCGGGTTAGAGAGGGTTCCCCACGCCTGGGGCGTGAGGCCGCGGGATGGCGGTCGTACGTTGAGCATCGCTGTAGCAGCTGCGCCGGGTGTCTCCTCGCAAAAGGGTCCGGCCGGTTGTGAAGGTGAGGGGTCGTCAGTTGCTGCTGGCGGCCCCTCTGTGCATCTAAGTTACGGTGAGCGTCACTTCTTGATCCGCTGAGCGCAACTTTTGTGACGGTGGGCGTCACAATTCATAACCCGCCGTCCCTCGTGAGCCGTAGGATCAGCCATGCCCCCTCTCTCAGCAGAATGGCCCCCCGACCGGATCAAGGCGCTACGCAGCCGTCTCGGTCTTACCCAGACTGAGTTCGCCGATGAGCTCGGGTATTCCCGCAAGCAGAGCGTGAGCGACCTCGAGCGCGGAACGATGGAGCCCAGTACTACGATCTGCAGGCTCTTCGACCACCTCGACGCTCGGGGCCCCCTAGACACCGTCGAGGGCGACGACCAATGACCAAGGAAGAGAAGGCTGCTTACATCAAGAAATCTCTCGGACTGGAGGCCGACGAGCCGCTCGACCTTGTCGAGGTCGTCTACTCGTTACTCGGTGAAATCGCGTCCATCGAGGAGCAGCTCGCTAGCGTCGAGGACAAGTTGCGACGTCGGAGGTAGGTAACCCGGAGCTCAGAACTTCCGGTGCGACCGCCGGACGGCCTCGGAGGACCCGCCGAAGACCTCGTCCGCCGAAGGTCCCGGGTGGGACGTGTCCGCAGACACGTCGGCAAAGTCGGTGTCCGCCTGGGCTCCCCTCTTCGTCCACGCCTTGCCGGCGCCATCAGCGAAGTAGAGGGCCGGGTCGGCCAGGTCGGCGGCCACCATCGCGTCGCCGATCCGGTCGGGAGAAAACCCGAGGACGGAGCCGTACACCTTCGGCCCCTTGCCGGCCCTGGTGGCATGGAGGGACTTGCGGAGGTGCTCCGGCGTGAACGTGTCAGGAAGCTCGAACGAGATCTGGCGGAGGAGTTCGGTCGTGGTCATTGGTCTGGGAGGGGGGTGGATCTTCGGCGCCACTATGGCGCGGGGATGGTCAGGTGCTGGCCGTCGCCCGCGCGCTCCGCGAGTCCGGCCTCGACGAATTGGCGGGCCACGTCGCTGGCGTCGGCCCCGAGCGTGAACACGAGCGGGAGCCCCTCCCCTGAGCGCGGGGCGCGGAGGGAGAACAGGGCGGTGCGGATGTCGTGCAAGGAGAAGGGCGAGGGGAGGTCGGCGGCGAGGACTCGGAGGGCCTTCGGCGTCGTCACGGATTGTGCCGACGGAAGTACGAGCGCTCGACGGGCGGCGAGATCAGAGCGACGATCGCGCGGTGCCCCCTCGACTTGACACCCTGGACCCACGAGTCGATGTGGGTCGGGTCGGTGGAGACGTCAAACATGCGCGTCTCGTAGGGGACCCAATCGCGGGACGTGAGGTTGGCCTCGACGGCGTCGAGGCGGGCGGAGAACGTGGGCATGGTCAGGCAGTGGCTGGGGCGTAGGAGTGCGGCCGGGACGGCGGCGTCGACCTCTTCTTCCGGGCCTCGGCCGCGGCGGCTTCGAGCTCTGACAAGCGGCCTTCCAGCTCGCCGACCTCGAGGAGCCGGGCGTACGCCGACGCGGCTTGCGTCGTCGCGTGGACGGCCCTCAAGACGCCGGCCTGGTCGCCAAGCTCGGCCGAGTCCATCAGGCAGGCCTCGGCCGCCTCGATCGCTCGCCAGAGCCGCAGCGTGGCCCCGTTAAGGGACCCGCTCGACCGGCGCTTCCGCTTCGCGAGCCGCGCCAAGTGCGTTTTGGTGTCTCCGGGCATGGGTAACCCCCCCTCCTCTGTTGGTGGATTGGTCTACGCCGTCGTGGTGCCTGCGTCCGCGACGCTCTCCGCCTCAACGTCGGCTGGCCACTGGTGCGGGGCGGGGAGTCCCAACGGCGCATCGAGGCCGGCACGTTCAGCGCGCTCCCGGAACCCGACGAGCCAGGAGCGGAGCGATGACGAGATGAGGTGGTCCTCGGCGAACTGGACGGCGGGGGCCGTCGGCGTCGGTGCCGTCACCGAAGGGTCGTCGGGGCGGACAAGGTTCGGGAGCAGACGAGTCCGGTCGCGGAACCGCTGGGCTCGGGCGACGAGCGCGGACACGGTCTGGGCCACCTCGGCGGCGTCCGCGTAGAGGTCGGCGGCCTCGTCCTCGATGGCTCGGGCTTCGCTGTGACGGACGACGGTCCGGGCGTCGGTGACCTGCTCCTCAACCTGGCGCTGCGCGCGGCGGATCGCGGCGGCGTCGAGGCGCGCGCGACGCGCGATGCCCCGGTGTTTCTCGACGAGCTTCTCGGCCCTGGTAACGTCCGCCTCGGTGGCCTCCTCAAGGATGACGGCCGTGCGTAGGTCGTCGAGTCCGTCCTCGGCCGCGGTCGCTTTGTCGTCCTCCGCCTTGGCGCGGGCCTCGGCCTCATCAGCGCGGACGCCGAGTGCCCGTGCCTTCTCGGCGAGCGGGGCGACGTCGTCGTGGTCGAGGTAGGCCTGGCTCCGGGGGTCCATGATGGGCTCTGGGCGGGGCGGGGCCGGTCGGATCGCCCCGAGCTCGACGAGCTCGGCGACCTTCGGGTCCTCCGCCGGCAGACGGAGGCGGACGTCGGGCCGGAGCATGTAGGGCGCGCCGGCCACGTAGACCGTGGCGCCCGGGGCGCCGTCGACGAGGACGTAGTCGGCGAACGGCCCGTCGTACGGGGCGCGCCGGAGGTCGTTCTCAGCCTGGGTGGCCTGGTCGACGACGTCGGAGGGATGGGGAGTGAGGGCGTTCATCGTGGGACCCGTGTCGGGCGGTGCGTGAGTCAGAGAGCGAGTGAGTGCGGGCGGGGGACAGGCCGCCCGAACACCAGGCGGAGCGCGTCGCGGCCGTGCTCGTTGGAGCGCCCCACGTAGCCCGTGAGCCGCGCGCAGTCGTCGGCCGACCACTTCCGCCGGCGCGACGGCGCGACGCACCGGAACGGCACCGAGAGCGCCGCCAGCAGCGAGGCGTAGAGGTCGGTCAGCCCGTCGACATGGCCGACGCCCCGGGCGATCCGGTCGCGCTGGCCCCGGTTGGCGCCGGCGTGGCGGGCGTAGATCGGGAGGGCCCGGGCGTCCTCGAGGTAGGCCCCCGCCAGCAGGCCGTCGCGGGCCAGTGCGTCGAGCCGGCGGACGGCGTCGAGCGGCGCGGCGGAATCCACCCCCACAACGGCGCCCGTCTCGGCGCACACGGCCGCGAGCCCGGTCGTGGTGCCGGGGTCGATGCCGAGGATGAGCGGTGTGTCTGCGGACACGTCGGGCGGGGCTTAGAAGCGGGAGCGCTGGCGCTGGCGCAGGACGTCGTCGAGCAACCGCGCGAACTCGTCGCGGTCGAGCGCGAGCGCCTTCGAGACGCCACCCTGCACGTCGCTGGCGGACGCCGGGCCGTTCAGGTTGACGTTGACCGTGCGCCGGTCGTGGATGACGATCGGGGCGGTCGCTGGCGCCGACCCGGTGGACGGTGTGGAGCCCACCGATCCAGAAGGCGCGGCGCGCGCAACCGTCGAGGCGGGCGGGGCCGCACCGGCCTGGGCCTGGAGCCCACCGACGAGCCCGCCCAGGGGCGAGACCGCCAGCGACGCTGCGAGCGCGGGCGTCCGGACGGCCCTGAACGCCGACGCCAGCGCGCCCGTCAGCGGGGCCGGCGTGACCGTCGAGGCCATCAGCTGCATCAGCCCCTCGCCAGCGGTGTTGAACGCCGTCAGCGGTCCGCGCTTGACCGGCGAGCCGGGCACCATCCCCCGGATAGGGGCGAACACCTGAGCCACCTTTGCGACCAGGCCGGAGGCCATCGAGCCGATTCCCCGGATGAACCCCCGAATGAGGTTCTTGCCCGCCTCGACCAGCGAGAAGCTGGCGACGAACGAGCGGATCTGTCCCCAGGCCCCGACGATGCTGTCCTTGAAGCCGACGGCGGCGGCGTAGGCCCGCTGAGTCCACGCGATGAACCCGGCCACCTTGCCGACGACCCACCCGACCGCGTTCGCGGCGCGGGTGAGGTTGTCGACCAAGCCGCCGCCGAGGAAGGCGCCGAGCGACCGCGCGCCGCCCTCCCCCTCGCTCGACGCGCCAAGGAAGTCGCCGAACGCCGAGACCGCCGGGCTGATCGCGTCCCACAACCTGAGCAGCGAGCCGCCGAGACCCCGGAGCGCGTCGAACAGGCCGCCCGACTTCGTCGCCGAGTCCACCATCCCCGAGGCGAACCCGCCGAGCAGCGCCTGTCCGAAGTCGAGGGCCTGACGCGCCAGCCCGCCGAGCACGTCGCGGATGGGCGCGGTCGCCGCCCAGAACGCGCGGAGCTTCGAGGTGACCGTCTCGACGGCCGGGCCGACCGCCGAGCCGAGCGACCGGCCCGCCTCGACGAACCGGCCGATGGTGCCCACGCCAGCGGCCATCTCCGGCCCGCCGAACATCCCCTTGATGCCGGCCCACGCATCGCGGCCGAGGTCGACCAGCGGGCGGAAGGCGTCGGCGACGGGGCCGAGCCCGTCCATGAACCCGTTCTTGAACGCCTTCACCTTGAGGCTGAGGGTGTCCCAGTTGCGCGAGACGAGGTAGACCGCCCCGGCCACGCCCGCCAGCGCGATCCCCCAGGGCGAGAACAGCGACGCCAGCCGGAGCTTGCCCAGCCGCTTCCCGAACCCGGCCGCCAGCTCCATCCCGCGGCCAAGGTTGTCCGCCAGCGCGCCCGTGATCCACAGCGACCCACCGACCCCGACGAGCGCGGTGCCGAGGCCGCCGACCGCGGCGACGATGCCGCCGAACACCGCCTTGTTCTCGATGGCCACGTTCGCCAGCCGGGAGACCATGCCGATCCCGAGGTCGAGCGCGCCCTTGAGCGGGTCGAGCAAGCCCGAGCCCGACGCCTGGAAGAGCGACGTGAACCCGCCGCGCAAGATCTTGAGCTTGCCCGTCAGCGAGTCGGTCATCTTCGCTGCCGCGCGCATGGCCACGCCGGACGAGTCGCCGAGCGCGTCGATCCCCTCGGTGAGCCCGTCGACGTCCTGGAGCAGCGGGACGAGCGCGGCGAACCCGGCCTCCCCGAACGCCTTCCGGAGCTTGTCCTGCACGTCGGGCGCGAGGTTGTCCACGTCGCCGAGCTTGTCGGCCAGGCTCCCCAGCGTGCCCACCAGGTCGAGCCCGCCGTCGGCCGTCGTGACGTACGTGAACCCGAGCGACTTCGACGCGCTATTCAGCTTGCCCATCATGGCCGTCAGCCCGGTGCCCGCGCGGGAGCCCGCGACACCCGCCGTGTTGAGCATCCCGAGCGAGGCGAACAGCTGGTCGACGGGGAGCCGGGCCGACTTGGCGGCGGCGCTGGCGTAGTTGAACCCCTCGGCGAGCGGCTGGAGCGATTCGATCTGGTACCGCTGCTGGGTCGCCGTGATGATGTCCGTGAACCGCAGCGACTCGTCCGAGGCCGCGCGGGTGTCGTCGGCCAGGTTGTTCATGGCCGTGCCGAGGAGCGCGGCGAAGGTGGCCGCGTCGCCCTTGGTGGCCGTGGCACCCGTCAGCGCGTCCTCGGTCACGGCGACCGCGTCGGCGGCGGCGATGCCCGCCGAGACCACGTTGTAGAGCGTGTCGGCGTAGGTCTGCGCCCCGGCGCCGGTCCGGGCCTGGAACCGGAGGAACGAATCGGTCGCCGACTCGACGATCCCCTCGGCCTCGGCCCCCAGCGACTTGACCGGCTGGAACGCCGCCTCCATCGAGGCGGCGGCCCCGACGGGCGCCGCGGCGAGCGCGACGAGCCCGGCGCCCGCGCGCATGAACCCGCGGCCGGTCGACTGCATCTCGCGGCCGAACGTCCGCATGGAGCCGGTGAGCCCGTCGTACTTGGACTGGAGGCCGGAGAGGCCGCGGGCCATGCCGTCGGCGCCGATCAGCCGGAGCTCGAGCCCGGTAACGAACGTGGACATCTGGGAAGGGGGTTGGTCAGTCGGAAGTGCGGGCCCGGGCCTCGGCGTCGAGCTGGCGGCCCAGCTCGGCGACGATGGCGGCGGCGACCCCGGCGTCTTCGTCGAGGATGCCGAGGCCGACCGCGCGGGCCGCCGCTACGAGGTCGGCGAGGGAGGGCCCGGCGCGTCGTCGCCCCCGGCCGCGTTGAGCGCGCCGAAGTCGTCGGCGTCGAGGTCGAGCACGTCGTCGGACTTCATGCCGTGCCAGTCGTGGCCGGGCTGGCGGACCTGCACCGACGACGCGATCAGGATTGCCGCGGCGTAGCTGGCGGCGACGGCCGGCGTCACGTCCTCGGGCTTCGCGCCCCAGCTGGCCGCCATCCGCGGACCCTGCAACATCGCGTAGATCTGCTGGCGGGCGGTGTGGCGGAGCACGACGAACTCGCGGCCCGAGACGGGCAGCGTGCCCGAGGCCCGGACGATCCGGCCGTCGAGAGTGTCGCCGGGCCTGGGGAGGCGGCCCGCCTCGGGCGCGTCGCCGAGGTGGGGGAGGTCGCGTGTGTCTGCGGACACGTCGGGGGCGGTGGTCGGGTCGGTCATCGGGTCGGGAGCATGGCGCCTGGAAGCGCGGGGTGGAACAGGGAGGCGATCCGGGGGTCGGGCCGGACGGCCGCGACGACGGAGAGGAGGCCGCGAGCGGGCTCGCCGAGCTGGCGGCAGGACCGTGCCACGGAGAGGAGGCCGCGGACCTCGCGTCCGAGCGAGACGGCGGCGAGGCCGCGGGCCGGGCGGGTGGCCACGGCGAAGAGGGCGGAGCGGGGCGGGTCGGTCACGGGTACTGGGGTTGAGGAGGGACGGTCGGGGCGGTGAGGTCGCGGAGCTCGGCCGCGATGTAGTCGGCGTGGGCGGAGGTGTGGGCCACCTCGAACAGCGCGCGGAGCCGGACCGCTGCGGGGCCGAGGCGCGGCGCGTTCATGGCGCACCATCGCTCCATCTGGTTGAGGCGGACGCGAACGTCCCGATGGGTGGGGGCGTCCATGGCTAGAACGGAGGGTCCTCGCCCCACGTCGGCGGGGGCGTGGACAGTGCTGTGGACAACTCGGGCAAGGAGCCGGCGAGGCCATCCCCGACGAACGCGGCGGCGTCAGGCATGGGGACCTTGCGGTACACCGTCCTGCGCCCCTCCTTCTCCTCTGCGATGAGGCCGGCCTCGATCCAGTCGGACCGGCGGCGGTAGACGGTGGCCCGGCTCATCCCGACCTTCTCGCCGGCCTCGACCAGCTCGGCCGGCGAGAACACGTCGGCGAGCGCGTCGAGGACGTCGCGGTCGGCCGTCGTGGTGCGGTGGGCCCCACCCATTCCGTCGCCGGGGTCGGCCTGGTAGCGCTGCCCGAACTCGGCGGCCTGCCGGATCGCCGTCTCGGCGAAGACGAGGGCGAGGAGCCGCGCGGCCTCGGCGTCCTCGGGGCCCACCGTGAGCGACGAGGCCGCGCGGAGGTCGACGCCGGCCCCGTAGGCCCGCCAGACGGCGAGCGTGACGGCGATCCTGTAGCACACGACCGAGGTGCGCTTGACCGTCGCGGCGAGGGCCGGGTTCGCGTCGGCGTCGACGAAGAGGCGGTCGAAGAGGGAGCCGACCTCGGCGTCCATCCGGTCCCAGTCGCTGACCGATAGGTCGACGTAGAGCGGGGCCGTGCGGCCCTCGGCGTCGACGTCGCGCCCGGTGAGCGCCCGGTGGATCGCGAGGGCGTCGGCGCCCCGGGCCGCCGTCATCCGGTCGAACTCGACGTCCTCCGAGACGGCCCGCTGGCTCTCGTACCGGAGCGCGCCGCCAAGGTGGTAGAACACGAACCGGGAGTAGAGCCCGTCCTCGACGCCCTTCTCGAACAGGCCCCGGACTTGGTCGCGGGTCCCGGCGAGGAGGACGGCGAGCCGGGCTGCTGCGACGACGAGCCGGCCGCCGGACCGGCGGTTCTCGGCGTGGCGCTCGTTGTGGAACGCCTTGCGGAAGATGCTCGAGAACCGGCCGTGCTCTTTGCTGTTGGCGTCGGTCACGGTGTCGGCCTCGGTCGACACCAGGGCGACGCCTTCTTCGTTGTCGTGCTCGGCGTCGACCAAACCGGCCGACGTGGTGTCCTCGCCCACCAAGATGTAGCGGAGCGGCGGCTCCGGTCCGAGCGGGTCGGTCTCGTCCAGGAGTCGGACCTCCTCTTGGTCAGCCTTCTTGCGGCTGCGCCGGAGCCGGTCCCGTTCGGCCTTCTTCGTGGCCCACGCCTCGCGCACTTCTGTCGAGCGCCGCGACAGGTCGTCGTCGATTGGGTCGAGCCAGGCGCGAGCCAGCTCAACGACGCCCTTACCGGAGGCGGCATCGCCGACCAGGAACGCGAAGAGGTGGGGGCTCAGGTAGCGGCGACCGTACCGGAACCGGACGGCCGGGAGCCCGGCCGAGAGGCAGACGAGGAGCGAGACGAGGTAGGCGTGACGCTCCGACCACCGCGTGAACCTCGAGCACGCGTCCGCGAGGGCAGGGGGGAGAAGCGCGAACGCCCGGTCTGGGATCGTGGGCCGTCCGGGGTCGTCGACCGCGCCCGCCTCGGTGTCGAGGTCGACGGCGTCGGCGGTGGGGGCCTGGCGCACGAGCTCCTTGAAGTCCTCCACGGTGCCGCCCGCGTCGAACCAGTCGGAGACATCGCCCTTGACAGGCATCGGCGACCCGTCGGGCAGCGTGTCGAGCGCGAGCACGACGACGGACTCGGCGACGCCATCGAGAGCTTCGCAGACCTGGCGAACGTGTGCTCGGCCGCTCGCGTCGTGGTCGGGAATCAGGACGACCAGGGCGCCGTCGAGCGCTGCGGTGTGCTGCGGTCGCCACTTGCCGGCGCCACCGTCGTTGCACGTCGCGACGAACCCGTGCGAGTCCAGCCGGTCGGCGTCCTTCTCGCCCTCGACGCCGAAGACGAGCCGGCCGGACTCGACGGCCGCCAGCACTTCGGGGAGCCGGAAGAGCGGGCGCTCAATGTCGCCGAGGCCGTAGAGCCACCGGCCGGGACGGTCGGGGTCGGGCCGCCGCTGGGTGAACGACTTGGAGAGGCCTTGTGCGGGGTGGCCGGGTTTCGGCTCGCGCCGGAGCTTCTCGAAGAGGAGCGCCCCGCTGGCGTCGGTGTAGGCGTACGTCGCCGTCGTGACCGACCCGTCGCGCTTCGGGTCCCAGTCGGGCGATGTGTCCGCGGACACGTAGAGGTCGGCGAGCGTGAGGCCGAGGCCGCGAACGCCGTCGGCGGCTTCGCACCCCGGCTTGTGGCAGTTCCAGAGCGTCCGGCCGTCGTCGCCCTCGGCGAGCGAGAGGCTCCGGTTCTTGTCGTCGTGGGCCAGGGCTGGGCAGTGGGCCTCGTGGCCGTGGCCAGAGCGGCGCGGGGCGTGGCCTGTGACGGACTCGACACGGGCGAGGATCTCGGCGTAGGTCATCGGAGCCACCCCGCCAGCTCGGCGTCTCGGGCGGCGCTCAGCGCGGCCTCGTGGACCTCCCGAGCGCGGGCGCGGTCCTGGAACCGGACGGCCCGCTCGCCCCTCATAGTGGGGCCGCAGACGCGGCCGGCGCAGACGTGGACGGTGACGAGGACGCCGTCGACGAGGACCTCGACCTCGACGACGCGGGCGCCGAGGCCGGCCGAGAACGAGCCCGTCGCGGTCGCGGAAACAGGGGAGCGGTCTTGAGGCCAGCGGAGCGCTGGGGGGCCGAAGACGGGTCGGGCAGTGAGTTGCCCGGGGTGTGCTGGGGTCGTAGGTTGCATGTGCCTGTCGGCGATGGCACCCGCTCAGACTTGGCCGTCAAGGGTGCCGGTGAAATAGAAGCCAGCTGCGGCCCCGGATTCGTAGTCCGGGGCCGCAGCTGTGTTTAGGGGACGGGGTCCCGCGCGGGGACGCGGCCGGCCTCGATGTAGTCGAAGAGGTCCGACGTCTTGATGAGGATGACCCGGCCACGCTTGGTGAACGGGACCCTGCGCTCGGACCGGAGGTGCCGGAGCTGCCGCCTCGATAGCCCGGTCTCCTCGCACGCCTGGTCCTCGGTCAGGTACTGACCGAGCCGTGAGCGCCGGAGGATCTCGGGCATCGTCGCCAGCAGGTCGTGCGCCGTAGCCCGTCCGATCTCCGCTCCGATCTCAGAGACCGAGGCCGGGATGAGGGCGATTGGATTACCTACCTGCATTGGAGCTCCGAGAGGCGAGCTCCAATGTCGGCTTAGTTTCAGCTTGTATCAAGCTGTTTCATTCCGTTTCCGTCGCGTGTCACGACAAAAGAAACAAGTGCTCCTGCTCCTGAAACGAACTGCGGCCAACGTGAAACGTGTCCGCCCTTGGCCGGCACACCCTACTCGGGTTACGCCAGAGCCCTCATCTCCAGGCCCTATCGATCTTGAAAAGCAGATCGGCGGGCATCTCGAAGCCGCTCTTGATGAGGTACCGCCGGGCACTTGACCCTGAGACTCCCATTTGTTCGGCTACGGCTGCAGCCAGGGCACGCGGGATGTTCGGACCAGCGGAACCTGACTTCCTCTCCATCCTGAATGTGAACCTTTCAGAGTTCGATGGTCGCGTCAATTCGTCCGCGATCCGAAAGGCCCGCTCTTCTGGGGACTGACCTTCCAGGTTCGGGCCGGTGATCAGCAGTTCGTCTTTTGCCAATGTGCGGAGGGGCCTGTTCTTCGGAGAGGCGCCGTAGATGCCGTGCTTGAACAAGAGCCACTTGAACGACTGCACCAGCGTGTAGGGCCTGTAGGATGCGGGCTCGGGCGGCACGTCGGGTCGCCCGCGGCTCGGCGTGCCGGGGACGTACAGGGGGACGCTAAGGTCGCCTAGGCTAGGGATGCGGGCGTGTCCCCAAGTAGAGGTCACCCACAGAGGATCAGTGTAGCCGGACCGGAAGTTCGTACCGGCGAGCCATTCGGAAGGGAAGGCTGGAAAGGCAGTGGGGGCAACGTGGTCGTCGGCTGGGGCGAGAAATGGCTCGGCTCGAACCGACTGAGTCGCTCGCGCCATCCCCGAATTTCGAGAGGCCCACTCCATCGCATCCATCTCATTGGAGCCCTCAATGACATCGGCGGCCTCGTCCAAGCAAGACGCCACCCATTGGGGGACATCTGCAAGCAGGAAGTCGCCCCTAGTGATCATCTCGATGTGGAAGGGGTCTAGGAAGTAGAACATCTCCTCGAGCGTCTCCCAAGAGAGGTCGTCAAGCGGTGTCGGCATCTTTCCACATGGAGTCTGTGAGCCCGTCGACCGCGTCCTGGTCGAAGCTCGAGAGGTAGCGTTGGGTCGTCGCGAGGTCGGAGTGGCCGAGCGCCTTCGACACGGCGTAGACGTCGCCCGACTGGCGGGCGAGGTCGGCGAAGCTGTGGCGGGCCACGTGCGACGATAGCCCCGTCGGGTCGACCTCGGCACGGGCCGCGAGGTCTTTGAGCAGCCGGTTCACGACCGACGAGGCGGAGTTGACGCGGCGGCGGAGGTCGTCGCCGTCCGAGTCGTCGCCGGCCTTGAGGAGCGGGATGAGGTAGCGGCCGAACCGCCGCCGGGCCGCGGCGTCGCGGGCCTCGACGGCGGACGCGAGGCGGTCGACGACGGGCGCGAGCGGGGGCGGGAGCTTCACGCTGTGCGGCGCGCTCGTCTTCTGCATCACGTAGGAGACCCGGCCGTCGCGGATGTTGTCGGGCGTGAGCTGGAGGGCATCCGAGACGCGGGCTCCGGCCGTGTAGAACTGGAGGGCGAAGAGGTCGCGGACGGCGGCCAGGCGCGAGCCAGGAGAGACGCCCTCGGCCTCACCCACGCCGAGGAGCTTGCCAACCTCGGCGGCCGTCAGGCGCCGGCGGTGGACGGGAGCGGACTTCGGGAGCCGGTAGCGCGCGAACGGATCAGCCCCGGCCTCGAGCGCGCCCTCGTGGATCGCGAGCCGCACAACGCGCCGGAGCCGAGAGAGCTCCTTGCGGACCGTGTTCGCCCCATTGCCCGCCTCGGTGCCGAGGTGGGCCTCGAAAGCTGCGAGCCCATCGGGCGAGAGCCGGTCCCAGGTGAGCGGCCACCCGAGCGCAGCCGTGAGCTTGCGCTTGAGCGTCTCGTACTTCTTGCGCTCCCACGTCCGCCCGGCGGCCTTGAGCCGGGCGACGTATCGGTCCAGGAAGTCGGAGAGCGAGCCGCGCCCGCCTCCCTCCAGCACAGCGAGCACGGCCGAGACGCTGTCGGCCGAGAGCGCGGCCGTCTTCGCCTTGGCCTCGAGGTCGTCGAGCGTCGCGTTGTAGGCGTCGGCCAGGTCGTGCGACGACCGGACCCGCTTGCGCTTGGGGTTCCAGTCCTTGGGCTTGACGGCGACCCCTGCCCCGGTGTAGAACCGGCTCCGACGATCGTGGGTCACGCGCAGCCACACGGGGGCCTCGCCGGACGGGCGGGCCTTCGAGGTCCGGAGGACGAGGGCGATGGTGGGAGCGGCCATCTCGTCTCAGGCGCCCCCCGCCATTCTCCTGACACACACTCGGGAGGAGAGAGCCCGTCTCTCTACTACTCTCCCTCTACTACTACTCTCTCTCCCCCCCCTCTCCGCGGGACACGTCTCACTCGTCTCACGTGTCTCACGTCTCACGGACCCTCGCGTACGCGCGCGCGCGAGGGTCTTGTCACCAGGAGAAGGACCACCCCCACGTGAGACGCGACGCAGCGCCAGCGCCCCCGGTACAACATGGGTACAACGATCGGCGCCAATCGGCGGCACGGGGGGTGCCAGGGGGTACCTCGGTGGGGCCATAAAACGCGAAATCCGGCACGTGGTGGCGCAAGTTACGCCACCACGTGCCGGATTGTGTGGGCCCTGATGGATTTGAACCATCGACCTCTCGCGTGTGAGGCGAGCGCTCTAAACCCCTGAGCTAAGGGCCCGGCTCCGACCGGCGCGGGCGCCAGCGGGACGACGAAACTAGCGGACGCCCCCCTCCCGGCAACCCGCCTCGGTGGAGAGACGGCGAGGATCGGCCGGTTCACACACGCGTAGAGGCGGGCGGGCCCGGCCCGTGTCGGGCCAGCGCGACGCCCGGCGGGCACAAAAAAACGGGCGACCTCCCCAAAAGGCCGCCCGTCCGTCCGGAGTCGTAGTGGCTCTACGCCTCCTCAGGCGTGTAGACCTCCTTCAGGATGCCCTGGAGCTTGGTGCGGCCGCGGTTGATGCGGCTCTTGACCGTGCCCATCGGCAGGCCGGTGATGTCGGCGATCTCCTCGTAGGCGAGCTGCTGGACGTCGCGGAGCACGACCACCTCGCGGAACTCCTCGGGGATCTGGGCGAGCGCCTCCTGGATGTACTTGTCCTGGATCGTGCCCTCGGCGTGCTTGTCCGGGAGGAACGTCTCGTCGGGGATCTCGACCTCGTACTCCTCGTCGTCGCGGTTCACCGACTGCAGGCTGTAGAGGCGGCGGCGCTTGCGCTTGCGGTACTCGCTGCGGGCCAGGTTGCCGGCGATCGTGTAGAGCCAGGTCGAGAACTTGGCAATTCGG
Organism: uncultured Bacteroidota bacterium; assembly: GCA_963740235.1. Lineage (GTDB taxonomy): Bacteria > Bacteroidota > Rhodothermia > Rhodothermales > Rubricoccaceae > Rubrivirga. Next base: position 610,118 of record CAVUDG010000007.1, read on the forward strand.
CGGTAGCTGTGCCGGTTGCGGTAGACCCGGAGGAACGTCTCCTGGAGCAGGTCCTCACACTCCTTGAGGTCGCCTAAGAACCGGTAGATGTAGTTCGTCAGCGGGTCGTGGTAGCGGCTGACCAGGATGTCGAAGGCCTCCACCGTCCCCATCTGGAACTGCGACATCAGGTCTTCGTCGTTCATCTGCGACAGGACGCCGTGGTTCTTCGAGGCCGGAGTCACGGTCCGGTTGGCCTTGGCGAACGTCTGCTTTTTGAGGGTCGGCATAGAGGGGGAGAGAGGTGGTGGGGCGAGAGGGCGCCGGATTGTCAGCGGACCGGAGATGCGCAAGGAGCGTGCCCGCGGTGCCTGTCGGAACAGAGATCACCGGGCTTTCGTGCTTTCCCCCGTGCCCGCCTAGGGCGTCGGTGCGGCGGCACGCCGGAGGGCGAGCGTGAGGATCAGGCGCTCGTCTCGGTGTGAGCCCCCTTTCAGCTCCAGATCGGCCGCGAGCAGCGCCTCGAACGCCCTCCGGACGCCCGACGTGCCGTACCGGCGGGCCTGGGGGACGTAGTCGCGCAAGAAGTACGGGTTCACGCCGATCTGTCCGGCCCACTCCCGCTCGGGCACGCCGGCGTCGAGACAGCCTGTCAGCTTCCACAGCTTCGTCACGTGCGACGAGAGCAGCGCCACGATCCGGATGGCCTCGCCCCGGCGCTGGCCCGCCTGGGCGAGGAGCGCGTCGGCGATGGCGAGCGCGTGGGGGACGTCGCCGCGGCCCAGGGCGGCCTGGAGCTCGAACGGGTTTTGCTCGGCCGAGTGGCCCGCCGCCCGGAGCACGTCGTCGCGCGTGACCCGGCTCCGCTCGCCGACGTAGGTGACGAGCTTGTCCACCTCGGCGTCGAGCGAGCGGAGGTCGGGCCCGGACATCTCGGCCAGCATAGCCGCCGCGCCCGACTCGGTCTCGACGCGCCGCGCGCGGAACCGCTTCTCGACCCAGCTCGGCAGCGCGGCCGGCTTGAGCGACTCGAAGTGCGACCACACGGCCTTCTCGCGGAGCGCCCGGTAGGGGTGGGCCGAGACGTTGGGCTTGGCGTTGCACAGCAGGACCACCACGGCCTGCGGGTTGGGCGACTCGGCGTAGCTCTTGAACAGGCCGTTGTCGGCCAGCTTCTCGAACCCGCGCACGACCACCAGCCGGCGCGCGGCCATCATGGGGAACTGGGCGCACTGGGCCAGCACCTGCTGGGCGCTCGCCTCGGGCCCGAACACGACGTCCAGGTTGAAGTCGCGCTCGTGGGGCGCGACGGCGTGGGCGACGGCGAGCTGCTGGAGCTCGTCCATGAACCAGCCCTCGTCGCCGTAGAAGAAGTAGAGCGGCGCGAACTGTCCGTGCTTGAACCCGGTGACGAGGTCGTCGAACGAGGCGCCGGTCTTGGAGCGGCCTTTGGCCATGTCGGGGAGGCGGGCGACGCCGGCCCGGCTCGGGAGCCGCCGGCCCCACGCCGGGGCTCGGCGCGAGACCGGAAAGTAGGACCGAGGCGGAGGGGGCCGCGGGGCTCTGGCCGCGGCGCAGCGGCGGCCGGTCTACGGGGCGGGCCGGTACCCGCACGTGCACCGCCAGCCCGGGCCCACCTCGTGCGGGATCGGCCGGAGGTCCATCGCCTCGTCGACGGTCATCTCGAACCCGTCGGTCTCGTGGCACTCCGGCGCGGTGTCGGCCGACGTGCCCGCGCGCAAGACGACGCGCTCGACGCCGCCCTCGGCCAGCAGGAACAGCTGGTACGCCTCCTTCTCCGCCGGCGACATGGGGCCGGGCGGAATGATGGACCGCGGGGCGGGGGGCCCCGGGCGGCGCTGTGGGTGACGACCTCGCATGTCTCCAAGGAACGGAAGCCGTGGAGACAGGAGAGATCCACGGCCCCCTTTGTCATGGTCCCGCCTCATTCGAGCCGCCTCGTGCTCGGGCCACGCAGGCCGCAGCGCCTAGTTTCGCGGTTCACCGCCACCTCCGCGATGATTTCCAAGCTGATCACTGAGTTTGTCGGCACATTTTTCCTCGTACTCACGATCGGGCTAACGGCCCTTGTCGGGAGCGGCCTGGCACCGCTCGCCATCGCGAGCGTCTTGGTCGCCGTTATCTACATGGGCGGGCACGTGTCGGGCGCCCACTACAACCCGGCCGTCACGCTGGCGGTGTGGCTCCGGGGCCGGATGACGCTGTCCGAGGTGGGGGGCTACGTGGGCGTCCAGGTGCTGGCCGCCGTCCTGGGCGCGTTCACGTCCTACCTGGTGACGGGCGACGTGCTCCAGGTGACGCCGGCCGAGGAGACGGGCCTGGGCGCGTTCTTCCTGTTGGAGCTCCTGTTCACGTTCCTGCTCGTCCTGGTCATCCTGAACGTGGCGACAGCGCCGACCACGGCCGGCAACGACTACTACGGGCTCGCGATCGGGCTCGTGGTGCTGGGCGGCGCGCTCGCGGTCGGGCCCGTCTCGGGCGGCGCCTTCAACCCGGCGGTCGCGGTCGGGCCGGTCGTGGCGGAGGTGCTCGTCGGGGAGGGTCTTGGGGCCGGTGACCTGTGGGTCTACGTCGTGGCCACGTTCGCGGGCGGCGCCCTGGCGGCGTTCGTGTTCGGCGCCCAGGTCCCCGACGCCGCCTAGCCCGCCTCGGGCCGGCGACGGGCCCCCGGGAGGAGGGGCCCAGCGGGAGGGCCAGAGCGAGGCGGGTGGGGAGCCGCGCGCGCCCTGGGTCCGTTCTCCCTGCCCCCCTCTCTTACCCCCCTTTATGCAGACCCGCTCCATCGGCTCCCTCGACGTTTCGACCGTCGGCCTCGGGTGCAACAACTTCGGCTGGCACATCGACGAGTCCACCTCGCAGGGCGTCGTCGACGCGGCGTTCGACGCCGGCATCACCCACTTCGACACGGCCGAGCTCTACGGCGACGGCGCCAGCGAACGGTTCCTCGGGCGCGCGCTCGGGACGCGGCGGGACCAGGTCGTGATCGCGACCAAGTTCGGCTACCGCGGCGGCGACGACCCCGCCGGCCAGGCCACGCCACGGGCCGTCCGCCAGGCGTGCGAGGGGAGCCTGGACCGACTCGGCACCGACCGGATCGACCTGTACTACCTCCACCGGCCCGACCCGGACACGCCGGTCGCCGACACCCTCGGCGCGCTGGCGGACCTGGTGACCGAGGGCAAGATCCGAGAAGTGGCGTGCTCCGGCTTCTCCGCCGACCACCTCCGCCAGGCGGAGACCGCCGGCGACCGACGCCCGGTTCGTGGCCGTCCAGAACGAGTACAGCCTGCTCCACCGCGAGCCCGAGGCCGGCGTGCTCGACGCGTGCCGCGAGCTCGACGTCGCGTTCGTCCCCTACTTCCCGCTCAAGAGCGGGCTGCTGACGGGCAAGTACCGCCGGGGCGACGCCGCGCCCGCGGACTCGCGCCTGGGCGGCAAGGCCGGCAGCCGCTTCCAGTCGATGGGCGACTCGCTCCTGACGGACGAGAACCTGGAGACGGTCGAGCGGCTGATCGCGTGGTCGGAGTCGCGCGGTCATACGGTCCTCGACCTGGCCTTCTCGTACCTGCTCGCCCACGACGCGGTCGCCTCGGTGATCGCGGGCGCGACCAAGCCGTCCCAGATCGCGAGCAACGTGGCCGCCGCGGGCTGGGCGCTCTCGGCCGACGACCTGGCCGAGATCGACGGGGTGCTGACGGCCTGACGCCGGGTCTGAGCCGGTGGGTCTGGGGGTGGGGAGCGGATGGCCCAACACCTCCGATCCCCACCCCCGGGCCCGCTAGTCCCGGTTGAGGAGCGCGACCGCGAGCCCGGTCGCCACGGCCGCGCCGAGCGCGACCAGCGGCCGCTGCTGGACCTGGGACCACACGCTCGACTCGAACACGTGGCCGTCGACGCCGCCGCGCGTCCGGCCGGCCGTCGTGGGCGGCTCGTACAGGTTGCCCCGGTGGTCGCCCGAGGCGGGCGTCCCCGACTTCTGCTGGTCGAAAAAGGCCGGGACGGACAGCTTGTCGACCAGGCCCGGCGCGACCATCCCCAGCGCCGACATCACGCCGTCCTTGGCCCCGACCGTCACGTCGCGGACGGGCTTCTCGGCGGCCGACAGGATGGCGCGCGCGACGACCTCGGGCGCGTAGGCGGGCGTCGGCATGGCGGGCTCCTCGTCCATGTAGTTCGCCGCGTGCTCGGTGTACGGCGTGTCGGTCGCGTTCGGCTTGATGAGCGTGACCGAGACCGGGACGTCCTCCTTGTCGAGCTCCATCCGGAGCGCGTCGGTGAACCCCTTGATGGCGTGCTTGGTCGCCGAGTAGTGGCCCTGGAGCGGGAACGCCCGGTCGCTCAGGACCGAGCCCACGTTGACGATCGCGCCCGACTGGCCGCGCTCCTTGAAGTGCCGGGCCGCGACCAGGCTGCCGTGGACGGTCCCCCAGTAGTTCGTCTCGAACACCTGCCGCGCGTCCTCCACCGGCACGTCCACGAGCAGCCCGTAGACGCTCGCGCCGGCGTTGTTGACCCAGGTGTCGAACCCGCCGAACGCGTCGTGCGCCTGCTGGTGGGCCAGCTCGAGCGTGGCGTAGTCGGCGACGTCGGCGGCCAGCGTTTCGACGCGCGCGCCGCGGGCGCGGCACTGCTCGGCGGCGGCGTCGAGCCGGTCGGGCGACCGAGCGATCAGGACCAGGTTGGCCCCGCGGTCGGCCGCTTCGAGCGCGGTCGCGAGGCCGATGCCCGACGTGGCGCCGGTGATGACGAGGGTCTGGTCGGCGACGGGCTTGAGCGAGATGGACATGGGGAGAGGGGGGTGTGTAGGTCGGAGGACCGCCGAGGTGGAGGGAGTCGAGGAGGGGGGCTGCGGGGCGCCCCGGCGGGTGCTACCGGCCGAGGAGCCGCTTCAGCCCCCGGGCGGCCTCGGGGAGCACGAGGGGGACCGACGCCAGCGAGGCCAGCGTCGCGCTCTGGCAGTACCAGCACAGCGCCTTGTTGGTGGCCCACTCCTCCCGGCCCAGCTTGAGCGCGAAGAACGCGTCGCCGACCACCTTTCCGGCGAGCGCGACCGGGACCCACGGGAGCCGCGCGGCCCGGTCTTTCCCGCCGGCGCCCGCCAGCCACGCTGTGATTCCGTAGCTGACCGTCATCATGAGCGCGTCCGGCGTGCGGGCCCGCTTGTAGGCGTAGTCCGAGGCGTCGACCTTGTCGGCGTCCCAGAGTTTGCCGGGGAGGTCCGGGAGGTGCGAGATGACGCCGGTCTGGTAGAGGGACACGACGATGCCGGCGAGCGCGCCGACGTTGGAGAGCGCGACGACGGCCCGGCGGCGCCGGAGGTCGTCGGTGTCGGCCAGGCGGAGCTCGCGGCTGAGTTGAGACGGGGACATGGGACCGAGAAGGGGGAGTCGGTCAACGGCTCTCCCCGTCCCGCGTTCAGACCTGCCGCCGAACTCAGGGCTCCCCCGGGGGCGTCTCGCGGCGTCCTCGACCACCGGCCGGACGCGGGCACGGGCGGCGAGGAACGCGGCGGGGTCGGTCGCCGGAGCGCCCTCGGCGGCGAGACCCTCGGCCGCCGCGGCCGCCGCGGCGACGCGGTCCTCGTCCAGGGGGTGCGTCGCAAACCACCGTTCCAGCGGTCCCGGCCGGCGCGCACGGAGCTCCGCGAGGGTCTCGAACATGGCCGCCTGGCCGGCCGGGTCGTAGCCGGCCTCGGCCATCAGGCCCAGCCCGAGTCCGTCCGCCTCGGTCTCGTCGGTCCGCGAGAACCGGGCGAGCGCGCTCCGCCCGGCGACCTCGGCCACGAGCTGGCGGATCAGGCCCGGCTCGTCGCCCAGCAGCAGCCCGGCCACGAGCGACAGGCCGTGCGCCTTCACCATCCGCTCGGTCCCGTGCCGCGCCGCGCCGTGGGCCACCTCGTGAGCGACGACGCTCGCCAGCTCGTCCTGGGTCTCGGCCGCCGCCAGGAGGCCCGCGTTGACGTAGACGTGGCCGCCCGGCAGCGCGAACGCGTTCACGGCCGGGTCCGCCAGGACGGTGAACGTCCAGGGCCGGTCGGCCAGGTCCGTCCGGTCGGCGAGGGCGGCGCCGAGGGCGGCGAGGTAGGCCTGGACCGCGGCGTCGGGCAGCGGCTCGGTCTGAGCGTCGACCTCGGCGGCCAGCTGGTCCCCGAGCGCCCACTCGTCGTCGAGCGACATCAGGTTGACGTCGCCGCGGTTGACGCCCGAGCACGTGCAGCCGGGGACGAGGGCGAAGGCGAGGAGGAGCAGGGCGGCGCGCATGGCGGGGCGGTCGGGGCCGACCCTAACGCCCCCCGCCGCACGAGGTGTCCGCTCGAGGGCCCGGCTCCGCCCGCCTCGGGCGAGCGACGGGCGTCCCGGCTCGCCCGCCCGGCTCCGCCCGCCCGGCTCCGCCCGCCCCGGCTCCGCCCGCCCCGGCGCGGACCGAGCGTGCGGGCCGTCTTCGCTCCGAATCGCCCCCGCCCTCGACGGACGCCGCACCGAGCCCGACGGACCTTGACGGTTTCTCCCGAAGTCCCGGCCGCCCCGTCATGCAGATCCGCAACGTCGCCATCGTCGCCCACGTCGACCACGGCAAGACCACCCTCGTCGACGCCCTGCTCCAGCAGAGCGGGACGTTCGCCGCCCACGAGGCCATCACCGAGCGGGTCATGGACTCGATGGACCTCGAGCGCGAGAAGGGCATCACCATCATGGCCAAGAACACGGCCGTCCGCTACGTCACCGAGGCCGGCGAGGCGATCAAGATCAACATCGTCGACACGCCCGGCCACGCCGACTTCGGCGGTGAGGTCGAGCGGACGCTGCGGATGGTCGACGGCATCATGCTGCTCGTCGACGCCGCCGAGGGCCCGCTGCCCCAGACGCGGTTCGTGCTCTCGAAGGCGCTCGCGCTCGGCCTGGTCCCCATCGTGGTCATCAACAAGATCGACCGCGGCGACGCGCGCGCCTCGGAGGTGCTGGACGAGATCTACGACCTGTTCATCGACCTCGACGCCGACGAGCACCAGCTCGAGTTCCCGGTCATCTACGCCGTCGCCCGCGACGGCGAGTGCACGCTGGAGCTGGGCTCGGAGCTGACCGACCTCAAGCCCGTCTTCGAGACGATCGTGAGCACGGTGCCCGGCCCCCGCCGGCGACCCCGACGCGACGCTCCAGGTGCTCGTCACCGACGTCAAGCCGGACGCCTACCTCGGCCCCATCGCCATCGCCCGCGTGGTGAACGGCACCTTGAAGCTCAAACAGCGCGTGCTGATGTGCCACCGGACCGGCGAGCAGAAGGCGACCCAGGTCACGAGCCTGTTCGTGTCGGAGGGCCTGGACCGCGTCGAGGCCGAGACGGCGACGGCCGGCGACATCGTCTACATCGGCGGCCTGACCGGCATCGGCCTGGGCGAGTCGATCACCGACGTCGACGACCCCCGGCCGCTGGCCGCGCTCGACATCGACGAGCCGACGCTGTCGATGGAGTTCCGCGTCAACGACTCGCCGTTCGTCGGCAAGGACGGCAAGTACGTCACGTCCCGCAACCTGCGCGACCGCCTGATGAAGGAGGGCGAGGCCAACCTCGCGCTCCGGATCGACGAGACCGAGAGCACCGACCGGTACCTCGTCTTCGGCCGGGGCGAGCTCCAGATGGCGATCCTGATCGAGCAGATGCGCCGCGAGAACTACGAGTTCGCCGTGGGGATGCCCCAGGTGATCACCAAGGAAATCAAGGGCAAGACGCACGAGCCGTACGAGCGCGCGACGGTCGACGTGGCCGAGGAGTTCATGGGCGTCGTGATCGAGACGCTGGGCACGCGCCGTGGCATGATGGTCGAGATGAAGAACAACGGCGGCGGCCGCATCCGGATGACGTTCGAGATCCCGGCGCGCGGGCTCATCGGCTACCGGACCGAGTTCCTGACCGACACCAAGGGGACGGGCCTCTTGACGCACCTGTTCGATGGCTACCGCCCCTGGGCCGGCCCCATCACCCACCGCGCGACCGGCGCCATCGTGGCCGACCGCAACGGCAAGGTCACGCCGTACACCATCGTCAACTTGCAGGAGCGCGGCCAGCTGTTCGTGGAGCCCGGCGACGAGGTCTACAACGGGATGGTCGTCGGCGAGAACGCGCGCGACGAGGACATGGAGGTCAACGCGACGAAGGAGAAGAAGCTGACCAACATGCGGGCCTCGGGCTCGGACAACTTCCTCAAGATGAACCCGAGCAAGAAGATGTCGCTGGAGGAGGCCATCGAGTTTATCCGCGACGACGAGCTGATCGAGATCACGCCGACCTCGATGCGGATCCGCAAGCGCCACCTCGACCCCCACGAGCGGAAGCGGGCCACGAACGCGCGCAAGAACGCGGACGCCTAGCTCGGCCAGGCCGAGCTCTCGCGGGCCGGGCCGCACGACGAGTCCAGCGCGGGCCGCCCCCAGGGGTCGGCCCGCGTTCGTTTCTGGCTCCGCCCGCCTCGGCGACGCCCCCGAGCGGGCGACGGCGACCGACTCCCCCAGCGACGCCCGCGAGGCGGGCGGGGTCAGCGGAGCCGGATCGACGCGCCGGCGGGCGTCAGGAGCACGACCGGCGACCGGTCTCCGACGCCGCTAGGCACGGCGACGGCCTGGCTGGGGTAGGCCTCGCACGGGTCGGGCACGCCGCCGTGGACGAGCCAGACCTCGACGCCGTCGCCGGCACGCCGGGAGGCGGCCCGGAACGTGTGGACCTCGCACCCGCCGCTGTAGCTCACCGTCGCGCGGAGCGTGTCGCCGTCGAGCGTCGCCGAGGCGGGGTCGAGCACGTACCCCGCTCCGAAGTCGGGCGTGTCGGTGCCCGTCGTGTCGCAGGCCGCGAGGACGAGACAGGCCAGCAAGGTCAGGCGCATGGGGGTCGGCGAGGGACAGCGGCGAAGCTAGGGGAGGTGCCGGACCGCTCCGATCCCCTCTGGCGTACCGGGCGCGACGGGTGCCCAGCGCAACCCCGGTCGCGCTGGGCCGTGCACGCCTCCCCCACCCCGCCCATGCCCCGCCCCCCCCTCCGCGACGCCGCCCGCCTGACTGCCGACGCCGTCGCCGGCGTCACCGATGTCGTAGAGGCCGCCCACGCGACCATCGCCCGCCCGCTGGGCCGGCCTCGGCGGACGCGCGGGCTCACCGGGCTCGTCTACCGCGCGGTCCGCGCCGTGACGCGCGGCGTGGCCCGGCTCCTGGACGGCGCGCTCTCGGTCGCCGACCGGTCCGCGACGTCGGGCACGCCCTCGGCCGCGCGCGACGCCGCCCTCGCCGTGCTCAACGGCGTCGTCGGGGACCGGCTGGCGGCCGAGGACAGCGCGCTCGCGACCGTCGCCCACCTCCGGCTCGGCGGTGTGCCGCTCGACCTCGGCGCGCTCGGCTCGGTGGCCGACCCGTCCGGCGTGCTCCTCGTCCACGTCCACGGGTTGTGCATGCACGACGGGCACTGGGGCGACGACGCCCACGACCCGCGCGCCGTGCTCGCCCAGGCGCTGGGCGCGACCGCGCTCACGGTCCGCTACAACACCGGGCGGCACGTGTCGGAGAACGGCCGGGACCTGGCGGCGCTCCTCGACCGGCTGGTGACCGGCTGGCCCGTGCCGGTCCGCCGGGTGGTGCTCGTCGGCCACAGCATGGGCGGGCTCGTGCTCCGCAGCGCGCTCGCGCTCGGCGCCGAGGCGGGCCACGGGTGGCCGGCGCGCGACGTGTCGCTGGCGACGCTGGGGACGCCGCACCACGGCGCCCCGCTGGAGAGGATCGGCAGCGTCGTCGACCGGCTGCTGGAGGCGACGCGGTGGTCGGCCCCGTTCGCGCCGGTCGGCCAGATCCGGAGCGCGGGCGTGACCGACCTCCGCTGGGGCAGCGTCGCCGACGCCGACTGGGCCGGGCGCGACCGGTTCGAGCGTGGCCCCGATGCTCGCCGGCCCCTCCCACTCCCGGCCGACGTGGCCGTCTACGCCGTCGCCGCGACGACGGGCGACGGGCGCGGCGGCCGGCGCGATCAGACGCTGGGCGACGGGTTGGTCCCGCTCGACAGCGCGCTGGGCCGCCACCGCGAGCCGGCCCGCGACCTGGGCGTCCCGCCCGAGCGGACGCTCGTGCTCCCCCGTACGACCCACTTCGACCTGGTCCGCCGGCCCGAGGTCACGGACCAGCTGGTCGCCTGGCTGGCCGACTGACCCCGCCTCGGCGGTGCCGCCGAGCGACCCGCCCGCTCGGCGGAGGCACCGAGGCCGGCCGGCTCGGTGCGGACGAGCGCCAGGAACGACCGGTAGACGCCGGCGAAGTCGCGGTGGAACGGGACGCGGTTGTGGCCCGCCGTCGCGAACACGGCCAGCCGCTTGCGGCCCGCCGGCAGCGGCGAGGCGGCGTAGAGCGAGTCGCTCATCCAAGACGGGATCCGGGCGTCGAGCGCTCCGGCCAGGATCAGCAGCGGCTCGGAGATCTGGCGGACCGGGGCCAGGCTCCCCTCGTCGGCCAGCCCGGGGTCGACGTCGAGGCGCACGAACGGGCGGAGCACCGGGTAGAGGTCGTAGCGCGAGCGGACGTAGGCGCCGGTCGTCGTGGCGGAGTTCTCCAGCACGACGCCGGCCGCGTCGCGGTGGGCCCCGACGTGGCTCGCCAGGAAGCTCCCCAGCGAGTGCCCGTGGACCACGACGCGCTCAGCGCCGACCTCGGCCGCCACGGCGTCGAACACGACCAGGGCGTCGGCTTTGAGCGCGTCGACCGAGGCCGTCCCGCCGCTCCGACCGTGGCCGCGGTGGTCGACCAGCACGACATCGGCGCCGGTCCGCACGAGGGGGACGAGCTTCTTCATGGCCAGGGCCGAGACCCGGAACCCGTTGCCGCCGAAGTACAAGACCGTCGGCCGCGCGTTGTCGGGCGCGGCGTGCCGGACCCACACGCCGGCCAACGCGGTCCCGTCGGGCGTCCGGACGGGGAACGCGGAGACTGCCGCGCCCGGCACCTCGCGCGCGACCGCCGCCGGGTCCAGCGCGAGCCCGCCCGCCTGGGCGTCGCGGCGGGGGTGCAGGACGTGGTCCGGGCCGACGGTGTAGGTGACGCAACCGGAGAGCAGGACGGACAGGACGAGCACGCGCATGGCCCAGCGTAGCGCCGTTCTGGCGGCGGTCGCCTGAGGCAGACGCACTAGGGGCTCTACCTCCGAGTCGCTGACGGGCGAGTTCCAGGTCGCCGCGGAGTCGCGATGCGTGAGCGGCCGGATCCGGCTCACGGATCACACGTCACGGTTCCAGCCTGGGTGGGACTCAGACGACCCGTATCGCTCCACGAGCGCGGAGGAGGTTCTCGGGGTCGCTGTCGGGCGCGCCGCCGAGCGTGATGTCGAGCAGCATTGCCGCGCGGCGCTGTTGGCGCTCGTTGTACCCGTCCGCGGGCAGCGGGACGGCCTCGATATCCCACACGACAACGCGTTGCGGTCTACGACCAGTCATCCGAGGTCGGGTGTTCGCCGAGGTCGATCCGGTCTCCCAGGACGTCACCGAAGGAGATCGACAGGATCTCGTCGATCTCGGCGGGGCTCAGGTCCTGTCCGACGAGCAGAGCTCGCCACTCGGCGCGGGTGCGCCCGTCTGCTTTCGGCTCAGCCATCCTGGGTCCTCGGAGATCTGGTCGATGACGTCAGCGATCGGCCCCTTCCGCCTCGGGCCCGAGGCGGGCCGGTCGGTCGTGTGAGTTCGTCGCGCTGGCCGCCCGGCTCGGCACCCCGCCGAGGGCGGCGCGTAGAGGGGGGCCTCTCGCCCGACCGCACCCCGTGGAGTTTCTGCCCGTCCCCACCCTGCCCGTCACCGACCCCGTCCTGGTGGTGGCGATCACGATGGGGATCCTGCTCGTCGGCCCGCTGCTGTTCGAGCGGTTCCGCGTGCCCGGGCTGGTCGGGCTGATCGCGCTCGGGGCCGTCGCCGGGCCCAGCGTGACGGGGCTGCTGGAGCGCGACGCGACGTTCGTGCTCCTGGGCACGTTCGGGTTGCTCTACCTCATGTTCATGGCCGGCGTCACGCTGGACCTGGCCGAGTTCAAGCGCCAGCGGAGCAAGGCGCTCGCGTTCGGCGCGCTGTCGTTCGCGCTCCCGATGGGGCTCGCGCTGTTCGTCGGGCCCAACGTGCTCGGCTACTCGATCCCGGCGGCGGCGCTGCTGGGGAGCATCGTCGGGAGCCACACGCTGCTGGCGCTCCCGCTGGCCGGGCGGATGGGCGTGTCGAAGAACCGGGCGGTCGTGATCGCGACCGGGGCCACGCTCGTGACCGACCTGCTGTCGCTGGTCGTGCTGGCCGTGGTCCAGGGGATCGAGAGCGGCGACGCCGACGCCGAGTTCTGGCTGACGTTCGCGGGCAAGGACGTCGTCTGGGCGCTGGCCGTGCTGTGGCTGATGCCCAAGGCCGCGCGCGCGTTCTTCCGCCGGGTCCGCCGCGAGGACGACGCCGCGTTCGCGTTCCTGCTCGCGCTCGTGTTCTTCGCCGCGTGGACGGCGTCGCTGGCCGGGCTCGCCCCGATCATCGGCGCGTTCCTGGCCGGGATCGCGCTCAACCCGCTGATCCCCAAGCAGAGCCCGCTGATGACCCGGCTCCGGTTCGTCGGCGACGCGTTCCTGATCCCGTTCTTCCTGGTCTCGGTCGGGCTGCTGGTCGACGTCGCCGTGCTCGGGTCGGCGACCGTCTGGGGGCTGGCGCTGCTCTTCACGGGGCTGGTGGTCGTGGGGAAGGGTGGCGCGGCTGTCCTGGGCGTCCCCCTGTTCGGGTTCTCGCGCGACGAGGCCGGGACCGTCGCCGGGCTCACGTTCCCCCAGGCCGCCGCGACGCTGGCCGTCACCCTGATCGGGTTCGACATCGGGTTGTTCAGCCAGACCGTCGTCAACGCGGTCGTCCTGGTCATCGTCCTGACGTGCCTGGCCGGGCCGAGCCTGGTCCAGGCGTTCGGGCGGCGCGTGGCGCTGGCCGAGTCCGAGCGGCCCTACGAGCCGGCCTCGGCGCCCGAGCGGATCGTGGTCCCGCTGTCGAACCCGGAGACGGCCGAGGCCCTGATGGAGCTGGCCCTGCTGCTCCGGAGCCCCCAGAGCGAGGAGCCCGTCTACCCGATCGCCGTCGCGCGCGGCGGGCCCGAGGAGGCCGGGAACGTGGCCGCCGCCGAGCGGCTGATGGAGAAGGCCGTGTTCCACGCCACGGCCGCCTCGGTTCCCGTCTCGCCGACCGTCCGGATCGACGAGAACCCGGTCCACGGGATCGTCCGGGCCGCGCGCGAGCTCCGGGCGTCGGAGATCGTGGCCGGCTGGAACGGCCAGCGGACGCCCGGCGCGCTCGTGTTCGGCCAGGTGATCGACGGGGTCCTGGCCGAGAGCCGCGCGATGGCCATCGTGGCCCGGCTGGCGGCGCCGCTGGCGGCGGCCCGGCGGCTGGTCGTGATGGTCCCGCCCCAGGTCTACCGCGAGGTCGGGTTCGCCCGGGCCGTCCGCGTGCTCAAGGTGCTGGCCGCCCAGAAGGGCCTGAAGGTCCGGGTGCTCGCGCCCCAGTCCGAGGCGGACGACATCGAGGAGCGGTTCGTCGCGGCCCGGCCCGAGGCGACGGTCGCGGTCACGGCCGTGCCCGAGTGGTCCGTGACGGCGCTCGACGACGTCGCCCGGACCGGCGACGTGCTCGTCTTGGTCGGCGTCCGCCGGGGGACCGTCGCCTGGCGGCCGGCGCTCCAGCGGCTCCCACGCGTGCTCGCGCGGCGGTTCCCCGACCTCGACCTCCTGTCGCTCACGCTGTCCGAGGCCGAGGTGGTCCCGATGCTGGCCGAGGCCGTCGACGGCGACGGCGTCGAGGACCTGACGATCCCGGCGGCCCACGTCACGCTCGACCTGGCGCCGAGCGCGCCCGAACCGTTGCTGCGGCGGATCCTGTCGGGCGGCTTCCCGGACACGCCCCGCACGGCCGCCCAGATCGCCGCGCGCCTGGCCGCCGACGACACCGACGACGCCCCCGAGATCATGCCCGGCGTCGTGTTCTACCACGCCCACCTCGCCGAGGTCGACGAGCCCCGGACGTTCGTGGGCCTGTGCCCGCGGGGCGCCCGGATCCCGCACGCGGGCCAGCCGGCGCGCGTCGTCCTCGTCCTGCTCGCCCCGCTCGCGATGCCGCCCGAGGCCTACCTCCGCCAGCTCGCCGTGACCGCCCAGCTCGTCCGGTCGGACGCGACCGTCGAGGCGCTCCTGGCCGCCGAGACGCCCCAGGCCGCCGTCGATGTCTTGGTGGGGACGCTCCGGAACGACCTGGTCCAGACCGAGCCGGCCGACGCCGGGGCACCGATCGAGCCGGCGTGACGTTTCTCCGGCATGGCCCGCCCCCGACAGTTCGACCCCGACGCCGTCCTGGACGCGGCCCAGCGCGTGTTCCACGTGCGGGGCTACGAGGCGACCAGCGTCCAGGACCTGGTCGAGGCGACGGGCCTGAGCCGGTCGAGCCTGTACGGGGCCTTCGGTGACAAGCACGCGCTGTTCCTGACCGTCTTGGACCGCTACGCCGCAGCGGGGCGCCAGGCGACCGAGGCCGCCTGCGGGGGCCTCTCGCCGCACGCCGCGATCCGGACCGTGCTGGCCCAGTCGGCCCGCCTCGGCGACGCGCCGGGGTGCCTGATGGTCAACGCCGCCGCCGAGCGCGCCGGTCGGGACCCCGACACGGCCGCCCGCGCCGACGCCAACCGCCGAGCGATGACCGACCAGTTCGAGGCGCTCGTCGGCCACGCCCAGTCCGCCGGCGAGGCGGACCCGGGCCGACCGGCGCGCGCGCTGGCGGAGTTCCTGACGGGCGTGGTCTACGGGCTCCGGGCGCTCCAGACCGCCGGCGCCGACGGCCCGGCGCTGGTGGCCGTCGTGGACGGGGCGATGGCCGGGCTGAGGCCGGCCGGCTGAGACAGGCCGTTGAGGCGGTTGGCCACTAGTTGTCGCAACGGGGAACTGCGACGACACAGAGTTGTGGAACATTCATTCCATAACCACACGCTCTCATGTCTGACCTCTCTGGAAAGGTGGCCCTGGTCACCGGCGGCAGCCGTGGCATCGGCGCCGCGACCGCCCATCGGCTCGCCGCCGACGGCGCGACCGTCGCCCTGTCGTACAACGCCTCGCCCGACGCGGCCCAGTCGGTCGTCGACGCCATCACCGAGGCCGGAGGCACGGCCCGGGCCTACCGCGCCGACGCGGCCAGCCCCGACGCCAACGCCGCGCTCGTCCGCCAGGTCGTCGCCGACCACGGCGGCCTCGACATCGTCGTCAACAACGCCGGCGTCTACCGGACCGGCCCCGTCCACGAGGTCTCGGACGAGGACTTCGCCGCCACCCTGAACGTCAACGTCCGCGGCCCCTTCGAGACCGTCCGCGAGGCGGCGGCACACCTCCGCGACGGGGGCCGCATCGTCAACGTCGCGAGCATCAACGCCCACACGTCGTTCCCCGGCCAGACGGCCTACGCCGCCAGCGAGGCGCGCGGAGCGGAGTTGGTCTGGCAGCCGCGCTACTCGCCGGAGTTCAACGCGGTCGAGGAGATGTGGTCGAAGGTGAAGCACCTCGTCCGGCGGGCACGGGCCGACACGGCGACGGCGCTGAACGAAGCGTTGGCGGCGGCGGTCGGTGCGCTGACGTGGGAGGACTCGCTTGGCTGGCTACGTCACGCGGGCTACAGGCTCAGCCCGGACGCGTAGCGCTGTAAGGCGGCGCTCAACGCGTTCACGGGCGTCTGGGCCAAGGAGCTCGGGGGGCGGGGGATCACGGTCAACACCGTCCACCCCGGCCCCATCGACACGGACATGAACCCGGCCGACCCGTCCCAGAACCCGATGGCCGAGACGATCGAGGGGATGACGCTCCTGGGCCGCTACGGGACGGCCGACGAGATCGCCGCGGCGGTGTCGTTCCTGGTCTCGGACCAGGCCGGCTACGTGACCGGCGCCGAGTTGACCGTCGACGGCGGCATCACCGCCTGAGCCACCCCGCCCGCCTCGGCCACGTCTGGCCCGAGGCGGGCGACGTCCCCGCGCACGCCGGCCCTCGCCCCGCGCGCGAACGGCGCGCGCAGGGCCGGACAAGACTCCGTGGAGCCGGTCAAGACGGGGGGCCAATTGCTGATACCCCCGTAACCCACGCCTTCTGAGACGCGTCTTGTTTGCGTCTCCTGCCCGCCGACCGATGCCGCCCGCCACCGAAGCCCCCTACGAGATCGTCCCCGACGGACCCCAGTTGCGGTCGGTCGCCTGGCCCCAGGTCACGTTCGTGGTGCTGGCGATGCTCGCCGGGCTGCTCCCACTGGGGCTCGCCCTGGTGCTGGCGCTCTAGGAACGGCGCGCGGTTCATGTGCGCAGGCGAGCACCGCTTGCCGTGAGCGCTGCGAGACGAGGGACTGGCAGGGGCCTGGGCGACGACGTATCCGTGCGGGGCGCGACGGACGAGCACCCTGACGACTGCCCGAAACCGCGCCGCGCGTGCCCGGTCCGTAAGGGGCCTCCGCCCCGACCGCCATGCCCGCCCGCCTCGGCCACCTCCGCCTCGACGTCGCCAATCTCGACCGCCAGTCGGCGTTCTACACCGAGGCCCTGGGCCTCACGGTCCGCGAGCGGGCCACCGACGACACGAGCCACTACGCCTTCTTGACGGACGGCCAGCCGATCCCCGGCGGAGCCGACGACGGGATGCACCACCGGTTGGTGCTCCGCCAGGCTCGGGACGGCTCGGCGCCCGGCCCCACCGGCCGGTTCGACCACGTCGCCTGGGAGGTCGACGACGAGGCCGAGATGCTCGCGTTCGTCGAGCGGCTCCAGGCGATGGGCGTCGAGACCGACCTCCAGGAGGCCCAGATCGCGTGGCAGTGCTACGTCCGCGACCCCGAGGGCGTCCGCGTCGAGGTGTACTGCGACCGGCGCACGCGGCCCGACGGCGACCCGCTGTGGCGGGGCCGGCAGGAGGGGCTCGCGCTCGACCGGCTGCGCGACGCCGCCCAGGCCGGCTGACCCGGCCCGGCCCGCCTCGGGAGAGTCCTGGACCGGGCCGGGGCCGCCGAACCGCGTCCCGCCCGGCCCGTATGTCCCGCCCCTCTCCCCCGCCCCCATGGCCGACACCACCTACAAGCGCAAGAGCCCGTTCGGCATCGCGCTCCTCGTCGTCTCCGTCCTCGCGCTCCTGTTCGCCGTCTTCCTGATCTCCCAGCGCGGCGGCGAGTCGAACGCCCAGGTGGGCTCCGGCGGGATCGACGCACCCGAGCAGCTGGAGGTGAGGGAGTAAGCGAGCGACGCCCGGGACCGACGACACGCTCCCGGTCGGCGCCGAGTCCCGGCGCCGCCCGTCGACTCCGCCCGCCTCGGCGTCGAGGGGGGCACACCCCGGGGGGCCGCTCCCCGAGCCCGTCGGTGGCGCCCGACAGACGGTCCCGTCGGTCGTCAGTCGGTCGGGGGCCCGTCGCCCTCCTTCCAGTAGCCCCAGCTCGACTCGCGGACGCGGTCGCCGCCGAGCCCGGTGAACAGCATGAGCGGGCGAACCCACCCGTGCAGCGTCTTTTTGAGGCGGCCCTGGTCCAGCCGCCGGTGGTCCCGCTCGTAGACCTTGAGCCCGCCGGCGTAGACCACGCGCCACCCCGCCTTGCGGACGCTCCACAGGGCGTAGATGTCCTCGTTGGCCGTCAGCGCGGGGTCGAAGCCGCCCGCGTCGAGCAGCGCCCGGCGCCGGTGGATCATGTTGGAGCCCGAACCGGCCGGGACCGTCAGCCAGGACATCGCCCGGATGCCGAACGAGAACAGCTTGTAGTACGTCCGGTAGTCGTCGTCGGCCGAGAGCTTGGCGCCCTGGACGGCGCCCACCTTGGGCCCCACGTCGAGCGCCTGCCACCCCGCCCAGTAGTCGTCGCCGAACGACATGTCGGCGTCGGTGAACAGGACCCACTCGGTGGCCGCGCGCTCCAGCCCGATCTGGCGGGCCTGGGGGATGGTCCCGGCGTCCTCGATCACGACCGCGTCGGGCCGGGCCGCCCGGATCCGGTCGCGCGTGTCGTCGGCGCTCGCGTCGACGACGACGAGCGCGACGCGCGGGTCGATCGAGTCCAGGAACGGGCCGATGTTGGCGGCCTCGTCCTTGGTCGGGACGACGACGGTCAGGTCTTCCAGGCGCATGGCGGGGGGGTCCGGGGCGAGACCGAGGCGGGGCTAGTCGGTGGGCGCGGGCCGGGCCGGGGCGAGCGGGGCGGCCGGCTCGATCCCGAGCACGCGCTCGCCCTGCTCGTAGACGATGTCGACGGGGATGCCCGCCTGGGCGACCCGGTCGAGCGCGCCGGCGAGCGCGGGCGACGTCCGCCCGTACTGGCGGACGAACGCGTCGACGGCGTCGTAGTCGCCGTCGCCCTGCAACGTCAGGATCTGGCGGGCGAGCGCCTGGACGGCCGGGCCCATCTGGGCCGGGACCACGCGCCACACCTCGCCGCCGGGCGTCGCCTCGGCGACGATGGCCCCGCGCTCCTGGAAGTAGTTGAGGCGGACCAGGTTGGCCCGGCCGTGCGCCGACGACGCGCCGAACCGGATCGACCGGAAGACGGACGCCATGAACGTCACGTAGTGCTCCTCCAACGTCGCCTCGTCCCACTCTCCGCGCTCGACGAGCTGCTGGACCATGTAGAGGCCCAGCACGTCGGCCTTGCCTTCTTCGAGCGCGCTCGCCCGGTCCTGGAGCGCCTCGCGCACGGTCCCGCCCCCGCCGACGGTGTTCTTGATGCCCAGCCCGTGCGCCACCTCGTGGAACATGGTGTTGCCGAAGAAGGCGTCGAACGTGACCAGGTCACGCTGGTCGGCCGGCAGCAGCACCTCGGCGATGGGCACCAGGATCCGGTCGAACTTGGCCCGCATGACGTTCTTGAGCTGGAGCCGCCGGCTCCCCTTCTCCAGCTGGACGCTCTCGTCGTTGGGCAGGTTGATGGCGATGGTCTTGGAGCCCACGTTGGCGTCGCCGGCCACGAACACGACGTCGTAGGCGCCCAGGTCCGCGTCGGCGCCGGGCGTCTCGGTCTTGTACAGGCTGTCGACGGGCAGGCCGCGCTGGAGCTCCGGGAGCAGGCGGGCGTAGCCGCGCAGCCGCTCGCTCCAGGCCAGGTCCTTGACCAGGACGTAGGCCTCGTGGGCCGCCTTGAAGCCGGCGAGCCCGTCCTCGTAGGTCTCGATGGGCCCGATGACCAGGTCGAGCGGGTTGTCGCGCATGTCCATCCAGGCGAGGTCGGACGCGCGGTAGTCGTCGGTCAGGAGCGCGTCGGCGCGGAGCCGGAGGTAGCGGGCCAGGCCCGGCTCCGGCGACAGGTCGGCCGCGGCGCGGAGGTGGGCCGCCGCCGTCCCGTGCGCGTCGGCGAACGCCTGGTGGTACGGGACGCCGACCAGCTGGCCGCCCTGGCGGCGGACGAGCGTGTACAGACCTGTCAGGGCGCGCTCGGGGTAGAGGTCGGCCGCGGCCAGCAGGTCGTCCTTCGTGAGGTCGGCCGGGTAGAAGCCGGCGCCGAGCGGCTTGGGCCCGACGCCGGGCAGGAACGGCGTGTTGCCGTCGATCCGGTCCCACGGCCCCTGGTTGAGGGTCACGTAGCGCCGGGCCGGCTCGCTGAGCCCGGTCATCAGCGAGTCGAGGTCGCCGTAGGCCTGGGCCTGGAAGACGCCGTCCATGGCGCGCGCCGCCGCGATCAGGTGCGGGAGCATGGCGCGCGTCGAGTCGCCCAGCCCCGACAGGTCGGCGTCCAGGCGGACCGTCGTGTACTGGCCCAGCAGGGCCAGCAGCGTCGAGTCCTGGGCCGAGGCGGCGGCGAGCCCGTCCGTCGTGGCGGTCGGCGAGACGCCCTCGACGCGGTCGGCGACCTGGCACGCGCTGAGGGTGAGGGCGAGGGCGGCGAGGAGCGGTTTCATGGGCGGACCGGGGCGCGGTCGGCCAAGATACCCGCCGGCCCGCCGACGCCCGACCCGGCCCCCACTCTGCCCGCCTCGGCCACCGCCCGGCCGGACCCGTGATCGCAGTCGAGTGCCGGCGCCGCCTCCGACGCCGCGCCACCCGCCTGACCCTCCCCGCCTCGGGCGGACGCCGGACCGGGCCCGAGGCGGGCGGGGCCGCGCCAGCGCAGCTAAGGAGGCTCCGGTTAGGAACGTACACGCGCCCCGCCCTCCTGCGGCCGGAGGCGCCGCCGGGCCCCGCCGACCTCGGGGGCGGGCGAGGACTACCGGGCGCGGCCCTAGATTGACGGCCCCGCACCCGACCGCGCCATGCCCTCCGGCGTTGACGACGTCATCCGCTGCTCGTTCTGCAGCCGCACCGCCCACGAGGTCACCTCGATGGTGGCCGGGCCCGACGTCTACATCTGCGACCGCTGCATCCACGACGCCTCCGGCATCGTCCGCGGCGACCTCCAGGCCTACGTCCCGCCCGGGACCGGCACCGGCACGCGCCGGACCACGGCCGGCCGCTCGCGCCGGATGAACCCGCGCGAGATCAAGGGGGCCCTCGACGAGCACGTGATCGGCCAGGACCTCGCCAAGCGCGCGCTCTCGGTCGCCGTCTACAACCACTACAAGCGGATCGAGGCCGAGGAGTACCTCCACGCCTTCGACGACGTCGAGCTCGAGAAGTCGAACATCCTGCTCCTGGGGCCCTCGGGGACCGGCAAGACGCTGCTCGCCCGGACGCTCGCCAAGATCCTCGACGTCCCGTTCTCGATCGCCGACGCGACGGCGCTCACCGAGGCCGGCTACGTCGGCGAGGACGTCGAGTCGATCCTGAGCCACCTGCTCCAGGCCGCCGACTACGACGTCGAGCGGGCCGAGCGCGGCATCATCTACGTCGACGAGGTCGACAAGCTCTCGCGGCGGGGCGACAACGCCTCGATCACGCGCGACGTCTCGGGCGAGGGCGTCCAGCAGGCGCTCCTGAAGATGCTCGAGGGGACCGTCGCCGGGGTCCCGCCCAAGGGCGGCCGGAAGCACCCCGAGCAGTCGCTCGTCCAGTTCGACACCCGGAACGTCCTGTTCATCTGCGGCGGCGCCTTCGACGGGCTCGCGCCCCAGATCGCCCGGCGCCTGTCCCGGTCGCCCATCGGGTTCCACGCCGGCGGCGACGCGGCGAGCGTCGATCCCCGCACGCCGACGCTCTTCCGCCACGCCGAGCCCGACGACCTGCTGAAGTACGGGCTGATCCCCGAGCTGATCGGCCGGCTCCCGGTCCTGACGGCGCTCGACGCGCTCACCCCGCCCGACTTGCGGCGGATCCTGACCGACCCCAAGAACGCGCTCGTCCGCCAGTACCAGAAGCTGTTCGCGATGGACGGCGTGGACCTGGTCCTGGACGACGACGCGCTCGACGCGGTCGTCGACCGGGCCGTCGGGCTCAACACGGGCGCGCGCGGGCTCCGGTCGGTCCTGGAGGCGACCCTGCTCGACCTGATGTTCGAGGCGCCCGACACCCACGCCGGCATGGTCTGCCGGATCACGGCCGCCGCGATCACCGACGGGGCCCCGCCGATCTACGAGGACCGCAAGGCGACGGCCTAGCGAGCGCCGTAGGACGCCGCCGCGCGCGGCCGTCGGACGCCCCCCCGCCGGCCTCGGCGCCGAGGCGGAGTGGGCCGGGCCCGCCCCCGGCCCGGCCTGATGGACCGGCACCGCGTCGGTGTCGTACTCTGAGTGCCGATGCTGCGCTCCGCCGCCCACCACGCCAAGCAGGCCCTGACGGTCCCCCGGTACTACGGGCAGGGCCTGCTCAAGGTGTTCACCACGGACCCCGTGTTCCTGTGGGCCCAGGCCATCGCGTTCAAGACGTTGGTCACGCTGCTCCCGCTGATCCTGCTGGCGGTCGGCATCTTCGGCCAGGTGCTCCGCAAGGAGGACTCGTTCACGACCGTCGCCGAGTTCCTGCGCGGCTTCCTGCCCCGGGCCCAGAGCGACGGGCTCGTCGAGCTCCTGCTCCAGCTCCAGCAGGCCTCGGGCGAGCTGACCCTGGTCGGCGGCGTGTTCTTCCTGGTCACCGTCGTCACGATGTTCTCGACGCTCCGCTACGTCGTCGGCTCGGCGATGGGCGAGAGCCGGCACCAGATGCGGACGCTCGTCGGCGGCTACCTGTTCGACTTGCGGATGGCGGCCCAGGTCGGCAGCCTGTTCCTGCTCTCGTTCGTGATCACGGCCGGGGCCCGGGTGCTGAGCGCGCGGAGCGGGTCGTTCGCGACCCAGCTCGGGCTCGACGCCGGGCTGGTCACGGCCGCCGCGAGCGGGCTCCTCCACACGGTCACCGTCCTGATCCCCTACGTGCTGACGGTCGGGATGCTGGCCCAGCTCTACCACTTCGTGCCCCGGCCGCGCGCCTCGGTCCGGAGCGCGCTGGCCGGCGCGGGCGCGGCGGCGCTCCTGTTCGAGCTGGCCAAGAACGGGTTCGCGTACTACGCCACCTACGTCGCCGACTTCGACCGGTACGCCGAGCAGGGCGAGGGGCTAGGCGGGCTCGGCGGCGTGTTCGGGCTGATCCTGGCGTTCGTGTTCTGGGTCTACGTCTCGGGCCTGATCCTGGTCGTCGGGGCGGTCGTGGTGGCCCTCCACGAGCGGCGGGCCCAGCCCGCGGAAGTCGCGGATCCGCAAGCTGTGGGCGCGCAAGCAGGGGGCGTTCCGCCGCCACCGCGAGCGGATCGAGGCCGAGGCCGCCGAGCACGTCGCGAACGCCGCCCGGCCCGACCCGACGCCCGGCCCGACGCCCGAGGCGGGCGTACTCGGCGGCGACGGGGCGGAGTCCGTCGCGAATCCTCCGGGAGGACCGGTCCCCGAACCCTCGTGAGCCACGCCCGCAGGCTAGCTTGCGGGCTTCTCCCCGGACGTCCCCGCGTGACCGCCCGCCTTTTCGCCCTCGTCCTCGCCCTGGCCGCGCTTGGCCCGGCCCGCGCGCAGGCCCCCCTCACGCTCGTCAACGACTCCACGACCGTCCGGTCGGTCGCGTTCGACGTGTCGGACGGGGAGTCGCTGCTGGTGAGCAACCTCGAGCTCCAGGTCGCGACGACGGCCCCGCCGCCGTCGTACCTGTTCGGGCTGGTCGGGGGCGACGACGGGGGGGCGTACCCGCTCATCCCGGTCGAGCTGGCCAAGGACGCCGTCCGGCTCCAGCGGTACTACGTCGAAAGCGGGTTCCCACTGGCCGCCGTCGACTACGCCGTCGCGCTCGACACGACGAGCAACACGGGCGCGGTCACGTTCGAGATCACCGAGGGCCCGCCGCTCCTGATCGACCGGGTCACGTTCGCCGGGCCGGGCCAGTCCGACGTGGCCGCCGTGCTCGCGCCCGAGATCCGCGACGACTGGGACCAGTTCACGCGTCGGACCAACGTCCGCCCCGGCGACCGGCTGGACGCGTTCGCGCTCGTCCGCCTCCAGAGCGAGACCATCGGGTGGCTCCGGAACCGGGGCTACGCCTGGGCCGACGCCGGCGCCGAGCAGTTCCCGGACTCGACGGGCCTGCGGGCCGGCGTCCGGGTCAAGGTCAACGTCGGGACCCGGGCCCGGATCGGGCGCGTGGTCGTCGAGGGCGACACGTCGCTCTCGGCCGGCGTCATCTCGCGCGAGATCCCGGTCCAGTCGGGCGACCTGTTCAACGCCTCGGCGCTCGTCGAGGGCCAGCGCGAGGTGTTCGGGCTCGGCTTGTTCTCGCTCGCCCTGGTCGACCTCGACCCGTCCGCCGCTCGGGGCGACTCGACGGTCAACGTGATCGCGCGCGTCCGGCGCGGGCCGTCCCGCGTGCTCAACGCGTTCGGCGGCTACTTCTCCGACGGCGGCGTGACCGTCCGCAGCTCGGCGACGCACCGGAACGCGTTCGAGGGCGCCCGCCAGCTCTCGCTCAACCTGGAGGCGCGGACGGGGATCGGCGGGATCAGCGGACGGTCGGTCTCGGGCGGCCCGATCACCGACTACCGGGCCTCGGTCTCGTTCCGCCAGCCCTACGTGTTCGACCGGCGGCTGTCGTACACGCTGCAGCCGTCGTACCGCGTCCGCGACGACGAGATCGAGTCGAGCACCCAGCTCGAGCTCGCCAACACGCTGCTGCTGACCCGGGCCCCGCTCCAGACCGTCGCGCTCTCGCTCGCCGGCCGCGTCCGCGACCTGTCGCGCGGGCTGGGGCTCCGGCTCCTGGACGCGGGCCAGTTCGCGCTCCCGCCCGGGCCGTTCCTGCCCGACACGCTGGAGTCGACCACGGGCGGGCTCGGGCTCGACATCGTCTTCGGCAAGCTCGACGACCCGCTCCAGCCGACGCGGGGGTTCGTGCTCCGGCCGTCGCTGGCGCTCGCGGCCGGCGACGTCAACTTCGGGCGCGGGCGGCTCGCGGCGTCGGTGACGGTCCCGCTCCGGCGGCGCGTCGGGGTGGTGGCCCGGGTGACCGTCGGCGGGCTCGCCCCGTTCCGGAACACGAGCCCCGACGCCGTGGCCGACTACGTCCTGTTCCGGGACCAGCTGTTCTACGCCGGCGGCACGTCCGACGTGCGCGGCTGGGCCACGACGCTGCTCGGGCCCAAGACGTTCTCGGTGACGCCGCCGGTCCAGACGCCGGGCGTGGTCCCGGACCCGTCCAAGGTCACGAGCCCGACCGACGTGGGCTACATCGGGATCGGCGGGCGCTACAAGGCCTCGGCGTCGGTCCAGCTCAACCTGCCGCTGGCGCTGGGGCCCCAGTGGGGCGCCAACCTGTTCGTCGACGCCGGCCAGGTGGCCGCGCCGAGCACGGCGCCGACGCTGGCCCTGCTGCGCGCCGGTGGGTCCCCCGCCGACGCGACGCTGGCCGACCAGCTCGAGAAGGAGGGCGGCGTCCGGGTCGGCGCCGGCGCCGGCATCCAGTACCTCACGCCGGTCGGGTTCGTCTCGATCGCGCTCGGCGTCAAGGCGAACCCGTCGTACCTCGACCGCCGGGCGGCGGCCCAGGTCTACTGCGGGAGCTCGATCGACGACGGCGTCTGCTTCAGCGGCGGGACGCCGGCCGGCGGCGTCCCGCTCGACGGGAGCGGCCGGCCGGTCGAGGGCGCCGACATCCCGGGCTACGTCGACGCCAAGCTGAGCGGGACCGACTTCGACCCCGACCTGATCCCCACGGGCGGGCTCCTGGGCTCGCTGTTCCGCCGGACCCAGATCCACATCGCCATCGGGCAGACGTTCTGACCCGGCCCGCGCTCCGGCGCGGCCCCCGGGCCTCTCGGCCCGCCTCGGTCGGCCCGCGGCCGGACTCGCCCCCCTTTCTCCGTCACGGCTAGACCTTCCGGCCCGCTTCTGCGTTCACGCCCCGTGCCCACCGATCCCACCCGCACTGACTCCGGCTCGCTCGGCGACGGCGCTGCCCCTCAGGGCGCCGTTCCGGACGGCGTGCAGGGCCCCGACGTGCCGGCCTCGGGCGACGGTGGGCCCGCGTCGGCCCCGCGCCCGCGGCGCGCGCGGCGCATCGGGAAGGTCCTGCTGGGGCTGCTCGCCGTGGTGGTGCTGGTCGGGATCGGGGCCTTCGTGTTCTTCCAGACCACCGTCGGCCAGACCTACGCGCGCGGGCTCGTGGTCGGCCAGATCGAGAATCTCTTGGCCGACGACGCCGAGGTCTCGATCGCCCAGCTCGACGGCAACTTCCTGACCGGCGCCCGGCTGACGGGCATCGAGATCGGCCGGGCGGGCGAGACCGTGATCGCCATCGACACGCTGCTGGTCGACTACAACCTCCGGACGCTCCTCGACCAGACGTTCTCGGCCAGCCAGCTCTACATCGGCGGCCCCCGCGTCGTGCTCCGCCAGCGGGCCGACAGCACGTTCAACGTGGCCGGCCTGCTCAAGCCGGCCGAGAAGAAGAGCACGCTCACGATCATCCTCGACGAACTCGCCGTCCACCGCGGCCACGCCGAGGTCCACTGGTACCGGGCCGACGGCCGGGACTCGGTCCACACGGTGACCGACCTGGAGGCCGTCGTGATGGACTTCGCGAAGGACCCCGAGAGCCTAGCCGGCGTCATCGACGCGCTGGCGCTGCGGGCCGTCGCGCCGTTCGACCGCGGCGAGATCCGGCTGGCCGGGGCCGGCCGGTTCTCGAACGAGGACCTGGCGCTCCAAGACCTCCGGGTGACCAGCCGCGCCGGCACGTCGCTCCAGGGGACGACCCGGCTGGTGTTCACCGGCGACGGGTCGCTCCCCGTCTTCGACGCCAGCATCGAGGCGGCCCCCCTCGCCCTGGAGGACGCCCGCGCCTTCGCCGGCGTCGCGGTCTACGGCGACCCCCGCCTCCGCGTCCGCGCCGAGTCGGACGGGGACGTCCTGACGACGACCGTCGTGGGCGCGCTCGGCGACGCGACCGTCAACCTCAACGGCGAGTTCTCGCGCGAGACCGACGGGCCGGTCCGCTACCGGGCCGAGGGGACGCTCCAGCGGTTCGACCCGTCCGAGATCACGCGGAACCCGGCGCTCGCGGCCGAGGTCACCGGCGACCTCCGGGTCAACCTCCAGGGGACGACGCTGGAGACGCTGAGCGGGCCGTTCAACGTGTCGCTCCGCGAGACCCGGGTGGGCCAGCGCCGGATCGACCGGCTCGACCTCGACGGGTCGTTCGCGGCCGGCCGCGTCTCGTTCGACCTCAAGGGCGCAATCCCGGGCGCCTCGCTCGCGGCCGAGGGCCGGGCCCGACCGTTCGACGACGTCCCCACGTTCCAGGTCGCCGGGACGGCTCAGGACGTCGACCTCGGCGTGCTCCTGCCCGGTTCGGGCCGGACGGACTCGTTCGCCGGCGAGTTCGCCGTGATCGGGCGCGGGACCTCGCTCGACACGTTCTCGGGGACCCTCGCGGCCGACCTGACCCGAGCCGAGATCGGGCTCCCCGACCGCCGCCTCCGGTTCTCGAACCTCCAGTTCGACGCCGACGTCGACCGGGGGACGGCCGCGTTCGACGCCGACGTGACGCTGGCCGGCGGCGACGGCCGCCTGGTCGCCGACGGCGAGATCGACCTGGGCGACCCGTTGCGCTACGAGGTCCGCCGGGGCGAGTTGTTCGGGCTCGACGTGGCCGCGCTGACCGGCAACCCCGACCAGTCCAGCGACCTGACCGGCACGTTCACGCTCTCGGGCCGCGGCACCGAGCCCCAGTCGGCGCCGATCGACGCAACCGTGTCGCTCCGCAACTCGCGCTTCGGGACCTACGACCTGGTCGCGGCCGACCTCGACCTCCGCCTGCGCAACGGCGTCGCGGCCGTCGACGCGGCCGTCGACCTGGGCGCGAGCGGCGCGGCCACCGCCCAGGGCACGGTCCGGCCCTTCGCCGACCCGCTCGCGTTCGACCTCCGGGGGACGATGCGGAACCTCGACGTGGGCGGCGTCACCGGCAACCCCGACCAGGCCAGCGACTTGACGGGCGCGTTCACGGCGTCCGGCGCCGGGATCGACCCGGGCACGATGCGGCTCAGCGCCCGCGTCCAGATCACCGAGCCGTCGTCGTACGGCGACCGGTTCGTGGACGGCGCCGACGTGGGCGTGACGCTGCGCGACGGGGCGCTCGCCGTCAACGGGACGCTCGAGACGCCCGAGGGCGAGTTCGACCTCGCGATCTCGGGCCGCCCGTTCGACGCGAACCCCAGCTTCGCCTTCGAGAACACGTGCTTCCGCCGGCTCGACGTCTCGGACTTCAACGAGGCCGCGCCGCGGACGAGCCTCAACGGGTGCTTCTCGGGCCGGATCGCCGGGCTCGCCGACCTGCCCACGGCCTCGGCCGACGGCGTCTTGACGCTGCGGGCCTCACGCGTCAACGACGCCCAGATCGACGACGGCCGCGTCCGGTTCACGTTGGCGGGCGGCGCGCTCGACGGGACGCTCGACCTCGACCTGGTCGGCGGCGAGCAGCCGGGCCAGCCCGAGAGCGGGACGGTCACGGCCGCGTTCGACGCCCGTCCGTTCGACGACGTGATCCGCTACGCCGTCCGCGGCACCACCGAGGGGCTCGACGCCGGCGTGCTCCTCGACCTGCCGCCGGATCAGCCCCTGTTCTTGACGACCGCGTTCGCCGTCGAGGGCCGCGGGACGGACCCGGCGACGATGACCGCCGCGGGCTCGCTCACCGGGCGCGAGTCGACCGTCGGCCCGGTCGCGCTCCGGGCGCTCGACGTCGAGTTCGCCCTGGCCGACGGGATCGTCCGCGTCGACACGCTGGCGCTCGACAGCGACCTGGTGACCGTCACCGGCAGCGGGACCGTGGCCCTGTTCAACGAGGCCGCCGCGTCGGACTTCCGCCTGGCCGGCGACATCGAGAGCCTGGCGCCGCTGGCGAGCCTGACCGAGCAGACGGTCGGGCTGGAGAGCGGGACGTTCGACCTCCGGGTCTCCGCCGAGGCCGGCGCCCCGCTGGCCATCGTCGGGACGGCCCAGGCGCGCCAGGTCGTGTTCGGCGAGTACGGCCTGACCGGGCTCGACGCCGACGTCGACATGACGTGGGACCGGGCCCGGGCCGACTCGCTCGGCCTCGACGCGCTCGGCGGGCAGGCCCGGGGCTCGTTCGACCTGCTCACGACGGAGACCCTGCGGATCCAGCGCGGCACCGGCACGGTGAGCGTCGAGGCCGGCGACCTGGTGGTCGACGCCGCCGTGACCGTCGACGACCGCCGCGACTTCGCAGTCGCCGGGCGCGTCGACCTCCAGACGAACGGGGTCACGCTCGAGCGCGGCGAGATCCAGATCGACGAGACGACGTGGCAGCTGCTCCAGCCGGCCCAGATCACGCTCGACGAGGGCGTGATCGACGTGCGCGGGCTGCTCCTGGCCGCCGACACCGGCGGGCAGCAGATCGCGGCCGACGGCCAGATCGACTTCGACGGCGAGCAGAACCTGATCGTGACCGTCGAGGACGTGTCGATCGACGCGCTCACCGACCTGGCCGGCCTCGACGCGCTCGGCGGCGACCTCTCGGCGACGCTGGTCCTGAGCGGGCCGGCGGCGGCCCCGCTCATCGACGGGACCGTCTCGCTCGACGACCTGACCTCGCGCGGCCGGACCGTCGGCTCGCTCGCGGCGACGATCGCCTACGCCGGCGACCAACTCGGGATCGACGCCGCGCTGACCCACGTCTCGGGCGAGGCGCTGACCATCCGGGGCTCGGTGCCCCTGCAGTTCTCGCTCGCCGACGGCCCCGAGAGCCAGGAGGTCCGCGACGACGCCGGCGTCTCGATCGTCGCCCGCGCCGACGCGTTCCCCATCGCCTGGGCGCGCCCGTTCCTCGACGACCGGGCGTACAACGCGCTCGGCGGCACGCTCCGGCTCGACCTCAACGTGAGCGGGACGCAGGCGAGCCCGCGGCTCGACGGCGTCGCGACGCTGAGCGACGGCCGCCTCGGCGTCGTCGCGACGGGCCGCGTCTACGAGCCCATCTAGGCCGACGTCACGTTCCAGAACGACCGGATCGTGCTCGACGACGTCCGCATCCTGAACGAGGCGGGCGAGACGGCGCTCGACGTGACCGGTCAGATCCGGCTCCGCGAGCTGTCGGTCGGCGAGCTCGACCTGACGATCGTCCCCCGCGACTTCGTCGCGATGGACACGCCGCACGTTCGACGGGCTCGCGCTCGACGGCGGGACGTCGCCGCTCCGGCTCACGGGCACGCTCGACCGGCCCGTCCTGCGCGGCTCGGTCGCGCTCGCCAGCGGCGACATCTACCTCACCGACGAGCTGGTCCCGCCGGACCTCGACCCGGTCGAGCTGACCGACGCTCAGATCCGCGAGGTCGAGGCCCGGTTCGGCCGCGTCATCGCGGCCCGCGACACGGCCGTCAGCCGCTTCACCGACGCGCTCGACTACGACCTGACCGTCGAGATCCGCGAGAACGTCTGGCTCCGGGCCACTCCGGGCTGCCGTTCGACATCGAGTTCTCGGGCGACATCGAGGCCCGCAAGGCGTCGTACGCCGAGGGCGGCCAGGTCTTCGGGCGGATCGACCTGACGCGCGGGACCATCCAGACGCTCAGCCGGCGGTTCGACCTGGAGCGCGGCACGATCACGCTCAACGGCGACGCGCTGGCGGCCGTCGTCGACATCGCGGCGACGCTCGACATCAGGCTGGCCGGCACGATCGCGGGCCAGTCGTCGGCCACGATCACGCTCGCCGTCAACGGCCAGCTCGACGACAACCCCGACGATCCGGCTCTCGTCGAACCCGACGCTGGAGCCGGCCGACATCGTGTCGCTCATCGCGACGGGCCGGCTCGCCGGCGACTTCGCGGGCGGCGGCGGGCTGGCGGGTGCCGGCCTCGGCGTCGGGATCGGCGCGCTCTCGGGCGTCGCCGAGGGGCTCGCGAGCGAGAAGCTCGGGCTCGACGTCGCGCACGATCGACTACGAGGGGAACGACCTCGTCATCAAGTTCGGCGACTACCTCTCGACCAAGGCGTTCTGGACGGCCGGCGTGATCGTCCCGCTGGGCGAGCACGTCGCAGGGCGAGCAGCGGCTCCCGTTCATCCTGGGTGCTGGACTACGAGCTGCTCTCGTGGCTCCAGGCCCAGACCGAGTACAGCGGCCAGCGCGGGCTCGGCGGCGGGCTCGGCGTCGAGACGGCGTGGTAGGCGCCGGGGGCCCGGCGAGCCCCGCCGGTCTGGTGGGCCGAGACGCAATCACCGACGGCCCGTGGGCGCGCAGCCGGAGAAACCCACCGAACCCGCGGGACCTGCCCAACCCGCGCGACTAGCTTGCGACCATGGAGCCCCTCCCCACCGACTCGCTGACGCAGCGCCTCCGGGCGGGCCGCCGCGCGCGCCAGAACGAGAAGATCCTCCAGGAGAAGGACATCGAGCGCAAGGTCGAGGAGCGGCAGGAGACCGCGCGCGCGTCGTCGGTGCCCGGCGAGGCGTTCTTCGCCGAGGCCGGCGGGCTGTTCGGCTTCGTCGGCCGGTTCTTTTCGCGCTTCTGGCGGCGCCCGTTCGAGTTCAAGGAGCTGCTCATCCAGATGGACGAGGTCGGGACGAAGAGCCTGACGCTGACCGGCGTCGTCGGCTTCTCGATCGGGATCGTGCTCGCGATGCAGAGCCGCGGGACGCTGGCCCGGTTCGGGGCCGAGAGCTTCCTGCCGTCGATGCTGGCGCTGAGCGTGATCAAGGAGATCGGGCCCGTGCTGACGAGCCTGGTCCTGGCCGGCCGCCTGGGCGCCGGCATGGGCGCCGAGCTCGGGTCGATGAAGGTGACCGAGCAGATCGACGCGCTCGAGGTCGCCGCGCTCAAGCCGTTCCACTACCTCGTGGTCACGCGCGTGCTCGCCTGCGTGATCATGTTCCCCGTCATGACCATCCTGACCGACATGCTGGCCCTGACGGGCGGCTACCTGGAGGCGTGGCTCTCCGACGGCATGGACGTCCGCGTCTTTATCGCGACGGCGTTCGACACGCTGCGCTTCGTCGACGTGACGGCGGACACGATGAAGACGTCGGTGTTCGGGTTCATCGTCGGCATCGTGAGTTGCTACCTGGGCTACAACGTCCGCGGCGGGACGCGCGAGGTGGGCCGGGCGGCCATGCAGGCCGTCGTGATCTCGAGCCTGCTCATCCTGCTCGCCGACGTCATCGTCGTCCGCGTCTCGATCATGCTCTTCGGCGACATCTCCGACGCCGCCTAGCGCGTGGCGCGGAGGACGTGGGGGCGCCCGCCTCGACGCCGCGCCCGGCCGCCTCACGCCCACGCTCCTCATGTCCCGCTTCTCCGACCGCGCCGACGCCCGCCGGGCCCGCGAGACCGACGGGTCCGGCCCCCACCCGCTCGACGCCGACGGCCTGGCCAGACCGGCCGACGCTCCGACGGGCGCGCCCCAGGCCGGCGTCCCGGGCGAGACCGAGCCCCACCTCGTCGACCCCGAGGCGGGCGCGGTCACGGGCAACTCGCCGCCGCCGCCCGACGACGTGGTCGTCGAGCTCCGCGACGTCTACAAGGGGTTCGGGCCCAAGAAGATCTTGAAGGGCGTCTCGCTCGCCGTCGAGCGCGGCACGAGCGCCGTCGTGCTGGGCGGCTCGGGGACGGGCAAGAGCGTGCTCACCAAGCACGTCGTCGGCCTGCTCGCGCCGGACAAGGGCGAGGTCTGGGTGCTGGGCGAGCGGCTCGACCTGATGGACCAGGAGCAGCTCGACCGCAAGCGGACGCGCCTGGGCTACCTGTTCCAGGGCGGCGCGCTGTTCGACTCGATGACGGTCTACGAGAACATGCGCTTCTTCCTCGACCGCCTCACGACGCTGACCAAGGACGAGAAGGACGACCTGATCATGGAGTCGCTGGAGGACGTCAACCTGCCCGGCACGCGCGACCAGTACCCGGCCGAGCTCTCGGGCGGCCAGAAAAAGCGGATCGGCCTGGCGCGGACGCTCATCTTGCGGCCCGACATCATCCTGTACGACGAGCCGACGACCGGGCTCGACCCGGTGAGCGTCCGCGTCGTCTCGGAGCTGATCGTCAAGCTCCGCGACACGCGCGGCATCTCGTCGATCGCGATCACGCACGACCTGCTGGCGGCCGAGATCATCACCGACAAAGCGTTCTTCCTGCTCGACGGCCAGATCGCCGCCGCCGGCACGCTCGACGAGGTCCGCCACTCCGACCACCCCGCCCTCCAGGAGTTCTTCCAGGGGACCGACGCCTACGGGCACGCCTAGCCCGCGGGCCGCCGCGCCCGCCGGCCGCCGCGCCCGCCGGCGGGTGCCCCCCTCCCTCCGGACGTCCGATGGCCCTCCCGCGCGGGCCGGCGTCGCTTAGCTTCCGCACATGACCCGTCAAGCCCGCCTCGGCCTCGTCGTCCTGCTCGGCCTGCTCTCTGCCATCGCGATCATGTTCGTGATCGGGAGCCAGGGCAACCTGTTCGGCGACACGTTCGCGGTCCGCGCCAACTTCAACCAGGTGGCCGGGCTCAAGCCCGGGGCCGACGTGTTCTACAACGGCATCTCGGTCGGGCGCGTCGAGGCGGTCCGGCTGCCGGCCGCGCCCGGCGACCCGATCACGGTCCGGATGGCGATCAACGAGGAGGCCCGGCCACTCATCCGCGAGGACAGCCGGGCGCTGATCCAGACCGACGGGCTGGTGGGCAACGTGATCGTGTCGCTCACCGACGGCTCGCCGGGGCGGCCCCAGGTGGCCGACAACGGCCAGATCCAGGGCGTCGACCCGTTCGCGCTGAGCGAGGTCTCGGACCGGCTGTTCGCGTCGGTCGGCCGCTTCGACTCGGTCACGGTCCAGCTGACCGGCATCATGACCGACGTCCGGACGGGCCAGGGCACGCTGGGCCAGTTCCTCTACGACGACCGGCTCTACGAGTCGACCGTCGCGACGGCCAACACGTTCCAGGCGACCGTCGCCGAGTCCCAGAACACGCTGCGCGCGCTGACCGCGCGCGCCGACGAGCTGGTGTCGGTGGCCGAGAACGCCTCGCGCGGGGTCGACGAGATCCTGACGCGCGTGTACCAGGGGAACGGGACCGTGGCGCGGTTCCTCAACGAGGACGAGATCTACACGACGTTCCTGGCGACGGCGGCCCAGCTCCAGGAGGGCGCGGCCCAGCTCCAGACGGTCTCGACCGACATCCGGGCCATCACCGACCGCGTGAACCAGGCGGCCGGGTGGGGGGCCGTCGGCGCGTTCCGGTTCTCGGAGAACATGGAGGCGCTCAAGCACAACTTCCTGTTCCGGGGCTACTTCGAGGACCGCGGGTACTACGAGATGGCGCCGTTCGAAGTCCGCGAGGCGGCCATCGCCGAGATCCTGGGCGACCTGCAGGCCCGCGAGCGGCGGCTGGCCGAGCAGGAGCGCGAGATCCGGGAGGCGCTCGCCGAGATCGAGCGACTCCGGGGCCAGATCCAGACCTCCGGCACGCCGCCGCCGGCCCCCGGCGCGGCCCCGACCGGCGGCCGCTAGCCCCGCCTCGGTCGCGGCCGCCCCGCCTCGGTCGCGGCGTGGGGCGAGCCGAGCCCGTGAGACACAGCACGCCGTGTCCCTGCGGGGTGTGCGGCCGGCCGCAAGTTGGCGCTCGGTCCGTCTCCTCCTTCCCCGTCGACGTGTGGACTACCGCCTGCTCATCGCGCGCCGCTACCTGGCCAGCCGCCGGCGGCTGACGCTGATCTCGGTGATCTCCGGGATCTCCGTCGCCGGGGTCGCGGTCGGCGTGGCCGCGCTGGTCGTCGTGCTGAGCGTGCTCAACGGGTTCTACGACGTCGTCCGCGACCTGCTGGTGAGCTACGACCCCCACGTCCGCGTCGAGGCGGTCGCGGGCGGCGGGATCGGCGAGGCCGACACGCTGGCGGCGCTGGCCCGGCTCGAGCCCGGCGTGGTCTCGGCGACTCCGTTCGTCGAGGGCAAGGCGCTCCTGGCGACCGAGGCCGGCGGCACGCTCAACCAGGTCGTGACGGTCCGCGGCGTCGACCCGTCCGCGCTCGACGCCGAGGTGGAGCGGTCCATCACGGGCGGGACGTTCGACCTCGGCCGCCGCGCGGGCGAGACCGGGATCGTGATGGGCGCCGCCCTCGCCGGGCGGACCGGCGTCCGGGCGGCCGAGCCGGGCGTGGCCCTGGACGGGGGCCCGCCGGCCGGGGGGTCCCCGGGAGCACGGTCTCGCTGCTGTCGGCGGCGGCGCTGGAGCGGGCCATCGGGCTCTACCCGTTCGGGTTGCCGGACCAGCGGTCGTTCGAGGTCCGGGGCACGTTCTCGCTGGAGCCGACCTACGACGAGAGCCACGTGTTCGTCGGCCTCGGCGAGGCCCAGCGGCTGTTCCAGATGCCAGGCCGCGTGACGGGCCTCGACCTGCGCCTGACCGACCTCGACGACGCCGGCGACGTCCAGTCCAGCTTGCAGACCCGGCTCGACGCGGCTTTCCCGGGCCGCTACGCCGTCGAGCACGTGGTACGACTTGCAGGGCTCGCTCTACAGCGTGATGAAGCTGGAGAAGTGGGCGGCCTCGGCCATCCTGGCGCTCATCATCGTGGTCGCCGCGTTCAACATCGTCGGGGCGCTCACGATGATCGTGATCGAGAAGCAGCGGGACCTGGGAGCGCTCCAGGCGATGGGCGCCAGTCGGGCGGACGTCCGGCGGATCTTCCTGCTGGAGGGGCTGCTGGTCGGCGGCGTCGGCGCGGGGATCGGGCTGGCGCTGGGGCTCGCGATCTCGGTCGTCCAGCAGACGTTCGGCGTGGTCAAGCTGGCCGAGGCGGGCTCGTTCGTGATCGACGCGTACCCGGTCGCGATCCGGCCGCTCGACGTGGGCGGCGTGGTGGTGGCAGCGGTCGGGCTGTGCGCGCTGGCCGCCGTGTAC
Source organism: uncultured Bacteroidota bacterium (assembly GCA_963740235.1). GTDB lineage: Bacteria > Bacteroidota > Rhodothermia > Rhodothermales > Rubricoccaceae > Rubrivirga. The sequence goes on from CAVUDG010000007.1 coordinate 645,403, forward strand.
CCGGCGGCTCGGGCGGCGTCCATCGACCCGGCCCGGGCCGTCCAGTCGGGCGCGTAACGGTGCGCCGCCCGGCGCCTATCGGCGGGTCGCCGAGCGAGTAACGACGGGCCACCCCGCGCCCGGAGGGCCCGTCCAGCGTCCACGCCGGCCCAGGGGCACGCCCGGGTTCCGTCGTGGGTGAGCGAAGCGGAAATGAGACGGCCAGGTTGGGATGGGGCGGGCGGGCCCGATACCGGAGTCCCCACCCCCACCCCCGAAACCCCTTCGCTGCCATGTTCCGACCGCTCGCCCTCTGCCTCGCCGCCCTCTGCCTCGCGCCCCTCACGGGCTGTGACGAGACGAGCCCGCTCCTGTCCTTCGACCAAGGCGTCGAGGTCGCCGTGGACGACGCGGTGATCGCCCGCGAGCGCGGCGACTACGCCCAGGCCGTCGACCTGCTCAACCGGGCCCTGGCGTCCGAGCCCCAGAACGCCGTGGTCCGCGTGGAGCTGGCCACGACGTTGCTCCAGCGCGACGGGATCGACCTGCTCGACCTCGACCGGATCAGCCAGCACTTCTCGGCGATCGCCGACGGGACGTCCACGACGACGGCCGCGCGCGGCGGCTCGTGCTCGTACGCGACGGACCCGAGCGCCCAGGCGTTCGACCCGGCCGACTACATCGGGTTCGACGAGCTCGTGGCCAAGGCCGGCACGCTGGACGAGGCGGCCGACCTGCTCGACGGCGTCTTGCCGGCGGCCATCCGCGACTTCGACCTGTGCATGACCGTCGTGGACGGCGCCCTGGTCTACGACCGCGACGGGGCCCTCGTCGACCTCCGCGCCCGGGGGCTCTCGGACACCCAGATCTCGCAGGCCCTCGCCGTCACCGCGCTGACCACGTTCACGAGCGCGTACCTCTTCGTCGCCAACGAGACGGCCGAGACCTCGACGTGGTACCGCCTGGCCGACGGCTCGATCGCCGTCTGCGCCGACGACGAGGACGCCCTGCGCGAGCAGGCCGAGGGCCCGATCCGCGAGGCCGGCCAGGCCGTGCTCGCGCTCGACACCCGGGCCTCGCTGCTGGGCCGCGGCTCGGTGGCCGCGGAGCTGGTCGACACGGCGCTCGGCTTCTACGGCGACCTCCAGGACGCCGTCGCCGACTACTGCACGGTGTAGAACGCCGACCGTCCGCCGATACCACCCCTGGTGGCACGCGCCGGGCCGCCCCGCTCCTCTCGGAGGACGGAGCGGCCCGGTCTCTGTCCCGCCCCCCTGCCGATCCCACCCCCCGGACCCATGCCCCGTCTCCTCTGGCTCGCCGCCCTCGCCCTGTCCCTCGCCACGGCCGCCGTCGCCCAGCCCCACGTGACGCCGAGCCGCGAGGCGCCGATCGGCGGCACCGACCCGGTCGCCCTGGGAGCCGGCGGCGCGGTGACGGCGATGCCGACGCTGGACTCGCCGTTCCTGGGCAACCCGGCCCACATCACCGACCGGGGGTTCACGCTCAACCTGCTGGGCGTGGCCGTCGGGGCGGGCGGCAACGTCTCGGAGGCGTGGGGCTTCTACTCGGACGAGCTCGGGCCGGCCGTCGAGGAGGGGTTGGAGGACCTCCGGCTCCAGGACCCCGACCGCCTCCGGGCGCTCTACAACGAGGCGTTCCGCGTGGGGGGCCAGCCCAAGACGGCCGACCTGGCCGTGCTGGCCCCGTCGGTCCGGTTCGCGTCGGGCCCGGTTGCGGTCGGCGTCGGGCTCTACGCCCAGTCGGTGACGCGCGGGCGGATCACGGACGGCGGGGCCGGCATCCCGTTCGTCGACCTCTACGGCCGGGCCGACATCGCCGTGCCGGTCGTGGCCGGCGTCGACCTGGCGCGGACGCCGCTGGGCGCGGCGCTCCCGTTCGGCCTCCAGGTGGGCGCCTCGGCGACCTACCTCCAGCGGCGGCTGACGGCCAAGGCCTCGCCGGTCGACGCGCTCAAGCCCGACGGCGAGAAGCTCTACGTGCTCCGCGGCGACGCGGTCCGGCTGGCCGCGGGCGTCTACGCGACCGACGTGGCCGTGCGCGGGCTCGACCTGGGCGCCGAGGTCACCAACGTCGGCGGGGGCATCGACTACGCGTTCGACCGCTCGGTCGAGGTCTCGGGCTCGACGGGGACGGCCGACGACGGCGCCGAGGTGGCCGCGCTCGAAGCCCGCTTCGACAACCGCCCGTCGGACGCCGTCGTCCGGGCCGGCGTGGCGTACCGTCTGCCCGTCGCGGCGGGCGTCTCTGACGCCGTCGTGTCGGTCGACTACACGTCGGCGGCGACGTCGGACTTCCGGCAGTCGGCGCAGGCGGGGCTGCGGGCCGGCGCCCGGGTCCGCCTCGGCGGCCACCTGGAGCTGCGCGGCGGCGTGAGCCAGGGGATGCCCTCGGGCGGGGCCGCGCTGGTGACGCGCGTTGCCCGGTTCGAGTACGCGACGTACGGCGTCGAAGACGGGCGCCTGCTGGGCCAGCTCCGGCGGCGGAACCACGTCGTCCAGGTCCGCTTCGGCCTGTTCTAGTGGGCACCGGGCCAAGGCACGAGGTGGGAGACGGTCTCGTCCGGCGCCCCCTCGCCCTCGCCCGTCTTCGCCCCAGACTCACACGCGGGGGGCCTCCCGCGGTTGGCCCGAGGCGGGGCGGGTCCGTAGGTTCCTGGGCTCCGCCGCCGTGCGCCTGCGCCGCGGCTGGACCCTCCCCCGAGATCCCCGCGCGGATTCTGCCGCGCCGACCGATGGCCCGCAAAGACCAGCTTACCGGCAAGAAGCCGATGTTCGGCAACCACGTCTCGCACGCCCACAACAAGGTGCGGCGGCGGTTCAACGTGAACCTGCAGAAGAAGCGGTTCTACATCCCTGAGGAGGACCGGTGGATCACGCTCCGCGTGTCCGCCCAGACGATCAAGACGATCAACAAGAATGGCATCTCGGCCGTCCTGAAGGACGCCCGCGCCAAGGGCACGTCCCTCGTCTAACCCCCTCTTCCTCTAGACCCCCGAGACGATGGCCAAGGGCAAAGACGTCCGTCACCAAGTGATCCTCGAGTGCACCGAGGCGCCGGGCACGTCGCGCTACGCGACGATGAAGAACCGCCGCAACACGACCGCGCGCCTCGAGCTCAAGAAGTACAACGCGACGCTCCGGAAGCACACGCTCCACCGCGAGATCAAGTAGCGGGGACCGCGGGGCGCTGCCTCCGCGTTCACGACCCGACCCCCACAGACCCCCAGACCCATGGCGAAGAAGGTTTCCAAGAACCAGCGGACCAACCGCGGTGCCGGCCAGGAGGCGAAGCAGATGGCCAAGATCATCGTCGCGTCCAAGAAGCAGAACGGCCAGTTCGAGTTCCGCTCCAAGATGGTCGAGGCCGGCAACGTCCAGGACGAGCTCAAGGCGGCCCAGGCCGCGTAGCTCCGGCTCCGCCCGACATCGACGGGGCGTCCCTTGCGGGGCGCCCCGTTTTCTATTGGGCCGCCTCGGGGCGCCGGGCGGGGACCCCGCACGGGGCGTACCGACTGGGTGGGGAGGCGCCCGCTGGACGAGCGAGGCGGGCGGACCTGGGCGAACGCTACCCCCCCGTGCGGAGCCCGAGCCAGCGGGCCACGCGGGGGTCGCTCGGCCAGGTGAGCCAGGCGAAGGCGAACAGCGGGGCGCCGAACGCGAGCGGGAGCAGGTCGCCGGTCAGGAACGCCGCGACGGCGCCGACCATCGCGGGCGCCTCGGCCGCGGCCAACGCGGCGGCCCCGAACGTCCGCACGAGCCCGACGGCCTCGGCGTCGGAGCCGGCCCGGAGCAGCCGGGTCTCCATCGCGTGGACGAGAGCGAACGAGCCGGCGATCCCGGCGGCGGACAGCAGGGCCGTGACGTAGAACGCGGCCTCGGCCGCGGCGGGCATCGGGGGCTCGCCGGTCACGGCCAGCGTGCCGAGCACGACGAGCACGGCGGCCCCGCTGGCGCAGACGGCGAGCCAGAGGGCTCGGAGCGGGCGGGCGTTGTCAGTCGTCATGGAGAACGGACGCGTCGGCGCGGAAGGTAGGTCGGCCGCGTATCTTTGCGCCGGCCGCTCGCGGTCACCTCGGGGCGTAGCGCAGCCCGGTAGCGCGCCTGCTTTGGGAGCAGGAGGCCGTGGGTTCGAATCCCGCCGCCCCGACCCTGTCGGCGATCTGCCGGCCCGGGGGCCTGTAGCTCAACCGGATAGAGCGTCGACCTTCTAAGTCGAGGGTTCCAGGTTCGAGTCCTGGCAGGCCCGCGCCCGGCGGGGCCGTCTTCGCGGTCCTTCCTATCGCGGTCCGGCGGCGGCGGCCGTAGATTGCCCGCATGGTGCCGTGGCCGAGGGGTTAGGCACAGGTCTGCAAAACCTGCTACACCGGTTCAAATCCGGTCGGCACCTCCGCGACGGTCCGCCGTCGGCACGCCCCGCCCGCGCTCGTCGCCGGCGGGGCGCTGCCGTTGGGCCCGCCTCGGCGCCGAGGCGGGCCGTGCCGGCTCGGGAGGGCCATCCGACGGACCCCAGATGCGACCGTCGCGTTCAGGGCGTTCCCCAGAGACCCCGCCCCCTCCCGCATGCGCCCCCTCGTCCTCCTTGCCGCCGTCGCGGTCGTCGCCGGCTGCGCCACCGTCGAGCGCCTCGACGCCCCGGCGCCGCCGGCCTCCACCGAGCCGACCTTCGAGCCGCTCTCGCGCGACGAGCTCACCCGGGCGGCCCCGACCGACTTCGCCGTCCCGGTCGTCTACGACACGCTGGCCAACGGGCTCAAGGTGGTCGTCTCCGAGGACCACACGGCCCCGACGGCCGTCGTCGCGGTCTACTACAACGTCGGCTTCCGGATCGAGCCGCGCGACCGGACCGGGTTCGCCCACCTGTTCGAGCACATGATGTTCCAGGGGTCCGAGAACCTGGGCAAGAACGAGTTCATCGGGCTCGTCCAGCGCAACGGCGGCATCCTCAACGGGTCGACCCGGTTCGACTTCACGAACTACTTCGAGGTCGTCCCCTCGAACACGGTCGAGACCATGCTGTGGGCCGAGGCCGACCGGATGCGCGGGCTCGCGATCACCGAGGACAACCTGACCAACCAGCAGGGCGTCGTCTCGAACGAGGTCCGCGTCAACGTGATCAACCAGCCCTACGGCGGCTTCCCCTGGCTCGACCTGCCCCAGGAGGCCAACGAGAACTGGTACAACAGCCACAACTTCTACGGCGAGCTGAGCGACCTGGAGGCGGCCACGCTCGACGACGTCGAGGACTTTTTCGACACGTTCTACGCGCCCAACAACGCCGTCGTCGTGGTCGTGGGCGACGTCGACGCGGACCAGGTGAAGGGCTGGGTCGGCGAGTACTTCGGGGCCATCGAGCGGGCCGACGTGCCGCCGATCCCCGACCTGCGCGAGCCGCCCCAGACCGAGCAGAAGCGGGCGAGCAAGGTCGACTCGCTGGCGACCCGGCCGGCGCTGGCCTTCGCCTACCACATGCCGCCGCGCAACTCGGACGCCTACTTCGCGATGGGGCTCCTCCAGCAGATCCTGCTCGAAGGCGACGACAGCCGGCTCCACCGGGCGCTCGTGACCGACGCCGGGCTGACGGCCGACGTCAGCGGCGGGATCAACTGGCCGTTGGGCAACATGTTCAACTACAACGGGCCGATGCTGTGGTCGGCCTGGCTCGTCCACGACGACGAGACCGCGCCCGACTCCATCCTCGCCATCATCGACCGCGAGGTGGCCCGGATCCAGGACGAGGGCGTCGAGCCCGACGTGCTGGCGCGCGCCAAGGTCAAGCTGCGGAGCGACCTCTACGACACCTTGGGCGGCACGTTCGGCTTCGGCCGGGCCGACCTGCTGGCGTCGCTCGCGCTGTTCGACAACGACCCGTCGCGGATCAACCGCTTGGTGGACCGCTTCGAGGCGGTCACCCCGGGCCTGATCCGCCGGACGGCCCGCCAGGTCCTGCGGCCCGAGAACCGGACGGTGATCACGCTCGACGCGGCCGGCGGCGGCTCCTGACCCCGCCCGCCTCGGTCGCCCCACGGGCCCACCGAGGCCGCCGTCGCCGTGCCCCTGCCGCCCCCCTCTTCCGACCTCATGCTCCGCTCTCTCCTCTCCGCCCTGCTCGTGCTCGCCGCCCCCGGCGCGCTCGCCCAGGCGTTCCCCTCCACGCCGCCCGCGCCCGGCGAGCCCCGCGCGTTCGAGCTGCCCGAGGGGCGGACGTTCGCGCTCGCCAACGGCATCGACGTCACGCTCGTGCCCTACGGCGCGCTCCCCAAGGCGACCGTCTACGCGGTCGTCCGCTCGGGCAACGTCGACGAGGCGCCCGGCCAGACGTCGCTCGCCGACCTGATGGCGGGCCTGCTCACCGAGGGCACCACGACGCGGTCGTCCGAGGACATCGCGCGCGAGGCCGCCGACCTGGGCGGCTCGGTCAGCGCCGGGGCCGGGCTCGACCAGACCTTCGTGACGAGCCGCGTGCTGAGCGAGTTCACGCCCGGCGCCGTCGCGCTCGTGGCCGACGTGCTCCGCAACCCGGTCTTCCCCCAGGAGGCGTTCGAGCGGGTCCAGCGTGACCAGATCCGCGGCGCGGCCGTGGCCCGGTCCCAGCCGAGTGGGCTCGCGCGAGCGGCGTTCGCGCGCGCCCTCTACGGGAGCCACCCCTACGCCGCCGTCGTCCTGCCGGACCCGGCCCAGCTCGAAGCGGCGACGGTCGCCGACGCCCGCTCGTTCTACGACGCGACGGTCGGCCCCCGCCGGACGCGGCTCTACGTGGTCGGCCAGTTCGACGTCTCCGCCACCGAGGGCGCCATCCGCGGCGCCTTCGGCGACTGGAGTGGCGGGCCGGCCCCGAGCGACCCCGTGCGGCCGACGGCCACCGACGGGCGGCGCGTGATCCTGGTCGACCAGCCCGGCGCGGCCCAGTCGAACGTGACCGTCGGCCTCACGACCATCGACCCGACGGCCGACGACTTCGTCGCGCTCCAGGTCACGAACGCGCTCTTGGGCGGCTCGTTCGGGAGCCGGATCACGCGCAACATCCGCGAGGACAAGGGCTACACCTACAGCCCCGGCTCGTCGGTCGCGACCCGGTTCCGGAGCGCCTACTGGGCCGAGCAGGCGGCCATCCAGACGCCGGCCACCGGGCCCGCCATCCGCGAGATCCTGTACGAGATCGACAGCCTGGCCACGACCGCGCCCTCGGCCGACGAGTTGGAGGGGATCCAGAACTACCTCGCCGGGACGTTCGTCCTGCAGAACTCGTCGCCGGGCGGGATCGCGGCGTACCTCGCCTTCCTGGACCTCCAGGGGCTCGGCCGGGACTACCTGGAGAGCTACGTCGAGCGCGTCTACGCGGTCACGCCGGAGGACGTCCGCCGGGTGACCGAGCAGTACCTCCGGGCCGGCGACGCGGCCATCGTCGTCGTCGGCGACCGGAGCGCGGTCGAGGACCAGCTGGCCGAGTTCGGCGACGTGACCATCGAGACGCTCGACTAGCCACGGCCGGCCCCACTTCGCCGCCCGCCTCGGCGCCGAGGCGGGCGGGGTCAAAAAAGCGGGCGCCCCCGGTGACGAGGGCGCCCGCTCAGTGCCGGGCCGCGGGGTCGCGCTAGGCGTCGTCGCGCTAGGCGTCGTCGCGGTTGTCGACGCGGGCCGGTGGCGACGTGGCCTCGACGGCCGTGAGGTCCTCCAGGACCTTGTAGAACCGCGTCGCGCCCTCGGGGACGAGGTAGCTGTCGCCGGCCCCGCAGGTGACCACGTCGTCGCCGACGTGGACCTCGACCTTGCCCTCGACGACGTAGCCGACGGTCTCGTAGGGGCGGGTGTGCGGGTCGCCCTCGGTGCCGGCCGACTCGGACCACCGGCGCATCGCGACGGAGGTGCCGGAGACGAGGTAGGTCTGGCCGAGGTCGCCCTCGGGCGAGGCGGAGGAGTCGATCTTCTTGACGGAGTGGTCTGCCATGACGGGGAGTTGGAGATGGGGACGGGTTGAATCCGGGCGCGCCCGTCGGGGTTTCTCCCCGATGCCGACCGGTGCTCCTCCCTACGACGTCGCCGTGATCGGCCTGGGCCCCGTCGGGGCGACGCTGGCGGTGCTGGCCGGGCAGCGCGGGCTCCGTGTGGTCGCGCTCGACCGCGACGACGGGCCCCACTCGCTCCCCCGCGCGGCGCACCTCGACGGCTGGGCCCTGCGCGTCCTGGCCGAGGCGGGCGCGCCGGCGGAGGGCCGGCCCCTCGACGGGTTCGACCTGGTCGACCGGCGTGGGCGGCTCCTGCTCCGGGGCCGTCCTGCCCAGCCACCGCCGCCCGGCTTCCCCGCCGGCCTCCTCATCCACCAGCCGACCGTCGAACGCGGCCTGCGCCGCCGGCTGGCCGAGATCCCGACCGTCGACATCCGCCTGGGGCACGCCGTGGACCGGATCGCCCAGGACGACGCGGGCGTGACGGTCGAGGGGACCGGTCCCGAGGGCCCGTTCTGCCGTCCGGGCGGCGGTCGCCGTTGGGTGCGACGGGGCCGGCAGCGTCGTCCGCAGCGCGCTGGGGGCCGAGTTGGTCGGGCGCGGGTTCGAGCAGACCTGGCTCGTGGTCGACGTGCTCGCCGGACCCGGCGCGGACCTGCCGGACCGGCTGCTTGCAGATCGCCGACCCCCGCCGGCCGACGACCTCGGTCCCGTTCGCAGCGCCGCGTCACCGCTGGGAGTTCCGGCTGTCGGCCCGCGAGGATGCCGAGGCGGCCCGGGACCCCGCCGCCGTCCGCGCCCGGCTGGCCGCCCACGTCGACCCCGACGCCGTGACGGTCGAGCGGACGGCGGTGTACACGTTCCACGACCTGGTGGCGCGGCCGTGGCACCGCGGCCGGCTGGTGCTCGCCGGCGACGCGGCCCACCAGATGCCGCCGTTCCTGGGGCAGGGACTGGGCGCCGGGCTCCGGGACGCGCGAGCGCTGGCCCCGTTGCTGCCAGACGCCGCCGCGGGGCGGTTGAGCGTGCTCGGTGCCTACGAGGCCGAGCGCCGCCCGCACGTCGAGGCGACGGTCCGCCAGGCGGTCCGCTTGGGGCGGCTGGTGACCCTGCCCGAGCCGCTGGCGAGCGTGCGCGACGCGGCGCTCCGGCTGGGGCTCGGGGTGCCGGGCCTCGGCCGACGGTTGAGAGACGTGAGGGGATGAACGGACCCGGCGGACGTGTCTCGACCGTCCGTGGGTGTCGGGCGAGCCAGGGTGACGCGACCGTGTCGCTGCCCGTGCCGATCTTCCAGGCCCCTCCCACCGCACCCATGCCCGAGTACCGCACCAACGCCCAGATCGGCGTCCGCTTCCGGTTCGGCGCCGACGGCCCCGTCGCGTTCCTGGTCGCCCCGTTCGTGGTCGCCGTCGCCGAGGCCGACCTGCCGGCGCCCGAGGGCGACGCGTGGGAGGAGGGCGTCGGCCACGCCGTCCCGCTCCCCGAGGGCTGGCGCCCCACGCTGGCCGACCGGACCGGGATGCGCCCGACGGGCGCGTTCGTGGCCGAGGAGGTCCGGCCCGACGGCTCGGCGCGGGGCACGCTGGTCGTGGCCGTGTTCGGGCTCAACTAGCCACGCCCATAGAGGTGCGGCCGAGACCGCACGGAGCGCCCGGCGAACGGTGACCGTTGACCCGGCCGGGTCGCGGACGACCACACGGTCCCGCGGACGGGCGCGCGACTCACGACGCGAGAGGGCCCAGCCAGTCCGCCAGGTCCGCCCGCCTCGGTCGGTCGTTGGGGTGGGCCGGAGAGCACGCGAGGTGGGGCGGGGAGAAAAATTGGCGGCGTGAGATCCCGGGCCTGGCGCGGCGTAGAAGTGGCCCTCCGCCCCGCCCATGCCCGCCGCCGACCTCTCGCCCCGCGACCGCGCCCTGACGCTGTTCGCCGTCCTGCTGGCCCTGTTCCTCGGCGCGCTCGACCAGACGATCGTCGCGACGGCGCTCCCGCGCATCGTCGAGGACCTGCAGGGCGTCACGCGCTACGCCTGGGTCGCGACGGCCTACCTGCTCGCCTCGACGGCGATGGTCCCGGTCTACGGCAAGCTCGCCGACATCACGAGCCGGCGGACCATCGAGCTGTGGGCGATCGGCCTGTTCCTCGCCGGGTCCGTCCTGTGCGGGCTGGCCGGCGAGTTCGGGCCCGTCCCGGTCCTGGGCGACGGCATGAACCAGCTCATCGCGTTCCGCGCCGTCCAGGGGTTGGGCGGCGCCGGCCTGTTCGCGATGGCCTTCATCGTCATCGCCGACCTGTACCCGCCGGCCGTCCGCGGGAAGTACCAGGGGTTCGTGGGCGCCGCGTTCGGGATCGCGAGCGTGCTCGGGCCGCTCCTGGGCGGCCTGCTGACCGACCACGCCGACGGGTGGATCCCGGGCGTCGCCGGCTGGCGCTGGGTGTTCTACGTCAACATCCCCTTCGGCGCGGTCGCGCTGTGGTTCGTGCTCCGCCGGATGCCGCCGCTGGAGCCCGCCGAGCGCGGCCGGCTCGACCTGCTCGGGGCGGCCCTACTGGTGGGCGGCCTGGTCCCGCTCATCCTGGCCTTGCAGCTCGACCGCCAGACGTACCCCTGGACCGGCGGCGCCACGCTGGGCCTGGGCGCCGCGGCAGTCGCCGGGCTCGGCCTGTTCACGTTGCGGACGGCCCGGACGAGCGACCCGCTGCTCGACCTCGGCCTGTTCCGCCAGCGCGTGTTCTCGGCGTCGGTCGGCGGCCCTGTTCTGCTACGGGGCCGGCTTCCTCGGCCTCGTCGTGTTCCTGCCGTTCTACCTCGTCAACGTACTCGGGACCAGCGCGACAGCGGCCGGGACGGCGCTGATCCCGCTGTCGATGGGCGTCGTGTTCGGGGCGACGGTGAGCGGCCAGCTGGTGTCGCGCGTCGGGCGGTACAAGGCGTTCATGGTGGGCGGCGGGCTGGTCCTGATGGCCGGCGTGTTCGGGCTGAGCCGGCTCTCGGTCGACACGTCGTTCTCGACCGTGCTGGTGCTGATGGTCGTGTGCGGGCTGGGCGTCGGGCCGACGCTCCCGCTGTTCCCGCTCGCGGTCCAGAACGCGGTCGACGTGCGGAGGCTGGGACAAGCGACGAGCGCGACCCAGTTTTTCCGCCAGATCGGCGGGGCCGTGGGGACGGCCGCGCTCGGGTCCGTCTTGGCGTTGACGCTGGTGACCGCGCTCGGGCCCGATGCCGGCGCCGCGCCGCGCGAGGGCGGCCCCGTCTCCGGCACCGCCGAGGTGGCCGCGCCCGCCTCGGACGCGCGCCCGCCCGAGCCGGTCCGCCGGGCCTACGCGCTCGCCACGCGCCGCGTCTACACGCTGGCGTTCGGGTTCGTCACGGTCGGCTGGCTGCTCACGTTCCTCGTCCCGGACCTCCCGCTGCGAAAGACGTTCGCGCCCGACCCGGGGCGCGGGACCGAGGTCGGCCCGCCGGACCCGGCCGTCGCGGCGGTCGTCGGCCCGGCCTGATCGGCACGGCGCGGGCGGCCCGTGCTATCCTCCGGTCCCGCTCCCCCCTCCGCATGGACGTCCTCTCCGCTCTCGGTGCCCCCGCCGCCGTCGGCCCGTACAGCCACGCCGTCCGCTCGGGCGGCCTCCTGTTCTGCTCGGGCCAGGTCGCGCTCAAGGACGGGACGCTCGTCGGCGACGACGTGGCGGTCCAGACCGCGCAGGTGTTCGAGAACGTCCGGGCGGTCCTGGCCGCCGCCGGGGCCGGGCTGGGCGACGTCGTCAAGACGACGGTCTACCTCGCCACGATGGACGACTTCCAGGCCATGAACGCCGTCTACGCCGACGCCTTCGGCGACCACCGCCCGGCGCGGTCGACGGTCGCCGTGGCCGGCCTGCCGGTCGGGGCCCTGGTCGAGATCGAGGTCACCGCCGAGGTTTAAGTGGACGAGGTCCGACGGTTTTTCGAGCGCTACGCGCGCGCCTTCGAGGCCTACGACGCCCCGGCGATCGCGGCGTGCTACGCGACGCCGTGCCTGTTCGTGCGCGAGGCCCAGACGGTCGCCGTCGACGGCGCCGAGGGCGTCGTCGAGAGCGTCCGCGCGCTGCTCGACCTGCACCGGGCGTGGGACGTCCAGACGGCCGCGCCGGCCGAGGTCGTGGTGATGGAGCAGAGCCCGACCCACGCCGTCGCCCGGGTCGGCTGGCGGCTCGGCCGGACGCGGAGCCGCGTCGCGTGGTCGTTCGCGACGACCTACACCCTGGTCCCGACCGACGACGACTGGCGGATCGTGGTCGCGGTGACGCACGACGCGCCGTTTTGACGCCGGCCGCTCGCCCGAGGCGGACCGCCTCGGTGGATCCGTCGAGGCCGGCGGGCTCCTCGCACTCCCGGGTCCGTCTCCCGCACGTCTCCCCATGACGACCGTCGGCATCACCGGGGGGATCGGGAGCGGCAAGTCGGCCGTGGTAGCGCGGCTGGCGGGCTACCCCGGCGTCCGCGCGGTGCTGGCCGACGACCTGGCCAAGCGGCTGATGGCCCAGGACCCCGGGGTCCGAGCCGCGCTGGTCGCGCGCTTCGGGCCGGAGACGTTCGACGGCGAGGGCGTGCTCGACCGCGGGCGGCTGGCCGCCCGCGTGTTCGGCGACCCGGCCGAGTTGGCCGCGCTCAACGCCATCGTGCACCCGGCCGTCCGGCGCGCGCTGGTCGAGGAGACCGAGCGGGCCCGGGCCCAGGGCGTCCAGGCGCTCGTCTACGAGGCGGCGCTGCTGTTCGAGACCGGGGGCGACGCCGTGGTCGACCGCGTCGTCGTGGTCGACGCGCCGGTCGACGTCCGCGTGGCGCGCGCCGCGGCCCGCGACGGCGTGCCGCCGGAGTCCGTCCGCGCCCGCCTGGCTCACCAGATGGACCCCGGCGAGGCGCGAGCCCGGGCCGACCGCGTGATCGACAACGCCGGCGACCTCGCCGCGCTCTGGGCCGAGGCGGACGCGCTGGCCCGCGACCTCGGGCTCGGTGGGCGGCCCAGTGTCCCCTGATTGGGGGAGCGCGTATCCTTTTCGTTTTCAGTACCGTGGCGGGGCTCCACCCTCTCCCCCCCATGTCGCGCGCCGCCTCCCTGTTCTCCCTCGCCCTGCTGGTCGCGCTGGCGCCCGCCGCCGACGCCCAGTCCTACGCCGCCCAGGTTCGGGCTCAGCTCGACACCGCCAAGCGGACGCTCCGCAACCAGGGGTTCCAGCAGTCCCACGACTACACGATCGAGAGCCTCGACGACGGGGCCGAGGACGAGTTCTCGGTCGACTTCGACGAGGGCCGCGAGTACGCCATCGTCGGCGCCTGCGACCAGGACTGCGGCGACATGGACTTCTGGCTCTACGACGAGAACGGCAACCTGATCGACTCCGACACGAGCACCGACGACGTCCCCGTCGTCCGCGTGACGCCGCGCTGGTCGGGCGAGTTCACGGTCCGGGTCAAGATGTACGACTGCGCCGTCGAGCCGTGCTTCTACGGGATCGGCATCTACGGCGACTAGGCCAGGGCGGAGGGGCCGGCGACCGCCCGCTAGTCCTCGTCGGCCGACGGGCTCGGGATCTCGGGCTCCCCGACCGCGACCGAGTCGGGCTCTGGCGGCGCCTCCGGGGCCTCCTCCGACCGGAGGCGGGGCGCCGGGGGCGGCAGGACCGGCATGGGCCGCGGCTCCGGCACGTCTCGGACCAGGGGGCGAGGCGACTCGGCGGGGACGACGAGGCCCGGGCTGGCCGCCCGGGTCGTCCCGTAGAGGACGATCGAGGCGAGCGCGAGCAGGGGCAGGACGAGCGAGCGGGACACGGCACGGGACCGGCGGGGCCTCGTCCGTATCGGCCGGTGCCGGGCGGCCCTAAAGCCCTGCGTCTCCGGCGCCCCCTCCGCCTCGACGCCGAGGCGGACCTGGGGCCTGTAAGACGAAGCCACTCGCGGGCTGCGCGCGGCGGCGGACGCCCCCGCTCGCTCCAGCTCCGGCGTGTCTCACAGACCCTAGTCGCCGAGCGCCGTCGCGAGCGCGTCGCGGTCGTGGCCCGACAGGCCGTCGAGCAGGTGGCCCATCCGGTCCCGCTTGGTCCGGAGGTAGCGCTCGTTGTGCTCGCCGGCCTCGACCTCGATCGGGACGCGCTCGACGATCTCCAGGCCGTACCCCGAGAGCGCGATCCGCTTGCGCGGGTTGTTCGTCATCAGCCGGAGCTGGCCGACGCCTAGGTCGCGCAGGATCTGGCAGCCGATCCCGTAGTCGCGGTGGTCCATCCGGAAGCCCAGCGCCTCGTTGGCCTCGACGGTGTCCATCCCCTCCTCCTGCAGCTTGTAGGCCCGGAGCTTGTTGAGGAGGCCGATCCCGCGGCCCTCCTGCTTCATGTACAGGACCACGCCGCGCCCCTCGCGCTGGATCTGGGCCATCGCCGCGGCCAGCTGCTCGCCGCAGTCGCACCGCGCCGAGCCGAAGATGTCGCCCGTGACGCACTGGCTGTGGACGCGCGCCAGCACCGGCTCGTCGGGCGAGAACGGGCCGCCCTTCGACAGCGCGAGGTGGACGTCGCCGGTCAGGACCTCCTCGTAGGCCGCCAGCCGGAAGTCGCCGTGCGCCGTCGGCATGTCGACCTCGACGACCTGCTGGACCAGGGTCTCGGTCCGCAGGCGGTGGGCGATCAGGTCCTTGATCGTGACCAGCAGCAGCCCGTGCGTGTCGGCGAAGGCGCGCAGGCTGGGGACGCGCGCCATGGTCCCGTCGGGGTCCAGGATCTCGATCAGGACGCCGGACGGGCGCAGGCCGGCCAGCCGGGCCAGATCGCACGCGGCCTCGGTGTGGCCGGCCCGGCGGAGCACGCCGCCGGTCTGGGCCCGCAGCGGGAAGATGTGGCCGGGCCGCGCGAAGTCGCTCGGCCGCGCCGACGGGTCGGCCAGGGCCCGGATGGTCTTGGCGCGGTCGGCGGCCGAGATGCCCGTCGTGGTCCCCTCGCGCAGGTCGACCGAGACCGTGAAGGGCGTCTCGTGGAGCGCCGTGTTGGCCGCCTCCATCATGGGGAGGTCGAGGGCCGCGGCCCGCTCGCGCGTCACCGAGACGCACATCAACCCGCGCGCCTCGCGCGCCATGAAGTTGACCAGGTCGGGCGTGACCAGCTCGGCCGCCCCGATCAGGTCCCCCTCGTTCTCGCGGTCCTCGTCGTCGACCACGACGACCAAGCGGCCGTTGCGGATCGCCTCGATGGCGTCCGGGATGGCGTCGAAGCGTGTCTCGTCGGCCATGGGAGCCCGGCTAGGCCGGATCGGTGGAGGAGATCGTGTACCCGACCTTGGCCTTGTCGACGCGGAGCTTGGTCCCGCCGTCGACCTCGACCAGGACCGTCCGCTCGTCGACCTGGCGGATGGTCCCGTGGATCCCGCCGACGGTCACGATCCGGTCGCCCTTGGTGAGGCCGCCGACCAGCTCGCGGTGGGCCTTGGCCTGCTTGGCCTGGGGCCGGATCATGGTGAACCACATGACCAGGAACAGGAGCCCCAGCAGGAGGAGCGGGTTGCCGAAGAGGCCGCCGGAGGGGGCCGCCTGGGCGAGGGGGAGCACCAGGAGCGTCGTCATGCGTCGCGTCGGAAGGGGGCGATACAAAAAGAGTGAGGGCACGCGATCCGTATCGCGCCGCATCGACCTTCTACCGTTGCTGCCGTCAGGCCCTGGCGGGGTTCGAAGGGAGCTGGCCGTACGGGACGTGCCCTCACTCTGCCGGCGGGCCTGGGAGCCGAAGCTCCGGGGCGACCGGCAGGCCAAATGTACTGAGTCGCCCGCACGGGGTTGCGAAGCCGCTGGGAATCCAGACCGCGCCGCGTCGGCTCTGTCGGCCCGGCTCGTCCCGACCCTCCCCGCCTCGACCCCGAGGCGGGCGCGCCGGGCGGGCGCGCCGGCGGGCGCGCCGGGCGGGCGCGCCGGGCGGGCGCGCCGGGCGGGCGCGCCGGCGGGCGAGACGGGCGGGCGAGACGGGCGGGCGAGACGCCGTCGTCGCGGCTGCCCTCGTGGCCCCGGACTCAGCCCGCCGGCGGCTTCCCCTTTGCAGCCGTAAGGGTTTTTTCAGGCAGCCCCGGCCCCGCCGGCCGTCGCCCACGCCTCTACCGCCTCCGATGCTCGACTCGCTCCTCCGCACCCTCGTCCTCGCCCTGGTGGCGACCGGCGCGCTCCACGCCCAGCCCAGCCCCGGAGCGGCCCGCCTCGGTGTGCCGCTGGACTCGCTCGCGCTCGCCTACGCGAACGACCACGGGCTGCCGTCGCTCGTGCTCGGCGTCGTCGTCGACGGCCGGCGGCACGTGGTCGGCGTCGGGGAGGTGGCCGGGGCCGCGCCCGACGCCCACACGCTCTACGAGATCGGGTCGGTCACCAAGGTGGTCACGTCGGTGCTGCTGGCCGACGCCGTCGTGCGCGGCGAGACGACGCTGGAGACGCCGCTCGCCGACCTACTCGGGAGCCCCGTCGCAGCCCACGCCGACGGCCCGATCCGGCTGGTCGACCTCGCGACGCACACGTCGGGCCTGCCCCGCCTCGACGTGATGATGGACTACCTCCCCGGTGCCGACCGCGCCGACCCGTACGCCGCCTACGGCCCGGACCGGCTCCGGGCGTTTCTCGCCGAGGTCCGGCCCGGGTCGGCCCCGGGCGCGGCCCACGAGTACTCGAACGCGGCCGCCGGCGCCCTCGGGTACGCCCTCGCCCACCGAGCCGGGACGACGTACCAAGCGCTCGCTGCCGACCGCGTGTTCGGCCCGCTCGGGATGCGCGAGACGTTCGTGACCGTCCCCGACTCGCTCGCCGGCCGGTTCGCCGACGGCTCGGACGAGGACGGCGCCCCGACCCCGCACTGGGCGTTCCAGGACGCGACCGTCGGCGCGGGCGGCCTCCGCTCGACGGCAGCCGACATGCTGACGCTCGCCCAGGCCGTGGTCCGCCCAGGGGCCACGCCGCTCGCGGACGCCGTCGCCCTGACCACGGTCCCGCGCGCCCCGGCCGAGGGCCCGTTCCAGCAGGGCCTCGGCTGGCGCTTGCTGACGCTCAACGGCGGCAACTCGGCGGCGCTCCACGACGGCGGCACCGGGGGGTTCCGGTCGTTCCTGGCCGCGCTCCCCCAGGACGACATCGGCATCGTCGTGCTGACGAACCGGGCGGTCGACGTGACGGCGCTGGCGTACGACGTGCTCGGCCGGCTCCGCAACGCGCGCGCCGGGCTGGGCGGGTGAGCCGTCTTGGCGCCGGCTTCAGCGTCCGGCGGGAGGCCGCGCCCGATGTTGAGGGGACACCGCCGCCGCCGCCATGATCGACCGCTACACCCGCCCCGAGATGGGCGCCATCTGGACCGAGCACGCCCAGTTCCAGGCCTGGCTCGACGTCGAGCTGGCCGCCTGCTGGGCCTGGTCGACGGCGACGGGCCAGATCCCGATGGAGGACGTGGACGCCCTGTACCGAGACGCCTCGTTCGACGTCGACCGGATCCACGAGATCGAGGCCGAGACGCGGCACGACGTGGTCGCCTTCACGCGGGCCGTAAGCGAGACGCTGGGCGACGAGCGCAAGTGGGTCCACTACGGCCTGACCTCGTCCGACGTGGTCGACACGGCCCAGTCGCTCCGGCTGACGCGCGCCAACGCGATCCTGCGCGACGGGTTGGTCCGCCTCGGCGACGTCTTGGCCGCGCGGGCGCGCGAGCACAAGCACACCGTGACGGTCGGCCGGACGCACGGCGTCCACGCCGAGCCGACCACGTTCGGGCTCAAGCTGGCCCGGTTCTACGACGCCGTCCAGCGCGACATCGAGCGGTTCGACGCGGCGGCCGAGGCGGTCCGCGTCGGCAAGCTGTCGGGGGCCGTCGGGACGTTCGCCAACATCCCGCCCGAGGTCGAGCGGCTGACGTGCGAGCGGCTGGGCCTGCGCGCGGCGCCGATCTCGACCCAGGTGTTGCCGCGCGACCTCCACGCCCAGTACCTCGCCGCGCTCGCGCTCGTCGGCACGACGATCGAGACCATCGCCGTCGAGATCCGCCACCTGCAGCGATCCGAGGTGTTGGAAGCCGAGGAGTCGTTCGGCAAGGGCCAGAAGGGGTCGTCGGCCATGCCGCACAAGCGGAACCCCATCGGGAGCGAGAACCTGACGGGCATGGCCCGGCTCCTGCGGGGCTACATGGTGGCGGCCTACGAGGACGTCGCGCTGTGGCACGAGCGCGACATCAGCCACTCGTCGGTCGAGCGGGTGATCCTGCCGGACGCGACGATCGCGCTGGACTACGCGCTGGCTCGGATGGCGCGGATCGTGGAGAACCTGACGGTCTACCCCGACCGGATGGCGGAGAACCTGGACCGGACCTACGGGCTCGTCTACAGCCAGCGCCTGCTGCTACTGCTGATCGAGTCCGGCCTGAGCCGCGAGGTCGCCTACGACACCGTCCAGCCGCTCGCGATGCAGGCGTGGCGCGAGCGCCGCGACTTCCGCGCCATCGTCGAGGGGGCCCCGGGCATCACGGACGCGCTCTCGGCCGACCAGGTCGCGGACGCGTTCGACCCGGCGTACCACCAGACCCAGGTGGACACGATCTTCGAGCGCGTCGGGCTGGCCTAGCGCCGGCTCCCTCCGCCTCGGGGCGTCCCCCGGGTCGGCCGACGGGCGCACCGAGGCGGGCGCAGGCGGGGCGGGGCCCCGTAGGGCGCGGTTTCGCTCGTAACGCCATGTCGTCCTGGAAGACCGCCGCCCTGATCACCGCCGTGATCCTGGTCTCGGCCGTGGCGGCGGGCGGCGTCGGCGCGGCCGTCGCGACGCTGGTGACGACGTTCGCCAACAACGCGCCCGAACCCACGCCCGTCGTTGACGAGAGCTACGACCTGTGGTCGGACGCGCTCGACGAGACCCGGACGCCCCACGTCCACATCCCGGCCGACTACGCCGACTCGTCCCGGGCGCGCGACCCGCTGGTGGTCGTGCTCGACGGCGAGGGCCCGTCGAGCACCACCGCCGCCGCGGCCGACCTGCTGGCCCGGATCGGCGCCGGGCCCCGGACCGTCGTGGTCGGCGTCGAGAACACGACGGGCACGCGCGACCAGGTGTTCACGCCGCCGGGCCTGATGGAGGGCGCCTGTGCCGACGCCTTCCTCGCGTTCATCGAGTCGGAGCTCTTGCCCGACCTCGCGGACCGCTACCGGACCGACGGCACGCGGGTCCTGGCCGGCCACTCGCGCGGCGGCCTGTTCGCGGCCTGAGCGCTGACCCAGCGGCCCGGCCTGTTCGACGCCGTGTTCGCCTTCAGCCCCTCGCTCTGGGTCGGCGACGGCGCCGCCGCGGGGCTCTTGGCCGACGCCCTGCCGGCCGCCGACGCGCCGACGTTCTACTACACCTCGCTGGGCGACGCCGAGGGGGCCCACATGGAGGAGGGGTTCGACGCCTGGACCGCGGCGCTCGAGCGCGCCGCGCCGCCCGCGCTCCGGTGGCGGAGCGAGCGGACCGCCCACGCCGGCCACGGCTCGACGCCACGCCTGGCGACGCCGGTCGCGCTCCACGCGTTCTGGTCGGGCCGCCGCGACGGCCGACCCCACCCGCCCCGACGAGTCTCTGGGTGGGCCGGGGGATCACCGAGGCGGAGGGAACCGGGTGCGGCGCGAGGACTCAGAGCGGACATCTTGATCTCCTGCCCCTCGCCCGCCTCGTCACCCATGGAAGTCTGGCCCGAAGCCGATGTCGAACGCGTGCTGGAGTGGTACGAGAAAGACCCGGGCGAGGCGCTCGTCGGCGACGAGCCGCTCCGCGGGATCAGCCTCGACGGGCTCCGCGACCTGTTCGGGCCGGACCCCGAGGACCCGGCCATGTACGACGTGTACGAGGTCGAGCCGCGCGAGGTCGAGCGCTTGCAGCAGGCGGTCGACCACCGGATCGACCTCGACGCGTACGACTACTTCGTCGCCGCGTACCAGAAGGGCCGGTAACTCGCCGCGACGGCTCGCCCCGCCTCGGCGGGGCGCCCGGCCGGGTCACCGAGGCGGGGTTACTCGGCCGCGTCGAACAGGACGCGACCGGCGGGGTCGATCTCGACGACGGCGCCCGCGGGCGCGTCGACCCGCCCGACGCCGCCGGGCATCGCGACGCGCTGGGCGACGCCGTCGACCGAGACCTCGACGGGCACGTCGAACACGGCGCCGGCCGCGGCCGGGGGCACGAGCCAGGTCAGCACGACTTGGCCGCCGTCGCGCGCGGCCCGCAGCCGGGGCGGCGCGGGCTGGCGGACGTAGACCTCGAACACGTCGGCCAGGTCGCGGCCGGCCGCGCGCGAGAACGCCGCGACCACGTCGTCGGTCGAGACCCAGCGGGCCTGGCGGCCGTCGGTGACCGCCTCCGCCTCCGCGGTCGGGTACAGCAGCGACCGCATGGCGGCCAGGAACCGCTCGTCGTCGTCGATCAGCCAGCGGAGCGAGTGCAGGACCCAGGCGCCCTTGACGTAGATGTCGCCGTTGCTCCGGCCGTCGGGCAGGGCGTACATCTGCTGTGTCGTCCGGGTCTCGCGCGGGGCGACCGCGATCACGTTGCGGTGGCCGCCGCGCTTGCCCTGCATGAACGCGAGGTAGGCCGCTTGGCCCGCCTCAGCGCCGCCCGCGCGCCGCGCGACGTCCTCGGCGCGGAGCGCCTCGGCGTAGCTCGCGAACGACTCGTGGACCCAGAAGTCGCGCCAGTCCGGCGCCGAGCCCAGGTTGGCCCACCACTCGTGCGCCAGCTCGTGGAAGTGGAGCCAGTCGAACCCGTAGTCGTTGTCCTCGAACGTCGAGCCGTAGGCGACGAGCGACTGGTGCTCCATGCCGAGGTAGGGCGTGTGCAGGATCTTGTAGCCGTCGCCGCGCCAGGCGTACGGGCCGAAGGTCCGCTCCAAAAACTCCAGGTCGGCCAACAAGCTCGGGAGCTGGCGCCGGGCGTCCTCGACGCGCTCGGGCACGACGAAGAACGGGACCGTCGCGGTGTAGCCGGCCGGGCTCTGGTACTCGGCCTCGACGGCTTGATAGGGCCCGATCCCGAACGAGACCCCGTAGTTGTTGATGGGCGTCGAGACGAACCACCGCTCGGTCGCGGTCCCGTCGCCGTGGTCGGTCCGGCCCTCCCACCGACCGTTCGAGATCGCCCGCAACTCGGACGGGACCGTCAGCGCCACGCGGACCGAGTCGGCTTCGTCGGACGGGTGGTCCTTGACGGGCCACCACAGGTCGGCGCCCTGAACCTGGCAGCTGACCGCGACCCAGGGCGTCCCGTCGGCGGTCTCCGTCCAGGTAAAGCCGCCGTCCCAGGGCGGGCGTGGCGCCTCGCGCGGCGTACCACCGTAGGCGATCCGCAGGCGAAGGCCCTCGCCCGGCTGGGCCGTCCGCCCGAGCAGGATCCGCAGCCGGCTGCCGGTCCGCTCGAACGCTCGGGGCAACGTGACCTCGTCCCCAGACCCGACGACGAAGGCGACCTCGTCCACCCCGGTCACGCCGAGCGGCGCGTCGAGGTCGAGCAGGACGGCCGCCGTGGGCTGGACGACGCGGGCCTCCATCGTCAGCGTCCCGCCGATGGTGCGCGTGGCCGGGTCGACGGCCAGGGCGAGGTCGTAGTAGGTCGCGTCGAAGGCGGCCTGCTCGGGCTCCAGCGGCAGGCCGGAGTCGTTGGGCTGGGCCGACGCGGCACCAGCGGCGAGGACGGACGCGGCGAGGACGGACGCGGCGAGACGGGCGAGACGCATGACGGGGAGGAGAGGGCCGACGAAGGATAGCCCGCGCACGCCCCACTCTCCCCACTTCGGCACCGAGGCGGCGTCTGGGCCGGGCTCTCGGCCGGGGTCCCTGCTGGAGTCTCGCCACCTGTGCGCCGCACATGCGTAGGTTGGAGCGTCCCGCTTTCCTCTGACCGGCCCGACGCGCGTCGGGCCGGTCGGCGACTCTCCCCATCCTTCGACCATGCGATCCGGTCTTCTCCTCACGGCCCTGCTGGCCGTCCTGCTGGCCCCTGCCGCCAGTGCTCAGAGCCTGCTCGGTGCCTTCGAGCCCGCCGTCACCGAGTTCACGCTCGACAACGGCATGACGTTCATCATCGTCGAGCGCCACGAGGCGCCCGTCGTCTCGTTCTACACGGTCGCCAACGTCGGTAGCGTCGACGAGCCGATCGGCCAGACGGGGATCTCCCACATGTTCGAGCACATGGCCTTCAAGGGGACCACGCGCATCGGCACGACGGACCTGGCCGGCGAGCTCGCCGCGCTCGACGCCGAGGAGCAGGCGTACACCGCCTTCCGCACCGCCCGCCTCGGTGGCGCTGGGGACGCCGAGGTCGAGCGGCTCGAGGCCGCGTTCGTCGCCGCCCGCGACCAGGCCAAGACGTTCACGACCGACAACGAGTTCGACCAGATCATCAGCCGCGAGGGGGCCGTCGGGCTCAACGCCTCGACCAACTTCGACAAGACGGACTACTTCTACTCGCTCCCCTCGAACCGGGCCGAGTTGTGGTTCGCGCTCGAGGCCGACCGCTTCCTCAACCCCGTCCTGCGCGAGTTCTACCAAGAGCGCGACGTGGTCCAGGAGGAGCGGCGCCTGCGGACCGAGTCCAACCCGATCGGCCGGCTCATCGAGGAGTTCTTTACGATCGCCTTCAAGGCCCACCCGTACGGCCGCCCCGTCGTCGGCCACATGGCGGACCTGGAGAGCATCTCGCGGACGGAGGCCGAGGCGTTCTACGCGACCTACTACGTGCCCAACAACCTGGTCTCCGTGCTGGTCGGCGACATCGACCCGGTCCAGGCGCGCGCCTGGGCCGAGCGCTACTTCGGGCCCATCCCGGCCGGCGAGGCGCCGCCGCCGGTCCGCACGGTCGAGCCCGAGCAGCTCGGCGAGCGCCGGGTGACCATCGAGGACCCGGCCCAGCCCATCGTGATCGTCGGGTTCCAGCGGCCGGCTGTGACCGACGCCTCGGACCCGATCTTTACCGTCCTGGCCGACGTGCTCGGGCGGGGCCGCACGAGCCGGCTCTACCGCGCGCTCGTCGAGACCGAGTTGGCCGTCGCCGGCCAGGCCATCGCGGCGCCGTTCGGCGGCAAGTACGCGACCCAGTTCTTGACGCTCGGCGTCCCGGCCGGCGACACCGACCCGGCCGAGGTCGAGGCCGTCTTGCTCGACGTCCTGGCCGAGGTGGCCGAGAACGGCGTGACCGAGGAGGAGCTGACGCGGGCCAAGAACCGCGCCCGCGCCGACCTGGTCGGCGGCCTGGAGTCCAACACGGGCCTGGCCGTCCGGCTCGGCGGCGCGGAGACGCTGACCGGCGACTGGCGCTCGCTCTTCCAGGAGCTCGACGCCATCTCGGCCGTCACGGCCGCCGACGTCCAGCGCGTCGCCGCGGAGACGTTCACGATGAAGAACCGGACCGTCGCCGTCAGCCGGCGGCCCGCCGACAGCTAGCCCCCCCGACTGCCCCTCGCCGGGCCGACACCGCCGGGCCGCTCTGCGGCACGTCGCGCGTCGGCCCCGGCCGAGACCGGCCTCCCCGCCTGCGGGCGCCCGTTGGCGTCCGATCTCAACCTGACTCTCCCCCATGACACCCTCCTTTCTCCGCTGGGCTCCGCTCGCACTGGCGGTCGGCGTCGCCGGCTGCTCCTCGACCGGCACCACGGCCGACCGACCGACGCCGGGCGGCGCCACGGCCGACGGCTCCCGCCTGTCCGACTACGACGTCCGCGACCTCCAGTACCCGGCCGTCCGCGACGTCGTGCTCCCCGACATCGAGCGCGTCGAGCTCGACAACGGGCTGACGGTCTTCCTGGTCGAGGACCGGGCGCTCCCGCTGATCGAGGCGCGTGCGCTCGTCGCGACCGGCTCCGCGTTCGACCCGGCCGACGAGGCCGGGCTGGCGTCGGTCATGGCGTCCTCGATGCGGACCGGCGGCGCCGGCGGCCGGACGCCCGACCAGGTCAACCTCGCCCTAGAGAACGTCGGCGCGACCGTCGAGGTCTTCGCCGGCGACGACCTGACGACGGCCATCGCCTCGGGCCTGTCGGACGTGTTCGTCTCCGACATCCTGCCCGTCTTCGCCGACGTCCTGATGGCGCCCGGCTTCGACGAGGAGCAGGTGGGCCTGGTCAAGACCCAGGAGCGGACGGCGGTCGGGAGCCGGAACGACGACGCCCAGAGCATCGCCCAGCGCGAGATGCAGCAGCTCCTGCTGGGCGAGGACAGCCCCTACGCCCGCGACGTCGAGTACGCGACGCTGGACGCCATCGACGTGACCGACGTGCGCGGGTTCTACGACCGCTTCGTCCACCCGAACTCGACGGTGATGGCCGTCTCGGGCGACTTCGACGCCGACGAGATGGCGGCCACGTTGCGGTCCACGTTCGGGGGCTGGGCGCGCGGGGCCGACGCGCCGGCCCCGCCCGCCCAGACGTTCCAGTCCGGCCCGGGTCTGTACTTCATCCCCAAGGACGACGTCAACCAGAGCACGATCCTGATCGGGCACCCCGGCGAGCTCCAGCTTGACAGCCCGGACTACCCCGCCGTCTTGGTGATGAACGAGGTGCTGGGCGGCGGCTTCGCGAGCCGCCTGTTCCAGACCGTCCGGACCGACCTCGGCCTGGCGTACTCCGTCTTCGGCCGCTACGGCGCCGACTACGACAAGCCGGGGATCTTCTTCAGCGGCACGTTCACCAAGTCCGAGAGCACCGTCCAGGCGGCCGAGGCCGTGCGCGACGTGGTCGCGTCGATGCAGACGACGCCGCCGACCGAGCAGGAGCTGTCGCTCGCCAAGGCCAGCTACCTCAACTCGTTCGTGTTCAACTTCGACACCAAGGGCGAGGTGCTCAACCGCGTGCTCACCTACGAGCGCTACGGCTACCCGACGGACTACCTCCAGACGCTCAAGGACCGCGTCGAGGCGGTCACGGCTGGCGACGTCCAGCGCGTGGCCCAGCGCTACCTCAAGCCGGACCAGGCCAAGGTGCTGGTCCTGGGCCGCGCCGACGACTTCGACCAGCCGCTCACGGCGCTCGGGACGCCCCAGACCATCGACATCTCGATCCCGTCGGGCGCCGACGAGGGCCCCGCCGGAGACCCGGTCGCCGGGATGGCCGCGCTCCGCCGCGCCGCCGACGCCCTCGGTGGCGCCGCCCGGTTCCAGGCGATCGCGGCCTACGAGACGACGTCGTCGACGGCCGTGGCGCAGGGCCAGATGGCGGGCGCGACGATCGCCGGCACGACGCTCGTCGAGCTGCCCGGCCGCGTCCGCGCGACCCAGATGACGCCGTTCGGCGAGATCACGGTCGTGCTCAACGACGGACGCGGGCTGCTCGTCCTGCCGGGCGGCCAGTCGCAGCCGGCGCCGCCGCCGGTCGTGGCCAGCATCCGCGACCAGCTGTTCATCGACCTCCCGTACCTCATGGCCCGCATGGGCGACCTGGAGGCCGAGGCGCTGGAGCCGCAAGGCGGGATGGACCGCGTCCGCGTCCGGGCGCCGGGCCTGTCGTCGCCGGTCACGCTGGTGCTGGGCGCCGACGGGCGGCCGGTCCGCGCGGTGACGACCCAGGTCGGGGCCGAGGGGCCCGCCGAGGTCACGGTCGAGTTCAGCGACTACCGCTCGGTCGGCGGGCTGATGCTCCCGTTCAAGACGGTCCAGAGCCAGGGCGGCGAGCTCGCCCAGACGACGACCGTCGAGTCCTACGACCTGGCCCCGACTGTCGCCGGCGACGCGTTCGACCTGGAGTAGCCCGGCTCTGACGGCGCGCGCGCGCCCCGCTGGCTCTCGGTCGGCGGGGCGCGCGCGCGTTCGGGCTCGGCGCGCGGTGCCAGGTGGGCCCGCCTCGGGCCCGAGGCGGACCGGGCGGAGGCCGAGGCGGCGGGGAGCCGGGGCCGGGCGGGCGGTGCATGAGGCTTCCCGCGATGTCCACGGCCGGCCCCGGGTCGCGGACGCGCGCCGGGCACGCCGCGTCGTAGCTTCTGAGCCCCTGTCGCGCTGGCCCACCGCCGCCCATGATCGCCGAGTTCCTGCCCCTCTTCCTGATGATCCTGCTCGCGCTCGGGCTGGCGATGAGCCTGCTCTTGATCGCGAACAAGATCGGCCCGAGCCAGCCGAACGCGACCAAGGAGAGCCCGTACGAGTCCGGCCAGGACCCGGTCGGCTCGGCGCGCGACCGGTACTCGGTCAAGTTCTACCTCGTCGCGATGATCTTCATCGTGTTCGACGTCGAGTTGGTGTTCCTGTACCCGTGGGCCGTCTCGTTCCGGACGTTCCTAGAAGCCGGCGGGGGCGCGGCGCTGGCCTCGCTGAGCGTGATCGGCGTGTTCGTCGCCGTGCTCGTCGTCGGGCTCGTCTACGACGTCAAGAAGGGCGGGCTCGACTGGGACTGACCGGCCTTTCAGTTTGATTTGAAAACGGCGCGGCCGGCCGAACACTGCGGCCCGTTCGCCCGTTGACCTTGCGAACGACCCCCACCCCCATGTTCAGCGAAGAAGGCGGCTTTCTCACCACGACCGTCGACTCGGTCGTCAACTGGGCCCGGTCCAACTCCCTCATGCCCATGCCGATGGGCTTGGCGTGCTGCGCCATCGAGATGATGGGGTTCGCCGGCCCGAAGTACGACGTGGCCCGGTTCGGGTCGGAGGCCATGCGGTTCAGCCCGCGCCAGGCCGACCTGATGATCGTGGCCGGGTGGTGCTCGCACAAGATGGCCCACACGGTCCGCCGGATCTGGGACCAGATGGCCGAGCCCAAGTGGGTCATCGCCCAGGGCGCCTGCGCCTCGACCGGCGGGATGCACCGGTGCTACGGGGTCGTCCAGGGGATCGACAACTTCCTGCCGGTCGACGTCTACATCCCCGGCTGCCCGCCGCGCCCGGAGGCCATCATCCACGCGCTCATGGACATCCAGGAGAAGATCCGCGTGACCGAGTCGGTCGCCAAGGACGTCCGGTTCACGGACGCGCCCAACCAGCTCATCGACGGCCGGATGGTCGACGCCCACGGCCAGCCCCTCGTCGCCGCGTAGCGAGCCGCCCGCCCGGCGTGGGCTCTCCACGTCCGGCGCCCCACGCCCCCCGTCCATGCCCGACACCCCCGAGCAGACCCCCGAGGTCACCCCGCCCGCCTCGGTCGCGCTCCGGCCCATCGCCGACGCCCTCGTCGGCGGCCCGGACGACGCCCCGTTCGTCGACCCGGCCGAGCAGGTCCAGACGCTCAAGTTCCACTTCACGCCGCGCACGGCGCTGGCGGGCGAGATGGAGCGGCTCCAGACCGAGAACCCCCACGCCAAGGCGACCTGGATCGTGCCCAAGGTGCTCACCGCGCTCAACGAGCGAGTTCGGCGACGCCATCCTGGAGACGGTCGGCTACGCGGGCGAGACGACCGTCTTCGTCGAGACGGCCCGGCTGGCCGACGTGGTCCAGTTCCTGTTCGACGAGGTCGGGTTCGACTACCTCACCGACATCGGGGCCATCGACCGGTTCACCGAGGAGGACCGGTTCGAGGTGTTCTACAACCTGTGCGCGCTGGACGCCAAGAAGCGGATCCGCCTCAAGGTCCGTCTGGACGAGTCGGACCCGACCGTCCCGACCATCACCCACATCCACCCGGGCGCCAACTGGCACGAGCGCGAGGCGTGGGACATGATGGGGGTCCGGTTCGCCGGGCTCACCGACCACCGGCGGATCTACATGCCGGAGGACTTCGAGTACCACCCGTTGCGGAAGGAATTCCCGACGCTGGGCATTCCGGGCTCGCTCCCGCTGCCGGCCAACCACCCCGACGGCGACCTCCAGTCCGACCCGTTCCCGCGCGCCCACGGCCAGATCCCGAAGGACCTCGACAGCGATACGTGATCTGGGGCGCGGAAGGGCGTTGGCCGAGGCCACGCGCTACGCGTCCCGACCCCGAGTCCCCCACCCCCATGGCAGTCACCGACCAGAACACGACCACCGCCCACGCGGCCGCCCCCGGCACGTCGGAGGACCTGTTCACCTTTTGGCCCCGCCACAACGCGGCGCTCTACCGGGCGCTGGCGGACCGCCACACCAAGGTCGAGATCGAGCAGGCCGCCGAGCAGGCCGCGGTCCGCGACGCCCGCGCGGCGGCCCAAGCGGGCACGGACGTGGTGGTCGCCGGCGACGGGGCCGACACGTCGACCGTCCCGATGATCGCCGAGGACCCGCTGGAGAGCCGGATGGTCCTGAACCTGGGCCCGCAGCACCCGGCCACGCACGGCGCGTTGCGCGTCGTCTGCCAGCTCGACGGCGAGACCATCGAGAAGTGCCTGCTGGACGTCGGGTACCTCCACCGGGGCATCGAGAAGCTCGCGGAGGTCAAGACCTACCAGGAGTTCATGCCCTACACGGACCGCATGGACTACATGTCGCCCTACTCGAACAACGTGGCGTGGTGCCTCGCGGTCGAGAAGCTGGCCGGCATCGAGGCGCCCGAGCGGGCCCAGTGGCTCCGGACGATCGGGTGCGAGCTGGCCCGGATCTCGTCGCACCTGCTCTGGGCCGGCACGATGGTCATGGACGCCGGCGCGCTCTCGGTCTTCCTGTGGACGTTCAAGTACCGCGAGGAGATCTACTCCATCTTCGACGAGATCGCCGGCGCCCGCTTCACGGTCTCGCACTCCCGCATCGGCGGGCTCGCCTTCGACTTCTCGGACACGGCGCTCGCCATGACCGCCAGCTTCTGCGACGAGTTCGACCAGCAGATCGCCGACTGGAAGAAGCTCCTCAACCGCAACCGGATCTGGATCGACCGGAACGAGAACGTCGGCGTGCTGAGCCGCGAGGACGTGTTGCGCGAGGGCTACACCGGCCCGACCCTGCGCGCCTCGGGCGTCGCCCACGACATCCGGCTCTTCGAGCCCTACCTCGTCTACGACCAGGTCGACTTCGACATCCCGATGCGGACCGAGGGCGACTCGCTCGCTCGCTACTTCGTCCGCGTCGAGGAGATGGAGGAGTCGGTCAAGATCATCCGCCAGTGCCTCGCCAAGCTCCCCAAGGGGCCCATCCGCGTCGACAACGCGAAGGCGGCCTACGCGAGCAAGAACGAGGTCTATTACTCGATGGAGGGGATGATCCACGACTTCATGATGACCGACACCGGCGTCGCCCCGCCCAAGGGCGCCGAGTGCTACCACGCCATCGAGAGCCCCAAGGGCGAGCTCGGCTTCCACCTGGTCTCGGACGGAACGGGCAGCCCGTGGCGCGCCAAGATCGTGACCGGCTCGTTCAAGAACCTCCAGGGCCTGGAGACGATGATGGAGGGCGCGATGGTGGCCGACACCGTCGTCCTGATCGGCTCTGTGGACCCCGTCATCGGCGACTCTGACAAGTAGGGCAAGGGTGATGAGGCAGGGGGCAAGAAGCCTCCGTCCTCTGCCTCTGGCCCCCTGCTTCTTCCCCTCCTAGACATGACTCCTGACACCCCCGGCCCCTTCGTCTCGCCGTCGCCGCAGTACGTGCCCGGCCAGACGCCCGAGCGCCAGATCGCCGACGCCGACCTGGTCTGGACCGACGACGAGACGGCCCGGATCGACGTGTTCCGCGCCCAGTACCCGACGCCCGACGGCGCCGTGATGAAGACGTTGTGGCTGGCCCAGGAGAAGTACGGCTGGCTCCCGCCCGAGGCCATGCACCTGGTCGCGGACACCCTGGGCGTGCCCTACGCCAAGGTCTACGGCGTCGCGACGTTCTACACCCAGTACTTCAAGGAGGAGAAGGGCCGGTTCGTGTTCGACGTCTGCACCTGCTTCTCGTGCCAGGTCTGCGGCGGCTACGACATGCTGCACTACCTGGAGGACAAGCTGGGCGTGGTCAAGGGCGGCACGTCGGAGGACGGCCTGTTCACGGTCCAGGAGGCCGAGTGCCTGGGCGCGTGTGGCTCGGCCCCGATGCTCCAGGTCACCAATGGTCCCTACGTCCACAACCTGACCGAGGCCAAGATCGACGCGCTCGTCGACGCGCTCCGCGACGGCAAGGACCTCCCGTTCGAGTCGGTCACGCTGCCCCAGGACGAGACCGAGCTGGGCGGGAACCGCCGGACCGACGCCCAGGCCGTCGAGGCCTACCAGACGCCGCCGGTCTCCGACACCATCCACTAGCCGTGAGCACGAGACGCTTGGCCGACCGTCAGATCCGTGGGGCCGCCGCACAGGCGGCGCCGCGGCTCGACGTGCGCGGCCCGGTGTCTCGGGCGCTCGCCGGAACGGGCGTCACGCTGCCCCCCGACGACGGCGCGACCGAGGCGGCCCCGCCCGCCTTGGTGCCGGCACGGACCCCGGCACGGACCCCGGCGCCCCGCACCTACGGCCCGCCCGCCCGGCGCGTGACCAAGCCGTTCGAGCCGGCCCCCTGGCCGACCCAGCGGTCGTCGCCGGCCCAACGCCCAGCGCTCTCGGGCCTCACGGCCGACGAGCGGCGCGTCCACCGCATCCTGATCGACACGCTCGACGTGACCGCGGAGCACGCCGGCGGCGGGTTGGGCGGCCTGACCTACGGGGACCGCCAGCGCCTCGAAGCGCTCGACCTCGCCTTCCTCAACGCTCAGATTGCCGGCCGCGACCGGAACGCCGGGCTCCGCCAGACGCTCGCGCTCGCGGGCCTGGCCGCCGGCCTGGTCGCGGCGCTCGTGACCGCCATCGTCGGGACCGTCGCGGCCGGCCTCGGCCTGGCGGTGGCCTCGGTGGCCGCCGCCGCCGCCGTGATGAGCAGCGGCGGGCCCGCCAGCGGCCAGCGGCGCCGGATCCTGCTCGCGCTCCGCGAGCTGGCGCTCCTGGCCCACGACGACCGCCTGGCCTCCGACGCCCTGGCCCAGGCCGACCGCCTCATCGACCACCTCGCCGACGCCGACGAGGCCAGCACGACTCCCACCCGCTCGCGCGTCCGCGCCTGACCCCGCCCGCCTCGGCACCGAGGCGGACCGACCCGACATCCCATGGCCGACTCCGACACCCTGCTCACCGGACAGTCCAAGGCCGGCGACTGGCGCAGCTACCAGCGCGTCATCCTGCCGCCGATCAAGGACCTCCACCAGATCGACGTCTACGAGCGCGAGGCCGACGGCTACCAGGCCCTGCGCGCCGTCGTCAAGGACGGGAAGTTCGACCCCGTCGGGCTGACGAACGAGGTCAAGGCGTCGGGCCTCCGCGGCCGCGGCGGCGCCGGGTTCTCGACCGGCCTGAAGTGGAGCTTCATGCCGCCCGTCGACCCCGACATCCCGCGGTACCTCTGCTGCAACGGCGACGAGTCCGAGCCGGGCACGTTCAAGGACCGCCAGATCTTCGAGTACAACCCGCACCTGATGATCGAGGGGATCGTGCTCGCGTGCTACGCGATGACGATCAAGACGTGCTACCTCTACATCCGGGGCGAGTACAAGGACTACATCGACCACGTCCAGACGGCGGTCGACGAGGCGTACGACCGGGGCTACATTGGCCAGAACATCCTGGGCACGGACTTCTCGACGGACCTGGTGGTCCACGCCGGCGCCGGCGCCTACATCTGCGGCGAGGAGACGTCGCTGATGAACTCGCTGGAGGGACGCCGCGCCTACCCCCGGATCAAGCCGCCCTTCCCGGCCCAGGTCGGCGTGTTCGGGATGCCCACGACGATCAACAACGTCGAGACCCTCGCCGACGTCCCGTTGATCGTCAACCGCGGCGCCGAGTGGTTCGCGGGGATCGGGCCGGAGAAGCACACCGGGCCCGTGCTGTACGGCATCTCGGGCCACGTCAACAAGCCCGGCGTCTACGAGTACCCCACGGGGATGCTCATCACGGACCTGCTGGAGGCGGCCGGCGGCGCGCGCGGCGGCAAAGCGATCAAGGCCGTCGTGCCGGGCGGGAGCTCGACGCCCCCGCTGACCTGGGAGATGGCCGTCCCGGCGACGATGGACGCCGAGACGCTGCGCGAGGCGGGCTCGTCGATGGGCACGGCCGGGCTGTGCTTCCTGGACGAGGACACCGACATGGTGAGCTTCACCCGGCGGATCGCCCACTTCTACCACCACGAGTCGTGCGGCCAGTGCACGCCGTGCCGCGACGGGACGGGCTGGATGGAGAAGCTGCTCCACCGGATCGACGACGGACAGGGCTACACCCGCGACCTCGACCTGCTGCTCGACCTGTGCGACCAGATGGAAGGCCGGACGGTCTGCGCGCTCGCTGACGCCGCCGCCTGGCCCGTCCGCTGGGGCATCAAGCGGTTCCGGGACGAGTTCGAGGCCAAGTGCCTGCCGAGCGCGTTCGCAGGCGCCGAGCTGTCGGGCGACGGCGCGAGCGTCGAGGCGGACAAGACCATCACCCCGACCGGCACTCCGTAGTCTGTCCCGTGCGGCGCCCGACCCGGGCGCCGCCGCGCCCCGCCCCCGTTCCCATGACCCGACTCCTGATCCTGCCCCTCCTGCTGCTCGTCGGCTGCGCCGACGGCGCGACCGAGGCGGACGCTCCCGCGGTCTCTGAGACGGCCGTGCCCACCTCGGCGACCTTCGGCGACAGCGTGCCGGACGGCGCGGCCCTCTCGCCCGACGAGTTGATCGCCGACGCCGACGACTACGCTGGCCAGACGGTCGTGGTCGAGGGCGTCGCGCGCGAGGTCTGCCAGCAGGCCGGGTGCTGGCTCACGTTCTCCGACGCCGACGGCCAGACGGTCCGGATCAACGTGCCGCGCGACGAGACCGAGAGCTACGTGTTCACCTTCCCGAAGGACGCCGGCGGCCAGCGAGTCCGCGTGGCGGGGATGCTGGAGGTCGAGACCGAGTCGGTCGCCGACCAGCGGCACTACGCCCAGGACGGCGGCGCCTCCGAAGAGGAGGTCGCCGCCATCACCGAACCCAAGCGGACCCTCGTCCTGACCGCCCTCGGCGCCGAGTTCGCCGACGACGCCGCGCCCACCTCGGGCGTCGCCCCGGCCTAGCGGCCTCCCCCACGCCCCACGCACGACGCACCCCATCATGCCGCAGGTCACGATCGACGGACAGGCCCACGAGTTCGAGCCGGGACAGAAAGTCCTCCAGCTCTGTCTCGACGAGGGCACCGAGATCCCCCACTTCTGCTACCACCCGTCGCTGAGCGTCCCGGCCAACTGCCGGCAGTGCCTGGTCAAGGCCGGCACGCCCATGTTCGACCGGGCCACCAAGGAGCCGGTCCTGGACGAGGACGGGAGCCAGAAGATCAACTACTTCCCCAAGCTCATGCCCAGCTGCGCGCTGGACGTGACCGAGGGGATGGTGGTCCACACCCAGCTCTCGTCGGTCGAGGTGGCCGAGGCCCAGGCCGACAACCTGGAGATCATGCTGGCCAACCACCCGCTCGACTGCCCCATCTGCGACCAGGCCGGCCAGTGCCCGTTGCAGATCCAGGCCTACAAGTACGGGCCTGAGGGCTCGCGCTTCGAGTTCGAGAAGGTCCACAAGCCCAAGCGCGTCCAGCTCGGGCCGAACGTGATCCTGGACGCCGAGCGGTGCATCAACTGCACGCGGTGCACCCGGTTCACGGCCGAGATCACCGAGACGCACCAGCTCACCATCATCAACCGGGGCGACAAGAACCACCCGATGACGGCGCCGGGCGAGGTGTTCGACGACGCCTACTCGATGTGCACGACCGACATCTGCCCCGTCGGCGCGTTGACCGAGGACTACTTCCGGTTCCAGGCGCGCGTCTGGGAGATGGCCAAGACGCCGACCGTGACCGACTTCGGCGGCGTCGGGATCAACGTCGACGTCTGGACCAAGAACAACCAGGTCATGCGGATCACGCCGCGCGAGAACCTGGACGTGAACGAGTACTGGATGCCCGACGTGGCCCGGCTCGTCTACAAGACCTACAACGAGGACCGCGCCTCGGGCCCGACGCTGGACGGCCGGCCGACGACCTGGGAGGCGGCCGCCCGTGAGGCCGGCCGCCTGCTCAAGGAGGCCGGCTCGAACGTCCTGTTCCTGGGCTCGGCCTACGCGACCGTCGAGGACAACTACCTGTTGCAGAAGCTCGCCGAGTCGGTCGGCGCCGACGCCCCGCGCTTCCTCGACACGCGCGGCCAGGCCCAGGGCGACGACTGGCTCGTCTCGTCGGACCCGGCGCCGAACACGGCCGGCTGCCTCCGCCTGGGCATGGTCGCCGGCCGACCCCGCGCTGCTCGCGGGGGCCGCCGCGAGCGCCGACCTGGTGTACGTGCTCCAAGACGACCCCGTCGCCGCCGGCGCGCTCACCGAGGCCGACCTAGCCGGGACGCCCGTCGTGCTCCACGCGACGCACACGACGAACGCAGACGCGCGCCACGGTCTCGCTGCCGATCACGATGTCGGTCGAGACGCTCGGCACCTACGTCAACGAGGGCGGCCGCGCCCAGCTGCTGCGGCCCGCCAAGATGGTCCGCGCCATGAACCGGTCGCTGCTGATGGCGCTCGGGACCGGCCAGAGCCGGAACGACCGCGTCGGGACGCCCTTCGACCGCTGGCACGACGAGGACAACAAGGTCGACTGCCTGCCGGGCTGGGCCACGATCCCCCAGGTCGCCAAGGAGGTCGGGCTCGACCTCTCGTACGTGTCGCCGGCCAAGATCATGGCCGAGGTCGTCGCAGCAGCCGGCCTTCGCTGGCGCCACGCACGGCGCGATGGCGACCTTGGGCGTCCCGCTCGAGACCGAGTCCGCCGACGCCCCCCAGCTCTCCGCCTGACCGCGGCGCGGCCTGGCCGCTCTGCCCGCCTCGGTCCCGAGGCGGCCCCACCCGTCCCGCTCCTGGGACTGACCGAGGCGCCAGCCTCCCCGCTCTCTCCACCCCGCTCGCATGGACGCCGTCGTCGCCGTCTGGGAAGTGCTCGATCTGCCGATCGTGATCTTCCTGATGCTCAACTTCTTCCTGATCACGGCGTCGCTGCTGGTCTACGCCGAGCGGAAGGTGTCCGCGTTCATCCAGGAGCGGTCCGGCCCGAACCGCGTCGGCCCGGGCGGCATCCTGCAGTCGTTCGCCGACGTGTTCAAGCTGATGTTCAAGGAGAACATCGTGCCGGCCCAGGGCAACGAGTTCATCCACAGCCTGGCGCCGGTCCTGATGGTCGTGATCGCGATGAGCACGGGCGCGCTGATCCCGTGGGCGCGGACGCCGGCCGGCGACGCGCTCGCGATCGCCGACATCAGCGTGGGCCTGCTGGTGGTGCTCGCGATGACGTCGATCTCGGTCTACGGCGTGACCCTCGCTGGCTGGTAGCTCGAACTCGAAGTACTCGCTCCTGGGCGGGCTGCGGTCGGCGGCCCAGATGATCTCGTACGAGCTCGCGATGGGCGCCGCGGCGCTGTCGGTCGTGCTCTACTCGGGCTCGCTGAGCCTGTTCGACATCGTCGAGAGCCAGGACCACCTGGGCAGCTTCGGGGGCTGGAACCTGTTCCGCAACCCGGTCGGGTTCGTCGTCTTCGCCGTCTGCTCGCTCGCCGAGACCAACCGCGCGCCGTTCGACCTGCCCGAGGCCGAGCAGGAGCTGGTCGGCGGCTACCACACGGAGTACTCGGGGATGAAGTTCGGGATGTTCTTCCTGGCCGAGTACGTCAACCTGTGGGTCGCCTCGCTCCTGATCACGGTCATGTTCCTGGGCGGCTACCTCATGCCGGGCCAGTCGCTCCTGGTCGAGGCCTTCGGCCTGGGCGGCGTGCTCCTGACGCTGATCGGGGTCGCGATGACGCTGCTCAAGACGATGTTCATCGCCTTCTGCTTTATCTGGATCCGCTGGACGCTGCCGCGCTTCAAGTACAACCAGCTGATGAACCTGGGCTGGAAGTACATGCTGCCGATCTCGATCGCCAACATCCTCGTGATCGCCGCGCTGGTCGCCGGCTGGCAGCTGCTCGTCGGCTAGCGGACGCTCAGATCGACCCGTGCCGGGGGCGCTCCAGACGGGGCGCCCCCGGTGTCGTTTGGGGAGATGGCGCCGCACGCGTTGTACCACCCCTCGTTATCCTGAGCGGGCGCGGTCCCGAAGGGGCGGCGCGGCCGAGGATCTGGCCGCTTGTGGCTCGGGGCTCGCGGCCGCCTCGGCGCCCGCATCCCGCAGACCCCCCGCTCTGCCCAGGACGACGGCGGGAGGGGGAGCGGCTCCCCCGGAGGAGTCCCGAGTCGCCCCGCCTCGGTACCGAGGCGGGCGGGGTCAGCGTTGCACGGCCCGGCGGCGCGGGGTGGGATCGGCGCCCCTCTCCCCCACGCCGCTTCACCGGCCGCGCCTAGCGGATCAGCGTCACCGGGGCCGTGCGGACTCCCTCGGACGAGGCGACCGCGATCACGTACACGCCGGGTGCGAGCGAGCCGGCCTCGATCGACACGGTGTGACGGCCCGGCCCGTAGGGGGCGTCGGCGACCGTGGCGACCTGCCGCCCCAGCACGTCGTGGACCGTCACCCGGACCTCCGTGGCCTCCGTCACGCCGAACGCCACGCGGACCTCCCCGACCGACGGGTTCGGCCGGACGGACACGACGAGGTCGGTGCCCGACTCGTCCTCGGCGGCCGTCGGCGGCGGGGTCGTGAGCAAGGAGGCCTGGCTGACGTAGGTGCCGGTGACCGGGCCGCTCGTGTTCGAGCCCCGCACCAGCCACCTGACGCGGTTCGTGGTCCCGAAGATGGACTCGGCCCACTCCGTCGCGGTCGGGGTGTACGTCGCCGCCTCGATCTGGGGCGACGTAAAGAGCAGGGTCGAGAGGTCCTCGGAGTAGAACTCGACGTGGAACTGGTTGAGCCGGAAGCTCGGGCCGGCGCCCTGGGGCGTCCAGGCGAACGTGGCCGGCGGGTCCGAGAGCGAGACGTCCGTCCCATCGGCCGGGGCCGTCAGGGCGGGGGCCACGCTGTGGGTGGCGAAGACGGACCCGAAGGCCGCCGCTTCCGCCACGCTCCGCCCGGACGTCAGGGCGTTCCAAGCGGCGGAGAGCGAGACGGGACGGGACGCCTTGAGCGTGTCCCAGATGACCTGGTCGCCGAGCGCGACGGCGTCTCCTTGGTCAGGCGCAGCGTCGTAGAGGTCCCAGAGGATCCGCTGGACCGAGAGCTCGTCGTCCTCGCCGAGCGCCGAGCCGCCCTCGAACGACTCGAGGCTGTACTCCAGCTCCCCGTCTTCGGTGTCGGTGTAGAGCACGTCCCCGGCCGTCGGGATCCCGAGCGCGGCGCTGTTGCGGACTTGCTGGAGCGAGGTGCCGAAGTACGTCGGCCACCCTTCGCCCCAGGCCAGCCGGATGCCGTCGCTCTTGCCGTGGATCTCGGCGAGGTTGGTCCCGCTGCTGTGGTCCCCGCCGGGGTTGTCCTGGATGCCGATCTGGGCCATGACGTAGTGCCCGTACTCGTGGTGCATCACGTCCCAGTCGTAGCGGTCCAGCAGGAGGATGAAGAGGGCGGTCTCGTTGAAGAACGACCCCTCGCCGCCGAACACCACCGGGAGGAGGGGCAGGAACCCCCCGTTGACCGTGCTCACGTACTGCGCGCTCTCCACGAGCGCGTCGGCGACGGAGAAGGCGTTGCCGGGGGCCGACGTGTTGGGGATGTCGAGGTCGATCTGCACGTCCGACACGATGCCGATCTGGGCGGGGCTCCGGGCGCTGTAGGTCTCCGATTCGGGACGGACCTCGTCCTCCGTGGCACCGGGCGGGACGACGAAGAACCCCTCCGAGCGCGCCAGCACGTTGACGTAGAGGTCGGCCGCGCCGGCGACGTCGGCCGTGAGCGTGTACGAGCCGTCGGCCGCCGTGAGGGCCGTGCCGAGGAGCAGGTCGTCGGTGGGGTCGCCGTCGTTCCGGTCGTCGAAGACCTGGACGGGCATCAGCCGGACGGCTTTGAGGTCGCCGTTCCGGTCCGCGTACCGGACCGTCCCGGAGACCGTGACCGGCGCCGACCCGCTCGCGGCGGCTCCCGCGGCCACCGTCACCGTGGCCTCGCCGGTCGTCTGGCGGATCGCGCGGCGCGCGGCCTCGACGGCCTCGGTGCTCATCCGGCCCACCTCGGCCGCGTACCGCAGGCGGTCCTGCCGGGCCACGACGAAGCTGCCCCGCGTGGCGACGGTCTCGACGTCCCCGACGAGGGCGTAGAGCACGTCCAGGCGCCGAACCGTTCCGCGCGCGGCCGTGGCCGCCACCTGCGCGCGCACCTCCCCCTCGCCCGCCGACGCGGCGCCCAGGGGCACGGCGAGGCGCCGGGACTCCCCACGCGCCAGATCGCCGAGGCGGACCTGCGTCGGCGCCGTGAGCGTGAGCCCGGCCCCCGGCATCACGGTGACGACGACGTCGGTGAGATCCTCGACCGGGGCGGAGACCACCAGCGCGGCCTCGAATGCACGACCCGACTGGGGGCCGTCCGGCGCGATCCACGCGACCGACACCGGGGCCGTCATCTTCGCGTGGCTGTGGCCCCCCGACCTCTCGGGGGCGACCTGAGCGTCCGCCACGGCGGGCATGAGGAGGGCGCACAGAAGCGCCCCCAGGACGACGGCGCCAGTGCGGCGACGAGCGCGAGAACGCCCCGCGGTACGGATCACGGGGCGGGTGCTGGAAGCCGATGCGGAGTAAAGGTGCAGCATTGAGCGACAGGAAGCGGGCGGATGGAGAGACAACCGGGAGTGCTCGAGCAGAGCGGTGAGCGCATCGCGCAGAACCACGAACGACACTCGAGCGCCGAGCCAAGGCCAGTGCGGACCACGTGGTACACACTGTTGCGTTAGAGAGGGATGGCCCCCTAGCATCCTGAGCGGCGACGGCGGGAACGTACCGACAGACCTCGTGCTCGCCTATAGCGGAGCATCGCAGAGAAGCCGGGAGATCTAGGCGGCCCGCTGCACACCTGCCTGGCGGGACGGCGGACTTGCGTGGGGAGGCGGTCGCCCCCCCCGCGCCGGCACCGAGGCGGGCCGCCCTAAAACCCGATGCGGCCGCCGTCGCCGGCGCGCGGGCTCTCTTGCGGCTGGGGGGCGGGCGGTGGCTCCGGCGTCACCGGGGCCTCCTCCAGAGGCTCCATCTCGAACCCCTCGTCCCCTGCGGTCTCGTCGGCGAACGGGCCGGCGCGGCGGGACTCCTGCCCGGGTCCGTCACCGTCCAGGGCGCGGGCGATCTCGCGCTCGATCTCTCGGCGGGCGTCGTCGACGGCCCGGTCCTGGGCGCGGCCGACGCGGTCGGCCCAGCCGTCGCGCCATCCCTCGCGCGCGATCTCCTGGGTCGCTCGGCGGAGCACCTCGCGCGCGGCCTGCCGCATCATCGGGTCGTCGATCTGCTCGACCTCGTCCCAGGCGTCGTTCAACCAGTCCGCGTTCTCGGCGAGCACGTCCTCGCGGCGGTCGCGGTCGCGGCGGCGGTCACGGGTCGGGTCGGGGTCGTCGGCCCGGCGGCCGGGCGTGCGGGGGCCGTAGTCGTCGGGGAGGTCCGTGCCACGGTCGAACAGGCGGTCGCCCAGCCCGCCGACCCAGTCGGTCACGCGGCCCCACAGGCTCGGCCCGCCCGGCGGCTCGGGCTCGGGGCGCGGGAACTCCAGGGCGGTGCTCACCAGCCCGTCGCGCTGGAACGACCGGTTCAGGTCGCCGACCACGCGCAGCGCGTTGTGGCCGCCCTGCCCCCAATACGACGAGCGGAACGTGACGCGGGGGTCGTCGAACCCGACCCAGGCGCCCGTGACCAGGTCCGGCCGCATCAGCAGGAACCAGCCGTCGGCGCCGTCCTGGGTCGTGCCCGTCTTGCCGGCCAGGTCGCCCCGCCCGCCAAACGCCGAGCGGACCTCGGTGCCCGTCCCCCGGTCGACCACGCCCCGCATCATGTCGAGCAGGTCGACGGCGACGTCCGGGTCGAGCGCGCGGTCGGACCGGGGCTCGAACCGGGCGACCTCGTGGCCGTCGCGGTCCGTGATGTGGGTCACCGTGACGGGCGGGCGGTGGACGCCGCCGGCCGCGATGGTCGCGTAGGCGTCGGTCATCTCCAAGAGCGAGACCTCGCTCGTCCCCAGCGCCAGCGACGGGACGGCCTCCAGGTCGCTCGTCACGCCCATCCGGCGGGCCGTCCGGGCCACGTCGCGCGCGCCCACGTCGTCGACCAGGCGGGCGGCGACGGTGTTTTTGGAGTAGGCCAGCCCGTCACGCAGGCTGATCATCTCGTCCGAGGTGGTCCCGCTCGCGTTGGTCGGCTGCCAGACCACGCCGTCGGCCATCTCGATGGCCACGTCGGCGTCGAGGACCTGGTCGTCCGGCCGGTAGCCTTCTTCGAGGGCGCGGGCGTACAAGAACGGTTTGAAGATGGAGCCCGGCTGGCGCTTGGCGCGCGCGACGTGGTCGTAGGCCGAGCGCGAGAAGGCCCGGCTGCCGACCCAGACCTTGACGTGGCCCGTCTCGGGCTCGACGGCCGTGACGGCCACCTCGAGCCGCATCTTGACGGCCTGGAGCGAGTCGACGAACGAGCGCGTCCCGCGCAGGCGCGCCAGCACGGCGTCGGGCTCTTCGCCCGCCTCGACGGCCCGGCGGTAGGTGGCGGTCGCGCGGACGAACGCGTCGGCGGCGCTGCGGCGGACGGTCCAGAACTGGTCGAACGCCCGGGTCGAGCGCGAGGCCGTCACGTAGGGGGCCGTCGTCGTGCCCAAGCGGGCGGTGCTGGCGCGTCCCCACTCGACGTCGGCGACGGCCTGGAGCGCGTCGCCGAACCGGGTCGCCGAGGCCTGCGCCTGCTGCTGCATCCGCCAGTCCAGCGTCGTGTGGACGGTGAGCCCGTCGCCGTACAGGCTGTAGCCGGCGCGGTCGGCCCAGTCCTCCAGCTGCTTCCGGACGTGCTCGGTAAAGTGGGGCGCCCGGCTCGTCTGCATCGTCTGGCGCTGGAACCGCAACCCGAGCGGCTGCTCGCCCAGGCTGGCCGCCTCGGCCGCGGGGAGGTCTCCGAACCGGACGAGCTGGCCCAGCACCACGTTACGCCGTGCCTTGGCCCGCTCGGGGTGGCGGTACGGGTTGTACGACGAGGTCCCCTTGAGCATCCCCACCAGCGTCGCCGCCTGGAGGCGGTCGAGGCTGCCGGCGTCGGTCGAGTAGTAGGTCCGCGCGGCCATCTCGATCCCGTGCGCGTTGTACAGGAACGGGACCGTGTTGAGGTAGAGCTCCAGGATCTCGTCCTTGGAGTAGACCCGCTCGATCTTGAGCGCCGTGATCCCCTCGCGCAACTTGCGGGTGACCGACGCCGCGTTGCCGATCTCGTCGGGGAACAGGTTCCGCGCGAGCTGCTGGGTGATCGTGGAGGCGCCCCGCAGCCCGTCGCCGGTCACGGCACCGACCGCGACCGAGCCCCAGCCGACCAGGTCGACGCCGCCGTGCGTGTAGAACCGCCGGTCCTCGGTCGCCACCAACGCCTCGACCACCCGGGGGGAGATGTCGTCGAGCGAGCGCCACTCGCGCCCCTGGCGGGCGTAGCGCGTCAGCGTGACGCCGTCGGCCGAGACGACCGTCGAGGGGTCGACCTCGCGGGCGTTGCGCAAGTCGGCCACGCTGGGCGTGAACGGCCACAGGACGACGGTGTAGGCGACCAGCAGGACCAGCCCGGCCACGCCGAGCACGGCGCCGAGGCCGGCCAGGCCGCCGGCGGCCCACAGCGCGCGCCGCGGCGCCGACCGCTCGCCGTCGCGGACGTTGCCCCAGGCGAGCGTGGCGCCGGCCCGCAACCGGGCCCAGACCCAGACGGCGAACCGGCGGAGGTGGCCGCCCAACCAGGCCAGTGCGCGGCGCCAGCGCGGCGCCTGGGGCGAGGGGGGGGCGGGCGAGACGGGGTCGGACATGGGGGGAGCGAGCGCGGACGGGCCTCTACGACGACCGGGCCGCGCGGATGCGCGGGCCTCAACGCTCGACGCCGCCCCGGTCGTGCAACCGGTCGGCAAGACCGCGCTCGTGGGCGTGGAGCCGCCGTCCCAGCCGTCCCCGCCTCGGTGCGCTCGTCGGACGCGCCAGGCGCGGCGTGGCTCCGGCCACCGACCCGCCGAGGCCGGCCGGGTCGCACGGGCCCGCTGGATCGAAGGCGCCAGCGCTCCGTAGCATGGGCCCTCCCCCTCGCCCCCGCACGTCATGGCCGACCAGCCCGCTCCCACCTCCGAGATGGAGGCCCCCGCTCACCGCACCGCCGACGAGACCGCCCGCCTGGAGACGCTCGCCGCCAACGCCATCCGCGGCCTGACCGTCGACGCGGTCGAGCAGGCCAACTCGGGGCACCCGGGCCTGCCGATGGGGATGGCCGACGCCGCGACCGTCCTGTGGTCGCGGTTCCTGACGTTCAACCCGAAGGACCCGCACTGGGCCGACCGCGACCGGTTCGTGCTCTCGGCCGGCCACGGGTCGATGCTGCTTTACAGCCTGCTCCACCTGAGCGGCTACGACCTGCCCCTCGACCAGCTCAAGCGGTTCCGCCAGCTCGGGTCCAAGACGCCGGGCCACCCCGAGGTCACGCACACGCCGGGCGTCGAGGTCACGACCGGACCCCTCGGTCAGGGGATCGCGACGGCCGTCGGGCTCGCGCTCGCCGAGCGGACGCTGGCGGCCCAGTTCAACACCGACGAGCACACCGTCGTCGACCACTACACCTACGTCATCGCGTCGGACGGGGACCTCCAGGAGGGCGTCTCGAACGAGGCCTCGTCGTTCGCCGGGCACCAGGGGCTCGGCAAGTTGGTCGTGCTCTACGACGACAACTACATCCAGATCGACGGCTCGACGGACCTCGCGTTCACCGAGGACCGCGCCGGCCGCTACGAGGCGTTGGGCTGGCACGTCGTCCGCGAGGTCGACGGCCACGACAACGACGCCGTCGCACGCGCCATCGCGACGGCCCGCGACGTGCTCGACCGGCCCAGCCTGATCGCCTGCCGGACGACCATCGGGTTCGGGTCGCCGCACCACGCCGGCACGCACGACATCCACTCCGACGCGCTCGGCGCCGACGAGGTCGAGGCCACCAAGGAGAACCTGGGCCTGCCGCCGGAGCCGTTCGCCATCCCCGACGAGGCCACGACGCTGTTCCACGAGCGGGCCTTCCACGGGTCGGAGGCCCACTGCGACTGGGAGGGGCGGATGACGGCCTTCGCCGACGCCGCGCCCGACAAGGCCTCGGAGCTCCGCCGCCGCCTGGCCGGTGACCTGCCGGAGGGCTGGGCCGACGCGCTCCCCACCTTCGACGCCGACGCCAAGGGGATGGCGAGCCGCGCCGCCAGCGGCAAGGTCCTCGACGCGCTCGCGCCCGTCTTGCCCGAGCTGATCGGCGGCTCGGCCGACCTGACGCCGTCGAACAAGACGAAGGCGGCCGGCATGGAGAACCTCCAGCACGACGCGCCCGCCAACCGCTACGTCCACTACGGCGTGCGGGAGCACGGGATGGCCTCGATCATGAACGGGCTCGCGCTCCACGGCGGCCTGCGCCCCTACGGCGGCACGTTCTTGATCTTCAGCGACTACGGCAAGCCGGCCATCCGCCTGGGGGCGCTGATGGAGACGCCCGTCGTCCACGTGTTCACGCACGACTCGGTCGGGCTCGGCGAGGACGGCCCGACGCACCAGCCCATCGAGCAGCTGGCCGGCCTGCGCGCGGTCCCCGGGCTCCACGTGATCCGCCCGGCCGACGCCAACGAGACGGCCGCCGCCTGGCGCGTGGCGCTGGAGACGACCGACGCGCCGACCGCGCTCGCCCTGAGCCGCCAGAACCTGCCGACGATGGCCGAGACCGCCGACTTGGCCGCCGACGGCGTCGCCCGGGGCGCCTACGTCCTCTCGGACTCCGACGGCGAGCCCGAGATCATTCTGATCGCGACCGGGTCCGAGGTCGGACTGGCGATGCAGGCCAAAGAGCAGATCGGGACCGGCGCGAGAGTGGTCTCGATGCCGTGCGACCGGCTGTTCTTCAAGCAGGACCAGGCGTACCGCGAGTCCGTGCTGCCGCCGTCGGTGCGTGCCCGCGTGTCCGTCGAGGCCGCGAGCACGTTCGGCTGGGGCCGCGTGGTCGGGCTGGACGGCGAGTCGATCGGGCTCGACCGGTTCGGCGAGAGTGCGCCGGGCGAGGCGGCCTACGAGTCGCTCGGGCTGACGGTCGACGCCGTGGTCGAGGCGGCCCGCCGCGTGATGGCGTAGCGAAGCGTTCGGGCACCTCTGTGCGCCATCGACGACGGGCGGAGGGGACGGGGGGCGGCCCCTCCGCCTCTCCCGCCTCGGGCACTGGGGCGTCGAGGCGGGCGGAGGCGGGCGGCCCTCTCGCCCCACGAGAGGCCCGACCAAATCTTCACAAATTGGAAGGGCTTCCGATCTTCACAAACCTTTGACGGGGAGAAGGCGGGCGGGTACCATGCGCGTCCCTACAGCGCCCCCAGCGAGGCGCCCCCGCGTGACCGCTCGTGCCCCCCGTCCCGTCGACACGCTCGCCCCGGTGGCGAGCCCGGCTCCAGCGGTCCTCCCGGTCCTCCTTATCGGCCTCCTCGTAGGAGGCTGATCCACCC
Source organism: uncultured Bacteroidota bacterium (assembly GCA_963740235.1). GTDB lineage: Bacteria > Bacteroidota > Rhodothermia > Rhodothermales > Rubricoccaceae > Rubrivirga. Next base: position 689,799 of record CAVUDG010000007.1, read on the forward strand.
GACCGACTCGAAGCTCGCTGATTCGTCGCACGCTGGGTTGGTCACAGCCCGAGCCTTTGCCGATGAACCGCGCCGCCCGCTCGTACGCGCTCGCCCTGCTGCCGGGCGACGGGATCGGACCGGAGGTCACGCGCCAAGCCGTGCGCGTGCTCCGGGCTGCGGCGGAGGCGTTCGGGTTCGAGGTCACGACCGGTGACCACGCCGTCGGTGGGGCCGGAATCGACGCCGACGGCGACCCGTTGCCGCGTGCTACGCTCGACGCCTGCCTCGACGCCGACGCCGTCTTTCTGGGCGCCGTCGGCGGGCCGGCCTGGGACGGTGTCGAGGCCGACCGGCGGCCCGAGCGCGGGCTGCTCCGCCTGCGCGCCCGCTTGGGTGCGTTCGCCAACTTGCGGCCCGTGACCGTGTCTGAGGCCCAGGCCGAGCGCTCGCCGCTGCGCCCCGAGCGGGTCGCTGGCACCGACCTGCTGATCGTCCGCGAACTGACGGGCGGCATCTACTTCGGCACGCCGCGCGGGCGGACGGCGACCGAGGCCTTCGACACGATGCGGTACTCCGTCCTGGAGGTCGAGCGGATCGCGCGCGTCGCCTTCGCCTGGGCCGAGAGGCGTGGCGGGCGCGTGACGTCGGTCGACAAGGCCAACGTGCTGGCGTCGTCGGCGCTGTGGCGCGACGTGGTCTCGCGCGTCGGCGCAGACGAGTACCCGGACGTGGCCCTGGAGCACCTCTACGTCGACCACGCCGCGATGGAGGTCGTCCGCGACCCGCGCCGGTTCGACGTCGTCGTGACGGGCAACCTGTTCGGCGACGTCTTGTCCGACCTGGCCGCGACGCTGCCGGGCACGCTGGGCCTGCTCCCCTCGGCCAGCCTCGGTGGGCGCGTGGGCCTGTTCGAGCCGGTCCACGGGAGCGCGCCCGACCTGGCGGGCCGCGACGTCGCCAACCCGCTCGCCGCCATCCTGAGCGCGGCCATGCTGCTCGACGCCTGGGACCGGCCCGACGCCGCGGCGGCCGTCCGCCAGTCCGTCGACGCCGTCGTCGCCGACGGCCCCCACACGCCCGACCTCGACGGGACCGCCTCGTGCTCCGACGTCGGCGCGGCCGTCGCCGACGGGGTCGCCTCTTTCACCCTCACCTAGCCTCTCATGTCAGCCACCACCGACCGGGTCGTCCTGTTCGACACCACCTTACGCGACGGCGAGCAGTCGCCCGGCGCCGCGATGACGCTCTCGGCCAAGCTCCGGGTCGCCCGGCTGCTGGCCGCGATGGGCGTCGACGTGATCGAGGCCGGCTTCCCGGTGTCGTCGCCCCAACAGGCCGAGGCCGTCCGCGCGGTCGTCGAGGCGCTGGGCGGGACCGGCCCCGTCGTCTGCGCGCTGGGCCGGGCCCACCACGCCGACATCGAGGCGGCGGCCCGGGCGCTGGGCGACGGGCCGAACACGCGGATCCACACGTTCATCGCGACGAGCGACATCCACATCGCGGCCAAGTTCAGCGGCGCGCGCTTCGGGGCGACCCCGGCCGAGCGCCGGGCCAGCGTGCTCCGGATGGCGACCGAGGCGGTCCAGCAGGCCAGGGCCTACACCGACGACGTCGAGTTCAGCGCCGAGGACGCCGGGCGGACCGACCACGGGTTCCTGTGCGACGTGGTCGCGGCGGCCGTCGAGGCGGGCGCGACGACCATCAACGTCCCCGACACGACGGGCTACTGCACGCCGGCCGACTACGCCGCGCTGTTCCGCGTCGTCGCCGACTGCTGCGACCTGTCGGGCGTGACGCTGTCGACGCACTGCCACGACGACCTCGGGCTGGCCGTCGCCAACACCTTGGCGGGCGTCGAGGCCGGCGCGCGCCAGGTCGAGGTGACCGTCAACGGGATCGGCGAGCGGGCCGGGAACGCGCCCCTGGAGGAGGTCGCGATGGCCCTGCGCGTCCGCCAGGACCACTACGGCGTCACGCACGGGCTCGACGCGACGCGCCTGGGCGAGGCGAGCCGGCTGGTCTCGGTCGTGACCGGGTTCGCGCCGCCGCCCAACAAGGCCATCGTCGGGGCGAACGCGTTCGCGCACGAGGCCGGGATCCACCAGCACGGCGTCCTGAAGGACCGGGCGACGTACGAGATCATGCGGGCCGAGGACGTCGGCGCGGACCCGGCCGGGATCCGGCTGGGCCGCCACAGCGGGCGCCACGGGCTGTTCGCCCGGCTCGACCGCCTGGGCCTCGACATCGCCCCGGCGGACCGGGAGCGGGTCTACGACCGGTTCGTGGCCCTGGCCGACCAGAAGCGCGAGGTCTACGACGCCGACCTCCGGCGGATCGTCGACCCGGCCGCCGACGCCCCCGAGCGTGGGCTGTCGCTCGTCGGTCTCCACGTCTCGACTGGGACGGACGAGAAGCCGCGCGCCGAGGTGACCCTCGTCGAGGCCGAGACCGGCGCGCTCCGGGTCGAGTCGGCCTCGGGCGACGGGCCGGTCGACGCGATCTACCGGGCCATCGACGGGGCCGCCGGCCGGCCGCACCGGCTGGAGACCTACTCGATCCGCGCGCTGACGAGCGCCGCCGACGCCCAGGGCGAGGCGCTCGTCGTCGTCTCGGACGGGCAGGCGCTCGCCCAGGGCAAGGCGGCCGGCACCGACATCCTGCGCGCCTCGGCCGAGGCCTACGTCGCCGCCCTCAACGGGCTCGACCTGGACAACCACCACGAGGGCGAGATCGTCGCCGACGGGATCATGGCCTCGTTCGGCGCCGCGTAGCGGCGGGAGGGAAGGAGGGACGCGAGGTGCGTCCGTCCCCCCCCCGTTCACCCCTCCCGCACCCCTCACCATGAGAAGCGACACCGTCAAGGCCGGCATCACACGGGCCCCGCACCGGAGCCTGCTCCGCGCGACCGGCCAGATCGAGTCCGACGCCGACTTCGACAAGCCGTTCATCGGCGTCTGCAACTCGTACATCGACCTGATCCCGGGCCACGTCCACCTGCAGTCGTTCGGGAAGGTGGTCAAGCACGCCGTCCGCGCGGCCGGCGGCGTCCCGTTCGAGTTCAACACGATCGGCGTCGACGACGGGATCGCCATGGGGCACCTGGGGATGCGGTACTCGCTCCCGTCGCGCGAGATCATCGCCGACTCGGTCGAGACCGTCGCCCAAGCGCACTGCCTCGACGGGCTGGTCTGCATCCCGAACTGCGACAAGATCGTGCCGGGCATGATGATGGCCGCGCTCCGGATCAACGTCCCGGTCGTGTTCGTGTCGGGCGGGCCGATGGCGGCCGGGCGGCTCCCCAACGGCGACGCCATCGACCTGTCGACCGTGTTCGAGGGCGTCGGCCGGCACCAGACGGGCGAGATCGACGACGCCCAGCTGCTCGAGATCGAGTCGCTCGCGTGTCCGACCTGCGGCTCGTGCTCGGGGATGTTCACGGCCAACTCGATGAACTGCCTGGCCGAGGTGCTCGGCCTGGCGCTGCCCTACAACGGCTCGATCCTGGCGACGGACCCCCGCCGCCGCGACCTGGCGCGCGCGGCCGCCCGGCGCGTCGTGGAGCTGGTGGCCGAGGGGCTCCGGCCCCGCGACATCGTCACGGCCGACGCGCTCGACGACGCGTTCGCGCTCGACATGGCGATGGGCGGCTCGACCAACACCGTCCTGCACCTGCTGGCGCTGGCGCGCGAGGCCGAGGTCCCGTACGACCTGGCCCGGATCGCCCAGGTCTCGGCCCGGACGCCCTACCTGTGCAAGGTGTCGCCGTCGGTCCCGGACGTCCACATGGAGGACGTCGAGGCGGCGGGCGGCGTCCCGGCCATCCTGAAGGAGCTCGACGCCGTGGGCCGGCTCCACCCCGACCGCCCGACGGTCGGCGGGACGCTCCGCGACATGATCGAGGCGGCCGAGAACCGGAACCCCGCGGTCATCCGCCCCGCCTCGGCGGCGTTCCGGCCGACCGGCGGCCTGTCGGTGCTGTTCGGCAACCTGGCCCCGGAGGGCGCCATCGTCAAGAGCGGGGCGGTCCGAGACGCCATGCTGACGTTCGAGGGGCCGGCGCGGATCTTCGAGTCCCAGGAGCAAGCCGTCGACGGGATCCTGGGCGGCGAGGTCCAGCGCGGCGAGGTCGTCGTGATCCGGACCGAGGGGCCCCGAGGCGGGCCGGGGATGCCCGAGATGTTGGGGCCCACCTCGGCCCTCGTCGGGATGGGCCTCGACGACGCGGTCGCCATGATCACCGACGGCCGGTTCTCGGGCGCCACGCGCGGGCTCGCCATCGGCCACGCGTCCCCCGAGGCGGCCTCGGGCGGGCCCATCGGGGCCGTCGAGCCCGGCGACCGGATCCGGATCGACGTGACCGCCGGCACGATGGACCTGCTGGTCGACGACGCCGAGATCGCGCGCCGGCTGGCGGCCCGGCCCGCGTTCGTGCCCAAGATCCGGAGCGGCTGGCTGGGCCGCTACGCCCACTTCGTGACGTCGGCCTCCGACGGGGCCGTCTTGCGCCTGCCCGACCTGGCGCCCTCGCCCCCCTCGGGCGACGGCGCGGCCGTCCCGGTCGCCACGCTCGACGCCTGACCCATTGGGGGCACCCCCTGTGGTGTCGCTCCAGTGACCTCCTCGCCCTCTGCCGGTCTCTGCCGGCTCGCCCCCATGTCCACCACTGCCACGCTCCCCAAGCCGGCCCACCGCGCCACGCCGACGCCGGCGACGGCGCCCGACGCCCAGGCGCCCGTCCTGACCGGCGCCGACATCTTCGTCAAGAGCTTGGAGGCCGAGGGCGTCGAGTTCGTGTTCGGTCACCCCGGCGGCGCGATCATCAAGATCTACGACGCCTTCGCCCAGCTCCGGCCGGCGTTCCAGCACATCCTGGTCCGCCACGAGCAGGCCGGGACGCACGCGGCCGAGGGCTACGCCAAGGCGACCGGCAAGGTGGGGACCGTCCTGGTCACGAGCGGGCCGGGCGCGACCAACACCGTCACTGGCATCGCCGACGCCATGATGGACTCGGTCCCGATCGTCGTGTTCACGGGCCAGGTGCCCGTCCCGCTCATCGGCGGCGACGCGTTCCAGGAGGTCGACACGATGGGCGTCACGCGGTCGGTCTCGAAGCACAGCTTCCAGGTCCGGAGCGCGGCCGACCTCGCGCCGACCATCAAGGCGGCCTACCACATCGCCCGGACCGGCCGGCCCGGCCCGGTCGTGGTCGACCTGCCCAAGGACATCCTGACCGAGGAGGCCCGGTTCGAGTACCCCGCCTCGGTGGCGCTCCGGGGGTACCGCTACGAGCACCCGCCCCAGCCCGACAAGATCGAGCGGGCCGCGGCCATGATCGCCCGGTCCCAGCGCCCCCTGTTCTACGTCGGCGGCGGCGTGATCTCCGGCGACGCGGCCGACGACCTGACCGCGCTCGCCCGGCACGCCCGGATCCCGGTCACGACGACGCTCCACGGGCTCGGCTCGTTTCCCGAGACCGACGAGCTGGCGCTGGGGATGCTGGGGATGCACGGGACGTACTGGGCCAACATGGCCGTCCAGACGTGCGACCTGCTGATCGCCGTCGGCGCCCGGTTCGACGACCGCGTGACCGGCAAGCTGGAGGCGTGGGCCCCGCACGCCGAGGTCATCCACGTCGAGATCGACCCGTCGTGCGTCTCCAAGAACGTGTTCGCCGACTGCGCCATCCTGGGCCACGTCAAGGACGTGATCGCCCAGCTCCGGCCGCACCTGGAGCCCAAGGACACCGCCGCGTGGCTGGACCAGATCGGCGGCTGGCGCGCCGAGGTCGAGGCGAGCGCGGAGATGCCAGCCGAGACCGGCGACGGGCCGCTCACGCCCCAGGTCGCCATCCGCAAGCTGGGCCAGCGGGCCGGCGACCGGGGCGTCCTGACGACCGACGTCGGGCAGCACCAGATGTGGTCGGCCCAGTACTTCGGGTTCGGCCGCACGCGGAGCCACATCACGTCGGGCGGGCTGGGGACCATGGGGTTCGGCTTTCCGGCGGCCATCGGCGCGGCCCTCGGGCTCCGCGGGACCGACGCGACGGTCGTCTCGATCAACGGCGACGGCGGCTTCCTCATGAACTGCCAGGAGCTGGGCGTCGCGGCCAAGCACCGGCTGCCGATCAAGCTGGCCGTCATCAACAACAGCCGGCTGGGGATGGTGCGCCAGTGGCAGGAGCTGTTCTTCGGCGAGCGCTACAGCGAGACCGACACCTCGGACACGAACCCGGACTTCGTCGCGCTGGCCCAGGCGTTCGGCTGCGTCGGGATGCGCGCGAGCACGCCCGACGAGGCCGACGCGGTCATCGAGGCGGCCTGGGCCGTCACCGACCGGCCGGTGCTCATGGAGTTCGTCGTGCCGAACGAGGAGATGGTGTTCCCGATGGTCCCGGCCGGCGCGGCGACCGACCACATGATCCTCAAGCGGTTCTCTGAGGACTGACCCCGCCCGCCTCGGCACCGAGGTGGGCCCCGTGCCCTACGCCCCCATGTCCGACTCGAACGGCGCCGCGCGCGCCCTCACGGCCCAGCAGCTCCTGCGCAAGCGGGCCGACGGCGAGACCGTCCTGGCCGACGCGCCCGAGACGGCCCAGACCCACGTCCTCTCGATCCTGATCGAGAACCACGCCGGCGCGCTCAACCGCGTCGTCAACCTGTTCTCGGCGCGCAACCTCAACCTCGACAGCGTCTCCGTCGGCCCGACCGACGACCCGACCGTCTCGCGGCTGACGGTCGTGACCACGGGCACGCGGCGGCAGATCAGGCAGGCCGTCCGGCTGGTGCGCCAACTCCTCGACGTGCTGGCGCTCGACGAGTTCGCGCCGGGCGACCCGGTCGTCGAGCGCGAGCTGTGCCTGGTCAAGCTCCGCGCGACCGCCGCCGACCGCTCGGGCGTGCTCGAGCTGGCGCGGGGGCTCGGCGCGACCGTCGTCCACGCCGACCGCGAGGCGGTCACGGTCGAGCTGACCGGGACGTCGGCCGAGGTCGACGCCTTTATCGAGGTCGTGAGCGAGCACGGCCTGCTGGAGGTCGCCCGCTCCGGTCGCCTCGCCTTCCACCGCCAGCGGCACCTCTCCCTCGACCCTCCCCGCCTCGACCCCGAGGCGGGCCGACCCGACTCCTCCGACCCCCATGACCGTCCACTACGAGGCCGACCCGGCCGTCATCCGCTCCAAGACCGTCGCCGTGATCGGCTACGGCAGCCAGGGCCACGCCCACGCGCTCAACCTGCGCGACAGCGGCGTGAGCGTCGTCGTCGGGCTCCGCGCCGACTCCGCCTCGGCCGCCCAGGCACGGGACGCCGGGCTGGAGGTCGTGTCGCCGGCCGAGGCGGCCGAGCGGGGCGACGTGATCATGCTGCTGGTGCCCGACCAGCACCACAAGGCGGTCTACGAGGGGTCCATCGAGGGGCACCTGACGCCGGGCAAGGCGCTGGCCGTCGGCCACGGGTTCTCGGTCCACTACGACCAGATCGCGCCGCCCGAGGGCGTCGACGTGTTCCTGGTCGCGCCCAAGTCGCCGGGCCACCTGGTCCGCCGCGTCTACACCGAGGGCGGCGGCGTCCCGTGCCTGGTCGCCGTCCACCAGGACGCGACCGGCGGCGCCCTCGCGCTCGCGCTGAGCTACGCCGACGCCATCGGCGGGACGCACGCGGGCGTCATCGAGACGACGTTCAAGGACGAGACCGAGACCGACCTGTTCGGCGAGCAGGCCGTGCTGTGCGGCGGCTCGGAGGCGCTCATCAAGGCGGGCTTCGAGACGCTCGTGGAGGCCGGCTACCCCGAGGAGCTCGCCTACTTCGAGTGCCTGCACGAGCTCAAGCTGATCGTCGACCTGTACTACGAGGGCGGGCTGGCGCGGATGAACCACTCGGTGAGCGACACGGCCGAGTACGGCGGTCACGCCATCGGCAACCGCGTCATCACCGACGCGGTGAAGGGCGAGATGAAGAAGGTCCTGGGCGAGATCCAGTCGGGCGCCTTCGCGCGCGACTTTATCGCCGACCAGGCCGGCGGCGGGACCCAGCTGGCGTCGATGCGGGCGGCCTCGGAGGCGCACCCCATCGAGACCGTCGGCAAGAAGCTCCGCGGCATGATGGACTGGCTCCGGCCCGAGGCCAGCACCGGCGACGGCGCCAGCCAACCCGCGGCCCCCGCCTCGGCGACGCCCTGAGCCTCCCGAGCGGAGGGCGCCGCGCCCGATGCCGTCCCCCTCGACGAGCCCGGCCGCGCCTGGTCCGCCGGTCCTCCGCCGTGCGGGCTACGCCCTCCCTTCGGGACGACTCCGGGATGGGAGGAGCGACGGGCACCGCCCGGCTCCTCCCGTAGACTGCCCGAGGCCGCCGGTGCCGCACGCCGCCGCGCCCCTCCCCACACCCCACGCCCTCCCATGACGATCACCGAAGCCATCCTGGCCCAGCACGCCGGGCGGGACCGCGTCAGCCCGGGCGAGACCCTCTGGATCGACGTCGACACGCTGATGACGCACGACGTCTGCGGGCCGCCGACGATCGAGATCTTCCAGCGCGAGTTCGGCCGCGACGCCCGGGTGTGGGACCCCGAGGGGCTCGCGATCATCCCCGACCACTACATCTTCACGGCCGACCAGCACGCCCACCGCAACATCGAGATCCTGCGGGCCTTCGCCGCCGAGCAGGACCTCCCGCACTACTACGACGTGGGCGGCGACCGCTACAAAGGCGTCTGCCACATGGCGCTCGCCGAGGAGGGGTTCAACCGGCCCGGCACGACGCTGTTCGGGACCGACAGCCACACCTGCACCTCGGGCGCCTTCGGCCTGTTCTCGACCGGCATCGGCAACACCGACGCGGCCCTCATCATGGGGACGGGCAAGATCTGGGTCAAGGTGCCCGAGACCATGCGGTTCGTGTTCGAGGGCGAACTGCCGCCGTACCTGATGGCCAAGGACCTCATCCTGGCCGTCATCGGCGACATCGGGACCGACGGGGCGACGTACCGGGCGATGGAGTTCGACGGCCAGGCCGTCTACGACCTGTCGGTCGAGGAGCGGATGACGCTGTGCAACATGGCCATCGAGGCCGGCGGCAAAAACGGGATCATCCAGCCCGACGCCAAGACGATGGACTACACGCGCGCCCGCACCGACCGCGACTTCGCGCCGGTCTACACGTCGCCGACCGCCCGCTTCCACTCGGAGCGCGTCTACGACGTGGGCCAGATGGAGCCGGTCGTGGCCAAGCCGCACGCGCCGGACAACAAGGCGCCCGTGTCGGAGGTCGCCGGGACCCGGCTCGACCGGGCCTACATCGGGAGCTGCACCGGCGGCAAGCTGGAGGACTTCGTCGCCGCGGCTCGGATCCTGAAGGGCCACGAGGTCCAGGTCGACACCTACGTCGTCCCGGCCACGACCGACGTCCGCCGGGCGCTGTGGACCGAGACGGTCGACGGCGAGACGCTGGCGTCCATCTTCGAGAACGCGGGCGCCCAGATCGGGCTCTCGTCCTGCGCCGCCTGCCTCGGCGGGCCGGTCGACACGTTCGGGCGGACGCACGGCGACGAGGTCGTGATCTCGACCACGAACCGCAACTACCCCGGCCGGATGGGCTCGAAGCGGTCGGCCGTCTACCTCGCCTCCGCGCTCACGACGGCCGCCAGCGCGCTCTCGGGCGTCATCACCGACCCGCGCGACGTGCTCGTCGCCTGACCCCGCCCGCCCCGCCTGACCCCGCCCGCCTCGGCCCCGAGGCGGACGCCCTCCGACCCATGAACGACCTCATCCGCGGCCGAGCCTACGTGCTCGGCGACCACGTCGACACGGACCAGATCATCCCGGCCCAGCACCTGGTCTACAGCCTGACCGACCCCGAGGAGCGGACGCTCTACGGACGGTACGCGCTCTCCTCGGTGCCGCCGGGCCAGGCGGGGCTCCCCGACGGGAACGTCCCGTTCGTGGCTGAGGGCGAGCACCGGAGCGACTACGCCGTGATCGTCGGCGGCGGCAACTTCGGGTGCGGGTCGAGCCGCGAGCACGCGCCGTTCGCGCTCCGCGAGGCCGGCGTCGAGGCCGTGGTCGCCGAGAGCTACGCGCGCATCTTCTACCGGAACGCGGTCGACGGCGGCTTCCTGGCGCCGTTCGAGACGTCCGAGCGGCTCAACGACCAGGTCGAGACGGGCGACGAGGTGGAGCTGGACACCAAGGCCGGCACGTTCACGAATGTGACCACGGGCCAGAGCTGGGCGCTCCAGCCGCTGGGCGACGTCGCCGGCATTCTGGAGGCCGGCGGGGTGTTCGAGTACGCCCGCCAGCAGGGGCTCATCCCGTCGGGCCCGGGGCGCAGGGCGTAGGCCTGGGACCAGCCTCCGCCCTCGCCCACCTCGGCATGGCCACCGGTAGACCGAGGTGAGCGGGGCCGGCGGGCGTGGAGACCCGGCGGAGGACCCGCGCGGGGCGGACGGAGGCCCAGCCGGCCGTGTAGGACGGAAGCGGTTCGGGAAGCGCTTCGATGTCAAGCCGTTGTGAGGCAAGCGCTTCCGGGAGAGACGAGCGTCATCGATCGCCGGCCCGGGTCGTTGACCGAGTTCATCCCCCCCGACTCCGATGCCCTTCCGTCTCCGCCTCCCCACCTTGTTCGACGGCCTGTTCGCCGCCGCCCAGATCCGCTACGCGTCGCACTGGGGCCGATGCCCGCACTGTGACCACGCGACGCCGTGGCACGCCGACGCCGCTCGCGGGACCTACCGCTGCACCGAGTGCGGCCGGCCGCCGCTGGAGGGGTAGGACGCCTGTTTCTGACCTGCCCTCCGAGCCCGCCCGCTCGGGCCGCGGTCCGACCGAGGTCGGGGCGGGTAGCTTCCGGCGTGCCCGCCCCCTCCGCCCCCCAGCCCGGCGACCTCGCGCGCGTGACCCGGTTCGTCGCGACCGGCGCGGTCGTGGTCACGGTCGCCGTCGTGTTCCTGACGGCGGGCGACCGGCCGTGGCAGTCGGTGGCGGCGGTCGTGATGATCGCGCTCCTGCCCTACGTCGCGTTCGTCGCGCTGGCCCGGTGGGTCTCGGGGGTGCTCGCGGCCGAGGCCGCCGTGCTGGCCGGTCTGGTGCTGGCCGTGTTCTTCGCCGTCGGGCTGTACGCGATGGCGACCGTGGTCGCGCCGGGCCCGCGGAGCGCGTCGGTCGCGCTGGCCGTGCCGCTGTTCCAGTCGGTCGCCGTCGCGCTCGCGGGCGCCGCCGGCGCCTTCCTGCGGTGGCGAGGGCGCCGGCCTCGGTAGCTTCGCGGAGCCCCCGCCGCCGCCATGACCCTCGCCCCCTCCGTCCTCGCCGCCGACTTCGGCCGGCTCGCCGACCACGCCCGCCAGGCGCTCGACGCCGGGGCCGACTGGCTCCACATCGACGTGATGGACGGCCACTTCGTGCCCAACATCTCGTTCGGGGCCCCGGTCATGCGTGGCCTCCGGTCGCTCGCCGACGAGTTCGAGGTGCCGCTCGACGTCCACCTGATGATCGAGGACCCCGACCGGTACCTGGAGGACTTCGCCGAGGCCGGGGCCGCGACGATCACGGTCCACCAGGAGGCGTGCCCACACCTCCACCGGACCGTCCAGGCGATTCGCGGCGCTCGGCTGCCAGGCCGGCGTGGCCCTCAACCCGGCGACGCCGCTGGTGACGCTGGAGGAGATCGCGCCGGATCTCGACCTCGTCTTGATCATGTCGGTCAACCCCGGCTTCGGTGGGCAGTCGTTCGTCCCGGGCTCGGTCGACAAGATCCGCCGGTGCCGTCAGATGCTGGCCGGGACGGGCAGCCGGGCCGTGATCGAGGTCGACGGCGGGGTCACGCCGGACAACGTCCGCGCGGTGACCGAGGCGGGCGCGGACGTGGTCGTGGCGGGCAGCGCGGTCTTCCGGGGCGACGTCGCCGGCAACGTCGCGGCGTTCCGCCGGGCGACCGCGACCCGTGCCTAGGCACCTCGGGGCGCTTGGCGCGTAGGCCCGGGCCCACCCCGCCTGCTGCCATGCGCCTCGTCGCCGCCTCCGTCCTGCTCCTCTCGGCCTGCGCCGGCCCTCCGGCGGTCGAGGAGATCGACCCCGACCCGGTCTTCGACGTGCCCGAGGTGAGCGGCCTCGACGCCGACCAGCAGCAAGCGCTCGCCGGGCTCGGCATCCCGGTCCTCGTTCCCGGCGACGCCGGCGCGTTCGAGCTGTCGCGGTTCGAGGCCGAGACCGACGGCCAGTTCGCGAGCTACGCCCTGGGCTACCGGCGGCCCGACGGGGCGTGCTTCGAGATCAGCGGGACGAACGAGGGGCTGGGCGGGCCGGACTGGCCGCTGGTGTCGACCGAGGTCCGCATCGCCGACCTCGGCCGGACGACGCGGGTCTACCAGGCCTCCGACGACTCCGGCGCCACGAGCGCCCAGGTCTGGGGCCGGAGCACGGTCGTCTCCGACTTCGTCGACCTCGACGGGACGGGCGTCCTGTTCCTGAGCGACACCCAGGGCGGGTGCCGGCCGGTGTCGCTCGCCGAGGGCGCCGACGTGGTCGCCGGGCTCCAGCGCCTGGCGAGCCGCCCGGCGCCGGCGGGCGCGGCGGGCCTGGGCCGGTTCGCCCCGGCCGACGACGTCCTGGACGACTACAACGCGGCCTCGACGCCCCAGGCCGCCGCCGACGCGCTGGCCCGCCGCTACGAGTCCGAGGCCGACCGCGTCGAGGTCCAGGTGCTGGCCGAGACGTCGTACGAGGCGACGGCGCTCGTGACCGCGCTCGGGCTCGCCGACGACTCGGTCCGCGACGAGCGGCTCCGCCTGACGTACGCGCCCTACGGCCCGACTTGGGAGCTGGTCGCCGCCGGCCGCCAGACGCGGTGCCAGCCCGGCCGCGGCCACACCGACTGGAGCGACGCGCTCTGCCGCTAGCCCCGCCTCGGCGGCCCGGCCGAAGACCGCCCCGACCGGCACCGCGCCCAACCGCCCCGTCCGCCTCGGCGCCCCGCCCGACCGACCCACCGAGGCGGGGGGACCGGCGCCGGGCCGGGCTAGCTTGCCCCATGCCCGCGCTCGCCCACGTCGTCCCGCTCACGCCCGTCGACGGCGTGTACACGTACCGCGTGCCGGACGGGATGAGCGGACGAGGCCGTGCCCGGCGCCCGCGTGCTCGTCCCGTTCGGGCGGCGCCAGCTGACCGGCGTCGTCGCCGAGCGGGTCGAGGGGAGCGCCGAGGGCCTGAAGCCGCTCCACGACGTGCTCGACGCGCGGCCCGCGCTCACGCCCGAGCTGCTGGGCCTGACGCAGTGGATGGCCGACTACTACCTCTGCGCCTGGGGCGAGGCCGTCAAGGCCGCGCTGCCGAGCGGGACCGGCGTCGAGAGCCGCCGCGTGGCCCACGCGCTCGCCCCGGCCGACGCCTGGACCGACGACCCCCGCGGGCGCAAGATCCTGCGCGCGCTCGCCGAGCAGCAACGGGGCCGGCCTGCCCGTCGCCGAGGTGGCCGACGTGCTGGGACGCAAGACGGTCCCCCAGAACCTGCTGCGGCGGATGGAGGCGGCCGGCGTGCTCCGCGTCGACGCACGAGGTCCAGGACGCCGCCGTGACGGCCAAGACGGCCCGCCACCTCCGCCTCGGTGACGGCGCCGAGGCGGCCGACGTCGCGGGGCCGCAAGCAGCGCGCCTTGCTCGACTGGCTCGCCGAGGCGGACGGCGACGTGCTCCAGGCCGAGGCGCTCGCGGCGTCGGGCGCCAGCAGCAGCACCGTCAAGAGCCTGGACGGCCGGGGCCTCGTCGAGGTGTTCGACGCCGAGGTCGAGCGCCGCGCCGACGGCATGGACGCCGAGCCCGCCGCGCCGGCCGAGCCCCTCGCCCTGCACCCGGCCCAGACCGCCGCGCTCGCGGCCATCGTCGGCGCCGTCGAGGGCGGCCGCGGCCGAGACGTTCCTGCTGCACGGCGTCACCGGCTCGGGCAAGACCGAGGTCTACCTCCGCGCGCTCCGCGCCACGCTCGACCGGGGCCAGACGGCCATCGTGCTCGTCCCCGAGATCGCGCTGACGCCCCAGACCGTCCGCCGCTTCCGGGCCCACTTCGGCGACCGCGTGGCCGTCCTTCACAGCCGGATGAGCCCGGGCGAGCGGCTCGACGCCTGGACGCGGATCCGCGACGGCGTCTACCCCATCGTGATCGGGCCGCGCTCGGCCGTCTTCGCGCCCTTGGAGAACCTGGGCCTGGTCGTGGTCGACGAGGAGCACGAGGCGAGCTACAAGCAGTTCGACCCGGCCCCGCGCTACCACGCCCGCGACGTGGCCGTGATGCGCGCCCACCGCGCCGGCGCCGTCTGCGTGCTGGGCAGCGCGACGCCGTCGATGGAGTCGGTCGCGAACGCGAACGCGGGCAAGTACACGCGCCTGGAGATGCCCGAGCGCGTGCCCGTCCGCGGGCCCGACGGGACGACGCACGCGCCGGCGCCGCTGCCGCCCGTCCGCGTGCTCGACCTGGCGCGCGAGAAGCAAGGTCCGCCGCCTCAAGGGGGCGCTGTCGCACGAGCTCCGCGCAGGCGATCAAGGACCGGCTGGCGCAGCGGCGAGCAGACGATCCTGCTCCAGAACCGCCGCGGCTACGCCCCGGTCCTGACGTGCGAGGACTGCGGCTGGACGCCCGATGTGCCGCGACTGCGCCGTCTCGCTGACGGTCCACAAGCCGGCGGCGGCGGCCGATGCGGTGCCACTACTGCGGCCGGGCCGAGCGCGTCCCCCACCCGTGCCCCGACGTGCGGCGCCGACGACCTGCGCCCGCTCGGGCGCCGGCACGCAGCGCGTCGAGGACGAGATCGCCGAGGTCTTCCCCGACGCCCGCGTGCTGCGCATGGACCTCGACACGACCTCGCGCCGAGGGGCCCACCGCCGCATCCTGGACGCCTTCGGCCGCGGCGACGCCGACATCCTGCTGGGCACCCAGATGGTCGCCAAGGGGCTCGACTTCCCGCGCGTCACGCTCGTCGGCGTCGTCGAGGCCGACACCGGGATGCTCCTGCCGGACTTCCGCGCCGCCGAGCGGACGTTCCAGCTGCTGGCCCAGGTCGCCGGCCGGGCCGGGCGCCACGAGCTCCCGGGCGAGGTGTTGCTCCAGACCCGCAACCCGGAGCACCCGGCCATCACGTTCGCGCTCGAGCCACGACTTCCACGGGTTCGCCCTCGACGAGCTGGGCGAGCGGCTCGCGCTCGGCTACCCGCCCTACGGGCGCCTCGTCGGGGTCGAGTTCAAGGGGCCGCACGAGGGCTCGACGCGCCAGCTCGCCGAGCGCTGGGGGGCCGCGCTCGCCGCCGAGGCGGGCCGGGTCGCGGGCGTCGAGGTGTTGGGGCCGGTCCCGGCGCTCGATCGGCCGCGTCAAGACGTGGTGGCGCTACCACGATCCTGGTCAAGGCCCCGCGCGGCCTGCCGGCCTCGGTGCTGGCGGCCGTGGTGCTGGCGGCCCAGGGCGCCGTCCGGATGCCGTCCGGCCACCGCGTCAACCTCGACGTGGACCCGGTGGGGCTGTACTGAGCCGGGCGGCGCGGGGCGCGGCCGGCGGCGCCTCCCGCCCGCGCTCCCCCACGCCGAAGCCGGCGAGCCAGTCGCGGCGGGCGGCGGCCGTGCCCGCGTCGAGGGCGTCGGCGAGCGTGGCGCGGGCCGCCTCGGCGCGCGCGCGGGCCGCCTCGGCGTCGCGGTCGGCCCAGGCCGTCGCCGCCTGGGCGAGCGCGAGGCCGCCCGGGTCGGCCAGGACAGCACGTGTGGGGAGCCGGTCGAGCCACGCCTGGGCGCGCGCGGCGTCGCCCCGGGCGCCGGCCTCGAACAGCGCCGCGTCGGCCACGAGCCCGCCGCGGATGCCGGGCGGGAGGGCGGCCCACCCGTCGATCCGGCGGACGAGCGCGGCGCGGGCCGCGTCGGCGTCGCCGGTGTCGACAGCCCGGGCGGTCACCAGTGACCCGGCCGACTCGGCGAGGGAGACACCCGCGGCGTGCCCCAGACGGTCCATCAGGTCGGCGTCCCAGTCGCGCGGCCGGACGCCGGCGACGGACTGGGCGAACACGGCCAGCACGGCCGCCTCGGCGTCGGCCCCAGCCCCGCCGCGCGCGAGCCGGAGCAGCCGGGCGCCGTCGGTCAGGAACCCGCCCGCCCGCCCGGGGAACAGCGTGACGGCCGCGATCCCGAGCGAGATCAGCCCGACGACGGCCCACGCGCCGCCGAGCGCGAACCCGAGGCCGGCCAGGAGCAGGCTCGCCGCCGGCCCTCCGGCCACCATGAGAGCCGTCCGCCGCCCGAGGTCGTGGGCGTCGGTCGGGACGCTGAGCGCCAGGCCCCCGGCCAGCGCCAGGCTCGTGTTGAGGCCCCACCGGAGCCGGTCGCCTTGGCGCTCGACCCGGAGCGGTCCGGCGACGAACAGCACGAACCGCCAGCCGGCCAAGCGCCCGCCCGCGACGTGGCCCAGTTCGTGGACCGCGAGCACGCCGGGAGCGCCCGCGACGACGGCCACGATCGAACCGAGGCCGGACGGCTCGAACCGGTCCATCCACTCCAGCCCGAACAGGCCGAGGGCCGCGCCCAGAGCGCCCGCCACGGCGATCCCCACGGCGGCCCGCCAGTGGCCCGCCGACGTGTCGGGCGGTGGAACCGGGAGCGGTGCGAGGTCGGGACGGAGCGGGAGCATCGAGCGGGGCGGAGACTGCTGGAAGGCGGAGCCTGCCGGAAGATGGCGCATGACGCGCCGGACTGCCCAGGCTCCACAGGAATCCCCTGGGGCCGAGCGACGGAGAAACCAGGGGCGGGGCCGGCCGCGTCTCATCCTCCTCCTCCTCCCGATCGCTATGCCCTCCCGCCGGTTCTGGCTCATCACCGTCGTCCTCGTCCTCGTCATCGGAGCCATCATCGCGCTGTCCCTGGGGAGCGCCGGCGACGGCCCCGACACGCTCTCGACCGACGAGGTGACGGAGCCCCCGCAGAACGCGGCCCCCCGAACGCCGGCCGCCCCCTAGCGCGGCGGACCGCCGGCCGGGCCGGGACGTTCACCCGTCCCTCCCGTCCGCCCTATGCCCCCGCCCTACGCCACCGTCCCCGAGGCCGACCTCACGCTCCGCGACCAGCTCGCCCTCGACCGGACGGTCCTGGCCAACGAGCGGACGCTGCTGGCCTACCTCCGCACGGCGCTCGCCCTGCTGGCGGGCGGCGTGGCCCTGCTCCAACTCGTCGACGAGACGTGGGCGGAGCTGATGGGCTTTGCCGCCCTTCCGCTCTCGGTCGTCGTCGCGGCCTACGGGGCCTGGCGGTTCGCCCGAGCCCGGCGGCGCCTGCGGGCTATCGGGGCCGGCTGACCCCGCCTCGGCACCGAGACGGGGCTGGGGCGAGCGGGGTAGGCGGGGCGCACCGAGGGCGGCCGGAGTGAAGGCCTCGGCCGAGACGGGCGTCCCACAGCGCGGACCGCCGGGCTGGAGTCGGCACGCCGGCGCTCGCGGTCGCCGTCTGGACTCACGGGGCGCGGGGTCCCGGCCGGTCCGGCCCGCCTCGGCGCCGAGGTGGGACGGGCGTGGGGCGCTGCCCCCCACGCGCATCAGGGAGACCTGGACTTCGCGCCGTGGGGGAGCCCATCCGCTCGGACCCCGCGTTGGAAGCGTTCCTTTCCCACCTTCTCCACCGATGAGACCCCTTCTCCTTCTCGGCCTGGCCAGCATTCTGGCCGTTGCCCCCTCCGCCCAGAACCGCACGCAGCCCGGCACCCCGGCGCAGCGCGACGGGATGTCCAGCGCGGACTACCCGACCCAGTACCGGACGCGCCTCGACCGGCTCGGACGCGACCTCACCACCCTCCGGTCGTCCGCCGACCCGGCCATGCGGGCCGACGTCGACCGGCTCCAGACGGACTACGACGCGCTCCGCACCGAGGCCGACGGCGACGCCATGAGCGACCCCGAGGCCGCCGCCCGGATGCGGTCCGACCTCGACCAGCGCTACGCCGACCTCGACCGCCGGCTCTACGAGACCCGGCTCCGCTCGGCCCGGACGCGCGACGCCTACACCCGCGCGGCCACCGGTCGGGTCGACGCCTACGACCGCCAGATCGGCGACCTCCGGACTCGGTACCAGTCGGCGACGGGGACCATGCGGAGCGACCTCGCCCGCGACCTCGTCCGGCTCCGGAGCCAGCGCGACGCCTACCGGAACGAGGCGTACTCGACGCGCGGGATGCTCCGCTCGGACTTCGAGGGCGGACGCGCGGCGGCCACCACCCGGCTCCAGCGCTACGACGCCGAGTTCAACACGGCCTACCGCGAGGCGTCCATGCGCGGCATGAACGGACAGGGCGGCATGGACGGGACGAACCAGCGGCCCGGCTCTGGGATGTAGTCGTCCCGGTCCGTGATTCGCGCGGGGGCCCCTCAGAGGGGGCGCCCGCGCCGGGTCACGCGAGGTGAGGCCGGAGCGCGTCGAGGTCGGCCGGGATGGTCTCGACCGCCGTCGGCGCGTCCCACAGCGCGGCCAGCCGGGGCGGCGCCGGGGGCGTGACCCCGGTCGCGTCGGCGACCGCCTCGGGAAACTTGGCCGGATGGGCGGTCGAGAGCACGACCACGGGCCGGACGTCGCCCCGAGCGCGGAGCCGGCGGGCCGCCTCCAGCCCGACCGCCGTGTGGGGGTCGGCGAGGTAGCCCGGTCTCGTCGTGGACGCGGCGCATCGAGGCCGTCGTCTCGTCGTCGGTGACCGCCTGGCCCTGGACGAGCGCGCGCAGGTCGGCGTCGGACGACAGCGACCGGAGCCGCTCCAGGTTGCTCGGCACGCCCACGTCCATCGCGTTCGACAGCGTCCGCACGGAGTCGCCGGCCGGGGCGTCGCCGCCGAGAGGAACCGGGGGAAGCCGTCGTTGGCGTTGTGGGCCGCGACGAAGCCCGCGACCGGCAGCCCGGCGCGCTGGGCCAGCGTGCCGGCGGTCAGGTTGCCCAGGTTGCCGCTCGGCACGACGAACACGGGCGAGCTCGCCCAGCTCGCGCACGGCCCAGACGTAGTAGAGCATCTGGGGCAGCAGCCGCCCGATGTTGATCGAGTTGGCCGACGAGAGCCGGCGCCCGGCCGGGGCGCCGTCGGCGAACGCGGCCTTGACCAGCCGCTGGCAGTCGTCGAAGGTGCCCTCGACCGCGAGCGCCTGGACGCCGTCGCGGCGCGACGACCAGCTGCCGCTCCTGGACCGCGCTGACCTGGCCCCGGGGGTAGAGCAGGACCACGCGGACGCCCGGCACGCCGGCGAACCCGTCGGCGACCGCGCTGCCCGTGTCGCCCGAGGTCGCGGCCAGGATCGTCACCTCCTCGCCGGCCAGGGCGTCCGCCATCAGCCGCGCCATCGTGCGCGCGCCGACGTCCTTGAACGACAGCGTCGGCCCGTGGAACAGCTCCAGCACGGAGACGCCGTCGTCGCCGACCGGGACGAGCGGGACGGGGAACGAGAGGGCGTCTCCCACCAGCGCGCCGAGGCGGTCCACCTCGGGGAGCCACTCGGCCAGGACGCGGGCGCCCACCTCCGCGAGCGTCTCCGCCTCGGGCCCAGTCGTCGGGCAGCGCCGGGACGTGCGTGGGCACGTACAGGCCGCCGTCGGGCGCGAGCCCGTCGAGGAGCGCCTCGCGAAACGGGACGCCCGGGGCGCCGCCGCGCGTGCTGACGTAGAGGGGAGCGGTCACGGGGTCGGGGAGGGGTCGGGGGTCGGAGATCAGCCGGCGTCGACCGGGTCGGTCGGCGTCGGCGCCGAGGCGGGCGGGGTCACGGGGCGTCTACCACGCGGACGCCCTCGGTGTCGACCGGGCCACCCAGCCCCGGGCGTCCATGCCGCCGGCGCGGCTGGCGGCCACCATCGCGTCGACGACCGACTGGGGGTCGGCGTCGGGGACGAGCGCGAACTAGCGCCGGGCCGGACCCGCTCAGCGCGACGCCCGCCGCGCCCGCGTCGAGGGCGGCCTGGCGGACGGCGTCGTAGACCGGGACGAGCGGGGCCCGGTGCGGCTCGGCCAGCCGGTCGCGCATCAGGTGGCGCCCGGCGGCGGTCCAGTCGCCGGCCAACAGCGCCTGGAGCAGGAAGGCCAGCTCGGCGGCCTGCGCCGAGGCGTCGCCGTGGGCGACCGTCGCGGGCAGGACCGCGCGCGCGTCGCGCGTCAGCACCTCGACGTCGGGGAGGACGACGGCGAGCGGGCGGCGGCGACGGGAGTTCGAGTCGGACGGTACTCGGTCGGGTCGGCCGGCGAGACCAGGACGAGCCCGCCGAACAGGGCCGGCAGCACGTTGTCGCCGTGGTAGCCGCCGGCCGCGCGCTCGCCCTCCAGCACGGCCTCGACCAGCCCCGCCTTGTCGAACGGCCGGCCCAGCACCTCGTTGGCCGCGACCGCCCCGGCGACCGCGCTCGCCGACGACCCGCCGACGCCCGACCCCAGCGGGATCCCCTTCTCGACGCGGAGCCCCAGCCCGCCGCCCGCGCCCGCCTGCTGGAGGACGTGGCGGGCAGCGCGGGCGGCCGTGTTGCGCTCGGCGTCGGTCGGCAGACCGGGTGGCCCATCGACCGTTACACCCGGCGCGTCCGTTCGCCACGCGGTGACGCGGTCGCCCATCCCGGTGATGCACAGGCCGAGCGCGTCGTAGCCCGGCCCGAGGTTGGACAGGCTGGCCGGGCCGAAGACGGTGACGGAGTCGGACATGGGCGGCACCCCGTCCCGCCTCGGGACCGAGGCGGAGGGGGTCGGGCTGGGAGGAGTGTCAGCGGTCACGGCATCAGCTCGGCGGCCTTGACGAGGTCGGCCAGCAGACCGGCGGCGGTCACGTCGGGCCCGGCGCCCGGGCCCTGGACCACGAGCGGCGTGTCGTGGTAGCGCTCCGACTGGATCAGGATCACGTTGTCGGTCCCGCGCGAGCCCCCGAACGGCGACGCCCGGTCGACGGCGCGGACGCCCACGCTCAGCCCGTCGTCCGTGATCTGGCCGACGTAGGCGAGCCGCTTGCCCTGGGCCTCGGCGGCGGCGACTCGCGCGGCCCAGTCGGCGTCGAGGGCGTCGAGGCCGTCCATGAAGGCGTCGACGGAGACGCCGGCCAACTCGGCCGGGACGAGCGACTCGACCGAGAGCTCGGCGCGCTCGACCTCGCGGCCGGTCTCGCGCGCCAGGATGAGCAGCTTGCGGGCCACGTCCTCGCCCGTCAGGTCGTCGCGGGGGTCGGGCTCGGTCAGCCCCTTCGCCTTGGCCTCGCGGACGGCGTCGGAGAACGCGGCGCCCTCGGCCAACCGGTTGAACAGGAACGCCAGCGTGCCTGAGAACACGCCCTCGATGTGGCCGATCCGGTCGCCCGAGCGCAGCAGGTCGCGGACAGTGAACACGACCGGCAGCCCGGCCATCACCGTCGTCTCGTAGTGGTAGCTCACCTCGCGGCGCCCGGCGGCCTCGCGGAGCTGTCGGTAGTAGGCCATGTCGAGCGTGTTGGCCTTCTTGTTCGGCGTCACGACGCCCACGCCGGCCTCCAGCCACGTCGCATAGCGCCGGGCGACGGCCTCCGACGCCGTCGCGTCGACCACGATCCGGCGCTCCAGGCCGCCCGCGAGCAGCCGTTCGTCGAGCGCGTCGAGGTCGGCCGCCTCGGCGGCGTCGTCGAGAATCGCGACGCCGGCGTCGAGCGGCAGGCCGCCCTCGTCCCAGGCCATCCGGCGCGAGTTGGCCAGCCCGACCAGGCGGAGGTGGATCCGGTCGCGCTCCATCAGGACCGGCGCGTGCTCGGCCAGGAACTCGACGAGCGTCCGGCCGACCGTCCCGGTCCCGATCACGACCACGTGGACGCGCGCGCGGCGCAGCGGGAACGCCTCGTGCAGCGCGCCGAGCGCCGCCCGGACGTCGGGCTGGCGGACGACCAGCGAGATGTTGGTCTCGGCCGCGCCCTGCGCGATCGCGAGCACGTTGACGCCGGCCCGCCCCAACGTCGCGAACAGCCGGCCGGCCAGGCCCGGCTGGTGCCGCATCCCCTCGCCCACGGCCGAGACGACCGCGCAGCCCGGGATCGCCTCGACGCTCCGGACGTCGCCGCGCGCGATCTCGGCCGCGAACGCGTCGCGCAGGGCGTCGACCGACGCCTCGGCGTCGGTCCCGTCTACGACCACGCAGACGCTCTGCTCGCTCGACGCCTGGCTGATCATCCGGACGTTGACGCCGGCCCGGACAGCGCCGCGAATAGCCGCGCGCTCACGCCGACCACCGACTGGAGCCCGCCGCCCTCGACCGTCACCACGGCCTGGTCGCGGACCGCCGAGAGCGCCTTGACGCGGAGGTCGAGCGCGTCGGTCTCGTTCGAGATCAGCGTGCCCGGCTGGTCGGGGTCGAGCGTGCTCTTGATCCGGATGGGGATGCCGGCCCGCTCGGCGGGCAGCATCGTGCGCGGGTGGAGCACCTGGGCGCCGAAGTAGGCCAGCTCGGCGGCCTCGCGGTAGCTCAGGCGCGGGAGGGGGACCGCCTCGGGCACGAGCCGGGGGTCGGCGGTGTAGACGCCGGCCACGTCGGTCCAGATGACGCACGCCGTGGCGTCGAGCGCGCCGGCCAGGATGGTCGCCGTGTAGTCGCTCCCAGACCGGCCCAGCGTCGTCGTGACGCCGGCCGCGGTCGACCCGATAAAGCCCGTCACGACGGCGACCGCGTCCGGGGCCAGCGCGCCGACGGCGTCGTGGGTCAGCCGCCGCGTGGTCTCGACGTCGACGGTCGCGTTCCCGAACTGGCCGTCGGTCCGGATCAGGTCGGCCGCGTCCAGGGCGACGGCGGCGTGCCCGGCCGCGCGGAACGCCGCGGCGACGATGGGCGCCGACAGCCGCTCGCCGGTCGCCAGCACGGCGTCGCGCGTCCGGTCGGTCGCCTCGCGCAGCAGCGAGACGCCGTCGAGCAGCTCCACCAGCTCGCCGAGGCGGGCGTCGAGGGTGGCGGCGAGCGCGTCGAGGTCGCCCGCTCGGGCCAGGTCGCGGGCGGCGGCGTGGTGCCGGGCCCGGATGGCGTCGACGGCGGCGGCGTGGCCGTCCCGAGCGAGGGCGGCGTCGAGCGCGGCGAGCAGGTCGTCGGTCGTTCCGCCCAGCGCCGAGACCACCACGACCTTGCGGCCGTGAGCCTCGGTCGCGGTGACGAGCTCGACGACGCGGCGGATCGCGTTCGGGCGTGGCGACGGACGTGCCGCCGAACTTGGAGACGTGGGGAGACAGCATGGGCGGGGTACAAAAACGCCCGCGCTCCAGGGGGAGGCGGGCGGTCCGAGTGGGTCGAGCGCCGGAGGGCCGCTCAGGTCACAGGCGGCGCTCCTCCCCGTGGGGACGGAGCGTTCGAGTCGTCGGACCGGACGGCGTCCGGCGAGGGGGCGTGACCAGCATGGGCCGGAAGCTAGACGCCGGCCCCTGCACCGGCAACCGAGACGGCCGGGCGACGGGCCCGAAGCGCTTCCAGACCAAAAAAGCCTGCCGATGTCGCGCGCCGCCTCCATCCGGCCCGGTCGTTTCGAGAAACGGGCGCCGCGCGTTACGTTCCCCCGACGTCCTCCCCCCACCGATGGACCGCTTTACCGGGGCCGTCGCCGACCTGGCGACCTCCCTCCGCGACCTCGAAGCCCGCGTGGCCCGCCTCAACCGGAGCCAGTGGGCCAGCGGGTTCCCCAGCCACGCCTTCGGGGCCGGCCTCAGCCGGATCGAGGCCGACGTCTCGCGCCTGCTCGACCACGTCGAGGCCGCCGAGCGGGCCGCCCAGACGAGCGCCGCGGCGGGCGGGGTCACTCCAGCTCCGCGCGCCGCGCCCGGAGCGCCTTGTTGAGCAGCGCGCGGGCCCGGAAGATGTGGGCCTTGACGGTCCCCAGCGGCAGGTCGAGCTCCTCGGCGATCTCGTCGTAGCTCATCTCCTGCTGGTGCCGCATCACGATCACCCGGTGGTACTTCTCGGGCAGCTCGTCGATGGCCTGGCGCAGGATCTCGTTCCGCTGGTCGGCCACGATGGCCCGGTCCGGGCGGTACGTCGAGTCCGGGAGCTCCATCTGGAGCTCGCCGTCGCGGGTCTGGACCGGCTTGTCGATCGAGAACGTCGGGAGCTTCTTTTTCCGGATGTAGTCGATCGTGTGGTTCGTCGTGATCCGGTAGAGCCACGTCGAGAAGGCGTAGGCCGGGTTGTAGCTCTCGATCGACCCGAACGCCTTGACGAACGCCTCCTGGACCAGGTCGTCGACCTGGCCCTGGTCGCGGACCATCTTGCCGACGTGGCGCCGCAACGCGCCCTGGTACTTGGTCACCAGCCGCTCGTAGGCACGCTGGTCGCCCGCCGAGCGCCTCGGTGACCGTCGCGCGGTCGTCCTCGCTGGAGGCGGACGGGGGGGCAGACGACGGCTCGGACATGGCGGGGGCGGGCGACGCCGGAAGCTACCGACGCCGCGCGCCCCGGTGCGCCCGCCTCGGGCACGGCGCGCCCGAGGCGGGCGGACTCGGCTCAGTTGTGGAGCTGGCCGCCGGTGACCTCCAGGAGCGCGCCCGTCACGAACGAGCTGTCCTCGGCGGCCATGAACACGAAGGCCGGCGCCAGCTCCTCGGGCTGGCCGGCCCGCCCGAGCGCGTTGCCCGAGTCGTAGCCCTCGACCATGTCGGGCTCCATCGTCGCCGGGATGTTGGGCGTCCAGACCGGGCCCGGCACGACCGCGTTGACCCGGATCCCACGGTCGGCCAGCATCAGCGCCAGGCTCTTGGTGAACGTGTGGATGGCCCCCTTCGACGTGGTGTAGTCGAGCAGGAACTCCTTGCCGGTGATCCCGATGATGCTCCCGGTGTTGATGATGACCGACCGCTCGCCCAGGTGCGGCATGGCCGCCTTCGTCATGTGGAACGTGCCGTAGACGTTGGTCTGGATGGTCCGGTCGAACTGCTCCAGCGTGACGTCGTCGAAGTCGCGCTGCATCATCTGGTAGGCCGCGTTGTTGACCAGGATGTCGAGCCGGCCGTACTCGGCGACGGTCTCGTTGACGGCGGCCCGGCACTGGTCGAAGTCGCGGATGTCGGTCTGGATGGTGAGGCACCGGCCGCCCTTCTCCTCTACGAGACGCTTGGTCTCGGCGGCGTCGTCGAGCCGCTCGTTGTTCAGGATGGCGACGTCGGCGCCCTCCATGGCGTAGGCCATCGCGACGGCCCGGCCGATCCCGGAGTCGCCGCCGGTGATGAGCGCGACGCGGCCTTTGAGCTTGTCGGCCGGTCGGTAGTTGGACAGGTCGGAGTCCGGCGCCGGGTCGAGCTGGTCCTGGCTGGCCGGGTACTCGTGCTGCTGGGCGTGGATCTCGTCGGGGCGCGGGCGGGACTCGCCGGGGCCGGAGGTGCGGGCGTCGGACATGGGTGCAGAGGGGGAGGGGCCGCTGACACGCGCCACCCTCCGCCGGGGTTTGCCCGATTCCTGGCGCAGGCTACCGAGCCCGCCTCGGCACGCGGTCGGCCTGGCTGCGCGACGTCCTCCGCGGTCTCCCCGAGGCGGGCGGCGTGCGGAGAACGGGGACCCAGGTGATCGGGAGGAGGGCACGGCGCACCGTGCCCCTACGGTCTCCGTAGGGCGGCGGCCGTTCGTGCTCAGGCGGCCCGGTCGCGCTTGCGCTGGAACCGGCGGCCCATCGACGGGGGGAACAGGAACAGGCCGTACGGCTCCTGGCCCACCTTGGAGAGCGACTGGTGGTGCCGGCCGTGGGCGCGCTTGACCGCCTGCGCCGCGGTCACCGTCGTCTTTTTCGGCCCCAGCCGGCCGTGGGCGTAGAGGTCGTGGAGCACGAAGTAGAGCAGCCCGTAGACCGCGATCCCGACGCCCAGCGGGAACGCCGTGCTCGCCAGCGGGTCGGCGCGGCCGGCCCAGATCAGGCCCATCGACAACGCCCCGAAGCCGACCGAGAACAGGTCGTTCCACTCGAACCCCTTGCCGTGCCCGTGCGCCGGGTCGTGGTGCGTCCGGTGGACCCGCCACAGCAGGCCGTGGAAAAGCCACCGGTGGAGCGCGTACGACGCCACCTCCATGACGGCGAACGAGGCGGCGACGAGGAGCAGGAAGCGGAGCACGGCCGGCGGGTCAGCGGAGCGGCCAAGCTAGGGGCCCGGTCAGCGCGCGACGGTCAGGGGACGCACCAACCGCGCGCCGCCGGCCTCGACCACGACGAGGTAGACGCCCGGCGCGAGCCGGTCCACCTCGGCGCCCAAGCGGGCGGTGCCGGCGGCCAACGGGCCGTCCCAGACCGTCGCGACCGTCCGCCCCAGCACGTCGACCAGGCGGACGCGCGCCGGGCCCGGCACGTCGAGCGTGACGTCGAGCGTGCCGCCTGCGCGGAGCGGGTTCGGGGCGACGGCGAGCGCGATCCCGGCCTGGGGCGCCGGGCCCGTCGCGGTCTCGGGCGAGACCGTCACCGCCCACAGCCCGTAGGGCGCGCCGAATTCGGCGACGTAGAGCGCCTGGCCGTCCGTGGCGATCGCGATCGGGTTGCTGAACCCGGCGGCGAGCCGGGACGCCCGCAGCGACGCGCGGTCGGCGTCGAGGTCGAGGCACAACAGGTCCTCGCCCGTGTCGCGAAACGGCTCCAGCAGCGACCCGCTCCCGTTCTCGCCGTCGGTCCAGCTCAGCATGAACGCGGTGCACCCCAGCCCCGGGGCCAACCCCTCCGTCCGGAACACGAGCCCGAGCGGCGAGCGGTGGGGCGTGAACGTGGTCGCCACGGTCCCGGCCACGCTCGCGTCGACCCGGGTCCCGTCGGGCCGGCGGAACTCGTCGGCGTCGGGGCCCCGGTTCGGGATCGGGTCGGTGAAGGTGACGCCGGCCGGCGGGGCCGGGTAGCCCGGGTCGTCGTAGAACGCGCCCGACTGGTAGGCCGTCGAGGCCGGGCTGACGAGCGGGTCGGCGTCGGGGTCGTAGCCGGGGAAGCGCTGGGGCGTGTCGTTCGTCCCCATCCGCCAGGGGAACCCGTAGTGGCGGCCCTCGCGGAGCCAGTTGAGCTCCTCGCCATCGTCGCGGTCGCCCGAGTTCTCCGTCCCGAACAGCTCGCCGTCCGGCGCGAACGCGAGCCCGAAGCTGTTCCGGGTGCCGTCGGCGAACAGGAACCCGCCGTCGACGAGCGCCGCCGAGTCGGCCGGGATCACCAAGTCGATGGCGTCGGCCGGGACGCGCAGGATGGCCGAGGTGAGCGGGACCTCGCGGACGCCGGGGTACTCGCCGCCGGCGTCCTGGACCTCGCCGTGGTCGGTCCGCGAGCCGCTGTTGAGCGCGAGCCAGGTCCCGTCCGGCGAGACCGCGACCGCGCTCAGGCTGTGGTCGAACGCGGTCCGGCCGTAGGGGTAGGGCTCGGTCTCGGCGACCGTCGACCAGACGCGCGCGCCGCCCTCCACCCGCCCCCGGCGGACGACGCCCGTGTTGGTCGTCTCGGTCCGCCGGGCGCCCACGAGGTAGATCGTCCCGGCGCCGTCGATGGCGACGCTGTAGGTCGGGACGGGCGCGCCGTGCTCGTCCGACGTCGCGACGATCTGGGGCTCGCCGCCGGGCGCCACCGCGTACAGGTCGCCGCCGCCGGTGAGCACGTAGAGCCGGCCCTCGACGGGCTCGTAGGCGACGCCGACGGTGCTCGGCGGCAGCGTCGCGACCCGGTCGAGCGAGACCGCGTCGACGACGGGCCTCGGCTGGGCGAGGACGGGGGCCGCGAGGGCGGCGAGAACGAGGGCGAGGCGGCGCATGGACGGAGAGGGGGACCCGGCCGAGTGTACGGGACCGAGGCGGGGGCCGGCACCGTAGAAGGGCCGGCCCCACCCCTCCCCCATGATCCCCGAGAGCAACGACGACCTGATGGCCGAGTGCGACGTGGAGACGCTCTCCGGCAGCACGAAGGGCGGCCAGCGGGCCAACAAGGTCGAGACCGGCGTCCGCCTGACGCACCGGCCGTCGGGGACCGTGGTGATGGCGCGGCGCTCGCGGAGCCAGTTCCGCAACAAGGCGCTGGCCGTCGCCGAGCTCCGGCGCCGGCTGGAGGAGGCCGCCCGGCCGGTCGCCGTCCGCCGCCAGACCAAGCCGACCCGGGGCTCGAAGCGGCGGCGCCTGGAGGCCAAGCGGCAGCGGGCCGAGAAAAAGAAGAACCGCCAGCGCCCCGACTATTGACCCCGGGGCCCGCCTCGGGCGCACGCCGGGCCCACTCACCGAGGCGGAGAGACCCACGCTCTCGGGCCTGGCGAATCTTCCGGTCAGGCCACGGGGTTGTATCGCCCGCCTCCCAGATCCACGTTCGCCGCCCACGCTCGGACCCTCGACGCCGCGGCCCGGTGCGGCCGAATGGATCCCCTTGCCCCGACCTCCGATGCGTCTGCTCGTCTTGCTCGGCCTGCTCGCCGCCGGCTGCTCCACGTCGCCGGCCCGCCCGCCGGCGCCGCCGCCCGACGCCTCGCTGGCGCTGGCGGACACGGCCTCGGGCCCGGTCTCGCGGCCCATCCCCACCGTCGCCCTGCGCGAGGGCCGCTCGGACACGCTCGTCGTGGCCGACCTGACCGGGACCGACGCGGCCGTGACGTTCCCCGCCCACCCCGGCGCCGAGGCGGACCGCCTGGGTGGCGGGCGCGTCGTGCTCCGGGCCGGCGACGGGCTCCCGGTGGTCGTCCCGTTCGAGGTCGGCGGCGTGCGCTACGTGGTCGCCCTGGGGCACCCGCCCGACCTCACGCTCCGCCTGCAGGGCGCCGACTCGGCCGACCCGAGCCTGCTCGTGTTCGTGGCCCAGGCCCGCGACGGGTCGCCCGTCGACCTCGACGACGAGGACGGCGTGGCGCTGTCGGGCAACCGGCTCCTGGAGGAGAACGCGCTCGACGTCTACGCCGACCGGCTGGTGCTCGACCTGGACGCGCTCGGGCCGGGCCGGCGCCGGCTCCGGGTCGTGGCGGCGCCTCCGGGCGCGGTCTCGAACTGGGTCGAGGTCACGGTCGAGGGCGGTCGCGTCGTGCCGGCCCTCTAGCCGCCGTCGGGCTCCGCCAGCGTGCGCTCCGCCAGACCGGTGAGCGCCGAGCCCGTCAGCCGCATCTTGGTCCACTCGTCCAAGCTCTCCGCGCCCAAGCCGCGGTAGAAGTCGAGTGCCAGGTCGTTCCAGTCGAGCACGACCCACTCCAGCCGCTCGGCGCCGCGCGCGACCGCCTCGCCCGCGACGGCCCGGAACAGCGCCAGCCCGACCCCGCGCCCCCGGTGCTCCGGGCGGACGAACAGGTCTTCGAGGTAGAGCCCCCAGCCGGCCCACCACGTCGAGAAGGCCGGGAAGAAGATGGCGACCCCGACCGGCTGGCCGTCGACCTCGGCCAGGAGCGCGCCCAAGCGGGGCGAGGCGTCGGGCGCCAGCGCCGCGGCGAACGCCTCCGGCGTGGCCGCGACCTCGCCCGCCTGGGCCCGCTCGTAGGCCGCCAGGTCGCGGACGAGCGCGCACACGGCCGGGGCGTCGTCGGGGGTGGCGGCGCGGACCGTCACCTAGTCGGAGCCGACGTAGCGGCGGACGGTGGCCGGCCAGTCGGCCGTCTGGACGCGGTCGAGCACGGCCTGGCTGACGGCGTCGCGCAACGGGCTCCCCTGGGCGACCGCGAACGCCCACCGCTCGAACTCGGCGCCCGTCGTCAGGACCCGGAGGTCGGCCCCGGCGGCGCGGCCGGCGCGGAGCCGGGGCGCGGCGTCGACGAACGCGTCGAGCGAGTCGGCCTCGACGGCGGCCAGCCCGGCGTCGACCGTCGGGAACGCCCGGGCGTCGACGCGGGCCTCGGCCAGGATCGCCTGGGCCGCCGAGCCGGCGACCACCCCGACGCGCTTGCCCTGGAGGTCCTCCGGGAGCTGGGCGTCGCCGTCGGACGCGCCGGTGGCCGACACGAGCGACGCGGTCAGCGAGGCCGTCACGACCATCGAGACCAGCATCCAGACGAGCGCGAGCGACCGGCCGGGCACGGTCTTGGGCGACTTGTCACCGTACCCGATCGTGGTCATGGTGACGCCGGACCACCAGAACCCGTCCCAGATTCCGCTGCGGGCGCTCTCACTGAACTCGTCGCCGTTCTCGTGTCGCTCGAGCGCCCAGACGGCCGTGCCGACCACGAGCAGGAGCAGGGCGAGCCCCAGCGCCACCTTGAAGAAGGACGGGGAGAGCAGCCGGCCCGCGACGTCGAGCAGCCGGCTCCCGGTCGGCCGCGCGACGCCGAGGCGGGCCGAGTAGAACGGGGCGGTGTAGTCGGCGGCGGCCTCGCCGGCCGGCGTCATCGTGACCAGCGCGAGGTCGGCCCGACCGGCGACCACGGCGGCGAGCGCGCTGTCGCGCGAGACCTCGACGAACCGGACGCCGCGCCCGAGGTGCTGGCCGAGGTCGGTCGCGAGCGCCACCCCGAGCCCGTCCCAGACCCCGCCCGTGCCCGCCTCGGCGAACGGCGGGGCCGGGTGGACGGCGACGACCAGCGTGCCCCCGGCCGCCTCGCCGCCCGACGGCGTGTCGTCGGCGGGCGCCTGCGCCGAGACGGCGACCGAGGCGAGCAGGAGCAGGGCGAGCCGCGCGGCGTGCTCAGCCATAGCGTCGGTAGTCGGGGTCGTCCTCCTCGTCGTCGTCGTCGTCAGGGCCGAACGAGCCCAGGCCGGACAGGACCGAGCCCATCATGTCGGAGTAGCTCGCCCCGTCGTCGGCGACGTCCTTGCCCAAGAGCGAGTGCTGGTGGAGCATCTCCAGGGCCAGCTCCATCATCGACGCCTTCTCGGCTGGCGAGGTCGGCGTCGTGTGGGCGTCGACGAGCGCGCCGAGCCCGTCGACCCGGTCGAGCTGCTGGACGTAGGTGGCGAACCCCAGGTCGGTGTCGAGGTCGACCGTGTTGCCGCGCGAGAACCACCCGAGCACGTCGCGGTAGGCCGCGCGGCCCCCGTCGGCGCCCGAGCCCTTCTCGGTCGGGTCCGGCAGGTAGGTCTTGACGATGGTCGAGACCGCCTTGCCCACGAGCGCGCGCGCGACGCCCTGGGCCCCCTCCTGCTCGCCCTCGTAGACCAGCTCCACCTTGCCCGTCACGGCCGGCTCGATGGCCTCCAGGTCGCTCGCGCGCAGCGTCGTCTCGGTCTCGCCGTGGACGAGCGCCCGCCGCTCGGCCGCGCTCACCAGGTCCTCCAGCGCCGCCCGCGTCAGCCGCGCCGAGACGCCCGACTTCTGGTCGACGTACTCGCTCGCGCGGGCCTCGAAGGCGACCTGCTCGACGATCTCGCGGAACACGTGGGGCACGGCGACCGCCACGCCCCCGTCGCGGTCGGCCCAGGCCTCCTGGCGCGTGATCTCGACGCCGATCCCCAGCTCGCGTGGGTAGTGCGTCAGGATCTGGGAGTCGATCCGGTCCTTGAGCGGCGTGATGATCGAGCCGCGGTTGGTGTAGTCCTCGGGGTTGGCCGTGAACACCATCAGCACGTCGATCGGGATGCGGACGTTGAACCCGCGGATCTGGATGTCCTGCTCCTCCATGATGTTGAGCAGGCCCACCTGGATCCGCGGCTGCAGGTCCGGCAGCTCGTTGATCGCGAAGATGCCCCGGTGGGTCCGGGGGATGATCCCGAAGTGGATCACCTCCTCGTCGGCATACGTCAGCTTGCGGGTGGCCGCCTTGATCGGGTCGATGTCGCCGATCAGGTCGGCGATGGACGTGTCGGGCGTCGCCAGCTTCTCGCCGTAGCGCGCGGACCGGTGGAGCCAGCTGACCGGCGTGTCGTCGCCGTGCTCGGCGATCAGGTCGCGGGCGAACTTCGAGACCGGGTCGAGCGGGTCGTCGTGGATCTCGGAGCCGTCCACCTCGGGGACCCACTCGTCCATGAGCGACGGCAGCATCCGGACGATCCGGCTCTTGGCCTGGCCACGGAGCCCGAGCAGGATGAAGTCGTGGCGCCCGAGCAGGGCGTTCTGGACCTGGGGCACGACCGTCCGGTCGAAGCCCAGGATGCCGGGGAACACGTTGTCGCCGGCCTGCAGCCGGGCGATCAGGTTGGCGCGGATCTCGTCCTTGACGGACCGCGGCTGGTAGCCGCTGGCGCGCAGGGCGCCGAGGGTGGAAATCTGTGGGGCGTCGGCCATCGGGGGGATCACTGTCGTTGGCGTCCCTGCACGCCGCCCGCCGTGCGCCGTTCCGGCGAGGGCCCGTCACGCAAGCCGGTCCGTCGGCGAGCGAGAGCCCCGGGCGTGACCTGCGAGGCGGCCGGGGAGACCGGTGCCGGAGCATCGGGCGAGGACGTGACGCGAAGCGACGGCGCAGCCAACGTGGCGGGGCGCGCCCGGGGCCGTGCGGAGCCAGGACCCGGAGGAACGTGACGGGGCCTAAGGCCGCCAGTCGGCCTCGCCGAGCGTGAGCACGACCGGCGGCAGCGCCCTGACGTCGTACGGCCCGCGGACCGTGCGGACGGCGACAGCCAGCGCGTACCGGCCGGCCGGCTGCCCGCCCAGCAGGTCGGCCAGCGCCAGGTCGATCTCGGCGCGCAGCGTCCGCTCGATGCCGAGGTAGAGCGGCGGCCCCTCGCGGGTGGGGGTCGCCCCTCCGAACGGCGTCGGCGCGGGCTGGCCGCAGCCCGCCTCAGCGGCCGCGTCGGGCGGCCCGGAGCGGGGCGCGGCGTCGCGACGGTCCACCTCGGCGTAGGCCAGCACCCGAGCGGCACACGGCGCCCACCCGACCACGTCCGGACCCATCCGGGGAACAGGCACGGCGCGGACGACCGCCCGCACCCGCCCGCCCTCGACCCGGACGCTGTCGACGGCGAACCGGGCGCCCGCCCGGAGCGCCTCGGCCGCCAGCGCCGGGCGGCGCGCGGCCAGCACGTGCGGCCCCAGGTCGACCCGGAGCGTCTCTCCCGAACGGGCCCCGTCGGTCTCGGCCACGTCGAAGACGGCGGTCAGCCAGTAGCGGCCGTCGGGGATCGAGTCGGTCAGGATCTCGGCCAGCGGCGCGTCCAGGCGCAACTCGCGGGCGTCGCCGGCCGCGATGGCCTGGCCGGGCGCCAGCGTCCGCACCGCGAGGTACATCGGGCACCCGACGCCGTAGCCGCCGACGGTCCGCTCGACGGCCGTCGTCACCGCGGGCGGCCCCAAGCGGAGCGAGTCGGGCCAGCCGAGCACGGTCGCCGAGCACGCGCCGTAGCCGACGGAGACCGGCCGCCTGCCGACGTTCGTCACGCGGAGGTCGGCGCGGAGGGAGTCGCCGGCCACCTCGGCCCGGCCGTCGAGGCGGAGCGGACCGACAGCGGTGCCCTGGCGCAGCGCCGGCCCGTCGGCCGGCGCCGGGGCGGAGGCGCAGCCGGCGGCGGCGAGCCAGACCAGGGCGAGGGCCGCGCGCACGGTCAGCCGGCGAGCGCGTCGGCGCCGGTCACGCTGGGCGTCCGGTCCATCCAGAGCCAGCCCGGGCGGCCGTCGGGCGCCGCGACCCGGGCCCACCACTGGGACACGGGCTCGACGGCCCGGCCGAGCGCGGCCTCCTGCCCCGGCGGGCCGGGGTCCGAGCCCGCCCCGGAGAACCCGATCTGGCCGTCGGCCCAGACGCGCCAGCTCCCCTCGCCCTCGTAGTCCAGGATCAGCAGCGTGTCGCCCTGGGCGAGCGGGCGCGTCTCCTCGAACGTCAGGAACACCTCGGTCGGACGCCTGGCGACGGCGACGCCCAGGCGGGTGAGGAGGACGAACCCGTCGCTCGCCTCCAGCGCCGTCCCCGCGGGGACGGTGAACGCGGCGCTCGTGGTGTCGCCGGCCGCGCGGTAGACGGTTGTCTCAGCCGTCGTCGTCCAGGTCCCGTAGCGGCACCCCTCGAACGGGCAGGCGCCCTCGACACGGACCGGAGCCTGGGGCCGCTCGGCCAGGTCCCGGTCGTCGCCGGTGATCGTCAGGGTGTCCGGCGCAGCTGGGGCGACCGGGCCGGGCGACGCCGGTGGGCCCGCCTCGGGCGGGGCGGGGGCTGGGGCGGGGTCCGGGCCGCAGGCGGCGAGGACGATGAGCAACGCGAGGGGTCGCATGGGCGGGGGGATCGGAGGCCGGAGGCTCCCCGAACGCACCAACCGGCCGGACGCTCCCGCCCGGGCCGGCGTGGCGTGAGGGGGCGCCTGGGGAGACGCCGGTGCCCTCCCGGTGGCGGAGGTGTGTCGTACCATGTGCGTCCCCTTGCAATGCCTCCGTCGTCCATGTCCCTGTCCGTCCGCCTCGCGGCGCTCCTCGCCCTCGCCGTGCTGGCGCTCCCCGCCCGCGCCCAAGAGTCGCTGGCCCACGCCGGCATCCACATCCTGACCGTCGGCCCGGACGGCGACCTCGACTGCGACGTGGCGACCGAGGCCCAGGTCCAGGGGCTCCGCGACGCGAACGCGCGGACGGCGGCGCGGAGCGTCCGGCTGACGGCGCTCCCGTCGCTCAACCGGGCCGGCGTCTCCGACTTCAAGATCGTCCTGCGGGCGACCGACCAGCTGCTCGACCGTCCCGAGGCGCTCCTCGCCTTCCGCCGGTCGGCCGCGCGCTGGGAGCGGATCATCCAGAGCGACGTCACGACCGTGATCGACGTGGACTACGGGCCCGAGCGGTTCGGCGAGCCCTACCCCAACAACGTGCTCGGCTCGACCAGCTCGGCCCTCGACTTCGCCGGCGAGACGACCGGGGCCGGCCGACATGGTGGCCCGGCTCAAGAGCAACACCGACGACCCCCAGCTGCTCGCGCTCTACGACGCCATCCCCGTGCCGACGCCGTCGACGAGCGAGCGAGGGGCCGCTCAAGCGCGGGATCGGCGGGCTCATCTCGCTCCAGGTGCTCGGCTACGCGCCGGCGGTGACCAGCTCGAACGCGCGGTTCAATGAGGTCCCGGCGATCGGGTTCAACGACGCGTTCCCGTACGACTTCGACCCGACCGACGGGATCGACTCGGACAAGACCGACTTCGAGGGCGTCGCGATCCACGAGATCGGCCACGCGCTCGGGTTCACGTCGGCCATCGGGATCAGCGTGACCGGGCAGGACCCGCTGTTCGCGCCGTGGGACCTGTTCCGCGTCCGGCCCGAGGCGGTCACGCCGGGCGAGAGCCTGACCGACGGGGTCGGGTTCGAGACGGCCGAGCGCGTCGTGACGCCGGGCCCGCCCAACACCGAGGTGCTCGTGGTCGAGAACGGCCGGGACTACTTCCTGCCCGTCCAGGTCTTCTTCGAGGGCCTGCCAGGAGTACGAGGTCTCGACGGCGACCGGCGCCCGCCAGGGCGGCGACGGCCAGCAGGCCTCGCACTGGCGCGACGACAACCTCCGCCCGCCGTCGCTCGGGGCCGCCCGCAAGATCGGGATCATGGACCCGAACATCGGCCGCGGCACGGCCGACGAGATCACCGAGGCGGACATCCGGGTCCTCGAGGTCATCGGCTACACCGTCGACTACGACCCGCCGACGGCGACGGTCGCGCTGAGCGTCGACGGGCCAGGCCATCGACGACCGGTTCCTGATCGAGGACCCGATCAGCCTGGGCGACGTGGCGACGGGGGGCACCGTCGAGATCCCGGTCGTGATCGGGAACACCGACGGGGCGACGCCGCTCTCGTTCCTGGTCGAGGTCGAGCTCTCGGGCATCTTCCCCACCAACGTCTCGCCGACGTTGGCCGTCTCGCAGGCGTCGGGCACGGTCGCCCCGGGCGGCTCGACGACGGTCCAGCTCCGGGTCGGCGGCCTCGACCAGCAGGCCATCGGGACCGGCGTGCTCCGGCTGACCTCGAACGACGACGACCGGGGCGTGATCGAGATCCCGATCACGTTCACCGTCGGCGGGGCGCGGCTCCCCGAGCTCACCCTGGGCGACATCCCGAACGAGCTCGGGGACCTCGCCCAGGACGCGACCCGGACGTTCGCGCTCCCGATCTCGAACGCGGGCACGTTCGACCTGTCGTACCGGGTCCTGGCGACGCTCGTGACGCGCTCGTTCGAGTTCCCCGAGACGTCGGCCCAGCGCCGGGCCCCGGTGTTCGAGGCCACCTTCGACGGGGCCAACCCGCTGGCCGGCTTCGGCTACAACCGGAAGCAGATCCCGGACCGCTGGCAGGTCCGGACGACGGGCCCGGCGGCGCTGCCCGGGCCACTCGGCCCCGGCGGCCGCCTTCTTCGGCGACGCCGGCGGGTCGACGCGCTACTCCGACAACTCGTTCGGCCAGCTGCTCACGCCGGCGATCGACCTGAGCGGCGTCGCGCCGGGCAGCCGGGTCTCGCTCTCGTTCAACTACTTCCTCCAGGCCGAGGCCGGCGCCGACTTCGCGACCGTCCTGCTCTCGGTCGACAACGGGCTGACGTTCGAGGAGCTCGCCGGCTCGGCCGGCGGCGTCCTCCGCAACACCGACGACGGCTGGGAGTCCGTCACGCTCGAGGTCCCCGGCGTCGCGGCGTTCCCGACGCCGGTCCGGTTCGCGTTCCGGTTCGAGAGCGACCCGAGCGTGACCGACGGCGGGTGGTACATCGACGACCTGGTGGTCGACGCGGTCGAGGGTGAGGCCCCGTTCTACGTCTCGCCCGTGGCCGGCACGTTGCCGGGCGACGACACCGTCGAGCTCACGCTGACCGTCGACACGGGCGTGCTCGACCGCGGGTTCTACCGCGGCACGGTCGAGCTCCGGACGAACCAGCCCGGCGACGACCCGGACCCGATCGAGGTCAACTTCTCGGTCGGCGACCCGTCCCCGCCGACGGTCGCGGTGGCCGCGCCGGTCCCGCCGATCCCGGTGTTCGTCGGGGAGACGACCTCGACGACGATCACGCTCGAGAACGTGGGCGACGCGACGCTCTCGTTCGTCCGCGTGCTGGAGCCGGCCACGAGCCGGTTCGAGAACGGGGCCGCGCGCTCGCTGGCGCCCGCGCCGTTCGACGGGCTCGCCCAGGCGGGCACGGTCGTCGCCGACGGGCCCCAGACGCGGTCCCAGGCGGCCGCGATGCCCGACGGCGACGTGCTCGGGGCGGTCGCGTTCGGGAAGCAGGCGTTCTACGACATCGCCCAGCTCGCCGACGGCCGGGTCGTCCTGTTCGACGGGTCCCAGCGGAGCCGGACGACGGCCTACGTCCTGCCGCGCGACCTCTCGGACCCCGGCGACACGTTCTCGACGACGTCGCTGGGCTCGACGGTGACCGGCGCGGCCTACAACTCGCAGACCGGGTCGCTCTGGGTCGCGCTGTTCGAGGTCGCCCAGCTCGCCGAGGTCCGCCTCGAGAACGGCGCGGTCGTGGCGACGGGGAACCGGGTCGCGCTCGACTTCACCCCGTTCGGGGTCGACTACAGCCCCGAGTTGGACGCGTTCGTGATCGGCTCGTTCGACACGTCGGGCCTGCTGGTCGTGACGACGGACGGCGCGCTGCTGCCGGGCTACCCGGCGTTCATCGAGGGGCGCGAGCCCGAGGAGGGCGCGACGTCGCTGCCGGGCGTCTCGTTCACCCAGGGGCTTCTGGAGACGACGGGCGCGCTCGACGCGCTCCTCGTGCGTGACCAGTTCGGGGCCGGCTTCGGCGGGACCGGCGGCGGCACGTTCTCCGACGAGATCCTGGCCGGCGCGGACGGCGTGTTCGGCCTGCTCCGCGACCGGCTCGACCCGGACGGCTCGTTCTTCGTCACGACGCGGCCGGCGACGGGCGGCGGCGTCTCGACCCGGCTCGTCCGGTTCGACCCGCCGGACCTGCCGGCCGGCGTGGGCACGGTCGTCGACGCGGCCTCGCCGGTCTTCGCCGACCGCTCCGTCGCGCCGGGCGAGACCGTCGAGGTCACCGTCGAGGTGGACGGCCGCGACCTGGACCAGGGCGACCGGGCCGACGAGCTCGCGTTCCTGACCAACAACCCGGCGGCCCCGGTCGTCCGGGTGCCGCTCACGGTGTCGGTGACGCCGGTCGCGGGCGAGGACGGCGCCGACGGGGCGTTCGCGCTCTCGGGCGTCGACCCGAACCCGGTCGGGACGGCCGGTCGCGTCCGGTTCACGCTGGCGGCGGCCGGCGACGTGTCGGTGGCCGTCTACGACGCCCTGGGCCGGCGCGTGGCCGTGCTCGCCCAGGCCGCGATGACCGCGGGCGCCCACGAGGTCCCGTTCCCGGCGGCGTCGCTGGCCCCGGGCGTCTACGTGGTCCGCGTGGTGGCCGGCGCCGAGCAGGCGACCCGGACGGTGACCGTCGTCCGCTAGCGGCGAGCCGGCTCCCCCCGCCTCGGTGCCGAGGCGGGGGGAGCCGTGCCAGATCCGGGAGGCGTGTGGGTGAGGGGATCGGGTCTCGCTCCCCCTCTCCCGTCGACTCCAAACGGCGACCGACCGGCCGGACTCGGCATCACCGGTCCTGCCAGCGGAACAGCAGGACCCTGTTCTCGGGCTGCTGGAGCACGCCGGGCGGCCGCGCCATCAGGACGGCCAGCTCGACGGCCCGCCCGGCGCGGCGGACGGCCAGGTCGAACGCGACGTCGGTCTCGGGCCCGCGCGTCGGGCTGACGAGGACGCGCTGGAGACGGCCGTCGCGGTCGTAGACGTCGACCCGGACCTCGTCCGAACGGAGGTTGAGCACGAACAGGCGCCCGCCGAGCACGGCGGCGCTCGACGTCAAGAGCGGGGGCTCGTCGACCTCGCCGCGCGTGAACTGGGACGAACGCGGAAGCTGGGGCGAGGCGAACCCGACGAGCGCGACGGTGTCGGCCGGGCTCAGCCCCGCCCCGTCCAACGCGACCCGGTCGACGACGGGCCGGTAGCCCGAGAGCGCGGCGACGGCCCCCTCCCACTGGCGCAGGAACCCGATCGACCGCCACCCGGGCCCCGCGAGCGGCTGGCGGACCGTCTCGGCCCCGCGCTCGTCCAGGCGGACGACGGCGGGCGCCAGCGTGTCCGGCCCGCCGCCGACGCGGACGGCCAGCAGGCCGGGCGCCGCCAGCGCCGCCGTGGCCCCGGCCGGTGCGGGGAGCTCGCGCACGACGCCCTCGCCCGGCACGACCCACAGCAACGCCCCCCGCGCGCGCGCCAGCACGACCACGGTGTCGCCCCTCACGCCCGCGCCGTAGGGGATGCTCTCCGCCGGCAGGTCGGTCCGGTCGAGGTAGGCCCCGCCGGCCGTGAACCGGCGGACGCTCCCCTGCTGGGTCTCGACGACCGCCAGCGCGTCGCCGACCCAGGCCAGCGTCGACGGGACTGGCATCGGGTCGGCCTCGGGCGCCCGGGCGGTCCAGACCTGGGCCATCGTGTCGACCGGGACCGTCTCGGCGAGCGCGATCGAGGCCGAGTCGGCCGGCGAGACCGCGCGGCTGTTCTCCTTCTGGCTCGACGGCAGGCACGCCTGGAGGGCCAGCAGGAGGCCGACGGCGCTCGCCCGGAGCGCTCGCCCGGTCCATCGTTCAGTCGCCCTCATCGGGCGTCCCCCAGGGTCATGCGGAGGTCGACCGCGTTCCCCCGCCGAACGACGCCGAGGCGGACGGAGTCGCCGGCGCGGCTGTCGACCAGACGGTCGCGGACGTCCTCGTTCGTCGCGACGGCCTCGCCCTGGATCGACACGATCACGTCGCGGGGCAGCAGGCCTGCCCGCTCGGCCGGGCTGTCGGTCTCGACCGAGGTCACCACCAGCCCGCGGGCCTGGCCCAGCCCGAGCTGTTGGGCGAGCCGGGCGCTGACCGGCCGGATGCTCAGGCCCGTGTAGAACGACCGGTCCACGACGCCGTCCTCGCGGAGCTCGGCGACCACCTGGCGGACGCGCCACGCCGGGACCGAGAACCCGAGCCCGACCGACCCGCCCGACCGCGAGTAAATGAACGTGTTGACGCCGATCACCCGGCCGAGCGCGTTGACGAGTGGCCCGCCCGAGTTGCCGCTGTTGATGGCCGCGTCGGTCTGGATCATGTCGCGGAAGATCCGGCCCTGCTGGGCCGGGAAGTCGCGCCCGATCGCGCTCACCACCCCGACCGTCACCGTCGGTTCGGCGGCCTCGAACAGGCCGAACGGGTTGCCCAGCGCGATGGCCCACTCGCCCACGACCGCGTCGCCGTCCTCCTCGAAGGCGAGGTGGGGGAGCGCCCGCGACGGCTCGACCTTCAGGAGCGCGATGTCGGTCTCGGGGTCGCTCCCGACCAGCGCCGCCGGCATCTGGCTCCCGTCGGGGAACGCGATGGTGATCTTGGTCGCGGCGCCGGCGACGTGGTCGTTGGTCACGATGTAGCCGTCGTCGGAGATCACGAACCCGGACCCCAACCCCTGGACCTCCTGCTGGTAGACGCGGTCGGGGATCCGGCGGCCGTAGAAGAACTCCTCGATGGGGTTGGCCCGGCGGACCACGTTGCGGACCTCGATCACGTTGACCGACACGACGGCCGGGCTGGCGGCCTCGACGGCCCGCGTGATCGCCGTCCGCCGGCTCATCATCACCTCGCCGTCGACGCGGTCGAGCCCCCCTTGGGTGTCGACCGAGATGGGGCCGTCGGTCTGCTGAGACAGGGCCGGCTGCTGGCACCCGACGAGGGCGACGAGAAGGGCGAGGGGGAGGCGCATGGCGGGTCCGTGGGGAGGGCGGGCGTACGGAGGCCGCCCCGGTCGGTTTCTGGGGCGCACCGAACGGGCGTCGCCGGCCGGCGCGTGCCCAGGCCGCCGGCGTACCATGCCGGCCCTCACCCCCCGGCCGTGCCCTCGCTGTCCCGCCGCCTCGCCCGCACCGCGTTCGCCGGGATGCTCGCGTGGGGCGGGCTCCTGTTCGTCCGCCTCGGCACCGAGGCGGGGGTGGCCGAGCAAGCCGCGCACCTGGTCCTGCTGGCGCCGCTGGCGCTCGTCCCGCTGTTTCTTGACGCGAGCGTGCCGGCCGGGTTCGGTCCGGCACCTCGGGCGCTGGTCGCCGCGTCGTGGCTGGTCCTGCCCGGCGCGCTGGGCGCCGCGGCCGCCTTCGTGCTGCCGGCCGGGCCGGCCGCGGGTGCGCTCGCGGGCCTGTGGGTCGTGCCGACCGTCGCCGTGGCGGTGTGGGCCGTTCGGACGGGCGCCGACCGGTGGCGCGCGAGCGGGCTGGACGCGGCCGAGGCGGCGCTCGTGCTGGGCTGGGCCGTTCTGCCGAGCGCGGCCGTCTGGCTAGCCGTCGCCCGGTCCGGCCTCGCGACCGGCTACGGCGAGACCGTCGACGTGCTGACGGCGACCCACCTCCACTACGCCGGAAGCCTGACGCTCGTCTGGGCGGGGCTGCTGGGGCGGACGCTCGGACCGGCTTTTTCTCCCCTGTACCGGGCGCTGGCGGCCGGGCTCGTGGGCGGGTTCTGGGCCGCCGCGGCGGGCATCGCGCTGGGCGGCGCGCCGGTTGGGGGCGCGTTCATCGAGACCGTCGGCGTCGTGGTCCTGGGCGTCTCGGCCGTCGGGGTCGGCGTGTTGGGCGTGGTCCAGGCCGGCCGCCTGGACGACCGGACGGCCGGGCTGATGGTGGCCGCCTCGGGCGGCGCGCTGGCGCTGGCGACGGGGCTCGCGCTGTGGTTCCACCTCGGCTGGCGGTTGGGCGGCGACGGGCCCGACGTCGCTCAGATGACGGCCCAGCACGGATGGCTCAACGCCTTCGGGTTCGGGCTGTGGGGCGCCCTGGGCTGGCGCCGCGTCCGGCCGCGACCGAGAGGCTAGGGAGCCCTCACTCCAGCACCACCGAGCGCTCGGCCGAGGCGGTCGCCCCCGTCGTCGCGTCGGCGACGGTCACGGTGAGCGTGTAGCGGCCCGGGTCCTGGTCCCGGACGTCGACGAAGAACGAGACCAGCTCGTCGGGCTCGGACCCGCTCGCCTCCGTCCGGACCGAGACGCCGGGCCCCTGGCCGCGCCCGAAGAGCCGGCCGAGCAGTCCGCCTCGGCGCGCCTCTGGGCGGAGTTGGGCCTCGACGGTGTACCGCGTTCGGCCGCCGTCGAGCCCGAGCCCGTAGGCCTCGACCACGACGTAGACCGGGTCGGTGGCCGCGAACGTCGCGCGGGGCGCCGGCACGATGCCGAGCCCGTCGCGCACGACCGGTCCGCGCCCGTCCTCGTCCACGGCCGTCGCCAGCAACAAGTCGCTCAGGCCGAACCCGCCGGGCAGCGGCTCGACCGCCTCAGTCACCGACCCGCGGGCGTCGCCGCCGGCCCCCTCCACCTCGACGCGGACCTGACCCGCCCCGGGCAGGCGGACGCTCGCCGCGCCGGCCCACACGGGCTCCCCGCCGATCCGGACCTGGCGGCCGGCCGCCAGGTCGCTCCGCTCCTCGACCGCGCGGTCCACGACGCCGCCCGCCAGCGCGAACACGCCGGTCCGGACCGGGACCGGGGCACCGCCGACGGGCACGCCGAACCCGACGACCACGTCGGTCCCGCCGTCGGCCGCGCGGAAGCGCGAGACCAGGGCGGGCACGTCGAGCAC
Organism: uncultured Bacteroidota bacterium; assembly: GCA_963740235.1. GTDB lineage: Bacteria > Bacteroidota > Rhodothermia > Rhodothermales > Rubricoccaceae > Rubrivirga. The sequence goes on from CAVUDG010000007.1 coordinate 732,097, forward strand.
GGTCTCGGGCGCCACCTGGGTCCGCTGGGGGTCGTCACGCTGCATCCGGGCGTCCTGGGCCACGAAGTCGTCGTTGGCCGCCGACGTGGTCGCGCCAAAGGCCGAGGCCGGCGGGCTGTAGGTCCGGTACTCGCCCGACAGGCCGGGGTCGTCGAAGGCGAACCGGAAGTCGTCGTAGTCCCAGACGGCCAGCCGCGTGTCGCGCTCGCCGTAGAAGTCGGCCGCGTGCTCGTCCGGCGTAAAGCGGACCGACGCCTGGGGACGGCCGTAGCGGACCCAGACCTGGCCCTGGGAGGTCTCGGCCCCGCGCGGCGCGACGCCCCGGAACAGGTCGTCGGACGAGCGGCCGAACAGGAGGTCGGCCTCGACGACGCGGGCGCGGTGCTCGGCGCGGCGCTCGTTGGCCTCGGTGAGCAGGCGGGGGTCGGCCGTCGCCCAGAACGCGGCCGAGACGCCGGCCGGGTCGGCGTCGTAGGCCGGGCGGAGGTCGGCGGGCAGCAGCGCACGGACGTCTTGGAAGCGGGCGCGCTCGGTCGGGCTGAGCCGAGCGAGGGCCCGCTCGAACGCGGCCTCGGCCGCTGGGGCGTCGCCCTGGCGGTAGCGAGCCAGACCGGCGTAGAGGTCGGCGCGGGCGTCGCCCGCGGCCGCGAACCGGTCGGCGAGGGCGCCGAGGCGGGCCCAGTCGCGGGCCAGAATCGCGAGCGTGGCGGCGGCCTCGTACGCCCGGGCCGCGGCGGCGTCTTGCTCCAGCCAGGTGTCGAGCCAGCCGGCCGCCGCCTGGGCCGCGTCGGCGGCGCGGGCGCTCCGGTCGAGGTCGGGGGCCATCTCGCGCCGCGCGAGCCCGTCGAACTTGGTCCGCCCAGACCGCGCCCGGATCTCCCGGTCGCTCACGAACGAGCCGTACTCGTTGCGGACGTGGCCCAGCGCGATCCGGTCGTGCCAGCCGAGCGCGGTCCAGACGGCGTCCTCGGTCAGCACGCGGAGCGCCAGCGTGTCGGTCGGCGCGCGGCGCAGCAACGCGCGGGCGGCGTCCAGCACCTGCTCGTCACGCAGCGGGCGCGGGAGGCGGCGGACGCCGGGCCCGTCGAGCCGCAGCCGCAGGCGCATCCGGCGGAGCGCGGGGTCGTCCGGGTGGGCGCGGATGGCGGCGTCGAGCGCGCGGACGGCGGCGACGGAGTCCCCGGCCGCGAGCCGAGCCTCCGCCTGGGCCGTCGGCGGGGCCGGCTGGGCGGTCGCGGCCGTGGCGAAGGCGACGAGGGCGAGAAAGCGGCGCATGGCGGAGCGGTCAGGACCAGGGGCGTACCCGGGCGGCGGCGAGCGGGGTCCGCCGACGACCGAGAGGTAGGCTCGGGGGCCGCCTCTCCGCAAGCCAGATCCGGTCCCCTGCCGCCAGCCCTGGCGCCGTCGTCGTGCCCCCCGGTCGGTCCGCGCCGCCCGTAAACTCTCGGCCCGTGGTCCGCCCCCTCCTCCTCGCCCTCCTCGTCGCCGCTGGACCCCTCGCCCGGGCCCAGGCCGACGTGTTCGGAGTCGTCGTCGACGCCGAGTCGTCGGGGCCTCTGGTCGGGGCGACAGTCGCGCTCGTCGACGCGGCCGGCGGGGTCCAGGGGCGCGCGGCCGGCAGCGAGGGGCAGTTCGTGTTCCGGACCCTGACGCCGGGCCGCTACCTCCTGCGCGTGACGGCGGTCGGCTACCAGCCCTCGGCCGACACCCTGTCGCTGGCCGACGGCGAGCGGCTCGACCTGGCCGTCGCGCTCGAGCTCCGGACGGCCACGCTGGACGGCGTCGAGGTCGAGGCCCAGGACGCCCCCATCGTGCGCGAGGCGGGCCTGGAGCGGTTGCGACCGGCCGATCTCGCCGTGCTCCCGTCGGGCGATCCCGGCGGCGACCTGGCCACGGCGCTGCTCGCCCAGCCCGGCGTGACCACGCTCGGCGATCGCGGCGGCCAGCTCGCCGTGAGGGGCGGGACGCCGACCCAGAACCTGGTGCTCGTCGACGGCATCCCGTTGTTCCAGCCGTTCCACCTGCTGGGCGGCTACAGCGCCCTGCCCGCCGGCGTCGTCCGCTCGGCCGACGTCTACGCTGGGGGCTGGCCGGCCCGCTTCGGTGGCCGGATCGCCTCGGTCGTCGACGTCGTCGGCCGGACGGCGAGCAAGCGGCGCGTGGCCGGCGCCGCGACGCTGTCGCCGTTCCTGGCCGGCGCCGAGCTCCAGATCCCCGTCGTGCCCGGCGAGGTGTCGCTGATGGCGGCCGGCCGCCAGTCGCTCATCGACCGGACGGACCGGGCATTGGGGACGGACCTGCCGTACCGGTTCGGCGACGCGTTCGCCAAGGTCCACGCCCGGCTCGACGCCACCACGACGCTCCAGGGGACGGCGCTCTACGCGACCGACGACGGCGACCTCGGCCGCAACGGCAACCAGCTCACGACGACCAGCCAGGCGGCCGGTGGCCAGTTCTTCTCGATCTCGTCGGCGTTCGCGGCGGCCCTCGACATCAGCGCCTACTGGTCCCGCTACCAGACCACGTTCGCGCCCGTCGGGGCCCCGCGCCGCGAGTCCGACGCGACGGTCTTCGGCGGCCGGTTCGGCTACGTGTACTACCTCGGCCCGCACACCGTCCGGACCGGGCTCCAGGCGTCGTCGTACCTGTTCCGCTACGCGTTCCGGCCCGACGCCGAGACGCGCCAGAACACGAGCGAGGGGTCGGTGTTCGTCGACGCCGAGTTCGACCTGGGCGGCGGCGTCCGCCTGGAGCCCGGCCTGCGCGTCCAGACGTTCCCGGCCCAGGCCCAGCCCACCTCGGTCGAGCCCCGGCTGCTGGTGTCGTGGGTCCGCGGCCAGCAGGTGGTGCGGGCGGCGGGCGGGCTGTACCGCCAGGAGATCGTCGGGCTGACCGACCAGCGCGACGTGGGCGACGTGTTCACGGCCTGGACGACGACCTCGACGAGCCTGCCCATCCCGACGGCGCTCCACGGGCTCGTCGGGTGGGAGGGCGCCGTGGCCGAGGGCGTCCGCGTCGGGGTCGAGGGCTACGCCAAGGCGCTCTCCGGCCAGACCATCTTCGCCGGCGGCCGGCTCCTGTCGACGAACGGCGAGGCGTTCGGGGCCGACGTCTCGGCGAGCTTGCGCCGGCCGGGCCTGCGGCTCGACGCGCGCTACGGGGCCGCGTCGGTGACCTACCGCGACGCCGAGCGGTCGTACCGGCCGCCGTTCTACCGGCCGCACCGGCTGTCGGTCAACGGCCGGGCCGAGCGCGGCGCGTTCGCGGCGGCCGTCGCCTTCGAGCTGACCTCGGGCCGCCCCTACACGCCGGTCGTCGGGGCGTACCGCGACCTGAGCGGGCCCGGCACGCCCGACGTCGGGGCCCCGGGCCGGCCCGTCGTGCTGGTCGACCCCGAGCCGTTCGGTGCGCGGACGCCGCCCTACGCCCGCCTCGACGTGTCGTTGGAGTGGGCCGTCCAGCTGGCGCGGGCCCGCGCCGTGGTCCAGGCCGCCGTGCTCAACGCGACCGACCGGACCAACGTGTTCTACTACGACGCGCTCCGGGCCGAGCGCGTCGACCAGCTCCCGCTCATCCCCACGCTGGGCCTGCGGGTCGAGGTCGAATGAGGGCGCGCGTGTTCCTGCTGGCCGTGACGCTCGGCACGACGACGCTCGCCGCAGCGGTGCTCGGCGCGTGCGACGACGCGTTCGACCCCCTCGCCCAGGCGGGCCCGGCGTTCGCCCTGTTCGGCGCGCTCGACGGCCGGACCGACCGGCAGGCCGTCCGCGTCCAGGCGTTCGGCGAGGCCGTCTACGGGACGCCCGACCGGCTGCCGGCGACGGTCACTTCGACCGAGCTCCGGTCGGGCCGGACGACGGTCTGGCGCGACTCGTTGGTGACGCTCTCCGACGGCGAGCGGGCCCACGTGTTCGTGGCCGACCTGCGCGTCCGCCAGGGCGAGGTCCATCTCCTGGAGGCCGTCCGCGAGCGTGACGGGGCCCGGGCCACGGCCACGGTCCGTCTCCCAACGCCCGTCGCCACGCCCGGCCCCGCCGACCAGACGACGAACGCGACCGTCCGCGTCCAGGTCTCCGACCTGGTCGGCCGTCAGGAGGTCGACGCCGTCCTGCGCTACCGCGTCCGCCGGGCGGACGGGACCGGCGAGACGGAGTTCACGGCGCCAGCCACGTTGCAGCCCGAGGCCGGCGGCACGTCGTTCCTGGCCTTCGTCGCCGAGGCCCAGCGCCGCGCGGCACGGATCTACTCGGCCGACGCCTCCGCCGAGGTCATCTTTCTCGGGGCCCAGCTCGAGGTCACGCTGGCCAGCTTCGGCTCCTCCCCCCTGGACAACGCCGTGGGCGAAGTCGAGTGGGTGTTGCCACTCGTGGTGCCCATCCCGTTCTCGGCCGCGGACGTCGAGCGCGGCGGGTTCATCGACGGCCGGTAGCCCGGGGAAAGGGAGACGGGCGGTCCGTCGTCAGGCCCCACCGGCTCGACCCCGACCCGGCCGCTGTCCCGACCCGCTCTGCCCGATGCTCGTGTCCGTCGTGATCCCCGCCCGAGACGAGGAGGCCTCCGTCGGCGCGGTCGTCCGCGAGATGCTGGCGACCGGGCGCGTGGCCGAGGTGGTCGTCGCCGACAACGGCTCGCGCGACCGGACGGCCGACCGCGCGCGCGACGCCGGCGCGACGGTCGTCGCGGAGCCCCGGGCCGGCTACGGACGGGCGTGCCTGGCGGGCCTGGCCGAAGTCGCCCGCCGCCCGCCCGAGGTGGTCGTGTTCGTCGACGCCGACCGGAGCGACGACCCGGGCGACCTGGCCGCGCTGCTGGCACCTATCGAACGCGGCCGGGCGGACCTGGTGATCGGGAGCCGGGTCCTCGGCCAGCGGGCCGGGCGCGTCGAGCCGGGCGCGTTGCTGCCCCAGGCGCGGTGGGGCAACGCGCTCGCGTGCGCGCTGCTGCGGCTCCGCTGGGGCGCCCGGTTCACCGACCTGGGCCCGTTCCGGGCCGTCCGCTGGGACGCGCTCCAGGCGCTCGGGATGCGCGACCCCACGTTCGGGTGGACGGTCGAGATGCAGGTCCGCGCCACGCGCGCCGGGCTCCGGTCGGCCGAGGTGCCGGTCGCCTACCGCCGGCGCGTCGGGCGGTCCAAGATCACCGGGACCGTCAACGGGACCGTCCGCGCCGGCGCCAAGATCCTGTGGACGGTGGGCGTCCACGCGGTCCGCGGGCCGCTGCCCCGGTAGCCCGCCCCGGTAGCCCGCCCCGGTAGCCCGCCCCGGTAGCCCGCCTCGGGCGGGCGGCGGGCGGTGTCGCGCGTCGGGCTGAGGACTTCCCACCGGTCCACCGAGGCGGGCGGCCCGGGGGACGCGCCGGGGTCCGACGCGGCCGGCGAGTCGGGGCTGTCTCGCTCAGAGCCGGCGACGCGGGACGGCTCGGTCAGCCGGCCGACCCCGGACTGCCCGCTGGGTCTGTGGCTCGCTGACGAGACGTTGCATCTGGAGAGAGGTGCCAATATTTTAGCACACCTCCACCCTCATCCCTCCCCATGAGACGTTCCCTCGGCTTAGCGGCCTTCGTCTGTGCCGCCTCGGTCCTGGCCTCGCCGGCGCTGGGGGCTCAAGGCCTCTCGGCGCTCGACGCGGCGGCGGACTCGGCGATGGCCGGGTTCACGTCTCCAGGCTCACCGGGCGGCGTCGTGGCCGTCGTCCGCGGTGGCGAGGTCGTCTTCGCCAAGGGCTACGGCTCGGCCCACCTCGAGCACGACGCGCCGATCACGCCGGAGACCGTGTTCTACATCGGGTCGGTCTCGAAGCAGTTCACGGCCTTCGCCGCCGCGCTGCTCGCCGAGCAGGGGCGGATCGACCTCGATGCGGACGTCCAGACGTACCTCCCGGAGCTCGACCTCGACCGCCCCGTCACGGTCCGCCAGCTCGTCCACCACACGAGCGGGCTCCGCGACTCCTTCGGGCTGTTGTCGCTCGCCGGCGTGCGCGACGGCGACCTGGTCACCCAGGAGATCGTCCGCGACCTGGTGCTGCGGCAGCGCGGGCTCAACGCCGAGCCCGGAGCCGCGTTCGGGTACAGCAACTCGAACTACATCGCGCTGGCCGAGATCGTCGAGCGGGTGACGGGCGAGCCGTTCCGGGCGTGGATGGAGGAGGCGGTGTTCGGCCCCCTCGGGATGGCGCAGACGTTCGTCGGCGACGACCACCGCGAGGTGGTCCTGGGGCGGGCGGCGTCGTACGCGCCGCGGGGTCGCGGGTACCGCACGTTCCCGGCCGCGTTCTCGGCCTACGGCGCGGGCGGGATCTACTCCACGGTCGGCGACCTGGCCCGCTGGCTCGGCAACCTCGGGACGCACGAGGTGGGCGGCTCGGCGGTGGCGCGCCAGGTGCTCGAACGAGGCGTCCTGGCCGATGGGGACACGCTGAGCTACGCCTTCGGCCTGTTCCTCGACGAGCACCGCGGGCTCCGCCGCGTCCAGCACGGCGGGGCACTCGCGGGCTACCGCGCGTTCCTGGCCTACTACCCCGAGATCGACGCCGGGGTGGTCGCGCTCGGCAACGTGACCTCGTTCGACGGTCGGGCGGTCGCGGAGCGCGTCGCGGAGGCCGCCTTCGCGCCCGAGATGGGCGCCCCCCCCCCACCGGAGGCGGTCGCCGCCGACCCGGACCCGGTCGACCTGGCCGACCCCGACGCCTACGTGGGGACGTACTACTCCCCCGAGATGGGCATGATGCTGTACGTCGGGCGCGACAGCACCGGGCTCACGTTCGGCTCGGACGTCGCCTCCGCGACCGAGTTGCGCCCGCTCTCCGACACGCTGTTCCTGGACGTCCCGTTCGGGGTGCGCGTCCGGTTCGACCTCGGTCCTGGGGGGCAGGCCACCGGCGGAGCCGTCCTGCTCGGGGAGGGGCTCCCGTTCGTCCGGCAAACACCGTGGTTGCCCGGTCCGGACGTGCTCGCCCGCTACGCCGGGCGGTACGTCAGTTCTGAGCTGGACACCGAGTACGCCGTCCGCGTCGAGGACGGCGGGCTCGTCGTGTCGCACCCGAGGCTCGGCGACGACCCGCTGGTCTCGATCCGACAGGACGAGTTCGCCTCCAAGCTCCTCGGGACGGTCCGGGTCGTGCGAGACGCGTCGGGGACGATCACGGGACTCCGCTCGACGGGCCCGCGCGCCAGCGACGTCCTGTTCGACCGGCGAGAGTGACGGCGCCGCAGCGCCTTCCGCTGCGGGGTGAGCGGCCACCGCCGCGCGTCCGGCGCCCCGCCTCGGGTGGGCCGCCGGGGGTCCTGCGGAGGACCGGCTCCAGTCACTCCGCCCGCGACGGCCCGTAGATCGTGGTGTGCATCCCGGCGATCTTCCACGCCCCGCCCACCTTTTCCATCAACCTCGACTCTCGCTTCCGCCCTTGGTCGGCGTCGTCCTGCTCGTAGCCGACCCAGGCGCCGTCGCCGTAGACGCGCACGTCGGCGTCGACGAGGGGGCTGGGTAGCGGCTCAGGCTCCGGGTGCGTCTCGATGTAGGTCCGGACGAAGGCGTCGACCTCGTCCCAGCCCAGGGTCTCCGAGGCCGTTCCGTTCGCGAGGTCGATGTACGTCTTGACGACGTAGGGCTCGTGGACCCAGTGGCTCCGCCAGCCGTCGTAGTCGCGGCCGAGCGCGTCTCGGGTCTCGGCGTTGAGGACGTCGAGGATCAGGGCCGCCTCGCGATCAGGATCGACCGCCTCGGTGGCCGTCTCAGCCGCCCGCTGAGAGCCGCTGTCGGCGCATCCCAGCAAGCTCATCGCGCCGGCCAAGGACAGGACGATGAGGGCACGCATTGGCACGTCTGGTCTGAGAGGTCGAAGGCGAAAGCGAGGCGCCACGGGGTCAGCGGCGGCCGGCCCACAAGGTAGGGTGTCCAGAGGCGACACTTCTACGGTGTCCGTCCGCGGCGTGTCCAAGCTGGGCCGTCTGCTCCCGCCGCCACCCGGGGCCGCCGGGGTCCACGCCGGCCGCCCCCGCTTCCCACGGCGCGCCCGAGGCGGCCCGCCTCGGGCGTGGCCCGGACACAGGACGCCCCGCTGGCGACGGGCACCAGCGGGGCGGAACCGGCGGAGAGGGTGGGATTCGAACCCACGGTACGGTTGCCCGCACACACGCTTTCCAGGCGTGCCCCTTCAGCCACTCGGGCACCTCTCCGGGGACGGAAAACTACACGCGCCGGCTCCGGCCGCGTCCTAAGGATCGCCGAAGACGGGCCCGCAGGCGACGGTCCGGGCTCGCCCTAGACCTTCATGATGTCCTTCTCCTTGGCGTCCAACGTCTTGTCGACGCGGACGACGTAGCGGTCGGTCATCTCCTGGAGCGACTGCTCGGCCTCGTACTGCATGTCCTCCGAGAGCGACTCGGCGCTCGACGTCTTCTTGATCGTGTCCTTGGCCGACCGACGCGCGTTGCGGATCGAGATCTTGGCGTCCTCGCCCTTGGCCCGGGCGCTCTTGGCCAGGTCGCGGCGGCGCTCCTCGGTCAGCGGCGGGATCGAGAGCAGGATCTGGGCGCCGTTGTTGGTCGGGTTCAGTCCGAGGTTGGCGTTCGTGATGCCGCGCTCGATGGCCCCGATGGTCCCCTTGTCGAACGGCGTGACCGTGATGAGGTCGGCCTGGGGCGCGGCCGTGTTCGCGACCTGGTTGAGCGGCATCGTCGCGCCGTAGGCCTCCACGCGGACGCTGTCGAGCATCTGGGGGTTGGCCCGGCCGGCCCGGATGGTGTTGAGCTCGTGGACCAGGTGGTCGAGGGCGGAGTCCATGTCCATCTCGGCCTCGTCGAGGGCCTCCTGGAGGTGGGAGTCGATCATGTCGGTACGGTCGGAAGCGGGAGTGCGGGGTCAGGCGAAGACGAGCGGCTCGTCCCGCTCGTCCCAATGGACGGTCGTGCCGACGGGCTCGCCGCGCAGGACGCGCGCGAACGTGCCGGGACGGTTCATGTTGAACACGATGAGCGGGAGCCCGCTCTCCTTGGCCAGCGTGACGGCCGTGAGGTCCATGACCTTGAGGTCGCGCTGGATGACCTCGGCGCCGTGGATGGTCTCGTAGCGCCGGGCGGCCGGGTCCGTCTCGGGGTCGCCCGTGTAGACGCCGTCGACGCGCGTGCCCTTCAGGATCACCTCGGCGTCCATCTCGGCGGCGCGGAGCGCGGCGGCGGTGTCGGTCGAGAAGTAGGGGTGGCCCGTCCCGGCGCCGAACACGACCACGCGCCCCTTCTCGAGGTGCCGGATGGCGCGGCGCCGGATGAAGGGCTCGGCGATCTCGTTCATGTCGATGGCCGAGATCAGTCGGGTGTGGAGCCCGACGCCCTCTAGGGCGTCCTGGAGCGCCATCCCGTTGATCATCGTCGCCAGCATGCCCATGTAGTCGGCGTGGGCGCGGCTCGACATCTTGGCGCCCTGGGGCGAGACGCCCCGGAAGATGTTGCCGCCGCCGATGACGAGGGCCACCTGGGCCCCCTCGTCGACCGCCTCGCGGACGTCGGCGGCGTACTGGCCCAGGACGCCGTGGTCGATGCCGAACGCCTTGTCTCCGAGCAGGGCCTCGCCGCTCAGCTTGAGGAGGACGCGGCGGTAGCGGAGGCCGTCGCCCGTGAGAGGCGAGGCGGACGACGGGTCGTCGGAAGGCATGGGAGGGGCAGCGGAGACGGTCCGGAAGGTACGCCGCGGCGACGGAGGGCGACAACGACGAGGCCGGGTCGCTCGGAGGGAACCGGAGGTCGACAGCGGTTTACCTAGGGCCGCGCGTTTGTCCGTCGTCCCCTCCACCGGGTCCCGCGTGGGCCCGGTGTCTGGCTGGGGCCCGTGCGCACACGCCGCTCCGGTCTCCCCCACTCCCCCCGCATGGCCGCCCGCCCCAAACCGCCCGTCACTGGTGACCGCGCCGCCACGAGGTCACGCCTCCTGGCCGCCGCCCGCCGCCAGTTCTCGCACGCCGGCTACGGCCAGGTGGGCGTGCGAGAGATCGCCGCCGAGGCGGGCGTCAACGCGGCCTTGATCAACCGCTACTTCGGGTCGAAACTGGGGCTGTTCACCGAGGTCGTCGGCGACAGCTTCACCATCGGCGACCTGATAGTCGGCGAGCGGGCCACGCTCGGCGACCGGCTGGCGCGCTACCTCGTCCGCCCGCGGCGCGTCGGGTTCGACCCGACGCTGGTCCTGCTCCACTCGGCGCCTCACGCCGAGGCCGGCGGGGTCCTGCGCGCGGCCCTGGCCGAGCAGGTCGCCTCGCCGCTGGCCGGCTGGCTCGGCGGGCCCGACGCGCGCGAGCGGGCGGGCCTGATCGTGGCCGTCCTGTTCGGGTTCACGCTCACGCGCGACGTCATCGGGACGTCGACGCTGGGCGGCAGCGGGGACGTCGTCCGCGACCACCTCGGCGACGTGCTCCAGCGGCTCATCGACGGCGCGTAGCCCGCCGGCCTCGCGCCCTCCCGAGTGACACTCCGCGCTCGGTGCATGGGTGGGCCGACTCGGCGACGGAGAACGGCAGGCGCGCGGCGGTGGGACGAGCGGGCAGGCCGAGCGGGTCCGCCAGAACCAGGATCCAGCCTGGTGCTCTGCTCCCCCACGTCGTCGTCCTGAAGCGGGGCGCTTACACACGATGCCTGCGCCGCCCCGAACGAGCGAGGCCCGCCCGGCGCAGTGCCGAGCGGGCCTCTCCAGATCGATCTCGGCGGGCCCATAAGCCGGCCGAGGCGGAACAGTCTAGCCGCCGAGCGCGAACCGGACGAACCGGGTCAGGTCGGCGTCCAGGCTCTTGAGCATCTCGGCGACCGTCTGCGACGAGTCCTTCACGAACGGCTGCTCCACGAGCACGTTGTCCTTGAAGTACCGGCCCAGCTTGCCCTCGGCGATCTTGTCCAGGATGGCGTCGGGCTTGCCCTCGGCGCGGGCCTGCTCGCGGCCGATCTCGCGCTCCTTGTCCTGGACGTCCTGCGGCACGTCGGCGCGCGTGGCGGCGACCGGGTTCATGGCCGCGGCCTGCATGGCCACGTCGCGGCCGGCCTCGGCGAGGTCGCCCGAGCCCGTCATCTCGACCAGAACGCCCAGCTTGGCGCCCGGGTGGATGTAGTCGACGACGGTCCCGCCGTCGCCGGCCTCGACGATCTCGAACCGGCGGACGTCGATCTTCTCGCCGATCTTGCCCGTCATCTGGACGAGCGCATCGCCTAGCGACTGGCCGTTGACCTGGACCGACGCCTTGGCCGCCTCGACCGAGGCGGGCCGGGCCGCGAGGAGCGCGTCGGCGATCTGCTGGGCGAACGTGGTGAAGTCGGAGTTCCGAGCGACGAAGTCGGTCTCGGAGTTGACCTCGGCGATGATGGCGACCGATCCGTCGTCGGTGGTCGCCGTCACGATGGCGCCCTCGGAGGCGTCACGGTCGGCGCGCTTGGCGGCCACCTTCTGGCCCTTCGTCCGCAGGATCTCGATGGCCTTGTCGAAGTCGCCTTCGGCCTCGACGAGCGCCTTCTTGCAGTCCATCATGCCGACGCCGGTGGCCTCGCGGAGCTTCTTGACGTCCTGTGCCTTGATTGCCATGTCTGTTGAGTCTGAGTTGGAGAGGGAGAGGGCGGAGGGCCCAGATGCGTGATACGTGACGCGTGAGGGTGCTCGGCCTCGACGGGTCGGTCGAGAGAGTCACGCATCACGCGTCACGCATCGGACGCGGGCGAGCCGCTCGGTCGAGCGCCGAGCGTGGGCTACGCCGTCTTGTCGATGGCGGCCTGCGTCTTGGCCTCGACCTCGGCGTCGGCCATCGTGGTGACCGGCTCGGCCTCCTCAGCGGCGGCCTCGACCTGGTCGGCCTTGGCCTCGTCGGCCGCGCGGCTCTGGGCCTCGGCGACGGCCGCGTCACGCTCGATGGCGCCGGCCTTCTGGCCCTCGATGATCGCGTCGGCGATGGCCCGGGTAAAGAGCGCGACCGACTTCATGGCGTCGTCGTTGGCCGGGATCGGGAAGTCGACCAGGTCCGGGTCGACGTTCGAGTCGACGAGCGCGATGATCGGGATGTTGAGCTTGCGGGCCTCGTCGACGGCGATGTGCTCGCGCTTGACGTCGACCACGAACACGGCGCCGGGCAGCTTGCCCATGTCCGAGATCCCGCCGAGCACGCGGTCGAGCTTCTCGAGCTCGCGCGAGCGCATGAGCCGCTCCTTCTTCTTGAGCTTGGCCGTCGTCCCGTCGGCGTCCTCGCGGCGCAGCGTCTCCATCCGGCGGAGGCTGCCGCGGATGGTCGCGAAGTTGGTCATCATCCCGCCCTGCCAGCGGTCGACCACGAACGGCATCCCGGCCCGCTCGGCCTCCTCCTTGACCACGTTCTGAGCCTGCTTCTTCGTCCCGATGAACAGGACCTTCCGGCCCTTCGAGGCGAACCGGCCGGCGGCGTCGGCCGCCTGGTCGAGCAGGGCCTGGGTCTGCTTGAGGTCGAGGATGTGGATCCCGTTCCGCTGCATGAAGATGTACGGGGCCATCTTCGGGTTCCACCGGCTGGTCAGGTGCCCGAAGTGGGCGCCGGCGCGGAGGAGGTCTTCGATCGAGGCGCGTGCCATGGGAGTCTGGCCCCTGCGGGCCGGGTGTGCGGGCGGACCCGCGAGGTTGATCCTGGCCCCGCCGTCGCTCGCGCCGCCGACCTCCGCCCCGGGGCGTCCCGAGGGACACCGAGGCGGGGGCACCCGACGGCGCGTCGGGCGGGGGGTGTGATAGGGGGGCCGGTGACCCGGCCCGCCTCCACACGCCGACGAGCGGCGGGCGGAGACTGCGAAGCCTAGCGCTTCGAGAACTGGAACTTCTTGCGGGCCTTGGGCTGGCCGGGCTTCTTGCGCTCGACCATGCGCGGGTCGCGCGTCAGGTAGCCGGCGTCGCGGAGCGGCTTGCGGAGCTCGGCGTTGAACTCGACGAGCGCCCGGGCGATGCCGAGCTGGATGGCCTCGGCCTGGCCGGTGAGCCCGCCGCCCTTGGCGTTGACGAGCACGTCGAACTGGCCGCGGAGCTCCGTCAGGTCGAGCGGCGCCGTGGCCGAGGCCTGGCGGATCGCCGTCGGGAGGTACTCGGCGAGCTCGCGCTTGTTGACGACGACGTTGCCGGAGCCGGGGCGGAGGTAGACGCGGGCGACCGACGTCTTGCGGCGGCCGACGGCCTGGTACTGGGTTGCCATACGGGGGGGGTGCGAGGGATCGGAGTGCGCAGGTCGGAGCGGGCCGACCCTCGCGGGACTAGTCGATGGTGAGCGTCTCGGGCTGCTGGGCCCCGTGCGGGTGGTCCGGGCCGGCGTAGACGTGGAGCTTCCGGTAGAGGTCGCGGCCGAGCTTGGTCCGCGGGAGCATGCCCTTGACGGCCTTCTCCAGGATCCGCTCGGGGTGCGTTGCGCGGACCTCCTTGGGCGTCCGCGAGCGGATGCCGCCGGGGTAGCCCGAGTGCCGGTAGTACTGCTTCTCGGTCTCCTTCTTGCCCGTGAACCGGACCTTCTCCGCATTCACGATGACGACGTAGTCGCCGACGTCCATGTGGGGCGTGTACTCGGGCTTGTGCTTGCCGCGGAGGATCGTGGCGACGCGGGCAGCGAGGCGGCCGACGACGACGTTCTCGGCGTCCACCACGTGCCAGGCCTGCTCGACGTCGCCGGGCTTGGCGCTGTAGGTCTTGAACGAGGTCGTGTTCATAAGGGGGAGAGTCTGGGGCCCGGAAGGCGGGCGGCGTCGCCGGCGGACAAAAAAGCGGGCGGGCAAGGGACCGGCGCGAGTGGCCGTCGTCCCGACCGCACCGCGACCGGCGCGCCAGCAGTCCGCGAACCCTTCGGGGCGGACCGGGCGCAATCGAAGGGTCGAAGCTAGACCCCACGCCCCACGGGGTCAACGCGACGCCCTCTCCCGGAGGCCCCTTTCGGCCGGGTTCAAGGATTCTTCCCCAGTCCTCCGGGCCCCCTCTATGGTTCGGCTCGGCGCTCCCCGTCCAGCGTGTGTGGTCCGCTAGGCCAAGGTCACCGGACGGGCCCGCGCCCAGAGTGACGCTCGACGACGGCCCCGCAAGCAGACGCGACGAGGTACTGGGCCAGACTTCGGAGCCCCTCTTCCTCCGAGGGCGGCTCCCCACCGACCAGCGGGGACGGGCGGCGCCCACTCGTCCGGGGTCTCGGACGAGACGCGGCGCGCAGCGTTGGGTGGAGCCTATGCCACACGACGAGGGCGGCGGCACAGGCAAACCAGCCGCGCACGCCTTAGGTCGTGCCCACTTGAGATTCGGCCTCCTATCGACCGGCACAGATCACCCTCGTCTTCCCCGAGCAAAAGAATGACCGTACGGTTTGCATTTATCGTGACATCACTGATACGTTTCGCCTAACGGGCACTCCGCCCATTCCCTTAGGGAAACACCCCTTCTCTCGTGCGACCTGCTCACCTCGCGCAACTAGACAGGCTCTCGCCCCATCTACCTTTCAAGGTCGATGACTTCGACGCAGCGCGAGCGGCGTTCGCGTCATGGAAAGAGGACGACGACGAGGCCAGCCGAAAGACGACTCTACTCTGGATCGACTGCTTCATCTTGTGGTACTTCCGGGGCAAGCTGTCCCGCGAACGGATATCGACACCGAGCGACGTCGACGCACTCATCGACGGGGCGTCACGCCGCATTTTTCGAGCGCTGGACCGCATCCGAGAGCCGGGGAAATTCCCCGAGTACGTCAGCGTGACGTGCCTCAACGTGCTCCGCTCGTACCGGGAGCGGCGGAAAACGACGGTGGAACTCAACGAGGACTTGGCGCTGGTCTCGGCCCCGATGTCCACCACAGTCGACCAGGACCAATTCGTCCGGCTCTTGGACAAGCTCGTCCCCCGCCTGTCCCCGGCCATCGGCGGCGTGGTTCAGATGCGGCTGCGGGAGGGGCGGTCGTACCGCGACGTCGCGAGGGCCACGGGGCTCCCGCTGGCGACCGTCCGGACCTACCACTCGAAGGGGCTCGCCAAGCTCCGCGAGCACCCGTGTCTCCGCGACTTCGGCCCGGACCCTGAAGCACACGGCTCCCCGGACCGCGCGTGACCAAGCGGGGCGCGGGCACCCGCGGCCGGCGGTGGGCGCGCCGCGCCATTTCGGGCGCGGCCGTGCTCGCGCTGATCTACGCGGCTTTGCTGGGACTCTCGGTGATGAGCCTGGACGACCGAGACCGCGTGGCGGCGCTCGGCGAGCTCGGGGCGGCGATCCCGGTGGAGACGACGGCTCCCGGGGCGGCCCGGCTGGGCGAGGCGCTCGGCGCCGTTCGCGACGCCCGCCGGTCGACGCTCGGCCTGTTCCCGACCTACGACCCGGTCCGCCTCGGGAGGGCCGCCGACTCCCTGGGCGCGCTCGCCCGAGACGTCGAGGCGTCTCCGTGGGTGGGGCAGGAGGCTCAGATGGCGCGCGGGCGGGCGCTGGTCGTCCTCGGCCGGGACGCCCAAGCGGCCCGGGTCTTGGGCGCGTTGGTCGGCGGCGGCGGGTACCGGGCGCCCGCGGCGCGGCGGCTCCTGGACCATCTCCGCGCTGGCCCGGAGCCGGTGCCGGGACGGTGACACCGGGCGGGCCTAGCTTGGCCCGGTTCCCCCCGCTCCGACCGTGTACGCATTCGTCTCCGGCTCGCTCGCCGACAAAAAGCCGACCGAGGCCATCATCGAGGCCGGCGGCATCGGCTACCGCCTGCTCATCCCGGCGTCGTCCTACGAGAAGCTGCCGGCCGTGGGCCAGAAGGTGCGGCTCGTGACCACGTTCGTCGTCCGCGAGGACGCGATGACGTTGTACGGGTTCGCGACCGAGCCCGAGCAGACGGCGTTCGAGACGCTGACGGCCGTGAGCGGCGTCGGGCCCAAGCTGGCGCTGGCGGCGCTGAGCGCGATGAGCCCGAGCGAGCTGCGCGACACGGTCGTCGAGGGCGACGCGGCGATGCTGACGCGCGTGCCCGGCATCGGCAAACGGACGGCCGAGCGGCTGATCGTCGAGTTGCGGGACAAGTTCGCGGCGATGGACGGGCTGGAGCCGGTCGGCGCGCTCGGCGGCGACGGCTCCTCGGAGGCCCGCGCCGACGCGCGCTCCGGCCTGGAGGCCCTGGGCTTGAGCCGGGCCGAGGCCGAGAAGCGGCTGCGCAAGGTGCTCCGGGCCCACCCCGGCACCCAGTCGGCCGAGGACCTGATCCGGCTCGCGCTCCGCGAGGCTTAGGCCCGCCTCGGGGCTGGGGCGGGGCGGCCCGGACGGCTCGCGCGCGACGGCCACGGCCACGGCCCCCGCGACGCTGCCGAGGCGGCCCGAGCGGGCGGGCGACGAGCCCGAGGTGGTACCATCGGCGTTCCCCACTGCGCCGCCGATGCCGCCCGAGATCGACCCGACCTGGACCAGCCTGTTGCCGCCGATCCTCGCCATCGGCCTCGCCATCGGCACGCGGCAGGTGTACCTGTCGCTGGGCGCGGGCGTTTGGCTGGGCTTCACGATCCTGGCCGGCTGGAACCCCCTGGCCGGCCTGGCCGGCGCCATCGACGGGGCCGTGACCGTCTTCGAGGACCCGGGCAACACGCGCGTGTTGCTGTTCACGCTCGTGATCGGCGCGCTGATCGCGACCGTCGAGGCGTCCGGCGGCGTCCGCGGGTTCATCGAGACGCTGGAGCGCAAGGGGTGGGCGTCGTCGCCGCGCGGGGCCCGTCTGCTCGCGTTTCTGGTCGGCGTCGTCATCTTTATCGAGTCCAACATCACGGTCCTGGTGGCCGGCGCGGTGTCGCGGCCCCTGTTCGACCGCCAGAACCGCTCGCGCGAGATGCTGGCCTACCTCATCGACTCGACGAGCGCGGCCGTCTGCATCCTGATCCCGCTCAACGCCTGGGGCGCCTACATCCTGGGGCTGCTGAACGAGCAGGGCGTCGAGGAGCCGCTGGGCCTGTTCGTGGCCTCGATCCCGTACAACGTCTACGCGCTCGCGGCCGTCGCGCTGGCCGGCTTCGTCGCGGTCACCGGCTGGGCGTGGGGCCCGATGAAGGCGGCCGAGGCCCGGGCCACGCGCGGCGAGCGGCACCAGCCCGGCGCCGGACCCGACGTCGACGAGCGGGCGCTCGTGCCCGAGCCGGTCGGCAAGATCCCGCCGCGCCTGGTGAACATGCTGCTGCCCCTCGGTGTGATGGTGCTGACGATGCCGCTCGGGTTGTGGATCACCGGCGGCGGCGACCTGCTGGAGGGCTCGGGCTCGACCAGCGTCCTGTGGGCCGTACTGACGGGGCTGCTGGTCGCCTGGGGGCTCATGCTGGCCCAGCGCGGGATGACCGTCGAGCAGCTGACGACGACCGGGCTGAAGGGGGCCGGCGGGATGCTCGGCATGGCGTTCGTGCTGCTGCTCGCGCTGGCGCTGGGGAGCATCACGCGCCAGCTCGGGGCCGGCGTCTACGTGGCGTCGGGCGTGGCCGAGGCGGGCGTGGGCCCGGCGCTGCTCCTGCCGCTGGTGTTCGTGACCGGCGCGTTCGTCGCGTTCTCGACCGGGACGAGCTGGGGGACGTTCGCCATCATGATCCCGATCGCGGTCCCGGCCGCGGCCGCGCTGGGCCTGCCGCTGGCGCCGTTCCTGGCCGCGAGCCTGGCCGGCGGCATCTTCGGCGACCACGCCTCGCCGATCTCGGACACGACCATCGTCTCCAGCCTGGCCGCCGCGACCGACCACATCGCGCACGTCCGGACCCAGCTGCCGTACGCGCTCCTCGCTGGCGGCGTGGCCATCGTCGGGTTCTCCCTCATCGGCGCGGCGATCTGACGCGTCCGGGTAGTGCGGACGGATCAACGGCCGGGCCCCGGCGGCCCGTAGCGTTGGACCTCCACGCGCCCCGACACCAATGATCCGCGTCGCTCTCCTGCTCGTTCTGGCGGCGCCCGCCCTCGCCCAGACCACGTCTGTGGCGGTGGGAGCGAGTGTCGAGGCCGGGGTGCTGGGCATCGAGGTCGTCCGCCACGCCCGCGGCGCGCCGGTCGGGTTCGCGGTCGGTGCGGGCGTCGCGGGCGTCGCGGGCGTCGGCGGCCGCGTCCAGCGCCGGCTCCGGGAGTCGCGGACCGACTACGGCTTCGAGACCCGTTACCTCTCGGCGGGCGCGCTGCTCAGCCCGTGGCAGTTCGGGACCCTCGGCTCGCCCGTCTTCGTGTCGGTCGAGTACGGGGCCGAGCTGGCGATGACGAAGGGCTTGTACCTCAACATGGGCTTCGGCGGGGTGCTCCCCCTGGGTGGCGAGTGCGGCGGCTGCGCCCGTCCGTCGCTCCGGTTCACGCTCGGCGGGTCGTTGTAGCACGCCCCGGCGGGCGGACCGAGGCGGGGGGACCCGGCGGGCGCCGCCGGGGTAGGCGGCCCCCACCTTCCTCCCCTCCCATGGCGACCAACACAGGCGACGGGCACCGCGCCGGCTCGGTCACGGACCGGACTCAGGTAGAGAACGACAACCGAGACTGAACCAAGCGCGACGCCACCACCGGCAAGTTCGTGGACCAGAAGGCCGACGGCGGGCCGTTCAAGGGCGTCGTCAAAGAGCCCGACGGGCGGCGCACGACGGGCGACGGGTAGTCCGCCTCGGGCCCGAGGTGGGGCACCTGGGAGGGCCGCGCGCGGTAGACTCCGGTGCTCCTCCCCCGCCCCCATGTCTGTCTCGCCCCTCGCCGGCCACCCCGTCCCTCCGAGCCTGCTGCCCGATGTCCCGCGCATCGTCGCGGCGTACTACACGCGCGAGCCCGACCTCGACGACCCCGGCCAGCGCGTCAGCTTCGGGACGTCGGGCCACCGGGGGCGCTCGCTCGACGGCGCGTTCAACCGGGCCCACGTGCTCGCCATCAGCCAGGCGCTGGTCGAGTACCGCGCCGAGGCGGGCGTCACCGGGCCGATGGTGGTCGGCTTCGACACCCACGCGCTGTCGTACCCGGCGTTCTGCACGGCCCTGGAGGTGTTCGCCGCCCACGGCGTCGACGTGATCGTGCAGGAGGGCGGCGGGGTCACGCCCACGCCGGCCGTGTCGCACGCCATCCTGGCCCACAACCGCGGCAGAACGAGCGGCCTGGCGGACGGCGTCGTGATCACGCCCAGCCACAACCCGCCCCAGGACGGCGGGTTCAAGTACAACCCGACGACCGGCGGCCCGGCCGGGCCCGAGGTCACCGGGCCGGTCCAGGGCCGCGCCAACGAGATCCTGGCCGCCGGCGCCGACCGGGTCAAGCGGACGACGCTCGCCCGCGCGCTCGCCGCCGACACGACGCACGCCCGGGACCTGGTCGGGCCCTACGTCGACGACCTCGGGTCGGTCCTCGACCTCGACGCCGTGAAGGCGGCCGGCGTCCGAATTGGGGTCGACCCGCTGGGCGGCGCCAGCGTCGGCTACTGGCCGCGCGTCGCCGAGCGCTGGGGGCTCGACCTGACGGTCGTCAACGAGCGCGTCGACGCGACGTTCGGGTTCATGCGCGTCGACCGCGACGGCCAGATCCGGATGGACTGCTCGTCGCCCTACGCCATGGCCGGGCTGGTCGAGCTCAAGGACCGGTTCGACGTGGCCGTCGGCTGCGACCCCGACGCCGACCGGCACGGGGTCGTGGCGCCGAGCGCCGGGCTGATGAACCCGAACCACTACCTCGCGGTCGCCGTCGAGTACCTGTTCACGCACCGGCCCGGCTGGCCCGCCGGGGCGGCGGTCGGCAAGACGCTCGTGTCGTCGTCCATGATCGACCGCGTGGCCGGCAGCCTCGGCCGCGACCTGGCCGAGGTCCCGGTCGGGTTCAAGTGGTTCGTGGACGGACTCCTCTCCGGCTCGATGGCGTTCGGCGGCGAGGAGAGCGCCGGCGCCTCGTTCTTGCGGAAGGACGGCGGCACCTGGACGACCGACAAGGACGGGGTCCTGCTGGCGCTCCTGGCGGCCGAGATCACGGCCGTCACGGGCCAGGACCCGGGCGAGCGCTACGCCGCCCTCGAGGAGCGCTTCGGGAGCCCCGTCTACGCCCGCATCGACGCGCCGGCCTCGCGCGACCAGAAGGCCGTCCTCAAGGACCTCTCGCCCGACGCGGTCACGGCCGACACGCTGGCCGGCGACGCGGTCACGGCCAAGATGACGCGGGCGCCGAGCAACGACGCGGCCATCGGTGGGCTCAAGGTCCAGACCGAGGCGGGCTGGTTCGCCGCCCGGCCGTCGGGGACGGAGGACGTCTACAAGATCTACGCGGAGAGCTTCCGCGGGGCCGACCACCTCGCCCGGCTCCAGGCCGAGGCCCAGGAGATCGTGGCCGACGCCTTCCGGTCGGCCGGCGTCTAGCTCCCTCCACCTCGGCGCCGAGGCGAGCAGCTAGGGGGGCCAGAGCGCGGTCAGTCCGCCTGCCTGGCCTCGTGGAGGCGCCGGAGCAGGCCGATCTGGCCGGCGTGGTAGGCGTCGTGCGCGGCGACGCCTGCCAGCAGGTCGGAGACGGTGAAGCCGTCGGTCACGACCTCGTCCAGGCGGGCCGGGTCGAGCGACCGGACGGCCTCGACCAGACGGCGGTGCCAGTCGCGGAGCCGGTCGAGGTCATCGGTCAGCGTCCGCCCTTGGGCCGGGCGCTCGAAAAAGTTGGTGCCGGGCTCGTCGAACTGCGCCGGCGGCTCGGCGGCGACCAAGCGGAGCGCGCGGCGGGTCCAATACCCCGCGTGGACGAGGTACTCCCACGCGTTGTGCGCGCCCGGTGCCGGTCGCCAGGCGGCCTCCGCCTCGGTCACGTCCGCGACGGAGCCGAGAAGCGTCGGCCCGTGCCAGCCGCGGCCGTCGAACGCGCGGTCGAGCGCCAGCAGGTGGGTCGCGACGCGAGGGTCGGTCATGGAGGACACGTCGTGGCGGAGGCGGACGCCCGGGGTCGGGCCGGCCCGTCACGCCCGCCCCCGCCTCGGCGTGCTTGCCGAGGCCGTCCCCGAGGCGGACGGGGCCGACGTGACAGGGACGGGCCTACCCCATCAGCTCGTCGAAGATGTCGGACTGCTTGATCGGCGGGACCACGTCGAAGTGGTCGTAGGCCCGGCGCGTGGCGACCCGGCCGCGCGGCGTCCGCGCCATGAACCCCTCCTGGATGAGGTAGGGCTCGTAGACCTCCTCGACCGTCCCGGCGTCCTCGCCGACGGCGACCGCGATCGTGCTCACGCCGACCGGCCCGCCGTCGAACTTCTCCATCAGCGCGAGCAGGATGCGGGCGTCCATCTCGTCCAGCCCGGCCTCGTCGACGTCCAGCGCGTTGAGGGCGTAGTCGGCCACGGCGCGGCTCACGCGGCCGTCGCCCGGGCCCGCCTCGGTCTCGACCTCGGCGAAGTCGCGCGTCCGGCGGAGCAGCTTGTTCGCGATGCGCGGCGTGCCCCGGCTCCGGCGGGCGACCTCGTAGGCCCCGTCGTCGTCGATCTCGACGCCCATGAGCCCCGCGCTCCGCAGGACGATCTGGTGGAGCGTGTCGACGTCGTAGTAGTCGTAGCGGAAGTCGACCCCGAACCGGGCCCGGAGCGGGGCCGTGAGCAGGCCCTTCCGCGTCGTCGCGCCGATCAGCGTGAACGGCGGCAGCGCGATCCGGACCGACCGGGCGCTGGGCCCGGAGTCGATCAGGATGTCGATGGCGTAGTCCTCCATCGCCGAGTACAGGTACTCCTCGACGACGGGCGACAGCCGGTGGATCTCGTCGATGAACAGGACGTCGCCCTCGTTGAGGTTCGTCAGCAACCCGGCGATGTTGGCCGGCTTGTCGAGCGCCGGGCCCGAGGTGCTCTTGACCTCCGACCCCATCTCCTCGGCGATGATGTAGGCCAGCGTCGTCTTGCCGAGGCCCGGGCGGGCCGGAGAGGATGACGTGGTCGAGCGCCTCGCCGCGCTGCAGCGCCGCGGTCACGAACACCCGGAGGTTGTCCTTGATCTTGGGCTGGCCGATAAAGTCGTCGAGGGCGCGAGGGCGCAGGGCCTTTTCGAGGTCGGCGTCGGGCGCCGAGGTCGGCGCGGAGGCGTCGCGGGGGGCGGAGTCCATGGGGATGCTGCGTGTTTCAGGCAAGGTACCCGCGGGGGGTGACAAGGCGCGTCACACGGCCCGCCTCGGTCCCGTCGCCGCCCCCCCCGGGCTCCGCCCGAGGCCGGCCGAGGCCGCCTCGGGGATTTCGTCGTTGACCGCGGGCCGTGCCAGCGTCTACGTTGGCGTCATGTTTGCAGTCGACCACGTCCTCGTCTCCGACGCCCTGCTGGACGCGCCGTTCGCGTGCCACCTCGGGTCGTGCTTCGGCGCGTGCTGCGTCCACGGTGACCGCGGCGCGCCGGTCGACCCCGACGAGCGCCAGATGCTGGAGGACGCCCTCCCGGTCGTCCAAGCGAAGCTCCGGCCCGAGGCCCGGGCCGAGATCGCCCGCCGCGGCGTGTGGGAGGGCGACGAGCGGCAGGGGTACCACACCACGACCGTCCGCAACAGAGAGTGCGTGTTCGTGGTCTACGACGGAGCCGGCGCCGGACGGCCTGGCGTCGCTAAGTGCTCGCTCCAGCAGGCGTTCTGGGACGGGAAGATCGGGTTCGAGAAGCCCGTCTCGTGCCACCTCTACCCGGTCCGTGCCGAGACGTTCGGCGAGGGCGCCGACGCCGTCGACGTGCTGAACTACGAGCGGATCGAGCTGTGCGAGCCCGCCGTCCCCCACGGCCGGCGGACCGGCGTCCAGCTCGCCGACTTCCTCGAACGTCCCCTCGCCCGGAAGTACGGGGCCGACTGGGTCGCCCGGTTCCGCGAGACGCTCCGTCAGCGGCGCCACGACGTCGGGATCGGCCCCCAGGACCCCGCCTCCGCTCCGCCCGCCCCGACCGTTTAGTCCGCCCCCCCGCGTTCCGATACCCCCGGGGTCGCCCGCTCGCCCGATGCTCAACCTCCACCAGAAACAAAGCGCTCCAGCAGAAGCTCTCCCCGCAGCAGATCCAGTACATCAAGCTGCTCCAGCTGCCGACGCTGGCGCTGGAGCAGCGGATCAAGGCCGAGCTGGAGTCGAACCCGCTCCTGGAGGAGGGCGAGGAGGAGGACGACCTCCAGCTCGACAACGCCGACGAGCCCACCGACGACGGCTCCTCGGACGCCGACGACGAGATCCCGTCGGAGAACACCGAGACCTCGTCCGACGACGAGTTCGACTGGGACGAGTTCTTGAACGAGCCGGACGACCTGTACGGCTACAAGGCCCAGGTCGACCACTCGGCCGAGGAGGACGAGCGCGAGACGCCCATGCCGGCCATGTCGTCGCTGGCCGAGGGCCTGCGCGACCAGGTCGGGCTGCTCGACCTCGACGAGACCGAGGAGCTGGTCGCCGACCAGATCATCGGGTCCATCGACGAGGACGGCTACCTCCGCCGGCCCGTCGAGTCGATCCTCGACGACGTCATGTTCAACTACGGCGTCGTGCTTACCGAGGCGGACGTGGAGCGCGTGCTGTCGAAGATCCAGCGGCTCGACCCGGTCGGGATCGCGGCCCGCGACCTGCGCGAGTGCCTGCTGGTCCAACTCGACGTGATGGGCGACGAGGTCGACGGGCGCGAGAACGCCGTCGACATGCTCCGCGACTGCTACAAGGCGTTCACGATGAAGCACTTCGACGCCATCCAGCGCAAGCTCGGCATCGACGAGTACGACCTGAAGGAGGCCTTCGACCTGGTCCGCAGCCTCGACCCCAAGCCCGGCGAGGGCGACTTCGCGGTCCAGACCAACTACATCACGCCCGACTTCACCGTCGAGCGCGACGGCGAGGACTTCCGGATCTCGCTCAACGGCCGCAACGCCCCCGAGCTCCGCGTGTCCCGGCACTACCGGAACATGTGGAACGACCTGGCGGCCAAGAAGACCAAGGGCGACCCGAAGGCGCGCGAGACCAAGGACTTCCTCAAGACCCGGATGGAGTCGGCCCGGTGGTTCATCAGCTCGATCCAGCAGCGGCGCAACACGCTCTTGCGGGTGATGGAGGCCATCGTCCAGATCCAGCACGACTTTTTCGAGCACGGCGAGGGCCACCTCAAGCCGATGATCCTGAAGGACATCGCGGACATCATCAAGATGGACATCTCGACCGTCTCGCGCGTGGTCAACGGGAAGTACGTCCAGACCGAGTACGGCGTCTACGAGCTCAAGCACTTCTTCAGCGAGGGGATCACGGGCGACGACGGCGAGGAGGTCTCGAACAAGGAGGTCAAGGCGCTGCTGGAGCGGATCGTGTCGGAGGAGGACAAGACGAAGCCCTGGAGCGACCAGAAGCTGGCCGACCTGCTGGCCGAGGAGGGCTTCCCGATCGCCCGGCGGACGGTGACGAAGTACCGCGAGCAGCTGGGCGTCCCGGTCGCCCGGCTCCGCCGCCAGATCGTGCTGGCGTAGCCCGGCCGGCCCCGGGCCCTCCGCCCCGGCAGGGGTCCGCCCACCTCGGCGCCGAGGCGGAGGGAGCCGCGCACTGGGACGGTCGTTCCAGCGCCATGCCGTCCCCCACCCCCGACGACGTCCGCGTGGCGGTCGACCGCGCCCTGGCCCGGCTCGCGCCCGGGACGGCGGACGAGGCGCCGCGCCAGCTCGCCATCGCGCTCGCGCTGGCCGAGGGGATCGGGGCCGAGCAAGCGCTCGCGCGGTGCGGCGTCGAGGTCCCGCCGGCCGTGCCGGCGCCGGTCGCGTTCGTGCTCCTGCCGCCCGGCGCGCTGTTCTGGTGGCAGGGCGTCCGGTTCCGCAAGGTGCCCGCGCGGGCCTCGCGCTCGCTCGTGCCGGGCGCCCCGAACGCCTACCCGGTCGACGGCGGCGACGGCCGCTGGATCGCGCCCGACCAGCGCGTCGACCGGGTCCCGACGGCCCGCCGCCCGACCTAGCGGGACCGCCCGCCTCGGGCCCGAGGCGGGGCAGGCTGAGCCCGGCGCCGGCCCCGGGACCGTCCCGGAGCCGGCGCCCTGCGCTCGTGCGTCAGCGGGCGACGGTGACGCGGGCGACCTCGGCGCGCCCGCCGGTCTCCAGCCGGACGACGTAGCTCCCGGCCGGCAGCGCCGACGTGTCCAGGACCACCTCGTGCCGGCCGGCACCCCGCCCGCCCTCGGACGCCACGACGACGCGGCGGCCGAGCATGTCGATCAGCGACACCCGGGCGTCACCGGCCTCCGCCATCCCGAACGCGATCACCAGCCGGCCGCGCGAGGGGTTCGGCCGCGCCGCGACCGACAGGTCGAGCGGCCCGTCGCCCTCGGTCGCCACCCCGACCCCGTTCAGGACCGCCAGGAACGCGTCGCGCTCGGCCTCGGTGGCCCCGCCGGCGAGCGCGCCGAGCACGTCGGCGGCCGTCTCGTACACGACGCCGGCCACCAGCCCGGCCTCGACCGCGGCCTGGTCGTCCCCGACCACGACCGCGTCGGCCACCAGCAGGATCGCGCTCGGCCCGGCCGGGAGCACGCCCGGCGGGAGCGCCTGGTCCCCGTCGGTCGTCGCGAACACGAACGGCGCGCCGGGCGCCACCGTCCCCGCCGGCGTGGTCACGTAGAGGACGCGGTCGCTGAGCGGGTCGAACACGACCAGGGCGCACCCGGAGAGGTCCACGGACGGGCCGGACGGGGCCGTGTTCTCGACCTCGACGAACTGGCCGCGCGCGGGCGCCGTCGCGTCCGTCGAGAAGTCGCCGAAGGCTACCGCCACCGCCGGAGCGCAGGCGACGACGCTGGGCGGGTCGAACTGCGTGAACGCGTAGTCCCCCGTGACCGCGACCTGGGCCGCGTCCAGCGTGAGCCCGTTGTCGCCGGTCAGGGCCAGGTCGAGGACGCGGTACGGGCCGTTGACGCCGTGCGCCCAGATGGCCCCGCCGTCGAAGTCGAACGTCAGCGTGTGGGCGCCGAACCCGAACGACGCCGAGCCGCTGGTCGTCGTGACCTCGGCTCCGGTGGCGTCGACCAGCCGGGCCGTCCACTCGTACTGGCCGACGGCCGTGGCCTCGATCCCGGCCTCGACCCGGAGCACGTCGAACAGCCCGTCGTCGTCGCTGTCGACCCCCCGGTCGTCGGTCTCGCCCGTCAGGGACAGGCTCGGCGAGAACCCGTCGAACTGGGTGTAGGCGTAGGCCGCCGTCTCGCCCAGCGGGTCGACGCTGACCGAGGCCCCGTTGTCGCCCGTGACCACGAGGTTGCGGACGACGTACGGGCCGTCGACCTCGCCGGCCACGATGGCCTCGCCGTCGAACTCGAACGTGACCGTCGCCGACCCCGGGCCCAGCGGGCCGTTCCCGCTGCTGGTCCCGATCCGCGTCCCGCCGCTGTCGAACAGCTCGGCGCTCCACTGGTACGTCGACGCGCCCGACAGGGCCAGGTCGACCTCGACCACGAGCCGGTCGAACAGGTCGTCGCCGTCGACGTCGACCCCCTGGTCGCGCATCGGCCCGACGACGGCGATCGCCGGGGTCGACCCCTCGAACTGGTCGGCGGTGTAGGGCTGGGTCGTGGCCACCTCGGTCGCGACCAGGTTCGCCCCCCCGTTCCCGAACACGAGCAGCCCGCGGACGAAGTAGGGGCCGTCGACGCCGTTGCTGCCGATGGCCTCGCCGTCGAACGAGAACGTCAGGGTCTGGGTGCCCGCCCCGAGCGAGCCGCCGCTGGCGTCGAAGTCGATCTCGGTCCCGTCCGCGTCCACGAGCCGGGCGCTCCACTGGTAGACGTCGGCGGCGGCCAGGTCCACCTCGACGGCCACGTCGAGGCGGTCGAACAGGCCGTTGCCGTCGGTGTCGACGCCGGCGTCCTGGCTCGTGCCGGTCAGGGCGATGCCCGCGTCGAGCGCGGTGTCGAAGTCGGTGTGGACGTAGGTCCCCGTCAACGTGGGCAGCCGGAGCCGGTCGACGGGCTCGAGCGTGACCGGGTCGCGCACGACCAGGACCACCTCGTAGGGCCCGTCGATCTGGGCCGCTCGGATCAGCGAGCCCTCGACGTTGACCACGAGCGACTGCGAGTCGCCGGTCAACGTCACGAGCGTGTCCCGGTAGACCACCGCCGAGCCCCCGACCGACGACAGCGCCGCGCTCAGGAGGTAGTCGCCGGCCGTCTCCGCCGTCCCGTCGAACGTGATCCGGAGCCGGTTGAACAGGACGTCCCCGTCGTCGTCGACGCCGACGTCGCCGAACCCGCCGTCGAGGTCGAGGAAGACGGCGAACGCGTCGGCGTCGTAGCCCGAGGTCGGGACCTCGATGCTGCGCAGGGCCGTCCCGGAGGCGTCGTAGAGGATCACCGTGAGGTCGTACGGCCCGTCCACGCCGGACCGGCCGATGGGCTGGCCGTCGAACTCGAGCACGACCGTCTGCGGGCCCGCGTCGAGCGAGACCGGCCGGCCGTCGGAGGACAGGGTGGCCCCGCCTTCGGCGCCGCTCACGGACCCCTCGAGGATGTAGTCCCCGGCCCTGCGGACGTCCAGGAGCACGGTCGCCCGGATCGACTCGAACCGGCCGTCCTCGTCGTCGTCGACCGCGCTCTCCGACACGTCGGAGAAGGCGACGCCGATCTCCCCGAACTCGGCGTAGTCGTAGTCGGGCGTCTCCACCGACAGGACCTCCGTGCCCCCGGCGTCGGCCGCGATCAGCTGGAGCTCGTACGGCCCGTCGACCCCGCTCTCGAAGATCTGCTCGCCCGAGAACCGGAGCGTGACCGTCTCGACGCCGGCCGTCGACGTCCGGACGGCCAGCGTCGGGTTGGCCGCGTCGTAGGCCGAGCGGTTCGCGACGAGCGCCCCGTCGAGCAGGAGCGTCCCGTAGACCGTGTAGGTCCCGTCCGCCAGGACCTCCACCTCGACGTCGACGTCGAGCGCCTCGAAGAGCCCGTCGCCGTCCAGGTCGACGGGCGTGTAGCCGACCTGGCCGGTCAGCGTGACGTCGGCCGAGGCCGCGCCCAGGCCGAGGCCCAGCGGGGACGAGCCGGTCGGGCCCAGGCCCGCCGTGAAGGGGGTCGCGTCGTAGGCGTAGGCCCCCCAGCTGTCGTACGACGTCCCCGCGAGGGGGTACACCTTGGCCCCCTCGACCGTCTCGAGGTAGGTCCGGGTGGGGTCCACGCCGCCGGTCAGGTTGTACAAGACGAACTGGTCCGGCGCCGCGTAGCGCCCGTTGAACGTGGCGTCGTAGTAGGTCCCCTTCCGCCGGAGGCTGTGCGACGAGAACAGGTACTTGTCGTAGGGCCCGCCCGCGAGGGGCCGGGCGCTCCCGGGGAAGGCCGGGTCGAGCGACGGCGCCCCGGTCGTGACGAACGACTGCCCCCCCTGGCCCGTGACCCTGATCGGCGTGAGCCCGGCGACGCCCAGGACGGCGGCCATCCGGTCGAACACGTCGCTGAACACGTAGCAGTCGGAGTAGTCGCACCCGCTGGCCGGGTCCACGAGTTGGTCCCAGGTGCACTTCGCGACGAGCGGGCTGAAGCTGTAGCCGTAGCGCCAGTTGGCGCCGCCGTAGGCGTACTCGGCGTCGAGGAGCGCGTTGAGGAGCGGCCCCTCGGCGTCCTGGCCCGCGCCCCAGTCGGTCGCCCGCTCGTACCAGAGCCGCTTCGGGGCCCCACCGAGGCGGGCGGTGAGCGGCGCGGCCAGCGTCACGAACAGCTTGCGCGTGATCGTCGGGACGGCCTCCCCGTCGACGGTGTAGTCGAACTCGACCGAGTACGCCCCGACCTCGTCGGGCATCCGGACGGGCACGGTCCCCGTGGTCCCGGTGAACGCCGTCGTCCCGGTGAGGCCGGTCCCGGTCACGCGCCACTCGGCGCTCACCTCGACGCCGGGCCCGCCGCCCGGGCACAGCGCCAGCTCCGCCTCGACGGCCACGTCGGTGCCGGCCGGTCCCGAGAACGGGAACGCGTCCCGGTCGGTCGTGACGTCGGTCACGGGGCACGAGGGGTCGCTCGGGTCGATCGTCTGCTCCCAGAACACGCCGCCGGCCACTTCCAGGATGGGGCTGCCCGTCGACGTCATGGTGACGGCCGCCTCGACCTGGATCGGGACCACCAGCGCGACCCAGTCGATGGCCGTGCACCACCGGCCGCTCGAGAGCTCGTCGACGTCGATCCGGACCTCGTTGGTCGCCGTCCCGCCGGGGGCCGCCGGGAACTTGACCTTGCCCACGTCGACCGCGAAGGCGTTCAGCAGCCAGATCCCGTCGTCGCCGTTGAGCGCCCCCTTCCGGACGCCGTTGAAGAACACGCCGTCCTGCTCCGGCGGCGGCGCCCCGTTGACGTCGACGTCGAAGGCCGGCATGATGACGTTGACCGTGGCCGGCACGATGCCCGCCGCGACCAGCGCGCCGGGGTCGACCAGGAACCCGTCGCCGTCGACGGCGCCCACGTACCGGTCGACCACGACGTCGATCCGGAGCGGGTGGCCGGGGTCGTCGTTGAAGGTGCACCCGGTGTCGAGGCCCGGGCCCACGTCGGCCACGAAGGCGTCCTCGGTGGGGGGGTCGAAGGGCGACGACCGCGTGAAGTCGGTGCCGCTGGGGCCCGGCCGGGGGCCGCGGGCGTCCTGCGCGACGGCGGCCGGCGCGGAGGCGAAAGTGCAGACCGCCAGCGCGAGCAGCGCTGCGGTGCGTGTCCAGGTGTTCATCGTGCCGCTGGGTGAGGGGGAGGGCGCCCTGCTCAGCGGGTCGGTCCGGGGGGGACGACGGGTGCGATCTGTCGCGACCGACCCGCATCGCGCAGGTCCGTCCCGGAGTCTAGGCCAGAGACGGACGGCACGGCGCGGTTGACCTCTGCAAATCGGCCCCATTCTCCTTTACACGGTGCCCAACGTCCGCAACGACTCAAAACTAACCTTTCGATTTCAAGCTTCCATGCACCCTCCGGTGCCCCCCGCCGTCGTCCGGTCCGGTCCGCCTCGGGCCCGAGGCGGGCAGGGCCAGCCCGGACGGCGGGCGCGGCAGGGGGAACCCCGAACGTGTCGGGACGGCCGCCAAGACGCGAACCCGGCGCCCTGGACCCCGTTGGCCTCGTCCCCTCCCCCGCTCCCATGACCGTCACCGGATACGGCACCGCCGACCCCACCTCTCCCCTCGCCCCCGTCCGCTTCGACCGCCCGGACCCGCGCGCGGGCGAGGTCGCCATCGAGGTCACGCACTGCGGCGTGTGCCACTCGGACGTCCACCAGTGCCACGACGACTGGGGCAACACGGTCTGGCCGTGCGTGCCGGGCCACGAGGTCGTCGGGCCGCGTGACCGCCGTCGGCGACGGCGTCACGCGCGTTCGCCGAGGGCGACGTGGTCGGCGTGGGCTGCATGGTCAACTCGTGCCAGACGTGCGACGCCGTGCAAGGCCGGCGAGGAGCAGTACTGCACCGGCCCGCGCGGCGCGACGCTGACCTACAACGGGCCGACCAAGCCCGACGGGACCAACACCTACGGCGGCTACTCGACCGACGCTCGTCTGCCGCGAGGAGTTCGTGCTCCGCATCCCCGACGCCATCGACCCGGCCGAGGCCGCGCCGATCCTGTGCGCCGGCGTCACGACGTACGCGCCGCTCAAGCAGCACGAGCGTCGGCGCGGGCTCCAAGGTGGCCGTCGCGGGCATCGGCGGGCTGGGCCACATGGCCGTCCAGATCGCCAAGGCGCTCGGCGCCGAGGTCACGGCGCTCACCACGAGCCCCGGCAAGGCCGACGACGTCCGCGCGCTCGGGGCCGACCACGTGATCGTGATGTCGGACATCCCGGCGCTGGGCAAGGCGGAGGCGTCGTTCGACCTGGTCCTGTCGACCATCCCGTACCCGCACGACGTCGAGCCGTACCTCAACCTGGTGGCCCACGACGGCGTGCTCCACTTCGTGGGCAACTTCATGCCGACGACGGTCTCGTTCATGCCGCTGCTGTTCCAGCGCCGCACGATCGACGGGCTCGCTGATCGGCGGCGTCGGCGCAGACCCAGGAGGTCCTGGACTTCTGCGCCGAGCACGACATCCGGCCCGAGATCCAGACTCATCGCGATCGGCGAGGTCAACGAGGCGTTCCAGCGCGTCATCGACGAGGACATCCGGTTCCGCCACGTGATCGACATGGCGAGCCTCCGCGACCTGGACGCCGGCGACGCGGACGAGCTGGAGGCGCCGGTCCGCGGCCTGCCCGCAGGACGGCGGCGAAGCGCCCGCGTCGGCCTAGCCCCGACCCCGCCCGCCTCGGCGACGCGACCGAGGCGGGCGAACCCAGGAGGCCGGGGCGTATCCTGGCGTCCAGCGCGGCCCGGGGTTGGCGCCGCGCGCCCGCCTTTTCCCCGCCGATGGCCATCGAGATTCCCAAGCGGTCCCGCGTGGACCTGGTCGCGTCCATCCAGGACTACCTCGGCGGCGCACTTCGACCTGGAGGTGGGGACCATCGCGGCCGAGGCGTTCCTGGACTACGCGCTGGCCGAGATCGGGCCGTCGGTCTACAACAAGGCCGTCCGCGACGCCCAGAGCCGGCTGTCGAGCGTGGTCTCGGACCTGGACCTGGACCTGAGCGTGCAGGAGCTGGGCTACTCGCTGCGCAAGGACGCGGCACGACGCCGCTAGCTACGCCCGCCTCGGCGCCGAGGGCTAGGTGCGGGGCCGGCCTTTGAACACCTCCCGAGCGTGCCAGCGCAAGAACGGCTCCGAGACGCGGTGCTCGGTCCGGATGGGGTCGGCGATGGGGCGGCGGTGGAAAGCCATCAGCCACGGTCGAAGCCGTCACCCCCGTTGGCGGCCGCGGACGACCCGACCAGGGTCGCGCGACTGGTCCGGGTCGGCTCGATGCGTGTAGGCGCCTTCGTCGAGCAGCTTGTGGTGGAGCGACGCACAACGCCAGCCCGTTGGCGACGGCGTCGGGACCTCCGGCGCTGTGCCACTTCATGTGGGCGGCCTCGACGGCCGACCAGCTTGCGACCGAGCGGACGCCACAGCCGCAGACGGCGCACCGGTACCCGTAGGCGTCGCAGCACGGCCTCTCGGAACGCGGGGTCTCGGCCGGGCCGCTTGCTGGCGCCGTCCTCGCGGCGACGCTTCGGGGTCGAGGCCGATGGCGGTCAGGATGTCCTCGTGGAGCGTCGGCGGGAAGTGGGCGTCGAGGAGCGTGTAGGCGGTCTCGGCGACGAGCGCAGGCTGGGCGCGCAGGAGGCTCGAGGACGGCGTCGGGGAAGCGTCCGACGGGGTTGACCTCGGCGGGCGTCGGTGACGAACCAGTCGCCAGACGCCAGTTCGACCCGGATCCCATTCCGCGCCTTCGACCTCCCACAGCGCACTCGTGGTCGAGCCGCTGGAAGGAGATACGCCTGGAACCTTCTTTCGTGGAGGGCCGAAGTCCTCGATCAGCCGGAGGAGCAGGGGTTCGACCTCGTTGTAGCGGAGCCGGTCGACGCCGTCGGCGAAACGGGCGAGAGCGTAGAGGAGCAGAAGCGGCTTGTGGGGAGCCGCGCGCGTCCCGTTGGGCGTTCCAGCACGATGAGCGCGGAACTGGTCGCGTCAGGTCCGCCGATGCGGTGCACGAGCGCGACAGCAGCATCGGCCGTCATCGGCCCGCCTCGGGGCCGAGTGCGGACTCGCTGGCGCTGCGCGTCGCAGGATGACAAGGGGGAGGGCGGTCATCACAGGAAGCAGATCAGGCAGCCCTCGCGCTCCTCCTCGGCCACGTCCATGCCGCCCAGCGTCTCGACCAGGCGCGTCGCGCGGCGCGGGGCGTTCGCCTTGGCCTCGGCCTTGGCCTTGATCTCGGCCATCCGCTCCGGCTTCTCCAACTCCGACAGCGGCTCCGTCCGGCACCAGAAGAAGTCCTCGCCGTCCGCGGCGCTGGCCTCCTCGTAGCGCTTGGCCTTGTCGAACAGGTCCGGGTGGGCCTCCTTGAGCCGCACCCACTCGACCTTCTGCTGGTAGAAGCAGAAGTAGCAGCCCGAGCGCGAGCGGCCCCAGTCGAGGTACGGCGGCATCCCCAGGCCCGACTCTTCGAGCAGGCGGACGATGTCCTCCTTGACCAGCCCGTCGTCCTGGAAGGGGTAGACGGCGGTGATGTTGGACTTGGTCGAGATGTAGCCCTCGCGCATCCGCTCGTCGGCACGGAGGCCGACGTAGTTGACGACCGGGTCGTCGCCGACGTAGTCCTCGAACGGCTTGAGCTTCATCATCTTGGTGCACCACCGGCGGTGGTTCGACGGCAGCATGCCGCCGTAGATGGTGAGCCAGTGCTCGAACGGGTCGGCGAGGTTGTCGGTCGTGCGGACGATGGGCCGGCCCAGGAGCGCCTCCAGGCGGGCGAGGTAGTCGTAGGTCTCGGGCAGCTCGTGGCCGGTGTCGTGGAAGACGTACTCCATCTCGGGCACGCGGTCGCGGAGGTAGACCGCGAGCGCGGCGGAGTCCTTGCCGCCGGAGAGAGACAGGATGTGGCGGGGCTCGGTCATGGGTCGGGGCGTCCGCCTCGGGGGCGTCGTGGGAGGTCGGCAGCGTCGGGAACGTCGGCGGCGAGGACGCGGCCGAGGGCGCGGACGGTGGCCAGCAGTTCCAGGCGGCTCTTGCCGCGGAAGTCGGCCTCGACCGCGTCCACGAGCGCGCCGAGGCGGGCGGCCTCGTCGTCGCGGACGACCAGCACGCGCATCGTCTCCGTCCCGTCGGCCTCGGTGACGCCGACCCGGACGGCGGCGACGGCCGGGCGGGGCGCCGTCGCCGGAGCGCGTCGAGCGTCGCGAAGACGGCGGCCTCGGTGCGCAGGAAGCGGGCGGCGCGGCGGGCGAGGTCGGCGGCGAAGCGGGCCTCGTCGTCGTCGGTCCAAACGGTGAGCGGCCGTGGCGGCGACGAGCGCGGCGACGGAGTCGATCCAGCGGTCCAGGCTCAGCCCGGAGTCGGCCAGGCGGCCGGCGAACGCCTTGAGGTCGCGGTCCTGGACGGCGCCCGAGAACGGACGGCGGCGCGGGCGCCGAGGCTGGCGCGGGCGGCGTCGTCCATCGCGTCGCCGAGGTCGAAGGCCCGGGCGATGCTGGGCGCCGACGCGGGCGCGCAGGTCGGGCGTCGCGGCGCGCAAGCGCGTCCAGGGCGTCGCGCAAGACGGCGACGAACGCGGCCGGGTCGTCGGGGGCGACGTCGCAGGCGGCGGGCAGGTCGGAGAACAGCAGCGTCGCGGGCTCGCGGGCGTCCAGCAGCGTCTCCCGGACGGCGCGGGCGACGGGCGGGACGGTCGCGGTCTGCAACGCGTACTCGGGCAGTTCGGCCGCGAACACGCACAGCGGCGTCACCACGCCCAGCACGTCGAGGTCGCCGCCCGTCGGCCCGTCGGCGCCGACGACCTCCAGCAGCGTCCCGAACACGTCGGCGCGGACGCCCTCGACGGCGCAGAACTGCAACGCGAACCGCTCGGGCGCCTTGGCGAGCCGCTGGAACTGCTCGGGGGTCGCGCGGCGCGAGAACACGCCGTCCTCGTAGAGCGCCACCTCGCGCTCGTAGATCCGCACGAACGCGGCCAGCAGCAGGTGCAGCAGGCCCTCGCGGACCCCGAACGGCGGGGCGGCGAGCGCGGCGAACAGGTCGAGGACCGGCACCTTGGCCAGGTCGTCGGCCCGGAGCAGGTCGCGCAGGTGCAGGAGCGCCGGGCGGAGATGCGCCGGGTCGTCCGCCTCGGTGGGCAGGTGGAGGCCCCAGACGCCGTCGACCTCGCGGTGGAGGCGACCGGCGCGCAGGATGGAGAGGTACATCGCCTTCTCTGGCGGGAACGCCCTTGTCGGGCAGGCCCAGCATCGGCCGGTGGGCGCGGTCGAGCACGCCCTCGACCAGGCGGATCCGCGCCGAGACGGCCGCCGAGCTGGGCGCGGCCCGGTTGATGAGCTCGTTGGCGATGCGCGGCGCCTGGGGGTAGACCCGCTCGCACACGTCGGACAGGAACGCGAGCGCGGCCCGGCTCCCGGCCACGTCGACCGGCTCGCCGAGGTGGAGCCAGTCGGCGCCGACGGCGCCGCGGCCCGTCGTCACGCCCAGCACGTCGTCCAGGCGGCGGGCGAGGGCGGTCGCGGCGGCCTCGACCTGGCGCGAGGCCTCCTCGGCGGCGTAGGCGTCGGTCCCGAGCGCGGGCGTGTGCGTGGTCACCCAGCGCCACCCGGCCTCCTCCTCGATCACGTCGCGCAGCCCGGCGAGCGGGCGCGGGACCAGCACGACGACGGCGGGGTCGCGGATCTCGCGCGCCGCTCGGGCCGCCTCGGCGCGCTCCCGGGCCGTGTCGCACAGCGCGACCAGCAGGACGGCGTCCGACGTCGCTGGGCCGGGCCGCGGCGTCGGCGAGCGCGGCCGGCGGTCGTCGGGCGGACCTCGACGTGGCGCAGCGTGCCCGGTCTCGATGTAGTGCCGCCGAGCGACGATGGGCGACGGGGCCAGCGTCGCCGCCAGGTGCGCAGCGACCGAGCGGACCGGGCCCAGCGTCTCGCGAGCCGACCGGAACGCGGCCTCCAGGTCGACGCTCGAATGCGGCCACAGGCAGACGCCGCCGCGCGCGCCCCGGTCGAACAGGACGCCCTGCGCCGCGAGCGCCGCGAGCGTCTCGGCCACGTCCACCTCGGTCCCGACGAAGGCGGCCTCCAGCGCCTCCGGCGTCGCGAGCAGCCGGTCGGTGTTGAGCAGGTTGAGCAGCCCGACGGCCTTCAGCACGGCGAGCTCGTCGGCCGTCCCAGGGAACGACTCGACCAGCGACGAGATGGCCGACCAGTGGCTCCGGGCGCTCCGGGCCGCGATCCGGTGCCCGTAGGCCGTCGCGACGTAGTCGTAGAGCGCGGGCAGGCCGAAGAACGTCCCGAGGTCGGCCGACTCGGCGACCTCGCGCAAGCCCGCCGGGCTCGGCGGAGAGCAGGAAGCTGAACAGCGACCGCTCGTTCTGGCCGTAGAGCGCGCGTCGCCCGGGCCAGGACCGGGAGCGCGGTCGGGTGGAGCGGGTAGAGCGCCGGGGCCGTGTCCCGGAGCGCGTCGGCCGAGGCGCCCGGCCCGTACCAGCCCAGCGCGACGGCGGCGGCCATGGCCTGGCGCGCGGCATCGACCGTGTCGTCCGGGACGGCGTCTGGGTCGGTGCCGAGGGCGCGCGCGGCCAGGTCGGCGACCTGTTCGAGCGGCTGGTCGAACAGGACCTCGGCGAAGCGGCCGGCCACCTTCTCCCACTCCTGCTGCGCGCTCCGCGTCAGCGCCTCGGCGTAGGCCCCGAACCCCTGGTGCAGCATCCCGACGACCACGAGGGGCACGTCCCCGCTCCGGTCGGCCGCCTCGGCGAGCTGCTGGAGCAGGTGGACGTCGACGCGGTCGGGGTGGAGCGCGGCGTGCTCCAAGAACTTGCCCAGCTCGTCGATCACCAGCAGGACGCCGTCCCAGTCGGCGTGCGCGGCGGCGGCCGACGACCGTCTCGTCCAGCAGACCGAGCACGTCGGCGTCGGTCGTCGAACAGGTCGAGGGTGCCGGTCGCAGTGCCGAGGCGGGCGCGGGCGTCGACGAGCGCGCGCGGCCAGCGCCGGGGCCATTCCCTCGCGCGAGCCGGTCAGCAGGACGGGCAGCAGGCGCGGGCGGCGGCACCGTCCAGGGCGTCGGCGACGGCGCTCCGCAGGCCGGGCAGGTCGTCGCCGTCGGTCGACAGGACGTGGGCCAGGGCCAGGCCGAACGACGACTTGCCGGTCCCGTAGTCGCCCGTCACCCGCCACGCGCGGCCCGCGGCGCCCGGCCGCAGCGCCGCCGCCGATCCGCCCGGCCACGTCGCGGACGTGCGGCGTGGGGACGTAGCCGTCGAGCGCGCCGGCCGTGCCGAAGTCGCGCTCCAGGTGGGCGGTCCGCAGGAAGCGGGCGGGCGGGGCGAGGAGGGCGGAGGCGCTCACGCGACCAGGGCGGGTTCGTAGACCCGGTGCAGGAGGTCGAGCGCGAGCGCGGGGTCCGACACGTCGACCGAGGCGGGCCGGGTGACCTGGGCGAGCGCGGCCGACTCCTGGTAGCCGAACACGCCGTCGGTGTCGGCGGCGATGGACTCGAGGCGGTCGCGCACGTCGGCCTCGGGCAGCTTGAGGACCTGGCCGGGGCTGCCGGGCGCCGTCGCCACGTCGCGGAAGGTCAGCGTCCGCTCGGCCGCGCCGCGCACGCGCCAGAAGTCGGCGAGGCAGACGGCGAACAGGGCCGGCGGGATCTCGGGGCGGGGCTCGCGGCGGAAGGCGTAGACCGGCTCGCGCCGCGCCCCGACCGTCCGCTCGCCGACCGTCTCGATCAGGCCGAGCTGGACGAGCGGGCTGTCGAGGTGGTCCTCGCCCGCTCCCGCCCGGGTCCGCGTGACCGGCGTGTAGACCTGGAGGAACACGTCGAAGTGCTGCTTCAGGGTCGTCTCGGAGTACGTCCGGGACCCGCTGTTGGCCTGGCGGATGAACTCGGGCAGGACCACGCTCCGGACGATCTCGGGCCGGTGCCAGCGGTTGAGCAGGAAGTCCCACGCGAACAGCGGGTCCTCAGTCGTCGAGACGCGCCAGTGCAGGAGCCACAACGTCCGGACGTCCTCCAGGAACGGGTCGAGGCCGCCCGGCCCGAAGACGGCGGCGCCGAACGGCGTCACCGCGTGCCCGTCGTCGGAGGTCTCGACGACGCCCATCGCGGTCGCCCAGAAGACGAGCGCCCGGACCATGTTCTTGCCGATGCCCAGCCGCTCGACGGCGCCCTCGACGTCCTTCAGCGCGCCCGCGTCGTCGGCCAGCGCGCGGACGGCCTTGGGCAGCCAGGCGTACCGGCAGGGGAACCACTCGTGGCCGCTGTATCGCATGCGCCCGAAACTACCAGCGCCCGGCGCCACCGCGCCCGCCTCGGGCGGTCTCCGGAGGGACCCGAGCCGGCCGACGGGCGCGAGTCGCTCGCGGCGGGACCCCAGGACGACCCGCCGGGTTGTGACCCGATGGCGCCCTCCCCCGACCTCCCGCCCGGCATCCAGCGCGCCACCGCGATCGGCTACGACCCCGAGCGGCTGGGCCACGCCATGAGCGCCGCCTTCGCCGACGACGCGGGCGGCGTCTACCTCTGGCCCGACCCCGACGAGCGACGCCGCGCCCTGCGCTGGTACTACGGCGTCCTGGTGCCACGCATGGGGTTCGGCGGAGGCCGCGTCTACACCGGCGACGGGGGGGCCGGCCAGTCGGTCTGGGTCGCGCCCGGCAACCAGCGTCGGGCTGGCGTCGGGCGTTCGGGCCGGCGCGCTCGGCTTCCCCAAGCGCTTCGGGGCCGGGGCGACGTGGCGGCTCAAAAAGCTGACCGACACCATCGACGCGCTCCGGCGCCAGGCGGCCCCGCCGGGCCACTGGTACCTCCTGCTGCTGGGCGTCGAGCCCCAGGCCCAGGGGACGGGCCTGGGCGCCCGCCTGATGGCGCCGATGATGGCCGAGGCCGACCGCGACGGCCGGGCCCTCTACCTCGAGACCTCGACGGCCTCCAACCTCCCGTTCTACCGTCACCACGGGTTCGACGTCGTCGGCGAGCGGCGCGTCCCGGGCGGCCACGGCTATTGGGGGATGGCGCGGCCTCCGGCGTAGCCCGCCACGGCACCGGCCTCGCCCACCTCGGCGTCTCCGTCGGCACCCCGAGGCGGGCGGGGTGGGGGCCGGAACCGCGACCGGCGCCGTCGGTGCACCGGGCCGGCCGCTGCCCCCTCGGCGACGCCGTGCGCCGCTCCCCGTGACCGTCCGCCCCCTCCCGTGACCGGCGCCCGAGACCCGTTCCTCGTCCTCTCGCTTCCGCACGACGCGGACCCCGACGACGTCCGCCGGGCGTTCCGACGGCTCGCGCGGCTGACGCACCCCGACCGGGGCGGCTCGCCGGGCGCCTTCCACGAGATCCGGCAGGCCTACGGCGCGCTGACGGACGACCTGGAGGGGGAACGGCAGCGGTGGCAGCAGGCGCCCGCTCCCCCGCCGCCCGCGCCCGCGTCGCGGTTCGCGGCCGGCCTGTCGCCCCTGGTGTACCCGACCTGCCCCGTCCGGGTCAGCCGGTCGCGAGACGGCAAGCGGCGGGTGGCCTACCAGGTCGACCGACGGCCCGCCGGGTGGACGCCCGGTGCGGCGACGCCGCCACGGGGGACGTGTGTCTCCCAGGTCGCGGCGACGACCGGGGCACCGGCGTTCGGCGTCTGGACGGTCCCGCTCGGCGCCCACCGGTTCCGGTGCGTGTTCGGCCCGCCGCCCGCCGGCGCCTGACCGCGCCGAGGCCGCCCGCCTCGGGCCCGCCACCGACCCACCGAGGCGGGCGGAGCTAGCGGACGACGACCGCCGTCGAGCACGCCGTCCGCTCGACGAGGCGCTCGCCCCGGTCCGTCGCCGTGTCGAGGCACCACCGGTAGCGGCCGGGCTCGGCGCCCGGCTGCAGGCGGAACCCCTCGCGCCGCTCGCCGCGCTCGACGAACCGGAGGCCCTGGGCGGTGCACCCGTAGCGGAGGTCGTCGGGGTCGGCCCACGACCGCAGCGGCGCCGTCTGCCAGCCCCCGTCCCACCGCTCCAGCCGCCACAGGCAGGCGACGCCGAACGACGGACTGGTCGCCTCTTGGCCGGGCGGAGGCGGAAACATGGTGCTCGGCGGCGGCGCGCGGTACGAGAGCACGAACCGGGCCGAGTCGCCCGGCGCCACCGTCCGGTCGAGCGGCCGCAGCCGGAGCCCGTCCACGCCGCGCGCCTCGGGGTTCGGCACCGCGCCCGGCTCCGACGCCACGAACCGCGTGCCCGCCAGCAGGTCCGCCACCGGCACGCGGATCCAGTCGTCGATGTCGACACATCCGTAGGCGATCTGGAGCACGTCGCCAGCCGCCTCGTCGAGCGGGGCCCGCAGCTCGAACCCGCCGCCGCGGTAGAGCGTCGCGCCGTAGGCCAGGGCCGTGTCGGGGAGGGGCCGGCCGGCCGTCGGGTGCGGGCGCCCGGCCGGAGGCGGCGCGGGCATCTCGGGGATCCCGGTCCGCTGGTAGCCGGCCGCCAGCAGGGCGGACCCGTGGCCGCCACGGCCCTCGATCTCGGCCGTCCCGCGGATGGTCAGCCGCTCGCCCTCGACCGCGACCGTGTCGAACACGACCGTCACGGGTCCGCTCTCTGGGCACCCCTCGACCAGCCGGCCGGTGTCCGGGTCGGTGGTGTAGTACGTGTCGACGAGCCCGATCACGCCCGGCTCGGCGACCGGGGCCGAGCGGCACCCGGCCACGAGGACGGCGGCAATCAGCGTGAGCACGAAGCGAAGGGCCATCCGTCAGGCTAGCCCCCGGTCGCCCCCCTCGACCGTCCACATCCCGGCCCCCTCCGGCCCGGCCCCCTTGGGCCCGGCCCCCTTGGGCCCGGCCCCCTCCGCCTCGGCGCCGAGGCGGGCGGACCCGGCCGTCACGCGAGCCCGTCGGGGCCCATGTCGACGGCCGCGAGCGGGAGCGTGAGCACGAAGGCCGTCCCGCCCGTGACCGGCCGCTCGGCCAGGAGCGAGCCGCCGTGGCCGACGGCGATGTCGTGGGCCAGCGACAGGCCCAGGCCCGTCCCCGAGCCCGGGCCCTTGGTGGTGAAGAACGGCTCGAAGATGCGGGGGAACAGGTCGTCCGGGATGCCGGCCCCGTTGTCGGCGACGGTCACCACGGCGACGGCGCGCCCGTCGTGGTCGGTGCCGGGCCGGGCCCAGACGCGGACCGTCGGTCGGTACGAGGGGTCGCCGGCCCCGGCCCGCTCGCGGACGGCGTGGACCGCGTTCTCGACCAGGTTGCGGACCGCCCGGGTCACGGACTCCGCGACGACCTCGGCCGAGTCCAGCGCGGGGTCGACCTCGACCGACAGCGCGACGCCGTCGTGGCCTTGCGGGCCGCCGGCCTGGGTCGCGGCGGCGTCGAGAAGCCCGGCCACGTCGACCGGCCGCCGCACCCCGGCCACGCCGCGGGCGTGGACCAGCATCGCGTTGACGATGTCGTCGGCCCGGTGGCTGTGCTGCAAGATCTTGGCGGCGTTCTGGCGGACCGCCACGAGGGCGTCGGCCGCCTCGGCGCGGTCGCCCTGGTCGAGCGCCGCAGCGGCCTCGTCGGCCAGCTCGGCCGAGAGCGAGGCGAAGTTGGCGACGAAGTTGAGCGGGTTCTTGATCTCGTGGGCCACGCCGGCCGTCAGCCGGCCCATGGCGGCCAACTTCTCCTGCTGGACGAGCTGGCCCTGCATGGACCGGACGCGGCCCAGGGCCGCCTCGCGCTCGCCGAGCGCCGTCGAGAGCGCGGCGTTGGCTTGGGCCAGCCCGGCCGCGTGCCGCTCGCGACGGCGCCCGTCCGCCCGGACGCCCAGCCCCAGGAGCAGGAGGAGACCGGCGAGCGCGGCCGTCGACAGCCACGCCGAGCGGCGAGCGTCGGCGAGCGCGCGGTCCGCGCGCGCGCTGAACATCGACCGGACGCGCGTCGCCTCCGCGTCCATCTCGTCCAGCCGCGTGCGGACCTCGTCCATGAGCCGCTGGCCCCGGTCCTGGCGGACGACGGCGAGACTGGCCTCGGGCCCGACCTCGTCGTAGAGCCGGAGGGTCTCGGCGAGCTCGGCGAACTTCGCGTCGGTCGCCGCCCTCAGCCCCGGCAGCCGCCTCACCTGGAGCGGGTTCCACGAGACCAACGAGTCCAGGCGGTCGTAGAGCGAGTCGGCCTGGGGCCGGGCCGTCTCGTAGGGGGCGAGGTAGGCGCGCTCGCCGGTCAGGAGGTACCCCCGTTGGCCGGTCTCGGCGTCCTGGAGCGCCGAGCGGAGCCCGAGCAGCGTCCGTTGGACGTCGGCAGGCCGCGTCTCGTTCGAGAACCCCCGGTCCAGCACGTCGACGCTGTGGAGCGAGACGTAGGCGTTGGCGGCGACCGCGGCGGCGAGCAGAATGGCGGCCAGGGCGGGCGCGGCGCGGCGGAGGTCGGTCATGGGGGGGGGACCGGAGGACCGACCTCCAGGAGACGTCCAGATGCACGGGCACATCCATCACACCCCCTCACGCCCGACCGCCCCTCCGGTTCTCCGACCGCCCCATGCCCGTACGGCATGGCCCGCCTGCCCCTGGTCGTCCGGCCCGCCCGAGCACGCGCCCGAGGCGGGCCGGGCCCGCCTCGGGCGGTCATCGGGCACGGTCGGCCGCCGGCGAGGGGCCGGCGGCCGGCCGACTAGCGGACGACCGTGAACGGCTGGACGAACACCGCCCCGCCGACCGCCGCGCGGACGACGTAGGTCCCGGCCGGGAGCCGCCCGGCGTCGAGCGCCGCCCCGACGTCGCCCGTCGACGGCCCCTCGTGGAGCACGGCGACCTCGCGGCCCAGCACGTCGTAGACGGCCACGCGGACGCGCGTGCCGCTGGCCGCGCGGACCGAGACCGTCGTCGCGCCGGCCGAGGGGTTCGGGTAGACCGAGAGCGACGCGCCGCCCGGCCCGTCGGTCGTGCCGACGCTCAGGCCGATCGACACGCGGAGCGCGAACCGGTCGGAGACGACCGGGCCGGCCGCGTCGGCGTCGAACCGGACCGGCTCGCCGACCGCCAGGACCGTCGCCGACGTCCCGTCGAGCACTTCCACGACGACCGGCCGGCCGTCGACGGGGTCCGGGGCCGCGACGAGCGCGAACTCGTACGCCCCGGACGCCGGGACCGAGACGGCCAGCGGCACCGTGACGGCCTCGGCACGCGTGAGCGGCCCGAGCGCGAGCGCCGCGAACGGGGTGCCGACGCCCGAGCGCCGAGCGGCCAGCGTCCCGCCGAGCGGGGAGGCGACATCGAACCCGTCGAACGGGTCGAGCCCGTCCGCACCGGCGCCCAAGCGGAGCACGAACGTGTCGCCCGGCGCCGGGGCCTCGGCCGTCCGCTCGGTGCCCGACGACGCCGGGCGGAGCGCGACGACCACGGCCGTCTCGCCGTCAGTCGCCACGAACGGCGCCTCCGACACCGACGGGCCGTCGGCCTCCGGCCCGTCGGTCGGGACCGAGACCGAGACGTCGGCCGCGACCCCGTCGGGGATCACCTGGAGCACGACGACTTCGAAGGGTCCGAGTACGGCCGATCCCTCGTCGCCGTCCAGGCCCGCGAGCGAGACCGGCCGGAACGCGCCCGAGGCCGAGTCGAACACCAGGGCCACATCGGCCAGCGTGCCGCCGGTCACGTCGACCGCGTCGAGCGCGAGCGGCGCGCCGGTCGGGTTGCCCACGGCGACGAGCACGCGGGTCTCGCCCTCGGTCCCGGCGACCGTCGCCGACCCGAACGTGACCACGTCGGCCGGCGCCGAGCCGGACAGGTCGAGGTCGCGCTGGGCGTCGACCAGGACCGCCTGGCCGGCCGAGAGGACCGCGTCGGGCGCGGCCACCACGAACCGGGTCCCGTCCAGGACGAAGACCGAGTCGGCCCCGGCCGCTTGGGCGAGCTCGCCGGCGGTGACCCCGTTGACCGGGACCGCCAGGACGAGCGGGCCGCCGACGGCCGGCACGGTCACCGTGACCGCTTGCCCGTCGTTGTCGACGACCACGAGCACGGTCTGGCCCGGGTCCCCGACCACGACCGCCTCGCCGTCGCCGTCGACGTCCTCGACCGTGAGCCGGAACGTAAACGACTCGGCCGGCTCGGGCCGGGCGTCGTCGGTGATCGGGACGGTGACCGTCAGCGTCGACGGCGCCCCCAGTTCGGACGAGAACGTCAGGCGCTCCGACGTGAACCCGCCCAGGTCGGCCGGGTCGCCCGAGACCAGAGTGACGACGACCGTCGTGGTCTCGTCGGGCAGGCCGCTGATGGTGACGGCCAGCTCGACCGAGCCGGCGCCCTCGGACACGCTCTGCTGGACGGCCCCGAACGAGACCGTCGTCGCGTCCGGGTCCGGGCCCGTCGAGACGTCGGTGACCGTGACGCTCGCCTGCGACGGGTCGCCGATGGTGAGCCCGTCGGGGTCGGAGAGCGTGAACGTGAACGTCTCCGGGCCCTCGGCCTGGCCGTCCTCGGGCGGGGTCACGACGAACGTGACCCCGGTCGCACCGGCCGGGACCGCGACGGTCTGGCTCGCGAACCCACCGAGGTCGGCGGAGTCGCCATCGCCAGCGACCGTCAGCGTCAGCGAGCCGTCGGCGGCGAGGGGCTGGGACAGCGCGACCGTGACGGTGAACGCCGTGCCCTCGGTCACGCTCGACGCCGAGGTCGTGACCGTCGCGACGGGGGCGGCCAGCGCCAGCCCGACCAGGATCGGGTCGTGGTCGGAGGCCCGGAACGCGTTGGGCTCGAAGTAGGCCGGGTCGCGGCCGAAGTCGAGGTTGTAGTCGAGCACGTCGGGCTCGTCGGCGCTGAGGTGGACCGGCGCGGAGCCGGTCACCTGGCCCGCCAGAGCCGTGCTCGCCAGGGCGTAGTCGAGGTACCCCACGCCCGCGTCGAACACGTACGAGTAGGCGGCCTCG
This sequence comes from uncultured Bacteroidota bacterium, assembly GCA_963740235.1. Classification (GTDB taxonomy): domain Bacteria; phylum Bacteroidota; class Rhodothermia; order Rhodothermales; family Rubricoccaceae; genus Rubrivirga. The sequence goes on from CAVUDG010000007.1 coordinate 776,400, forward strand.
CCGTTGTCGCGCTCGACCAAGTCGACGTAATCGTCGGCCGTCCCGTCGGCGTCGTCGGCGCCCTCGGCGATGGCCGAGATCGGGTCCTCCAGGTCGTACGCGTTGAGGTCGCCCAGGATCAGGACGTCGGGGTCGCCGGAGCCCGTGGGGTCGCCGGCGAGCCAGTCGACGAGCGCCTCGGCGGCGGCCGTCCGGGTCCCGTTGCACGAGCCCTGGACCGGGTCGTCGTCGCCGGCGCCGCAGCCGGACCCCTTCGACTTGAGGTGGTTGATGACGGCCGTGAACACGCCGCCGGTGGCCCGCTCGCGGAACGTCTGGGCCAGCGACGGCCGGTTCCGCCCGTCGTCGAACCGGGGGTCGACCGAGCTGTCGAGGATGGCGAAGCCGCCCACGAGCGCGACGTCGGCCGGCCGGTAGATCAGGGCCACACGGATGGCGTCGGTGCCGACCGCGCCGGTCTCGACGTAGGCGTAGGTCCCGGCGCCCTGGTCGGCGTTGATCGCGTCGACCAGGTCGTCGAGCGAGCTGTCCTCGCCGGCCGGGTCGTTCTCGATCTCGACGAGCCCCAGGATCGAGGCGTCGAGGAACGCGACGGCCTCGACCAGCTTGGTCGTCTGGCGGGCCAGCTCGGCGGCGCTGTCGGCGCCGCGGCAGTCCTGGCTCGCCGTCGGCCCGCAGACGGCCGGGCCGGCGTCGACGGTGTTGAAGTAGTTGAGGACGTTGAGCCCGCCCACCCGGAGCGTGCCGCCGAGGTCGCCCGGGTCGCTCGGCCGCGGGTTGGCCGGGGTCACGGTCGCCGGCGCCGTCGGCTGGACGCGCCACAGGCCGAACGAGAACGTCAGGACGCCCTCGGTGCCGGTCACGGTGTCGCCGTTGCGGAACCGGTTGTCGGACGAGAACGGGGCGCCGTTCGGGTGCCGGAGCACGGGCGGGTTCTGGGCCGTCAGGCCGTCGTCGAGCGTGACCGTCGAGCGCTCGACGAGGTCCTGGTAGGCCTGGAAGCCCGCCGCGTCGGTCCCGTAGTACGCCGTGTACTGCTGGATCCGGTCGAGCCCGTCGGGCGGCCGCCCGATCACGATCTCGCCGAACCGGTCGAAGTTGAACGACTCCGAGATCGTGAGCGCCTGGGGCATCACGACGCGCATCCCCTCGACCGCCTCGAACGCGTCGAGCGAGGGGACCGGGAGCGTCACCGAGGCGGCCGTGGGGAGCGCCGCCGTCCCCAGGACCGTGACGGTCACGTTCGAGAGCTGGGTGACCCCGTTGAACTCGGTCACGGTGCCCGTCACCCGGACGCGGTCGCCCTGGGCGACGTCGACGGCCGGAGCCGACCCCTGGAAGACGAACACGCCCTCCGAGGTCGCCGGGTCGCCGTCGGCGTCGGCGTCCTCCTCCTGGACGAAGAACCCGTTGAGGTCGCCGTCGGCGCCGACGGCGTCCTGGAAGTCGCCGACCACGACCGCCTCGACGGTCACCTCGGCGCCCTCGATCGGGCTCGCGGGCCCGGCGCCCTGGACGGCCGAGATCAGGGTCGGGCCGGGCGGCTCGCACCCGGCCGTCTCGTCCGAGTTGGCCGCGCCGGGCGTCGCGCACCGGAGCGAGAAGTCGGCGTCGTTGTCGTCGGTGTCGGCGCCGTCGGGCCGGCGCGACAGCGCGAGGAACGGGTCGGAGTTGGTGTCGGCGGCCGTCGCGGCGTCGCCCTCGACGTAGCCGGCGACGGCCCCCTCGTAGCTCAGCGCGTCCACGACCGAGCCGTCGGCGCGGAGCGTGACGGCGACCGCGTCGGGGCCGTTCTGGACCAGGTTGGCGTCGGGCGACACGTCGAGGTCGCAGCCGTCGACGGTCGCCGCGTCGCCGCAGACGACGAAGAAGGCGCCGGCCGCCAGGCTCACCGACGGCAGCTCGACGGTCTTGTAGATCGCGCCGCCGTCCCCGTTGACCAGGACCAGGTCGTAGAGCCCGAGGTCGAGCGCGACGGGGCCCGCGTTGTACAGCTCGACGTACTCCGCGTTGTCGGTCCCGACCTGGTCGTAGTCGACCTCGTTCACGACCAGCCCGGCCGCGCCGCCCGCCCCGGGGCCCACGCCCGGCGAGACGGGGAGCTCGGCCGAGAACGTCTCGTTCAGGTTCTCGCTCGTCTCGTCCTCGCCGCCGACCCCGTTGCCGCCCGTGTCCGCCTCGGTGCCCTCGTCGAGGTCGAGGCGCGAGAACGAGGCGCCCGTGCTGTGGCTGCCCGGCGCCACGACGGCCTGGTTCGGGACCGAGACCTCGTCGGCGTAGGTGCTCGCGACGTCGTCGGCGTCGGGCCCGTCGACGCTGACGCCCGACTTGTCGACGGCCTCGGCCTTGTCGCCCCAGACGACGTAGTCGAGGTCGGTCACCAGGTCCGTCTCGCCGTCCCAGTAGTACAGGACCACGACCTCGCCGTCGTTGGTCAGCCCGCCCTGGCCGTTGACCGACCCCGGCAGGGCCTCGCGCATCGACGGCACGCCGTCCGCGCTGGACCCGTCGTCGTACAGCTCGTAGTCCGGCGCCTGCCCGTAGGTGGTCGCGAAGCTGGCGGACCCGTTGAGGGCGACCGTGACCACCTGGCCGGGCGCGATCGACGCGCCGTCGGGGAAGCGGGCGTGGAAGTCGCCGAAGCCGCCGCCGCCCGCGTTCTGGCCCGTGACGACGTTGTAGTAGTACGCGCCGCCGCCGGCGAACGTGGCGTCGGTGAGGTAGACGTCCGAGAGGTCGACGGCCGCGGAGGTCGGGTTCAGGATCTCGACGTACTCGCCCGCGGTCGGCGTCACGACGGCCTCGGAGATCAGCAGCCGGCGGGCCGCGCTGACCGGGCCCGCGCCGCACGTGCCGGTGTAGGTCCCCAGCCCGTCGAAGGTGTCCTGGGCGAACCCGTCGTAGTCGTCGGCCGGGTCGAAGGCGTCACTCGTGTCGGTGTCGCCCGCGCACGCGGCGTCCTGCCGGCGGATCGTGTTGTCCTGGGTCGAGACGGCGCCCGTGCCCCACTCCGTGCCCGGGTCGACGCCGACCTGGCCGATCGCGTCGAACACGGTCGCCCCCGCGCGCAGCACGACCGCGTCGTCGCCGTTGAAGAACGTGGCCGTCGAGACCTGGTCCGCCAGGTTCGCGAAGGCCGCGTCGTTGTCCGCCACGACGAACACGTCGCCCGGCTGGACGGTCCCGGTCAGCGCGATCGTGGTCGTCGCCGTCGTGCTCCCGTTGAAGTAGATCTCGAGCGTGACGCCGTTCGCCCCCAGGTCGTAGGGCGCCCCGGTCACGTTCAGGATCTCGACGGCCTTGTTGAACGAGGACCCCTCGACGTACTCGGAGATCAAGAGGCTCTGGGCCGAGACGGCGGGGCCGGCCAGCAAGGCCAGGACGAGGAGCAAGACGCGCATAGCTACCGAGGGGTGGAGGGCCGGCCGAGCGCCGCTCGGCCTGAGTGGGGACGGGGAGGGTAGCCACTCCGGAGCCGCCGCGCCGTTACCCGTCTGTGACTGAGCGGTGAGAAAGCCGTGCGGACGGACCCCGCCGCCGCCCAGCGAGCCACCGAGGCGGGCGGAGGCGTCCGCGCGACCTCGGCGGCGAGACGGGCGGGCCCGACGGGCACGTCTCGCCGAGCCCCATCGGCGGCCTTGGCTCGAGTAGGAAGTCGAGACGCGTCTCCCGGCGCCCCAGCGGGCCCGGGCCGACGTCCGCCGGGTCGAGCGGGGCGTGGGGGCCCAGACCTGCCGAGACGCCGCTCTAGAACGGGGACGCGAGCGGGCCGACCTCGGGCTCTACCGCCCGCCAGACGCCGGCCCCCCTGGACTTCGCCGACGCCGCTGCGCCCAGGAACTCGGTCTGGTACCGGAACGCGACGGCCGTCACGGGCCGCGCCAGCCCACGCGCCAGGAGCGCGACGTTGACCATCGCCCTGCGGTCGCCGGCCTGGTCCAGGACCCACACGTAGGCCACGGCCTCCGGCTCCCCCTCCTGGACGTCGCTCGGCAGGACGGGGTCGAACTCGACCTCGACGCGCCTCCCCCGGACCAGCCGGTCGAGCATCTCGAACGCCACCGACTGCACCATCGGGGCGTCCTGGTCGCTCGGGAGTGTGAGGCCCAGAAGCCGGACCCGGGCGCCCGAGGTCAGGACCACCGCGCCGTCCGGCGTCACGCCCGCGGCGACGCCGGCGAACGTTTCGAGCGCCCCGTCCCCGCTCGCGTCCGGCGCGGGTCGGGCGACGATGACGAACAGGAGGATCAGGACCATGCCGACCCCCTCGACGGCGCTCGCACGCTTCCAGGACGTCGGGAACAGCGGCTTCTTCCGGCCCCCCTCCGTCGGGGAGCGGCGGCGCGACGTCGTCGGGCGCGGGGTCATCGTCGCGCCCAGGATCTGGTCGACCCCGCCGAGCAGGCGGTCTTCCCAGGTCGCCGGGGGACGGGGGGCGGGACGCCGTGCGCGGGGCCGGCGGGGCGGGTCGGCGGGGGGAGCAGGCATCGGAGCCGCACCGGGGTGGTGAGCGAGCAATGTATAGTGACTATTGACACAAGTCAACAAAAGCGCTACCCTCTCCTCCGCGTCCGACGCACCGTCGATGCCGCCTCCGGCTGACCGCCCCGCCATGCCCTGACCCGCCGCCTCCGCCGGCCCGCCCGCAGCCGGCTCTCCTCCGGATTCCTCCCGCTCATGGACGAGACCCACACGCTCGGGCACGCGCCGCCGCTCCGACCGCACGATCGTGCGCGCGCCTCCAGCGCCCCGGCCCGCTCGCTGGCGGCTTCTCCTCCGACCCGCCGCAGGTGGCGGCGAGGCGCCCTCTCGCGGCGTCCTCCCCGTTGGCCAGGGCCGACGGTCGGATGCCCGGCGGCCCGCCTCGGTCGCTTCGAAGACCGAGCCGAGGCGGTCGACCGAGACCCCGCGGTCTTCTCGATCGCGACACCCCGAGCGGGCGGCCCGGTCCGATCCGCACCCCCGACCGTCTCGGCGGCCGGCCGAGGCGCTCGCGGTCGACACATCCGCCGACGCCCCCAGTACGGCGCCAGCCCCCTCGGTAGTCGCCGGCGCGATGCCCGCCGGCCGTGCCCAGACGCTTGCCCCTCCGACCTCTCGACGCTCCACCTCCACTGACACGGACTCGCCATGACCACGGACGCTCTCCCCACGACGACCGCTCGGCCTCTCGCACGCCACTCCGGGGCCCCGCCCCTGTTCGCTCCCAGGGACCGTGAGGACGACGCCCCCCGCCTCCTTCCCGACGACGACGACGTGCCTCGCCAGACGCTCGACGTTCTCGGCCAGGCCCGCGACGCGCTGATCTTGCTGATCGGCGGCGTGTTTCAGGCCGCCGGGGCCATCGTCACGGCGCTGCTCCGCTTGGTGGAGTCGGTGGCGGGCCGAGACGTTGCGGAGGCCGTCGACGACCGGGTGGCGGACGCGATCGGCCCGTTCGTCCCGCCCCTGCCCGCCTCGGCGCTGGGCAGAGAGACGGGGCCGGGCGTCGACCGCGGTCCGGCGCAGGACTCGGACACCTCGCGACCGTCCGAGGACCAGGCGCTGCACGACGGCGTACGGGACGTCTTGCTGGCCCACGCCGGCACCGAAGCCGAGCGCGAGGCGGTCTCGCCGGCGTTCGTCGAGATGGTGACGACGGGGGTCCGGTTCGTCCTGTCGGTCGAACGCCAGTTCCCCGGGGCCCTCGACGCGCTCCGCGACCTGGACGCGTCGACGCCCGAGCCCGTGGACGTCGCCGAGTCTCCCGTGACGCTGGACGCGTCGCCGGCGGAGCCCGCGGTCGCGTACTAGACCCCGCCGGCCAGGGGTTGACCGGCCGTCGCGTCTCCATACTCGTCTAACGAGGCCTGGGAATCGGGCCGCCGTAGCTTCCGCCGTGCCCGCACCGCTCCCCTTTGGCGTCCGCCTTCTCGCCGTGTCCCACGCCCGCGCGTGGCCGACGGCGGTGTGGACGGGGGCGGCGACCGCGGTCGCTGCCGGGCTGTCGCTGGCGCCGCTCGAGTGGGCCACGCTGGGCGCGCTCGTCGCGGTCTGCGCCGGGACCGTCCGGACGACGACGGCCCACCTGGTCGACGTCTGGCTCGCCACCCGCACCGACGGCCTGGCCTCCCTCCCCTCCCCGGCGTCCGAGTACGACGCCGCGTCTCTGTCCGCTGTCCGAGCCATCACTCGCGCGCCTTTCGTCCCCCCGACGCCCCGATGAGAACTCCCACGTCACCACCCGAACCCCTCGAGGTCCTCCTCATCCAGCCGGGCGACGACGCGCCCGTCCGGGAGGGCTACAAGGTGCCGCTCCCCGACGGCGACGGGTTCGCGTACTTCCCCGACACGACCTACGGGTCCACCGAGGCGGCCTACACCGCGGCCCGGGACTGGGCCGACCTCCGGCCGGTGGACGAGAGCGACACGCGCAACCTGGTCCGGATCGAGATCGACCCGCGCGAGGAGGAGCAGCCCGACCGGAACGGCGTCAAGCGGATGGTCCAGGTCCGCCGGTCGACGTACGGCTGGCAGGTCCGGATGCGGCGGCAGGGCGAGTCGTACAGTCAATTTTTTAACGACAACCACTTTGGAGGCTCGCTCGGCGCGCTCCGGGCGGGCCAGTTCTGGCGCGCGCTCCGCGACTCCGAGCTGACGCGGGTGGCGCCCAAGGTGGCGGCCGACCGGAGCCGGGCGACGCGGAGCCAGTTCGGCGTGCCCGGCCTCCGCGTGCTCATGCTCGACGTCGGCAACGGCCGGTTCTCGCCGTACCTCCAGGCGTCGTGGCCGGAGACGACCGCCTCGGGCAAGACGCGCCGCAAGCGGAAGACGTTCTCGCTGGTCAAGCACGACGTCGACGCGGTCACGGCCCGGCTGTGCCGGCTGCTGGTGCGCGCGCGCGGGACGGACACGCTGCCGTCGACCGACGACGCCGAGACCGGGGCGCCGTACCCGCCCGCCGTCCGCCAGGAGACCGACGCGTTCCGGCGAGACCTGGAGGCGTCGCCGCCCGCCGGCCCGCCCCTGACGGACGCCCAGCGCGAGGCGTTCGTCGCGACGTTCGCCGAGGTCTACGACCGGGCGCGGCGGGGCGTCGGAGACCGGCTGACGGAGACGGCCGAGGCGTCCGGCGGCTGAGCCGGTCGCGCGACCGAGGCCGGCCGGGCGGGCACGAGCCGTAGAGCGCGCGAGGGGGTTGACGCCCGACGAGCCTGTGCGTATAGTGACCACATAAGCAAAGTCACTCCGGTGGCCCCGCGATGGTCCCGCCTCCGCCCCGTCCTCGACAGTCGCCGCGCTCCGCCCCGGGCCGCCGGGCCGACCTCCGGCCCGTGCTGTGGTACGTCCACTCGGTCCTGGTCTCGCTCGCCCTGCTGTCGGGGAGCTGGCGGTCGGCACCGGTCGAGACGGCCGACGCCTACGCCCCGGTCCAGCCGGTCGGCGAGATGCCGGCCGGGCTCGTGGTCCAGGACGTGACCCAGACGCCGGTCCGGGCACGGCAGGCACCGGTGCGCGTCGAGGTCCCGCTGCTGTCGAACGAGCTCCGCGCGATCGCCCCGCGCGCCGGCCAGACGCTCCAGATCGACTCGGAGACGTTGTGGCTGGCCCGGTGCATCTACTCCGAGTCGGACCAGCCCCACGAGCAGGAGCTGGTCGCCTGGGTCGTCCGGAACCGCGTGGCGACGGCGTACCGGGGCCAGCGGACGTACCAGGACGTGGTCCTCGACCCCCGCCAGTTCAGCGCGTTCAACGCGGACAGCCCGCACCGGGCGCGCTACCTCGGGCTGGAGCCGTCGAGCCGGGCGCCGGGCTGGCGGCGGGCGCTCCTGATCGCGTCGCACGTCCGCTGGGCGCCGTGGGAGCGCCGGCCGTTCGGCGTGACCGTCCGCCACTTCTACAGCGAGGCCTCGATGGTCGGCCGCCGCGAGCCGACGTGGGCCGTGGGCGAGTCGCCGGTCCGCGCGAACCGGCCGTACGAGATCGACCCGTACCGCTTCCGCTTTTTCTCCCTCCGCCGAGAGGCCTGACCCCCACCGCGATGCCCGCCGCTTCCGCCCCGATCCACGACGCCCACCGCTCGGCGGACGCCTTCCCACTCCGCCTCGCGCTGACCGTGGCCGCCTCGGTCGTGGCACTGGGGGCGGTCATGGTCGGGTTCGCGCTCGTCGCGGTCTCGCTGGCCGACGTCTGGGCCGTGCCGCTGCCGTGGGGCGCCGGCCTGTGCGTCGGGGGCGCCGCGCTCGCCGCGGCCACGCGCGGCCGCGAGGCCCGGTCGCCGTCGGGCCGAACGGCGCCGGAGCCCGGCTGACCCGGTGGCCCTCGTCCTCCCCCTCGGTCACTACGACGCGGGGCCCGTCGCGGGGCCCGCGACGGGCCTCATCGAGGGGCTAGCAGCGGCGCCTGTGACGGCCTTGTTTGCCGTCTTGTGTGCCCTCGTTTTTCTCGGTCCCCAGGACCGCGGCCGGGACGCGGGCTGGGCCCAGACCTACGGCGCGGTGCCGACCGAGATTGCGGCGGCGGTCGGCGGCGGGCCCGCCGAGGGTCGGGCGCCTGGCGTCTGGCCGCTGCTGACGCTGGCGACGTCGCTGGCCGCGCACGCCAGTTGGGCCCACCTGTTCTACAACCTGCTGGCGCTGTGGGTCTTCGGCGTGGCCGTCGAGCGCGCCCTGGGGAGCGGGGCGACGGTGGGCCTGTACCTCGGCCTCGGTGCCCTCGCGTGTGCCGCCGAGGTGGCCGCGACCGCGGGCTCGGCCGTCCCCATCGTGGGGGCGTCGGGGGCCGTCGCGGTGGTGGCCGGGGCGTTCGCGGTCGGCTTCCCTCGGGCCCGGGTCGTCGTCGCCGTCCTGTTCCTGACGGTCCCGGTCCCGGCGTGGGTCGCTCTGGCCGTGTGGGCCGCGGTCGAGGTCGTCGCCGGCACGTCGGCGGGCGGGACGGGGGTTGCACACGTCGCGCACCTTAGCGGCTTCGCACTCGGCGCCGTCGTCGCGGGGACGTGGATCCGCTCTAAACGGCGCGAGGGGAGCCCTTTCGTTCCTGATGATCGTCTGAGGACTGAGGATTCGGGCACCTGACCCCGCACACGGCCTCCTCCAAACACATATCGTTCGTTCGTCAGCGATTCACCCCCACCCCACCCCCTACCACCGTGCTCCTGGAACTGCCCGCGTTCCCGTGCCCGAGCTGTCACGAACGTGCGTTTAGCAAGCGACCTGTCCCCCACGATGCCCCCGCTTCGGCGGGGACCGTCCTGACCCACCTCTACGTCTGCCACGCGTGCGGCGAGAACATGCTCGCGACCGTGCAGGTGGGCCCGGACCGGGCCCGGACGGAGACGTGGGACTACTACCTCGAGCGCAGCCCCTCGCTCCGCATGGTCCGCCAGTACGCCGCGTCGGGGGCCCACCACCTGGCCGAGAAGGAGCCGACGTTCGTGCTCGGCGGCGAGGTGGTCGCCGAGGCCGTCTGGCAGACCACGCTGGCCTCGCTCCGCCAAGCGCCCTCGCCGCTCCTCGATGGGGCTCCGACCGAGGCCCCGGCCCGGACCGCGTTCGCCGAGCGGTGGCTCGCGTGGTGGTCGGCGACCCTGCTCCCGCGCCAGCCCGAGCCCTCCCTCGCTGGCACCGTCTTCCCCCGACCGCTCGCCCTCGGCACGCCCGAGCGACGCGCGGCGTAAGCCCCCCCCGCCGATGTCCGTCTCCACGTCTGGAACGCTCCCCGAGACCCGCCCGCTCGACCCCGCCGACGACCGGCCGGGCCCGACCGACGGGCCGTCCCCGACCGGCGCCGACCCGTCGGCCCCGAGCGCCGAGGACATCGTCGGGGAGGCCCGGCGGGTGGCCCAGGGCGAGGGCGGCGCGTCGGTGACCGACCCCGGCTTCCGGGAGGCCGTCCGCGCGTCCGAGGCGTCCGACGGGGCCCAGGCGACCGTCGACCGGATCCGCGACGGCAGCCTGCTCTCGCCCGACGGCACGGCGCTGATGGGCGCGGCCGGACCGGACGACCGCGCCCGCGTCGCCGACGAGTACCTGAGCGACCTCCGGGCCCGAGCGGCCGCGGTCGCCGGCGCGCTCGGCGCCGACGGGGAACGGCTGGCCTACCAGACGGACCTCGTCCGCGGCCACCTCGGGGAGTTCTACCAGGACCCCGACGCCGCGCTCGACCGGCTCCACGCGCTCGACGGCGACCAGCGGGCGGCGCTCTCGGCCGGCGACGCCAGCGTCTTGGGCGACTTGCGCGACGACGCGGCGCCCGGAGGGCCCCGGACCGACGCGCTCTCGGCGCACCGAGACGTCCACGACCTCCACCCCGACCAGGCGGCGATGGTCCGCGAGGCCCGGGAGCAGGCCCGCGCCGAGACGCTCCTCGACGACCTCGGCCCGGACGACGGGCGCCCGGAGCAGAACGCGCCCGACCGGGGCCAGAACCCCGACTCGCCGGCCGGCCCCACGTCCCCCGGCAACGCGTCGGTGACTCCGAAGGGGCTGGGCGACTCGATGGAACAGAGTGTGATCACCCGGGCCATGTCGCTCCACGAGATCTAGCCCGCCGCGGGCCCAGCAGTCGCCGCGCCGAGTGCCTGCGACGGGTCTCGACCGATCGAAAGCCCTACGCGGTCCAGGTGCGGGGCCGAGGCGATGGCCGCGCTGCCCAGGCTGTGCCCACCTCGGTCCAGTCGCAGGGACTCTGGACGAGGCCGAGGAGAGCGGTCTCGTGAACGGCCAGACCCGCGCAGATACGGCCCCGGGTTCACCGCTCCACCGTGGCGCACGAATCCGGTCGGCCTCAGGAACACGCTGGGGCTCGTGGCGCCGCAGCGGGTGGGCACCCCACGCCTTTCTCGGACGGCATCGACGGTGCAGAATCCGGCCGTTCCACAACGAGTCGTTCCCGCGCGGGCGAGGAGGGCTAGCAAAGGCAAGAGGCCGAGCGCCAGCAGACCGAACAGACTCGGCACCCCGCAGACTCAGCACGCCGAGGCCGAGCAGGCGCCGAGGCCGAGCAGGCGCCGAGGCTGAGACCTAGCGAGCGCCGAGACCGAGCGGACACGGCCTCGAACGTCTCGTGCGCTGCCGTCCGCACCGGCGGGGTCCCTCCGCCTCGGGGCTCCCACGGACCCTGCGGAGCGAATGGCCGAGGCGGGCGGAGGCGCGGGCTCCGGCCCGCCCAGCGCGGGCCTCGGCGGCCCGGCCGGCTGAGCCCCGGGTGCCCGCGGGCTACAGAAACGGGGCCGCCCTGGTGGAGAGCGGCCCCGCAGAGCAGACGACCCAGACGCAGGCTAGCGGCTCGACCGTGCGGCGACGGCGGCCTCCAGCGCCCGGCGGGTCTGGGGACCGAAGGCGCCGTCGACGGACAGCCGGCGGCCCCGGCCCGACTCGTTGTGGGCCTGCTGGAACTGGCGGACGGCCCGGTCCACGCCGCGGTCGAACACGCCGTCGGTCCCGGCGTCGTAGCCGGCGACGCACAAGAGCTGCTGGACCGCGCGGACGGCGTCCCCCTCCATGCCGAGGCGGAGCGGGGTGGCCCGGACGCCCCGCAGCCGCAGGCCCGTCTCGACCGCGCCACTCCCGCAGCCCGTCGTCGCGCCCAGGTCGAGAGGGGACGGGCGGACGTCGACGTAGCGGACCTCGCGGCGGCCCCCCTCGCCCACGACCACCAGGGCGCGGGAGTAGACGACGCGGGCACTGGACGCGTCCAGCTCGGCCGATGGCTCGAGGGCCGGGATCGAGGACGGAGCGGGCTCGCGGCCCGCGACGCCGGGGAGGAGCACGACCCGGCGACGCGTCTGGGCCAGCTCCATCCGGACCGGCGCCTGCGCCGCACGCAGCTGGACGGGGTCCTCGAGGGGAGCAGGTTCGTCGACGACGACGGCGATCAAGGTGCCGTCGGCCGAGACGCCAGCGGGCCCGGCCTCGGCGGCGGGAGACGCCGGGAGGTCGAGCGAGGCCGGCGTGATCAGGACCGGACCGGCCGCGGACGCTCGGGGCGCGACGGGCTGGGCGGACGCGGTGGCCGCTAGGGCGACGAGCAGAAGGAGAGAGAGTCGGGTCATGAGAGGGCGCGGGGATGGCGACGACCAAGGGTACGATCTTTTTTTGACAAGAGCTAGTTAGACGTACATTGTTTTCGCCTCCCGACCCCGCCCCCCCATGCTCCCCCCCACCCTGACCGAAGACGAGGTCCTCGACGACCGGCTCGTCCTGGGCTTGCAGCGCGACCTCGGACCCGGCGTCATGGCCCTGTTCGACGACGAGGACGTGACCGAGATCGGGACGAACCCGCTCGACGAGCGCGTCTGGGTCGAGTCCCGGAGCGCCGGCGGCAAGACGCTGACCGACGTCGTCCTGCCCAAGCCCTACGTCCGATCGTTCCTCAACCGGATCGCCGACCGCAAGGGGGCGACGCTGACCCACACGGTGCCGTTTCTGGAGGCCCAGCTCCCGCCCGGCCCGTTCAAGGGGGCCCGGCTGGCCGGCCAGGTCGAGCCGATCGCGCCCGGCCCGTGCTTCACCATCCGGATCCCGCCGCTCCGGCCGCTCGACCTCAAGGTGTACCTGGAGCAGGGGGCGATGACCGAGTCGCAGTACGCGTTCATCCGCCAGGCCGTCCTGGACCGGCTCAACATCTTCGTCGTCGGCGGGACGAACTCGGGCAAGACCACGCTGGCCATGGCCATCCTGCTCGAAGTGAGCCGGCTGTGCCCGGACCACCGGATCGTGACCATCGAGGACACCCCCGAGCTCCAGGTCCGGTCGTGGTGCTGGAACCCGCTCTACGTCCACCCGACCGAGGCCATCGATTACGGGGCCCTGCTCAAGATCGCGCTGCGGATGAGCCCGGACCGGATCGTGATCGGCGAGAGCCGGGGCGGCAGCATCGTCCAGCTGTTCGACGCGTTGCTGTCGGGCCACCCCGGTGGGATCTCGACGTTCCACGCCGACAACGTCCGCCAGACGTTCCTGCGGATGCTCAACTACGCTCGCCGCGACAGCGACACCGACGCCCACCGGACGACGATCGGCGACGCCGTCGACCTGCTGATCGTGCTCAAGAAGGTGGGGCCGGTCCGGCGCGTGACCGAGATGGTCCGCGTGCGGGAGTTCTCGGACGAGGCCGGGGAGTACGTGCTCGACCCGATCGCGTGAGAGCGGATCCGTCCGCCTCGGCGGCGTGCCCGAGACGATGGCGGCGCCGGCGTGGCCCCGCAGACAAGCCGTAGCCAGGGACCCGCTGGACGCTGGCACCGGGTCGGCCGGGGAGCCGGGCCGCGCGGCCGCTTCGCGGTCGCTGGCGCTCAGGGGATCAGGCGGCGTCGAGTACCGGCGCGGGCCTTTGGTCGCGCCCGTCGGCAGGCCGAGGCTCTCCGGGTGAGGCCGGCTCGGTCGGGCGAGCGCCCGAGGCGGGTAGGGGAGCTGGACTGGGGAGACGCGACTTGCGTCTAGTCGGCACAAAAGCAAAAAAAGTCTTGCACTCGACTTGGGTCTAACCTAGACTTGGACACACCAACGAGGCCGACGCCTCGCCGCCCCATCCGGGGCCTTGTGCCATCCCCACCCTTGTTCTCATGACCCGCACCGTCTCCGCCGCCCGCCGCATGGGCTCGGCGCTCTTCGCCTTCTCCGTCCTGGTCGCCACGGCGCCCTCCGCGCTCGCCACGACGGCCGGCACCGGCGCCGCGCTCACGTCGGCCAGCGCCCTCGAGACCTTCCTCAAGTCGATCGCCGACCTGTTCAGCGGCGGCCTCGGCATCGCCATCGGCGTCATCGCCTTCGCCGCCGTCGGCGTCTACATCATGTACGCGCGCCAGACCGGCCAGGCCGTCGGCTCGATCGCCAAGGTGTTCGTCGGCCTGCTGATCCTGTTCGGCGGCACGACGATGGTCACTGAGATCGGCGCGGCGACCGGCGGCGCCGCCTTCTAGGAGCCGCTCCGTCCGCTGGGGGGCGGCACCGGCCGCCCCCCCCCGCCTGCCCACGCCATGACGACCGATCCCGCTCCCCCCGAGGAGCCGACCCGCGTCCGGGTCCACACGAGCCTGACCGAGCGGCCGCTGTTCGGCGGCGTCGACATGGAGGCCTGGGTGGTCTCCGGGTTCATGGTCTGGACGGCGTTCCTGGTCTTCCGGCTGTCGGCCCCCTTTTTCGTCGTCGTCGCGCTGTGCGTCGTCGTGGTCCAGCTGATGCGGGGGGCCTACAAGAAGGACCCGTTCTTCCTGCCCATCCTGTTCCGGTCGCTCTGTTCCGGCGCCGTGTACGCGCCCCGCCCGAGCGCCACCGAGGTGAGCCCCATCCGGCCGTCGCTGCCGACCAAGACGCTCCCGTCGTGACCGCCCGCCTCCCCCTCGACCGATGACTCTCGCTCTCCTGCTCGGCGGCCTGGCCGCCGGCGCCGCCCTCACCAAGGGGCTCGACCGCGTCCGCCGCCAGTTCGCCGTCGCGCCCAGCTTCCCGTCGCTGCTCCAGTGGGCCGCGATGCCCGCCGACGGCGTCGTCTGGCTCAAGGACGGCGCGTTCATGGCGACCTGGGAGTTCGCCGGGCCCGACCTGCGGTTCGCGACCGTCGAGCAGATGGAGGCGCTCGCCCGCCAGTTCAACCGGGTCCTGTGCGCGCTCGGCAAGAACCACATGGTCCACGTCGACTGCTGCCGGGTGCCGTCGCGCGAGTACGCCTCGGGCGACGCCTACGGCTCGGCGGTCGGCCACTTTCTGGGCGAGGGGAGCCGGATCCAGTACGAGTCCGGCGTCGCGCTCGAGGACCGCTACTTCCTGTCGCTGACCTACCTCCCGCCCGAGGAGGTCTACCAGAAGGCCAACCAGGTGCTCCTCGTCAAGGCCGACGGGAGCGGCGTCGACTGGCGGGCCGAGATCGACGCGTTCGAGGCCCAGGTCTCGGCGTTCGAGGACCTGATGCCCAAGCCGATCCGGCTCCGGCGTCTCGACTCGGCCGGCCTCGGGTCGTACCTCCACTACCTGCTGCGCGGCGAGTTCGAGGAGCTGGGCGCCGCGCCCGACGCCCACTTCGTCGAGCACCTGTTCGACCAGGAGTTCCGGCCGGGCTTCGAGCCCGTGCTGGGCAACGACTTCCACCGGGTCGTCTCGGTCCAGGGCTACGCCCGCGAGGCCCACATGGGGCTCCTCCGCGAGCTCGACGACCTCGCCTTCCCCTACCGCTACTCGTCGCGCGTGATCGGGGTCGACCCCGGCGACGCGAGCGCGCTCATCAAGCGCCGCATGGAGCGCTGGTTCCGCAAGCGCCAGGGCGCCAAGGACCTGATGGCCCAGGCGGCCTCGGGCGGGGCCAGACACGCCCGAGACGCCCGACGTGCTGCTCAACGCGTTCGCCGACCAGCAGGCCATCGACGCCCAGGACGCCTACAAGGAGTCCCAGGCCGGGCACCTCCGGTTCGTCGGCCACACGGCGTGCGTCGTCGTGCGGGGCCCGTCGCGCGAGGTCGTCAACGAGCGGGCCGGGCGCGTCCGCAAGGTGTTCTCGCACCGCGGCTTCGTGGCCTCGGTCGAGACCGCCAACGCGACCGAGGCGCTGCTGGGGAGCTACCCCGGCCACGGCCACTACAACGTCCGCCGGGCCCCGGTCCGGAGCGACTACGTCACGCGGATGCTCCCGCTGTCGCGGGTCTACGCCGGCCCGGCCGAGCACCCGTGCAAGCTGTACCCCGAGGACAGCGCGGCCCTGTTCTACGCCCAGACGAGCGAGCACGTCCCGTTCCGGTTCTGCCCGTTCGTGGGCCAGGTCGGCCACACGGTCATCGTCGGCCCGACGGGCTCGGGCAAGTCGATCCTGATGGCCTACGAGGGCTACCGCCACCAGCAGTACCCGGACGCCCGGACGATCCTGTTCGACAACGGCAACTCGTTCGCGCTCCTGTCCGAGGTGATGAACGGGAGCCGCTACGAGATCGGCGGCGACGGGATCGGGTTCCAGCCGCTCGGCCGGATCGCCGACCCCGACGAGCGCCGCTGGGCGGCCGACTGGGTGACGGCGCTCGTCCAGCTCCAGGGCGGCGAGGTCACGCCGACGCGGCGGCGCCACATCTCGGAGACGCTGGAGCACATGGCCGAGCGCGCCGCCCACAACCCGGAGTACCTGACGATGCGCGAGCTCGAGGTCCAGCTCCAGGACCGCGTGGTCAAGGACGCCATCGCCCCCTACGCCGGCTCCGGCGCGCTGGGCGACCTGCTCAACGCCGACCGCGACGGGCTCGACGAGGCCCGCTTCCAGGTGTTCGAGCTGTCGTCGATCATCGGGCTGAGCCCCGAGCTGGTCACGCCGCTGCTGCTCTACATCTTCCACCGCGTCGGGACGTCGCTCGACGCGCGCCGGCCGACGTTCGTCGGGGCCGACGAGTTCTTCCTGCTGGCGGCCAAGAGCGAGGTCGGGCGGGCCTACTGCATGGAGGCGCTGCGGACGTACCGGAAGTACAACGCCTACATGACGATCGCGACCCAGGACGCCAACGACCTGGTCCCGACCGGCCGCGGCGACGACCTGGCGGCCGTCCTCAACTCGTGCCGGACGCGGGTCTACCTCCCCAACCCGGACGCCCTGGAGCCGATCCAGTTCGAGGCCTACCTCGAGCACGGGCTCAACGCCCGCGAGATCCGCGAGATCGCCGACGCCGTGCCCCAGCGCGACTACGTCGTCCGCCAGCCGGACGGGACGCGCCGGTTCAACCTCGGGCTGGGGCCGGAGCTCGCCTTCATGACGCCGATCTCGGGCCTGTCGATGACCGAGACGGCCGACCGGCTGCGCCAGGTCAAGGCCGAGTCCGGCGAGCGCTGGATGCACGCCTGGCTCCGGTTGCGCGGGCGCCGACGAGGCCACGCTCGCCCGGGCCCTCGACCCGGCCCACCTCGCCCGCGCCGCCGCCGAGGCGCCCGGCCTGGTCCACGCCGGCGACGGGCAGGGCGACGGACACGCCGGCCTCGGTACGACGCTCGCCCCCCCCGCGCTCTCGCTCGGCTCGCTCCGCTAACCCGCTCCTACAGCCCGCCCCCCGATGCCCGCGCCGCACCGCGCCCCTGCTCCCCGCCCGCCCCGCCCCGCCCCGCGCGGGTCCGCGCGGCGCCCGGCCGCCTCGGGCCCGCCAGCTGAGCGCCCAGCCTCGCCCGCCAGGGCCGCTCAGCCGCTCGGTCCCGAGGAGCGCCGCCGGCTCCGCCGGCTCGTCCGCGTCACGTTGCGGGTCGTGATCGGGGTCCAGGCGCTCGTGCTCTTGTACGCCTCGGTCCCCGAGGCCCGGTCGTTCGCCGTCGACCGTGACCAACTTCATGCAGATCCAGGGGTTCGGGATCAACGGGACCACGCTGGGCGCCATCGCCAACCGCGTCAAGGGGCGTCGAGAACGAGCTGGAGCGGGGCGCGATCAAGAGGAACACCGACAAGCTCGCGGTCGCTCGCCGAGCAGCACTCGACCCGTACGGCGGGTCGGCGTGGGACCCCGAGATGGCCGAGGTCACCTCCGACGCCGACCGCGCGAGCTCAACGCCGAGCTCTCGTTCGCCCAGACGCGACGCCGCGCGCAACCTGGAGACGCTGGTGCCGGGCGCGGTCGCCTGGAAGAACTACCACCGCGAGTACGCCGCCAGCGCCGACGCGACGCTCCTGACGCTCCGGACGTCGCTGACGGCGCTCAACAAGCACTACGAGGACATCCAGGACGACTCGCGCCTGCGAGGACTTGGCCTCGGCGGCCCACTCGGCCGACAGCTACCTCGACATGGACGAGCTCCAGGTCTACAGCATCGCTCGAGGTGGCCCGCCAGCTCCACGCGCTCCGCGCCCAGCAGGCCCTCTCGACCAACCTCTACGCCGTCGCCGAGTCGCACCGGATCGGCGCCGAGGCGCGCACCAGCGCCAAGGACGCCGAGCTCGACTGCTCCGTCCTCGCCGTCGCCATCGGCGGGGCGGTCGGGGTCCTCGCCGAGGCCGCCCTCTGCTAACCGCCATGCGCCTCGCTCCTCCTCTCGCCTCGGCCTCCTGCTCGCCACGGCGCCCGTCGCGCGGGCCGCGGGCCCGCTCGCCGGCCCGCCTCGGCGACCGTCTGGGCGCCCCGGCGGCCGTCGCCGCCGCGCTCCCGCTGGCCGCGCTGCCCAACCTGTTCGGCGCGCCCGGCCTCGGCGCCATCCTCGACGCACATCGAGGACACGGCCGAGACCTACCGGGCCGACTTCCTCAACGGCCGGGACCTACCTCTACGTCCTGTTCTTCGTCTTCCAGTTCCTGCTGCTCGGGATCACGATGGTGGTCAAGGGCCCGTTCGCGATCGCGACGTACCGGCCGATCCACGCCGCTCAACCCGTTCGCCAACTTCTTCTTCTTCCTGCTCGCCGGGACGCTGGGCTTCCTGATCGTCGCCAACCCGGGCTGGGTCGACTGGCTCTACGGCCTGTTCAGCGAGGCCGGCGAGCGGACCGGGCTGCACCGAGTCGATCGGGCCCATCGGGGCGTGCGACGCCGAGACGCTGGCCTGGATCGGGATGCGGATGAGCGGCATCATCGCGGTGCTGTCAGCGAGGCCTCGGGCAACAGCCCCGGGCAACCCGATCAACTGGCTCGTCGGGCGCCGGCGGGGCCTCGACGACCGTGTTCGCGGCCTTCGCCGCCTCGCCATCCAGCTCACGCTCGATCGAGGCGGCCTTCGTGCTCGCCATCGTGACGGCCCCGCTGTTCCTGTCGGTCATCGTGTTCCGGCCGCTCTCGGGGCTCGCCGATGGGTTCATCAACTTCGTGATCTACATCGGGGTCAAGCTGTTCATCCTCAAGCTGGTCGCCGGGATCGCCGGGTTCGTCGGCGAGGCCTGGCTCAACTCGATCCTGACCTGGTTCGTGAGCAACATGATCGTGGGCGCGTCGACGGGCGGCGGCATCGAGCTCGGCAGCTTCTACGGCTTCAACCTCACCATCATCACGGCCTCGCTCCTGTTCCTCTCGCTGACGATGTACCTCCCGACGAAGGTCGCCTGGATGGTCTCGCAGCGCGTGAACCTCGACCTCAACGGGATCCTGTTCCGTGGCGAGTTCCCCATCCAGATCGCCTAACCCATGCCGCTCTTCTCGCGCACATCCGCCGACGCCGAGGCGCCGACCCGCCCGCCCGCTCGGCCCCGGAAGGCCCCCAACCGCAAGGCGTCCGCCTCCAAGCAGCCGACGCCGATGGTGCAGGACGTCCACGTCAGCCCGTTCTTCGCCGACCACACGCGGGCCGGGCTCGCCGACCGCTTCAACGAGTTGCGCGAGCGCCGGAGCGACTCGGTGCTGGTCGCCGTCTGCTTGTCGCTGTGCCTGCTGGTCTCGCTCGGGATGAACGTGTTCCAGGCCGCCCGGAGCCACATCGAGCCCTACATGGTCGTCGTGGACGGCTCGCAGGGCTTCCTGCTCGACCACGGCCCGCTGGAGCCGATGGACGGGATCGAGGACATCTACCTCCAGCGCGAGATCCGCGAGACGATCGCGGGGCTGCGCGGGGTGACGAACGACCGCGCGGCGACGATCTCGACGTTCAACGCGGCCTACGGCAAGGTCGTCCAGGGGAGCCCGGGCGACGCGTTCCTCAAGGACTTCTACCTCCGCCCCGGCCAGCACCCGCTCGACCTGGACGGCAAGGGGCAGCGGACCGTCGTCGAGTTCACGGGCCGGTCCCGGTCGAGGGCACCAAGACCTGGACCGTCCAGTGGATCGAGCGGACGGCGCTCGGCGGCGGCGCGGCCGGCGTCACCGAGGACCTGTACCGGGGCTCGATGACGGTCCGCGTGGTCCCGGTGACGGACATCGCGATGGCCGAGGCCAACCCGCTCGGGGTCTGGATCGACGGGATTCAGTGGGAGAAGGTGTCGTCGAAGTACCTCGACCTCGAGGAGCTGGGCGGCCTGACGCCGATGGACCTCCTCTACCCCGACCCGAACCGGCGCCCCGGCGCCCACGGGTTCGAAGGGCCGGCCGCCGGCGCCACCACTCCGCCCACCTCGGGCCGCCCGGCGACCCAGCCGGCGCCCGAGGCGGGCACCCCGACGGCAGCCGGGATGTAGCGGGCACTCTTCTCCCGGCCGCCCCCGGACGGCCCCCGCTCCGCACAGGGGCGGGGGCCGCTCGGCTCTCGTCGTACCCTGCCCTCCTCGACGCTCCCCGACGGTCCCATGCGCACGCTCCTCGCCCTCGCCGCCGCCCTCGCCGCGCTCCCCACCCTGGCCCAGCCCACCGGGCTCTCGCCCGACCAGATCGGACGTCTACCGGGCGAGCCGGCTCCAGGTCGAGACGGTCACCAACCGCCGCTACCGGGCCGACTGGCGCCCTACGGCTACGAGGTCACCGACGTCTCGACGACGCGCTGGCGCGGCTACGTCGGCGACCGGCGCGTCGGGGAGGAGGCGTTCTACCGCCACGCCGGCGCCGACGACCTGGCCGACTACGTCGTGGGCCGGCGGCGGCGCGGCTGGGTCGCGGTCGGGCTGGGCGTGGCCGCCGTCGCGGTCGGGGCGGCCGTCATCGCGACGTCCCCGGACGACGGGACCAACCGGTTCACCGAGCGCCCAGTCGGTCGGGCTCGGCGTCTCGCTACTGGGCGTCTCGACCTCGGCGGTGGGCTACCTCATGCTGAACAAGAACCAGACGCCGGTCCGCCAGGCGGTCGGCGCGGCGGAGCGGTTCAACGGGTCGCTGGAGCAGACCGTCCGCCGCCGGCTTCCGGCCGGCGGCTAGAGGCCGAGGGCTAGAGGCCGAGGGCTAGAGGCCGAGGGCTAGAGGCCGAGGGCTAGAGGCCGGGGAGCTCGCGACCGCGCGGTCGCACCCGGGGTCCGGCCTAAGACCGGGGCTCGGCGAGCCCCCGCTGAACGCCCCGCCTCGGCAGCTAGGCCCGCCTCGGCGCCGAGGCGGGGGGACCCAGCGGGCCGCGCGCCCCGGGACCGTCTCGTCTGAGGACCGACCCGCCCGAGTCCACGGGCGGACCCGGGGCTGACGCAGGCCGGGGCGTGGCGCGGGGTGAGCACGGGGGCGGGCCGGGTCTGCCCTCTTGCGTCTAACCACTTTTATGACACAAAGCATTGACGGCGCGGCGGCCGAGCCCTAGGTTACGTCTAGCACCTACAGGGCAACGAATCGTCCCTCCCGCCGCCATGACCTCTCGCCTGTCCCTCCGCCTGCTCCTGCTCGCGGTTCTCCTCGTCCCCGCCGCCGCGTCCGCCCAGTCGGCCGAGTCCCTGGTCGTCCGCGACGCGATCGCCGAGTACCAGCGCACCGGCCGCGCCCGCGTGCTCGAGGTCGGCCAGACGATCCTGGTCCCCTACGGCCAGGTCGACCCCGTCCTCAAGACGGCGCTCCTGCGGACGACGCTCATCGAGCTCGGCCGCAACGAGTGGGTCGTCGACCGGTTCATGGGCGACACGCTTGCGCTGGGACGTCGACTTCGGCGCCGTCGGGACGGACGCCTCGTTCCGCCAGATCGTGAGCGTCAAGCCCGACCGACCAGGACCTGACGACGTCGCTCGTGCTGACGACGAGCGCCGGCCGGATCTACCAGTTCACGCTCGACTCGGAGCCGTACCCGGCCATCGAGCGGACGCAGAACCCGACCGACATCCCGTACACGGCCCACGTCAAGTTCTACTACCCCGAGGAGGGGAGCCCCGACGGGCTCCTCTCGCTCACGGGCGGGTTCTCGACCGACCCCTACGGGCTCTCGGGCACGTCGGCGTTCGTCGACCCCAACGGGCTGCCGCTCAACACGGCCAGCTACGTCATCGAGGCCGACCCTGGCTTCCCGTGCCCGCCGATCTCGGCCGGCGACAACGGGACGCACCTCCGGCTCCACTTCCCGGACCACTCCGACGGCTCGACTGCGCCCAGCGGTTCCCGCTCTACGCCGTCGACGAGACCGGCGCGCTCCAGCTCCTCAACTACTCCGTCGAGGGCGGCAACACCTACGTCGCCGACCGGGTCCCGTCCGAGGCCCGCGTGCTCTACCGGACCGACGCGGGCGACGTCCGCCAGGTCACGATCCGCAACACGGCGATGCACCGGGAGGGCCGCCCGGCCGGCCTGGTGCTGGGCGTGGGCGTCGGCGCGGCGCTGCCCGGCCAGCTCGGCCCCGTTCCGCGACACCTACGCGCCGGGCCTGGACCTGACGGCCTCGCTCGGCGTCCGGACCTCGCGGTCGTTCACGCTCGGCGTCGAGGCCGGCGTCCAGTCGCTCGGCGCGAACGGGGCGTTCCTGGACGGGGCCGTCGAGTACGGGCTGAACGAGACGCTGGCGCCGGCCCTGGCGTCGCGGCTCCGGTCCAGCGGCGCGCTCGGCGCCGACGAGTCGGTGGTCCTGTTCGCACGGGGCTCCCAGGCCGACGTCCGGACGCTCCGGCTCTCGGCCGTCGGCCGGTTGTCGCTGGCGCCGTCGGCCCGGATCGAGCCCTACCTCGGCGCCCGGGTCGGCGTGCTGCGGCGGACGGCGACGGCGGCGACCTACCAGGCGTCCGGCCTCGTGGTCGGGGCCGACGGGGCGCGGCGGCCGAGCGCGGCGCTCGACGCCCAGATCGAGCGAGCTTCGCCGGCGCGGCCGGCGGCACCGGCTCGGCCGAGGCCCAGGCGTTCGGGGCCCGCCTGCGCGGCGAGTACGGGTCGGACTACGACCTGCCGACCTGGCTCGTCGGCGAGAGCGACCCGACGACGGGCCTGGACCTCGGCGCCTCGATCGGCCTGGCCGTCCGCGCGACGTCGGGCCTCCGGGTCTACGCCGAGGGCGAGTACGCCTACTCCCCGCTCGGGGCCCGCCCCGACCGCGCGCTCTTCCCGCTCCACCTCGGCCTCCGCGCCGACTTCTAGGCCCCGCCGCCCTCCCCTCCCCGCCACCGAGGCCATGACCGACCGCACCGACCCCTTCGACGACGCTGGCGACGAGCCCCACGACTTCCGCGACGACCCGTTCGCCGACGTCCGCGCCGACACCTACGCCGCCGACCCCGACGACCCGTTCGACCTCGAGCCGGTCCTGGACGACGACGAGGCCCAGAACACGCCGAACTCGTACAACGTCCGCAACATCGTCCTGATCGCGTCGGGCGGGTTCGTCCTCGTCCTGGTCGTGTTCCTGTTCTCGATGAGCGGCGACGGCACCGAGGCGGGCCGCCTCCAGGTCTCGGACGGGGCACGGCATCCCGATGGAGGCCACGCCGCCCGA
Organism: uncultured Bacteroidota bacterium; assembly: GCA_963740235.1. Classification (GTDB taxonomy): domain Bacteria; phylum Bacteroidota; class Rhodothermia; order Rhodothermales; family Rubricoccaceae; genus Rubrivirga. The sequence continues at coordinate 799,558 of CAVUDG010000007.1, forward strand.
CTTCTCGCTCCGGCCGGTCCAGGCGGACCCGGCGCTGATGGCCGACGACGACCTGTCGATGCTCCTGGACGACCCGGCCCTGGCCCAGGGCGGCTACGGGAGCTACACCTCGACGGCGCCGCCCCAGACCTACGCGCCGCGCCAGCGGCGGCGGCGGCGCCGCGCCCTCGCCGGGGTCGCGCGCGCCGACGTACCGCGAGCTCCGGCGCGAGGCCTACCTCGCCGCGCTCGGCCGCCAGCGGTCCATCGCGGGCGCGCCTCCCCAGGCGCCGGAGGGCGCGATGACGAACGGCGGCTACATGATCGACGCGGCCGGCAACGTGGTCGCGATGGCCCCGAGCTACGCGCCGGACTATGGTGGCGGCGGCGGCGGCGCGGGCGGCGTCGTCCAGCCCGCGTCCCGGTGGAGCGGCGGCGTCGCGGCGCCCTCGGCCGCCTCGGCGTCGTCGGGGGCCACCCGGCAGGCTGGCGTCCAGGCCCAGCCCCGGTTCTCGCCGTTCACGCTGGCCCAGGGGACGCTCATCAACGTGGTCCTGGAGACGGCCGTCCAGAGCGACACGCCCGGCCTGGTCATCTTCCGGACGACGGAGGACGTCTACGACCGGCACCGCCGCTACGTCCTGGTCCCGCGCGGGAGCCAGATCACGGCGGGCTCCGACGACGTCGTGGGCGACCGGCTGCTCCTCGACGCCCGCCGGCTCAACTTGCCCGACGGCCGGAGCGTCGACTTCGCGCGCGCCGCGCTCCACGACGCCCAGGGCCGCCTCGGCCTGGCCGACGAGGTCGACCGGCACGCGCTCTCGCGCGTCGGCGCGGGCGTGCTCCAGGCCGCCACCGGCATCGGGTCGGCGGTCGCCGGCCGCCGCGTGGGCCGCCAGACCGTCGTCATCCGGAACCCGGACGGCTCGGTCAGCGAGGTCCCCATCGCCGACGACATCGAGGCCGAGGCGGCCCGGCGCGGCACGCGCGGCGCCGAACGCGCCGTCGGGACGGCGACCGAGCGGGCGCTGAACCGGCCCAACACGGTCCGGCTCCGCCAGGGGCTCCGCGCGGTCGTGGTGGTCCAGGACGACGTCGACCTGGGCGGGCCGTACTACCAGGCCGGCACGGTCCCGGCGGGCCGGTCGCCGTACGACGTCCGCCCGCAGGGCCCGCGTCAGACCGGGGCGCCGTCGCTGCCGGGCCGGCCCCAGGTGCCGCCGCCGCCGCCCGTCCGCACCTCCGTCCGCACAGCCAGCGCGCAGCGATGACGCGGGGCACACCGGAGCCCGTCGCCCGGGCCGAGCGCGTCCCCGACGACGGCGTCGGGCCGCAGTCGCCGCTGCCCTGGGTGGCCGGCGCCGCGGCGACGCTGGTGCTGGCCGCGTTCGGGGCCTCGCAGCACGTCGCGCGGGCGTTCGCGTTCGACCCGCGGCTGGGCGTCGCCCAGGTCGCGCTGCCGCCCGAGGCGGGCCCGGTCGCGCTCGGGCTCGCCGTCGTCCTGGGCCTAGGGGCCGTCGGGGCCGGGGTCCAGGCCGTCCGCCGGCGCCAGGCCGTGGCCGGCGCGGGCGCGGCGGCCTTGGCGGTCGGCGGGGCGCTCGCGGCGCTGGTCGGCCCGACGCACGTCGTCTCGCCGCACGGCCTGTTCGTCTGGGTCGTCCGCTTTGCCGAGGTCCCCGCGGCCCAGCCCGTGGTCCAGCAGGCGCTGGCGATCTTCGCCGGGCTGTTCGTGGTCGGGATCGTGCCGGTCGCGGTGCTGGCCGGCCGCCGCCAGGCCGCCAAGAGCCAGCCGAGCGGGTCGTTCGGGACGGCCCGGTTCGGCGACGGGACGTGGTTCGCGCCGGCCGCCAAGCGGCCCGGCCACGGCGTCCCGGTGGGCTACCGCGACGACGGGCCGGCGCTCCTCTACGACGACTCGGGCGCCCACACGTTCGTCTGCGCCCCGACCGGCGCCGGCAAGACGGTCGGGTTCGCCGTCCCGACGCTCCTGTCGCACCGGGGCTCGACGGTCACGCTCGACGTCAAGGGCGAGCTGTTCGCCGTCACCGCCCGGCACCGGCGCCAGGCGCTCGGCCAGCGGGTCCGCCGGATCGACCCGTTCGGCGTGGCCGGCCCCGGGGCCGACAGCTTCAACCCGCTCGACACCGTCGTCACGGCGTACGACCTGGCCGACGAGACCGTGACCGCGCTCGACCGCGAGGAGGCCCCGTTCGCGTTCGACAACGCCAAGATGATCTCGGAGATGCTGGTGACCAAGAGCGGCGACGAGCGCGAGCCGTTCTTCGTCGACAACGCCCGCCAGTTCCTGACCGGGCTCGTGCTCTACGTCGCCGCCGAGCACCGGCGCTGGCGCGACGCCGAGGTCCCCGACTTCGAGACGCTGCGCCGGCTCCGCGCCGAGACGCCGGCCGGCCAGACGCCGCCGCCCGACTTCGAGGCGTTGTACGCGCTCGACGCCGCCGTCCGCGCGACCACGACCGGGCCCGCCTCGGGCGGGTCGGAGGACGACGGGGGCGCGTTGCCGCTGTTCCCCGGGATGCCCTCCAAGACGGTCCGCGTCCCGAACGGGAAGCGGACGCTGGTCGAGGTCCGCCGGCTGCTGATGGCGCCCGACGGCGAGCTCCGGGCCCTCCTGGAGGCCATGTGCGGCCACGCCCACCCGGTCGTCGCCAAGCGCGGGGCCCAGTTCGCGCGGATGGACGAGCGGACGTTCTCGTCGGTCGTCGCGACCGTCCGCTCGCACACCGAGTTCCTGGACTCGCCGTCGATCCAGGCCGCCGTGGCCCGGTCGACGTTCGACTTCCGCGACCTCAAGGACGACCCCACCAGCGTGTTCCTGATCCTGCCCGTCGAGCGGCTCGACAACTACGCCCGCTACGTCCGCGTGATGATCGGGTGCGCCCAGGCCCGGCTGCTGGCCGTCCGCTACAAGCCGCGCTACCCGGTCCTCTTCCTGCTCGACGAGTTCCCACGGCTGGGCCGGTTCGACAAGATCGACGAGGGGCTCTCGGCCCACCGCGGGTTCGGGATCCAGTACCTCATCATCGTCCAGTCCGTCGCCCAGCTGGAGGAGGCCTACGGGGCGCTCTGGCGCAACTTCATCACCAACACGACGCTCCACATCCTGTGGTCGCCGAACGACGACCAGGCCTGCAAGTTCATCTCGGACGCGGCCGGGGACCAGACGGTGACCTACGTCGAGGTCTCGGACAACACGGGGAGCCAGGGCCGCCACGTCATCGCCGACTCGTACTCGGCCGGCTCGTCGCGGACGGTCCGCGAGACGCGGCGCAAGCTGATCGAGCCCGACGAGGCCCGGACGCTCGACTCGGCGTTCTGCTTCGTGTTCGCGCGCGGCCGGGCGCCGGTCGTGCTCCGCCGCCCGAACTACCTCACCGACGCGCTCTTCGAGGGGGCCTACGACCCGAACCCGTACCACGGCGACGGCGAGCGCGAGGTGGCCGTCTCCGACGTCGGCGCGGCGCTGGTAGCGGCCTCGAAGGTGGCCTTCGCCGACCCGGTCGCGGCCCGGCGCGAGCTGCTCCGGACGTGCGTCGAGGGCGGCCCGGGCGTGCTCTCGGACCGAGTCCGTGCCCGGCCCGAGGCGTTCGGGCGGCTGGCCCGACGGGCCTCACGTGACGCGGCGCCCCCGCGCCAGGCGGCCCTGCACGCGGCCGCTCGGGCCGCCCAGTTTCTCCAGGTCGAGGGCGAGGAGCGGGTCCGCGAGATGCTGTCGCTGCCGCCGGCGCCCGACGGCGTCGCCGCGCGCCGGGCGTTCCGCGAGGCGAGCGAGGCGCTGTTCGCGTACCCCGCGGCGGCGCGGGCCCAGTTCGCCGAGCGGTGCCGGGCCGAGGGCGCCGCGGCGGCCGCCCGCGCGCTCCGCGCCGACCCGACCTGGGCCGGCCCCCTCCACCACGGGACCGAGGCGGGCGAGCGCGGCCGGCTGGCGGAGGCGTTCGCCCGGGCCGGGGCCCGCTCGGCCACCCTGCGCGGCGCGGCCGCCGTCGGCGATGAGTTCGCGTAGCGCCCCCGCCCCGCGCCCGGTCGCCGCCGCTCAGTCGAACGGCGCGAGCAGGCGGGCCCGGCCCCGGAGCTGCTCCGGGCCGAACGGGCCGAAGTACCGGGAGTCGAACCCGTTGGGGATGTCGGAGCCGAGCCACAGCTCGCCCGGCTCCAGCCGCCACGTGCCGTACGCCGGCTCCAGCGGGCGCCCGTCGCTGTCGGCCGTCGGCGGGGCCTCTCGGATGCGGCGGCCGTCGACGAACACGCCGTCGGTGTCCACCGTGACCGTCTGCCCTCCGACTCCCTGGACGCGCTTTAGGACGGGGATGACGCCCGACGCGCACGCTGTCCGCGTGCGCCGGAGGTACCCGCGCGCGAGCGCCGTCCGGGCCGCGTCGCCGACGGGCGCGCACGCCGTCACCAAGTCGCCCGCCTCGGGCGGGCCGGGCGCGAGCCACTCGGGCGTCCGGAGGTACAGCCCCGTCTCGACGCTCGGCGTCAGGTTGAGTCGGACGAACAGCGACACCGCGACGACGACCGCCAGCACGCCGCCCATCAGGACGAGCCATCGACGGGACAGACCTCGGGGCAGAGCGGGCACGGGCGGGGCGGGAAGGCACCGCGCTCGGGCGCGGCCGGCAAGCGTGGGCGCCCCGAGTCGCGCGGGCGCGGGCTCCGTCCGGTCAGAGCCCGACCTCTAAACCCTCTCGTTCCCCTTTTGGATTCCATGCTCGACCTCGCCCCCACCCCAGACCTCGACCTCGGCCCGTCCCGGGACCGCCCCGACGCCGGCCCGGCTCGGGCCGTCCACCCGGTCCAGGACCTGTTCCGGTCCGGCTTCGACGCGGCCTACGACCGGCCCGGCCAGAGCCTGCGCGGCGAGGCCGTCCTGGCCGACGTCCAGCTCGAGGCGGCCACCTTCGGCGACGCCTGGGCCACGCGCGCGCTGGCCGAGGAGCGCTTCGCCGTCCCGGCCGACCGCGCCGTCAACCAGGCCCTGGTGGCCGGGGTCGCGTCCGAGCCCGGCCGGTCGGCGGTGCTCCACGCGCTCAAGGACGGGGCCCCGACGCCCGGCCGAGGCGACGACCTGGTGGTGCTCCTCGACGAGGACGCCGTGGCCGGCCTGGGCCACACGGCCATCCTGGTCGGCAACGACCACACGGGCTGGCGGCTCTACTCGAAGGACGGGACGACCGACAACGTCGGGTTCACCGGCCAGCCCACCTGGACCAACGACTGGGGAGCGGGCCAGACCCAGGGCCCCCGCTTCGCCTCGTTCAAGACGCTGGACTCGTTCTTCGAGAACGCCCGGTTCTCGGACCGCTACGAGGCCGCGGCCCGCGTCGAGTTCGAGCCCGGCGACCGCGCCGACCGGGGCGCGACGGCCGGGCGGGCGGCGGAGAAGATCCTGCGCGAGAACTACCACCTGACGCACTCGTCGTGTGCGACGACGGTCGAGGCGGCGCTGTCGGGGGCCGGCGTGCCGGGGTTCTCCGTCACCCGGTCCCGAGCGACGCTCAACCCGTTCGATGGCGACCGGCGTGAGAGCGTCCGCGTGGGGCCCATCGTGCCCCAGAGCCAGTTCGCGCGCGTCCACGCCTACGACGGGCACGACGACGTTGTGAGCCCGGCGCAGCAGCGGTGGCAAGAGCGTGCCCGGACCCAGGACGACGGGGGGGGCTCGTCGTCCAGCAGCAAGTAGCCCCACCCCATGCCCCCCCGCGTCGTGACCCTCGCCGTCGTCCTCGTCCTGCTCGCTGCGGCCTACGCCGGCGTCCAGCTCGCCCGGCGCGCGCTGGTCCCGTCGTTCCAGTCGTACATGGTCACGCCGACGCTGGACGAAGCCCGCGCGCGGGGCACGCTCCTGGGCGAGTACCAAGCCGAGCCGCTCGCGCCGGGCGCCCCGGCCGCGACCGCCTACGCCGACCGGCCGACGCGCGACGTGCTGGGCCCGCTCTTGCGCACGCGCCCCAGAGCCGCCCAGGCCGCCCGCGTGGTCGCCCGCCTCGGGCCCGAGGCGGAGACGGCTGGGCTCCGGCTGGCCTTCGACGACCGGGCCGGCGTCCGCCTCAACGCCGACGGCTCGGCCGACCCCGGGCCGTTCGACGACGGGACGACCGACGCCTCGGACCGCGTCTCGTGCTGCGTCGCGTTCCGCGCCCGCCCGCCCGAGCGGTTCTGGCTCGAACGCGACGGCGAGCGGGTGGTCGCGTTCACGCTCGACGAGCGCACGGCCCGCCGCTGACCCCCGCCCTGTCGTTCCCGCTCCGCCCTCCGCCGTCATGGCTTCTCTCGACCTCGCCCCGTCGCTCGACCGGTCCCTCGCACCGTCCCCTTCCGCCGACGTGTCCGCGCCGCGCGCGCCCGACGCGGTCGGGGGCGTGATCGACGCGGCGTTCGGCGCGGCCGGCGCCGGCGACGGGTTCTCGGACCTGATGGACCGGGCCCTCCAGGCACGCGCCCAGATCGTCGCCCAGGGCCCGGGCCAGGACCCGGCCGACGTCGACCGGGCCGTCGCGTCCATCCGGGACCGGCTCGACTCGGGCGGGGCCGTGACGCGCGGAGACCTCCGCCAGATCCAGGACACCGTCGGGCAGCTCTCGCCGAGCGACGCCACGCGGACGTTCGAGCGGTTGTCGGACCGCACCCTGGGTACGCTGGGCGAGCAACTCACCGACCCGACGCCGTTCGTCGGCGGGTTCTCACCGGCCGACCGCTCCGCGTTCTACGGCGTCCTGGCCGAGCGCCTCGACGGGGCCCAGCTGGCACGCGTCGCCGGAGCGGTCGTGACGCCCCGCGAGGACGGGAGCGGCGCTGAGGGCCAGCGCCTGGGCGCCGAGATCGCGGGCCGTGCCCAGAGCGCCGTCCGCGTCGGGTTCGTCCGGGAGGCCGCAGGCCAGGTCGGCGGCGACCGCGAGGCCGCGTTCGCGACGGGCGAGGTGCTCGCCGGGCTGAGCGGACCCGCGCTCGACCGGGCCCTGGGGACGCTCCGGCCCGACGCGCTCCGGGCCGTCGTCGCGGGCTCGGTCGAGGAGACGTTGACGGCGCAGGCGGGCTACGGCAGCGCGCACGCGACGCTCCGCTACGACGCCGACACGGCCGGCCGCCTTCTCGACACGCTGGCGACCGCCCGCGACCCCTACGTCCGAGCCGTCGCCGTGGACGCGGCCGCGAAGGCCCTCGGCGAGGTAGAACAGGGACTCGGCCTGGCCTCGCTCGGCATGACCGTCGACCGCGGGGCCGCGCCCGCCCGCCTCCGCGACGGCATGACGGCGATCCTGACGGCCGACACCGGCGGCGTCATCGGCTCGCTGGAGCAGGACGTCGACCGCGACGGCCGCGCGCTCACGACCTACGTCGGGTCCATGATCCGGGCCGGCCGGGGCGCCGAGGTCGGCGCCCTGCTCGTCGACCTCGGGACCGGCGGGGGCACGCGCCCGTCGGCGGCCTGGGTGACGGAGCAGGTGGCCGGGGACCGGGACGGGCGGCCGTACTACGAGAACGCCCAGACGCTCGGCTACGCCGTCGGGACGGTCCACGCGGCCGTCGGCCAGATCACGTCGGACCGCCGCGACCGGGCCGAGGCGGTCAAGGCGGTCTTCTCGACGACGCTCGGGGCGGCCGGCGGGCTGGCCGGGCCGGCCGGCGGCACGGCTGCGACGGTCCTGTCGGGCCTGGGGACGGCGGGCATCGACGCCGTCGTCGACCGCTACGCCCAGGGCGACCGCGAGCTGGTCTCGACGCTCCGCGAGCTCGCCTTCCCACGCGGCGCCGGGCTGGGCCCGGACGGCCAGCCGGCGAGGTACAACGGGGGCGCGGAGGAGGGCTACGACAGCGCGGTCGGGCGCGTCCTCGACGCGCGCTAGGCCGGCAGCGGGTGGTGACGGCGGTGCGGCGGTGGCCGCGCGAGAAGGGCCTCGGGGTGGAGTGGAGCGACGCCGACGTGCTGGCGCTGATCGCCGAGGCGGCCCGCCAGCCGGCGGCGGACGCGCGGCAGGGGCCGACGCGGTTCTCGATCGGTCGGGGCGACCCGTTCACGCCGGGCGGGGACCCGGCGGCTCAGCGTGCGGCGGCGGAGGCGAAGCCGGACGTTCCAGTTACAACGCTCCCGATGGCGGGCAGTGCAGGGGCGAGCACCGAGGACCTCCGCCCTGAGGCAGACAAGAAGATGAAGGCGTGGTTCGGGGCAGGCGGGACGCTCGTTGGTGGGGTGGTCAACAGCGACACGGGGCGGTCGCTCAGGGTGGGCGGGAGCAGCCGGCGCAAGATGCGGTGGCAGCCCGATTTCGCGGGCGGCGACGGCTTAAAGCAAGACCACGCCCGCGCGCTCAGCGTCTTGCCAGACCTGATACGGCACGCAGTCCGGGTGCGGACGCATCATGAGGAGAGCAAGCAAGACGTGGTGGCAGTCCACCGATTCGTCGCCCCTCTTCAGCTGGAAGACGGGCCGATGTATCGCGTCAAGCTGACGGTTCACGAGCGCCAGTCTGGAGAGTGGGTCTACGCCCAACACCTCACCGAGATGGACCCTCTGGAAACGAGCGAAGCGCCCAGGGGCGTGTTGCGGGGCGACAGCGGGGTCGCGTCCGCGCCATCACCGGGCGCTTCGAGTGTGGCTGTACGTGACCTCCTCCGGGATGGTTCACCCAAGGACTTCGTGGACGCGCGGTTCAGTCTTGGAGACGCCCAAGCGGGCGGCGGCGCCCCTTCACTCCGCGACGTCGTCGCGCGGCACCTCGCCGGGCTCGACACGTCGCCCCGTCCCGACCTCGCCAACCCCGGCGCCTCCGAGGGCGTGCGGCGGGTGCTCGGCGTCGACGGCCGCGTGCCCGCCTCGGGCCCGAGGCGGGCGGACTCGGCGGCCGGGGGTGGCCACGGCGCACGGGCGCGACGCGTCTCTGCCACAGGCGCCGCGCGCGCGCGGCTGGGCCAGAGCGAGTACGGGTCCGCGCGGGGTCGGATGACCCGAGTGGCCGCCGGCCCATCCGGACCGCGACCGGGGTACGCAGAGGTCACTTGACGCGACGTGGCGAGCCCGTACGTTCCGGGCGAAACGTGATTTGTAGCCCCCACCGACTCGTCCCGTGCGTCCCGTCCTCGTCGCCCTGCTCGTCCTGGCGGTTTCGGCCTGCGACTCGGCCGCCCCGCCCCCTGCCGGTCCCCCGCTGACCGACATCGACTTCGTCCACCAGTTCCAACTCTACCGGTCGCCCAACGGCGAGGAAGCGACCGACGCCGACGCCCGGTGCTGGTTCGGGCCGTACGAGGGCCGAGAGGGAGGCGCCCTCGAATACGGGCGACTCCGGTTCGGGGCCGACGGCCGGTTCGAGTTCTACGCCGAGACCCGGGCCCTCTACGTCCCCGAAGACATCACCGTCCGCGACACGTTCCGCGTGCTGGGCGCCTACGACCGCCGCGGGCCGCTCCTCACGCTGCGGCTCGACACGGGCGACCACGTCTGGTACGGGACCGCGGGGCCGTCTCCCGAGTCGCCGACGACCGTCGTCCTCGGCGACTACAGCGACGACGGGATCGCGTTCGGCGGCGGAAGGAGCCGGGGGAGCAACGGCTGCGGCCTCACGGTCCTCTCACCCCAGGGCGAGCCGCCAGACCGGTCGCTGGAGACCCAGCCGGGCGCGAGGTCGGAGTCGTTCCGTTTCGAGGGGCTCGTCCGCGACGGCCGGTACAGCGCCTTGCCGCTGGTCTTTGGTCGCAAAGCGAACAACCGCATCGAGGGCGGGACGCTCACGCTCAAACCCGACGGGACGTACCACGTCCTGATCCGCGACGTCGAGGGCGACGACTATTACGCGTCGAACACGTGGCGCAACGACAAGGAGGCCGAGGGCACCTACGTCGACTACGGGGGCGTGCTGGCGTTCGACGTCGGAACGTCGGGGCTCGGGTTCGGGCTGTTCGACGGCGACACGCTCCGGATCGCCGTCGAGCAAGGTCCCGTGTGGCCGTTGCGAATCAGCGGCGACGCGGACCGGGTTCTCGTGCGCAACTAGGGGCTGACCTCGGGGGACCGATCACCCGGCCGACGGGCGTCGGGAGAGGCGCCGCGAGGGCCCGCCCGTTTCTCTGGCGACGGGTCTGGCACGCGAGGTCGCGTCGCCCGCAGCACCGGCCGGATGCCCCGGGGGCGTGGGCCCGGCAGGATTTGAACCTGCAACCGTCCGGTTATGAGCCGGCTGCACTAACCGTTGTGCTACGAGCCCGGGGCGCCAAGCTACGGGCGCCCCCGTCCGCCTCGGGCGCGCCGGCAGGCCAGCCGAGGCGGAGCCATCCGGAGGAGACGTGGCCCAGCTTGGACGCTCCGTAAAGAATGAGTTGTGACGGGCCAGCAACCAGATCGAAGGCGTAAGTTCGCCACCGCCTCATTTCTTTCGGAACCCGACCGTTCACGTGGACAAAATCGACGTCATCGACACCCAGATCCTCGACCTCCTGCAACGCGAGGGGCGGATCAAGCGGAAGGACATCGCCGAGGCCGTCGGGCTCTCCATCCCGTCCGTCTCCGACCGGATGCGGAAGCTCGACGCCCGCGGCGTCCTGACCGGCTTCCACGGGACCGTCGACGCCAAGCGGCTCGGCCACGACGTGATGGCCTTCGTGTTCGTCCAGTCGACGGGCAGCGACCACTACGCCGAGTTCATCGAGACCGTCTCGGCGCTCGACGAGGTCCAGGAGCTCCACTCGGTCACCGGCGACGGCTCGCACGTCCTCAAGGTCCGCGTCCGGAACACGACGGCGCTCGAACGGCTGCTGGCCCAGGTCCAGGCCGTCCCGGGCGTCCGCGGCACGCGGACGAGCCTGGTGCTCACGACCCACAAGGAGACGACCTACCTCCGCGCCCAGCCGATGGTGCTCGCGCCCACCGACGACTAGCCGCCCGCTCCTCCCGCCTCGGGCCCGAGGCGGACCGACTCCCCCACCCTCCCCCGCTATGCCCGCCCTCACCCGCACGGCCCTCAACGGAAACGGCCACGCCGCCGCCAAAGACGTCGAAGCCATCTTCGGCCAGAACACGTTCGGCCTGGCCGAGATGAAGTCGCGCCTGCCCAAGGCCGTCTTCAAGAAGCTCACCGCCACCATCGAGGACGGCGAGCCGTTCGACGAGACCGTCGCCGACGCCGTCGCGCTCGCCATGAAGGAGTGGGCCGTCGAGCGCGGCGCGACCCACTACACCCACTGGTTCCAGCCGCTGACCGGGCGGACGGCCGAGAAGCACGACTCGTTCATCACGCCCAACGCGGGCGGCGGCGCCGTCGCCGAGTTCTCGGGCAAGAACCTGATCCAGGGCGAGCCCGACGCCTCCAGCTTCCCCGGCGGCGGCCTCCGCGCCACGTTCGAGGCCCGTGGCTACACGGCCTACGACCCCACGAGCCCGGCCTTCCTGGTCGAGCACAACGGCTCGGCCACGCTCTGCATCCCGACGGCCTTCGCGTCGTGGACCGGCGAGGCCCTCGACCACAAGATCCCGCTGCTCCGGAGCATGGACGCCCTGGACACCCAGGCCACGCGCGCGCTCGACGTGCTGGGCGAGGCCGTCGGCCGGGTCTACGCGACGTGCGGCGCCGAGCAGGAGTACTTCCTGGTCGACGAGTCGTTTTTCGAGGACCGCCCCGACCTGCTCGTCGCCGGGCGGACCCTCGTCGGCGCGGCGCCGCCGCGCGGCCAGGAGTTCGACGACCACTACTTCGGGTCCATCCCGGAGCGGATCATGGCCTACATGAACGAGGTCGAGACCGAGCTCTACCAGCTCGGCGTGCCCGTCGCGACGCGTCACAACGAGGTGGCCCCGGGCCAGTACGAGTTCGCGCCGATCTTCGAGAACGCCAACGTCGCCGCCGACCACCAGCAGGTCATGATGATGACGCTGCAGAGCGTCGCCAAGCGGTTCGGGCTGGCCTGCCTGTTGCACGAGAAGCCGTTCGCCGGCATCAACGGGTCCGGCAAGCACGTCAACTGGTCGATGTCGACGGACACCGGCGAGAACCTGCTCGAGCCCGGCGACACGCCGCACAAGAACCTGCGTTTCCTGTTCTTCTGCACGGCCGTCGTCCAGGCCGTCCACACGCACCAGGACCTGCTGCGGGCGTCGATCGCGACGGCGGCCAACGACCACCGCCTGGGCGCCAACGAGGCCCCGCCGGCCATCCTGTCGATCTTCCTGGGCGACCAGCTCTCGGACGTGTTCGAGCAGATCACGGCGACCGGCACGGCGACCGAGTCCAAGCAGTCCGGCTTCCTGGGTCTCGGCAGCCCCGTCCTGCCGACGCTGCCGCGCCACGCGGGCGACCGCAACCGGACGAGCCCGTTCGCCTTTACCGGCAACAAGTTCGAGTTCCGCGCGGTCGGCTCCAGCCAGTCGGTGAGCTTCCCGCTCACGGTCTTGAACACGATCGTGGCCGAGGCCATCGACGACCTGGCGACCAAGCTGGAGGAGAAGCTGGGCCGGAAGTCGTCGAAGAAGGCCATCGAGCAGGCCGTCCGCGAGGTCATCACGGACTCGATCCGCGAGCACACCAAGGTCGTGTTCAACGGCGACGGCTACTCCGACGAGTGGCACCGCGAGGCGGTCGAGGACCGCGGCCTGCTCAACCTCAAGACGACGCCCGACGCGCTCGCCACGCTGACCGACGCCAAGAACGTGGCGGTCTTCGGCAAGTACGACGTGCTGACCGAGGCGGAGCTGGAGAGCCGCAAGGACATCCTGGCCGAGCAGTACGCGCTGACGCTCAACGTGGAGGCCGCGACGACCGAGTCGATGGCCAAGACGCTGGTGCTCCCGGCGGCCATCCGCACGCTCGCCGAGCTGGGCGAGGCGGCCCAGGCGGCGACGGACCTGGGGCTCGACACGTCGGGCACCAAGGCGCTCGCGTCGGACGTGATCGACCAGGTCAACGCGCTCCAGAAGGCGCTCGGGGCGCTCGCCAAGGCCCGGACCGCCGCCCACAAGGCCGACGACGAGTCGCTGGCGATGAAGGACAAGGTGATCCCGGCGATGACCAAGGTCCGCACCGCCTGCGACGCGCTCGAAAAGGCCGTCCCGGCCGACCTGTGGCCCCTCCCGACCTACCGCGAGATGCTGTTCACGGGCAAGTAGACCGTCGCGCTCGCGCGGACACGCCGGCGGCCGGGGCCCAGCGCTCCGGCCGCCGTCGTGTCTGCCCGCCTCGGTGGCCAGACGGGCCGGGTCGCGCCCGGCCGGGCCGAGAGACCGCGCTGTCCGCTAGCTTCGGCCCGTGACGCACGCGACCCTCGACACGCCGCTCGGCCCCCTCCTGCTCGTCTCGGACGGCCGGGCGCTGACGGCGGCCACCTTCGACGGCTCGGCCCCGGACCACGCCGAGGCCGGCGCGGACGCGGTCCTCGACGCGGCGCGGCGCGAACTGGCGGCCTACTTCGGCGGCGAGCCCGTCGCGTTCTCCGTCCCGGTGAGCCTGGGCGGGACCCCGTTCCAGGCGCGCGTCTGGGCCGCACTCGCCGAGATCCCGCACGGCGAGACGGTCAGCTACGGCACGCTGGCGGCCCGCGTCGGCGACGCCCGGGCGGCCCAGGCGGTCGGCGCGGCCAACGGGCAGAACCCCGTCGCGGTCGTCGTCCCGTGCCACCGCGTCGTCGGGGCGGACGGGTCGCTGACGGGCTACGCCGGCGGGCTGGAGCGGAAGCGGGCCCTGCTCACGCTCGAAAGCCGCCAGCGGAGCCTGTTCTAGCGGGCCCCGCCGTCGTACGGGACCGCGTGGCCCTCGGCGACCAGCACCTGGTTGACGTGGAGCGTCACGCCCTCGTCCACCTCGACGAACACGTCGGCGAGGTAGCGGCCGTACTTGCCGGCCTTGGTCGACTGGATCAGGACCGGCGTGCCGACCGGCATCAGCTCGCGGAGCCGGTCGCGCGCGGCGATCCCAGCCGCCTTCTCGGCCGCGTCGCCGCGCAGCTCGGGCGTGTCGATGCCGAACATCCGGAAGTTGACGTTCTTGAGCCAGGCCGAGAAGCCCAGGTCGATGTCGGCGCGGAACGTGTCGCCGTCGTAGATGGACGCGACGGTGGCGCGGTAGCGGTACTCGGGGTGCATGGCGGAGGGCGTCGGGGCCCACCGGTACTACCGAGGCGGGCCCGGCCGGCCGCTCACACGGCGTCTCGGGCCGCCGCCTCGATGGCCCGGCGCATCGCGTCGAGACCGTTGGCCCGGTTCGGCGACAGGTGCTCGGCCAGCCCGATCTCGGCCGGCACCCACAGGTCGACCTCGGCGGCCTCGGCGGCCGGCAGCCCGTCGAACACGCGGACAAGCAGCGACGCGAGCCCGCGGACGATCTGGCTCTCGGAGTCGGCGCGGACGCGGAACGCGCCCGCCTCGGCGCCCGCGTCGAGCCAGACGCGCGACTGGCACCCGCGGACCAGCCGGTCGTCGGTCTTGTCAGCGGTCGGGCAGCGGGTCCATCGCCTCGCCGTGCTCGATGACCTGCTGGAAGCGGAGCATCCAGTCGTCGAGGAACGCGAACTCGTCGGCGATGGCCTGCTGGCGGCGGTCGGACTCGGTCATGGGGTCAGCCGAACATCGCGCGGACCGTCGCGAGCCCCTCGACCAGCGCGTCCACGTCGGCGGGCGTGTTGTAGAAGGCGAACGAGGCGCGGATGGTGCCGTCGACGCCGAACCGGTCCATGACCGGCTGGGCGCAGTGCTGGCCGGTGCGGACGGCGATGCCCAGGCGGTCCAGGACCGTCCCGGCGTCGTACGGGTGGACGCCGTCGAGCACGAACGAGATGGCGCCGGCCCGGCGCTGCGGGCGTCCCGACGAACCGGAGCCCGTCGACCTCGGCGAGCCGTCCCTCGGCGTACCGGATCAGCGCCGTGGTCGTAGGCCTCGACGGCGTCCATCCCGATGTCCATCAGGTAGTCGAGCGCCGTCCCCAGCCCGATGCCCGCCGGCGACGTGCGGCGTGCCGGCCTCGAACTTGGCCGGCAGCCCGGCGAACGTCGTCTTCTCGAACGTGACCCGGTCGATCATGTCGCCGCCGCCCTGGTACGGCGGGAGCCGGTCGAGCCAGGCCTCGCGGCCCCACAGCGCGCCGATCCCGGTCGGGCCGAACGTCTTGTGGCCGGAGAACACGAAAAAGTCGGCCCCGAGCGCCCGGACGTCGACCGGCGTGTGCGGCGCCGCCTGGGCCCCGTCGACCAGGACGGCCGCGCCGACCGCCCGCGCGGCCGCGACGACGGGCGCCAGGTCGACGACGGTCCCGAGCGCGTTCGAGGTGTGGGTGACCGCGACGACCTTAGCCGCCTCGGTGATCGACGTCGTCCAGGCGGGACAGGTCGAGGTCGCCGGTGTCGAGCGCCGGGATCACCCGGAGCCGGGCGCCCGTCCGCTCGCACAGCATCTGCCACGGGACGATGTTGGCGTGGTGCTCCAGCGCGCTCACGACGATCTCGTCGCCCTCCGCCAGGAGCGACGCGAACCCGTGGGCGACCAGGTTGATGGCCTCCGTCGTGCCCCGCGTGAACACGACCTCGTGGGCGTGCTCGGCGCCCAGGAACCGCTGGACCGAGCGCCGCGCCTCCTCGTAGGCCTCGGTCCCCGTCGCGCTCAGAAAGTGGACGCCCCGGTGGACGTTGGCGTTCTCGTTGGCGTAGTACGCCGCCAGCCGGTCGAGCACGACCCGGGGCTTCTGCGTCGTCGCCGCGTTGTCGAGGTAGACGAGCGGCTTGCCGTCGTAGACGGTCCGCTGCAGGATGGGGAAGTCGGCGCGCAGGGCGGCGACGTCTTGCCCCGGACGGGGTTCGGGGCGAGGACGGCGGGCATAGGATCGGAGTCGGTCATCGCCTCAAGGAACGGCCGGGCGGTGCCCCGTGTGCCCGGCCGGCGGTCATTCACCGGGGCCACACCCGCCGCTCGCACGCGATCGGCTCCAGCGCTCCCCCCGCCTCGGGCTCGAGGCGGGCGCATTCACCGAGCGCGCACGGCCGAGACTGAACGCACCGCGGGCGCCGGCGTTGGCCGGCCCACGTGGAGACCCCCGACGAACAGCGACGCCCCTCGGCCCCCGAGGCGCCTGCCGAGGCGCTCCACCAGGCCGGCGGCAGCCCGGGCCGGACCGACCCGCTGGCCTCGCTCCGCCGCCCGGACTTCCGGCTCTACCTGCTGGGCAGCCTGGCCTCGGGCGCTGGCAACCAGATGCGGACCGTCGCGGTCGGCTGGGAGGTCTACCAGCGGACCCAGACACCGCTGAGCCTGGGCCTGGTCGGGCTCGTGCTCGCCGTCCCCGTCCTGCTCCTGGCCCTGCCCGCCGGGGCCGCCGCCGACCGGTACCCGCGCAAGACCCTGATCCAGATCAGCCAGGTCGGGCTGGCGCTGTCGGGGCTGGGCCTGGCCTGGGTCTCCCTCGCCGACGGGCCGGTCCCGCTGACCTACGCCTTCCTGCTCGGCACCGGCATCTTCCGAGCCGTCGGGTGGCCGGCGTCGCAGGCGATCGTGACCGGACTGGTGCCCGCGCCGGTGTTCGCGAACGCCGCGATGTGGCGGAGCGTGGCGTTCCAGCTCTCGGCCACGCTCGGGCCGCTCGCGGGCGGCGCGCTGCTGGCCGTGTACGGCCCTGGCACGGTCTACCTCGCCGACGCCGCCTCCAGCCTGGTCCTGTTCTCCTGCCTGTTCTTCGTCCACCCGACGCCCCAGGCGCGGTCGACCGAGAAGCGGTCGTGGGCGAGCCTGATCGAGGGCGCCCGGTTCGTCCGCCGCCAGCCGGTCATCCTGAGCACGATCACGCTCGACATGGTGGCCGTCCTGTTCGGCGGGGCCGTCGCGCTGCTCCCGGTCTACGCGACCGACGTGCTGGGCGTCGGGGCGACCGGGTTCGGGTGGATGCGGGCCATGCCGTCGCTCGGCGCGATCACGATGGGGCTGGCGCTCGCCCTGCTCCCACCGATGCGCCAGGCCGGACGGGCGCTCCTGATCGCCGTCGCCGCGTTCGGGCTGGCGACCATCGTGTTCGGGTTGTCCACGAGTTATCCACTCTCGTTGACGGCCCTGTTCTTCATCGGCGCGGCGGACAACGTCTCGGTCGTGATCCGCTCGACCGTCTTGCAGCTCCTGACGCCCGACGCGATGCGGGGGCGCGTGGCGGCCGTCAACGCGGTCTTTATCGGGACGAGCAACGAGATCGGCGAGTTCGAGTCGGGCGTCGTGGCGAGCGTGATCGGGAGCGTCGCGACGGTCGCGCTCGGCGGCGTGCTCACGCTGGTGACGGTCGCCGCGGCCGCGACGATCTGGCCGTCGCTCCGCCGGCTGGGTCGGCTGGAGGACCTGGAGCCGCCCGAGCCCACTGCGCCGGCCTGACGCCGCCTCGGGAGTCCGGCCAGCCGGCCCGGCCGGGCGCCCGAGGCGGAGGGCCCGACGCACCGCGCCCCGTGCCGAGTGGTCGGCACGGGGCGCGCGGTGGGGTCGGACGGAGTCCCGGCGGTCACATCACGGCCACGATCTTGCGGCGGATCTGGGCGCGCGGCTCGTCGGTCCGCTCCTGGATCAGGGTGACCATCTGGCGCAGGCTGCCGCGCGTCTTCTTGAGCCGCTTGTCGTCGAACTCGACGCCGTCCCACATCGACTTGATGCGGTCTCGGAGTCGGCGCCAGTCGCTGTTCATCTTGGGGGTGGCCATGGTGGATACGCTCTCCAGCGTCGTCGTGAGTACTGCGCCTCTTGTCTCTAACGGACGTCGCGACCTCCGTATTGTTTCATTCTGAACACTCGAACCTCGACCTGTCATTCACGTCCGGCCCGGGTCGGCAGCCACGAGCCGGTCGGCCGAGTCTCGGGACCCGGTAGTACGCGGTCGGTTCTCGCGTCCTCTTCGCCCGCCTCGGCGGAGCCGCGTGGGGGCCGCGCGGGTAGCTTCCGGCCCGGACCCCGCAGACCCATGCAGATCACGCTCCCCGACGGCTCCACCCGCGACGCTCGCCGACGGCGCGACCGGCCGCGACCTCGCCGAGTCCATCTCGTCCGGCCTGGCCCGCGCCGCGCTCGCCGTCGAGGTCAGACGGCGACGAGGTCCGCGACCTCGACCGGCCCGCTGCCCGACGGCGCGACGGTCTCGATCCTGACGTGGGACTCCGACGGCGGCAAGCAGGCGTTCTGGCACTCGTCGGCGCACCTGCTGGCCGAGGCGCTGGAGGCGCTCTACCCCGGCGTCCAGCTGGGCATCGGGCCGGCCATCGAGACCGGGTTCTACTACGACGTCGACCTGTCGGAGACCGACCACCCGACGCTGTCGTCGGACGACTTCCCGGCCATCGAGAAGAAGATGACCGAGCTGGCGCGCGCCGACAGCCGGTTCGAGCGCCGCGAGGTGCCCAAGGCCGAGGCCGTCGCCCACTTCGAGGAGAAGGGCGACCCGTACAAGCTGGAGCTGCTGGAGGGCCTGGACGACGGCGAGATCACGTTCTACACGCAGGGCGACTTCACCGACCTGTGCCGCGGCCCGCACATCGCGAGCGACCAAGCCGATCAAGGCCGTCAAGGTGATGTCGCTGGCCGGCGCCTACTGGCGCGGCGACGAGAGCCGCCCCCAGCTCACCCGCATCTACGGCGTCAGCTTCCCCAAGGCGTCGATGCTGACGGAGTACCTGGAGCGGCTGGAGCTGGCCAAGCAGCGCGACCACCGCAAGCTGGGCCGCGAGCTGGAGCTGTTCATGTTCTCCGACAAGGTCGGGCCCGGGCCTGCCGATCTGGCTCCCGCAAGGGCGCCCGCCTGCGCGAGACGCTCGTCGACTTCCTCAAGGAGGAGCAGGTCGCGCGCGGCTACGAGCCCGTCGTGACGCCCCACATCGGCGCGGCTCGACCTGTTCCGCACGTCGGGCCACTACCCGTACTACTCGGACTCGCCAGTTCCCGCCGATGCTGGAGGGCACGGCGGCGCGCCGGCACTCCCGCACGGCGAGGACCCCGAGGCGCGGAGCCACGAGGCGCCGACGAGGCGACGAGCAGGGCTACCTGCTCAAGCCGATGAACTGCCCGCACCACACCCAGATCTACGCCCACAAGCCGCGGAGCTACCGCGACCTCCCGGTCCGGCTGGCCGAGTTCGGGACGGTCTACCGCTACGAGCAGTCGGGCGAGCTGGGCGGGCTGACGCGCGTCCGCGGCTTCACCCAGGACGACGCCCACGTCTTCTGCACGCCGGACCAGGTCAAGGACGAGTTCAAGGCCGCCATCGCGCTGACGCTGACGGTCCTGCGGGCGCTCGACTTCCAGGAGTTCACGGCCCAGGTCTCGCTCCGCGACCCGGCCAACACCGACAAGTACATCGGCGACGCGGCGACTGGGACGCCGCCGAGCAGGCCATCCGCGAGGCCGCCGCCGAGATGGGCCTCGAGACGGTCGAGGAGGAGCGGCGAGGCCGCGTTCTACGGCCCCAAGCTCGACTTCATGGTCAAGGACGCGCTCGGCCGGAGCTGGCAGCTCGGCACGGTCCAGCTGCGACTACAACCTGCCCGAGCGCTTCGACCTGACGTACATCGACGAGAACGACGAGCGCGTCGCGGCCGGTCATGATCCACCGCGCGCCGTTCGGCTCGCTGGAGCGCTTTATCGGCGTGATGCTGGAGCACACCGGCGGCAACCTGCCGCTGTGGCTCGCGCCGGTCCAGGTCCAGGTCCTGCCCATCACCGACGCCCAGAACGACTACGCCGAGCAGGTCGCGACCGACGCTCCGGGACGCCGGGCTTGCGCGTCGAGGTCGACACGCGCTCCGAGAAGGTCGGGCCGCAAGATCCGCGACGCCGAGGTCGAGAAGGTGCCGGTCGATGCTGGTCGTCGGCCAGAAGGAGGCCGAGGCGGGGACCGTCTCGCGTCCGCCGCCACGGGCTGGGCGACGACTCGCGACCAGGGCGCCCAGACGGTCGACGCGCTCCGCGCAGTCGCTGCTCGCCGAGATCGCACGCGGGCTGGGCCGGGCCTAGCCCGGTCCGCCTCGGGTCTCCCCGTGGGCACCGTCGAGGCGGGCAGCGTCACGGGCGCGCGAACAGGTCGGCGGCCTCGACCTCGAACCCGGCCAGCGCCGTCGACGCGACGGGCCCGGCGTCGTAGACGTAGGCCGTCCGGCCAGCCGGCCGGCCGGGGCGGTCGCGCGTGAGCACCATCGCCGGCGGCTCGCCGGGGCCGATCACCCCGTACTCCTCGACGTCGGACTCCTCGTAGAGCCGGCGCTTGGCCGACAGGTCGACGGTAGGCCGTCGACGGCGACAGGACCTCGACCGACGACGGTCGGCGCGCCCTCGATGCCGCGCTCGCTGATCCGGTCGCGCCGCTCGGCCGCGAGGTAGAACACGTCGGGCCGGACGACTTGCTCGGCGGCGACGTACACGTCGAACGGCGCCACTCCGGCGTACCCGCCGCGCTCGGGGGCGTAGCCGCGGAGCGCGGCGTAGAGGTTCTGGACGACGTCTTGGATGACGCGGGCGGGGGGCAGGGGACAGCGCAGATGTGGCCGTCGACGTACTGGACGAGCGGGCCCTCGGGCAGAGCGGAGGAACGCCTCGAACGAGGCGGGCTCGCTCGTCGTCTTGTCGACGCGGACCGGACCGGCAGCGAGGCCGGAAGGCGTGGGTCGGATGGAGGCCGGGCCCTCAAAGGAGATCGGCCGGGGTCCGTTCCCGCGCCGGGGACGGCCCGCCTCGTAGGACCCCGCCCACCTCGGCACCGAGGCGGGCACTCGGGGCGGAGCGGCGCCGTTGGGGGCCGATGCTCAGACCGTTTCTCGATCGCCGTCGCTCGTCCGCTCGCCGGCTGCGGCCCCGCCAAGGCCCTGCTCGTCGACGTCCTGTACGACGAGGCCGCGCTGCCCGCCGACCTCGTCCGGCGCGACCTCGCCTACCTCCCGGACGGCCAGCCCAAGCACCGTCTCAACCTGTTCCTGCCCCTCGCCGACTCCGTCCGCGCCCGACCGTGGCCCGTCGTGCTGTTCGTCCACGGCGGCGGGTGGACCGAGGGCGACCGGGACTTCACGTTCGGCGGCGAGGACTTGTACGGCAACGTCGGGCGCTACCTCGCCGGGCACGGCATCGGGACGGCCGTCGATGAGCTACCGCCTGCTGCCCGACGGTCGACTGGCGGGCCCAGGTCGCGGACGTGCCGCGGCGCTCGCGTTCGTCCAGGACACCGTCGCGACGCTGGGCGGCGACCCGGCCTCGGTCGTGCTGATGGGCCACTCGGCCGGGCGCCCAACTCGCCGCGCGCGTCGCTTTCGACCCGGCGGCGCGGGAGGCGGCCGGGGCGGCGCCGGTGTGCGGGCTGGTCAGCGTGAGCGGCGCCGCGCTCGACCTGGTGGACCCGGCGACCTGGGAGACGGGCACCGAGTTCGGCTACTACGCGGTCCGCTTCTCGCCCGAGCCGCCGGTCCATCGCCGGGCCGCCGGCCGAGCCGGCGGCGTGGCAGGTCGAGGCCTCGCCGGTGACCTACGTCTCGCCCGCACGACCCGCCGACCCTGATCGTCTACGCGCCCGGCGAGGCCGCGCTGTTCCGGACCCAGGCGGACGGCGCTGGGCCGGGCGCTCGACGCGGCCGGCGTGTGGCAGCGGACGGTCACGATGCCGGCGCTCAACCACGAGGCCGGCGTCCTCAACCTGAGCCACCCCGACCGCGTGGTCGGGCCGGAGACGCTCCGGTTCGTCCGCGAGCGCGACTAGACGACGGGTGCCGCTAGACGACCTGCGTCCCGTCGGCGACGGGGCGGTCCGGGCGGAGCACGACGGCGCCGTCGCTGGGGCTGACGGCGGCCAGCACGACCACCCGGCGCCGCTGGCGACGACGACGACCTGGGTCCCGAGCAGGTCGTCCGGGCCGTAGTTCTCGGTGATGTGCGAGACCGCCTCGCGGCGGACCCCGCCCACGTCGATGCCGAGGCGGAGCGCGTCGCCCTCGGCGACGGCCTCGACGACGGTCCCGACCCGGAGGTCGACGGCGGTAAAGTCCATGACGGCGGCGGTGATGGCGGCCCGCAAGCTAGGCCCGGCGCTCCGGCCCACCACGCCCGAGAGCCGGCCGACGCGCAGGGGCTGGCCGATTCCCGAACCGCGTTCTCGACCCATTTTTCGACGGACGTGGCCGAACCAGAGGGGGCCGTCCGCGTACCCCGTGTTCCCCCGCGCCTCCGCAGGCGCCCCGCATTCCACAACACGAGAGGTCTACCATAGCCCGACGCAGATCCCGCCGGCCCGAGCCCAAGCGCCGCGAGCCCGACGCCAACATCAACGAGAACATCCGCTCCGCCCAGGTCCGCGTCGTCATCGACGGCGAGGGTCAGAAGGGCGTCATGCGCACCGAGGAGGCCATCGACCTGGCCCGGAGCATGGGCATGGACCTGGTCGAGATCTCGGCCACGTCCGACCCGCCCGTGACCAAGATCATGGACTTCGGGAAGTTCCGGTACGAGCAGCAGAAGAAGGCCAAGGAGCAGCGCAAGAAGCAGGCCCACCAGGGCGAGCTCAAGGAGGTCCGCTTCCGCCCGCGCACCGACGACCACGACTACGACTTCAAGCTCAAGCACGCGCGGGAGTTCTTGGAGAAGGGCAACAAGGTCAAGGCGTGGGTCCAGTTCCGCGGCCGCGACATCATCTACAAGGACCAGGGCCTGGACATGCTGGAGCGGTTCACCGAGGACCTCGCCGACATCGCCAAGGTGGACCAGGCCCCGACCATGGAGGGCCGCCGGATGACGACGATGCTGACGCCGGACAAGAACAAGTAGCTGCCGGCCGGGCGAGACGACGACCGAGGACGCACGCCGCCGTCCCCGTTCTCGCCCCGTTTGGCTCGCTGATCGCGCAGCCCGCCGGAGACGAGACGGGCGCGGCCCCCGTCGTGACGCTGACCGGCATGTTGTCCGCCGGCTTCGCGATCGTGGCCGCCCCGATCCGCCAGCGCCGGAGCCAGCGCCGGACCGCGCGCGCCGGAGTCCTGCGACGACGCGTCGTGGCACCCGGCGAGCGCTGGCGCCGGCCGCCTCGGGCGCTCGTCCAGGCCGCCGGCTCGTCGAGGCGGAGACTCAGAAGCGGGCCACGCCCCCGAACACTCTGCGAAGACCGGGGGGCCCGTTGGTGTGGTCTCGCGGCGCCTCTAGCTTCCACGCTTCCCGCCCTCCGCGTGCTCTGCGGTGGGCGGTGCTGTCTGGCTCCCCCTCGAACGCCCAGAGACCGATGCCGAAGATGAAGTCCAACAGCGGCGCCAAGAAGCGCTTCTCGCTGACCGGGACGGGTCGCGTCAAGCGCAAGAAGGCGTTCGCCAGCCACATCCTGACCAAGAAGTCGCCCAAGCGGAAGCGCAACCTCCGCGAGTCGACCCTGGTCGCCAAGGCCGACGAGAAGCGCATCAAGGTGCTGATCGTCAAGTAGCGACGGCGACCGGGCGCTGTGCCCGCCGCTAGTCGCTCTCCTCCCTTCCACACTCACCCACGGACACCAAGATGCCCCGGTCAAAAAATCTAGTGGCCTCCCGTCGCCGTCGCCGCAAGCTCCTGAAGCTGGCGAAAGGCTACTGGGGACGCCGTGGCAACGTTCACACCGTTGCCAAGATGAGCGTCGAGAAGGGCCTCCAGTACGCCTACCGGGATCGCCGCGCTCGCAAGCGGCAGTTCCGGCGCCTCTGGATCGCCCGGATCAACGCCGCCGCCCGTCAGAACGGGACCACGTACTCGCGCCTGATCTCCGGCCTCACCAAGGCCGAGGTCCCGCTGAACCGGAAGGTCCTCGCGGACCTCGCGGTCCACGACAAGGCCGCGTTTACGGCCGTGGTCGAGATGGCCGCGGCCTAGCTGCCCCGCCCCGCTCGACCACGCGACTCCCGCTCGGCCCCCGGCCCGGCGGGAGTTTTTGGATCTGCCCGATACGTGATTCGTCCCGACACGTGATCCATGAGGGGGGCGGCCCGCCTCAGGCGCCGCACCGACAGAGTCACGGCGTCCCGCACCACGCACCTCTCCGCCCATGTCCGACCGACGCCCCTCGACGCCGCACATCGCCGCCGTCCAGGCCGAGATCGACACGCTGCCGATCACGACCGCCGACGACGCCGAGGCGTTCCGCGTCCGCTTCCTCGGCCGCAAGTCGGGCGCCGTCACCGACCTGTTCGCCCAGATCGGGACCGTCGCGCCGAGGACCGCGGCGCGAGGCGGGCCAGCGGCTCAACGCGCTCAAGCAGGCCGCCCAGGACCCGCCTCGACGCCGCGCTGGCCGCCCTCGCCAGCCACACCGAGGCGGGCGCCACCGACCTCGACCTGACGCTGCCCGGCCGCGTCCCGGCGCCGGCCGGGCGCGGCAGCCTGCACGTGCTGACCCAGACGCTGGCCGACATCCAGGCCATCTTCCAGTCGTTCGGCTTCGCCGTCGCCCGCGGGCCCGAGATCGAGGACGACTGGCACAACTTCAGCGCGCTCAACTTCCCGCCCGACCACCCGGCGCGGGACATGCAGGACACGTTCTTCCTGGAGCCGCCCCCGCCGGACGGCCGGGGCGTCCTGCTGCGCACGCACACGTCGCCCGTCCAGGTCCGCGTGCTCGAGCGCCAGGCGCCGCCGGTCCGCGTGATCGCGCCCGGCCGCGTCTTCCGCAACGAGGCCATCTCGTACAAGAGCTACTGCCTGTTCCACCAGGTCGAGGGGCTGGTCGTGGACGAGGGCGTCTCGTTCGCCGACCTCAAGGCCATGCTGACGGCGTTCGCCCGGGCCTTCTTCGGCGCGAGCGACGGGCCGGCGCGCGACGCCCGGATGCGGTTCCGCCCCAGCTTCTTCCCGTTCACCGAGCCCTCGGCCGAGGTCGACGTCTGGTGGGCCGACGACGCGATGCCCGGCGGCGGCCGCTGGATGGAGATCCTGGGCTCGGGCATGGTCGACCCCAACGTGCTCGCCAACGTCGGCGTGGACCCGGAGCGGTACACGGGCTACGCCTTCGGCATGGGCGTCGAGCGGATGGCCATGCTGCGCCACGGCATCGACGACATCCGGCTGCTGTACGAGAACGACGTCCGCTTCCTCCGTCAGTTTTAGGGCGTGGGAGGTAGGGAGTGGGGTACGCTTGGACGTGACCCCTCCCCACCCCCCAACACCCGGTTTCCAGCACCCAGCTATGAACGTCTCCCTCAACTGGCTCTCCGACTACGTCGCCCACGGGCTCGACGCCGACGCACTCGCCGAGATCCTGACGATGTCCGGCTTGGAAGTCGAGGGGATCGCGACCAGCGGCCCGTCGCTCGACGGCGTCGTGGTGGGCGCGGTCCTGGACGTCCGGCCGCACCCCAACGCCGACCGGCTGCGCGTCTGCTCGGTCGACCTCGGCGACGGCGAGCCGGTCCAGATCGTCTGCGGCGCGCCCAACGTGGCCGCCGGACAGCGCGTCCCCGTCGCGACGGTCGGGACGGAGCTGATGCTGCCCGCGCGCGACGGCTCGAGGCCCGCGCCGGTCACGATCAAGAAGGGGAAGATCCGGGGCGAGGTCTCGCTCGGGATGATCTGCGCCGAAGACGAGTTGGGGCTGGGCGACGACCACGACGGCATCCTGGTCCTGGACCCGGCGCGCTACGGTCGGCCAGCCGTTCGGGCGCTACCTCGCCGAGCGCGGCGCGCTGCCCGGCGACACGGTCCTGGACATCTCGATCACGCCCAACCGGCCCGACGCCACCAGCCACCTCGGCGTCGCCCGCGACGTGGCCGCACTGACCGGCGTGCCCCTCACGATGCCCGAGGTGGACGTGCCCGAGGCGGGCGGCCCGGCGGCCGAGCAGGCGACCGTCCGCATCGAGGACGCCCAAGGGTGCCCGCGCTACGTCGCCATGATCGTGCGCGGCGTGACGGTCGGCCCGAGCCCGGACTGGATGCGCGAGCGCCTGCGAGGCCATCGGCCTGCGCTCGATCAACAACGTCGTGGACGTGACGAACGTCGTGCTCACGAGAGCGGCCAGCCGCTCCACGCCTTCGACCTCGACCGGCTGGCGAGCCAGACCGTCGTGGTCCGCGCGAGCACGCCGGGCGAGACGATCACGACGCTCGACGACCACAAGCGTGAGCTGCCCGAGGGCACGCTGCTCGTCTGCGACGCCGACAAGCCGGTCGCCGTGGCCGGCGTCATGGGCGGGGCCGAACTCCGAGGTCTCGGCCGCGACGACCGACGTCCTGATCGAGAGCGCCTACTTCGACCCCGGCCGCGTCCGGAAGCGCCGCCAAGGCGCTCGGGCTCCAGACCGACGCGAGCTACCGGTTCGAGCGCGGCGTCGACCCGACGGGGCAGGCGTGGGCGGCGGCCCGGGCGGCCCAGCTGCTCACCGAGGTGGCCGGGGGCGAGGTCGTCCCGGGGCTCGTCGACGTGAACCCGGCGCCGTACCGGCCCCGGACCGTGACGGTCCGCCCGTCGCGCGTCGCGCGCGTGCTGGGGACGGACGTGCCCGAGGCCGACGTCCGCCGGCTCCTCACCGCCATCGGGTTCGACGTCGCCGACGCCGGGTCCGCCGGCCTCGACGCGTTCGCGGACGCGGTGATGCGCGAGGAGGGCGTCGACGCCGCGCTCGCCGAGGCGGCCGGGGTCGGGCTCACGGTCACCGTCCCCCCGTTCCGGCCCGACGTCGAGCGCGAGGTCGACGTGATCGAGGAGGTCGCGCGGCTCTGGGGCTACGACCGGCTCCCGACGCCGGCCTCGACGCCGGTCCCGCTCGTCCCGGCCGGCGACACGCCCGACGCCCGCCTGCTCGGCCGGACGCGCCGGCGCCTGGCCGCGCTCGGCTTCCGCGAGATCGCCACCAACTCGCTCCTCCCCCGGGCCACCGCCGACGCCTTCGCCGACGCCGCGTGGACCGGCCTGGAGGGCCCGGCCGTCGAGACGCTCAACCCGATCTCGCAGGAGATGGCCGCGCTCCGTCCGTCGATGCTGCCGGGCCTGCTCGCGGTCGCCAGCTACAACCAGGCCCGGGGGGCCGGCGCGCTCCGCCTGTTCGAGGCCGGCCACGTCACGCGGCGCTCGGCCGGCGCTGGCGACACCGTCGAGGGCTACCACGAGCACGAGTCGTTGGTGCTGGGGATGAGCGGCCACGCGCCCGCGACCTGGAACGCGCCGGCCCGGCCGACGGACGTCTACGACCTCAAGGGCGTCGTGCTCGACCTCCTGGCCGACCTGGGCATCGACGACGTCCGGGAGACGCCGCGGCCCGCGCCCGACGCGCTGACGGCCTACGCGCTCGACCTCGCCTCCGGCGGCACCCGCCTGGGCAGCTTGGGACGGCTCGCCGACGGCGTCGCCCAGGCGGCCGACCTGACGGCCGAGCTGTTCGTGGCCGAGCTCGACTGGGACGCGCTGGCCCGCTTGGCCACCCGGGGCCAGCCGCCGTCCTACCAGGCCATCTCGCGCTTCCCGACCGTCGAGCGCGACCTGGCCCTGGTCGTGCCCGAGGCCCAGCCGGCCGCGCCCCTTGTCGAGACCATCCGCCAAGCGGGCCGGCCGCTGCTCCAGGACGTCCGCGTGTTCGACGTGTACCGGGGCGAGGGCGTGGCCCCGGGCTCGAAGAGCCTGGCCGTCGCTCTTCGGTTCGGGGCCGACAAAACGCTCCGCGACCAGGAGGTCGACGGCCGCGTCCGCCGGATCGTCAAGGCGCTGGAGGCGCAGCACCAGGCGACGCTCCGGTCGTAGCGCTCGCTACCGGACCACCGTGAGCCCCGCGCTCGCCCCGCCCGCCTCGGCCTCGACGCGGACCATGTAGCTGCCCACCGGCCAATGGGCGGTGTCGACGCCGACCCGCTGGCCGTCCGACGCCACGCCCTCGAACGCCACCGCCACCTCCCGGCCCAGCGGGTCCACCACGCTCACCCGGACGATCTGCGGCGACGCCAGCGACAGGCCCACCGTCACGGGCCCGCCCGACGGGTTCGGCCACACCGACACGCCCACCGAGGCGGGAGCAGTTTCCGGGGCATCCTCCGACGCGACCGCCCACGCTGGGCCCACCGTGTGCCACACCCCCACCGCCGTCGCCGCGTAGAGCCGGTCGTCCGGGCCCACCATCAGCCCGTAGATCCGCCGCAGGTCGACCCCGGCCGAGACGAGCACCCACGTCCGGCCCCCGTCCAGCGACCGCGCGACGGCGGCTCGTCGGTTCGTCGGAAGCCCGCCCAGTTCGTGCGTCACGCCAGCCCACACGGCTCCGTCCGGCGTCGTCACCAGTTCGACCCGATTCGCGTTCGGGAGCCCGAGCGCGGCCGGGCTGAACCGGTGCGCCCGCGCCCACGTCGCGCCCCCGTCCTCGCTCCGATAGATCGTCGCCGTCGAGTCGCGTCCCCACTCCAGGTCGTCGACGGCCGCCAGGACGGCCCCGCCGTAGGGGTGGTCGGACTCGGGGACAAAGGTGAACCCGTAGCCGAGGAACTGCGCGAACCCGTAGGCGCCCTCGCCCGGCCGCCACGTGGCCCCGCGGTCGTCGGAGACGGTGATCCCGTTCCAGACCCCGGCGAGGAGCCGCCCGTTCGGGAGCGCGGAGGACGGCGGGACCTCGCCGAAGGCGATCACGTCGCCGCCCGCCCGGAACCCCTCGGTCGAAGTACGCCTCTCCCACGTCCCAGCGGCGCCGTCCTCGTACGAGGCCCACACCGCAGGGCCATACGACCCTACGACGGGGGCCCGCCCCGAGGCGTCGCGGGCGGCCGTCGGAGGCTGGAAGAGCACGCGGACGTTGTACGGCTCGCCGACGACGTTGAATTCCCACGTGGCTCCGCCGTCCGTCGAGCGGGAGTTGTTGCCCTGGTTGGCGATGACGAGCGTACCCGCGTTGGTGGCGACAATGTCAATTGGCCTGCAGGCTCCAAAATGGCAGACATCGACCCACAGACCATATCGCTCCGGCTCAGTGGCGCGCTCGGGGTCAAAGAGGAGGAAGTCCGTCCCAGCCGAGTAGAGCCGGAACGGCGGGCCGCCCTCGCGGCCGGGCTCGGGCGGTAAGAACGCAAGAGCTTCTGCGTTGAGCCTAGGATCCCCGTAATAGGGTATGAGCGGCATCTGCTCCCACACCACATCACCGGCCGAAGGAGCGCCTCCCTGGCCAGCGGCCGGACCCGCCACGAGGGCGAGCCCGGCCATGAGAATGCCGACGAAGGCGAGCGGCCTCATCGGACCACCGTCAGTCTCCGGCTCTCCACCACGACCCCGGCCGGGCCGGTGGCCTCGACATGGACGATGTAGGCGCCGGGCACGAGCCGGTCGGTCGCCAGCCGGACCGTGTGGGTCCCGGGCTCGAACGCGCCCTCCGCCTCGGCCACCCGGCGCCCGAGCACGTCGAACACGGAGACCGCGACGCGCGAGCGCTCCCCGACGGAGACCACGACCCTCGCCGCCCCGGCCGTCGGGTTCGGGTACACGCCCTCGACGGCGAACCCGGCGGCGGGCTCGGCTGGCGCCGTCGCGAGCGCAGACGTTGCCGAGGCGACAGTGGCCGACTCGGCGGCCCGGTCGAGCGGCAGGTCGAGGAACACGCGGGCCTGATCGGCCTCCTCGCTTCCCGGCGCGATCTCTGCCAGCGCTCGGTATGCCTGGAGCGCGGCGCGGTCGCGCCCCTGCGCGCTCAGCAGGACCACGCGCGCCGAGTGCGCGAACACGAGGTCGGCCTCGGAGACCGGGTCGGCCAGCAACGTCTCGGCCTCCGCCAGCGCGCCCGCCACGTCGCCTGCGCGGTAGCGGAGCCCGACGCGGGCCTGCCGCGCGATCCCCCGGAGCGGCCCGGCGGTCGCATAGCCGTCGAGGACAGATCGGGCTCCGGACGGAGCGTCAGGGCGGACCGCCAGCCGACCGATGGCCGAGAGCGCCGCCGCCTCCTCGGGCGTCCCGGGGGCCTCGCCGATGAGCGCAGACAGCGCGGCTAGCGCGGCATCTGGCTGATCCATCTGGCCCATCGCTGCGCCGAGGCGGTCGGCCCGAGTGCCTGCGCCGCCCTCCTTGCCCACGGCCCTACCGTCTGTCCCCGCTCCGAAAGCCGCGCCCGATCCCGACGTGCAGGGCGCGGCGGGATTGACGTACGGGTCGGCCAGCAACCACGCGCTGTCATCGAGGAAGGCGCTGCCCGTGGTCGCCGTCCGGAATGGGGGCGTCGTGTCGTTCCACCAATCACACCGGACGTAGGCCGCACTGCCCGACTGCGTCGAGTAGGCGTCGAACGAGACGTTGCTGAAGAACCGGTTCCGCTGGTTGTTGGTGGCGTTGCCGGCGGCGACGGTCCCGTTGTAGGCGGCGAAAACGCCCTTGGCCTGGTTGCCCGTGACCGAGTTGAACCCGTCGTTGTGGACGCCGCCGGTGGGGTAGTAGTAGTACCCGAACGTGGCGGTGGCCGTGTTCGAGGCGTAGAGCCCGCTCGCCGCGTTGTCGGTGATCTGGTTGCCCTCGGTCCTGTCCCCAGAGAGAGATGGGTAGAGGAACACGTCGGCTCCGGTCCCCGCGACGAGCCCGGTTCGGCCGGTGCTTTGGATGTTGCTGTCCGTCATCCGCACCTCGGCGTAGCCGTAGACCGAGACCCCGGTCCACGTCATGTTCTCGACCCGGAGGTCGTGGAAGTCCGGACTGGCCTGGGCGCCGGAGACGTAGACGCCACCGACCGAGGAGGGAGTCGCGGGGTTGTTGATGGTCACAGTGGAGAAGGTCGGCGAGGCGTTGTCGATCCGCAAGGCATTGCCGCCGGACCCGCCGACGCCCTCGATCACCACGTTCGAGAAGGAGCCCCCCGAGCCAGGCTGGAACCAAATGCCGCTCCACCCCGAAGCGTCCGAGCCGGTGAACGTCATGCCGGTCACGTCGAGGTCGCCCTTGATCTCGACGCCCGTCTCGGCGAACTGGATCTCCGCAACGTCGGCCGAGGACCAGTCGTACGACCGGGCGCTCGGCACGATCCAGTCCTCGGTGCCCGACGACCGAAGTGTAATCGGGAAAGACGGGGCGGCCGTGGTGTAGGGCGTCGTCGCGAGGAACGGGTAGTCCGTGTCGTCCTCCGGGTTGCACCCGAGGGTGGCACAGATCGTCGGGAGGTCGTAGGGGAGCACCCAGTCGCCGGTGAAGAAGTCGTCCACGTCCCGCCCGCTCGCTCCATTCCCGAGCCGCACCGGGTAGACGCGGAACTCACCGGGCGACCGGATGAACAGCACGTCCGGGTAGTCGCCGGAGACGCCGCGCGGGCTGAAGATGTCCTCCCCTTGAGGCCCTCCCATCTCGACTTCGTAGTAGTACGACCGCGCTCCGATGTCGATGCGGTAGAGCCGTTCCGGGTGCAGCTCGGCCACACCCGGGACCGACGAGGGAGGATTGCCGTCGATGTAGGCGACCCAGTTGCACCCCGAGCTTCCGGGCACCACATACGAGTCTGTCGCCGTGAAGCTATACACTTGCGTCCCGGTCGCGACCTCCCAGATCTTGACGGGTACGATTCCGTCGTCGTCGATCCGGAGCCCGAGTTCAAAGTCTTGGGCGCCGTAGGTCGCGCACCCGGCGAGAGGCGGGTTGAGGTTCTGAGCCCAAGCGGTCGTTGCGGCACCGAGAACCACTAAAAGCGAGAGAGTGAGAGGACGCATACAGCGCTACGCGTCCGGGCTGAGCCTGTAGCCCGCGTGACGTAGCCAGCCAAGCGAGTCCTCCCACGTCAGCGCACCGACCGCCGCCGCCAACGCTTCGTTCAGCGCCGTCGCCGTGTCGGCCCGTGCCCGCCGGACGAGGTGCTTCACCTTCGACCACATCTCCTCGACCGCGTTGAACTCCGGCGAGTAGCGCGGCTGCCAGACCAACTCCGCTCCGCGCGCCTCGACCAGCGCTCTCAGTTCCGGCCGCTTGTGGACGGAGTGGTTGTCCCAGATCACGATGTCGCCCGGCCTCAGGTTCGGAGCGAGGTGATCCCGGACGAAGCGCTCGAACACGTCACCGTCGACGCTTCCCTCGACGGCGACGACCCCGCCGCGCCCGAGGCCGACCCACCCGAGCAGGCTCGTCCGCCGGCCCTTGCGATAGGGCGCGTGCTCCTCGCACCGTTTCCCGCGCGGGGCGTACCCGTAGGCCACCCGGCCACCAGCGACGATCCCGCTCTCGTCGACGCACACCACGCGCGCTCCATCGACCGTCGGCTGCCACGCCGCGAACGCCTCGCGCTCGGCTACGATGTCGTCGCGGAGTCGCTGGACGGCTCGGATGGACTTTTTTTGTGCGTCAGTGCCATCCGCGCCAGCGTCCGCCCAACGGTCTGTTGGCTGACAGCGGGCTCGCCGGCGTCGGCCAGCCGGGCGGCGAGCACGTGCTGTGGGACCGACGGGTCATCGTCGAGCCAACCTTGCAGCATCGCGCGGCCAACCTCGGAGACGGCGAGAGGCGTCCCGCCGGTGTTGGGCCGGGGCATGAGCGCGCCGGTATCGCGCTGGAGGGCGAGCCAGCGAACGAGCGAAGCGCGGCCGACGGCGAAGCGTGCAGCGACGGCGTCGAGGGAGGCGCCACCTTGTCGGTAGGCCGCGACAGCGCGGCGGCGGAGGTCGACGGAAACAGCCAAGAGCATCGCGTGTGGTGAGGCCAGAAGCTACCGGCTCACTCCGAGCGCGTCACGCTGTATCAGCAGGCGGATGCGAGCCCACATCGTACCCCCCCATTTCGATTTAATAGGTATCTGAAGCGCAGACCAATAGTACTCGCATACTATGATCACCAGGGGTGCTATTCCGTTCGAGAAAAGGCCCATCCCGTCTCCGGCCCGAGGCGGAGGGAGCCGCGCTCCTGCGAGGCCCCCATGCCGCTGCCGTCCGTCACCGTGATGCGTTCCGCTCGCTCTGCTCACCCAATGCGTTCCGGGCTCGCTTCGGACGCCAGGAGATACCCCGTGACGGTTCGTGTCTATCTTGAGACGTCCCCGCCCCGCTGTATGGAGCCCACCGCCCCGTCCGAGGCCGATCCGGGCCGCCCCGATCCCCGGCCCGAATGGCGGTCGCTGAGCACGCTCCGCGACCGCGTCGACGCGGCCGTGCGCGAGATCGAGCGGCTCCGGGCGGAGAACGCGGCGTTGGGCAGCCGGCTCCTCGAGCTCCAGGAGAGCTCGGCGGCGGCCCCCTCGTTCGCGTTCGGCGAGGGCGACGACCCGGCCGCGCTCAAGGCCCGCGTCCAGGGCTTTATCGACCTGGTCGACGACCTCCTCCAGACCGACCCCGGCGACGATCCACCGCCCCCCTCGCCATGAGCACGGCCGCCCCCGTCTCGGTCCGCGTGCGGATCCTCGACCGTGACTACCCGCTCCGGGTGGCGCCCGGCGACGAGGACTACACGGTCCACCTCGCGGCGCGCGTCGACGAGCGGCTCCGGCGGCTCCGCCAGCAGCTCCCGTCCCAGCCCGACATGACGCACGCCGTCCTGGTCGCGCTCGAGATCGCCGAGGAGCTCTACGCCGCGCGTGCCGAGACCGACCGGCTCCGGGCCCGGCTCGAGATCGAAGCGGCCTCGCTCGTCGACCGGATCGAGTCGGTGCTGGGCGGCGACGGCGCGGCCGACGGCTGACCCCGCCTCGGGCCCGAGGCGGAGGGAGCCGGGGCAGACCGGGCCGGCGCGGAGCGCGCGCGAGGGCCGGCCGGGGGGAATTCGCGGTCTCTCTCGGAACGTCTCCGGGTCCGTCGCGATATTGGGACCGCGCGGGTCGGGCTCGTCCCGGGCCGCGCTCACCGGCTTGTAGCCACCGCATGGGAACCTGAACAGCGTTTACCTCGGGGGCCCTGTTTAGGACCTGACCATCAGGCCGCATCCCGCTTGCGGGACTCCGGAGCTTCGGCTCCGGGCCGCGGAAGGCGAGAGGGTCCAAGGGGCTCCCACATTGTCAGACGAGCAAGGTTCTCGTCCACGCGCTGCAGGCTGGTGCCTCTGTTCGACTCGGGACCGCCGGCGCGGTCGCCCGGGTCCGCGCGCGAGCGCCCCGGGCCGCTCTCGGGGCGCTCGTCGCGCTCGTTTCTGCTCCGCCTCCCAGCCCCGATGGACCCGCTCTCGCTCTCGCTCGCCGCCCTCGGGGTCGCCCTCGCGCTGGCCGTCGGGTTCGTCGGGGGCCGCGTCGGGCGGGGCGGGGCCGCCGCCGCCCAGTTCGAGGACGCCGCCCAGCGCGCCGAGGCGCTCGCCGCCCGGACCGAGGCCGAGGCCGACCGGTTCCAGGAGCGGGCCGACGCGGCGACCGCCGAGCTGGCCGCCGGCCGCGACGAGATCCGCCGGCGCCGGGCCCGCGTCGACCAGCGTGTGGCCGAGGTCAAGGAGCGGCACCAGAAAGCGCGCGAGAAGCTCGACGCCGCCCGCGCCCGCGTCGACAAGAAGGCCAAGCGGCTGGCGGCCCGGGAGTCGGCCATCGAGGGCGCCGCCGACGCGCTCGACGCGCTCACGGCCGCCGCCGAGCGCCGCCGATCCGAGGCCGACGCGCTCCGCGACCAGGTCCAGGGGTTGGCCACCGCCGTCGGGCGGCGCCAGCAGGAGCTGGCCGGGCGCGAGCGCGAGGTCGAGAGCTTGCAGGCCCGCCTCGGTGAGGAGACGGCCCGGCTCGACCGGCTCGTCGAGGAGCACCTGGGCAAGCTGGAGCGCGCCGCCGACCTGGGCCGCGACGAGGCCCGCGACCGGCTCGTCGCCGAGCTGACGCGCGAGGCCAAGCTGGAGGCGGCTGGGGCCGTCAAGGAGGCCCGGGACCGTGCGCGTGAGACGGCCCAGCGCGAGGCGACCAAGGTCGTGCTCAAAGCCATCCAGCGGCTGGCCGCAACGGCGACCATCGAGCACACCGTCTCGGCGGTCCCGCTCAAGAGCGAGGACATGAAGGGCAGGGTGATCGGGCGCGAGGGCCGCAACATCCGGGCGTTCGAGGCCGCGACCGGCGTCGAGGTCATCGTCGACGACACGCCCGACGCGGTCTTGGTGTCGGGCTTCGACCCCGTCCGCCGCGAGGTCGCCCGGCTCGCGCTCGTCCGCCTGCTCGACGACGGGCGGATCCACCCGGCCCGGATCGAGGAGGTCGTCGAGGCCGTCCGGGTCGAGATCGACGCCGAGATCGTCGAGGCCGGCGAGCAGACCGCGCTCGAGCTCCAGATCCACGGGCTCCACCCCGAGCTGGTCCGCCTGGTCGGGCGGATGAAGTACCGCGCCAGCTACGGCCAGAACCTCCTGCAGCACTCGATCGAGACGGCCAAGCTGGCCGGGCTGATGGCGGCCGAGCTGGGGCTCGACGCCCGCAAGGCCCGCCGGGCCGGCCTGCTCCACGACATCGGCAAGGTGATCGAGGGCGACCTCGAGCAGCCCCACGCCATCGCGGGCATGGAGCTCGCGCGCCGCTACAAGGAGCACCCCGACGTGACGAACGCGGTCGGGGCGCACCACGACGAGGTCCCGATGGCGACGCCCATCGCGCCCATCGTCCAGGCCGCCGACGCCGCCTCGGGCGCCCGGCCCGGCGCCCGGCGTGAGGCGCTCGAGCGGTACGTCCAGCGGCTCAAGGGGCTCGAGCAGATCGCGAGCGATTTCGAGGGCGTCCTCCAGGCCTACGCCATCCAGGCCGGCCGCGAGATCCGCGTGATGGTGGACACGGCGATGGTCTCGGACGCCGTCGCGGAGTCGCTCGCGCTCGACATCTCGCGGCGGATCGAGCGCGAGATGGAGTATCCGGGCCAGATCAAGGTGACCGTCATCCGCGAGGTCCGCGCCGTCGCCGTCGCCCGCTAGCGGCCTCTGCCGGCCCGGCCCGCCTGGGCCGAGGCGGGCCGGGTGGTCCCGAGGCGGGCCGGGTCAGTAGAGGCCGCCGGTCTCGTGGAGCGCGATCCGTACGAACAGCCGGGCCGGGCGGTCGGGCAGGCGCGGGATCTGGCCGTCGTCGATGAGGTAGTGGAACGAGTTCTGCAACGTCGACCGGATGCCCTCGGAGTCGGCCCCGAGCGAGAGCGTCAGGGCGCCGAGGACGAGGTCGAGGGCCAGGACGCCGTGGGCCTGGTCGCCGCCGCGCTGGCCGCGGAGGTCGTAGACCTCGTCGCGGCCGAGCCGGCCCAGCCCCTCCGTCGTCCCCGCCCAGACGACAGCCCGGGCGCCGACGCCGACCGGGACCGGCCGGTCGAGGCGGAGGTAGCGGACGCGGAGCGCGAACGTCCGGTAGCGGTCGAGGAGCTGCTGGGCGAGCGCGTCGTTCTCGAACTGGACCCCGAGCGACCACGTCCCGGCCGTCCGCCGGTAGCGGAGGCCGCCCGACAACTGCGAGGTGCGGTCGGTGTCGAGGTAGGCGACGAGGTAGTACGCGGCCTCGTGGGCCCGGCCGGCCGGGTGGGACGGGTGGGACGGGCCGAACGCGTAGCCGAGCTCCACGAGTCCCTGCGCGCCCACGCTCGGGCCTGGGATCCCCAGGTCCTCGACCAAGACCTCCGCGCCGACCCCGGCCCGGAGCCGGAGGTCGTGCTGCCGCGCGCCGAGAGCTCGGCGCACGGCCGTCTCCAGGTGTAGCCCGAGCGTGTTCTCGTGCGTCCCGGCCTTCCCCGTCGGCACTACGGTTACGGCGGTGGATAGCCTCGCGTCCTGGGCCGGCTGAGCCGTGATGGCCGCTCCGCCCGAGGCCGCCCAGAGCACGAGCGCCGCGACGCCGAGCGCCACCGGTCCCGCCCGCCGGGCCGGCGGTCCGCCGTCCCCCCCGCCTCGCCAGGCCGGCGGGCACGAGCGACGGGCACGCCGAGGCGGGCGGTGTCAGCCACCGCTGACGGGCGTGATGAGCGCGACCTCGTCGCCGTCGGCCAGGGCCGTGTCGGTCGGGACGTAGCGCCGGTTGACGGCGAGCCGGACCACCGGGCGGTGCCGCGCGATGGCCGCGTGCGACCGGCCGAGCGCGTCGAGCAGGTCGGCCCCGGTCGCGCCGTCGCCCACCTCGGCCGACGACGTGGGCCGCCCCGACCTCGCGGCGGAGCACGTCGAACAGCAGCACGCGCAGGGTCATCGGGCAGGGCCTGAACGGGGCCGGAGGGGGGCAGCGACCGGAACGCCTCCGACGCGCTGCCGATCCAAGCCGTCCACTCTCCTCCCACGTCCATGTCTGACTCCTCCCGCCCCGGCCGCCTCGACGGCAAGATCGCCCTCGTCACCGGCGCCGCCGAGGGCA
This sequence comes from uncultured Bacteroidota bacterium, assembly GCA_963740235.1. Classification (GTDB taxonomy): domain Bacteria; phylum Bacteroidota; class Rhodothermia; order Rhodothermales; family Rubricoccaceae; genus Rubrivirga. The sequence continues at coordinate 836,657 of CAVUDG010000007.1, forward strand.
TCGGCGAGGCCATCGCCCACAAGTTCGCCTACGAGGGCGCCGCCGGGCTCCTGCTGGCCGGCCTGCCCGACGACCCACTCGACCAGGTCGCGGCCGACATCACCGACCAGTACGGGACCGAGGTGGGCACCTTCGCCGGCGACCTCGGCGACCCGGACAAGGCCCAGGCCTGCGTCCAGGCCGCCGTCGACGCCTTCGGCCGCCTCGACGTGCTCGTCAACAACGCGGGCGCGCTCCCCAAGCTGGCGCCCGTCGACGAGTACCCGATCGACGACTTCGACAAGCTGATCCACAACAACGTCAAGACGGCGTTCTTCATGACGCGCGCGGCCGTCCCGCACCTCCGCGAGACGCGCGGCAACGTGGTCTCGGCGGGCTCGGAGGCCGGCTGGAACGGGTCGCCCCAGTTCACGCCCTACGGCCCGACCAAGGCCTGGATCCACGCGTTCATGAAGGGCGTCGCCGGCGAGCAGGGCCCGAACGGCGTCCGCGCCAACTGCGTCTGCCCCGGCCCCATCGACACGAGCTGGACCCACAAGGAGACCGGCCCGATGGACGCCGACGCCGAGGAGACCGTCGTGATGTCGACGGCGTTCGGGCGTCGCGGCGACGACCGAGGAGGTCGCCAACGTCTACGCGTTCCTCGCGTCCGACGAGGCCAGCTACGTCACCGGCGCGCTCTGGCTCGTCGACGGCGCGACGACCATCGTCCACGGGATGCCGGGCAAGCACGCCGACCAGGCCGCGCAGACCCAGCCGCGCGGCGTGCTCCGGCTCCGCTTCCAGCGGAGCGTCGGGCGACCTCCGAGCGCGGTCCCGTCGAGCCGAGCTGACCGCGCACGTGACCGCGCACGGCCGCGCCGCAGCCCCTACCGCCGCACCAGCACGACCGACTGCCGGACGCTCTCGGCGCACGCCGTCGGCGGTCTGCGCCGTCAGGCGGACCAGGAACACGCCGCTCGCCGCGTCGGCGTCCCACGTCGTCCGGTGGGCGCCCGCACGCGCGGGGCCGTCGGCGAGGCGTGGCGATCAGGCGGCCGCGCGCGTCGAACACCTCGATCCGGACGCTGGCCGCCGCGCCGAGCTGGTAGGCCAGCGTGATCGGCCCGGCGGACGGGTTGGGGTAGGTCTGCGAGCGCGAGCCCGCCGCGCGGCGCCTCGGCGACGGCCGTGCCGAACCGGCCCTCGAACTCGAACACGTCGCCGGACCCGAGCGAGCGGACCGGGACCAGGCGGAACACGTCGCCCGGCTCGGGCAGCGTGGTCGGAGCCGGTCGCGCTCGAACGTGAGCTTCCACGCGAGCGCGGGGTCGCCGGCGTCGTCGGGCTCGACGAGGTAGAGCACGTCGCCGTCGCCCGGGAGCGCCCGTCGTCGTTGCGGTCGCTGGAACACGACGTCGCGCGGCTGGCCGTCGTCGCCGGTGACGGTGAAGCGGAGGTCGGTGACCGGGATGTTGTAGAGCCGGATCGACTGGCCGACCACGTCGTCGGTGATCGCGATCTCGTAGTCGGTCTCGGTCGCCAGCAGGTCGATGGTCAGGATCGCGATGCGGACGCTGCCGCCCGAGACCGCCACGCCCAGGTCGGCGTCGCCTTCGACCCAGCCGGTCGCGTCGAGGTCGGCGCGGCCCTCCTCCAGGTCCTCCACGACCAGCGCGATGCCCGTCGAAGACGGGGCTCTCCTGGACGCCGTCGGAGAGCGGGATGCCGGAGAGCACGTCGTCGCCCGCGTCGAGGTCGGTCACCGAGTACGTCTTGTCGTCGCCCGCGTCGTCGATGGTGATGCCGGTACCGGTGGCCCGTCAGCGCCGCTCTGGTCGACGACGCGGAGCTCGACCGACCCCTCGCCCTCGCCCTGGACCGGCTGCACGACCTCGCGTCGACGTCGCGCGGGGTCTGCTTGAGGAACGAGGACCGTCTCGGCCGTCGACCGTACGACGTGCCGTCGCTCAGGTCGACGACGGAACCGGGCCGGCCGCGAGTTGGGCAGCGCTGCGAGGTCGACCGGGACCGACTGCGGAGCGGCCGAGCTGCTGGTCTCGCGGGCGCCGAGCGACGTGTACGTCTGCCGTCGTCGGCGCTGTAGAACACCTCGACCGGTGAGCCCGTCGTTCTCGGCGTCGGCGGCGACGAACGGGAGGTCGTAGGTGTCGCCGGTCAGGCGCGGGTCGAAGCGCAAGGCCTCGTCGTCGAGGCGGAGCTCGGGCGCGGCGTTGCCCGGGTTGTCGAGCGCGAACGGCGCGCTCGTGTCGCGTCCGACGATCCGGCCGTCGGGCGTGCGGACGAACAGGCGGACGCGGGCGAGCGCGGCGTCGGCCACCGTCCGGTGTCGACGGCGAACGTGCCCGTCCGCGACCGGCGCCTCGCCCAGCTTCTGCCAGCCGGCCGCGTCGTCGGTCCGGTTGACCCAGACCTCGACCACGTCCCCGTCGGCCCGCGTCGTCGTCCAGGTGACGGCTTCCGCCCCGGCCCAGCGCGCGCCCGAGGCGGGCGCGGTCAGGGTCACGGCGTCGGGGTCCTGGCGGGTCTGGGCGTACAGCCAGCGGGGCCAACAGCGGGTTGTCGAACCACGGGGCCCACGGGCCGTGCCCGACCGTCGGCTCGCTCCAGTAGATCAGGCTCGCGTGGGCGTCGATGGCGGCTTGCCAGCGAGTCGCTCCCGATGTATCCGGGACAGTCGAACGCCCGGGCCTCGACGGGCGCCCGCCGGCAGTGCGTGTAGATCACGTCGCGGCCCAGGTCCTCCAGCGCCTGGACCACGCGGCGCGTCTGGCTCGGCGGGACGACCGTGTCGGTCTCGCCCGTGAAGGCCCAGATGGGCAGGCCGCCCAGGTCGTCGGCCTGGGACAGGAAGCCGCGCCCGCTCATCGGGACGGCCGCCGCGAACCGGTCGGGCAGGCGCGAGACGAAGTCCCACGTCCCGTGCCCGCCCAGCGAGAGCCCGACGACGTAGACCCGGTCGGGGTCGATGGCGAACTCGGCCTCGACGGTGTCCAGGATGTCGAGCGTCGCCAGCTCGATGGCCACGAAGTCCGAGTCGTCGGGGTCGGCGTCGGAGGTCCAGCGCAGGCCGCTCGGGACCTGGGGCGCGAGCACGAACGCCGGGTACTCGGCCTGGAGCGCCGGCTCGACCCAGGCCGTCGCCAGCCGGTGCCGCTCGATGTTGACCAGGTTGTCGCCGCGCTCGCCGGCCCCGTGGAGCGCCATCACCAAGGGGTACTCGACCGCGGGGTCGTAGTCCTCGGGGACGAACAGCGCGTAGCTCACCGTCAGCCCGTTCGACTCGATGGACCGCCGCTCGAACAGGTCGACCAGGCCCTGGGGCTGGGCCGACGCGGCGACGGCGAGGGCGAAGAGACTAAAGGCGGCGAGGGTCCTCATGGCGACGGAGGCGGTGGACCCGTAGAGTCGCCCCGATCCCGTCCCCGTGCAAGAGCGCGACGGAACGACCGGGTCACTCGGCGTAGCGCTCCAGCGCGAACGGCTCCAGCAGGTAGCGGCGGCGCCAGCCCGGCCGCGCCGCGTCCAGAACCCGCGCGTGGGCGTCCCCCGCCGAGTAGAACGCGAGTCGGCCCGCCTCGGCGAGCCCGGCGGCGAGACCGCGCGCGCGCCGGGCCCGGAGCGTGTCGGCCGCCGCGGCGTAGGGGACGGCGTCGGGCAGCGCGCGGTAGGCGGCGACCGGGGCGCCCGCCTCGGCCCCGACCTCGGCCGCGCGGCCTTGGACGTAGCGGGCGACGCCTTCCTGCCAGGTCTGGAACGAGAGGTAGCGCGCGTCGGCCGGGCCCAGCGCGTCGCCGAGGCGGGCGCGGGCGGCCGTCACCGCGGCCAGGGCCGCCTCGGCGCCGGCGGGCGGGGCGCCCAGGGCCGCCGCCAGCGCGGCCTGGTACCGTGCGAAGCGCGTGCCGACCTCGGGGTCGCCGTAGGGGAACGGGTAGGCCAGCATCCACATCCCGGAGGTGTCGCCGCCCTCGAGACCGAGCGCCGCCGCGGCGTCGTAGTAGCCGGGCGAGCCCATCTGGACCTGGTGGACGTGCTCGTGGACGAGCGTGAGCACCCAGTCGGTCGACGTCAGCCCGGTCGCCTCGGGCGTCCCCACGACGACCGTCGGGACGCCGTCCAGGGGGAACGTCGCGAGCAGCGTCGGCGGGTGCCGGCGGGGCCGGGCGTAGACCGGGCTCCCCACGAGCGCGTCGAAGGCGTCGACGAGCACGGCGTCGGCCGGCGGGACGGGGTGGCCGATCAGGAACTCGTCCTCGCCGGCCACCAGAACGACGGCGAACGGGACCGCGCCCCACTCCGCCAAGCGCTCGCCGACCGCGTCGGCCAGCCGGAACGCCTCGGCCAGTCGGGCCCGGTCGGGCTCGGACAGGCGCTGGGACGAGGCCGGCGGCACGAGGACGAGCAGGACGGCGGTGAGCAGGACGGCGGCGGATGGGACGGTGACGGGACCGCGCATGGCAGAGACAGGGGGGTGGCCCTGAGCGTACCGTGCCGGCGGCTCCGTCTGACGGAGGGTCGTCGGAGGTCCGTCGGAGGCCGGCCCGACCGGCCCCCTCGCGGCGCCTCGCCGTCCCGACCTTGGGGCGCCCCCTCCCGTCCCCCGTTGCTCGGCGACCACCCCTTCCGGCTCGGCCCCTGGCACGTCGACCCCGTCGCGTTCGAGGCCCGGCGCGGGGCCGAGACCGTGCGCCTCGAGCCCAAGGCCGTCGCCGTCCTGGTCCACCTCGGCGAGCACGCGGGCCGGGTCGTCTCTCGCGACGCGCTGATGGGCGCCGTCTGGCCCGACGTGGTCGTGACCGAGGCGTCGCTGACCCGGTGCGTCTCCCGGCTCCGCCACGCGCTGGGCGACGACGCGCGCGCGCCACGCCTGATCGAGACCATCCCCAAGGCCGGCTACCGCCTGCTCGTCGCGCCCCGGCCCGACCCGGCGGACGCGACGTTGCCCGAGGCCGTCGGCGTCGAGACGGCAGAGCCGTCCGGCTCCTCCGTCGACTCGACCGAGGCGGACCGGGCCGCCGGCCGGCCGACTGGCACCGCGAGGCGGTGGGGAGTCGCGGCCGTGGTCGCGCTGGTCGTGGTCGTGGGGGCCGCCGTCTGGGCGTCGCGTCCGCCGCCCGCGCTCCAGGTCACCTACCGCGTCGACCTGGCGGGCGAGGCCCAAGACGTGACGGTGACGGTCACCGGGGCCGAGGGCGGGGCCGTCCGGCATCGGCCCGGCGCCTTCCCGTTCGCCGTGACCGTCGCGCCCGGCGAGTCCGCCGGCCCGTTCCGGCTCCGGGTCGAGGGCCGGTCGACGGGCGCCGACCTCCGCCTCTCGGTCGTGGCCCGGCGGGGCGGCGACGAGGTCGCGCGGCACGAGACGACGGGCGCCGTCGAGCGCGGCGACGCCCGCCCGTTCGCGCTCTACGCTCTGCTCACGCTCGACGACTGACCGACGTCGACCCTGCCCGCCTCGGGGCCGAGGTGGGCCGAGCGGCGGGCGGGGTCTGCGGGCTAGTCGGCCCAGTCGACCTCGGGCGAGCGGTAGAACGGGACGCCCAGGGCCGTCCAGCGCACGCCGAGCGCGGCCAGGCGCGCGCGGTAGCCGTCCCACGACCGGGCCGCCTGGGGCGACCACCCGATCTCGGCGACGCCCGCCAGCCGGGGGAACGCCATGAACTCGACGTCGCGGACCGTCGCCAGCGTCTCGGACCACAGCGGGGCCTCGACCCCGAGCACGGCCGCCGGGGGCACGCCCGGGACGAGGGCGTCCGGGTCCCAGTCGTAGGCGTCGCGGACCCCGTTCAGCCCGGCCCAGGTGAGGCCCAGCGCCACCGACGAGTCGGCCTTCATGTCGAGGTAGATCCGGTCGGCCGGCGACAGCACCAGGCGGGCGCCCGCTTGGACGGCCCGGGCGACCGAGGCCGCCCGCTCGGGCGACTGGGGCCGCCACACCTGGACGATGGCGCCCGGCGCCAGGGCGAGGTCGGCCTGGGCGATCTCGTCCCAGCCCATGACCGTCCGGCCGTGCGACGCCACGATGGCCTGGGCGCGCGCCATGAACGCGGCGTACTGGGCCGGCGCCAGCGTCCGGACCTCGTCGCCGCCCAGGTGCACCACGTCGCCCGGCACGACGGCCGCCAGCGCGGCCACCACGTCGTCGACGAACGCGTAGGTCTCCTCTCGCTCGACGCAGACCGCGCTGAACCCGACCCGGATGCCGGTGTAGGGTGGGGGCGCGACGCCGTCGCAGCTCAGGTCGGGCGTCGCCGCCAGCGCGGCGTTCGTGTGGCCGGGCAGGTCGATCTCGGGGACGACGGTGACGAACCGGGCGGCCGCGTACGCCACGATCCGCTCGACGTCGGCCGTGGTGTAGAACCCGCCCGGCCCGCCGCCGACCTCGCTCCGCCCGCCGACCTCGGTGAGCGCCGGCCGGCCCGGGACCTCGACGCGCCAGCCCTGGTCGTCCGACAGGTGGAGGTGGAGCCGGTTGAGCTTGTGGAGCGCCATCAGGTCGACGACGCGCTCGACGTCCTCGACCGAGAAAAAGTGGCGGGCCACGTCGAGCATCAGCCCCCGCCACTCGAACCGCGGCCGGTCGACGACGCGGACGGCCGGGACCGGGAACGCCCGCGCGAGCGCCGCCCCTCGCTCGACGGCGGGCGGCATCAGCTGGCGGAGCGTCTGGACGCCGTAGAACAGGCCGGCCGGCGTCGGGGCGGTGACCGTGACCCGGGCGCCCGTCACGTCCAGCTCGTAGCCCTCCGGTCCCAGGTCGTCGCGGCCCAGCCGCAGCGTGACCGTGCCCGCCTCGGGGTCCCCCTCGGACGGGCCGGAGCCGCTGGTGCCGGCCCCGGGGAGCGCGAGCGTCTCGGCCTGGGTCGGGCCGACGAGCGCGACGAGCACCGCGGCGACGGCCTGGACCTCGGGCGTCGCCGGCTCGGCCCGGATGGGGGTCGCGCCGGTCAGGACGAACGCGGAGTCGGCCCGAAGCTCGACCGAGGCGGGCAGGGGGACGAGCGCGAGCGGGACCTGGGCGAGGGCGGCCGGGGCCAGCGCGAGCGCCAGGGCGAGACGGAGCACGGCGAGCGAGAGGGTGCGCCCGAAGGATAGTCGTTCGCCCCCGGTCCGCTGGACGCCTCTAGCCGGCGACTTCGCGGAGCCACGCCGGGTAGGCCCGCGCGGCGGAGGCCGGGAGCGCCGGCGCGGGCTCGGCGGCCAGCCACTCTCGGGCGCCGGCCAGCAGCGCCGCCCGCCGCGCCAGTGCGTTCGGGGCGGTCGCCTCCAGCCCGACCGACCACCACCTCGCGCCGGCCACCTCGACCTCGGCCAGCTCCAGCGCGCACCGGCCGTCCACGCCGACGGCCAGCTCGCGCTGGCGGCGCGTCTTGGCGACCTCGACCCAGCCGTCGTCCGGCGTCTCGGCGCCGTCGCCCAGGGGGAACGACCACTTGGCCCAGGCCCCGATGGTCGCCTCCGCCCGCCCGACGGCCAGGCGACCGACGGTCCCCTCGTAGCGCTTGGGCTCGACGAGGCCCCCACGCAGCTTCAGGCCCAGCCCGTCGTCGGTCGGCACGAGGTAGCGGTCGGCGCGGGACTCGGCCTCGACGGGCGGGCCCAGCGCGTCGAACCACGCACGCGCCGCCGCCGGGGCCGAGCCCCGGAGGAACCAGCGGGCCTCGGCGGTGCGGAGCGGCTCCACGTCAGGCCGCGGCGATCATGCCGAGGATGCCGGCCCGGATCATCGCGACCGAGATGGCGGCCAGGAACAGGCTGGCCACCTTCGCGACCGCCTTCGACGTCCCCCGGCCGGCCAGGCGCAGGATGGCCGGCCCGAACGTGAACGAGACGAACACGAGCGCCATGTTGAGCAGGATCGACGCCAGCGTCACGACCCACCCGAACTGGCCGTCCGTGATCAGGATCGTCGTGATGGCGCCGGGCCCGATGATGAGCGGGATGCCGAGCGGGACCACGGGCAGGTCCACGGGCTCGTCGGCCGGGTGGTCCTTGAGCTTGGCCCGGTCCTTTTTGTCGCCGCCCCGGCGGTCCTTCGTGTCGCCGAAGGCGAGGTCCGTCACGGCGATGACCAGTAGGATGATGCCGCCGCCCACGCGCAGGTCGTTCAAGGTGATCCCCAGCGTGTCGAAGATGACCTGACCGGCGAACAGCATCAGCACGGCCAGCACGGCGGCCGCCAGCAGCGCCCGGATCAGGAGCTGGCGCCGGTTGTCGGCCGAGAACGTCTCCGTCATCCCGATGTAAAGCGGCAGGATGCCCGGGATGTTGATGGCGACGAAGAGAGGGAGGAAGGCCGCGATAAGGGCGGTCGCGAAGTCGGGCACGGGCGGAGCGGAGGCGGGGCCGCAGAGGGTCGCCCCAGAACGCGCCCGCGCCCGTGACGAGTCCGTGACGCCGGCCGAACTCACCGGCCGTTCACCGCGCCCTCGCCGGGCCGCCACACCCCGGACCGCCACACCCCGGCCCGGCCTCTCCGCCTCGGCGCCGAGGCGGAGAGGCCGGGCCGGGGCGAGGGGCCCTCGTGCCGGATGTCGACCGCGGCGGCCTACCTTGGGGAATGCGCCCTCTTCTCGTCGCCCTCGCCCTCCTCGTGGCGGTCGCCCCAGCGGCCCAGGACCAGGGGCCCGTCGTCGTCGTCCACTACATGCCGTGGTTCCAGGCGCCCGAGACCAGCGGGTACTGGGGCTGGCACTGGACGATGGACCACTTCGACCCGTCCCAGACCGGCCCCGACGGGCAGCGCGAGATCGCCTCCCACCTCTACCCCGCCGTCGGGCCCTACGACTCGCGCGACCCGGACGTGCTGGAGTACCACGCGCTCCTGATGCGCGTGGCCGGCGTCGATGGCGTCGTGGCCGACTGGTACGGGACGAGCGACCTCTACGACTACCCGCTCATCGACCAGGCCACGGACCTGCTGTTCGACGCGGCCGGCAAGGCGGGCCTCCAGTTCGCCATCTGCTACGAGGACGCCACGCTCAACCAGTTGGTGTCCCAGGGCCGGATCGAGGCCGGCCGCGAGCCCTACCAAGCCCAGCAGGACTTCGACGCCGTGGCCCAGCGGTGGGCCGGCGACGACCGCTACCTCCGCCACGACGGCGCGCCGGTCGTGCTCAACTTCGGCCCGCAGAACGCGTCGATGCGCTCGTCGCGCGCGTGGGACGTCGCCTTCGCCGGGTTCGCCGAGCGGCCGGCGCTGGTCACCCAGGACGCCCGGGGCGCGTCCGCGGCCGGGGCGTTCCCGTGGCCGCCGATGTCGCTGTCCCAGAACGGCACGCTCAGCCCGGCCCGCCTCGGCCAGTACCTCGACCAGTTCTACGCGGCCTCGGCCGGCTGGCCGCTCGCGGTCGGCGGCGCGTGGCCCGGCTTCCACGACGTCTACGCCCAGGCCGGCGTCGGGCCCTCCTACGGGTTCCTCGACGACCGCGACGGGGCCACGTTCGCCGAGACGTTCCAGCGGGCCACCGAGGCGGGCGTCCCGATCATCCAGATCGCCACCTGGAACGACTTCGGCGAGGGCACGGCCATCGAGCCGACGGCCGAGTTCGGGACGCGCTACCTGGAGCAGATCCAGACGGCCGTCCGCGGCTGGCGGGCGCTCCCGTTCGACGCCGCCGACCTCGCCCTCCCGCTCCGCCTCCACGACCTCCGCCGGTCCCACGGCGGCGACGCCGAGGCGGACGCTCGGCTCGACCAGGCCGCCGCCCACCTCGCGGCCGGCGAGCCCGGTGCGGCCCGCGCGCTCCTCGACGCGTTCGCGACGGAGACCACGCCCGACCCCACCCCGCTCGGGCTCACCGTCGGCCCGAACCCGGCGCGCGGCCCGGTCACGGTCACGGTCGACCTCCCGTCGGCGGCCGACCTCTCGGTCGAGGTGGTCGACGCGACGGGGCGGGCGGTGGCGCGGCTCGCCGGAGGCCCGCGTGCGGCGGGCCCCTCGGTCTTCCGGTGGGACGCGGCCGGCTTGGCGCCGGGCCTCTACGCCGTCCGGGTCCGGGCCGGCGCGCGCCTGGCGACGCAGACCGTCGCCTTGGTGCGCTAGCGCGCTACTTCTTCTTGGGGACGACGACGTGCTTGGCGTCCTCGGCTGCCTTTTTCTTGCGCGCGTCGGAGGTCGCCTTGACCTGTTTCTGACCCGCCTTCTTGTTCGTCGACTTGGGGGACTTGTCACCCATGGCGTGTACCTCGGTGGACTCTGAGACCGTGAACGACACGGGTCAAGGTAGGCGCCCCACACGCCGCGCCGACGCCGGGACCGAAAGATGACCCGGCCCGCCTCGGCCAGGCCGCGGGGTCACCGGAGCGCGTCCCAGCCCGGCTGCTGGCGCGCGATCCACCACCGCCCGACCAGCGGGGGGACCACCCACGCGACCGCGAGCGCGACGGCCACGCTGACCGCGGTCGGCACGCCGACGTCTCGGAGCCCCAAGAACAGCGGCTGGACCACGTGCCCGCCCGTCGCCATCACCAGCCCGATGTACGACCACGCCATCCACATGTAGTGGGCCGCGAGCCAGTTCTCGCGCCGGCGCCACGCGACGACCACCCCCGCCGTCACGGTCCCCAGGCTGACGAGCGCCGCGACGTGGAACGGCCCCAGCCCCTGGACGAACGGCGTCGAGTCGCGGAGCCCGAACGAGAGCACGCACAGCACGACGAGCGCCCCGGCGTAGACGCGCCCGACGACCCGGTGCAGCCGGTCGCCCTTGCGGCGGGCCAGGACGAACGCGCCCGCCGCCAGCGCGGTCACGCCGAGCGCGGTGTGGACGAGGGCGGTCGGGGTCATGGCGAGGGCGGGGGACCGCACGCCGCTACGGGCGCCCCCCGCCCCGGTTGCGGCGGCTCCACCCCGGTTGCGGCGGCTCCACCCCGGCGCCCTCCGCCTCGGCCCCGAGGTGGGCGCAGCCAGGCCCGGTCAGACGGCCGCGGCCACCTCCAGGTCGCCCTCGGCGACCTCGGCCAGGACCGGGCGCTCGACGGCCACGTCGGTCTCGACGACGCCGTCGCGCAGCCGGACGACACGGCGCGCGTGGGCGGCGATCTCGTCCTCGTGCGTCACCACGATGAGCGTGTTGCCCTGGCGGTACAGCAACTCGAACAGGCGCATGATCTCGTCCGACGTCACCGAGTCCAGGTTCCCCGTCGGCTCGTCGGCGAGCAGGATCGCCGGGCGGTTGACGAGCGCCCGCGCGACGGCGACGCGCTGGCGCTGGCCGCCCGAGAGCTCGTTCGGCTTGTGGTCCATCCGGTCCCCCAGGCCGACCCGGGTCAGCGCCTCGGCCGCCCGCGCCTTCCGCTCGGCCCGGCTCGACGCCGGCGTAGACCAGCGGGAGCTCGACGTTCTGCAGGCAGTCCTGGCGCGGCAGCAGGTTGAACGTCTGGAAGACGAACCCGATCTGGCTGTTCCGGACCTCCGCCAGTTCGTCGTCGGTCAGCGTCCCCACGTCGCGGCCGTCGAGCCGGTACGCCCCCGAGGTCGGCACGTCGAGGCAGCCGACGACGTTCATCAGCGTGCTCTTGCCGCTCCCCGACGGGCCCATGACGGCGACGTACTCGCCGGGCTCGACGCCCAGCGAGCACCCCCGGAGCGCGTGGACCTCCTGGGTCCCCATCCGGTAGGTCTTCCAGACGTCGGCGATGTCGATGACCATCGGGGGAGGGCCGGTGGGGCCGGTTCAGTGGGGGGCTCGGTGGACGACGGGGCAGCTCGCGGAACCCGCGCGACCTGCCGGACCCGGCTACTCTCCGACTTTGACCGCGTCGCCCTCGGCGAGGTCGGTGCGGAGCAGGCGGAAGGGGCCCGTGATGACGGTCTCGCCGCCCGACAACCCCTGGCGGATCTCGATGTGGGTGTCGTCGGTGATGCCCGTCCGGACCTCGCGCATCTCGGCCTTCCCGTCGACCACGACGAACACGACGCGGCGGATGTCCTCGCCCATCGGGACCTCGGTGGCCGGGACCTCCTCGCCCCGGGCCTCCGCCTGGCGCCGCCGCTCGCGCTCGACCTCGTTGAAGTCGCGGGCCGTGACGGCCTGGATCGGGACGACGACGGCCCGGGGCACCGACCGCGTGAAGATGTCGACGGTCCCGCTCATGCCGGGCCGCAGGATCGGGCCCGGCCCGGAGGGGACGCCCTCGTCGGGGGCCCGCGCGGCGTCGCCCGCGCTCGCGCCGGCCGCGGCCAGCCGGACGACGACGGGGAAGTTGGTCACGGCCTGGGACGTCCCGGCGTTCTGGATCCGGGCCGAGTTGGCGATCTCGACGACGGCCCCGCCCAGCGCCTCGTCCGGGTAGGCGTCGACCTCGACGCGGGCCGAGTCGCCCACCTCGACGTTGACCACGTCGTTCTCGTTGACGTCGATCTCCATCGTCATGGCGTCGAGCCGGGCGATCCGCATGAGCTCCGTCCCCGACATGGTCGCCGTCCCGACGACGCGCTCGCCCAGCTCGACGTTGAGCTGGCTGACGGTGCCGGACATGGGCGCGTAGATGGCGGTCTGGGCCAGCTGCTGGCCGGCCTGGCGGGCCCCGGCGCGCGCGCCCTGGACCTGGGTCTGGGCGCTCCGCACGCGGCCCTGGGCGCTCGACACCCGCGCGGTCGCGCCCGAGACAGCCTGGCGCGCGGCCTGCTCCGACGCGCGCGCCACCTCGAAGGCGCCCCGCGCGGCCTCCAGGTCCATCGCCGGCGCCACGTCGCGGTCGAACAGGTCCTGCTGGCGGGCCAGCGCCCGCTCGGCCCGCTCGCGCTCGGCGGTCGCCCGGGCCAGGTCGGCGCGCGACTGCTCGACGGCCTGCCGCGACTCGGCGACGGCGCTCTGGGCCTCGCCGACGCCGCTCTGGGCGGTCGCGACCTGGGCCCGGGCGCGCTCGGCCTCGGTCGCGTAGAAGTCGGGCCGGACGCGGAGCAGCAGGTCGCCCTGCTGGACGCGGTCGCCCTCCTCGACGGCCAGGAAGATGATCTCGCCCGACACGTCGGACGAGATGGCGACTTCGATCTCGCTCGCGACCGTCCCCGACGCGCTCACGGTCTGGGTGATCGTCCGGACGCGGGCCTCGGCCGTCTCGACCTCGATGCCCTCGTCGCCGCCGCCCATCAGCGCGGCCACGCCGACCAAGACGACGAGCAACACGCCGAGGCCGATCAGGATCTTCTTCGTGGGGGACATGGCGGGGTCAGCGGGAGGGCGGTGGGCGGGGTCGTGGGCTGACGAGATCTGCGACCGAAGGTTACGGAGGGGGCCGGGGAGCCGGCAGGCACTCGGCCGGTTACTCCAGCAGCCCGGCCAGCGCCGAGGCGTCCACGTCGCCGACGGCCAGGCGGACCAGGACGCGGCGGAAGGCGAGCCCGTAGGCGGCCTGGGCGCGGCCGGCCTGGGCCTCCGACAGCCGGGTCTGGGCCTGGGCGACGTCGTACAGCGTGCCGGCGCCCAGGCGGTAGCGGTCGCGCTCGACGCGGAGCGCCCCGGTGGCCGCGCCGACCTGGGCCTCGGCGGCGTCGAGGCGGGCCCGGGCCGTCCGGGCCTCGACGACGGCCTGCTGGACCTCGGAGGCGAGCTGGCGGTCGAAGGCGTCGAGGTTGATGCGAGCGTCCTCGGCCCGGATCTGGGCCTCGACGACGCCCCGCCGCGACTGGTAGCGGTCGAACAGCGGGACGTTGACGCGTCAGCCCGATCGCCCCGCTCCGGTTGTCGCCGAACTGGTTGAAGACGGGCGTCGTCTCGAACGAGGGGTCGCCGGGGAACGAGAGCGGCTGGCCGCCGACGAGCACCGGGCGTCCCGTCGCCCAGCGTGACCGGCAGGCCCGGCGTGTCGCCGACGGTCCGCCGCTGCAGGCTCGAGTAGCCCGTGCCCGACGCTCGCGCTCAGGGCCACGCTCGGCCGGCCCGCGGCGCGCGCGGTCCCGACGGCCGCCTCGGCGCCTCGATGGAGAGGAGCTGGGAGCGGCGGTCGGCCCGGGTCTCGCGCGCGGCGGCGAGCAGCTCGGCGAGCGGCGCCAGCGGGGCGTCGAGCACGCCGGACGCCTCCAGCCGCTCCAGGTCCGGCCCGACGAAGCGGTACGGGCGTGAGCGGGTCGAGCCCGACGAGCTGGATCAGGATCACCTCGTCGCGCTCGACGGCCCCGCGCGCCACCACCAGCGCCGTCCGGCGCTCGGCGACGACGGCGTCCTGGGCGATCAGGTCGCCGCGGGGGCGCGCTCCGGCGTCGACCAGCTCGGCGACGCGCGTGCGCTGGGCCTGGGCCTCGGTGAGGTTCTCGGCCTCGATCCCGGCGATCTCGCGGTCGAGCAGCAACGTCAGGAACTGCTGGGCCACGTCGAGCGCGACCTGCTGGCGCGTCCGCTCGAGCCCGGCGCCGGCCGCGTCGCGTGACAGCTGGGCCTCCCGGATGGTCGCCCGCGTCCGCCCGCCGTCGTAGAGCGGGACCGAGGCGAAGGCGTTGGCCGAGACCGTCTCGACCGGTCTGCGAGACGACGGCGCCCGTCGTCTGGTCGAACCCGAGCCCGTAGCGCTGCTGCGGGGCGATCTGGAGGTCGAGCGTCGGCAGGCGCCCGGCGCGGGCGGCGCGGACGGCCAGCGCCTGGCCCCGGTCGGCCACCTCGGCCCGGCGGACCTCGGGGCTCTGCTCGACGGCCAGCTCGACCGCCTGGGCGAGCGTGACGGAGGTCGAGTCCTGGGCCTGGACGGGCGCGGCGAGGACGAGGGCGGCGAGAACGGCGAGTCGCATCGGTCGAGGTCGAGTCGGCGTCCCTTGACGGGAGGCCCGGCGCGTGGTTGCGTCGAAGATCGCCCCGCCGGGCCGGCGCATGGCCCGACGTGACGGCCGGCCGCCGGAGTCGTGTAGGACAAAACTGGAGATCCCGTACCTCGGGTGCCTCCCGGGATCTCGCCCGGCCGCCACAGCGAATGAGCGGTACCAGATGCGGCCGACGCCGTCCGACCACGCCCCCCGAGGCGGGCCGGCCGTCGAGGCCACGGGCCGGCTCTCGGCCCCCCACTAGCCCACGGCGGAGACACCACGTCCGCCCCGGCTCGCGCGGCTCGGCCCCCTCGGGGCCGGGCCGCGTGTCGTTGACGGCGTCCGCGAGGACGTCCGCGCGGAGAGGGTGGGATTCGAACCCACGGTACCCGTGAAGGCACTCCGGTTTTCAAGACCGGCGCATTCGACCACTCTGCCACCTCTCCCAGGCCCCGGCGGGGCCGCGCCAAACCTACGGCGCCAGGGCCCACGCCGGGGCCCACGCCGGAGCCCGTGCGCCGGCCTCGGTGGGACGCTGGACCGGGCGGAGGCCGTTCGAGATTCGCCCCGCATCGTCCGGAGCGCACGGCGGGAGACCGGAGGGTCCGAACCGGTCTCGGCGGCCAGGCCGAGCCTGAGCGAAGAAGGACCGAGGCGAGCACCTTCCACATACCAACACACATTACACACACGTACCTCAACCAACACACCTCCTTTGTTCGAATGACGACCGATTCTCTCCCGGCGCGCCGCTCCCCCGCTCGCGCCGTCGCCTTCCTGGCCGTCTCCCTCTCGTTCGCCGTGGCCCTGATCGGGTGGGCCGGGTCGTCGCCGTCCGTCGCGGGGCCGCTGTCCGTTGAGGACTCGCTGAGCCCAGCCGAGCGGGCCGCGGTCGCCCAGGTCCGCCAGGCGTTTCGGGCGTCGCTGGACGAGCGCGAGGCGGCGTTCGCCGCGGCCGACTCGCTGTCGCCGCGCGAGATCGGCATGCTCCGCCGGTCCCGGAACGCGGCCCACGTCCGCGCCGCGCGGCAGCTGGGCGTGGCGCCGGTCGCGACCGACTCGGCCCTGGCGTTCGCCGGCGGGCTGAACCGGCTCGACGACGCGAGCCCGTACTACGCGACCTGGGGGACGGGCCCGCTCTCGCCCGACGCCCTGGCCGCGCTCGACCAGATCGGCGAGCGGTTCCAGGCGCGGCTGGCCGAGGCCGGGCTGCCGCCCGCCCGGTTCGTCGTCTCGTCGGCCTTTCGGACGGCCGAGCACCAGGACCGCCTGCGCGGCGTCAACGCGAACGCGGCCCGGGGCCGGTCGAGCCACGAGTACGGGACGACGTTCGACCTGGCGTACCGCCGCTACCGGATCGGCCACGGGGTCGTCGAGCGGCCCGAGATGCCGGCCGAGCTGTCGACGCTGGCCCGGCTCTGGCTCGACGCCGAGCTCGACGACAGCGAGCGGGCCTGGGCCGACCGCGTCGCGGTCGACTACGCGGGCCGGTACCAAGCCGAGCTGGGCCGTGCGCTGATCGACCTGGAAGACCAAGGCGTGCTGCTGGCTCTGCGCGAGGTCCGCCAGCCGTGCTTCCACGTGACCGTCGCCCGCCGCCTCGTCTGACCTCCCCCCGTCCGCCTCGGCGCCGAGGCGGACGGGGGCACCGCGCCCGCCCCGGGCGCGTTGGACCGCCAACTCCCCCCCCTGCCGATGCGCCCGACGCTTTTCGCCGCCTGTGCGGCCCTCCTCGCGACCGGCTGCGCCGGCCCCGCCCAGACCGAGGCCCCGATGACCGCCGAGACGCCCGCCCTGACGAACCCGCTCCTGGCCGAGTGGACCGGCCCCTACGGCGGCGTGCCGGCGTTCGACGCGATGGACCTCGACGCGCTTGAGCCGGCGCTCGAAGCGGGCATGGCCGCCCACCTCGCCGAGATCGACGCGATCGCCCAGGACCCAGCGGCGCCCACGTTCGAGAACACGATCGTGGCGATGGAGCGGGCTGGCAAGCCCATCGACCGGGCGTTCACCTACTACGGCATTTGGTCGGCCAACCTGTCGACGCCGGAGTTCCGCGAGATCCAGGGGCGGATGGCCCCGCGCCTGTCGGAGTACGGCACGGCGATCACCCAGAACGCGGCCCTGTTCGACCGCGTCCGCCAGGTCTACGAGTCGCGCGAGACGCTCGGTCTCCGGCCCGACCAGGTCCGCGTGGTCGAGCTGGTCTACGACGGGTTCGCCCGCAACGGGGCCACGCTCGACGGCCCGGCCAAGGCGCGCTACGCCGCCATCGACCAGCGGCTGGCCGAGCTGTACACGGCGTTCGGCAACAACGTCCTGGCGGATGAGGAGGGCTACGTGACGTACGTCACGGCCGACCAGCTCTCGGGCCTGCCCGCCTCGTTCGTCGCCGCGGCCGGGTCCGCCGCCGAGCAGCGTGGCCGGCCGGGCGAGTACGCCGTCACCAACACGCGGTCCTCGATGGACCCCTTCCTGACGTACTCCGACGAGCGCGACCTCCGCGAGACCGTCTGGCGGACGTACTACAGCCGCGGCGACAACGGCGACGCGTCCGACAACAACGCGCTCATCTCCGAGATCCTGGCGCTGCGCGACGAGCGCGTCGGGCTGCTCGGGTACGAGAACTACGCGACGTGGCGCCTGGAGGACCGGATGGCCAAGACGCCCGAGCGGGCCATGGACTTGCTCCTGGCCGTCTGGCCCGCCGCGGTCGCCCGCGTCGAGCAGGAGGTGGCCGACATGCAGGCCGTCGCCGACGCCGAGGGCGCCGAGATCACGATCGAGCCGTGGGACTACCGGTACTACGCCGAGAAGGTGCGCCAGGAGCGCTACGCCCTCGATTCGGACGAGGTCAAGCAGTACCTCCAGCTCGGCAAGCTCAACGACGCCATGTTCTACGTGGCCGGCGAGCTGTTCGGGTTCGCGTTCACGCCCGTCGCCCCGGGCCGCGTCCCCGTCTTCCACCCCGACGTGACGGTCTTCGAGGTCACGAACCGCGAGACCGGCGACCTGGTCGGCCTGTGGTACCTCGACCCGTTCGCCCGGCCCGGCAAGCGGTCCGGCGCCTGGGCCACGACCTACCGGAGCCACACGACGTTCGACGGGCCCAAGACGGTCCTGGCGTCGAACAACTCCAACTTCGTGCCGGGCGCCCCGGGCGAGCCCGTCCTGATCTCGATCGACGACGCCGAGACGCTGTTCCACGAGTTCGGCCACGCCCTCCACTTCCTCGCCTCCAACGTCGCCTACCCGACGCTCGACAGCGGCGTCCGCGACTACACCGAGTTCCAGAGCCAGCTGCTGGAGCGGTGGCTCCTGACCGACCCCGTGATCGACCGCTTCCTGGTCCACGTCGAGACCGGCGAGCCGATGCCGGCCGAACTGGTGGCCAAGATCCGCCGGGCGGCGACGTTCAACCAGGGGTTCGCGACCGTCGAGTACCTCGCGTCGTCGCTCGTCGACATGAAGCTCCACACGCTCGACGACCCCTCGGGTGTCGACCCGGACGCGTTCGAGCGCGAGACGCTGGCCGAGCTGGGGATGCCGTCCGAGCTCGTCATGCGCCACCGGACGCCCCACTTCGCCCACGTCTTTTCGGGCGAGGGCTACGCGACCGGCTACTACGGCTACCTCTGGGCCGACGTGCTCACGTCGGACGCGGCCGAGGCCTTTACCGAGGCGCCCGGTGGGTTCTACGACGCCGAGGTCGCCGAGCGGCTCGTCCGCTACCTGTTCGCGCCGCGCAACGCGCTCGACCCGGCCGAGGCCTACCGCCTGTTCCGGGGCCGCGACGCCGACATCGGCCCGCTCATGCGCGACCGCGGCTTCCCCGTCCCGGCCGGCGGGACCGACTAGCCCGCCCCAGACAGTCCCGCTCCCCCCGCCTCGGCGCCGAGGCGGGGATAGGCGGGCCGACCGGCGACGGCTAGAACAGGCCCTCGACCGAGAGGTAGCGCTCACCCGTGTCGTAGCAGTACGTCAGGACGCGGGCGCCGGCCGGGAGGTCGGGCAGCTTCTTGGCGACGGCCGCCAGCGACGCCCCCGACGAGATGCCGATCAGCAGGCCCTCCTCTCGGGCCGCGCGGCGCGCGTACTCCTTGGCCTCGTCGCCCGAGACCTGGATGGCCCCGTCCAGCAACTCGGTGTCGAGGTTCACGGGGATGAAGCCGGCGCCGATGCCCTGGATCGGGTGCGGGCCCGGGGCGCCGCCCTCGATGACCGGCGAGGCCTGGGGCTCGACGGCGAACACCTGGGCGCCCGGCATCTCGCGCCGGAGGACACGAGCCACGCCCGTGATGTGGCCGCCCGTACCGACGCCCGTGACGAGCGCGTCCAGGCCGTCCGGGAAGTCGTCCAGGATCTCCCGGGCGCTGGTCGCCTCGTGGATGGCCGGGTTGGCCGGGTTCTCGAACTGCTGGGGCATCCAGGCCCCCTCGGTCTCGCCGGCCACCTTCTGGGCGCCCTCGATGGCGCCGGTCATGCCGCCCGAGGCCGGCGTCAGCACGAACTCCGCGCCGTAGGCCTCCATCAACTTGCGGCGCTCGACCGACATCGACTCGGGCATGGCCAGGATGACGCGGTAGCCCTTGACCGCGCCGACCATCGCGAGCCCGACGCCCGTGTTGCCGCTCGTCGGCTCGACGATGACCCCGCCGGGCTTGAGGTCGCCGCTCGCCTCGGCCGCCTCGACCATCGAGAGCGCGATCCGGTCCTTGATGGAGCCGCCGGGGTTCTGGCGCTCGAGCTTGATCCAGACGTTGGCGTCGGGCCCGAACAGGCGGTTGATCTTGACGTGGGGGGTCCCGCCGATGGTGGCGAGAACGTTGTCGAACGGCATGAGCGCGGGGGGAGTGGTGGGCGTAGAGGGGGCGGCCGTCAGATCACGTACTCGGGCATCGCCTGAGTCTGCCCGTCGCGCGTGCGGAGCTGGGCCACGTGCGTCACGACCGAGCCCGGCGGGACCGACCGGGTCAGCCAGACGCTCCCGCCGATGGTGCTCCCGGCGCCGACGACCGTGTCGCCGCCGAGCACGGTCGCGTTGGCGTACAGGACCACGTCGTCCCCGATGGTCGGGTGCCGCTTGGTCCGCGCGAGCCCCTTGTCCACCAAGAGGGCGCCGAGCGTGACGCCCTGGAACAGCCGGACCCGGTCGCCGACGACGGCCGTCTCGCCGACCACGACGCCGGTCCCGTGGTCGATGGTGAACCGCCGGCCGATCTGGGCGCCCGGGTGGATGTCGACGCCCGTCTCGCGGTGGGCCACCTCGGCCAGCAGACGGGGCACGAGCGGGACGCCGGCCCGGTAGAGCCGGTGCGCCAGCCGGTGGACGGCCGTGGCGTAGAACCCGGGGTAGGCCAGGACCACCTCGGCGACGCTCTCGGCCGCGGGGTCGCCGGCCGCGGTCGCCTGGGCGTCCTGGGCCAGCACCGCGCCGAGCCCGGGCAGGGCCGCCAGCGTGTCGCGCGCGAGCGCCGGGGCCCGGTCGGGCACGACGGACGCCAGCAGGTCACGGACCCGCCACTCGAACCGGTCGACCTCGGCGCGGGCGTCGCCGGGCGAGGCGTGACCGGGGAACAGCAGCGCGAGCGCGGCCCGGACGACGGCCTCGGCCTGCTCGACCGACGGCCCGCGCGGGACGGTCGCGGCGCGCTGGGCCTCGACGTCGGCCGCGAAGGCGTCGGGGTCGAAGGGGAGATCGGACATGGCGGTGCAGAATCCCCGGTGGCCGTCCCGGTTTCCGCCGCGCGCGCTCAGGCCGGGGCGGCCCGCCTCGGTCCCGAGGCGGGCGGGGTCGCCGGGCGGCTCCGGGGCGGTCCCGAGGCGGGGCTAGTCGGCGGCCAGGCGGTCCAGCTCGGCGCGGGCCCGCGCGAACCGGGCCCGCAGGCGCGGGGCCTCGACGCCGTCGTAGGCGGTCTGGAAGCGGGACTCGGACACGTCGAGCACCCGGAGCAGGTCGCGCGCCGCCTGGCGCTCGGCCGCCGGGTCGACGCTGCCGACCGCGCCCAGCCAGACCGGCGCCGTGTGTGCGAACGGGTAGGCCGCCATCGTCGGCCAGCCCTGCGACGCGTCGCCGACGGCGCGGATCGCGACCCAGCCCGCCCGGGGCACCTCGATGGTGCCCCGGTACAGGCGACGGCCTGGCGCTGCCAGCCCGGTCTCGGTCTCGACGACCCGTCCGTTGACGACGACCTCGACGCGGTCGACCGGCACGGCCGACGACAGCTCGGCCGTCCACATCACCTCGCGCCCGCCCGAGACCACGCCGCCCGGCTCGGCCCCGCCGATCTGGACGTCCAGCATCGGCCCCGTCGTGACCACACTCCGGCCCGCCTTGAGCCCGTCGAGGTAGTCGCCGTAGGTCGCGTCCGGCCCGGCCCGGACGAACGCGCGTGCGGTGCCTGGCGCCATCGTCCGGTAGAAGTTGCTCATCACATCGCTGCCGGCCATCGGGACCACGACGCGACCCAGGTTGAGCAGCCGGTACCACAGCTCCGACGTGCCCACGTCGTCGGTCCACAGGCAGACGACCTCGATCCCGTCGAGGTCGCCCAGGACGCCGTCCGCGACCAGCGAGACCGGCACGGCGCCGGGCGCCGCGAACGGGTCCCTCACCGAGACCGGGTGGACGTAGGTCCCGATGCCGCCCTCGGCGCGGGCGTGGGCGAGGGCCACCGCGTTCTCGCGGTCGTCCAGGCCGAACACCTCGTAGCCGGGCCCCCAAATCCAGGGGTTGAACAGGGTCTCGGTGCCGACCAGCCCGACGTGGCCGAAAAAGTGGGACCGGACCTCCTGGCCGAACGCCCGGTACGGGAGCGCGGCCGTCTGGTCCTGGCCCCACACCTCGTCGTCGACGTAGCGGTTGTGGAGGTTGGCGACGAGCGGCGTCGCGACGTCGAGCGCCTCGCCGGCCAGCATCGGGTCGAGGTCCGTGGGGTCGAGCGCGTAGGGGCCGCCGTAGTTGAGGTGGAAGTGCTGGTCGCCCGAGAGCCAGCCCGCGGCGTCCCAGACCGGCTCCAGGCCGAGCGTGACCGTCGCCGCTCCGCCCGCCTCGACGGTCGTCTGGGCCGTGACGACCGGCGTCGCCAGCCCCTGGACGGCCGCCACGCGGACGTCGCCGGCCGGCGCCGAGACCGTGATCTCGCCCGGCGAGTAGACGTAGACCGCGCCGTTCTCGCCGTCGAACCACGCCCGGCCGGTGTCGGGCAGGAGCGGGTGCCCGGCCGCGTCGGTGATCGCTAGTCGGGCCGGCGCCGGCGCCCCGTCGATGGCCGTGCGGATGGTGACGGTGCCCAACCCCACGCCCCAGTCCCACGCCGACACCTCGACCTCCTGGGCCGGGCCGCCCTCGGTCGGGACGCGCATCAGCCGGAGCCGCTCGGCGGCGTCGGCCTGGGCGTAGTAGACCCAGTCGCCGTCGGGGCTGAACGCCGGGGCGAGCGGGGGCGCCGGGCCCGCGACCAGTCTCAGGCTGGGACCGGGGTCGGCGACGGCGGCCACGACCAGCTCCCACCCGTCGTCGAGCGGCAATCCCAGCGCCAGCGTCTGGCCGTCGGGCGCGAGCGCGGGCCGCGTCTGGGACAGGATCCGCCCGTCGTACAACACGGTCTCGTCGCCCGTCGCCAGGTCCCGCAGGCGGACCTGCTCGGCGCCGCGCTTGGCGAGGTACACCAGGTGCCGGCCGTCGGGGTGGGGCCGGGGCGCCAGCGCGAGCCCGGCCGCCTCGGTGACGGTCTGGAGGGTGCCCGTGGCGAGGTCGAGGCGGACGAGGCCGATCCCCCGAGCGTTGGCGGCGGCGTAGACCAGCGCCTGCCCGTCGGCCGTGAACGCGGGGTCGAGCTCCAGCCCGGGCGCCTGGGCGACGACCCGCTCCAGGCCAGCGTCGACGTCCAGGACCACGATCCAGGTCTCCTGCCCGTCGTCGCGGACGAACGCGAGCCGGGCGCCGTCGGGCGACCACGCCGGCCGGGCGTCGACAGCCGGGCCGTCGGTGATCCGCCGGGCCCGACGCGTCTCCAGGTCGACCTCCCACAGCCAGCCGCGCGCGGCGACGACCACGCTCCGGCCGTCGGGCGACGGCGCCGGGTCGGTCGGGCCGGCCGCCATCGTCGGCAGGTCGAACCCCTCGAGGTAGACGTGGTGGGAGTACCCCGGCACGCGCGGGTAGCGGTTCGTCCACTGGGCGTGGGCGGGCGCGCAGGCGGCAGCGGCGAGGACGACGGCGAGAGCGGCGCGGAGCATGGGTCCGGGGGCGGGGCCTCGGGAAGATGCCACCGCTGGCCCGCCGAGGCGGCCCTACATCCCGTGGGCGCGGAGAAAGGCCCGGAACACCTCGGCCGACTCCTCCGCCGCCTCCATCATCGGCAGGTGGCCCACCTCGGGCAGCCGGTGGACCGTCGCGTCCGGGATCCCGGCGGCAATCGTCGCCGCGCCCGACGGGTGGAGCACGCGGTCCTGGTCGCCCCACGAGATCAGCGTCGGGAGGTCGAGGCCGGCCAACAGGTCCTCCGTCGTGGGGCCCGTCGCGAACTCGGCGCTCATCTGCAAGAAGACGGCCATCGTCCGGTCGTAGGTCGCGGCGCTCTCGGCGGCGAGCACGCGCAGGGCCGCCCGCGGGATGTCGGGCGGCTGGCGCATCGAGAACGCGACCGACCGGGCGTACTCGTCGGGCGTCCGCGCGAACAGGGGGATGCCCCGGCCGGCCAGCAGCCCCTCGATCATCTCGCTCGGCTGGTCGCCCTCGGCGCCGGCCGGGGCCAGCAGCCACAGCGACCGCAGGCGGTCGGGGTGGCGGCGCGCGATCTCGGCCGCGACGCGCCCGCCCATCGACGAGCCCGCCAGGTGGACGCGGTCCAGCCCCAGCGCGTCGAGCAGCGCGGCGACCGTCTCGGCCTGGCCGCCCATCGACAGGTCGCCGCCCGGGTCGCTCTCGCCGAAGCCGGGCAGGTCGGGCGCGACCACGCGGACGCGGTCGGCCAGGAGCGCCGCCAGCCGGGGCCAGTGGTCCTTGCTCGCGCCGATCCCGTGGACCACGACGAGCGCCGG
Organism: uncultured Bacteroidota bacterium; assembly: GCA_963740235.1. Classification (GTDB taxonomy): domain Bacteria; phylum Bacteroidota; class Rhodothermia; order Rhodothermales; family Rubricoccaceae; genus Rubrivirga. The sequence goes on from CAVUDG010000007.1 coordinate 860,439, forward strand.
CAGGTCCGCCTCGGTGTCGAGCCGGACGATCTCGCGGCCGTCGTCCAGGCGGACGGTGCGGCGCTCCATGCCGGCGGCGGCGCGGAGCCGGCGGCGGGCCCGGTCGACGGCGCGGGCGACGGGGTCGAGCGACTGGAGGAAGCCGGCCATCGTCAGCCGCCGAGCGCGGCCCGCAAGGCCTCCGGCAGCGGCGTCGGGCGGCCCGTCCGGCGGTCGACCCAGACCAAGGTCGCCTCGACCTCGGCGTAGACCGTGTCCTCGTCGCCCTCGACGCTCAGGACGCTGTCGAGCGGGAACGACGTCCGCCCGGGCCCGGCGCTGTGGATCGAGACCACGACGGTCGCCGGGTAGTGGATGGGCCGCTTGAACTGGAGCTCGGCCGCCGCCAGGATCGGGCCCGAGTCGGGCGCGCCGGGCCAACCGCCGTCGGCGAGCGACTCCAGGAACTCGATCCGGGCCTGCTCGACGTAGCGGAGGTAGAGCGTGTTGTTGACGTGGCCGAGGGCGTCCTGGTCGCCCCAGCGGACGGGGACGCGGACGGTGTACAGCGGGTCGGGCATCGGGGCGGGAGGAGACGCCGCCTCCACGACGGCCCGGCGCGGCGCGTTCCGCCTTCACCGAGTCCGCCGATCTCGCGGACCGGGCCGCCGGCCTCGGTGGGCCCACCGAGGCGGGCGCAGTCGGCGGCGCGCGCGTGCCGGAAGCCACGGGAACGGAACGACTTGGCGGGGCACGCCCGGTGCCCGATACTGAGGGCCCCGTCCCACCGCCCCATGCCGACCGACAGCCCGCCCCGCCCGCGCGGGGCCGACCCCGCGTCGACGAGCGACCCCGCGCTCGACCGGCTGCGCCGCTCGCTCGAGATCGCGGGCCACGCCTACGACGTGCCCGAGGCCGACCGCGCCGCGTTCGTCGCCGACGCATGCGCCGGCGACGGCGCGCTCGTCCAGGCCGTCCGGGACCTGCTCACGTTCGACGCCCGCTCGCACACGCTGCTCGACGGCGGCGTGGGCGAGCTGTTCGCGACGCCGCCGCCGAGCGAGGACGTGGGCGGCTACCGCGTCGTCGGAGAGCTGGGCCGCGGCGGGATGGGCGTCGTCTACGCGGCCGAGCGGGTCGACGGGTCGTTCGAGAAGACGGTCGCGCTCAAGCTGGTCCAGGCCGGCAAGGCGTCTCCCGAGGCCGCGCGCCGGTTCGAGCGCGAGCGGCGCGTGCTGGCCCGGCTCGACCACCCCGGCATCGCCCGGTTGCTGGACGGCGGCGTCACGCCCGACGGCCGGCCGTACTTCATCATGGAGCGGGTCGACGGCCAGCCGCTGACGGCCTTCGCCGACGACCACCACCTCGACCTCGGCGCCCGGCTGGACCTGCTCCTGGACGTGTGCGAGGCCGTGGCCCACGCCCACCGGCTGCTCGTCGTCCACCGCGACCTCAAGCCGTCCAACGTGTTCGTAGCCCAGGACGAGACGGGCGCCCCCCAGGTCAAGCTGCTCGACTTCGGCATCGCCAAGGCCCTCGACGAGGACGACGACGAGGTGCTCACCCGGACCGGCGGCGCGCTCACGCCGGCCTACGCGGCGCCCGAGCAGGTCACCGGCGAGCCGGTCACGGCGGCGACCGACGTCTACGCGCTCGGCGTGATCGCCTACGAGCTGCTGGTGGGCCGCCGGCCCTACGCCTTCGCCAGCCGGGCGCCGGCCGAGGTCGCGCGTGTCGTCCGCGAGGCCCACCCGACGCGGCCCAGTGACGCGGCCCGCGCGACGGCCGAGCCGGCCCACGCGCCGACCGACACGCCCCGCGAGGGGACCGAGGCGGGCCCGGCCCGGTGGGCGGCCTCGCCCAAGCGGCTCCGCGGCGACCTCGACGCCATCGTGCTCCAGGCGCTCCGCAAGGAGCCCGAGCGGCGCTACGCGACGGCCGGCGAGCTCGCCGCCGACCTCCGCCGCCACGTCGAGGGCCGCCCGGTCGTGGCCCGGGGCGACGGGCTGGGCTACCGGGCCGGCCGGTTCGTGCGGCGCCACACGGCGGCCGTCGCGGTCGTGGCCGCGCTCGCGGTCGCGCTCGTGGGCGGCACGGCCGCCGTGCTCTGGCAGGCCCGCGAGACGGCGCGCGAGGCGGCCCGCGCGAACGCGACGCTGGACTACGTCCTGGGCATGTTCGAGGCCGTCGACCCGGTCGAGTTGGAGGGCGGCCAGCTCCGCCCGGCCGACCTGCTGGCGCCGGGCCTGCGGCAGGCCGCCGCGCTCGACGGCCAGCCGCTCGTCCAGGCGTCGCTCTTGGAGGGCCTGGGCCGCCTCGGCGTCAGCCTGGGCCTGTTCGCCACGGCCGACTCGGTGCTCCAGCGGGCCGTCGACGTGCGCCGACGGGTCCAGGGGCCGGACCACCCCGACCTCGGCGTCCCGCTCACGCTGCTGACCGGCTCGCTCGCGATGGGCCTCCACCTCGACGAGGCGGCCGCGACGGGCCGCGAGGCGATCCGCGTGCTCCAGTCGGCGCGCGACCGGACCGCGCTGGGCGACGCCCAGAACGCGCTCGCCGAGGTCCACTACCGTAAGGAGGAGACCGACGCGGCCAAGGGCCTTTTCCGCTCGGCGCTCCGGAACGCGACGGCGCCGGGGCCACGGGTCACGGCGCTCTCGGGGCTCGCGACCCAGCTCGAAGCCGGCGACAGCCTCGACGCCGCCCTCCCCGTCTTCCGCCAGGCCACCCGCTTGGCGCGCCGGGCCTTCGGCCCGACCGACCCGCGGACGGCCGACGCGCTCTACGACTACGCCGAGGCCGTCAAGGCGTCCGGCGACGCCGGGCAGGCCCAGGGGCTCCACGAGGAGGCCCTGGCCGTTTACGAGCGCGCGTTCGGCGAGGGGGACTACCGGACGGGCCGGAGCCTGTACTCGCTGGCGGTCTTGCGCCACAGCGACGCCCCGGCTGCGGCCGAGTCGTACTACCGGCGCGCGCTCGCCGCCTACGAGGGGGCCGGGCTCGACCAGGACCACTACTGGCGCGAGTACGCCCGGGTCGGCCTGGGCGGGCTCCTGCTGGAGACGGGCCGGCCGGCCGACGCGCTCCCGCTCCTGCGCGACGGCGCGGACGCGTTCGCGCAGGAGTGGGGGCCGGCCGACCTCCGGGTGCTCACCGCGCGCGCCCAGTACGGCGCGGCCCTGTTCGACACCGGCCGCGCGGCCGACGGCATCGCGATCCTCCGGGCCGTCGAGGCGGTCCTGGCCCGGGACGCCCCGTCGAGCCCGTTCCACCTCGCCATCCTGCGCAAGCTCGCCAAGGTGCTGGCCGCGGCGGGGCGGACCGGGGAGGCCCGGGCGGCGGCTCGGGCCTCAGAGCCCTCGCCCGACGCCCGCTAGCACGGACGCGCCCTCGGGGCCGAGCGGATCTGCCCGGCCCCGAGGGTCCCATGCGAGCGCCACGTACGAGCGTCAGCGGCCGATCCAGCCCCCAGACCCCTTCTCGAAGTCGAGGCCCTTGGGGATCTCGACGACCTCGGCCGTCCCCCCCAGAAGCTGCTTGAGGAGCCCCGGGTCCCAGTCCGGCGGCGGCGGCGGCGGCGGCACCTTGCCCCCGCCGAAGATGATCCCCTTGAAGCGGATCCCGCCATCGCCAGCGGTCGGGTAGCCCTTGTCGTTGCCAGGTTCGTAGTCCGGGAACTGCTTTTTGACGCCCTCGTCGAGCGCGTCGAAGCCCGCCCGCGCCAGGGCCTGGCCGATGACGTAGCCGACGCCCGCACTCACCTCGATGCGCCGGCCGTCGACGTCGAGCACGACGGTCTCGCCGTCGACCCAGACGCTGGCGTCGTTGGTGATCTGGAACGGGGCGGAGTCTCCGGAACGGTTCATGGAAGCGACGGGGGAGGGTGCGGCCTCGGCGGGGGGCGCCGACGGCGAGGAGTCGCACGCGCCGAGCCCGAGGGCCAGCGCGAGCAGGAAGGTCAGACGAGACATCGGGAGGCGGGAGGGTCCACCCCACACTACGGGGAACCGTGGGCCCGCCTGTCATTCGGGAGCGACGGGGCGCCCAGCGGGCGGGCGGGCGGAATCCTGTAGGGTCTAAGGTGAGCAATCGCCATACCTTCTGGACAACGGCCCGCCCCACCATGACCTCTCCTCCCCCCTTCCCGACCCACGAGGCCCGCCTCGGCGCGGTGACGGCCGTGCTGGCCGAGGCCGCCCAGGGCGACCTCTCACAGGAGGACCTCGTGGCCCGACTGATGCCCGTCGTCTACGACGAGCTCCGCGAGATCGCCCGGGCCCAGCGGCGGCGCTACAGCCTCGACGGGTTCCAGACGACGGCGCTCGTCCACGAGGCCTACCTCCGGCTGGCCGGCCACGCGCTCGTCCCGGAGCGGGCCTACGTGTTCGCGGCGGCGGCCCGCGCCATGCGCAACGTGCTGGTGGACCACGCCCGGCGCCACCACGCGGCCAAGCGCGGGAGCGGGGCCCGGGCGGTCGGCCTGACGACGGCCGGCGCGGGCCTGGCCGACGCCGACGCCGACCTCGACGCGCTGGCCGAGCGCGTCCTCGACGTCGACGACGCGCTCTCGGCGCTGGCGTCGCTCGACGGCCGGGCCGCCCAGGTCGTCGAGTGCCGCTACTTCGGGGGCCTGTCGTTCGACGAGACGGCGGCGGCACTCGGCATCAGCGAGGCGACCGCCAAGCGCGACTGGCGGCGGGCCCGGGCCTGGCTCCACCGCGCGCTCGCCGACGGCCACGCCCATGACCCTCCCCGGGCCGGCGTCGCGGAGGGAGAGGAGCGCCGCTCCCGCCCCGATGCCGCCTGACGCCCCGCCCGACCCCGCCGCGGCCCGCTGGGCGCGCGTCAGCGTGGCGTTCGACGCCGTCGCGGACCTGCCCGCGGCCGACCGGCCCGCGGCGCTGGACCGGCTGTGCGTCGGTCCCGACGGCCGCCCGGACGCCGCGCTCCGCGCCGAGGTCGAGAGCCTGCTCGGGGCCGACGCCGACGCGACGACCGACGACGCGTTCGGGAGCGGCCCGCTCGACGCCTCGGCCCTGGTCGACGGCGGGCCGGTCGAGGGCGAGCGGGTCGGGCCGTGGCGGGTCCTCCGGCCCATCGGCCGAGGCGGGATGGGCCGCGTGGACCTGGTCGAGCGGGCCGACGGGGCCTACGCTCAGCAGGCGGCGCTCAAGCGGCTGGGGCTGGTCGCGCCCGGCCGCGTCCGCCGGTTCCTGCGCGAGCGCCAGATCCTGGCCTCGCTCGACCACCCCGGCATCGCGCGGCTCTTGGACGGGGGCGTGGCCGACGACGGCGCGCCGTACCTCGTCATGGAGTACGTCGAGGGCGAGCCGATCACGGCCTACGCCGACCGCCGGGCGCTGGGCCTGCGGGCGCGGCTCCGGCTGTTCCTCCAGGTCTGCGACGCGGTCGCCTTCGCCCACCGGCACCTCGTCGTCCACCGCGACCTCAAGCCGTCCAACGTCCTGGTCGGCGAGCGCGCCGGGACGACCGGCGCGCCCACCGAGGCGGGCACGGGCGAGGCCGACGGGGTCCCGCACGGGGCCCGGGCGATGCTCTTGGACTTCGGGATCGCCCGGCTGCTGGACGCCGACGCCAACGACCCGCTCACGGCCGAGGGGCCCGGCGCCCCGCTGACGCCGGGCTACGCGGCGCCCGAGCAGGTCGCCGGCGAGCCCGTCACGACGGCCACCGACGTGTGGGCGCTGGGCGTCCTCCTCTACGAGTTGATCGCCGGCCGCCGGCCCATCGAGGCCGAGACGCGCCAGGCCTGGGCCGAGGCCGTCCTGACGGCCGTCCCGACCGCGCCCAGCGTGGCCGCCGGGACCGGGACCGACGCGCGGCGGCTCCGCGGCGACCTCGACGCGATCGCGCTGACGGCGCTCCGCCGCGAGCCCGAGGCCCGCTACGCGAGCGCCCACGACCTCGCCGCCGACTTGCGGCGCTACCTCGCCGGCGAGCCCGTCCTGGCCCGGGCGCCCTCGGCGTGGTACCGGGCGCGGCGGTTCGCGGGCCGCCACCGGACGGCCGTCGCGGCGGCGGCGCTCGTCGGGCTGGCCGTCGTGGCGGGCGTGGCGGCGACGGCGTGGCAGGCGCGCGAGGCCCGGGTCGCGGCCGACGAGAGCGCGGCGACGGCCGGCTTCCTGGCGGGCCTGTTCCAGGGCGCCGACCCGACGGCCTCGGGCGACTCGCTGCTGGCCCTCGACCTGCTCGCGCGCGGCGCCCGCCGGATCGAGGCCGACCTCGCCGACCAGCCGGCCGTCCGCGCGGCGCTCTACCTCGTCGTCGGCGACTCGTACCTCGGGCTGGGCCGGGTCGACTCGGCCCAGGCGTTCGCGCGGCGGGCCCTGGCCGCCCGGCGCCCCGGCGGGGCCGCGACCGACGCCGCCGAGGCCGCCCGCGCCCGGATCCTGCTCGGCCGCGCCCTGTTCCCCACCGACCCGACGGCCGCTGCCGACGCGCTCGCCGACGCCGTCGCCGACGCCCGCACCCTCGGAGACCCCGCCTTGCTGCTCGACGCGCTCGAAGCCCAGGGGACGCTGGTCGGCGGCCAGGTGCTCGACCCCGGCGAGACGGTCGCCGTGCTGGAGGAGGCCGTCGCGCTGTGCCGCCGGGTCGAGGGCGACGAGAGCCCCCGCCTCGGTCGGCTGCTGGCCACGTTCGCGACCAAGGCCTCGTCGGCCCATATGCACGGCCGCGTCGAGGGGCTGTGGCGCGACGCGCTCGCCCTGCTGCCCGTCGAGACGGCCCCCTACGAGCGGTCGGTCGGGCTGCTGGAATTGGGCAAGCTCCTGAGCGTGACCGGCCAGCCCGACGAGGCCTGGGCGCTCGTCGACGAGGCCCTGGCGCTGCGCCGCCGCCTGCTCGGGCCCGACGACGTCCGCACGGCCGAGGCGCTCGGGACGCGGGCCAGCCTGGGCACCGGGGACCCCGTCCAGGCCGAGGCCGACGCCCGCCAGGCGCTCCAGGTCGCCGAGCGGACCGGCGACGGGGCGATCGCCGTCGACGTCCTGGACGCCCTCGGCACCACGCTGACCGAGCAGGAGCGGTTCGACGAGGCGGCCGAGGTCTACCGCCGCCGGTTCGCGCTCGCCGGCGAGGTCTACGGGACCGACGGGACGCGCTACCCGGCCGCCTCGGGCACGCTCGCGCGGGCGCTCCACCGGGCCGGACGCTACGCCGAGGCCGAGCGGGCGTGGGTCGAGGCGCTCCGCCTGACGACGGACGCGTTCGGGCCCGAGTCGGCCGTGGTCGTGGCCAACCTGATCGACGCCGGCGAGACGGCCGAGGCCGCCGGCGACGCGCGCCGGGCCGAGCGCCTGTTCGGCCAGGCGTTCGTCGCCAGCCGGAGCCTCCAGCCGTCGAGCCGGACGCGCGCGCTCGCCTCGCTCCGGTCGGGCCGGGCCCTGCTCGACGCCGGCCGGGCCCAAGACGCGCTGCGGCCGCTGCGGGCGGCCGTCGAGGCGCGCGACGTGCTCGACCGCGCCGGGGGGCACAGGGGGCGCGGCGCGGCGACCGGCGACGGCGCCCGAGCGGCGGCGCTTCTGGGGGAGGCCCTCGTCGAGACGGGCGAGGTGGAGGCGGGGAGCCGGATGCTCACCCGGGCCGTCCCGGTCCTCGCCCGGGCGCTGGGCGACGACCACGCCGACGCCCAGCGGGCGCGGCGCGCGCTGGCCCGGAGCCGGCCGCGGCCGTAGCGCTCCGCCCGCCTCGGGCCCGAGGCGGGCAGGGCCATGAGGGACCGTATCCCACCCAGGGGCCCCACCCAAGGGGAGGTCCCGCCGGGGCCGCCTCGGGCGCGGCGCGGGCGGGGTCACGGCGAGGGGTGCCCGGCCGCCCCCGCCGGCTCAGGCGGGGGCGGGCCGGGGAGGGGGCGGCACCGGGCGACCGGGGCTCCATGCGGGCGAGCCCTCCCACGACCGTACGGCGTTCCCCGCCGTCAGACGGGCCCGCACCCGTCTGGCAACGTGCGCCAATTGGCGGCTCACCACGCGTTGTCACCCCTGCACAGGTGGGACGCAGGGTGTCACGCCAGCGAGCCGGACCGTACGGATTCCCGCGGTGCGGGACCGACTCCTGTTGTTTGTGTCGTCGCCGGAGAGCGCAGCGCGGCATCGAGCGGGAGCACGCCACGCGGGCCCAGCGGGCTCGAACTCAGCACTCGGTGACGCGGACCGACACGTTCGTCGCCAGGCCGCCCTGGCTAGTCTCCTTGTACTTGTCCGACATGGCCTCGGCCGTCTCGCGCAGCGTCCGGATGACGGCGTCGAGCGAGACCTTGGCGCGGTCGGGCGCCCCGGCCAGCGCCAACTCGGCCGCGTTGATGGCCTTGACGGCGCCCATCGTGTTCCGCTCGATGCAGGGGATCTGGACCAGCCCGCCGATGGGGTCGCACGTCATCCCGAGGTGGTGCTCCATGGCGATCTCGGCCGCCTGGAACGCCTGGGCCGGCGTGCCGCCCTCGGCCTCGCACAGTGCCGCGGCCGCCATCGCGCTCGACACGCCGACCTCGGCCTGGCACCCGCCCATCGCCGCCGAGATCGTCGCCCCCTTCTTAAAGAACGTCCCGACCTCGCCGGCCACCAGCAGGAAGTCGACGATGGCGTCCTCGGTCACCGGCTCCTCCGAGAAGCAGACGTGGTAGAACAGGACGGCCGGGATGACGCCCGCGGCCCCGTTCGTCGGCGCGGTCACAACGCGGCCCAGGTTGGCGTTCTCCTCGTTGACGGCCAGCGCGAACGCGCTCACCCACTGCAGGATCTCGGGGAAGCGGAACGGCCGGGACCGGATGGCCGCGATCCAGGCGTCGATCTCGTCCCCCCCGGCTCCGCCCGCCTCGGGCCCGAGGTGGGCGGCACCGTCGGGGAGCAGGCGGCGGACGAGCGCGGCGGCCCGGCGCTCGACGCCCAGCCCGCCCGGTAGGACGCCGTCGGTGTGGCACCCGCGCCAGACGCCCCGGCGCATGACCTCCCACAGCGCGAGCACGCCCGCCCGGATCTCGGCGTCGGTCCGCCAGGCGCGCTCGTTGCGCCAGACCACGTCGGCGACCCGGCAGTCGGCGCAGTGGGCCAGCATCTCGGCCGGGACCTGGGCCGGGTGCGGCAGGCGGACGCCCTGGGCCTGGGCCCGGGCCTCGCCCTCGGCCACCACGAACCCGCCGCCGACCGAGTAGTACGTCGACGTCCGCTCGGCGCCGTCGACCACGGCGACGCACGTCATGCCGTTGGCGTGGCCCGGCAGCCGCTCGGACGGGTGGAAGACGACGTCGGCCTGGGGGTCGAACGGGACCGCCCGGCCGCCCAGCTCGAGCGACCGGCTCAGGCGCAGGTCGGCGACGTAGCCCGCGATCCGGTCCACGTCGACCGTGACGGGGTCGTGGCCGAGCAGGGCCAGCATCACGGCTTGGTCGGTGCAGTGGCCGCGCCCGGTCAGCGCGAGCGAGCCGTACAAGTGAATCTCGACGGCGTCGACACGGCCGAGGTCGCCCGCTCGGGCGAGCGCGTCGAGCCAGCGCTGGACGGCCCGCCACGGACCCAGCGTGTGCGACGACGACGGGCCGACGCCGATCTTGAGCATGTCGAAGACGCTGAGCGCCTCCGCCTGGGGTGTGTCGGTCATCGGGCTAAGGTCGCTCGCGGGACGGCGGGAGGCGAGCCGCCGCGAGACCGGGCTGGGCCCGCCTCGGCGCGGAGGCGGACAGGGACGGCGCGTCAGACCGCGGGCTGCTAGACCTCCAGGACCGCGCGCGCGTCCACACGGTCCGGGAGCGGGCCGACGCGGGCCAGCTTGAGCGCCGCCATCCGGGCGCCCGCGCGGGCGCAGTCGGGGGGTGGCTGGCCGCCCAGCCAGGCGGCCAGGAAGCCGGACCAGAACGCGTCACCGGCCCCGGTCGCGTCGACGGGCTCGACGGGCTCGGCGGCCACCTCGGCCCGGCCGCCGTCCCAGACCACGAGCGCGCCGTCGGCGCCCCGGGTGAGGCACACCAGCGAGGCGCCGAGGCCGACCAGGCGGCCGACCGCCGCGTCGTCGTCGGCCGCGTCGGCGCCCCACAGGCGGGCGAGGTCGTCGCGGCTGCACTTGACGAGCGGGCCCAGGGCCAGGATCTGGCGGGCCGCGTCCTGCTTCTCGGCCCGGCGGGCGTCGGAGCGCGGCGCGAAGTTGACGTCGATGGACACGGCCAGGCCCAGCCGACCGGCGCGGCGGGCGGCGTCGAGCAGCGTCGCCCGGGCGGGCTCGCGGCTCAGCGCGAAGCCGGACGTGTGGAACACGCGGGCCTGCCGCAGCAGCCGGTCCGGCAGTTGGTCCGGCGTGAGGTAGCGGTCGGCCGTCCGGTAGACGGCGAAGTCGGGCGTCCCGGCGGAGCGCGCGACGGTGACGACGCTCGTGGGGTCCTCGACGCGCGTCGTGAACCGGGTCGCCACGCCGGTCCGCTCGATCTCGCGCGTCACGAAGCGCCCCAGGCTGTCGTCGCCGACGGTCGCGACCAGAGTCACGGGCACGCCCAAGCGGGCGAGGTTGGTGGCCAGGTTGGCCGGGCTCCCGCCCGCGTGCCGCTCGAACCGCGCCGACGTGGCCAGGTCGTCGACGGTCTCGGTCGTGATAAAGTCGACCAGCACCTCGCCCGCGACGACGACCTGGGGCGGCCCGCCGGCCACGACGGCCGGCTCGGGGTCGCTCTCGGCGGGCGCCCACCAGCAGAGCGGCCCAGCCAGGGCGGCGCGGCCCAGGACGGCCCCCGCGGCGCTCCAGGCCAGCGGCGTCGTGCCCAGGCGCTCGCCGTGCTCGGCGTCGAGGTATTCGGGGAACACCTCGGCATTGGCCGCCTCGGTGCGGTTCAGGAGCGACTCGGCATCGCCGGCACGGCCGGCCGCAGCCAGCCCGGCGACCCACCAGCCGTTGACCATCGGCCAGCACCCGCCGTTGTGGTAGTGGCCGGGCCGGTTCGAGAAGTGGTCGCGGACGCTCCCGCGCAGCGCCGCCCACCCGTCGTCGCCCTCGCGGACGGTCGGGGCGAAGGCCGGGACCAGGCCGGGCGCGGTCTGGGCCGCCAGCGTCAGCCCGTGGTTCAGGAGCGCGTCGCGGCGGTCGGGCCACAGCCCGGCCAGCACGGCGAGCGCGCTGCCCAACGCGTCGAACCGCCGGGCGTAGCCGCCGGGCGTGAGCGCGGCGAACGGGAACGGCGCGGGGTCGGCCTGGGCGGCGCGGTAGGCGGCCGGGTGGTAGGCCCCGGCCGGGTCGCCGTCGGCGTGGGGCCAGAACGTGTCCTCGACGAGCGCCTGCAGCCGGTCGGCCCGCTCGGCCATCGAGGCGGGCGAGGTCGCGAACGGGACGAGGGCCCGGAGCGCGAGCAGCCGCAGCACCTGGTCGAACAGGAGGTACCCGTGCAGGTCGTACTCGTCGGCCCAGTCGCCGGACTGCGGGACGTAGACCAGCCCGCGGCCGTTGAACTCCCAGGCGTCGAGCAGCCGGAGCACGCCCGCGACCGGGTGCGCCAGCCGGGCCGCCCAGCCGGCGTCGCCGGCGTGCCGCGCCCAGGCCGCCGCGCCCAGAACCGCCCACGGCCCGGCGTCGACGCGCCCCGCCAGCCCGCCGTAGCTGACCGCTCGGGCCTGGCCGTCCGGCCCGATGGCGACGTTCGACGGGACCTGCCCCTGGGGGCCGGTGTGGGCGAACAGCGTCTCGACGGTCCGCCGGAGCCCGTCCGCCAGGTCGTCGTCGCCGGAGGCGAGCCCGGCCAGGCCGCAGATGACGCCGTCGCGGGCCCAGACGCGGCGGTAGTTGGTCCGGTCGGTCGGCGAGGCGAGGTAGCCCGCCTCGGTGAGCGAGTCGCGGAGCAGGTCGAGCGCGGTCATGGGGCGGTCCAGACGTGTTGCACCCGGTCCATCCACGCGACCACGGCGACGTGGGGGACCGTGAGCGCGGCGATGCCGACGAGGTAGGCGCCCACGCCGGACAGGGGCTGGCGGAGGACGCCCGAGAAGATCAGCCCGATCAGGACGGCGGCGCCAACGGTCCCCGGCAGGGCGTAGAGCGCGAGCGTCCGGGCCGAGCCGCCGGCCACCAGCGGCGCCAGGCGGGCGAGGTGCCGGAGCGCGTGCCACAAGCAGAAGTACACGCCGACCGCCCACAGCGGCGGGACGACGGCGAAGAACACGGCCAGCCCGGCGACCTCGGCCAGGTCGAGCGCCAACGTCCGCCCGGCCCCGGGCCGACGCCGGACCCCAGCGAGGGCCCAGGCCACGTACCCGACCACGAGCACACCGAGGCCGGCCCAGACGACGCCCGACGGGACGGCGAGGACCACGTCCCGCGCGGCCTCGGCACGGTCGGGCCGCAGCGCCGCCGCCATCGCCCCGACCACCTCGGCGTAGACCTCGGGGAAGGCGGCCAGCGGGACGGCCATCGGCAACGCGCCCCGCACGACGCCCGCCCACGCCCGCTGGCCCGGGCCCGCCAGGTGACGGTCCCAGCCGAGCGCGCGCAGCGCGTAGACGTCGCCCTGGCCCCAGTGCGCCCAGGTCAGCGCCAGGAACCCGACGGCGGCGGCGGCCGGCCGCGCCCACCACGCGGCGAGCACGACGGCGCCCAGAGCGAGGTACGCGACCGAGAACGCGGCGACGGGACCCAGGCGGAGCCGCTCGCCCCGCATCACGAACGGGACGACCGGGTCGACGGCGCCGTGCGGAAGTCCGAGCGCGAGCGCGCTCAGCAGCCAGGGCAGCGCGAGCACCCAGGCCGGCGCCTCGGCGAGCCAGGGCGCCGCGGCCAGCGAGCCGGCGACGCCGCCCCAGGCAAGCACCAGCCCGCCGCTCCGCCACGAAAACGGAGCGGTCACGCGGCCACCGGACGGCGGAGCCGGCCCACCGTCTCGGGCAGCGCGTCGCGCTCGAGCATCACCAGCCCCTGGGCGACCAGCAGGTTGGTGACCACGAAGAACAACGCCTCCTCGACCGGCAGCCCGGCGATCTCCCAGCCCGTCCGCGTGGCGTCGGTGATGTCCCAGATGCCGAGCCCGATCGCGATCCGGTCGGCCACCCACAGGTAGAGCGAGACCGGGACCACGGCCGCCGCCACCAGGCGCCGCCTCGCCCAGATCAGGTGCCCGCCGATCCCCCACATCAGCGCCAGAATCGGGCAGGCCCAGGCCAGGATCAGGCCGAGGTAGAGCCCGTGCCCACCGGCCACGACCAGCACGGCCCCGACGACGCTCAGCGCCGCGAACAGCGCCGTCCCCGCGACGCGGGCCGCCCGGTGCGGCGGGGCCGCCGAGGCGGGCCACCTCGCCTGGAGCAGCCGGACCCACAGACCGGTGATCACGGTCTGGATCACGAAGAACGCGTACTCCTCGACCGGCACCCAGCCGACGGTCGCCAACACCCGGCCCGGCGGGTAGCTCCACACCTCACGCGCGACCAGGTAGTTGTCCCAGGGCGTCGTGTAGACGAACGCGATGCCGACGAGCAGGGCCAGGGGCCACCACGGCTCCCGCGTCCGCCCCTGGAGCAGGGCCAGCCCGACGAGCGGCGGGAGCGTGAACGCGAGGTGGAACTGGAGGTAGGTCAGGGTCGGAGGGGCCGATGGCGGGGGGCCAACGGCCGACGACGGGCCCCGGTTGCGACGCCCGCCCGCCTCGGCGCCGAGGCGGGCGGGGCCGGGCCGGCTACCAGAAGAACCCGACCAGGATCAGCGTCAGCGTGACCAGCACGGCCGACTGGATCCGGTAGTTCTTCCACCAGGCGACGTTCGCCAACTCGGCGCTCTCGGCCTTGAAAAAGGCCGGCGTCCAGGTCGTGTCCTCCGTCTTCTCGACCGGCGGGGCCTCGCCCCGCAGGCTCACCACCACCATCACCGCCATCGCGATCAGCAGGAGGACCGGGGCGAGGTAGAGGAAGTTCATCTCGTAGACGCCCTGGACGTTGAGGATCAGGAAGACGACCGCCGCGAGGTGCCCGGCGATCATGCCCGCGATGGCGCCCGTCGCGTTCGCGCGGCGCCAGAACACGCCCAGGATGAACAGCGCCAGCGCCGGCGGGGCCACGTAGGCCAGCGTCGTCTGGAGGTACGTCCACAGCGTGTCGAACCCGACGATGACCGGACTCCAGGCGATCGCGAAGACCATGCACGCCGCCGTCACGATCCGCCCGACGCGGACGAGGGCCTTGGGCGAGATGTCGGGGTTCTTGCGCTTGACGAAGTCCATCGAGACCAGCGTCGAGGCCGCGTTCAGCGTCGAGTCGACCGACGACATGATGGCGGCCAGCATGGCCGTGAGCACGAGCGCGCGGAACCCGTCCGGCAGCAGGTCGAACAGCAGCGTCGGGAACACTTGGTCGGCCCGCTCGAGGTCGGGGTAGAGGACGCGGGCGAACGTCCCCGGCATGACCATCAGGAACAGGATGGGGAGCTTGAGCAGGCCGCCGAACAGCGCCCCCCAGCGCCCGTGGTCGAGGTTCTTGGCGCCCAGCACGCGCTGGACCATGAACTGGTTGGTGGTCCAGAAGTAGAAGCCCAACAGGAAGACGCCCGTGAGCAGGCCGGGCCACGGCATCCCGTTCTCGACGTCGATGGGCTGGATCAGGTCGAGCCGGTCGGGCGGCGTGACCGCCGTGACGGCGTCCCACCCGCCGATCGCGTTCCAGGCCATAATCGAGACCGCGCCCGCGCCCACCAGGAGCAGCGTGCCCTGGATGGCGTCGGTGTAGACGACCGCCTTGAGCCCGCCGGCGATGGTGTAGGCCCCGGCGATCAGCGCCAGGATGGCCATCGTGATCCACAGCGGGAACTCCGGGTAGACCAGCTGGACCACGAGCGCGCCCGCGAACAGCGCCGCCGCCGTGTCGACCACGACCGACAGGAAGATGCTCATGGCCGAGAAGTAGACCCGGCTCCGCCCGTCGAACCGGCGCTCCAGGAACTCGGGCATCGTGTAGATCCCCGTCTTGATGTAGAACGGCAGGAAGAACAGGACGAACACGACCAGCACCAGGGCCGCCATCCACTCGTAGTTGAACACGGCCAGCCCGATCCCGCCGTAGGCCTCGCCGGCCATCCCGATCATCGAGCTCGACGACAGGTTCGACGCCAGCAGGCTGATCCCGATGAGCCCCCAGCTCAGCGACCGGCCCGCCAGGAAGTAGTCCTCGCCGTCCTCGGTCTCGCGCGAGAAGTACAGCCCGATCCCGAAGATCACCAGGGCGTAGATGACGATCGCCGAGATGTCGAGCGTCGTGAGGGCAAAGTCGGGCATGGGCGGGGTGATGGAGGGCGCGTGAAGGTACGGGAAGGATGGAAGCGTTTCCACACCGCGCGTGCCCCCCCGCCCTCGCGACTCCCCTCCTCCCCCACCCAGGTCCCGAGGCGGGGCACCTCGGTGGAGGGGCCTCCCACGAGTCGCCCGTCAGTCGCCCGTCAGTCGGCGAGCAGGCCGCGCCGCACGAGCGCCCGCGCCTCGCGCGCGATCGCGTCCGGGGCCACCGCCTCGGGCCGCTCGACCAGCGACCGGACGACGAGGCCGACGACGGCGTGGACGGCGACGTAGGCCTGCAGGTCGGCGTCGACGGCGCCCCGGCGCGAGAGGGAGCCCGCGGCGGCCTCGGCCGCCTCCACCAGCCACGGACCGCCACCGGACCCGGAGCGCCCCGTGCAAGACCACGGCCGACCGCTCCGGCGCGCCGGCGAACAGCCCGACGAACGCGGTGACGACCCGGTCGACGGCGTCGCCGAGGTCGAGCGCTTCGGCCTCGGCGAACGCCCCCCGCATCGCGTCCACGTCGAGGCCGATCTGGACCTCGACCAGGCCCGCGACGACGGCGGCCTTGTCGGGGACGTACTGGTAGAGCGTGCCGACCGAGACGCCGGCCCGCTCGGCGACCCGCGTCGTCGTCAGCGCGTCGTAGCCCTCGGCCCCCAGAACCTGAAGCGCCGCCTCTAGCACGGCCTCGACCGTGATCCGGCTCCGGTCTTGCTGAGGGCGTTTCCGGGGCCGAGGGCGGCGTGAGGGGAGGTCGTCAGACACGGCGGTCGACTGCGAATGGACGGCGGTCCGAGCCCGCCCTAAGCTGTCGGAAGATCGACCGTCCCGCCGACCGATGCGCACCTCCGCCGTGCTCTCCGCTGCCCTCCACCGCCAGTCCCGCGTCCGGCTCCACGGCCTGACCGACCCGCTTCCGGACGACGCGTTCAACTGGAAGCCGTCCTCCGGGGGCTGGTCGGCCGCCGAGTGCGTCGAGCACCTCAACCGGGTCGCCGAGGGCTACCTGGCCCAGATTGAGCCCGCGGTCGTGGAGGGCGCGCGCCGGGCGACCGGCCCGTTCGAGCACGGCCTCGTGATGCGGACGGTCCTCGGGTCCGCAGAGGGGGCGGGCCGTCGCTCAGGACGCCGCGCGCGCTCGACCCGTCGTGGGTCGGCTCGCGGTCGGCACTCGACGAGGCCGCGACGCTGGCGGCGTTCGACCGCTCGGTCGACCGGTACCTCGCCGCGTGCGAGCGGGCCGACGGGCTGGACCTCGCGCGAGTCAAGGTCCGCTACCGTTCGGCCGTCTCCTGCGGCTCCCGCTCGGGGCAGCCCTCGAGTTCGCGGCCCGGCACGCACTACGCCACATCGCCCAGGCCGAGCGGGCGGCCGAGGCGGCCCGCTAGGTCGCCTGGGCGACCCACGACTTGCACCAGCCGCCCGGCGCGACCGGGCCGGGGAACAGCTGGCACCCGCCGCACGGCGAGTCGGCCTCGGGCAGGTTGTAGAACCGGCAGTTGCTGCACAGCTGGCCCGGCGTCACCGAGTTGTCGACGTAGTTGAGGCTCGCGCGCTGCTGGAGGGCCGCGCCGTCGAGCGCGGTGTACCCCTCGCACGACGAGGCCTGGACGTTGCCGCCGCCGCCGCACGCGGCGAGCATCGGGCCGACGCCCAGGACGGCGCCTGCGGAGGCGAGAAAGCGACGGCGAGAGACGGAGTCGGACATGGTCTGTGGAGAGCGCGCGAACGGAGTCTACTGCCGGCAGGCGTCCCGGGGAGCCCGGACGTCAAAATCGGCCGGCCCCGCCCGCCTCGGCGCCGAGGCGGACGTCGTCGGCCCGATCTCGGGGGGCTACCCCTCGCTCGCCTTCGAGAACTGCTGGTCGAACACGATGTCGGACGCCGGGAAGTCGACGCGCTTGACGAAAGCCGCGGCCTCGGCCGCCCCGTGCTCGCGGTCCATCTTCATGTCCTCCCACTCGACCGAGAGCGGGCCGTCGTAGCCGACGTCGTTGAGCGCCCGGATGATCTCCTCGAAGTCGATCTTGCCGCGCCCTAGGCTCCGGAAGTCCCACGACCGGCGGGCGTCGCCGAACTCGGTGTGGCCACCCAGCGTGCCCGCCTCGGTCCGCACGTCGCTCCACCAGACGTCCTTCATGTGGACGTGAAAGATCCGGTCGCCGTGGTCCCGGATGAACCGGACGTAGTCGGCGTTCTGGTACCCGAAGTGGCTCGGGTCGAAGTTGATCCCGAAGGCCGGGTGCCCGCCCATCGCGTCGAGCGCGCGCGCCCAGCTCGGCCCGTCGAACGCGATCTCGGACGGGTGGACCTCCAGCGCGAACCGGACGCCGAGCTCCTGGAACCGATCCAGGATGGGGGTCCAGCGCTCGGCCGTCTCCTGGAAGCCGGCCTCGATGTCTTCGGGCAGGTTGGGCGGCCACGAGTAGAACAGGTGCCAGATCGGCGAGCCCGTGAAGCCGGTCACGACCTCCAGCCCCAGCGCGGCCGCCGCCTCGGCCACCTTGACCACCTCGGCCGCGGCCCGCTGGCGGACGCCCTCGGGGTCGCCGTCGCCCCAGACGTGGGCCGGCACGATGGCTTGGTGCCGCCCGTCGATCATCTTGTCGGCCACGGCCTGCCCGACCAGGTGGCACGAGATGGCGTAGAGGTCGAGGCCGTTGTCGGCCAGGAGCCGCTTGTGCGACGCCGCGTAGCCGTCCTCGTCGAGCACGCGGTGGATGTCAAGGTGGTCACCCCAGGTGGCCAGCTCGAGGCCGTCGTAGCCCCACGAGGCCGCCTTGGGCGCGAGCTCGGCGATGGGCATGTCGGCCCACTGGCCGGTGAAGAGGGTGACGGGGCGGGACATGAGGGAGGGGGGATGAGGGAAGAGGGAAGCCTGGAGACGCCGTGCGCGGCGCTGGGTGGGCCCGCCTCGGGACCGAGGCGGAGGTGGGCGGAAAGGCGGGGGCCGGCTCAGACTCGGAGGAGGAGACCGCCCCTCGTGCCCGATGCCCGTCCCCCTACTCCGCGGCGAAGCGGACGGCCAGGCCGCCGCCGGGCGCGAGCGGGACCGAGAGCCGGTCGCCGGCGCGGACGGTGCGGGTCTCGATGGCGTAGGCCGTCGCGTTCGTCTGCCAGTCGGCGCCGTCGGCGTCGCGGTAGAGCGTGGCGGCGTAGGCGCGGCCGGCGTCGAGGAAGTCGAGCGCGACGTCGACGGTCCGCACCGAGCCGTCGGTCTTGGCGCCGAGGTACCAGTCGTCGGACGCGCGGTCCTTCCGGACGATCGTGACGAAGTCGCCGATCTGGGCCTCGAGGACGCGCGTGTCGGCCCAGTCGACCGGGACGTCCTCGATAAACTGGAAGGCGTCGAGGTGCGGCGCGTAGTTCTCCGGGAGGTCGGCCGCCATCTGGAGCGGGCTGTACAGGACGACGTAGAGCGCGAGCTGGCCGGCGAGCGTCGTCGGGACGTGGTTGGCGCCGGGCCCGGTCGCGTCGAGGTCGAAGATGCCGGGCGTAAAGTCCATCGGGCTGGCGAGCATCCGCGTGAACACGAGCGTCGGGACGTGGTCCGGGCCGTTGCCGCCGCCGCCGGGCGAGTTGTACTCCTGGCCGCGCGCGGCCTCGCGCGTCATGAGGTTCGGGTACGTCCGCCGGAGGCCGGTGTCCTTGACCGACTCGTGGATGTTGAGCGCGACGCGGTGCCGCGCCGCCGCCTCGACGGTCCGCTGGTAGTGGCGGACGTAGGCCTGGCCGTAGTTCCACTCGTAGGTCGTGTCGGCCGCGCCCGGCGCGTCGACCGACGGGTAGCTCATGCTGAAGTCGACGTACCCCGTCTTGACGGCGCGGATGCCGAGGCGGTCCATGAGCGCGTAGGCCTCGTCCATCTCGGCCTCGTAGTGCGGCCCGTTCCCGCTCGTCTCGTGGTGCCCGACGAGCCGCGTCCCGCGCTCTCGTGCGTACGCTGAAAGCCCTTCCAGGTCGAAGTCTGGCGTTGGGTGCGCAAACTCCATCCGCGTGCCCGTCGCCAGCCAGTCGCCGTCCCACCCGACGTTCCAGCCTTCCACGAGAACGCCGTCGAAGCCGTGCTCGGCGGCGAAGTCGATGTAGCGGCGCGTGTGCTCCGTCGTCGCGCCGTGGTCCGGGCCGGTCCCCCACGTCCAGCGCCCGAGGTGCATGGCCCACCAGATGCCGACGTACTTGCCCGGCGCGGCCCAGCTCACGTCGCCGAGCGCGTTGGGCTCGTTGAGGTTGAGCATGGTGTAGTTCGTCACGAGGTCGCCCGGCGCGTCGCCGACGAGGAGCATCCGCCAGGGCGAGCGGTGGGGCGCCTCGGCGTAGACGGCGACGCCCGTGGACCACGGCGTGAGGTGGGCCCGGAGCGTGTTCCGGCCGGTCCGCGCGAGCGACATCCCGGCGTAGTCCACGAGGGCCGCCTCGTGGATGGCGACGACGGGGCCGCCGTCGTACTGCATCGTCAGCGGCGTGTGCATGAGGTTGGCCGTCCGCCGGAGCGGCATCCGCTCGTAGAGGTACTCGTAGCGGTTCTCCTCCTGCGCGCGGATGAACCACGCCGTCGGGTCGCCGACGAGGGCGAACTCGGTGAGCTCCTCGACGATCTCGAACGCGCCCAGCGCGGGCTGCTCGGGCCAGACGTAGCGGAGCCCGACACCGCCGTCGAACACGCGGACCACGAGGTCCATACGGCGGTCCGGCGCGCCGGTGGTCGCGAGGCGCACGGCCAGCTCGTTGTGGTGGTCGCGGACGGTCTCGACCTCCCCCCACGGCTGGGTCCACGTTTCGTCGACCGACTGGCGTTCGGTGCCGACGGCGCGCATCGGGCCGCCGAGCGTGTCGCCGTCGGCGAGCACGACGCCCAACGCGGACCGCTCGACGAGGGGCCGGCCGTCGCGGGCCACGGAGTACGCGAGGTCGCCGTCGGCGAAGACCGTGACGACGGTCCGGCCGTCGGGCGAGGCGACGGTGAGCGGCTGGGCGAGGACCGGGGCCGCGGCGAGCACGAGGGCGAGGAGAAGCGGGCGCATGGCGTCAGTCGGGCCGGGCCGCCTCGGGCGCGTCGTCGGGGGGCGCGACGGGGAGGCCGAGGCGGGCGAGGTCGGCGCGGAGGGCCTCGGGCGACGTGAAGCGGACGCCGTGGAAACCGAGCCGCCGCGCCGTCTCGACGTTGGCCGCGCTGTCGTCGATGAACACCGTCTCGGCCGGGTCGAGGCCGAAGGCGTCGACGAGGTGGTGGTAGATGTCGGCGTCGGGCTTGGTCATGCCGACCTCGCCCGAGACGACGATGCCCCGGAATCGGTTCAGGAAGTCGAACCGGTCACGGGCGATGGGGAAGGTCTCGGCCGACCAGTTGGTGAGCGCGTAGAGCGGCGTCCCCTGGGCGTCCAGCTCGCGGAGCAGGTCGACGGTGCCCTCGATGGGCCCGCCCAGCATGACGGGCCAGTGGGTCCACCAAGCCTCCAGCCAGTCGGCGTGCTCGGGGAAATCGCGGGTCCGCTCGGCGATGGCGTCGGCGAACGGGCGGCCGCCGTCGAGCTGGCGGTTCCACTCGGCGACGGCGACGTGGTCGAGGAAGTGCTCGATCTCGGCCTCGGTCCCGCCGAGCTGGCGGTAGGCGTAGCGCGGGTCCCAGTCGATGAGGACCGCGCCGAGGTCGAAGACGACGGTGGATGGCGTCATGGGGTCGTCCGCCTCGGCGCCGAGGCGGCCGGGTCGGGTGTGGGGGGGGTCAGGCGGTGGGCGGGGTGTAGCTCGCGTCGACCCAGGCCTCTTGGCGGCCGCTCTCGAGCGCCGTCAGGATAAAGTGGACGCCCCGGGCGCCGTCCTCGACCGTCGGGAAGTCGAGGTCGAGCGGGTCGGGCTCGTCGCCGGCCGCGCGCGCAGCGATGGTCCGGAGCGCATTCGAGTACACGTTGGCGAACGCCTCGTTGAACGCCTCGGGGTGGCCCGGCGGCAGCCGGCTCGCGTGTTGGGCCGCCGGGGCGAGGGCGTCGTGGCCCCGGCGGTAGACGCGCTCGGCACCCGAGAGCGCGTGGTGGACCAACTCGTTGGGGTCCTCCTGGCGCCACGTCAGCGTCCCCTCGCTACCGCTCACACGGACGCGCAGGTCGTTCTCGAGCCCGGCCGCGATCTGGGAGCAGTGGAGGACGCCGCCCGCGCCGCCCCCCGCGCCGCCGCCCGCGCCGCCGCCCGCGCCGTCGGGGGCGCCGTCGGGGGCGCCGTTGGGGGCGCGGTACCGGAGCAGCACGTTGGCGTCGTCGTCGATGGGCCGGCCCGGCACGAACGTCCGGACGTCGGCGCACAGGCGGTCCAGGTGGAGCCCCGTGATGTAGCCGGCGAGGTTTTCGGCGTGGCTCCCGATGTCGCCGAGCGCGCCCGCCCCGGCCTTCTTGGGGTCGGTCCGCCAGGCGGCCTGCTTGCTCCCCTCGCGCTCGATCGGCTGCGAGAGCCAGCCCTGGCTGTACTCCGCGACCACCTTCCGCACCTCCCCGATGGCCCCGTCGGCGACGAGCGCCCGGGCGTGCTTGACCATCGGGTAGCCGGTGTAGTTGTGGGTCAGCGCGAACGTGACGCCCGACTCGGCGACCGCGCGGACGAGCGCTTCGGCGTCCTCCAGCGTCGTCGTCATCGGCTTGTCACAGACGACCGAGATGCCGCGCTCGATGAACGCCATCGCTGCCGGCGCGTGGAGCCAGTTGGGCGTGACGATGGAGACGACCTCGACCCCGTCGGGCCGGGCCGCCTCCGCCTCGGCCATCTCGTGGAACGAGCCGTAGGCCCGCTCGACGCCCAGCGTCTCGGCGTGGGCCCGGCTCTTGTCGGGGTCGGACGAGAACACGCCGGCGACGAGCGTGGCGAGCCCGTCCATCCGCATCGCGCGGCGGTGGACGTCGCCGATGAAGGCGCCAGGGCCGCCGCCGACCTGGCCGGCGCGGAGGGGTCTGTGGAGGGGCATCGGACGTAGGGGGATGGGGCCGTTCGGGGCCGGCCGGCTAGGCGCCGTTCAGGAAGATGGAGGCGAGCGCGCCCGCGATGCCGACCGCGAACAGCGCGGTGCCCGCGGGCTTCGTCCAGGCCGGCCCGCCCCGGTAGAGCCAGACGAACAGGCCGTTGGCGACGGAGAACGTCAGCTCCCACGCCGCGTCGACAAGGTCGGGGTCGCCACCGAGGCCGAGGTCCCGGAGGCCGACGCCCAGGAAGAAGACGGCCGCCACGACGTAGATCCACGAGGGAGTCGGGGACGTGCTCATGCGGTCGGAGGGGGGTGGCGCGGCCGGGCCGGCGTGGGGCCCCGGAGGGTCGGGGACGGGCCGAAGGGTACGGACGCCCCTTGGTCGGGGGCCACACTCAGCCCGCCTGCCGCGCGATCTGGTCCTGCTTCGGCGTCGTCCCGACGTGCTCGCGGTAGACCCGGATAAAGTGGCTCACCGATCCGAAGCCGACCGAGGCCGCCACGTCGGTCACGCTCCGCGCCGGGTCGGCGAGGAGCTGGCGGGCACGGTCGACACGGAGGCGCGTCAGGTACGCGACCGGCGTCAGGCCGAACTCGGTGCGCCACGCCCGATAGAACGCCGGCTCGGACATGCAGGCCGCCCGGGCGAGGTCCGCCACGCGGAGCGGCTCGTGTAGGCGCCGCTTGGCCGCCTCCGCCGCCGCCGCCAAGCCGTGACGGGCCGACCGGCGCTCGCTCTCCTCCAGCAGCAGCCGGCGGGCCTCGACGCGGAGCATCCGGACCACCAGTTCCTGCACGCCCAGGTCGATCAGCACGTCCTTGTCCGGCGCGTCCTCCACGAACAGCCCCACCAGCTGGCGGACGGTGTGCTCGATGCCGGGGGTGTTCACGAAGTGGCACACCGCGTCGTCGTCGTAGCGCCACTCACCGGACTCGGGCACGCGCGGGGCGGTCTCGTTGAGCCGCGAGGCCACCTGGCGCACGCGCACGCGGTCGATCTCGATGGTCAAGCACTTGGTCGGGGCGGCGTCCGTGGCGCCGGGGAAGTCGATCTCGATGGTCTGACCCGTCGGGACGACGAGCGATTCGAGCGGCAAGAACGGGATGGCGTCGCCCGAGGCGGTGTGGACCAGCTTCTTGCCCGTCACCATGCCGCAGTAGAGCGGGTTGTCGGCGGCCAGCGGGACGCGCTCGGCCGGGCGGACGGTGTCGTAGACCGAGAAGGCGGCGTGCTCGGCGCCGAACGTGACCCGGTTCTCGACGAGGTCGGTCGGCGCGTTCTCGCGACTGATACGGTCGAGACGGGCGAAAAAGACAGATTCCATAGCACCGAACCCACGTACCCGATAGGATCACGGCACTTTACGAGAGAAGAGACCGAGAAGTCCCCGGAAGCGCTTCCTAATTTTGAAGGTGATGCAAAGGGCGCCGCCCGCCCCCCCTGCCGGCACCCGCTCTGTTCCCTTCCTTCCCCCGTCCGACCATGGTGTACGACCGTCCCCCGTTCAAAGAGCGCTACCTCAACTTTATCGGCGGCGAGTACGTCGAGCCAGTCGACGGTCGCTACTTCGACAACCCCTCCCCCATCGACGGCCAGACCTTCTGCCAGGTCGCCCGGTCGTCCGAGGCCGACGTGGACCACGCGGTCGAGGCCGCGCAGAAGGCGTTCGACGAGGTCGTGGAGGCACACGTCGGTGACCGACCGGGCCAACATGCTCCTCCGGATCGCGCAGATCACCGAGGACAACCTGGAGCACCTGGCGCTGGTCGACACGGTCGACAACGGGAAGCCGATCCGCGAGACGCTGGCGGCCGACATGCCGCTCGTGGTCGACCACTACCGCTACTTCGCGTCCGTCATCCGGGCCCAGGAGGGCGGCATCTCCGAGCTCGACGAGACGACGGTCTCGATCCAGCTCCACGAGCCCCTCGGCGTCGTCGGCCAGATCATCCCGTGGAACTTCCCGCTGCTGATGGCGGCCTGGAAGCTGGCGCCCGGCGCTGGCGGCCGGCAACTGCGTGGTGCTCGAAGCCGGCCGAGCAGACGCCCGTATCGATCATGGAGTGGATCGAGCTGATCAAGGACGTGCTCCCGGCGGGCGTGCTCAACGTGGTCCACGGCTTCGGGCCCGAGGCGGGCAAGCCGCTGGCGCAGCACCCGGGCATCAAAAAGATCGCCTTCACCGGCGAGACCACGACCGGGCGGCTCATCATGCAGTACGCCTCGGAGAACATCATCCCGATGACGCTGGAGTTGGGCGGCAAGTCGCCCAACGTGTTCTTCGAGTCGGTGATGGACCACGACGACGCCTTCTTTGACAAGTGCCTGGAGGGCGCGGCCATGTTCGCGCTCAACCAGGGCGAGGTCTGCACGTGCCCCAGCCGCATCCTGGTCCAGGAGTCCATCGCCGACGAGTTCATCGAGCGGCTGGTCGAGCGCGTCAACGCGATCAAGGTCGGAAACCCGCTCGACTCGGAGACGATGGTCGGCGCGCAGGCCTCGAACGACCAGTACGAGAAGATCCAGAGCTACTTCCGGATCGGGAAGGAGGAGGGCGCCGAGGTGCTCGCCGGCGGCAGCGTCGCTCGCAACGGCGAGCCCCAGATGGCGGTCGCGGGCAACGACTCGACGAACGCGCCCAACAGCCAGGCCACGCCGACGCCGGCGACGCCCGCCAACGCGAGCGGGGGCGACGGCGCGGCGGGCCACTCGGGCGACGGCTACGCGGGCGTCCCTGACGGCGGCTACTACATCCAGCCGACGATCTTCAAGGGCGACAACTCGATGCGCGTCTTCCAGGAGGAGATCTTCGGGCCGGTCGTGTCCGTGACCACGTTCAAGGACGAGGCCGAGGCCATCGAGATCGCCAACGACACGCTCTACGGCCTCGGCGCCGGCGTCTGGACGCGCGACGCGCACCAGCTTTTCCAGGTGCCGCGCGCCATCGAGTCCGGCCGCGTCTGGGTCAACTGCTACCACCTCTACCCGGCCCACGCCGCGTTCGGTGGGTACAAGAAGTCTGGGATCGGGCGCGAGAACCACAAGATGATGCTCGGCCACTACCAGCAGACCAAGAACATGCTGGTGTCGTACTCGAAGGACGCCCTCGGCTTCTTCTAGGCCGATCCGGCCAGGTTCGAGGGTCGGGGTCTGGGGCTCGCCGCCAGGTGACTCCGGACCCCGGCCCGTCTCCGGCGGTCCCCGCCTCGGCGCCGAGGCGGGCGGACCCGCCCACTCTCTGACCGACCGATCCACGCCCCCCCGACTCTATGCCTACCCCCCGAGTCCTCGTCACCGACGAGGCCGCCGCGGTCATCGACCAGCTACGCGAGAGCCACGGGCCGCTCATGTTCCACCAGTCCGGCGGCTGCTGCGACGGCTCCAGCCCGATGTGCTATGCCGAGGGCGACTTCCGCCTGGGCCGCTCGGACGTGAAGCTGGGCGAGGTCCACGGCGTCCCGTTCTACATGGAGAAGAGCCAGTTCGAGTACTGGAAGCACACCCAGTTGACGGTCGGCGTGAAGCCGGGCCGCGGCTCCAGCTTCTCGATCGAGATCCCGCTCGGGCTCCGCTTCCTGATCGACAGCCGCCTCTACACCGAGGCCGAGGCCGAGGCGCTGGCGCCCGTCGAGGCCGTCGACGCCTGAGCCCTCAGCGGGCGCACGCCGGCCGCCCGACCCATCCGACGGCGCCGCCGAGGGCCGGCTCGGCGTGGCTCTCGGCGCTGCCCGAGCGCCGTGCGAGCACGCGGGGGCCCGCCTCGGGCGGTCTCCCGGCACGCCCGGCCCCGAGGACGGCGGCGAAGGCGGCTAGACGGAGCACCGGGCGATGGCGTCGGCCAGGGCGGCGCGGGGGTCGCCGGTCGGGACGAACTCCTGGGCGACGAACCCAGAGAAGCCCGCGCGGTCGAGCGCCCGCATGATGGCGGGGTAGAACAGCTCCTGGCTCTCGTCGATCTCGTGGCGGCCCGGCACGCCGGCCGTGTGGAAGTGCGCGAACGCGTCGAGGTGGTCGGTCACCGTCCGGATCACGTCGCCCTCCATGATCTGCATGTGGTAGATGTCGTACAGGATCTTGAACCGCTCCGACCCGACCCGCTCGACCAGCGCCAGCCCCCAGGCCGTCGAGTCGCCCTGGTAGTCCGGGTGGTCGACCTTGGAGTTGAACAGCTCGATGCAGACGGTCACGCCCAGCCGCTCGGCGTCGGGGAGGACCTGCTCGATGCCCTGCGCCATCGTCTCCAGGCCGGCCGCGTCGTCCAGGCCGTCGCGGTTGCCCGAGAAGCAGATGAGCCGGTCCCAGCCGGCGTCGGCCGTCGCGGCGAGCTGGGCGCGGTAGGCCGGGACCAGGTCCTCGTGGTGCTCGGCCCGGTTCCACCCCCGGCGGAGCGCGTCGGGGAGGGCCTCCGGGTGGGCCGTCATGGCGCACGTCAGGCCGTGCGCGGCCAGCGTCGGCGCGTCGGACGGCTGGACCAACTCGACCGACGCGATGCCGAGGTCGGCGGCGACGCCGCACAGCGTGTCGAGCGGCCAGCCGGCGAACGGCCACCGGCAGACCGAATGGCGGAACGACCGGGCCCGCCTCGGGCCGACCGTGGGGGCGGGCGACGAGCCGGACGACCCGATGCCCGCCGGGCCGACCGGGACCCGCGCCGAGGCGGGCACGCAGCCGGCCAGCGGCAGCGCCGACAGCGCGCGGACGACGTCGCGGCGGCGCATCAGCGCAGCGACTCGACGTAGGCGACGCTGGACCGGGCGAAGGCGAGCGCGTCGCCGCCGGGCGGGTTGTCGGCCTCTAGGAAGGCGTGCTCCAGGCCGGCCGTCTCGCTGGCGGCGAAGATGCGCGGCCAGTCGAGCGTGCCCGCACCGACGGCGGTCTGGGTCATCTCCGGGCCCGCGCCGTCCTTGACGTGCCACAGCGGGAACCGGCCGGGGTAGCGCTCGAACACGTCGACGGGGTCGTGCCCGGCGACGGCGACCCAGTACAGGTCGAGTTCGAGCGTGACCAGGTCCGGGTCCAGCCGCTCGACGAAGTCGAAGTAGGCGGGCCGGTCGGTCCCGAACGTGTCGAACTCGAAGTCGTGGTTGTGGTAGGCCAGGCGGACGCCGGCCGCGTTCGCGCGCTCCCCGAAGCCGTTGAGCAGGTCGGCCAGGCGGAGGTAGCCGTCGCGGTCGGGGCGCGCGTCCGGCGGCAGCCAGGGGATCACGAAGTAGTCGTGGCCGACCGACACGATGGTCTCCAGGGCCGTGTCGAAGTCGGGGAGCCCGGCCTCCGCCATGCTCTCCGAGCCGGCGACCACTTCCGCGACCATCTGGTGGGCCGAGGGCGTCGTGAGGTCGAGCGCGTCCAGGACGGCGCGGAACGCGGCCGGGTCGCGGTCGGCGTAGCCGGCCGTCTCGACCTCGGAGATCCCGACCCTCCGGAGCGTCTCCAGGACGCCGTTGACGTCGCCGGGCAGGATGTCGCGCAACGTGTAGAGCTGGATGCCCAGCTTGGCCGGGACGTCGGCCGCGCGGGCGGCGGCGAGGGCGCGCGAGGCGCCGGGGCCGAGGGCGGTGCCCAGGGCGACGGCGGCGCCGGACTGGCGGAGAAAGCGGCGGCGGTTCATCATGGGTCGGAGGGCGTGGGGAGTAGGACGCTGGCCGCGGGGTCGTCCCCCGCGCTCCACGTCCCGCGCGCTAGGACGGAAGCTCCCAGCCGGCGCGGTAGGGCCGCGTCAGGATGGAGGCGTCGTGGTTGGTGACGGTCCCGTCGGGCGCGACCGCGATCGGCTGGCCGGCCCGCATGGCGGCGACGCCCAGGAGCATGATCTCGTTGAGGTGCGCGGCGTAGCCGAACGGGCACGAGACCGGCGCCGCCCCCTGGATCGCGCGGACCCAGTTGGCCTCGTGGCCGCGGATGCCGCCCTCGACGCGCGGCAGCGACACGGGCACGGCGGCCGCCTCGGCCTCCAGGTCGAGACCGGGCGCCGTCGGCAGAAACCGCGGGTTCGAACCGTACGTCTCGTGGATCAGCAGCCCCCGCTCGCCGACGAAGATGACGCCTCCGTTGGGGTCGAGCGTGAACCCGTCGGGCGCCTGCGCGGGCGTCGGCGGCAGCAGGCCGCCGTCGTACCACGTCATCCGCAACGGGCCGCCGGCATCGGCCCCGCCCGCTTGGGGCCCGAGGCCGGCGAAGTCGTAGGTCGTGACGGTCGCCAGCGGGTAGGTCGCCGGGTCCTCGCGGTCGCCGCCCCAGGGCGTGTGCCGCGTCTCGACGCGCTCGGGGCGCCCCAGGTCGAGCGCCCAGACGGGGAAGTCGACCAGGTGCGCGCCCATGTCGCCCAGGCTCCCGACGCCGAAGCCGACGAACCCGCGCCACCCGAACGGGTGGATGCCGGGCCGGTACGGCTGGGTCTCGTTCGGGCCGAGGTAGAGGTCCCACGCGACGCCGTCCGGGACCGGCGCGGGGTCGGGCATCGGGACGCCCTGGAGCCACCAGCCGTTGGGCCGGTTCGTCCAGGCCTGGACCTCGCGGATGGGCCCGAGCACGCCCGCGCGGACGACCTCGACGACGCGGCGGCCGTCGTCGCCCGAGTGCCCCTGGTTGCCCATCTGGGTCACCAGTCCGGTCTCGGCCGCCTTGGCCGCCAGCCGGCGGCTCTCGTCGACCGTGTAGGTCAGCGGCTTCTGGGCGTAGACGTGGAGCCCCCGGTTCATCGCCACGAGCGCCGCGTGAGCGTGGACGTGGTCGGGCGTGGCGACGACGACGCCGTCGAGCCCGCCCGCCTCGGCCAGCATCTCGCGGTAGTCGGCGAACCGGGCGGCGCCGTCGTAGGCGTCGCGGAGCGCGGCGCCGGCCCGGCGGGCGTCGGGGTTGTCCGAGCCCAGGCGGCCGGCGACGGCGTCGGCCACGCGCCCCATGTCGATGTCGGCGATCGCCGCGATCCGGACGTCCGGCATCATGGCCAGTGGGGCGGCGTTCGAGGCGCCCATCCCCCCGGCCCCGATCACGCCGACAGCCACGGTGTCGCTCGGCGCCACGTACCCGACCCCGCCCAACACGTGGCGCGGCACGACGAGGGGGGCCACTGAGGCGGCGGCAGCGGAGCGGACGAAGGATCGGCGGTTCATTGTGGGTTCAGGGTTCGGGGTTCGGGGTTCGCGGGATGCGGGTCCTCGCGGCCCCCGAACCGGTCACACACGCAGGTCGCCGCTGTTGACGGCCTTCACGGCGTGGTCGACGGCCCGGGCCGTGAACGCCATGTAGGTCAGCGACGGGTTCTGGCAGCCGGCCGAGGTCATGAAGGCGCCGTCGGTGACGTAGAGGTTGGGGATCTCGTGGACCCGGTTGTACTCGTCGACGCAGCCGGTCTCGGGCGTCGCGCTCATCCGGGCCGTGCCCATCTCGTGGATGCCCTCGCCCAGCCGGTAGTCGGCCTCCCAGGTGCTCACGTTGACCGCGCCGGCGGCCTCCAGCATCTCGGCGCCGTCGTTCTTCATGCCCTCGCGCATCCGGCGCTCGTTGTCGCGGATCGAGCCCACGATCCGCGGGATCGGGACGCCCCACTGGTCCTTCTCGTCGGTCAGCTCGACGCGGTTGTCGTCGTAGGCCAGCGTCTCGCCGAACGGGAACATCGAGAAGCTCCACTGGCCCGGCTCGCGGAGGCTCTCCTTGAGCGCCACGCCGACGCCCGGCGACCCGGCGCCCCGGCCCCAGCCGCCGCGGCTCGACCCGCCCTGGTAGCCGTAGCCCCGCAGGAAGTCCCGGTTCGAGGACGGCTCCCACGGGAGGTTCTGGAAGCGCGGGATGTAGATGCCGTTCGGCCGGTTGCCGAACGTGTAGCGGTCCTCGAAGCCGGGGACCTCGCCGTTGGCGCCCACCATGAAGTGGTGGTCCATGATGCCCTTGCCCAGCAGGCCCGACTGGTTGCCCAGGCCGTCGGGGAAGCGCGGCGACGTGCTGTTCATCAGGATCATCGCGCACCCGATCGCGCTCGCGTTGAGGAACACGACCTTGGCGTTGAACACCATCTCCTCCTTGGTCTCGCGGTCGACGACGCGGACGCCGGTCACGCGGTCGGCTCTCCTCGTCGTACACCAGCGAGTGGACGATCGAGTCGGGGCGGACGGTCAGGTTGCCGGTCGCCTGGGCGGCCGGGAGCGTCGACGAGAGCGAGCAGAAGTAGGCGCCGGCCGAGCAGCCCCGGTCGCACGGGCCGCAGTAGTGGCAGCCCGCGCGGCCCTGGTGGGGCTGCGGTCAGGATGGCGGCCCGGCCGATCGTCATCGCGCGGCCGTCGTAGGTCGTCGGCGATCGACTGGCGGACGTGCTGCTCGACGGCCGTCAGCGGCATGGCCGGCAGGAACTCGCTGTCGGGGAGCTGCTGGAGACCCAGCGCGCTCGCCCGAGATGCCCGGCGAACCGCTCGACGTAGGAGTACCACGGCTCGATGTCGGCGTAGCCGACGGGCCAGCGCGTGCCGCGGCCGTCGCGCTCGTTGGCCGTGAAGTCCATGTCGCGACAGCCGGTACGTCTGGCGGCCCCACATGATCGAGCGCCCGCCGAGGTGGTAGCCGCGGACCCACAGGAACTCGTCGTCGGCGCCGTCCGCGCCGGTCTCGTAGGGGTGGTCGACGTCGTCGACGTACCAGTGGGCCGTGTTCTCGTTGTAGGGGCCGGCCTTCATCTGGCGGAACTGGCGCTCCTCGGCGTGGCGGCGGTCGCCGCGCCCGCGGAACGGCGTCTCCCAGGGCGTCCGGTGCTCGGTGACGTAGTCGGCCCCGTGCTCGACGTTGCGGCCGCGCTCCAGGACGAGCGTCTTGAGGCCCTTCTCGGTGAGCTCCTTGGCGGCCCACCCGCCCGAGATGCCGGAGCCGATCGACGATGGCGTCGTAGGGCTCGCCGCCGCGACTGGACGCTGGATCGTCCGGATCTTGTCGATGGCGCTGGCGCCGTGGGAATGCTGAGGCATCGGAGTCAGGAAGCAGGAGTTCAGGGGTTGAGGTCGCAGGGACGCGGCGTGCCGTCTCAAGCGGGTGAACGTCCCGGCGGGTCAGGCCCAGGCGCGGCCGACCTCGGAGAGCGGGACGTCGGCGTCGTAGCGGCCGGGCGCGGCGAGCCACTGGAGCTCCTGGGTCGCGCCGACCTCGGACGTGTAGTAGCCGGCGAGCGTGAGCTCCTTGAGCTGGCGGAAGAACGGGGGCGGCGCGGTCCCGCCGACGGTCGCGGTGCCCTCGCCGGTGCTCGATCTCCTGGGCCACCGCGGTCGAGTCGCCCATGGACTCGCCGAGGTCGCCCTGCATACCGGCCACCTCGTTCTCGACCTCCTCGCTCGCTTGGTAGGTCCCCTCCTGGCGCGGCGCCCGCGACGTCGCCGTCCGGGTCGTCCGGGTCCGCCTCGGCCTCGCTGCCGACGGCCCCGGGCTGCTCGGCGTAGGTCTCGGCGTCCATCGTCGCGACCAGCTGAGCGCGGCCGGCGTCGTCGAGGCCGACGAACGAGCCCGAGGCCCGGCGGTCGACGGCGTCGAGGCCGGCCAGGAACCCGTCGCGGTCGTCGGGCGCGTACCAGTCGGTCAGCATCTTGTCGACGAACTGGGGCACGCCGGCCTCGGCCGCGCCGGGCGTGTCCGTCGCGGGCAGGATCTGGTCGACGAGCGCCGCCAGCGTCTGGGACTGGTCGCCGGTCAGCGTCTGGTACTGGTAGCTCGCGAGGTCGCGAGCCGCTGGGCGTCGTGCAGCCGGCGAGCAGGCCCGAGGCGAGGGGCGCCGTGGCGACGCCGCCGAGCACGACCGACAGCCGGCGGAGCATCGAGCGGCGGTCGAGGGTGGGGTTGAACATGGAGTCGGGGTACGAAGAGCGGGGGGAGCGGACGGCGCGCGGCGGTCGTCTCCGCCGCGCGCGGAGCGACGGCCGCCCCGGGTGCCCGTGGGCCGGCCGAGGCGGCCGGGTCAGGTGACGACCGGGACGCCCGCCTCGGTGGCCGGCGTGAGCGAGGCGTCGGCGCGTCGGCCTCGGGGTGGACCGCCTCGGCCGACCGGTCGACGCGGTCGTTGAACAGCAGCGATGAACAGGACGAGCACGCCGGCGGCGAAGGCGGCCGGGATCCACCAGAACTGGGTCCACTCGGCCAGCGGCAGCGTCTCGCGCGCGCCCAGGAACCCGTTGTAGACGGCGCCCGCCACCTGGGCCCCGATCAGCATCCCGACGCCGTACGTCACCAGCACCAGGAGCCCTTGGGCCTGGCCGCGGACGGCCGGCGTCGCTCTTCTTCTCGACGTAGATCTGGCCCGTCACGAAGAAGAAGTCGTAGCAGATGCCGTGGAGCGCGATCCCGCCCACGATCATCCAGGTGACCGAGGCCGGCGCGGCGAGCGCGAACAGCGCGTAGCGGACGACCCAGGCGAACATGCCCGCGGCCAGCATCCACTTGACACCCCAGCGCACGAACAGGAGCGGCATCAGGAGCATGAACAGGACCTCCGAGACCTGACCCAGCGACTGCGTCGCGGCGATGTTCTCGAAGCCGGTCGCGCCCAGGAAGAGCTGGGTGAAGTTGTAGTAGGCCGCCAGCGGGATGCAGATCAGGAAGCTGGCCGCCAGGAAGATGAAGAACGGCTTGCTGGCCAGCTGCCGGAAGGCGTCGACGCCCGCGATCGACGCGAGCGACACCGGCTGGCCCTTGGCGACGGGCGGCGTGTTGGGCAGCGTGAACGAGAACACGCCCAGGATGAGCGACCCGATGCCGGTCAGGTAGAGCGGCCACGCCGTCGCCTCGGCCGACTCGACGCCGAGCACGGGGCTCAGCACGAACGAGATGGCGAGCCCGGCCACGATCCAGCCCAGCGTCCCGAACACTCGGATCACGGGGAACTCCTTCTCCTGGTCGTCGAGCTGCTCGAACGCGATCGTGTTCGACAGCCCGAGCGTGGGCATGTAGCACAGGTTGTAGGCCAGCAGCGCCAGGATGAACAGCGTCGGCGCGCCGATGAGCGACGGCGCCAGCCAGCATGAACACGCCGCCCAGCAGGTGGAGCACGCCGAACACCTTCTGGGCCGCGAAGTAGCGGTCGGCGACCAGCCCCAGGAAGAACGGCGCGATGATGGCCGCCAGCGGGTTGACCGTGTACGGCCAGTGCGTCAGGTCGCCCAGGCCCTCGGCCGCCATGTAGACGGCGACGGTCGTGTACCAGGCGCCCCAGACGAAGAACTCCAGGAACATCATCGTGCTCAGCTTCGGCCTTGATCCCGCTCATGTGGTCGTGGGTTAGAGGGTGCGGATGCGGACCGGCGCGGACCCACAGCCGGTCGCCGTGGTCCTGGAGCCCGATGATCCCGGACCGCCGGGTGCCGTAGCCGGGGAAGGCGTCGCCGTCGCGGAACTTGCTGACGGCCACGCGCGCAGTCCCAGTCGGCCGAGCCCTGCTCGGCGACGACGACCCGGGTCCCGTTGAGGTGGTGCTCGATCCGGGCGCCCCGCGCGACGATGCGCGACGTGTTCCAGTCGCCGGGCCGGCCGGACGGTCGGCGGTGGGCGTGTAGAGGTCGTAGAGCCCGCCGGCGCGGTGGCTGGGGTACCGGCCGTCCGGGTGGCAGGTGTCGTCGAGGATCTGCATTTCGAGGGCCGTCCGCCAGATCGGCGCGAGGTCGGCGTCCTCCTGGCCCCGGTAGAACACGCCCGCGTTGCCGCACTCGGCCAGCTTCCACTCGACCTCGAGCTCGAAGTCGCCGTAGGTGCCCGGCGCGACCAGGTCGCCGCCGTCGTCGGTGCCGGGCGTGAGCTCGATCATCCCGTCCGCGACCGCCCAGCCGGCCGGCACGTCGGCGCGGGCGTAGCCGTGCCAGCCGTCGAGCGACGACCCGTCGAACAGGTCGACCCAGTCCGCCTCGGCGCGGCCGGGGGGCGGGGCGTCGGTGCCGATGCTGGACCGCCGCACGCCGCGAGACAGGCGGCGAGCACGGAGAGGGCCAGAGCGCGGGACATGGGTTAACAGACCGTGAAGGACCCAATGTAGGGCCTCTCACGACCGGGTGGAAGCCCTTTCACATCGGCCCGCCCACCCGGGCCTCTAGCGCGCGACGAGCTCGATGCGGACGGGCCCGGTGAGCACGCTCGGGCCGGTGAACGTCCCCTCGATCCGGCCGGGGTCCCGGTCGACCAGCGTCCCGGCGAGCGACCCCTGGAACGGCGTCTCGCTGAACATGAACGGGAGCGTCACGCTCGTCCCGACGAACGACCCGTCGGTGATGGCGAACCGGAACGGGGCGCCCGACCCCGAGACGGTCCCCGTCCCCGAGACCACGCGGCCGTTGTCGGTCAGCCGGAGCTCGACGTCGATCTGGGCCGACGAGGGGGTGGAGATCTGCCCCTCCCAGGTCCCCGTCAGGCCGACGGCGTCGGCGCCGGAGTCGCAGGCGGGGAGAACGGCGAGGACCGCGAGGACGGCGAGGAGCGGGGCGAGGCGGCGCATAGCTGAGGAGACCGATGGACGCCGAAGCTACCGCGCCGTCCACCCGCTCCACCTCGGGCCCAGGCGGGCGGGGTCGGCGGCGCGAGGGGTCAGCGGCGGGCGACGGACGGCGCGCGCGTGTCCAGGCGGTCGACGTGGAGCCCGCCGACGCCCCGCCCCTGCTCCAGACCGAGGTCGGCCGCCATCCGGTAGTGGATGCCGCCGTAGAGCCGGCTCACGGCGGCCTCCTGGGCCGCCTGCCGGAACGACGTGAACTCGCGCGCCGGCAGCCCATACGGGATCTCGGTCGTGTCGACGAACCCGAACCCGTCGCCGTAGAGCGCCGTCAGGGCCTCGGCGGCCGCGCCCGAGATCACGCTGTGGCCCGACGAGTACTCGGGGAACGGGGGCGTCTGCAGGACCGGCGCCCAGTCCTCGTCGATGTGGGCGTTGATGACGGTCTCCGGGCGGATCAGCCGGCTCCGGTACTTCTCGTCCCACACCGAGATGAACCCGTCGGCGAGCGCGAGCGCCGTGCGGACGTAGGCCTCGGCCGTCCCGGCGACGTCGCTGCCCGCGTCGCGGCTGGCGATCTCGGCGATCCCCATCCAGTGGCCGCCCGGCGTGATCTTCTTGGTCGCGAACATGGCGTGCCCCCTCGTGTGCATCACGTAGGGGTTGCAGTCCCAGAAGCTCGCGACCGCGCGCTGCTCGTCCGTCAGGTCCACGCCGTACTGGTACACCTCGTCGACCTGCTGGCGGAACGGGGTGCCGGGGTCGAGCGAGAACGGCGGCGGCGGCGGCGGCTTGAACTGGGCCGCCGAGTCCAGGACGAACGGGCGGAGCCGGGCCCAGTTGGGCTCGATCGCGTCCATGTAGGCCGGCGGCGTGGGCCGCCACGTGCCCGGCTCGTCGGTGATGGTGTAGGCCGGGCCGCTCCGCGTCTGGGCGTAGTGGTCGTCGCCGGCCCAGGCCAGCACGTGCTGGGCGACGGCTTGGCCGTAGGCCCTCGACCGGTCCATCAGCCCCCGGTCCAGGCCAGCTTCGCGGAGCGTCGCCTCGGCCTCGGTCTGGTACGCCTCGATGTCGGCGACGGAGAACGTCAGGGCCTCGCCGACGGCCAGGGCGGCGAACAGCGCGGCCGTCGGGCCGTGGACGCTCTCGGTCGGCGCGGGCGGGGCCTGGAAGTCGGTGAGCTGGCCGGCGAGCGAGACCAGGTCGGGCCGGGTCGGGACGAGCGCCTCGTAGGCGGCCACGCTGGTGTAGGCGTAGACGCGGCTCGCGACGGGCGGGCTGAAGATGTCGTGGGTCATCACGTCCGTCACGCGCAGGACGGCGCCCCGGAGCAGTTCGGGGTCGTTCGCTTCCGGCGGCGCCGTCTCGGGACCGGCGTGCTGGCAGCCGCCGAGGGCGGCCAGGACCACGAGCGAGCACAGGGGCAAGAACCTCATAGACCACACATTCAGTTTACATAGGGGAATATCCGAGGGCCGGGGGACACACGCAACCGGGGCCCCGGCTTTTCACCGAGTCCCCCGCCTCGGGCTAGCGGCGGGCCGAGGCGCTCGGCTCGACGCGCAGGATCTGGAGGGGCGCGTCGTTCCGGGCAGCGACCAGGAGCCGGGCTCCATTCGCGCCCCGAGCCCAGCGGAGCGCGCGGATCTCGCCGTCCAGGACCAGCCCGGCGTCCAAGCCGGCCACCTGGAGCGGACCGTCGCCCGTGTTGCGAAGCACCAGCCCGTAGCCGCCATCGTACCGGCCGCGCTCCGGGGGCACGCCCAGCAGGCCGCCGCCGAGCACCAGGTCGGTTCGGTCGTCGCCGTCGACGTCGCCGGTCGCGAAGGCGTAGACCGGCTCGACCTGGGCGAGGTCCGGCAGCGGGCGGAGCGTGAACCGGCCCGCCCCGTCGTTGACCGCGACCGCGCTGGCGAACGTCGCCGCCTGGCGCTGGGTGGCGTCGCGGGCCCGGTCTCCGAAGAGGTCGAGCGGCGTCCGCGCGCCGAACTCGGTCGCGGTCGGGTAGAGCTTGCGGAGCTCGGGGAACGTCTTTTGGAACCGGTCGACCGGGGCGATGGGGTAGTCGGCGCCGTCACGGAAGACCGTGAACAGGGCGTCGGGCCCCTCGTTGGCGTCGAACTCGCCGAGCCACAGCCGGGCCGGGTGCTCGGCGCTCGCGCGGACCGACGAGTTGAGGCCGAGGTTGCCGAGCGCGAGGTCGAGGTCGCCGTCGCCGTCGAGGTCGGCCGCCGCGAGCGCGGTCCACCAGCCGGTCGCCTCGTCCAGGCCCGCCTCGGTGCGGTCGAGGGCCGAGCCCGTGTTGCGCCAGACCTGGGGGGCCATCCACTCGCCCGCGAGCGCCAAGTCGAGCCGGCCGTCGCCGTCGAGGTCGGCCCAGGCGGCCGACGAGACCATCCCGGCCAGCGCGAGGCCGGGCGCCCAGCGCTCGGTGGCGTCCTGGAACCGGCCCCGACCGTCGTTGAGCAGCAGCGCGCTCCGGGCCGGCTGGCCGTAGGCCCGCGGGACCACCCGCCCGCCCACGAACAGGTCCGTGTCGCCGTCGCCGTCGGCGTCGGCCGGGGCGACGACGCCGGTGTGCATGAACAGGCCCGGCAGCGCGCCCTCGGGCGCCGGCACGAACCCGCCCGCGCCGTCGCCGAGGTAGAGCCGGTCGCGGACGGCGTCGTTGTCGCCCCAGAACTCGTTGCCCGCCATCCCCACGTAGAGGTCGAGGTCGCCGTCGCCGTCGGCGTCGAACAGCTCGGCCACGACCGCCTCGGCCAGGCTGTCGGCCCGCCACGGGTCCGGGCCGGTCGCGACGAACCCGCCGGCCGTCTGGAGGAACAGGGCCGAGGGCTGGGTCTTGGCCCCGCCCACGAACAGGTCGTCGAGCCCGTCGCCGTCGACGTCGCCCACGGCGAGCGCGGGCCCCATCGTCGAGATCATGTGGGGCATGAACTGCTCCCGGCCGAAGTCCTCGAACGGGTTCTCGCGGTGGGACCAGCCCGGCGCGAGCGCGTCCGAGACGTCGGTGAACAGGACGCGCGCCGGGCGCGGGGCCGGGGCCTCTTGGGCCGGACCGGCGTCGGCCTGGCGGACCGTGAGCGGGCCGGCGGGGACATCCGTGAGCGTCTGGACGCGGCCGTCGGGCCACGTCACCCGGACCTGCTCGGCGCGCCCGGCGCCGCCCAGCCCGATCACCAGCCGGGGGTCGACGGACGACTCGAACCCGCGCGTCGGCGAGAGCTCGGCCGCCTGGGTCAGCGAGTCCGTCCGGACCTCGACGCGGGCACCGAGGCCGCCGGTGTTGGCGTCGTCGCCCTCGAACGAGACCGTGAGCGAGGTCGCCCCGCGGTCGGCCGCCCGGTTCTGGTACACCCCGGCCGGCGCGTTGACGTTGTTGACGACCAGGTCGAGGTCGCCGTCGTTGTCGAGGTCGACGGTCGCCGCGCCGTTCGAGAACCCCTCGTCGGCCAGCCCCCACGCCGCGCCGACGTCGTCGAACCGGACGCCCGGCCCGCCCCGGAACGCCTCGTTGGGGACGGCCACCTGGGGCATCCGCTGGAGCAGCTCGAGGTTGGCCGGGTCGATCCCCTCGTCCACGTCGCGGCGGATGGCCACGTTGGAGACGTAGTTGATAAAGTCGAGGTCGTTGGGCCGGCGCCAGATCCCGTTCGTCACGTAGAGGTCGCGCCAGCCGTCCAGGTCGAGGTCGGCGAGCAGCGCCGACCAGCTCCAGTCGGTCGCTTCGACGCCGCCGAGGTAGGCGACGTCGGAGAAGCGGGGGGTGCCGTCGGGCCCGAGCCCCCGGTTGAGCTGGAGCGTGTTGCGCGAGACCTGGGAGAGGTACCCGACCTTGTCCTTCACGTCGGAGACCTCGCGCGAGTCGGCGCCCCCCGAGATCGCGCGGATCGACTCGCGGCGCGGCAGCATGTCGAGCACGACCAGGTCCGTCCGGCCGTCACCGTCGACGTCGGCCGCGTCGGCCCCCATCGAGAACTGGCTCGTGTGGGGGAGCGCCGTCTCAGCCGCCTCGCGGAACGTGCCATCGCGGTTGTTGAGGTAGAGGAAGTCGTTCTCGTGGAAGTCGTTGCCCACGTAGAGGTCCGGCCAGCCGTCGCCGTCGAGGTCGGCCGCGACGACCGAGAGCCCGTAGCCGGCCAGCCCGCTCCGGATGCCGGCCTCCTCGGTCACCTCGACGAAGCGCGGGAGCTGGCCCGGCGCGCTGTCGTTCCGGTAGAGCCGGTCGCCGGACCGCTCGTCGCGCGCTCGGGCCACCTCGATCGAGCTGTACGACCGGTTCGAGTGGACGGCGTGGTTGAGGAGGTAGACGTCGAGGTCCCCGTCGCGGTCGTAGTCGAAGAACGTCGCCTGGGTCCCGTAGCCCTCGAAGTCGAGGCCGACCTCGGCGCCGGCCTCCCGAAAGCGCGGGACGCCGTCGGGCCCGGCCCCCTCGTTCAGGAACAGCTCGTTCCTCCCCCGCCGCGTCCGGACGCCGCCCAGCGCCGAGACGTAGACGTCGAGCCGGCCGTCGCCGTCGACGTCGGCCATGGTCACGCCCGTCGTCCAGTCCGAGGTGCCCGCGACCCCGGCCGCCTCGGTCACGTCGTCGAACCGGATCGGGCCGCCGGGCTCGGTCCGGTTGAGGTAGAGCGCGTTCGGCCCCTCGTTGGCCGTCAGGTAGAGGTCCGGGAGGCCGTCCCCGTTCACGTCGCCGGCCGCGACGCCGCCGCCGTTGAAGTAGTAGAGGTAGTTGATGATGTTGAACTCGGCCGTCTCGGCCAGGTCGTTCTGGAACGTCACCCCGGTCGCGGCCGGGTCCAGGCGGACGAACAGGGCGCCGTCGGCGCTCCCGCCGCACCCTGCGGCGACGGTGAGCAGGGCGCACGAGGCCCAGAGTCGGACCGAGGCGGGCACGGTGGGGAGGCTCAGCATGAGGGGTCAGCGGCGGGCGACGCGGTCGCCGGGCGCGGGGTCAACGGAGAAAACCTGGGGGGCGGCGTCGTTCTTGACGGCGACCACGAGCGGGCCGCCGGGCGTCTCGACGCGGACGAGCGCGCGCGTCTCGCCGGGCACGAAGAACCCGCTCTGGGCGGCGGGCACGGCGGCGAACCCGCCCCGGCCGTCGCCGCGCAAGAACACGCCGTACGAGGAGGCCTGGCGGCCGAGGTCGGGCTTGAGCGCGTCGCGGTTGCCGGCCAGCAGCACGTCGAGCCGGCCGTCGCCGTCGAGGTCGCCGGCGAGCGCGGCCGTCATCGGGGCGAGTTGGGCCTCGAACGGGAGCCGGCGGACCGTCCACGCGCCGCCGCCGTCGTTGACCAGCAGCACGCTCGCCAGCTCGGTCGTCTGGTGAGCGGTCCCGCGCGCGAACTGGTCGGGCGTGAGCAGGTCCTCGACCCGCTGGCCCACGTACGACGTGTGGGTGAGGTACTCGCGCTTGAGGATGGGCAGTTGGCGCGTCAGGTCCTGCCGGAGCGCGAAGGGCAAGTTCCGGCCCCGGTTGTAGACCGACAGCAGCGGCTCGGTCTGGCCGTTCCCGTCGAAGTCGCCCACCAGCAGCGTCATCGGCTCGTCGGCCGAGGCGTGGAGCCGGCTGTTGAGCCCCCACCCAGCCGCGACCAGGTCCGTGTCGCCGTCGCCGTCCCAGTCGCCGGCCGCGACGGCGCCCCAGACGCCCGCGGTCCCGTCGATGGGCGCCGGCGCGAACCGTCCTCGGTCGTTCGTCCAGACCGTCACCGGCATCCACTCGCCGACGACGACCAGGTCGAGGTCGCCGTCGCCGTCGGTGTCGGCGAACTCGGCGCCGCTGACCAGCCCGGCCTCGTCCAGTCCTGGCGCCACGCCACGCGTCACGTCGACGAGCCGGGCCTGGCCGTCGCGCCCGTCGTTGCGCAGCAGGACGCTTCGGGCCGGCACGCCGTAGGCGCCCGGCACCACGCGGCCTCCCACGAACAGGTCGAGGTCGCCGTCGCCGTCCCAGTCGCCGGCCACGACGGGGCCGGAGCTCTCGGCGGTCGCCGGGACCGCGCCGTCCGGCGCCCGCTCGAACCGGCCCGCGCCGTCGCCGAGGTAGAGCCGGTCGCGCAGGACGGCCCCTCCCGCCTCGGGCTCGTAGCCACCCGACCCGACGTAGAGGTCGAGGTCGCCGTCGCCGTCGGCGTCGAGGAACGCCGCGCCCACGTCCTCCGACGCCGCGTCGGCCGCGAACACCGGCGAGGGCACGGGTACGAACCGCCCGCCGCGCTGGACCATCACGGTGCCGGCCTGGCCCAGGGCGCCGCCGAGGTAGAGGTCGTCGAGTCCGTCGCCGTCGAGGTCGCCGACGGCGACGGCCGGGCCCTCCTCGGACTCACCCCACGGCAGCAGCAGCTCGCGGTTGAAGTCGTTCGTCGCGTTCTCGACGTGGCGCCACGCGATCCCAGTCGAGGCGGTCACGTCGCGGAACGGCCCCACGTCGCCGGGCGGCGGCACCCGAGGCCGGTCGACGGCGCGGCCCTCGGCCTGTCGCAACGTGAGCGTGCCCGAGGCCACGTCGCGGACCGTCTGCGAGCGGCCGTCGGGCCACCACACGACGACCGAGTCGGCCGCGGCCCGATCCCCCAGCCCGACGTGGAGCGTCGGGTCGACGGACGACTGGAACCCGCGCGTGGGGACGGCCTCGCGGAGCTGGCGACGCCCCTCGACCCAGACCTCGACGCGCGCGCCGATCCCGCCCGTGTTGCCGCCCTCGCCCTCCAGCGAGACGGCCAACGCGTGCCGCCCCAGCCGCTCGGCGTGGTTGAGGTAGAAGCTGACCGGCGCGTTCACGTTGTTGACGACCAGGTCGAGGTCGCCGTCGCCGTCGAAGTCGGCCGTAGCGGCGCCGTTCGAGAAGCCGGCCTCCATCAGCCCCCACTCGGGCGCCCGCTCGAAGGCGACGCCCTCGGCCGCGCCGACGTTGCGGAAGACCAAGTTCTCGAGCGGCGACGACGGCATCTCCTCCGTCAGCGCCAGGAAGTCGACGCCCGCGCCCGAGGCGACGGCCTCGCGCGTCCGGTTGTCGGCCAGGAACGCGATGTAGTCCTGGTCGGTCACGTCGCGCAGGATCCCATTGGTGACGTAGAGGTCCTGCCACCCGTCGAGGTCGAGGTCGGCGAAGAGCGGGGCCCAACTCCAGTCGGTGTCGGCGACGCCGGCGACGCTGGCGATCTCGGAGAACGTGACGTCCGAGCCGTCGCCCGAGGCGGGCCGTGCCCCGTTGTTCCGCTGGAGCGTGTTGCGCATAAACTGGTGGTGGTACCCCTCGCCCACCTTCGTCTGGTACAGCGTGTAGCCCTCGTAGCTCGACGCCTGCTTGAGCCGGTCGTCGTCCCACGGCAACATGTCGACGACGAACACCTCGGGGCGGCCGTCGCCGGTCAGGTCGGCCATGTCGGCCCCCATCGACGACTGGCTGATGGCGGGCATGGCGTCCTCCAGCACCTCGCGGAACGTCCCGTCGCCCTGGTTGAGGTAGAGGTAGTCCCGCTCGAAAAAGTCGTTCGAGACGTAGATGTCGAGGTCCCCGTCGCCCTCGATGTCGCCCAGCGTGACGCCCAGGCCGAAGGCGATCTCGGACCCGAAGATCCCGGCCGCCTCGCTGACGTCGACGAACCGGGGCTCGCCCGGCGCCCCGTCGTTCCGATAGAGCCGGTCTCCGCCCCGGTCGTTCCGCTCGTCGCGGACGTTCCGCAGGCCGAACGACGTGACAGGCCGGAACGAGTTGTTCAGGACGTAGAGGTCGAGGTCGCCGTCGGCGTCGTAGTCGAAGAACGCGCCGTGCGTCGACGTCCCGTCGTCGGCGACGCCCCACGCCTCGGCCACCTCTTGGAACCGGGGGACCCCGTCCGGGCCGGGCCCGAGGTTGCGGAACAGCTCGTTGGCGCGGTCGGCCCCCTCCGCCGTGCCCGCGTTCGAGACGTACAGGTCGAGCCGCCCGTCGCCGTCGACGTCGGCGACCGAGACGCCCGTGCTCCAGGCCCGCG
Source organism: uncultured Bacteroidota bacterium (assembly GCA_963740235.1). GTDB lineage: Bacteria > Bacteroidota > Rhodothermia > Rhodothermales > Rubricoccaceae > Rubrivirga. Next base: position 903,045 of record CAVUDG010000007.1, read on the forward strand.
CGCCCGCGACCCCGGCCGCCTCGGTCACGTCCTGGAACCGGACCGGCCCGCCCGGCTCGGTCCGGTTGAGGAAGAGCTTGTTCGGCCCCGCGTTGGCCGTGAGGTACACGTCCGGCCGCCCGTCCCCGTCCAGGTCCCCCACCCCGACCCCGCCGCCGTTGAAGAAGTTGCGGTAGGTGAAGACGTTGAAGTCTTGCGACTCCTCGATCTGGTTCGCGAAGTCCAGACCGGTCTCGCCCGCGCTGAGCGACGAGAACAAGGCGTCGGGGTCCTCGTCCCCGCACCCGCCCGCAGCGAGGGCGACCCCCACGACGAACAGAGTAATCGAGCGCGAAAGCGGCATGAGCAAACGATCGTGACGGGCGGACAGGGGCCCCGGTACCCTGCCCGAGTTTAGGCCGAGGCCGAGGCACCCCGGCTGGGAGCCCCAACGCAAAGCGCCCCGCCCGGAGTCGGGCGGGGCGCTCGCGGGTCTCTTGAGAGACGAGCCTGTCCAGTGCCTTAGTACCCGGCGTTCTGCGTCAGCGACGGGTTCGCGTTGAGCTGCGCCTGCGGGATCGGGAAGACCACGCGGAACGGCTCGCTCTGGGACTTGAACTCCCACGCGCGGGTGAACAGGTTGCCACTACCGGTCCCGAACGAGATCGACGTGTTGGCCCGGATCAGATCCTGGCGGCGCTTGGCCTCCGAGGCCAGCTCCAGGAGCCGCTCGTTGAGGATGGCCTCCCGGCTGATCGAGTCCAGGTCGTCGACGCCCGCGCGGTCACGGATCCGGTTGACGTCTGAGAGGGCCTGCGACGTGTTGCCCAGTTCGAAGGCCGCCTCGGCCCGGATCAGGTACATCTCGCCCAAGCGGAAGAAGGCGTAGTCGTTGCCGTGGTTGCCGTTGATCTCGCCCGGGTCCGGCGGGAACTTGTTGGGCCGGACGCCGGCGTAGTCGAACGCGTCCGTCACGTCCTCGACGCTCGCGTTGGTCCGCTTGTCGAACGTGGTCGTGAAGCTCAGCCGGTTCCCCTGGCGGTCCAGCACGGGCTCGCCCGTGATCAGGTTCGTCTGCGGGCCCTGGAGGTAGATCGCCTGCCGCGGGTCGCCGTCGAACGCGGTGTAGGTCTCGGCGAGCGCCGAGAAGCCGTTCCACGCCCCGACGTTGGTCGAGTTGTAGTGGAGCGCCCGGTTCGGGAAGCTCTGGCCCAGCCCCTGCTCGGCCAGGTGCTGGATGACCAGGATGTGCTCCGGGTTGTTCTCGTTGTTGACGGCGAAGACCGAGAAGAAGTCCGGGGCCAGGCTGTACCGGCCCGACGTGATCAGGCGGTCGGCGGCGTCGTACGCCTTCTGCCACTGGGCCTGGCCACGCTGGAGGCCGCCGGCCGAGACCGACCCGCTGAACACCTCGGCGTTGAGGTACAGGCTGGCCAGGATCGCGTCGACGGCGTCGCTCCCGAACCGGCCGGTCTGGGCCGGCTTGGCCTCGAGCTGGTCGCGGACGGCCAGCAGCTCGCTCTCGACGAACGCGTAGACCGTCGCGCGCTCCTCCGCCGCCGGCGGCGAGTTCGGGTCCGGCAGGAACTCGCCGTCCTCGTCCCCGACGATCGGGACGCGCCCGTAGAAGTCGAGCAGCGTGTAGTAGTAGAACGCGCGGAGCGCCCGGACTTCGGCGACGATCGCCTCCTTGCCCGGGACGTCGGCCGTCTCCAGGTTGCTCAGCAACCCGTTCGCGCGGGCGATCCCCGTCGAGGACGTGTTCCAGACGTCGTTAATGAACGGGTGCTGAGACGTCCAGGTGTGGCGGTGCAGCTGGAGCCAAGCGCCGCCGTCGCCCCAGTCGGGGCCACGCGTCGGGATGATGTTCTCGTCCGACGAGACCTGGGTGACCCCATGGTACTGGTTGTTCGGGAGGACGTTGCGGAGGTTGGCGTAGACCGGCGCGAGCGCGGCGTTCACCTCTTCCGCCGTCCGGAAAAACTGGTCGGCTGGGATCTGGCTGTACGGGTCGACCGAGAGGTCGGTGCACGCCCCGATCGCGAGGACGGGCGCGCCGAGGGCCAACAGGCCGAGGACCCTCGCGCGGGTGGTTCGATGGATGGTCATGTCTGGTCGTGAGGTTCGAAGGTGGGGTCAGGGCCAGGGGCCGACCGGCCCAGGGCCGGCCGGCGTCGAGTTCTAGAGGCCGAGGTTGACCCCGAGCGTGAACGTCCGCGCGCGGGGGTAAGCGAGGTAGTCGATGCCGATGGCCGCGGCGCCGTTGGCGGCCGTGTTCGCGTTGACCTCCGGGTCGATCCCGCCGTAGGGCGTGATGACGAACAGGTTGTTACCCGTCACGAACACCCGGATGTTCCGGACGGCCGCGCCGACGGTGTTCCCCAGGACGCTCGTCGGGAGCGAGTACTCGAGCGTGGCCTGGTCGAGGCGGAGGAACGAGGCGTCCTCGATAAAGCGGTCCGAGTAGATCGCCGGGGCGTTCGGGTTCTCCGCCGCGTCGAAGTCGCGCTGGGTCCGGTTGAAGCCGGAGAGCGCGTTGCCCTGCGAGGAGTACACCAGGTCCGTGTTGTTGAACAGCTCGCGGCCCTGCTCGCCCCGCAAGAACACGCGGGCGCCGAGCCGGCCGATCTGGTAGTTCAGCCGCAGGCCGTACGTGAAGTCCGGCCGGGGGTCGCCGATGATCTGGTAGTCGTTCTGGCCCGGGACCGTCGTGGTGCCAACGAGGGTCTCGTTGGTGCCGTTGTTGTCCTGGTCCTCGTAGGCGTTGTAGAGCGGGAACCCGTCGGCGTCGAAGTTGCCCGTGAACTCGGCCCCGTAGAAGACCGGGTACGGCTGGCCCGGCGTGAGCAGCAGCGAGAACTGGTTGGACTGGCCGCGCCCGCTGATGGTGCCGGTGAAGATCTGGTCCCGGCCACCGAGGTCGAGGACCTCGTTCGAGTTCGTGCTCAGGATGCCGCCCATCGAGAACGACGAGTTCTCCCCCTCGAACACGAGCGCGTCGATGCTGAAGTCGACGCCGGTGTTGCGGAGCGACCCGACGTTCTGGATCTGGAACGGGACCGGCGCCGGGGCCGGGATGGCCACCTGGAGCAGGAGGTCGTTCGTGGTGTTCCGGTAGAACTCGAGCGAGCCGAACACGCGGCCGCCGGCCAGGCCGTAGTCCAGGCCGACCGTGAACTCCTGCTTCTCCTCCCACTTGAGGTCGGGGTTGGCGAGCTGGTTCGGGGCGACGCCCGTCACGACCCCGCCGCCCAGGACCGCCCGGCTGCCGGGGTCGGCGGCGAGGAGGGCCAGCGAGAGGTAGTCGCTCGGCAGGGCCTGGTTGCCCACGATCCCGAACCCGGCCCGCAGGCGGAGGTCCGAGAAGAGGTTGATGTTCTCGAAGAACGCCTCCTCGCTCACGCGCCACGCGGCCGAGACGGCCGGGAACAGCGCGAACCGGTTGTCATCGGAGAACCGCGACGAGCCGTCGTAGCGGAGGACGCCCGTCAGGAAGTAGCGGTCGGCGAACCCGTAGTTCAGGCGCGACAGGAACGAGGCCAGCTTGTAGCCGGTCCGGAAGGAGAAGCTCCCCGGGCCGACGCCGCCGCCCCTCGGTCACGATGCTCGAGGCCGAGTTGATCCGGTCGGCGCCGCAGGACGTCGGTGACGAAGCCCCTGGCCCTGGATCGAGAACTCGCGCGTGTCGAAGTCGTTGTACTCGTAGCCGCCCAGCACGTTGACGCTGTGAGGCCCGTCGCTCTGGAGGTCGTACGTGAGGTAGGTCTGGAGCGTGACCGAGGTCCGCTCGAGGTCGCGCTGGAACGCCGAGCCGCCGACGCCCTCCGTGACCGGGCTGAACCGCGAGAAGTAGCCCTCGCGCCGCCCGACCGAGCGGTCGCCGCCGAGGTTGACCGTCGCGGTCAGCCCCTCGAACAGGTCCAGCTCGGTCTGGATGTTGGCCAGCGTCCGCGTCGTCTGGGCCGTCTCGTCGAGCTGCTCGGCGAGGGCGACCGGGTTGCGGGGTGCGAACGAGCCGCCCTGCTCGAAGTAGCCGTCCGGCGACGCGTCGTCGTTGAGCGGGAGCGTCGGGCGGAAGTCGATGATGTTCTGGAAGATGCCGCCCTCGGCACCGCCGCCGGCCCCGCTGCTCGGGACGAAGTCGTTGTTCGTCACCGCGCTCGTCAGGTTGAGCCCGACGCGGAGCTTGTTGTCGAGGAACTGGCTGTTCGCGTTGAGCCGGCCCGTGACGCGCTCCTGGCCCGACGACGTCACGATGCCCTCCTCGTCGAGGTAGCTCACCGAGGCCCGGTACTGGGCGCTGGCGAAGCCGCCCGAGAACGAGAGGTTGTGGGTCTGGGAGACGGCGCTGTTGAAGACGGCGTCCTGGTAGTCCGTGTTGCCGTCGCCCAGCGCGGCGACGGCCGCGTTGGCGTCCTCGCCGGCGGGCGTCAGGTCGCGGACGAGCGTGCGGAGCTCGTCGGCCGTCGCGATGTTGTAGAGCTCGCGAGGCCGACGAGAACGACGTGCTCCCCTCGTAGTCGATCGAGCGTCTGCCCCTCGCGGCCGCGCTTGGTCGTGATGAGGATGACGCCGTTGGCGCCGCGCGAGCCGTAGATGGCCGTCGCCGAGGCGTCCTTCAGGACCGTGATCGACTGCGACGTCGTTCGGGTTGATGAGCGTGAGCGGGTTCGGGGCCGGGCCCGTCGAGACGTCGCCGCCGCCGCCCGGCGTCACGGGTCGCCCGAGACCGGGATCCCGTCGATGACGTAGAGCGGCTGGTTCGACGACGCGATCGACGTGCCGCCGCGGATCCGGACGTCGACGTTGGCGCCGGGCTCGCCGCTCGTCTCGATGACCGTGAGGCCGGCCACGCGGCCCTCCAGGAAGTCGGTCGGGGCCGTGACCAGGCCGTCGTTGGCCTCGTCCACCTCGACGGTCGTGACCGAGGCGGTCACGTCGCCGCGGCGCTGGGTCCCGTAGCCGACGACGACGACCTCGTCCAAGATGTCGGCGTCCTCGCTCAGACCGACGTCGATGACGCGACCGGGTCCCGACCGTCTCGGTCGCCGTGACGTAGCCGAGGAACCGGTACACCAGGACCGTCTCGGGCCCGTCGACCTGGATCGAGTAGTCGCCGTCGAGGCTCGTCGCGGCGCCGCGCGTGGTGCCCTGGACGACGACGTTGACGAAGGGCAGCGGGTCTCCGGAGGAGGCGTCGACGACCGTGCCCGTCACCGTCCGCGACTGGGCGGCCGCGGGGGCGGCACCGAGCGCGAACAGGAGGGCGGCCAGCCCGAGGAGGGTAGCGTTCCGACTCATCTGTGTGTGGGTGTGTGTGAAAGTCCGATCGGCGCGCGCGTGGGCCGGGGGCCGCTGGAAGCGCTATCGCTCCCTTTCATACTAAGGGATTCTCTAGGGCTGTGCAAACGCTTACACGGCCTAATTCGACACCCATACAGGTGTTTTTCGCCCCCAACCGCCTACGGTCCTGGGGCCTTTCCGCGTCCCCTCCGGAAGCGCTTCAGGACCCGTCGGTGTCGGCGTCGACGACGGCGGGCCCGGGGCGGACGGTCGTGATGAGGATGACCCCGTTCGCCCCCCGTGCGCCGTAGAGCGCCGTCTCACTGACGTTCTTGAGGACGCGGATCAGTCTCGACGTCGTAGGGGCTCAGCCCGTCGAGCGCGCCGCCGGTGACCGTCTGGATCGGGATCCCGTCGATCGACGAAGAGGGGGTCGGCGCTGCTGAGGCCGAACGTCTCGCTCCCCCGGATCCGGATGACCAGGCTCCCGTTGCGCTCCTCGACCTGGACCCCGGCCACCTGCCCCCGGAGCATGTCCTCGATCCGCTGGAGCTGGCGGCGCTCGACGTCCTCGCCCTCGACCACGTTGGGGTCGGAGGCCTCCCGGGTGGCGTTCCCGGACCCGCATCCGGCGACGCAGAGGGCGACCAGGAGAAGGGCAACGCGCATAACGTCCGGGGAGGGTGCGGCCTCAAGGTGGGCCATTGCCGCCGTGGATGCAAGGTGGAGGCGTGTGCCGTCCCTCACGCCCCCGCGACCGACCCCGAGCGCCTCGGGAGCGCCTCGGGAGCGCCGCGGGACGACCCGGCGAGCTAGCGGAGCGGGACGACGATCTCGCGGCGGACGTAGCCGGACCGGCCGGGCGAGCCCACGAACGACACCGAGAGCCGGTACGCGGCTGACCGACTGCGAGCGCCCCCCCGTCCGCCGGGCGGAGGTCGACCACGTTGACCCGCGGTTCGCGGACGGTCCCGGTCTCACGGTCCGTGTGGAGGGCGAGGTCGGCGGTGGTCCCGGGTCGCCCTTCGACGACCAGGCGGAGCCCGCTCTCCGACGCCGTCGAGCGGAGCACGCGGGGCTGCCGGCTGGTCGCGCCCGGCTCGGCCGGCTCCTGGCCGAGCGCGACGTCGGTCCCGGCCCGGTCCAGCTCGACCACGACCACGACCGCCCCGGTCGCGGCGCCGAGGCGGACGGTCGGCCGCTGGACGTCGCCCTGACGGACGACCTCGAACGGGACCTCGCCCCCGTCGACGGTCACCCGGCGGACGACGGCGTCGAGCGGCAGCGCCGGCGCGACCTCGACGGCCTGCCCGGTCAGGCCGCCGAGGCGGACCGTGAGGACCTGGCGGTCCCGGCGGATCGACACGCTGTACGTCTCGTCGCCGGCCGGCGCGTTGTCGACCGTCGCGAACGCCCAGTCGGCCGGGAGCTGGGGCGCGACCCGGACCGTCCGCCCGCCGCCGGACACGTCGAGGCCCAGCAGGCCGCGGACGAGCGGCGTCGCGACCATGGCCTCGCTCCAGACCTGGTGGTGGCTGGAGCGCCCGAACGCCGTGTTGTAGTCGCCCGAGAGCAGCTCGGTGACGTAGCCCAGCGCGTCCTGCTCCGTCAGCAAGGCGTTGGCGTAGAGCGCCTGCGCGCCGACGTGGGGGCGGCCGTAGCGGTAGGCGCCCAGCGCTCGTCCAGCCCGTGAACAGGGCCCAGACCGAGCCGTTGTGGTAGCTCAGCGGGTCGTAGAGGTCGCTGTTCTTGTCCAGGATGCGCGCGCCCCAGTCGGTCGCGATGCCGGCCCCGCCGAACGCCGTGACGGCCTGCTGGGCGCGGGCGTCGTCGAGGAGATTCCACCACAGCGGGACGCCCTGCAACGCCGTGTTCTCGCGGACGACGGCCAGATCGCCCAGGTCGCGGTTGCTCGCGTCCAGGAAGTTGTTGTTCTCCCGCATGTCGGCGTCGGTCAGCGGGCCGGCGCGTTCCGAGAGCGTCGGGGCGCCGGGGAAGGCGGTGCTCATGGCGTAGAAGCCGTCGGCGTCGTGCCAGTAGGTGGCCTCGACCGCCGCCAACGTCCGGGTCGCGGCCTGGCCCGCCTCGGTGCCGAGGCGGGGGGTCCCGAGCGCGGCGGCCAGCTCGGCCAGGTCGCGGCCGGCCTGGACGAACAGGGCCTGCTGGTACAGCTCCTCGTGGGGCGGGTAGAGCGCGCCGCCCTCGACCCAGCCGTGCCCGACGCCCGTGTTCTCGACCAGCCCGTTGCCGTCGGTGTCCGTCGCGGCCGTGAACGCGAACGCGCGCTGGGCCGCCGGCCAGTGCTCGCGGACGAACGCGAGGTCGCCCGACTGGCGGTAGTAGTCGGCCAGGGCGACCACGAACAGGGGCGTCGCGTCGGCGCTCGCCCAGGGGTAGGGGTAGTCCTGGAACCAGTCGAGGAACGCGGCCGACTGGCTGATCTCGTGGGGCACCTTGCCGTCGGCGCGCTGGAACTGGGCCAGGAAAGAGAGCGCGTCGCGCGTCGTCGGGTAATCGCCGACGGCCGTCGTGGCGAGCGCCGTCCACAGGGCGTCGCGGCCGAAGAACCACGCGAACCCGGGCCGCTCGGAGTTGCCCGACGTCCGGTAGCCCGCCACCAGCCCCGTCCCCAGGTCGGGGTTGGTCGCGAGCCCCTTGTCCATGCCCACCTTGGCCCAGGCGAACGCCCGGTCGAGCCGGTCGTCCGGCGTGTCGACCCGCATCGTCTCGTCCAGACGGCGGTAGTGAGCGGCCGTCGCCTCGAACTGCTCGGGGACGGTCGCCAGCAGCCGGTCGTAGACCGCGTCGGCGTCGGCGCGGCCCGTCGTGCTCCCGGCGACGACGACGGGGACGAGGTAGTCGCGCGCGACCTCGGGCGTGACCCGCATCTCGAACCGGCTCGGCACGTCCTGGGGCTCCTCCTGGTACGGCTGGACCGACACGTCGACGGCCAGCGGGCTCCCCACGACGCCGTAGAACCGCTGGGTCTCCTCGCCGGTGAAGTAGCGCCGGCGTGGGGCGTCGAACCCGACGAAGCCCGTCATCAGGCCGGCCGGCCACATCAGCCCCAGGTCCGGGCGGAACGACATCGAGACCGTCAGCGGACGGAGCGCGTCGACGTCGAGGAGCATCACGATGCCGGGCTCGTCGATGGGCGCCAGGATCGTCTGGCGGACGGTGAACGCGGGGTGGGTGTAGACCAGCGTCGTCGCCTCGGGCCGGACCTCGATCCGCCGCATGATCTGGAGCCCGTCCGACGGCACCGGGTAGTCCTCCAGGTTGAACGTGAGCCGGGCGTCCTCCAGGATCTTGAGCGGGTACACCCAGGCCTCGAACGGCCGGTTCTCGTAGCCGAACACGGCGGCCCGGCGGCCGACGACGTCGAAGAACGAGCCCGTCGTCGTCGTCCGCTCCAGCAGCGGCCCGCTCTCGGGGAACGCGAACCGGGGCACGAGCCCGTCGGTCGAGGGTCCGGCGCCGGCCGGGGATTGGGCGCTGGCGGCGACCGCCATCGCACACAGGAGGCCCAGGAGAGAGCGCATGACGTCGGAGGTGGGGTCCGCCAAGCTAGCCGGCCTGCCCCGGCCACGCGCCCTCGACTGGCGAGCCTGCCCGCCTCGGGACCGAGGCGGGCGGACCCGGGGCGGGCAGTCCCGAGGCGGGCGGACCCGGGGCGGGCAGTCCCGAGGCGGGCGGACCCGCCGCTGTCAGCGGCCGTGGCGTTCTTGGGCCGTCCCCCCTCCCCCCGCCGTGGCCGCCCCTCCGCCCGACCTTCTGCCCCCGTTCCCCGGCTTCTCCGACGACGGCCTGGCGTTCCTGCGCGACTTGCGCGAGCACAACGACCGCGAGTGGTTCAAGCCCCGCAAAGCGACCTACGACGACGAGCTGCTGGAGCCGCTGCGGATGCTCGTCGCCGACCTCAGCCGTCGCCTGCCCGACCACGGCCTGCCGCTCACGGCCGACCCGCGCAAGGGGGTCTTCCGGATCTACCGCGACACACGGTTCAGCAAAAACAAGACGCCGTACAAGACCCACGTTTCGGCCGTGCTGGGCCGGGGCGGCGACAAGAAGGCGCCGGGCGCGCTCTACGTCCACGTCGAGCCGGGCGGGTCGCGCGTCGGCGGCGGGTTCTGGCAGCCCGAGTCCCCCTTCCTCCGGCGCTGGCGCGAGCGGATGGTGGGCGACCCCCAAGCGTTCCTGGACGTGGCCCAGGCGCTCCGCGAGCGGGGCCTGCGGTTCCAGGCGACGGGCGCCAACCTGCTCAAGCGGATGCCGCGCGGGTTCGAGTCCTTCGCCGACTCGCCCGTCGCCGACTACCTCCGGTGGAAGGCCGGCTTCGTCGCCTTCCGCGACGACGTGCCCGACGACCAGGTCCAGTCGCCGGCCTTCACCGATCTGGTGGTCGAGACCGCCGACGCGCTCCGGCCCCTGCTCGACTACGGCTGGTCCGTCCTCGACGGCCGCTAGCCCCGCCCGCCTCGGCGCGCGACCAGAGCGGGCGCAGCCGGCGCGGAGGTCACAGGCGAGCGAGCGCGCCCACCAGCTCGGCCAGCGCCGGCGTCGGGGGCGCGCCGGACCACGAGACCGACCGGTCCCCGACCGACAGCGTCGTCACGACGGCGCCTTGGGCGGGGTGCGTCTCGTCCAGGTCGACGGCCCGGGCGAGCCGGTGGAGGTGGCGGAGGCGGCGCCCGGCGAGGCGGCCCACGCGGCGGCCGGCGGTGACGTAGCCCCCGTGCTCGGCCGAGAACCGACCGTCGGCGTCGACGGTGACCTCGCTCGCGGCGTCGTACTCGCCGGTCTGGCGCAGGGTGATCGCGGTCATGGGCCCCGAAGTCGGCCCGCCTCGGTGGGTCCGTGGTAGGTGGGTCCGTGGGCGGACCGAGGCGGGCCGAGCTAGACCGCCTCGCCGGCGGCCACCTCGCGGACGGCCCGGACTTGCTCGGCGGCCCACGCCGCGTCGCGACCGGTCTCCGCTGCCACGAGCGCGGCGACGGCGTCGGCGGCCTCGGCCGACGCGTCGGCGTCCAGGAACAGGCCCCGCGTGCGCCGCGCGAGGGCGTCGACGGCCGTCCGGGCCTGCTCCTCGCGCGCGGCCCAGACGATCTCGGCGCCCGTGACGGTCGGCAGCCGGGGGTGGACCGGGCGCCGCGAGGCCGGGTCCTCGTGACGATCTCGCGGACGCCGCGGCGGCGTCGGCGCCGTAGGCGGCGAACGGGTCGGCCGCGTCGTACGAGCGCGTCGGGCAGCCAGCCGCGCAGGCGCAGGTCGGCCGTGTCGCTGGGCGCTCGTCGAGGCTCGCCGGTCTCGGCGGCGTGGTCGACGGCGTCCTCGGCCATCACGCGGTACGTCGTCCACTTGCCGCCGGTGACCGTGACGAGGCCCGAGGCCGACACGCTCACGACGTGCTCGCGCGACAGCGCGGCCGTGCCTTCGGCGTCGGGGTCCGAGATCAGCGGGCGCAGCCCGGCCCAGACGGCGCGGACGTCGTCGCGCGTCGGGGCGGGGTCGAGGTAGCGGCCGGCGTGCTCCAGGATGTAGTCGACCTCGTCGGCGACGGGCCGCGGCTCCGGGCGTCGGCGCGTCGACGGGCACGTCGGTGGTGCCGATGACGGTCTTGCCCAGCCAGGGGATCGCGAACAGGACGCGCCCGTCGTCGGTCTTGGGCACCATCACGGCCGTCTCGCCGGGCAGGAAGCGCGCGGTCGAGGACGACGTGGGCGCCCCGGCTCGGCTCGAGCATCGGGGCCGCCGACGGGCTGGTCGAGCCGGCGGACCGCGTCGGCCCAGACGCCCGTCGCGTTGACGACGACGCGGGCCGCACCGACGGTCTCGGAGCCGTCCTCTGCGTCGCGTACACGAACCCGTCGACGCGCCCGCCGCTCTTGTCGAGCCCGACGCAGGCGGTGTGGTTGAGGACGACCGCGCCCAGGTCGGCCGCCGTCCGCGCGAGCGCGAGCGCGAGGCGGGCGTCGTCGAACTGGCCGTCGTAGTAGAGGACGCCGCCGTCGAGCCCGTCGCGCCGGGCCGTCGGGACGCGCTCGACGTACTCCGCCTCAGACAGCAGCTCGGTCGAGCCGATCCCGAGGCTGATCGCCAGCCGGTCGTAGGCGAACAGGCCGGCGCCGTAGTACGGCTTCTCCCACCACGAGTAGGCCGGGACGGCGAACGCCCGCGTGTGCGCGATGTGGGGGGCGTTCGCGAGCAGCCGGCCCCGCTCGCGCAGCGCCTCGCGCACGAGCCGGACGTCGCCGCGCGCTAGGTAGCGGACGCCGCCGTGGACCAGCTTTGTCGATCGGCGACGACGTGCCCGACGCCGAAGTCGTCGCGCTCGACAAGAGCCGTCCGGTAGCCGCGCGCCGCCGCGTCGACGGCGCAGCCCAGGCCGGTCGCGCCGCCGCCGATGATGACGACGTCGAACGTGTCGGGGCGGCGAGCGCCTCGCGCATGGCGTCGCGGCGGAACGGGATCGGCGTCATCGGGCGAGGGCGGTGACGGGGGGAGACAGCGGGCGTAGAGCGTTCCGTCACCCCGCGCGTCGTCGGTTCTCACTCGTCGACGCCCTGCCCGCCACCCGCGACACGCTCACGAGGCCGACCAGGGAATCGCCCGCGGCGACGTCGAGCTGGGACCGCGTTGAGCGTTAGCGGAGGGCACCTCGGCAGCGTTCCCGATCGCGCGAGAGCTGGAGTGAGGAGGGGAGGCCCCCCACCTGACAGGACGGGACGCGACCCGGCGCTCAAATCGGTCGGGGCCGCCGAGAGATCGGCCGGAGGGCCTCGAGGCCGCCGTCAGCCGTCGTCGTCGGCCCACTCGCTCGCCGCCTCGACGGCACGGCGCCACCGCGCCCGCGACCGCGCCGGTGTCGGCGTCCGCCGCGGGCACCCAGCGCGCCGACTCGTGCCAGACGGCGGTCGAGGTGACCGTCGGTCCAGAGGCCGGCCCCGAGGCCCGGCCAGGAAGGCCGCGCCGAGCGCGGTCGTCTCCGCGACCTCGCGGGCGGACGACCGGCACGCCGAGCAGGTCGGCCTGGGTCTGCATCAAGAGCGCGTTGTGCGTCATCCCGCCGTCGACACGCAGCTCTTCGAGCGGCCGGCCGGCGTCGGCCGTCATGGCCTCGAGCAGGTCGGCCGACTGGTGGGCGACGCCGTCGAGCGTGGCGCGCGCGAGGTGGGCGCGCGACGTCCCGCGCGTGATCGCCGAGGACGGCGCCGCGGGCGTACGGGTCCCAGTGCGGCGCGCCGAGCCCGACGAACGCCGGCACCACCACGACGCCGTCGCTGTCGGGCACCGACGCCGCGAGCGCTTCGACCGCCGGCCGCAGTCGTCGATAGACCTGGAGCTCGTCGCGGAGCCACTGGACGGCGGCGCCGGCCACGAAGACCGACCCTTCGAGCGCGTACTGCGTCGCGCCGGCCGTCGATCTGCCACGCGACGGTCGTCAGCAGCCCGTGCTCGCTGGCGACCGGCTCGTCGCCGGTCTGGTAGAGCAGGAAGCAGCCCGTGCCGTAGGTGTTCTTGGCCATGCCCGGCCTCGTGCAGCGCTGGCCGAACAGGGCCGCGTGCTGGTCGCCCGCGAGGCCCGTCATCGGGATCGCCGCGCCCAGCACGTCCGGCCGTCGTGTCTCACCGAACAGGCCCGACGACGGTCGGACGTCCGGGAGCACGGCGCGCGGCACGCGCAGGAGCGCCAGCTGCTCGTCGCTCCAGTCGAGCGCGTGGAGGTCGAAGAGCAGCGTCCGCGAGCGCGTTCGTGACGTCGGTGGCGTGGACGCGCCCACCGGTCAGCTTCCACAGGAGCCAGCTGTCGACCGTCCCGAACGCCAGCTCGCCGGCCTCGGCGCGGCCGCGCGCGCCCTGGACGTGGTCGAGGACCCAGGCCAGCTTGGTGCCCGAGAAGTAGGGGTCGAGGACCAGGCCGGTCCGGGCGCGGACGGCCGGCTCGTGGCCCTCGGCCTTGAGCCGGGCGCAGACGTCGGCGGTCCGCCGGTCCTGCCAGACGACGGCGTGGTGGATCGGCTCGCCGGACGCCGCGGTCCCACACGACGACCGTCTCGCGCTGGTTGGTGATGCCGAGCGCCGACGACGTCCTCGGGCGCGACGCCGGCCTCGGTCCAGCGCCTCACGGGCCGTCGCGAGCTGGCTGTCCCAGATCTCCGTCGCGTCGTGCTCCACCCAGTCCAGGTCGCGGGAAGTGCTGCGTCGAGGTCCCGCTGGGCCGTGGCGACCGGCGCTGCCGGTCTCGTCGAACAGGATCGAGCGGGACGAGGTGGTGCCTTGGTCGAGGGCGAGGACGAACGACATGGGACGGGTGGCAGACGGGCCCCAAGCATACCCCTGACGCCCACACCCGCTCCCACGGCCCCGTCCGCCTCGGTGCCGAGGTGGGAGGGGCCGTGGCGCGAGCGACGTGCGCCCCGTGACCCGACCGCGGCCGTACCCTTCTCGAACGACGTCCGAGCCAGACCTCCCCCATGCGCCGCCTTTCGACCCTGATCCTCGGCTCGCTCGTCGTCGTGCTCGGCGCCTTCACGGCCCGCCTGGGCGGGACGCCGGTCCTGCCCGAGACGCCCGTCGACTACGACGGGATCGCGCTGCCGAGCTACCTCGACGCCCGCCTCGTCCGCGACGAGGACAACACGCCGGCCGGCAACCCGGTCACCAACGCCGGCGCGACGCTGGGCCGCGTCCTGTTCTACGACGTCCGGCTGTCGCAGAACGAGGCCGTCTCGTGCGCCTCGTGCCACCGCCAGGAGCACGGGTTCTCGGACCCGGAGCGGCTCAGCGCCGGGTTCGAGGGCGAGCCGACCGCGCGCAACTCGATGGGCCTGGCCTTCTCGCGCTACTACCGCAGCGGCCGCTTTTTCTGGGACGAGCGCGCCGAGACGCTGGAGCACCAGGTCCTGCTCCCCATCGAGGACCTGACCGAGATGGGGATGACGCTGGACCAGGTCCGGGCGCGGCTGGAGGCGACCGACTTCTACCCGGGCCTGTTCGCCGACGCCTTCGGCACGCCCGAGGTCACCCCGGAGCGCGTCTCGCGCGCGCTGGCCCAGTTCGTCCGCTCCATCGTCGCCCCGAACTCGAAGTACGACGCCGCGCGCCAGGCCCAGGGCGGGCCGCCCGGGCAGCCGCTGGCCGGCCTGACGGCCCAGGAGAACGAGGGGCTGCGGATCTTCTTCGGACGGGGCCGCTGCGCGCAGTGCCACCGCGGCGACCTGTTCGTGGGCGACCAGGCCCGCAACAACGGGCTCGACGCGGCGCCCACCGACCCCGGCGCCGGCGGCGGACGCTTCAAGACCGGCTCGCTCCGCAACGTCGCCCTGACGGCGCCCTACATGCACGACGGCCGGTTCGCGACGCTCGCCGACGTGGTCCGCCACTACGCCGGCGGCATCCGGGACAGCCCCGACCTCGACGACCGCCTGCGCGGCCCCGACGGCCGCCCGATCCTGCTCCAGCTGACCGCGAGCGACCAGGCCGCGGTCGTCGCCTTCCTGGAGACGCTGACCGACGAGACGCTGGCGACCGACCCGCGCTGGTCGGACCCGTTCGCGGCCGGGGCGACGGCCGGCGAGACGCCGCCCGAGGCGGACGCCCCCGGGTCCGCCCGGCTCGACCTGGCCGGCCCGAACCCCGTCCGCGGCGCGACCACGTTCCGGGTCCGGCTGGCAACCCCCGGCCAAGCCCGCCTCGACGTGGTGTCGGTGACCGGGCGGACCGTCGCGACCCTCCTCGACGGGACCGAGGCGGGCGAGGTCACGGCCCGGTGGGACGCCTCGGGCGTCGCGGCCGGCGTCTACGTCGCCCGGCTCCAGACCGGCGGGGCCACCGTGACGCGGACGGTCACCGTCGTCCGGTGACGACGCGCTCGCGCGAGTCGGGAGGCGACGACCGCTCCGCCGCGGCCCACGGGGCTCGGTAGAGAGACCCGACGGGCGCGACGGGTCATCCCACGACCACGCCCGCCCACGGGCCGAGCGCCAGCGTTTCCCCCACGGCCCCCTCCGCCTCGGTGCCGAGGCGGGCCGTGTGGAGGCGGACGGACCGGTCCCGGAACGCCTCGGGGACCGGCACCTCGGCCACGCCGTCGCCCAGGTGGAGCGCCACGAGCGTGTCGCCGCCGCGCGTGAACGCGAACACGTCGTCCGGCACGCCGTCGAGCGGGCGGTAGTCGCCGGACTGGAGCGACTCCGACCGCTGGCGGACCGCGAGCGCGCGGCGGTAGAACGCCAGCGGCGAGTCCGGGTCGGCCGCCTGGACGGCGACGTTGACCGACGCGTGGTCCGGGTGGAGCGGGAGCCAGAACGCGGACGGGTCGGCGTCGGAGAAGCCCGCCCCGGGCGAGGCGTCCCAGGCCATCGGCGTGCGGCAGCCGTCGCGGGACAGCTCCGGCATCCCGCTCCGAAAGCCCCACGGGTCGACGCGCCGGTCGAGCGGGACGTCGACCTCCTCCATCCCCAACTCGTCGCCGTAGTACAACGTCGGCGCGCCGCGCAGCGTGAGCAGGAGCATCCCGGCCAGCGCGACCGACTCGGATCCGAGCCGGGTCGCCAGCCGCCGCTCGTCGTGGTTGCCGAGCACGTAGTTCGGCCAGGCGCCCGGGGGCAGGGCCGCTTCGACGGCGTCGACGTGGGCCCGGACGCCCGCCGCCGTCCACGGGGTCGCCAGCAGGCCGAAGTTGAACGGCATGTGGAGCCCGCCGAGCGTCCCCGCCTCGGTCGGCGTGCCGTAGTAGCCGGCCCAGCGGTCGAGGTCGGCGAAGTCGTGGATCTCGCCGATCGTCACGCGGTCCCGGCCGTCGAACCCGTCGACGGTCTGGCGGATGCGGGCGAACATGCCGTGGACGTCCGGGTGGGCCTTGTCGTAAACGTGGAGCTGGGCGTCGTACTCGCCCATCGACTTGTGCATGGCGCCCGCGGCCTGGGCCGGCGGGTTGTCCCGGAACGCGGGGTCCTTGGCGATCAGGTGGGCCACGTCGATCCGAAACCCGTCGACGCCGCGCGCCATCCACCACCGGAGCGTGTCGAGCATCTCGGCCTCGACGGCCGGGTTCCGCCAGTTGAGGTCGGGCTGCTCGGTCAGGAACGAGTGGAGGTAGTACTGGCCGGTGGCCTCGTCGAGCGTCCAGGCCGGGCCGCCGAAGTGGCTCAGCCAGTTGTTCGGCGGGCCGCCGCCGGGCGCCGGGTCGCGCCAGACGTACCAGTCGCGCCGGGCGTCGTCGCGCGAGGCCCGGGACTCCTGGAACCACGCGTGCTGGTCCGACGAGTGGTTGGGGACGAAGTCGACGATCAGCCGGAGGCCCAGGCCGTGGGCCGTCTCCGCCAGCCGGTCGAAGTCGTCCAGCGTGCCGTAGGGCGGGTCGACGCCGCGGTAGTCGCTCACGTCGTACCCGAAGTCGGCCTGGGGCGAGGGGTAGAACGGGCTGAGCCAGACGGCGCCCACGCCCAGCCCGGCGAGGTACGGGAGCCGGGCGGTGACGCCGGGCAGGTCGCCGAGCCCGTCGGCGTCGGAGTCCTGAAACGAGCGGGGGTAGACCTGGTAGACGGCGGACGTCTGCCACCACGGGCGGGCCATGCGGAGCGGGGCGAGGGTGCGGAGGGTGAAGGACGAACGGCCGGCGCCGGTTTCCAGACCCGCCGGCCCCGGTGGCGCGCTCGCCACGGTCGGCCCAGCGCGGGACGCCGCTCGGCGGGGACGCGGGGCGACGTGCTCGCACGGTGGTCCCGCCTTTCTGAAGCACGACCTCCTCCTGCGAGGCCTCCCCCCTCCGGTCCACCTCGGCACCGAGGCGGAGGGAGCCGAGAGCTGAAGGCAGAGACGCCGAGGCGCTCCCCCTGCCCGTCCCTCGCGCCCGCGAGCGGGGCGCCCGCGAGCGGGGCGGGCCGCTACCGGTACCCCTGGGCCTGGAGCTCGAACAGCTCGGCGTAGCGCTGGCCGTTCGCCAGCAGCTCCTCGTGCGTCCCGATCTCCTCGACGCGGCCCTTCTCCAGCACCAGGATCCGGTCGGCCATGCGGACGGTCGAGAACCGGTGCGAGATCAGGACGGCCGTCTTGCCCGCGGTCAGGTCCTTGAACCGCTCGAACACCTCGAACTCGGCCCGGGCGTCGAGCGCGGCCGTCGGCTCGTCCAGGATCAAGAGCTGGGCGTCGCGCATGTAGGCCCGGCCCAGCGCCACCTTCTGCCACTGGCCGCCCGAGAGCTCGGTCCCGGTCTTGAACCGGCGGCCCAGCGTCTGGTCGTAGCCGTCCGGCAGCGACTCGATGACGGCGTCGGCGAGCGAGCGCTGGGCGGCCGTCTCGATCCGCGGGCGGTCGCCGCGCTCGGCGATCCGCCCGACGGCGATGTTCTCGGACGCCGTGAGGTGGTAGCGGACGAAGTCCTGGAAGATGACGCCGACCGCCGAGCGGAGCTCGGTCAGGTCGATCTCGCGGAGGTCGACGCCGTCGAGCAGGATCCGGCCCTCGTCGGGGTCGTAGAGCCGCGCGAGCAGCTTGACGAGCGTCGTCTTGCCGGCCCCGTTCTCGCCCACGAGGGCCAGCGCCTCGCCGGCCTGCAACGTGAACGACAACCCCCGCACGGCCCAGGCGTCCGACCCGGGGTAGCGGAACCCGACGTCTTGGAACTCGAACCCGTGCTGGACGGGCTCGGGCACCGGCCGGGCGTCCGGCCGGGACACGACGGTCGGCTCGATGTCGAAGAACGAGAACAGGTCGGCGAGGTAGAGCGCCTGCCCGCTCACGGTCGAGAACGCCTGGAGCATCCCCTCCAAGAGGCCCCGCATCCGCCCGAACGAGCCGGCCAGGAACGTCAGGTCCCCGATCGAGAACGCGCCCGCGGCCGTCCGGTAGACGATGAACGCGTAGGCCACGTAGTACCCCAGGCTCCCGACGGTCGAGAGCGCGCCGCCCCACGACGCCCGGCGGACGGCCAGCGTCCGGTTGGCCCGGTAGTAGGCGTCGGCGAGGGTGTGGTAGCGCTCGGCGAGGTAGTCGTTGAGCCCGAACACCTTGACCTCCTTGGCCGTCTCGTCGCTCGCGCCGACGTAGCGGAGGTAGTCGAGCTCGCGGCGCTCGGGCGTCCAGGAGTAGGCCAGCGAGTAGCTCTGGGCGTTGAAGTGGGCCTCGCCCAGGAACGCCGGGACGAGCGCCACGACCAGCAGCAGCAGCAGCGACGGCGCGTAGGCCGCCAGCCCGACCGCCAGCGTGGCGACGGTGACCGAGTCCTGGAGCTGGCCCAGGATCTGGCTGAGCAGCGTGATCCGGCTGGTCGTCTGGCGCCGCGCCCGCTCGAGGTGGTCGTAGAAGTCGGCGTCCTCGAAGTGGGCCAGGTCGAGGGCCGCCGCGTGCCGCATCAGGCGGACCGACGTCTCGTTCGTGAACAGGTCGCCCAGCAGCGAGTCGACGAGCGCCGTCGCCCGGCCGAGCACCTCCGACAGCACGGCCAGCCCGAACTCGGCCAGCAGCATCCACAGCAGCGGGCGGAGCGCGCCGCCCCACGCCGCCAGCCCGTCGAGCACCGGCGGCGCGCCGGCCAGCCGGACCACCTCGTCGACGATCAGCTTGCCGACGTAGAGCATCGACACCGGGACCAGCGCCCGGACCAGCCGGAGCGTCAGGCTGGCCAGGAACAGCGGCGGGCTCGTCTGCCAGACCAGCCGGAACAGCGGGGGCAGGTTGCGCAGCGCCCCGATCCGCTCGCGGACCGAGAGGTCGGCCGCGCCGGAGGAGCGGCCGCCGCCCTGTGCCTGACGGGCGGCCCGGCGGTCGCCGCGGGCCCCCTTGGAGTTCATCGCCATGGCCGGTGGCACGCCCGCCCCGCGCGCCGGGTTCGCCCGCCTCGGCGACTCCTCGGGCCGACCGAGGCGGGCGGGGGGCCACTCCCGGCGGGACCGGGACGACGGGGGCCGGGCGGGGGCACCCCGGTTGGGAAAGCGCTTCCATCAGGCGTAGGTTCGGGGCATCCGCCTCGCCGTTTCATGCGCCTCCGCCACGCCCCGCTCGCCCTCATCCTGCTGCTGGCCGGGTGCCAGACGGCCACCGTGCGGCCGGCGGCGGACGCGGCCCCAGCCGACGGGCTCTACCTGCCCGAGCGCGACCTGGGCGCGCTGTTCCACGACGTCCAGTTGGCCCGCGTCTTCGAGGACTCCAAGACGTTCGCCGACGCGAGCCCCCGCCGCCCGCCCGCCGAGATCGTCCGCCGCTACGCCGCCGAGAAGGGCGCGGCCGGGTTCGACCTGGCGGCCTTCGTCGGCGAGCACTTCGAGGCGCCCGGCGCCGTCGGCGAGGGCTACGTCGCGGACCGGTCGCGGACGATGGAGGCGCACATCCGGGCGCTGTGGCCCGTCCTGACGCGGCCGGCCGACGACCCCGCCCGCGTGACGTCGCTGATCCCGCTGCCCAACGAGTACGTCGTGCCGGGCGGGCGCTTCCGCGAGGTCTACTACTGGGACTCGTACTTCACCTTCCTGGGGCTGGCCGAGAGCGGCGAGACGGCCCTCATGCGCAGCGTGCTCGACAACTTCGCCCACCTGGTCGAGACCGTCGGCCACGTGCCGAACGGGAACCGGACGTACTACCTCGGCCGGAGCCAGCCGCCCTACTTCGCGGCCATGGTCGGGCTGTACGCGACCGCGACGGACTCGACGGAGGCGCTCCGGTGGTTGCCGGCCTTGGAGGCCGAGCACGCGTTCTGGATGGAGGGGGCCGACGCACTCGCGCCCGGGACGGCCCACCGGCGCGCGGTCCGGCTGGCCGGCGGCGCCGTCCTCAACCGCTACTGGGACGACTTCGCCGCGCCGCGCCCCGAGTCCTACCGCGAGGACTACGAGCTGGCCCAGGCGCTGCCCGCGGCCGACCGGCCCGCGCTCTACCGCAACCTGCGCGCCGCCGCCGAGAGCGGGTGGGACTTCTCGAGCCGCTGGATGCGCGACCCCGCCGACCTGGCCACGCTCGAGACGGTCGACCTGGTCCCGGTCGACCTCAACAGCCTGCTCTACCACTCCGAGCGGACCATCGGCCGCCTCCACGCGCTCCGCGGCGACGCCGTCGGGGCCACCCTGTGGGCCGCCCGCGCCCAGTCCCGCCGCGCGGCGTTGCTGGCCGCCGCCTTCGACCCGGCCGAGGGCGCCTTCTTCGACGTCCGCTGGCGGACCGGCGAGCGCGTCACCGACCGGCCCACGATGGCGATGGCCGCGCCGCTCTTCTTCGGGCTCGCCACGCCCGAGCAGGGCCGGGCGACGGCCGCGCGCCTGGAGCGCGACTTCCTCAAGCCCGGCGGCTTCGTGACGACGCTGATCCCGTCCGGCCAGCAGTGGGACGCCCCCAACGGCTGGCCCCCGCTCCAGTGGCTCGGCGCCCAGGGCGTCCGCCGCTACGGCCGCGCCGACCTGGCCGACACGGCGCGCGACCGCTGGCTCGCCCTCAACCGCCGCGTCTACCAGGAGACGGGCAAGATGACCGAGAAGTACGACGTGACCGACCTCTCCCGCGCCGCCGGCGGGGGCGAGTACCCCAACCAGGACGGCTTCGGCTGGACGAACGGGGTCGCCCTCGCCTTCAGCGCGCAGGAGTGAGGGTGCCTCGGCCGGCTTCCCTCACGCGCCCTGCCCGCCTCGACCGCGTCGCCGAGGTGGGCGTCCTCCCCCCCGACCCATGGTCTCCCAACGCCTCCTGATCGGCTGGTCGCTCACGGTCGCGCTCGGCGGCTTCCTGTTCGGGTTCGACACGGCCGTCATCTCGGGCGCCGAGCAGGAGATCCAGACGCTGTGGGGGCTGAGCGACGGGCTCCACGGGTTCGCCGTCGCGATCGCGCTCTACGGGACCGTGGTCGGGGCGCTCTTGGGCGGCATCCCGTCGGACCGGTTCGGGCGGCGGGCGACGCTGTTCGGGATCGGCGTGCTCTACCTGGTGTCGGCTCTCGGCTCGGCGCTGGCGCCCGAGGTCGTCTCGTTCATGGCGTTCCGGTTCCTGGGCGGCCTGGGCGTGGGCGCCTCCTCGGTCGCGGCACCGATGTACATCTCCGAGATCGCGCCCGCCGGGCAGCGTGGGCGCCTGGTCGCGCTGTTCCAGTTCAACATCGTGCTCGGCATCTTGGTCGCGTACGTCTCGAACTATCTCTTGGGCACGGCCGGGCTCGACTGGCGCTGGATGATGGGCGTCGAGGCCGTCCCGGCAGCGCTCTACGTCGCGCTCGTCCTGCGTGTGCCGCGCAGCCCCCGCTGGCTGGTCGTCGCGCGGGGCCTGGTCGACGAGGCGCGGACCGTGCTCAGCCGCATCGGGCACGCCCCGGCCGAGATCGACCGCTACATGACCGACATCGAGGGGTCGATCGTGCTAGAGAAGCCGGGCGAGCGCGCCGGCCTGTTCTCGCCCCCGTTCCGCCGGCCGGTGATGCTCGCCGTCCTGTTCGCGTTCTTCAACCAGCTCTCGGGCATCAACGCGATCATCTACTACGCGCCGCGCATCTTCGAGATGACCGGGCTGGGCGGGAGCGCGGCGCTGCTCTCCAGCGCGGGCGTTGGGCTGGTGAACCTGGTGTTCACGATGCTGGGGCTGTTGGTGATCGACCGGTTCGGGCGGCGGAGCCTGATGCTGGTCGGGTCGGTCGGGCTGATCGCAGCCCTGGGCACGGTCGCCTGGGCGTTCTCGACCGAGACGTTCGGGCTGGTGCCCGCGCTGCTGTTCGTCTACATCGCCTTTTTCGCGCTGTCCCAGGGCGCCGTGATCTGGGTGTTCATCTCGGAGATCTTCCCGAACCAGGTCCGCGCGAGCGGGCAGTCGCTGGGCAGCTTCACGCACTGGATCCTGGCGGCGGTCGTCGCCAACGTCTTCCCGCTGATCGCCGGGCGGTTCGGCGGCGGTCCCGTCTTCGCGGTGTTCTGCGTGATGATGGTGTTCCAGCTGTTGTTCGTCTGGTTCGTAATGCCTGAGACCAAGAACACGTCGCTCGAAGCGCTCGAACGCGACCTGATTAGCCACTGACCCCGTCCGTCTCGGAGCCGACCCCGTCGCCGGTCCGCGACCACCGCCCCCCGCCGTCATGCGCGTCGCCCTCTCGCTCTTCGCCGCCGTCCTCGTCTCGCTCGGCGGCTGCGCCGACGTCGTCCGGCTCGCGCCCGAGGCGGAGCGAGTCGCCGGCGCCCAGGACCGGCTCTACGACGAGCCGTACCGGCCCCAGGTCCACTTCTCGCCGCCCAGGGCCTGGATGAACGACCCGAACGGGATGGTCGTCCTCGACGGCGAGTACCACCTGTTCTACCAGTTCCACCCGGACAGCACCGTCTGGGGCCCGATGCACTGGGGCCACGCCGTCTCGCGCGACCTCGTGACCTGGGAGCACCTCCCGATCGCGATCTACCCCGACGAGGTCGGGACCATCTTCTCGGGCTCGGCCGTGGTCGACCGGGACAACACGTCGGGCTTCCAGACGGGCGAGACGCCGGCGCTCGTGGCCGTCTTCACCCAGCACAGCCACGCCGGCGAGGACGCCCAGCGCGACGACTTCCAGACCCAGAGCGTTGCCTACTCCAACGACCGCGGGCGGACCTGGACGGTCTACGACGGCAACCCGGTCCTCCCCAATCCCGGCCTCCGCGATTTCCGCGACCCCAAGGTGTTCTGGCACGACGAGACCGGGCGCTGGGTGATGGCCTTGGTCTCGGGCGATCGTGTCCGGTTCTACACCTCGCCCGACCTCAAGGCCTGGACCGAGGTGAGCCAGTTCGGCGCCACGGCCGGCGCGCACGGCGGCGTCTGGGAGTGCCCCGACCTGTTCCCGCTCGCGGCCCCCGACGGCGGAACCAAGTGGGTCCTCCTCATCAGCATCAACCCCGGCGCGCCCAACGGCGGCTCGGGCACGCAGTACTTCGTCGGCGACTTCGACGGGACCACGTTCACGCCCGACGACGACCGCACGCGCTGGCTCGACGGGGGCCGCGACGACTATGCCGGCGTGACATGGTCCGACGTGCCGGCCCGCGACGGGCGCCGCCTGTTCATCGGCTGGATGAGCAACTGGGACTACGCCCAGGTGGTCCCGACTGAGCGCTGGCGGAGCGCGATGACGCTGCCCCGCGCGCTCCGCCTGGTCGACGGGCCCGACGGGCTCGTGGTGGCGTCGTCGCTGGTCGCCGAGGCCGAGCAGCTGCGAGGGCCGGCCATCGTCGTGCCGACCGGCGTGGCCGACGGCCGCCTGCCTATCGAGGGCGTCGGCGGCGACGACGCGTTCGAGGTGACGGCGACCGTCGCGCCCGGGCCCGAGGGGGTGGTCGCGCTGGAGCTGGCCAACGGCGCCGGCGAGACCTACCGGGTCGGGGTCGACCGCGGCCGGGGCCTCGTCTTCAGCGACCGGACCGAGGCGGGACCGACGGCCTTCTCGGACACGTTCGCGGCCGGCGTCCACACGACGCCCTACGCCGTCGGCGCGCGTGTCACGCTGCGCGTCGTCGTCGACCGGTCGTCGGCCGAGGTGTTCGTCGACGGCGGCCGGGCGGTCATGACCGACCTGTTCTTCCCCAGCGAGCCGTTCGGCCGGGTCGCGCTGGTCGCGGAGGGCGGCGCCCGGGTCGAGTCGGCGACGGCCTGGCCGCTCCGCTCGATCTGGTAGGCCCTCGGGCCGTTTCACCCTGGCCCTCCCCGCCTCGGGCCCGAGGCGGGCGGGCCCGGCGGAGAAGCGGGCTAGCGGACGACGTCGAGCAGCGTCACGTCGAACGTCAGCGTCGCGTTCGGCGGGATCCCGGGCGGGGGCGCGGCGCCGTAGCCCTGCTCCGGCGGGATGACCATCGTCTTCGACTCGCCGACCGTCATCCCCGCGATCCCCGTCTGGAAGCCGGGGATCACCTGCTGCAGGCTGAACGTGGCGCGCGGGCTCTCGTCGAACACGGTCCCGTCGTCCAGGCGCCCTTGGTAGGACACGGTCACGGTGCTCGTCGGGCCGGCGACGGCCGACGACCCCGGCCGTGGAGACGTCGCCGGGGCTGTCGTCCGACCCGCAGGCGGCGAGGGAGACGGCGAGGGCGAACAAGAGGACGGCGCGCATCGGGGAGGGTCGGGGGAGGGCCCCAAACGTAGCCCCGCCGCGCCGCCTCCGTCCGCCTCGACGTGCCGCCCGCCGGGGCCGAGCCTCCCCGACGGCCCGGCCGGGCCCGAGGCTCGACCGAGGCGGGCGGGGCCGGCTAGACCGCGGGCAGGTCGTTGAGCCCGGGCGTCGGCTGGAGGTAGACCAGCGGGGTCGGCACGGTGACCTCCCACGGCTCCCCGACGGGCTCCTCCTTGCCGGGGCGGCCCAGCCGCTCGGCGAGCAGCTTGAAGACGGGCAGGAACGGGACCTCGCCCTCGTCCATCTCGTCGGCCGTCGGCGGCCCGAACCCGTTCCAGAGCACGCCGTCGGCGAGGTAGCGCGAGACGGCGAGCTCGTAGCCGGGCCGGACCGGGACGGTCACGCGCGCCGCGCCGGCCTGCAGGAACGCCTCGTGGACCGGGTCGGTGCTCGTCCGCGACAGGACCTCGACGTGCTTGTCGCGCCCGGCCCAGAGGTAGGGGTAGAGCACGTACGACTGGAGGTGCCACTCGAAGGCGTCCTCGAAGAACTGGAGGTACTCCCCGTCCGCCTCGGCCTCGTCGCGGTCGATCGTGGGGAGCCCGTTCGGGCCCGGGACGAGCGCGCCGAACCGGTGGAACGTCTGGCCCGTCATCATCTCCAGGCACCCCCGCTTGACCTCGCGGGCCTCGACGTCGCGGAGCGTCGACGGGTTGAGCCCCACGGGGGGCCCGCCGAACGTGGCCATCTCGAGGTCGGCCTTGTAGCTCGCGTAGGCCGCGTCGTAGGCCGCCCGGAGCTGCTGGTAGGTCGCGTAGCGCCAGGCGTCGAGCCCGTCGGCGGTCTGCTCGCACACGATCTCGATGGCGAGCGCGAGCCCGCGCCGCTGCTGGGCCGTCGCCACGATGGGGACGTCGCCGATCAGGCCGGTCCCGTCGGTGTTCGGGTCGAGCGGGCCCTCGACGCGGCCCCAGATCGGGTTGTCGCGGCCGTCGGTGTTCTTGATCACCCGGTAGTCGTTCCCGATCCCGACCCGGACCATCTCGGTCTCGATGCTCTTGTCGTCGGAGTTGACGTCGTAGTGGCTTCCGAACGTGCTCGTGATCCGGAACTCGTGGGCCCGGTACCCGCTCGGGACCCCCACGGCCATCTCCTTGTTGCCCCAGCCGTACTGGACCCCCAGCGGGACGCCCTCGGCCTTGACCCCGTTGGCCGCCTCGAACGACAGCGTGACGGCGAGCGAGACGAACTCGGGCGGGGGCGGCGCGACCCCCTCGGCGCCCCAGATGGCGGCCAGCCCGAGGTAGGTCGCGTGGTCGACGTCGTCGGGCTCGAGCGGGGCCCCGGCCCCGTTCACGAACGGCGGCGGCTCCTCGATCCCGTCGCCGGCCGCCGGCGCCCCGCCGAGCGCGGCCAGCAGGTAGGCCGAGGGCTCGGGGACGACGAACTCGAGCATCAGCCGCTGGCCGTAGCGGAACACCTGGGCCTCGACGACCTTGTTGAGCCAGCGGTAGACGCCCGTCACGTGGTCGCCGTCGGCGTTGTCGAACCGGTGCTCGTTGACCTCCTCGGTGAGCACGCGGACCTCGGTCGTCGTCGCCGTGCGGACCTCGCTCCGGATCTCGGTCGTGGCCTGCTCCGTGACCTCCTGGGCGAACGTCGTCGACGAGGACTCGGTGTCGGTCGTCGACGACGACGCGTCGAACGAGGTCTCAACGGCCACCTGGACCGGCCCCGCGCCGCCCGAGATCGACGCGCCGACCCCGAAGCTCATCGACCGCGTCGACGTCTTGCTCGCGGCCGACTCCAGCTCGAACCGGCTCGCCGTGGCCAGGTCGTACGTCGCCGCTTCCACGTCGTACGTCGAGAGCGACGTCGTGGTCGTGGTCTCGGTCCGCGCCGTGTGCGTCCGCCCGCGGACCTCCGACGCCACGACGTTCTCGACGTGGGCGATCTCGGCGGCCTCGTAGCGGAGCAGCGACTCGCGGATCACCATCAGCTCGCCGACGCCGAGCACGCGCGCCGACCCGACCGAGGTGGGCACGGAGGCCGCCGAGGCGACCGTGACGGCCTGGGCGGGGGCCGGCTGCCGCAACAGCCCCCCGGCGTAGGGCACGACGGTCCGCCCGCGCCGGCCCGCGGTCTCGCGCCGGCCCGCCTGGCGGGCCGCGTCGCTGAGCCGCCACAGGACTGCGCTGACGGGCCCGGCCGCGTCGCCCCCGACGCGGGCGATGACGGCCAGCGTGGGTTTGTCGAGCGCCCCCTTGGGCAGACCGGCACCGTCGTCTTTGCTCGTGGGGGCCGGCTTGCCGTCGGGGGCCGAGTCGTCTTCGGAAGCGGGCGTGGGCGGCCTCCGCTGCCGCCTCGCCGCCTGAACGGCGTCGCGCGCCGCCCGGAGCTCGGCCAGGGTCAGCTCCGCAGCCACGTCGCCCTTCCCGGGCTCGCCCTTCCCGGGCTCGTCCTTTGCGGGCCCGTCCTTGTCCGGCTTGTCCTCCGAGACGGGCCGAGGCGGCAGCGGCAGCGGGGCGTTGACGAGCGGCGCCACGCGCCCCCCCTGCTCGTCGGCCGCCGACGACGCCACCAGCCGGAGCAGGGCCAGGCCGCGGAGCTGGGCCACGAGCGCTTGCCGCTCGGCCTTGCGGTCGCCCGGCGACAGGCGGACCGACGCGACGTAGGCCGCGAGCGCCCGGTCCTCCGCCTCGGCGTTGGCCTTGAGGAACCCGGCCACGTCCTTGACCTGCTTCTTGACCGCCCCCCGGAGGTCGCCGACCGTCGCCTGGGGGGTCTTCCGGGCCCACTTCGCCACCCGGCTGAGCGCGTCGTCGTGCCCCGCGAGCGCGCCCGCGTTCCGGTCGAACAGGTCGAGTGCCGCGGCCCGGAGCCGGTCGGGCTGGGCGGCCAGCTCGTCCAGCACCTCGTGCGCTTCGGCCGTGCGGGGGCCCGACGGCCAGTCGACGCCGGGCCGCGGGCCCGGACCGGGTCCCGGCTTGGGGTCGGTGTCCGGCTTGGGGCCGGGTGTGACCGGCGTGTCCGCGAGGCGGAAGCGGGTGAGCGTGACGAAGCGGAAGATCTCGGCCATGGGTCTGGGGTGTAGGGAGGGGACGGGAGAGTCAGGGGGTGAGGCCGCGCGCTTGGGCGGCCGCGTCGAGCCAGCCGACGAGCTCGTCGAAGCCCGCGCGGCTCTTGACCCGGACGGACGGGTCGTGGACGAGGGCCAAGAGCTCGCGCAGCTCGGCCGAGCGGAGCCGGACGAACGGGTTACCGAGGCGGTCGTCGAAGGGCCGGCTGGCCGCGCGCACCTCGCCGTCGAAGAAGCCGTGTTCGAGCCGGTTGACCCCGAACAGGTTGTCCGGGGACCCCGCCAGCGTCAGCCGCCGCGCGTCGCCGCCGTCGATGTGCAAGGCGGCTTCGAGCCGGCGCGTCGCCCGCTGGGGGACGTCGTGCTCGAACTCGAGCACCTTCTCGGCGAACGGCGAGATCTTGAGCTCGATCGTCCGGAGGAGGTCGTCGTCGGACAGGTCCTCGTAGCCCCGGGCCGAGCCCGCTGGCGGGCCCTGGGACACCCGGTCGAGGCGGGCCCGGATCTGGGCCGGCGTCCCGCTCGCGACGGTGTCGCCGAACCGGCGCTGGAGCTCGAGCCGCGCCAGCTCCATCGCGCGCAGGGGGGCCCGCGAGGGGGGCGCCGTGCGTTGCCAGCCGGCCTGGTAGGCCCGGTCCGCGACCTGCGCCCG
The DNA here is from genome assembly GCA_963740235.1 of uncultured Bacteroidota bacterium. Classification (GTDB taxonomy): domain Bacteria; phylum Bacteroidota; class Rhodothermia; order Rhodothermales; family Rubricoccaceae; genus Rubrivirga. The sequence continues at coordinate 931,077 of CAVUDG010000007.1, forward strand.
GCCGCTCCCGTACATCTCGACCAGCTCGGCGACCGAGGCCGTGTAGGCGTCGTCGCCCAGGTGCGTCGGCCGGCGGGCCCGGTCGAGCAGGCCGGCGTCGCGGCACAGGCGCCACATCTCGTCGGCGCTCGGGGGCGGGTCGAGCACGCGGCCCAGCGCGTGCTGGAGCTCGTAGTAGGCGGCGTTCTTCCAGGCCCGCGCCTTGGCCTCGCCGTAGGGCGGGTAGTCGCGCGCGGACGGCCGCGGGGCGTCGACGGGGTCGCCGTGGCGCCAGACGTAGCCGTCGTAGTCGTCGGGCGTGCCGAAGCGGTCCCAAGGCCACCCCCGACCGATCTCGCCGCGCGGGGGGCCGGGGAACGGGGCGGGATCGGCGCCGCCCGCCGCTCGGGCGGCCCGGGCCGCCTCGGCCAAGCGGTCGGCCTGCTCGCGGCGGAGCGCGGCGACGTAGAGGTCGGCGGTCGGGGCCGTCTCGACGTCGAAGGCGCGGCGGCCCATCAGCGTCTGGACCGTGTCCCGGAGGGCCTGGGGCGCCTCGGCCCCGAGCCACGCCCGAGGCGGGAGGGGCGACCCCGGCGCGCCCCCGAGGTAGGCCGCGTACGCCCGCTGGAGGTCGGGGACGACGAACCCGTCGTCGGCGTGGTTGACGAAGTCCGAGAACGCGTACTTCCGCGCGGGGAACGCGACCTGGGCCCCCAGGAGCCGCGACAGCTTGCCCATGATCTGGTGGGCGAGCAGCCCCTTCCACCCGGACCCCAGCGTCGCGCTGGACGCCCCGCCCGTGCCGATCCGTACGGCCTCGAAGTCGCTCGTGAGCGTGTCCAGCACCCGACGCTCGGCAGCACTGAGCGCCTCGGTCGCGGCGCCGATCTCGTCGGGCAGGTTCCGGCCGAACCGGTAGGCGGCCCGGAGCCCGCCGGCGCTGACGCCCGCCGCCGCCAGCCCCGCCACGACCAGCGCGACGTCGGCCCGCGTCATCGCCTGGCCCCACTTGTCGGTCCCGAACCGCTGGTAGAACAGGAGGTCGGCCAGGTCGGCGAGCTCGCCCACGACGGGCGTGAACCCCATCGCCAGCTCGGCCCCCAGGACCCAGGCCGTCGGCACACCGGCCCGGGGCGCTCGCTCGGTGTCCAGGGCGACCCCTCGGCCCACGACGCCGGCGTCCTCGAACGCGACGACCCGCTCGCGGTAGTCGACCCACGACCCGAAGTGGTCGAGGTACGGGAGCCCCTCGACCAGCTCCACGCGGACGCCCGCCGTCCGGTCGATCTCGACGGTCCAGCTGCCGCCCTCCTCCGACACGGCCCAGGCGAACCGGTCGCCGTCGCTCTCGACCGGCACCCGGATCTGGATCGTCATCGGCTCGAGCTCGCGGGGCCGGAGCCCCAGGATCTGGCGGCCCCAGCGCGCGACCACCTCGGCGCTCTGCTGGACCCACTCGCGCGTCGTCGGCTCGGCCTCGGGGAGCTCGAACGGGGGGGCCAGGAGCTCGCGCGGCGCGCGCGGAAACAGCGTCAGGTCGAGCCCGTCGGCGCGGTGGGCGACCTGGTGGAAGGGGGTCTCGCGGATCACGGCGGTCGAGAGCCGCTCCTCGGCCTGGACCGAGTCGAAGGCCTCCGCGGCCCGCGTCGGCGTCCCGTCGGGGGCCGGGAGCAGGGCCGCGCTCTGGACCCGCCGCACGCCGACGGCCACGTCCCGCCGTGCGACGGCCGTCCGGATGGTCCCGCGGCCGACCACGACGACCCGGTCCTCGGCCGCCCGCGCCGCCGGCGGCCACCGGACGATGTCGCCGATCAGGCCGGGCGAGACGCCGAGGTCGACGAACACGCCGGGCGCGGCCGAGACGTCGATCCGGGGCTGGGTCAGGGCCGCGCGCGAGCCGGTCGGCGTCTCGGCCCAGGCGACGCGCGACGCCACGAACGTCCAGGCGTAGGGCACCCGGGCCTCGCCCTCGACCGGCCGCTCGACCCAGACGCGGACGCGGTGGTCCTTGGGCCCGTCGTAGGTCGCGCGTGGCTTGCCCTCGCGGACGTGCTGGAGCAGCGTCGCGGGCACGAACCCGAGCCGGACGCCCGTCCGGTAGGTCTCCTTGACGAACACGTTGCCCGCGACGTCGCTCAAGACGTAGCGGTCGTCGAGGCGCGTCCCGATCTCGCCGAACACGCCGTCGGGCCGCCGGGCCGCCGCGGCGTCCTGGAACGCGGGCGTGAGCACGATCTCCCACGCGTCGTCGGCGAGCTGGCGGAGGTCGTCGTCGGAGAAGGAGGCCATAAAGGGGGAGCATTGCCTTGTTCCTTCGCGACTTCGACCCCCAAGGGGTCACGCCCTCGGCGGACGCCGACGCCGACGGAGCCCCGCCCGCCTCGGCGCCGAGGTGGGCGCGCCTCGCCCTCTCGCAGGACGTCGGCGCACGCGCTCAGCGACGCCGGGCTCGCTCGGCGCCGTCCTGACCGAGGCGGCGCCGGTCGCCCCTGGACGACGGCACGCACGGGGCGGGTGTCGTCGGCGAGGCCAGGTTTCTGCCTCCTCCGGGCGCGGCACGAACGCGGAGGCGCGCCGTAGCATGGCGTCGTCCTCCTGCTCCTCTCGATGGCCCGCCTGCTGCTCCTCGCCCTTCTGCTCGCACCCTTCGCGGCGGCCCAGTCCGTCGACCGCGTCGACCCGGCCTTCTGGTGGACCGGGATGGTCCACGACGAGCTCCAGGTGATGCTCACCGGCGACGGCGTCGGCCGGGCGCGCGTCACGATGGCCCCGCACGCGGGCGTCACGCTCGACCGGGTCACGGCCGTCGCGTCCCCGAACTACCTGTTCCTCGACCTGACCGTCGGCGACGGCGCCCGGCCGGGCACGCTGCGGTTCCAGCTGGACGGGCCGGAGGGCGCGGCGACGCTCGACTACGAGCTGCGGGCGCGGACTCGGGCGGCGGGGACCTACGCCCAGGGGTTCTCGTCGCGAGACGTGATCTACCTGCTGATGCCGGACCGCTTCGCCAACGGCGACCCGGCGAACGACACGATCGCGGGCCTGCTCGAAGCCGCCGACCGGAGCAACCCCAACGGCCGCCACGGCGGCGACTTCGCCGGCCTCGGGGAGCGGCTGGCCTACCTCGACGACCTGGGGATGACGGCCGTCTGGCTCACGCCCATCTTCGAGAACGACATGACGCCGGCGTACGGGGCGTACCACGGCTACGCGGCGACCGACATGTACGCGACCGACCCCCGGTTCGGGACGACGGACGAGTTCGTCGGGCTGGTCGAGGCGGCCCACGGCCGGGGGATGAAGGTGATCATGGACATGATCCACAACCACATCGGCGACCGGCACCCGTGGATGAGCGACCTCCCCACGCCCGACTGGGTCCACGACTGGGCCGAGGTGGGCCAGACCAACTTCGTCGGGCAGGCGGCCATCGACCCCTACGCCTCCGAGGCCGACCGCCGCCAGCTGGTCGACGGGTGGTTCGTGGCCGAGATGCCGGACCTCAACCAGCGGAACCCGCTGCTGGCCCGGTACCTGCTCCAGAACACGGTCTGGTGGATCGAGCACACCGGCGTCGACGGGATCCGGATGGACACCTACCTCTACCCCGACAAGGACTACATGGCGCGCTGGGCCCGCCACGTGCTCGCGGAGTACCCCGCGTTCAACATCGTCGGCGAGAGCTGGGTGACGAGCGTCCCGCACGAGGCGTACTGGCAGGACGGGTTCGCGGCGCCGGGCGACGGCTACGACTCGGACCTCCCGTCGGTCACCGACTTCCCGCTGGCGTTCGCGATGCGCGAGGCGCCGGGCGGCGACCTGTTCCGGTTCTACGACACGCTGGCCCAGGACCATGTCTACCCCGCCCCGAACCGGATGGTGACGTTCTTCGACAACCACGACCTGAGCCGCGCCTTCGGCCAGGATCTGGACGCGCTCCGGCTGGGGCTCGCGCTCCAGCTCACCACGCGCGGCATCCCCCAGCTCTACTACGGGACCGAGATCGCGATGCCCAACGGTCCGCAGACGGGCGGCGACGGCTACAAGCGGCTCGACATGCCCGGCGGCTGGCCCGGCGACGCGCGCGACGCGTTTACGCCGGCCGGCCGGACCGCGACGGAGCAGGCCGCCTTCGCCTTTACGCGGGCGCTGGCGACCTGGCGCCAGACGGCGGCCGTGGTCCACGAGGGCCGCCTGACCCAGTTCATCCCGCGCGACGACGTCTACGTCTTTTTCCGCTGGGACGCCGACGACACCGTGATGGTGGTCCTCAACACGGCCGCCGAGCCGCGCACGCTCGCGCTCGACCGGTTCGCCGAGCGGATCGGCGGCCGCACGACGGCGCGCGACGTGGTGACGGGCGAGACGCTCCGCTTGGGCGAGACGATGGCCGTGCCGGCGAAGGCGGCCTGGGTGCTGGAGGTCGAGTAGCGCGCTCCGCCCGGTCCCTCCGCGGACTCGCCGAGGCGGGCGGACTCGCCGAGGCGGGCGCGGCGGGCTACTCGGGTGGGAACAGGAACCGCAACATGTCGGGCGCCCGGGCCTGCCAGGCGCCCGTGTCGTGGCCGGCCCCCTCGGCCTCGACGTAGCGGACGAGCGCGGCGTCCCAGCCGGTCTCGACCAGGAGCGCGGCCAGCCGCCGGGCGTCCGACACCATCGCGGAGCCCTCCTCGCTCCCCATGTCGACCCACACGCGCTGGCCGGGGCTGGGCGTCGCCGCGGCGACCGTCGCCAGGATCGCCCGGTCGTCCCACCAGACCGACGGGGACGCCACGAGCAACCGGCCGAACACGTCGGGCCGAGTCGCCCCGAGATACATCGTGACGAGCCCGCCCAGCGACGACCCGCCCAGGCCCGTGTGGGCCGCGTCGGGGAGCGTCCGGTAGCGCGCGTCGACGAGCGGCTTGACGGTGTCGACCAGGAAGGCCCCGTACCGGTCGCCCAGCCCACCGGCCGGCGGGCGCGTCGCGACCCAGCGCGGCACCGTGCCATCGGCGTCGCGGACGGCCGCCATCGTGACGTCCGAGCCCGGGATCGGGTACCGGCCCTGGGCGTCGGCCGTGACGGCCAGCCACAGGTCCGCCTCGGGCGGGTTGACGACTAGGGTTTGGTCGCGGACGGCGACCACCAGCGAGTCGCCGCCGGCGTCGAACGTGCCCGTGAGCGGGCCGAGGCGGCCGGTGCCGGTGGGCGGGCCGGTGCGCGCGAGTGTGCGCGTCCAGGCCTGGGCCGTCGGCGTGTACTCGTCGGTCCGCCGGTCCGTGTTGGCCACGGCGACGACGATGAGCGGCTCGATCTCGCCCGCCTCGACGAGCGCCTGGGCGGCCTCGTCCACCCCCCACTCCGGGCCGGGCTCGGTCCCGAAGACGCTCGCGCCGTCGTGGAGGTAGAGCACCGGGTAGCGCCGGTCGGCGTCGTCGTAGCCCGGTGGGAGCCAGACGTAGACGTCGCGCGCGGCGAGCCCCGCGCCCTCGACGCCCGGGAGCGTGTCCACGCGGCCCGTGACGGTCGGTGGCGGGAGCGCGGGCCGGTCCTCCCAGGCGAGCGCGAACGGCCGGTCCTCGCCGGGCCCGAGCGTGACGACGTGGTTGGGGCCCTCCTGCCACCCATCGTTCGGGTGGCCCGCCCCGTCGACCTTGATCTTGACTTCGACGCGCAGGCTGTCGCCGACGACGGCGAACGGGACGTCGAGCGTGTAGAGCCCGTCGCCGTCGGGGTCGGCCGCGGGCCGCGTCGTGGCCCACGACAACGGCGCGACGCTGCCCCGGAGCCCGACGGCCCCGGCGGCCGGGTCGAGCCAGCCGTCGGCGACCGCCTGGCGGAGGTCGAGCGTGGCGCGCAGCGTGGCCGGCTGGGCCGCGAGCGGAAGGCCGGCCGCCAAGGCCAGGAGAGCGAGGAGGCGCATGGAAGGCAGGAGGGGCTGGGGCCCCTACGCCGCAGGCCTGCGGAGGGTGCAGACGGCCGTCAGATCCTCGCCCGCCGCCCCCCGCTTCTTCACCGAGGCGGGCGAACAGGATCGAGCAGCGGCGGTATTCGGGCCCTCTTTCCCGTCTGACCCGGATGGCCCATCCCGACGGCGCTTCCCCCCGCGGAGGCTACCTCGCCGCCTTGTCCCTCGCCGCGCTCGGCGTCGTCTACGGGGACATCGGGACGAGCCCGCTCTACGCGCTCCGCGAGAGCTTCGGCGAGGCCTACGGCGTCGCGCCGACGCCGGCCAACGTGCTCGGCGTGCTCTCGCTCATCTTCTGGAGCCTGATCGTCGTCATCTCGGTCAAGTACCTCGTGTTCGTGATGCGGGCGGACAACCGGGGCGAGGGCGGCATCATGGCGCTGACGGCGCTCGTGACGCCGCGCCGCTCGGCCGCCCCCGGCGGCGCGCACCGGCCGGACCCCGAGGCCGGGTCTGCTTCCGGCCGGCGCCGCGACGTCCTCGTCTTGGTGGGCCTGTTCGGCTCGGCGCTCCTCTACGGCGACGGCATGATCACGCCGGCCATCTCCGTCCTCTCGGCCATCGAAGGGCTCGAGGTCGCGACCCCCGTGTTCCGCCCGTACGTGATCCCGATCACCGTCGGCATCCTGGTCGCGCTGTTCGCGATTCAGTCCCGGGGGACGGCCGGGATCGGCAAGGTGTTCGGGCCGGTGACGCTGGTGTGGTTCGCCGTCCTGGCCACGATGGGCGCGGTCCAGATCGCCGCACACCCCGGCGTGCTGGCGGCGGTCAACCCGCTGCTACGGGGTGGGCTTCTTCGTCGACAACGGCGGCCGGGGGTTCCTGGTGCTAGGCTCCGTCTTCCTGGTCGTGACGGGGGGCGAGGCGCTCTACGCCGACATGGGCCACTTCGGCATCCTGCCGATCCGCCTGACGTGGTTCGCGGTCGTGCTGCCGTCGCTGCTGCTGAACTACTTCGGCCAGGGCGCGCTGATGATCGCCGAGCCGGCGACGGTCGCGAACCCGTTCTTCCTGATGATCCCCGGCCCGGAGTGGATGATCTACCCGGTCGTCGGGCTGGCGACGACAGCGACGGTGATCGCGAGCCAGGCCGTGATCTCGGGGGCGTTCTCGCTGACGCGGCAGGCGGTCCAGCTGGGCTACCTCCCGCGCATGGAGATCCGCCAGACGTCGGACCGCGAGATCGGCCAGGTCTACGTCCCGTTCGTCAACTGGATGCTGCTGGTGGCGTGCCTCGGGCTGGTGCTCGGGTTCCGGTCGTCGAGCGCGCTCGCGGCGGCCTACGGGGTCGGGGTGACGACGACATGGTGTTCACGACGGTCCTGTTCGCGGTCGTGGCGCGGCGCCTGTGGCGGTGGTCGGTCCCGGCCGTCGTGGCGCTGGCCGGCCTGTTCCTGGTCGTCGACCTCGCGTTCTGGGGCGCCAACCTGCCCAAGATCCCCGGCGGCGGCTGGTTCCCGCTCGTCGTCGCCGCCGCTCGTGTTCACCGTGATGACGACCTGGAAGCGGGGCCGCGAGGTGCTCGGGGCGCGCCTGGCCGAGGACGCGCTCCCGTTCGAGACGTTCGTCGCCGACCCAGGGCTCGGGTCACGTTGCCGCGCGTGCCCGGCACGGCCGTGTTCCTGTCCGGCGACTACGACCGGACGCCGACGGCGCTGCTCCACAACATCAAGCACAACCACTGCCTGCACGAGCACGTCGTCCAGGTGACGGTCGAGACCGAGGAGATCCCGACCGTGGACGACAGCGACCGAGCGACGGTCGAGAGCCTGGGCCAGGGCGTCTGGCGGGTCCGGCTCCGCTACGGGTTCACCGAGACGCCCGACGTGCCGGCCGCGCTGGCGGCCGTGGCCACGCCCGAGCTCCCGTTCCCCCCGATGCGGACGTCGTACTTCGTGGGGAGGGAGCGCGTCCTGTCGACGGCGCGGCGGGGCATGGGACGCCAGCGCGAGAAGCTGTTCGCGTCGATCTCGAACAACGCCCGGAGCGCGACGGCCTTCTTCGGGCTCCCGCCGAACCGCGTCGTCGAGATGGGCGCCCAGGTCGAGATCTGACCGCCCCCGCCTCGGCGAGTCGGTCGACCGAGTCGCCGAGGTGGGCGGAGCTACGCGGCGACGCTGGCCTCGACGCCGAACGCCTCGGCCACCAGTTCGAACGAGCGGAGCCGCGCGTCTGGATCGAACACGTTCGTGGTAAGCATCACCTCGTCGGCGCCGGCGGCGTGGGCGCGGCGGGTGAGTTCGTCGCGCACCGCCTCCGGGTCGCCGACGACGGCCATCTGGCGGTAGAGCGCGACGGCCTGCGCCTCGGCGGGCGAGTAGTCGTGGGCGAGCGCTTGCTCGGGCGACGGCAGCGGCTCGAAGCGGCCCGTCCGGATCCGCGCCCACGCCAGTTCCATCGTGCTCGCGAGACGGCGCGCTTGGGGGTCGGTGTCGGCGCAGACGACGGTCGCGGCCAGGATCGCGTGCGGCGCCGGGAACGCCGCCGACGGCTCGAACGCGTCGCGGTACGCCTCGAAGGCGGGCGTGGCGGGCGTCGGCGAGAAGTGGCTCGCGAAGGCGTAGCCGAGGCCGTTCGACGCCGGCGAACTGCAGCGCTGGCGCCGCTCGACCCCAGCAGCCAGATCGGCGGCAGGTCCACGCCGGTCGGCGTCACGCGGACGCTCGCGAACGGGTGGTCGGCCGGGAAGCCGCCGCGCGACAGCGTGACCAGCTCGGCGAGCTGGTGCGGGAACTGCTCGGCGTCGAACGAGCGGAGCGCGCGGACGTGGGTCGGGTCGGTGCCCGGCGCGCGGCCGAGCCCCAGGTCGATGCGGTCCGGGAAGAGCGCCGCCAGCGTGTGGAAGCGCTCGGCGACCAGCAGCGGCGCGTGGTTCGGCAACATCACGCCCCCAGACCCGACGCCGGATTCGCTCGGTCTGGGTCGCGACGTGCGCGATGACGATCTCGGGCGCCGAGCTCGCGATGCTGGGCATCCCGTGGTGCTCGGCGTACCAGACACGCGCGTAGCCGATCCGGTCGGCGAGCTGGGCGAGGTCGACGGTCGCGGCGAAGGGCGTCCGGAGGCGGTCCCGCCGGACGGTGACGGGCTACGGCCGGGGCACGTCGGCCCGCTCGACCACCCGGCCGGGGCTGACGAACGAGATCCCCTGGCTGCCGGCCGTCCCGATCATGACCGCCTCCGCGACCGGCGGGCTGACGGCGGTCTCGGCCGCCCACGCCACGACGAAGCTCGCGCCCACCCCGCCCGTCCGGTCCGCCTCCTCGACCACGTAGGCGCGCGACGCGAGCGGGGGCAGCGCGACCGGGGCGTCGAGGTAGCGCCGGACCAGCCGGCCGTCGGAGTCGTGGTAGCGGACGCCCGTGACCGTGACCGGCCGCTCCGGGTCCGTGTTGCGGACGCTCAGGGTCACCGCGAGGTCGATCTCGCGGCCCTGGTCGCGGAAGAAGATGTGGGAGTAGACCGGGACGTAGATCGTCTGCCCGACGACGGCCTCCCGGGCGGGCGCCAGCGGCTCGGCGGCGATCGGGGCCGGAGCCGCCGGCTCGTCCGGCTGGCAGCCGCCCGCGAGCGCGGCGAGGCAGCACAGAGCGAGCCGGAGCAGACCGAGAGGCGACATGACGGAGTCTACGCCGCTCGCGCCACCCCGCCCGCCTCGGTCTCCCCGAGGAGCCACCGAGGCGGGCACGAGCCGACCTCGGGGCGCCGAAGGCGTGGTCGACGCGGGCCGCCGCCGGGCGCGGCTCGGAGGACGGGTCGGCGGCCAGGGAGCCGCCCGCCAGCCCCCCCGAGGCGGCCTACTCTGGGTAGCGCTCCAGACGGAGCGTCTCGGACGGCCTCGTCAGCGTCAGCCGGTCCCCGGCGAGCGTCATGCGGTAGGCCTCGTAGCTCGGGATCTCGCCCTCCGCCCTCCGCTCTGGGGAGAGCTTCTCCCACAGCAGGAGGAAGGGGCCTGCCACGGCGTAGCGCTGCGGACGTGCGCTCCCCGGGACCGTCTGCACCGTCCCATCGGGCAGAAACCGAATCCCGATCTCGACCATGATGCCGGCCCCGTCGTTGACGACCCCAGCGCTCCACGTTCCGACGAGGCCTGGCGGCACCGTCGGCGGGTCCGCACGCCGGAGCACGGTCGTGACCGTCGTGCCGTCCGGCTGCTCGTAGCCCGATCGTCAGCGTGTCGCCCGCCAGGCGGTAGCGCGTGTCGAGGCTGTCGGCCATGACCAGCCGGTCGCCCTCCGCGCGGACGGCCACGACCTCACGCCAGCCGAACAGCATGCCCTCCCAGCGCGAGACGGTCGTCCAGACGATCTCCGAGTCGGTGAAGGTCGTCGCGGTGTAGAGGAGCTCCGGAGAGACCGGGCCGTCCTCCCCACCTTCGGGGACCGATCCATCCCCACCCTCGGGGACCGATCCAGGAGAGTCGGCCGAGTCCCAGGTGCCGAGCAGGGCGTCCGGCACCTGCGCGCTCGCGGCCGCCGTGGCGAGCGCGAGCGCCAGCAGGGCGAGGCGAGCCACAACGCCCCCCGCCTCGACGCCGAGGGGGAGGAGCCTGGGCCCGGACGGCCGGCCTCCCCTAGACATACGCCTCCATCGGCGGGCACGAGCAGACCAGGTTGCGGTCGCCGAACGCGTTGTCGACGCGGGCCACGGTCGGCCAGAGCTTGGCGTCGCGCAGGCCGTCGACCGGGAAGGCCGCCTGGGTCCGGGTGTAGGGGTGCGTCCAGTCGTCGGCGGTCACCTCGGCGACGGTGTGGGGCGCCATCTTGAGCACGTTGTCGTCGGCGTCGGCCGTGCCCAGCTCGATCTCCTGGATCTCGGTCCGGATCGCGATCATGGCGTCGCAGAACCGGTCGAGCTCGCGCTTCGACTCGGACTCGGTCGGCTCGACCATCAGCGTGCCCGTTACCGGCCAGCTCATCGTCGGCGCGTGGAAGCCGTAGTCGATCAGGCGCTTGGCGATGTCCTCGGCCCCGACGCCGACCTTCTGGAACGGGCGGACGTCCAGGATGAACTCGTGGGCGACGTAGCCGTTCGGTCCTCGGTAGAGCACGTCGTAGTGGCCCTCGAGGCGCCGGGCCATGTAGTTGGCGTTCAGGATCGCCGTCTGGCTCGCCTTCTTGAGCCCGTCGGCGCCCATCATGGCGATGTAGGCCCACGAGATCAGGAGCACGAGCGCGCTGCCGTAGGGCGCCGCCGCGACCGGCCCGATGGCCTGGTCGCCGCCCGTCGGCACGACGGGGTGGCCGGGGAGGAACGGCGCCAGCGCCTCGACGACGCCGATCGGGCCCATGCCCGGGCCGCCGCCGCCGTGCGGGATGGCGAACGTCTTGTGCAGGTTGAGGTGGCACACGTCCATCCCGAAGTCGCCCGGCCGGCACAGCCCGACCATCGCGTTCAGGTTGGCGCCGTCCATGTAGACCATCCCGCCGTTGGCGTGGACGATGTCGGCGATCTCGTGGATCGTCCGCTCGAAGACGCCGTGCGTGCAGGGGTAGGTGATCATCAACGCCGCCAGCCGGTCGGCGTGCTGCTCGGCCTTGGCGCGGAGGTCGTCCATGTCCACCTCGCCCGCCTCGGTGACCTGGACGGCGACCACGTCCATGCCGGCCATCACCGCCGAGGCCGGGTTGGTGCCGTGCGCAGACGTCGGGATCAGGCAGACCGTCCGCTGGTCGTCGCCGCGCGACAGGTGGTAGGCCCGGATCGTGAGCAGGCCGGTGTACTCGCCCATGCGCGCCCGAGTTGGGCTGGAGCGAGACGGCGTCGAACCCGGTGATCTCGGCGAGCCACTCCTCCAGCGTGTCCACGATCTCCTCGTACCCCTCCGACTGGTCGTCCGGCGCGAACGGGTGCACGTTGGCGAAGCCGGGGAACGTGACCGGCATCATCTCGGCGGTCGCGTTGAGCTTCATCGTGCACGAGCCCAGCGGGATCATGCTGTGGACGAGCGACAGGTCGCGGTTCTCGAGCTTCTTGAGGTAGCGGAGCATCTCGTGCTCGGTCCGGTAGCGCTCGAACGTGGGGTGGTCGAGGAAGCCGGTCGTGCGGGCCAGCGGGCCGTCGTAGCCGGCGCCGTCGGCCTCGGGCATGAGCGAGCCGCCGAAGGCGTCGACGAGGTCGGCGAGGTCGGCGTCGGTGACGGTCTCGTCGAGCGCGACCCCGACCGTCCCGTCGGCGTAGCTCCGGAGGTTGATCGCGTGCTCGTCGCGGGCGAACGTGACCACGTCCTCGCCGTCGCCCAGGCGGACGCGCAGGGTGTCGAAAAAGGCGCCGTGGACGACCTCGTGGCCGGCCGCCTCGAGCGCCCGGGCCAGCCGCCGCGTCTGGCCGTGGACGTACTCGGCGATGGCCGTCAGCCCGTCGGGCCCGTGGTAGACGGCGTAGAACCCGGCGATGTTGGCCAGGAGCACCTGGGCCGTGCAGATGTTGCTCGTCGCCTTCTCGCGGCGGATGTGCTGCTCGCGCGTCTGCAACGCCATCCGCAGCGCCGTGTCGCCGTGCCGGTCCTGGCTGACGCCGATGATCCGGCCGGGGATCTTGCGCGCGAACGTGTCGGTGGTGGCGAAGAACGCCGCGTGGGGGCCGCCGAAGCCCATCGGCACGCCGAACCGCTGGCTGGAGCCCAGCGCCACGTCCGCGCCCCAGGTGCCGGGCGCCTCGATGAGCGTCAAGCGCCAGCAGGTCGGTCGCGACGGCGAGGTAGCCGCCGACGTCGTGGACGGGCTCGCCGAGGCCGGCGTAGTCGACGATCTCGCCGTCGGTCGTGGGGTACTGGACGAGCACGCCGATGCAGTCGTCGCCGGGCGCGTACCCGGCCAGGTCGGCCACCTCGACGGTGATCCCGACCGGCTCGGCCCGTTGCCGGACGACGGCGATGGTCTGGGGGTGGCACCGGGCGTCGACGACGAACGTCGAGCGCTTGCCGCGGTGGGCGCCGGCGAACATCGACATGGCCTCGGCGGCGGCCGTCCCCTCGTCCAGGAGCGACGCGTTGGCGACCGGCAGGCCGGTCAGGTCGCTCACGACCGTCTGGAAGTTCAGGAGCGCCTCCAGCCGCCCCTGGGCGATCTCGGCCTGGTACGGCGTGTACTGGGTGTACCAGCCGGGGTTTTCCAGCACGTTCCGCTGGATGACCGGCGGGAGCACGGTCCCGGAGTAGCCCAGGCCGATGTAGCTCCGGGCGGTCTCGTTGAGCGCGGCGACGCCGGCCAGCTCGTCGAGCAGCTCGCGCTCGCTCCGGGCGTCGGGCAGGTCGAGCGGCCGGTCGAGCTGGATGTCGGCCGGGACGGCGGCCGCGCTCAGGGCGTCGAGCGAGTCGAGGCCGAGCGCGTCGAGCATCGCGGCCTGCTCGGCCTCGGTGGGCCCGAGGTGGCGGTCGGCGAAGCGGTCGGGGTGGCGGGCGCCGTCGCTGGCGCGGTCGTCGGCGGTGTGGGCGGGCATCTCCATCAGGACCGGGCGGGGGGAGTGAGGCGGACGGTACGCCCGATCTCCGGCCGGCGGTCCGCCTCACGGGGACTTCTATCGGGGCCCGCAAGCGCGGGGGCCGGCCAGCAGCGGGGGGCCCACCCCGGGGGGCCGGTCGTCCCAGGGTCGCCCGCCTCGGCGCCGAGGCGGGCCTGGCGACACCGGCCTCCCGGTGCCCCCACTCGACTGGCCCCGTCCCCCTACGCCTCAGCCTGCTCGCGCTCGCGGAGCGTGCGCAGGGCGACCAACGCCGCGGCCTGCTCGGCCCCCTTTTTCGACCGGTCCTGGCCCGTCCCCACCTGCTCGCCCTGGACGACGGCGGCGATCGTGAACTGGCGGTCGTGGCTCGGGCCCTCCTCGCCGATCACCTCGTAGGTCGGCTGCTCCAGGCCCTGGCCCTGGACGTACTCCAGGAGCCGGCTCTTGTGGTTGCTCTTGTCGGCCGCGGCCGCCTCCAGGCTCACGCACTGGTCGAGGACCGAGCACACGAACCGCCGCGCCGCGCCGAAGCCGAGGTCGAGGTAGACGGCGCCCACGACGGCCTCGAAGGCGTCGGCCAGGATGGTCTGGTTGGACCGGCCGGCCGAGCCGTCCATGTTCTCGCTCATCAGGATGAGCGGGCCCAGGCCCAGCGCTTGGGCGTAGCCGGCGAGCGCCTTGCCGTTGACGATGGTCGCGCGCGTCCGGGTGAGCAGGCCCTCGGCGCGGTCGGGGAACCGGGCGTACATGATCTCGGCGACGACGGCGCCCAGCACGGCGTCGCCCAGGAACTCCAGGCGCTCGTTGGACTCGGTCCCGTCGGTCGTCAGGCCGCGGAACAGCGACCGGTGGCGGAGCGCGTGCTCGTACAGGTCGAGGTCCCCGACGGGCATCCCCACCAGCGCCTCGATGTCGCGGCGAGCGACCCCGCGGTCGGTCACCTCGTCCACGACCGGCGGCGGGCCCACGGCGTCCTCCGGGGGACGGAGCGCGCCCAGCCAGGACCGCATCAGGCGGGCGCTGCGACGCAGAGTTCCGGAGGTCGACATGAGCACGAACGAGTGAGTCTGGAATCTCCCCAACCCCGGACGATCCCGCAACCGGGACGGACCTGTTTTCCGAGGGGAGTTCGGGGATGGAGGCCGTGTCCAGCGCTGAGGGCGAGTCGGACGGGCCGGGATCTCGGGATCGGCGGAACCCGGGCCCACTCAACCCGCTCCACAGAAGGACCCGCCCGCACCGCCCATGCCGACCACTCTCAACCCGGCCACCGAGGCCGAGATCGCGACCTACGCCCGCCTCGACGACGCCCGCCTCGGCGACGCGCTGGACCGGGCCGCCGACGCCTTCCAAGCCCATCGCCAGACGTCGTTCGCCGACCGGGCCGCCGCCATGCGCCGGCTGGCCGACGCGCTGGACGACCAGAAAGACGACCTCGGACGGCTGATGACGACCGAGATGGGCAAGCCGCTCGCCCAGGCCGTCGCCGAGGCCGAGAAGTGCGCCTGGGTCTGCCGCTACTACGCCGACCACGCCGAGCGCTTCCTGGCCGACGAGCCGCGAGAGACCGAGGCGGCCCGGTCGTTCGTGGCCTACCAGCCGCTCGGGCCGGTCCTGGCCGTCATGCCGTGGAACTTCCCGTTCTGGCAGGCCTTCCGGTTCGCCGCGCCGACCGTGATGGCCGGGGGCGTCGGCCTCCTCAAGCACGCCGAGAACGTCCTGGGCTGCGGCGACCGGATGGCCGAGCTGTTCGCCGAGGCGGGCTTTGCCGAGGGCGTCTTCGAGCACCTCGTCATCGACCACGACCAGACGGCCCAGGTCATCGCCGACGACCGGGTCCGCGCGGTCACGCTGACGGGGAGCGAGAAGGCCGGGCGGATCATCGCCGGGCAGGCCGGGCAGGCGCTCAAGCCGGCCGTGTTGGAGCTGGGCGGGACCGACGCCTTCGTGGTCCTGGCCGACGCCGACCTCGACCGGGCCGTCGAGACGGGCGTCCAGTCGCGGACCCAGAACAACGGCCAGTCGTGCATCGCGGCCAAGCGGTTCATCCTGGAGCGGCCCATCGCCGACGAGTACACCCGGCGCTTCGTCGAGCGGATGGAGGCGCTCGCGGTCGGCGACCCGCTGGACGAGGGCACCGACCTGGGGCCTCTCGCGCGCCGCGACTTGCGTGACGACGTCCAGGACCAGGTCGACCGCGCCGTCGCCGACGGGGCCGAGGTCCTGACGGGCGGCGCCATCCCGGACGGGACCGGCTTCTACTACCCGCCGACCGTGCTCGGCGGCGTCCGGAAGGGCACGGTCGCGTTCCGGGAGGAGATCTTCGGGCCCGTCGCCTCCCTCACCGTCGCCGACGACGCCGACCACGCGGTCCGCCTGGCCAACGACACGCGGTTCGGGCTGGGCGGGAGCGTCTGGACGGCCGACGCGGACCGGGGCGAGCGGGTCGCGCGCCAGATCCGGTCGGGCGCCGTGTTCGTCAACGAGATGACCAAGAGCCACCCGAACCTGCCGTTCGGCGGGATCGGCGCCTCGGGCTATGGCCGCGAGCTGGCCCGCCAGGGCATCCACGCCTTCGTCAACGCCAAGACGATCTGGGTCGACTGAGCGGGACGGCCGCGCCCGTCTGGCCGTGCCCGCCTCGACACGCTGCTCGGCACGTTGGCCGCTCCCTTGACCAGAGCACCGAGGCGGGCGGGGCCGAGACCGCTCCCCGCACGGCAGCGGCGTCGCTCGGCGGGCCATCGAGCGTGGGGTCGGCCTCGGGCGGCCGGCGGCGGGACCGAGGCGGGCCCCATCCGGGGCTGGTGTCCCGTATCGAGCACGTCGAGCCCTTCCGAAAGCACAACCCACGCGAGCTGTCAGCCTTACTGGATAAGGAGGAGTGATCTATAAAAGCGCTTCCGTCTACATAGAAGCGCTTTCGGCCTCAAAGACTGACAAATCAGGGGTCGGATGGCCCCTTCTTGGAGGACGCGTTCGCACGTCCTTCACCATCCGCCTCGGGGCTCCGGTGGAGCGACTGGTGCGAGGGCGACCCCGCCTCCCGCTGCCATGCCCCGCTCGCTGTACTCGCCCGCCGACCACCACGACGCCTGCGGCGTCGGGTTCGTCGCCACGCTCACCAACCTGCCCTCGCACGACATCGTCGCGAAGGGGCTGGAGGTCCTGGTCCGCCTCGACCACCGCGGGGCCATCGGGGCCGACGGCGAGACCGGCGACGGGTGCGGGATCACGGTCCAGCTTCCCGACGCCTTCTTGCACGCGGTCGCGGGCCAGGCCGGCGTCGACCTGCCGGCCCAGGGCGACTACGCGCTGGGCACCGTCTTCTTGCCCCGCGACGCGACCGAGGCGGGCCGGGCCACCGTCGACCGCGTGCTGCGCGAGGAGCGGATCCCGGTCCTGTGGTGGCGCGACGTGCCGACCGAGCCGGACGTGCCCGGCCCGATCGCGCGCCAGTCGCAGCCGGCCGTCGTCCAGGTGGTCGTGGCCCGGCCGGACGGCGTCGAGCGCGGGGCCGACTTCGAGCGGGCCCTCTACATCGCCCGGCGCCGCGTCGAGCGCGAGGCCGGCCTGGGCGGCGGCCAGGTCGTCGCGTTCTCGTCGCGGACGACCGTCTACAAGGGGATGCTGACGCCGGCCCAGCTGGCCGCCTTCTACCCCGACCTCCGCGACCCGAGGTTCAAGAGCGCGCTCGCGATGGTCCACTCGCGGTTCTCGACGAACACGATGCCGCAGTGGCCGCTCGCCCAGCCGTTCCGGACGCTGTGTCACAACGGCGAGATCAACACGATCCGGGGCAACCGGACCGCCTGGCGCTCGCGCGAGGCCGCCTTCTTCTCGTCCGCCTTCGGCCGCCGCCTCAAGGAGGTCCTGCCGACGCTGGCCGAGGGCGACAGCGACTCGAAGTCGCTCGACGGCGCGCTCGAGTTGCTGGTCCACGCCGGGTGGCCGCTGCCCCAGGCCGTGATGGCGCTGGTGCCCGAGGCCTGGGAGCACGCGCCCGACATGGACCCGGCGCGGCGCGCGTTCTACCAAGCGTTCGCGTGCGCGCTGGAGCCCTGGGACGGGCCGGCCACCATCCAGTTCACCGACGGCGAGGTGCTGGGCGCGGTCCTCGACCGGAACGGGCTGCGACCGTCGCGCTACGTCGTGACCTCGGGCGGGCTGGTGGTGCTGTCGTCCGAGACCGGCGTGCTCGACCTCGACCCGGCGACCATCGTCGAGAAGGGACGGCTGGAGCCGGGCAAGATGCTGCTGCTGGACCTGGGCGAGGGGCGGATCATCGCCGACGACGCGCTCAAGGCCGGGCTCGCCACCGACCAGCCCTACGACGCCTGGCTGGCCCGCCACCTGGTCCACCTCGGCGACCTGCCCGAGTGCGTCGAGCCAGACGGCATCGGGACCGAGGCGGGCGGGCTCGACCTGGGCGCGCGCTTGCGGCTGTTCGGCGTCACGCGCGAGGACATCGGCCTGCTGATCGCGCCCCTGGCTGGCGGCAAGGAGGCCGTCGGGTCGATGGGCGACGACACGCCGATCGCGGCCCTGAGCGAGCGCCCGCGCCTGTTGTTCGACCGGTTCCGCCAGCGGTTCGCCCAGGTCACCAACCCGCCGCTCGACGCCATCCGCGAGCACGCCGTGACGTCGCTCATCACGCACCTCGGCGAGACCCAGAACGTCCTGGAGCCCGGCCCCGAGCTGTGCCGCCGCCTGCGGCTGGAGCAGCCGGTCCTGACGCCCGCCGACCTGGCGCGCGTCCGCGCGTTCGGCGAGACCGACCCGGCGTTCCGGACGGCCACGCTCGACGCGACGCTGGGGCCGGACGAAGCGCTCGCCCAGGCGGTCGAGCGGCTGGTGGCGGAGGCGGTCGCGGCCATCGACGCCCGCGCCACCATCCTGGTCGTCTCCGACGCCGCCGCGACGCCCGAGCGCCCACCGGTCCCGTCGCTGCTCGCCACCGGCGCCGTCCACCACGGGCTGATCCGGCGCGGCCTGCGGACGTTCGCCGAGCTCGTGGTCGAGACCGGCGACGCGCGAGAGGTCCACCACGTCGCCGCGCTCGTCGGCTACGGCGCGGCGGCCGTCTGCCCGACGCTGCTGCTCGACGTGGTCCGCGAGCTGTCCGCGACCGGCCACGTCGACGCCGACCCGGAGTCGGCCGTCGATTACACGGTGAAGGCCCTCGGGAAGGGGCTCCTGAAGGTGCTCTCGAAGATGGGCATCTCGACGCTCCGCAGCTACCAAGGTGCCCAGACGTTCGAGATCCTGGGCCTGGCCGACGACGTCGTCGAGGCCGCCTTCGCCGGGACGCCCTCCCGCGTCGGCGGGGCCGGCTTCGCCGACCTCGACGCCGAGGTGCGGGCGCGCGCCGCCACCGCCGGCCCGCTCCCGGCCGGAGGCCGCTACCAGTGGCGCCGGGGCGGCGAGCACCACGCCTGGGGCCCGACGGCCATCGTCCGTCTGCAAGAGGCCGTCCGCGCCGACGTGCCCGACGGCCGCCGCCACGCCTCGTTCGCCGCCTTCTCCGCCGAGGTCGACGACCTCGCCCGACGCCGCTCGACGCTGCGGAGCCTGCTCGACCTGGTCGATGCCGAAACGCCCGTCGACCTGGACGCCGTCGAGCCCTGGACGGACATCGTGACCCGGTTCAAGACCGGGGCCATGTCCTACGGGTCGATCTCGCGCGAGGCCCACGAGACGCTGGCCGTCGCCATGAACCGGATTGGTGGCAAGAGCAACACGGGCGAGGGCGGAGAGGCTCCGCCTCGGCACGCCGCCGGGCACCCGGCCAGGAGCCGGATCAAGCAAATCGCGTCGGGCCGCTTTGGCGTGACGGCCGAGTACCTCGCGACGGCCGACGAGCTCCAGATCAAGATGGCCCAGGGCGCCAAGCCCGGCGAGGGCGGTCAGTTGCCCGGCTTCAAGGTCGTCGGCGACATCGCCGTCACGCGCCACGCGACGCCGGGCGTCGGGCTGATCTCGCCGCCCCCGCACCACGACATCTACTCGATCGAGGACCTCGCCCAGCTCATCTTCGACCTCAAGACGGTCAACCCGGCCGCGCGCGTCAGCGTCAAGCTGGTGTCGGAGGCCGGCATCGGGACGGTCGCGGCGGGCGTCGCCAAGGCCGGGGCCGACACGATCCTGGTCTCGGGCTCGGACGGGGGGACGGGCGCCGCGGCTCAGACGTCGATCGCCCACGCCGGCCTGCCGTGGGAGTTGGGTCTGGCCGAGGTCCAGCAGGCGCTGTGCGCGACGGGCCTGCGCGAGCGCGTCCGGCTGGAGGTCGACGGCCACCTCAAGACGGGCCGCGACGTGGTGATCGGGGCGCTGCTGGGCGCCGACGAGTTCGGGTTCGCGACGGCGCCGCTGGTGGCGATGGGCTGCGTGATGATGCGGAAGTGCCACCTCAACGCGTGCCCGGTCGGGATCGCGACCCAGGACCCGACGCTGCGGTCCCACTTCGCCGGGACGCCCGAGCACGTCGTCGAGTACGTCCACCAGGTCGCCGAGGCGGCCCGTGTGCTCCTGGCCCGCCTCGGGTTCACGTCGCTGGCCCAAGCCCGCGGCCGGGTGGACCGGTTGCGGCAGGCGCCCGCAAGCGGGCGGGCTCGACCTCGGCGCCGTCCTGGCCCACGTCCCGACGCCCGAGATCCTGCGTCCCTACGCCGGTCGTTGCCAGGCCGGGCCCGTGTCGCCGGCCGTCCGCCAGGACGCCCGCCGCTCGATCCTGGACGCGCTCGACGCCGGCCAGCGGACCGAGGCGGCGCTCGACATCGGCAACGCCGACCGCGCGTTCGGGACCCGGATCAGCGGCGAGATCGCGCGCCGCACCGTGGCCGGGGCCCCGCCCCTGGCCGACGACACCGTGGTCGTCCGGGCGCGCGGCTCGGCCGGGCAGAGCCTGGGCGCGTTCGGGGCCCGGGGCCTGACGATCCGGCTGGAGGGCGACGCCAACGACTACGTGGGCAAGGGGCTCTCGGGCGCCCGGCTGGTGATCCGCCCGCCGGCCGAGTCGGCGTTTGTACCGAGTGAGCAGGTGTTGATCGGGAACGTCGCCCTCTACGGCGCCACCTCGGGCGCGCTGTTCGCCGCCGGCCGCGCGGGCGAGCGGTTCGCCGTCCGCAACAGCGGGGCCGTGGCCGTGGTCGAGGGGACGGGCGACCACGCCTGCGAGTACATGACCGGCGGGACGGTCGTGATCCTGGGCCCGACGGGCCGCAACGTGGCCGCGGGCATGAGCGGCGGCACGGCCTACGTCCTGGACGCCGACGGCCAGTTCGTCGCGCGCCGCGTCAACCCCGAGACCGTCGACCTGCTCCCGGTCGCGCGGGGGTCGGCCGAGGCCGAGACGCTCCGCCTGCTCGTCGAGGCGCACGCGGCCGAGACCGAGAGCGCGCTCGCCCGCGAGCTTCTCGCCGACTGGCCGGCCTCGCTCCGCCGCTTCGTCCTCGTCTTCCCGACCGAGTTCCGCCGGGCGCTGGCGGCCCAGGCGGGCACGCCCGTCGAGCACGCCCCCGACCGCCCCGCCGAGCACGCCGAGGCCGCCTCGGTTGCCGCCTCGACCCACCCGGCCTGACGCCCCGATGTCCGACTTCGACTTTCTCGCCCTCGACCGCCGCACGGCCCCGCGCCGCCCCGTCGCCGACCGCCTGGCCGACGACCTCCCGGTCGAGCTCCCCCTCCTGGCGGCCGAGGTGACCGTCCAGGCCCGGCGCTGCATGGACTGCGGCGTCCCGTTCTGCCAGTCCGGCTGCCCACTCGGCAACCCGATCCCCGACTTCAACGAGGCCGTCCGCCACGGGCGCTGGCGCCAAGCGTTCGACCTGCTGAGCGCGACCAACACCTTCCCTGAGGTCACGGGTCGGATCTGCCCCGCCCCGTGCGAGTCGGCCTGCGTGCTGGGCCTGGTCGCCGAGCCGGTGACCATCGAGCAGGTCGAGCGGACGATCGCGGAGACGGCGTTCGACAACGGCTGGGTCACGCCGGCTCAGGCCCCGCCGACGGGCCGGAGCGTGGCCGTGATCGGGAGCGGCCCGGCCGGTCTGGCCGCCGCGGCCCAGCTGGCGAGCGTCGGCCACGCGGTGACGGTCTACGAGCGCGACGACAGGCCCGGCGGGCTGCTGCGCTACGGCGTCCCCGATTTCAAGCTCGACAAGGCGGTCGTCGACCGGCGACTCGGCGTGCTCCGGGCGTCGGGTGTCGCGTTCGAGTGCGGCGTCGAGATCGGCCGCGACCTGGGCTACGGCGACCTGCGCGAGCGCCACGACGCGGTCGTGATCGCGACCGGCGCGACCCGGGCCCACGACCTGCCCGTGCCGGGCCGCGAGCTCGACGGCGTCGTGACGGCCTGGGACTTCCTGACGAGCCACGCCCGGACGGCCGCGGGCGACACCGAGGCGGCCGCGATCAGCGCGGCCGGCAAGCGGGTCGTGGTGATCGGCGGCGGCGACACGGCGTCGGACTGCATCGGCGTGGCGCACCGCCAGGGCGCGGCGTCGGTCGTCAGCTTCCAGATCACCGAGCGGCCGCCGGAGCGCGTCCCGCGGGGCTCGGCGTGGCCGTTCCGGAGCCCGGCGCTGTCCACGTCGTCGTCGCACGAGGAGGGCGGCGAGCGCGTGTGGTCGGTCTCGGCCCAGGCGTTCTGCGGCGAGGGCTCGGTCGCGAGCGTCCGCACGCTCGACGCCCGCGTCGACACGTCGGCCGGGTTCGTGGTGGAGACGTTGGAGGGGACCGACCGCGTCTGGGACGCCGACCTGGTGGTGATCGCCATCGGCTACGCCGGGCCGGAGACCGAGGCGCTGGCGGCCCAGACGGCCGTCGCGCTCGACCCGCGCGGTCGCGTCCAGGCGACCGACTACGCGACGGCCGAGCCGGGCGTGTTCGCGGCCGGCGACGCCCGGCGTGGTGCCTCGCTGGTCGTGTGGGCCCTGTCGGAGGGCCGCGAGGCCGCCCGCGCCGTCGACGTCTACCTCCGCGGGGCGTCTCCGTTGCCGTCCAAGGGCGACGGCGACCTCGCCTGACCCCGGCCGCCTCGGGCACCGTGCGGGCCCGGCTCGGCGGGAGGAGGACCCGCCGGCGCTCCGAGTTCAGGCGGTTCGGGCGGAGCCCCCGAGGCAGCAGCGCCAGCGCGGCGTAGTCCGTTTGGCCCACGTCGGCCGCTGGGGTCCCCGTTAGGTTCGGAGACCGCCCCCGCCCCCCGCCATGCCCCGCCTCGGCACGATCGTCGCCCTGCTCGCCCTGGCCGCCTGCGACTCCACGCCGGTCGACCCGGCCCCGTTCACCCTCGCCGTCGTCGCCGATGGCGCCGTCGTGGAGTCGGCCGAGGTCGACGTCCGCGCCGACGTGTCCGAGGTGGCCGTGGTCGAGGTCGCGCTCGCCCCGCTCCGAGACGTCCCCGGCGACCCCGACCTGGAGCGCCGCTACCGCACCGTCGAGGTCGTCGTGGCCGCGCTGAACGCCGTCAGCGGCGAGCGCTACGACGTCGGGTATTACCTCGTCACCGACGACTCGCCCTCGGACGTCGCCGTGGTCACGGCCACGGCGGACTGCGGCGGCCAGCCAGAGTGCCTCCCGCTGAGCGCCGGGGACGCCCGCCTCGGTGGAGCCGCCGAAGGGCGGGGCGCCGTGTTCTTCCCGGTCCTGGCCGACGCCGGCGAGGGGGTGACGGTCCGGTTCCGTCCGGTCGGGCTGGGCGGAGCGGGCCGCTTGGTGTTCCAGGGC
Source organism: uncultured Bacteroidota bacterium (assembly GCA_963740235.1). Taxonomy (GTDB): domain Bacteria; phylum Bacteroidota; class Rhodothermia; order Rhodothermales; family Rubricoccaceae; genus Rubrivirga. The sequence continues at coordinate 954,172 of CAVUDG010000007.1, forward strand.
GCGGAGTCCTCTCAGACCGTCGACGCGCCAGCCCTGGGCGTACCTCCGACCGTGACCCTCGCCGACGACGGGCTGAGGATCCGGGTAACGCGTGGGACCGATGCCGGGCCGGTGCTCGTCGTCGCACGGCGCGGGCCGTTCGTAGCCGCCCGCACGCTGGGCGCGTCCGATGCCGCCGTGTCCTTCGACGTGCCGCCGGGATCGGCCCCGGCCGACGTGTACCTGCTGCGCACCGAGGGGGTCGCGCCCCAACCCGAGGCGGGCCGAGCCGGCACGTGAAATCAGCGGGGGTGACGGCGGCGGCCGCGCGAGCGCCTACCTTGGGGCCTGCTCTTTCACCCCGCCTCAGGTTCCGCGTTCGCGTGGACGAACAGGGAATCCGGTCCCCCGCCCTCGCGCGGCCACTCCGGAGCTGTACCCGCAACTGTAGGCGGCCCGCCGTCGGTGCCGACGCCCGCGACCACTCCCGACCGCCGTTCCGGCGCGGGGGGAAGGTCGGGGCCGAGTCGACGCACGCCAGCGCACGCTGGCCGGGCCGTGAGCCAGGAGACCTGCCTGAGCGCGACGCTCTCACCGCCTCCGGGACCAGAGGCGCGGTGTGCTCGACGTGGACCGGCCGGTCTGCGCGTGACCCCCGTGCCTGCTTGAGGCGTGGGGTTTTTTCATGCGCCTCCGCGCCCTCGCCTTCCTCCTCGCCCTGCCGGCCGTCGCCGCCGGGCAGACCGGCGCGCCCGACTCGACGTTGGGCGCGGTGACCGTGACGGCGGCCCGCCAGGCCGTCGCCACGACCGAGGCGGCCAGCCGGGTGACGGTCGTCGACCGGGACGCGCTCGACGCGACCGGCGCCACGTCGGTCGCCGACGCCCTGGAGGCGCGCTCGGCCGTCTTCGTCAAGCGCTACGGGCCGGGCGGGCTCGCGAGCCTGTCGCTCCGGGGGACCGGCGCGGCCCAGACGCTGGTCTTGCTCGACGGCCACCGGATCGCCGACCCCCAGCTCGGCCAGCTCGACCTCGGGCTGCTGCCGGCCGGGGTCGTCGAGGCCGTCGAGGTGGCACACGGGGCCGCCTCGGGGCTCTACGGGACCGACGGGATCGGCGGCGTCGTCCAGGTCCGGACGCTCACGCCCGGCGGGCCGCGCGCCCGGCTCGACCTGCGGACGGGCGCCTGGGGCGAGCGCGGCGGGGCGCTCGTGCTGGCCGGCGGGGGCCCGCGCCTGTCGGCCGTCGTCGCGGCCGACCGCGACCTGGCGGCCGGCGACTACCTCTACGTCGACTCGACCCGGTTCGACCCGGCCACCCAGACGCTGGGCGTGACGGCCCCGCGCGCCAACGCCGACGTCCGCCGGGACGCGCTCTTCGCCCGCGTCTCCGCCCGGGCGGGCCGGTGGCTCGGCACGGCCGGCGCGCTGGCGACCGACGCCGAGCGCGGGATCTTCGCGTTCTCGGGCGCCTCCGGCGCACGCCAGACCGACCGCGCGCTCCGCCTGTGGACCGACCACTCGGTCCGCTGGGGTGCCACGCGCGTCCGGATCGGCGGGCTCGCCCAGACGGCGTCGCTCCGCTACGCCAGCCCGGCGCTGGGGCTGGACGACACCGGCCAGACGGCGGCGGCCTCGGCGCGCGCCGAGGCCGACCGCGTCGTGCGCGTCGGGGGCGGGACGTGGCACCTGACGGCCGGTGCCGAGGCCCGCGGCGGACGCGCCGAGCACCCCAGCCTGGCCGCCCAGGCGGACGAGACGGCGCAGGCGGTGTTCGCGAGCGCCGTCGCCGAGCACGGCCCGGTGCGGCTGTACCCGGCCGTCCGCCTGGACCGGGTCGCGGCGCCGACCGGCGAGACGCTGACCGCGCTGAGCCCCCAGGTCGGCGTCAACGTCGGCGTGGCGGCTGGGCTGTGGCTGAAGGCGAGCGCGGGCCGGGCCTTCCGCGCGCCGACGTTCAACGACCGGTTCTGGCTGCCCGGCGGCGACCCCGGCCTGCGCCCCGAGCGCGGCTGGACGGCCGACGTGGGCGTCGCGGCCCGGGCCGGCTGGGGCGGGCTCTCGGTCTCGGCCGAGGCGACCGCCTTCGCGAGCGCCCTGCGCGACCAGATCGTCTGGCGGCCGGGCCGTTTCCCAGACGGCTTCTACTGGGCGCCCCAGAACGTCGGCACGACCCGGACGCGCGGCGCCGAGGTGTCGGGCCGCGTCCGCTGGGGCGACGCCCGCCGGTTCGCCGAGGCGGGCGGGCTCGCCGCCTGGACCGACGCGACCGACCGGACCGACCCGGCCGCCTCGTCGTTCGGCCAGCGCCTGCTCTACGTGCCCGCCCGCCTGACGCGGGCCGACCTGGCCATCGGGGCCGGCCCGCTCCGCCTCGACGCGGGCCTGGAGCACACCGGCGCGCGCGCGACGGCCAGCGACGGCTCGGCCGCGCTCCCGCCCGCGACCGTCGCCAGCGCCGGCTTGTCGGGCCGGCTCCGGGTCGGGCCGGCCGCCGCCGTGCTGGCGGTCCGCGTCGAGAACCTGCTGGACGCGCGGTACGCGCTCGTCCGCCAGTACCCCATGCCGCCGCGGCACGTCCGCCTGCGGCTCACCCTCACCTCCCTGTAGTCCCCCTCCCCATGTCTATGTCCCGTTTGCTCCTCCTGCTGTCCGTTCTGCTCGCCGCGCCCGTCTGGGCGCAGCCCGTCTTCGTCGCCAACCAGGGCAACTTCTCGGAAGGCGACGGCTCGCTGACGGTCCTGCCGGACGGCCTGGACGGCGGCGCCGTCCAGCGGTTCGACGGCCAGCTCGGCTCGATCTTGCAGAGCGCGACGTTGCTGGACCAGCTCTACCTCGTCTCGAACTCGGCCAACCGGATCGACGTCGTGGACCCGGAGACGTTGCAGCGGACCGGCCAGATCACGGGGCCGTTCAGCAGCCCCCGCTACCTCGTCGACGCGGGTGACGGCGCCTACGTCTCGAACCAGGTCTACGGCGGCACGTCGTTCGTCTTGCCGCTCGACCTGGTCACCGGCCTGGCCAGCACGCCCATCGAGGTGGCCGGGCTGCCCGAGGGGATGGCGCCGGTCGGGGGCCAGCCCAATGGGGACAACCGGATGTACGTCGCGCTGGGTGCGTTCGGACCGGGCGCCGGTGGCGTCGACTCGCTCGCGGTGATCTCGCTGCGAGACAACGCGCTGGTGGGCTACGTCGAGATCGGGTGCTACGCGAGCGCCGTCGTCCCGGCCGATCCCGGCGTGATGGCGTTCTGCGCCGACACCGACGAGGCCGTCGTGGTGAGCGCCCAGACGGACGCGGTGGTCCAGCGGATCGCGTTCGCCGCGGGCCTGCCGTCGGGCGTCGGGCAGCCGGTCGCGTACGGGGGCCGGGCGCTCGCGCGGCGCGCGTCGGCGATCCCCGTCGACCCGTTCTACGTGGTCACCGAGTCCGGATTCGCGGTCGTCGAGCGGACCGAAGTGGGGTGGACGGTGACGCGTGAGGTGACGGTCCCCGAGGCTGACACGCGGCCGATCTCGGCCATCGGCGTCGAGCAGGGTGGTGCCCGGCGCGTGATCCTGGGCCGGCCGGCCCCCGACAACCCGTTCACCGCCGACGGCACCGTGACCGTCCACGACGGGACGACCGGCGATCTCTTGGCCACGTTCGCGGCCGGCGTCTACCCGGCCCACATCGTGACGCAGGACGAGGCGTTCTTGGTCGCCACGGACGGCGCGGCCCCGGGCGGCGCTGACCTCAGCCTCGCGCTGGCCGGCCCCCACCCCGCCCGCGACCGCACGGCGCTCGCGCTCCGGCTCGACCGCGCGGGCGACGTCCGCGTCGAGGTGTTCGACGTGCTCGGCCGGCCCGTGGCCCGGCTGGCAGACGGGCCCCTCGGCGCCGGGACGCACCGCGTCGCCGTCGACACGAGCGCGTTGCCGGCCGGGACGTACCTCGTGCGTGCGACCGCCGACGGCCGCGTCTCGACGGTGCCGCTGGTGGTCGCCCGATGAAGATCGACCGCTGCTTCTGCTTCGACACGACCTTCGCCGAGCTGGCGGAGGTCGCCCGGGAGACCGGCGCCGACTCGGTGCCCGCGCTCCAGGCCCACGCCGTGTTCGGGCAGAAGTGCCGGCTGTGCCACCCCTACGCCCGCCGGATGCTACGGACCGGCCGGACCGTGTTCCACCGGGTCGTGACCGAGGCCGACGAGCCCGACCCCGCCCGCTTGGGGGCCGAGGCGGGCGGGGCCGGGCCGATGGAACCGTGAGGCGCTCGGGGCGCTTCGGCCCGTATCCCACCCGCCGATGACGCTCCTCTACATCTTCCCCCACCCCGACGACGAGTCGTTCGGGCCTGGACCGGCCATCGCCCGGCAGGTCCGCCAGGGCCACGCCGTCTCGATCCTGACGCTGACCCGGGGCGGGGCCACCAAAGTCCGCCACGGCCTCGGCCTGTCGGTCGACGAGATGGGCGACGTCCGCGCGAACGAGACCCGCCGCGCGGCCGCCGCGCTCGGCGCCGCGCTGACGCTCCTCGACTTCCCCGACGGCGGGCTCGACGACCTCGACCCGCGCGAGCTTGAACGGGCGGTCACGCGCGAGATCGAGGCGGTCCGGCCCGACGTGGTCGTGACCTACGTCGGCCACGGCAACAGCGTCCACCCGGACCACCTGGTGGCGCACGCGGTCGTCAAGCGGGCGTACTGCGCGGCCCGGGACGCGACGGGGGATCGGGGGCCCCGCCGGCTCGCGTTCTTCTCGCTGGTCGAGGAGGCCCTCGGAGGCGCGCCGAGCCACCTGCGCGGGGTCCCGCGCGACGCGCTGGACGCGCTCGTGACGCCGACCGACGCCGACCGCCAGCGGGGCCACGCCGCGCTCGCCTGCTACGAGACCTACGCCGCGGTCGTCGCCGAGCACCGGCCGCTCGACTCGGTCGCCGGCGGCGTCGGGTTCGTCCTGTTCCAGGAGGCCCACGACCCCCCGCTCGGCGACCTGACCGACGGCCTCGACGCGGGGTGACCCCGCCCGCCTCGGTCGCTGCCCGGCCCAGCAGGGTCCCGACCCCGCCCACCGGCGCGCCGAGGCGGCCGGGCGCGGCGGACCTCGGCTAGATTCCACCCATGACGCCCCTCGAAGTCGCCGGCAACGCGTTCACGCTGGCGTCGGTCTACCTGGCCCGCCGGAACAGCGTCCACACGTGGTGGACGGGGCTCGTGGCCGTCTCGCTCTACGGCGTCCTGTTTTTCGGCGTCAAGCTCTACGCCGACGTGGTGCTCCAGGTGTTCTTCTTCGGGACGTGCGTGGTCGGCTGGTGGCAGTGGCGCTACGGCGGGGCCGGCGGCGGCGAGCTGCCCATCTCGGACCTGACGGCGCCCCAGCGCCTGGCGGCCGGCGCGGCCGTGCTCGGCGCGGCCCTGTTCTTCGGGACCGTCTTCGGCCGGTTCACCGACGCCGCCCTGCCCTACGCCGACTCGTACATCCTGGGTGGGAGCGTCGTCGCCCAGATCCTGATGATGCGGCGCAAGCGGGACCACTGGCCGGTCTGGATCACGGTCGACGTGGTCGCGGTCGTCGTCTACGCGCTCAAAGGGCTCTACCTCACCTCGGCCGTCTACGGCGTGCTGCTGGTGCTCTGCCTCCAGGGCGTCGCCGAGTGGCGGCGGATCTATGCGGGCCAAGCGGTCCTCCCGGCGGATGCGGTACGGTAGCGGGCTCGTCGTCGGCACGTTCGCGCCGCTCCACCGCGGGCACCAGCTCGTGATCGAGACGGCGCTCGCCGCGTGCGACCACGTCACGGTGATGACGTGGGCCCGCCCGGACCTCCCGGCGATGCCCACGGCGGTCCGCGCGGGCTGGATCCGGGCGCTCTACCCCGACGTCGAGGTGGTCGCGTTCGACGCCTCGGACTGCCCGCCGGACGACGCGCCGGACGCGGTCCAACGGGCGTTCACGGCGGCCCACCTGCCCCGGCCCGTCGACGCCGTGTTCACGAGCGAGCCCTACGGCGACGCCCTGGCCGAGCGCCTGGGCGCGGTCCACGTCTCCGTCGACCCGGAGCGCCGCCGCGCCCCGATCTCGGGGACCCAGATCCGCGCCGACGTCGGGGCGCACGGCGACTGGCTGGCCCCGGTCGTCCGGGCCCACTTCGTTCAGCGCGTCGCGTTCCTCGGCGCCGAGTCGACGGGCAAGAGCACCCTGGTGCAGGCCCTGGCCGACACGCTCGGCGAGCCGGCCGTCGAGGAGGTCGGGCGCCGGCTGTGGGTCGAGGCCGGCGGCGACCTCCCGCTCGCCGACTACGTCCGGATCTGCCGCGAGCACGTCGCGCTCGAAGACCGGGCGGTCGAGCGGGCCCGCCGGTTCGTGTTCGTCGACACGAACGCGATCACGACGCAGCAGTACGCCTTCTTCTTTTTCGGCGAGTGCCCGCCCGAGGTCCGGGCCTACGCCGACCGGTGCCGCGAGCGCTACGCCCGGACGGTCGTCTGCGCGACCGACATCCCGTTCGACCAGGACGGGACGCGCGTCCACCCCCAGGTCCAGCAGTACCAGGACGGCGCCGTCCGCAACGACCTGACGATCCGCGGCATCCCGTACGCCGTCGTCGGCGGGACGCTGGAGGCCCGGGTGGCGTCGGTCCGCCGGCTGCTGGGCGTCTGACCCGGCCCACCTCGGCGGGACGGCGGGGCCAGCGGGTGAGACCGGCGGGCGTGTCCGGTGGGCGACCGAGGCGGGGTCAGCGGGCCTGGTCCGTCGGCAGCACCAGGATCTCCGCGACGGTCGTCGAGGCGGGCGCGGAGACCGCGTAGACGATGGACTCCGCGATCCGGTCGGACTCCAGCGGCGTGAGCCGGGCGAACATCTTGCCCATGTTCTCGCGGACGTCGGGGTCGCCGATGGCGTCGGTCAGCTCGGTCGCGACGGCGCCGGGCTCGATGCAGGTGACCCGGATCCCGTGGCTCGGGCCCAGCTCGGCCCGCATCCCCTCCGAGAGCGCGCGGACGGCGTACTTGGTCGCCGAGTAGACGGCGCCGCCGGGGTAGACGCGGCGGCCGGCCACCGACGACACGTTGACGACGTGGCCGCCCTTCTGCTCCATCATCGTCGGCAGGACGGCCTCGACCGCGTGGAGCACGCCGTACAGGTTGACGTCGACCGTCTGGTACCAGTCGTCGGTCCGCATGTTGTGGAGCATCGTGAGCGGCATCACGCCCGCGTTGTTGACCAGGACGTCGATGCGGCCGTAGGCGTCGAGCGTGGCCTGGGCGAGCGCCCGGACGGCCTGGCGGTCGGTGACGTCGGTGGGGACGGCGAGCGCGGCCCCGCCCTGGGCCTCGATGTCGTGCTTCAGGGCGTCCAGGCGGTCCTGGCGCCGGGCGGCGAGCACGACGGTCGCGCCGGCCGCGGCGAGGTGGCGGGCGGTCGCGTCGCCGATGCCGGACGAGGCGCCGGTGACGATGGCGACGGAGTCGGAGAGGGCGGGCATGACGAGAGGGAGGAAGGGACCGTCCCAACCGGCCGCGGCCCGCGCTGTTTCCCCAGCCGCCACCGCCCGCCTCGGTCTCCCGGTGGAGGGACTGAGGCGGGCCGGGTCAGCCGTCGAGCCCGGCGATGTCGCCCGTGTCCACGTCGGCGCGGTAGAGGCGCCCGCCGAGCACGATCTCGGCGACGCGGTCGCCCAGGCTGTTGGTCGGGAACGTGATCGTGAACGGCTGGTCGATCTCGACGGTCTCGGTCTCGCCGTCGCGCGGCGTCCGGGTCAGCGTGGCGCGGAGCGTGCCCGAGACGGTCCCGGCGACGGCCTGGCGCCAGCGCCGGGTGACGGCGCGCGGCCCCTGGACGCCGTCGAGCGTCGCGTCCAACTCGTAGTCGAGCGTGCGGACGCCGCGGGTGCCGCGCAACGTGTCGCTGGCCGCCCGCTGGACGGTCCCGTCGACGGTGACCAGGTCGGCGCCGAGGTCGGTGACCGTCAGGCTGGTCGTGAGCGCGCGGAGGGCGTGGACGCCGCGCGGCGAGCGGAACAGGCTGGAGCCCGAGAGGACGTCGACCTCGGCGCTGGCGGCGCCGGCGCGGTCGGGCTGGGGCTGGCCGTCGGCGTCGAGGAACCGGTAGGTGAGCGTCCGGGCGAAGGCCGCGTAGAACCGGCCGTTCGGGTCGCCGCGTTCGCAGTCGGAGACGGCGGTCCAGGTGCCGGAGGCGTCATCGTAGGTCCGCTCGGCGTCGCAGCCGGGCCGGGCGTCGGCGTGCCGGGCGCCGGGCCGGGCCGGGGCGGCGAGCGCGGCGGCGGCGCGGCGTCTTCGAGTAGGCCGCCGGCGTCGAGCGCGATCGGCGCTGGCGACGACGATCGCCGCGTCGTCGAGGTCGGCCGAGGCGACGGCCGGGCCGGACTCGGCGGCGTCGCAGGCGGCGAGGGTCAGGACGAGACCGGCGAGAGAGAGAAGTCGGAGCATGAGGGGGCGGGGCGTGTGGAGTCCCAAGGTGGGGCGCCGGCCGGCCGCTCGTGTGTCGGACCTGTCGCGATCCGGCCCCATCCCCGTTCTCGTCTTGTTTCGGACCCCGGGCTCGTGCCGGCCGGAGTTCTATCGGGTCCTGCTCAGCGAGGCCCAGTCGCGGACCCGGGTGCGGCGGCCGGCCCGGTCCGCCTCGGGCCCGAGGTCGGGGTCTCGGCGTCGAGCAGCCTCGGGTCGACGCGGCCGGCGGCGTCGGTGATGCCCGCGCGGCGCGCCTCGCGCTCCAGGTCGAAGCCCTCGGTCGTGACGATGGCCTCCAGCGCCTCGATGCGGCGGCGGAGCCGGTCGCGCTCGGCCTGGGCGTCGGCCAGTTCGTCCTCGAGGTGGCTCGTGGCGCGGCCCAGCTGGGCGGTCGTCTCGGCCTTGAGCTTGGCGACCTTGACGAACGCGCCGGCCAGGATGGCGACGATCGGGATCAGGAACGGCATGAAGCCGATAAGGGCGGGGTCCATCGCGGTGGAGGCGGTGCGCCCGGAACGTACTGCGCCGAGTCGCCCTCCGCACCCGGCCGGCGGGCCGGCGATGGACCGTGACCGCTCCCAGCCGACCGCGCGGCCCGTTGCGACGGTGGCCGCACGGTCCGGTGGTCCTACAGCGTCACCGCGTCGCCCCGCGCCGGCGCCTCGACCGAGGCGGGCACGCCCGCCTCGGCGAACGCGTCGGCCAGGGCGGCCTGGCGGTCGGGGTCGCCGTGGACGAGGAAGACCGCCTGCAGCCGGTCGCGGTCGAGCGCGCCGATGAAGTCGACCAGGCCGGGCTCGTCGGCGTGGGCCGAGAACGTGTTCATGACCTCGACGCGGGCGCGCAGCGCGTGCGGCTTGCCGAAGATCTTGACCTCGTCGCGGCGCTCGACGATGCGCCGGCCGAGCGTGTGCTCGGCCTGGTAGCCGACGATCAGGACGGTGTTCTTGTCGTCCTCGACCGTGTTGCGGAGGTGGTGCAGGATGCGCCCGGCCTCGCACATCCCCGACGCCGAGATCACCACGAACGGGACGCGCAGCCCGTTGAGCTCCTTCGACCGCTTCGCCTCGCGGACGTACTCCAGCCGCTCGAACCCGAACGGGTTGGGGTCGGTCAGCATGTACTCGAGCAGGTCGGCGTCGTAGCACTCGGGGTGCGTCTGGAACACGGCCGTCGCGTTGACGGCGAGCGGGCTGTCGACGAAGACCGGGATGTGGGGGATGCGCGTCCTCGTTCCACAGCTGGTCGAGGTTGTGGACGATCTCCTGGGTCCGCCCGACGGCGAAGGCCGGGATGACCACGCGCCCGCCCTTGGCGGCCGTCTCGGTCACGATGGCCGCCAGACGCTCCTTGGCCTGGTCGGTCGGCTCGTGCGTCTTGCCGCCGTAGGTGCTCTCGCGAGATCAGCCAGTCGACCGGCGGCATCGGCGGCGGGTCGCGCAGGATGGGCCGGCCGGGGTTGCCCAGGTCGCCCGTGAACCCGAGCCGCTTGCCGCCGGGCAGGTCGAGCGTCATCGTCGCCGAGCCCAGGATGTGGCCGGCGTCGCGGTAGACCACCGCGACGCCGCCCGGGCACGTGGAACGGCGTGTCGTAGGGGACGCCGTGGAAGCAGGCCCATCACGCCCTCGGCGTCCGCCTGGTCGTAGAGCGGCTCGATCTCGGCCTCGCCCTTCTTGCGGATCTTGCGGTTGAAGAACTCGGCGTCCTTCTCCTGGATGTAGGCGCTGTCGCGCAGCATGATGCGCGCACAGGTCGCGCGTGGCGTGCGTCGCGTAGACGGTCCCCCGGAACCCGTCGCGGTACAGCTTCGGCAGCAGGCCCGCGTGGTCGATGTGGGCGTGCGACAGCAGGACGGCGTCGACCGTGCGACGGGTCGCAGGGCCAGTCCTGGTTGCGCTCGCGCGACTCGGAGCGGCGGCCCTGGAACAGGCCGCAGTCGAGGAAGAGGCGCGTGCCGTCGTCCAGCTCCAGGAAGTGGAGGGAGCCGGTGACGGTTTGGGCGGCGCCCCAGAAGGTCAGGGTCATCGAGAGCGGGCGGAAGAGGTCGGAGACGGGGAGCGGAGGCGGGCGGGGAGCGCGGCCACCTCGGCGCCCTCCCGAGGCGGGCGAGGTCGCGGCTACCTCGACGATGCGGCTGTCGATGAGTTTGACGCGGCTGTCCGGGCCGAGCACGCCCTGCTCCACGAGGCGGCGGTACTCGGCGGTCGAGGACGGCCGCTCAAACGGCGCGATCTGGTCGAGGTCGGGGAAGGGCGGATGGACCGTGGTCGGCATGGGAGGTCGCGGGGGCCGGGGCATGATACCGGGCCGGTGCCGTTCGGCTCCGTTGCGGCTCGTTCTCGGCCGGCTGGCCGGGCCGTTGCTTTCGAGACGGCGTAACGTGGCGGGCCACCCTCACCCGCGATGCCCCGTCTGCTCCCCCTCGTCCGCCTCGGTCTCGTGCGGCCCTCGTCGCCCTCCCCGCGCTCGCCCAGGACTACGTGCCGCCGCGCGGCGACTGGGACCGGCGCGCGCCGGAGGCGGTCGGGATCGACCCGACGGCCTCGCCGAGGCCGTCGCCTTCGCGCAGGCGAACGAGATCGACCAGCGCCGCGCGACCTGGCGCTGGCGCATGCCCGCGGGTTCGGCCGCGAGCCCTACGGCGACGCCGTCGGGCCGTTCGTGACGCGCGGCCCGCAGACGGGCGTCGTCGTCGCGCCACGGCTACGTCGTCGCCGAGTGGGGCGAGCCCGCCGCGTCGACCCCACGTTCAGCGTCGCCAAAAGCTTCCTGTCGACGGTCGCCGGGCTGGCGGTCGCGGACGGGCGGATCGGGCTCGACGAGAGGTCTGGCGGTCTCAGGCACCGGTCACGGTGCTGGGCGAGATCGGGCCGGACGCCGGACCCGGCGGAGCTCGGCGCCGTCGACCACGCGTCGACCTGTTCTCGGGCGAGCCACAACCGGCGGATCACCTGGGACCACCTGCTCCGCCAGACGAGCGACTGGCAAGGCGAGCTGTGGGGCAAGCCCGACTGGGCCGACCGGCCGAGCGACGACCCGGACACCTGGCTCACGCGCCCGCGCGTCGCGCCGGGCTCGGCGTGGGAGTACAACGACACGCGCGTCAACGTGCTCGCGCTCGCGCTCCTCAACGTGTGGCGCGAGCCGCTCCCGGCGGTCCTGCGCGAGCGCGTCATGGACCCCATCGGGGCCAGCCCGACCTGGCGCTGGCACGGCTACCGGACCTCGTGGGTCCTGCTCGACGGCGTCGCCGTCCAGTCGGTCTCGCGGCGGGACGCACTGGGGCGGCGGGCTCTGGCTGACGGCCTGGGACCAGGCACGGTTCGGCCTGCTCACGCTGCGGCGCGGCCGGTGGGGCGGTCGCCAGGTGGTCCCCGACGGCTGGTTCGACACGGCGCTCACCCCGACCCCGACCAACACCGGCTACGGCGCGATGAACTACTTCCTCAACGCCGACCGCGAGCGGCTGCCGAGCGCGCCCGCGACCGCCTACGCCCACCTCGGGGCCGGCGTCAACCTGGTCTACGTCGACCCCGAGCACGACCTGGTCGTCGTCGCGCGCTGGATCGACAACGACGCGCTCGACGGGCTCGTCCAGCGCGTGCTCGCCTCGATCACCGACGGCTAGCCGGCGCCCCTCGGCCAGTCCCTCTCTCCTGTCACTCCCTCGCTTCTATGACCGCCACCGCCCGCTTCGACGTGACCGGATGGGACCCGACCCCTTACGACCAACCCGCCGACGGGCCGGAGCTGAGCCGGGTCACGATCCGGAAGGCGTTCCAGGGCGACCTCGACGGCGAGAGCACCGCCGAAGGCCTGTTCTGCGGCATGGGCGACCCCAGCGCGGGCGCGGGCTACGTCGTGAGCGAGCGCGTCACGGGCCGCCTGGGCGGCCGGAGCGGGAGCTTCGTGATCCAGCACGGGGGCGTGGTGGGCTCGGACGTCGCCCCGCGCACGTTCGGCCACGTCGTGCCAGGATCGGGGACGGGCGAGCTGGCCGGCCTGGCGGGCACGGTCGAGATCGACCGAGCCGACGGCCAACACACGCTGACGCTGGACTACACGGTCCCGGAGCGCGAGTGACCGCCCCCCACGAGTCGCCCCCTCGGCAGCGCCCCACCTCCCCTCCCTCGACGCCCATGCGCGCCCTCCTGCTCGCCGCCTTGCTCACGTCCGCCGTCGGCGCCCAGCCGTCGGCCCTGTTGCTGCGGCCCGACCGCGTGTTCGACGGCCAGGCGATGCACGACGGCTGGGCCGTGCTCGTCCGCGGGGATACCATCGCGGCCGCGGGCCCGGCCGGCGACCTCGCCCGCCTCGGGGCCGGCGCCGAGGCGGTCGACCTCGGCGGGACGACGCTGCTCCCGGGGCTGATCGAGGGCCACAGCCACCTGCTGCTCCACCCCTACGACGAGACCCCGTGGACGGATCAGGTTTTGCGCGAGTCGGTCGCCGAGCGCGTCGCCCGGGGGGTCGCTCACGCCCAGGCCGGGCTCCGGGCCGGCTGGACGACGACGCGCGACCTGGGCTCCGAAGGGGCCGGCTACGCCGACGTCGGGCTCCGCGACGCCATCGACAAGGGCGCCGTGCCCGGCCCGCGCCTGCTGGTGGCCGGCCCGGCGCTCGTCGCGACCGGCTCGTACGGGCCCAAGGGGTTCCGGCCCGACATGGACGTCCCGCTCGGCGCCGAGGAGGCCGACGGGCCCGATTTGGTCCGCGCGGCGCGGCGCCAGATCGGCCGGGGTGCCGACTGGGTCAAGGTCTACGCCGACTACCGCTGGGGGCCCGGCGGGGAGGCCCGGCCGACGTTCTCCCAGGACGAGATCCGGGCCGTCGTCGAGGCCGCCGCGTCGTCCGGGCGCGACGTGGCCGCGCACGCGGGCACGGCCGAGGGGATGCTGCGCGCCGTGAGGGCGGGCGCCCGGACGGTCGAGCACGGCGACGGCGGGACGCCCGAGGTCTGGGCCGAGATGGCCCGGCGCGGGACGTGGCTCTGCCCGACGCTGGCCGCCGTCGACGCGGTCTCGCGCTACCAAGGGTGGGACGGGACCGCCCCCGAGCCGGCCCGGATCGGCGTCAAGCGCCGCCAGTTCGCCGCCGCGCTCGCCGCCGGCGTCCCGATGTGCGTCGGCTCCGACGTGGGCGTGTTCGACCACGGCGACCAGGCCGTCGAGGCCGAGCTGATGGTGGCCTACGGGATGCCGGCGCTCGACGTGCTCCGTGCGGCGACCAGCGGCAACGCCCGGATGCTCCGGCTGGACGACCGGATCGGGTCGGTCCGCGCCGGGCTGCTCGCCGACCTGGTCGCCGTCGAGGGCGACCCCTCGGCCGACATCTCTGCGCTGGGCCGCGTACGGCTGGTGGTCCAGGCCGGGCGCGTGGTCCGGTAGCTCCGCCCGCCCCGGTCCGTCCGTGGAGGCACCGAGGCGGGCGGGCTCGCCTACGGCTGCGTAACGCCTACGGCTGCGTGATCAGGACCCAGTCGACCAGCACCTCGCCCCTCCCCTGGCGGACCAGGTCGACCGTCGCCTGCGGCATCCCGGGGTAGGGCGCCGTCACGCCGTTCGTCTTCACCGGGTAGGCGCCGCCCAGGGCGAGGTTCAGGATGAGGTACTTCGGGTTGTCGAAGGCCCAGGCGCCGTAGTGCTCGATCATCGGCCGCGTGGCGCGGTAGACGAGCGCGCCGTCGACGCGGAAGGCGAACCCGTCGGGCGTCCAGTCGACCGAGTAGACGTGCCAGTCGGTCGCGTCGGTGCCGTCGGCGAAGAAGGCCTTGTTGACGAGCGGCGTCTCGCCGGAGTAGCCCGGCCCGTGGAGCGCCACGCCGGTCCAGTCCACCTCGCCGACCGACTCCATGATGTCGATCTCGCCGGTGTCGGGCCAGCGGCCGTCGCCCAAGGCCCAGAAGGCGGGCCAGAAGCCGGTGCCGGCGGGGAGCCGCATCCGCGCGGCGGCCGTGCCGAACGTGAACGCCGCCTTGCCCTGCGTGTCGATCCGGCCGGACGTGAAGTCGAAGGTGCCGTCGCGCGTCTCGGTCCCGGGCCGGTACTGGGGTCGCAGGCGGAGCGCCCCGCCGCTCGCCCCCGCCACGCCCCGGACCACGTCCACGACCGAGGTCGAGTCGACGTAGGCCTGCTGCTCGTCGTTGACGACGCCGAACGTCTCGCCGGTCACCCGGACGTTCCAGCGGCTGCGGTCCAGCGCCGGCGCGTCGAAGCCGTCGAAGAACAGCGTGTCGCCGTCGGCTCGGAACGAGGGCGCGCGGTCGGGCGCCGGCGGGCGGGGCGGGGCGGCTGCCGTCGCGCAGCCGGCGACGAGCAGGACGAGGGCGACGTGGGCCGGGCGCATGGGGGGCGGCGGGGGCGAGCGGCAAGGTAGCCGCCGCTCGTCCCGCCTCGGGCCCGAGGCGGGCCTACTCGGCCACCGGCCCGAGCACGTCGTCGACCGAGAGCACCTCGACCGGGCCCAGGTCCAGCGCGCGGACGGCGTCGCCCACGACCGACCAGTCGCCCACGACGACGACGGCGACGCGGTCCGGGTCGACGTACCGGCGCGCGACGCGGGCGAGGTCGGCGGCGGTGACCGCGCGGACGTCGGCGGCGTAGCGGGCGTAGGCGTCGTCGGGCAGGTCGTCGAGCCAGAGCGCCCCGACCATCGCGGCGGTGCCCCGGACGGTCGCGAACGGCGACGGGAACGACAGCGCCCGGTTGTCGCGCGCCTTGGCCAGCTCGTCGGCCGGGACGGGCGCGGCGATGCCGGACAGCTCTCGGAAGAACTCCGTCAGGGCCGGCGCCGTCACGTCGGTCTGGACGTCGGACGAGGCCACGAACGGGCCGGCGACCGGGCGGTAGTCGAAGCCCGAGCCGGCCCCGTAGCTGTAGCCGTTCCGCTCGCGCAGGTTCTGGTTGAGCCGGCTCGTGAAGCTCCCGCCCAGGATCGTGTTGAGCACTTCGAGCGCGGCGTAGTCGGGCGTCGACCGGGCCGCGCCGACCCGGCCGATCCGCACGACCGACTGGGCCGCGCCGGGCTTGTCGACGAACGTGACCGCGCGCGGGCCGACCTGGGCCGCCTCGGCGACCGGCCGGCGAGGCTCGACCGGGCGCGCCGGCCAGGCCTCGGCGCCGAACGCCGCCTCCAGCCGGTCGGCCACCTCCGGCCACGTGACCGCGCCGACGACGACCAGCGCCGCGTTGCCCGGTCGGAGGGCCCGGTCGTGGAACGCGACCAGGTCGGCCCGAGAGATCGCCCCGACCGTCGCCGGCTCGCCGTCGCCCAGGCGCCCGTAGGGGTGGTCCCGCCCGAAGACGGCGCGTGCGAACGCCACCGACGCGATGGCCCGGGCCTCGTCGCGCCGCTGCTCCAGCGCCGTCAGCCGGCTCGTCCGGACCCGCTCCAGGTCGGCCTCGGAGAACGCCGGGCGCAGGGCCACGTCCGCCATCAGCCCGAGCGCCGGGTCGAGCTTCGACAGCGGCGCGTGCAAGCGGACCCGGACGCTGTGGACGTCGGCGTCGACGCCCAGGTCGACCCCGAGGAAGTCGACGGCGTCGGCGAGCGCGAGCGCGTCGAGGTCGCCGGCCCCCTCGTCCATCAGGTCGGCCGCGAACCCCGCGAGCCCGTCCAGGGCCCCGTCGTCGGCCGAGCCGGTGCGGACGAGGAGGTCGACCTGGGCCAGCGGCACGCCGGGCTTGGCGACGAACAGGACCGGCAGCCCGTTCGAGAGCCGGTGCCGCTCGACGGCCGGCGGCACGAACACGGGCGCGGGCGCGAGCGCGGGGCGCCCGTCGGGCGGCGCCGGCTGGGCGGCCGGGGCGACGGCGGCGAGCGCCAGGAGGACGGCAGGCAGGAAGAGACGCATCGGGTCGGTCGGCCTCGGGGAGGCGGCGGTCGGGGAGGAGCCTCAGCGGCCCCGGCGTCGGCTCGTCGGAGGAGCTCGCCGAGGCGGGCGGAGTCAGAACAGCGGGACGGCCGGCCGGGAGCCGGACAGCGCCAGCCCGCCCTCGCCCTGGGGGACGACGGAGAGCGCGACGCGGCGGTCGGTCAGGAACGTGAGCGCGGCGTCGGTCAGGTCGCGCGGCGACAGGACGCGGAACCGGCTCAGGTCCTCCTGGAAGTAGTCCGGCGTGCCGGCAAAGAAGAGGTAGGCGTTGAGCTGGTCGGCCTTGCCCCGGAACCCGTCGACGGTTTCGAGCCCGTCCAGGAACGAGGCCTCGACGCCGTTCACGACGCGCTCCAGCTCGCGGGCGTCGGGCGCCTCGTCGCGGACGGCGGCCAGCTCCTGGGCGATCACCGTCTCGATCTCGTCCAGCGTGTGCCCCGGCCGAGCCGTCGCGACGATCAGGAAGGTCCCCGAGTGGAGGTCGCCGTCCTGGACGGCGCGGACGTCCTGGGCGATCTCGAGCTCGTAGACCAGACGGCGATACAGGCGGCCGTTCTTGCCGCCGGCCAGGACGCCCGCCAGCGCCTGCATCGCGGCGTCGGCGGGGGCGTAGGCGGCCGGCGCGTGCCACGCGAGGTAGAGCCGGGGGAGTTGCACGGCGTCCTCCAGCACCAGCCGGTGCTCGCGGTCGAGCCCGGGCGCCGAAACCGGCTGGAGCGGGGGCTCAGGCCCGCGCGGGATCGGGCCGTACCACCGCTCGACCAGGTCGCGGGCCTGGCCGAGGTCGAGGTCCCCGGCCACGACCACGCTCGCGTTGTTGGGCGTGTAGTAGGTCCGGTAGAACGCCTCGACGTCGGCGTAGCTCGCCGCGCTAAGGTCGGCCATCGAGCCGATGACGGGCCAGTGGTACGGGTGACCGGCGGGGTAGAGCGTCTGGCCCAGGACCGACGAGGCCAAGCCGTAGGGCCGGTTCTCGTAGCTCTGGCGCCGCTCGTTCTTGACCACGTCGCGCTGGCCGTCGACGCTCTCGGGCGACATGGCGTCCAGGAGCGAGGCCATCCGGTCGGCGTCGAGGTAGATCGCCAGTTCGAGCCCGTTGGCGGCGGCGTCGGTCGTGTAGTTGGTCCGGTCGCGCGTGGTCGAGCCGTTGGCGCCGCCGCCGGCCTCCTCCAGCCAGGTGTCGATGGCGCCCTCGGGCACCCGGCCCGAGCCCTCGAACATCAGGTGCTCGAAGAGGTGCGCGAACCCGGTCCGCCCCGGCTGCTCGCGCCCGCTCCCGACGTGGTACCACGTGTTGACCGTGACCGTCGGCACGGACGGGTCGCGGTGCAGGATGACGTCGAGCCCGTTGGCGAGTTGGAACCGCTCGTAGTCGACGCTCAGCGGCGCCTGGGCGGGGGCCGCCAGCGGGAGGGCGAGAACGAGGGCGGCGAGCAGGCAGCGCATGGGCAGTCGAGGACCGTGGGGACGACACGCGATGGTACGCCCGACGGGCGCCCGGTCCGCGCCGACGCGTGCGATCTTCGGGCCATGCCCGAGACCCTCTCCGCGCTCCCCGACCTGCCGCCGTCGCCGGCCGAGCGGCGGCACGTCCCGGCCGTCGTGGTGGGGTGGGTCCAGGCCGGGCCGCTCGACGAGGCTCAGGGCGCGGCGCTGATGCGCGCGCGCGTGATGGTCCGCGAGGCGCTCCGGGCCGAGCTGCCCGGGTTCGCGTGGTCGTTCCCGCTCGTCCGGCGGACCGACCTGCACGCGGGCGGCCAGGAGGTCGAGCCGGTCGACCTGCTCGACGCCGGGGCGACCGAGCGGCGCGTGGCCGGCTGGGACTTCGCGCTGGTCGTGACCGGGGCCGACTTGCGGGCCCGGTTCCGCCCGTTCACACTCGCGACGCCGTCGCAGGCGCTCGACGTGGCCGCGCTCTCGCTGGCCCGGCTCGACCCCGGCGCCCGGCGGCCCGACCTCAGCGACGACGAGCACGCCGAGCGGTTCGCACACCGGCTGGCCGCGCTCGCGCTCCACGCCTTCGGCCACCTCAACGGGCTCGACCACGAGGACCGCGAGGACGCCGTGATGCACCCGCCGCGGTCGCCGGCCGACCTCGACGGCTCGTCGCTCTCGTTCTCCGAGCCCAACCGGACCGAGATCGAGGCCGAGGTGGCCGACGTCGCCGACCCGCGGATGGAGGAGCAGACGGCGTTCGCCCGGCTGGGCACGGTCGCCTTCGCCGTCCGCGCGCTCGTCCTGAACTGGTCCGACGTGGCCGACACGGTGCTCCAGATCCGCCCGTGGCGGTTCCCGTTCCAGCTGTCCAAGCTGACGACCGCCGCGGCCTCGACGCTCATCGTGCTGGTGATGACGGCCGAGGCGTGGGACCTGGGCGCGCGCCAGCCGCTGTGGCACGTCGGCTGGCTGGCCGTGGTCGCGGTCGCCGGCACGAGCGGCTACCTCGTCCGCAAGCAGGGGCTGCTGGCCCGGCGCCACGGCCAGGCGCGGACCGAGCAGCAGGTCGTCCAGTCCGCCTCGATCCTGCTCGCGCTCGGGCTCGGCATGACGACGACGTGGGCGTTGCTGTTCGGGACGACGTTGGCGCTCCGGGTCCTGTTCTTCGACGGCGCCATCTTGGACGGCTGGGCGGGCTCGCTGGGCCGGCCGGTCGGGCCCGACGAGGTCCTGGCGTTCGCCGGCTTCGTGTCGTCGCTGGGGATCGGCGTCGGCGCGCTCGGCGCCAGCTTCGAGGACCAGACCTACTTCCGGCACGTGGCCTACGTCGATGAGGAGACCTGAGACTGGGCGCGCCCCTCGTGCTCGGCGCGCGCCGCTCCGTCGTGGGCGCGGCCGTCGTGGGCGCGGGGACATGGGCCGGCGCGTGCTCGCCGCCTGGGCGGTCCTGGCGCTGGCCGCGTGCGGCGGCGACCGCGTCTCGACCGCCGGCTCGTTCGACGACGGCGTCTCGACGGCCGGCCCGTACACCGAGCAGGACCCGGCACCGCCCGCCTCGGGCGCCGTCTCGGCCGACCGCGCGACCGAGGCGGACCTGCTGGCGGCGCTCGACCGCGACTTCTCGCCCGACCGCACGCTGGGCTACGGCCCGGCGCGCGACGCGCTCTACACCTGGGAGCAGCGCGAGCACGGCGCGCTGTGCGGCGTCTACACCGCGTTCTGCGTGACGCTCGGGCCCGGCGACCCGTCCGCCGAGGCGGCCCGCTTGGGGGTCAACGCCGAGCACGTCTGGCCCCAGTCGAAGGGGGCCCGCGCCGAGCCGTTGCGGAGCGACCTCCACCACGTCTTCCCGGCCCGCGAGCAGGTCAACAGCTCGCGCGGCAACCTGCCCTTCGGCGAGGTCCCGGACGACCGGGCGGACGCGTGGTACCACGAGGCCCAGAGCCAGTCGCGCCCGCCCCGCGACGACCGCGACGCGTGGGCCGAGCGCGGCGCGGGCCGCTTCGAGCCGCCCGAGGCGCGCAAGGGCGACGTCGCGCGGGCCGTGTTCTACGTCGCCGCGGTCTACCCCGAGGCCGTCGACCCCGCGTTCTTCCCGCCCATGCGGGCCGACCTGCTCGCCTGGAACCGCGCCGACCCGCCCGACGACGCCGAGCGGGCCCGGAGCGCCTGGGTCGCGACGCTCCAGGGGACCGAGAACCCGTTCGTCCGCGACCCGTCGCTGGCCGACCGGATCTGGGGCGCGGGCCCGGTCGCCGCTGGCCCGCCTCCGCCCGCCTCGGTGCCTCCCCGGACCGACCCGCCAGGCGCGAACGCTCCGGGCTCCACGGCCGGCGCGCTCCGGATCTCCGAGATCCACTACGACAACGCGGGCGAGGACGTGGGCGAGGGCGTCGAGGTGTCCGGCCCGGCCGGCACGTCGCTGGACGGCTGGACGCTGGTCCTCGTCAACGGCAACGGCGGCGCCGTCTACGACACCGTCCCGCTCTCGGGCCCGCTGCCCGCCTCGGGCGCGCGCTGGACCGCGACGCCCGGGCTGCAGAACGGCTCGCCCGACGGCCTGGCGCTCGTCGCGCCCGACGGCCGGGTCGCCGAGTTTCTGAGCTACGAGGGCGTGGTGACGGCGACCGGAGGGCCGGCGCGCGGGCTGCGCTCGACCGACATCGGCGCCAGCGAGGCGCCCGGCTCCCCGGCGGGCTCGGCGCTCCACCGAGGCGGGCAGGGCTGGACGGCCGGGCCCGCGACGCCGGGCCGCTAGGCCGCCTCGGCGGAGGCCGCCGGGCGGCGCTAGCCCTTCGGCCGGAGCGTCACGACCGGCAGCAGGCACTCCTCCATCGTGACCCCGCCGTGCTGGAACGTGTCGCGGTACTGGTTCACGTAGCGGTTGTAGTTCGTCGGGTAGACGAAGTAGCTGTCGCCCTTGGCGAAGATGTAGTTCTCGTTGATGCCCATCCGCGGGAGCCCGTAGGTCTCGGGCTCCTTCACGAAGATGGCGTCGTCGGGGTCGACCTTGAGGTTGCGGCCGTGCTTGTAGCGCAGGCTCGTCGACGTCTCGCGGTCGCCGATGACCTTGGCCGGGTGCAACGCCCGGACGGCCCCGTGGTCCGTGCTCACGACGACGGTGCAGTCGTGGCGGGCCAACTCCTGGAGCGCCGCCAGCAGCCAGCTGTGACCGAACCACGCCTCGGTGAGCGCGCGGTAGGCCGGCACGTCGGGCGCGATCTCCTTCAGGATCTTGGTGTCCGAGCGGCTGTGGGCCAGGATGTCGACGAAGTTGACGACGATGGCCGACAAGTCGTGCTGGAGGTAGTCCGGCACGCGGTCGGCGAAGCCCAGCCCGTCGGACTGGCTGACGAGCTTGTCGTAGCGCAGGCGGATGTCGCCGCGGTGCTTCCGCTGCAGCAAGTCCTGGAGGAACTCGGCCTCGTGGGCGTTGAGCGACGACTCGTCCTGGCGCTCGTCGACGGTGTAGAGCTGGGGGAAGCGCCGGGCCAGGTCGATGGGGAGCAGCCCGCCGAAGATGGCGTTGCGCGAGAACGGCGTGGCCGTCGGCAAGAGCCCGAAGTGCCACTCGCGGTCGATGTCGTAGAGCCCGTGCAAGTGCTTCTCGAACAGGAGCCACTGGTCGTACCGCATGCAGTCGACCAGCAAGAAGACGACGGGCCGCTCGGGCTTGCCGCCGACGTCGCCGAGGTGGGGGAACACGCGGCTCGGCAGGATCTCGTGGCTCAGGAGCGGCCGGTCGCGGCGCGGCTTCTCGCCGGCCTTGGCCTCCTCGATCCAGCGTGGGTAGCGGTCCTCGACGAACCCGGCGAAGCGGTCGTTGGCCTCGCGGTACTGGTCGTCCAGGATCTGGCGGACGCCGTCGTCGGCCGTCTCCAGGTCGAGGTCGTGGCGGACGAGCTTCTCGTAGACCTCGGTCCACTCGGTCACGTCGAGGTTGCCGCCGATCCGGCCGGATAGCTCGCCGAACCCCTGGAGGTAATCGCGCTGGACGGCCTCGCCGCGGATCTGGGCGCCGTCGAGGATCTTCTTGACCGAGAGCAGGATCTGCTTCGGGTTGACGGGCTTGATGAGGTAGTCGGCGATCTGGCGGCCGATCGCGTCCTCCATGATGTGCTCCTCCTCGGACTTCGTGATCATCACGACCGGCGTCTCGGGCCGGACGCCCTTGATGGCCTGGAGCGCGTCGAGCCCGCCGAGCCCCGGCATCTGCTCGTCCAGGAACACGACGTCGTAGGCCCCGCTGCCGGTCACGCGGTCGACGGCGTCGGCGCCATTCGTGACCGTCTCGACGCTGTACCCCTTGGCTTCGAGGAACAGGACGTGCGGCTTGAGGAGGTCGATCTCGTCGTCGGCCCAGAGGATGCGGGGCATAGCGGAGGCGGAGAGGAAGGGCGTAGCGACGAGCGGGGGCAGCACGGGCGGTGTCCCGTCCCAACGCCGCAAGAGGCGGCGGAGTGCCCGGCGGCCGGCTCCGATCTCGCCCGCCTCGGCGCCGAGGCGGACGGAGTCGGCACGGGAGGGCGGCTCCGGGTGGTGGGACCGCGGCCGAGTCGCGGCGTCGCGCAAGAGACGGCGGCCGCGGCCGTTGATCCGAACGGTGGGAGCCCCCGCTCCCTTTCCACATCCGACTCCGCACCCCTACACG
Source organism: uncultured Bacteroidota bacterium (assembly GCA_963740235.1). Classification (GTDB taxonomy): domain Bacteria; phylum Bacteroidota; class Rhodothermia; order Rhodothermales; family Rubricoccaceae; genus Rubrivirga. The sequence goes on from CAVUDG010000007.1 coordinate 976,560, forward strand.
TCCTATGCCTTCGCTTCGCGCTCTCGCGGCCCTGTTCGCCGTCGTCCTGCTCCTCCCCGCCTGCGACTCCGCCGAGGCGTTCGAGATCGGGGGGACTTACTCGGGCACCATCGTCGCGACCGACACGCCAGGATTCGACGCCTCCGTCACTGTCGTCATCCCGGAGACCGAGACCGGGGCGTCGTTCTCGTTCTCCATCACGGGGGCCCAGGAGGGCGCGACCGTCACGAGCATGGGCCGGGGCACGTACGACCACCCGTCCATCTCCCTCGTCGTCGAGGACGGCATCGGCCAGGACGATGTCGCCACCGGGACGGTCAGCGACGACGGGGACACGATCACGCTCGACGCGGGCGACGGCCCGTTCACGCTCCGCCGGCAGTAGACGGCCGCAGCGCCGCCGGTCGGCCCCGCCCGCCTCGGCGCCGAGGCGGGCGGGGCCGCGGACCCCGGCCGGCGGTCCGGCGTGCCATGCGAACGACGCCCCCGGCCCGTTTCGGTCCGCTCCCTGACTCCCCCCCGATGACCCTCCGCCCGCTCCTCGCTGCCGCGCTCGCGCTCGCGGCGCCCGCCGTTCTCGCTCAGGCCCCCGACGGTGACGTCAACGCGCCGCCCGCCAACTGGCACCTCCTCGACCGCGACACCGACGGCGTGGCCGGGATCAGCCTCGACGCCGCCTACGCGTTGCTCCCCGACCGCGCGCCGTCCGAGGTCGTCGTGGCCATCATCGACTCGGGCGTCGACATCGCGCACCCGGACGTGGCCCCCGTCTTGTGGACGAACGAGGGCGAGATCGCCGGCAACGGCGTCGACGACGACGGGAACGGCTACGTCGACGACGTCCACGGCTGGAGCTTCCTGGGCGGCGCCGACGGCCGCAACATGGAGCACGACACCTACGAGCTCGCCCGGCTCGTCAAGCTGTGCCGCGTCGGCACGCCGGACGCCACGTATGGTGACTGCCCGGCCCTGGAGGCCGCGCTCGAAGAGGAGCGCGCGCCGCTCGCCCAGCAGGCCGCCCAGCTCGGCCCGCTCCTCGCCGCCGCGCGCGCGGCGGACGCCCGCCTGACCACGACCTACGGCGCGGACTACTCGCTGGACGACCTCCAGGAGACCGACGACCCCGGTCCGCTGGTCTTTCTCGCCCAGCAGGGCGCCTCGCTCAAGGACTTGGAAGAGTACGTGGCCAGCGTCGAGAGCCGGCTCCAGCATGGCCTCAACCCGGACTACGACGAGCGCGACCTGGTCGGCGACGACTACGCCGACGTGGCCGAGCGCTTCTACGGCAACGCCGACGTGGCCGGGCCCGACCCGAACCACGGCACCGGCGTGGCCGGGCTGGTGGCCGCCGCGCGGGGCAACGACGTCGGAATCGACGGGATCGCGCCGGCCCGGATCATGGTGCTCCGCGCCGTCCCAGGCGGCGACGAGCGCGACAAGGACATCGCCAACGCGATCCGCTACGCCGTCGACAACGGGGCCCGCGTCATCAACATGAGCTTTGGCAAGGCGTACTCGCCCCAGAAAGCGGCCGTCGACCAAGCCGTCGCCTACGCCGTCGAGAACGGCGTCCTGCTGGTCCACGCGGCCGGCAACTCGGCCGAGGACATCGACGTGGCGAGCAACTTCCCCAACCGGACGTTCCTGGACGGGACGCTGAGCGACGGCTGGCTCGAGGTCGGCGCGAGCGGCTCCGACGAGACCGCGCTCGCGGCCGGCTTCTCGAACTACGGCCAGGCGGCCGTCGACCTGTTCGCGCCGGGCGCGGGTGTCACGTCGCTGGCCCCGGGCGGCGGCACTCAAACGGCGAACGGCACGTCGTTCGCGTCGCCCGTCGTGGCGGGTGTGGCCGCGCTCGTGATGGCCTACTTCCCCGACCTCACGGCCGAGGAGGTCCGCCAGATCCTGCTCGCCTCCTCAACCCGGTACGACGTCGAGACGGCGCGGCCGGGCAGCGAGGAGCCGGTCGGCTTCGCGACCCTGTCGGTGACGGGCGGCGTCGTCAACGCGGCCGAGGCCGTCCGGCTAGCCGCCGGCCGCGCGGGCGCCTCGATGGCCCCGATGGGCGAGTAGTCCCGCCTCGGCAGAGTCCCCGTCAGGGCCGGCCTCTCGGTGGGGCCGGCCCTGACTTTGTTTGTGCGGGGGACCTCGCTGGCCTCGCGCCGAGTCAGACCGGCTCCAACACAGCGAGCACCATGCCGACGTACAACAAGGGAGACAAGGTCGAGTGGAACTGGGGCAACGGGACCGGCACGGGCACCGTTCAGGAGTCGTTCACCGAGAAGGTGACCCGGACCATCGACGGCACCGAGGTCACTCGAAACGCCGACGACGACAACCCGGCCTACCTCATCGAGCAGGACGATGGCGACCGCGTCCTCAAGTCCGAGAGCGAGCTCTCCAAGGCCTGATGGCGACCCCTGCGCCCCTTCTCGCGGCTGTCCTGGGCTGGGCCTCGGGGATGCGAAGCATGACGCCCCCGGCCGTGCTCGCCGTCCGCTTGCGGAGCCGGCGCCCGGCCGTCCCTCTCCTATCGCGCCGGCTCCCCCAGCCTGCGCGCGCGCTCGGCGCCAAGCGCCCGGCGTCGCTCTTGCCGCTGGCCGCGGCCGGCGAGATCGTGGGCGACAAGCTGCCATTCACCCCGGCTCGGACCTCGCCGCCGGCGCTGCTGGGCCGGATCGCCTCGGGCGCCTTGGTGGGCGCGGCACTCGCCGCGTCCCGGCGGGAGGGGCTCGTTCTGTCCGCCCTCGTCGGAGCCGCCAGCGCGGCGGCCTCGTCGTTCGTGATGATGGAGGCGCGCCGCGAGGTCGGCGAGCGGTTCGACCTACCCGACCCGGCGGTCGCCGTCGTCGAGGACGTGCTGGCGATCGGGCTCAGCCTGGCCGCCACGCGCGAGTTGGCCGCCTAGCGCCCGAGCCCGTCCGCCTCGGTGTGTCGACCGTCCGCCCGAGGCGGGCTAGGCCGTCTCGTCGAGCCGGAGGTCCTGGGCGCGGAGCTGGAGCGTCGTCCGCCCGTTCCAGGTGTTCTCGTCGACCTGGAAGGCGAGTTCGAGCGGCTGGCCCCGACGGACGCTGGCGAGCGCGGCGTCGTAGCGGTCGGCCAGGCCGAACCCGATCACCGAGAACACCGGCCCGCCGTCGTGCTGGGCCACGCGCATCCGGAGGTGCTGCTTCTCGGCGCCCACGCACGAGGGTTGGCCGATCACGCGCAGGCCGCGCCCCCAGAACGTCGGGCGCTCGTTGTCGGGACCGTGCGGGCCGAACTGCTTCAAGACGCTCCAGAACCGGGGCGTGACGTCGCCCAGGTGGAGGTGGGCGTCGATCTCGATCTCGGGAACGAGGTCGTCGGTGTCGGCCACGGCCAGGCCGACGGCGGTCTGAAGCTGGTCGCGCAGGTCGTCGACGCGCCCGATGGGCAGGGCGAGGCCGGCCGCGAAGGCGTGGCCGCCGAACCGGTCGAGCAGGTCGGAGCAGCGCGCGAGCGCGTCGTAGATCGAGATGCCCTTGACCGACCGGGCCGATCCCTTCGCCACGCCCGAGCCGCCGCCCGAGGTGAGCAGGACCGTCGGCCGGTGGAAGTGCTCGGCGACCCGGCTGGCGGTGATCCCGATCACGCCGGGGTGCCACCCCGGCTTGTAGACGACGAGTGCCATGGGGTCGTCGGCCATCAGGGCCTCGGCGACCGTGAACGCCTCGTCGCGCGTCTGGCGGTCGAGCTCGCGTCGGCGGATGTTGAGCGCCTCGATGGCATCGACCAGCAGGCGGGCGTGGTCAGGGTCGGTCGAGGCGAGCAGCTCGGCGGCGACGCTCGCGTCGTCGATCCGGCCGGCGGCGTTGATCCGGGGCCCGATCTGGAACACCATCTTGGACGACGTGCAGCACGTCAGGTCGACGCCGGCCCGCTCGGCCAGCGCCACGATCCCGGTGCGGGGCGCGTCGCACAGCTGCTTCAGGCCGGCCCGCATCAGCACGCGGTTCTCACCGACCATGGGGACGATGTCGCAGGCCGTGCTGACGGCGACCAGGTCGAGGTAAGGCCACGCCTCCTCTTCGGGCAGCCCGAGCTCGCCGATGACCGCCTGGATCAGCTTGAACCCGACGCCGCACCCGCTCAGCCCGTCGAACGGGTAGTCGCAGTCGAGCCGCTTGGGATCGAGGACGGCGGCGGCGTCCGGGAGCACGTCGCCCGGCGTGTGGTGATCGCAGATGACCAAATCGACTCCCTGCGCCTTGGCGTAGGCGGCCTCGTCGACGGCCGTGATGCCGCAGTCGAGGGCCACGACCAGCGTCGCTCCACGCGTCACTGCGACGTCGATGCCGGCCTCGCTCAGCCCGTAGCCGTGCTCGAACCGGTTGGGGATGAAGAAGTCGACTTCGAGCCCCTGGCTCTGGAGGAACGTCGTCATCATCGCCGTCGACGTGGTCCCGTCGACGTCGTAGTCGCCGTAGACCATCACGCGCTCGCCGTCGCGGATGGCAGCCGCGACGCGGGCGACGGCCCGGTCCATGTCCCGCATCCGGTACGGGTCGTGGAGGCGCGAGAGCGACGGACGAAAAAACGTGTGGGCGTCGTCGAAGCTGCGGACGCCTCGGAGCGCGAGCGACCGCGCCAGCGCGTGCGGGAGGTCGTTGAGGTCCGACGCGAGCGCGTCGACGAGCAACTCGTCCTGGACTGGGCGGAGCGTCCAACGTACGGCGGGGGCGTCGGCCTCTTGGATCGAGGCCGCTAGCGAAGCATCGGGCATGACTGTGCGATCTGTTTTTGTGATCGCGAAGATACACGGCGCCCGGTTCCGCGCACGGTCGAGCTGTCCCCGAGCCCGCTTCGTCCCGTGGTTCCGCTCGCCCGCCAGAGCCGCCCTATTCCTGTTCCTGTGCGCGGAGCCCGACGAACCCGAACATCCGGCCCGGGGTGCCTCCTTCGCCGCGGTACGAGTAGAACCGGCTGTCCGTCACGGTGCAGCTCGGCTCGACCTCGACGTCCACCACGCCCGCCTCGGCGAGCTGGCGGCCGAGGTCGGCTCGCAAGTCGACGTGGGGACGCGGCCACTCGGGACGGCGGAGGACCACGGCGGGGTCGAAGGCCGCAGCGACCTCCTCGCCGACCTCGAACGCCTCGGTGGAGATGCACGGGGCGAGGTACGCCCGCGTCCGCCCGGGCTCGGCGCCGAGCGACGCCATCGCGCGGACGGTCCGGCCCACGATGCCGGCGACGGTCCCGCGCCACCCGCTGTGGCACGCGCCGACGACGCCCGCATCGGGGTCTGCGAGGAGCACCAGCGCGCAGTCGGCCGCGACGACGCTCAGCAGCAGCCCCCGGCGGTCGGTGACGAGCCCGTCGTGGGCCGCCACGTGTCCCGGCTCACGGACGACGGCCACGTCGGCGCGGTGGATTTGGCCGACGGACGCGACGGGTAGCCCCGTGAGGTCGCCGAGGCGGGCGCGGGAGGCGTCGAGCCCCTCCGTCTCGGGTGCGAACGCGCGGGTGGTGAAGCCGGCGACCACCGCGGGGTGCGCGGCGAGACTCGGGTGGAGGACGGCGTCGGTCATCGGTCGAGGGCGGACTGAGCCGCGCGTCGCGCGACGTCGAGTGGGAAGAGGCGGCCGGTCCACTGGCGGTAGCTGTCGGCGGCCTGCCCGAGCAGCATCGGTAGCCCTCCGATGGTCGTCGCGCCCCGAGCGGCGGCGGCAGTCAGCAACGGCGTCTGGGCCGGACGGTAGACCAGATCGTAGACGATCTGAGCCGGGTGGAAATCGCTCTCGCTCGGGCCACGGGGTTCGACCGTCGCTCATCCCGAGGGGCGTCGCGTTGACCACGAGTCCGGCCTCGCGGACGCTGGCACGGGCCTCTGCCGACACTTCGACCCGGAGGTCCGCACCGTCCGCCACGCGGTCCAGGTCGGCAGCCAGGGCCTCCGCTTGCTCGGGCCGCCGGGCGACGACGGTCACGCGCGAGGCTCCCAGCGTGGTCAGCGCCGCGTACACGACGGCTCTCGCCGCGCCCCCCGCACCCAAGACGACGACGGACCCTCCAGGCGCTACCTGCCCGGCGAGCGGGGTGAGGAATCCGGCCACGTCGGTGTTGTCGGCCTGCCACCCGGTCTCGGTCCGAACGAGCGTGTTGGCAGCGCCCAGCGCCCGAGCGGTCGCCGTCGCGTCTTCGGCCCGAGCCAAGGCGTCCCTCTTGTGGGGAATCGTGACGTTGGCGCCCCGGCCTCCCAGTGCCCAGAGCCCGTCCATCGCATCCCCGAGGCGGTCCACCTCGGTGGCGCAGGCGAGGTAGACCATGTCCAGGCCGTCGTGGGCGAACGCCGCGTTGTGGATCGCAGGCGAGAGCGAGTGCCCGATGGGGTCGCCCAGCAAAACCACCAAGCCCGTCGCCGCCGTCGGTGCTGCCACTAGCGGTCGTCGCCGGTTGCGCCGCGGCTCATGCCACCTGCGTGAGCGTCCCCGCCCATCATTTCTGGATAGGCGCGGCGAATCTCCTCAGCGCGCGACGGGTCCAGCTCGGCTGCACGCCGGAACGAGCGCGCGGCGCTTTCGCGTTGCCCGACTGAAGCGAGCGCCCACGCTTGGCGCAGGTACGCCTCCGAGGAGTTGGGGTCGAGTTGGACGACCTGAGAGAACGCGTCCAGCGCTTCGGCTCGGAGCCCCGCCTCTAGCCGGGTCTCCGCCAGGTCGAGCCACGCGTCCTTGTTCGACGGGTCCAGCTGTACGACGTGAGTGTACGCCCGCAGGGCCTCCGTCAAGCGCCCGGCGTTGTACTCGGTGTCGGCCCGTGCGTGCCAGTACTCGCTCTCGTCGGGCGACAGCGCGATGGCACGGGCGAAGGACGCGAGGGCCTCGTTGTAGAGGCCCTGTCCGTCGAGCGCGCACCCCATGCCGTACCATGCGTCGGCGTAGTCGGCGTCATCGGCGACAGCCCGCCGGAAGTAGTCGACTGCCGCGGGGTAGTCGCTCAGGTCGTCGTAGGCCAGGCCAAGGTTGTAGAACGTCGCCGCGTCGCCATCCTCGTGCTCGAGCACCTTGAGGTAGCTGTCGGCTGCGCCCTGGGCGTCGCCGATGTTGGCAAGCGCGTTCCCCCGGTTGTACCACGCCGATGTGAACCCGTCGTCGATCGCGACGGCGAAGTCGTACGAGTCGACGGCCTCTTGGTACCGGCTGAGCCGGTTGAGGACGATTCCGCGGTTGTACCACGCGTTCTGCGCGTACGGGTCGACCTCGATCTGCTGATCGTAAGCCTCGACGCTGTCGTCGAGGCGGTCGAGCTGGTCGTAGCAGAACCCGAGCTCGTACCACACCTCCGGATGCTCCGGGTCCGCCTCGGCGCACGCTTCGAGAGCCTCGGCCGCTTCCTCGTACTGGTCCAGCTTCTCGAACGCGATGGCGCGGTTGAACATGGCGTCCGCCGCGAGTGGGTCGTACGCGAGCGCCTGATCGAAATCGGCCAGCGCCTCCTCAGACCTGCCGACCGTGTCGAGCGTGATGCCGCGGTTTACCAGCGTCTCCGCATCGACAGGGTTGAGAGCGAGGGCGCGATCGTACGCGTCCAGCGCTTCCTCATGTCGGTCGAGGTGGTTGAGCAGGATCCCCCGGCGCATCCACGGATCCGAGGAACCCGGCGAGCGCTCGATTTGCACGTCTACGACACCGAGCGCCTCCCGAAGCCGGCCCGCCTCGAAATAGGTCGTCGCGATGTACTCCAGGTCGTCCACATCGAAGAACCCAGCTCCCCCCTCTCGGAGATGGGTCTCGTACGCTTCGATTAGGTCACCCGAGCGGTCACCGTCTGGTGCGTCGTCGAACTCAAAATCGAACATTCGCGGTCGAGCGCGAGGCTCAGCGGAAGGTGGGGGACAAGCAGGGCCGCCCGAAGCCGCACCCCGCCGGGGCTAGTATAGTCGGGGCCCGATAGGGATGCAATGCGGAGGACGAAACCCCGCGCCGTCTTACGGTTGCCCCACGAGAGGTTCCGGATCCCCTTTTCTGATGCGCTCAAACATGTTTTTTAGCTTCGAAGGGATCGACGGATCCGGCAAGACCACGCAGGCCAGGCTTCTCGCCGCGGCCCTCCGAAAGCGAGGGCACCATGTCGTCGAGGTACGGGAGCCTGGGGGCACTACCCTTGGCGAGTCGGTCAGGGGTATCGTCCTCGATCCTAGCCAAACCATCGGACCTCGCGCGGAGCTCCTGCTGTTCTCTGCCGCACGAGCCCAACTCGTCACCGAGGTTATCCGACCCGCGCTGGACGGCGGAAGCATCGTCATCGCCGATCGGTACGTTGACTCCTCGACCGCTTACCAAGGTGGAGGCCGCGGGCTTGCTGATCTGAATTGGATGACGAGCCTCCACTCGTTCGTGACAGGCACGACCGAACCCGCAAGAACCTACTTGATTGATTTAGACGTGCTCACCGCCCAGTCAAGACGCGGTAAGACTCGCCCGGACCGAATCGAGAAGGGCGACCAATCGTTTTATCTAGCCGTTCGTGCAGCGTATCTCAAGACGGCCTCTCTCTTTCCCGAGAGGCTCCGTGTGATCGACGGTAGCCAGACCATCGAGACGCAACACGTCGAGATCCTCAGAGACGTGGACTACCTCCTGTAGCTCTGCCCGTGGGACTACAAAGTGGCTTATACAAAAAGAGCCCCGTCGCTTCGAAAAGCGACGGGGCTCAAAAGAACTTGGCGACGACCTACTCTCCCACCTGACGGCAGTACCATCGGCGCTGCGGGGCTTAACGGCTCTGTTCGGAATGGGAAGAGGTGGGACCCCCGCGCTATAGTCACCAAGAAGTCGGTGACATGCGGATAGCCGTAGCAAAACTGTATCGGGTGGCCTGAGCGAACCCAGGCCTCTCGTAGTAAACAATATCGAGCGTCTCGAATCAATCCGTTACGTACGTACAATCGTACGAGGTGGAGTGCTTCAAGCTCACATAGGTAATTAGTACGGCTCGGCTGAACACATTGCTGTGCGTACACCTACCGCCTATCAACGTCCTCATCTCGAACGACCTATAAGGGAGAATTCATCTCGTGGTGGGCTTCGTGCTTAGATGCTTTCAGCGCTTATCCCTTCCCGACGTAGCTACCCAGCAATGCATCTGGCGACACAACTGGTACACTAGAGGTCAGTCCGTCTCGGTCCTCTCGTACTAAAGACAGCTCCACTCAATTCTCCAACGCCCGCAGCAGATAGGGACCGAACTGTCTCACGACGTTCTGAACCCAGCTCGCGTACCGCTTTAATGGGCGAACAGCCCAACCCTTGGGACCTTCTCCAGCCCCAGGATGCGATGAGCCGACATCGAGGTGCCAAACCTCCCCGTCGATGTGAACTCTTGGGGGAGATAAGCCTGTTATCCCCGGCGTACCTTTTATCCTTTGAGCGACGGCCCTTCCATTCGGAACCGCCGGATCACTAAACCCTACTTTCGTACCTGCTCGACCTGTATGTCTCGCAGTCAAGCGCCCTTGTGCTTTTACACTCTACGCACGATTACCGACCGTGCTGAGGGCACCTTTGGGAGCCTCCGTTACATTTTAGGAGGCGACCGCCCCAGTCAAACTACCCACCTAACACTGTTCCCCGACCGGATTACGGCCGTGGGTTAGGCATCGACCAAAACGAGGGCGGTATTTCAAGGGTGGCTCCAGGACGCCTAGCGACGCCCCTTCAAAGCCTCCCGCCTATCCTACACACGTTTTGGCCAATGTCAATGCTAAGCTGTAGTAAAGGTGCACGGGGTCTTTCCGTCCCGCTGCGGGTACCCGGCGTCTTCACCGGGACCACAATTTCACCGAGCGCGCGGTCGAGACAGTGCCCAACTCGTTGCACCATTCGTGCAGGTCGGAACTTACCCGACAAGGAATTTCGCTACCTTAGGACCGTTATAGTTACGGCCGCCGTTTACTGGGGCTTCGGTCGAAAGCTTCGCCACAAGAGCTAACCTCCTTCCTTAACCTTCCAGCACCGGGCAGGTGTCACTCCCTATACGTCGTCTTGCGACTTGGCAGAGAGCTGTGTTTTTGCTAAACAGTCGGTTGGGCCTTTTCACTGCGGCCACCCAGAGGGTGGCGTCCCTTATTGCTAACGTAGGGGACCAATTTGCCTAGTTCCTTGACCGCGCATCACTCGAGCGCCTGAGGATACTCTCCTCGCCCACCTGTGTTGGTTTACGGTACGGGCTCCCTTGACAACCTACGACGCTTTTCTCGGCAGTGTGCTCGGGGCTACTATGGGTTCACCTTGCGGATTCCCCTACTGTCGTGTTTCGGCCTTGAGGAGCAGCGGATTTGCCTACCACTCCAGCCTACGCACTTCAACGACCCATTCCGTCGGGTCGCGAGCCTTACGCTTCTGCGTCACGCCTTAGGTTAACGCCTTTGGGAGGTACGGGAATATTTAACCCGTTTGCCATCGCCTACGCCTTTCGGCCTCGACTTAGGTCCCGACTAACCCTGTTCCGATTAACGTTGAACAGGAACCCTTGGGCTTACGGCGGACAGGTTACTCTCCTGTCTTATCGTTACTCATTCCTACATTTTCTCTTCCATCCGCTCCACCTATCCTCACGGAATGGCTTCAGCGCTGATGGAATGCTCCCCTACCACTCTACGTAGTAGAATCCGAAGCTTCGGCGCCATGCTTGATGCCCGATACATTTTCGATGCCGGACCGCTCGACTAGTGAGCTATTACGCACTCTTTAAATGAATGGCTGCTTCTAAGCCAACATCCTAGTTGTCTAAGCAGTCCGACCTCCTTTGGTCAACTTAGCATGGACTTGGGGGCCTTAGCTGTCGATCTGGGTTGTTTCCCTCTCGGACACGGATCTTATCACCCGCGCCCTCACTGCCTCTGAACATGTGTCCGGCATTCGGAGTTTGTCTGGAGTTGGTACCCGGTGAAGGGCCCGCGTCCAATCAGTGCTCTACCTCCGGCACACTTTAGAGAGACGCTGTACCTAAATACATTTCGGGGAGTACGAGCTATTTCCAAGTTTGATAGGCCTTTCACCCCTACCCACAGCTCATCGGAGCCTTTTTCAACAGACACCCGTTCGGTCCTCCACGCGGTCTTACCCGCGCTTCAACCTGGCCATGGGTAGCTCACCTGGTTTCGCGTCTACCTCCACTGACTATACGCCCTATTCAGACTCGCTTTCGCTTCGGCTTCGGTGCTGAACACCTTAACCTTGCCAGTGAAGAGTAACTCGTAGGATCATTATGCAAAAGGCACGCCGTCACCCGATAAACGGGCTCCGACTGGTTGTAAGCACACGGTTTCAGGTACTATTTCACTCGCCTACTAGGCGTTCTTTTCACCTTTCCCTCACGGTACTAGTGCACTATCGGTCACAAGAGAGTACTTAGCCTTACCAGATGGTGCTGGCAGATTCCCACAAGATTTCTCCGGTCCCGTGGTACTCAGGTGCCTGCGGTGCTGCTCGCTGTACGTCTACGGGGCTATCACCCTCTATGGCGTGGCTTTCCAGACCACTTCGTCTTGTGCTTGCAGATCACCGTATGCAGGTCCTACAACCCCGAAAGAGCCGAAACTCTTTCGGTTTGGGCTAATCCCCGTTCGCTCGCCACTACTTAGGGAGTCACTATTGTTTTCTCTTCCTCCGGGTACTTAGATGTTTCAGTTCCCCGGGTTAGCCCCTACACCCTATGTTTTCAGGTGCAGGTAACAGGCCTTCAGCCTGCTGGGTTTTCCCATTCGGAAATCCGCGGATCGGTGAGTATTTGCCTCTCCCCGCGGCTTATCGCAGCTTATCACGTCCTTCATCGCCTTCTTGTGCCAAGGCATCCACCGTGTGCTCTTAGTCGCTTGATGCGACCTCGTATGAGTCTACGTTCGTTCTGGAGATCATCCAGACGCTCGATGCTATTTTCTCAGCGAGACGAGCCACTCTACCGGCTCCCCGAAGGGATGGCCAGTATCGGGCTCGACCCTGATACAGTTTTGCTACGGCTATCAACATGTCAAAGAACCGTCCGGGTCTCCCGGGGGAGCCCTGGTCTGCCACCCTGACCCGTAGGTCGTGATCCCATTGAGAGGATCGGGCGTCAGAGAGTGGAGCCAGAGGGAATCGAACCCCCGACATCCTGCTTGCAAAGCAGGCGCTCTACCAACTGAGCTATGGCCCCGATAAGCATGATCGACGACGAATCGCCAACGGTGGGACTGGGAGGAGTTGAACCTCCGACCTCACGCTTATCAGGCGTGCGCTCTAACCACCTGAGCTACAGTCCCGCGTATCACTCCGAAGAGTGGGCTGGACGGTCGCTCCGGTGGGAGCGGACCAACAACGGTCTAAAAGAACGAGAGGCGAACCTCGTGGCGACGGAGTCGCCGGGGGACAGAACATAGAGAGACATGGGGGTCCCGTCGATGAACTGCCTTCGAACACCCGAGGGCACCGAGGTTGAGAGAGAGAAGCATAGCGAGCCCATGTCGGCCACCAGCGCGAGGCTGCGGGCAGAGGAGCGTCGAGCTCTGTTAGAGGTAATCCAGCCGCACCTTCCGGTACGGCTACCTTGTTACGACTTAGCCCCAGTCACTGAGTTCACCTTCGGCCGCTCCCTCCCTAAGGTTGGGTCACGGACTTCGGGCGCCCTCAACTTCCATGGCTTGACGGGCGGTGTGTACAAGGCCCGGGAACGTATTCACCGCGTCATTGCTGATACGCGATTACTAGCGATTCCAGCTTCACGGAGTCGAGTTGCAGACTCCGATCCGAACTGAGACCGGCTTTGTGGATTCGCTCCTCCTCGCGGAGTGGCTGCCCATTGTACCGGCCATTGTAGCACGTGTGAAGCCCCAGGCGTAAGGGCCATGATGACTTGACGTCGTCCCCACCTTCCTCACTGCTTGCGCAGGCAGTCTCGCTAGAGTTCCCGGCTTTACCCGCTGGCAACTAGCGATAGGGGTTGCGTTCGTTGCGGGACTTAACCCAACATCTCACGACACGAACTGACGACAGCCATGCAGCACCTCGCAACCAGTCCGAAGAAGGGCCCTTTTCGGGGCCTGTCCGGTTGCGTTCGAGCCTGGGTAAGGTTCTTCGCGTTGCATCGAATTAATCCACATGCTCCACCGCTTGTGCGGGCCCCCGTCAATTCCTTTGAGTTTCAACCTTGCGATCGTACTCCCCAGGTGGGATGCTTAACGCGTTAGCTTAGACACTGCACCTGAAGCGGTGCAACATCGAGCATCCATCGTTTACGGCGTGGACTACCAGGGTATCTAATCCTGTTTGCTCCCCACGCTTTCGTGCCTGAGCGTCAGTACCCGTCCAGCTATCCGCCTACGCATCAGGTGTTCCTCGTGATATTTACGCATTTCACCGCTACACCACGAATTCCGATAGCCTCTCCGGGACTCAAGACGTGCAGTATCAAGGGCAGTTCACCGGTTAGGCCGGTGGCTTTCACCCCTGACTTACACGCCCGCCTGCGCACCCTTTACACCCAGTGATTCCGGACAACGCTTGGACCCTCCGTATTACCGCGGCTGCTGGCACGGAGTTAGCCGGTCCTTATTCGTACGGTACCGTCAGACCTCCTCGAAGGGAGGTGTTCTTCCCGTACAAAAGCAGTTTACGCCCCTGAGGGGTGTCTTCCTGCACGCGGCGTGGCTGCGTCAGAGTTTCCTCCATTGCGCAATATTCCTCACTGCTGCCTCCCGTAGGAGTCTGGCCCGTGTCTCAGTGCCAGTGTGGCGGATCATCCTCTCAGACCCGCTACGGATCGTAGCCTTGGTGGGCCGTTACCCCACCAACTAGCTAATCCGACGCAGGCTCATCCTCAGCCGCTGAAGCTTTGATCGGTGGACCATGCGGTCCTCCGACGTTATGTGGTATTAGCCTCGGTTTCCCGAGGTTATTCCCCAGCTGAGGGCAGATTGCCTACGCGTTACTCACCCGTGCGCCACTTTCCCCTGGAGCAAGCTCCAGGTTCTCGTTCGACTTGCATGTGTTAAGCCCGCCGCCAGCGTTCGTCCTGAGCCAGGATCAAACTCTCCATAGTAGAGAGATTGATCTCCTGTCGAGTCCGAAGACTCGGATCAGGGATCGAGTGCCGTACCCTCTCGGGTACAGCCTGCTGTTGAGCTTGTTTTTGGATCTCCGAAGAGATCCGGTTTTGACTTGTCTCGTCTGTCCGCTTCCATCTGGCGAACCAGTGGAGAGCGGCCGACGAGGGCTCGCTATGCTTCCAGTCTCTCAATGAACGGTGCCTCAGAAGTAGGCTGGCGGAACCAGCTTTGCCTCCGGGGCGTCCTGCTAAACTACGGACTCCGTAGCCAGGCGTCAAGTGCTTCGTCGTCTCTTCTCTTACGATCTGCAGACCCGGCGGGTGCCGGTTGGCGAAGCTCCTGCCCCTCCTTCGAGGGGAGCCCATGGTACGGGAGGATCGGAGCGTCCGCAAGGCCGATTGGCGGGTTCATAAACCCTTCGCTCGGCCGGCTGCGAGCCGACTCTGATCCATCATCCGGTAGAGAACAGGGCAGCGGGAGAGTGTCGCGGGCGACGGCCCCCCTGCTGCGGAGACCCATGATAGGGACCCATTCTGCCGGTGTCCATGGACACGCGGTGGAGAGGGAGTGAGGGAGTCGTGAGGGAGAGGGACGCGACCTCGGACCCGCTATCTTTTAGGAAGCGCCTCGGGCAGTCCAGGGCGTCTTCCCTCCCCTAGACCATGGCACGCTCTGACCGCGGCGGCTTCCTCTCTGTCCTGAAAGACCGCGCGTTCTGGTTCGGCCTCGGTGCGATCGTGGCGGGTCTCATCGTGTTCGCTCTCCTATTCAACTCGGCTGTGATGCCGATCTGGACGAGGCACGATGCCGCGGTCCAGGTGCCCGACGTCAAGGAACTCGCTCCAGGAGACGCGCAGAACGCGTTGCTACTGGCCGGGCTGGACTGGGAGGAGCAGGAGCAGCCGTACAACCCCAACGTCCCGGCGGACGTGGTCGTGGATCAGAGCCCGGCTGCGGGGACAACGGTGAAGCCGGGCCGGCGCATCTACTACTACGTCAACGTCAGCCCGAAGCAGCTCGTGGTGGTCCCGGACGTCGTGTCGCTCTCGGAAGGCAAGGCGCGAGAGGACGTCGGAGATCGCGGTCTGGTCGTGGACCGGGTCGAGCTCGACACGCTACGTACGCCGTACGAGAACACGGTGACCCGACAGATGCCGACGCCGGAGAGTCGGGTGCCCGTCGGGACTCGCGTGACGCTGTGGATCAGCCCCGGCGTCGAGTCGCGCCGCGAGGTGACGGTCCCGAACGTTGTCGGGATGTCAGTGGCCGAAGCCCGGGCGGCGATCACCGGTGCCGAGCTCTGGGTCGACTCGCCGCGGGCCACGGAGGGCTCTGTCGCTCGGCAGGAGCCGGCTAAGGGCGAGCGCCTCAACCCTGGGCAGGAGGTCCGGATCTACACCGACGAGGACGCCTAGAGGCTTGGCCGCCGCCGAGGGCTAGTCCTCTAGGTAAACGGCAGGCTCGCTGGGGTCCACGACGACACGCTCGGCGTGCTTGGTCGGGATGACGCGGCCGACGAAGTCGGGATGGACGGGGACCTCGCGGTGACCCCGATCTACCAGGACGGCTAAGCGGATCGTGCGGGGTCGACCGTACTGGAGGACGGCGTCGAGGGCCGCGCGAATCGTCCGGCCGGTGAACAGGACGTCGTCTACGAGCAGGACGTCTCGACCTTCGGCGTCGGGGGCGTCCTCGGGGAGACCGAGGCGGGCGGTGTCTTGGTCGTCCCGGAAGCCGGCGATGCTCAAGCGGTGGCGCTCGATGGTCGTGCCCGAGGCGTCGGCGAGTGCGTCGGCGAGCCGGTCGGCGAGCGTCGCCCCCCGGCTCTTCAGCCCGAACACCAGGAGTCCGTCGACGCCCCGGTTGCGCTCGATGACCTCGTAGGCCAGGCGCGTGACGGTGCGGTGGACGCGCTCGGGCGTCATCAGAACGGTGCGGCTCATGGACAGGCCGGGGGAGTGAGTTCGGCGTGGTAGACCGTCACGGCGCGCCCCACCAAGTCGACGCGGTCTTCGAGGACGGTGACCCCGATGCGCCCCCCCCGACGGGAAGCCTGGACGCAGTCGAGTCGGTCGCGCCCCAGGCGCTCTGCCCAGTAAGGACCGATCGCGCAGTGGGCGGACCCGGTCACAGGGTCCTCGGGGACGCCGGCGCCAGGGGCGAAAAAGCGCGAGACCACGTCCGCCTCGGTGGCGAGGTCGGCCTGGGCGGTCACGATCACCCCGCGAGCGTCGATCCGGGCGACGGCACCGAGGTCGGGAGCGAGCGCGCGGACGGCCGCCTCGTCGTCCAGCACGGCGAACACGTCGAACCGGCTCCGCCCGCTCCACACCGGCGTCACCCCGAACGCCTCGACGAACCCGTCGGGCAAAGGGGCCGCGGCAGGTGGCGTCGCGGGAAAGTCCATGACGTAAGTCGCGTCGCCCGTCTGGCGGACCGTCAGCCGACCGCTCTTGGTGTCGAACCGGGCGGGCTCGTCGCCCAGGCGAGCCGTCTCATACAAGAGGTGGGCAGTGGCGAGCGTCGCGTGGCCGCACAGGTCCACCTCCGTCTCAGGCGTGAGCCAGCGGAGGCCGAACGCGCCGTCTGGGCCGGGCGTCACGAACGCGGTCTCGGCCAGGTTCATCTCGGCGGCCAGGTTACGCATCCAGCGCTCCGGGGCCGGCGCGTCCAGGACGCACACGGCGGCCGGGTTGCCAGAGAACGGCCGGTCTGCGAACGCGTCGACGACGGTGACGGTCATGTCGAGGGAAGCAAAGAGGGATGACGGCGAGATCGGGGTCCTCTCTCTGATGGACTACACGCGAGCACCCGACTGAGCGACGCCCGTCTCCCCTGGCGCGGTCTCCTCCGCTTCCTTGTTGGGGCACGCCTCCCGCCGGCAGTGGCCGTAGACGGTCAGCGCGTGGCGGGCGACGGTAAAACCGTAGATGTCGGCGACCGTCTCCTGAATCTCCTGGATCCGCGGGTCGCAGAACTCCAGGATCTCGCCGCAGTCGACGCAGATCAGGTGGTCGTGCTGCCAGTACGCGAACGCGCGCTCGAACTTGGCCTGCTGCTTCCCGAACTGGTGGCGGACGGCCAGGTCGCACTCGATCAACAGGTCGAGCGTGTTGTAGACCGTCGCCCGGCTCACGCTGACGCCGTCGTCCTGGAGCCGGGCGTAGAGCGTGTCGGCGTCGACGTGGTCGGAGGTCGCGTAGAGCGCGTCCAGGACCGCGAGCCGCTCGGGCGTCCGCCGCTGGCCTCGTTCCTTGATAAACGACAGGAACCGCTGGCGGACCTCGTCGAGCTGGGACGTCGTGAGAGACATGGAGGCGGGGGTCGGGAGTCGGGGCGGCTAGCTCGCGTGCCGGCGGAGCGCCCACCGGCTTGGCACCGCCGCGGGCGCCGCTCCGTTCCCCCCCGCCTCGGGCGCGCTCCCGAGGCGGACCAACCCGGCGGCCAGCTGCGCGACCCGCTCGGCCTCGGGCGAGGGTGCCAGCGAGGCCGGATCGAAGTGCTGGGCGACGAACCCGGTGTCGAAGGCGCCCGACGTAAAGGCGGGGTGGTCCATGACGGTCCGGCAGAACGGGATCGTCGTCCGGATGCCGGCCACGTCGTACTCGTCGAGCGCGCGGCGCATCCGGGCGATCGCCTCGGCGCGCGTCCGGCCCCAGGTGCAGAGCTTGGCCACCATCGGGTCGTAGTAGACCGGGACCTCGTCGCCCTCCTCGACCCCGGCGTCGACGCGGACGCCGGGGCCTGACGCCGGGCGGTGGCGGAGCAAGGGTCCCGGCGCAGGCAGGAAGCCGGCGGGTACGTCCTCGGCGTAGACGCGACACTCGACGGCGTGGCCCCAGATCACCAGGTCGTCCTGGCCGTAGCCGAGCGGCTCGCCCTCGGCGACTCGGATCTGCTCGGCGACCAAGTCGAGCCCGGTGACCAGCTCCGTCACCGGGTGCTCGACCTGGAGGCGCGTGTTCATCTCCAGGAAGTAGAAGTCGCGGTCGGCGTCGAGCAGGAACTCGACCGTGCCCGCGCCCACGTAGTCGCAGGCACGCGCGGCCTGGACCGCGGCCTCCCCCATCGCCGCGCGCAGCTCGGGCGTGAGCACGGCCGAGGGCGCCTCTTCGATCACCTTCTGGTGGCGGCGCTGGATCGAGCACTCGCGCTCGAACAGGTGGACGACGTGGCCGTGTGTGTCCGCCAGGACCTGGATTTCGATGTGCCGAGGGCCTACGAGGTACTTCTCGATGTAGACGCGCCCGTCGCCGAACGCGCTCTGGGCCTCGCTCCGCGCCCGTTCGAACAGGCCCGCGAAGTCCTCGGGCCGCTCGACCACGCGCATCCCCTTGCCCCCGCCGCCAGCCGCGGCCTTGACCAGGACCGGGTAGCCGATCTCGCCCGCGACCCGCTCCGCCTCGACGGGGTCGGCGATGGCGTCGGGCGTGCCGGGCGCCATCGGGACGCCCGCTTGGGCCATCAGCTTGCGCGCCTCGGTCTTGTCCCCCATCGCCGTGATCGCCGGCGGCGGCGGGCCGACCCAGGTCAGTCCGGCATCCTGGCAGGCCTGGGCGAACGCCGCGTTCTCCGACAGAAACCCGTAGCCCGGGTGGATCGCGTCGGCGCCGGTCTGGCGCGCGGCGTCCAACACCTTCTCGGCGACGAGGTAGGACTCGGACGATGGCGCCGGCCCCAGCCGCACGGCTTCGTCCGCCATCCGGACGTGGAGGGCGTCGGCGTCGGCGTCGGAGTAGACGGCGACGGTCGCGATGCCGCGCTCGCGGCACGTCCGCAGGACGCGGACGGCGATCTCGCCTCGGTTCGCCACCAAGAGCTTGCGGATAGGCCGGGGTGTCATCACGTCGCAGTATGGGGTATTGGCACGGAGTCTGTACCGGGGAATCCCCGACCGGATGTCCGGCGTCCTATCGGGACGCGCGCCGATCACCGGTCTGTTTCTCTTCCGATGCCCGAAGCTACCGACTACTACCTCCTTCTAGGCGTGCCCGACACGGCGCCGCCAGACGCCATCAAACGGGCGTACCGGTCGCTGGCCCGGGAGTCCCACCCCGACCGGAACCCGCACGACCCGGGCGCTGAGGAGCGGTTCAAGACGCTCCAGCGGGCGTACCAGGTGCTCTCCGACCCCCGGCACCGTGACCAGTACGACCTGTCGCGCCAGACGGCCGGCCTCGGAGGCGGCCTCGACGGGCGGACCCAGTTCGCGGCGGGACGCACGGCCGGATTCGACACGGTCGGCGGCTACGACCCGCTCGTGTCCCTCTTCTTCGGCGACCAGCCCGCTCCGGACAGCGATCAGCCCGGCGCCGACGTGGAGTCCCAGGTCCGGCTCACGTTCGACCAGGCCTTGCGAGGCGGGACGACTGAGGTGCGGATGACCGACGGCGAGAGCGTCCGGCTGACGGTCCCGAAGGGCGTCCGGTCGGGCCTGAAGGTCCGCGTGCGGGGCCGGGGACGGGCGGGCGGGGGCGGCCAGCGCGGCGACCTCTACGTCACGTTCCGCGTCGACCCCGTGACGCGCTTCCGGCGCGAGGGCGACAACCTCCACGTGATCGAGATCGTGTCCGCGCTGGAGGCCATCGTCGGCACGACGCGGTCGATCACGAATGCCTACGGGCAGACGATGAAGGTCCAGATCCCGCCGGGCACCCAGCCCGGCGAGCGGCTCCGCCTGAGGGGCCAGGGCGTCGAAACGGCCACTCGCCGCGGCGACCTGTTCGTCGAGGTCCAGGTGACCGTGCCGCGCGCGCTCACCGACGACCAGCGGAGCGAGTTGGCTGAGGCCGCTCGCCGAATCGGCCTGTTGTAGGCGTCGCGGGGGGCGCCGTGGTAGTCTCGGGTGTGCCCGAGCCCCTGCCCTTCCGCTACCGCGCGCTCCGCGCCGTTGTCCGCGCCGTCGTCTGGCTGTTCTTCCGGGACGTGGCTGTGACCGGCGCTTGGCACGTCCCGCACGACCGCGGCGGGTTGCTGGTCGCGTGGCACCCGAACGGGCTGATCGACCCGGCGCTGATCCTGTCGTCGTTCCCCGGGCGGATTGTGTTCGGCGCGCGCGACGGCCTGTTGCGCTGGCCCGTCGTCGGGCCGATGATGCGGGCGCTCGGGACCGTCCCGATCTACCGGTCCATCGACCAGGAGTCGATGACGCCGGACCAGCGGCGGGCGGCGAACGAGCGGAGCCTGGGGGCCCTGGCCGACGAGATCGCCGGCGGCTCGTTCTCGGCGCTGTTCCCCGAGGGCGTGAGCCACGACCGGCCCCACCTCGGTGAGATCCGGACGGGGGCGGCTCGGCTCTACCTCCAGGCTCGCGGGCAGACGCCGCCCGGTCATCCCCTCCCCGTCGTTGTCCCCGTCGGGCTGCGCTACGAGGACAAGGGGGTGTTCCGGACCGACGTGCTGGTGGCGTTCCACCCGCCGCTCGACCTGGAGGCCCTCCACCTCGACGAGCCGGCCGGCGACTCGGGCGACGACCCGGGGGGCGACCGCGACCCGGCCCACCGCCTGACCGAGGCGATCGAAGCAGCCCTGGTCGAGGCCGTCCACCCGACGGCCTCGTGGAAGCTCCACGCCCTGATGCACCGGGCGCGGACGCTGATCGCGGCCGAAGCCGCCGCCCGCCGCGGCGAGCACCCGGCGCCGGACACCGTCGTGTCGCGAACGACCGGGTTCGCGCAGATCTGGGAAGGCTACCGCGTCCGCCGGGACACCCACCCCGACGAGATCAAGGCGCTCCGCCGCGACCTCACGTCGTACGACCACGCGCTCCGCGAGCTCGGCCTGACCGACGGGGCGCTCGACCGTCCGCCCCGGCTCGGCTCGGCCGTGTTGGTGCTCGGCGCCGTCGTTCAGGCGCTCGCCGTGACGTTGCTGCTGCCGCCGCTCTTGTTGATCGGCTTCGTCGTCAACGCGCCACCGTACTGGTTGCTCAAGGTCGTCGCGCGGCTAGCGGCGAAGGCCCGGAAGGACGTGGCGACGGTCAAGATCTTCGGCGGGATCGTCTTCTTCCCGCTCGCCTGGCTGACGGCCGGGCTGCTGGCCGGGCTCGGCGTGGTCCGCCTGACGAGAGTGATGCCGGACCTGCCCGACACGCCCGTCCTGGTCGGACTGGCCGTGGTCGCGCTGAGCGTGATCGGCGGCGTCGCGGCGCTTTTGTACTCAGAGATCGCCGTCGGCGCGTGGCAGGCGGTCAAGGTGCGGATCGCGCGCTGGCGGCACCACCACCAGCTCGACGGGTTGCGGGTTCGCCGGGCGGCCCTCCACGACCGGTTCCTGCACCTGGCCGACGGCCTCGACCTGCCGATGGGCGTCGTGCGGGAGCCCGCCCGACCGCCTCGGTGACACGAGCGACTGCCCCGGCTGCCCGACCGAGGCGGGCCGGCTAGCAGCAGGAAGCGGGAGCCTCGGCGTCGCCCGAGACCGGAGCGGGCTCGCAGTCGAACAGGCCGAAGTGCGTCGAGCGGTCGCCGGTGACCTCGAAAAAGCGGCCGTAGCGCGTGTTCTGAACCATCGCGGCCGAGTTTCCGCAGACCCGCATCGGCCGGTCGCGTTCGAACAGGTGGTGGTCGTCCAGCCGGAACGCCCAGCGCTGGCCCTCGACGCCGCCACGGTAGGTCGCGACCTGGCCGTAGTCCTCGCACCGGTCCTCGATCACGTCGGGCAGCTTGAACGCGCGGATCGTCCGCGAGACGAAGCGGGCGTTGCCCAGTCGGTCGCGCAGCTCGGCGTCCTCGACCTCGATCGGGCTCTCGGTGAGCGTGCGAACGTCGGCCCAGCCCGTCTCGGCCATCATCCGGCGGAAGTCCTCGGTGTAGAGCGCGCCGCCCAGGCACTCGCCCACCAGGATCTCGTCGCGGCGGACGGCCTCGGGCAGGCGACGGTCGACGAACACGTCGGAGACGTAGAGCTCGCCGCCAGTTTTGAGGACGCGGTCGATCTCGGCGAAGACCGGCGCCTTGTCGGGCGCCAGGTTCAAGACGCAGTTCGAGATCACGACGTCGACCGAGGCATCCTCGATGCCGAGCGCGGCGAGGTCCTCCATCGCCCCCAGCACGAACTCGGTCGTCGGGGCCGGGTGGCCGAGCGCGTCGGCGACGGCCTGCTGGTGGCGCCGGGCCACGTCGATCTGGGCCTCCGTCATGTCGACGCCGATCACGCGGCCGGTCGGGCCCGCCAGCGCGGCGGCGACGAAGGCGTCCCGGCCCGTCCCGCAACCCAGGTCCAAGACTGTCATTCCGTCGAGCGCGGGCGGGATCGGCGAGCCGCAGCCGTAGAACTTGCTCATGACCTCGTCTGGCAGGAGCGACAAGATCGGCTTGTGGTGCTCGGGGACCGCCTCGTCGGAGCAGCACGCGGTCGTCTTGAGGTCGGTCGTGGCCTGGAGCGTCTCGCCGTAGTACGTGCGGACCTGGTCGTGGGTGAACGTGGGCGCGTCCATGATGCGTCGGGGGGATGGTGCTGGAGGATACCCGCCCGACGAGCCGGCGGCCGACCGTCGCACCCCACACCGCCAGATCGCCTCGCCGACCGGTACCGCTCAGCTCCGCCTCGGGCCCGAGGCGGAGGGTGCCAGTTTTTTAGCGCAGGCTGTGGCGCCCCCTTCGCTATCCTGCACGTCCCCCCTTCCGCCCCGGCCCATGACCCGTTCGCTCCTCGCCTGTCTCACCCTGGCCGTCGTCGCCGCTGGCTGCTCGGCCGGCGCCCAGATGGCCTCCTCGTCCGCCTCCGGGGCGGCGTCTGACAGCACCGCGTTCGACAAGGCGGTCGCCTCGGGCACCCAGATGGACGGCCTGTTCACCGTCTACCAGGACTCGACCAAGGGCTCGATCCTGATGGCGATCGCGCCGGACCAGTTCGACCGCGAGTTCATCTACTTCACCCAGGTCGTCGACGGCGTCCCGGTGGGCGGCCACTTCCGGGGCCAGTTCCGCGACAACAGCGTGTTCACGATCCGGCGGCGGTTCGACAAGGTCGAGTTCGTCCAGGAGAACACGTCGTTCTACTTCGACGAGCAGAACCCCGTCTCGCGCGCGGCGGCGGCCAACATCAGCCCCGCGGTCCTGGCCGTCGAGGAGGTCGTCGCCGAGCGCGAGGACGGGACGGTCTTGATCAAGGCCGACGCGCTGTTCCTGACCGAGGCGCTGGCGGCCATCAAGCCGACGCCGTCGCCGACCGCGCCGCCGACGGCGTTCAAGCTGGGGACGCTCTCCAAGGACAAGACGGCGCTCGTCGCGCTGAGGAACTACCCCGAGAACACCGACGCCGTCGTCCGCTACGTCTACGACAACCCGGCGCCGCTCAACGGCGGCGGCGACGCCGTGACCGACGCCCGCGCCGTCACCGTGACCGTCCAGCACAGCCTGATCGCGATGCCCGACGACGGCTACCAGCCGCTGATGGACGACCCGCGCGTGGGCTACTTCACGACCGAGGTCACCGACCTGACGTCGATGAGCGTGACGCCCTACCGCGACCTGGTCCACCGGTGGCACATCGAGCACCAAGACGGCCGCGCGGCCGAGCCGCTGGTCTGGTGGATCGAGAACACGACGCCCGTCGAGTACCGCGACACGATCCGCGACGCCGCCCTGCGCTGGAACGAGGCGTTCGCCCAGGCCGGCCTGGACGGCGCCGTCGAGGTCCGCGTCCAGCCCGACGACGCCGACTGGGACGCGGGCGACCTCCGCTACAACGTGCTCCGCTGGACGTCCTCGCCCACCCCGCCGTTCGGCGGCTACGGCCCGTCGTTCGTCAACCCGCGCACGGGCCAGATCCTGGGCGCCGACGTGATGCTGGAGTACACCTTCATCCGCAACCGGATGACGTACGCCGAGCTGTTCGAGACGGCCGCCCGCTATCTCGACCTCGGTACCGAGGCGGACCAGGCCGGACGGTGTTCGCTGGGGACGCGGATGCAGGGCCAGATGCTGCTCGGCATGGCGTCGCTCCGGGCGCTGGGCGCGACGGAGCAGGCGATGGAGACGCTGGTCGAGCAGGGGATCTATTACCTCGTGCTCCACGAGATCGGCCACACGCTCGGGCTCAACCACAACATGAAGGCCAGCCAGATGCTGACCTACCCACAGACGACCGACTGGGACCTGACGGTGGAGCGCGGCCTGACGGGCTCGGTGATGGACTACCCGGCCGTCAACGTGGCGGCGCCGGGCGACAGCCAGGGCGCCTACTACACGACGCGCCCCGGCCCCTACGACCTGTGGGCCGTCACGTTCGCCTACGGCGACCTGACCGACGCCGAGCGCCGAGCCCTCCTGGACCGCTCCGCCGACCCGGCGCTCGCCTTCGGCAACGACGCCGACGACATGCGCGCGCCGGGCAAGGCCATCGACCCGCGCGTCAACGTCGGCGACATGTCGAGCGACGCGCTGCTGTACGCCGAGCGTCGGCTCGACCTCATCGAGGACACGTTCGGCGGGCTGCGCGAGCGCTACAGCCAGCCGGGCGAGAGCTACCAGGACCTGCTGCAGGCCTACCTCGTCCTGACCGGCGAGCTGGGCAACCAGATGGGGGTCGCCAGTCGCTACGTCGGCGGCGTCTACGTGGACCGCGCGATGGCCGGGCAGATGGGCGCGACGCAGCCGTTCACGCCGGTCCCGGCCGCCGAGCAGCGCCGGGCCATGGACGTCCTGGCGCGCGGCCTGTTCGCGCCCGACGCCTTCGACGGCGCCGGTGGCGTCTACGCCTACCTCGCCCGTCAGCGCCGCGGGTTCGACTTTTTCGGCGCGCCCGAGGACCCACGCATCCACGCCCGCGCGCTCGGGCTCCAGCGCGGCGTGCTCGACCACCTGCTCCACCCGAACACGGTCGAGCGCGTCACCGACGCCCGCCTCTACGGCAACGCCTACTCGCTCGCCGACGTCATGGCCGACCTGACGACGGCGCTGTTCGAGGCCGACGCCCGCGGCGACGTCAACACGTTCCGCCAGAACGTTCAGGTCGACTACGTCGCCCGGCTGGCCGCGATGCTGGCCGACGAGGGCGACGCCTACGACTCGGTCGCCCAGAGCCAGGCGCTCGCCCAGCTCCGCCGGGTCGAGGCGATGCAGAAGGCCCGGCGCGGCGGCAACGCCGAGACCGTCGCCCACCGCGACCACCTGGTGTTCCTGATCGAGCGCGCCCTCGAGACCGACTAGTCGCTCCCGGCCCGCCCGCCTCGGTGACGCGACCGAGGCGGGTGGAGTGGACGACGCTCCTCCCCTCGGACGCGCTGCTGAGGCGGGTGCGCTCAGGCGGTCGCGACGCCGGCGACGTGGGGTGTGACGACCAGCAGGTCGGCCTGGAACCGCTCGATCTCCAGGTCGAAAAAGCCGGCCTCGCGGATCCGGGCGCCCGTGTCCCGGTCCGGCCGGCACCCGTCGGCGACCCAGCCCCAGGGGCGGCGGACGGCCCGCTGGACGCGGCGGAGCGCGGTCCCTGGGCGCGCGACGACGTGCTCGACGAACACGAACCGGCCGCGGGGCCGGAGCGCGCGACGGATCTCGGCGAGCGCCCGGTCCACGTCGGCGACGGAGCACAGGACGAGCGTGCTCACGACCGCGTCCGCTTCTCCGTCGGCGACGGGCAGGTGCTCGGCCGTGCCGGCGCGCAGGTCGAGGTCGAGCCCGTTGGCGTCGGCCGCGCGCTGGATGCGGCCGTGGAAGTGGACGTTGGGCTCGACCACGACCCAGCGCGTGCCCGCCGGCAGGAACGTGGCGTTGAGGCCAGTCCCCGCGCCGATCTCGACCACGACCGGGGGCCGACCGTCCCGCCCCTCGATCCGACGGAACAGCCGCCGCTTGCGCTCGGCGTAGAGCTGGTGCTGGGCGCCATCGGCGTGGCCCAGCGACCACGCGAACACGCGAGCGCGGAGGCCGTGACGGACCCTCGGGGACGGGACCGGCGTTGGACGGGCCTCTTCACCACCCCCCTTTCCTATGGCCATCGCAAAGATCATCGAAGTGTCGGCAGTGTCGGACAAGAGCTTCGACGACGCCGTCAAGCAGGCGTACACCGAAGTGTCGCAGACCGTCCGCGGCGTGCAGAGCGTCTACGTCGAGGACTTCATCTACGAGCCCGGCGAGGCCGAGGCCGGCCACTTCCGCGTCCACTGCAAGGTGACGTTCTTGGTCCAGAACAAGAGCGACATGAGCTAGGCCGCCCGGCCTGCTCGCGCCCCGTTGGCACTAGCCGGCGGGGCGTTTTTTGTGCCTGCCCGCCTCGGTCACCCGACGGGGATTACGGGGTCCCCGACGAGTCGGGCTGGAGCGTCGCCTCGGGAGCGAGACCCGCACCCGGGTCGATGTCCCGCTCGGGCGCCAGATCGGGGGTCGGTTCGAGGTCGGAGTCTGGGGCGAGGTCGCCGTCGGTCTGGACCGGGTCGACGCCCTCCAGGGTGGGTCCGGGCGGGTCGGCATCGGCGCATCCGGCCAGAGCCACCATGGCGACGAGAAAGGCGGTGCGCATGGGCGTCCCAGTGAGAGCCCCGTAGACCACGGCTACGTCAGGGCGTTCCACAGCAGGCGCACCGCGACGACGCCCGCGAACGCCGCGAAGCTCAGGCGGACCGCACGGACGTCGATCCGGTGGGCCGTCGAGACACCGAGGCGGGCCGTCACGACCGCTGGGAGCGCCAGCGCGGCCGCCCCGCGCCAGTCGACGTAGCCCAGCGCGCCTTGGGGGACGGGCGCGTTCCACCCCAGCAGGGCGTAGGTCGCCACGCCAACGGCCGTGATGATCGTGATGGCCGCCGTCGAGGTCCCGGCCGCAACCCGCATCGGCAGGCGAACCAGGCCGCTGAACGCGGGGACCATCACGACGCCGCCTCCGACGCCGGCCAGCGCGGCGATCACGCCGGCCCCCAGCCCGGTCGCCGCCAGAGGTCCGGGCCCGCGCCGCGCGTCGGCTGTCGACAGCGTGTCGGCCCGGTCCGTCTTGAGCAGCATCCGCACGACCACGACCACCAGGAGCACGCCCAGGATCAGCTGGAACGCCTGCTTGTCGTACCACGGCTGCGTCGTCACGAACCGGCCGACGAGCACGACGGCGGCCGAGGCGACGGCGCCGACCACGAGTGCCGTCCGCCGGTCGATGGCGCCCGCGCGGGCCTGGGCGACCGTCCCCGAGGCGCTTGCCGCGAACGTGCAGAGCAGACTCGACCCCAGCGTCAGCGGCGTTAAAATCGGGTCTTGGATGCCGGCCGCCTGGAACGCGAAGAACAGGACGGGCCCGAAAATGATGCCCCCTCCGACGCCCACCAGCCCAGCCACGAACCCACCGACGGCGCCGGCCACGAGAAGGAGAAACACCATGCGCCGGGTGAGGGGGGGCCGCGTCTACGCGCTGGCGCTCGCATCGGTCCACCGCAGGACACGCGACTCCCTCCGCCTCGGGCCCGAGGTGGAGGGTCCGGCCCGTTACTGGCCCAACGTTCGGGCGTAGGCCGCTGGGTCGAGCAGGATGCGGCGCGCCTCTGCCGCAGCCGGGTCCTCGGCCAGCGCCGCGACCGTCTGCGCCTTCTGGCCGACGTAGCGCGACAGGATCTCTTGGCGGAGCAGGCCCCGGAGGCGGTCGGCGTGGCGGTCGAAGTCGCGGTCCTTCTCGCGGTCGACCGCCCGGCGCAGGTCGGCGAGCGCGCCCTCAGCCCCGGCGTAGCCCGCCTCGGTCAGGTCCTCGGCCAGGGCGTCGGCCGTGCGCTCGGCGTCGGTGCGGTACTCGACGCCCTCGGCCTGGACGAACTGGCGGAAACGGCCGAACAGCGCGTCGTCGACGCGGAAGGTGGCTGGAAGCTCGGGCGTCTCGGCGGCGAACCGGTTGGCGAACCGCAAGAAAGCCGCCGCGCGGACGAGCGCCTGCTCCAACTCGCTCTCCTCGCCCAGCGACACCGCCAGGTCCGGCTCAATGCCGACCCCGCTCCGCACGGGCCGCCCCCCCGTCGTCTGGAACGACCGGCCCGGCCCAGCTTCGGTCGCCTCGACGCCCTGGACGTAGGTCAGACGCTGGATCTCGCGGCCCGACGGCGTGGTGTAGCGGCTCACGGTCAGCTTGAGCGCCGTCCCGTAGGGCATCGGCCGGATGACCTGGACGAGCCCCTTCCCGAACGTCGTCTCGCCCACGACCACGCCGCGGTCGTGGTCCTGGAGCGCGCCCGCGACGATCTCGCTCGCCGACGCGCTCGACCCGTCCACGAGCACGGCGACGGGCAGGTCCGGGACCGTCGGGGCCTCTTGCGTCCGGTACGTTTGGTCCGTCCCGATGGCGCGTCCCCTCGTCTGGGTGACGACGGTCCCCATCGGCAAAAACTGGCCGCTCAGGGCGACGGCCTGGTCGAGCAGCCCGCCCGGGTTGCCGCGCAGGTCCAGCACCAGGGCCCGCATCTCGCCCTCGGCCTGCAACGTCGCCACGGCGCGCGCGACCTGGCCGGCGGCGTCCTGCATAAACCGACCGAGGCGGACGTAGCCGACGCCGTCGGCGGGGTCGCCGAGGTAGCCGGAGTAGGTCACCTCGGTCTCGGGGTCGCCGGCGCGGACGAGCACGAACCGGAGCGAGTCGGCCTGGCCGTCGCGCGTGACCTCGACCGGGACCGTCGAGCCGGGCTCTCCGCGCAGCAGCGCGTTCGCGCGTTGTGCCGACACGCCCTGGGCCGCTTGGCCGGCCAGCGTGACCACGGCGTCGCCGGGCCGGAGCCCCTGCCGCTCGGCGTCGGACCCGTCCAGGACCGACACGACCACGAGTTGGCCGCCGCGCTCGGCCACGACCACGCCCACGCCGCCCACGTCGCCGCCCTGCTGGAGACGGCTCGCGGCGGCCGTCGCCTCGTCGTAGTAGACCGTGTACGGGTCGAGCGTGCCCGTCATCGCCCCGATCCCGCTCCGCATCAGCGCCTCGGCGTCGATGGCGTCGACGTACTCCGAGGCTAGAATCTCGTAGACGGCGCCGTAGAGCCCGAAGCTCTTGCGGACGGCGAAGTAGTCGACGTCCTGGGCCTGGGCAGCGGTGGCGAGGACGAGGGCGGCGAGAACGAGGCGGCGCATGGAGCGGTCGGGGGCGGGGCCGCAGGCTAACGACGCGCCTGCGCCCTTCGCGCCCCCGCCCACCTCGGGCCCGAGACGGACGGAGCCGCTGGGTTACCGGCGACGGTACTCCGACAACGCCCCGTCGGCGGGTCGGTCGTCGAAGTAGAGCCGGTCGCCGTCGGGGCCCCAGTACTCGCTCCGGTCGCCGATCCGCAGGCTCGGCGGCGCGCCCGGGTAGCCCGGCCCAGCGGGGACCACGGCCCAGGTCGTCGTCGTGGGCGGGCCGACGCGTCGCTCGACGGTGACCGTCGCGTCCGCGCGGAACGTGTAGGTCTCGGTCCCGGCCGGCACCGGCGTGGTCACCGCCGGTCCGTACTGGCCGTCCGAGGTGATGCTCGTCAAGTCCCACGTCCCGACCAACGCCGTGGCGTCGTGGGACAGCGCGTCCAGACGGAGAGCCTCCAACCCGCCCGTGTCGCAGGCAGCGAGGAGCAGCAAGAGCAGGGTGACCGGCAGTCGGAGCGTCGGGGCCGGCATCAGCGGCGGCGGTACTCCAACAGCTCGCCGTCGACGTAGCGGGAGTCGGTAAACAGTTGGCTCCCCTGGACCCCGAACAGCGTCTCGCTCGACCCGAGGGTCAGCAGGGCCGTCTCGCTCTGGGTCCCGTTGCCGTAGTTCCGCCGCTCGACGCGGTAGGGCAGGCTCCTCGCGGCCTCGCCGCCGCGGGACACCTCGGCCGTCCCGTCGGCCCGGAACGTGACCCGCTCCGACCACCCCACGTCCGAGGCCGGCCGGGTCTGCTGGCACTCGCCCATGCATTCGCCCGAGCCGGTCACCGTCACCAGGGTCCAGGCCCCCACGAGCGCGGCCGGGTCCTGGGACAGCGCCCGCACGTCGACGGTCTGGGGGTCGAGGAGGGTCTCCCCGACCGTGTCGCAGGCGGCGAGGGAGAGCAGGACGGCGAGACCGAGGAGACGGCGCATGACGGCGGCGGGGGTGAGACGGCCAAACTGCGCGCCCGCATCCGCCCTCCGCAATCCCATCCGCTCCCCCCACCTCGGCACCGAGGCGGGCGGGGTCGGACTACTCCGACTCGGACGCGGCACGGGCGGCGGCCTCCTTGGCCTCCCACGCCGCCTTTTCTCGTACCTCGCGTGCCGCCTCGGCCGCCTCCTCGCGAGCCCGCTGGCGCTCGACGACGCCCGTCAGCGCGATCGAGAGCTCGAACAGGCCCATCAGCGGGATCGCCATGAGCAGCTGGCTCCACGGATCGGGCGGGGTGATGAACGCCGAGATGATCATGACGATGACGATGGCGTACCGCCGTCCGGCCCGCAGCATGTCCTGCGTCAGCACGCCCACTTTGGCGAGGACGACCACCACCACCGGCAACTCGAACACCAGGCCCGCCCCGAACGCCCACGTGAGCAGCATCGAGAAGTACTTCGAGATGTCGAACTCGTTGACGATCGTGTCCGAGATCTGGAACTGGGCGAAAAACTGGAGCGCGATCGGCGCGATGATGAGGTAGCCGAACGAGATGCCGAGCGCGAAGAAGAACGCCGCGAACACGGCCGCGAACCGGAGCCCCTTCCGCTCCTCCGGGTACAGCCCGGGCTCGATGAACCGCCACGCCTGGTACACCACGATCGGCGACCCGATCACCACGCCGGCCGCGATGACGGTCCCGAAGAAGGCGAAAAACTGGCCCGTCACCGTCCGGTTCTGGAGCACGATGTCGACGGCGTCGAGACGGAGCACGTCGTACATGAAGAACGACGCCCGGGTCGGCCCCAAGAGCAGGGCGTCCATGATCCAGTCCGTAAAGAACAGGCACGCGCCGACGCACAGCAGGATCGCCCCGAGCCCCTTCAGGATCCGCCAGCGGAGCTCTTCGAGGTGGTCCAGGAACGGCATCTCGCCCGGCCCCGGCGCCATGTGGTCGGGGACCGACGGTGGAACCGGCGGTGCCGGCGGCGGCATCTGGTCGAGGCGGATCGGGTCCGCCGCGCCGTCGCCTTGCGAGCCGGGCGCCTTTCGCGACCTAGAGCGCCAGACGTCCATGGCTTAGCGCCCCTCAGGGGCGGATACGGGGTACGGGAGGACGAGCGAGCGCGGCGGGTCCGGTCGCCCCGGCCCTCGTGTCGCGCACCTACGCCGTGTCGCCCGTGGCGGCCCGGGCGCTCTCGCGGAGGTTGAGTTCGAGGAGCGACTCGACCCACAAGCCCTCGGCCTCCAGCCGGGCCCGGCCGCCGCTCCAGGTAAAGTTGAACAGGGTCACGACGCCCGCGACCTCGAACCCGTCGCTGCGGAGCAAGGCCGCCGCGCGGACCGCGCTCCGGCCGCTGTTCAGGATGTCGTCCATGAGCGCGACGGGCCGCGTCCGGTCGAGCGGGCCCTCGACGAGCCGGCGACGGCCGTACGCCTTGCGGCGCTCGCGGATAAAGCCGCCCCGGAACGGCCGGTCGGGCGTCCCGTGCGGTAGGACGGCTGAGACGAGCGGGAACGCGCCGTAGCCGAACCCGGCCACCTGGTCGATCCCGCGGGCTCGGAGCCGCTCGGCGAGCACGCCGCCAGCCTCGTTGAACACCTCGCCGTCGAGCATGGGCGTCCGCGTGTCCAGGAGCCAGCCGATGGGCTGCCCGCGCGGGTCGGTGATGGACTCGTCCTCGCGCCGCACCAGCGCCCGCTGGTAGAGCGTGTGCCCCAGCTTGGCCAGGGCCGATTCGGGGACGGTGCTGTAGTCGTTGGGCATGGAGGCGACGGCGGGCCGCACCGGGCTCGGCACGGGGCAGCAATGTACGGAGGGGCGACCGGCAAGCGGCGTGCCGGAGAGCGGGACGGGCCGACACGCGGCGAGGTTGCGCAGTGACCGGTCCCGCCGTCGTTCCGCACAACGCGCCTCGGCGCGCCGTCGCGTGTGGCCGCGGCGAACGGGACGCGCGCCGACCGGAAAGACGGTACCGGGGCCGGGAGGGATTCCCCCAATTCTACCGGCCCGCTCCGCCTCGGCGCCGAGGCGGGCGGCGTCGCGCTACGCGACGACGGGCTCGGCGCCCAGGCTCTCGACGTCGTAGAGCGGGAACGCGTCGCACAACGCGCGGACCTCGGCGCGGACCGCCGAGGCGTCCGCCCCGCGGCTCGCGATCACGCGGTCGGTCAGCTCCACCACCGTCCGGAACTCGTCGGCGCCGAAGCCGCGCGTGGTCATGGCCGGCGCCCCGACCCGGATGCCCGACGTCACGAACGGGCTCTCGGGGTCGCCCGGGACCATGTTCTTGTTGACCGTGATGGCGGCCTCGCCCAGCCAAGCCTCGGCCTCTTTGCCGGTGCACTTGCCCCGCAGGTCGACGAGCGCGAGGTGGTTGTCGGTCCCGCCCGAGACCACGTCGTAGCCCCGCTCGACGAACGCCTGGGCCATCGCCTGGGCGTTCCGGATCGTCTGCTCCTGGTAGGCGGTGAACTCGGGCCGGAGCGCCTCGCCGAAGGCGACGGCCTTGGCCGCGATCCCGTGCATCAGCGGTCCGCCGATGGTGCCGGGGAACATGGCCGAGTCGAGCACCTGCCCGGTCGACTTCGGAGCCCCTGACTTGAACGTCTCGCCCGTCGGGCTGGCGACGTCGGTCCCGACCAGGATCATGCCGCCGCGCGGGCCCCGGAGCGTCTTGTGCGTCGTGGTCGAGACGACGTGAGCGTGGGGGAGGGGGTCGTTGAGGAGCCCCGCCGCGATCAGGCCCGCCGTGTGCGCCATGTCCACCCACAGGATCGCGCCGACCTCGTCGGCGATCTCGCGCATGGCGGCGTAGTCGAAGTCGCGGCTGTAGGCGCTCGCACCGACCGACAGCATCCGGGGCCGGACCTCCTGGGCCTTGGCGCGCAGCTTGCCGAGGTCGATCCGCCCGGCGTCCGGGCCGTCCTGCTCGACGCCGTAGAAGTGGGCGTCGTAGAGCTTGCCCGAGAAGTTGACCGGGCTCCCGTGCGTCAGGTGGCCGCCGTGCGCCAGGTCGAGCCCCAGCAGCCGGTCTCCGGGGTCCATGAACGCGAGGTAGATCGCGCTGTTGGCCGTCGCGCCCGAGTGCGGCTGGACGTTGACCCAGTCGCACCCGAACAGCTCTCTGGCGCGGTCGATGGCCAGCGTCTCGACCTCGTCGACGACCTCGCAGCCGCCGTAGTAGCGCTTGCCGGGCAGGCCCTCGGCGTACTTGTTGGTGAGCGGGCTCCCCAGCGCCTGGAGCACAGCGGGGCTCACGAAGTTCTCCGACGCGATCAGCTCGAGCCCGTCGTTCTGGCGCTCGACCTCGCGGCGGACGATGTCGAAGACGGCGGGGTCGGTGTCGTGGAGGGCGGTCATGGCGTCGGGCGGGGGCGGGTCGGAAAGCTAGCACGCGGACGGTGGGAGCCGGTGCGCGCCGCCCGTCTACGTGCCAGGGTCAGCCACGTTCTCTGGCCCGCTAGGGCGCCGGGTCCGGCCGCCTCGGCACCTCGGTGGCAGGGCGCATCCCGATCTGGCTCGTCGTCGCGGACGCCCTCTGCCCGACCGCTCTCCATCGGGCCACGAGACGTCCCGCGCGGCTACCGAGGCGGAGGGGGGCCGTACCCTCGCCGCTAGAGCCCTTCTGCCTCTCCCTCGGGCTGCTCAAGCGGCGTAAACCAGCCGGCGATGCCGAGGTACTTCCACTCGCCGCCCGGGATGCGCCCGTTGAGGTCGGCCGTGTAGACGCTCGCGAGGTAGTAGTTCTCGCGCTCGAACAGGTCGCTCGCCAGCCGCCGCCGCGCGCGCGCGCCCGAGCCGGTTCGCCAGGAAGCCGGTGACCTCGTTCTGGTCCTCCCCGCTGGCCCGGCGCGCCGTCTCCGTCGTCAGGAACTCGCCGAACGCCTCCGGGCCGGGATTGAGGACGTAGAGCAGCCCCGCCATCACGAGGAGGCCGACGAAGCAGGACGCGTCCAGGGGTCATGGCGAGCACGGTGAGGCCGTCGTCGGGCAACGCTGACCCCGGGCACCGGGCCCAGGCTACGGGCACGACGCCCTGCGTCATGGCATAGACGAGCAGGTTGACGCCCATCCGGAGCGCCGCCTCGCGCGCCTCGGGCGGGTCGGGGTGGATGCCGGCCGGCTCCCACCCGTCGCCCAGATCGCTCTCCGACGCGTAGAACACGACCAGCCGGCCCTCGTGGAACAGCCCGTAGCCGACCGCCGGCTCGCCGTCGTGCTCGTGGATCTTGGGCAGACCGGCCGGGAAGTCGTAGTGGGCGTGGTAGACCGGGTGGCCGGCCGGCAGCGGCTGGAGCTCCTGACCTGGGAACACCTTGGCGCAGCTCCCGCGCGGATCGCCTCGTCCAGCCCGTAGTCGTCGTTGACGATCAGGAAGCCGCCGCCTTCGAGGTAGCGCCGCAGCCGGCCCGCCTCGGCGTCGCTGAAGGGCGACGTTGCCGTGGCCGTTGAGGTAGAGGACGGGGACCGTGAACAGCCGGTCGCTGGTCAGCTCGACCGTGATCGGCTCCGGGCGCCAGGTCGAGCAGCGAGTGCTGGCGCGCGTAGCGCGATCAGCGTCGGCAGCGGGTCGCCCGAGTACCAGTCGCCGCCGCCGCCGTACTGGACGCGCGCGATCTGGACCTCGCCCTGGGCCGAGGCGGCGCCCGCCGAGGCGAGCACGAGAAGCGAGAGCAGGACCGGACGCAGGGCAGTCATGGCGCTAGAATACGGGGACACACACTCGACGCCGATGCCAACGCTCCGCTCTGTCCTCTTCGTCTCCACCCTCGCCCTGGCCGCCTGCGCGCCCGAGGCGCCGGCCGAGCACGTCGTGACGAACGCCGCCGGCGACCCGCTCGTCTCGACGTTCTCCATCGTCGCCGTCGACACGACGACGGGCGAGATCGGCGTGGCCGTCCAGAGCAAGTTTCCCGAACGTCCGGTTCATGGTCCCGACCGTCGTCGCCGGCGTCGGCGCCGTCGCCACGCAGTCGTTCGCCCGGCTCGCCTACGGCCCCGAGGGGATCGAGATGATGCGCCAGGGCGCGACGGCCGACGAAGCGCTGCGCATCTCGATGCGCAACGACCCCGACACCGGCGCGCGCCAGGTCGGGATGGTCGACGCTCACGGCAACGCCGCCACCTTTACCGGGGCCGACGCCTTCGAGTGGCGTGGCGGACGCGTCGGTGGCAGCGACGCCGTCTCCGGGCCGGGCGCCGTCGCGGTCGGGCACGGGCTACGCGGCCCAGGGCAACATCCTGGTCTCGCAGGCGACCGTCGACGCCATCGCCGAGACGTTCGAGGCGAGCACGGGCACGCTCGCCCAGCGGCTGACCGCGGCGCTGCTGGCCGGCGGGCGCGCGGGCGGCGACAAGCGAGGCGAGCAGTCTGCGGCGCTCGTCGTCCACCAGCAAGGGCGCGGGCTACGACGGCTCCGACGTGATCGTCGACATCTCGGTCTACGACCACCCGACGCCGCTCGCCGAGCTCGAACGGCTGGTCGCGCTCAACGACCTCTACTTCACCGACTCCGACCCGGCCGACATGGTCGAGATCACGCCCGGCCATCGCGCGCGAGCTCCAGCAGATCTGGACCACGAGGCTTTCGTACGACGGCCCGATCGACGGCGAGGTGGACGCCGCAGTTCCAGACCATCCTGTCGGACTACATGGGCTGGGAGAACTACGACTTGCGGATCGACGAGGTCGCGTCGGTCGACCTGGCGGCCGGCGAGACGCTGCGGATCGACCGCGAGGTGCTGGCCGACATCCGCGAGGTGTTCGCCGAGGGCCGATACCGCTAGCCGTCGTGCACCCCCTCCTGCTCCGTCTGGCCGACGGCTCGCCGGGCGTCGTCGGCGCCGCGCCTGCCGTGGCGGCCGAGATCGCCGGCGACCCCGACCTGCTGGCCGTCGTCGTGGACGGGCTCGACGCCGACCACGAGGGCGTCCGCAACCGGGCGGCGGGGGCGCTCGACCGGGCGACGCGCCGCGACCCCGCCCGCCTCGGTCCCCACGCCGAGGCGCTGTTGGCCGTCGCCGACGCCGACCGGACCGGCACGACGCTCCGGCGTCTGTTGCCGCTGCTGCTCGGCCGCTTGCGCCTCGACGTGCCCGGCGCCCGGCACGTCGTGGGCTATGCCCGGCCCCGTGCCGAGGCCGGGCCCCGTCGCGACCCGGTCGAACGCGCTCGACGCGCTGGCGTCGATGGCAGCGCTCCACCCTGAGATCGAGCGCGACGTCCGGCCGGTGCTGGAGGCCGCGCTCGACAGCCCCGACGCGTCGCACCGAGCCCGCGCGCGGATCGTCCTGGCCCGCCTCGACCGCGCGACGGACTGAGCCGGGGACGCCCACTCCTTCTCCTAATCCTATGTCGCCCGTCGTTTTGGAAGGCGCCCACGTCCGCCTGGAGCCGCTCTCGCTCGACCACCTCGACGCGCTCGCCGAGGTCGCGCTGGACCCGGCGCTGTGGGAGTGGACCGCCTCGACGGTCCGCACCCGGGCCGATCTCGACGCCTACGTCCGCCGGGCGCTCGCCGACGCCCAAGCCGGCACCGCGCTCCCGTTCGCGACCGTCGACGTGGCCAGCCGACGCGTGGTCGGGAGCACGCGGTATGGAAACGTCGTGACGCAGCACCGGCGCGCCGAGATCGGGTGGACGTTCGTCGCCCGACCGTGGCAGCGGACGGCGATCAACACCGAGGCCAAGCTGTTGATGATGGCCCACGCCTTCGACACGCTGGGCATGAACCGGGTCGAGTGGAAGACCGACGCGCTCAACGTCGGCTCGCGCGCTGCCATCCTGCGCCTGGGTGCCACCGAAGAGGGGACGCTCCGCCGGCACATGGTCGTCGGCGACCGGGTCCGCGACACGGTCTACTTCAGCGTCACGGCCCGCGAGTGGCCGCCGGTCCGCGACCGGCTGACCGCGCGACTGGCGGGGTAGGGGGGATCCCGGACGCCGCGCCGCGTTCAACGGGCCCCATCCCCCGATCCCGATGCCCCTGTCGTTCGACCGCACCCACGCCGCCGCCGCCCTCGCCCGCCTCGACGACGCGCCGGACGACCTCGGCCAGCGCGCCCTCGACGCCCACCAACGCGTGCTCGACCGCGACACGCGGAGTCCCGAGATGCTGGACTGGCGCGCCATGCTGCTCGACCCCGACGACGCGTTGCTGGAGAGCGTGGCCGAGGTCGCCACCGAGATCCGCGACCGCGCCGACGTCTTGCTGTGCATCGGCATCGGAGGGTCGTACCTCGGCGCCGAGGCGGTTATGGAGGCGCTGGTGCCGCCGTTCGCCGACGACGGCATCGAGGTCCTGTTCGCCGGCAACCACCTGGGGCCGGAGACCCACGGGCGCCTGTTCGAGTACCTCGACGGCAAGAGCGTCTACGTCAACGTGATCTCGAAGTCGGGCACGACGCTGGAGCCGGCCCTGGCCTTCCGTCTGGCCCGGCGCTTTCTGGAGGAGCGGTTCGACGACGCCGACCGGCGCATCGTCGCCACGACCGACGCCGACCGCGGCGCGCTCCACGACTTCGCCGTCGAGAAGGGGTACCGCCGCTACGTCGTCCCCAACGGTGTCGGCGGCCGGTTCTCGGTCTTGACGCCCGTCGGCCTGCTGCCCATCGCCGCGGCCGGCATCGACATCCGGACCCTGTTCTACGGCGCCGTCGCCGAGGCCCGCGACCTGACCGAGGCGGACGCGTCGCACCCGGCGCTCCAGTACGCCGCTGACCGCTACGCTTTCCACCAGGCCGGATACGCGACCGAGGTCCTGGCCGTCATGGACCCGCGCCTTAAAGGGATCGGCGCGTGGTGGCAGCAGCTGTTCGGCGAGAGCGAGGGGAAAGAGGACAAGGGGCTGTTCCCGGTCGTGTTGCAGTACACGACGGACCTCCACTCGGTCGGGCAGTACGTCCAGCAGGGGAAACGCGTGCTGGTCGAGACGTTCCTGCGGATCGACGACGCCGGGACGGGCCCGTCGGTGACGGAGGAAGACGGCGACCCGGACGGGCTGAACTACCTCGCGGGCGTCCCCTACGGGACGGTCAACGAGAAGGCCTACCAGGCCACGGCGGCGGCCCACGCCGAGGGCGGCGTTCCCAACTGGACGGTCACGCTGCCCCGCCTGGACGCCGAGACGGTCGGGCGGCTCCTCTACTTCTACGAGCACGCCGTCGCCGTTAGCGGGACGATGCTGGGCGTCGACCCGTTCGACCAGCCGGGCGTTGAGACCTACAAGCAGAAGATGTTCTCGCTCCTGGGTCGGCCCGAGTAAGCGCGCCCATTCGCCGGCTGCTTCCCGAACTCTCGGCCACGGACCGACCACTGTTTCTCCCGCAATCTGACGGTTAGGATCGAGCAGCTGCCCGCCCACCTCGGTGCACCGGCCGAGGCGGGCGGGGTGGCCGAGAACGTGCGCCACCGAGTCGACTCCGCTCTCGACGCCAGCCCTGCGTCGCGGATCAAGGGGGAGGGACGACAGTCTGCGCGTAGCAGCGAGGCCGACTCTCTGAGAGCAAAGGCAGAGGCGCCGACTACGCATGTCGGGGCCGCCTGAGCGCACAAGACGACGATCTGTCGGGGGCACTGTCACGGCCCGACCGGCCCTGAGGCTCCAAAAACCGCTGTCCACACCGTGGATGACCGTGTGGATAACCGACACCCAGTGGGGGAGGCCTGTGGACGATCTCCGACACGGGGCAAAGACCGGCCTCCGTCAAGCACCAACCGCCCACGGGCTCTCCGACCTGTTGTCCACATCGGATCTCGACCTCCTCGCTCTGGGCTAGGCCCGGGGCTTCCGTGTGGACGAGTGTGGAGATGTGGACGGCCCCCCGGTGATCGTCCAAGACACCCGCCTCGGCGACCACCCGACCGAGGCGGGCCGTGGACAAATTCGTGGACGGCGGGCCAGGTTGTCCACGCCCGTCCACATTGTGGAGAGCCACCCCGTTGTCCACGCCGTCCACAGCTCTACTACTGGTTCTACTCTTTAAACCCTTTGACAGAGTAATACAGAGGGATGTGGACGGACCGGGAAGCCCGGAGCCACCGGAGTAGACCACTGATCGGTCCGGCTAGACCAGTCGGTGACAGGTTGTCAGACGGGAGCGAGAGCCGAGCCGAGCCGCGTACCTTCTGGCCCCTCTTCCTTCCGGCCATGACCCAGCGCATCCTCGTCGTCCTCGACCCCGACTCCGACACGCCCATCGCCACCGAGACCGCCATCGACATCGCACGCCGTCAGGGAGGCGAAGTGACCGGGCTCGCGTTTGTCGACAAGGACTCCATCGGGAGCGACTCGGCCGGCGGCGGGATCGGGTCGATGTACTTCGCCGAGCGGCTCCGGGAGAAGCTCACCGAGGAGACACGCCAGAAAGCCAAGGCGCTGATCGACACGTTCACCGCCCGTGTCGAGGCGGAGGGCGTCCGCCACTCGGGCGACCGGGTCGGGGAGGGGGCGCTGGTCCAGAGCCTGCTCGACGAGATGCGGACGCACGACCTGCTGGTGGCCGGCCGCGAGAGCCACTTCTACTACGCCAACCCCGAGCGCCGGACGCACACGCTAGGCAAGGTCCTGGAGGACGGCGCCGCGGCCACCCTGATCGTCGGCTCGACGCGGCCCGACGTCCGGCGCGTGGCGATCGCCTACGACGGCAGCGGCGCGTCGGCGCGGACGATGCAGAAGTTCGCCCACCTCGCGCCGTTCGGCACCGACCTCGACGTCGAGGTCGTCCACGTCCACGGGAGCACCGAGGCGGACCGGCGGGCGAGCGACCGGCTCCGCGCGGACGCCGTGACCTACCTCCAGGCCCACGGCTTCGAGCGCGTGACGTCGACGGGCACCGAGAGCAGCGACCCCTCCGAGCGGATCTGCGAGCTGGCCCAGGGCGAGCGCGCCGACCTGGTGGTCTCGGGCGCCTTCGCCAAGTCCGGCTTCCGCAAGATGCTCTTTGGCTCGTCGGCGACGAAGCTGCTCGAAGAGTCCAAGGTCCCGCTGTTCCTCTACCACTAGGGCCCTCCGTTCGTCGCGGAGACTGCGCCCTCCGCCCAGATCGGCCTGGTGCCGCCCCTGGCCACCTGACGGCGGCTAGAGGACCGGCGCCATCATGCGGGTGACGTTGGCCGCGAAGCGGAACGCGAAGGACTTGCCCTCGATGTCCTCCAGGCCGATCTCGGTGCACGACTCCAGGTCGCGCTCGAGCATCTCGGAGACGGCGTCGCAGACCTCCTCGTCGTGGGTCACCACGGTCGCCTCGAAGTTGAGCCGGAACGACCGGTTGTCGAAGTTGGCCGTGCCGACGGCGGCGAAGTCCCGGTCCACCACGGCCACCTTCTGGTGCATGAAGCCGTCCTCGTAGAGGAACACCCGGACGCCGGTCCGCGCGACCTCGTCGAGGTAGGCGTAGGGGACGTACTTGAAGAACACGCTGTCGCTCTCGCGCGGCATCAGGATCCGGACGTCGACGCCGCGCAGGGCCGCGAGCTGGAGCGCGCCGAGGACGCGGCCGTCCGGCACGAAGTAGGGCGTCGCGATCCAGATCCGCTCCTCGGCGCTCTCGATCACGTGGGCGTAGAGCAGCCCGCACGTCTCGATCTCGTCGGCGGGGCCGGAGGCGAGCACCAGCGCCGTCTGGTCGGCGCCCTGGGCGGCCGTGGGCTCCCACTGGAGGCCGTCGATCTCCTCCCGGGTCCCGTAGAACCAATCCCGGGCGAACGAGAGCTGGAGGCCCTGCACGACCGGTCCGTGGACCCGCAGGTGCGTGTCGCGCCAGTGGCCGATGTCGGGGTCCCGGCTCAGGTACTCGTCGCCGACGTTGAGGCCGCCCGCGAACGCGACCGTCCCGTCGCACACGACGATCTTGCGGTGGTTGCGGAAGTTGAGCCGGAGCTTCTTGAGCCAGTTCCGAGGCCCGCTAAACGGGCAGACGATGACGCCCGCTCGGTTGAGCTCGCGGCGGTAGGCGCGCGGCAGCTTGATCGAGCCCACGGTGTCGTACATCAGCCGGACGTCGACGCCCCGCCGGGCCGCCGCGATCAGGCGGTCCTTGAAGTCCCTCCCGATCTGGTCGTCGTGGATGATGTAGAACTGGGCGAGCACGTAGCGCTCGGCCGCGTCGATGCCGGCGAAGATGGCTTCGAAGGTGGCGTCCCCGTCGACGAGCAGCTCGATCTGGTTGCCGATCGTGAACGGCATCGTCGCCATCTCGTTGAACGCGTTCATCTCACCCCGTTCGCGACCCTCCACCGACGTCGTGCGAGACCAGGAACCGCTTGAGCGCGCCGTGCGACGCCTGCTCCAGCCCGTCGGCGATGTCGTTGTCGAAGTCGCGCAGGGCCTGGACGTAGTCGTCGAACCGCGACCGTCCCAGGACGAAGTAGAGCGGGACGGCGACGAGCGGGAGCGTCGCGAGCGCGAACACCCAGGCCGTGGCGCCCTGGGGCGTCCGCGTCTTCATCACCGCGTCGACCGCGGTCAGGAATCCGATGACGTACACGACGGCGACGCCTGCGCCAGCCAGTCCGAGGTTGAAGGTGCCGATGTCCATGGCCGGCGTATCCCCGCCAGCGCCCCTGCGTTCCCCCCGCCCCGGCGCGCCGTCCCGGTCAGCCCGCCTCGGTGGCGCCGTCGGGTGTCGCGTCGAGGGCGTCGAGCGGCGTGACGGAGGCGCGCGGCGCGTCGATGGGGAGGCACACCTCGAAGACGGTCCGCCCCGGCTCGCTCTCGACCGAGATCGTGCCCTGGTGCTGCATCACGATCCGCTGGGCGATGTCGAGGCCCAAGCCGGTCCCCTTGCCCGGCTCCTTCGTCGTGTAGAACGGCTCGAAGATCCGCTCCTGGACGTCCGTCGGGATGCCGGGCCCGTCGTCGGCGATGGTGACGCAGACCACGGCCCCCTCGGCCCGGGTCCCGAGGCGGACCGTCCCGCCCTCGGGCACGGCGTCGAGCGCGTTGTCGAGCAGGTTGGTCCAGACCTGGTTGATCTCGCCCGGATAGGCGCAGACCTGGGGCACGTCGTCGCCGTAGTTGCGCACGACGTGGACGCTCTTGACCTTGACGCTGTGGCCCAGCATCGTCAGCGTCTGGTCGAGGCCGTCGCGGAGGTCGAGCGGCTGGCGGTCGGGCGACTGGTCGCGGTGGGTGTAGCCCTTGACCGAGGCGACCAGGTCCGAGATCCGGCCGGCGGCCCGCTCGATCTCGGTCAGCAGACGGTCGGATGCGAGCCCCTTCTCGATCCACAGGATCACGTCGCCCAGGGCCTCGGCCTCGACGTGCTCGGCCATGCGCCCGAGCGCCTGGGGCGTCACGCCTTCCTCGGCCAGGACCTCGGCGACGACGTAGGCGTGGGGCACATCGTGGTCGTCGAGCCAGTCGGCCAGTTCGTCCTCGCGCTCGCTCCGCTCGATCGACGACAGCGTGCCCGGGGTGGGCGCGGTGCACGTCATCAGGGCACCTCGGGCGGCCTCCACCTGGTCGGGCGTCAGGCCGTGGCCGGTGAGCCGCGTCACCAACGTGGGCAGCAGGTCGAGCCGCTCCCGGAGGTCCGAGACCGAACGGCGGATGGCGGCGGCCGGGTTGTTGAGCTCGTGGGCCAACCCGGCCGAGAGCTTGCCCAGCGCCATCATCTTCTCGCGCTGGACGTCGTTCTTGGACGACTCCCGGACGCGGTCGGTCATCCGCCCGACCAGCCGCTTGCCCACCTCGGGCATCCGGGAGAGCATCTCGGGGAAGTGGTCCCGGTGGATCCGCGCGATCCGGCCGTCCGAGATCGAGACGCCCTCGCCGGCGAACGTCTCCATCCGCGAGAACGGCAGCAACCCGCTGATCTCGCCAGCGCGGATGGTGCCGAACAGAGTCCGCTTCTCGCCCTGGATGGTAAAGATCTGGAAGCCCCCCTCGACTACCGCGAACATCGTGTCGGCGGCTGAGCCCCGCTCGAACGGGACCGAGCCCTGGACGGTCTGCTGCTCGTCGGCGACCGAGGCCAGCCAGGCGAGGTCGTCCTCGGGCTGGTCGGAGAACACGTCGATCGAGCGGAGGTCGGCGGCGGTGATCATGGCGGAAGGGGGGAGGGGCCCAGGGTCGAGTCCGGGCCGGAGTGTCGCTAAGACGAGGGGACCCTCGGGATCCTTCCGTGACACATCCGTCGCCGAACGGGGACGGGCTGGGGGGTACCCTGGGGGCTGCATCCCCGTCCACCGGGTCCCCTTCTCGCTGTCTAATGCGCATCCTCCTGCTGGCCGCCATTCTCGCCGCCCCCCTCTCCGCCCAGACCACAGACCCCGTCGAGCGACTGGCCACCGCGCTCTCGCTCGACCCCGACCAGGCCGACCTGGCCGCCGAAGTGTTCGACGCGCGCGACCCGGCCTCGGTCTGGACGCTGGCCTCGGAACTGGTGCCGACGCTGGACGCCGACCAGCGCGCGGCTCTCTTCGCCCGTCCGGAGCGCGCCGAGCGACCTGTAGCGCGCGGCCAGGGCCGCCGGGGTGCCGGCGCCCGGGGTGACCGCGACGGCGCCCGAGGCGGACGGGACCGGGACCCGGCACGGGCCGCCGTGATGCGGGCCGCCCGCAACGCGGCCCTGGGGTTGGACGAGGCCGGGGCCGCCCGCCTCTACGCCGCGCTGGACGGGCTCGACCGCCGCGCCATGATGGAGGCGTTCCGCGACGGCACGGTGCCCGACGCCGTCGCCGCCGTGCTGACGCCCGACCAGGTCGAGACGTACCGCGCGCAGACCGCGCTGGCCGGCCACCTGCGCCGGGCCGGGAGGGCCCAGCGAGGACAATGACCGGCCGTGCGCTCGTCGTCTGGGCCGTGCTGGCCGCCAGCGCCGCCTCGGCCCAGACCGACTACGCCGTCGTCGGCCGTGTCGTCGACGCCGAGACCGGGGCGGCCGTCGAGATGGCGTCGGTCGCCGTCTGGCGGATCTCGGCGCGAGCGGGCGTCGAGCCCTACCTCGAAACCGGAGGCGTCAGCGACGGCCGGGGGGCATTCCGCGTTGGTGGGCTGAGCCGCGGGCGGTACACGGTCACCGTCAGCTTTCTCGGGACGGCACCCGTCACGTCCGACACGGTGCGCCTGTCGCCGGAGTCGCCGGTCGCTGACCTGGGCGAGATCCGCCTGGAGCCGGACGCGGAGGCCTTGGACGCCGTCGAGGTGCTCGCCGAGCGTGACCGCGTCCAGGTCCAGGTCGACCGGACGGTCTACCAGATCGCCGACGACCCGCTGCTGTCGGGCGCGTCCACCTCGGAGGCGCTAGAGACCATCCCGTCGGTCCAGGTCGACGTCGAGGGCAACGTGTCGCTGCGGGGCAACGGCAACGTGGTCGTGCTGATCGACGGGCGCCCGGCGCCCGTCGGCAGCGACTTTATCGGCGTCTACCTCCAGAGCCTGCCCGCCGACGCCGTCGAACGGATCGAGGTCGTCCCCAACCCGTCGGCGGCGTATCGGCCTGACGGGAGCGCGGGGATCCTGAACATCGTGCTCAAGGACGACACCGAACTGGGTGTCGGTGGGGCGGTCACGGTTGGCGGAGACTCCCAGGGCGGCTTCAACGGGACGGCGCTGGTCACGTTCGGCCGCGGCCCGCTCCGGCTCTCGGCGACGGCCGGCCTGCGCCAGAGCCAGCGCGGCACCGACGGCGACCGGTTCCGCATCAACCGGTTCCTCGGCGACGCGGCGACCGAACTGACCCAGACGTCGACCGACGACCGGTCGCGCTCGTCGGCCTTGCTCAACCTCTCGGCCGACCTCGCGCTGACGGCCCGGACCA
This sequence comes from uncultured Bacteroidota bacterium, assembly GCA_963740235.1. Classification (GTDB taxonomy): domain Bacteria; phylum Bacteroidota; class Rhodothermia; order Rhodothermales; family Rubricoccaceae; genus Rubrivirga. The sequence continues at coordinate 1,021,369 of CAVUDG010000007.1, forward strand.
CGCTCACGGCGTCGGCGAGCGGCTCGCTCCACGGATCGGGCACCGACGACCAGACGCGCACACTCGTGACGCTGGACGGCTCGGAGATCAGCGGGACCAACCGCCTGGGGCATGGCGAGGGCGATGGGTCGTCGGGGGACGTCCGGCTGGGGGTCCGGCACGACTTCGAGGGCGTCAGCGAGGAGTCACCCGAGACCGCTGGTGGGCAGGGTCGCGGCGGACGGGGTGGAGGGGGCGGGCGAGGCCGCCGAGGCGGAGGGTCGCGCGTCGCGCTCGGCACGCACGGGCTGGCGATCGACTTCCGGGCACGGGCGTCGTCGTCCGGCGGCACGGGTACGTTCGCTGACGTCGCCGGCCTCGGCCCTCTCGTGGACACCGGCCCGTGGGCGCCCAGCGAGCGCGTCGTCACCGACGACACCCAGCGGAGCGCCTCGCTCCAGGCCGACTACGCCCGGCCGCTGGGCCAGACCCGGTTCGAGCTGGGCTACCGGGGCGAGGTCGAGACCTCCGACGACGACGTCCTGGCCGAGCGCGTCGATCCGGCGCTGGGCACGTTCGCGGCCGACCCGTCCCGGAGCTCGGCCTACAGCCTGGACGAGCAGGTCCACGCGGTCTACCTCCAACTCGCCCGCCAGGTCGGTCCGCTGGCGGTCCAGGCCGGCGTGCGCGGCGAGGCGGCGTCGCGGTCCTTCCAGGTCGGCGGGGAGGCGTTCGACCAGGACTACCAGAGCCTGTTTCCCAGTGCGTCGCTCGCTCTCGACCTCGCCCAAGCGATCGTCCTGCGGGCCTCGTACAGTCGGAGGATCGACCGGCCGCGCGGGCGCCAGCTCGACCCGTTTCCGTCGTTCGACGACCCGCTCAACGTCCGCGTGGGCAACCCGGCGCTCCAGCCCGAATACACCGACGCCGTCGAGATCGGCGTGGTCCGGCAGACGGCGTGGGGGAGCCTGACCGTGACCCCGTTCCTCCGACACACGACCGACGTGATCCGCCGCTTTCAGTCGGTCGACGCGGCCGGCGTGACCACGAGCACCTACCGCAACCTGGACTCGGCGACGTCGAGCGGCGTCGAGGCGGTCGTGGCCTACCAGGCGGGCGGCCCACTCCGTGGGTTCCTCAGCCTGGAGGGGTACCAGCGCTCGACCGACGGCGAGAGCGTCGAGGCCGGCCTAGGCTCGGACGCCTTCGTCTGGGGCGGGCGGCTCAACGCGACGTGGTCGGTCGGGGACCGGCTGGGCTGGGGCGACCTCGACGTGCAGTCGACGGTGTTCTACTCGGCGCCGCAGGAGTCGGAGCAGGGCCGCGTCGGGGCCCGAGCGTTCGTCGACCTCGGGCTCCGCCAGCGGCTCCTCGACGGCCGGGCGAGCGTCGCGCTCCGGGCCCGCGACCCGTTCGGCTGGGGCGGCCTCGACTTCGTCCAGGACGACGAGCGGCTGTACCAGACCGTGTCGCGCTCGGCCGGTCGGCAACAAGTCGCGGTAACCCTGACCTACACGTTCGGACGGACCGAGGACCGCCCGGACCGCGTTCGGGCCGAGACGCCCGAGGCCGGCGATGGCGGTCTCGATTTTTAACCCTCTGCCCGCCCCCTGCCCGGCGGTAGCCTGTCCGCCCGCTCCACGTTTCCGAATGCGCCTCTCTGTCCTCGCTGGTCTCGCCGTTCTTGTTGCCGGCTGCGGCTCCGCCCCTCTCCCGTACCTCGCCGAGGCGGCCACCCCCGACACGGTCGTCGATGGGGAGGCGTCGGAGTGGCCGTCGGCCCTGCGCCCGGTCCCGAGCGAGTCGGGCCTCAGCATCGGCCTGCGCCGCGACGCGAACGACCTGGTCGTCGCGATCATCGCCGGCGACGACCGCCAGGCCCGGCGGATCGCGGTCGGCGGGCTCCGTGTCTGGATCGACCCGGAAGGGGGGACGGACCGCGTGCTGGGCGTCCGCTACCCGGCGCCCCCGCCTCCCGACGCCCGGTCGGTGATGAGGAGCGGCCCCCGCGAGGGCAGCCCGACCGAGGGCGGCGACCCCCAGCGGCTCCGCCGGCGGTACGAGTCGGGCCTGGACGGCGTCGAGATCACGCGCGGCGTACTCACCCAGCGGGCCGCGGCCGACGGCTCGTTCGGCGGCCTAGTCGCGTCGTCGACCTGGGGCGAGCGCGGGCTGGTGGTCGAGATGCGGATCCCTCTCCAGGCGGCGCCCGGTCTCCTGTCGGTGTCGGCGGGCGACGTGGTCGGCCTGGGCGTCGAGCTGATCGACGTGCGCAGCACGTTGATGCAGGCGCGGGCGTCGGACCGCAGTCGGGGCCGCCGTGGCGCGAGCGGGGACGACCGACCGATGCCGTCGGAGGGGCGTCAGGCCTCCGACGAAGGCATCGACGTGGAAACCGTCACGCGGTGGCTCCGGGTCGGCCGGGGCTGACCGAGCCCGGTCCGGCGGCCGGCCACAGCCAGGCGGCGCCTCGGACGCCGCTGGAGTCGCCGTGGACGTTCCGGGCGACGTGCGTCACGACGCGGTCCGAGAACACCCAGGGCACGAGCGCCTGAGCGGCCTGCTCGGCCAGGCCGGGCAGGTTCGACATGCCCCCGCCGAGTACGATCACGTCGGGGTCGAGGACGGTCACGAGTTGGCCCAGCCCGCGCCCGAGGCGGTCGACGTAGCGGTCGACTGTGGTTTGGGCTTCGGTGTTGCCGGCCTGGGCGCGGTCGACGATCTCGCGTGTGGAGAGCGCCTGGCCCGTGCGTCGCTCGTGGTCGGCCGCGCAGCCCGGCCCGGACAGGAACGTCTCGATGCAGCCGGACCGACCGCAGTAGCACGCCGGGCCCGGCCGTTCGTCGTCCCGGGGCCAGGGGAGGGGAACGTGTCCCCACTCGCCCGCGACCCGGTTGGCGCCCTCCAGCACCTCCCCCCGGACGACGAGCCCGCCGCCGACGCCGGTCCCCAGGATCACGCCGAACACGACCTCGGCGCCCGCACCTGCCCCGTCGCTCGCCTCGGAGAGCGCGAAGGCGTTGGCGTCGTTCGTGGCGCGCACGGGGCGGCCCAGGTGCTCGGCCAGGTCGCCAGGGAACGGGTGGCCGTTGAGCCACAACGAGTTGGCGTTCTTGACGTGGCCCGTCACCGCGTCGAGTGCGCCCGGGATGCACACGCCGACCGAGCCGCGCTCGCCGGTCGTCCGCTCGATCTCGTCGACGAGCGCGGCGATGGCGGCCAGCGTGCCGTCGTAGCTCTTGGGCGTCGCGACGCGCTGACGGACCGCCTCGGTACCGTCGTCGGCGAGCGCGAGCCCCTCGATCTTCGTCCCTCCCAGGTCGATGCCGATGCGCACAGTCGTGGACTAGATGTGGACAACCAAGGTCCCCACAGACGTAGGCGCCCGCCACTCCTCGGGCTAGCGGTCGCGCCACCGTACACGCTCGACCCGCCTCCCGTCCGAGCGGAGCCACACGGCGCCCTCGACGGACGTCAGAACGACCTCGGCACCAGACGCCACCCACCGGTCCAGCGGCTCCTCGTCTGGCAGGCCGTAGCGGTTGCGCCGGGCGACCGACACCACGGCGATTCGGGGCTGGCCGACGGCCGCAACGAGGGCCGGCGTGGACGACGTGCGAGATCCGTGGTGGCCCACCTTGACCACGTCGGCGGCGAGCTGGTCCCCGAACCTCGACACCAGACGCGTTTCTCCGTCCGTCTCCGCGTCGCCCGTGAGCAACCAGCGGGTCGCGCCGTGGTCGATGCGAAGCACGATGGACGCGTCGTTCGGCGACGCCCGGGTCCCCTCATTCTGGACCTCCGGGCCGAGCACCCGAAACCGGACCGACGGGTCGACGGCCAGGGTGTCGCCCGCGCCGACGGGCTGGACCGTCACCCCCAGCGAGTCGGCCAGGCGGAGCACGTCGGCCCACAGGTCGGAGGTCCCATCCCGGCCGTTAACGACGAGTCGGCCCACCTCGACGGCGCGCAAGACCGAGAGCGCTCCGCCGACGTGGTCGGCATCGGCGTGGGTGAGCACGAACGCGTCGAGGCGGGTGATGCCGGCTCGGGCGAGGTGGGGCAGGACGGTCCGCTCGCCCTCGTCGACGTAGGGCGAGCGGAGGCCGGCGTCGATCAACACGTGCCGGTCGGCGGGCGTCGACACGAGCGTGGCGTCGCCCTGCCCGACGTCGAGGAACACCACGTCGAGCACGGGCCGCGCGTCTCCGCGCACGAACCCGCTCCACGAGCCGACGGCGACCGCCGCCATCGCCGCCCACGCCACGCGCCGCCGCGCGACGGGCCGGCGCCACAGCGCCAGCGCTCCGATCCCGAGCACGCAGGCGACCAGCGTGGACGTCGCGCCGAGCGTCCCGTCATAGGCGGCCCAGCCGAGCGCGGCCGCGCCCGCCTCGGTCGTCCACAGGAGCGCCCAGCCAGCGAGCTGGGCGACGGCCCCAAACGCCGCGGCGAGTGGCGGGGCGAAGGCGGTCAGCGTGCACCCGAGGCCGGCGCCGAGCGTCACGGCCGTGAGCGGAATGGCGGCCACGTTGAGCACCAGCCCGCCCAGCGGCAGCGTCCCAAAGTGGGCCAGCAACGCCGGAGCCGTCCCCAGCGTCGCCGCGACCGAGGTCGCGATTGAGCCCGTGACGAACGCACCGGTCGCCGAGCGGCGCACCCGCTCGGGCACGGTGGCCGTCAACAGCGGCGTCAGGCTGACGAGTGCGGCCACGGCGCCGAACGAGAGCTGGAAGCCCACGTCGAACAGCGCGGCCGGCCGGTGGAGCAGGATCAGGACCGCCGCCACGCCCAGGGTGTTGAGCGCGTCGGTCGGCCGGTCCAAGGTCTTGCCTACGATCACGAGCGCCACCATCACGAACGCGCGGACGACGGAGACCGACGCGCCGGCGACCACGACGTAGAGCGCGAGCAGCACGAGCGTGACCGCGGCTCGTCCGGCCTCGACCTGCCTCCGCCTCCACCCGAGGCGGCCCAGCAACGGCCGCAGCAGCACGTAGACCGCCAGCCCCACCAGCCCGACGTGCAACCCGGAGACGGCCAGCAGGTGCATCAGCCCGGTCGCGCGGAAGGCGTCGAGCGTCGGCGCCTCGATCCCGCTCCGGTCGGCGAGGAGCAGCGCGCCCAGCAGCGCCTGGACGTCGCGGTCGGGGACGTGACGGGCGAGCGCCTGGCGGACGGAGCGCCGGACCCCATCCGATAGGACGGTCGTCGGCTGGCGACTCGGAGCCAAGAACACCGCGTCGGACTCCCCCTCCACGTCCAGCATCGCGCCCACGCCTTGGCGAGCGAGGTAGGCACCGTAGTCCATCTGGGCCGGGTTGCGTCGGCGGGGCAGGGGAGCGATCCGGCCGCTCAGGCGCACCCGGTCGCCGGGCCTCAGCGCGGGGTACACCGCGCCGCGGTCGCCCAATCGGAGGGCCACCTGGACCCGTCCCGTCACGGCGCTCCCCACGCGGCCACGCCCGACCGAGTCCACCTCGGCGGTGAACCGGACGGACCAGGTCCGCTCTGGGACGTCGGCGACGGTGCCCCAGACGGTGACCGGCGCCCGGTCGCCCAGGCTGTCGGCAGTCCAAGCCGCCCGGGCGACGTGCGAGACGTCGTCGGGCCGGACCGTGCGCTCAGCGGCGTCTCGGGCCGCACCCAGAAGCAGGGCCATCCCGAGCACGGCCGCGGCCGTGACCAGCGTGCGAAGCGTTACCAATCGGCGGCGCGTCGCAACGACGTAGGCGACGGCACCGGTGGCGACGGCGAGGCCGGCCGCGACCCAGGCTACGGCCTCCACCTCGGGCAGCGTCCGCCCCGCGATGATGCCCGCGCCGACCGCGACGGCCACGCCCAGCATCGGCCTCGGGGCCAGCCGGAGGGGCGGGGGTGGTGGCGAGAGCGGCACGGAGCCAGAGACCCGGGCGGTAGCACGGCGTACCCTTTCGCTCCCTCTTGACCCGGCTCCGGCCCGCCCGCCGGGTATCTTCGTGTCTTCTCGCTCTCTCCCGTCCTGTGTCCCAGCCCCGTCCGAGCAAGCGCCGCCTGGTGCGTGAGCGCGTCCTGCAAGCGCTCTACGCCTTCGAGGCGAGCGGCGACTCGGTCGAGCACGTCCTGGCGACCATCATCCGCCCGGCGTTCGAGGACGACCGGACGTACCTCCGCTTCGCCGAGCGGCTCTTCCTCAAGAGCGCCGACTCGCGCCACGAGTGCGACGTGCTGATCGACCGCCACGTCGAGAACTGGGACCTGAGCCGGATCGCGCGGACGGACCGGTTCGTGTTGTGGATCGCGATCACGGAGTTCCTCTACTTCGAGGACATCCCGCCCAAGGTGACCCTGAACGAGGCGCTCGAAGTGGCCCGGGCGTTCGGCACCGACAAGAGCGCGTCGTTCGTCAACGGGATCCTGGACGCGGTCCTCCGCGACCTCCGCGAGGCGGGCCGGCTCAAAAAGTCGGGCCGGGGCCTGGTGGAGACCACCAACCGGAGCGGGGGGGCGTAGACGGATGGCGTGGTACGCGATCGGTGACGTCCACGGCTGCGTGCGAACGCTCGACGCGTTGCTCCAGCGGCTGGCCCACGACGCCGGCGGCCGGCTCGGCCCGGCCGACACGTTGGTGTTCGTCGGCGACTACGTCGACCGGGGGCCGTCGAGCCCCGAGGTGCTCGACCGGATGGTGGCTCTGGAGGCGGCGTCCGAGGCGGGGACCGGGCCGGGGTGCCTCTTTCTCCGTGGCAACCACGACCAGATGATGCTCGACTACGCCGACGGCGTGGGTGACGCTGACCTGTGGTGGGTCAACGGGGGGCGGACGACGTTGGCGGCCTACGAGGCGCGCGGTGACCAGCGCTTCCCAGCCGAGCACCTCGCGTTCCTGCGGCGGACCGCGGCTGGCGGCCGAGGGCGCCGGCGCCGCCTACGTCCACGCCGGGCTCGACACGCGGCTCTCGGTCGCCGACAACTTGGCCGCCCCGGACCCCGACATCCTGCTCTGGACGCGCAAGCACTTCGACGCCGACCTGTCGATGTGGGAGATGCCCGTCGTCTGCGGCCACACGCCGGTCGCGACGCCCGTCGACCTGCCCGAGTTGATCGCCATCGACACGGGCGCCGTGTTCGCCCACCGCCCCGGCCTCGGTCGGCTGACGGCCGTGGTCATGCCCGAGCGCCGGTTCATCTCGGTCGCGACCGTCGACCTGGTGTAGGGTCCGTCTCGTAAGTCGGTCCGTCGGCGAGCGAGAGCCTCGGGCGTGGCCGGCGAGGCGCCCGACGAGACCGACGCCGGCGCATCGGGCGAGGAGGGGGCCGCGAAGCGACGGCGCGGCCAACGTGGCAGGACGCGTCCGGGGCCTCGCGGAGCCAGGACCCGGATTAAGGGACGGGGCCTAGCGCGTCGGCGGGCCCAGCCGGAGCGACGTCGACAGGCCCGCTCGGAACGACGGGCTCTGCGTCCCCACCTCGGCGAAGAACACGCGGTTCGACGAGCGCCGCAGCGTGACCCGGGCGAACGGGTCGAGCATGACGCTGAAGGCGCGCGACTTGCTCTCGGCGGTCTGGTCGAAGAACGCCGTGTAGAACGACGGCCCGATCCGGATGCCCAGGTCGACGTCGAACGCCCCCGGGTTCCGGTTCTGGACCAGGTCCAGCACGCGGAGCGCCCGGACGGCCCCGCCCACGCCAACCGCCGTCACCAGCCGCCCGCTGCCCCCAGTCACCCGGGGCACGTAGTCGGCGTAGACGGCGACCTCGCGCGTGAACACGCTGAGCACGGGGTCCGTCCCCATCGCGACGCCGCCCACCCCCGGCCCGATGCCCGCCCCGACGTAGACGCGCGGCCGGCTCCCCAGCGGGTCCGGCCCGGTCTGCGCCCCCACCGAGGCGGACGTCAGGACGGCGAGCAGGAAGGGGAGCAGCTTCATGGGGCGGACAGGTTAACCCGGGTTCTAACCACGGAGACCCGGCGGCGGCACCAAACCTCGGCGGGCCCCGCACTCTTCGCCACGGCTCCGCCCACCTCGGGGCGTCGGTCGCTAGACTCGCCGTCTCCTGAACCGCACTCAGACATGGCCCTCCGCGTCGGCATCGTCGGGCTCCCCAACGTGGGCAAGAGCACCCTGTTCAACGCGCTCTCCGAGGCGGGCGCCGAGGCGGCGAACTACCCGTTCTGCACCATCGAGCCCAACGTGGGCGTCGTGCCGGTGCCGGACGCGCGTCTGGACCGCCTGGCCGAGCTGGCCGACTCGAAGCAGACGCTGCCAGCCGTCATCGAGTTCGTCGACATCGCGGGCCTGGTGGCGGGCGCGTCGAAAGGGGAGGGGCTGGGCAACCAGTTCCTCGCCAACATCCGCGAGACGGACGCGATCGCCCATGTCGTCCGGTGTTTCGAGGACACCAACGTGGTCCACGTCGAGGGCTCGGTCGACCCGCTCCGTGACATCGAGACGATCGAGACCGAGCTGCTGCTGAAAGACCTGGAGACGGTCAGCAAACGCCGCGAGCGGATGGCCAAGGCGGTCCGCACCGGCGACAAGGCGGCCAAGGCCGAGGCCGACTTCCTGGCGCGCCTGGAGGACCACCTCGGGGACGGCCTGCCCGCCCGCACGCTGGACGTCTCGGACCAAGAGGCGCCCATCCTGCGAGAGCAGTTCCTGCTCACGGCCAAGCCCGTTCTGTATGCGGCCAACGTGGGTGAGGGCGACCTGCCCGACGGCAACGCCTACGTCGAGCAGGTCCGCGAGCGGGCCCAGGCCGAGGGCGCGGGCGTGGTCGTGATCTCGGCCGAGTTCGAGTCCCAGCTGTCCGAGCTCGACGACGACGAGCGGGCCGAGTTCTTGGAGGCGGCCGGCGTCACTGAGTCCGGTCTGGACCGGCTGGCGCAGGCGGCGTACGCCTTGCTCGGCCTGATCACCTACTTCACGGCCGGCCCTAAGGAGGCTCGGGCCTGGCAGATCTCGCGCGGGACGAAGGCGCCCCAGGCGGCCGGCGTCATCCACACTGACTTCGAGAAGGGATTTATCCGGGCCGAAACCATCAAGTTCGCCGACTACGACCGCTTGGGGAGTGAGACGGCGGCGCGCGAGGCCGGCTCGATGCGGAGTGAAGGCAAGGAGTACGTCGTGGCTGATGGCGACGTGATGCTGTTCCGGTTCAACGTCTAGGACGCGCCGGGAGGGCCGTAGACGCCGTCCTGTGGTCGGTCCTCTTTTCGGGAGGGACGGGACTGTTCTGGAGGTTCTCCCATCGCGCTCCCGAGGTGGACCCTGACGGCGTGTCGCTTCGGCACGGCGTTGCGGTCGCCGCGCTCGGTTGGGTCTGCCTCGCGCTCTCTGTGGCCGCGGTCGTCCTCGGGTCGGTCACCTTGCGTCCCGAGGGACCGATGAGCGAGCGGGTCGAGGTCCTCGGGTTGGGCGTCGGGTTCGACACCCCGGCCGGCTCCCCCTGGCCTATCGGTTCGAGCGCGCCCGCATCCAGCCTAGCGGGATCGAGGTCTGCGACTGGCGGCGGGCGTGCCGGCCCCTCCGGTGGGACGACGTCGCCCAGATTCGCTTCGGGGCGGTCTCGGGGTTATCTCGCGCTCCGGGGACAGATGGGCGCCTGAATCCCCATCAGTCGGCTCCTGGCCGGGTCGGAGGCGTTGATCGCCCCTCTCCGTGAGCGCGCGGCGACCGCCGCCGACCAGAAGGCGCCCGACACGTTCGGCCCGTGTCGGGAGGCGTGTGGAGGAGTCGCGAAACGCTGACGGGCGTGGCCCGTACAAGTCATTGGCGGACAACGAAGCGCGGCCCCGCCGGGGCCGCCCGTCCCGCCGGCTTGCTCTCTCCCCGATATGTCGTTCTCCCCGTCGTCCGTCGCCCAAACCCTGCTGTTCCACCTCGCGCGCACGCCGGGGGCCGTCCACCGGGACAAGTTGGCCGAGCTGACGGGGACGACCAAGGACTACGCGGGCCGCGTCCTGAGCCGGATGGTCAAGCGGGGCCGCGTCGAGCGCGTCGGCCGAGGCACCTACGACCTCGTCAGCCGTTTCTAGGGCGCGGCCTCGGTGTCGAGGTGGAGGGAGTCGGGAGGAAGTCCGGCCGGTCGGCGCCGTCCGGGCCGGGTGGCCGGTAGCTTGACGCCATGAGCGACTCCGCCCCACGCCCCAGCTTCCCTGAGTACGACGTCGTCTTGACTGTCCGAAACCCCCAGCGGGCGGGGATGATCGGGCGGCTACTGGGCCTGGTCGGCGATCTCGGCGCGCTCGTGGGCGACATCGAGACGCGCTACATGGGGCGCGACCACTTCCTCCGCGACGTCACGCTGTCGGTGTTCGACGAGGCCCACCTCGGCGAAGTGCTGGCCGCGATCCGCGACGAGACCGACACCGAGGTGTTGGAGGTCAAGGACCTGGTGTTCGAGCGCCACGCGGGCGGCAAAATCCGGATGGGCAGCACGACCGAGGTCGAGCGGCTCGAGGACTTGCGCTACATCTACACGCCCGGTGTCGCTCGCGTCTGCCTCGCCATCCAGGACGACCCGCCGCTCGCGCGGACGCTGACAGCCATCGGCCACACCGTCGGCATCGTTACGAACGGGACGCGCGTGCTGGGGCTGGGCAACATCGGCGCCCTGGCGAGCCTGCCGGTGATGGAGGGGAAAGCCGTGCTCTACGACCGGTTCGTCGGGCTGAGCGCCGTCCCGATCGTGATCGACGAGGAGGACCCCCAGGCGTTCGTCGACACCGTCGTGCGGATCGCGCCTAGCTTCGGGGGGATCCACCTGGAGGACATCCGGACGCCCGACTGTTTTTGGATCGAAGAGGAGCTGATCCGACGGCTGCCGCAGCCCGTGATGCACGACGACCAGCACGGGACGGCGACGGTCTTGCTAGCGGCCGTTCTGAGCGCGCTCCGCCACACTGGCCGCGAGGGCGACCGCGACCTGACGTGCGCCCAGATTGGACTGGGCGCGGCCGGTCTGGCGATCGCGACCCTGCTGCTCGACGCCGGCTTCCGCGTCGTCGGCGTCGACCCCGGCGCCGACGCCCAGGCTCGCCTGGAAGCCCGCGGCGGCCAGACGGCCACGCTGGCCGACGCCGCGGCCCAGGCCGACGTCCTGATTGCCACGACCGGTGTCGTCGGGCTCATCACGCCCGAAATGATCCGGCCCGGTCAGATCGTGCTCGCGCTGTCCAATCCCAACCCCGAGATCGCGCCCGCCGCGGCCCTGGCCGCCGGCGCCGCGTTCGCCGCCGACGGTCGGAGCGTCAACAACGCGCTGGCGTTCCCTGGCCTGTTCAAGGCCGCCCTCAGCGTCGGCGCCCCGGCCATCACGAGCGCGATGAAGGTGGCCGCGGCCCAGGCCATCAGCGCGCTCGCGCCCGACGACGAGCTAGTACCGAGCCCGTTTCACCCCGAGGTCCACCAGCGCGTGATCGACGCCGTCGTCCGTGCGAGCTAGCCCACCTCGGCGCCGAGGCGGGGCTAGCGGGGGAGCCGGATCGTCGGCTCGTCGGGGTCGGGCCGGAACAGCGTCGCGTTGCGGCCGACGACCTGGACCACGGCGGCGCCCTTGACCCGGGCGGCGAGCGCGTGGGCCGTCTCCTTGGCCGGCTCGGGCGCGGCGTCGAGCACGCGGACCTTGACCAGCTCGTGCGTGTCGAACGTCTGGCGGAGCGCGTGGACGGCCGCCTCGGTCACGCCTTCCTTGCCGACGTGGGCCAGGGGCTTGAGCGAGTGTGCGAGGCCGCGCAGGTGCGCGCGCTGCTTGGAAGTGAGATCGGCCATGGGGACGGAGAGTGCAGACCGGAGTATCCGCATTTCGCGGCGGCCCGCGTCGTGAGTCTGGGCGAACTCGGTCCCACCCACCTCGGCCCGCCCCGTCCGCCTCGGCCCCGCCCGCCTCGGTACCGAGGCGGGTAGAGCGGGTCGTAGACTGACGGCCCCTCGCCCCTCTGCCCGATGCGTCGTTCGATTCTCGCCCTCGTTCTGCTCTCGCTCACCGCCGTCGATGCCCACGCCCAGCGCGCCTCGCCGGTCGACTCGTCGCTGTTCTCGTCGCTGGAGTACCGGCTGGTCGGGCCGTTCCGCGGGGGCCGCGCGTCGGGCGTCGCCGGGATCGCGGGCGACCCGCTCACCTACTACCAGGGCACGACGGGCGGCGGCGTCTGGCGGACGACGGACGCGGGCGGCTCGTGGGAGAACATCTCCGACGGCTTTTTCGGCGGCTCCATCGGTAGCGTCGCCGTGGCCCCGAGCGACCCCAACGTGATCTACGTCGGCGGCGGCGAGAAGACGTGGCGCGGCAACGTGTCGCCGGGCTGGGGGATGTGGAAAAGCGAGAACGCCGGACGCTCGTGGGAGTCGGTCGGGTTCGAGGGCGGCACGCACATCCCGCGCGTCGTCGTCCACCCGCGTGACGAGGACGTGGTCTACGCCGCCGTGCTCGGCCATGCCTTCGGGCCCGACGCCGAGCGCGGCGTGTTCCGCTCGACCGACGGCGGCGAGACCTGGGACAGAATCTTGTTCGTCAGCGACCACGTCGGCGCCTACGAACTCGAGATGGACCCGACCAACCCGCGCATCCTGTACGCCTCGATGTGGCGGGCCCAGCGGACCCCTTACAGCTTCTCGAGTGGGGGAGAGGGCTCGTCGATCTGGAAGTCGGCCGACGGGGGCGACACGTGGCAGAACATCTCCGACCGGGAGGGGCTTCCGGATGGGACCTGGGGCGTCAGCGCGGTCTCGATCGCGCCGTCCAACCCGGACCGCGTCTACGCGCTCATCGAGAACGAAGACGGCGGCCTGTTCCGCTCCGACGACGCCGGCGAGACCTGGGCGCTGGTCTCGTCCGCTCGCAATCTCCGCCAACGCGCCTGGTACTTCACCCAGCTCGGCGTCGACAGCCGCGACGACGACAAGGTCTGGGTGCTCAACGTCCAGCTCTGGGTGAGCGCCGATGGCGGCAAGACGTTCGAGGACGTCGACACGCCCCACGTGGATCATCACGACATCTGGATCGCGCCCGAGGATGGCGACCGGATCGTGATCGCGGACGACGGGGGCGCCCAGGTCACGTTCGACGGCGGCGAGACCTGGAGCACCTACCTCAATCAGCCAACGGCCCAGTTCTACCGCGTCACGACCGACAGCCACTTCCCGTACAGGATCTACGGCGGTCAGCAGGACAACTCGACCATCCGGATCGCGCACCGGAGTGCGGGCGGGTCTATCACCGAGCGCGATTGGGAGCCCTCAGCGGGCGGCGAGTCGGGCTGGCTGGCCCCACACCCGGACGACCCGGACATCGTGTTCGGAGGCAGCTACGGCGGCTTTCTCCAGATGGTCAACCACCGGACCGGCGAGACGCGGATCGTCAACGTGTGGCCGGAGAACCCGATTGGGGCCCCGGCCAAGGAGCTCAAGATCCGGTTCCAGTGGAACTTCCCCCTGCTGTTCTCCCGCTACCGCGACACGGCCAGCGGCGACTACCCGTTGTTCGCGGCCGGCAACCACCTCTACCGCTCGACCACCCTCGGTCAGTCGTGGGACAAGATCTCCCCCGACCTGACGCGCGCTGACACGACCACGTTGGGCTCGTCGGGTGGGCCGATCACCCAGGACAACACGTCGGTCGAGTACTACGGGACCATCTTCGCGCTCGCCGAAAGCCCCCACGCCCAGGGCACGCTCTACGTTGGCAGCGACGACGGGTTGTTGCACGTGACGCGAGACGGCGGCGGCTCGTGGACCGACATCACGCCGGGCCCGCGCCTGCTCCCAGCGGACGCCATGATCAACTCGGTCGAGCCCGACCCGCGCCGCGCCGGTGGCCTGTACGTCGCCGCCACGCGCTACAAGTCCGACGACTTCCGACCGTACCTGCTTCACACCGCCGACTACGGCGAGACGTGGCGCCGGATCGACGCCGGCATTCCCGAGGGCGCTTTCACGCGCGTCATCCGCGCCGACTCTGACCGCCTCGGTCTGCTCTACGCCGGGACCGAGCGGGGGATGTACGTCAGCTTCGACGACGGCGGCCTGTGGCAGCCGTTCCAGCTCAACCTGCCCATCGTGCCCGTCACCGACCTGGCCGTGCGCCAGGGCGAGCTGGTGGTCGCGACGCAGGGGAGGGGGTTCTGGGTCCTGGACGACCTGACGCCGCTCCACCAGCTCGCGCCGGCGGTGTCGAGCGCCCCGATGTGGCTGTTCCGCCCCAAGCCGACGTATCGCGTCGACGGGTACCGGGCGGTCAACCCGCGCGCGGCCGGTACCAACCCCGAGGCGGGCGTGGTGGTGCACTACCGGCTCGCCCAAGCGCTGCCCGACTCGGCCAGCGCCGCGCTCAAGATCATCGACCGCGACGGCGAGGTCGTCCAGACGTTCACGCCGACCGACGACGACTTCGAGTTGCCGGCAGAGGCGGGCATGAACCGGGTCGTCTGGGGCCGGCGCTACCCGGACGCCTCACGCTTCGACGGCATGATCTTCTGGGGCGGCGGGCTCAACGGGCCCGAGGCCGTGCCGGGCACCTACACGGCGCGGCTCGTGGTCGAGGACGACAGTACCGAGGTCCCGTTCGAGATCCGACTCGACCCCCGTTCGTCGGCGACACCGGCCGACCTAGAGGCCCAGTTCGTGTTTCTCCGTGAGGTCCGCGATCAGGTCACCGAGGTCAACGAGTCGGTCGAGCGCGTGCGCGACCTTCGCGACCAGATCCGGACGTACCTCGCACGACTCCCCGAGTCGTCAGGCGCTGACTCCGTCAAGGCGGCCGGTGAGCGGTTGGTCGAGAAAATGACGGCCGTCGAGGAGACGCTCTACGAGACGCGGAGCGAGAGCAACCAGGACCCGCTCAACTTCGGGATCAACCTGGGCAACGAGCTGTCGGCACTGGGTGGGACGGTCGCCGCCGGCGACTTCCGCCCGACGGACCAGGCCTATGCCTACCGCGACGAAGTGATGGCCGAGATCGCGGCCGAGCTGGCGACGCTCTCCCAAATTCTAGAGACCGACGTGCCCGCGTTCAACGCGCTCGTCCGCCAGGCGGCGCTCCCCATCATCGTGCCCACCTCGGACTAGCGACGGACTGCCTGGGCTCCCCCGCCCCCGCGATTCTGCCGAGGTGGGCGATCTCGACCCGCTCTCGCCCGTTGACGCCGCACACCGCTTCTCGATAGCTATGACGCTCCGCTCGCTCCTCGTCGGCTCCGGCGACACGTCCCGACCGATCGACATCGGTCTCTTGATCCTGCGTCTGGGCGTCGGTCTGCCGCTGGCGTTTCTCCACGGGCTGGGCAAGCTGCCGCCGTCGGAAGGCTTTATCGGGGGCACGGCCGAGATGGGCTTCCCACTGCCGGTGGTGTTCGCCTGGGCGGCCGGGCTTAGCGAGTTCGTAGGCGGTCTGCTCCTGGCACTGGGGCTGGCGACCCGGCCCGCTGGCTTCTTCGTCGCGTGCACGATGGCCGTCGCCTTTTTCGGCAGCCACGGCGGTAGCCTCGGGGAGGGGGAGAAGGCGTTCGTCTACCTTGTATCCGCTCTAGCGCTGATGGTGGCTGGGGGCGGCCGCTACGCCGTTGACCGGCTGCTGTGGCGCCGGACGTCGCTGCTGCGCTAAGCGGTCCGAGCTATTTCGCATCGGCAGTCTCCGCGGGCTCGGCCGCCTCAACGGCGTCCGCGAGCGTGCCGAGCAGCGCCTGAGCCTGGTCGAGCGACGGCACGTCCTGGACGATCGCGCGCAGCTTGCCGCTCCGGTTCTCCTTGAGCACGTAGCGCCGGTTCAACGTGCCGAGCGCCTCCAGCAGCGGGTTGAACACGCGCGTGTGGAAGTACGGGTCGTCGGCGGGCTCGGGGATCGAGAGGAACAGCCGCTGCTTCATCCAGACGACGCGCGGCAGGCGTACCCGCATCGCGAGCGGACGCATCTCGGCCAGTCGGAGCAGCGTGTCGATCTCGTGCGGCGCCGGCCCGAACCGGTCCACCAATTCGGCTCGGAAGGCTTCTACCTCCGCCTCGGTGTCGAGGTCGGCCAGGCGGCGGTACAGGTTGAGACGCTCGACCGGGTTCGAGACGTAGGTCTGGGGGATGAACACGTCGTCCTCCACGTCGACGGTCGGCTCCGGTGGGGGAGGGGTCGTGTCCTGGTCCGCGAACACGTCGGCGAACTCCTCGTGGCGGAGCTCCTGGACGGCCTCGTCCAGGATCTTGTGGTAGGTCTCGAACCCGACGTCCTCGATAAACCCCGACTGTTCCGCGCCCAGCATGTTGCCGGCCCCGCGGATGTCGAGGTCGCGCATCGACAGGTTGAAGCCGGAGCCCAGGTCCGAGAACTCCTCGACGGCCTGCAAACGCTGCCGTGCCTCCTTGGTCAACGAGTGGACACTCGGGACCAGCAGGTAGCAGAACGCCCGTTGATCATTCCGTCCGACGCGACCGCGCAACTGGTGGAGGTCGGCCAGCCCGTGCCGCTCGGCGTGGTTGACGATAATCGTGTTGGCGTTCGAGACGTCCAGTCCGGACTCGACGATGGTCGTCGACACGAGCACGTCGAACTCGCGGTCCATGAACCCCATCATCGTCTTCTCCAGCGCCGCGGCGGGCATCTGCCCGTGCGCCGTCTGGACCCGGACGTCGGGGACGAGCGCGCGCACGACCGCGGCCATCTCGTCGATGGTCTGGACGCGGTTGTGGATGAAGAACACCTGCCCGCCCCGGTTGGCCTCGTACAGGATGGCGTCGCGGATCAGGTCGCGGTCGAACGTGTGGATCTCCGTCACGACGGGCTGCCGGTTGGCGGGCGGCGTCTGGATCAGCGACAGGTCGCGCGCGCCCAGAAGCGAGAACTGCAGCGTCCGCGGGATCGGCGTCGCGGTCAGCGTCAGCGTGTCCACGTCGGGCCGGAGCTTGCGGAGCTTCTCTTTAGCGCCGACCCCAAACCGCTGCTCCTCATCGACGACCAGCAGGCCGAGGTCCTTGAACTGGACGTCCTTCGACAGCACCCGCTGCGTCCCGATCACGAGGTCGACCGTGCCGTCGGCCAAGCCGGCGATCACCTCCTTCTGTGCGGCCTTGTCCACGAACCGGGAGAGCTGGGCGATCTGGATCGGGAACCGGCCCATCCGCTTGGTGAACGTCTCGGTGTGCTGCCGCGCCAGCACCGTCGTCGGGACGACCACGGCGACCTGTTTGCCGTCTTGGATGGCCTTGAACGCCGCCCGGATGGCCACCTCGGTCTTCCCGAAGCCGACGTCGCCGCAGACCAGGCGGTCCATCGGGATCGGCTGCTGCATGTCCTCCTTGATCGCGTCGATGGCCGTCGCCTGGTCCGGCGTCTCTTCGAACGCGAAGCTGGCTTCGAGCTCGCGCTGCCACACGGTGTCGCCCTTGAACGCGTACCCCCGCGACGCGCGCCGCTTGGCGTAGATCTGGATGAGGTCGCGGGCGATGTCCTTGACGCGCTTCTTGGTCCGCGCCTTGAGACGGTCCCACGCGCCGGTCCCCAGCTTGGTCAGCGCCGGCTGGTGCCCCTCCTTACCGGTGTACTTGTGCAGCTTGTGGAGCGCGGTCACGTTGACGAACAGCTCGTCGTTGCCCTTAAACAGCAGCCGCACCGCCTCCTGCTTCTGGTCGCGGACGGTGATCGTCTGGAGCCCCGCGAACTTGCCGATCCCGTAGTCCACGTGGACCACGAAGTCGCCGGGCCGCAGCGCCTTGATCTCTCGGAGGGAGAGCCCGCCGCGCGCCTTTTTGCGCTTCCGGGCCGTCGGGCGGTGGTAGCGGTCGAACAGCTGGTGATCTGTGTAGACCGCCAGGCCAGCTTCGGGGATCTCGAACCCCTCGTGCAGGCTCCTCGACCACTAGGTCGGCCGGTGGCGGCTTGCCGCTCTCGAGGTCCCCGCCTAGCAACTCCCACAGACGGTTCTTCTGGGACCCGCTGTCGCACAGGATCACGAACCGCGTCCCCGCGCGCGTCCCGAGGTCGGCACGGAGGCGTTTGAGGTCGCCGTTGTACGACGGCTGTGGCGTCGCCTTGAGCTCGGCCGTCAGGTCGCCCTCACCTGAGAACGTCCCGAACAACAAGACGGGCCGAGACCGAACGAGCGCCGACAAGGCGTCGCCGGTGAGGTAGCGCTCGGCCGGCTCGTGTGGTGTGTCGTACCCCTCGGCCACGTCACCGAGGCGGTCCCGGTACGCCTGGCTCGCGGCGTCGAACCGCTCCTGCGCCGTCTCCACCAGCCGCTGGCTGTCGAACAAGGCCAGCAGGGTCGTCTCTGGGAGGTAATCGAGGGCGGTGACGTGCCCGCCCTCGGTGTAGCGCTCCGCGCCCAGGTTGGGCACCAACCGGGCCGTCTCGAGCCGGCTCACCGACCGCTGCGACTGGGGGTCGAACTCGCGGATCTGGTCGACCTCGTCGCCGAAGAACTCTAGACGGATGGGGAAGCCCCCGGCGAACGGGTACACGTCCAGGATGCCGCCACGCAGCGCGAGCTCTCCGGGTTCGCTCACGAACTCGACCAGCTCGAACCCCTGGCCGGTCAGCCTCTCCAGCAGGCCCTCCGGCGCGACCTCCTCGCCGACGCGCACGGTCAGCGTCTCGTCACTTACCGTCTCGGGTAGTGGGACCAACTCTGAGATCGCTTCGACGCTCGTGACCAGCAACCCTTTGAAGCCCTCGCGCAGCCGACCGAGCGCGTCGGCGCGCTGCACCAAGGGGAGCGTGTCCGACAGCTGCTCGGGGTCGTAGGGGTCCTGCCCAGTGGGGGGGAGGAACAGGACGCGGTCGTCCGACCCCATCAACTGTTCGAGGTCCGAGCGGAGGTAGTCCGCGCTTTCACTCTCGGCCAGCAGCGCGACCAAGGGGCCGCCCCCCGTGTCCAGCAGGTCTGCCAGCACGAACGCGGGCAGCGACCCGACCGTCCCTTTGACGCGGAGAGACGTGCCTGCGCCGAGCGACTCCGCCTCGGTTCGGACGTGGTCGAAGAAGGGGAGCTCGGAGAGCTCGGCACGGAGGTCGGACAGCGTCACAGCGATACCACACGTCGAGCCCGAATCCACGGCGTGGACGGGCGGGGGGGGGGAAGAACGAACGTTGGCGGGCCTTGCGGCCCGGGCCTCACTTGTCTGGGAACAGCACCGTTCCACGTGGCATCCGCCCGCGGACGCCCGTACCCGCCTCGGGGCTCATGGGGTAGGTCTCGCCGTCGAAACGGAGTCGGCGCGGGCCCTGCCGACTCCGGACGATCAGGTCGCTCCAATAGCCACGGCTGCGCACGATCATGACGGGACCGCTCACCATGCTGATCTCCGCGGCAGGCCTGAAGCGCCCGAACTCCTCGGCGTCGAGAGGATCCATCTGTTCGAACACGAGCACCGTGCACCCTCCCGACCCGCACCAGTCGGCGCTCTCCAGGTACACGACGGCGTCGTCGAGGCCGTCTCGGTTGAGGTCAACCCAGGCGGTCCGGGAAGCGCCCGCATCCCATCGCAGTCCGAGCGGCTCGACGTAGCTCGAGATGGCTCGGGCGAGGTCGCTGCCTCGGCCATCCGTCGTGTCGACGGGGCAACAAACCGAGAGGAGGAGGGAGAGGAACCACATGGGACAGGGGGAATCGTCCGAGCGGGCGTCAGTTCCCCAGGCGAGGGGACTCCACGACTTCTCCGGTCAGACCTTAGTGGGCACAGCGCGGCCCGAGGACCAGGCTCGGACCGTTCGCTGCCACCGTACTGTCCCCCGTCTTACTGTCTCGTCTCCGTGTCATCGGGCGCAGTGCCAGCGATCGCATGACGAACGAACCCGTCCGCCATCTCAATGCGCGACCTCGCGGCTTGGGCGTCCACGTCGGCCAAGATCATCACGAGTGCAGTCTTGACGTGGCCCTCCGCGGCGTCCAGCGTTTTCGCAGCCTCGTCGTAATCGACCCCCGTAGCGGTCATCACGATCTTCTTGGAGCGCTCGACCAGTTTGAGGTTCGTCATCTGGAGGTCGACCATCATGTTCTCGTACACCTTGCCGAGGCGGACCATCGTGGCTGTCGATAGCATGTTGAGGATCAACTTGGTCGCCGTCCCGCTTTTCATCCGCGTCGAGCCCATGATGGGCTCGGGCCCGACGTCGGGGCAGATGGCGACGTCCACGTCGATCGCGAACTGGCTTCTCGGGTTGCACGTGACGAACAGCGTCCGCGCCCCGATCTCTCTCGCGCGCGCCACGGCCCCGACGACGTAGGGCGTCCGTCGGCTCGCGGCGATCCCGCAGACCACGTCCGCCTCGGTGACTCCAGCGGCGTCGATGGCCTCGGCCCCGTTCGACTCCAGGTCCTCGGCGCCCTCCTGTGCGACGAACATGGCTTCCCGCCCGCCTGCGATTAACCCCTGGACCAGATCGGGTGGCGTTCCGAATGTGGGGGGACACTCCGCAGCGTCGAGCACTCCGAGCCGGCCACTGGTGCCCGCGCCGACGTAGAAGAGGCGGCCTCCATTCCGAAATGCGTGTTCGATGATCTGGACGGCCTCGGCCACGTAGGGGAGCTCCGGCGCCACGGCGTCGACGGCGATCCTGTCTTCGTCGTGGAGCATCTGGATGACTTCGGCCAGGGGCGCGGTGTCAATGCCCAGCGTTCGCGGGTTTCGCTTTTCCGTCGTCAGCGCCGCCAGTTGGTCGAAGAGTGCGGAAGGGTCGCTCATGAGATCGGAGGAGTTGTACCCGAAGCTACTTCTGGTGGACACCCTCTCTGCGAGAGGGTCCCACTAGCCAGTCGCGGCACCGAGGTGGACCGCCTCGCACAACAGCGGGCGCTCATTTTTGCTCGAGTCGGTGACCGGTCAGAGCGGCATCTCGCAGTGTTCCACATGAAACAGTCAGCCCTCACAGTTCCGCGTTCGGGTTTGTCTTCGGAGGGCGACGACTGAGTCCTCCTGGAGCCGTCAAGAGGGGAGAGTGGGTGGCCATAGTCAACTGGCCGTCGTGAACTGGCGTCGGTCGGGTATGCGCGAGGGACCGTAGCTCTCTGACTCTGAGTACGAAGGCGCAGAGCGCCGTCGGTGAGCGGACAGCGCTGTCTCGCTCGTCCTTTCCATTCCCAATACGGGTCTGCCTTGCGCCTTCGACATCTCACCCTCTCGACCTTTCGAGCCCACACCCGTACCGAACTGTCGGCGGCCCCACGTGTCAACTTGCTGGTCGGCCACAACGGCGCGGGAAAGACCAACGTCCTCGAGTCCCTGGGCTACCTCTGCCTCGGCAAGAGCTTCCTCGGGACGCCCGGACGCGACGGTTCTCCAGCGTGGGGCCCCGTTCTTCACCATCGAAGGGACGTTCCGAGGGGAGGACCGGCCAGACGTGGCACTCCGCCTCGCGTTCGTGCCAGGCGAGGGGAAGCGAGCCTTCGCCAACGGAGCCCCTCTCGAGCGACTCACGGCTTTGGTCGGCCGCGTCCCTGTCGTGATTCTGTCCCCGGACGACCGTGACCTGACGGCGGGTGGCCCGGTAGAGCGCCGCCGTCTGCTGGACGCGACGCTCAGCCAGGCTTACCCCGTCTACCTCGACGACCTCCTCAAGTACCGCAGGGCTCTCAAGCAGAAGAACGCACTTCTGCAGCAGCTCCGACGTGGACGCTCGCTGGCACCGGGGACGGTGGACGCCTGGGACGAAGAGTTGGCGACGCTCGGCGGTCGGGTCGTGGAGCGGCGCCGAGCGTTTCTCGAGCGGTTCGCCGTGCTGATCGGTCGAGGCCCACCGTCTGCTGGGCGAGCCTGGGGGGGAGCCCACGTTGCGGTTCGAGCCGTCGAGCGGCTCCGACCACGAGTCGGACACGGATGGACTCCGCCAAGCTCTGGCCCGTACCCGCCGCCGCAGCTCCGAACTCGGCAGGACGCTCGTCGGCCCTCACCTCGACGAGGTCGCGTTTCAGATCGACGGGTTCGACCTGCGGCCTTACGCCTCGCAAGGCCAGCACCGGACGTACGCCCTCGCGGTCCGGGTCGCGCAGTCTCTCTATCTTCAGCGAGCGGACGGACGAGCCCCCGCTGCTGCTCCTCGATGACGTGTTCGGACCTCTCGATCCCGCCAGGACGCGCGTCGTCCTGGAGCTTCTCGCCTCCGGCGAGCTAGGTCAGTCGTTCGTCACCGCGGCGCGGTCAGAACCCTTCGCAGGGGTCGTGCCGTTCGAGAGCGAGGACCACGCAGTGTTTCATGTGGAACACGGCGCGCTCGCTTCCCACCCACCTCTCTCAACAGCCCTCTCTCCCCCATGATGTTCATACGTTCGGCCGCGCACGCGGCTTCCCTTTTCGTTCTCGTCTTGGTGCTGCTCCGCCTGTGGCACGACGAACGTCAACTACGTCACCGGTGAGGAGCAGCGTGGGGCGTACACGTGGGCTCAGGAGGTCCAACTCGGCACCGAGGCGGACCAGCAGATCCAGGCCCAGTTCGGCGTCTACGACGACCCGGGCCTGACGGCCTACGTCGAGCGCGTCGCGCAGGACGTGCTCCGGACGAGCGCGTACAACGACCCGGACACGCCGACGGAGATCAAGAACACGCCGTTCTACTTCCGGGTGCTCGACTCGCCGGTCGTCAACGCGTTCGCGTTGCCGGGCGGCTACGTCTACGTGACTCGAGGGCTGCTCGCTTACCTCGAGAACGAGGCCCAGCTGGCGGTCGTTCTGGGCCACGAGATCGGGCACGTCCTCGGGCGCCACTCGTCCGAGCAGGCAGCCCGTGCGCAGCTCAGCCAGTTCGGTCTGCTCGGCGCCGCCGTCCTCGGGGGCGTGGTCGGAGGCGGCCAAGTCGCCGAGGGCATCCTCAACTACGGCGGCTCGGGTCTCCAGCTGTTGCAGCTCAAGTACGGGCGAGGCGCCGAGCGCGAGGCGGACCAAGCCGGAGTCGCCTACGCCGAGTTCGCCGGCTACGACGCGACGCAGGCCTCGCGATTCTTCGTGTCGCTCCAGCGGCTCGGCGAGCGCTCCGGCCAGAGCGTCCCCAACTTCCTCTCGACGCACCCCGATCCGGGCGAGCGGGCAGCAGACCATCCCCCAGCTCGCGGCTCAGTACGACCCGCAGGGGACCGAGGTGGAGGCCGCCTCGTTCCTGGCCCAGATCGAGGGCATCGTTCTCGGTGAGGACCCGCGGCAGGGGTTCATGGAGGGGAGCACGTTCTATCACCCCGAACTCCGCTTCCGGTTCGAGTTACCCCCAGGGTTGGCAGACGCAGAACTCGCCCGCCGCCTTCCTGATGGGCGAGCCGAACGGGGCCGCCGTGATGCAGCTAACGCTTGCCCAGGAGTCCTCGGCCGCCGCCGCCGGTCGCGCGCTGGCGAGTCAGCAGGGCGTCCAGGTTCAGTCGAGCGGGGCCATCTCGGTCAACGGAAACACCGCGTACCGTGTTGAGGGAGCCGCGCAGCAGCAGAACGGCGCCGTCGGCCTTCTCCGCGACGTTCGTCGAGTATGGTGGCAACGTCTACCAGATCCTGGGTCTGACGGCAGCCAACACGTTCAGCCGCTACGCCTCGGCGTTCCGGACGACGAGCAGCAGCTTCGCTCGGCTCACCGACAGCCGGTATCTAAACCGCCAGCCGTCGCGCCTCGAAGTGACGACGCCCCGAGATGGATCCACGATCCAGTCTCTCCTCCAGGGGCGGGCGCTCCCGAACGGGCTCTCTGCCGAGGAGGTCGCCATCATGAACCAGGCCGATCTCACGTCGCGCATCCCCGCCGGGACGCGAGTCAAGCTCCCAGGCTGATCGCACGAACCGTAGAGAGACGCGGGGCCCGGGTGGTGCACTCGGGCCCCGCGTCGCATCTACGGCGTCGGCGGGAGGAGGGATGACCACGGCCTCTCCTCCCAGCGACATCTTGCCGTTGCAGTAGGCGTACATCCGCATCCGGACGTGCTCGTGCCGGTCGAGCTTCTCGGCCACCTTGACCTCGATGGTCACCTCCTCACCGACCGGGACCGGGCGGAGAAACTTCGCGGACAGCGAGACAGCGATCGACCCGGGCCCCGGGAAGTCCCGCCCGAGCACCTTCGACGCGAGCCCGAGAATGTAGACGCCGTGGACGACGGCCTTGCCAAAGCGGCTCTGACGACCAGCCTCTTCGTCGATGTGGATCGGGTTGTCGTCCCCGGTCACCTCGGCGAACGACTGGACGTCCTCCATGGTGAGGACCCGGGACCACGAAAAGCTGTCGCCGACGGAGAGGGAATCGTAGGTGTGAGCCATCTGAGCAAAAGGGAGGAGGGGGGAGGCTACGACGCGCCGATCTCGGGTGCCACGACCGTCTGGTCGAGAAACCGATCTCGAACGTGGGGAGCAGGCAGGCGGCAGGCGTCTCTCGTGCCGAACCACCGATGCCGCCGACGTGCCACTCCGTCGTACAAGCGGTCACGCAGGACACGGGGGATCCAACGTGCCATCGTGGCCCATCGCCACGGAGCGTCAAGGCGGGCGGCCACGCGCCATGCCGCCTCGGACCGGAGGTGGCATCGGCCGTCCTGCACCAAGACCAGTGAGTCGACCGAATCATCATCCAGACCGCAGTCCCGAAGGATCTGCTGGCCCTCAGGCGATTCGAGTGGGGCGAAGAGCAGTCGGTCGTCGGACTCGTGGGCCAAAATGAACTGGACCGACCGGTCGCAAAGTCCGCAGCGGCCGTCGAACAGCAGGATCGGATGAGCGCTCGACATGGGAGACCGTAGCATACCGGGGCGGAGTACGTGAGTACGCCCTCCCTCGAACGGTGATGCACGAGCCGTCACGATCCCGATGTCTCACCGATTGACCGAACTCGCCCGTCTTTTTTTTACGCTCGGCATCGTGGGGTTTGGCGGGCCGGCGGCTCACATCGCCATGATGGAGGAGGAGGTGGTTCAGAAACGAAAGTGGCTGACCTCCCAGCAGTTCCTCGACTTGGTCGGCGCGACGAACCTGATACCCGGGCCCAACTCGACCGAGATGACGATGCACGTCGGGTTCGCGCGCGCGGGCTGGACCGGGCTGTTCGTGGCAGGCGTCTCTTTTATTCTGCCAGCTGCGGGGTTAACGCTCCTCCTTGCGTGGTTCTACGTTCAGACCGCGAGTGTGCCCGAGGCCACACCCTTCTTGGCGGGGATCCAGGCTGGGGTGCTCGCCGTGATCGCGGGTGCACTGTGGCGGCTCGGAAAAAAGGCTGTCTCTACTAGGCCTCTAGCGCTGGTAGCAGTCAGTGTCGCTCTCTCCGTGGCTCTCGGCGTTTCTGAGATTCCGGCATTGTTGGGCGGCGCGGCCGTGGGCGGACTCCTGCTATACACGAGCCGCCGCGGTCCACTGCATCCCAAAGGTGTGACCAGTGTGTCTGGGTGGCCGTTGCTCGCGATGCTGGGCCAAGGCGCGGCGTCTCTCGCGCCATCGCTGGGCGTTTTGGGGCTCTTCTTCCTTAAGGTGGGAGCCGTGCTCTATGGGAGTGGCTACGTGCTCGTCGCGTTCCTCGAGGCGGATGTGGTCGACCGGTACGGCTGGCTCACCCAGACCCAGCTCCTCGACGCCGTCGCCCTCGGTCAGCTCACGCCCGGACCCGTCTTGACGACTGCGACAGCGGTCGGCTACCTCGTCCACGGGATTCCTGGAGCTGCCGTCGCGACGGTCGCGATCTTCCTGCCTTCGTTCGTGTTCTCCGGCCTTCTTCACCCGCTCGTTCCTCGACTAAGAGGCCACCCGCTCACGGCGGCCCTTTTGGATGCGGTCAACGCTGCCTCAATGGCTCTGATGGCCGTCGTCACGGTCCAGCTTGCGCTCGGCACTCTAGACACCCTGGGTGCGTGGGTGATCGCGTCAGGGGCGACCGCGCTTGTGGTGTGGCGCGGCGTCAACGTCATCGTGCTCGTGGCTGGTACCGCGATAGCGGCGGCGATCCTCGTCGCCATCGGGATTTCGGTCTGACGTTTCATGTGAAACAACCGGGATTCATCCGTTCCGGGCCTACTCTCCGCCACCCTCCGCAGCGCATTGGTCTTCGACCGCCTCCGTTTCATCCCGCGGCGAATCGTCGCCCATCCCATCCTAGTGGTCGTCGTCGCGTTCGCGCTGGCGGGGGTCGGCATATGGAAGGCGCTGGACCTCAAGGTCGACGCGAACATCATCACGCTGCTCCCGCCGGAGTACACCAGCGTCCAGGCGATCGAGAAGCTCCAGGAGACGGTCGGGGCCGAGACGACGGTCGACGTCGCGATCTACAGCCCGTCGTTCGAGCACAACCTGGCGTTCGCCGAGTCCTTCGTAACGGCGGCGATGGGTCTGGAGAGACCAGACGGGCAGGGCCGGTATTTTACCCGGGTCGACTTCCGGCGGGACGTTCGGTTCGTGTCGGAGAACGCGCTGTACTTCGCTACCTTCGAGGAGTTGGACCGGCTCGAACGGTTCCTCCGAGAGCAAGCCCAGCAGGTCCGCTCGGCCACGGATCCGCTCCGGATGGACCTGTTCCGGGCCAACACGGACAGCGCCCGTCAGGTCCGGCAGCAAGAGGGCGACCAGCTCCGCGCGGACCTGGCTCAGCTCGCGCTCACCGAGTACTTCCTGAGCCCGGACTCGACGACGCTGGTCGTCAAGTTGTACCCGACGGGGTCCCAGACGGACCTCGCCTTCGTCGAGCAGCTGTACGCCGACCTCGACGACACGATCGCCGAGGTGGGGCCTGCGAGCTACGACCCGGCGATGGTGGTGACGGCGGCGGGACGTTTGCTCCGCCAGACGATCGAGGTGCGGTCGATCACGAACGACGTGCGGAACTCGTTCGGGGCCGGCGTCCTGTCTGTGATCCTGGCCGTGGTCCTGTACTTCCTGTACAAGTCCATCCAGGCGAGGACGGGCGGACGGCTGGTGTGGCGCGTCGTCGGGGCGGAGTTGCTGCGGACGCCGGTGACGGCGCTGCTGCTGACGGTGCCCCTGCTCGTCAGCTTGTCGTGGGCGGGGGGGGTAGCCTCAGTCGCGTTCGGGACGCTCAACCTGATGACGTCGACGCTCGGACTGGTCTTGTTCGGACTCGGCATCGACTACGGAATCCACTTCTACGCGCGGTACGCGGAGGAGCGCGGCGCCGGTCGAGACGTGCCAGGAGCGGTCGAGGAGACGTTCGTCAGCACAGGGCAGGGCATCGCGGTCTCGGCGCTCACGACCGCCTGCGCGCTCTTCGTCTTGCAACTCGCTGACTTCCGCGGCTTCAGCGAGTTTGGCCTGATCGGTGGCCTCGGCATCTTGTTCGCCGTGATCTCGATGCTGACCGTCTTGCCCGCGCTGCTCGCCATCGCCGAGCGGACGGGCGCCCTCGACCTCCGGCTCCGCGGCGAGGCGTCCCAGGTGGAGCCGGACAGCCGGTTCCCCTTCTCGCGGACGATCGTGGTGGGGTGCCTCGTGCTCACGGCCGTATGCGTAGTGGCCTTCCCGAAGGTGTCGTTCGAGTACAATTTCTCGAACCTCGAGCCCGAGTATGACGAGTACTACCGGCGCGCCCAAGCCCTCGAACCCGTCTTCGGGCAGAGCGAGCGCCGAAACCCAGCGTACATCCTGCTCGACTCGCCCGAGGGCGTCCAAAGTGTGACGGCGGCAGTCAAGGACCTCGCCGAGCAGGACTCCTTGATCCTCGCCGTCGAGAGTCTCCAGGAGCGTTTTCCTACGGATAGCGCTGGGGTCGCCGCCAAACTGGCCGCTCTGGTGAAGGTCCGTGAGGTGCTCGACGACCCGTTTCTCTTGGCCGACACGACCGGGCAGATCGCGCGACTCCGCCGCGCCGCGTCGGCGACCGAGCCGATCCCGCTCGACAGCGTCCCGCCTTTCCTGACGCGCCCCTTCACGACTCGGAGCGGCGAAGTGGGCAACTTCGTGATCGTCTTCCCCCGCGGCAACATGGCCGACGGACGACGCTCCATCCGGTTCGCCGAGTTGATCGGGCAGGTCACGACACCGGAAGGAGGCTCGTTCTACGCGGCCTCCACCCAGCTTGTCGCCGCCGACATGCTGAGGCTGATGCAGGAGGAGAGCCAACTGATGGTGGTTGTCACCTTCCTGTTGGTGTTCGTGCTGGTCTACGTCTCGTTCCGCTCCCTCAAATGGACGTTCGTCGCCGTGGTGCCGCTCATGATCGGCCTGGCGTGGATGATGGGGATGATGGTGCTGTTCAGCGTCCAACTCACGTTTTATAACCTGGTCGTCCTGCCGACTGTCTTGGGGATCGGGAACGATGGTGGCGTCCACCTGACGCACCGATACCGCGAGGAGGGGAGAGGGTCCATCCGCCGCGTGCTGCGATCGACGGGGGAGCACGTCACGATGGGCGCTCTTACCAACCTGGTCGGGTTCGGAGGGCTGCTCCTGTCGTCGCATCCTGGCTTGCGGTCGATCGGCGTGCTGGCTGTCGTCGGGATTGGTGGCACGCTAGCGGCGACGCTGGTGTTCTACCCTGCACTCCTCCAGGTGATCGAGGACAACCATTGGCTCGACCGCCGCCGCAAGCGTCGCCGCCGCTACGACCTCGGTGATCCCGAGGCGATCCTCCACCCCACGTTCAAACTCCACCCGGCTTCAGATGGGGATGCGCGCCCTAGTGAGTCCTAACTGTCATGTGATTAGCCCAACAAGAGTCGTGTAGCGGTCAGGAAGCAGAGGCGAGTCGGACGAACTCAACTTCTTTGCGATATAAAACATTATTAAACAGTATCTTGCGTAAAATAAAATCAGGCGCTTACGCCCCACTTCTCGCTGGGTACGTCGACGATGCCGCCGATCCTGCGGCCCCTCGGTAATAACGAACCATCCGCTCAAGCACCTCCGCCCAGTCGTAGTCGCTAGCGACCTCCCTCGCTCGAGTGCCGAGGCGGGCGCGGAGGTCGGGGTCTGAGACGAGCCGACGCGTGGCGTCGAGAAACGCGGCGCGGTCGCGCGGGGGGCAGAGGAGTCCTGTGTGTCCGGGGTCGATCAGGCTGGCCGTTCCCGCCGCGTCGGCCGCGACCACTCCCAGCCCTGAGGCCATCGCTTCGAGCGTCACGTTGCCGAACGTCTCGGTCTCGCTCGGGAACAGGAACACGTCGGAGGACGCGTAAGCGGTCGACAGCTCTGGACCCGACAGGTGGCCTGCGAACACCGCGCTGGGGAGGTCGGCTCCAAGCGCCTCGCGCTCAGGACCGTCGCCGACGACCAGGGCTCGAACCGGCGCCCCCTCACGCTGGAGGGACCGGACGGTCTCGGCAAACACGTCGATCCCCTTCTCCTTGACCAGCCGGCTGACGAACGACACCACCACGTCCGACTCGGTGAAGCCGTGGGCGTCGCGCCACGCGTCCGAGCGCGCCTGGGGACGGAAGCGGTCGAGCTCGATGCCTCGGGGCCACAGACGCAGCGTCGAGGTGACCCCGTGAGCCGCGAGCGCGTCCCGCATCGCCGGCGTCGGAGCGTACACCTCGTCGCAGCGGTTGTAGAACCGGCGGAGCGTGGCCCACAATGCGCGCTCCGCCAGCCCGAGGTGGTAGTAGTCGAGGTACGACGCGAAGTGCGTGTGGTACGTCGAGACGACCGGGATGCCCAGGCCGCGTGCCCACGCCAACGCCCTGTGCCCCAACACGTCCGGCGTTGCGATGTGGACGACGTGGGGCGCGAACCGCTCGACCTCGCGCCGCACCGAGGCCGGAAACCGGGTGCTGACTCGGTACTCCGGCCGTCCGGGCGCCGAGACCGACGGGACCGCGAGGAACCGGCCGGGTTGGTCGAGCGGCTCGTCGATGGTCGGCCCGAGGACCAGGACCTGATGGCCCACCTCGGTGAGGTAACCGACCAGGCGGCCGAGCGTGCGGGAGACGCCGTCCTCGACGTGGTTGTAGTTGCCCGTGAACAGGGCGATTCGGAGAGGAGACACGGCCGGAGCGAGAGGCGAGGGTCGTGTGAGATACCTCCGTCCGCTCACGCCCGCACTACGGCAGCGCAGCGCGCAGGAACGGGGCCGTGTGACTGCCGTCGGTGGTCGCGACCGTCTCGGGCGTCCCCTCAGCCACGACGAACCCCCCGCGGCGCCCGCCCTCGGGCCCGATGTCGATCACCCAATCGGCCGCCTTGATCACGTCCAGGTTGTGCTCGATCAAGACGACCGAGTGGCCGGCCTCGACGAGCGCGTTGAACGCCGCGAGCAGCTTCCGGATGTCGTCGAAGTGCAGTCCCGTCGTCGGCTCGTCGAACAAGTAGAGCGTGTGCCCCTGGTGCGTCTTGCTGAGGTGGGCCGCCAGCTTGACGCGCTGGGCCTCACCGCCCGACAACGTGTTCGAGGGCTGGCCCAGCGTGAGGTACCCCAGCCCGACGTCTTGGAGCGTCTGCAGCTTGTTCTCGGTCCGCCGCTGACCGGCGAAGAACGCGACGGCCTCGTCAACGGTCAGGTCCAGGATCTCGGCCACGTTCTTCCCCTTGAACCGGATTTCGAGCACGTCCTGCTTGAACCGAGCCCCGTGGCACGCCTCGCATTCGAGGTAGAGATCCGCCAGGAACTGCATCTCGATCTGGACCACGCCCTCGCCCTGGCACGTCTCGCAGCGCCCGCCGGGCACGTTGAACGAGAACGTGCCGGCGCGGTAGCCGCGGATCTTGGCCTGGTGCGTGCTCGCCAGCAACTCCCGGATGGCGTCGAACGCCTTGATGTACGTCACCGGGTTCGACCGTGGCGACTTGCCGATGGGGGACTGGTCCACCATCTCGACGCTCTCGACCAAGTCCGCGCCGCTGATCTCGTCGTGGGCGCCCACCTTGCCCTCGAAGTCGTTCCCTTTGAGTCGCTGGAGGCCCGCGTACAGCGTCGAGTGGACGAGCGTGGACTTGCCGCTCCCGGAGACGCCCGTGACGACGGTGATCAGGTCGAGCGGGAACGCCACGTCGAGCCGCTTCAGGTTGTGCTGCCGCGCGCCACGCACCACGATGCGGCGCTCCGGATCGACCGGCCGACGGGTCTCGGGGACCGGGATCGACTTCCGACCGGAGAGGTACGCGCCCGTCAGACTCTGGTCGTCGTCGAGCGCTTGGTCGAACGTGCCCTGGAACATGATCTCGCCACCGAGCGCGCCCGAGCCCGGGCCGACGTCGATCAGCTGGTCCGCCCGGCGCATCATCTGCTCGTCGTGCTCGACGACGAGCACCGTGTTGCCGATGTCGCGGAGACCCTCCAGGATGGCGATCAGGCGGTCGTTGTCACGGGGGTGAAGCCCGATGGTCGGCTCGTCGAGCACGTACAGGCTTCCGACGAGCGACGAGCCCAAGCTGGTCGCCAGGTTGATCCGCTGGGTCTCACCGCCCGAGAGCGTCATCGCCAACCGGTCCAGCGTCAGGTAGTCCAGGCCCACCTCGACGAGGTAGCCGAGCCGCTTGCGGATCTCGGTCAGCAAGCGGCCGGCGACCTCCTGGTCGTGCTCGCTCAGCTCGACGGCCTCGAAGAACGCCCGCGCGTCGGCCGTCGTCAGCTCCGCGAGCTCGCCGATGTGGAACCAGTCGGGGGCGTCCCCCTCGACACCGAGGCCGGGGCCTCGGAGCTTGACGTGGAGCGCCTGCGGTCGGAGCCGGTACCCGTCGCACGCGGGGCAGCGCGTGTAGCCGCGGAAGCGGGCCGCGTAGATGCGGTAGTGCATCTTGTACTGCTTCTTCTGGAGGTACGAGAAGAACCCCTCCACGCCGACGTACTCCCCCTTGCCGGCCCACACAATCGCCTTCTGGGCCTCGGGCAGCAGGGTGTACGGCGTGTCCAGATCGATCCCCGCTGGACCCCGCGGCCCGGATCAACGACCGTTGATGCTTCGACCACTGCTCCGACCGGAACGGGGCCAAGGCACCCTGACGCAGCGACAGCTCGGGGTTGGGAATCACCAGGTCTGGGTCGACGCCGGGGACACGGCCGAAGCCCTGGCAAGCAGGACACGCCCCGAGCGGGCTGTTGAACGAGAACAACTGGGGAGTCGGGTCCTCGAACGTCATCCCGTCGCGCTCGAAGCGGGCGGAAAAGTCCAGCGTCTCGAACGGCCCCTCGCGCGGTGCCGTGACCACGACGGCCCGCTCGTCGCCCTCGCGGAACGCCTGCTCGACCGAGTCGGCGATCCGGTTGGTCGTCGGGTCGCGGGCCGGCTCGGTTGCGCCGTCGGTACTCGCGGTGGTCGCCAGCCGGTCCACCAGCACCAGCAGGCGCGCGACCGGCGTGCGGACCGCCTCGGGCGGCGTCTCGGCCAGGTCGATCACCTCGGCCTGAGCGCCCTTCTCGGCTTGCTTGTCAGTCGGGAGGGCGACCAGGCGGAAAAAGCCCCGCGCGCGCAAGGCCTCCAGTTCCTCGACCTTCTTCGCGCCCTTGTGCGAGGGGAACGGAAAGCAGAGGTAGAACCGCGTTCTCCCGGGCAGCCGGGCCTGGATCTCCTCGGCCGCCGACCGCGGGCTGTCCCGAGTCACCACCTCGCCCGACACCGGCGACACCGTCGTCCCGACGCGCGCCAGCAGCAGGCGGAGGTAGTCGTAGACCTCGGTCTGGGTCGCGACCGTCGACCGCGGGTTTTTGGTCCCCGTCTGCTGCTCGATCGCGATGGCCGGCGCGAGGCCGGTGATCATGTCCACGTCCGGCTTGTCCATCCGGTCGAGGAACTGGCGGGCGTAGGCGCTCAGCGACTCGACGTAGCGCCGCTGGCCCTCGGCGTAGATCGTGTCGAACACCAGCGAGGACTTCCCCGACCCCGACGGCCCCGTAACGACGACCAACTGCTTCTTGGGGATTGTGACGTCGACGTTCTTGAGGTTGTGCTGACGCGCGCCCTTGACCACCAAGTCGCGCCCGACGAACCGGTTCCGGGTGTCGTCCACGGGGGCCGTTTGGGGTCGCTTGGGAGCCGGTTTCGTCTTTGCCATGTCGGATGCGCTGGGGGCAGGCGGCGCGCGCCGCCGGTGGATCGGGGGCAACGCGGGGCAACCGTGGAAGATGCCCTGGCAGTGTGAAACCGTGGTGTCAGCCTCCCGGCTATGGCCGCCTCGGCGCCGAGGCGGGGATGGCCCCGCGCCCGGCCGGGGCGGACCTCAGACATCGTGCGGGCAGTCGGAGCGGGTGGGCGTGGCCCCGTACCCGTCCGTCACCCGACGATGGCCGGGTGGGTGAAGAATGAACACTGAACAGTCAAAGAATGACGTCGGACAAAGTCCCAGATGACCTCAGAGCCATGAGTAGACGGAACGGTCCCTGGCCACCGCGCGAACGACAGATCGCACCTCGATCCGGAACGGCCCCTGAGCGGCTTCTGGATTCCTCTCCCACATCCCCGCTCACATCCATGTCTACTGCCACACGTCTCGGCCCCAGGGGCTTCCTATCAGTACTCCGCGGCCTAGCCCTCGTCCTTGCTGTCGGCTGGGCCTCAGCGGCCAGCGCCGCGACCATCACGGTGACGACTCTCGACGACGAGCGAAACAACGATGGCGACTGCTCGCTCCGTGAGGCCGTCGCCGCGGCCAATACGGATGCCGCCGTCGACGCCTGTCAGGCCGGCGAGGCCGGTGAGGACGAGATCGTCTTCGGCACCACCATCGTCAACGACACCGTCGCGCTGGGGCAGGACGCCATCAGCGTAACCGACTCGCTCAGCATCGACGGCAGCCAGGTCGTGGGGAGAATCACGCTCGACGGGAGTGGCCTCTACCGGATCCTGAACGTGGCCCCCGGCGCTGCACTCCGGCTGTCCAACCTCACCCTGTCGAACGGATTCGCCCCGATTGGAGCGGGCGTGTTGGTCGACGAGGGGGGCTCGCTGATGGTGATGGACGTCGAGTTCGCGGACAACGAGGCGACGGGCAACGGCGCGGAACAGGGGGGCGCAGCGATCTACTTCCGCTCCGCCTCTGGGACCATCGCAGACTCTGAGTTCACGGGCAACGCAGCCAGCGGAACGTCCGGCTCGGGTGGCGCCATCTTCGTCAACGGGACCGGAACGGTGACGATCACGGAGTCCTCGTTCTCCGACAACTCGGCGAACCGTGCGGGCGGTGCCATCGAGAACCGTGACGGCGCGATCGACCTCTCAGACACGGACTTCGACTCGAACGACGCAGGCACGAACCCTGGAAACGGCGGCGCTATCCACCTCTCAGCCTCGGGCACGGCGATGGTCGACGGCGGCGACGTGACCAACAACACGGCTGTCGAGGGCGGGGGCTTCTGGAACAGCAGCGCCTCCATGACGGTGGCGGGCACCAGCTTCTCGGACAACGAGGCGACCGGGGACGACGCCGGTCAGGGCGGCGGCGCGATCTACAACGAGGGCGGCTCTCTCAGGCTCGACGGCGTCACCATCACGAGCAACACCGCCTCGGGCACGTCGGGCTCAGGCGGAGGCGTGCTGAACAACGCCG
The DNA here is from genome assembly GCA_963740235.1 of uncultured Bacteroidota bacterium. GTDB lineage: Bacteria > Bacteroidota > Rhodothermia > Rhodothermales > Rubricoccaceae > Rubrivirga. The sequence continues at coordinate 1,055,682 of CAVUDG010000007.1, forward strand.
GGACGCTCATCGTGATGTCGAGCACGATCTCGGACAACGACGCCAACCGCGCCGGTGGCGGCGTCGAGGACGCTGAGGGGACGACGATCCTCATCATGTCGACCTTCGACGGCAACAGCGTGGCCGAAGATGCCAACCCCGGCAACGGCGGCGCCGTCCACAGCGGCGCCGGTCTGGTGGTCGTTGCAGGAGGGACGTACACGAACAACCGAGCCGTCGAGGGCGGTGGGTTGTGGACGAGCGGGACGCTCGGGATCACGTCGAACGCGGAGGACATCCCGGTCGACATGATGCCAGACGTCGTGGTGCCGACGATCACGGCACCGACGATCTCGATGAACGAGGCCACAGGGGACGACCCCGACCAGGGCGGCGGCGGCATCTACGCGACGCCCTCCGGCGACATCATCCTGTTCGACGCGGAGGTCTCGATGAACGTCGCCAGCGGCACGTCGGGCTCCGGTGGGGGGATCTTCTCCGCCGGCTCGCTGAGCGTAACCAACGCCACGATCACGGGGAACACGGCCAACCGGGCCGGCGGCGGCATCGAGGACGCGGCCGGAACGGTCCTGCTGGTCAACGTCATGCTGACGGACAACTCGATCGACACCGCGAGGCCGGGCAACGGCGGTGGCCTCCACAGTGGCGGTGGCGACGTGACCATCCGTCGCGGCACGGTCTCCGGCAACACGGCCGTCGAGGGAGGTGGGCTCTGGTCCAACGGCACGCTCACGATCAACGGGGGTGCGGAAGGCGACGCCTCGTACGACGACGACGCGGAGGACGGCGACCGGAACGGGTTCACCACGGTCTCCGGCAACGAGGCCACCGGCGGAATGGCCGGCATCGGTGGCGGTGGGATCTACGTCGAGAGCGGCGGGGTGGCGTCCGTGCGCTACGCGCTTATCGACGGGAACAGCGCGAGCGGAGCCTCGGGCTCGGGTGGCGGCGTGTTCGTCGCCGACGGGGCCTCTGCGTCGCTCGCGTTCTCTGAGGTCACGGGCAACACGGCCAACCGGGCCGGCGGCGGCATCGAGCTATTCGACGACGTCCTTACGGACGACTCGACGGCCGTCATGCTCCGCCAGGTCATGGTCGACGGCAACTCAATCGACGCTCCGATGCCGGGCAACGGCGGCGGCCTCCACGCCGGTGGCGCCGCTGACGTGGCCGTGATGATGAGCACGTTCTCGAACAACTCCGCTTCCGAAGGTGGCGGCTTGTGGATCAACGTGAGCGCCTCGCTCGACCTCGGCAACTCCACGGTCTCGGACAACGAAGCCACCGGCGATGGCGGCGGCATCTACGACAACGGCGGCGGTACGATCTCGGTGTCGAGTGCGACCGTCGCCGACAACATGGCGGGCGGAGACGGAGGGGGCCTCCTCTCGGCCAGCGACGACTCGTTCTCGATCCAGAACACCATCCTCAGCAACAACACGGCTGGCGGAATGGGACCCGACTGCTCGGGCACCTTCCAGTCCGGCGGCTACAACCTGATCGAGTCCTCCACCGGGTGCGTGATCCAGGGTGACACCGGGACCAACATCACGGGGGCGGACCCCGGCCTCCAACCCCTCGCCGACAACGGCGGGTTCACCATGACCCGCGCCATCACGGCGTCGAGCCGGGCCATCGACGCGGGACAGTCCATGTTCGACCTCGACCAGCGGGGCCGCCAGCGGCGCTTCACGCCGGACGACATCGGCGCGTTCGAGCTGAACGGTGCGGCCGTCGCATCCGAGGACGGACTTGAGCCGGGGGCGTTCGGCCTCGCAGCCCCGAGACCGAACCCGACGACGGGCCGCGCCTCCGTCTCGTTCGCTGTCGGCAACGTGTCTCCGGTCGAGCTCTCGGTGTTCAACATGCTCGGCCAGAAGGTGCTGACGGTCTTCGACGGGTTGCCCACCTCGGGCGACTCGCAGACGGTCGCGCTGGACGTCAGCGGGCTGGCCTCGGGCGTCTACATGCTCCGCCTTCAGGGAGCCGACGGCGTCGCGACCCGGCAGATCACGGTCGTCCGCTAGGCGCAGTCTCGCGACAGATCGCGCCCCCGCTGGCTCTGCCGGCGGGGGCGCGTTGCTAGGGTGAAGTCGGATTTCGGGCCGCAGGCGAATTCGCGGTCGCCGTCCCAGGTGTTGAGGACGGTGCGGGTGCGGACGGACTACAGCGTCCCGGTCGAGGCCGTCCGCGCCGAAGTGCGCGGCGGGTGGAGGCGTTCGAGCACTACGGCGGGTCCGTGTGACGGCTCCACGTCACCGACCTCGGGGAGCGCGGCGTCGAGATGCGCGCGCCGATGTCAGCGGCGACCGCCGACGCAGTTCGGAGACCGCACTGTGAAATACGGGAGGGCGTGCTGGGCGAGCTGCATCCATACGCGCTGCCCAGAACGCGCGTCGTGTTTCCCGAGGGCGACGGATCGGGCCGGCCTCCGCACGACCGGTTCGAGGCGATGGTGACGGGCCGATAGCACGACGGGCCGGCGCGCGACTGGTGGGCGTGGCTACGTTCGGCGGCTATGGGCTTTCTGAACCCCCTCATCCTGTTCGGGCTGGCGGCCGCGGCGATCCCCATCGCCGTCCACCTGTTCAACTTCCGCCGCCCCCAGCGGGTGGACTTCTCGACGCTCCGGTTTATCCGCGAGATCGAGGCGACCGCGATGCGGCGCGTCCGGATCCGCCAGTGGCTCCTGCTCGCGCTGCGGACGCTGGCCGTGCTGTTCCTCGTGCTGGCCTTCGCCCGGCCGACGCGGACGGCCGACGCGGGTGTGTTCGAGGAGGGCGCGGCCCGAAGCCTGGTCTTGGTCCTGGACAACAGCCGGTCGATGACGCTGCGCGACGCCCAGGGCGCGCTGATCGACCAGGCCCGCCGCCTCGGTGCCGCCGTCGTCGAGGCGACCGGGGCCGGGGACGAACGGACGCTCTTGCCCGTCGCTCGGCCGGCCGAGTCCCGTGTGGTGCCGTACCGGACTGCGGGGCCGGTGCTGGACGCCATCGCCGCGACGCCCGCGTTGGCGGGCGCCGAGGCCCTCACGGCCGCCGTCGCCCGAGCGGGGAGCGTGCTCGACGGCGCCGCTCACCCCCGTCGTGAGATCGTCGTCGTGAGCGATCTCCAGGCGGCCACCTTCACCGACTCGGCGAGCGCCCGGCTGCCCGACGACGTGGACGTGACGCTGATCCCGCTCGGCGCCCGCGCTCAGGTCAACACGGCCGTCACCGACGTCCGCGTCGTGAGCAGGATCGTCGAGCCGGGCCGGCCCGTCCAGATCGAGGCGACCGTCGTCCGGTACGGCGGGCGGGCGGGCACGGTCGGCGTGTCGATGCGGCTCGACGGCCAGCGCGTCGCCGAGACCGCCGTCGACGTGGTGCCGGGCGAGCCGGCGCGCGTCCCGTTTACCGTCACACCGCCCGCGCGCGGTTGGCTGGGCGGTGAGGTCCGACTGGAGCCCGACGCCGCGGAGTGGGACGACGCGCGGTGGTTCGCGCTCAGGGTGCCGCCGCCGCCGCGCGTTCTGGTCGTCCGGGGCGATGGCCAGCGGGCGGACCTGGTCACGCTGGCCCTGGGCGTCGCGGCCGAGTCGGGTGGGCTCGCGCTCAACGAGATCGCCGAGGGCGCGCTTTCCGGCGCCGACCTGGACCGGTACGACGCCGTCGTATTGGTGGGGCCGTCAACGATTGGAGACCCGGGCCGCCTCGCGTCGTTCGTCGCTGGCGGCGGTGGCGTTCTCGCCTTCCCCGGAGACGCGGCGGACAGCCTCAACCCGCTGCTCGCTGCGATCGGGGCCGGCCGGGTCGACGGCGCACTGGGCCAGGACGACGGTCCCCGCCTCGGCACCACGACGGACCTGGACCTCGACCACCCGCTGTTCGCGGGCGTCTTCGACGCGGCCCGCCCGACGCCCGAGGCGGTCGACATCCGCCGGATCGCTCGCTACCGGCCCGGCGGGGCCGATGAGACGACGCTGATCGGGACACAAACGGGGGCCCCGCTGCTGCAGGAGATCCGGCGAGGGGAGGGGAGCGTGTTGCTGTTCGGCGTCGCGCCGGACTTGGCGTGGAGCGACCTGCCCCAGCGTGGCCTGTTTGTCCCGCTCTTGTACCGCGCCGCGGCCTACCTCGCTGCCGGGTCATCCGTCGCCGACTCGGGAGAACTGCTGGCGCGAGAAGGGGGGACGATCCGTGTCGACGGGGTCGAGTCCGGCACCGCGCTCCGCCTGATCGGGCCGGACGGGGTAACGCTCACGCCCCTCCAGCGGACCGTGCCGGGCGCCGTGCTGCTCGACGTCGGAGACGCCGTCGCCCGGGCCGGGCTGTACCGCGTCGTCCAGGGAGACCGGACGCTCCGCGTCGTCGCCGTCAACGAGGACGCCCGGGAGTCGGACCCGCGGTCGCTCGACCCCGAGGAGGCGGCGCGGCGGCTCGAAACGATCACCGGCCGCCCGGTCCGCGTGGTCGACGGCGCCGCCGGGCTGGCCGCCGACGGAGAGACCCGCGGGACGTCGCTCTGGGCCATCTTCCTCGCGCTCGCGCTCACCTGCCTGGTCGCTGAGACGCTCGTGACGACGCGCCGCCGCCCGGCCACAACGGACAAATAAGGGGGGGCGGGAGGGCGCCGTGCCCTCCCGCCCGTCGCCTCGGCCATCCCACCACGGCGGCCAAGGAGTCCCACGGTGGTGCGTCTCCGTAGAGCAACCGCTCCGGTAGTCGCGCCGTGTCTTGGGGAAGGGCGTGAAGCCGGCCGGGCTGTGGAGGGCACCGCTGCGAACAAGGTCGGGCTGTCGTTGCGGGCCTGGGTCCTGTGATCACACGATTCGAAGTGGCGCGCCTTTGTCTAACGACGACCCCCACCTCGGCGTCGAGGCAGGGGTCCCGTGCCGTCCCAGCAACTGGTGGCCGGGCGTGCCCGGCTCCGCACAGAATGCGGACGACGAGCGCAGACGGCCTCCCGTGATCCCACGAGATAGCGGCCGGCCGCGATACGGGGCGGTCGATCTCGGGGAACGGCGGGCCCTCAGTCCGCCCCTCGCCGCTAGCTTTCACCCGTTCTGCGCACCGTTCTCCGGCCCGACGCGTTCATACCTCCGACTCTACACCCCGCCTTTTGACGCAACCGACCACGCAAGGACGCGAGACCGCCATCCTCGTCGGCGTACAGACGCCGGCTACGACCCCCGCCGAGCTCCGCGACGGGCTCGACGAGCTCGAACTGCTGACCGACACCGCCGGCGCGGACACGATCGCCCGCTTGACCCAGAACTTGCCTCGTGTCCACGGCGCGACGTTCATCGGGAAGGGCAAGGTCGAGGAGCTCCGCCAACTCGTCGAAAAGCACAAGGCCGACCTGGTCGTGTTCGACGACGACCTGTCGCCGGTCCAGGTCCGCAACCTGGAGAAGGCGCTCAAGTCGGAGGACAACAACGTCAAGCTGGTCGACCGGTCCGGGCTGATCCTGGACATCTTCGCCAGCCGCGCCCGCAGCGCTCAGGCCAAGACCCAGGTGGAGCTCGCCCAGCTCCAGTACCTCCGCTCGCGCCTGACGCGGGCCTGGACGCACCTGGAGCGCCAGAAGGGCGGCATCGGGATGCGCGGGCCGGGCGAGACCCAGATCGAGACCGACCGCCGGCTGATCGGCAACCGGATCGCCGTCCTCAAGGAGCAGCTCGAGAAGATCGACCGCCAGCGGACGACCCAGCGGAAGGGCCGCCTCGACCAGACCCGCGTCGCGCTCGTCGGCTACACCAACGCCGGCAAGAGCACGCTGATGAACGCGCTCGCCGACGCCAGCGTGTTCGCCGAGGACCGGCTGTTCGCGACCCTCGACGCGACCACGCGCCAGATCAACCTCGACACCAACAAGCCGGTGCTCCTGGCCGACACGGTCGGGTTCATCCGCAAGCTGCCCCACTCGCTCGTCGAGAGTTTCAAGAGCACGCTCGACGAGGTCCGCGAGGCCGACGTGCTCCTCCACGTCGTCGACGTGACGCACCCGAACGCCGAGGACCACATCCGCGTGGTCAACGAGACGCTGGCCGAGCTCGACGCCCAGGACAAGCCGACGCTGATGGTGTTCAACAAGGTCGACGCGCTCGACGACGCGGGCCTGCTCGACCAGCTCCAGTCGGCTCACGACAACGCCGTCTTCGTGTCGGCCGCGCGCGGGATCGGGCTGGACGAGCTCCGGGCCCGGACGCTGGCGCTCGTCGAGGCCGACTACGTCGACCGGGTCGCGCTCTTGCCGGTCTCGAAGCCCAAGGCGCGGTCCCACGTCCACAGCGTGGCCGAGGTGCTCGACGAGACGTTCGGGTTCGCCGAGAACGCCTACGACGCGACGGCCCCGCCCGTCCCGGTCGTCCGGCTCCGGTTCCGGGCCTCGACCAAGAACGCGCCCGACCTCGACCGGATGCTCGCCAGCTACGGGAGCCTGCGCTGGCAGGAGCCGCCGGCCCCGCCGGCCGATGTGGCAGGCGACGGCGCCGCCGAGGCGGCCGCGCTCGCCGACGAGCCCGACGCCTGACTCGGCCCGCCTCAGGCCGACCGCGGACGTGGGATCTGACTGAACGGGCGGAGACTCCGCTGAACGGTCGCGCCGGATCGGTGGCCCGTTGGATGTGGTACGCCCCTTGCGCGTCTACTGTGTACCCGCCGGGCGCACTAGCTTGCTGACTCGGTCGTCCCCCCCCTGCCATGACCGTTGCCACCCTCCTCAGCCACCTCGACCCCCTCGCGACGACCGACACGGTCGGCGAGGCCCTGATCGAACTGGCCGACGCCCACGTCGCGCACCTGCCCGTGCTCGACCCGACCGGTCGCCTCGACTCGGTCGTCACCGAGGCCGCGCTCCGCGCTCACCCCAACCCGGAGTCGCCCCTGGGCGCGCTCATGGCCGGCGAGCCGGTGTCCATCCGCCTCGACACGCACGTCTTCGACGCGGCCCACCTGCTCCGCCAGCACGGGCTGAGCGTGCTCCCGGTCCTGGCAGAGGACGGGAGCTACGCCGGCCTGGTGGTCCGCCAGGACGTGTTCGCCCAGCTCGCCCACATGCTGGCGACCGAGGAGCCCGGTGCCATCGTCGTGCTCGACGTCGCGCGCGACCAGTTCTCGCTGGGCCAGGTGGCCCAGATCATCGAGCAGAACGGGGTCCGCATCCTGTCCGTGTCGACCGAGGACGACCCCGGCGCGGGGCGCGTCCGGGTCACGCTCAAGCTGAACGTGACCGACACGGCCCGCGTCCGGCACGTGATGGCGCACCACGACTACCGCGTCACGGCCGTTTTCGACGAGGCGGAGGACGACCTCGAAGAACGCGCCGCGGCGTTCTTGCGCTACCTCAACGTGTAGCGGAGTCAGGGTTCAGACCTGGCGGCACCGGCCGTCTGCTCTGAGTCGTCGTCTGAAGGCCTCGCAACCGGCCACGTTGGAGGCGTCGCCCTGCATACGGAGCCTCGTCTTTCGAACCCTGAACCCTCGGACTCCCAACTCCGATGCGCGACCACTCGCACGCCGCCGTCGCCTTCCACGCCGTGGCCCTGGTGGCCGCCGCGCGGTCCGCGTTGCAGACGGCCCGCCAGATCGGCGACCGCCGCGCGGGCCGAGACGCCTCCGAGCAGGAGCCGGCCGGCCCGGTCCGGCAGGACCTCGCCGAGCTGGGCGCCGAGGTGGGCGGGCTGCTCGTCCGGCTGCGGCTCCGCGTCGTGACCGGCGTCCCCGAGAGCCCGGCGGCGGCGCTCGCCCAGGCGTTCGAGGACCGGACGCTCCTGGACGACCTCGGGCGGACGCTCGGCGTGGTCCACCGGAAGCTGCTCAGCCTGTACCCGGCCGTCGACGAAGGCACGGTCGAGGAGGCCCGCCGGCTGGCCGACGAGACCCGTCGCCGGGCCGTCGCGGATGCTCTACGATCTCGATCTGGCCGCGCTGACGGCCCGCGTCGGCGATCTGCGCGACGCGTTCGTCGAGGCGGCTCGGGGAGGGGCCAGAGGCGGCGTGAACAGCGGGTGACCGGGCCAATACGAGGGGCGCTCGGGCGTTGAGAAATCACGGCCGGGAAGGCCGTCTGGCCGTAAATTTGGCCGGTTTGGCACGGGACCTTCTGAGGCCCTGTGCGTCCCCCCTCGATCCCCGACCGATGTCCGACACCAACGGAACCGACCGCCCCTACGAGAACGCCGCGACGCCCGAGGGCATGGCGCCCACGCCGCCGTCCAACGCGCTGCCGGTCCCGCCGTCCGCCGGTGACGGCGCCCCATCGCGCGGGGACTACGGCGCGAGCAACATCCAGGTGCTCGAAGGCCTGGAGGCCGTCCGCAAGCGGCCGGCGATGTACATCGGCGACGTGGGCGTGCGCGGGCTGCACCACCTCGTCTACGAGGTCGTCGACAACTCGATCGACGAGGCGCTCGCGGGCTACTGCGACCACATCGAGGTCGTCATCCACCAAGACAACTCGATCTCGGTGAGCGACGACGGGCGCGGGATCCCGGTCGCGATGCACCCGACCGAGGGCAAGCCGGCCGTCGAGGTCGTGATGACCGTCCTCCACGCGGGCGGCAAGTTCGACAAGGACACCTACAAGGTGTCGGGCGGCCTGCACGGCGTCGGCGTGAGCTGTGTCAACGCCCTGAGCGACCGGCTCGACGTGACCGTCCGCCGCGACGGGGGCGTGTTCAAGATGGCCTTCGAGAAGGGCGACACGGTCGAGGAGCTGACGCGCGTCCGCGACATGACCGAGGGCGAGGAGACCGGCACGACGGTCCGCTTCAAGCCGGACACGGGCATCTTCTTCGACCGCGTCTACCGGTTCGACACGCTGGCGAGCCGGATGCGCGAGCTGGCCTACCTCAACAAGGGGATCACGATCACGCTCACCGACGAGCGCGAGGACGACGAGGCGCTCGGCGTCGAGACGTACCACTCGGAGGGGGGCCTGGCCGAGTTCGTGGCCTACCTCGACGAGGCGCGGGAGAGCCTGTTCGACGGCGAGATCCACATCGAGGACGAGGACGCCGAGGTGCCCGTGGAGCTGGCGATGCGCTACAACACGGGCTACCAGGAGAACGTGCTCTCGTTCGTCAACAACATCAACACGCACGAGGGCGGCACCCACGTCTCCGGCTTCCGCCGCGCGCTGACGGGCACGCTCAAGGCCTACGCCGACAAGAACGACCTGCTCAAGAAGGCCAAGGTCAACCTCAGCGGCGACGACTTCCGCGAGGGTCTGACGGCGGTCCTGAGCGTCAAGGTCCAGGAGCCCCAGTTCGAGGGCCAGACCAAGACCAAGCTGGGCAACGGCGACGTCCTGGGCGCGGTCGAGAGCCTGGTCCGCCAGAAGCTGGGCGAGTGGCTGGAGGACCACCCGCGCGAAGCCAAGACGATCGTCCAGAAGGTGATCCTGAGCGCCCAGGCGCGGACGGCGGCGCGGCGCGCGCGCGAGTTGGTCCAGCGCAAGAGCGCGTTCGGCGGCGGCGGCCTGCCCGGCAAGCTGGCCGACTGCGCGAGCAAGGACCCGAGCGAGTCCGAGCTCTACCTCGTCGAGGGCGACTCGGCCGGCGGGTCGGCCAAGCAGGCGCGCGACCGGCACTTCCAGGCCATCCTGCCGCTGCGCGGCAAGATCCTGAACGTCGAGAAGGCCCGCCTCGACAAGATCCTGGACAACGAGGAGATCAAGAACATGGTGACGGCGCTCGGGCGTCCAGATCGCCGCCGGCGCCGACGAGTTCTCCGACGAGAAGCTCCGCTACCACAAGGTGGTCCTGATGACCGACGCCGACGTGGACGGCGCCCACATCCGGACGCTGCTTGCTGACGTTCATCTACCGCTACCTCCGGCCGCTCCTGGAGGCCGGCTACATCTACATCGCGCTCCCGCCGCTCTACCGCGCCAAGAAGGGCAAGAAGGAGGTGTACTGCTGGAACGACCAGCAGCTCCAGGAGGCCATCGCCGAGATGGGCGGGGCCGCGGGCGTCGGCGTGCAGCGCTACAAGGGGCTGGGCGAGATGAACCCGGAGCAGTTGTGGAGCACGACCATGGACCCGGACCACCGGATGCTCCAGCTGGTCACCATCGACGACGCCGCCGCGGCCGACAAGACGTTCTCGACGCTGATGGGCGACGCCGTCGAGCCCCGGCGCAAGTTCATCGAGCGGAACGCCAAGTACGCGACCATCGACACCTAGCCGCCCCGCCTCGGCGGGCCCACGGGCCGACCGAGGCGGGAGGGCCCGAGCCATGCGCCCCGATCTCTCCGTCGTCGTCCCGGCTTACAACGAGGCGGAGAGCCTGCCCGAGCTGGCGGACCAGATCCGCGATGCGCTCGACGGAGCGGGCCTGAGCTTCGAGGTCTGGCTCGTCGACGACGGCTCGGACGACGGCTCGTGGGACGTCATCGACCGCGTACACCGGCAGGACGCCCGGTTTGCGGGCGTCCGCTTCCGCCGCAACTACGGAAAGAGCGCCGCGCTGGCCGCAGGCTTCCGCCGCGCCCGCGGCCGGTGCGTGGCGACGCTCGACGCCGACCTCCAGGACGACCCGGCCGAGCTTCCCGAGATGGTCGCCCGCATCGACGCCGGCGCCGACCTGGTCAGCGGCTGGAAGCGGAAGCGGCGCGACCCGTGGGAAAAGCGGCTCCCGTCCAAGTTCTTCAACCGCGTCACGCGCTGGCTCTCGGGCATCCCGCTCCACGACTTCAACTCGGGCATCAAGGCGTACCGCCGCGAGGTGATCGAGAACGTCCGCGTCTACGGCGAGCTCCACCGGTACATCCCGCTGCTGGCCAAGTGGGAGGGGTTCACGGCGATCGAGGAGCAGGTCGTGAACCACCGCGAGCGGGCCTACGGGACGACCAAGTTCGGCCTGGAGCGCTACCTGCGCGGCTTCCTCGACCTGATCACCGTCGTCTTCCTGACGCGGTTCGCGCGTCGGCCGATGGTGTTCTTTGGCGGGCTCGGCACGCTGGGCTTCGTGCTCGGCTTCCTCATGCTGGCCTACCTGTCGGTCGTCAAGCTCGTCTACGGCCAGCCCATCGGCGGCCGGCCGCTGCTGCTGTTCGGCGTCATGCTGATCTTGCTCGGCGCCCAGTCGTTCCTGGCCGGGCTGCTGGGCGAGATGGTCGTACGGCCCGAGATGGAGCGGGCCGACCGGTTCGACGTGACCGACCACCTCGACCCCGGCACGCCCGCCTCGGTCCGGCCGCCGGCCGAGGCGGCTACGGTCGGGCGCGGAGCGTGAGCCCGTGCGCGGCGAACGTCTCGAACGAGTCGTCGTCGAACGAGTAGGTCGCGTAGGTGTAGCGGAGGTCGAGCCGGCGGCCCAGCGCGTGGAGGTCGCGGCGGGCCGTCAAGAGCCCGGCGACCCGGAGCGCGCCGCCCAGGCTCAGCGTCGCGCCGCGCGAGTCGCGCCGGGAGAACGACGCGCCCCCCATGGTGCCGCTCGACAGCGTGACGACCTCGGCCAGCGCCAGCCGGTAGCCGCGGCGGGTGAGGATCTGGTCCCCGTCGGCACCGGCGCCCAGCAGGACGTTCTCGGCCGACAGCCCCCAGTACGCCGCGCCGCGGTCCTCCGCGCCCGTCAGGAACTCGACGGACGCCCCCCGGAGCACCCACGGCGTGCCCACGCCCGCGTCGAAGCCGACGAGCAGGCTGACGCCCGCCGTCGGCGTCCGGTCGGCAGCCCCGGGAACGGGTCCGTAGTTGAACACGCCAGACCCGATCTCCACCGACGACTCCGAGAGCCCGATCCCGCGGAGCGCGTAGCCCGCCGACACGTCCCCGACCAGCTGGAAGCCGCCGTCGTGCGTCGGCATGATCCAACGCCCGACGGGCGCCGTCAGGTCGATGCCCAGGTCGGCCGTGAGCGCCGTCGCCCGCTCGTCCGGGACGCTCGACCCGAAGAACGCGCTCGACGTGTAGCGGCGGAGCGCCCCGCCGGCCCGGACGCGCACCGGCCCGCCCAGGGCGGCACCCAGGCCCAACGCCAGCGTCTCGTCGCGGCCGGGGTCGAAATCGTCCAAGTCCGGACCGTCAGGCAGGGTGATCGGGAACGGGGACTGATCGAACGACCCGAACGCGAGCCCGACCCCGACCGAGGCCGGCATCCCCGCGACCGTCGCTCGGACCCCACCGGCCGCCGCGAACGCCTGGGCCGTGATCCCGTCGATCCCGAACCAGCGGGGGGTTCGGTCGCTCGTGACCGACAGGCCGCCCGCGAAGTCGGCGAGCACGGCCGGGTTGTCGAGCATCCGGAGCGGGTCCGACGTCTGGCCGAACGCGCCCGCCTCGGAGACCGCCTGGGCCTCCGCCGACAGCGGGACGAAGGGGGTGATGTAGGGGGACGGGACCTGGGCCGACACCGACCCGGCGGCCGTGAGACAGAGGACGGAGAAGAGGAAGCGCATCGGAAAGGGGAGAGGGGGCGGGATCGTAGCCCGTCCGCGTCGCGGGCACAAGGGCAGGACGGTGAGCATTCGTCCCAGACTGCCCGCGGTCGCGCCGAGACGGCCGGGCGGTGTCATCTTTGGGCATGGCGCGCATCACGCTTCTCGGCCCGTCGTGGCCCTTCCGCGGCGGCATCGCTCACTTCCAGGCGGCGCTTGCGCGCTCGCTGGCGGGCCGGGGGCACCACGTGTCGGCCGTCACCTTCCGCCGTCAATACCCCGAGGTGCTGTTCCCGGGCACGACCCAGCTCGACGACGGCCCCGCGCCCCAAGGCGTCCCGGCCGCGCCGCGCTGGATCGACTCGCTCAACCCACTGTCTTGGGGGCGCACCGCCCGGCACGTCGCCGACGGGGGCGCCGAGGTGGTCGTGTTCATGCACTGGATGCCGTTTTTCGGCCCCGCGTTCGGCGTCATCGCTCGCCGACTTCGAAAGCGAGGCGTCAAGGTGCTGGCCGTCGTCCACAACGCGATCCCACACGAGCGTCGCCCGGGCGACCGGCTGCTGAGCCGCTACGCGCTCGCGGCTTGCGACGGTCTGGTGGTCCTGAGCGACCGCGTCCGCGACGACCTGGGCCTCTTGGGCGTCACGGTCCCCGTGCGACAGGTGGCGCACCCGGTCTACGACGGGTTCGGCGCCCCGACGCCCCGGCCCGACGCCCGCGCCGCGCTCGGCCTGCCCGACGGCGTCCCGGTCTTCCTGTTCTTCGGGTTCATCCGGCGCTACAAGGGGCTCCACGTGTTGCTCGACGCCTGGGCCGACGTCCGCCGCCGCGTGCCTCACGCGGTGCTGGTGGTGGCGGGTGAGTTCTACGCCGACGAGGACGCGCTCCGGGCGCAGGCCGGCGCGCTCGACGGCGTCCGCCTGGACGCCGACTACATCCCGGACGACCGCGTCGGGCTCTACTTCGGCGCGGCCGACGCCGTTGTCCAGCCCTACGTGACGGCGACCCAGAGCGGCGTCGCCCAGATCGCGTTCCACTTCGGGCGGCCCGTCGTCACGACCGACGTGGGCGGGCTGGCCGAAACTGTGCCCGACGGCCGAGCCGGGCTGGTCGTGCCGCCGGACGACCCCGCGGCGCTGGCCGACGCGCTCGTCCGGTTCGCGCAGGACGGCCTCGGCCCGACGCTGGAAGCGGGCGTCGCCGTCGAGCGCCAGCGCTACACCTGGAGCCGCCTGGCCGAGGCGGTCGAAGACCTGGCCGGCTGAGAGCGGGACGCACGGCCGCCCGCCTCGGCGCCGAGGCGGACGGGGGCGGCGGCACAGGCAGGTGCGGGGAACCCTCAGCCTTCGGTGACCCCTTCCTCCAGCCACGCCACCGCCCGGTCCTCCTCCACGAACGCGCGGACCTGGAAGCCCCGCTCGACGGCGTAGGCCTCGAAAAACTGCGCCTTCTCGAACCGATCGGTGTAGTTCTCGAGCAGCCCGACCCGGTGCGTGAACGCGTCCGGGTTCTCGACCAAGACGTGGATCAACTCGTGGACGTCGCGGTACGACACGTCGCCCTCGGTGGCGCGGAGGTCGACCAGCAGGCCGTGGCGGTTGAGCTCGGCGTTGTGGACCACGTCGAGCATCAGCGCCTTGCGCCCTTCCAGGTCGAGGTCGCCGCGGACGGTCATCTGGCGGATGCCGTCGATGGGGTAGATGGTGTAGGACGCGGGCACGAGCGGGGTGGGAGGGAGGGGCCCGCCCGTTTCACTGAAGGCGAGCGGCGCAACCTAGTGCGCCGACGTAACGTGCCGGGACTGTCTCCTGACCGACGTGGACTACGACCCCGTAAAAGACCGACTCGGCCGACTTTTTCTGGCAGTCGCCGGCCCGCACCAAGGTGTTCTACCGCCTGCTCGACGCCGTCTTTCTGCGGTCGTGGTACGTCCGCCGCGCGCTGCGCCAGCGGATCGAGGCGATGGGCGACCGCGACGTCCGGGTGCTCGACGCGGGGACCGGGTTCGGGCAGTACGCCTACTGGCTCGTCTCGACGTTCCCCAACGTCGAGGTCACGGCCGTCGACATCAAGGACGACTACCTCGCGCGGGCTCAGACGTTCATGGCCCAGACGCCGTACGTGGCCCGGGTCGCGTTCGAGAAGGCCGACCTGACGCTGCCGCTGGAGTACGCCGGCACGTTCGACTTGGCGCTCTCGGTCGACGTGATGGAGCACATCGAGGACGACCGGGCGGTGTTCCGCAACGTCCGGGCGGCGCTCAAGCCGGGCGGGGTGTTCATCGTCAACACGCCGAGCGACCAGGGCGGCAGCGGGGTCACCGAGGCGGGCGAGGAGAGCTTTATCGGCGAGCACGTCCGCGACGGGTACCCCGTGGCCGAACTGGAGGAGAAGCTGGAGTCGGCGGGCCTGGAGGTGGTCGAGACGGCCTACACGTACGGCCCGGTCGGGTCGGCGGCGTGGCGGCTGCTGGTCAAGTGGCCCATCCAGATGCTCTCGGCGAGCAAGTGGCTGACGCCGTTGGTGGCCGCGTACTACCTGCCCGCCGGCCCGGTCGGGCTGGCGCTCAACGCCGTCGACCTGCGCCGTGACAACGAGACCGGGACGGGGCTGCTGGTCACGTCGAGGCGGCCGGGCTCGCCCACCCCGGCCGGGTCGGGGGCGTAAGAGGAGGCCGCCGGGACCGGCCCGGCGGCAGGCGAGCCCGGCAGATGAAAGTCTCGGCCGAGGCGACGGCGGGGTGGACGGCCCGTAGCTTTCCTGGCGAGCGTCCACCCCCCGCCGATGCCCGCCGACTCCGCCCCCGTCAAGTTCCTGTTCGTGACCGGCGGCGTGACGTCGTCGCTGGGCAAGGGGATCGTCTCCGCCAGCCTGGGCCGGCTTCTGGAGGCGCGCGGGCTGCGCGTCACGATCCAGAAGTTCGACCCGTACATCAACGTCGACGCGGGGACCATGAACCCGTACGAGCACGGCGAGGTCTACGTCACCGACGACGGGGCCGAGACCGACCTCGACCTGGGCCACTACGAGCGCTACCTCGGCGTCCCGATGTCGCAGGCCAACAACGTGACGACGGGCCGGGTCTACTCGGGCGTGATCGCCAAGGAGCGCGCGGGCGCCTACCTCGGCAAGACGGTCCAGGTGGTGCCCCACGTGATCGACGAGATCAAGGGCTGGATGCGGCGGCTGGCCGAGACCGGCGACTACGACGTCATCATCACCGAGGTGGGCGGGACCGCGGGCGACATCGAGAGCCTGCCGTACCTGGAGGCCATCCGCCAGCTGTCGCTGGAGGAGGGCCGCGAGAACACGGCGCTCGTCCACCTCACGCTGGTCCCGTACCTCGCGGCGGCCGGCGAGCTCAAGACCAAGCCCACCCAGCACTCGGTCAAGACGCTCCAGAGCTACGGGCTCCAGCCCGACGTGCTCGTCGCCCGGACCGAGCACCCGCTGCCCCAGGACGTCCGCCGCAAGATCGGCCTGTTCTGCAACGTCGGGCCGGAGGCGGTGATCGAGGCGCTCGACGCCGAGTCGATCTACGAGGTGCCGCTCTTGCTCCGCGAGCAGAAGCTGGACGAGGTCGTGCTCCGACGCCTGCGCCTCGACGCGTCGCTCGCCGTGGACCCGACGGCCGACCTCGCCGGCTGGGTCGACTTGCTGCGCCGGCTCAAGAACCCCGACGGCCAGGTGACCGTCGCGCTCGTCGGCAAGTACGTCGAGCACCAGGACGCCTACAAGTCGATCTCGGAGAGCCTGCTGCTGGCCGCGGCGGCCAACGGCGTCCAGGTCGAGGTCCGGAACGTGCTCTCGGACGACGTGACGGAGGCGAACGTGGCCCAGGCGCTCGACGGCGTCGCGGGCGTGCTGGTGGCGCCGGGCTTCGGCGACCGCGGCATCGACGGCAAGATCGAGGCGGTCCGGTGGGCGCGCGAGACCGGCGTCCCGTTTTTCGGCATCTGCCTGGGGATGCAGGTCGCGACCATCGAGTTCGCGCGCACGGTCGCCGGGTTGCCCGAGGCGCACTCGACCGAGTTCGAGCCCGACACGCCGTCGCCGGTCATCTCGATGATGGCCGAGCAGAAGACGGTCACCGACAAGGGCGGCACGATGCGCCTGGGCGCCTACACCTGCGCGCTGACCGAGGGCACGCTGGCCCAGGGTCTACGCCGGGGCCGACGAGGTCGGGGAGCGCCACCGCCACCGCTACGAGGTCAACAACGACCTGCGCTACAAGCTGCGCGAGGCGGGCCTGGTGTTCTCGGGCATGAACCCGGACCGGGACCTGGTCGAGATCATCGAGCTGCCGCAGCCCGACGCGGGCGGCGACGGCGCCCCGGACGCGCTCGCGCACCCGTGGTTCGTCGGCGTCCAGTTCCACCCGGAGTACCGGTCGCGCGTCCGCGAGCCGCACCCGCTGTTCGTCCACTTCGTCCAGGCGGCCGTCGCCCACGCCCAGGCCGGCGGGACGTTCGACGCGCCGACCCAGCCGAGCCGGACCCGCAAGGTCCGGCGCGCGACGGCTCGGGTGCTCAAGGAGACCTAGGCGCTGGCGAGCGAGCCCGCGGCCGGCGAGAGCTGGCCGCCTCGGGCGCTTGGTGGAAGAGTCCGAGTCCGTTGTCCAGTCGCCCGACCTGTGTCCGACCGCATCCCTGATCGCCTGTCCGGGCACGTCCGCGTCCGCGTCGGCGCGCTGCTGTTCGACGACCCCGACACGCCGACGGCCGTCCTGCTGGCCGAGCACGACGGGCTGTGGGAGGACGAGCCGTTCTGGACGCCGCCGGGCGGGGGCGTCGAGTTCGGCGAGCCCCTGGCCGAGGCGCTCCGTCGCGAGGTCCGCGAGGAGACCGGCCTCGACGCCGAGGTGGGCGAGGTCCGCTACGTGCTCGACTTCGTGCGCGCCGCCCCTCCACGCCGTCTCGTTCTACGTCGAGTGCCGGGCGCCCGCCCTGGACACGGCCCGGCTGGGGAGCGACCCCGAGCTCGCCCACGACGACCAGATCCTGCGCGACCTGCGCTGGGTCTCGCTCGACGACCTGGGCGCGATCACGCTCTACCCCGAGCCGTTCGCCGGCCGCCTGGCCGCCGACGCCCGCGCGGGATTCCCCGACGGCACGGTCTACCTCGGCACGTTCCGATGAGCGCCGTCCTCCCCGGCTCGACCGGACCGCTCGGCGGCGCAGGCTCCGCACGCTGGCCTGGGTCGCTGCCGCCGCCGGACTGGCCGCTCTCGCCATGTCGGCGTCTGCGGACGCTCGACCCCGTCGCCCGGGCCCGGATGGTCCGGTACGTCGGCATCCTGGTGTCGGCCGGGATGGCGATCGGCGTGCTCCACGCGCTCTACCCGTCGCCCAGCGCGGCCCGGCTGCAGCTGTCGAACCCGGGCCCGGACCGGCTGCTCCGCCTCCAACTCGACCGGTGGCGTGATCCCCGTCGTGCTGGCGGTGCCTGCGGCCGCGACCGCGCTCGCGGGCGGAGACTCGATGCTTAGCCGTCGAGGGCGCCGCGTCGTGCTCGCCGTCGGGCTCTATGCGTTCGCTCGGGTGTCGGGTCTCGGGACGACGGCGCAAGCGTGGGACCGGGGGGAGGCGGGGGCCGCCTACCGAGCCACCTACCGCACCGCTCCACCGCTCCGCTTTCTCGTGCCAGACGCGATGGTCCCGGGCATCTTGCGCACGGGCGAGGTGTTCGGGGTCGGCTCAGTGCTGTCGATCGTGGGCGAGGCGATCGGGAGCGGGTGGGCCACGCTCGTCGCGCCGCTCGCACTACTGGCCGTCGCCGCCGTCCTGACGGCGCGCCTGCGGCCGACGTTCGACCGGGCGTTCTGGACCTCGCACGGCGTCTGGGCGGACGCCTTCCGCCAGGTCGAGTTCGTCGAGGGCCGCGAGCCGATCCAGCAGGACGCGGTCTACTGGGCGCCGCGCGCCTTGCGCCCGACGGTCTGGGCGGGGCTGGTGTCGCTGGACCGGCGCCTGCCGCTCGGCCGGTTCGCTGCGCTGGGCCTAGGGATCGCCGTCGTCGTCCACCTCGCGGCCAGCGCCGAGGTGGGCATGGCCGCGCTCGCGCTCACCGTCTTGGGCCTGAACGGCGCCGTCGCGCTGACGGCCACCGAGGCCGTAATCCTGCCCGCGGCGGCCCACCGGCTGGGAGGTGCCGGGCGCTGGACCGCCGCGCGATTCCTGATGAACCTCCGCTGGCTGCCGCCGGTCGTGGCCGCGCTGCTCGTGCTGGTGTGGCTCGGCGGTCTGCCCTGGCGCGCCGTGCTCGGGTGGACGGTCGTTGACCTCACCGTAGCAGCACTGAGCGCCGTCCTCGTCACCCTCGCCTCCCGTACCCGCTTCCGCCGTGCTCTCGCCTGACCTCGCCTCTCTGCTCACCGTCGACCCCGGACGTCGGCGCCCGCTCGTCGTGGAGCGAGGTGACCAAGCGGTACTTGTTCGGGCCCGTCGTCATCCGGGAGCTGAGCCACACGTTCGCAACCGGGGACCGCGACCGCCCTGGTCGGCCCGAACGGGTCGGGAAAGTCGACGCTCTTGCGGGTTCTCTCGGCCCTGAGCGCGCCGACGACCGGCACCGTCCGCCACGGCGACGTCGACGTCCACGGCACGCCCCACGCGTTCCTCTCGTCGGTCGGCGTCGTCCACGATCTGCCCGACCTGCCGGGGTACCTGACGGGGATGGAGACGCTGGAGTGGATCGCGCGCGAGCGCGGCGTCTGGGACGACCGGGCGCCCGAGCGGCACGCGCGCCCTGTTCGACGCCGTCCGCCTCGACGAGCGACGGGACGCCTTGACTCGGACTTACTCGGCCGGGATGACACGCAAGACCCAGCTCGCGGCGGCGTTCTGCGGCGCGCCGTCCGTGCTGCTGATGGACGAGCCGTTCCGCGCGCTCGACGTCGAGGCGACCGGCGCCGCGCTCGACCTGCTGACGGCGTTCCGCGACGGCGGCGGGCTCGATCGTCCTGTCCAGCCACCGGGCCGACCTGCTGGACCGGCTGTGCGACGAGCGCCTCGACCTGGGCACCGAGGTCGAGGAGGCCGCCGGGGCTGTTCGGCGGTGACTGGTGCGTTTGTACCACACCGGCCCGGCCGCGCGACCGTAGGGTCCGCCATGACCCGACGCCTCGGCCTGCTCGCTCTGCTCCTCGCCGCCGATCGCGATGGGCGGCTGCGCGACGGCCCGGCCCAGCGAGCCGCGCGAGGTGGTCGTGTTGGTCCACGGCATGGGGCGGACGACGATCTCGATGGCCCCGCTCGCCGTCTCGCTCCGGCGGGCCGGCTACCGCGTGCTCAACGTGGGCTACGACAGCCAGGGGCCGAGCGTGGCCGAGATCGCGGCGCAGGTCGACGCCGAACTGGCCGACGCGCTGGCCGACGAGCCCGCGTCGCGCGTCCACTTCGTCGGACACAGCCTGGGGACGGTCGTCATCCGCTGGCTGCTCGTCCACCAGTCGCCGGAGGCGGTCGGCCGGGTCGTGCTGCTGGCGCCGCCGAACCGCGGCTCGCACCAAGCCGACCGGTGGGCCCGGTGGATCGGGTGGTCGCTCCGCCCGATCCGCGAGCTTCGGACGACCGGCGGCACGGCCGTCGACCTCGGGCCGGTGCCGGACGACGTCGAGGTGGCCGTCGATCGCGGGCGACCGCGACGGCAAGGTGTCGGTGGAGGAGACGTGCCTGGCCGGCGCCGCCCACGCCGTTGTCTCGTCGGGCCACACCGGGGTGATGGTCCGTCCCCAGGTGATGGGCCGGGTCCGAGCGTTTCTCGCCACCGGCGTTCTGCCCGGCGCGTCGGACGCCGCCTGCGCCGACGTGCTGGGCGACGGGGCCTAGGTCCGCGCCGTGCCCGCCCGCTTCGGGGCTCGACTGGGGCCCGCGGGCTACCCGCCCGTTTCGGCCCGCCACAGCACCTCGACCACGTGGTCCACGCCGCGCCCGAGGTGGCGGCGGAAGGTCGAGAACGGGAGGTCGAGCCGCTCGGCCGCGACCGCCTGGGTCGGAGACGGGTGGAGGTAGGTCAGGTCGAGCGCCCGGAAGTACGGCCGCTCGCGGATGCCGACCGACAGCAGGCTCGCCGCGTCGTTGATGAGCGTCCGCAAGGTCTCGACGGGCTCGCCCCCGCGCTCGCGGACGAGCCGGGCCCGCAGCAGCGGGTTCTCGGAGAGCCGGTGCGGACGGGCGTAGGCCCGGAGCGCGTCGCGGACGGCCTCGGCGAAGGCGTCTTGAGACAGGACCGTGACCGGCTCCCGGTCGGGCGGCGGCGGCGGCTCGGCGGGCGCCCGGGCCGCGAGCGCGTCCAGCCAGACGTCGGGCGGCGACACGCGCCAGTCCTTGCCGTAGGCGGCCGGCCCCGCCTCGGTCTCGGCGTCGGCCCAGCCGGGCCAGCCCGGCGATCTCGAAGACCGGTCCCCACAGTCGGGGCTCGGTCGTGAGCAGGACCGAGGCGGCCAGCCCCGGCGTCGAGAGGTAGCGCTCGACGGTCCGCGCGAACACCAGCCCCTGGACGGCCGAGACGCCCTGGCCGGCCTCGGCGTCGAGCCACGACCGGAACAGGAGCCCGCTCTCGCCCGCCCGCAGACGCGCCCCGACGGTGTCCCACACGGCCGAGACCACCGCGTCGTCGGCCCGCGTCAGCGTCGGAGAGCGTCCCCAACGGCAGGGTTAGCAGGAAGCCCGCCACGGTCCCGTCGCTGGCGCGGAACACCTCAGCTGCGTCGGGGCGGCGAGCCAACCACGTCTCGACCGCGCGCCCCTCGGCTTGGCCGTGGTGCGGTCTCGACCAGGTCTCGGATGGCCTCGGCGTCGCTCTCACGGAGTGGTCCCGCGCCGTCGAGCGCGGCGTCGGACCAGACGGACCGCAGGCGGTCCAGGAGCGGCCCGGCGACCGGGTGGTAGCGGTAGAGGTGGAGGAAGTCGCCGAACACCTGGCGCCGGACGGCGGGGGTGGGCGCCGTCCGCAGCGCGTCGGCGAAGTAGTGCCGGGCGCGGGACTGGAACGCCGCGTGCCGCGCCGGGGCCCGCCACCCCACGTCGGCCTCGACCGTCTCGCGGACGACGTCGTGGAGCCGCACGCCCTCCGGGCTGGACGCGACGAACGAGAGGTCGCGGAGCCACGCGAACAGCACGTCGGCTCCGGGCCCGTCGTCGGGCTCGTCGCCGTCCAGCAACGCCGCCAGCAGCGGGACGGTCAGCGCGCGGACGACCGAGGCCGCTTCGAGCGCCGTGGCGGTGGGCCGGCGTCGGCACGGCCTCGACGAAGCGGGCCAGCAGGTCGGCGAGCAGGTCCGGCGACGACGCGGGGTCGAAGGGGCCCGCGCCGGGCTGGCACGCGCGCTCGGCGGCGAGCGCGAGCGCCAGGGGGTGGCCGTGGGTGAACGCGAGGACGGGCCCGTGCGCGTCCGGGGCCAGGCCACGGGCCAGGAGGAAGGCGGTGGCGTCGGCCGTGCTCAGGTTGCGGAGCGGAAACGCGACGACGGCGTCGGCATATTCGGCGTCCCACTCCGGCGCCGGCCGGTTCCGCCCCGCGATGACGACGAGGTCGCTCGCGCGCAGGCGTGGGGATGAACGTGTGCCGGAGCCACCCGTCGAGCGCCTCGATCCGCTCGTAGGTGTCGACCAGGAGCACCCGGGGGCCGTCGCCGGCCCGGTCGAGCGCGGCCGCGGCGACCGAGGCGAACGCCGCCGGCGAGGCCTCGATGTCGCGGCCGTCCACGCGAGCCACGGCCCGGTCCGCCAGACCCGCGAGGTGGGCGGCCTCGTCCAGCAGCGCCGACTTCCCGATCCCGCCCGGGCCGTGGACGTGGGCGACCACGAACGTGGGCTCTCCGGACGCGAATGCCGCCGACAGCCGGTCCCGCTCGCGAGCACGGCCGACGAACCGGACCCGCCGCCGCGCCGCCAGCCGGTCGCCGAGGGTCTGTGTGGGGATCGGTCGTCGGTCGAGACATCTGAAGAGAACCGTGGTTATGGGCAGCGCGTGTGAGGTTCCTGACACCGGGTTCAGGCTCTCTCCTACGGAAGTGAGCACTGAATGAGCAACCTATGACCTTCCGGTCGGGTCCGGCGTCTCCCTTCTTTAGGGTCAACCTCTTTCTCCCCCTCTCCTCCCCGATATGACGCCCTTGCGCACCCTTCTTTCAGGCGCAGCGACCGCTGGTCTGATCCTGGCCGCCGGCCTGATGGCCCCGCCCTTCTCCGACGCCTCCAGTCACCGCGAGGCGCCGCTCATCGCGGACGACCCGCTGGCCGACAACACGGACGTCTACGCGTTCCGTGACCCCAACGACGACGACAGCGTCATCCTCGTCGCCAACTACATCCCGCTCTCGCTCCCCGAAGGCGGCCCGAACTACACCCACTTCGGCGAGAACATCCGGTACGAGATCCACGTCAAGAACCAGACGTCGGCCGGCGCCGCTCGGTCGGCGACCGACGACATCACCTACCGGTTCACGTTCAAGCGGACGAACGAGGATCCGACGACGTTCTTCAACATCCGCCTGGGCAAGGAGAACCTCAACACGAGCTACACGCTCGAGAAGAGCACGAACGGCGGCCAGTCGTTCCAGACGATCGTGTCGAACGGCCCGACGCCGCCGGCCAACATCGGCCCGCGCTCGATCGAGGCCGGCCCCGGTCTCGCGCACGACCTACGAGCAGCTCACCCAGGACGCCGTCGTGACGGCCTCGACCGGTGAGACCGTGTTCGCCGGCCCGCGCGACGACCCGTTCTTCGTCGACCTCGGCGGCATCTTCGACCTCGGCGGCGTTCGCTCCACCTTCGGCTCGGACCCGTCGAACCCGGCCAACGCGCGTGACGCCGTCGCCGGCTTCAACACGCACTCGCTCGTCATCAAGGTGCCGATCGAGATGCTCCAGAAGGACGGCCAGACGGCCCCCGACGCGGACGACGACTCGGACGACATGGACGACGGTCGCAACACGATCCTCGACCCCGACTTCGTGATCGGCGTCTGGGCCTCGGCCTCGCGCCGCCGCAGTTCCGGACGCTGTCCGCGGACCCGACCAACCCGGCCCCCCAGGTCGTCCGGACCGACTACGTCCAGGTCTCGCGCCTGGGCATGCCGCTGACCAACGAGGCCATCATCCCGATCGGGAGAAGGACTACTGGAACTACGTCTCGCCCTACTCGCGCGCCGAGCAGAGCTTCATCCGGTACTTCGCCAACCCCGAGCTCGGCCTCTACATGGGCAACGGCGCAGTTCGGCGCCGGCCGTCCCGGGCCTGAGCAACGACCTGACGATCCAGAAGAACTCGCTCGCGGGCGTCTTCGGGGACCTCGACGGGGACGGCAACGCCGGGTTCAACTTCAACACGAACTCGTCGGCGACATCAACGACTCCGACGGCGTCTACGACATCGTCGAGGCCATCGTCGCCGGCGACGTGCCGGCCTCGTTCGTGGCCGGGACCGCCTTCGACGACTCGGTCGCCCCGCTCCGCCCCTTCGGCGACGGCAGCGTGACCGCGCTCGCTGGCAACAACCAGCCGCGGCTGGTGGACATCTTCCCGATCTTCTACTTCGGCGTCCCGAACCTCGCCCCGTACCAGCTCGTGACGGGCAAGACGGGCGGCAACCCGCTCACGCCGGGCAAGCCGTTCATCAACAACTTCCTGCCGATCACGCAGACGCCGGACGGCGGCCTGTGGGGTGGCGACATGCTGCGCCTCAACATGGCGACCCCGACGACGGACCGGTCCTCGGACGAGTTCACGAACTGGGCCCGCCTCGGGCTCATCCGCGCGGCGGCCATCGGCCTCACCGTGCCGGACTTCGCGAACACGGACCTCCAGTTCATCCCGCACATGGACGGCTTCCCGAACGGGCGCCGGCTGGAGGACGACGTGACGGGCATCGAGCTCCAGGCCGTCGGTGGCCTGGTCCTGACCGCGGTCGGCCTCCTGGAGGACGACTACACGGGCAGGACTACACGGACGCGCCTGGTGACGCCGCAGACGCTCTCCGAGCTCGCGTTCGTCGCGGGCCCGACCAAGAACGACCTCGCGCTCCGGGGCGACTTCCCGTACCTCGCCAACCCGCACCGCGGGTACGACTACGTGAAGCAGCTGACGGCCGACGCGCCGAACGCCAACTTCGCGACGTCGGGCCGGTTGGGCGTCGGCGCCCCCTCGGGCGTCATCCTCGACCAGAGCTTCCCGAACCCGTCGGCCGCCGCGTCGACGGTCCGGTTCCAGCTCCCGCGCTCGGGCACGGTTCGCGTGGACGTCTACGACGTCCAGGGCCGCCGCGTCCAGACGCTGGCCGACCGGGCTTCCAGCCCGGGCACCCACGACCTCCCGTGGGACACGTCCTCGCTCGCCGCGGGCACCTACCTCTACCGCCTCATGGTGGACGGGGAGATGGTCGCCACGAAGCGCGCGACGGTCGTCCGCTAGGCCGATAGCGACTTCGCCGGCGGCCTCGCTCGCCGGTGCCTTGGGGGGGCGGAGCGCACGCGCTCCGCCCCCCTTTTCGTTCGCCTGACCGACCGCTTCTATGACCTCTCCCGTACTGCCCGACTCCTTGCCATCGGCTCTGGTGGTCGTCGCCATCGGCGTCGTCGCCTGCGTCTGGACCTCGCGCGAGGACGCCCCGCTCCCCGACGACCTCGCACAGGTCGCCCCGGGCGACACCTTCGACGACGCCGAGGAGGCCGTCGACTACTACCGCGCGCGGCTCCGCCGCGACCCCGACGCCGTCGAGCCGCGCGTCCGTCTGGCGCACGCGCTGCTCCAGCTCGGCAACGAGCGGGCACCCAGACCGAGACGATCCCCGAGGCGCGCGACCTGCTCGACGAGGCCGTCGAGCGCGAGCCGGACCACTACTACGCGCGGACGCTCCAGGCGTCGCTGTTCAACATGCTCCACCAGTTCGAGGACGCCCGCGACCTGTCGCGCGAGCTGCTGGCGGACTACCCCCACCACGCCTACACGCACGGCACGCTCGTCGACGCGCTCGTCGAGTTGGGCGAGTACGACGAGGCCGTCGAGGTCTCGGACCGCTTGCAGGCGCTCAAGCCGGGCCTGCCGTCCTACTCGCGGGCGAGCTACATCCGCGAGCTCCACGGCGACACCGACGGGCGCCATCGACGGCGATGCGCTTCGCGGCCGACGCCGCGCCGTCCGGCCGCGCCCGAGCGCGCCTGGGCGCTCTACCACCTCGGCAACCTCTACCTCGGCGACGCCAAGCCGGACACGGCCGCCTACATCTATCGAGGGCATCCTCGAGGAGCGGCCCGGGCTTCGCGCCGGCCCTCGCCGGGCTCGGTCACGTCGCGCTCGTCAAGGGCGACGCCGCCGGGGCCGTCCGCCAGCTTCGAGGAGGCGCGCTCGCTCCAGCCGCTGGAGATGATCGACGAGCTGCTGGTCGAGGCCTACGCCGCCGCCGGCGACGAGCCGGAAGGCTGAGGCGGCGGCCGACCGCGTCCTCGACGCCCTGCACGCCGCCCGCGAGATGGGCGAGATCGTGGACATGGAGGAGGCTGACTTTCTCGCCGACCAGGACCGCGACCTCGACCGCGTGCTGAGATGGCGCGGGAGCAGCAGGCCCGTCGGCCCGGCCACCTCCACGCCAACGAGACGTACGCCTGGGCGCTCTACAAGACCGGGAGCGCCGCCGAGGGCATCCCCTACATCGAGCGCGCGATGCGCTTGGGCACGGGCGACGCGATGGTCCACTACCGCGCCGCGCGGATCTACGAGGCGGCCGGTCAGCGCGCCGAGGCGGCCCGGCACCTCCGCCTGGCGCTCGACGGCCACCTGGACGTCGAGAGCCCGAGCACGGCGGCCGAGGCGCAGACGCTGCTCGCGTCGCTCGGCGGCGCCGCGCATCCAGGCCACCAGCGCCGCACGGTAGTGAGGGCTCGCGCCCACCCGTACGACATCCGGTCGCCCGCGCGCTACGCGTCGGGTGGGTCGGGCTCGTGCTGGTGGGCTACCTCGCCGCGTTGGGCGCCACGGCACCGGGGCAGGGGTGGAAGCTCCTGCCCGCACCTCGCGCTCGACCACGACGCCAGAGCCGCTCGCCGGCGCCCCGACTGCTCGTCGACGACGCGGACGCCGCACCCGTCCTGACGACGCTCCGGCCGCAGCGCGGCACGGCACCGTCACGGGGGCCGCACGCACTCGCACGGGTCGGCGCCGCGCAGCGACTCGGAGCCGACTCCGACCGGGCTCGCCAACCCTCTGGGTCCACCTCGGCAGCGCCGAGGCCATGCACAGTCACGACGGCGTGCTGCACCGGCACGACGCGCCGCCCGCCGAGCCGACCGTCGTCCCGACGCTCGTCGCTCGACAAGCACCGGGTGCCCGACGCCGACGTCGCGTGCCGCGCCCCGTCCGCCTCGGTCGTCCAGTACGCCGAGGCCGATTGAGGCAGGCCCGGTCCGTCGGTCTCTCGGTAGAGACGCCGCCGCCGATCCGGCGCGGCTAGGCGAGCGCCCCGAGCGGCGCTCTTGGAACCGCCGGAGCGCGGTGCCCGGCCCCACGCTGCGCGAGGTGCCCGGCGTCGATCCCCGCGCGTGGCCTCCGGGCGCCGTGCGGCTTCTCTCTACCGACTCTCTTCCGATGACTACTCGCACTCCGCCGCCTGGCGCGGCTCACCCTCCTCCGGCCTTCCTCTCGGGAAGCGCCACCGCCCAGTCCACCGGCCGGCTCACCGGCACGGTCATCGACGCCGACACCGGCACGCCGCTCGGCGGCGCCAACGTCGCCCTCGGCACCGGCCGCAACGCGCGTCACCCGGCGCCGACGGCCGGTTCGAACTCTCCGACGTCCCGCCGGGCACGTACACCGTCCGGGTCACGCTCCGTCGGCTACCGGGCCGCTCGACCAGTCCGTCGCCGTCGCGGCGGGCGACGACGCGGCTCGAGCTTCGTGCTCACGCCTGGCAACGCTGAGATCGGCGAGGTCGTGGTCGAGGGCCGGGCCACCAACCTGGTCGGCGTCGCGACCGGCGCGCGTCCCAGGGGCTCGTCGGGCAGGAGCAACTCGCGCTCCGGCCACTGCTGCGCGTGGGCGAGGTGCTGGAGACGATCCCCGGCACCATCGTGACCCAGCACAGCGGGTCGGGCAAGGCGAATCAGTTCTTCCTGCGCGGGTTCAACCTCGACCACGGCACCGACTTCTCGGCCTCGCGTCGAGGGCGTCCCGATCAACCTGCCGACGCACGCGCACGGGCAGGGCTACCTCGACCTCAACTTCGCTCATCCCCGAGCTGGTCGACGAGGTCGCGTTCGCGAAGGGGCCGCAGAACGTCGCCGGGCGGCAACTTCTCGACGGCGGGCCGCGCCGACATCCGCCTGATGCGCCGCCTCGACCGCCGCATCGTGCAAGGCCGAGGCCGGGGCCGACGACGTCTACGCGGGCCTCGTCGCCGGCTCGTCGACCGTCGGCGGCGGCGACCTGCTGGTCGCCGCGCGCGGGCGGTACTACGACGGGCCGTGGGTGAACCCCGAGAACAGCGGCGCTCGCCAGCGCCGTCGCGAAGGTACTCGACCGGGACCGAGGCCAACGGCCTGTCGGTGACCGCGCTGGGCTACTACACCGACTGGGACGCGACGGACCAGATCGCGCGCCGCGCCGTCGAGGCGGGCACGGTACGACCGGCTCGGCACGCTCGACCCGACGAACGGCGGCACGACGGGCCGCTACACGCTCGTCGGCCGCCGCACCGGTCCACGGCGCGGAGCGGGGCGCGGACGCGCGTCGACGGCCTACGCGGCGTACTACCACCTCAACCTGTTCTCCAACTTCACCTACTTCCTCGACGACCCCGACCGCGGCGACCAGTTCGAGCAGGCCGACCGGCGCGCTCTACGCCGGCGGCGACGTCTCGCACCGACTGGCTGACGCCGACGCTGGGCCAGGGCGCCGTGAACACGGTCGGCGCGGACGTGCGGCACGACCAGATCTTTGGCGTCGGCCTGTTCGAACACGCAGGACCGCGTGCGCGTCGGGACGGTCCGCGACGACGAGGTGGCGGAGAGCACGGCCGGGGTCTACGTCCGCAGATCGAGACGCGGTGGACGAGACTGGCTCCGCACGACGCTCGGCCTCCGCGCCGACGTCTACCGGTTCGACGTCGACAGCGACATCGGCCGACAACTCGGGCGTCGAGACGGACGTCGATCGCGAGCCCCAAGGTCGGCGTCGCGCTCGGGCCGTGGCGGAGCACCGAGGTCTACGCGAACGCCGGTCTGGGCTTCCACAGCAACGACGCGCGCGGCACCGACGATCACCGTCGACCCGTCGAGTCGCGAGGCCGTCGACCGCGTCGACCCGCTGGTGCGGACGCGCGGCGCCGAACTCGGCCTCCGGACGGCGGCGCTGCCGGGCGCTCCAGGCGACGGTCGCGCTGTGGGCGATCGGGCTCGACTCGGAGCTGGTGTTCGTCGGCGACGCGGGGGGGACGGAGGCCAGCGACGCCAGTCTCCACGTACGGCGTCGAGGTCACCAACCACGCGCGTCGCGACGGACTGGCTCGACGCGACGCTCGACGTGGCCCTCACGCGAGTCGCGGTTTACCGACGTGCCCGAGGGCGAGGACCGGATCGAGAACTCGCATCGGGCGGTCGTGACCGGCGGCGTCTACGCCGGGCGCGGGACGGACCGATTGGCGCGCTCCAGGTCCGCCACTTCGGCCCGCGCCCGCTGACGGGCGACGGGAGCGTGACGGCCGACGCGACGACGCTGGTCAACGCCAAGGTCGGCTGGCGCTTCGGCGCGCGTCGCCGTCTCGCTCGACGTGCTCAACCTGCTCGACGCCAACGCCGCCGACGTGAGCTACTTCTACGCCTCGCGGCTGCGTGGCGAGCCGGCCGAGGGCGTCGAGGACGTCCACTTCCACCCGGTCATCCCGCGTACGGCGCGGCTGACGGCGCTCGTCCGGCTGTAGGCGGTCGCCTCTCGCCTCGGCCCGGCCCGCCTCGGCACCGAGGTGGGCCGGGCCGCTAGCGGAAGATGACCTCGTCGACCACCTCGCGGCCCAGGTGCGCGTTCATCCGCTCGCGCCACTGCTGGCGCTGGAACTGGAGCTGGTGCCGCCACGCCGCCGACCGGATCTTGACGTAGAGCGTCCCGTGCCGCATCCAGACCTGCTCGGTGACGCCCGCGATGGCCTCGCCCGCCAGCGCCGGCCACGCCTCGACCGCGCGCGCCGCGTCGAACCGCTCGCGGTAGCCGTAGCGGTCGACGAGGTCGGAGAGGACGGCCCCGAGCGGCTGAGGTTGGTTCGAGGGGGGCACGGGAGCGGGGGAAGCGCGTAGCAAGCTAGACCCTGCCGACCCCACCGATGCGCCTCCTGCTGCTCTCCGCCCTCCTCGCCGCGTGCGCGCCGTCCGCGCCGCAACAGTCCGCGAGCTCGCCCGCCTCGGGCCGCGCTCCGGCCGAGCCGTCCCGCCTGGGGTCCGCCGTCCAGACGGAGACCCTGACGCCGACGCCGGTCCGGATCGGCGTCGCGGACCTGCCCGCGCCCTACGCCTCGGAGTCGGCCCGGAAGGGGCCCGACGTGGTGGAGGTGCCCGCCGCCCCCGTGCTCCGCGTCCCGGCCGGGTTCTCGGTCCAGGTCTACGCCGACGGCCTCGACAGCCCGCGCTGGCTCGCGCTCGACCCGACCGGCGCCGTGCTCCTGGTCGAGAGCCGCGAGAACCGGATCAAGCGGCTCCACGACGACGATCAGGACGGGGCCGCCGACCGCACGGAGACGCTCGCGACCGCCGCCAACGGGCTCGACCTGCCGATGGGGGTCGCCTTCGCCGACGGCGCCCTCTTCGTCGGCAACACGTCGGACGTCCGGCGCTACGCCTACCCCGCGACCGGCGCGGTCGCCGGCGAGGGGACCCTCGTCACCGACCTCCCCGGTCGGGGCTACAACCAGCACTGGACCCGCAACGTGGTCGCCAGCCCCGACGGCGACAGCCTGTACGTCACCGTCGGGTCGGAGTCGAACGTCGACGTCGAGGAGATGCCGCGCGCGTCGGTTTTCCGGATGGCGCCCGACGGGTCGGGCCGGGAGACGGTCTCGTTCGGCCTGCGCAACCCGGTCGGCCTAGCGTTCCAGCCGTCGACGGGCGTCCCCTACGTGACCGTCAACGAGCGCGACGGGCTGGGCGACGACCTGGTCCCGGACTACCTCACGGCCATCGGCGCCGACCGCGAGGGCCGGCCCCGGTTCTACGGGTGGCCCTTCGCCTACCTGGCCCCGTCCAACGTCGACCCGAGGCGGACGACCTCGGACGGCGCCAGCGAACGCCCGGACCTGGTCGCCCGCACCGAGACGCCGGACGTGCTGTTCCAGGCCCACTCGGCCGCCCTCGGCCTCCAGTTCTACGACGGCGCCGGGTCGGCCTCGCCGTTCCCCCAGCGGTACCGTGGCGGCGCGTTCGTCGCCATGCGCGGGTCGTGGAATCGGAGCCGGGGGACGGGCTACAAGGTCGTGTTCGCCCCGTTCGAGGACGGCCGCCCGACCGGGGCCTACGAGGACTTCCTGACCGGCTTCCTGACCGACCCCACCGGCCCGACGACGTTCGGCCGCCCCGTCGGGTTGCTCGTGCTGCCGGACGGCTCGCTGCTGGTGACCGAGGAGGCCAACGGGCGGATCTACCGCGTAAGCTACACCGGCTAGGCCCGCCTCGGTGCCGAGGCGGGCCTAGCGGCGCGTCGCGAGGTGCCACAGGAAGCCGACCTCGTCGCGTCGACGTGACGGACAGCGCCACCAGCCCGGCCGACGGCGAGCAGGAACGGGATGCCGAACCCGACCAAGACGGCCCGCGCCGGCGGGGCGTAGGTCACGGCCTGGAGGTCCCACATCATCTTGTACCCGGCCACCACCTCGATCAGAAGCCCGACGCCCAGGATGGTCGGGGCGAGGACGGTCGCCAAGCCGGCGTCGATGCTGCCGAGCAGGAGCGAGAACACCATGAGCGGGAGCCAGCCCCAACGGCACCACACGGCCAGCGACAGCGCCTGGGCCGGCCGCAAGCGGCGGCGGCCCGAGATCACGTTGAGCCAGATCAGGTTGAGCAGCAGCCACGCGCCGTAGCCCAGCGCCAGCACCGCGACCAAGAGGAGCGGGCGGCCCAGCAAGTCCCGTCAGCCGGGCCTGGCCGGCGAGCGACCACGAAGCCGTCGCGGCGACCAAGCGTGTCGGTCCGGGCCAGCGCTCGCAGCGCCGACGTGCCCGACGACACCGGCCGACAGCGTCAGCGCGAGTGCCAGGCCGGACGTCTCGAACGCCGACAGGTCGAACCCGCGCTGGACCGCCTCGCGGTACAGGTCGCGCCGGCCGAAGTAGCGGGGGGCCAGCGAGCTCAGCCGGGGGGCGCCGGCGTAGAACAGCGCCCAGCCCGAGCACCAGCACCCACCCGATCAGCAGCAGCGGGGAGGCCCGGCGCTCCTGGCGGGCCTCCGAGCCGGCGTCGAACGCGAACACGCGCTGGCGGCCCGTCCAGAAGCCGCGCGCGACGTCGAGCGCCGGCCGCGGCTGGTCGTCCTCGCCGAGCAGCCCGAACCGCGTGCCCGGTCACCTCGGCGCGCTGGTCGCGCTCGACGCGGTCGGCGTCGACGTCGCGCCAGCGGTAGACGAACGCGGCCGCGGGCGGCGTCGGCGAGCGACAGCAGGGCGCCGAACGTGTCCTCCAGCGTCCGCGCCTGAGCCGCCTCGGTCCCCAGCGTCCGCCACCCGCCGGCCTGGCCCGGCCGCACGCCGGCGCCGACCGACGCCAGCCCGACCGGCGTCTCGCGCCGCGCCCGCCAGCGCCGGAGCATCTCGACCGGGTCGCCCTCGCGCGCGTCGAGCAGCACGACGTCGACCGTCTGCGCCGCGCGGTCGTCCTCGGGGAACCGGCTCACGTAGTACGTCTGGGTCCCCGGGGCGCCCCGCTCGTGCGCGAGGGCCGTCGAGGGCCGTCGAAGTACGGGCGGACGCTCGGGTCGCTCGTGTCGCTCGACTGGGCCAGCCCGAAGTGGCGTGCGGCCGAGTACGGGCGCGCCCGGTCCAGCGCCTCGGCCAGCATGCTGCGACGCCCGCTCGGTCCGGCGCAGGAGGAAGGCGGCCGGCAGCCCCTCGACCGGCAGGTCCTGCCAGAGCGCCAGCCCGAGCCGGCTGGCCGCCCGGAGCACGACGCGTGTCCGTGACCACGTCGGTCCGCACGGCGCGGACGCCCGCGCGGCGCATCGCCACCAGGTCGGCCACGGCCGCCTCGGTGTCGGCGGGGGCGAGCCAGACGACGCCCGCGAGCGCCGGCGAGAGCGGCGGGAACGGGCCGCGCGGCGGCGGCGATCGCCGAGTCGAGGCGCGCCAGCGGCCGCCGCCGCACGGAGCGACCGAGGCGGAGTCGGCCGCCGACGTGTCCGCGAGCGGCGGTCTGGCGCAGAGCGCCGGCCCGGCCAGGGCAGGACGCGCGAGGAGCAGGCGGAGGGCGAGGAGGCGGGACACGGGCGCGGGGAGACCGGCCGAGAGTACGCACGCCGGGCCGCCGCGTTCGCCGTGCCGGCCGACACAAAGAGGCCCCACCGGGCGGAGATCCGGCGGGGGCTCAGGACAACCCTGGCGAAGTTGTCCGGGGGGATCGGTTGCGCCCCGCACCGAGGCTAGGGGCGCGGAGTGTCAGGGGTCTGTCACACGGCGATCCGCGCAGAAGAATCGACTCGCCGGCCGCCCGGGTCCGCTAGTCCATCATGCGGCGCAAGAAGGCCGGCACGTCGGTGTCGTCCTTGTTGATCCGCTCGCGGCGCGGGACGCCGCTCGACGGGATCGGGTGGACGTTCGACGGGCCGCCGCGGCTCGCCGTCGCGGCCCGAGACCTCCTCGTCCTCGCGGACGCGGTCGGGCGAGGCCGCGGCGCTCGTAGGCCGGCACGTCGAGCGTGCGCAGGTTGTCCTCGCCCTTGTAGTCGGCGGGGACGCCGTCGCCGTTGCCCGAGCACGACGCGCGTCCGGTGGCCCGCCGCCTCCTCGTCCTCGGCGCCGCGCGGCGGCCTGGTCGAAGCCCGGTCGCGATGACGGTCACGCGGAGCGAGTCGCCCAGCGTCTCGTCGATGACGGTGCCGAAGATGACCTCGGCCTCGTCGCCCGCCTCCGTCTGGATGACCGAGGTGGCCTGGGTCGCCTCGCGGACGCCCAGGTCGATGCCGGCCGTGATGTTGACGAGCACGTTGCGCGCGCCCGCGATCGAGATGCCGTCCAGGAGCGGGCTCGAGATGGCCTCCTTGGCCGCGCGCTCGGCGCGGTTGTCGCCGCTCGCGATGGCCGACGACATGAGCGCCGTGCCGCCGTCCAGCATCGTCGTCCGGATGTCGGCGAAGTCGAGGTTGATCAGGCCGTGGACCGTGATGAGCTCCGAGATGCCGCGCGTGGCGTTGTAGAGCACGTCGTCGGCCATCTCGAAGGCCTCGACGAGCGTCGTGTCGTCGTCGGCGACGTCGAGCAGGCGCTCGTTCGGGATCACGATCAGCGTGTCCACGACCTCGCGGAGCTGCCTCGATGCCCTGCTCGGCCATCTTCGAGCGCGCTTGCGGCCCTCGGCCGTGAACGGCTTGGTCACGACGGCGACCGTCAGGATGCCCATCTTCTTGGCCATCGCGGCCACGACGGGCGCGGCGCCCGTGCCGGTCCCGCCGCCCATGCCGGCGGTCACGAACACCATGTCGCAGCCGTCGAGGGCCGCCTCGATCTCGCGCTGGCTCTCCTGGGCCGCGTTCGCGCCGACGCTGGGGCGGGCGCCGGCGCCGAGCCCCTTCGTCAGCTCGCGGCCGACCTGGATCTTGCTCGGGGCCTGGTTGGCCTGGAGCGCCTGGGCGTCCGTGTTGATGGCGACGAACTCGACGCCGTGGATGCCCTTGGTGAGCATGTTGTTGACGGCGTTGCCGCCGCCGCCGCCGACGCCGACCACGCGAATCGTGGGCGGTGTCTTGGGCGTCGTCGTCGAACGCGAATCGTGTAGTGAAAGTCGTCCATGGGATCCCTCCGGATGGGTGTGTCTTGCCAGGGTTGGCGAGCGGCGGCAGGACAACCGGCAAGGTACCGGCTCCGCAGCCCTGCCGCCGCGGTGTGGATAAAGGGGTGAGTGTGTTTAGAGCTCGTCGAACCAGCTCCGCATGCGCCCGGCGATCTTGTCGACGAGCGTGCCGGGCTCGGCGTCGGCGCCGTCGCCGCCTGACCGGGGCCGCGGCGAACTCGCCGGCGTCGCCGGCCTCGGCCGTCTCGGCGTTCAGGAGCGTGACGCCCCGGCCCGCGCCCGTGCGCAGGCCGTGGAGCACCAGCCCGACGCCGGTCGCGTACTTCGGGTCGTCGACCTCCTCGACCAGCCCGCCGTCCAGGCCGAGCGGCCGGCCGACG
Organism: uncultured Bacteroidota bacterium; assembly: GCA_963740235.1. Lineage (GTDB taxonomy): Bacteria > Bacteroidota > Rhodothermia > Rhodothermales > Rubricoccaceae > Rubrivirga. Next base: position 1,090,400 of record CAVUDG010000007.1, read on the forward strand.
CGGGCCTCCAGGCCCAGGATCTCGGCGGCCAGCTCGGCCGTGCCCGGGATCAGCGCGCCGCCGCCGGTGAGCACGACGCCCGCCGACAGGTGGCGGCCGTAGCCGGACCGCTTGATCTCGATGGCGACGAACTCCAGGATCTCCTCCAGCCGGGGCTGGATGATCTGGGCCAGCGTCGACTGGCCGATCGACTTGTCGGGCCGGCCGCCGATGCCGGGGATCTGGATCTCCTGGTCCTCGTCGACCATGTCGACGAGCGCCACGCCGTACTCGCGCTTGAGCCGCTCGGCCTGGTCGTGCAGGATGCCGAGCCCCTTGCGCAGGTCGTCGGTGACCTTGTTGCCGGCGACGGCCACGACGGCCGTGTGGCGGATCGTCTTGTCCTCGAAGATGGCGATGTCGGTCGTGCCGCCGCCGATGTCGACGAGCACGACGCCGACCTCCTTCTCGTCGTCGTGCAGGACGGCGTGGCTCGACGCCAGCGGCTCCAGCACGATGTCGTCGACGTCGTAGCCGGCCTTCTCGATGCAGCGGTAGACGTTCTTGGCCGCCGAGACCAGGCCGGTGATGATGTGGACGTTGGCCTCGAGCCGGACGCCGCTCATGCCGATCGGGTCGGCGACGCCGTCCTGGCCGTCGACGATGAACTCCTGGGGCAGCACGTGCAGGATCTCGCGGTCGGCCGGCATGGCCACGTGCTTGGTGTCCTCCAGCAGGCGGAGCACGTCGTCGCGGTCGATCTCGCCGCCCGAGACCGTGATCACGCCGCGGCTCTGGAAGCTCTGGATGTGGTCGCCGGCGATGCCGACGACGACCGACTGGGTCTCGACGCCCGAGGCGTGCTCGGCCGCCGCGATCGCCTTTTTGACGGCCTCGACGGTCTTGTCGATGTTGACGACGACGCCGCGGTTGAGCCCTTCGGACTCGGCGATGCCGACGCCGCGGACGTGGATCCGCCCGAGGTCGTCGGCGCTCGCGACGACGGCGCAGATCTTGGTGGTGCCGATGTCGACGCCGACGACGACGCGGTCGCCGGTGGGGGAGGTACGGTCCGGGTGGGGCATGGGTCTGGGGGTGGGGAAGGGGTTAGGCGGGGGGCGTCGCGGACGAGGCCGCGGTCGAGTCGGTCGGGGGCCGGCGCGCGCCTCGCGCGTCACCACCTGCCCGTCGAAGCGCAGGTCGACCGACTCGAAGCGGACGTCGGGCCGGGGCAGGACGGCCTGGTCCCAGAACGCGCGCAGGCGGCGGAGTTGGTCGGCGTGGCCCGTCTCGGGCCGAGGCGGACGGGCAGGCTGCCGTGGTCCTCGACGGGCGTCGTCCACAGCGTCGCGCGGCGGCCCCACTCGATCTCGGAGACGAGCGCCTGGGTGGCCGGGTCGGCGTCGGCGAGCGCGGCCAGGAACGACCGGCAGCCCGGCGTCGGCGACGGGCTGCGTCGGGTGGTAGGCCGGCGCGCCCGTCAGGACGGGCACGTCGGCGAGGGCGGGCGAGGCCGCGGCGACGGGCATCGCGAAGCCGTCGGCGTCGAGGAAGTGGCTCGGCCGGCCGGCGCCGTCGAGCACCAGCACGACCGGGACCCGCTCGCTCGACCGCGATCCGGAGCGTGCCCGTCGGCAGGCGGCGGACCGGGCGGTCTGCGACCCACGGGTGCCGCTGGGCGCGGTCGGCCACGAGCGCAGGCGAGAGCGTGAACAGCGTGACCGAGTCGGGCACGGCGCGCGTGAGCGCGATCACCTCGGTCGGCCGGGCGCGTGGACGGCGCCGACGACCTCGATCCGCGTCGAGCGACAGCGTCCGCTGCCACACCCAGGCGGCGCCGAGCACGACGGCGAGCACGACGGCCCCGGCCAGGCGCACGAGCCGGCGGCGGCGAGCGGTCCGCTGCTGCTGGGTCCGTGTCGCCATCAGGAGCCCTCGTGGGCGGTCGACTGGAGCGCCTGGAGGAATGACTCGCCGAAGCGCCACACGTCGCCCGCGCCCATCGTGACGACCAGGTCGCCGGGGCGGACGAGGCTCTGCGAGGTGCGACCGGCAGCGCGCCCTTCTCGGCGACGTAGTGGACGTCGCGGTGGCCGTGCTGGCGGGCCAGGTCGGCGATCAGCTCGCCCGTGATCGCCCTCGATGGGCTCCTCGCGCGCCGGGAACACGTCGGTCACGACGAGCACGTCGGCGTCGTAGAAGGCGTTCGCGAAGTCGGTCGCGAGGTCGCGCGTGCGGCTGTAGAGGTGCGGCTGGAAGACGGCCACGATGCGGCGGTCGGCCCAGCCCTTGGCCGCGGCGGCCAGCGTCGCCTCGACCTCGGTCGGGTGGTGGGCGTAGTCGTCGACGAGCAGGATGTCGCCCGACTCGCCGTCGTACGGTGATCGTCGCCTCGCCCTTGACCTGGAAGCGACGGTCGACGCCCTGGTACTGGGCGAGGCCGTCGGCGATCTGACCGAACGAGACGCCGAGCTCGAGCCCGACGGCGACGGCCGCGAGCGCGTTGCGGACGTTGTGCAGGCCCGGCGCGTGCAGCATGATGCCGCCCAGCCGCTCGGTCCCCTCGTAGACGTCGAACTGGGTCGTGGCCGCCGACCTGCTCGATGTTCTCGGCGCGCAGCGACGCCTGGCGGCTCGTGCCGTAGGTGCGGACGGGTCGGTGGATCCGGCCCAGCACGGAGCGCACGTTCTCGTCGTCCAGGCACAGGATGGCCGCGCCGAAGAACGGGACCGAGTTGGCGAACTGGACGAACGCGTCCTTGATGTCGTCGAGGTCGTCGTAGATGTCGAGGTGGTCCGCCTCGATGTTGGTCACGACGGCCACGATCGGCGCCAGCCGCAGGAACGTCCGGTCGTACTCGTCGGCCTCGACCACGATGATCTCGCCGCCGCCCGCGACCGCGTTCGACCCGAACACGGCCACCTTGCCGCCGACGATGATCGTCGGGTCGAGCCCGGCGTGCTGGGCCACAGGCCCGACCATGGTCGTGGTCGTCGTCTTGCCGTGCGTGCCCGCGATGCCGACGCCGCGCTTGGCGCGCATCAGCTCGCCCAGCATCTCGGACCGCTTGATGATGGGGATGAGGCGGCGGAGCGCCTCGGCCGTCTCGGGGTTCGCCTCGGGGTCTTGGACGGCCGACGAGTAGACGACCACGTCGGCGTCCTGGACGTTCTCGGCCGCGTGACCCTCGTGGATCATCGCGCCGAGCGCTTCGAGGTGGGCCGTCACGTCGCTCGTGCGTGAGGTCCGAGCCCGAGACCTGGAAGCCGCGGTTGATCAGGACCTCGGCGATCGACGACATGCCGATCCCGCCGATCCCCACCATGTGGATCCGGCGGACGGTGCCCATCTCGCCCATCTTCTGGATCTCGCTCATCGGGCTGCGGGGGCTGCGCCGGCCGGCCGGCGTCCGCCAGCGCCACGACGGCCTGGGCGATGGTGTCGGCGGCCTCGGGGCGCGCGATCTGGAGGGCCGCCCGGGCCATGGCGTCGCGGGCGTCGGCGTCGTGCAGGAGCGTCGGGACGACGTCCTGGAACCGCCGCGTCAAGTCGGTCTCCGGCAGGAGCGTCGCCGCACCGACCTGGGCGAGCGCCAGGGCGTTCTTGGTCTGGTGGTCGGCGGTCACGTTGGGGCTGGGCACCAGGACGGACGGCGTGCCGGTCACGGCCAGCTCGCTGCACGTGATGGCCCCCGAGCGGCACAGCGCGAGGTCGGCCGCGGCGTAGGCCAGGTCCATCCGGTCGAGGTAGGGGACGAGGCGCAGGCGGGGGTGCTCGGGGACGGCCTTGACGAGCGTGTCGTAGTAGCGCTTGCCGGCCGCCCAGATCACGAAGGCCCGCTCGTCGGCGAGCAGCGCGTCGAGGTGGAGCTTGAGCGCGCCGTTGATGGGCCCGGCCCCGAGCGACCCGCCCATGGCGAGCAGCACGTCGGCGTCGGCCGGGATGTCCCAGTGGGCGCGCGCCTGGGCCCGGTCGACCTCGACCAGGTCCTGGCGGACCGGGTTGCCGGAGATCTCGGTCGCGGCGCCGCCGAAGTAGGGGACGGCGGCCTCGAAGGCGAGGAAGACGGTGTCGGCGCGGCCGGCCAGCAGCTTGTTGGTCGCGCCGGCGTAGGCGTTCTGCTCCTGGAGCACGAGCGGCACGCCGCGCAGCGACGCCGCCAGCCCGACCGGCCCGCTCGCGTAGCCGCCGGTCCCCACGACCACGTCGGGGTCGAAGGCGCCGACGAGCCGCCAGCTCTCGTAGAGGCCCTTGGCGAGCTTGAACGGGAACGCCAGGTTCTTGGCGATGGCGGAGGCCGAGAGGCTCCGCTGGAAGCCGCTCACGGTGACGGCCCGGATCGGGTAGCCCGCCTTGGGGACGGCCTCCCACTCCATCCGGTCGCGCGTGCCCGCGAACGCGACGGCCGCCTCGGGCCGCAGCCGGCGGACGGCGTCGGCGATGGCGATGGCCGGGTAGACGTGCCCGCCCGTGCCGCCGCACGCGAACAGCACGCGCGGCGTGCCGACCGGGAGGTCGGCCCGCGGGGCGGTCGAGGCGGAGGAGGCGGGAGTCACGAAGGGGAGTCGGCGAAGCGGGACGGGGGACGTCAGGAGCGGCACGGCGCGCCGTGCCCGGGGTCAGGCGGAGGGGGCCGAGTGGCGCGACACGTTGAGGAGCATGCCGACCATCGCGCCGGTCGCCAGCATCGACGTGCCGCCGTAGCTGACGAACGGCATGGCGAGCCCGGTCACGGGCAAGAGCCCGCACGTGACCATCGCGTTGACGAAGCCGCCGAGCACGACGGCCGTCGTCAGGCCCGTCGCAAGGAACAGGCCGAGCGGGTCCGGGGCGCCGCGCGCGACGCGCAAGAACCCGCGGCCCAGGATCCAGACGAACACGAACAGCACGGCGAGCGCACCGAGCAGCCCGTACTCCTCGGCGATGATGGCCAGGATGAAGTCGTTGTAGGGCGCCGGCAGGAAGTCGCGCTGGACGCTCTTGCCCGGGCCGACGCCCGTCAGCCCGCCCATCGCGATCGCGATCCGGGCCTGGTCGGCCTGGTAGTTCTCGTCCTCTCCCGTGATCGCTACGGCGTCGTCGTTGGACGCGAACAGCTCGACGCCCGTCCAGGCCTCGAGCCGCGCCGCCCGCTGCGGGCTCGACGCCAGGAAGCCGACCGCGAGCACCAGCCCGACGAGGGCGACGACGACCATGTGGAGCACGCGGACGCGCCCGACGAACAGCATCACGCCCATCGTCGCCGACAAGACGGCCGCCGTCGACAGGTCCTCCATGCCGATCAGGAGCACCGTCGGCGCGATCCAGACCAGGAGCGGCACGAACCCGCGCCCGACCTCGCCGATGTAGTCCTGCTTCCTCGAGAGCAGCACGGCCACGTGCAGGATGAGCGCCACCTTGGCCAGGTCCGACGGCTGGAACGAGATCGGCCCCAGCTCGAGCCAGCGCTGGGCGCCGTTCGTGACCGCGCCGAGCACCTGGACGGCGACGAGCAGCCCGAGCGACCCGATCAGCGCCGGCCTTCGACATCCGCGCCAGCCACCGGTAGTTCACCAGCGAGAGCGCCCCGGCCACGCCCAGCGCCAGCCCGACGCGGACCAGGTGCCGGAACAGGAAGCTCTCGGTGTCGCCGCCCGACTTGGTCTCGGCCAGGAACGACACGGCCGAGTACACCGCCAGCGTCCCGGCCGCGCTCAGGGCGAGGACGGCCCAGATCACGGCCCGGTCGGCCGGGCGGCGGGTGGGAGCAGGAGCGGCGGTAGCCATCGGGGCGGAGCGGGTCGGTCGGCGCGGGCCGCCGAGGCGGGGCTAGAGGGCGTGGACGAGGCGCTTGAAGGTGTCGCCGCGGTCCTCGTAGTTCTCGAACATGTCGAACGAGGCGCAGGCCGGGCTGAGCAGGACGGTGTCGCCGGCCTCGGCCATCAGCCGGGCGTACTGGATGGCCTCCTCCATCGAGTCGGCGCGGGCGACGCGGGGCGTGTGCGGGCCCGAGCTCGCGCTCGACGGCCTCGGCGCCCTCGCCGATGGCGACGATCCCCTTGACCTTCTCCTCGACCAGCCGCCGGAGCGGCTCGTAGTCGTTGCCCTTGTCGCGGCCGCCCGCGATCAGCACCACGCTCGCCGTCGCGCGGCCGGGAAGCTCTCGAGCGCGTACCAGACGGCGTTGACGTTGGTCGCCTTGGAGTCGTTGACGAACGCGACGCCGTCGACCGTGCGGACGGTCTCGAGCCGGTGCGGGACGCCCTCGAACGACGTCAGGCTCTCGCGCACGACGTCGCTCCGGATCTCGACGGCGCGGGCCACGATGGCCGAGGCGAGCGAGTTGTACAGGTTGTGGCGCCCGCGGAGCGCGAGGTCGGAGGTGGACATGAGGGCCTCAGGGCGGTACGTGGAAGGGAGGCCGTCGGGCGGGGTGCCCGAGGCGGGGAGGTCCAGGACGATGTCTCCGTCTCGCACGAACGCGCCGGGCGAGGGCTCGCCGTCGGCCGAGAAGGCGACGGGGACGAGCCCGCGCTCGGCGGACCAGTGCTGGACGTGCTCGCGGACGAGGGCGTCGTCGTGGTTGTAGACCAGCCAGTCGCCCGGCTGGAGGTTGTCGAAGATCCGGAACTTGGCCGCGGCGTAGCGCGCCAGGTCGTGGTCGTAGCGGTCGAGGTGGTCCGGCGTGACGTTGAGCAGCACGGCGACGTGCGGCCGGAACGTGGCGACGTGGTCGAGCTGGAACGACGACACCTCGAGGACCACGACCGTCTCGGCGTCGAGGTCGTCGACGTAGTCCGAGAACGCGTAGCCGATGTTGCCGGCGACCACGTGCGGCCGCCCGGCCGTCGCGAAGACGTGGCCGATGAGCGTCGTCGTGGTCGTCTTGCCGTTCGAGCCGGTCACGGCCACGATCGGCCCGGGGCAGAACCAGCTCGCGACCTCGATCTCGGCGTAGACCGGCCGCTTCTGTCGGAGCGCCGACTGGATCAGGTTCGTGGTCGACGGCACGCCGGGGCTCACGACCAGCCAGTCGCAGTCGAGCGCGCGCGCCGTGTGGCCGCCGAACTCGCTCGCGACGCCGTCCCGGGCCAGCGCCTCGGCGACGCCCGCCTCGGCGGCCCCGTGGTCGGTCAGGAAGACGGTCGCGCCCCGGCGCGCCAGCAGGCGGGCCACGGACAGGCCGCTCCGGGCGCCGCCGACGACGGTCACCCGGGCGCCGGGCACGGCCGCGCGCAGCGCCTCCGCCGAGGTGGGCACCTCGGGCAGGACCGGCGGGAGCACGGAGCTCGGACACGGTCATCGGATCCGGAACAGGAAGAGGGCCATGATCGACAGCAGCGCGGTCACGATCCAGAACCGGATCACGATCTTCGACTCGTGGACGCCCAGCGCCTCGTAGTGGTGGTGCAGCGGCGCCATCCGGAAGACCCGGCGCCCCTCGCCGTACTTCCGCTTGGTGTACTTGAACCAGAGCGTCTGGATGATCACCGAGAGCGTCTCGGCGAAGAAGATGGCGCCCACGACCGGCAGGTACAGCTCCTTCTTGATCAGGATGGCCAGCGTGCCGATGGCCGCGCCCAGGGCGAGCGAGCCGGTGTCGCCCATGAAGACCTGGGCCGGGTGGCCGTTGTACCACAGGAACCCGAAGCACGCCGCGCACAGCGCCGCGCCGAAGATGACCAGCTCGCCCGTGCCCGGCAGGAACACGTCGTTGACGAACTCGGCCAGGTTGGCGTTGCCCGTGACGTAGGTCATCGCGACGATGGCCAGCATGGCGAAGGCCGCCGTGCCGGCCGTCAGCCCGTCGAGCCCGTCGGTCAGGTTGACCGCGTTCGAGACGCCGGTCAGGATGAACGTGACGACGGGGATGTAGATCAGCCAGCCGATCTCGAACCCGACGAGCGGGCGTCAGGAAGTCGTAGTCGAACCCGCCGTCGGGCACGAACGGCAGGCTCGTGAACGTGTCGGAGTAGCCGTCGGCCGGCAGCACGAACACGACCAGGAGGGCGACCAGGACGCCCAGCGACAGCTGACCGGCGAGCTTGACCCGTGGCGCGATCCCCTCCTTGTTCTTCTTGATCGTCTTGATGTAGTCGTCGGCGAAGCCGAAGGCGCCCATCCACAGCGTCGCGCCGAGCGCGATCCAGACGTAGGCGTTCGTCAGGTCGCCCCACAGCAGGACGCCCGAGGCCAGCGCCAGCAGCAGGATGATGCCGCCCATCGTGGGCGTGCCGGCCTTGTGGGCGTGGCTCACGACGCCGGCGTCCTCGCCCTCGCGGACCGTCTCGCCGATCTGCTTGGTCCGGAGGTAGCGGATGATCTTTTTGCCCGCGAACAGGGCCACCAGCAGCGCCGTCCCCGCCGCGAGCCCGGCGCGGACGGTCGAGAACTGGAAGACCTGGAAGCCAGGCGTCTCGTACGTTTTCTCGATCCAGTCGAAGAGGAGGTAGAGCATCAGGCGGCGGCGCGGGCGGTGAGGGCGTCGCGGAGCACGGCGCGGTCGTCGAAGTCGCGGCGCTCGGCGCCGACGATCTGGTAGGTCTCGTGGCCCTTGCCGGCGACCACGATCACGTCGCCGGGCCGGGCGGTTCGTGCCGCGTGGGCGATCGCCTCGGCGCGGTCCCGAGGCGGTCGGCCTCGGCGGGACGGGGGAGGCCCCGGGCGATCGTCGTCGAGGATGGCCTCGGGGTCCTCGGTCCGCGGGTTGTCGCTCGTCAGCACGACGCGGTCGGCGCGGGCCTGGGCGACCTCGGCCATCAGGGGGCGCTTGCCGCGGTCGCGGTCGCCGCCGCAGCCGAACACGACCCACAGCTCGTTGCCGTCGGGCACGATCTCGGCGCGCCGTCGCGAGCACGTTGTCGAGCGCGTCCGGCGTGTGCGCGTAGTCGACCACGCCGAGCACGCCGCCGCCGCGGACCGTCTCGAAGCGGCCCGGCACGCCGGGCGCCTCCGCGAGCGCGTCGAGCACCTCGTCCTCCGGGAAGCCCAGCGCGACGCCGACGGCGTAGGCGGCGGCCAGGTTGAGCGCGTTGAACCGGCCCAGCATCTGGTACCGCCGCTCGTCGCCGTCGATGCGGAGCCGCAGCCCGTCGAGCGCGTTGTCGAGCACCTCGACGCGCACGTCGGCGGTCGCGGACGTGCCGAACGTGACGACGTCGGCGGCCGTGTCGGCCGTCATCGTCGCCGAGGCGGGGTCGTCGGCGTTGACGATGGCGACGGCCGACGCGTCCAGGCCGTCGAACAGCCGCTTCTTGGCGTCGTGGTACTCGGCGAACGTCTGGTGGTAGTCGAGGTGGTCCTGGGTCAGGTTGGTAAAGACGGCGACGTCGAACGCGAGCCCGCCGACGCGGTCGAGCGCGAGCCCGTGGCTCGACACCTCCATCGCGGCCGTCGTGCAGCCGCCCTCGACGCAGGCGCGCAGGAAGCGCTGGAGCGCCGGCGCCTCGGGCGTCGTGAAGGCCGTCGCGTAGCGCTCGGTCCCGATCCGGTTCTCGACCGTCCCGACGAGCCCGGCCGTCTCGCCGAGCGCGGTCAACAGGTGGTGGAGCAGGAAGACCGTCGTGGTCTTGCCGTTCGTGCCGGTCACGCCGAGGAGGGTGAGGTCGTCGCCGGGCCGTCCGTAGACGTGCCCCGCAACCTCCGCCAGCGCGGCTCTCGCATCCGCCGTCGGAACGAGAGCCGCGCCGGGGAGGCGCTCACCCTTCCCCAAGGGTACCGGGGCCGACGACGGGCGGGCGGCCAGCCAGCTCTCGGAGACGAGAGCGGCCGAGGCGCCGCGCGCGAGCGCGTCGTCGACGAAGTCGTGGCCGTCGCGGCCGTCGAGGGTGTCCGGGCGGACCGCCGCGAACAGGACGCCCGGCCCCGCCTGGCGGCTGTCGATGGTCACGTCCGAGATCAACGCGTCGGTCGGGCCGACGGCGGCGCCGGCCAGCCCGCGCGAGGCGAGCCCGTCGACGAGGTCGGCCAGCGGCGTCGGAGCGACGTGGACCGCGGGGGCCTGGGCGTGGAGCGCGCTCATCGGGCCTGGGCGGTCAGCGTGACCGAGGCGGGCAGCGGGCGCCCGGCGGCGACCGACTGGCGGCGGACGGTCCCGTGGCCCTGGACACGGGCTCGACGCCCAGCGCGCGGAGCCACGCGACGGCCTGGCGGACGCTCCGGCCGCGCAGGTCGGGCATGACCGGCGGCCGCCTCGGCGCGCCCGGTCGAGGCGGAGCGCGTCGTCCAGGTCGAGCGAGTCGCGGTCGTCGCGGGCCGAGACGGTCTCCCACGGCAGGTCGTCGTCGTAGCGGACGCGCAGGCCCTCGGCGCGAGCGCGGTGGGCGGCCAACGTCGCCGGCAGCCCGTCGACGCGCGGGACGCGCGCGCCGGTCCGGACCGCGATCGTGCCCGACGGCGCCACGCGCTCGGCGATCGTCGGGAACGTGCCGATCCAGCGCCGGGCCGTCGCCCCGAAGATGGGCGCCGCGACCGTCCCGCCGCCGTAGCCGTTCGTCGGGTTGTCGAGCACGATGGCGATCACGACCTCGGGGGCCTCGACCGGGAACAGGCCGACGAACGAGGACCGGTAGGTCCGGGAGTAGCCGCCGCCGATGGCCCGCTGGGCCGTCCCGGTCTTGCCCGCCACGCGGAGCCCGGCGACCTGCGCCAGCGGCGCCGTCCCGCCCTCGCCTACGACGGCCTCGAAGTGGGGGAGCAGGCGGGCGCCCGTCTCGGCGCGGAACGCCCGGCGGACCGAGTCCTGGCGCGCCTGCCACAGCACGCGGCCCGTCGCCGGGTCGCGCCGCTCGTCGACGACGTAGGGGCGGACGAGCAGGCCGCCATTGGCGAGCGCGCTGTAGGCGACGGCCAGCTGGAGCGGCGTCACCTCGACGCCGTAGCCCCGGCTCATCGACGTCAGCGTGGCGCCGCTCCAGTCCTCGGGCCGGCGGAGCGAGCCGGCGACCTCGCCCGGCAGGTCGACGAACGTCGGCTGGCCGAAGCCGAGGTCGCGCGCGGCCTGGTACAGCGGGCCCCGCCCGATCCGCTCGGCCGCCTCGGCCATCGCGATGTTGGACGACTTGGCGATGGCCTGGGCGAACGTGATCCGGCCGTAGCCGTGGGCGTCGCGGACCGTCCGCCCGTGGAAGACGCGCCAGCCGGCGCCCGTGTCGAACTCGTCCTCGGGCGCGACGGCGCCGCTTTCGAGCGCCGCGACGGCCGTGACCAGCTTGAACGTCGAGCCCGGCTCGATCCGGTCGACGATGGCGTGGTTGCGGCGGGCCGCGTCCGAGAACGCGCCGGCCCGGTTGGGGTCGTAGGTCGGCACGTTGGCCATCGCCAGGACGGCGCCCGTGTGCGGGTCGAGCGCGACCGCCGTGCCCCAGGTCGCGCCGGCCGCGGCGACGCCGCGGGCCAGCTCCTCCTCCAGAATCGCCTGGCGGACCAGGTCGATCGTCAGCACCACGTTGTCGCCGTGGCGCGGCTCGACGCGCGTCCCGCCGACGACCGCGCGGACGACGCCGCGGCGGTCGCGCTGGACGGCCTGGCGGCCGGGCGTGCCCTTGAGCGACTCGTCGAGCGCCATCTCGAGCCCGGCGACGCCGTTCAGGTCGCGCGTGACGTGGCCCAGCACGTGGGCCGCCCGCGTGTCGTAGTTGTAGCGCCGCCGGTACGAGCCGCTCACGATGAGCCCCCGGAAGCCGGCCGCGTCGAGCGCCTCCTGCGAGGCCTCGTCGAGGTCGCGGACCAGCACGACGTACTGGCGGCTGGACCGCGCCTCGACGCGGGCCCGGAAGTGGTCCGCACCCTGGCCGGTCAGCCGGCCCAGCAGGTCGTACAGCTCGTCCGCCCGCGCCTCGAAGCCGCCCACGGTCGGGTCGGCCGCGACCTCGTAGCGCGCCGTGTTGACGGCGAGCGCCCGCCCGCGCCGGTCCAGGATGGCGCCGCGCTGGGCGGCCAGCTCCACCACGCTCTCCGACTGGCGGGCGCCCTGCGCGCGCAGCTCCTCGCCCTCCCCGAAGTGGATCCGGACCAGCTGCGCGGCCACCAAGACCGGCAGGATCAGGAGCACCACGAAGACGCCGTAGAGCCGAGTGAGGATGGAGTCGCGAGCAGCGATGGGAGCGGGGAGCGGGTCGGCCTCGGCGCCGAGGCGGAGGGAGTTAGTCGTCGAGGCGGATCGTCGGGCCGTAGGCGACGCCCTCGTCGAGCCCGAGCGCAGCGGCGCGGCCCAGGACGGCGCGCGGGCCCGTCATCCGGTCGACGTCGCCCTGCAGGCGCTGGTGGGTCAGGCGCAGGCGCTCGTTCTCGCGGCGGGCCTCCTGGAGCGCGTCGAGCGTGGCGCGCGTCGCGTAGGCGTGGCCCAGGAACAGCGTCAGCACGACGCACACCAGCAGCGTCGTCAGGCCGAAGCGCAGGCTCGGGACGGCGTCGAGCGGGCGCGCGCGGCGGACTTTCCTGGCGGCCTCGGTGCTGGCCTTTTTGGCCCCGGCCTTGGCGCGCGTCGCCGTCCCCGTCAACCGAGACGGCGGTGACGCCGGCAGGTCGGCCCAGCCCGGCAGGCCGACGCCGCGGCGTGCCTTCGCCGAAGACAGCCGCTTGGACGGCGTCCGGCGCTTGCTCGTAGTCGAGGTCGAGGGCATGGGGTGGAAGGCAGAGGAGGGCGAGACCCAGGGGCGGGGGCGGCGTGACCGGCGAAGGCCGCGCGAGCCGCTCACGCTCCCGGGCGTCGCTCGGGGGGCTCGGTGGGCGACGGGAGGCCGCCGGTGTGCTTTTCGGCGACGCGCAGGCGGGCGCTGCGCGCGCGGGGGTTGGCGGCCGTCTCGGCGTCGCCGGCGACGACGGCCCGGCGCGTGACAGCGCGCCACGGCGTGATCGGGTTGCCAAACGTGTCCTTCTCGACCTGGGCCGTGAACCGGCCCGTGCGCAGGAACTGCTTGGCGCGGCGGTCCTCCAGGCTGTGGTACGCGATGACGGCCAGCCGGCCGCCCTCGGCCAGCACGTCGAGCGACGCCGGCAACGCCCGCTCCAAGACGTCCATCTCGCCGTTGACGGCGATGCGGAGCGCCTGGAACACGCGGGCGAGCGACTTGAGCTCGTCCCGCGTCGGGACCGACTGGCGGACGGCCGCCGCCAGGTCCGCGGTCGTGGTCGGGGCCGCCGCTTTGATGGCGCGGGCGATGGCGCGCGACCGGCGCTCCTCGCCGTACTGGTAGATGACGTCGGCCAGGTCGTCCGCGCGGAGCCGGGCGACGAGCGCGGCGGCGGTCTCGCCGCGGTCGCTCATCCGCATGTCGAGCGGACCGTCCTGGCCGTACGCGAAGCCGCGCTCGGCCTGGTCGAGCTGGTGGCTGCTCACGCCCAGGTCGAGGAGCACGCCGGCCGCCGGGCGGCCGTGCGTCGGGCCGTAGCCGGACCGGGCGAGCAGGCTGTCGAGGTCGCCGAAGTTGCCGCGCAGCGCGACGAACCGGCCGGCCGCCTCCGCCTCGGCGAGCCGGTCGCGGGCCGCGGCCAGCGCCTCGGGGTCCTGGTCGATGCCGACCACGAGCGCGTCCGGCCCGAGCGCGTCGAGCAGGGCCGCCGCGTGGCCGCCGCCGCCCAGCGTCCCGTCGACGTAGAAGCCGGCCGGGTCGGTGACGAGCGCGTCGACGGTCTCGGCCGCCAGGACGGGCGCGTGGTAGACCGTGGCGTAGCGGAGCCGGCCGTCGTCGGCCTGGGCATCCAGTCCGCCGTCCCCCCGCGCGCTCCCGGCGCCCACGTCGGAGCCGGGCCCGACGCTCGGGGCGTCGGCGCGGTCGGCGCGGCGTGGGCGGCGGGAGCGGGGCATGGGGGGGACGGCGGTCATGGACACGGGGTGGGATCTCCGGGGGGTTAGATCCCGCCCATCACTCGCTCCGCGAGCGTTTCGTAGGTGGCGGACTGGTCGTTGAGGTGGGCCTCGAACAGCTCGGGGTCCCAGACCTCGATCCGGTTGAGCGCGCCGATGGCGAGCCCCTTGCTCCCGGGCTTGAGGCCGGCGAACTCGACGAGCGACTTGGGCAGGGCGATCCGGCCCTGGGCGTCCATCGTGAGCTCCTCGGCCCAGCGGTAGATCGTCCGGACGAACTCGCGGGCCTCGGGGTCGAACTGGTTGAGCTGGCGGACGGCGTCCTCGATCTCCTCCCACGCGTCGAGCGGGTACAGGAACACGCACTGCTCCAGGCCTCGCGTCGCGACAAACGTCTCCTTGGCGTCCGGGCTGAGCGACCGGCGCATCTTCGCCGGGACGGGCAGTCGGCCCTTCCCGTCGATGGTGTTCTCCGCTTGTCCTTTAAAGCCGGCCATGGCCGGGTGGGGGTGAGTGCAGGGGAGCCGCCAGGCTGCGGGGCTGATTCCCCACTTTTCCCCACTGCTCCCCCAAACTACCCCACCCCCTCAAAAATGCCCCAAACGGCCCGTTTTTGTGGATAAGTCCCCCGCTTCCACAAGGCCCATGCGGGGCGACCCGGCCGCATCGGCCAAAAGTAGAAAATCCGTTCACCCTCTATCAGGACGGTTTTCCACCAAGTGAAAATCATTTCACCTATCTTCTTCCCCTACGGATCCCCCCGAGCCTCCCGCCCATGCTCGCCCGCCTCACCGAACGCCAGAACCAGGTCTTCGAGTTTATCCGGACCCACATCCGCACCGTCGGCAAGCCGCCCACCATCAAGGAGATCGGGCGGGGCGTCAGCATCGGCTCGACGAACGGGGTCCACAAGATGCTCGTCGTGCTGGAGACGAAGGGGTACATCACGCGGACCCCGAACGTGGCCCGGGGGATCGACCTCGTGGGGGAGGACCCGTACGCGAGCGCCGACCTGCCGAGCGTGCTCGCGCTCAAGCTCCAGGAGGGCGTCGGGAAGCGGGCCCGCCGGCTCACGTCCGAGGCGGCCGCGCACCCGTTGCCGCGCTCGCGCCAGCCGCTCGTGGTCGACCCCTCGTTGATCCCCGACGACGTCGACCTCGACGACTGCCTGGGCGTGGTCGCGAGCGACGACGGGATGAACGGGGCGGGCGTCCGCAAGGGGGACCGCGTGATCGTCGAGGAGGCCGCGTGGCAGGACGTCCCCAACGGGTCGCTCGCGGCCGTCCTCTTCTACGACCGCGTCGTGATCCGCCGGTTCGAGTACGTCAACCAGCGGCTCCACTTCCGGGCCGCCGACCGGACCTACGCCGACGAGTCGGCCGGGCCCGAGGACCTCGAGTACTTCGTGATCGGGCGGGCGCTCGCGATGATGCGGACGCTGGCGTAGCGGGCTCCTAGCGGGCCCCTGGCCGGGCCCCTGGCCGGGCCCCTGGCCGGGCCGTCGCGCGGGCAGGGGACGCTACCCCGCGAGCTGGCCCAGCATCCAGGCGCAGGCGAGCGCGCCGTAGATCCCGAGCACGTAGCCCGAGACGGCCATCAGCAGGCCGACCGGCGCCATCGCGGGCAGGTAGACGCCGGCCACGATCGGCGCCGAGGCGGCCCCACCCACGTTGGCCATCGACCCGGTCGCGACGAAGAACAGCGGCGCGCGGAGCAGCTTGGCCGCCAGGAACAGCAGCCCGATGTGGACCGACAGCCAGACGACGCCCATCAGCATGTAGCCCGGCGCCTCCAGCACGGCCGCCAGGTCGGCGTGGGCGCCGATGGAGGTGAGCAGGAGGTAGAGCGCGGCGAACCCGATCTGGCTCGCCCCGTCGACCTCGAGCTTGCGGAGCGGCGTGAACGAGAGCGACAGCCCGGCCGTGACGGCGATGAGCACGGCCCACGTCCCGCCCGAGATGATCGTCGGGTCGCCCAGCGTCGGGAGGGCGCCGCCCAAGACGCGCGACAGGACGGCCGCCCCGAACCCGAGCCCGATGATGACGGCCAGCGTCGTCGTGGTCGACGGCCGGCGCGTGGTGTCCATCTCCTGGAGCGTCGCGTTGACGCGGTCCATCGCCGCCGTGTCGGCGTTGACCCAGCGGTTGAACCGGTCCTGGTAGCCCGAGAGGAACAGGAGGATCGCCATCCACCCGTACCCGACGACGGTGTCGACGACGATGATCGGCGCCAGCCCGGCGTCGCTCAGCCCGACCGACTCCTTGAGCGCCAGCATGTTGGCCGTCCCGCCGATCCAGCTGCCGGCGAGCGCGGCCATCCCCTGCCACGTCTCGGGGTCGCCGATAAACTGGCCGACGGCGAGGTAGGCGATGGGCCCGCCCAGCATGATCCCGAGCGTGCCGACCAGCATCATGGCCAGGGCCAGCTTGCCCAGGCTCAGGATCGCCGGGACGTCGATGGACACCATCAGCAGGAACAGCGCGAACGGGAGCAGCACGTAGCTGAACCAGTCGTAGGCCGGGTTCGCGCTCGGCGTGACGCCGAACGTGGTCAGCAGCATGGGCACGAAGTAGGCCCAGATCACCGGCGGGACGATGTCGAACAGCCTGGACAGGACCGGCACGTTCGACAGGGCGAACACGGCGGCCAGCACGGACGCTAGCAGGGCGGCCACCTGGGTGGGCTCGGTGACGAGGGCGGCGGTCGGGTCCATGCGCGGGGCGGGGAGGGCGCCGCGAAGATAGGCGGGCCGGGCCGGGTCCGGGCTGCGACCCCGCCCGCCTCGGCCGTCCGGGACCCCGCCCGGTCGCCGAGGCGGGCTAGTCCAGCCGGTCGGCCCAGGCCTTGGCCCACCCGACGGCCTCGTAGAGCCCGACGTGGCTGAGCGCAGCCGGCCCTCGGCCGGACTCCACGACGACCCGCCAGCGCTGGGCCCGCGTCGGCTCGAAGCGGAGCAAGCGCTTGTAGTTGACCGTCGTCCCCCGCGTGACCGTCGTCCAGCCGCCGCCGCGCCAGGCGTCCAGGCGGAAGGCCGCGACCCGCTGGCCGTAGCGGATGGGCTCGGCCAGGGCGAGCACGTTGACCATCTGGGGCGTCCCCAAGTCGACCTCGATCCAGGCCCCGGCGGTGTCGGCCGCCCAGAACGAGTCGGGGTCTCCGTCGACGGCCGCGCCCGGCCCCCAGCCGGCCGAGCCCGGGCGGACGCTGGACGCGGACGTCGCGGTGCGGTGCGCGAGGTCGACGTCGAAGATGGCGTCGAGGGCCGACCGCCACTCGCGGAGCCGCCGGACGTCCTCGTCGGCGAGCACGCCCCGGGGCGTCGGCGGGACGTTCAGGAGCAGCGTGCACGCGCGGCCGACCGACGTGAAGTAGACGTCGACGAGGTCGCCGAGGGGTCGCGGGGAGTCCTTGCGGTTCCAGAACCAGTGGGTCTCCGTCCGGACCGTCGTGTCGCACTCGTAGGGGGCCCAGCGGGAGTAGTCGGCTCGGACCGACCAGTTGGTGGCCGGCCCCACGCCGGCCTCGTTCTCTGGCCAGAACACGTCGTGGTCGAGGGCGACGACGGCGTCGGGCGCGGCCCGGCGGATCTCGGCCAGCCAGCGTGGCCAGTCGTAGGCGTCGAGCTGGGCGCGCGTGACCTCGGGCCCGTAGGCCCCGTCGAGCCAGATCTCGAACGGCTCGCCGTACCGGACCAGCTCCAGGAGCGTCGCGATGAAGTAGTCGTTGTAGGCCGGCGTCCCGTAGGCCGGGTGATTCCGGTCCCACGGGCCGAGGTAGAAGCCGAGCTCGAGTCCCAACGCGTCCATCGCCTGGGCGACCTCGCGGACGAGGTCTCCGCGTCCCTGGCGCCAGGGGCTCCGGGCGACCGAGTAGTCCGAGTGCTCGCTCGGCCAGAGCAGAAACCCGTCGATGTGCTTGGCCACCAGCACGACGCCCTGAAATCCGACCTCGCGGAACACCTCGGCCCACTGAGTCGCGTCGAGAGCCGTCGGGGCGAACACCGACGGCGGTACAGACCCGGAGCCGAGTTCGTCTCCGGTGAACGTGTTGGGCCCGAAGTGGACGAACGCGTTCATCTCCATCCGCTGGTACGCCAGCTGCTGCGCGCTGGGGACCGGCCCGACCTCGGGGATGGGCGGCGAGACGTAGTCGGCCGCGTCGGTCGCGACCGGCGGCACGGGATTGACCGCCACGTCCGAGCACCCTGCGAGGGAGAGGGCGAACCAGGCGGCGAGCAGGCGCATGAAGGAGCGGAGAAGGCTCCGAACCTACGCGTTCCGCACCGGCCGCGCGTGGGGGGCCCGCCTCGGGGGCGTCCACCTCGGCGCCGAGGCGGACCGCCGCGCCAGGCCGCACCCAGGTCGCCCGCCTCGGCACCGAGGCGGGCGGGGCTACTCGTCCTCCACCTTGGTGAACACGACGCACGTGTTGTGGCCGCCGAAGCCGAACGCGTTCGACAGCGCCACCTTGACGTCCCGGTCCTGGGGCTCGTTGAACGTGTAGTTCAGGTCGCAGTCCGGGTCCGGCGTCTCGAAGTTGATGGTCGGCGGGATGCGGCCGTGCGTGATGGCCAGGATCGAGGCGACGGCCTCGACGGCGCCGGCGGCGCCCAGCAGGTGGCCCGTCATCGACTTGGTCGACGACAGGTTCATGTCGTAGGCGTGGTCACCGAAGGCCGCCTTGATCGCCTTCGTCTCGGCCACGTCGCCGAGCGGCGTCGACGTCCCGTGCATGTTGAGGTAGTCGACGTCTTCGGGCCGGAGCCCGGCCGTCCGGAGCGCCTGCCGCATCGCGAGCCGGGCGCCGAGCCCCTCGGGGTGCGGCGCCGAGATGTGGTAGGCGTCGTCGCTCATGCCCAGGCCGGCCACCTCGGCGTAGATCCGGGCCCCGCGGGCCCGCGCGCGGTCCAGGCTCTCCAGCACGAGCGCGCCGGCGCCCTCGCCCATCACGAACCCGTCGCGGCCGGCGTCGAACGGGCGGCTCGCGCCCGTCGGGTCGTCGTTCCGGGTCGAGAGCGCCTTCATGTTGCCGAACCCGGCCAGCCCGATCTGGGTGATCGAGGCGTCGGTCCCGCCGGTGACCACGGTCTCGGCCAGGCCCTGCTTGATGAGCATCCAGGCGTCGCCGATGGCGTTGTTGCTCGTCGCGCACGCCGAGACGGTGGCGTAGTTGGGCCCGCGGAACTGGTGCCGCGTCGCGATCAGGCCCGGCGCCTGGTCGATCACCATCATCGGGACGAAGAACGGCGAGATCCGCCGGGCCCCGCTCTCGGCGAAGATGATGGCCTGGTCCTGGAACAGCTTCATCCCGCCGATCCCGCTCCCGAACACGACGCCGGTCGAGTTCTGCTCGTCCTCGGTCAGCGTCGACGGGTCGATGCCGGCGTCGGCCAGCGCCTCGTCGGCCGCGGCGATGGCGTAGTGGGCGAACGGGTCCATCCGCCGGGCGTCCTTCCGGTCGACGAAGTCGGCGGCGTCGAACCCCTTGACCTCGCAGGCGAAGCGCGTGGGGTAGTCGCTGGCGTCGAAGTGGGTGATCGGGGCGGCCCCGCTCCGGCCGGCCATCATCGCGTCCCAGTACTCGGGGACGAGTGTTGCCGATCGGGGTGAGGGCGCCGAGGCCAGTAACGACGACGCGGCGGTCGGAGGACGACATGGGGCAGGCGGGCGGGGCGCCGGGGCGCGATACAAAACCGGCGGTGCGCTGCTGAGCGCCCCGCCGGAGACTGGTCGGAGAGGGAGAACCGGGGTCCTACGCCTCCTTGTTGGCCTCGACGTAGTCGATGGCGTCGCCGACGGTCCCGATGTTCTCGGCGTCCTCGTCGGGGATGGTCATGTCGAACTCCTTCTCGAACTCCATGATCAGCTCGACCGTGTCGAGGGAGTCGGCGCCGAGGTCGTTCGTGAACGAGGCCTCGCGCGTGATGTCGGCCTGGTCGACGCCGAGCTTCTCGACGATGATCTCCTTGATGCGCTGTTCGGTGGACTCGGCGGCCATGGGGTTAAGTCGGGTTGGGAGAGGGGGGAGGCGCGTCCGGAGACGCAGGGAGGGCGGGAAAACTACGCCAGCCGCTCGGGGCCGGCAATCGGTCCCGGCCCGGCGCTGCGAGGCCGGCCGGGGAACGGGTCCGGGGCGTACGCGCGGCGGCGAGCACAGATTCACCGAAGACGACGCCCGGGCCCGCCTCGGTCGCCGGACCGGGCCGCGGCGGGCGGTCGGGCTCGGCTACATTCCGGCCCCTCCGTTTCCACGCGCGCGCACTCCATGCCCATCCTCTTCACGTCCGAGTCCGTCTCCGAAGGGCACCCGGACAAGGTCTCCGACCAGATCTCGGACGCCCTCCTCGACGCCTTCCTGGCCGGCGACCCCGGCAGCCGGTGCGCCATCGAGACGCTGTGTACGACGGGCCTGGTCGTGGTCTCAGGCGAGGTCACGAGCGAGACCTACGTCGACGTCCAGGAGGTCGTCCGCCGGACCATCGAGGAGATCGGCTACACCGACCCGATGCTCCAGTTCGACGCCCGCAGCTGCGGCGTGCTGGTGTCCATCCATGAGCAGTCGGCCGACATCGCCCAGGGCGTCGACGACGACGGCGGGCTCCACCAAGAGCAGGGGGCCGGCGACCAGGGCATGATGTTCGGCTACGCCACGCGCGAGGACGACGAGACGCTGATGCCGCTGGCCCTCGTGCTCTCGCACCGCCTGGTCCGCCGGCTCGCCGAGGTCCGCAAGGCCGGCGAGGTCATGACGTACCTCCGGCCCGACGCCAAGAGCCAGGTCACCATCGAGTACGGGCCGGACGGCCGGACGCCCACGCGTGTCCACACGGTCGTGATCTCGACCCAGCACGACGAGATCGACCCGGACGACGACCGAGCCTCGCTCGCCCAGATCAAGGCCGACGTCCGCGAGCACATCCTGCCGGCCGTCCTGCCGGCCGATATGGTCGACGGCGACCTGGTCCTCCACGTCAACCCGACCGGGACGTTCGTCATCGGCGGGCCCCACGGCGACACCGGGCTGACGGGCCGCAAGATCATCGTCGACACCTACGGCGGGAAGGGGGCCCACGGCGGCGGCGCGTTCTCGGGCAAGGACCCCTCGAAGGTCGACCGCTCAGCGGCCTACGCCACGCGCCACGTCGCCAAAAACTTGGTCGCCGCCGGCCTGGCCGACGAGGCGCTCGTCCAGGTCGCCTACGCGATCGGCGTGGCCGACCCGGTCTCGATCCGCGTCGAGACGAACGGGACGGCGAGGGACGGCCTGAGCGACGCCCGGCTGGCCGAGATCGTGACCGAGGTCGTGGACCTCCGCCCCCGCGCCATCATCGAGCGGTTCGGCCTGATCTCGGCCGGCGACGACCGCCCGACCTACCGCGACACGGCGGCCTACGGCCACTTCGGCCGCGACGAGTTCCCGTGGGAGCGCGTCGACCTGGTCGACGCGCTGACCGAGGCGGCCGGGGAGGCGTAGCGACGGACTGGCCCGCGTCAACACGTGGAGACGGGCCGTCGTCGGAGGGTGGCTCCCGGTCCCGGCTCCCGGACTGCCACCCCCACCTCGGCACCGTGGTGGGGCCCCGCGTCCCTGCGCGCTCAGGGACGCGGGGCGATCGCCGGGCCCCACGACGACAGTGAACGACGACAGTGAAACCGCCGCCCCGTACAGCGTGGGGCGGCGGTTTCGATGTCCGAGAGCAGGCGCTCTATCCCACCACGAACTGAGCACCGTCTCGAACGGGGGAGAGCCGGACGGCCAGCCGGCGCTGTCGGGCTCCCACCCGTTGCGCCGTAGGATGGGGCGAGCCGACGCGCGTCGGCCTCGTGGGATCTCACGAGATTCCGGCCGGCCAGCCGGCCAGCCGGCCGAGCCTCGCTCGGGCGCCGCATTCCCTCCATTCTGCACAGTGCGTCCGTTGCGATCCAACACGCCTCCTATAGCTTTCATCATCTACTGAAACAACGCCGCGGTGGCGGCCCTGACCATGGACCACAAGGAAGGACAGTACAAGGTCGCCGACCTTTCTCTCGCCGCCGAGGGCCGCATGCGCATCGAGTGGGCCGAGAGCCGGATGCCGGTCCTGATGAAGCTCCGTGAGGAGTACAGTCAGACCAAGCCGTTCGAGGGCTACAAGATCACCGGCTGCCTCCACGTGACCAAGGAGACGGCCGTCCTGATCGAGACGCTGAAGGCGTGTGGCGCTGAGGTCTCGTGGAGCGGCTGCAACCCGCTGTCGACGAACGACAGCGTGAGCGCCGCGCTCGCGCTCGGCCCCAACGGCGACGGCGACGGCGTCGAGATCTACGCCTGGTACGGCCAGGACACCGAGGCCTTCTACTGGTGCATCGACCGCACCATCGACAAGACGCCCGACACGACGCTGGACGACGGCGCCGACCTGATCTTCCGCGTCCACAGCGCCTTCCCCGAGAAGCTGGCCGACATCATCGGCGGCTCGGAGGAGACCACGACCGGCGTCCACCGCCTGCGTGCGATGGCCGAGGACGGCAAGCTGGGCTACCCCGTCTACGCCGTCAACGACGCTGAGACGAAGTGGGACTTCGACAACGTCTACGGCACGGGCCAGTCGACGCTGGACGGCATCCTGCGCGCCTCGTCCGTCTTGGTCGCCGGCAAGAACTTCGTGGTCGCCGGTTACGGCCACTGCGGCCGCGGCGTCGCGATGCGGGCCAAGGGCATGGGCGCCAACGTGATCGTGACCGAGGTCAAGCCGACCGCCGCCCTCAAGGCGATGCTCGACGGCAACCGCGTCATGACGATGGAGGAGGCCGCCAAGGTCGGCGACATCTTCGTGACGGCGACGGGCATGAAGGACATCATCCGCGGCGAGCACTTCGTCTCGATGAAGGAGGGCGCCATCGTGTGCAACACGGGCCACTACGACGTCGAACTCAACCTCAAGGAGCTCGCCGAGGTCTCGAAGGACACGCGGATGATCCGCGAGGACAACCGCGAGTACACGATGGACAACGGCAAGAAGGTCTACGTGCTCGCCGACGGCCGGTTGGTGAACCTGGCCGCCGCCGAGGGCCACCCCTCGGAGGTCATGGACATGAGCTTCGCCAACCAGTTCCAGGCCCACCTCGCGCTGATCCAGGCCAAGGAGGCCGGTGAGGACATGCCCAACACGGTCCTGGACCTCCCCGAGGAGCTCGACCAGCAGATCGCCCGCGTCAAGCTGGAGACGATGGGCATGGAGATCGACACGCTGACCGACGAGCAGGTGACCTACGCGACCGACTACTCGGCCGGCACCTGACCCGACCCTCCGCCTCGGCGTCTCCCCGGAGCCACCCGCTCCCCCGACGCACCGAGGCGGACCCGACCGGGGCGCCAACCGCCATTGGCTCCCGGATAGAACGCCCGCCTCCTTTCTCGGGGGGCGGGCGTTCGCCTGTCCGGCCGGCGTGCAGGTGTGGCGGCCGGGGGACGATGGAGACGGGTGACGAGAAAAAACAGGTCGCGGGTTTAGGGGTCCCCGTCCGACTCGATACCCGTGGTCCACCACAGACAGGTCGTTCGCCGTGAGCATCCACGCCTGGCACATCGCCGGGGTCGCGATCCCGTACTCGGTCATCGCGACCGCCCTCTGGGGGCTCGCAGCGGGCGCCGTCCGAGACGCCGTCCGCGTGGGCTCGCTGCCCGAGCGAGCCGAGGGGCTCGTAGCGGGCGTCCGGGTCCGCGTCGCGACCGTCCCGCTGGCCTACGTGCTGGGGTTCGTCTCGGTCGCGTTCATCTACGGCTGCGTACTCGACCGGAACCACATGGCGAACGCCATCGGGAGCGACCCGCACGCGGTCGCCCCCGGGGCCGACGCGTTCCTCTACGCGCTCGCGGCCGCGTCGTGGCTCTCGGCCCTCCTGCTGGTCGGCACCTACCGCTGGGTCCGCCGAGGGACCCACCGCTTGCTCTCGGCGCCCGCCGCCTTGGTCCGCGCCGAAGCTCGCCACCGCCTGCTGGCCCAGCACTTGACGGACCTGGTGGCCCACCACGAGCCGGACGGACGCTACGAGTGGCTCAGCCCCTCGGTCGAGGACATCCTGGGCTACCGCCAGGACGAGCTGGTCGGCCGCGACCCCTACGAGCTGTTCCACCCGGACGACGTGGAGCGGATTCGGACCCAGAGCCACGAGTTGCTGCTCGACGGGCGGGCCAAGAACACCGTCGTCCGCTACCGCAAGCGCCGCAAGGACGGGACCTACGTCTGGCTCGAATCGCTCACCGAGACCATCACCGACGACGCGGGCGAGATCGTCCGCCTGCAGGTGTCCTCGCGCGACGTGACCGAGCGCCAGGCGGCCGAGGACGACCTCCACCGCCGGGCGCACCACGACCCGCTCACGGGCCTGGCCAACCGCGCCCTGTTCAACGCCCGACTGGACGCGCTCGTCGAGACGGACGGGGCCGGCGGCGATTTCGCAGTCTTGTACCTCGACATGGACCGATTCAAGGTCGTCAACGACACGCTGGGGCATGGCGCGGGCGACGAACTGCTGGTCCAGTTCGCCGGCCGGCTCTCGGCCGCCACGCGGCCCTGCGACACCGTCGCCCGGATCGGGGGCGACGAGTTCGCCATCATCGTCGCCGACACGACGGACGCCCAGGGCGCTGGAGCCGCCGCGACGCGCGTCGAGCACGCCTTGGCGGCGCCGTTCGACCTGGGCGGCACGCCGCGCCGGGTGACCGCCTCGATCGGCGTCGCCGTCGGCCGCGCCGACCACCGGTCGTCGGGCGAGGTGCTCCGCGAGGCCGACCTCGCGGCCTACGCCGCCAAGGCGGACGGTGAGGCCGGCTGGGCCCTCTTCACCCCCGCCATGCGCGAGGCCAGCGACCGCCGCCTGCGCATCGAGGCCGATCTCGACCGGGCCGTCGAGAACGACGAGCTGCGCGTGGCCTACCAGCCCATCATCGACCTGGCGACGGGCAAGATGTCGGGCGTCGAGGCGCTCGTCCGCTGGATGCACCCGACGCTGGGCATGCTCTACCCGGACACGTTCATCACCATCGCGGAGGAGACCGGCCGGATCGGCGCGCTCGACCGCTGGGTGATGGCCGAGGGCCTGGCCCAACTCGAGCGCTGGGACGCCCAGGCCGGCCGCGTGCTCGACCTGACGCTCTCCGTCAACTGCTCGGCGCGCGACCTCCACGAGACCCGCTTCTCGGAGCACGTCCGCCGCCTGCTCGACGGCTCGCCAGACCGTGCCCGCCGGCTCGTCATCGAGATCACCGAGAGCCTGCTCGTCGACGACCCGACGCGCGTCGCGGCCGTGCTGGAGTCGCTCAGCGCCGACGGGATCCGGTTCGCGATGGACGACTTCGGGACGGGGTACTCGTCGCTCAGTGTGATCCACGCGCTCCCCGTCGACGCCGTCAAGATCGACCGGGCGTTCGTGCAGCGGATGGACGAGGACGAGGCGGCCTGCGCGATGGTGCGCACGGTGCTCGGGTTCGCGCGCACGCTCGGCACCCAGACGGTCGCCGAGGGGATCGAAACGCCGGCCCAGCTGGACGCGCTCGTGGCGATGGGATGCGACCGGGGCCAGGGCTACCTGTTCGCGCGCCCCCTGTCGCCAGACGCCGTGGCCGAGATGATCCGGGCCGACGCGCAGCTGTTCGAGCCGGTCTGACACGGGGGCCGCCGGGGCAGCCCAGACGGCGCCCGCCTCGGGCCCCCCGCGGGGTCCCCGAGGCGGACGGCGTCGCGGCGCTTGCCGTCGCTTGCCGGTCCGACCCCCTCCGAAAGTGGGAGGATGGTGGGCGGAGGCGCCCATCCACGGGCTCAGCCCGTACACTGGCTGGCCCCTCCCCGCGACACCATGGTCCACGCCTTCGCCACCCTCGTCGCCCGCCCGGACACCGTCGAGGCCACGCGCCAGGCGCTGTCGTCGCTGGTCGCGCCCACCCGGGCCGAGCCGGGCTGCGAGCACTACGCCCTGTTCCAGAGCGACGACGAGCCCACGCGCTTCCAGACCGTCGAGCGCTGGGCCGACGCCGAGGCGGTCCAGGCACACCTCGCCTCGGACCACGTCCAGGCCGCGTTCGCCGCTGCGGGCGACCTGCTCGCGGCCGAGCCCGTCATTCAGACGTTCCGCGAGGTCACGCCGTGACGCCGGCCTCGTCCGCCTCGGTGCCGAGGCGGGCCGTCAGAGGTCGCCGGGCGCGTTGACGTTGCGGAGCGCGCCGCCCCCGACGGGCACCTCGCGGACGGCCAGCCGCGCGAGCAGGTCGCGCAAGGCGAGCCGCCGGTGGGACAGGTGCTCCGCGACAGCGGGGCCAACCGTTCGCGTTCGCCACAGAGCGCAGGTCGGCTGGCGCCGGCGGCCGGCGTCGACGGCGACGACCACGTCGGTGCCATCGGTGGGCACGGCCAGGAGCGAGCGGAGGGCGGCCGGCGTGAGAAACGGGAGGTCAACGGCCGCCGACAGCAGCCACGGCGTGCTGCAGGCGGCGAGCCCAGCGGCCAGTCCGGCGAGCGGGCCCCCATCCACCGCCGGGTCGAGCACGACGCGCGCTGCGACGGGGTAGGCTCGCGGCTCGGCCCCGGTCGCCACCAGCACCTCGCCCGCGTGCGCCGTCAGCGCTGCGTGGACGAGCGCCACGAACGGGACGCCGCCCACCTCGGCCAGCGCTTTGTCGCGCCCGAACCGCCGGCTGGTGCCCCCGGCTAAGATCAGGCCCGTCACGTCGGCAGGCTCAGGCATCGGGGCGGGGGAACGTGCCGCCGGATTCGGGCGGGCGGTGGAGGCAGTCGAAGTCCTTCTCGACCAGGACCGTCAGGGTCCGCCCGTCGCCAGCGTCCTGCGTGCCGTCGAAGCCGACGCGCTCGTCGTCGGCCCACCCGACGAGCCAGGCGTGGGGGACGCGGACCGTCACCGTGTTCGCCTCCACCTCGGCACCGAGGTGGAGCGTGTCGGCGGCCTGGAGTCGGTAGACGAGTGACGACCCGGGGCCGACGTGCACCGCGCCCTCGACCACGCCCGCCACGGCGAGCCGCCGGAGGTCGTCGCGCGACAGGCGGAGGCGGAGCGAGTCGTCCTGGAGGCGGAGCTTCACGGGGGGCGAGGGGAGAGGCGTCGGTACGTTCGCCGCCCGACCGTGCTCCCCATGCCGACGCTCTCTCGCCCCGCCGTCTTGCTGCTGACCTCGGCGACGATGGCGGCGTTCGCAGCCAACTCGGTCCTGGCCCGGCTGGCGCTCACCACGACCGAGACCGGCGCGGCCTCGTTCACGGCCGTCCGGCTGGCGGCGGGCGCAGCCGTCCTGTGGGCCGTCGTCGGCGCGCGGCGAGAGGCGCTCGGGGGAAGCTGGCCGTCGGCGGCTGCGCTGGTGGTCTACGCGGCGGCATTCTCCGTCGCCTACCTCCGCTTGGCGGCCGGGACGGGCGCGCTCGTCCTGTTCGGCGCCGTCCAGCTGACGATGATCGGCTGGGGCGTGCACCGAGGCGAGCGGCCGGACGCCTGGGCCTGGGCGGGGATCGCGCTGGCTGTCGGCGGGCTGGTGGCGCTGTTGTTGCCGGGGCTGTCGGCGCCCCCCCTCGCCCCGGCCTTGGCGATGGCCGCCTCGGGCGTCGGTTGGGGCGTGTACTCGCTACGCGGCCGCGGCTCCCAGCGGCCGGCGGCGGACACCGCCGGCAACTTCGCGCGCGCGGTCCCGCTGGCGGCCGTGCCGCTGATCCTCGCCGCGCTCGGCCCGGGGTTGTCGCTGGACGCGCCAGGCCTGGGGTACGCGCTCGCGTCCGGCGCCTTGACGTCCGGTCTGGGCTACGTGCTGTGGTACGCCGTGCTCCCATCGCTGCGGGCGGCCTCGGCGGCGACGGTCCAACTCAGCGTCCCGATCCTGGCGGCCGTCGGCGGCGTGCTGTTTCTGGGGGAGTCCGTCACGCTCCGGCTGGCGCTGGCGTCGGCCGCGACGCTGGGCGGCATCGCGCTGGTCGTCCGGCGGCGTGCGGAGCGCTAGGGAACGGGGAGATGGGAGCGGGCAGAAGCCGTCGTGGGAGCGGGGCGGCTAGGCCGCCCTTCTCCCCGCCACCCCCACCTCGACGCCGAGGCGGACCGGGTCGGGCGCTACGCCTCGACCCGCCCGGCCCCGGCGTAGACGTTGAACCGGCCGTCGCGGACGAAGCCCAACAGCGTCATCCCGTGCTCCTGGGCCAGGTCAACAGCCAGTGACGACGGCGCGCCGACGGCGGCCAAGACGGAGATCCCGGCCATCAGCGCCTTCTGGGCCAGCTCGAACGACGCCCGCCCGCTGACCAGCAGCACGTGACCGGACGGCACCTGGCTGCCCTCGGCCAGAAACGACCCGACCAGCTTGTCGACCGCGTTGTGCCGCCCGACGTCTTCGCGGACGCGGACCAGGTCGCCCGCCTCGGTGAACAGCGCGGCGGCGTGGAGGCCGCCGGTCTGCTCGAACACGGCCTGCGCCTGGCGCAGCGCACCGGGCAGCGCGTGGACGGTCTCGGGCGCGAGCGAGGGGCCGGCCGGCAGCGTCGGCGCGCCCGAGACGGCGACGGCCTCCAGCGACGCCTTGCCGCAGACGCCGCACGACGAGGTCGTGTAGACGTGGCGCTCCAGCCGCCGCGCGTCGAACCGGACGTGGTCACCGAGCGAGACCACGACGATGTTGGGGTCGCGCTGGCCGCCCTGTAGCGGTGTGTGGGCCACGTCGAGTACGTCGGCCGGGGCCGAGATCACGCCCTCGCCGGCCAGGAAGCCGAGCGCGAGCGCCCCGTCGTGGCCAGGCGTCCGCATCGTGACGGCCAACCGTTGGACGCGCGGCTGGGCGCCGCTCCCCCAGCGCAGTCGGATCTCCAGCGGCTCCTCGACCGCCACCCAGTCGTCGGCCGGCTCGGGCGCCCCGCCGCGCACGCGGACGACGGGGACCTGGCGCGCGCCGAGCACGGCCGTCACGACGGCCGCGCGCTGGCGACGCCGTCCTGGTTTGAATGGACGGACGGCCGAGGGTCGTGGAGCTGCCCGCCCAGCGTGCCCAGCAGGGTCAGCGCGGCGTCGAGGCCGCGGCGGACCTCGGGCGTGCGGAGCTTGCCCAGGAGCGAGAGCGTGCCCGGCGGGTCGGCGGTGTCGTCCAGCCGCTCGCCGGCCGCGTCGAGCGCCCGGTCGAGGGCGACCACGAACCGGTCGAGGCCGTCCGCCTCAATCGTGCCGAGCAGCTTGGCGAGGACGAGCAGGTTGGCGACCCCGTTGCGCCCCTCGTCCGTGTTGAGCCCCTTGAGAGCGACGGCCGCCACGTCCTGGAACTGGGACAGGAGCCCGTTCGCCACGCGCAGCGTGCCCGACTCGTGCAGGGTCTGGAGAAGCCGCACGAGGTCGTCGTGGGCGCTAAACGCCTGCTGACCTGGCGGCGCGGGCGGAAGCTCGAAGTCGAGAGGCTGGGCCATTCGGGGTTCAGGGGTCGAGGGTGACTGGGTCGGCCTTCGGCTCGGCGTTCGGCGCCGCACGGCCCGGGACCGAGCCCGCCGCGTCAGCGGCGGTACCCGACCGGTGGGGACGGGATGACGGGCAGCTCGTAGTCGGGACGGGCCCACTTCCGCTCCACCTCGACGCCGGCCTGGGGCGTCGGCGAGCCGTAGCGGTGGTGCGTGGCCGAGATCGGGCGTCGCCGACGCTCGCCCCGAGGCGGGCCGTCCAGGCGCTCCATCTGGACCGCCAGCTCTTTGTAGGCCGGCGTGTGGCTGTCCGGGTCGACCACGTTCGACGTGAGGTAGTTCACGGCGTGCTCGGCCGACGACAGCGGCATCCACAACTCGCCGTCGCGGACCTGGTCGCTGACCAACACCTGGACCTCGACCTTGCCCCGCCGCGACGCCAGACGGACCCAGTCGCCGGTCGCCACCCCGCGCGCCTCGGCCAGCTTCTGGGAGACCTCGACGTAGGTGTCCGGCACGATCGCGTTGAGCCCGGCCGACTTGTGGGTCTGGTTGCCCACGTGGAAGTGCTCCAGGTTGCGCCCCGTGTTGAGGTGGAGCGGGTACTGGTCGTCGGGCTGGTCGCTGGGCTCGGTCCAGCCGAGCGGGTAGAGCCGCGCCTTGCCCTCGGGCAGGTGGAACCCGTCGGTGTAGAGGAGGGGCGTGTCGGTCCCGTCGGCGTCTACGGGCCAGCAGAGAGACTGGTAGCCGGCGAGACGCGCGTAGCGGACGCCCGCGAACAGAGGCGTCGTGTCGGCGATCTCGTCCATGATCTCGGACGGGTGCCCGTAGCCCCAGTCGTGCCCGAGGCGGGCGGCCAGGTCGGTCAGGATGCGCCAGTCCGGCCGGCTGTCGGCCAGCGGCGGCATGGCCTGGTAGAGCCGCTGGATCCGGCGCTCGGTGTTGGTGAACGTCCCGTCCTTCTCCAGGCTCGGGCTCGCCGCCAGCACCACGTCCGCGAACTGGGCGCTCTTGCTGAAGAAGATGTCCTGGACGCAGAAAAAGTCCAGCGTGGCGAGCGCGTCTTGGACGTAGTGGGCGTTGGCGTCGACGAGCGCGATCTCTTCGCCGACCAGGAACAGCGCCCGGAGCGTGCCGTCGTGGATGGCCTCGATCATCTCGCGGTTGTCGAGCCCCTTCTCGGTGGAGAGCTCGACGCCCCAGGCCTCTTGGTACCGCTGGCGGGCGGCGGCGTCGTCCAGCTTCTGGTAACCGGGCCAGTAGGTGTTGATCGAGCCGAAGTCCGAGCACCCCTGGACGTTGTTGTGGCCCCTCAGCGGGTAGCCGCCCGTGCCCGGCTTGCCGTAGTTGCCGGTCACCAGGAGCAGGTTCGAGATCGCCGTGCTCGTGTCCGATCCCATGGAGTGCTGGGTCACGCCCATCGCCCACAGCCCACAAACCGTCTCCGCGTGGGCGACCCGTCGGGCGACGTCGACGAGCGTTGCCTGGGGGATGCCCGTCTGCTCCTCGGCATACGCGAGGGTGAACGGCTCCAGGCTGGCGCGGTAGCTGGCCTCGTGGTTCACCCAGCGGTCGAGGAACGCACGGTCCTCCCAGCCCTGGTCCAGGATGTGCTTGGTGACCGCGCTCAGCCAGATCAGGTCCGTCCCCGGCTGGGGCCGGACGAACACGTCGGCGCGCTGGGCCGTCAGGTGGGCGCGCAGGTCGGCGACGATGTGGGTCTGGCCCCGCTTCTTCTGGGCCGCCCGCAGCCCGGCCGCCAACACCGGATGGCTCTGGTCGGTGTTGGTGCCCACCATCAGCACCAGGTCCGCGTTGCGGACGTCGTCCATCGTGCCCGCGTCGCCGCCGTAGCCGACGGTCCGCCACAGGCCGACCGTCGCGGGCGCCTGGCAGTAGCGGCTGCAGTTGTCGACGTTGTTCGTCCCGAACACGGCGCGCGCCAGCTTCTGGACGAGGTAGCTCTCCTCGTTGGTCGCCTTGGACGACGCGATAAACGCCACCGAGGCCGGCCCGTGCTCGTCGGCGATGGCCCGCATCCGGGTCGCGACCGTCGCCAGCGCGTGGTCCCAGCCCGCCTCGGTGAACGTCTCGCCCCCCTGGCCGTCCGGGGTGCGGACCAGCGGCCCGCGGAGCCGCTCCGGCGAGTTGACGTAGTCCCACCCGAACTTGCCCTTGACGCAGGTCGAGATCCCGTTGGCCGGGCCGTGCTCGGGCTCGACCTTCAGGATCGTCCGCTCGCGCGTCCAGACGTCGAACGAGCAGCCGACGCCGCAGTACGTGCAGACCGTCTTGGTGACGTCGACCGACGCCTTGCGCATGGCCGCCTCGGCGTCGGACAGCCCGAAGATGGGGCTGTTGCCGACGTAGGGCTCCACGGCCTTCACCACGTCGACGGCCGGGTAGAAGACGTCCGACTGCAAGTTGGTGAAGTGGCCCGCCTGGCCGATCATCGACTTCTCCATCAGCGCGTTGCACGGGCAGACGGTCACGCAGTGGCCGCACCCGACGCACGACGACTCGCCGGCGAGCGCGCCGCCGTCCCACTGCACGCGGGGGACCTCGGCCTCCCAGTCGATCGACAGCGTCTCGGTCACCTGGACCTCTTGGCACGCCTCGACGCACTTGCCGCAGACGACACACTGGTCGGGGTCGTACTGGTAGAACGGGTGGCTCGCGTCGACGTCGTACGGCTTGCGCTCGAACGGGTACGTCTGGTGCTCGATGGCGACGTGCTTGGTCGCGTTGTGGACCGGGCAGTCGCCGTTGTTCCGGTCGCAGACGGTGCAGTACAGGTTGTGATTCCCCAACAGCCGGTTCATCGCCTCCTCCCGGGCGTCGCCCGAGGCGGGCGTCCGGGTCGCGACGACGAGCCCGGCGCGGACGGGCGTGGCGCAGGCCCGGGCCAGCGCGCCGCCGACCTCGACGAAGCAGGTGTCGCAGGTCTGGATCGGGCCCAACTCGGGCTGGAAGCAGACGTGGGGGACCGAGTGCCCGCCCGGCCCGCCCTCGGTCGCCGTCGTCTGGCCGTCGGCACGGTCCAGGCGGTCGAGCAGGGCGGCCAGCCACTCGCCGTCCAGGCCGGTGACGGCGCGGCCGTCGACCGTGAGCGCGACGGGCCGGCGCGTGGCGCCGACGGCGAACGCGTTGTGGGCCTGGGGGCCGGGGCGAGACAGCTCCATGCGGAGGGGGCGTGAAGGGACGGGGGCGTACCCCCTCGCCGTGCGGGAGGGTCCGGGGCGCCCGACCGCCGCGTCGAGGTGGGGGGAGCCCTGACCTAGGCCGGCCCGACGAACTCCGGACGGCCCCCCTCGTCGGACCGACTCTGTGTCCTCCTGACGCCATGGCCTCGTTCTTCGCTCCCCGCCCCTCGCTGTGGAAAGGCGCCGTCGCCGGGCTGGCCGGCGGGCTCGTCGGCACCTGGGTCAAGAGCCAGGCCGAGCCGGTCCTGCAGGACCTCGGCGAGCGCTGGTTCCCCCCGACGCCGGCCGAGAAGGAGCAACTCGGCGCCGACGTCCAGGGCCACCCGGACCGGATGCCGCCGGCGACGATGGCGCAGCGCGCGACCGACGCGGTCGGTGTGACGCTGAGCCGCGACGAGACGCTGGAGGCACAGGGCGTCATCCACTGGGCGTTCGGGACGGGGGCCGGAATGGCCTACGGCGTGCTGGCCGAGGGGACCGACGCCGAGGCCGGATTCGGCGTGCCCGCGGCGGCCGTCCTGTTCGCGGCCACACACGGCACCGCCCTGCCCGCCTCGGGCGTCCAGGCGGACCCCCGACGGATGCCGGCCGCGTGGTGGGTCTGGGAGCTCGGCTCGCACCTGGTCTATGGCCTGACGGTCGACGTGGTGCGGCGTGGTGTCCGCCGGTCGCTCGGCTGAGAGCCGGCCCGAGGCGGCACGGCTGGCGGGCCGGCCGAGGCGGGACGAGCCGGGCCGGCCGGAAGGGCTTTTCGCGGCGGCTCCCCAGAGCGCTCGGTACCATTCGGCCGCCCCCAGACTCCCCCCCGCGATGCGCTTCAGCGTCTGCATCAACCAGGTCCCCGACGTTTCCGCCCCGTCCCAGGTGCGCGACGGCCAGCTCGTGCTCGACGCCGGCCGCGTCGTGCTCGACGCCTACGCCGCCTCGGCGGTCGAGGCCGCGCTCGTGCTCCAGGAGGCCCACGGGGGCGAGGTCGAGGTCGTCCTGATCGGGCCGGCCAAGGCGTCCGAGACCGTCCGCAAGGCGCTCGCGATGGGCGCCGACTCGGGCGTCCACCTCGTCGTCCCGGACGACGCCGCGCTGGACTCGGGCGCGGTCGTCTCGCTGCTGGCCGACCACCTCGGTGAGGCCGGGCCGGACGTGGTCCTGGCCGGCAAGCAGTCCCAGGACACCGACGCCGGCCTGGTCGGCGGGATGCTGGCCGAGGCGCTGGGCCGCCCCTACGTGACCAACGCGGTCCGGCTGGAGCAGGCCGGCGACGGGCTGGTGGTCACGCGCCAGGGCGACCGCGGGCAGGAGGTCATCGAGCTGCCGGCGCCGTGCGTGGTGACGTGCTCGAACGACATGAACGACCCGCGCATCCCCAAGCTCAAGAACATCATGGCGTCCAAGAAGAAGCCGGTCGACACGCGCGAGGTGTCGGCGCCGGCGCCGGCGCTCCGGACGGTCGCCTACGAGGCGCCGCCCGCGCGCGAGCCGGGCCAGACGGTCGCGGGTGAGCCCGCCGACGCCGCCCGCGAGCTGGTCCGCCTGCTGGCCGACGAAGCCCGCGCCATTTGAGTCCGACCCAGGGTTGGAGGTCCAGGGTTCGCGTGGACCCGCCCCTCGGCGACCCCTGACCGCGCAGCGACGGCGCAGCCACCTGAGAACCCCGACCCTTCTTCCATGCCGACGATCCTCACCTACGTCCCCGTCACCGACGGGCAGCCCAGCCGGACGGCGCTCGAAGCGCTGACGCGCGCCCGCCAGATCGCCGCCGACCAGGGGTGGACGTGCGCCGCGGTCGCGCTCGCACCCGACGCGACGGCCGTCGCCGAGACGCTGGGCCGCTACGGCGCCGCGACCGTCTACGCCGTCTCCGACGACGCCTTCGCCCAACCGCTCAACGCCCCCGTGGTGGACGCGCTCGCGACGGTGATCGCCGAGGCCGGGCCGGAGGTCGTGCTCTTCCCGTCGAGCGAGGGCGTCAAGGACGCGCTCGGCGCGCTGGCGCAGCGACTGGGCGCGCCCGCGCTGCCCGGACGTGGCCGAGGTGTCGGTCGACGGCGCGACGGTCGAGGCCGTGCGGCCGGTGATGGCCGCCAAGTTCCGGGCCCGCGTCCGGGCCGAGAAGCCGGCCGGGGCGCCCGTCTTGGTCTCGCTCCGCGCCGGCTCGACGACGGCCGAGGAGGCGCCGGTCGCGCCCGAGGTGATCGAGGTCGCGTTGGCCGACGACGCGGCCAGCTTGCGCCAGACGCTGCGCGAGGTGGTCAAGGCGGCCGGCGGGACGGTCGACCTGAGCGAGGCCCAGGTCGTGGTCGCCGCCGGGCGTGGCGTGCGCGACGAGTCCGGGCGCGACCTGGTCCGCCAGCTCGCCGAGGTGACCGGGGCGGCCATCGGCGCCAGCCGGGCGGTCGTCGAGATGGGGCTGTTCCCGGCCGAGGCCCAGATCGGCCAGACCGGCAAGGTGGTCGCGCCCGACCTGTACTTCGCCGTCGGCGTCTCGGGGGCCATCCAGCACGTCGCCGGCATGACGGGGAGCCGGACCATCGTCGCCATCAACAAGGACGCCGACGCGCCGATCTTCGACGTGGCGACCTACGGCATCGTGGGCGACTTGCACGAGGTGCTGCCGCCGCTGATCGAGGCGCTGCGCCAGGCGAAGGCGTAGCCGACGTCGCCCACCTCGGTGCCGAGGTGGGGAGCGGCGGAGGGGACGTTAGGGGCCCGCTCGGGGCCGGGGGGAGACCGCACGCTCTACGTTGGGGGCGCACTGTCCCCGCGCGACCGATGCCCACGGCGACGATCAAGGACCTCCACCGCTTTAGCCGGCAGTCGCTCGACGCCCGCCGGGCCTTCGCGGCGCCCCTGTTCGCGGCGGCCGACGGAGACGCCGAGCGAGGCACGCTCGGCTGGGGCGAGCGCGTCGAGCTGATCGAGCGCGGCGAGCCGCGCTCCCAGGTCCGCGCCGCGGCGGGCCCCGGCTTCGTCAACACCCGGCTGGTCGTGGTCGAGCGCCGCGTCGGCCGCTACCGCTCGCGCGGCGAGTGGCGCTACACGACGCCCCTCTACCGGAAAGCGACCGGCACCGGTGCGTACGCCGACCTGCTGTGGGGAGACCTCGTCCACGTGCTCGCGCCCGGCGACGGCCGCACGCTCGTCCGCGCCCGGGGCCGCGTGGGCTACGTCCGCACCGACCGGCTCGCCGACGAGGCGCTCCTCGAACTGTACTTCATCGACGTCGGCCAGGGCGACGGCGTGCTCGTGCGCACGCCCGATGGCCGCCACCTCTTGGTCGACGGCGGCTACCCGCGCCGCAAGCAGCCGACGGGCAAGAGCGCCGCTGACTTCGTCGACTGGAAGTTCTACAAGGACTACGCCGAGACGCGCATCCGGCTCGACGCCATGATCGCGTCGCACTGTGACAACGACCACTACGGGGGCCTCCACGACCTGCTCGACGACTCCGAGTTCCGCGCCGACGAGCTCGACTCCCAAGGGACCGACGTGGGCGCGTTCTACCACGCGGGCGTCTCGTGGTGGCGTCCCGCCGACCGCACCCTGGGCCGCGAGCAGAGCGGGCACCTCGTCCAACTCCTGGACGATCACGCTTCGGCCGTCCAGGCGACCGACGCCGCGACGCCTGTCGCCGACCGGTTGCAGGGCGAGTGGGGCGACTTCGTCGAGCGGGTCGTCGCGGCGACGGACACGGTCGGGCGGCTGGGCGCGCCCGAGGGCGGCGACGCCCAGTACGTCCCCGGGTTCGGCCCCGACGCCGCCGGGGCGGTCACGATCCGGGTGCTCGGGCCCGTCACGCGCGAGGTCGCCGGGGGGCCCGGCGTCGAGGACCTCGGCGGCGACTCGCAGAACACGAACGGCCACAGCGTCCTGCTCCGGCTCGACCTCGGCGCCGCGCGCGTGCTCCTGACCGGGGACCTCAACCGGAACAGCATGCAGGCGCTGCTGCGCGCCTACGACGGCCGGCCGGGCGTCTTCGCGTGCGACGTGGCCAAGGGGTGCCACCACGGCAGCGAGGACGTGTCGGTCGCCTTCCTCCAGGCCGTCCACGCCGCGGCGACCGTCATCTCGTCGGGCGACAACGAGGGCCACGCCCACCCGCGCCCGGCCGCCGTCGCCGCGTGCGCGCTCACGGGCTTCGTCCAGATCGACACCGAGCGCGACGAGCTCCTGACGCCCATCGTCTACTCGACGGAGGTCGAGCGGAGCGTGAGGATGGGCCGCGTGACACGGCTCGACGCGCCCGAGTACCCGCTCGACGACGACCGCCTCCACGACGTCCGCCTGTTCGCGCGCCACGCCCGCTTCCTCGGGCCCGAGCACCACGACGACGCGGCCCGAAAGGAGGCCGTGGACACCCAGGTCTTCTTCGAGGAGACCACCTCCGGCGCGCTCCGCGCCACCAAGAGCCAGCGCGGCTTCCGCGACTGCTACCTCGTCTCGGGCGTTCGCTACGGGCTGGTCAACGTCCGCACCGACGGCGAGACCGTCCTCTGCGCGACGCTCAACGAGGCCAGCGACTCGTGGACGGTGCACACCTTCCCGGCGCGGTTCGTGGCGTAGCCCGAGGCGCGGAACCGCCCCCGGTCCCCGGCCCCCTCCGCCTCGGCACCGAGGCGGGGGGAGCCGTTCGGCCGGTCGCCCGGCGGTAGCTTTCAGCGGACCCTGAAAGCACCCGCCGCGAGCGCGCGGCCCGACATGGACGACGAGATCTTCGACTGCATCATCGTCGGCGGCGGCGTCGCCGGGCTCTCGGCGGCGATGACGCTGGCCCGCGGCGGCGCCCGGTTCCTGCTCGCCGAGCGCGGCGAGTGGAGCGGGTCCAAGAACGTCTCCGGCGGCGTCCTGTGGGGGACCGACCTCCACCGGCTCGTCCCCGAGTACTGGACCCAGGAGGACGCGGGCTGGGAGCGGTTCGTCAACCACCGGCGGCTGTCCCTCATGGACCCCGGCGCGTCGTTCTCGCTCGACTTCAAGAGCGACCACTTCGACACACCGCCCTACACCGGCGTCACCGTCTTGCGCTCGCGCTTCGACGCCTGGCTGGCGGGCAAGGTCGAGGAGGCGATCGCCGAGAGCGCTCACCCCGACGAGTCGTTCCTGGCCACCGACGTCCTGGTCGAGCGCGTGCTGCTCGACGCCGCCGGCCGGGCGGTCGGCATCCGGGCCGGCGGCGAGGACTTCCACGCGCGGTGCGTGATCCTGGCCGAGGGCGTCAACAACCTGCTGACGCGCCAGGTGGGGCTGGAGGAGGACTACGTCCCGGCCGACCACGTCGCGGTCGGCGTCAAGGAGGTCGTCCGGCTCGGTCGCGGGACGGTCGAGGACCGGTTCCAACTCCGCGGCCGGAGCGGGCTGACGAACGAGTTCGTCGGCGCGGCCACCGACGGGATCGACGGCGGCGGCTTCCTCTACACCAACCTCGAATCGCTCTCGGTCGGGCTGGTGATTGGGATGGAGGCGCTCCGCGAGTCCGGCCGGACGCCCTACGACCTGCTCAACGGGTTCAAGGCCCACCCCGCCGTCGCCGACATGGTGCGCGGGGGCGAGGTGGTCGAGTACAGCGCCAAGGTGGTCTCGACCGGCGACATCCGGGGCGTGCCGACGGACCTGGTGATGGACGGGCTGATGATCGCCGGCGAGGCGGCTCACTTGGTCCTGAACGCGGGCCGGGCCATCCAGGGCATGGACTACGCCATGCGGACGGGCATCCTGGCCGCCGAGACCGCGCTCGCGGCCGTCGCCGCGGGCGACACGTCGAAGGCCCGGCTCTCGGCCTACCGCGACGCGCTCGACGCGAGTTACGTGATGGAGGACATGAAGGGGTTCCAGCAGGCCGTTCACCTGCTGCACTCGCCCGCCATGACCGGCGCCCTGCCGCGGATGGCGTGCGACTTCGGCCGGGAGTTCTTTACCGTCGACAACCGCCCGACCCGCAAGGCCAGTCGGATCCTCCGCGACGTCCGAAAAAAGCACATCAAGATGCTCGACTTCCTCAAGCTCGGCGCCAAGGCCGGCCGGCACCTCTAGACCGCCCCCATGACCTCAGCAACGACCGCCGCCGCTCACCCCGTCGAGACGCTCAGCCTCGCCGAGCGGCTGGGCCGCGTGGCCTACCGCAACCAGGGCCGGAGCGAGGCCGAGCCCCACATCGTCGTCGACACGGCGATCTGCAACTCGGGCTGCCCGCACAAGTGCACGACCTACGTGTGCCCGGCCAACTGCTACACGCTCGACGACATGAACCAGGTGCACTTCCAGTTCGAGGACTGCATCGAGTGCGGGACGTGCCTCTACGCCTGCGACCAGGGCGCCGTCGCCTGGAGCTACCCGGACCCCGAGGCGGGGCGCGGCGTCAACTGGCAGCGCGGCTGACCCCGCCCCGGCTGACCCCGCCTCGGCGCCGAGGCGGGCCGACCCGGGACCTACCTTCCTTCTGATTCTCCATCCCCGACCGACATGGCCAAGCAGCCCTTCAACCTCGACGACGCCTTCCTTTTCGAGTCCATGCTCGGCGAGGAGGAGCGGCTCATCATGGAGTCCGCCCGGGAGTACGCCCAGACGAGCCTGGAGCCGCGCGCGCTCGAAGGCAACCAGGACGAGGTGTTCCACCCCGAGATCCCCCGCGAGATGGGCGAGATGGGGCTTCTGGGCGTGACCGTCGCCGAGAAGTGGGGCGGGCTCGGGGCCAGCTACACGGCCTACGGGCTGGTCGCCCGCGAGCTCGAGCGCGTCGACTCGTCGTACCGGTCGTTCGCGTCGGTCCAGTCGTCGCTGGTCATGTTCCCCATCGAGGCGTTCGGGACGGAGGACCAGAAGGAGCGCTTCCTGCCCCGGCTCGCGACCGGCGAGCTGATCGGGTGCTTCGGCCTGACCGAGCCGAACCACGGGTCGGACCCGGGCTCGATGATCACGACGGCCCTCAAGGTCGACGGCGGCTGGCAGCTCAACGGCGCCAAGATGTGGATCACCAACTCGCCCGTGGCCGACGTGGGCGTGGTCTGGGCCAAGGCCAAGGAGAGCCGCGACGAGCCCGGCGTGATCCGCGGGTTCCTGGTCGAGAAGGGGATGGACGGCTACACGGCGCCCAAGACGCACAACAAGATGTCGCTCCGCGCGAGCGTCACCGGCGAGATGGTGTTCGACGACGTGTTCGTCCCGGACGCCAACGTGTTCCCCGACATCCGCGGGCTCAAGGGGCCGTTCATGTGCCTCAACAACGCGCGCTACGGCATCTCGTGGGGCGCCGTCGGCGCGGCCGAGGACTGCTTCCAGCGGGCGCGGCGCTACGTCAACGAGCGGAAGCAGTTCGGGCACTCGCTGGGCTCGATGCAGCTCGTCCAGACCAAGCTGGCCGACATGCAGACCGACATCACCCAGATGCAACTGCTGGCCTGGCGCCTGGGCGACCTGCGCGACGCCGGCAAGGGGCACCCGTCGATGGTGTCGCTCGCCAAGCGGAACAACGTGGGCAAGGCGCTCGCGATCTCGCGCGTGGCGCGCGACATGATGGGCGGCAACGGGATCACGGGCGAGTACCGCGTGATCCACCACATGGTCAACCTGGAGTCGGTCAACACCTACGAGGGGACCTACGACATCCACGGGCTGATCCTGGGCCGCGAGCTGACGGGCGTCCAGGCGTTCACGCCGCTGGGCAACGCGGTCGCGGGCGGCGACGGCGCGGCGACGACGCCGCCCCAGGTGGCCAAGGAGGTCGGCCAGAGCTAGCCCCGCCCGCCTCGGCACCGAGTTGGCAAGACTCGCGCCCCGCGGGCTCCGGCCGGCGGGGCGCGCCCGTGCCGCGGCGCGATGTCGCGGGCCGCTCTACCGCCCGGAGAGCGCGAGCGCGAGCGGCAAGACGGGCCCGGCCCCCCGCTTGCGCAGCGTCCCCGCCACGACCGTCAGCGTCCACGTCGAGTCCGCCAGGTCGTCGACCAGCAGGACGGGTTGCCCGTGGTGCGCTTGGGGGACGCGGGCGGCGTAGGCGCCGCGCAGGTTCTCAAGGCGGAAGTGACTGTTCGACTGCTCCGCCTGGGGGGCCTTCGGGCGCGTCGCGCCGACGGCGGCCACAAACGGGAGGCCGAGGCGGTCGGCCAGGCGTCGGGCAAAGTCGGGGACCAGGTCGGGGCGGGCCTGCGACGGCACGGAGGTGACCCACTGGGGCGCCGGCCGGGGCCGCCACCGGTCCCGGACCAAGGCGGCGGCGGCCTCGACCAGGTCGTCGCCGAGGTGGCCGGCCTCGCGGCCCCGGGCCACCGCGCGGCCCCACCCGGGCTCGTCGTAGAAGCACAGCGCGCGGCCGGGCTCGGCACGGACGTCCTCGGGGATCTTGGTCCGGTCCGGCCGCTGCTTGCGGGGCTCGATGGGCAGGACGGAGTCGTCCAGGAACGCGGCGGCCTGGCGGACGAGCCCGGGGTCGGGCGCCTCGGGCAGCAGGGCGTGGCCGAGGCAGACGGCGCACCGACCGCACGGCTGGGCGTCGGGGTCGTCGAGGGCGTCGCGCAAGAAGGCCATCAGGCACCGCTCGCCGGCCATGTAGCGCTGGAGCTGCTCCTGCTCGGCGCGGCGGATGGCCGTCAGCGCGGCCTGGTGGTCGAGGTCGGGCGCGTAGGCGACGCCCGTGGCAACCCAGGCCCTCGACTCGCGCGCGACCGGCGAGGGGTCCTCGACGTCGAGACGCTTGAGGACCTTCCCGATCTGACCCCCACTCAGGTTCAGGCTCGCCTGGAGCTCGCTCGTCGTCTTGCCCCCGTCGCGGAGCGCGCCCAGCACGGCCTCGACGTGGTCGGCCGGCGGAAACGCCGACTCGATAAAGTAGTCGGTGATCGCGTCGTCCTCGGTCCCGCTCAGCAACACGCCGTAGGCGTCGGCGACGGCCCGGCCCGCCCGGCCCACCTGCTGGTAGTAGGCCACGACCGAGCCTGGCCGCTGGTAGTGGACCACGAAGCCGAGGTCGGGCTTGTCGAACCCCATGCCCAGCGCGCTCGTCGCGACGAGCGCCTTGACCCCGTTGGCCAGCAGGCGCTGTTCCAGCGCCTCGCGCTCGTCGGTCGGCTGGCTTCCGTAGTACGGCTCGGCGTCGAGGCCCTGGGACTGGAGCCAGGCGCTCACACGGTGGGCGTCCCGGACCGTCCGGACGTAGACGATCCCGTTGCCCTCGATCTGGGGCAGGTGCTCGGCGAGCCAGGCCAGCCGCTCGGCCGGACGCGGGAGCCGCGTCGCCTGCAGCCTGAGTGACGACCGCCCCAGCCCTCCCCGAATCGTCCGGACGTCGCGGCCGAGTTGGGCCTCGACGTCGTGGACCACGCGGTCGTTGGCCGTCGCCGTGGTCGCGAGCACGGCGACCGACGGCGGGAGCTGGCGGAGCACGCGGACGATGCGCTGGTAGTCCGGCCGGAAGTCGTGGCCCCAGTCCGAGATGCAGTGGGCCTCGTCGACCACGAACAGGCCGACCCGGCCGGCGACGCGCTGGAGGACGTTCTGGCGGAACGAGTCGTTGGCCAGGCGCTCCGGCGAGATCAGGAGCACGTCGAGCGTGCCGTCGGCGATGCGGCGCTCGATGTCGTCCCAGGCGTCGCGGTTCGTCGAGTTGATCGCGGCCGCCTCGACGCCGATCCGGCGTGCGGCCTCGATCTGGTTCCGCATCAGCGCCAGCAGCGGCGAGACCAGCAGCGTCGGCCCCGCCCCGCGCTCGCGCAGCAGCCGGGTCGCGAGAAAGTAGACGACGCTCTTGCCCCACCCCGTCCGCTGGACCACGAGGAGCCGGGCGCGGTCCTCGACGAGCGTCTGGATGGCCTCCCACTGGCCGTCCCGGAACTCGGCCTCGGGGTTGTCGACGGACCTGCGGAGCAGGGAGAGGGCCGAATCGCGCATCGTGGGGGGAGACCGGCGGGTCAGGATACGGCGGTGTGCGCGAGCGGCTCGCCCACGCAGA
Organism: uncultured Bacteroidota bacterium; assembly: GCA_963740235.1. GTDB lineage: Bacteria > Bacteroidota > Rhodothermia > Rhodothermales > Rubricoccaceae > Rubrivirga. Next base: position 1,132,709 of record CAVUDG010000007.1, read on the forward strand.
CCGTCCAACGAGTAGGCCCGTCCACCTCGGTCGTCCGGCGGACCGGCCGAGACGCGCCACCTCAGAGATAGCGGCACGGCCTGGGTGCCCCTCCGCCACAAAAAAGCCGGCCGCTGCGCGAAGGCAGGGGCCGGCGTGTGGACTCTACTGAACGCGAATTAGACCCCTCTCCCTCGTTGCCTCGGAGCCTGCCGAGCGCGTAATACGACTACGCGAGCGCCAGCGGCGACGTGGTCGCCTCGTCGACGAGGGCGATCCTGCTTGTGGGCAGGGAGTCGGCGAGGGGGACGTCGCCGAGGTCGTCGTACGTCTGGCCGAGGACGACCATGAGGTAGCCTCCCCGCGGCGGGTCCTCGATCCCGGCCACCTGATCGAGCCCGAGGTCGAGGGCCTCGCGCGCGCTGAGCTCCTCGCCGCTCGCGTACTCGGGGTTGGTCGCGTCGGACACGTTGGCGAGCGCGGCGGCGGCGCCCGCGCCGAGGTTACCCCACACGGCCTCGAGGCCGGGAAACGCACGATCGAGGGCGCAGGTTCCTCGGCTACGGTCAGGCCCCCAGCGCCTCACGGGTCTCGGCGACCAGGCCCTCGGCGTCGGGGTCCTCCTCGGCGAACGCCTGAAGAGCGGCGCGGAGGTGGCGGCGCCCCTCCTGGCGTTGGCCCCGTGTCACGAGCGCCCGGCCGAGCTGGGCCTGGCCCAGCGCCCGGAGCGCGTCGTCGTCGTTGGCCGCGGCGATGCGGAGCGCGTCGCGGGCGGCAGCCTCGGCGGCAGCCGACTCACCGAGCCGGTTCTGCGCCCAGGCGAGTTCGGCGATCCGCTGTCCGGTCCACACGATCTCGCCCAGCCCCACCCCTCTCAGCACCACGCGCGCCGAGTCCAGGTACGCCGTTGCGGCTCGGTTCTGACCATCCAAGAGGTAGATCGTGCCGAGGATCCCCAACGCCTCTCCACCCCGGAGACTGGAGATTCCGAAAAGCTGACGGATGCCTTCCACCGCTCCGCGCGAAATACCCACCGCCTCGCGACCCTGCCCGTCTTTCGCCAGCGCCAGCGCGAGGGCATTCCGGTTGTAGCACAGCGCGCTGGAGTCAGGCTTTTCTGCCTGTTCCGTGAGGCGTACGGACTCGCGGAGTGCCTCCACAGCGTCGCCGTGGCGCCCGTCCGCACTCAGCGCGTCGCCGAGGGCCTGGTACGCATGCCCCCAGTTTCGCTCGGCAGCGCCCCCCCCGCGTGCCATCTCGACGGCGCGAGTTGCCCAGTCCACCGCCGCACCGGTGTCCCCGTTCTCCGTGTAGAGCCACGAGTAGTCCCGCATCACGCTGAAGAGGAGAAGATTCCTGTCGTCCAGCGGGGTGAGTCCCGGTCCTCCTTCCCGCACAGCACGAGACGCGAAGGTGTGCGCAAGGTCGATGTAGCTGAGCGCGGAGCTGAGATCTCCTTCCGCACCGCGGAGCCGTGCGAGGGCGTTGTAGGCCTGCCCGAGTTCCAAGGGCGGGGTCGTGGTCGAGTCGAGGAGGCTGACGCTCGCGGTCAGGAGGGAGTCTGCGAGAGCGGCGTCGCCCAGGGTGAGATAGGTCTCCCCGGTCGTGGGGCGTGTCGAGCCGGGGACGCCCATCGAACTCCTCGAAGGGCGCGGTGGCAGCGAGACAAGCTCGCTGTGATCAAAACGATTCGTCTTGAGCAGGTCCGCGAGATCCCCCTCCCGACAGCCGGTCTTGCTTTCGGGCCGCCCCCGGCAAGGCACTGTGATGCGCTGGCACCGTGTGGGCTCGTTCGTCCGTGACCTCGTCGAGGGACACGACACGTCGCCGACGCTCGACCGGCTCAGCCCGACGCTCCAAGAGGTCCTGTGCGCCGAGTACCTCCGTACGCCGGAAGCCGAAGCCGATGGCCTCCCGCATCGTGTCGCTGACGCTCCCCGTGGGCCGGACGCTCCGCGACCTCGACCTCGTCGGCCTGACCGCCGGTGGCCGGGTGGTCGTCTCCCAGGTGACCCAGCGCGCATCGACCGCGTCGGCGGCAAGCTGGGCGGCTGGCGGCAGCCGCAGATCCGAGCGACGCGGCCGTCCTGTTCTGCCAATGCGACCAGGCGCATCGAGCGCGACGGCGTCCTGGTCTACCCGCTCAGCCGCGTCTTCGAGCGCTACACCTCAACCCCGGCTGGCGAGACGTGGCTCGACGCCGTCCTGCTGCGCGGCCCCTTCTCTGTCCAACGCACCTCACTCCGTGAGCAACGTCCTCTTCCAGCGCATCGACGCCGACGTCAACTTCCTCGTCTCCGCCGTAGACCAGGGCACGCTCGGGCTCCCCGACCTCCAGCGCCCGTTCGTCTGGAGCACGTCGAAGGTCCGCGACCTCTTCGACTCGATGTACCGGGGCTACCCGGTCGGGTACCTCATGCTCTGGGCGAACCCTGTCGCGCCGGGGACGGCCAAGCAGATCGGCACTGAGGGCCACGGCCAAGACGTCCCGGCCACGCTCATCATCGACGGCCAGCAGCGGCTGACCTCGCTTTACGCGGCCATGAAGGGACGGCCGGTGCTCGACAAGAACTTCCGCGAGCGGCCCATCACCATCGCCTTCCACCCGCTCCGCGAGGCGTTCGACGTGGCCAACGCGGCCATCCGCAAGAGCCCCGAGTGGATCGCCGACGTCAGCGCCGTCTTCGCCAACGACGCCGACGCCTACACGCTCGTCTCCGGCTACCTCGACCGGCTTGGCGAGGTCCGCGAGGTCTCGCCCGATGAGCGGAAGCAGGCGAGCCAGGCCATCGGTCGGCTGCTCGCGCTCAAGGGGTACCCGTTCTCGGCGCTCCAGATCAACGCCGACGCCGACGAGGAGGCCGTCGCCGAGATCTTCGTCCGCGTGAACTCCCGGGGCCGAGAAGCTCAAGCAGAGCGACTTCATCCTGACGCTCCTGTCCGTCTCGTGGCCCGAGGGGCGGACGGCCTTGGAGGCGTTCGCGCGGGCGGCCAAGCGCCCGTCTGCCGACGGCGCGCCGTCGCCGTTCAACCACCACATCCAACCCCAGCCGGACCAGCTCCTGCGCGCCGCCATCGCGGTCGGGCTCCGGCGCGCCCGGCTCAAGGCGGCCTACCAGTTCCTGCGTGGCAAGGGCGCCGACGGGTCGGTCACGCTGGAGGAGCGGGCGCCGCAACACCGACCGGCTCCGGGCAGCTCAGGCTCGGGTCCTCGATCTGACGCGCTGGCACGAGTTCCTGAAGGCGCTCGTCGCCGCTGGCTTCCGGAGCGGGGCGCAGGTCGTCGTCGGGACGGCCATCGTCTACGCCTACGTGTTCTACCTCATCGGCCGCGACGAGTACGGCGTCGACCCGGTCCGGCTGCGGCAGCCTCATCGGGCGCTTCTTCTTCATGGCCGCGCTCACGAGCCGGTACTCCAGCTCGTCCGAGACCACGATGGAGGAGGACCTCGCCCGCCTCCGCGACGTCGACGACGCCGACGGGTTCGTGGCCGCGCTCGACCGGGTGATCGACGGCACGCTGACCGGACGACTTCTGGCGGATCAACCTCCCGGACCTGTTGGAGACGTCGAGCACGAACGCGGCGGCGCTGGGGGCCTACCACGCCGCGCAGAACCTGCTCGGCTCCCGCGTGCTGTTCTCGACCGTGAAGGTGTCCGAGCTGATGGACCCCGCGCTGAAGGCGCCGCGGGCGTCGCTGGAGCGGCACCACCTCTTCCCGAAGGCCTACCTCGAAACGCGAGGGGACCACCGGGACGCGGGACACGAACCAGATCGCGAACTACGCCCTGGTCGAGTGGACGGACAACGGGGCCATTGCCGACCGGCCCCCGGCCGAGTACGTGCCCGAGATGGAGGCGCGGTTCTCACCCGACGAGGTGGAGGCGTTCTACCGGGACCACGGGCTCGCGCCGGGGTGGCACGAGATGGCTTACCCCGACTTCCTCAAGGACCGCCGCCAGCGCATCGCGGAGGTAACCCGGCGCGGGGTTCGAGGTGCTGGCGAAAGCCTCGGGACGCTGCGTCTGACGGGCGGAGCGTGCTGGCGCTCGCGGAGCGTAACGCGGCTGCGAGACGAGAGGCCCGCTCCCGGTCGTGAAACGTCGCCGTATCCTGCGTGGTACCGTGCAGGCGTACGGCGACGTGCCGTTCATTCCCCCGACCCTCGGCCGATACTGACCGCACCGGCCGCGACTATGAATTCCGTCCACCTCGCCCAGTACATCGTCAACCAGTTCGGGTCCGTCCCGGGCGGGGTGACGCCGATGAAGCTCCAGAAGCTTCTGTACTACGTCAAGGCGTGGGGCCTGGTGGGCGGGGACGACTTGGTGGGCGGCGTTTTGCCAAGTGGACGCACGGCCCCGTCAACCGGACCGTGTACGACCACTTCCACGAGCGGGGGTACCGGCGGGAGCCCATCCAACCGGTCACCCTCGGCCTACGACGAGGAGCCCCACGGCCCGGCGAGGGAGTTCGTCCACTTCGTGGGCAACAGCTACGCCCGGTTCCCCGCCATCGCGCTCTCGAAGATGACGCACGAGGAGGCGCCGTGGAAGGAGGCTCGGATGTACCAGACCATCCGGGAAGACGCACGATCCAGTCGTTCTACGCCACGCAGCCGTTCGCGGCCAACATCCCGTTCGACCCCGCGACAAGCCGTACGTCCCGGTCCAGAGCGACATGGGCGGGGCGCTCACGTTCGACATGAGCGAGGCGGACGCCCGCCGCGCCACGACCTACGCATCCTACCGGGAGTACCTCGACCGGATCAAGCGGGCGGGGTACGTCGCCGAAGACGACTGGCTGAGCGGGCTGCTCGCCTAGCGCCGTGCAGCCGACCAAGGCCGGGTCGGACGTCGACACGCTGGTCAGCCTTCTGGGCGACTTCGCGGCCGACGGTTGGGGGCCGAGCGTGCCGAAGAGGCGTTCGACCTCGTCGTGGACCGGTACCGAGTCCTAGGCGAGCAGTACGTCACCGTTGCCCAAGCGGTCGCCACGCGCCGTGGACCCCTCGGGTCCTGACCTGGCCCTGCCTGCGGTCTGCCGAAGCGTGCTGTTCCTCGCGCACCGGCGGCTGTTCGACGGCATCCTCACCAATGCTGGCGTGGCCCGCCAGCCGGGCGACCCCGGCGGGAGCGGCGTCGGCTACGGTGGGATGAGGTGGGACGGGCGGGGCACGAAGTTCGCAGGGCGCCCCCGCTGGACAGATAGACGGCGAGTTGGACCGGGCGTTCGCGCACCTCCGGGACTACCGAGCGGAAGGGCAGGCCGGTCGCGACGCGGCCCGCGACGCGGCGGTCCGGTTCTACGCGGACCTCTCCGCCGTCCACCCGTTCTACGACGCCAACGGACGTACGGGGCGGCTCGTGGTCTCGGTCTACCTCCACCTCCACGGCTGGCTCGTCGAGTGGGTCCGCTTGGACGGCAAGGAGGGCAAGTTCATGCGCAAGATCAACAGCGTGAACAAGAGAGCCACCGGGCAGACCGACTACGACGATCTGCTGGTCCGCTTCTGGCGTCAGTACGTCGTCCCGACGGAAGGCCTGGAGTAGCCCCCGCTGATGGACGGTCCCCAACCGCGCGGGGTACGTGTCTCTAGCGCCACCCTAGAGAGTCGTAATCAGCACGCCTGCGGGCAGTGCCCGATGTCGTCGTCTGCCACCGGGTCAGCGACACGCTGGTGAGGCCCCTCCCAACAGCACGCGAGGCGGCGGCGCCCCCTTTCTACGAGCCGAAGGGCGTGGGGGTCGGCGAGAACGGGTTCTTGAGGCGGTCTAGATTGGCGAAGTGCTGGTCCATCCCGCCGTCGGCGAACCCGTTCCCGTCGAGGTCCACGAACGTGTCGGTCGTGGAGTCGCCGAACCCGTCGCGGTCCATGTCGAGGCCGCCCAGCTGCATCGAGTCGGGGAAGCCGTTCCCGTCGATGTCGGTGCCGAGGTCCATGTGGTCCGCCACGCCGTCCCCGTCGTAGTCGAGCGCGGAGTCCATGTGGTCGGGGATGTGGTCCCCGTCGAGGTCGATGCTGGAGTCCATGCCGTCGGGGATCATGTCCCCGTCGAGGTCGAAGCCGAAGTCGATCATTGAGCCTGGTGCTTGAGTGGTTGATTCTTCGAGTGCTGGGCTACGCCCAGAGTGCGGTGAGCTTTCCGAGTTGGGCGCGCCCCACGCCTTCGAGCACGCCGACGCCCTCGACGCAGGGGCCGAGGTACGCCTCGCGGTCCGCGTCTGCGATGGCGTCGCAGGCGGCGCTGTACCGCTCGATCCGCTCGGCCGGGGTGACGGTCTCGTCCAGCAGAGCTAGGTCGGCGAGGATCGTGTTCGCGAACCCCGCCCCCTCGGTGACGGCCCGGTCCGCGATGCTGCGGGCGGGATCGGTCCGCCCCGTCGAGAGGACGAGCTGCGCGAGCGTCACCAGCGGGAGCGGGTCCGACTCGTCCGCGGCGTAGGCCAAGCGGCTGAACTTGATGGCCTCGTCGGCGTCGCCTTGAGCACGGTAGACGCGGGCGAGCACGTGGAGCGCGGGGGCGTCGCGGCGGTCCGACTTGATCCGCGAGGCGGAGAGCGAGAAGGCCCGCTTGAGGAGGCGGGTCTCGGTCGGGTCCTTGGCCTCGGCACCCAACGAGTTCGCGACCTTCACGGCTTGGCCGACGAGGAAGAACGATGGGTCGGCGACTGACCGGACCTTGGAGTACGCCGCGCTGTCCCGCTTGACGCGCCCCATCGCCTCGGCGAGCCAGACGTACCGGAGGGGGTCTTCGGTGTCCTCCTTGAGGTGGGTGTAGAGGCCGTCCACGCCGTGCTTCGCCTTCATCACGTCGGTCGAGAGCGTGAACACGGGCAGCTTCGCCAGGGCGGCGGTCGCGGACCGCGCCCGCACCCCCACGCGCTGCCCGAGGTCCGTGGCCCCGACCTCGCCGATCACCTCCCCCGCGAAGGTCGCGGCCCCCTTCGCCGCTCCGCTCGCCGCCTCCGACGCGCTACGGGCCTTCTCCTTCGCGCCGTCGTACCAGTCGGCGCCCCCCCACTCCTCCTCAGCCGCCTCCTTCGCGCTCGCCACCGCCTCGGACGCGATCCTCTTCGCCTCGCTCGCCGCCGCGCGGGCTTTGTTCAGCCATCCCATGTCGTCGTCCGCTGGTTGTGTCAACGGAGTATAAAGGATCTGACGCCGACGGCCGCACCCCTCTCGGTTTCAGCGGTGAGACGGACACGCCTCTGGCACATCCCCCCTCTATCATGTGGGCTCTACTGGATTCGAACCAGTGACCTCGTCGATGTCAACGACGCGCTCTAACCAACTGAGCTAAGAGCCCGGCTCGGCATGAGGCCGACGGCAGGGCGCCCAACATACCGCGGAGCGCCGAGGGTGGGCAAGACGGCCGAACGCGGACCGTGTGAAGGCGGACGGAATGCGTGTGCCCGCAGGCCGCCCCGACCGACCGTTACGATTCGGGTCGCCGCCGGGCGCCCTGGCCGTCTCGTGCCCGGACGCCGCACGGGGGCGCCCTCGTTCACTAGGCGCCCTGCGGCGGTGATCCTGTGACAAACGCCGCCTCGAAAAGAACCGGCCGACGCGGGACCGGGCTGAAGACGCTCTCGGACAAGACGGCCGAGCGAGGTGGCACATGCTTTGGAACGCAGGCTCGCGTCCCCCTGGTCGTCTCATGCTCTCGCTGAGCACTCCGTCTCCCGTCCCGTCGTTCGCGGCCTCCCACGGGGACGCCGTGTCGCGGGCCATCGAGTCGGCCGGGACGGTGTCGGGAGCGTACGCGTCGTCGCCGTGCGCCTTCCTCCGCCTCGGGCCTCAAGCGGAGGACCTCGTCGACGGGCTCCGCCCGGAGGGCGCCGGCCGCGGCGCCTGGGTACTGGTGTCGGTCCGGCACAGCGCCGAGGCCGGGCAGCGGGTCCACCTCCACGAGCGGTGTCTGACGGCCGCCCAGCGCGTCATGCTGGCGCTCGCCTGCGACGGCGTCGAGAACACCTGGGTGGGCGAGGGGCTGCCGGGCGCCGCCGCGTTTCGGAGCGCCGGGGCCAACCTCCAGGGCCGCGTCCCGGTCGGCCTCGTGTGGTGCGCTGCGGACTGAGCCCCGCTGTCGGTATCGTACGGGACCCCCTGCCGTCGCCCTGTGCCGACCCTGCTCCGCCTCGTCTCGCTCGCTGCTCTCGTGGCCTCTGCCGCCTCGGCCCAGCCGGTCACGGCCGACTCGGCCCGTGTGGACTCGGCCGCCGTCACGGCGCTCGCGGACTCCACCGCGCGGGCTGATTCGGCCGACGTGGCCCGGCCGAGCAGCGCCGGCGTCGAGACGCTCTCCGACTCGGCCGCGGCCCGGCTCGACTCGGCCGCCGTCGCGGCCCTCGCCGACACCTCGGCGACCGTCACCGACGCGCTCTCGGAAGGCGTCGAGGTGACCTTGCTCGGGAGGACGCTGTTCCAGATCTGGGGCGGCCTGGGCGACTTCACGCCCGAGGAACGGGCCGTCCGGCTCTCGGACCGGCTGGCAGAGCTCGCCCAGAGCCGCGAGATCGACCCCGAGTCGCTCCGGGTCGTCGACGGCAACACGCTCACGACCATCCAGGTCGGCTCGGTCATCGTGATGACGGTGACCGACGAGGACGCCGCGGCCCTCCAGGTCTCGCGGACCCAGGCGGCCACGCGCTACCGGGCCCAGATCGTCGAGGGCGTCGTCCGCTACCGCGAGCAGGCCACGTTCAAGGGCGTCCTGTGGGGGCTCGCGTACTCGGCGCTGGCCCTGCTCGTGCTCGTGCTCGCGTTGCGCGCGCTCGGCCGCCTGTTCCTGTGGCTCGACGAACGGACGCGCACGCTCCGGAAGCGCTACATCCGGGGCGTCCGGATCGGGACGCTCGAGGTGGTCGGCAAGGACCAGGTGTCCCGGTTCGGGCGCGTGCTGGTCGGGCTCTCGCGGATCTCGCTCTCGCTCATCTTGGTCTACTCGTTCCTGACGTTCGTCTTCGGGCGGTTCGCCTGGACGCAGAGCTGGAGCGAGAACCTGCTCGAGGCCGCGCTCACGCCGCTCCGCCAGCTCGCCGGCCTCCTGCTGAGCTCGGTCGACAACGTGATCGCCATCCTGGTCATCATCGTCGTCGTCCGCTGGATCATCCGGATCTCGGACTACCTCTTCATGCGCGTCTCGCGCGGCGAGGCCGAGCTCAACGGGTTCCACGCCGAGCTGGCCGATCCGACGCGCAAGATCGCCAAGTTCTTCCTGTCGTGATGGGCATCATGCTCGTCTACCCGTACACGCCGATCGCGGACAACCGCGGGCTTCCAGGGCCTGACGGTCTTTTTCGGGCTGCTGATCTCGCTCGGATCGTCGACGGCGATCTCGAACATGGTGGCCGGCGTCGTGCTCACCTACACGCGGGCGTTCCGGATCGGGGACCGCGTCCGGGTGGGCGAGGCGTTCGGGGACGTGGTCGAGAAGAGCTTCCTGGTGACGCGGATCCGGACGACGAAGAACGAGGACATCTCGGTGCCCAACGCCAACGTGCTCTCGAACTACATCGTCAACTACTCGGCGATGGCGCGCGAGGGGAGCGGCGTGATCCTGAACACCGAGATCACGATCGGGTACGACGTGCCGTGGCCGCTCGTCCACCGGCTGCTGACGCAGGCGGCGCGCGACACGATCGGCGTCGAGCCCGAGCCGTCGCCGTTCGTGTTGCAGACGTCGTTGGGCGACTTCTCGGTCGCCTACCAGCTCAACGCCTACACCAAGGAGGTCACCCGGATGGCGCGGCTGTACAGCGACATGCACCAGAACATCCAGGACCAGTTCGCCGAGGCCGAGATCGAGATCCTGAGCCCGACCTACCAGGCGTTCCGCGATGGCCCCTCGACGGTCCCGGACGCCGTGGCGCTCCGCGACATCGCCGGCCGCGAGGCGGCGACCGCCCCGATCTCGGCCACCGACGGCGCCGACGCGACGCCCGAGCCCGACCCGATGGACCTCCCGAACGCGGAGCTCCCGACGTTGCCCACGGTCGAGCTCCCGCGCTTTCTGCGCGGCAAGAGGGACGAGCCGGGGGCCTAGCCGGCTCGGGGCGTTCCCGCTGGCGCGGGCGGGGCCCGACGTCCCAGATTGGCCCCTCCGGCCCGCCTCGGCACCGAGGTGGGGAGAGCCCGCGCCCACCCGCCCGACCATGATCCCGCTCCACCACGCCCACGCCTGGGACGTCACGCCGACCGAGGCCGTCGAGATCCAGCGCCGGCTGGCCCCGCTCGTCCGCGAGGAGCCGCTCGACTTCGAGGCGGTCCGGACCGTCGCCGGGCTCGACGTGAGCGTGCGCGAGGACCGCGTGCGGGCGGCCGTCGTGGTCTACGACGTCCGCGAGCGGGCCGTCGTGGACCAGGCGATCTGGGAGGGGCCGGTCGCGTTCCCCTACGTGCCGGGCCTGCTCAGCTTCCGCGAGGTCCCGGCGATCCTGCCCGCGCTCGACCAGCTGGGCGCCCAGCCCGACGTCTACATGCTCGACGCCCAGGGCCGCGCGCACCCGCGCCGGTTCGGGCTGGCCTGCCATCTGGGCGTGCTCCTGGACGCGCCGGCGCTGGGCGTGGCCAAGTCGATCCTGGTCGGCCGCGTCGAGGGCGAGCTGGGCGAGGCCAAGGGGAGCGGGGCGCCGCTCGTCCACCGCGGCGAGGCGGTCGCGGTCGCCCTGCGGACGCGCGAGCGGGTCAAGCCGGTCTACGTCTCGGTCGGCCACCGGATCACGCTGCGCGACGCCGGCCGGCTGGCGCTCCGACTAGCCGAGAAGGTCAAGCTCCCCCAGCCGACGCACCTCGCCCATCGGCTGAGCTACCGGGGCGAGCTGTAGCCTAGCGCTCGAGGCACGGGGCGCCCAGGTGAGAAGGGTCCGGGCCACCTCTTCCGCTTGGGGCCCGAGGCGGGCGGGGTCGGCCGCACCCGCTCGTTCCCACGGGCGGAGCGGGCCGCCCATCTCCTTCCCGTTTTCCCGGTAGTTGGGACCGAGAACGGCGAATCTGGGGGGCTAACGTTGTCTTCCCCTTCTAACCAACCCCGTGCCGCTTCCCGACCCGTTCGTCGCCCGGCTTCAGCAGATCGTCCCGGCCGACCGGCTCGACGCCGTCATCGCCTCGTTCGAGGCCCCCATCGCGACGGGCTTCCGCGTCAACACCATGCTCCGGGAGGAGGAGGAGACGATCGCGGTGCTGGAGGACGAGGGCGTGCCCGTCCAGCCAGTCGACGGCGTGACCGGCGCGTACTCCGTACCCCCCGACGGCCGCCCGGCGCTGCTCGCGTCGCGGCCCTACGCCGACGGCCACGTCTACATCCAGAACGTGTCGAGCCAGCTCGCCCCGCTCGCGCTCGCGCCGCGCGTCGGCGACCGCGTGCTCGACCTGTGCGCGGCGCCGGGCTCGAAGACGGGCCAGCTCTCGGCGCTCGTCGGGCGGCAGGGCGAGGTCACGGCCGTCGAGAAGGTCCGGCCCCGGTTCTACAAGCTCAAGGCCAACGTCTACGCCCAGGGCGCGACGAACGTGCTCCCCTGGATGGGCAACGGCGCCGTCTACTGGCGCCGCGAGCCCGAGTCGTTCGACCGCGTGCTCGTCGACGCTCCGTGCTCGACCGAGGGCCGGTTCCGAACGCACGAGCCCGAGACGACGGCCTACTGGAGCGCGCGCAAGATCCGCGAGATGCGGTCGAAGCAGGTCAAGCTGCTGTGGGCCGGCATCCAGGCGCTCAAGCCCGGCGGGACCCTGGTCTACTCGACGTGCACGTTCGCGCCCGAGGAGAACGAGGCGGTCGTGGCCAAGGTGCTCCGGACGTTCGGCGACGCCGTCGAGGTGGTCGACGCCGGCCTGCCGACGCGCGGGCCGGTCGCGGAGCAGTCGGCGCCCGGCCTGTCCTCGTGGAACGACCGGCCGTTCCCGGAGGCCCTCGAGCTGACCCGGCGCGTGCTCCCCAACGAACTCCTGGAGGGGTTCTACATCGCCAAGCTCGCCAAGCGCGCCAGCACCGTCGACGTCGGCTAGGCCCGGCCCGCGGGCCCGTCGAGGCGGGGCGTGTCGATGGGCTCGCGCGACATCGCGAACGGGTCGTCGGCGAACTCGGCCTCCCGCGGGGCCCCGATGTGCTCGGGCGCGACCGGCCGGCCGACGGCCATCGCCGCGTCGAGGTCGAACGGGTCCTCCGCCTCGGTGACCGGGCGGGGCGTGCCGACCGGCGCGCCCGCTTCGAGCCGGCCCAGCCGGTGCTCGATCTGACCCAGCGCGTCGGTGGAGCGGAGGGCCGCGGCCCGGCGGTCGATCCAGTCCCGGCCCAGGACGTGGCCGAACACGGCCGAGGCGTGGCTCGTCACGACCAGCGCCCACGCGACGCCGATCCAGCCGGCCCACAACGGGCCCCCGACCACCAGGTTGACCCCGACCAGGACCGACGTCACGACGGCGAACGCCGCGAGGTGGCCGAACAGCCGGGACTCAGCCAGGGCCTGTTTGCGAGCGTCGGACGGGTACATGGCGGGGGCAGTGGACCGGGCCAACGTACAACACCACCCGTTCCAACCACATGCGGGCCCGGCTACGCCTCTGGCGCCGCGGCGTAGTCCGGCCCGACGCAGATGCGGAGCGCGCCCGGGACGGCCTCGAACAGGATGGGCGCGTTCGTCCGCAGCTCGCCGTCGACGTTGAACCACATGCCGGGCGTCGACCGGACGTGGAGCCGGGAGACCCGGTTGTAGACGATGTCGGGGTCGTCGAGGTAGTCGCCGGCCAGGACGCGCGCGGCCAGCCGGGTGATGTCGGCGCCGGCGCGGACCACGACGACGTCGAGCAGGCCGTCCTCGGGGTTGGCGCGGGGCGCGACGGGCTTGCCCCCGCCGGCCGTCCGGGCGTTCGCCACGACGACGTTGTAGGCCGCGACCCGCTCGTCGGGCCCGTCGTCCCAGGCGATGTGGGTGTCGTAGTCCTCGAGCTCGGGCATGGCCTTGACGGCCCCGACGAGGTAGGCCAGCGGGCCCCACGTCTTCTTGAGGTCGTCGGTCATGATCTCGTCGACCGTCCCCGAGAAGCCCCCCGCGCACACGTTGATGGCGTAGTCGGTCTGGTCGTCGTCGCCGTCGTGCGTCACCCGGATCACGTCGATGTGACGCCGTTCGGCCCGCCTCAGGTTGTCGACGGCCTCGAAGGGGTGGAGCCCGATGGGCAACGCCAGCGTGCGCGCGAGGTCGTTCCCGGTGCCGAGGGGGAGCACGCCCAGCGTGGGCCGGGTCGCGGCCGTCTCGCCGGCCCGCATCAGCCCGTTCGCCACCAGGTGAACCGTCCCGTCGCCGCCGGCCGCCACCACCAGGTCGTGGCCGGCGTGGGACGCCTCGGCCGCGGCGTCGATGGTCTCGTCGGGGTCGGCGCAGTCGACCAGGTCGACGCCGGGGAGCGTCCGGAGCGCGTCGACGTCGGAGTCGGCGGCGCTCCCGGCCGAGGAGTTGTAGAGGACGAGCATGGTGGGGGAGAGGGGAGGGCCGTCTACGCGGCCGGCCCCGGTCGGTCCCCGCCCGGGGCCGATGGCCGGTGGGGCCGATGGCCGGTGGGGCCGATGGCCGGTGGGGCCGATGGCCGGTGGGGCCGATGGCCGGTGGGGCCGATGGCCGGTGACCCACCCGTGGCGCGGCCCGGCTCGACCTTGGGGGCATGAGCCGCTTTTTCCTCTGCTCCTACTGGCCGCTCGCCAAGACGCTCGGCGGGCGCCGTGCCGTCGAGGCCTACGCGCTCCCGCCCTACGCCAACGGGATGAGCCGCCGCGAGCCCGACTTCGAGCACCCGGTGCCGGCGCTGACCTCGTCGAGCCGAGGCCGGGGGTTCGTGCCGCGCTTGGCGGTCGGCGACACCGTCCTGTTCACGACCACCAAGGCGCGGTGGGGCGCCGTGCCCGGCCGGGTGGCCCACTGGCGGCTGGTCGCCGTGCTCGACGTCGCCGAGCGGTTCGAGACGCACGCCGAGGCGGCCGCGTGGTACGCCGCCCGCCGGCTCCGGCCGCCCGGCAACCTGGTCGTCGACGGCAACGCGCCGCTGCCCGTCCCGCTCACGATCTGGAATGGCCGGGCGCACGACGGCGACTGGGACGCCGTCTGTCAGGCTCGGGCCGCCGACTGCGGGACGGTCTTGGCGTGCGAGACCCGGCTGCTCGACCTCTACGACCCGCCGCCGATCGTGCAGGACGACTGGCTCGCCCTGTTCGGGACCGTCCCCAACACGCGGACGCCGCCCGAGATCTCGGAGGCCCAGTTCGACCGGTTGCTCGACCTCGCCGACGCCCGTCGGTCTCCGCCCGCCTCGGCGACCCGGTCGGTGGTCTCGCCCCGGCGGGCGGCCTGAGTCAGCGGGCGGCGCGCGCGCGCTGGGCGTAGGCGAACAGGTCCCGCACCCGGTCCGGGTCGAACCCGCCCATCTGCGACGCCCGGTCGCCGCTGTGCTCCCAGACCGACCCGAGCGACCGCTCGATGCCGGTGTCGCCGCCGGTAAACGTGGCCACCAACTCGTCCCACCGGTCGACGAGCGTCTGGACGGCCGGCGCGGCCGGGTCCGTGCCGGCGTCGAGCTCGGCACCTAGGGCGTCGAACAGGCGCGGCCACTCGGCCTCGACGTTGCGGATGGCGTCCGGGCCGAGGGCGTCGCGGCGCTCGGCAAGATGGCCGAGCTGCTCGGGCGTGTACTCCTTGCTGATGTCGTTCATGGCGGCGGTGAGGGTGAGGAAGGTGTCGAGCGAGACGGGCGTGCCGGCCTGGGCGCGCTGCTGGATCAGCCGGCCGAGTCCGTCGAGGCGGTCCGCCAGTGCCCCGAGGCGGGCGCGCTGGGCGTCGAGCGCCGCGCGCTGGCGGGCGACGAGCGCGGCCGGGTCGGCGTCGGGCGCGTCGAGCAGGTCGCGGATGGCGTCCAGGCCGAGCCCGAGCGCTCGGAGCGCGGTGACGTGGAACAGCCGCTCGACGTCGGCGGCGCCGTAGCGCCGATGCCCGGCGTCGGTCCGCCGGGGGCGGACCAGGCCGATCTCGTCGTAGTGGTGGAGCGCGCGGACGGTGACGCCGGTGCGCGCCGCCACCTCGCCAACGCGGAGGTCGCTGGGGTCGATCATGCCCCAGCGTACGGCCCTCACCCAGCGTGAGGAGCAAGGGGCGGTCGCTACCTTCACGCACGCTCCACCGACTCCGATGCTCCGCCTCGCGTTCGCCCTCGCCCTGCTCGCCACGACCATGACCGCCGTCCGCGCCCAGCCCCGCCTCGCCTACGACGGCGGGTGGACCGATACGGCCTCCGGTCAGGCGCTCGTCTCGCTCCCCGAGGGATACGACGCCGAGCCGGACCGCGACTGGCCGCTCCTGCTGTTCTTGCACGGCGCCGGCGAGCGCGGCGACAGCCTGGCGATCGTCGGCGTCCACGGGCCGCTCAAGGAGCGGCGGCAGGGCCGCGACTTGCCGTTCGTGATCGTCGCGCCCCAGGTGCCGGCGGGCGAGCGGTGGACGGCCGGCCGCGTCGCGGCGGCGCTCGACGCGGCGCTCGATACGTACCGCGTCGACGCCTCGCGGGTCTACCTCACCGGCCTGTCGATGGGCGGGTTCGGGACGTGGGACGCCATCATGCAGATGCCCGAGCGGTTCGCGGCGGCCGCGCCGGTGTGCGGCGGCGGCTTGCCGCTGGGCCTGGAGACCGCGCGCGGCGTGCCCGTCTGGGCCTTCCACGGAGCGATGGACCCGGTCGTCCCGATCGAGATGTCGGTCGGGATGGTCCGCGGCCTGCGGCAGGCCGGCGGCGACGTCCGGTTCACGGTCTACCCCGACGCCGGCCACGACTCGTGGAGCCAGGCCTACGCCGACCCGGAGCTGTACTCGTGGCTGCTGAGCCACAGCTTGGGCGACTAGGTCTGGTCACGCGCGCCTGGGCGACGCCAGCCACCCCCCTCCGCGCCCACCGAGGCGGGGGCGGTCGGTCGGGCCCGCCTCGGTGGGCGCGTGGGAGCTACCGAGACCGCAGGGCGGCCGGGGGCAGCCGGTCTGACGACGCGCTCTCGGCCGCCGCCACGAGCGGACCCGGGGCGTCGTCGGCAGGCGACGAGTCCCGGCGAGCGGGGTGTGCGCTCGGCGTCCAGATCATGAACGTCGGCGGCGGGGCGACCGGCCAGGGGGCCGGCGTGACGGGCGGGTGGGAGGGCGTCATCGGCCTGAGAAGGGGGGCGAGTGGCGGGCATCGGCTTGTTCTGGCCCGGGTTAAGCGGGGGGCGTATACGGGCGGATCCTGTCCGCCGGCGGATCCAGTCCGCGCGCCGTTGTCCACCGCGTGGGCGGCGCGCGGACGACCTCTCCGGCCCCTCCCGCCTCGGGCCCGAGGTGGGGAGGGCGGGGCATCGGGCCGATCCCGATCCGGCGCCGGGGCCGAACCCCGAGCCCGCCCGGCTCATATCCGTCCGGCCCCCGCGTGCTCTCTATGCCCGAAGGACCCGAAGTCCAGCGCTCCGCCGACCTCCTCCACGCCGCCCTCGCCGGCCAGACGATCCGCACGTTCGAGGCGCGGACAAAGGTGGCGCGGGCCTGGCTGGCCGAGCACCCCGGCGCGTTCGAGGGCCGGCGCGTCGAGAAGGTGTGGGCCCACGGCAAGCACTTGATAGGCCAGGTCGAAGGCGGCCTGTTTTTCCACTCGCACTACCTGATGTGGGGGCGCTGGATGGTCGTGGCGCCCGACGCCGACGAGGTCGTGACGCGCGACCGCCGCGAGCGGGCCCGGGTCGTCACCGACGACGCGGCGGCGCTCCTGTACTCGGCGCCCAAGTTCACGGTCGGGCGCGGAGACCCCTACGAGACCGTCCCGGGGCTCCCGCTCCTGGGGCCCGACGTGCTGCCCGAGGACGGGCCGTTCGACGGCGACGAGTTCCTGCGCCGGCTCCAGCTCCAGCCCGACCGCGAGATCGGGTCGGCCCTGCTCGACCAGTCGGTCGCGGCCGGCATCGGCAACTACCTCCGGGCCGAGATCCTCTACGAGTGCCGGATGGACCCGTGGCGCCTGGTCGGCGAGCTCGACGGCGCCGAGCGGGCCTGCCTGGTCGAGACGACGGCCCGGCTCTGCCTGCTCGCCTACCGCGAGGGCGGGCGGACGGTGCCGCCCGAGGTCCAGGCCCGCCAGCAAGCCGACCGGGACCTGCGCTACTCGCCCCACGCCCACCCGTGGAACACCAAGCACTGGGTGTTCCGCCGGACCAACCTCCCGTGCCTGACCTGCGACGACCACGTCCGCCAGCAGCACCAGCTCTCGCACGAGTGGACCGACGACGACGGCACGACGGTCGAGAAAAAGCGGATCATCTACTTTTGCCCGACCTGTCAGGGCGTCGCCGGCCCCCACGTCAAGAAGGCCCGCCCGCACCGTGACCGCCGGCCGCCGGACTCGGAGTGGGCGCCGCCCGAGGAGGCCAAGGACCCCGGCTACGATTGACCCCGTCCGCCTCGGGCCGCCGGCCGGCGGGCCCGCCGAGGCGGGCCGACCTGGAGCGCCCCTCCCGACCGGTCGCCTCCGGCCCCCTCCGCACCCGTGCGGACGCCACGCATGGCGTCCCTGCCGCCTCCCCCTCCGACCGCCGCCGTGCCTGACTCCGCCCCCTTCGTCGACCTCGCTCGGGCGCTCGCCGACGTGGCCGAGACCGCCGGCCGCCACGACAAGGCCGACCGGCTGGGCGTGCTCTTCGCCGACCTGGGCGACGAGGACCTGCGCCACGCCGCGCGCTGGGCCTCGGGCCGCGTGTTCTCGCTGAGCGACCAGCGGACCGTCAGCGTCGGGTTCTCGGCGCTCCGCACCGCGACCGCGAGCGCGACCGGCGCCGAGCCCGACGACCTGGCCGCCGCGCTCGTCCGCCTGGGCGACCCCGGCGACGTGGCCGCGGGCGCCATCGAGACGCTCGTCCCGCCCGTCGAGCCGACCCTGACACTGGCCGCCGCCGCCGCCTTTTTCGCCGCCGTCGCCGAGGTCCGCGGGAGCAAGGCCCGGACCGCGCTCGTCGCCGAGATGCTGGGCCGCGTGTCGCCCGTCGAGGCCCGGTTCCTGGTCAAGCTGCTGGCCGGCGAGATGCGGATCGGGCTGGGCCAGGGCGGCGTCGAGTCGGCGCTGGCCCGGCTCTACGACCTCAAGGTCGGCGCCGTCCAGCGGGCCGACATGCTGACCGGCGACGTGGGCGAGACGGCCGTGCTCGCCCGCCACGGGCGGCTGGCGGAGGCGCGGCTCCGGCTGTTCCACCCGATCCGGTTCATGCTCGCGACGGCCGCCGAGGCCTCGGACGAGCGGACGCTGGCCGACGAGGTGGGCCGGCAGATCCCGCCGCCGGTCGCGGTCGAGGACAAGTTCGACGGCATCCGCGCCCAGGCCCACGTCGCCGCCGACCCCGGCGACGACGACCTCCACGGCGTCCCCGAGGCGGGCGCCCGCGTGGCCCTGTTCTCGCGCACGCTCGACGCCATCAGCGCGCGGCTTCCCCGACCTCTCGGCGCCGCTCGCGGCCCTGGCCCCGGCGAGCCCCGGGGGGACGATCCTGGACGGCGAGATCGTCCCGGTGGACGCCGACGGGGCCGTCGTCCCGTTCCAGGCGTTGCAGAAGCGGCTGGGCCGCAAAACGGCCTCGGCCGACGCTCCAGGCCGAGGTGCCGGTCGCGTTCGTGGCCTACGACGTGCTCGCCTGGGACGGCGAGCCGACGCTGGACCGGAGCTACCGCGAGCGCCAGGCCCTGCTGGACCGGCTGCGTCGCTCGACGGCCCACTCCGCCGCTCGGCGGTCACCGAACTGGACGACCTCGACCGCCTCGACGACCTGTTCGACCAGGCGCGCGCGCGCGGCAACGAGGGGCTGATGGTCAAGGGCTTCGACTCGGCGTACAAACCGGGCCGGCGGGGGCGCGACTGGCTCAAGGTCAAGAAGGCGCTGGCGACGCTCGACGTGGTCGTGACGTCGGTCGAGCGGGGGCACGGCGGCCGGCGCAAGCTGCTGTCCGACTTCACGTTCGCCGTCCGCGCCGCGCCCGGCGACGACACGCTGCTCAACGTCGGCAAGGCGTACTCGGGCCTGACCGACGCCGAGCTCGCCGAGCTGACGGTGTGGTTCGAGGCCCACACGCTCCAGACGTTCGCGCACGGCAAGGTGCGGACGGTCGTGCCCGAGGTCGTGGTCGAGGTCGCCTTCGACAACGTCCAGGTCTCGAAGCGCCACAAGAGCGGCTACGCGCTCCGCTTCCCCCGGATCGTCCGCTGGCGGCAGGACAAGCCCGTCGGCGAGATCGACACGCTGGAGACGGTCGCCGCGCTCGCCGGGGGCGCCTAGCGCGCCCTCCCGCATTCCCCCGCCCCTCCCGCGCCGGCACGCTCCCTCCACCTCGCGCCCGATGACACCGACGTTCGACCAGCACCTCGCCGACGCCCGCGACACGTTCCGGGCCTGGCTCGACGCCGTCCCGGCCGGCGGCCGGGTGGTCGTGTTCTGCCACTTCGACGCCGACGGGCTGGGCGCCGGCGCCGTGTTCGGGCGCGGCCTGGCCCGCCTCGGGCATTCGGTCGAGGTGGTGTCGTCGGGGCGGAGCGAGTCCGCGTTCTCCGACGCCGCCCGCGACCGGCTGCGCGCGCTCGCGCCCGACGCGCTGCTGGTGACCGACTTGGGCGTCCACGAGGCGGGGACGCTGGAGGGCACGGTGCCCGTCTTGTACGTCGACCACCACCGGCCCAGCGGCGAGCCGGCCGGCGCCTGGGTGGTCAGCGGCTACGAGTGGGACCCCATCCCGTGCTCGGCCTGGCTCGCCTACGACCTGGTCGCCGGCGTGACCGAGGCGGAGGACTTGGACTGGGTCGCGGCGGTCGGCGTGATCTCGGACTTGGGCGAGAAGGCGCCGTGGCCGCCGATGGCGGCCGTCAAAAAGCGGCACACGGCACGGTGGCTCAAGGAGACGGTCGCGCTCGTCAACGCGGCCCGCCGCGCGCCGACGTTCGACGCACCGACGGCGCTCGACGCGCTGATGACGTTCGACGGGCCCAAGGCGCTCGCCCTGTCGGAGTCGCCGGCGGCCGACCGGCTCCGTGCGGCGCGCGCGGCCGTCAAGGGCGAGCTGGCCGAGGCCCGGAAGGCGGCCCCGGTGTTCTCCCAGCGCGACGCCGCCGTCCCGCCCGGCGTCGCGCCCGACGGGCTCCGGTTCGCGCTCGTCCGCATCGACTCGGCGGCCCAGGTCCACCCGCTGATCGCCCAGCAGTGGCGGAGCCGGCTGCCGAAGTACCCGGTGATCTGCGCCAACACGGGCTACCTCGACGGGCTCGTCGCGTTCTCGACGCGGGCCGCCAGCCGCGACGTCCGGCTGCCCGAGATCTTCCAGGCCATCGACACGCCCGGCTGGAACGGGCGTTGGGGCCACGGCCACGACCAGGCGAGCGGCGGGCACCTCCCGCCCGACGTGTTCGACCGGGTCTTGGACGCGCTCGGGTTCGGTTCCGAGGCCCACGTGGGCTAGCCCCGCCGCCGCGCTGGCGGACGCCCTCCGCCAGCGGCACGCAGTGCGGACCTCTGAGACGGCCGCGCCGTTCGTGGTCTCCCTTCCACATCCCGCCCATGTCCGACTGGTTCACCACGCCCCCCATCGACCTGCTCGGCACGGTCGTCACGGCGATCCTCATCTACGCCATCCTGGTCGGGCTGGTGCGGCTGGTCGGGCTGCGGAGCTTCTCCAAGATGACCAGCGTGGACTTCGCGATGACCATCGCCATGGGCTCCGTGCTGGCCTCGACCATCCTGGCGCCCACGCCGTCGCTGCCCCAGGCCACCGTGGCGCTGGCGAGCCTGTTCGGCATCCAGTGGACCGTCGCCAAGCTCCGCAAAGAGACCGATTGGGCGGAGGAGGTCGTGGACAACGAGCCGCTGCTGCTGATGGCGGGCGGCCAGATGCTGCGCGACCACATGGAGCAGGCGCGCGTGACCGAGCACGACGTCTGGAGCAAGCTCCGCGAGGCCAACGTCCTGGACCCCTCGGAGGTGCGGGCCGTGATTCTGGAGACGACCGGCGACATCTCCGTGCTTCATGGCGAGCCGACCGGTCAGGCGCTCCACCCGTGTCTGCTGCGCGGCGTACGCGGGACGGACCGGATCGAACTGGCGGACGACGACTACACCGGCTGACCCATGGGAGACTTCGACCCGTCCGACTGGCTGTTCACGACCTGGGGCTCCGTCGGCGACGTCGCGCTGACGGCGCTGGGCATCTACGCCGTGCTGATCCTCTACACCCGGGTCGCGGGGCTGCGGAGCTTCTCCAAGATGTCCGGCTTCGACTTCGCGATGACCGTCGCCGTCGGCTCCGTCGTGGCCGGGAGCATCCTGTTCGACGGGCCGTCGCTGCTGCGTGCCGTCGCCGCGCTGACGGTCGTGTTCGTGCTCCAGATCGGCCTGGCCGCGCTCCGCCAGCGGAGCCAGTCGGTCTCGAACTTGGTGGACAACGAGCCGCTGGTGCTGATGACGAGCGAGGGGATGATCCGTGAGAACCTGCGCCGGGCCAAGGTGACCGAGAACGACGTGTGGGCCAAGCTCCGCGAGGCCAACGTGCTGACCATCGCCGAGGTACGTGCGGTTGTGCTGGAGGCGACCGGCGACATCTCCGTCCTCCACGGTCCGCCGGACGGCGAGGCCCTGGAGGCGTGCCTGCTGACGGGCGTGCGCGACGCCGACCGCGTCGGGACCGACGACCAGGGCCACGGCGGCCGGTACGTCTAGTGGCCGAGGGGCACGCCGTGATCCGCTGGGCCCGCCGGCTGGCGCCGGTCGTCGGCGAGCCGCTCGTTCACGTCACGATGCCCAAGCGCTGGGGCGACCGGCCGGCCGGGCTGGTAGGCCAGCACCTGCTGGAGCCCATCACGCGGGGCAAACACCTGCTGCTGCCGTTGTCGGGCGGCGAGACGCTGCACTGCCACGGCGCCCAGTACGGGTCGTGGCAGGTCGGGGAGCGGCCGATGGAGCTGCGCAAGCCCGCCAAGAGCGTCCGGTTGCGGCTCGACACCGCCGATCACGAGGCCGTCTTTTACCACGGCCCGACGGTCGAACTCCTCACGGCCCACGAGTTGGCCGCCCACGAGCGGCTGGGCGCCCTGGGACCCGACGTAATGGCGCCCACGCCCGACCACGCGCCCGGCGGGACCTTCGACCGCGCCGAAGCCGCCCGCCGGATCCGGGCCGCCGGCGACGCGCCGATCAAGCCGACCCTGCTCGACCAGCGCGTGGTCGCGGGCGTCGGCAACATCTTCGCGAGCGAGGGCCTGTTCCTGGCCCGCGTCGACCCCCGCCGCCCGGCCCAGTCGGTCACCGAGGCGGAGCTGGACGCGCTCTGGGACGCCGTCCACCCGATGATGTGGGACGGCACGACGCGCTGGGGCCGCACCCAGACGACGCCCCCCGCGCTCCGCGAGCAGGGCCACACGCGTTGGGTGTACCAGCGGAAAGGCAAGCCGTGCCTGGTCTGCGAGACCCCCAT
The DNA here is from genome assembly GCA_963740235.1 of uncultured Bacteroidota bacterium. GTDB lineage: Bacteria > Bacteroidota > Rhodothermia > Rhodothermales > Rubricoccaceae > Rubrivirga. The sequence continues at coordinate 1,155,183 of CAVUDG010000007.1, forward strand.
CGAGCTGGTCCGCCTGCCGCCGTACGACCGGGCGACCTACCTGTGCCCACGCTGCCAGAGCTGAGCCCGCCGCGGCCGGCGGCGCGGGGCGTTCCCGACCAGCACGGTGGCCGCGACGACGACGACGAGGAGCGGCGCGAAGGAAACGAGCATGACGGGAGGGGCGGGTGTTCCGTAGAGACAACGCACGCCCGACCGCGTTGCCCCAAACGACACCGCCCGCCTCGGCGACGTGACCGAGGCGGGCGGAGGCGGGTCGCACGGGGCGTCGGGACTAGACCCCGGCGCGCGGCGGGACCGCTCGGAGGTCGTCGGCCGGCTGGTGGGTCATGGCCGGCGTGGCCGGGGCCCCCCCCGCGCCGCCCAAGAAGTTGAGGAGCAGTTCGTTGGCCCGGTCGGTGTGGGTCAGGTTGAGCCCGTGCGGGGCGCCCTCGACCACCTCCAGGAGGCTCCCCGCGACCATCTCGTGGCCCTGCTGGGCCGAGACCTTGAGCGGCACGATCTGGTCCTTGTCGCCATGGACGAACATCGTCGGCACGTCGATCCGGGCCATGTCGGGGCGGAAGTCGGTCGTCCCGAAGGCGTCGATGCAGTCGTAGGTCGCTTGGGGCTGGGCCATCAGCGCGATCGAGTTCGCGTAGTCGAGCATCTCTTGGCTCACGTCGTGGTCGAGCAGGCCCCAGTTGACGAACTGCTTGCCGAAGCCGGCCAGGAACTTGGGCCGGTCGTTCTTGACGCCCTCCTTCATCTTGTCGAACTCCTCCTGGGGCACGCCGTCCGGGTTGTCGTCGGTCTTGAGCATGAACGGGGCGACCGAGCTCATGAACACGACCTTGCCGACCCGGTCGGTCCCGTAGCGGCCGATGTAGCGGGCCACCTCGCCGCCGCCCATCGAGAACCCCACGAGGGTCACGTCACGGACGTCGAGTTCGTCGAGCAGGTCCTTGAGGTCGGCCGCGAACGTGTCGTAGTCGTAGCCGCCCCACGGGAACGCCGATGACCCGAACCCGCGCCGGTCGTAGGCGACCACGCGGTAGCCGGCCGCGGTGAGCCGGAAGATCTGGGGCTCCCACATCCGCCAGCTCAGAGGCCAGCCGTGGATCAAGACGACGGTGCCGGCGGTGCCGGAGGGGTTGCAGTCCTGGTAGAACAGCTCCGCGGTGGGCTGGGCGGACGAGGTTTCGACGTTGGGCATAGGGAGAGGGGGAGAAGAGGGGGGCGCGGTGCCAAGGACGGCCGGAAGAAAGGGTGCCCCTCGTACCCGGGGAGGGCGCCGAGGTTGTCGGGAATCGCGGGTCCCGGTCCGGAATAGGAGTGTCCCCGATGTCGGGAGCAGCCGCGAGCCGGCCGGCGGGGCGGGCGGGCGGAGCAACCGGGCGCGGGGCGGTGGCGTCTGCTGACCTCCCCCCTCGACACCGACCGATGCCCCCGTTCCCCGCCCCGTTCTTCCGCTGGCGCCCCCACCCGTGGCACGGCCTCGACGCCGGGCCCGACGCGCCCCGCATCGTGACGGCCTACGTCGAGATCACCCCGTTCGACTCGGTCAAGTACGAGCTCGACAAGGTCACCGGCTACACCCGCGTCGACCGGCCCCAGCGGAGCTCGGCCTTCCCGCCGACGCTCTACGGCTTCATCCCGCGGACCTACTGCGCCGACCGCGTCGCGGCGCTCTCGGGCCCCGAGGCCACCATCGGCGACCACGACCCGCTCGACATCTGCGTGATCTCGGAGCGCCAGATCGACCGCGGCGACATCACGCTCGACGCCCGAGTCGTGGGCGGGCTCCAGATGATCGACCACGGCGAGGCCGACGACAAGATCGTGGCCGTCCTCGGCAACGACCTGTTCTGGGGCGAGGTCACCGAGCTGGACCAGCTCCCGGAGAAGCTCATCGAGCGCCTGACCCACTACTTCTCGACCTACAAGATGGTGCCGGGCAGCAGCAGCGAGGCCTCCATCGCCCGGACCTACGGCCGCGAGCACGCCGAGCAGGTCGTCGAGGCGGCCCGGGCCGACTACCGCGACGAGTTCGAGGGGCCCGAGTAGCGGCCCCCGCTCCGCTCGCCTCGGGGACGCTCCGGGGCGGGCACCCCCCGAGGCGCCCCGGCTCACTCGACGCGCGTGCCCCGGGTCTCGGGCTGTCCCAGGATCTGGACGCCGGTCGTCCGCCCCTCGTCGTCGGTGACGAACTCCCAGGTCAGGTCCTGGCAGCAGAAGTAGAAGACGGTCTCGGAGCCCGGGACGAGCGGCTCGCTCCCGCCGGCGCCCTCGGGTTCGAGGTGGAGTTGGCCGTCGCGGAGCGTGACGTGGAGCCGTCCGAAGCCGGACTCGTACACGCCGACGTGCCGGGCCAAGACCGCCTCCGCGACATCGGCCGTCGCCCGCGCGCGGGGGAGCGCGAACGGCTCCCCGTTCCAGATCGCCATGGCGGCCGTCAGGATCGGCGTCCGGTACAGCCCGTCGCCGGTCGCCGCGATGGCGTAGGCCGTCCCGGTGTCGCGCTCGCGCCACAGCCCGGACTTGACCGCCGTGCCCTCCCCGAACGCACCGACGAGCGGGCGCGGGTGGTCGGTGAGGAACCGGCCGGCCACGTACGGGCTCGACGTCCCGTCCGGCAGCGTGGGGGGCCGCAGGGCGGCCTGGACGAGCGAGTCGGGCACGATCCGGCCCGACCAGAACGCGCGGTCGAACGCCAGCAGGTCCTCGGCCGAGGCGTGGACGGCGTCGCCGTCGCCCCCAGCCCAGGCGATCCAGTCGGCCTCGCCGGACGGCGCCACGAACGCCGCCGCCAGCCCGGCCGGCTCGAACACGCGCTCGCGCATCACGTCCGCGAACGGCCGGCCGGCCGCGGCCTCTAGCACGGCCGCCAGCACGGCGTAGTGGGCGTTGTCGTAGTCGAACGCCGCGCCCGGAGCGTGGACCCGCCCCGGGCGGTGCTCTGCGATCAGCGCCAGCAGGTCGGCCGTGGTGACCGGCCGGGTCGTGTCGCGCTCGGCGGTCACCATCGTGAGGACGTGGAGCCCGGCCGTCTGGTCCATCAGCTGGCGGGCGGTCGTCTCGGGGTACGGCCACCCTGGGAGGATCCGGGCGACCGGCGCGTCGAGGTCGAGCCGGCCGTCGCCGGCGAGCGCGAGCGCCGCGGCAGCGGTCATCGCCTTGGTCACCGAGGCGACGTAGAGGGGCGTCTCGGTCGTGAGCGGCGACCCTCCGCGCCAGCCCGCGGCGAAGCGGTAGGCGACAGCTCCGCTGGGGTCAGAGATCGCGAGGGCGCCGTCGAACAGGCCGTCGACGTGGAGGGCGGCGAGGGCCGAGTCGAGTCGCGCGACGCGCTCGGCGGGCTGGGCCGCGCTAGCCGTGGCGACGAGGAGGGCAAGGACGGCGAGGACGAGGGCAACGCGCACGGTCGAGGCTCTGAGGGTGGAGGGGACAGGACACGGGTTGACCCCGAACGTTGCTCCCGGTCCGCTCTCCGTCCGTCTCGGCGAGGCCTCGGGCCCGGTCCCCCTCGGCCCCGAGGCGGGCCGGGTCAGCGACGCCCCGAGAGGAGCGTGACGAGGCCGAACACAGCGGCCACAACGGCCAGCGTGACCGCGACACCCGTGTCGCCACCTGCGTACGCTGCGTACGCGATCCCGCCCGTCCCGACCGCCGCCACCGACGACGCGAGCCCCCGGACCGAGCCCGCCAGCCGCTCGGTCGCCGCGACCGCCGCCGGGTCGCGGACCGTGACCTGGCCCGCCTCGGCCTGCGCCAGGACCCGGTCGAGCCGCGTCGGCAGGCCCAGGAGCGTCCGGCCGACGGACTGGACCTCGGCCCAGATCGCCGCGCCCGCCGCTGGGATCAGATCGCGCGTGAGCGGGCGGATGTGGGGCTCCAGCACCCGCAACGGGTTGACGTCGGGCGCCAGCGCCGTGCACAGCCCGATCAGGAGCAGCGCCGTCCGCTCCAGCAGGATCCAGTCGCGCGGGACGCGGAAGGCCGCGGCCAGGTCGGTCACCGACACGCCGAGGTCGGCCATCTGGTCGAACGTCTCGGCGTGTTGGGCCATCGCGAACTCAAGCGTCAGGTCGCCCAGCCGGAAGTCCATCGGGTTGAGGTCCTTGAGCACGCGTTGGTGGACGCCCTCGACGAGCGCGCGCACGGCGGCGTCGGCCTGGACGCTGCCGGCCTCGGCCGTGAACCCCATCGTGTCGAGCGCGGCCGTGACGCGCGCCGGGTCGCGCGCCAGCACGCCGGCGATCATCTCGGCCAGCCCGGTCTGCATGCCGGGCGTCAGCCGGGCGACGGCGCCGAAGTCCAGGAACACCAGCTCGAACCCGCCGGGCGCGTCCACGTCGGGGCGGACCAGCAGGTTGCCGGGGTGGGGGTCGGCGTGGTAGAGCCCGTCGCGGAAGATCATGGCGCCGTAGGCGTCCAGGATCCGCTCGGCGAGCGCCAGCCGGTCGACGCCGGCCGCGTCGAGCGCCGCCAGGTCGCCGGCCTTGAGGCCCTCCACGAACGTCGTCGTGAGCACGCCCCGCGCCGACCGCTCCGGGACGACGGCCGGGGTCGAGACGCCCGGCCCCAGCAGCGCCCCGATGGCGACCCCGTTCTCGGCCTCCTGGGCGAAGTCGAGCTCGGCCAGGATCACGGCCTCGATCTCGCGGAACTGCTCCCGCAGGCCGCGAATCCCGAACCACCGCCCGACGACGCGCAAGATGGTCTCGATGGCGCGCAGGTCGATCTGGGCGATGGCCTCGATGTCGGCGTGCTGCACCTTGACGGCCACGTCGCGGATCTCGGCCAGCCCGTCGCCGCCGACCGGCGACGCCAGCCGAGCCCGGTGGACTTGGGCCAGCGACGCGCTCGCGACTGGCGCGTCGTCGAACGACACGAACAGGGCCTCGGGCGGAGCGCCCAGTTCCGCCTCGACGCGCGCGCGGACCGACACGGCCGGGCTCCCGGGGACGCGGTCCTGGAGCCCCTCCAGCTCGGCGCGGAAGGGCTCTGGCAACAGGTTCGTCAGGACGCTCGCCAGCTGGCCGGCCTTGATGAACAGGCCCCGCAGGCGCAGGATCGAGACGCGCACGCGGCGGCCATTGCGGGCGTGGAGCCGGGCCCGGCGCGACCGGGCCCACCGCTCGCCCCGGACGCGCGTCCACAGGTCGAACCCGAGGTAGCTGAGCGCGACCCGGAGCGCGGCCGCGTACGCCCGCACCAACCGGAACCGGCGCTGGGCCGGCCGGGCGATCTCGACCGCCGGCCGGACGGGCAGCGTCGGCAGGCCCGGCACCGGGTCCGAGAGGACCGGGTCAGACACGGCCGGGCCGGCGGTCGGCACGGCGGGCGGCGAGGGCGGGAGCGGGTCGGTGCGCACGACCCGACTACGGGCGAGGGCCGGCGTTTGTGTCCCCGCCCGCCGATTCCTCGCACGGCGCCGCGAACGGACTCCCGGATGCGTCGTTGAGGACACACTCTCGCCTCGGGCCCATGTCGCTCCGCACGCTCCTCGTCGCCCTCGTCCTCGCCGGGTGCGCCCCCGACCCCGTCCCGGCGCCCGACGCACCGGCCCCGCCCGCCTCGGTGACGCCCGCCTTGGTGACGCCCGCGCCCGACTCGGCCGACGCGACGACCGAGGCGGCGTCGCTCGCGCTCGACAGCGACGGGCTGCGTGTGGTCGCCGAGTCCGGCTCGACGACGGCGCTCGCGTTCGGGAGGCCGCTGCCCGACGTGGTGGCCGCGGTGTCGAGGCTCCGCGGCGAGCCGTCCGACCAGGGGGTGAGCCCCGAGTGCGGCGCCGGGCCGCTGGACGTCGCCAGCTGGCCCGGCGGGTTGACGCTCTACGGGCAGAACGGCGCGTTCGCAGGCTGGGCCGTCGGCGGACCGGCGTCGGACGAGACGCTGACCACCATGACGGGCGCGGGCATCGGGTCGACCCGTGTCGACCTGTACAGCGCTTACGACGTGACGGTGCAGGAGACGTCGCTGGGGACGGAGTTCGACGCGGGCGGCCTGTACGGCTTGCTGACCGGCCCCGGCCCAGACGCGACGGTCACCGCTCTCTGGGCCGGCGTGTCGTGCAACTTCCGCTAGGCGCTCCCTCGTCAGGGTCACGGTCCCGCACCGACGCCCATGGTCGCCCGCCTTCTCCGCCTCGACGGCCTCGCGGTGCTGGTCGCCGCCGTCTGGGGCTACGCGCTCACCGGCGCTTCGTGGGGGCTGTTCGCCGCGCTCCTGTTCGTGCCTGACACCTCGATGGCCGGCTGCCTCTGGGGGCCCTCCGTGGGCGCGGCGGCGTACAACGCGGCCCACACCTATGCCGCGCCCGCCCTGCTGGCGGCCGTCTCGGTCGGCCTCGGGTGGACGCTGGGGACCCCCGTCGCCCTCGTCTGGACCGCCCACATCGGGCTCGACCGTGCGTTCGGCTACGGGCTCAAGAGCCCCGACGGATTCCACCAGACCCACCCGGGGCCCATCGGCCCCGCCGCTCGTGCCTGACCTCCCCCCGAACGTCGTCCGCACGCCCGACGCGCGCTTTGCCGATCTGCCCGAGTGGCCGTTCGAGCCGGGCTACCTCACCCTGGACGCGCCCGGGATCGGCCCGCTTCGGCTCCACGTGGTCGACGAGGGGCCGCGCGACGCGGCCGAGACGGTCCTGGTGCTGCACGGCGAGCCGTCGTGGAGCTACCTCTACCGACGCATGATCCCGCCGCTCGTCGCCGCCGGCCACCGCGTGGTCGCCTTCGACTTCCCCGGCTTCGGCCGGAGCGACAAGCCGACCGAGGTGGGCGCCTACACGTACGGCCTCCACCGACGCGCCCTGCTGCGTGTGATCGAGCACCTCGACCTGCGCCACGTGACGCTCGTGGTTCAGGACTGGGGCGGGCTGATGGGCCTGCCCGCCGCCGCGCTCGACGTGCCCGACCGGATCGCGCGGCTGGTCGTGATGAACACGTTTCTGCCGACCGGGACCGAGACGCCGACGGTCGGCTTCCGCGTCTGGCGCGCGAGCGTGCGCCTGCTTGGGCCGCCGTCTGCCCGTGGGCCGGCTGATGAAACTGGCCTTGCCGGACCGTCAGGCGGCGTTCGCCTCGGCGTACCAGGCGCCGTTCCCTTCGGCCCGGTACAAGGCCGGCGCGGCGGCCTGGCCCCTGATGGTGCCCACGCGCCCGTCCGACCCGGTCGCCGAGGTGATGGTGCGGGCACGGGAGGCGCTGGCGGTCTGGGACAAGCCGTGCCTGCTGGTGTGGTCCCCCAAAGACCCGATCCTGGGCGGCGCGTGGCGACTGTTCGAGCGCCTGATCCCGACCGCCCAGGCGCCGACGATGGTCCGCGGGGGGCACTTTCTCCAGGACGCCTCCGGCGCTGAGATCGCCGGCCACGTCGCCGCCTTCGTCGCGCGGACCTAGGCGCCCCGCCGCTTGGCGCGCGCCGTCTCGGTCACGACGTGGGCCGGATGGAGCGAAGCGACAGCGGGCCGGCGGTGGGGAACGCCCGGACGCCGCCGCCCGAGCGGAACAGCGCCTCCGGCCGGGCGGTCTCGTACGCTCGCCACTGCTACGCCCATGCTCCGCCTCGCTCTTCTTTCCGCCGCCTTCGCCACGGCCGCCTGTGCCCAGACGCCGGCCGGCTCCCAGGTCGACGAGGTCATGACCGAGGCGGGCCCGGTCGCCGTCTACGAGATGACCGACGGGCTCGACCACCCCTGGGGGATCACGTTCCTGCCCGACGGCCGCGCGCTCGTCACCGAGCGGTCCGGCGCGCTCCGCATCTTGGACGGCACGACGCTCTCCGACCCGGTCGGCGGCACGCCGACGGTCTACGCCCAGGGCCAGGGCGGCCTGCTCGACGTGGCGCTCGCGCCCGACTTCGCCGAGACCGCCGAGGTCTACCTCACCTACGCCAAGCCGGGCCCCGGCGGGGGCGCCGCGACGGCCGTCGGCCGGGGCCGCTTCCAGGGCGACAGCCTGGCCGCCTTCGAGGAGCTGTGGGTCCAGACCCCGTTCGTGACCGGCCCCAACCACTTCGGCAGCCGCGTCGCGTTCCTGCCCGACGGGACCGTCGCGGTGAGCACCGGCGAGCGGTTCCAGTTCGACCCGGCCCAGGACCTGGGCAACACGCTGGGCGTACTCGTCCGGATCAACCGGGACGGGTCGGTCCCCGACGACAACCCGTTCGTGGGCGACGCCGACGTCCGGCCGGAGATCTGGTCGTACGGCCACCGGAACGTCCAGTCGCTGGCCGTCCATCCCGAGACGGGCGACCTGTGGGAGGCCGAGTTCGGCCCGCTCGGCGGCGACGAGCTGAACCGCGTCGAGCGCGGCGCCAACTACGGCTGGCCGACGGTGAGCTGGGGCATCAACTACGACCGCTCGCCGATCCCCGACCCGCCGACGCGTCCTGAGTTCGCCGACGCCGTGCGGCAGTGGACGCCGGTGATCTCGCCGTCGGGCATGGAGTTCTACACCGGCACGCTGCTGCCGGAGTGGACCGGGAGCCTGATGGTGTCCAGCCTGACGCGCCAGGGCGTCGTCCGGCTGGTGGTCGAGGGCGGCGCGGTGACGCACGAGGAGTCGATCCCGCTCGGCTCGCGCGTCCGCGACGTGGCGCCCGGCCCGGACGGGTCGGTCTACGTCGTGACCGACAAGGGCGACGGGCAGGTGCTCGCGCCTGGCACCACTCCCGGCCGAGTAAGCGCTCGCCGACCTCGTCTCTGGCCCCTTACGCCCTCAGTCCCATCGCCCGCTTCTCTCTCGCCTCGGCCTGGCCGTGGGCTTGGTCACCCTCGGGTCGTCGGCGTCCGCCCAGACCGACACGACGGCCGTCCGCGACCTAGGCGCCGTCGAGGTGACGCGCGTCGCCGTTCACGCTCGTGCCGAGCCGGGCGCCGCTCGCGTTGGCCGTCCGCGAGCGCACCGAGGCGGAGCGGGCCACGGACCCGGCCGTCGCGCTCGACGCGCTCGGCCGTGGGCTGCCGGGCCTGTGGATCTCGGACCGTGGCAACCCCTCCACCGGCGAGCGAGTGCTGGTCCGCGGGCTCGGCTGGCGGGCCGCGTTCGGCGTCCGCGGCACGCACGTCCTGCTCGACGGCGTCCCGCTGACGCTGGCGGACGGCCAGGGCCAGCTCAACGTGATCGAGCCGGCCCTGGTCGAGCGCGTGGAGGTGTTGCGCGGGCCGGCCTCGACGTTCTGGGGGAGCGGCTCGGCGGGCGTCCTGGCGCTGTCGACGACGGATGACACGGGCGTCCGGGTGCGGGCGCTGGGCGGAGCCTACGGGCTCGCCAAGGCCGAGGCGTCGGCGCGGCCGGACCTGGGCGCGGGCCGGCGACTGGCCGTGTGGGGCTCGGCGGTGACCCAGCGCGGCTTCCGGCAGCAGGCGTCGCTGGAGGCGTTCCGCGGCGGCCTGACCGGCTCGGCGGACCTGGGAGACGGACGGACCGTCGGCGTCGTCGGGCTGGGCGCCTACCTGCCGCGCGCCGAGTCGCCGGGCGGCATCACGCCGGAGCAGGCGGCCGAGGACCCGCGCCAGGTCCGCGAGTCGTCGGTCACCCAGGACGCCCGCAAGCGCCTGGCGCCAGGGCCATCTCGCCCTGACCTACGCGCAGCCGCTCGGCCGGCGCCCGGCTCCGGGTCACGGCGACGGGCGCGGGCCGGACGCTCGACAACCCCATCGTCCCCCGCTACATCACCCTCGACCGCCTGTCGGGCGGCCTCCGCGTCGTGGCCGAGGGCGGCACGCGCGTGTCCTGGGGCGTCGGGGTCGAGACCGAGGGCCAGCGCGATGACCGCCTGGAGCGGACGAACGAGGCCGGCCAACCCGGGGACGGAGGTCCTGACCGACCAGGTCGAGACGGTCACGTCGAACGCCGCCTTCGCCCGCCTCGGCGTGCCGCTGGGCCCGCTCACGCTCACGGCCGCCGGTCGCGCCGACCTGCTCCGCTACACCGCCGACCCGGCCGGCGCCCCGACCGAGGCGCGGACGGTCGGCGCGGTCAGCCCGTCGCTGGGCGTGGCCTACCGGATCGACACGGGCCGGGGCGGGGCGACGCTCTACGCCAACGTGGCCGGCGCCCTGGACGCGCCGACGACGACCGAGCTGGGCAACCGCGCCGACGGCGCGGCGGGCTTCAACCCGGACCTGCGCCCGGAGCGGACGTGGGGTGGGGAGGTCGGGCGCGCGGGGCACTTGGGCGACGGGCGGCGGCGTGGTCGGGCTCGACGCGGCGGCGTTCGTGGCGGTCGCCCGCGACTTGCTGCTGCCGCGCGAGATCGGCGACGTGACGTTCTACGAGAACGAGGGCCGTGCCCGCCACGTCGGCGTCGAGGCGGCCGTGAGCGCCCGAGCGGTCCGCCTAGGGTCCGGCCGGCTCAGTGCGGCGGGGGCGGTGACGTTGGCCCAGGGCACGTTCCTCGCGGGCCCCGCCGGTTCGGAGACGCCGGAGGGGAACCGGGTACCTGGCTTCCCGCCCCGACTGGCGACCTGGACCGCCACCTGGTCCGCCTCTCGCGTCCCCCTGGTGCTCGGCGTCGACGGCGAGGCCGCGGCGGCGTACACCGCCGACAGCGCGGGCGAGTCGACGACCGACGCCTACGCCGTCGTCCACGTCCGGCTGGCGCTCGCGGGGCTGGCCGTCGGCCCGGCCCGGGCGACGCCGTTCGTGACGGTCCGCAACGTGGGCGGTGCGAGCTACGCTGGGTCCGTCGTGGTCAACGCCTTCGGCGGCCGGTTCGTCGAGCCCGCGCCTGGCCGGCACGTCGTCGCGGGCGTGTCGGTGGCGCTGCCGTGAGCGGGAGTGCGGGACGAGAGGGGCCGGGGGCCTTCTCCTACCTCTCCGCCCCTGAGCCCGCTCGGACGCGGCGGAACGCGGCGCCCGCGCCGACTGCGACGACGAGCGCCAGCCCGACCAGAATCCCGAACGACGTCCTGAGCCCGGCCGCCTCGGCGACGAAGCCGAGCAGGGGCGGGCCGCCCAGAAACCCCAGGTAGCCGGCACTGGCGACCGCCGCGATCCCCACGCCCGGCGGCAGCGGCGCCCGCGACGCGGCCCGGAACAGCGCCGGCACGACGGCCGCGAACCCTAGCCCGACCATCCCGAACCCGACCACGGCGACGGCCACGACCGGCGCGACGACGCACACGACCAAGCCCGGCGGCTCCGAACGCGGCGCCCGCCGCGCACCAGCCGGGCGTCGCCCGACGCGGTCGGTCACGGCGTCGGCGCCGAAGCGGGCGGCGGCCATCGTGGCCGAGAACGCCGTGAACCCGAGCGCGGCCACGGCCGGCGACGCGGCGAGCACCTCGCGCAAGAAGACCGCGCCCCAGTCGGCCATCGCGCCCTCGACGATCAGGCCCGCGACGGCGAGCGCGGCCAGCCCGGCGACCGGCCCCGTCGGCAGCGCGACGACGGGCTCGCCCGCCTCGGCGACGCGTCGGTCGGGCGCGGGCGTCCCGAGGCGGGCGCCCTGGGCCAACGCCGCGCCCGCGAACACGACGCCGCTCCCGCCGAAGTGGAGCGCCAGCGGCACGCCCAACGCCGCCGCCGCCGCGCCCAGCCCGGCCCCGACCATCCCGCCCAGGCTGAACAGCCCGTGGCACGCGCCCAGGATGGTCGCGCCGCTCGTCTCCTCGACCTCGGCCGCCCAGGCGTTCATCGACACGTCCAGCAGCCCGCTCGACAGGCCCACCCCGACCAGGACCGCCGCCAGCGACCAGAACCCGACGGCCAGGCCGGGCCCGACGACGACGACCGTGAACACGGCGAGCGCGGCCAGCGTCACGCGGTGCGCCCCGAGGCGCGACACCAGCGGGCCGGCCGCCGAGGCGGAGACGACGAGCCCGACGGCCATCCCGAGCAGGGCCAGCCCCAGGGCGCCCTCGCCCAGCCCGGTCTGGGCCTGGATCTCGGGGATGCGCGACGCCCAGGTCCCGTAGAGCACGCCGTTCGCCGCGAACGGGAAGGCGGCCGACCGGAGGCGCGGCGTCGAGAGAAACCGGAGCGTCATGCCGGCGACCCGGTCTCGGGCCACGAGTAGGCGCCGGGAAAGTCGTCAGGTGCCGACTTGGCCTTCCCAGACCACGACTCGACATCGACCCGAAAAACGGCCGTCCGTGCGAGGTCGGCATCGGTAGGCGGCTCGTAGTCGGCGTCGGGCGCGAGGTGGGCGGCGTACTTCGCCATGAGCAGGTCGAGCCCGTGGCGCTGCTCGGCGGCCGTCCCGACCACGCGGCCGGTCCCGAAGGCGACGACACCGGCGTACTCGACCGAGAACTCGAGCGCGCGGTCGTCCGGGAGCAGCCGGCCCATCTCGAAGACCGAGAAGCAAGCCGGGGCCGGCTCCCCGAGCGCGACGTTGGCCGCCGTCCGCCCGACGTGGGCCGTGTGGAGCCAGATCGTGCCCCGCCCCGCCTCGGGCGCGTGGGGGGAGCCGGCCGGCTCGTGGGCGAACAGGTTGGTGTTGAGGAACGGCCGGCCGTCGCGGACGGTCGCGAGCGTGCCCACGGCCGCCATCCGCAGGCGCTCGGCGATCCAGGCGTCGTCGGTGCCGCGGTCGCTCCGGCGGAGCGCGGCGGGGAGCTGGCGGGCGGCCCGAGAGAGGGCGTCGGCGTGTCGGGGCATCGGGGCGGGGCGAGTCGGCCCGAAGCTAGACCGAGGCGGGAGGCGCCCTCGGTCCAGCTTCGGGCGCCCCACCGCTGCGCCCGTGCTCGCCTGCGCCGACCTCTTCTCGCTCCCGCCGGATCTCCACTACCTCAACGCGGCCTACATGAGCCCGCTGCTCCGGTCGGTCGAGGCCGCCGGCATCGAGGGCGTCCGCGCCAAGCGCGTCCCGACCGACATCGCGCCGGACACGTTCTTCTGCGTCGGCCGACCGCGTGCGGCGGCGGGTGGCGACGTTGGTGGGAGACCCGGACGGCGCGGCACCGCGTGGCGCTGGTTCCGGCCGTCTCGTACGCCATGGCGACGGTCGCCCAGAACCTGCCGGCTCGAAGCCGGGCAAACGGTCGTGGTCGTCGCCGAGCAGTTCCCGAGCCACGTCTACCCGTGGCGGCGGCTGGCCGCCGAGGCGGGCGCGACGGTCCGGACGGTCGAGGCGCCGGGCCCGCTGGGCACGCCGGGCCGGACGGCCGGGTGGACCGCGCGTCTGCTCGACGCGATCGGCCCGGAGACGGCGCTCGTGGCCGTCCCCAACGTCCACTGGGCCGACGGGACCGTGTTCGACCTGACCGCCATCGGCGCGCGGTGCCGTGAGACCGGCGCCGCGTTCGTCGTCGACGGGACCCAGTCGGTCGGCGCGCTGCCGATCTCGGTCGCCCAGGTCCAGCCCGACGCGCTCGCGATGGCCGGCTACAAGTGGATGCTGGGGCCGTACGGAATGGGCGCGCTGTGGCTCGGCGACCGGTTCCGAGACGGCCGGCCGTTGGAGGAAAACTGGATCGCGCGCGCCGGCAGCGACCGGTTCGACGGGCTGACGGACTACCAGGGCGCCTACGCCGCCGGCGCCGTCCGCTTCGACGTGGGCGAGCGGTCCAACCCGATCCTGCTGCCGATGCTGGCCGCCGGCCTCGACCAGGTCCTCGACTGGGGCGTCGACGCCATCCAGGCGACCTGTCAGGCGCTGGCAGACCAGGTCGTGGACGGGGCCCGCGACCTGGGCTACGGCGCCGCCCCGGCGGACGAGCGGGCCGGCCACCTGTTCGGGCTGCGCCCACCGCAGGGCGCGTCGCTCGACGCGATCCGCGCGTCCCTCGCCGCTCATCGCGTGTCCGTCTCCGTCCGTGGGAGCGTGCTGCGCGTGTCGCCACACGTCTACAACGGCCAGTACGACGCGGACGCGCTTCTCGACGCGCTCCGGTCGGCGCTAGCCCTCGGCCTCGTCGGGCTCGGGCGCCGATGGGACCTCGTCGGCGACGCGGCGGACGGCTTGGGACAGGACGTGCTCCCCGTCGGCGTCCAGGTCCGCGGCGAAGGTGCGGAGGCGGTCGGCGTCGGGGCGCATCAACGCCGACGGGTCGGCGGGGTCTTCCAAGAGAGGAGTGGGCACGTCGATGAGGGGAGGGATCTGCCACGAGATACGAGTGGTCAGGCGTCGGGGCCGTCAGCGATTTTCCTGGCCTGGGTCTCAGGCACGGTCGCCGCCCCGGGGCCACCGCGCGTCGGCCCGCCTCGGCGCCGGTCCGGTCGAGGCGGGCGAACCCAGCGCCGGCCGCCGGGTACCTTCCGGCCCCTCCCCACACCCCGATGGCCTCCCTCTCCGGCAAGACGATCTTCCTCACCGGCGGCAGCCGCGGCATCGGCCGGGCCATCGCGCTCCGGGCCGCCCGCGACGGGGCCAACGTGGCCATCGCGTCCAAGACGGCCGAGCCGCACCCCAAGCTGCCCGGGACCATCCACACGGTCGCCGCCGAGATCGAGGAGGCCGGGGGCCAGGCGCTCGCGCTCCAGGTCGACGCCCGCGACGAGGACCGCGTCGCCGAAGCGGTCGCCGAGACGGCCGAGCGGTTCGGCGGCATCGACATCGTGGTCAACAACGCGAGCGCCATCTTCCTGGCCGGGACCGAGTCGACGCCGATGAAGCGGTTCGACCTGATGCAGCAGGTCAACACCCGCGCCACGTTCTGCGTGACCCAGGCGGCGCTGCCGCACCTCCGGGCGAGCGCCCAGGCCGGGCGCGACCCGCACGTCCTGGTGCTGAGCCCGCCGCTCAACCTCGACCCCAAGTGGTTCGGGCCGCACGTGGCCTACACGATCTCGAAGTACGGCATGTCGATGTGCGTCCTGGGCTGGGGCGAGGAGCTCCGGGAGGACGGGATCGCTGCCAACGCGCTGTGGCCGCGGACGACGATCGCCACGGCCGCCGTCAAGTACGCGCTCGGCGGCCAGTCGATGATCGACATGAGCCGGACGCCCGACATCATGGCCGACGCGGCCCACGCGGTCCTGACGATGCCGTCGAGCCGGACCGGCAACTTCTTCATCGACGACGAGGTGCTGGCCGAGGCCGGCGTCACTGACCTCTCGGGCTACGCCGTCACGCCGGGCGCGACCGAGTTCATGCCCGACCTGTTTCTGTAGCCGAGTGCCAGTGGGAGGGGCCCGCGCCGTGGCGCCCGCTCTGCCACCGGCCATCGTCACGTCGCCAGTGTCCATCCCACAGCCCGTCCGCCTGGAGGCCTCCGCCGCAGGACCAGCAGCTCACCGTCGGCTGGGCCGACGGGCACGTCTCGACGTACTCCTACGAGGGGTTGCGCCGGGCGTGCCCGTGCGCCGAGTGCCGGGGCGGGCACGCGAACATGGCCGAGCCGGTCGACCCCATCGTGTTCGAGTTGCCGTCGCTGATGACGTACGAGATCAAGGAGCTGCGGCCGGCCGGCCACTACGCGCTCCAGATCGTCTGGGGCGACGGCCACGGCTCGGGCCTGTTCCGCTGGGAGACGCTCCGCGGCTACGGCTGACCCCCCCGCCTCGGCGCCGAGGCGAGATCGGTCAGCCGGCCGCGTCGAGCGCCCGCTCTTCGGCCCGGATGCGGGCGCGGAGGAAGAGCGCGTTGAGCACGCTGAAGGCGCCCGCCGTCCGCCAGGCGCCGGCCACGGCGGGCAGGGCGGCCACCTCGGCGACGACGCCGAGGTAGTTGGGGTGGTGGAGCGAGGCGTATATGCCCGTCTCGACACGCGGTGCGTCGGGGACCGTGACCACGGACGCCGTCCACCGCGGGCCCAGCGCGCGCATCGACGCCAGCCGGAGCCCGTGGCCGAGCGCGAGCCCGGCCAGCCCGAGCGCGACCCGGCCGGGCCGGGCCGGCGCGGCCCCGAGGCGGGCCGTCCCCTCGGCGAGCGAGGCCGCCAGCCAGCCGGCGTGGAGCGCGACCGCCGCCGGCAGCTGGCCCCGGGCGTGGACCGTCCCGCCGCGCGCGACGAGAGCCGCTTGGTGGCGCCGCGACGTCCGCATCTCGGCCAGCCGTTGCGCGGCGACCGTCCCGACCAGAGCGGCGTAGGCGACTTGGCGCGCTACCACCGGACCAGTACCAACTCGGCCCCGAAGCCCGGGCCCATCGCCAGGACCAGCCCCCACGTCCCGGCCGGCTCGGCGGCCGTCCGCAGCGCCTCGTCGAGGAGCAGGAGGACCGACGTCGACGACACGTTGCCGACGCGCCGCAGCAGGTCGCGCGTGTCGTCCAGGCGGCCCGCCTCCAGGCCCAGGCCGTCCTCGATGGCGTCGACCACCTTGGGCCCGCCGGGGTGGCACAGGAACCGGCCGACGTCGGAGACGACCAGCCCGTGCTCGGCCAGGAACGCCTCGACGTGCGTGCGCAGGCCGGTCCGGGCCGTCGTCGGGACGTCGCCCGAGAGGACGATCTTCATGCCGGCGTCGGTCACGTCCCAGCCCATGTGGCGCTCGGTCCCCGGGAAGAACACCGACCGCGTGCCGACGACGCGGGGCGCGGGCGCCGTGCCCGACACGCGGACGTCGACGTCCTCGACGGGCACGGGCTGGCTGTCGCCGCTCGCGCGCGGCGCCCGGGCCAGCGGCATCGGCCGGCCGGCGCTCGCGTTCCGCCCGGCCAGGGGGTGCTCGTCGCCGACCATCAGGACGGCCGCCGCGGCGTCGCCGAACAGGCCCGTCGCGATCAGGTTGGCGACCGACGTGTCGTGCGTCTGGATGGTCAGCGAGCACGTCTCGACGGTGAGCGCGATGGCCGCCTCGGTGGGGTGGCCGGCGAGGTAGTCCGCGACGCGCCCGAGGCCGGCGGCCCCGGCCGCGCAGCCGAGCCCGTAGACGGGCGTCCGCTTGAGCGTCGGCGCGAACGGGAGCCGGTTCATCAGGCGCGCGTCGACCGAGGGGACGGCGATCCCGGTCGTCGAGAAGAACGCGAGGTGGGCGACGTCTTGGAAGCCGATCTCGACCTGGTCCATCAGTGCCACCAGCGCCCGCTCGCCCATCGAGACGGCGTCGCGGAGGTAGGCCTCGTTGAGGTCGGCCCAGCCGTCCATCTCGAGGTAGCGCTCGCGCGGCTCGGCCGTGTAGCGCGTCTCGATGGTCGTGTTGGCGTGGAGCGACCCGACGCGGTCCAGGTTGACGCCCTCTGAGGCCCACAACGCTTGGATCTGGGCGGTCAGCTCGGCCTGGGGGTAGTGGTGCTCGGGCAAGCCGGCCGCCGTGGCGATGATGAAGGGCATCGAGAGGGGGATGGGGGAGGAGGCGACTGTCAACGCGTGAGCAGGCCCGCCCATACGGCGCCGCGGTGAGTTCATCCGCTGCCCCACGGCGCCCCCGGGAAGGCACCTCACGCGCGCGCGCCGGCTTCTCAGGGAGTCCGCAGGGTCTCGTCCGGGGGGTCCCCGATGGCTCGGGAGGCGCCCGGGGGTCACCTTGCGTCCCAGACCCCCACGCCCGTGACTCGGCTGCTCTTTATCGACCCTGCGTGCCCTCACCCTTACGAGGTGCGGACCTTGTTCGACCGGTCTCTCGACGAGGCCCGCGTCCGTGTGATCCGGGTCGCCGAGGGGCTCGCCCAGAACGGCCACCGCGTCACGGTCGCCCAGTGCGGCCGTCTCTGGCCGTCGCGGTCGCCGGGCGGCGTGTCCTACGTCCCGTTCGACTACTACGGCCGCTGGGACCACCTCCCGAACGCCGAGGCCGTCGTCGTGCTCACCCAGCCGAAAGTGTTGGCCCGGACTCGGAAGCGCTTCCGGGACGCCCGGCTGGTGCTGTGGGCCGAGGGCGTGCCCGGGAGCAAGCGCCGCGGTCTGGGCCGGGCGGCCGCCGAGGCCGGCGCGACCGTCGTGTGCGGGTCGGACGTCCAGCACGCGGCCGTCCGAGAGGTCTTTGCCGAGACCGACGCGTGGGCCCCGACGGCCCGCATCCACTCGCCGATCGACGACGCGCTGGCGCCGGACGGGACGCCCGTCGACCCGGACAAGCTGGTCGTCGTGGCGGGCCCCCGCGACGGGCTGGCCGAGGTGCTCGACGCGTTCCGACGGGTCCGGGCGGTCCGGCCGAGCGCGCGGCTCCACGTGGTCGACCCGGCCGGCGAGCGCGGCGACCGTCTGGCGCTCACGCCGGGCGTCGTGTCGCTGGGCCCGCTGCCGCACCGCGAGGTGATCCGGCACGTGCGGCAGGCGTTCGCCGTGTTCCACCCCCAGACGCTGTCGGCCGGCGGGTCGGTCCTCGGGTTCGCCCGGGCGAACGCCGTCGGGACGCCGGTGCTCGCGCACCCGCACCCGGCGGTCCGCGAGGTGCTGGCCGAGACGCCCGGCGAGGGGCGCCAGCTGGTCGACGCTCGCAACCCGGGCGCGGCGGCGCGGCGGCTCGCCCAGTGGTGGGACGAGGGGCGGCCGGTCGTGACGGGCTCGCGCGAGCGCCAGACGTCCCGGGTCGTCAGCGACTGGGAGCGGCTGCTGGACGTCACCCCGAGCCGGCCCCACGTGAGGCGGGTCGCGACGCCGATGGCGGCCGCGGCCTAACAAGGCGGCGTCCCTAGCCGTCCAACTCACCGCGACCGTGAGCGACCCCTCGCGCCTCGGGCCGGCCGTCGTCGGACCCGCGACGCGCCCGGGGCGGTCCGGCCCGCACCCGAGACGGCGGGTCCTATCCGGGCGGGACCACGGACTGTACGCCGGCACCACCGGGTCCTCTCCGAGAGTGGATTGGGGAGAATTCTGAGACAGCGGCAGGACGGACAATGGACACCTGCGACCGCGTTCTGGCCCGTCTCCGGCCGCCGTTTGCCGGCCCCTCCAGACGCGTCCTCGAGGCGGGCCCCGTCGCGCATGGGGCTCGGTGCCGGGCTGGCCCGCCTCGGGCCCCCTCCGGAGACCCGTTCCGCCGTTCGCTTCGCCGACCACTCGACCGCATGCGCTTCGTTTCTCTCCTCCTCCTTCTCGTCGCCGGGCCCGCGTTCGCGCAGCACGTCGAGTTCGGGTCCTCGAACCTCCCCATCGTCCTGATCGACACCCAGGGCGAGGCGATCCCCGACGAGCCCAAGGTGACGGCCCGGATGCAGATCGTCGACAACGGGCCGGGCCGGCGGAACGAGGTCGGCGACGTGCCGACGGGGTACGACGGCTGGATCGGGATCGAACTGCGGGGGTCGAGCTCGCAGCTGTTCCCGAAAAAGCAGTACGGCGTCGAGACCCGCGACCAAGACGGGGAGGACCTCGACGCGTCGCTCCTGGGACTGCCCGAGGAGGAGGACTGGGTGCTCTACGCGCCCTACAGCGACAAGTCGCTCATGCGCAACGTGCTGACCTACGGGCTCGCCCGCCGCATGGGCCGCTACGCCAGCCGGACCCGGTTCTGCGAGGTCGTCCTCAACGGGGAGTACCAAGGCGTCTACGTGCTGATGGAGAAGGTCAAGCGCGACGACGTCCGCGTCGACATCAACAACTTGAAGGAGGACGAGACCACCGGCGACGACCTCACGGGCGGCTACATCTTCAAGCTCGACAAGACGACCGGGAGCGCCACCGTCGGGGGGTGGACGTCGCCGTACCCCGCGCCGTCGGGCGACGGGAGCCCCATCCGCTACCTGTTCGACGACCCCGACGCCGACGACATCGTGCCGGAGCAGGCGGCCTACATCCGCACCCTCATGACGGACTTCGAGGCGGCGATGGCCTCGGACGACTTCGAGGACCCGGTCACGGGGTACCCGGCGTTTATCGACCTGGGCTCGTTCGTCGACTTCTTCCTGGTCACCGAGATCGGGAAGAACGTCGACGGGTACCGGCTGAGCGCGTTTTTCCACAAGGACAAGGACTCGAACGACCCGCTCGTCAAGGCGGGGCCGGTGTGGGACTTCAACTTGGCCTACGGCAACGTCAACTACAACACGGGGGGGCACACGCCGGGCCTACAGGTCGAGTGGGCCAGCCCCGACGACGACTACCACATCCCGTTCTGGTGGAGCAAGCTGGCCGAGAGCGCGTCGTTCCGGGACGCGCTCCGGGCGCGGTGGGACGGGCTCCGCGCCGGCCCCCTCCACACGGACTCGCTGATGCGTGAGATCGACGAGACGGCCGCGCTCCTCGACGAGGCGCAGGCCCGCAACTTCGAGCGGTGGCCGATCCTGGGCGAGTACGTGTGGCCGAACGCGACCGGCTTCGACGACCGCGACACCTACGCCGCCGAGGTGGGCTACCTCCGGGACTGGCTCGGCGAGCGAATGGCGTGGCTCGACACGGAGTTCAGCCGCGCGACGACGCGCGAGCCAGGACCGCCGGCGCCGCTTGGACTCTCGATGCCCTGGCCGAACCCGGCCCGTGGCGACATCCGCTTGGACCTCACGCTTGACGGCCCGTCCCAGGTCGCCGTCGACGTGTTCGACGTCCAGGGGCGCCGCGTGGCCTCGCTGTGGGACGGGCCGCTCTCCGACGCGGCCGTGCTGACCCTGGACGCCCGTCGCCTCCCGGCCGGGGTCTACCTCGTCCGGGCCGTGACCGACCGCGCGACGGCCAGCCGCCGGGTCGTGGTCGTGCGCTAGCGAGACGCGGTCGGCGCCGGTAGTCGGTCGGGTGCCGCCGTCCCCACCTTGTCCCCGCCCCGGGCCGGCCGTCCCCGTCGCGACGTGACCGAGGCGGGCCGAGCCGTGCGGCGAGGCGGCGCTTGGGGGCGCGGCGTGGGAAAGCGCTCCCGCTGAATCGGGCGGGTCCCGGGCGGCCGGCCCGGTATTTTGGCGCCGCCCTCCCCCTCCAGTTCTGTGTCCGACTCCGCCCTCGCCGCCGCCCGCTCCGCTGGGCTGACCGACGTCCACGCCCGCCGCGTCGCCCTGGTCGAGCGGCTGGTGCTCCAGGTGGCCCGGGAGCGCTACGGCGACGGCCCGGCCGACCTGGCCGCCGGCTGGCTCGGCCGCGTGCGGGACCAGGGGCCAGACGCGTTCGACGCGCTGGCCGCCGAGGTCGAGGCCACGTCCGTCGACGCGCTGACGGCCGTCCTGCGGACGGTGACGGCCTACTTCCACCTGGTCAACAAGGCCGAGCAGATCGAGATCGTCCGGATCAACCGCGAGCGCGAGGTCCAGGCCACGGCCGAGGCGCCGCGCGGCGAGTCGATCCAGGAGGCCGTCGCGAGCCTGGCCGCCTCGGGCCGGTCGTGGGACGACGCGCTGGCGCTCGTCGGCCGGCTCGACATCCAGCCGACGCTGACGGCCCACCCGACCGAGGCCCGCCGCCGGACGGTCCTGCTCCACCAGCAGGAGGCCGCCGCCGCGCTCGACCGGCTGACGGCGCCGGCCGGCACGTTCACGCCCGCCGAGCTCGACGCCGCCCAGGACGAGGCGCTCGACCGGCTCCGGCTGCTCCTGGCCACCGACGAGGTCCGCCCGGCCGCCGTGACCGTCCGCGACGAGGTCCGCCACGGGCTCTACTTCGTCGCTACGACGATCTGGGACGTGATCCCGCGCATCCACGCCGACCTCCGGCGCGCGCTGGTCCAGAGCTACGGCCGGGCCCCGGCCGACCTCCCCCCGTTCCTGCGCTACCGGTCGTGGATCGGCGGCGACCGCGACGGCAACCCCAATGTGACCGCCGAGGTCACCGCCTGGACGTTGCGGGCCCACCGCGAGGACGCGCTCCGGCTGCACCGCCGCGGGCTCGACCAGGTCCGCCTCGACCTGTCGGTGAGCGACCACCAGGTCACGTTCCCGGACGCGCTCTGGGACTCGGTCCGGGCCGACCGGGACGCGGTCCCGCTGCCCGAGCGCCGGTGGCGACAGAACGTCCACGAGCCGATCCGGCTCAAGGTGATGCAGATGGCGCACAAGCTGGACCGCCTGATCGACACGCTGCCCGACGGCGACTCCGGGCAGGCCCGCCCGCCGGGCGCCGCGCCGGCCTACGACGCCGCCGCCTTCGGCGCCGACCTCGACCTGATCGCCGACAGCCTGCGCCAGGCCGGCCTGGCCCCGCTCGCCGAGTCGGGCGCGCTCGCCGACGCGCGCGCGCGCGCCGACACGTTCGGGTTCCACCTCGCCGCGCTCGACCTGCGCCAGCACAGCGCGCTCCACGAGGCGGCCGTCGCCGACCTGCTGGCCCGGGCCCAGGTCGAGCCCGACTACGCCGCCCTCGACGAGACGGCCCGCGTCGACCTGCTGACGCGCGAGCTGGCCAACCCGCGGCCGTTCATCCGCCTCGGGGGCGAGGTGGGAGAGACCGCCGACCGCGTGCTCTCGGCGCTCCGCGTGGCCAAGGCCGCCGTCGAGGCCGAGCCCGCGTCCATCGGCTCGTACATCGTGTCGATGACGGACGCCGTGAGCGACGCGCTCGAAGTCCTGCTCCTGTGCAAGGAGGTCGGCCTGTGGCGGCGGCTGGCCGACGGGACGGTCGAGAGCCCGATCGACGCGGTCCCGCTCCTGGAGACCATCGCCGACCTGGAGGCCGGGCCGGCACTCCTGACCGAGCTGTTCCAGAACGAGGTGTACGCGGCCCACCTCGCCGCGCGCGGCGGGATGCAGGAGGTCATGCTGGGCTACTCGGACTCGAACAAGGACGGCGGGTACTGGCAGGCCAACTGGTCGCTCCACAAGGCCCAGGGCGCGATCGCCGCGACGTGCCGCCAGCACGACGTCGACCTGCGCTTTTTCCACGGCCGCGGCGGGACGGTCGGGCGCGGCGGCGGGCGCGCGGGCCAGGCCATCCGGGCCATGCCGCCGGTGGCTCAGACCGGGCGGATCCGGTTCACCGAGCAGGGCGAGGTCATCTCGTTCCGCTACGCGCTGCCCGGGATCGCCCGGCGGCACCTGGAGCAGATCGTCCACGCCCAGCTCGGCGCGCTCGCCGACGCCGAGGCCGCCCGCCTCGGGCCCGAGGCGGGGCAGGCCGCGCCCTCGACCCCGGCGTTCAGTCTGATGGAGCGCTTGGCCGAGCGCTCGATGACGGCCTACCGCGACCTGATCGACGACGACGCGTTCTGGCCGTGGTACGCCGCGGCCACGCCCATCGCTCACATCGCCGGGCTGTCCATCGCCTCGCGGCCGATCTCGCGCAAGGGCGTCGGCGAGCTCGACTTCAACGGCCTCCGCGCGATCCCCTGGGTGTTCTCGTGGACCCAGCCGCGCTACACGGCGCCCGGCTGGTACGGCGTGGGCACGGCGCTCTCGCAGGCGATCACGGGCGACGACCTCGACCTGCTGCGCGAGCTCCAGGACGAGTGGCCTTTTTTCCAGGCGATCACGGGCAACGCGCTCCGCGAGATGGCCCGGGCCCGGCTCGTCGTCGGGCGCCGCTACAGCGCGCTCGCCGAGAGCACCGGCGCCGACCCGGCCCCGTTCCAGTCGGTCGAGGGCGAGTTCTCCAAGGCCGAGACGGCCCTGCTCCGGGTCGCCCGCCGGGACACGCTGCTCGACCCGGCGCGCGCCATCGCGGCCACCATCCGCTACCGGAACCCGGCGACCGACGTGCTCAACCTGGTCCAGCTCGACCTCATGCGCCGCTGGCGAGCGACGGACGCGCCCTCGGACGACCTCCGGCAGGCGCTCCTGCTGTCGGTCAACGCGATCGCGGCCGCGATGCAGTCGACGGGGTAGCGGGCCGGTCGAGGGCTCCGGTCGGAACCCGTCTAGGCGGCGTGCTCGGCGATCACTCGCTCGGCCTGCGCTCGGTCGAGGCCGAGCCAGGCGGCGGCGGCGGCCCGGGTGTGGAACGCCCGATACGAGCGGTCCAACTCGGTCGTCATGGCCTCGATCAGGCGCACCAACATCGCGACGCCGTCCCGGGTCGTGACGCAGGCGACCCGGCCGTTGCCCAGCGCGTCGGCGTGGTCGTGGGCCGCCGCGACGGCCGCCCGGACCGAGTCCGGCGTCACGTCGACCTCGGTGGTCCCCAGCAGGTCCCACATCTCGTTGAACCCGGCGGCCCAATCGTCCATCTGCGTGAGCAGGTGGCACGCCCCGATGATGTCGTCCCCGTTGACCTTCCCCTGCCCGACGGCGAGCCCGAGGCGCGCCTCAGGGAGCGTAAACAGACGGAACGGGGACGCCTCGACACGGGCGGAGTAGATCAAGGGGTCCGTTCGGTTCTGGAGGGGTGGGGAGGGCGTGGTTCAGACTCGGTGCTGAAGTGTTGGTCCGCAACGTAGGCCCGAATGGGTAGCCGTCCTACACCCCGATCCGTGCCCCGCCGTGCCACCCGGCCCGCCTCGGCGTCGAGGCGGGGAGGCGGGGAGGGCCAGACACACGGGGGCCTTGTATCTCTGGACGAGTCTCGCGCGTTGTCCCGCCGTCCCCTCTTCCCAACCCCATGCGCGCCCTCGTTCTGTCCCTCCTCCTCGCCAGTTGCTCGGGCTCCACCGAGAGCGCTGGGCCGACCGCCGACGGCGACGTGGTCGACGGCGAGGTCGTCGCGGTCGACCTGTCGCCGATGGCGTACGACGGCAGCGCCACGCTCGACCTCCGCACGCCGACTGGCGTAGCGGTCCGGGCCGAGGTGCCCGCCCGGACGAACCTGTGCCAGGCCCAGGGGCTCGGCGTCCTGGGCGAGATCCGGGTGGGCGACCGCGTCTCCGTCCGGGGCGAGCGGTCAGCCTCGGGCGTCGTGACGCCGTGCACCGACGCGGCCCACTACCTCCGCGTGGTCGAGATGTCGTCGCCCTCCAGCGTCGCGGTGCGCGGCGTGGTCGAGCTCGGCTTCGAGCGGTCCGCGTTTTACCCGTGCGACCGGCCCGGCGTGGAGTGGTGGATCGTACCCGATCCCGACATGTCCGACCAGATCGTCGCGATCCGCGAGCGCGAGGCGCCGGAGGGCGGCCGCGGGTTGCGGCTGTTCGCCGAGGTGACGGTCGTCGGCGACCTGGGCGACGCGAGCGACCTCGCCCACCTCGGCGACTACGCGCACCGTCTGACGGTGACCGAGACGCGCGAGGTGTTCTACCTCGGCCGCGACCTCGACACGGCCCCGGCCTGCCGGTAGCGCGCACGTCCCGGACCTAGGCGGCCCGTCGCCACCGTGGGCGAACGGGGGGTGGAGACTCGTCGGCCGCGCCCCCGTCTGTCGCGTCAGCGGTGGGCACGTCGGCCTCGGGCGGCAGCGGCCAGCTGACCAGGCGGAGGGGCTGGACGGGCGCCTGGACGGCGCGGTCGGCGGCGACGGTCGGCCGGGACGGGCTGCGGCGCTCGGCGGGCCGTGCCGACGGGGCGACCGAGGCGGACGCGGCCGGCCGGGACAGCTCGGCGATCCAGGCCCACGGGACGCTGGCGAGCGGGACCTGGACGAGCGGGCCCAGGACCACGACGGCCGTGTCGTCGCCGGTCTCAGGGTCCCACCCGACCACCAGCAGGCCGTCGCGGCCCGTCTCCTGGCCCGTCCGCCGGGCGGCGCGGTCGAGCGTCGGACACGACGGCACGTGGACGATCTGGTACACCCCGTTCGCCGTCTGGCGACGGTCGGCGCGGCGCGGCACGGTCGGCAGGCCGAGCGCGTCGAACGAGACGCCAGCGAACCCGTCGGCCTGGGGCCCGCCCCACGCGGCCGGGGTCATCCGCCAGCGCTGGGCGGCCGCGGCCAGCAGAGCCACCTCGTCGGCTCGAGCCTCGGCCCGGCGTCGCAGGGTTCGGCCCCGCAAGAAGCTGGACACGACGGCGGCCGCCATGCTGCTCGCGAGCACGGCGCCGAGGGTAACGGCGAGGGAGAACAGGAGGATGAGCGTGGTGGGAGCCACACGTCCACCTGTCAATCGCCGTGCCCGGCCGGCCCGTCTCGACCCGCGGCCATCGAGCAACCCGGATGTCGCCTAGGTATACGCCGTCAAAAATCGTCCCGGACGGCCGGCAGGGACGGATCCGTCGAGCGGGGGAGGGGGGAGTAGGCGCCCCCACATCTCAGCCGCGACCGGGAACGCCTGCTGCCCATTCCGTTTCGATTGGGAACGTCAGGGTTCCCACAGGGCCCGCTCGGCACGGGGGAGCCGGGCCCCGGTCAGGTCCCCGGTCGCCTCGACGACCAGGGCGCCGCGCTCGACGCGGACGCCCGTCACGCGCAGCGCGAGGTCCTCGTCGGTCAGGTCCACGACCGGGTTGATCCGGTCCGAGACGCGCCGGGCGACGGTGCCGCCCAGCCCGATCCCGGCCGCGCGCACGGTCTCGACGTCGAGACGGACGCTCCCGTCGACGGCTCGGACCCGGCCCTGGACCTCGGCCCCGACCGGGATCCGGACGCCCTCGATCTCGCCCCGGAACCGGACCGTGGCGCGATCGGGCGCGGCCAGCGTCAGCTCGACGTCGGAGATCCCGCGCTGGGCGCCGAGGTAGGCGCCGAGGTCGGCCGGGAGCAGGCGGGCCGTCGCGCGGGCGTCGTCGACGCGCGTCAGCCGCCGGGTCGACCGGTCGAAGGCGACGCCGCGCAGGACCACGTCGAGGCGGTCGACCACGGGGGCGTCCTGGCGAGCGACGCGCTCGCCGACGACCGTGACCGCCTCGGCGGCGCCGTCGCCCAGGCGGAGCCCCTCGACGGTCGCGTCGTAGCGGGCCGCCGGCCCGAGCACGTCGGGCAGGGCCGCCTCGATCTCGGCCTCGACGCGGCCCGACAGGTCGCACCCGGTCAGCGCGACGACGGCCAGCAAGGCGGGGAGCAGGAGGAGGTGGGGGCGGGGCAGCATGGGCTGTGGATGTGCGAGCGTCTGGGAGGTTCCGTTTGGGACGTCCACGTTCGGGCCGACGGTCTAGGGCGAGGCGAATGGGGTGCTGGAGACGGAGGTCCGCCCCCCTCGTACGCGCCGCCAGCGTCGAAGTCCGGTGCCACGCGATATCCTTATCTCCCGTACGAATAGTGGGATGGTCTGAGGGGGGAGACTCCCGGGCGCCCCCCTCTTCCTTTCGGCGCCGACGACACCCGCCGACGCGACACCCTGGCTCCCTCGCTGCATGACCGACACCCTTCCCCTCCCGTCAGCACCGGCCCACACGCTTCGGCCCCCCACCCTCCCCGACGACTCCGGCGCCATCGACGGCGACACGCTCGACCTCGACGTGGCCTGCCTCCTGGGCGTCCTGGGCCACCGCGACGACGCCCCCGAAAACAGCGCCCACGTTTACGAGCAGCTCCGCCGGATGGCCAGCGTCCACCGGATCCGCTACATCGGGACGCCCTCGGTGTGCACGACGGCGCTCGTCCACGAGGCCTACCTCAAGCTGGCCCGGTCGTCGATGGCGTTCCGGAGCCGGTCGCACTTTATGATGACGCTGTCGCGTGCGATGCGCCAGGTGCTCCTGACCTACGCCGAGGCGCGCTGCGCCCAGAAGCGGGGCGGCGGGACGCGCCCGCTCTCGCTCGACGAGTCGCTGGCGGTCGTGGTCACCGACGACGAGGCCGCCGAGATCGCGGGGATCGGCGAGGCCCTCCAGCGCCTCGAACGCGTCGACGAGCGGGGGGCGCGCGTCGTGGAGTGCCGGTTCTTCGCCGGCCTGACGGTCGACGAGACGGCGGCGACGCTCGGCCTGTCGCCGGCGACGGTCACCCGGTGCTGGCGGACGGTCCGGGTCTGGCTCTACCGCGAGCTCACCGCCGAGGCCTGACCTATGGACCCGACGCCGACGCCGACGCCGACGCTCGACCACTCGGCCCACGAGGCGGCCGAGGCGGCCGAGGCGGGGGCCCTGTTCGACCGGCTGATGGAGGGGCCGCTCCGGCTGGCCGGCGCGGCGGGGCCCGAGGCGCCCGCCCGGGTCGGCCCGTGGGTCTTGGGCGACCGGATCGGGGCGGGCGGGATGAGCACCGTCTACGCCGCCACCCGGCCGACGCCGGCCGGGCCCGAGCGGGCCGCGCTCAAGCTGGCCAAGCGGCCGGGCGACGGGACCCGGGCCCTGTTCGCGCGCGAGGCGAGCCTGCTCGACCGCCTCCACCTGCCCGCCCTGGTCCGCGTGATCGACCAGGGGACGCACACCGACGACCGGCCGTACCTCGCGCTCGAACGGGTCGAGGGGCGGCCGGTGGGCGTCGACGCGCGCGGGCGGAGTGGCTGGGAGCGGCTGCTGCTGCTGTGGCGGGTCTGCCGGGCGGTCGACGGGCTCCACCGCGCGGGCGTCGTCCACGGCGACCTCAAGCCGGACCACCTGCTCGTCCGAGCGGACGGGACGGTCGTGGTGCTCGACCTCGGGCTGGCCCGCGACCTCCACGAGCCGTCGCCGTCGCCAGGGCACGGGCCCGGCCTGACGCCCGAGTTCGCTGCGCCCGAGCAGATCCTGGGCGGCCCCGTCGGGTGCCCGGCCGACGTCTACGCGCTGGGCCTGGTCATCCGCGAGGTCCTCGAAGGCCGGCGCGGCCACCTGCCCTGGGCGTGCGGCGGCGACGACGTGGCGACGCTCGACCTCCCGCCCGAGATGTCGGACCCGTCAGGATCGACCGTGGCGCAGTACGTTGTCGGCGTTCTCCGGACCGCGCTCCAGACCGACCCCGCGCGTCGCTTTCCCTCGGCCGGCGCGCTCGCCGGCGCCTTGGACGGCGTGCTCGACGCGGTCTCGGAAGCGCTCCGCCCCGCGTGACCCGAGCGGGGGGCGGCCGTCTGGCCCCTCCCGCCGCGTTCCCCCATGAGAGTCAAGCTGATCGTCGTCCACACCGAGCGCGGGGGGGAGCCCCGGCCCTACGTGCTGGACCAGGACACGATCACGATCGGCCGGGCCGGGACGTGCGACGTGCCGCTGGAGGACCCCGACCGGGTCGTGAGCAAGGCCCACGCCGAGTTGCACGTCGACGGCGACGGGCTCCGGGTGACCGACCTGGGGAGCAAGAACCACACGTTCGTCAACGGCGAGCGCGTCGGGACGAGCGGCCGGGCCGTCCGCGACGGCGACCTGCTCCAGGTCGGGCCGTTCCAGGTGACGGTCCAGATCGAGCGCGACCTCATGGTGGCCGACGACCTCGACCGGACCGTGTTCGGGGCCGCCTTCAACCCCTACGGCGACGAGGCCGAGGCGGTCGCGGCCGCCTTGGGCGACTTGCGCCGGGCGTTCGGGACGCGCGCCGACCCGGGCGCGCTCCGAGACGCGCTGGCGGGCGCGCTGGGCCCCGGGCCCGACGCCGACGCCGTCGCCGCCCTGGTCGCTGGGGCACCCGAGCCGGCCTGGGCCCCGACGATGCCGCCGGCCGCCGACGAGCCCGACCTCGACGACCTGTTCGGCCCGCCCGTCGACGCGCTCGGCGTGCCCATCGCGCCGGCCCCCGACGCCCCGGCTCCGCCCCCGTTTCCGCAGGCCCCGCCCCCGGCCGCCTCGGCGGGCCCGTCGGCTGACCCGTTCGCGGCGGCGCCGGCTGGGCCGACGGGCGGCCCGGACCCGTTCGGGACGCCTCCGGCCGCGTCGCTCGCGCCCGCGGCACCTGCGCGCGACGTGCCGGACGACCTGCACCGGGCGTTGGCGAGCGTGGCCGTCCGCCTGGTGAGCATCCCCGGCAAGTTCCGGCACGAGTTCCTGGGCCACACCGTGATCCACGCGCCCGAGACGGCCTTCCTGTTCGACGCCGACGTCGACGCGCTCCTGCGCCACCTCACGACCGACGAGCCCGACCTCCGGGCCGAGCGTCTGGTCCTGCTCGCGACGGCCGCCGAGGCGGTCCTCCAGCACCACCAGAGCCTGCTCGAAGGCTACCGCGCCGCGGCCCGCGAGGGCGCCGCGGTGATCGTCAACGGGCTCGACCCCGACCGGATCGGGGACCAGGCCAAGGGCGGCGGGCTGCTCCAGGGCAAGGAGCGCGCGGTCCTCGACTTGGTCCGCGAGCGGTGCGAGATGATGCGGGGCGAGGACTTCGCCTCGGCCGAGCGCCGCGTTTACCGCCCGATCTTTTCTCGGGCCTACCTCGAGACCCTGGCGCACGCCCGCGCCGCCACCGCCCCCCACCCATGACCCGCTCCGTCCTCGTTTTGCTCGCCGCCCTCGCGGTCTCCGGCTGCGGCCTGCTGGGCGGAGGCGCCGAGCCGGCGCCCGTCGAGGCCGGCCCGGTCGCGCCGCCGCCGCTGCCGCCGGGCCCGGTCTCGTTCACGCTCGTCGGCGCGGCCGACATGAACGCGGGCGGGAACGCGGCGCGCGTCTACCTCTACCCGCTCGTGAGCGACGCGACGTTTCTGGCGACGCCCATCCAGGTGTTCTGGAGCGACCCCGAGGGCTCGCTCGGAGCCGACCTGGGCGGGCCCATCCGCGACGCGACCGTGCGGCCGGGGAGCACCGACACGCTGGAGGAGGTGACGCTCGACGGGGCCCCGTTCCTGGGCATCGCCGCCGACCTGCGGACGCCCGAGGGCGACGGCTGGCGGGCGGTCCTGCCGGCGTCCCAAGTGCGCGGGCGGTCCGTCCGCGTGACGGTGACCGGGGGGACCGTGGTGGTGACCTCGCAGTAGCGCCCCGCCTCGGGCCCGAGGCGGGGCTGGGCGGCTCTCCGATGGGAGCGCCTGCTCCCGCCATGGTCGAGCCCGGTGTCGGGTGGGGGAGCCCGGTGTCGGGTGGGGGAGCCCGGTGTCGGGTGGGGGAGGTGGAGACGTCCTCTGGCCGCTCGCCGTGAGGCGAGGCCGGCCCGGTGCGCGTTCGGCCCGTGGCTCGCGGGTGGGCGGCCCGCTTCTCCCCTGACTCGGTCCACCGAGCCACCGAGGCGGGCGAGGTGGCGCGGCACGGTTCGTCCAGGGCCGATGACCGACCGGCGGGCGGTTCCCGGTATTTGATGGGGAGGCGGCGTGTCCGAGCGCAGCGTCTTTCCCCACTCACCCGAGCCCCGCCCGTGTCGGACCGCCGCCGAGTCGTCTGGTACGAGGGCATGACCCTCGACCCCCATCACCTCCAGCAGTGGGACCGCGCGGTCCGCGCCGACCTCGACGCCCGCGTCGACGCCGTCTCGCGCTACGGCTGGGGCCTGGCCCACCTCGCCATCGACCCCGACCGGCTGGCCAACGGCGAGGTCGCCGTGACGTCGGTGCGCGGCGTGATGCCCGACGGGCTGCCGGTCCGGCTGCCCCAGGACGGCCCCGTGCCGGCCGCGCGCGACGTCCGCGACGGGCTGGGCCCGACGGCCGACCGTGTCCGGGTGTATCTCGCCGTGCCCTCGGTCCGGGCCGGCGGCGCCAACGTGCTGCTCGACGGGGCCGCCGCGCGGCGCGAGACGCGGTTCGTGGCCGAGACCGTCTCGGTCGCCGACGACACGACGGGCGCCGACGAGCGCGACGTCCAGGTGGGCCGGCTCAACGCGCGGCTGGTGTTCGAGGGCGAGCCCCGCGAGGACGTCGTGACGTTGCCGCTCGCCGAGATCACGCGCGCCGCCGACGGGACGTTCGCCGCCGACCCGGCCTTCGTCCCGCCCTCGACCCAGTGCGGGGCGACGGGCGCCCTCGACGCCATCGTCCGGCGGACGACCGAGCGGCTGGCGGCGCGCGCCGGCGAGTTCGGGCGGCGATGGCAGGCCGTTCGCAACCAGCGCGAGATCTCGCCGGGCGACGTGACGGCCCAGGCGCTGCTCTCGGCCGCGGCCGAGTACACGCCCCGGCTGGACCACCTGCGACGGACGGAGGCGCACCCGAGCGCCGTCTTCGGCGAGATGGTCGGGCTGGCGGGCCGGCTGTGGGCGGCCGTCCCCGGGGCCGGCCCGGCCCCGAGCGAACTGCCGGCCTACGACCACGCCGAGCCGACGGCCCCCTTCCGCGACCTGGCGGCGGCCATCGAGCAGATGCTGGGCGGCCGGGCCCCCAAGCAGAACTACACACGCGTGCCGCTGGTGCGGCGCCGGGCCAACCTGTTCCAGGCGTCGCTGGCCCCCGAGGTGCTCGACGCGCCGGTGCTGGTGCTGGCCGTCCGCCGCGAGGGCGTGAGCCCCGAGCACCTGCGCCAGGTGCTCCCCCAGATGCTCCGCGTCGCCTCGCCCGACACCATCGAGGCCGTCATCCGGTCGGCCACGCTGGCGCTCGCCGTCCAGCCCGCGCCGACGCCGCCCTCGGGCCTGCCCGTCGACCCCCGAGCGGCCTACTTCGTGCCGCGCCGGAGCGGCCCCTTTTGGGACGCCATCCGCGACGCGGGTGCCGTCGCCCTCTTTATCTCCAGCGAGTTCGCCGACGCCGAGTTCGAGCTGCTCGCGCCGACGCCGGGCTGACCCCCACCCCCATGGCCGACGACCCCCGCCCCGACGACGACGCGACGCGGATCTACCGCCCGTACGGGAGCCCCCCGCCCGCGCCCGACGAGCCCGACCCGTTCGCGCCCGACCCGTTCGCGCCCGACCCGTTCGCGCCCGACCCGTCCGCGCCCGACCCGTCCGCCGCGGACCCGTTCGCTCCGGACCCGTCCGCCCCGGAAGCACCCACTGCGGCCCCGGACCCGTTCGCTCCGGGGCCGCCCGCCTCGGGCCCGCCGCCGGCCCCCGCGCCGAGACACCCGGCGCCGCCCGCGCACGACCCGTTCGCCCCGGACCTGTTGCCTCCGGTCTCGGACCCCTTCGCGCCCGTTGCGCCCGCCGCGCCCGCGCCCGACCCGTTCGCCCCGGCGGCATCCGACCCGTTCGCCTCGGCCGGTACCCCGGCGCCCGCCGCGACCTCGCCCGCCTCGGGCACGCCGCCGGCCGACCCGTTCGCGCCGGACCCGTTCACCCCGACGGCGCCGGACCCGTTCACTCCGTCCGCGCCCGACCCGTTCCGAGCGGCGAGTCCGCCGCCCTCCGCGCCGGACCCGTTCGCGCCGTCGGGGGGAGACGCGTTCGGCACCGAGCCGTCTACGCCCTCGCCGGCCTCATCCACGCCCCCCCCGGCTGGGCCCGCTCCGTCGCCGCCCGCGCCCGACCCGTTCTCCGTCACGCCCGCCGACCCGTTCGCGCCGCCGCCGCCGGTCCCCGCGCCGGCCCCGGCGCCCCGCGCGCCGGACCCGTTCACGGTCCAGCCCCTCGGCGACTCCAGCGACCCGTTCGCGACGCTCAAAGGCGGGCCGGGATCCGGGGGCGCCTTCGACTCGGCCGTCCGCCACGACCGCTACCAAGGCGGCACCGGGGTCGACCTGCCCGACGCGTTCGGCACCGAGCGGACCCTCGCGGGCGCGTTCTCGGCCGTGTTCTCGCTCATCCTCCAGATCCGGGCGGCCGACCGGCTGGGCGACGCGACGGCGCTGCGCCAGCGGATCGAGGCGCTGCTGGGCGAGGCCGCCCGCTCGGCCCGGACCGTCGGGGCGTCGGACGCCGACGTCGACGAGGCGACGTTCGCCGCCATCGCCTTTCTGGACGAGGCCGTCCTGGGGACCGAGTGGCCCGGCCGCGACGGGTGGTCGGCCCAGCCGCTCCAGCTCGCGCACTACGACCGCTACGACGCCGGCGAGCAGTTTTTCGACCGGCTCAAGAGGCTGCTCGACGAGGGCGGCACGCGGACGGCCGTGCTCGAGGTCTACTACCTCTGCCTCGCGCTCGGCTTCAAGGGCCGCTACGCGATCCAGGGCCGAGAGGTGCTGCGCCGCCTGGTCGAGGACCTCCACGGCCGGCTCGAACGGGCCAACGGCGCCGCCGGCGTGCTCTCGCCCCGGGGCCGCTCCAGGGAGGTCCCCGCCCAAGCCGAGGCCGGTGGCGTCCCGACCTGGGCCCTGTGGCTCGGCGCGGCCGTCCTGGTCGCCTTGCTCTACATCGGCCTCAGCGTCTCGCTCTCGGGCGGCGCCCGCGAGACCGCCGACGTTCTCCGCTCCCTCTCGGCGACCACCGAGTAGACCCGCACCGGCATGACGCCCCGCAAACTCCTCTTCTCTGTGCTCGGCGCCGCCGGCGTCGGCGGCGTGTTCCTGACGCTGTTCCGGTACGGCTTCCCGATGACGACGATCCTGCTGCTCGTGATCGGGCTGCTGGTCACGGCCGTCGGCGCCCTGGCCGCCTCGGCGATGCGGGCGAGGCGGTCGGGCGGCGGCTTGGAAGACGGGCTCAAGGCCCAGTCCGAGCGCGAGGCGGCCCAGTACGCGCCCGACCGGAAGGCCGAGATCGAACGGATGCAGACCTCGTTCGACCAGGCCGTCGAGCAGCTCAAGGCGTCGAGCCTGGGCGGGACCGGCCTGTTCGGCAAGGGGAAGAGGGCGCTCTACGCGCTCCCGTGGTACCTCTTCGTCGGGCCGCCCGGCGCGGGCAAGACGACGGCGCTGTTGGAGAGCGGGCTCCGGTTCCCCGCCGGCGCCGAGCGCGTCCGCGGCGTCGGCGGGACCCGGAACTGCGACTGGTTCTTTACCGACGAGGCCATCCTGCTCGACACCGCCGGCCGCTACACGACCGAGGACGAGGACCGCGAGGAGTGGACGACGTTCCTCGACCTGGTCCGCGAGAGCCGGCCCGACCGGCCCGTCAACGGCGTGCTCGTCGGCATCAGCGCCCAGGACCTGCTGGGCGACGAGCGCGACCTGGAGGACCACGCCGACACCATCCGCCGCCGCGTCGACGAGCTGGTGACCCAGCTCGGGCTCCGGCTCCCGGTCTACCTCGTCGTGACCAAGACGGACCTGGTGCCGGGCTTCGTCGAGATCGTTCGGCGAGCTCGACCGCGAGGCCCGCGAGCAGGTCTGGGGCGCGACCGTCGAGCCGTACTCGACGGCCGACCCGGCCGAGGTCGTCGAGCGCGAGTTCGACGGGCTGCTGGAGCGGCTCCGCCCCTTGCGCAACGCCCGCCTGTCGCGGAACCTGCGGCGCGAGGAGCGCCAGCGGGTCTACGACTTCCCCAGCGAGTTCGCCGGCCTGCGCGACCGGCTCGCCAGGTTCTCGGCGCTGGTGTTCGCCCCGACACCGCTCGCCGACGGCCCCCTGTTCCGCGGGTTCTACTTCACGAGCGGGACCCAGGAGGGCGCCCCCATCGACCGCGTGATCGGCGCGCTCGCCCAGCAGTTCGGGCTGAGCACGCCGCCGCCGCCGCGCCCGCCGGAGACGTCCAAGAGCTACTTCCTCAAGGACGTGTTCACCGACGTCGTCTTCCCAGACCAGCACGTGGCCAAGCGGACGAAGCGGGCGGCCGGCGCGACCTGGCGGGCCATGACGCGGACGGGGCTCGCCGCGCTGGGCGTGGCCGCGCTGGCCGCCATCCTGCTCGGGTTCGCCGGTGCCCGGAGCAGCGTGCAACCTGCGCCGCGTGCTCGACCGCGCCCAGGAGGCCACCCAGGCCACGTTCCGCGCCGACGGCGCCCGCTACTCCGACGTCAACCGGCTGGAGAAAATGCGCGAGGAGGTCGAGCGGCTGACGACCCGAGCCCGGTCCGCCAGGCGATGTTGCTGGGGCTCGACCGGGGCTCGACCGTCCGCGAGCCCGCCCAGCGTCTCTACTACACGGCCGCCCGCGACCTGGTCGACGTCTACGCCATGAACCGGCTGCGGGCGTCGCTCGAGCGCTCGCGCCGCTTCAACGAGCCCGACACGCTCGACACGCCGGGCGAGACGCTGGCCGCCCAGCGCGCCGCGCGCCGCGTCGACATCGAGAACGACCTGGAGGCGTACCTCCTGCTGACGTCCCACGCCGACTCGCTCCGGTCGAGCGAGTACTACCGCGACGCGCTCAAGACGCGGCTGGCCGAGCTGGCCCCGCGGAGCGCCCTGGGCGACGAGGCCCAGGACCGCGAGGAGATGACGGCCCTGATCGTCCGCCAGACCGACGCGTTCGTGGACGGCCTGGCCGCCGGCCTGGTCGAGCCGTTCCCGACCGACCGCGGCCTGGTCGACGCCGCCATCGCCGTGGTCGACGTGCCGCCGACGCTGGACGGGCTCTACGGGCGGATCCGGCGGGAGGCGCTGGCCCGCCTGCCACCGCTCGGGCTGCCCGACGCCGTCCCGTCCGAGCACCTCGGGCTGTTCGCCCCGGCCGGGATCGTGCCGGGGTTTTTTACACGTGACGGCTGGGACCGGGTCGTCAAGCGGCGCTTCCAGCAGGCCTCGGCCAACCCCGCCGCCGAGTACTGGATCCTGGGCCGGACCGCCGACGACCTGCCGTCCGAGCTGCGCGACCCCGACGGCGTCTACGACGCGCTGATGACCCGGTACCAGTCGGACTACGTGGCCGCCTGGACCCGCTTTCTCCACTCGGTCCGTTACAAGGACGTGACCGGCCCGGAGGCCGAGGCACGGCTGGCGATCCTGGGCTCGGCGACCGACTCGCCCATCGGGTGGCTGCTGGCCGTCGTGACGGAGCAGACCACGCTGCCGGCCGAGGACACGGCCCCGCGCACGCAGGGGATCCTGGACCGCGCCGCCAGCGCCGTCGGGCTGGGGGACGACGCGGAGGAGGCCGTGGCGGCCAAGAACCCGATCGCGGAGGCGTTCGCGGGCATCCACCGGCTCAACGCGCCCGGCCTGCCCGGCGGGCGAGGCCGACGAGGGCCTGTACGCGGCGCTCGAGGCGCTGTCCCAGTTCGGCCGGCGGATCGCGGGCGCGGCCGGCGACCCCGGCGTCGCGGCCGACCTGCTGGCCGTGACCAAGGACGAGGTCGAGCAGGGGACGCGCGGGATGGACCGCCAGACGCGCTCGAACCTGTTCTTCTCGCCCCTCGACATCTCGCAGCGGACGGCCGTCCGCGAGGCCGGCGCCGCGGCCGAGGCGGCCGGGGCCGCCGCCGCCGGGGCCGCCGCC
This sequence comes from uncultured Bacteroidota bacterium, assembly GCA_963740235.1. GTDB lineage: Bacteria > Bacteroidota > Rhodothermia > Rhodothermales > Rubricoccaceae > Rubrivirga. The sequence goes on from CAVUDG010000007.1 coordinate 1,191,674, forward strand.
GAGGAGGCGCTGGGCGTGGCGCTCGAGGCCTACGGCCGGATCGCCGGGCGCTACCCGTTCGACCCGACCAGCTCGCGCGACGCGGCCCTCGACGACGCCCGCGCCTTCTTCGACCCGGCCGGCGGCGAGTTGGCCGCCCTCGACGAAGCCCTCGGTGGGGGCGGCTCGACCGCCCTGCGCCGGGCCATCGACCGGGGCAAGGAGATCGGTCGGGCCCTGTTCGGCGGCGACCTGTCGTTCCGCCTCCGGCCCGACCTCCCCGAGTACTCGTCGGACGCCGGCAAGCGCGCGCTCGCCGTCGACGCCGTCGCCATCGGGATCCACGGGACCAACAGCGTCTACCAACTCGGGCAGCACGCGGTGGACCGACTTCCGGTGGCCCGGCGCGCCGGGCGCGTTCGTGACCGTCCAGCGGCCGCTCGGGCCGCTCACGCAGGACTTCGAGGGCGACTGGGCCGTCTTCCGCCTGTTCCAGGCCGCGACCGTCCGCGCCCGGGGCGGGACGTTGTACGAGGTGACCTGGCGGTTCCGCGACGGCCCCCACTCGGTGAGCGCGAAGTACGAGATGCGGACCACCACGGAGTCCTCGCCGCTGGCCGACCCGGCCTCGTTCCTCCGCTTCTCGCTGCCCGGCCGGGCGAACTAGGTGACGACATCCGACCTGACATCCCCTCGCAGCCCGGCGTCCGCGCCCGCCGCCGCCCGCTCGCGGCCCGGGGCTACGGTCCTGCGCTCGTCACGCGCCTCCCGGGCGCGGAACCCGGTCTCGCGAGGCCCCGACCTCGTGGACGTTCCTACGACCTAGTGGACGGCCCGTCCCCGTGTGCCCCGGCGTGGCCCGCCTCGGCGCCGAGGCGGGCCACCCGAGCCCGCCCGCCGGCCGCCCGCTGACCCCATGCCCGACCCCGTCCCGGTCCTGTTCGGCAAGCTCCCCGCCCGCGCGGACTTCGTGCGGCGGGGCCCGCCGAGCCCGGCGCTCGACACGTTCGACGCGCTCGTCCAGCGGGCCGTCCGGTCGGGCCACAAGCTGACGACAGCGGGCCGCTCTACCGGATGGTCTACATGCCGCCCGGCCCCGCACGCCGTCGTCGGGCGCGGTCCGCCTGAGCCAGGACCAGGTGGGCCGGGCGTACCCGCTGCTCGCCGGCCGGCAGGCCGAGCGGCCGCGCTCGACCCCGAGACCTCGGCGGCCTGGCCGCTCCGGTGGAGCCCGCTGCTCGACGCCGCGAGCGGCCTGGTCGAGGGCGCCGTCCGGGGCGCAGGCCTGCCCGAGGTCGACGCCGCGCTGGCCCGTCTCCCGCCGCTGGCCGAGACGACGGGCCGGTCGCGCCGAGGTCGACGCCCACGTCCGCGCGATCGCGACGGTCCGGGCCCACGACCTGTGGCACCGGACGTGGGGCGTGACCGGCGCCTCCGGGGCCGCGGTCGTGCTCCACCGCCTGGCCGTGGCCCCGCCCGGCCCGCCCGCCTACGGCCTGCGCTTCCCGCTGCCGCCCGACGGCGACCGACTTCCGGACGCGCGACGCGGTCGCGGTCTGGCTCGCCGTCTGCTGGCACCTGATCCCGACGCCCAGCACGCCGCTGACGCTGTTCTGGACCGAGGGGCCGCCCTACAGCTTGTTCGTCTTCTTCTCCGGCCCCGCCCCGTCGACGCTGCGCGCGCTCCTGGGCGGGGCCTCCGACCCCGACCGGGTCGCCCACGTCGACCGCGGGGCGGCCCAGGCGGCCCGGGGCGCCGCCGACCAGATGGCCCCGTCGTTCCGCAAGCTGCTGCGCGACCCCCACGCGACGGTCGCCACCGTCCTGTCCCGCCTCCACACGATCCGCTGACCATGGCCGAGCCCCCCGCCGACGCCGCCGACGCGCCGTTTTCGACGCCCCGCATCGAGGCCATCCGCGCGCCCATCCCGGGCGACGCGCCGGCCGGGATCGACATGAAGTACGAGGACGACTACCAGTCGCTCAAGGCCGAGGTCGACGAGCTCGGGCGCGGCGACGGGCGAGGTCGACTTCGACGCCATCGTGGACCTCGCGACGACGATCCTGACGGAGAAGTCGAAGGACCTGAGCGTGGCGAGCTACCTCGCGCTCGGCCTGACCCGGACGTCGGGCTACGCGGGCATCGCCGAGGGGCTGGCGGCGACCCGGGCCGTCGTGGAGGGGTTCTGGGACGACGCGTTCCCCCCACTCCGCCGGATGCGTGGTCGTCAGGCGGCGCTCCAGTTCGTCGCCGAGCGGACGAGCACCTGGATCCAGACCACGCGCGCCGAGCCCGACGACCGCCAGGCGCTCGCAACACGCCGAGGCGGAGGTGTCCGCGCTCCAGGCGTTCGTGATGGAGGCGATGGGCGACGACGCGCCGGCCTTCAGCGGGCTGCTCCGCGAGATCCGCGAGCAGGCCCTGCGCGCTGCCCAAGCCCGAGCCCGAGCCGGCGTCGCCGAGCCGGCGTCCAGCGCCCCGTCCGGCGACGGCGCGCCGGCCGGCTCGACTCCGGCTGGCCCGGCCGCCGGCCGCCTCGGTCGCGGCGTCGGCCTCCCCGAGCGGGCCCGACGCCACGTTCACGACGGCCAAAGAGGCCGGGATCATGGTGATGAAGGTGGCCCAGTTCTTCCGCGAGGCCGACGCCCTCGACGCGACGGCGTTCCGCTCGTCCGCGCCGTCCGCTGGGGCGCGCTCGCGGCCCCGCCCCCGACCGGCAAGATCCCGGCCCCGCCGCCCGCACGCCGCAACGCGCTCGCCGACATGCTGGCGGCCGGCAACCACGCCGTGCTCGTCGCGCGAGGGCGAGGCGCGTTCCGCAGAACCCGTTCCACTTCTGGCTCGACCTCCAGCGCTACGTCGCGACGGCGCTCCAGACGCTCGGCCCGCCGGCCGCCGCCGCCCACGCCGCCGTCGACGACGCGACGGCCGCGCTCGTCCGTCGGCTCCCCGCCCTCCCGAGCGGGCACCTTCCACGACGGCACGTCCTTCGCCGACCCGATGACGCGTCACGTGGCTCTACGAGATCGCGGCGTCGGCGGGGAGGGGGGAGGCCCGGCCGAGGCCAGCCCCAGCGACCGACGCCGTCCAGGACGCCCGCGCCCAGGCGGCCGGCGGCGACGTGCCCGGCGCGGTGCCGGCTTGATGGCCGGCGCCGGCGCCCCCCGCGACGCGTTCGAGCGCGCCGTCGCCGCGGCCGAGCTGTGCTTCGCCGCCGGCCGGCCCGACGTCGGGCTCGGCGCTCCTCGACGACGCCGACCAAGCGCTCCAGACCCACCGGCTCGACGTCTGGGACCCCGCCGCGGCGGCCGCCGCGCTCCGCCTGCTCTACACCTGCGCGCCGGCCTCCGACGGCCTCGGCCCGGCCCCGCGCAAGGCGGCGCTGGCCGAGCGCGCCGACGACGCGTTCGACCGGCTGTCCCGCCTCGACCCCGCGCTCGCCCTGCGGAGCACGCCGCCGCCCGAAGTGAGCGCTCCAGGCGTCGCTCCCCGCCCGCCTCGGGCCCGAGGCGGAGAGGGCTAGGGGGCGGGAGGCTCCCGCTCGGGCACCGAGGCGGGGTCAGCGTTCCCCACGCCCCACGGCCAAAAAAGCCAACGCCCGCTGACGGTCGGCGCTGGCCTTTCCTGTAACACTACACAGACGCCCTCCCCGCCCCCTCGCCGATGTCCCAGAGCTTCCAGCACGAGAAGCCCGCCGTCCCGCGTCAACCTGTTCCTCGAAGTCGCCAAGGGCGACGCCAAGGAGACGCGTCGAGCTCCCGATGCGGATGCTCGTCATGGGCGACTTCACCGACCGAGAGGACGGCCCGCCGCTCGAAGACCGCGAGGTGATCAACCTCAACAAGGACAACTTCGAGGACGTCCTGCGCTCCCAGCAGCTCCAGCGTCAAGACGGCCGTCGAGAACACGCTGACCGGCGACGGCGACCTCGCGGTCGACCTCCGGTTCGACTCGATGAAGTCGTTCAACCCCGAGGCAGTCGCCAAGCAGGTCCCCGAGCTCGCGCGCCTGCTCGCCACGCGCAACCTGCTCCAGGACCTGCGCAACCGGTTCATCTCGGCCGCCGACTTCCGCAAGCAGATCGAGTCCGTCGTCAACGACGCCGGCCGCGCGCGAGCAGCTGCTCGCCGAGCTCGACAAGGTCGTCCGGAGGACGCCGCCCGCCGACGGCGACGCCTAGGCCGGCCCCTAACCCGCTACTGCGGCGCCCCGGCGCCCTCCCTCTCACTCTCCGACTCCCGTACCTATGGCTGAGGCCCAGAGCCAGACCGACGCCGCGACCGCCGACACCATCGAGGCCGAGGGCTCCCTCCTCGACTCCATCCTGTCGAAGGTCGACGTCAAGCGCCCCCGAGGGCGACGTCCGGATCGACGTCGTTCTCCGACGCCGACGCCTCGCCGGCCAGGACCGCGGCGCCATGATGTCGGCCGCCTCCGGGTCTTCGTCGACGCCGTGACCAGCGAGCGGCGAGCCGGTCGACAAGATCGACAAGTACCTGGTCGACGGGCTGGTCGCCGACATCGACGACGACGATCAGCGCGCCAGCTCGACAAGATCCTGCACAGCGCCGGAGGTCCAGAAGCTGGAGTCGGCCTGGCGCGGGCTCAAGTTCCTGGTCGACCGGACCGACTTCCGCAAGAACGTCCGGATCGAGCTGCTCAACGTGTCCAAGGAGACGCTGCGGGAGTCGTTCGAGGACTCGCCCGAGCTCATCCAGAGCGCGCTCTACCGGCACGTCTACACCAACGCCTACGACCAGCCCGGCGCCGACCCGTACTCGGCGATCGTGTCCAACTACGAGTTCGACTCGTCGCCCCAGGACATCGCGCTCCTGAGAACATCTCGAAGGTGGCCGTCGTCGGCGCACTGCCCGTTCCTGGCGCCGTCGGGCCCGAAGTTCTTCGGCAAGGACTCGACATGGAGGAGTGGAAGACGATCCCGGACCTCTCGGCCTACATGGAGATGGCGGACTTCACCAAGTGGAACGCGCTGCGCGACACGGAGGACTCGCGCTACCTCGGGCTCACGTTCCCGCGCTTCCTGCTCGCGGCTGCCCTACGGCCAGGACACGGTCCCGGTCAAGTCGTTCAACTACAACGAGGAGGTCACCGGGGCCGACCACGACAAGTACCTCTGGGGCAACGTCTCGTTCGCGTTCGCGAGCAACATGGTCAAGGCCTTCCAGCGCGACGGCTGGAGCGTCCAGATCCGCGGCCCCCAGTCCGGCGGCAAGGTCGACGACCTGCCCGTCCACCTCTACGACGTCGGCAAGGGCAAGCAGGCCAAGATCCCGACCGAGGTGCCCATCTCGGAGACGCTCGAGTTCGAGGCGGCCAACCTCGGGTTCATGCCGCTCTCGCACTACCAGGGCCGCGACTTCGCCGCGTTCTTCTCGGCCAACTCGACCCAGCGCCCCAAGCTCTACGACGACGACGCGGCGACGGCCAACAGCCGGATCAACGCCCGCCTGCCGTACATCTTCCTCGCCTCCCGCATCGCGCACTACCTCAAGGTGCTCCAGCGCGAGAACATCGGCGCGACCAAGGACGCGAGCACGATCGAGCTCGAGCTCAACACCTGGCTCAAGGGCCTGGTGACCGAGATGGAGAACCCGACCCAGGCGGCCAGGTCGCGAAGTACCCGCTCAAGGCGGCGTCGGTGACCGTGTCGAGATCGAGGAGAACCCCGGCTTCTTCCGCGTCCAGACCGCGATCAAGCCCCACTTCCAGATCGAGGGCATGGACATCAGCCTCTCGCTCGTCGGCAAGATGCCCAAGAAGTAGCGGGCGACTGCCCGCCGGCCGGCCGCTCGCCTGAGCCTCCGGCGCCTCCCGCCACGCCCGTCCGACCTCCCCGCCCGGCACCCCGCCGGGACGGGGGCTAGGGATCACTCAACGCCAACCGCTCCGCAGGAGCACCGCAATGCCCACACCCATTTACATGTCCATCAACGACGGTGGCGTCAAGGGCTCCGTCGAGATCGGCCGGTCGCGAAGGGACCATCGAGGTCATCGAGATGGACCACGACGTCCACATCCCGACCGACATCGGCACTCGGGCCTGTCGTCGGGCATCCGCCAGCACGGCCGGATGACGGTCCGCGCGAGCCGTCGACGCCTCGACGCCCTACATCTACAAGGCCGTCACCGAGGGCGAGACCTACGACACGGTCAAGTTCAGCTTCTGCCGATCGAGCGACTTCGGGCACCGAGGCGCAGTACTACACGGTCGACTCGCTGGAGCGCGTGAAGGTGGCCGAGGTCAAGCTCGACGTGCCCGAACGACAAGAACGTCGGAGAAGGATGCGACTACCCGCACATGGTCGACGTACGAGCTTCGTCTACGGGAAGGTCACCTGGACCTGGAAGGACGGCGGCGCTCGAGCACGACCGACGACTGGGAGTCGCGGCGCGCTAGCCCGCAGCCTCTCCGCGCGCCTCGGGGCACGGCAGCCCAGGCGGGCGCCCCGACGCCATGGCGATCCGGCTCGCGCTGTTCGACATCCTCGAGGGCCGATTCGGCGGGACCACTCCCGTCGACATCGGTCTCGCCCGACGAGTACCGCGTCCAGAGCATCGTCGGCAACCTGCAGCGGCTGCTCAACACGCGGCAGGGCTCGGTGCCCGCACCTCCCGGGCTACGGCTTGCCCGACCTGTCGTCGATCCGCCGCGACACGTCGGACTACGAGACGCTCCGGCTCAGGCCATCCGGCCGGCCGTGATCGACTACGAGCCCCGGCTCGCCCGCGTCCGGGTCGAGCCGGTCGACGCCGACCCGTACGAGATGCGGGTCACGTTCGTCATCAGCGGGGAGGTCGAGCCCGGCCGCCGGATCCAGCTCGAAACCATCTTCGGGTCCCAGGAGCTGACCGACGTCCGCCGCTCTGACCCGGCCTCTCGCGCCCTGAACGCAGCCCGACGCGGGCTGTTCCCGTCCGCCATGCTCCACCGCCACTACGAGAGCGAGCTCCGGTACCTCCGCGAGGCGAGGGGCCGCCGTTCGCCGAGGCGCACCCGGATCAGGCCCGGATGCTCCGGCTCGACGCGCTGGAGGACCGCGACCCGTACGTCGAGCGGTTGCTCGAGGGCGTCGCCTTCCTGTCGGCCCGCGTCCAGGAGCGGCTCGACGACGACCTCCCGGAGTACACGCAGCGGCTCGTGGGGCTGCTGTACCCGCACTTTCTGACGCCCTTCCCGTCGTGCTGCGTCCTGGCCTTCGACCCCAAGCCGGGGCTGGTCCAGGAGACCATCACGGTCCCGCGCGGCGCCGAGGTGCTGACGGCGCCGGTCGGGCCGCGAGCAGGTCCCGTGCCGGTTCCAAACGACCCAGGACGTCCGGCTCCACCCGCTCTCGGTCGAGTCGGTCGAGCTCCGCTACGACCGGACGAGACCAGCCGGGCGCGCGTCGTGTTCCGCCTGAGCAAGGGGTCGACGCTCGAGCTCGCTCGACCTGTCGCGGCTCCGCCTCCACCTCCACGCCGAGGGGTCGGTCGCCTCGACGGCCCACCTGCTCCTGACGCGCCACGTCACGCGGCTCGAGGTCCGCACCGGCGACGACGCTGGCGGCCCGGCCCGGCGAGGGCGCCCCGCCCGCCGTGGTCGTCCAGGGGCAGGCGGGCGTCCGCCCGGCCGGCCTCGACCGGCGAAGACGCGCTGCTGCCCACACGGCGACGCGCTTGCCGTCGGGCCTGCGGCTCCTGCAGGAGATGCTGCTGTTCCGCCGCAAGTTCTGGCAGGTCGACCTGGTCGGCCTCGACGCGCTCGCCGAGCACGCCCCGGACGCGAGGCCGGTTCGCGGTCGACGTGGTGTTCGACCGGGCCTACCCGGAGGACCGCCGCTCAAGACCGAGCACGTCCGGCTGCACTGCACGCCGGCGATCAACCTGTTCGACCACGACGCCGAGCCGACGCGCGCCGAGCACACCTGGGCCGAGCAGCGCGTGGTCCCGAGCCTGCGCCACCGGGCCAGCATCGAGGCCTACGACGTGACGAGCGTGGTGGGCGTCGAGGAGGGGACGGCGCGGCAGCGGACCTACGCCCGGTCGTTCGGGCTCTCGTCCGACGCCGAGCGGTCGTACGACGTGCTCCGCCGGCCCGGCTCGGGCCCGGCCGCACGACCTGTACCTGCTGCTCGCCAGCCCGGACCTCGACGCGGGCGCGCGCCGTCGCCGAGACGCTCTCGGTCTCGCTGCGCTGCACGAACGGGCCGCTGCCCTACGAGGCGCTCCAGCCCGGGATGGTGAGCCGGCTGTCGCCGAGCGCGCCCCAGTTCGCGACCGTCGACAACCTCGACCGGCCGTCGCTCGTCCGCCGCCCGCCGCTCGACCGGCACCCGGACCTGCTGTGGGCGCTCTTGGCCCACTGGTCGTTCAGCCACGGGTCCGTCGCGACGCACGACGCGATCACGGGCCTGCTCGACCTGTACGACTGGGCCGACACCGAGGCGAGCCGCCGCCGCCGCCGGGGCATCCAGCGGGTCCGGTGGGAGCCGGCCGAGCTGCTCCGCCGCGGGGCCGTCCGGCGCGGCGCCCACGTGACCATCGACGTCGCCGACGGCCACTTCGCCGACGACGGCGACCTGGCCCTGTTCGGGCTGGTCCTGAGCGAGTTCCTGTCGCTCTACGCGACGATCAACGCGTTCGTCCACCTGACCATCGAGACGGTGCCCTCGGGCCGGACGATGACGTGGACGCCCGACCGCGGCGCAGCGCCCCCTGGTATGAGCCGCGCCGCCCCGACCCCGACACGCGTCCCGCCTCGGCACCCCGCCCGAGGCGGCGCGGCGGCGCGGCCGGACGCGACGCTGGCGGCGGCTGGAGGCGGAGGGGCTATCGCTACGGGTTCTTCCAGGCCGTCCGGCTGCTGGCGGCGGCCCGCGGCGGGCCGCACACGGTCGGCGGGCCGTCGCCCGGGCCGAGGCGGTCCGGGTCGGCCCGGACCCGGCCAACGTGTTCCCCGCCTCCGACGTGCCGGCACGTCCGGGCGCCGGCTGCGGCCGGCGAGCCGGTCGCGGTCGAGGTCGGCTTCGGCGGGCTCTACGGCGTCGACGCGGCGCTGCCGAGCGCCTTCCACGAGCACGTCTCGTCGCGCGAGGACTGGACGCGGCCGCTCCGGGCGTTTCTCGACCTGCTCGGCCACCGGACGTACGCCCAGCTGTGGCGCGCCTGGGCCCGGTACCGGCCCGAGGTGCGGGCGTGGGCCGTCGGCCGGCGCGACGTCCACGCGGACCGCGCGGCGGCCCTGAGCGGCGTCGTCGCGACCGACGACGCGCCCGTCCCGACGCGCGACCTGCTGCCGCTCGCCGCCCGCCTGTCGGCCTGGGCGCGCAACGCCGAGGGGCTGCGGGCGGTGCTGGCGCACGCGACCGGGCTGGCCGTCCGCGTGGTCGAGAACGTGCCTCGCGCTGGTCCACCTGGCCGAGCGCCCCCGGCTCGGGGCCGCCCGCCTCGGTCTCGACGCGGTCGTGGGCGCCCGGCTCTACGACGAGTCCGGGCATGTTCCGGCTCGAGATCGGCCCGCTCGGCCTCGACGACTTCCGCGACCTGCTCCCCGGGCGCGGCGGGCGCGTCGCGCGTGGCCGCGCTCGTCCGCCTCTACATGTCGCGACGCGCTCGACTACGACGTCGACCTGCTCCTGCGCTCCGCCGAGGCGCCGCCGCTCGGCTGGGCGACGTCGAGAGCGCCTCGGCTGGGCCGGACTGCACGCCCCGACCTCGCGCGTACGCCCCCAGACCCCGGCTCGTCGCGGCGCCGCCGCGTCCGCTACGCCGCGGCCGCCTGACCTCCCGCTCTCTCCCCTACCGCCTCCCATGATCTCGAAAGACGTCAAGCGCCTGCTCCTCAAGCTCAACGAGCACGTGACGCGGGCCCTCGAAGGCGCCGCCGGGCTGGCCGTCGGGCGCGGCCACTACGAGGTGACCGTCGAGCACCTGCTGCTGAAGCTGCTGGAGGACGGCACCGGCGACGCCGCGCTCGCCCTGTCCCGCCTGGGCGTCGAGCCGGGCCGGGTCGGCAAGGCGCTCCAGACGGCCGTCGAGGCGCTACCGGACCGGCAACGCCGGGCGGCCCGCGTTCTCGCCGCTGCTGCTGGACCTGATCGAGCGGGCCTTCGTGGCCGGGTCGGTCCACCACGGGCTGGCCGAGGTCCGCTCGGGCGCGTTCCTGGAGGCGTTCCTGGAGAGCGACGCCTTCGCCACCTCGCCCGTCCGAGAGGCGATGAGCGAGGCCCGAGGCCGACGACCTGCGCGAGCGCTTCTTCGACCTCGTCGAGGGGTCCGACGAGAACCGGGCGGCGCGGCGCGGGTCGGGCGGGCGGCTGCCCGACCCGAGCGGCGGCAGCGAGGGCGAGACGGCGCTCGACCTCTACACGCACTCGATGACGCAGCAGGCCCGCGACGGCGGCATCGACCCCGTCTTCGGGCGCGACCGCGAGATCCGCCAGGTGATCGACGTGCTGTCGCGGCGGCGCAAGAACAACCCGATCCTGGTCGGCGAGGCGGGCGTCGGCAAGACGGCCGTGGTCGAGGGGCTGGCCCTGCGGATCGCGGCCGGCGACGTGCCCAAGAGCTTGCAGGAGGCCGAGATCGCCGCGCTCGACCTGGGCGCGCTGCAGGCCGGCGCGGGCGTCAAGGGCGAGTTCGAGGCCCGCATGAAGGCCGTCATCGACGCGGTCAAGGACGCGCCCAAGCCGACCATCCTGTTCATCGACGAGGCCCACACGCTCGTCGGCGCGGGCGGCGCGGCGGGCACGGGCGACGCGGCCAACCTGCTCAAGCCGGCGCTGGCGCGCGGCGAGCTGCGGTCGCGTCGCGGCGACGACCTGGAGCGAGTACAAGACGCCACATCGAGAAGGACCCGGCGCTCGCGCGGCGCTTCCAGATGGTCAAGGTCGACGAGCCCGACGTCGAGACGGCCGTCGTCATGATGCGCGGCATCCGCGACCGCTACGAGACGCACCACAACGTCCAGATCACCGACGACGCGGTCCGGGCCGCCGTCGAGCTGACCGACCGCTACCTCTCGGGCCGCCAGCTGCCCGACAAGTCGGTCGACCTGCTCGACACGGCGAGCGGCGCGCGTCAAGATGTCCCAGGACGCGACGCCGGCCGCCCTGGACGACCTCGGGCGCCGGCTGCACGAGGTCGAGACCGAGATCGCGGCCATCCAGCGCGACCTCTCGGCCGGCCTCGGGACCGACGAGAGCCTGGCCGACCTCGGCGCCGAGCGCGACCGGCTGACCGGCGAGAAGCGAGACGCTCGAAGCCCGGTGGACGCAGGAGCAGACGCTGGCCCGCGAACTCGACGCCGCCCGCCGCGCGTCGACCGAGGCGGGCGGGGACGCGAGCCACGACGTCCGCGACCTGCACGCCCGGCTCGACGCGATGCAGCACGACGCCGGCCCGCTCGTCCACGCCGAGGTGGGCCAGCGCGTCGTCGCCGAGGTCATCGCCGACTGGACCGGCATCCCCATCGGGGACATGATCAAGGACGAGGCGCAGATGCTCCTGGAGCTCGAAGCCCGCCTGACCGAGCGCATCCGGGGCCAGGACGACGCGCTCGTCGAGATCGCCGACGCGATCCGGACCTCGAAGGCCGGGATGCGAAAGCAGGACGCGCCGCTCGGCGTGTTCCTCTTGGTCGGCCCGAGCGGCGTCGGCAAGACGGAGACGGCGCGGGCGCTCGCCGAGCTGCTGTTCGGCGGCGAGCGGTTCCTGGTCTCGATCAACATGAGCGAGTACCAGGAGAGCCACACGACGAGCCAGCTCAAGGGCTCGCCTCCCGGCTACGTCGGCTACGGCGAGGGCGGCGTGCTGACCGAGGCGGTCCGCCAGCGGCCCTACTCGGTCGTGCTGCTCGACGAGGTCGAGAAGGCCCACATCGACGTGATGGAGATGTTCTACCAGGTCTTCGACCGGGGCATCCTGCGCGACGGCGAGGGCCGCGAGGTCGACTTCTCGAACACGATCATCCTGTGCACCTCGAACGTCGGCAGCGCCCTCGTCCAGCAGGCGTCGATGGCCGAGGAGGCGCCCAGCGCTGGACGAGCTCCGGGCGCTGATCCACGAGCCGCTCGCGTCCCACTTCCAGCCGGCGCTGTTGGGCCGGATGAACGTGGTCCCGTTCCTGAGCCTGGACCGCGACGCGATGGGCGCCATCGCGCGGCTCAAGCTGGGCAAGGTCAACCGCCGGCTGCACGACGCCCACGGCATCCGGTTCACGTTCTCCGACGAGGTCGTCGAGCGGATCGCCGACCGGTGCACGACGATCGACTCGGGCGCGCGCAACATCGACGCGATCATCGACCGGACCGTCCTGCCCGACGCCAGCCGCGCGCTCCTGACGCGCCTGGCCGACGAGAACCTGCCGGCCGCGCTCGTCCTGGGCCTCGACGCCGCGGGCGACTTTACCTACACCTTCCTCGACCCCGGCGAGTCGATCCCCGAGCCGCCGCCCGCGCCCACCTCGGCGGCGCCGCCGGCCCAGCCGGACACGCCCGAGGCCGCCCCGGCCGACGCCGAGGTCTCCGACGCGAGCGCCCGGCCGCCGCGGTGCCCTCCGAGATGGCCGCACCCGCCGCCGCGTCCCCGCCGAGTCCGGTCGGGGGCGACGGGGCCGCCGCCGCGCTCGCCAGCGAGGGCGCCGATGTCGAGGGCGCCGACGGCGAGGCCGCCGCGCCCGCCGATGACGCCGAGCCGACCGCCTGACCATGGCCGACCTCCACCGCATCGCCCGCCACGAGTTCGCCGTCAAAGGCGACGACAAGCAGTTCCGCGTCGTCGGGTTCGAGGGGACCGAGGCGATCTCGCAGCCCTACCGCTTCGAGGTCGTCCTGGTCTCCGACGACCCCGAGGTCGCCTTCGACGACGTCGTCAACGAGCCGGCCACGCTGACGATGTACCGCGGCGACGACCCCTCCGAGGTCAGCGGCATCGTCGTCGACTTCGAGCAGTCGCACCAGGCCGGCGGGCAGTCCGAGTTCCGCTACGTGTACCGGGCCGTCCTGGCCCCGCGCCTGTCCCGGCTCGCGCTCTCGCACCAGAGCCGGATCTTCCCCAACATGACCGTCCGCGAGATCGTCGGGAGGGTCCTCGACGAGGCCGGCGTCGACCACGCCTTCAAGCTGTCGGGCCGGTACAGCCCGCGCGAGTACACGACCCAGTACAAGGAGACCGACCTCGCGTTCGTCCAGCGGCTGCTGGAGTTCGAGGGGATCCGGTACTACTTCGAGCACGCCGGGCAGACGGAGACGATGGTCCTGGACGACGGCACGGCCTACCCCCCCATCGAGGCGGACCCGGTCGTCCCGTACAGCCACGCCGACGGGCTCCGCCCGACGGACAGCCTGGAGACGATCCGCGACTTCGTCGCCCGCCAGCGGTTGGTCACCAAGTGGGCCCGGCACAAGGACTACGACTACCGGAACCCGTCGGGCACGCTCCTCGACGAAGACAAGGTCCCGGCCCGGAAGGCCGTCGGGGTCCTCTCCGACGCGCTGACGAGCCCGGCCGGCGACAGCGATAGTGGGGAGGGGAGCTACGACGGTCGGGCCCTGGCCAAGGTCCGTACGGAGGAGATCGAGACGACGCGGCTGGTGATGACGGGGACCGGCGACTGCTTGCGCTTCCGGTCCGGGTTCGAGTTCACGCTAGAGGACCACTACCGCAAGGACCAGAACCAGGCCTACCTCCTGACCCGGGTCCTCCACCGGGGCGCCCAGCCCGACGCGGCCGAGGCGATGAGCGTCGACGAGACGCTCCCGGGCTACTCGAACGAGTTCCAGTGCGTCCCGTCGAGCGTCCGGTACCGGCCCCCGCGCCTGACGCCGCTGCCCAAGCTCCCCGGCGTCCTGACGGCCAAGGTGGTCAGCGGCGGGACGTACGGCGCCGTCGACGACCAGGGCCGCTACCTCGTCCAGTTCCCGTTCGACCAGAACGGCGACGGGACTGGGAAGCCGGTCCGGCTGGCCCAGCCCTACGTGGGCGAGAGCTCCGGCGGGACGTACGGCCAGCACTTCCCCGTCCACACGGGCGCCGAGATGGTCGTGGCCTGCGTCGACGGCAACGTGGACCGCATCATCGGGCTCTCGACGGTCTACAACGGGGCCCACGCGTCGCCGGTCACGAGCGAGAACCCGGCCCACAGCACGCTGCGGTCGTGGGGCCAGAACGAGCTCACCCTGGACGACACCCAGGGCGAGGAGAACGTCTACCTGTTCACGACGAAGAACCACACGGTCGAGGTCACCCACGACCAGTCGACGACGGTCGGGAACGACCGGATGCGGACCGTCGAGCGCGACGAGAAACTCATCGTCAAGAACGACCAGACCGAGCAGGTCGATCGGGACGCGTCGCTCGTGGTCGGGGTCGACCAGTCCATCCAGGTCGGGATGAACCGGGACATGAAGGTGGGCAACAACCTGACCGAGTCCGTCGGGTCCATGATGACGCTCGACGTGGGCGGCGTGAAGACGGAGAAGGTGGGGGCCGCGAGCCAGCTCACCATCGGCGGGCTCTACGCCGTCAACGTGGGGGCCGTCAAGTCGGAGAGTGTCAAGGGCGTCAGCAGCGAGAGCGTGGGCGGGTCCAAGATGGTCGACGTCAAGGGCAGCTACACCACGACGACGGGCGGGGCGTCCATCAACCAGGTCAAGGAGGGGTTCATCCTGAGCGTCGGGAAGCAGGGCCAGCTCTCGTTCGGCGAGGCCGGGGCGCTCACGACCGGCCAGGACCTGACCATCGACGCGGGGACCAAGGCCATCATCAACGTCGCCGACCAACTCACGCTCAAGTGCGGCAAGGCCGAGATCGTCCTCAAGAAGAACGGGGACGTCTCCATCAAGGGGAACAAGATCGACCTCAAGGGCTCGGGCAAGATGACGCTCAAGGGCTCCCAGATTGCCGAGAACTAGCCACAGACCCATGCTCAACACACTCCTCCAGCCCCTCGCCGTCCGCGAGGCCGATGTCGTGGCCCTGCCCGCCTCGGGCGCCGTCCGGGTCCGCGACGACGACGGCGCGGACCTCTCGTGCGCGCTGCTCCAGACGGCCGGCGGGCCCCCGCTGGTGCTGGCCCAGGGCGACCGCGTGCTCGTGGCCGCGGCGGCCGGCGGCGAGACCGGCTACGTGCTCGGCCGCGTCGGGCGCCACGTCGGGCGGGCCACCGGGCCGGCCACCGGGCCGGCCACCGAGGCGGGCGTGGTCGAGGTCGTCGCGCCGGACGGCGTGGAGACGGTCCGGATCGCCGGCCGCAAGATCACGATCGCGGCCGACGAGTCGCTGTCGCTCGAGTGTGGGGGCGCGTCGGTCCGCATCGACCGGCGGGGCAAGGTGGTCGTGCTCGGGACCGACATCACGAGCCGGGCCCGGCGGTCGCACAAGGTGAAGGGCGCCAGCGTCGCCATCAACTAGGCCGTGGAGATCGCGAACCCCACCCCGTTCCAGGCCGCTCCGGCCGCCGTCGCCGACCTCGACGGGGCCGACCTGCTGGTCGTGGTGCTCAAGGCGACCTACGCGCTCGACGGCGAGGGCGGGATGGTCGCGGCCGAGCACCAGCGGCCGGTCGAGTTCGCCGACCGCTACGACGGCGACCCGGCCACGACGAGCATCTCCTACGCCTCGGACCTGGCCGTCGGCAAGACGTCGACGGACGTGGTCTTGATGGGCGCCGCCTACCCCCGCCAGCCCGGCGCGAC
This sequence comes from uncultured Bacteroidota bacterium, assembly GCA_963740235.1. Lineage (GTDB taxonomy): Bacteria > Bacteroidota > Rhodothermia > Rhodothermales > Rubricoccaceae > Rubrivirga. Next base: position 1,207,349 of record CAVUDG010000007.1, read on the forward strand.
CGAGGGCGAGGTGGGCGTCCAGGTCGGGCCGGTCCAGGCGTCGTTCCGGGTGTTCGGCGACCGCGAGTGGCAGTCGGCGCTGGGCGCGACGCGGATGTCGCGGCCCCGGCCGTTCGACCGGATCCCGCTGGCCTACGAGCGGGCCGCGGGCGGGACCGACGCGTCGTCGGCCTCGGAGCGCGACCACGAGGCCGACGCCCGCAACCCCGTCGGCGTCGGGTTCCGGGCGTCCCGGACGCGCCGCGTCGTCGACGCGTCGGCCCTCCCCAACTTCGAGCGGGCCGACGCGCTCGTCCGGTCGCCGGAGGACCGGCCGCCGCCGGCGCCCGTCGGGTTCGTCGCGCCGGGGTGGCAGCCGCGCGCCGCCTTCGCCGGGACCTACGACGACGCGTGGTCCGAGACGCGGAGCCCGTGGGTCCCCGACGACTTCGACGTCCGCTTTTTCGACGTCGCCGGTGCCGGCCTGACGGCGCCCGGCCGCCTGCGCGGCGGCGAGCACGGGGCGGCCCTGGGCGTCTCGCCCCGCGGGATGGTCCGGTTTACGCTCCCCGGGCTCGCCCCGTCCGCCTCGGTGACGGGCCGGAGGGGGGGCGACCACGACGTCGAGCTAGCCCTCGACCGCGTCGTCGTCGACGGCGAGGCCGGGCTGCACGGCGAGGTCGTGCTGGTCTGGAGCGGCGGCGTCCGCCTGGAGCGCGGGTTCCACGACGTCCGCGAGATCGCCCTGTCCACCTAGCTCCCCCCCGGCCATGCCCGCGTCCGTCGGCGTCAACATGCTCTCCGTCGTCCACAAGTCCAGCAACGGCGTCACGATCGCGTTCCCCGACGTGTGCAAGACGCCCACGCCGGCCGGTCCGGTCCCGATCCCCTACCCCAACATCGCGATGTCGACGGACACGGCGTCGGGGACCAAGAAGGTCAAGATGGACGGCAACCCGGTCTGCACCAAGGACTCCAATTTCAAGATGAGCACGGGCGACGAGGCGGGCTCGGCCGGCGGCGTGGTGAGCAGCAAGATCAAGGGGAAGGCCGAGTTCGTGTCGTTCTCGTTCGACGTCAAGGCCGAGGGCAAGAACGTGGCGCGGGCGCTGGACCTCATGCTCCACAACCAGAAGAACACGCCGCCCTTCCCGGTCTTGCAGCCGCCGGTCGTCGGGATCGGGATGCCGCCGGACCCGGTGTGCCTGGTGTGCGAGGCGACGTACAAAGACTAGCCGCCCCGATGCCCGCTCGTCCTCCCGACCCGCTCGCCCTGGACCCCGTCGTCGTGACGGGCGTCGGCCTGGCGTCGAGCCTGGGCGCGCTCGACCAGGCGGCGGCGGCGTTCCGGGCCGGGCTCGTCCGGCTGGGCGAGGTCGAGGGGCTGACCTACGTGACGGACGGGAACGAGGTCGAGGCCGTCCACGGCCACGTCGCGCCGGGCCTCAACCACGGGTACCGGGGGGCGGCTCGGCTCGCGCACCTGGCCCGGGCCGCGGCCCGGGACCTGGGCGAGACGCCCGGCGCGGTCGCGCTTTCGCTGGTGCTCCCGGAGTCCGCGGCGGGCTTTGCCGAGGGGCACCGGCAGACGCTGACCGCGGCCGTGGCTCGGGCCGTCGGGGCGGAGGCCCGGCTGGTCGAGGTCCGGTTCGGGCGGACCGGGTTCGCAGCCTCGCTCGGCCGGGCGTTCCTCGCGCTCGCGGCGGACCCGTCCCAGGTCGCCGTCGTCGGGGCCGTCGACAGCTTGGTCGACCCCGAGCGGGTCGAGGCGCTCGCCGAGGTGGGCCGGCTCGCGCGCGCCGACCAGGCGGACGGGCTGACGCCCGGGGAGGGCGCCTGCTTCGTCCGCGTCGAGCGGCTGAGCCGCGCCCGCCACCGGGGGGCGCCCGTCCTCGCGCGCCTCGCCGGGCCGACCGTCGAGGACGGGCTCTCCGACGACCGCGCCGGCGCCGGCCTGGCCTCGGCCGTCCGCCACGCCCTGGCCGCCTCGGGCGGCTCGGGGCCCGCGTCGCTCTACGTCGACGCCAACGGGGAGACGGCCCGGGCCAAAGACCTGGGCCACGCCTTGATGCGCCTCTCGGCCGACGTCGACCTCGACCGCTGGCGGATCGTGACGCCGGGCGTCGGCTTCGGAGACACCGGCGTCGTGGGGAGCCCGCTGGCCGTCGGGCTGGCCGTCCGCGCCGCCGCCCGCGGGTACGGCGTGGGCGGCCCGGCCGTCGTCGCGACCACCTCCGACGAGGACGGGGCGGCATCGGCCGTCGCCGTTCTCCCTTCCTGACCCTAGCCCCTCAGTCTTGTGGGAACCAAGCGCGGCCGCGACCACGTCTCGGAGGACGACCTCACGAACGGTCAACTCGAACGGAACGACTCCTACAAACAGGACTCGTACGGCCGGATGTCCGGCCTCGCTCACCTCCGCAACTCGGGGTCCGTGGTCGCCGCCCTCACCGATCGGGAGAAGGCGGTCGCGAAGCGGAAGAACATGTCGGTCTCCGAGTACCGCGACTCCTACACCTCCGGAAAGAGCCCGACGAGCCGGGTGCCGATGTACCTGATCGGCTACACGGATCCGGAGAGCGGGCTCCGCAACTTCGGGCACAAGAGCACATCGATGGGCGTGATCGCGGCGAGGGCCGCGGCGAGGGCCGCGCTCAAACAGGCGGCCAAGCTCGCGGGCAAGCGGAAGCCGACGATCAAGGCCCTGGCCAAGGCCGCGGACGCCGCCAAAAAGACGTACCTCCTCTCGAACCCCGCGCCGCAGTTCGAGAGCAAGCTCCCGTACCCCCACAACGCCCACCACATCATCCCCGTCGCCACCTTCCACGTCTCGTCGTGGGGGGAGACGGTCTCCGAGTCGCTCGCCGCGTACCGCCAGTTTCTCGCGTCGTCGGAGTACGATATCAACAAGCCCGAGAACCTCATCTACCTCCCTCAGCCCTACGGGGACACGTGGATCTGCGACCTGCACGGCCTCCCGGACCACTCCAGCAAGCACAACATCTACAACGAGAAGGTGGCCACCAAGTGCGACGAGCTGTACGACCTCATCGAGGAGGGGGTGGACGAGGAGGACTGCGAGGAGCGAGACAACTTCCTCACGAGGGTCTACAACAAGGCGATCGAGATCCAGACCCAGCTCGACACCGCGCTCCAGGCCTCCGGGTCGGTCGCCATCGGCGACGCCATCTAGCCGCACTCTCACCATGAACAGCTATTCCGTGTGGGCCCCCGTGTGGGACGAGACGCACGTCCGGATCGAGGGGCGCCCCGCCGAGATCAAGCGGAAGTACCAGTTGCTCCAGGGCGTCGAGCGGCTGGAGACGTGGCCGGAGCACGTCCCCCTGCGGTTCTCCCCCCACCGGCCGGAGGGCCTGTTCTTGCCGGACACGGTCAACAACGCGTTCGGGTGGCACCTGGTCAGCGGGGCCTGCAAGGCGGTCCTGGAGGCGGTCCCGATCGAGGACGTGGAGTACCTGCCGGTGACGATCCTCAACCACCGCGACCGGGTGGCGAGCGACGACTACTGGATCCTCAACCTGCTCCACCTGACGCCCGCCGTCGACCGGGAGGCGTCCGAGTTCGACGTCGACGCGGCCGACGACTCCAAGATCTCGAAGTTCGACCGGCTCGTCGTAACGGGGGCCGTCTGGGAGTCCGGCCCCGCGCTGCTCCGGCTGGAGGAGCGGCCGCGGCTCGTGCTGGTCCGCGACGACGTGGTCGCCCAACTAGACGCCGCCGGCCTGACCGGCAACGCGTTCGTCCCGACGGATGACTACTCGACGTACCCGCGCCCGGCCCCGTGATCGGCCTCACCGACTTCGCACGGCACGCCGACGAGGCGATCGAGTACCGGCGCGACGGGCTCCGCTCCGGGACGGGCGCGGACGCCGCGATGCACGGCCGGCAGTTGGTGCTGGCCTGCCGGGCGGCGGCGACCGCGGCACTGTTCGTCGACTACGACCCGGAGGCGTACCGGTCCTGGATGGTCCAGGCCGGGGCCGCCCGCGTCTACCTGCTCGACCACGTCGACGCCGAGGCGGAGGGGGGCGACCGGTTCCTCAAGGCCACCGAGCCCGGGTTCGTCGACGCGCTCGCGTGCCAGAGCTGGGCCGACGCCCGCCGGATCGGGGCCGCCGACTTTCCCTGGCGAGCGCGGTACGAGTACCGCGAGGACTACCTGTTCCACCAGTTCCTGGCAGACCTCGTCGTCCGCCGCGACGAGGCGCAGGGGGCGTCGCGGCTGGACGAGGTCGCCCGGGTGCGGGCCGGCGCCCGGTGGGCCCGCCTCGGCGTCGGCGGGGCCGTCCTGGCGCGCGACGCCGACGCCTTCGACGATGCGTTCCGGCGCCTGCTCGACGAGTGGGAGGCGCACGTCGCGTTCTGGGAGACGTCGCTGGGGCGCGACGACGTCGCGTTCATGACCGACGAGCGGCTGTTCGTGGAGGGCCTGGCCGTGCTCCAGGTCGCGCGCGCGCTGGGCGTCGAGATCCGCGAGGCCTACCGGTTCTGCCCGGCCGAGGCGCTCGCGCTGCCGCCCCCGACCGATCCCCAACCGCTCGCGTCTGAGTAGGAGCCCATGGTCTACCGTCCCGCTCCGTCCTCGCTCGACGCCCTCGAAGAAGGGTCCCTGGAGGCCCACGCGGTCGGGCTGTACCGCGAGCACCTGGAGGAGGCCGCGTCGCTGTGGGAGCAGCGCCCGGCCGACCGCGAGAACCCCGAGCTCGCCTGGCACGACCTCGGCGACGACGAGAGCCGGCTCGAAGCCCACCTCGACGCCCTCGTGGTGGGTGGCGACCTCGCGCTGGCGGTCTGCCGGCAGCAGGCGCTCGGCGGCGACGCGGGCGAGCTGCACGCCGCGCTTGCGCGTGTTCTGCCGCCAGGGCCGGAGCGACCTGGTGGGCGTGGCGATGGAGGCCGTCGACCCCGACGACGCCGAGGCGCTCGACGCGCTCAGCGACGCGCTCGTGGCCGAACTGCCGGCGGCGTGGGAGCCCGGCGCGCTCCGCTCGGACCTGTACGGCGACCCGCGCCGCCTGCGCGTGGCCGCCGACCTGGTCGCCCAGCGCCAGTTGCCCGGGCGTGACGGGCTGCTGGACGCGCTCCCCACCGCGCCGCCGTCCCTCCGCGCCCTCGTCCTCCGCGCGCTCGGGCGGGCGGCCGACGGGCTGGTCGAGGGGGTCGCGCGGCCGCTCGTGGCCGACCCGGACCCGGAGGTGCGCGTCGAGGCGGCGGTGGCGTTGCTGCGGAGCGGGGCGCCCGACGCGCCGGCCGCCGTCCTTCGGGCGGCCCGCGCCGACCCGGCCTTGGTGCCGATGTTGGCGCTCGCCGGGCGCGAGACCGCCGTCCCCTGGCTCCACCAGGTGCTGGACCACCCGCCCTCGGCCGCCGCCGCCGCCGACACGCTGGGGCTGATGGGCGACCCCCGCTCGGTCCCGGCGCTCATCGCGGCCCTGGACGGTCAGGCGCCCGACGCCGCGGCCCGCGCGCTCGACCTCGTCACCGGGGCTGGCCTGACCGGCGACACGTTCGTCGAGGACGTGCCCGAGGTGGACGAACTGTTCGACGACGAGCGAGAGCGCCTGGCGCGTGGCGAGCCGCTCGTGCCGGCCGACCAGCCCCCGCGCGGGACGACCGTGACCGGGCCGAGCACCGACCCCGAGACGTGGCGGGCGTGGTGGGCCGAGAACCAGGCGCGGTTCGGGCAGGCCGACCGCTGGCGGCTGGGCCGGCCGGCCGGGCCCGAGTCGCAGGTGGCCTCGCTGGCGGCGCCGTTCGTGCCCCACCGGTTGCGCCGCTGGATCGCCGACGAGCTGGCGGTCCGCTACCGGATGCCGGTCCCGTTCGACCCGGCGTGGGAGGTCCACCGGCAGCGGGCGGCGCTGGCGGCGATGGAGGCTTGGGCGGCGAGCCAGCGGTTCGTGCCGGGCCGGTGGTACGTCGCGGGCCACTACGCCGGGTAGGACGCGCCGGGTCGGCCCGCCTCGGGCCCGAGGCGGAGGGGGCGGGGCGGAGGGGGCGGGGCGACCGGCGGCCGGGGCGACCGGCGGCCGGGCGTGACCGGGGACGGCGCGGTTTCCTGTGTATAGGGCAGTCGGCCGCGCCACGCCGGGGCGGCCCGGTCCCCGCTGCTATGCCCGAGTCTCCGCCCGTCGGTTTCCAGATCACGTCCGACCCAGACCGCACGACCGCCGGGGCGCCGACGGCGGGCGCGGCCGAGCGCGAGCCCGGAGGCGCGTTCCGCCTGACCTTGGTGTCCGACCTCGACCCCCAGGCGCCGCCGCCCGACTGGGTTAACGGCGACCGCGTCTGGGACGTCGACGTCAACACGTTCGCCGACCGGATGCGGGCGCACGGGCCGTCGCTGGAAGTCTCGGTGCCCGGCCTGGACGGCGAGCGCCAGGCGGTCGCCTGGACCGCCGACGCGCTCGACGCCTTCACACCGGCCGGCGTCGCGTCCCGCGTGCCCGGGCTGGCCGCCGCGGTGCAGGCCCAGGCCGCGCTCGCCGAGGCCCGCGCCGGCACCCTGGACCTCGGCGCGCTGCGCGACCGGTTGCGCGCGACCGGCATCGCGGGCGCCGACGGGCTCGTCGAGGCCGTGCGGGCCCGCCCGGCCGGCGCCCCGCCGGCGCCCGACACCGGCGGCCTCGACGCGCTGCTGGGGATGGTCAGCCTGGACGGCGAGCCGGCGCCGCCCTCGAACCCTCTCCTGGGCGCGCTCGTCAGCGCGGCGTCCGAGCCGGGCGGGGACGTGGACCGGGCGGCGGCCGAGCGCGTGAGCGGTGATCTCGCCGAGCGCCTGCGGCGGACGCTGGCGGCCGTCGTGGAGCACCCCGACGTGCGCCGGGCCGAGGCGGCGTGGCGCGGGCTCAAGCTCCTGGTCGACCGGCTGTCGTTCCGGACGGGCGCCCGGCTGTCGGTCCTGGCCGCGCCCCGGTCGGCGCTGGCCGAGGCCGTCCACCACCAGGTGCTGATGGCCGAGTACGAGACCGGGCTCGGCAAGACGCCGCTGGCGGCCGTCCTGCTCGACCACGCCGTCGAGGCGACCTCGGCCGACTTGTCGGCGCTGGGCGACATCGCCGCGTCCGGCGCCAGCTTGCAGGTGCCCGTCGTCGTGAGCGCGTCGCCGGCCTTCTTCGGGCTCTCCGCTCCGACCGACTTTTCGCGCCTGCCGCCGGCGACGGCGCTCCTGCAGCAGCCCGAGTACGCCGCCTTCCGCTCGCTGCGGACCCGGCCCGACGCGGCGTTCCTGGCGCTCGCCGCGCCGCCCTTCCTGCTCCGCCACGCCTACGGCCCGGACCACCCCGACAAGGCGCACGGGGTCGAGGGCGGCGAGCGGCTGTGGGGCGGCGGCGCGCTCCTGACCGGGCTCGCGATGGCGGCCGCCCACCGCGAGCGCGGCTGGCCGACGGCCTCGGCCGGGCAGGCCGTGCCCGACCTGCCCGTCCGCGCGACGCGGATGGGGGCGATGGCCGCTGGCGGCGGCCTTCGGCGACAGCGTCCTCAACGACCTGGCGCGCGCCGGCGTCCTGGGGTTCTCGGGCCCGCTCCGGACCGACCGCGCCGTGCTCGGCCCGCCCGTCACGACGGCCATCCCCGCCGACGCCTCGGGCGACGCCCAGGCCCGGGCGAGCCTGCCCGCCGCCGTGTTCACCGCCCTCGCCTCGCACCGCGCGCTGACCGTCGGGCCGGCGTGTGCCGGGCTGGAGCCGGCCGCGGCCATCGCCGAGATCGACCGCCGCTTCCGCGCCTTCGTCCGCGGCGACGCCGGTCCGGTCGAGCCCGACGCGGTGACGGTCCAGCACCTCGACGAGCACGAGACCGAGACGTCCCACACCTACGGCGTCCGCCTGTGGCCGCCCCGCGCGGTCCTGCCCCACTCGGTCGGCGTCGTGTTCGGCGTCGAGGTGCCCAAGACGGCCGCCGCGCCCGCCGATGCCGGTTGACCCTCCCGGGCCGCCTGCCCCGCCCCCCCTCCGTGTCGAGGCGGGCGGGGAGTCGTGGACGTTCGACCGGCCGTTCACGGTCGGCCGCGACGCCGGGTGCGACGTGCCGCTGCCGGACCAAGCCCGCGTGAGCCGCCGCCACCTGGAGGTCTCGCCCGACGGCGACGGCTGGCAGATCTCGGACCTGGGGAGCGCCAACGGCACCCTGGTCGACGGCACCCGCGTGGACCGGGTCCGGGTGGAGGGCGTCCGCGAGGTCCAGGTGGGGGAGGGGGGGCCCGTGGTCCGCTTCGCCCTGGCGACCCCGCCCGCCTCGGTGACCCCGCCCGCCTCGGTGGCCCCGCCCGCCTCGGTGGCCCCGCCCGCCTCGGTGGCCCCGCCCGCCTCGGTGGCCCCGCCCGCCTCGGTGGCCCGGCCGGTCGACTCGGTCTCGGTGGCCGCCCCGGCCTCGGCGTCCGGCTCGCCCCCGTCGCCACCGGCCGCCCCGGACCCCACGGTCGAGGACGCGGACGACCCGTTCCGTCCGTCCGACGCGTCGTTCGGGGAGCCCGCGCCCGTCGCCCCGCCCACGCCCGTGCCGCCCTCGGCGCCCGACCGACCGGCGGTGGCCCCGCGGCCGCCGAGCGCGGCCGCTGCGCCGAGCGCAGAGAGACGCGCCGGGTCCCTGGACGCGTCGTCGGGCGACGGGGCCCACCCGCCGCCGCCGGTCGCCGCCGCCGACGGCCTCTCGTACGACGCCGTCGTCGACCGCTACTTCGGCGGCGACGCCGACGACGACCAGGTCGGCGAGCGGACCCGGTTTATCCGCCGGGCCTACGACGACCTCCAGCAGGCCCAGGCCGAGGTGCAGCAGAAGGAGCGCTCGCGCTACCGGGGCGTGGTCGTGGGCGTGTTGCTGGTGAGCGTGATCGCGATCGGCTACGCGGGCTACCTCCAGTACCGGATCAACCTGCTGCGGAGCGAGGCCCAGGAGCTGTTCGTCGAACTCCGGACGTACGAGATCGCCGTGGCCGACCAGGTCCAGGAGGTCCAGGCCCAGATCGAGGCGGACCCGGCCAACGCCGACAGCCTGACCGTCGACCTGGAGCGGGCCCGCGAGGCCCGCCGCCGGACGGCCTCCCGCTACGACCAGTTCGTCCGCCGGCTGGGCGTCTACGACGGGCTCTCGTCCGAGGAGGAGGCGATCTACCGCGTGGCCCGGGCCTTCGGCGAGAGCGAGATCACGATCCCCGACGCGTTCGTCGACGAGGTCCAGGTCTACGTCAACAAGTGGAAGCGGAGCGGGCGGTTCCAGCAGGCCGTCCGCCACGCCCAGGTCAACGGGTTCGACGTCCAGGCGGTCAACGCGCTCCGGCGGCACGGCATGCCGACCGAGTTCTTCTACCTCTCGCTCCAGGAGAGCAACTTCGACACGCGCGCGGTCGGCCCGGCGACGCGCTACGGCTACGCCAAGGGGGCCTGGCAGTTCATCCCCGAGACCGGCAAGCGCTACGGGCTCGAGCCCGGCCCGCTCGTCGCGACCAACCAGTACGACCCGCTCGACGAGCGCCACGACTTCGGCCAGGCCGCCGACGCCGCGGCCCGCTACCTCCACGACATCTACAGCCACCTCGCGCAGGCCAGCGGGCTGCTGGTGTGCGCGTCGTACAACTGGGGCGAGGGGCGCATCCGGCGGAACATGGACGCCATCCAGGGGGAGCTCCGGCGGGCGGGGATCCAGAACGACCCCCAATCCCGGACCTACTGGCGCTTCCTGACCAAGTACCGCGGGGTGATGCCGAACGAGACCAAGGACTACGTCATGAACATCTTCGCGGCGGCCGTGATCGGCCAGAACCCGCGGACGTTCGGGATCGACATGGACCCGCCGGTCCAGGTCGCGCTCGCCGGCGGGCGCGGCGGGATCGCCCCCGAGGCGGGCCCGACGACCGGCCGCACGTCGCGCCTGGGCACGGGCGCGCTCCAGCGCCGCCAGTCCGACGTCTCCAGCGACTGACCCCCACCGCCCTCGCCCCCCGGCCCCGTGGACCCCTCCCCCCGCCCCGCCCCGTCGCCCGCCCCGCCCCAGACGCTCCGGATCGCCGCCGGCGCGCGGACCGACGTGGGCTCGGTCCGGAGCGAGAACCAGGACGCCTTCGGCGTGCTCCCGGCCATCGCGATCGCCTCGGGCGACGTCGACGGTCGGGTCGTGCCCCAGCCGGCCGTGTTCGCCGTCGCCGACGGGATGGGCGGCCACGAGGCCGGCGCCGAGGCGAGCAACGCGGCCGTCGACGCCATGATGGCCGCCTTCGGGCCCGGCTTCCGGTCCCAGCCCGACCGGCTCGCGCTGATGCACGCGGCCGTCACGGCGGCCAACGACGCCGTCTGGGCCCGGGCCAACGCCGGCCCCCACCGGCGCCAGATGGGGACGACGTGCACGCTGCTGCTGGTCGCCGACGGCCAGGGCTACCTCGGCCACGTCGGCGACAGCCGGGCCTACCGCGTCCGCGGCGACGAGATCGTCCAGCTCTCGACCGACCACACGCTGGGCGAGGCGGCCCGGACGGACCCGGCGCTGGCCGAGATCGCCCGGACGCGGGCCCACCACCTGACCCGGGCCATCGGCGTCCGCGAGACGGTCGAGGTCGACGTGGTCCCGACGGGCCCGCTCCGGCCCGGCGACCGGTTCGTCCTGTGCTCGGACGGGCTGGTCCCGGTCGAGCCGGCCGAGATCGTCCGGAGCGTCCACACCTACGCGCCCCAGGACGCCGCCGACTGGCTGGTGGCGCTCGCGAGCACGCTGGGCAGCCGCGACAACGCGACGGCGGTCGTGGTCCAGATCGCGCCCTGAACCGGCCCGCCTCGGCACCGAGGCCGACCGGGTCGCGGCGGCCGGCGCGTCCGGTCGTCTCCCGTCCCCCCCCACTTTCCACCCCGTGACCGCATGAGCGACGCCCCCCCCCGCACCGGCCCCCCGGCCGACCCGCTGATCGGCGCCCGCGTCGGCGAGTACCACATCCAGGGCGTGCTCGGGCGCGGCGGGATGGGCGTCGTGTACCGGGCCGAGGACACCGCGCTCGGCATCCCGGTCGCGCTCAAGTCGATCACGGCCGGGATGACGACCGACGTCTCGTTCGTCCGCCGCTTCCGGACGGAGGCCCGGGCGATGGCGCGCGTCGCGAGCCCCCACATCGTCCGCGTGATGGCGCTGCGCGAGACCGAGCACGGGCTGTTCATCGTGATGGAGTACGTCGACGGCGGGAGCCTGCACGACCGGATGGCGGCCGGGCCGATGCCGTGGGAGACGCTGTGGCCGCTGCTCCGCCAGATGCTGCTGGGCCTGGAGGCGGCCCACACGGTCGGCGTGGTCCACCGCGACATCAAGCCGCGCAACGTGCTCCTGACGACCGACGACACGGTCAAGCTGACCGACTTCGGGCTGGCCCGGCTCCAGTCCGACGGCGACGCGACGCGGACGCAGGCCGTGGCCGGGACGCTCGCCTACATGTCGCCCGAGCAGGTCCGCTCGCTGCCGACGCTGGACCACCGGAGCGACCTGTTCTCGCTGGGCCTGACGGCCTACGAGGCGCTCGTGGGCCGGCTCCCGTTCGACCGCGACGGCGGCGACTTCACCATGATGCGGGCCATCGTCGAGGAGTCGTTCCCGCCGCCGACCGACTTCAGCGACCGCGTGACGCCGGCCGTCGCGCACGCCCTGATGCGGTCGCTCGAGAAGGACCCCGACGCCCGCTACGGCTCGGCGGCCGAGATGCGCGAGGCCCTGGCCGCGGTCGGCGACGACCCCACGCCGACGCGGACGCGCGTGCCCCACGCGCCCCGGGTGGGCTCCCCGCCGGCCTCGGTGCCTCCGCCGGGCCAGCCGGTCGGGGCCCGGCCTGCGCGCGCGCGGCCGTCGCCGGCCGTGCTCGGCGGGGGCGCGCTCGCCCTGCTCGTGCTGATCGCCGCCGGGTGGTGGTTCTCCCGACCCTCGACGCTGGTCCTGGTCCCCGCCGACGGGGTCCGCTACGTCGTCGACGGCGACCCGGCCCAGGGCGCGGCCGAGGTGGGCGCGGGGACGCACGAGGTGCTGTGCCTGGCCGGCGACCACTCGGTCACGGCCCAGGTCGAGGTCGGCCGGGGGGCGACGCGGCGCCTGGCGTGCACCACGCCCAGCCAGGCCGTCGACGTGTCGGCGTCGTGGGACGGGGCGACGGAGGCGGCCACGGTCGCCGTCGACGGCGGCGAGGCCCGGCCGCTGCCGGCACGGCTGACGCTGGAGACGGGCCGCCACGTGCTCCGGGTCGTCTCGGCCCGGATCGACACGTCGCTCGCGGTCGACGTGGCGCCGACGTTCGAGGCCGCGCCCCCGGCGCCGGTGACCGTCGCGGTCCGGGCGGGGAGCGCGCCGCTGGTCGCCCAGGGCGGGGCCGGGCAGCCGGCGGCCCCAGTTCAGCCGACGCCCCAGCCCCAGCAGCCGTCGGTCCAGCAGCCGGCGCCCCCGGCCCCGCAGCCCCAGGCGCCGAGGCCGGCGGCCGGCCCGCGGACGGGCACGGTCGACGTCACGCTCGACGCCGGCGTGACGCTTTCCATCGACGGTTCCGGTATCTCAGGGGGAAGCCGGGACCTCGCGCCCGGCACCTACACCGCCCGCTGCCAAGCGGGCCCGCTCTCTGAAACGACTCGCGTGACCGTGACCGCCGGGCAGCGGTCGTCCGTCCGGTGCTACGCGCCGCAGCGGGCGGTCCGCGTGAGCGTGTCCTCGTCCGACGCCGAGCGCCCCTGGATGAGCGTCGTCGTGGACGGGCAGGCCCAGGGCCAGACGCCCACCCAGGTCATGCTGCCCGTCGGCCGCCACACCGTCATCGTCCGGCGCCGGGGCTACGAGGTCGTGGGGCAGGACATGGTCACCGTCGACGTCCCGCCGCGCTTCTCGCCCGACCCGCTCCCGCCCGTCCCCCTCTCGTTCGAGGTCCGGGCCGCCTCCTCGGGCTCCTAGCCCTCCGCCGACATGACCCGACCCCTGGCCTCCCTCTCCGCCCTCGCGCTCGCCGCTCGTGCTGGCCGGCTGCGGCGGCTCCGCCGGCGCCTCGGCGCCCACGGCCGGCATCGCCGCCTGCGACGCGCCCCGCGCGACGACCTCGGCCGCCTCGGTGGCCCCGCCGCCGGCCCCGGACCCGCCCGCGACCGAGCCCAGCTTCTCCGACGTCCGCGGCCAGAGCGCCGCGCTCGACGCGGCCGTGAGCGCCTACGACCAGGCCGACTTCGAGGCCGCGGCCAGCCAGTTCGACGCCGTCGCCTCGGCCCCGGCGTCGCCGCCGCGGGTCCGCCGCGTGGCGCTCCGGATGCTGGGCCGGACGCGCCTGGCGCTGGGCGACCGGGCCGGCGCCGGCGCCGCGCTCCGCCGGCTGGTCGAGACCGAGCCGCCCGTCGTCCGCCTCAACCCCGACGTCGAGCCGCTGGCGCTCCTGGAGACGTTCTACCAGGTCCGCCGCGACAAGGACGGGTCGTACGCCGTCCAGACCGACCGCGCGCGGACGCTCGCCATCGCCGACTTCACCAACGGCTCGATCACGGACTACGAGCAGGTCGACCCGCTCCGGCTGGGGTTCGCCTCGCTCATGATCGACCGGATGCGGGGCTCGACCGAGCTCGAGCTGGTCGAGCGCGTCCGCCTGCAGTGGCTCCTGGACGAGCAGTCGCTGGGGACCGGCGAGGCCGCGGGCCGTGAGGCGGGCAGGCTGCTCGGCGCCGACCAGGTCGTGTTCGGGACCTACATCAAGAGCGGCAGCGAGATGCTGCTCGACGGCCCGCGTGGTCGACGTCGAGACGGGCCGGATCCTGATGGGCGAGCGCGTCGAGGGCCGGGCCGACCAGTTCGACGCGCTGGTGTCGTGCCTCAGCGAGCTGGTCGCCGAGGCCGTCGACGCGCGGCTGCCGACCGCGCCGACGTCGCAGGCCTCGACCGAGTCGCTCGACGCCGTGATCGCCTACGCGCGGGGGCTCGCGCTGGAGGAGACCGAGGACTACGGGGCCGCGCTCGAGCAGTACCAGATGGCGCTGTCGCTCGACCCCGGCTACGAACCGGCCCAGCTCCGGATGGACGAGGGCGTCGTCCCGATGATGGCCGCCAACGTCCAGCGCTGAGCGGCCCCGGCGCCGCGCCGAGGCGGGCCCACCGGCCCGCGCCCTCTCGCCTCGCTCCCCTCACTCCACCGACCCCCGTGCTCCGTTTCGTCCCTGGCCTGATCGGGCTGGCCCTCGGGCTGGCCGCCTGCGCCGGGCCCGCCGCCGTGGTCCCCGACCCGGGACGCCCTCGAAGCCCGAGTGGCCCAGGCGCCGGGCGACGCCGAGGCGCTCCGCGACCTGGGCGCCCTGCTGGCCGTCGACGAGGAGTACGCGCTCGCGCTCGGCGCCTTCGAGCGCGCGCTCGCGCTCGACCCGGCGGACGGGCAGACGCTCTACTTCGCCGGGCTCGTCCACGAGGCGCTGGGCCAGCGGGCCGAGGCGGAGAACGCCTACGCGCGCTACCTCGCCGTCGACGCGGGCGACGCCTACCGCGACTCGCTGCGCGGCCGCCTCGACGGGCTCGTCCGCGCCCGCTTCCAGCGCGAGTTCGCGACGGCGCTCATCGTCGAGGACTCGGTCGCGGTGACGTTCGGGACCGGCGCCATCGGCGTGCTCCCGTTCGCGTACCGCGGCGACGACCCGGCGTACGCGTCGCTGGGCCGCGGGCTGGCCGAGGTGCTGTCGATCGACCTCGCGTCCGTCGACCCGCTGACGGTCGTCGAGCGGGCCCGGCTCCAGTCGCTCCTGGCCGAGTTCAGCCTGGCCCGCGACGGCGTCCTCGACGCCCGGACGGCCCCGCGCGCCGGCCGGCTCCTGCGCGCCGACCGGCTGGTCGGCGGCGAGGTCGACGTCCAGGGCGACGCGCTCCGCATCGAGTCGGCCCTGTGGGAGGGCTCGCTCCGCGACGTCGAGACGACCGAGGGCGGCGTGGCCGACCTGTTCCGCGTCCAGAAGACGATCACGCTGGGGGTGCTCGCGGCCCTGGGCGTCGCCGTGCCCGAGGCGGACCAGGCCCGGCTGATGCGCGCGCCCACGACGGACCTGGTCGCGTTCCTGCTCTACAGCCGCGGGCTGCTGCAGGAGGACGACGGCGACTTCGCGGCCGCGGCCGGGCTCTACGGCGAGGCCGTCGCGCGCGACCCCGGCTTCACGCTCGCCGCGACCGCCCGGGAGGGCGCGACGCTCTCGGCGGCCACCTCGGGCGCGGCCGGGCCGACGCTGGCCGTCGCCGCGGCGGGGTCGCTCGACCCGGTCCCCGTCCAGACGTCCTCGGCCGTCCGTCGCCGCATGTCCGGGCTGCGCGACGAACTCGGCAGCCACCTCGTGCCCAGCGACAACACCCGGGAGCCCGGCGTCGAGGGGAGCGAGGCCGGCGTCCTGGGCACGCTCCCCGATCCCCCTCTGCCGCCCAGCGTGCCCAGCGGCAACCGCCCATGACCGCTCGTCCTCTCGTCCTCGCCCTCCTGGCATGGCGGCCTCCGCGGCCGCCCAGACCGGGAACGTCCAGATCAGCCTCCGCCCCGCGTTCCCCGTCGCGGGGATCAGCGTCGACGCCCAGGTCCGGTTTCTCGAGACCACCCCGACGGCCGTCTCGATCCTGGTCCGCTCGGTGGGCGAGACCGCGTTCCAGGAGCTCGAGGCGACCGACCAGGGCGACAACTTGTGGACCGTGCTCGTCCCGTTCCCCATCCCGCCCCAGGGCCTGGAGGTCTACGCGTCGTACGTCGAGGACGGCGTGGTCAAGACCGAGCCGGTCCAGAACCCCTCGGGCGCGCCCTACCGGGTCCCCGCGTTGATCCCCACGGCCACGTCGGGGGTGACGCTCCAGGCCCGGCAGTACCGGATGGTCTCGGTCCCGGTCCTGCTCGGCGAGGCCGAGGGCGTCCCGGCGACGCTGGGGAGCGACGACCCGCTGGACGTGTTCGGCGACGACTTCGGGGCGGACGGGGACCCGGCGCAGTGGAGGCTGCTCCGGTGGGACCCGTTCGTCGAGGCCTACCGCGACGCCATCCGCGACCGGGCCACGTTCGAGCGCGTCCGGCCCGGCGCGGGCTACTGGCTGATCGCGAGCCGGGGCGGCACGTTCGACGTCGAGGCCGGGCTCTCGACCGGCGTGGCGTTCGTGGACGGGCTCCCGCGGGCGTCGGAGGTCACGATCCCGCTCCGAGCCGGCTGGAACCAGATCGGCAACCCGTTCCTGTTCCCGATCCGCTGGGCCGACGTGGGCCGGCCGGCGGGGACCAACGACCCCGTCGCGTTTACGGGCTCGTTCGTCGGCGGGCAGACGACGCTCCAGCCGTGGGAGGGCTACTTGGTGTTCAACCCGGGCCCCGAGGGGGCCCTGCGGTTCCGGGCCCTCCCCGGCGGCGGGCGACTCCGACGCGCGGACGCTCGCCGAGCGGGTCCGCGAACGGGCCGGCGGTGGCGCGGCGGCGCTCCGGGTGACGGCCGTCGCGGGCGACGCCCGGGACGAGGTCACCCTCGGGCTGGCCGGGCGCGTCCGCGGCGACCGGGCCCGTCGACCTCCGCAAGCCCCCGCCCATCGACGGCGGCCTCGCGCCTGGCCGTCCGCGCCGACGGCCACGACTGGCTCAGCCACTTCCGCCCGTCCGCCGACTCGGGCTGGACGCTGGCGCTCACGCCGCCCGACGGTGGGCCGGTCGACCTCCGCCTGGCGCCGCTCGGCGACTGGCCCGAGCTGGTCGTGGAGGACCTGGACCGGGGCGAGGTGCTGCCCGTCGTCGGCGGTCGCGTCCTCGTCGCGTCCGTGGCCGGTGTCTCCACGCGGCGCCTGTCCGTCCGCGCCCGGTCCGCCTCGGTGAGCGCCCGGGCCGGTCCGGTCGCGCTGAGCGCGCCTCGTCCGAACCCGTCGGCGCGGTGCCGTCACGGTCGGCGTCACGGCCTCTGGCCCGGCCCGTCTCGACGTGGTCGACGTGCTGGGGCGGGCCGTCCGCACGCTGGCCCTCGACTCGGGCGCCACGACGGCGACCTGGGACGGACGCGACGGCTCGGGCCGGCCGGTCGCGGCGGGCGTCTACCTCGTCCGGCTCTCGACCGAGGCCGGCACGGCCACCGTCCGCGTCACGCGGCTCTAGCATGAACGTCTCCCGCCTCGCCCTCGCCCTCGTCGTCCTGGCCGCCGCTGCCGGGGCCTCGGCCCAGACCGAGCCCCGCGTGGTGGTCGACGCCGGGTTCGTCTCCCAGAGCTACTCCACCGGCGACACCCAGTCGGTGAGCGAGGCGACCGTCCCGCTCTCGGTCGCCGTCGGGGTCGGGCGCGGCCTGACGGTGAGCCTGCGGACGGTCTACGCGTCGGTGAGCGGCGACGGGCTGGAGTCGCTGAGCGGGCTCGGCGACACCCAGGTCGGCGTCGGATTTCAGCAGCCGCTCGGGCTCGCGCTCGTCGACGTCACGCTGGGGGCGAGCCTGCCGACGGGCCAGACGGCGCTGACCGACGCCCAGTTCGCGACCTCGGCCTCGCTGGCCGTCGACGACTACGCGTTCGCGCTACCGACGCTGGGCCAGGGCGCCGTCGTCTCGCCGAGCGTCGCGCTGGCCGTGCCGATGGGGGCCGGGGCGGCGTTCGGGATCGGCGCGGCGTACTCGGCCCGGTCGTCGTACACGCTGTTCGACGCCGACACGTCGAGCTACGCGCCGGCCGGCGAGACCATCCTGACGGTCGGCCTCGACGCCTCGGTCAGCGCCACCTCGACGTTCACGCTCGAGGGGTCGTACGTGCTCTACGGCGACGACAGCTACCGCGGCGAGACGTTCAGCCCCGGCGACAAGGCGTCGGCGACGATGCGGATCGAGAGCGGCGGGCGCCTGGTCCGGACCCGGCTGCTCGCGCGCTACCGCCACGTGTTCGACGGGGCGGTCGGGGCGGCGGCCCGGCCGGTGTCGTACCGCCGGCCGTCGCAGGCGCCAGGCCTCGTTCGGGCTCGGGTTCGGGCCGGAGACCGCCGAGCTGGCCGTCTCGGTCGGGACCCGCTACTACGGGTCGCTCTCGGAGGTCTCGCTCTCGGCCGAGGCCGCCGAGGCGCTGGCCAAGCAGCAGCTGCTCCTGGACCTGGGCGTCGCGCCGACCGTCGCCATCGGGTCGAGCGCCCGGCTCCGGGCGTCGTTCGTCTACACGCTCGGGATCGCCGAGACCGTCGGGGCGTCGTCGCTGACCGGCTACCGCGTCGGCGCGAGCCTGCGGGTGGGCCTCTAGCCCCGTCCGCCTCGGCCGAGCGCTGGAGGCGCTGGCCCGTTCCCGGCCCGCTCGGTTACCGAGGCGGAGCCGGTGGGGCCGGCGCGGCCTCGAAGCGGCGGCGGAGCACGGGCATCAACGCCGCGACCACGACGGCCGCGACCGCGGCCAGCCCGGCGGCCCCGGCCCAGAGCGCGGCCGAGCCCAGGCCGGCCAGCACGAACCCGCCGAGCGCCGGGCCGACCATCTTGGACAGCCCCCAGCTGGCGTGGTACACGCCCTGGTACGAGCCGCGGAGGTCGGCCGGCGCCATCCGCGCGACCAGCGTCGGGACGACGGGCAGAAACGCCATCTCGCCCAGCGTCCAGACGACGGCGCAGGCGGCGTAGGCGCCGAACGAGTGGGCCGGGATCTGGAGCGCCAGCCCGAGCGCGACCAGGCCGACCGCGGCCGGGACCGGCCACCGCGTCGCCCGGTCGCCCACCCAGGCCGCGACCGGCAGCCCCACCAGCACGATCAGCGCCCCGTTGACGGTGATCACGAACCCGAAGTAGCGCTCGCTCAGCCCGTCGGCCTCCATCGCCAGCGGCAACGTCGTGAACAGCTGGTAGAACCCGACGCCGACCAAGAACACGGCCGCGGCCAGCGCCGCGAGCGCCCCGTCGCGCGCGACCGGCCGCAGGTCGATCCGGGGACGCGCCGCGCCGTCGGCGGTCTGGGGCCGCGTCTCGGGGACCGAGGCCCACACGATGACGCGTAGGCGAGCAGCGAGGCGCCCTCTAGCACGAACAGGCCCAGGTACGACCGCTCGGCCAGCAGCCCGCCGACGGCCGGCCCCACCGCCGAGCCCAGGTTGATGGCCCAGTAGACGATGGCGTAGGCCCGGGGCCGCCGCGCCTCCGGGACCAGGTCCGCGACGGCCGCCGAGACGGCCGGCCGGTACATCTCGCTGAGCAGGCCGAACGCGAACACCACGCCGGCGACGGCGGCGAACGACGGGGCGAACGGGATCGCGGCCATCGGCAGCGCGGCCCCGCCCAGGCTCGCCAGCAGGACCGGCCGCCGACCGACCCGGTCCGAGAGCCAGCCCCCGACGAAGCCTCCCGAGAACGCGCCGGCCCCGTAGAGCGAGACCGCGACCGTCGCCTGGGCGACGCTGAACCCGCGGGGCCCGCTGAGGTAGAGCGCCAGGAACGGCAGCACCACGAGCCCCGTCCGGTTGACGAACGTGCCCACGACGAGCATCCAGAACGGACGGGGGTAGGCCGCCAAGGCGGCGCGCAGGCGGGCTCCGGTCACGCCCGAACGTACCGCGCCCCGGACAGCCGAGGCCGCCCGGGGCGCAGAAGACGGTGCGGAGGCGCGGGGTCAGCCGCCGAGCTTGTCGGCCGCCTTGCCGAGCAGGTCGGTGGCCTTCTCGGCCGCCTTGTCCGCGAGGTCGCCGGCCACCTCGGCCGCCTTCGCGGCGGCCTTGGCGGCCTGATCCTTGACCGCGTCGGGCGCGAGGTCGGCCGCCTTGCTGGCGAGCGTCGCCGGCCGCGTCGCCGGCCTTGTCGGCGGCGTCCTTGGCGAGGTCGCCGGCGGTGTCCTTGAGGCTGTTGAGGTCCATGACGGGGAGGGGGAGGTGAGCCCAAAACCTACGGCACCCGGCGGCCGAGGCCACCGGGTGCCGGTCTAGACTGCGATCGGGCCGAGCTAGTCGAGCTTGTCGATGGCGTCCTCGGCCGCGTCGGCCGCGTCGGCGTGGGCGTCGCCGGCGTGCTTGCGCGCCTTGCCGGCCATCTCCTCGGCCGCGCCCTTGGCCTGCATGCTCTTGTCGTCGAACGCGTCGCCGACGTTCTTCTTGATCTTGCCCTTGAGCTCGTCGAAGGCGCCGCCGGCCTGCTCCTTGCGGCCCTTGGCCTCTTCCTTGTGGAGGTTGCGCTGGGCGTCGTTGGTGAGGTCGTCCATGATCGGAGGGGGGATGGTGGAAAGGACGCCTCTGACGGGAGCGCTTCCGGTTGGGTCCGCCGGCCGGTCGAATTCACCGCCGGAGGCCCAGGGCCCACCGTCCGCGCGGTTCCGGTCGCGCCGCCGACGCCCCCGGCGCCCCGAGCCGGACCCGCCCGCCTCGTGTCCCGAGGCGGGCCCGGTCCCGAGGCGGGCCCGGTCGGGCCACTACTCGGCCTGGCGCTGGCGGTAGCCGTCGCGCGAGCGGACGTAGTCGTCGGCCAGCCGGTCCGTGATCCGCTCGGCGGCCAGGTCGGCCAGGCGGGCCAGCCCGGTCGCCATCTCGCGCGTCGACAGGGCGGCCAGCGACCGGCCCGTGAACACGTTGCCGACCGAGACCGGCAGCCCCAGCAGCGACCCGGTCGACGACCTCGCGCTCCCTCACCTCGGCGTCCCACAGCGACGCCCCCGTCTGGGCGTCGAGCAGGTGGACGTCGCCGACCAGCACGAAGTAGACGGCCCCCTCATACGAGTCGGCCACGAGCGCGTAGTCGGCGATCCGCAGGTCGAGGACGAAGTCGGCCGCCTCGGGCCGCGAGGCCGGCGTGAACCGGAGGAGCGCCGCCGTCCGCGCGAGCGACTGCCGCGCGATCCGGTCGGCCACGTCGACGGTCGCCACGACGCTGTCGAGCCGGGTCTGGGCGCGCCGGGCCTGCCGCCGCTTCTCGATCGACGTCCCCACGCGGACCGCCGTCCCGACGGGGTCGTAGGGGTCGATGCCCGCCTCGACGCGGGCTCCCGGCCTGGACGCGCGGCGCCGGCGGGATGGCGGCCGTGACGGCCACGCGGCGGCCGTCGAGCGAGACCTCGTCGAGCCGGTTCGAGGCGCCGCACCCCGAGACGGCGAGGACGGTGGCCAGCAGGAGCAGGGGGGCGGAGCGGTGGAACACGGCCGGGGGCGAGGGGTGAGCGCGCTAGCTTAGCCGCTCCCCGCCCGGTCCCGGTAACCCCGCCGTCTCATGCCCTACGTCGTCGCCCAGCCCTGCATCAACTGCAAGCACACGGACTGTGTCGAAGTCTGCCCCGTCGACTGCTTCTACGAGGGGCCCAACTTCCTCGTGATCCACCCCGACGAGTGCATCGACTGCAACGCGTGCGTGCCGGCGTGCCCCGTCGAGGCCATCTACGCCGACGACGAGCTGCCGGAGGACCAGGCCCACTACGCCGAGTGGAACACGTACCTCGCCACCCAGTGGCAGGCGCTCGGCTACAACCTGACCGAGAAGAAGGAGCCGCTGCCCGGGTGCGGCGACGCCAACGACGCGACCGAGGAGGACATCCTGACCTGGGAGGGCGCCGAGTAGCGTCGGTCCGGATCGCGCCGCCTCGCAGTCTGCACGCCGCGCCTAGCCAGAGCCGGCGCGAGACTCGCGGTGGGGTCTCCAGGCGTCCGCCGAGGCGGGCCTAGAGGATCGCGGCCAGCGCGCCGGCGACCAGCACGACGGACACCATCGTGGAGCGGATGGCGCGTCGGGTCGGGAGGAGGGACGGAAGCACGGGGTTGCGTCGGGGACTGCGATCAAGGTCCGGGAGGGGGGCGCCGTCTCCAAGGGCCATACGCTGAGCGTTCCCTGAGGGTTGGCCCGAACACGAGGCCGGAGGCCCCCCGAGGGGCCACCGAGGTGGCCCGCCTCGGGGCCGGCCCGGGGGGAGCGGCGGCGGGGCCGAGGCCGCTCGTCCACACGGTCGACGGGCTAGGTTGCCCACTGCCCACTGCCCACTGCCCACTGCCCACTGCCCACTGCCCACTGCCCACTGCCCCGTGCCCGCCTGCGCCTTCCTCACCACCGACACCCTCGACGACTTCGTGACCTACGACCGGGACGCCGTCGCCCCGCTGGCCGCCCTCGGGTGGACCGTCGACGAGGTCCCGTGGCGAGCCGAGACCGACTGGGACGCCTACGACGTGGTCGTCGTCCGGTCGCCGTGGGACTACCATGACGCCCCCGACGCGTTTCTCGACGTGCTCGCCACCATCGACGCCTCGTCGGCGCGGCTGGAGAACCCGCTGGACGGTGATGCGGTGGAACCTCCGCAAGACCTACCTCCGCGACCTCGACGCGGCCGGCGTCCCCGTCGTCCCGACGCGGTGGGCGGACGGGCTGACGGCCGGCGACCTCGCCGGCGCCTTCGACCAGTGGGGGACGGCCGAGGTCGTCGCCAAGCCCGTCGTGAGCGCCAACGCCGACGGCACCTTCCGGCTGGGGCCTGACCCGGACACGTGGGCCCCGGCCCTGTCGGCACTCGCCGGCCGGCCGTGCCTGGTCCAGCCGTTCGTGCCCGACGTGGTCGCCCGGGGCGAGTGGTCCGTGTTCGCGTTCGGCGGCGCCGTGAGCCACGCGATCCTGAAGACGCCCGCGCCGGGCGACTTCCGCGTCCAGGAGGAGCACGGCGGCGTCATCCGGGGCGTCGAGCCCCACGCGGACCTGCTGGCGCTGGCCGACGCCGCGCTGGCCGCCGTGCCCTGGCCCCGAGCCGCTGCTCTACGCCCGCGTCGACGCGGTCCGGATGCCCGGCGGCGCGCTCGCGGTGATGGAGCTGGAGCTGATCGAGCCGTCGCTGTACTTCCCGTACGCCGACGGGTCGGCCGAGCGCTTCGCGGCGGCGCTGGCGGCCCGAGGGTAGCGCGCCCGGGTCCGTCCGCCTCGGGTCCGTCCGCCTCGGGCCCGTCCGCCTCGGGTCGGCCTCGAGGCGGGCGGGGGCCGGTGCCGCGGTCGGCGTGTAGGCGGCGTCCGACAGCCCGGCGGCGGCCGGGACCCGTGCGGCGGTGCGGCGTACCAGCGGGCCACCCCGACCCCACCATGCAGCCGCCCCCCACCCCCGCCGACAGCACCCCCGCCGAGATGGACGCCGCCTTGGCCGACCTCGCCGCGCACGCGACCGAGTGGGCCCGGCGTCCGCTCGCGGACAAGATCGAGATGCTGGAGGGGCTCCGCCCCCGGATCGCCGACGTGGCCGGTCGCTGGGTGACGGCGGCGTCGCGCGCCAAGGGGCTCGCGGTGGGCTCGCCGCTCCGGGGCGAGGAGTGGACGTCGGGGCCGTGGGTCCTGGCCAACTACATCGGGCCGCTGGTCGAGACGCTCCGGCACGTCGAGCGCGGGACGCTGGCCCAGGCGGTCGCCGGCCACGTCCGCCAGCGGCCGGACGGGCAGACGGTCGTCCGCGTGCTCCCGGACGGGCTCTACGACCGCGTCCTGCTGGCCGGCATCGAGGCCGACGTCTGGCAAGCAGCCGGGCGTCACGCCCGAGTCGCTGCCCGGCACCATGGCGACGTTCTACCAGGAGGATGACCCCCAAGGGCGGCGTCGCGCTCGTGCTCGGGGCCGGCAACATCGCCGCGATCCCGCCGCTCGACGTGCTCTACAAGCTGTACGCCGAGGGCCAGGTGGTCCTGCTCAAGATGAACCCGGTCAACGCCTACCTCCAGCCCCTCCTGGAGACCGTGTTCGAGGCGTTCGTCGAGGCCGGCTACCTCCGGTTCGCGGCCGGCGGCACCGAGGTCGGCCAGTACCTCACGGCCCACGACGCCGTCGACGCGATCCACATGACGGGGAGCGCGGCGACGCACGACGCCATCGTCTACGGGACCGGCGACGAGGGCGCGGCCCGCAAGGCCCGCGACCAACCCCAGGTCGACGTGCCGGTGACGAGCGAGCTGGGCGGCATCAGCCCGTGCCTGGTCGTCCCGGGTGACTGGTCGGAGCCGGACCTGGTGTTCCAGGCCGAGAACGTGGCGTCGCAGAAGCTCCACAACAGCGGGTTCAACTGCATCGCGAGCCAGGTGCTCGTGCTCCCCGAGCGGTGGGCCCAGCGCGGCGCGTTCGTGGGCGAGGTCCGCCGCGTGCTCGACACGCTCGACGACCGGCCCACGTACTACCCCGGCGCCGACGACCGCCTGGCCTCGTTCGCCGACGCCTACCCGACCGCCGAGCGGCTCGGCCCGACGAGTTCGCGCCTGCTGGCGACCGTGTCCTCGGACGCCGACGAGCCCGCGTTCACCGACGAGGTGTTCGGGCCGGCGCTGGCCGTCACGGCGCTCCCGGGCGGCGGCCCCGACGAGGACCCCGGCGACTGGCTCGAGCGGGCCGTCGACTGGTGCAACGAGACGCTGGCGGGCACGCTGGGCGCGACCATCCTCATCCACCCGCGGACGCGGCGGGCGCTGGGGGACCGGTTCGAGGCCATCGTCGCCCGGCTCCGCTACGGGACCGTCGGCGTCAACGTGTGGTCGGGCGTCGGTTTCCTGACGGCCCAGGCGGCCTGGGGCGCGTTCCCCGGCCACACCCGCGACGACGTCCAGAGCGGGATCGGGGTCGTCCACAACAGCCGGTTGTTCGGGCGCCCCCAGAAGACGGTGATCTCGGGCCCGTTCGCGCCGTTCCCCCGGTCGCTCCTGTTGGGCGAGACGCACACGGCCCCGACGCCGCTCTACTTCGTGACGAACGAGACGGCCGAGACGACGGCCCGGCGCGTGACCGAGTTCGCGGTCGACCCGAGCCCGGCCAAGCTCCCCGCGATTGTGGCGTCGGCGCTGCGGGGCTAGCTCCCCCCGCCTCGGGCCCGAGGCGGAGGGGGCTGGGAGAGCCGAGGTGGGGCTCGCCTGGCGGGTGGAGTCGGGGATCGCCGGCCGGCGGGCTCGGTATCATCGGCGTCCACCCGCAGACGCCGCCCCATGCCGACCGTCCCCCACGTCCACGCTGCCATCGTCGGAACCGGGTTCGGGGGGATCGGGGCGGCCGTCCGGCTGCTCCAGGAGGGCGTCGAGAGCCTGGTCGTGTTCGAGCGGGCCGACCAAGTCGGCGGCGTGTGGCGGGACAACACCTACCCGGGCGCGGCGTGCGACGTCCAGTCGCACCTGTACGCGTTCTCGTTCGCGCCCAACCCCCACTGGAGCCGCCGGTTCTCGCCCCAGGCCGAGATCCAGGACTACCTCGGCGACGTCGCCGACCGGTTCGGCGTCACGCCGCACGTCCGGTTCGGCCACGACGTGCGCCAGGCGACCTGGGACGACGACGCGGCGCGCTGGCGGGTCGAGACCGACCGGGGCGATTGGACGGCCGACGTGCTGGTCGCGGCGCCCGGCGCGCTCGCCGAGCCCCGCCTGCCCGACGTCCCCGGCCTCGACACGTTCGCGGGCGACGTCATGCACACGGCGCGCTGGGACGACGCCGTCGAGATCGAAGGCCGCGACGTGGCCGTCGTGGGGACCGGTGCCTCGGCCGTCCAACTCGTCCCGCCGCTCCAGCAGCTGGCCCGCACCCTGACGCTGTACCAGCGGACGGCGCCCTGGGTGATCCCGCGCCGCGACGCGCCGATCCGCGACCGGACGCGCCAGCGGTTCGAGGACCAGCCCGCGCTCCAGCAGGCGCTCCAGCGGTCGCTGTTCCGCTACCACGAGACCTACGGGCTCGCCTTCCGCCACCCCTGGATCGCGCGCCAGGCCGAGCGGGTGATGGCGCGGCGCCACCTGGAAGCCCAGGTCGCCGACCCCGCCCTGCGCCGGGTCCTGACGCCGGGCTACCGGATCGGGTGCAAGCGGATCCTGCTCTCCGACGACTACTACCCCGCGCTCACCCGGCCCAACGCGACCGTCGTCGACGGCGCCCTCGTCGAGGTCCGCCCACGGGAGACGGTCGGGGCGGATGGCGTCGCGCGGCCGACCGACGTGCTGGTGTTCGCGACCGGCTTCTACGCGACCGAGATGCCGTTCGGGCAGCACGTCGTGGGGCGCGAGGGCCGGCGCCTGTCGGAGGTCTGGGGCGCGAGCCCGACGGCCCACCTCGGGACGACCGTGGCCGGCTTCCCCAACTTCTTCCTGATTCAGGGGCCCAACACCGGGCTCGGCCACTCGTCGGTGGTCCTGATGGCCGAGGCCCAGATCGAGCACGTCGTCGGTGCGGTGGCCGCGATGCGCCGGCGCGGGCTGGCCGCCGTCGAGCCGACGGCCGAAGCCCAGCAGGCCTGGGTCGACCACGTCGACCGGCTGGGGGAGGGGACCGTCTGGACGACGGGCGGGTGCCGGTCGTGGTACCTCGACGAGACCGGGCGGAACGCGGCGATCTGGCCCGGCTCGGTCCCGGCGTTCCGGCGCCGCGTCGAGCCGTTCGACCCGTCCGAGTACCGGCTCCGCCCGCTGGGCCCAGCGGGCGACGGGGTCGCGGGCGACGGGGTCCGGCGACGGGGTCGCGGGCGACCCGCCGGCCCTCGGGCGGCTGGCCCCGGAGCCCGAGCCGGCCGAGCCGTCGGTCGTCGACCGGGCCCGAGGTGCGGGCGCCCGGGTGCTCGGCCGGCTGCCCCACGCGGCCCAGGTCGCCCTCGCCGGGACCCCGCCGCCCCAGGTCGACGGGCAGCGGCTGGACCCGACGACGCACGCCGTGCTCGCGCTCAACCCCCGCGAGGACGGGGCCGCCGGGATCCACCACCACGTCGAGGAGGCGCGGGCGCGCTACCGGGTCGACACGATCTCGATCACCGGTCGGCCGACGCCCGTGGGCGACGTTCAATCGGTGACGGTCGCCGGGGCCGAGGGCCCGCTCGACGGGCGCCTCTACCTCCCGGCCGGCGTCGAGCGCCCCCCGCTGACGGTGTTCCTCCACGGCGGCGGCTACGTCGAAGGCGACCTCGACACCCACGACGAGCCGTGCCGGCTCCTGTGCCGCCAGGCCGGCCACGCCGTCCTGAGCGTGGCGTACCGGCTGGCGCCCGAGCACCCGTTCCCCGCGGCCGTCGACGACGTGGTGGCCGCGTTCCGCTGGGCCCAGGCCCAGGCCGCCCGCCTCGGGGCCGACCCGGACCGGGTCGCCGTCGCCGGCGACAGCGCGGGCGGGACGTTGGCGACGGTCGTCGCCCAGGCCACGCGCGACGACGCGCCGCCGGTCGCCCAGCTCCTGTTCTACCCCGCGCCCGACCACCCCACGCACCGTCCGTCGCGCGACCGGTTCGACGGCTACCTCCTGACCGAGGCCGAGCGCCAGGCGTTCTTCGAGGTCTACACGGCCGGCGCGGACGTGGGCCGCGACTGGCGGGTCTCGCCGATCTACGGCCGCCTGGACGGGCTCGCCCCGGCGTTGGTGGTCACGGCCGGGTTCGACGTGCTGCGCGACGAGGGCGAGGCCTACGCCCGCGCCCTCGTCCGGGCGGGCACCCGGGCCGACCTGTACCGCCAGGCCGATCTGCCCCACGGGTTCATCCACCTGACGCCGGTCAGCGCGTCGGCCCGGCGGGCGACGGTCGCCGTGGCGCGCCGGTGGCGCCAGCTCGTGCAGGACGTATGAGCCGGCTCGACCTCTCTGCGGGCCTGGCCGTCGTGACGGGCGCGGCCTCGGGGATCGGCCGGGCGACGGCCTTCGCCCTGGCTGAGCGCGGATGCGCCGTCGCGCTCGCCGACCGCGACGCCGACGGGCTGGCCCAGGCGTCCACCGAGGCGGCCGGCTTGGGCGTCTCGGTGAGCACCCACGTCCTGGACGTCGCCGACTCGGACGCGGTCGCGGCGCTGCCCGGCGCGGTCGCAGCCGAGCACGACCGGCGCGTGACGGTCCTGGTCAACGCGGCCGGCGTGGCGCTCAACGGCCGGTTCGAGGAGCTGTCGATGGACGAGATCCGGTGGCTGTTCGACATCAACTTTTTTGGGCTCGTGGCGCTGACGAAGGCGTTCCTGCCGGCGCTGCTCGACGGCGGCGGCCAGGTCGCGAACGTGTCGAGCCTGTTCGGGATCATCGCGCCGGCCGAGCAGACGGCCTACGCGGCCTCAAAGTTCGCCGTCCGCGGCTTCAGCGAGGCGCTGCGGCACGAGCTGGAAGGGGCCGGCGTGGGCGTGACGGTCGTCCACCCGGGCGGCGTCGCGACGGCCATCTCGCGGACGGCTCGGGTCGCGGCCGGGGCCGACGCCCAAGCGGCGGCCCGGCAGGCGGCCCGGTTCGAGCGGGCGTTCCTGACGACGCCGCCGGACACGGTGGGCCAGGCCATCGCCCGGGCCGTCGAGCGCCGCCGCCCGCGCCTGATCGTGGCGAGCGGCGCTCGGGCGGGGACGTGGCTCCAGCGGCTCATGCCGGTCGGCTACTGGCGCGTGCTCGGCCGCGGGTACCGGAAGATCGTCCAGCGCTGATCTCGCCGGCCCGGTCCGCCTCGGGCCCGCGGTGGAGGACGCGGCCCCGCCCGGCTCGCCCCCGAGGCGGGCTCAGCCGGCGACCACGCGGACCGTCACCAGCAGCTGGCCGACGTGGCGCTGGGTGTGCTCGGCGGCGTGGACGAGCGTGCCGATGACGGACGACGGCAACGCCCGGCGACCGACCGGCCGAGGCTCGGCGAGGGTCGCCGGGTCCGTCGTGCGGAGCTGGGCGAGCGCGCGGTCGACGGTCGCGCCGAACGCCCGGGCCAGCCCGGCCGGCGTGAGCGCGTCGTCCAGTTCGCCCTCGGCGTCGAGCGCGGCGAACTGAGCGTCTGAGAGCGGCTCGCCGCGAGCGTAGGTCAGCATCCGGTCCAGGACGCCGGCGAGGTGCTGGAGGTGGAAGCCGGCCGAGGCCGCGCCCCCGGGCCGGTCCCACGTCCGCCCCGGCGGAAGCTCGGCCGCGAGCGCCGCCACGTCCTCGCGCGCCTGGAGCAGCGCGTGGGCGACGGGCTGGAGCAGCGCCGGGACGCCGTCGACGGGGCCGCGGAGCCAGACTTCGGGGCGGTCGGTCATCGGCTCGGTCGGCCTCGGGCCCGAGGCGGGCTAGGCCAGGTTGTGGAAGACCCGCTGGACGTCCTCGTCGGCCTCGATCTTGGCGACCAGCTCCAGGACCGCGTCGGCCTGGTCGTCCGGCAGCTCGGTCGTCGTCGTGGGGACGTAGTCGACCTCGGCCGCGATGGGCTCGATGCCGCGCTCGTCGAGCGCCTTCTGCATCGTCCCGAAGTCGGAGAACGCGCACCGCGCCAGCAGCGCGTCGCGGCCGTCCTCGGTCGTCGTCTCGTCGAGCTCCTCCAGGCCGGCGTCGATCAGGTCCAGCTCGAGCTCGTCCTGGTCGCCGACCGTCGCGGGGTCGAGCGTGAACGCGCCCATCTTGGTGAACTGGAACGCGACCGAGCCCGTCGTGCCCAGGTTGCCGCCGCCGCGCGACAGGACGGCCCGCAAGTTGGCGACGGTCCGGTTGACGTTGTCCGTCGCGGCGTCGACCAGGAGCGGGACGCCGTGGGGCCCGTAGCCCTCGTAGAGCACCTCGTCGTAGCTCGCCGTGTCCTTGCCGAGCGCGCGCTTGATGGCGCCCTCGACCTTCTCCTTGGGCATGTTGACGCCCTTCGCGTTCTGGACGGCCCGCCGGAGCTGGGGGTTGAGGTCGGGGTCCGGGCCCCCGGCCTTGACGGCGATCACGATGTCCTTCCCGATCCGGGTGAACTGCTTCGCCATCCGGTCGTAGCGCGCGAACATCGTGTGCTTGCGCTTCTCGAACATGCGGCCCATGCGCGCGGGGTCTGGTGAGCCCGGAAGCTACCGACCCGGCACCCGCGCCACCGCGGCCGGCGGCCTCGGTCTTCCCCGCCTCAGCGACGTGACCGGGGGAGCCCAGCGACACGCCGAGGCGGGCCCGGCGGCACCCCCCGCCTCGGTCGCCCTGTCGGTGACGGCCCCCCGCCGACCCGGCCCGGCGCGAGCCCGAGGCGGGCCTAGCCGACCGGCGTGACGGCGGCGTGGTCCTGCTCGCCCGTCCGGATCCGGACGACGCGCTCCAGCGGGACCACGAACACCTTGCCGTCGCCGACCTCGCCGGTCCGGGCGCCGGCCACGATGGCGTCGATGGTCCGCTCCAGGAACGGCTCCGAGACGGCGACCTCGACCTGGACCTTGTCGTGGAGCTCCATCTTGACGGTCGTGCCGCGGTAGGTCTCGACCGTGTCGGTCTCGCCGCCGTGGCCCTGGACCCGGTTGACGGTGACGCCGCGGACGTCGGCCTGGAACAGGGCCTGGAGCGTGGCCGAGAGCCGCTCGGGGCGGATGACGGCGAGGACGAGCTTCATGCTAGGCGACGGCGGGGGTGGTGGAGGGCGCGCGGCGGGCGGCGGGCGCGTCGCCGTCGAGGACCAGGACGGCCCCCTCGCCACGTGCGTAGGCCTCCTCGCCGTGCTCGCCGACGTCGAGGCCGGCCCCCTCGTGCGCGTGGTCCGGGCGGAGGGCGGTCACGAGTGACAGCCCCTTCAGGATGGCGAACGACGCGGCCCCGCTGTAGGCGGCGACGGCCACGATCGACAGCGCCTGGGGCCCGAGCTGGGCGGGGTTCCCGTAGACGAGCCCGTCGGCGCCGCCGCCCCAGGCGGTCGAGGCGAACACGCCCGTCAGCAGCGCGCCGACGGCGCCGCCCAGGCCGTGCGCGGCGAGCACGTCGAGCGAGTCGTCGAGCCGCGTCCGCGTGCGGTAGTGGATGGCGTAGAACGACGGGACGGCCGCGATGGCCCCGATGGCGAGCGCCGCCAGCGGGCCGACGTGCCCGGCCGCCGGCGTCACCGCGACGAGCCCGACCACGATGGCCGTCGCCGCGCCGACCGCCGTCACCTTGCCGCCGTTCGCGAGGTCCAGGATCGTCCAGACGGTGATGGTCGCGGCCGGGGCCAGGAACGTGTTGGCGAACGCGAGCGCGGCCGAGGGCGACGCCGAGAGCGCGCTGCCGGCGTTGAACCCGAACCACCCGAACCACAGCAGCCCGGCGCCCAGCAGCACGAACGGGACGTTGTGGGGCAGCATCGCCTGGCGCCCGTAGTCCTTCCGCGGCCCCACCACGAGCGCCGCCACGACGGCCGCCGCCGCCGCGTTGACGTGGACGACCGCGCCGCCCGCGAAGTCGAGCGCGCCCAGCTTGTAGATCCAGCCGTCGGCCGACCACACCCAGTGGGCGACCGGCGCGTAGACCACCAGGCTCCAGATGGCGACGAACGCGAGGTAGGGCCCGAACCGCATCCGCTCGACGACCGCCCCCGAGATCAGCGCCGCCGTGATCACGACGAACGTCCCCTGGTAGACCGCGAACAGCAGGTGCGGGATCTCGCCCGACGCCTCCAGCCCGACCCCGTTCAGGAACGCGTACCCGAACCCGCCGATAAAGGAGCCGCCGCCCTCGCCGAACGCCAGCGAGTAGCCCAGCAACGCCCAGCCGACGGCCACGACGCCGAGGGAGGCCACGCTCATCATCATCGTGTTGAGCATGTTCTTGGCGCGTGCCAGCCCGCCGTAAAAGAACGCCAGCGCGGGCGTCATCAGCAGGACGAGCGCGGCGGCGGTCAACATCCAGGCCGTCGAGGCCGGGCTGATCTCGGCGTCCTGTGCAGATGCCGCGAGGGGGGCGAGCGCGAGAAGCGCGGGGAGAAATCGTCGGAGCACGGGGGCAAAGAAGGGTGGATGGCGAAGATGACTCTCGCCTCGACGGCTTCGCAACTCGACAGGCTCAAAAAATGAGTCTAACTGGCTCGGAAGCGTTTCCAATTTCGAGTCGTCTGTATCGGAAGCGTTTCCGAGATCCAGGCGCCGCCGCCCGCCGCCGCCCCGTAGGCGCTAAGCCCCATCCTCGGCCTCGGCCGCGCCGGGGGGCCGATCAGCGCTCGAGCCCGGCCGGGCCCGTCGCGAGGCGGAGGAGGCCGCGTGGGTGGCGAGGTAGTGGGCGCCCGTCTCGGCGAGGTGCTCGGCGATCACGTCCAGCGTCCGACGTGCGGCGGCTCGGTCTTCGCAGATCCCGGCCACGGCGCGCCGCTCTACCTGGTCGAGCGAGAACGACGCGTCGCCGGCGAGAAACGCCGTCCCCGTCGCGCCGCGGACGATCACCGACTGGTGACCGCGCGTGTGGCCCGGCGTGGGCACCAGGCGGACCGCGCCGTCGGCCGTGAGCGCGTGGCTCCGGTCGAACGCGCCGGCCGGCCCGTCGGGGTAGTCGGTCGGGGTGGGGTGGAACGTCTCGGGCCAGCGGCAGCGGAGCGCGCCCGGCGGTGGGCGCTCGGCCTCGGTGCGGGAGGTCCAGCACGGTCGCGTTCGGGACGTCGGCCAGTCCGCCGGCGTGGTCGCTGTGCAGGTGCGTCAGGGCGACCGTCTGGATCTCCTCGGGTGGCACGCCGAGCGCCCGCAACTCGTCGCCGACGCCGCGCGCGACGTCGAACCGGAGCAGCCGCTCGTACACCCGCCGCGTGGCCGGGTCACACGCGAAGTAGCCCGCCTCGGCGACCCGCGGCGTCTCGCCGGTGTCGACCAGGACCGGCCCGTCGGGGTGGGTGACGAGCCAGGCCGTGATCGGTAGCCACTCGGTCCACCTCGGGTCGAGCGCCAGGGCGGGCAACGCCAAGCGCGGCTCGGCCCGTGCCTACTCGCGGTGGGCCCGCTTGACGGCGACGCCGCCGGTGCGGACGGCCGTCACGACCACGCCGCCCAGGTCGAGCGCCAGCGGGGGCCAGTCGGGGGCGGGAGGCGTCGGGCCGAGCATGGCGGCGAAGAGCGGGCCTCCGGCCAACACGCCGCCCACGCCCAAGGTCCCGGCAGCGAGCGCGCGGCGGCGCGTCACGGCGCGTCCTCGGCGAGGTCGCCGAAGCCGGTCCAGGGCGACCGGCAAGGCCCGGCGGAACCGGGGGCCGAGACGCCCCGCCAAGAGCCGCCCGCCCAGCCCGCTGAACGTGACCGAATGCGTGACCGAGATCCGCCCGTCGCGCGATGGGCGACCATGCCCTGTGCACTCGGAGCGAGCCCAGTGGGAGCCGCGTCGTGAGGGTGTACGCGCGGCCGGGCTCCACCTCGTCGATCCGGAACCGGGCCGACGGCCCGCTTCGGGGCGCCAGCGTCCCTTCGGCGCCGTCCTCGAACGGCCCGTCGAGGCGGGCGGACTCGAGCTCGACGTCCCAGCGTGGCCAGCCGGCCACGTCGGTCCAGGCGCTCCCAGATCGCGTCCGGCGTCGCCGTCGTCTCGACGGTGTGGGCGAAGGCTCGGTCCGACCCCTCGGCGACCGGCGCGGGGTCGTCGGGCGGTCGAGTGGCGCAGCCGACCGCGAGGACGGAGGAAGCCAGGAGGGCGAGCGTCGGCGTCATGAGTCAGGGGAGAGCGAGGGCCGAAACCTCCCCCGCGAAGCCTCCTACCTCGCCTTCGCATCGGGTAAGACTCGCGCGGCGCGGACGCGGCTGAGCGATTGGGGTGTCATGCCGAGGTACGAGGCGACGTAGTGGAGCGGGACGCTGAGGAGCACGTCCGGGTGCTCGCGCTCGAAGGCGGCGTAGCGCTCGGCCGCGGTCCACGACCGAGCCCGGTCGAGCGTCCGGTCGAGGTACGCATAGACCTGGCGGACCGTGACCTCGCCGAAGGCCGCCCAGGCTGGACACGCCTCCGCCAGCGCGTCGGCCTGCTCGCGTGGGATCGTGAGGAGGCGCCCGGCGGTGAGCATCTCGATCCCCTCCGGCGATGGCCGGCCGGACGCGTAGGCCGGGTAGACCGTGAACACCTTGCCAGGGCGGACGAAGTGGCGCGTCACGTCGCGGCCGTCAGGGGTGGCGAAAAACCGCGCCGTTCCGGCGTCGAGCAGCCACATCGACCGGCAGCGGTCGCCGGGCTGGAGCAGGACGGCGCCGGCCGCCACGTCGCGCGCGGCGCCCCACGCCTCGGCGACGGCCTCGGCCGCCTCGGCATCGAGCCGGACGGACGAGCGGGCGAGTCGGACGGCGGGGTGCTCCATGCCAGTCCGACGCCCACCGCGCGTCAGGGCTCCGGCTCGTCAATCGACGGGGCGGAGGACGGCCAGCCGCGGGACGGTGCCGGCGTCTCGGTGGCCGAGCAAGACGGCGTCGAGGGCGTCGATGTAGGCGGCGTAAGGGGGCAGGCGGTGCGTCTGGAGGGTGACGCGGCGCGGGCCACCGGTCGCGAACGCGGCGACGCCGGCACGGACGGTCTCGGCCGATGCGAGGTCGCCCTCGAGCCGGATCTCCCCGCTCGCGTCGACCCGGACGGCCAGCGCGACCAGGGTTCCTGTGTGTCCGTCGTTCAGCGGCAGCGTGAGCGGCAGCGTGAGCGGCAGCGTGAGCGGCAGCGTGAGCGGCAGCGTGAGCGGCAGCGTGAGCGGCAGCCCGGCGTCCGACCGGATGGCGGCGGTGACCAGGAAGAACAGGAGCAGCAGGAACGCGACGTCGGCCATCGAGGCCGTCGGGATGGGGGCGGAGCGCGCGCGCATGGTGGAACCGGGAGGGGAGCCACCCGGAGACACGCGGCCGTCCCCTGGGTTGCCCCGCCTCGGCGCCGAGGTGGGCGGGGCGCCGAGGCGAGCGGGGTCAGGCGCCGTCCTGGCGGCTGGTGCCGTCGGGCTCCAGCGCGAAGTCGGCGCCGAAGGCCGAGCCGGGCGTCTGGAAGCCGACCGCCGCGCGGCCCTCCAGGACCGCGAGCGCCGAGCGGAGCGCGGCGTCGGCGGTGAAGGCGTAGCCCTCCGGGCCGGCCCAGGTCGCGACCACGCGGCCGCCGGCGTCGTCGGTCGCCTCGCCCCAGACGTAGGACGCGCCGCGCTCCCGGGCGTCGGCGTCCGGGCCCGAGACGCGGCGCCCGACCAGGCCGCTCAACAACGACTGGACGGGGCCGGACTTCAGGAGGGGGCCCAGGACCCGGCTCGCCTTCATCACCCGGACCGCCGAGGCGGGCAAGGCCGCGTAGGTCGTGACGGTCGGGATTCCGGTCGAGTGGAACGCCGTGCTCACGTCGCCCCAGGGGATCGCGACGCACCGCCGCGTCTTGCCGTCGCTGAACGTGGCCTCGACGGCGTCGTGGGCCGCCGGCACGCGGACGATCCGGCCCTCCCACCGCATCGCGCCGCCCTCGCCCAGGTTCTCGACCGCCGTCTGGGCCGTCCCGTGCGACGCCGACGACAGCGCGCGGATCGCCAGCCGGAGCCGGGTCGCCGTCGGCAGCCGGGTCTTGAGGTGGACCGCCAGGCAGTCGGTCGGGACGACATCGAAGCCGGTGCCGGGCAGGACGGTGACGCCGGCCGCTTGGGCCTCGGGGCCGCGCGTGGCCAGGGCCTCGAAGACGGCGATCTCGCCGGTCACGTCGAGGTAGTGGGTGCCGGTCCGCAGGCACGACTCGACCATCGGCGCCGACGTCCGCGAGAACGGGCCGGCAGCGTGGAGCACCAGCGGGTGGTCGGCCAGGGCGCGGTCGAGCGCGCGGGGGTCGTCGAGCGAGACGGCGACGTGGTCCAGGCCGAGGTCGGCCGCGACGGCGCCCAGACGGGCGGGATCGCGGCCGGCGAGCGTGGGACGGAGACCGCGTGAGACAGCGAGATCGGCGATCAGGCGGCCGGTGTAGCCGTAGGCGCCGTAGAGGAGGAAAGGCATGGGCTGTCAACGCCCGCCGACGCGCGCGGTGCCATCCGGCTGCCGCCGGCTCGTGGCGGGGCCTGCTGCGCCCGCCTCGGCAAGCGTACCGGGCCCCTCGGCGAGCGCACCGAGGCGGGGTGCGTGGACGGCCGGGGCGCCCCCCGGCCGCCTCGGGCGCGGCGCAGGGACCGTCGATCCTAGTGAGCACGGTCAACAGTTGCGCGTGACGGCGACGCCCCCGACCGACACCAGCCGGTCCGCGCGGACCTCGGGGCCGGTCCCCAGGCGGACCCAGTCGGCGCCGCCCCGAGCGAACACGTCGTCGACGGTCGTCGTGGCGGCGTGCTCGACGCCGCCCTCGCGCCAGACGACGGCGACGGTCGTGCGGCGGACGGCCCAGCTTTCCAGCCGGTCGTGCATCATGCACGCGATGGGGGTGTAGTCGCGGTCAGGCATGGGCTGTCGGCCAGAGCGAGTGGCGGCGGGCCCCGGCGACGAGCGCGGCGACGGTGACCAGGCCCGCCCCGACGACCGCCGCCAGCAGCGCGCCCTCGACCCCGACGCCGATGGCCGTGAACGCCCAGAGCAGCACCAGCGCGACGGCCAGGTCGCCCGTCCGCGCCAGCAGCCAGGCCCCAACGGCGGCGACGGCCAGCACCACGGCGACGGGCCAGACCACGGCGTCCGATGTCCAACCGAGGTCGCGGAGCCAGATGGTCAGGTTGAGCGGGGCCGCGACCGAGAGCCAGGCCAGGAACAGCGACACGGGCACGCCCAGCGCCCACCGCTCGGCGCCCCGCAGCGCGAGCCGGTCGAGGCGGACGTAGGTCGCGACGAGCGACACCAGGATCCCGGTGATGACGAGCGCCGCGATCCCGAAGTGGCCGGTCAGCCACGGGATCTGCCACAGCCCGTTGAGCAGGTTGGCGGCGACGAACGGGACGGCCAGCCGGTCGTAGCGCGGCACGCGCTGGGCCGGCAGCGCCTGCCAGACCGCGAACACGGCTAGGCCGACGAAGATGACGGACCAGATGGCGAACGCCCACCCGGCCGGCGTGATCGGCGTCGGCGCGGCGTCCGAGACGGCGCCGGTCTGGACGCCGAACAGCAAGCCGGCCCCGGCGAGCCCGTTGAGCGTGAGGTTGACGGCGACCGCGAGCACGACGGCGGCCTGGCGAGGGAGTCCGCGCATGGGGCAGAGGGGGAGGGCCGGTCGTACGCCGTTGCCCCAGCCGGCGCTCCGCCGGACCCCACCGGACGCTGGGCCGTTCGGACACGCCGCCCCGGTGCCCATGCTCGGACTCGACGCCCTCACCCCCGACGACCAAGACCGCCTCCGCGCCGACCTCCGGATCGCCCTCACCGGCGGGGTGGTCGCGGCGGCGCTGATGGGGGCCGTCTTCGTCCTGGTCGGCAACGTCGGCGACAGCGAGGCCCGGGTGCTGCTGGAGACCGCCCTGCCGACGGTCCGCTCGTTCACCTCGACGGTGATGGTCGTGAGCG
Organism: uncultured Bacteroidota bacterium; assembly: GCA_963740235.1. Classification (GTDB taxonomy): domain Bacteria; phylum Bacteroidota; class Rhodothermia; order Rhodothermales; family Rubricoccaceae; genus Rubrivirga. Next base: position 1,244,292 of record CAVUDG010000007.1, read on the forward strand.
CCTCGACGCTCGCGCTCATGCTGACGCTCCTGGGCCTGACCTCCGACACGGACCGCCAGATCCGGGGGAGCCACTTCGAGCGGGTCCGCCAGATCGCCTTCGCCGATGTCGTCGTGTTCGCCGTGGCGACGTTCCTGCTCGTGACCCTGGTGGTCCCGTTCGGCGACGCGTCGGGCATTCCGCACCGGTGGTACAACGTCCTCTACTACGCCGCGGCCGGCTTGTCGGCGCTCGTCGGGGGCGTCGTGGTGGGCGTCATGCTGCTGATCTACGCCGCCGTCCGAGACCTGACCGCTACGTTTGGCCCGGGCGACAAGAGCCCGCTCTTGGAGGAGGCCGAAGAGCCGGACGACACCGACGAGGCGGGCGGTTAAAGCCGGACGGGGGCAGGCGGTACTCGCAGGGTGTCGCACCCGCCCTGCGACGCCCCCCGCCTCGGCCGTCTGCACCGCTGGCTCACGCTGGAGACCGGCGCGGTCGGAGTTGTCGCGGTGTCGCCGTCGGTGGGGCCCCTCGCCGCTCGGGCTCGTCGCGGTCGTGCCCGTGCCGGTCCTGGTCCGCGCTCCGTGGGCGCCGGCTGGACGTCTGCCTGAGGCGGGCCGCCCAGGTCGGCCCGCCTCGGTCGCGCGGTCGGGAGGGTCCGGGCCACCACCGAGGCGGGCGGGGCCGAGGCGGGCGGGCGCCGGGCCGCGCGGGGTCGGGCTCAGGCGAACGCGGCCGAGACCAGGCGCTCGGCCTCGTCGTAGGCGTCGGCCGAGGCCGTCAGCTTGCCGAAGGCGTCTTCGAGCGAGCCGCCGCCGCCGGACGCCGTGATCTCCTCGGGCGACCCGGTCTGCAGGATCTCGCCGTCGCGGATGACCACGACCACGTCGGCCACCTTCTCGACGGCGTCGAGCAGGTGCGACGAGTAGAACACCGTCCGGCCGCGCGCGGCCAGCGTCCGCAGGAGCGCCCGCGTCTGCAAGACCGCGTGGGCGTCGAGCCCGCCCAGCGGCTCGTCCAGGAGCAGGACCGGCGGGTCGTGCAGGAGCGCGGCCGAGAGCAGGACCTTCTGCTTCATCCCCTTCGAGAACCCCGTCATCGAGCGGTCGCCGGCGCCGGCCAGGTCCCAGAACGCGAGGTGCGCCGCGGCCCGGGCCCGGATGGTCGGCTCGGGGAGCCGGTGCATCCGGCCGATGAACGTGAGGTACTCGTCCGGCGTGAAGCTCTCGTAGACGTGGCCGTGCTCGGGGACGTAGCCGAACCGGCGCTTGGCCTCGACGGGGTCCGCGACGACGTCGACGCCGCCCACCTCGACGCGGCCGGCGTCGGGCGGGAGGGCCCCCGTCAGCAGCCGCATCGTCGTCGTCTTGCCCGCCCCGTTCGGCCCGACGTAGCCGGCGACGGAGCCCGCCGCGATCTCGAACGAGACCCCGTGCAGGATCTCGGTGCCGTCGATGGCGACGCGGACGTCTTGGACTGAAATCATGGGGGTGGTGGGATCGGGAGGGGCGCGGGGGGGGGGCTGGGCGCGCGCCCGGCCGGGCTAGCCCGGGGGCCACTGGAGGCCGCGCCCGCCGAGCAGGTGGACGTGGAGGTGGAACACCGTCTGCCCGGCGCCCTCGCCGTTGTTGACGACCAGCCGGTAGTCGCTCAGCCCCTCGGCCTCGGCCACCCGGCGGGCGACCGTAAAGAGGTGGCCCACGAGCGCCTCGTCCTCAGTCTCGATGGCATCGGCGCGCGGGATGGGCCGACGCGGGACGATCAGGACGTGGGTCGGCGCCTGGGGCGCGATGTCGCGGAAAGCGACGGCCTGGTCGTCCTGGTAGACGATGTCGGCCGGGATCTCGCCGTCGGCGATCTTCTGGAAGAGGGTGTTGTCGTCGGCCACGGGCGGGGGTATCGGCGGAGCGGGCGGCAAGCTAACCGGCCCTGGCCTCTACCCCGGCTCGGCCCGCCACGTCGTCGAGGCGGGCCGCCTCGGTTATCCTCCCGGGCCATCTCCGGCTCCCCGATGCGCCCGTACGTCCTCGCCGATCTGACCTGGGCCGAGGTCCGCGACGCCCAGTACGCCGTCGCCGTCCTGCCCTGGGGCGCGACCGAGCCCCACAACCTCCACCTGCCCTACGCGACCGACACGATCCAGGCCGAGGCCGTCGCCGTCGGGGCCGGACGCCGGGCCTGGGAGCGGGGCGCGCGCGTCGTTGTGCTCCCGCCCGTCCCGTTCGGGGCGAACGCGATGCAGCTCGGGCTGGGGCCGGTCATCGACCTGAGCCCGTCGACCCAGGCGGCCGTCCTGGGCGACGTGGTCCGGAGCCTGGAGGCGGCCGGCGTCGCGCGCCTGGCGATCGTCAACGGGCACGGCGGCAACGACTTCAAACCGATGATCCGCGAGCTCCAGGGCCGGACCGACGTGTTCCTGGCGGCGCTCGACTGGTGGCGCGCGGCGCCGGCCGCCGACCACTTCGACGAGCCGGGCGACCACGCGGGCGAGCTCGAGACGAGCGCCGTGCTCCACCTCCGGCCCGACCTGGTCCGCCTCGACCGGGCCGGCGACGGGGCCGAGCGACCGTTCCGCGTCGCCGCCCTCCGCGAGGGCTGGGCGTGGGCCCCGCGCGACTGGCGCCGGATGACGGCCGACACGGGCGTCGGCGACCCGCGCGCGGCGACGGCCGCCAAGGGCGCGGCCTTCCTGGACGCCGTCGCCGAGCGCGTCGCGTCGTTCCTGGTGGAGCTGGCCGCGATGGACCCCGCCGACCCCTACGCGTAGGCCCGCCTCGGTATCCGCCTCGGCCGGGCGCCGGTCGTGCACGGACACGCCGCCGAGGCGGGTGGGGCTGGAACGCCGCCCGCGCCGCGCGGTACGGCCCGGACCCGCCCCCGACTCTATGCCGACGGTCTACGTCACCCGCAAGGCCCACTTCAACGCCGCCCACCGGCTCCACAACCCGGCCCAGTCCGACGAGTGGAATCGGGCGACGTTCGGCAAGTGCAACAGCCCCAACTGGCACGGCCACAACTACGAGCTCGACGTGACCGTGGCCGGCGCGCCCGACCCCGAGACCGGCTTCGTGGTCGACCTCGCCCACCTCAAGCAGACCATCGAGGACCGGGTCGTCGAGCCGCTCGACCACAAGAACCTCAACCTCGACGTCCCCTTCCTCGACGGCAAGAAGACGTCGACCGAGACGCTGGCCGTCGCCATCTGGGAGCAGCTCGCGCCCCACGTGCCCGGCCTGTTCGAGGTCGCCCTGCGCGAGACCCACAACAACTCCGTCGTCTACCGTGGCGAATAGTCCCGACCCGCGCCCCGGCGGCGCCACCGATCTCGCCTCGCGCGACGCCAGCCCGCTCCTGTACGAGCGCCAGGACGTCTACCACGCCGACACGACCGACGAGCTGGCCGCGCTCACCCGGCGCCAGCTCGAGCTGATCGGGGAGGACCCCGACCGCGAGGGGCTGGTCAAGACGCCCGAGCGGGTCGCCAAGGCGTGGCAGTTCCTGACGCACGGCTACGGGCTCGACCCCGACGAGATCTTGCGGAGCGCTCTCTTTGCCGAGGACTACTCGCAGATGGTGGTCGTCCGCGACGTCGAGGTGTACTCGCTGTGCGAGCACCACCAGCTCCCGTTCTTCGGCAAAGCCCACGTGGCCTACATCCCCAACGGACACATCGTCGGGCTGAGCAAGATCCCGCGCGTGGTGGACGTGTTCGCGCGGCGGCTCCAGGTCCAGGAGCGCCTGACGCTGCAGATCCGAGACGCCGTCGACCGGGTGCTCCAACCCGAGGGCGTGGCCGTCGTGATCGAGGCCCAGCACCTGTGCATGATGATGCGGGGGGCCGAGAAGCAGAACTCGATGACTACGACGAGCGCCATGAGCGGCGTCTTCCTCGACCAGCCCGACACGCGTGCCGAGTTCATGCGGCTGATCGCGGGCTGAGGCCAACTCACGGGCTGAGAACGGCCCTCTGGGCCCCACTGTCCAGAGGAGTGGAGGGGACGGAGAGAGGCCTCTCTCCGTCCGTTCCCGCCCGTCTTGCGTGCCGTCCGAGCCCCCGGTTCTGCGGTCGCTGGTCGCTCCCGCGGGCGCCCGTTCCGTCCCGCCCCCTCCGCCTCGGCGCCGAGGCGGGCCGCACCGGGACAGACCACGCGCCCGGCCCGTCCGTTCTGGCCCCGCGCGCCGGGGGCTCCGCGTGAAGGACGCTCCGGGCGACGCGCGCTAGCTTGGCCGCCCCCCTGCCGACCCCGCCGTGTCCGAGTTCCACCGCCTCGACGCCACCGCCGACGCCCGCTTCCTGCGCGCCCGCGTCGCCGACCCGCTCACGAGAGTCCCGTTCCGACCGACCAACGAGGTCGTGATGTGCGGGTCGTGCGGGCTCGTCTCGCTGCGCGAGACGTGGGAGGCGCTGGGCGGCTGCCCCAACGGGCACCACACCGTCGCCCGGTGGGACGCTGCGGCCGCGCTGGCGGGTGGCGACGGCGCCGCGACGGGCACCCCCCGTCCGGCGGCGCCCGCGGCGGCCGAGGCCCGAGGCCGCTGGCTGACGGCGCTCCTGGTGGCGGTCGGCGTGGCCGGGCTGGTCGTGCTCGGCGTGATCGTCGTGGGGATGCTCAACGACGGCGACGAGGTGGCCCCGGTCGAGACCGCCGCGCCGGCCTCGGTCCCGACCGGCCCCGCCGCGGTCGCCGTCGCCGAGCCGGGCCTGATCCAGGGGGCGCTCACCGAGGACGACTTCGAGACCGCCGACGGCCACTACCAGGACCTCTACACGTTCGCCGCCGACTCGTCGGGCCGCGTCCTGTCGTTCCGCGCGTCGTCGGACGACTTCTACCCCGACCTGGTCGTCGAGACGCCCGGGGGCGAGCGGGTCGAGGCCGAGCTGGTCTCGGACGACCCCGACACCGGGACGCGCGTGGTGGCCGTCACCGACCTCCGGGGGCCGGGCCTCTACCGGGTCCTGGTCGGGTCCCAGTTGCCGGCCCAGACCGGGGCGTACGCGTTCCGCGTCGTGAGCGAGGAGCCCGTCCGGCCGCTGACGCCGGGTGGCCCGGCCGTCCAGGCCGAGCTGGGCACGTTCAGCCAGCAGGTCGAGGGGTTCTTCCGCGACCGCTACCGGTTCTCCGGGGTCGAGGGCCGCGAGCACACCGTGACCGTCCGGTCGAGCGTGTTCGCGCCGGTCGTCGAGCTCCAGGGGCCGAGTGGGGCCGTCCGCGGCGAGACCGGCCGGGCCGGGGGCGTGGTCACGTTCGTGTTCACGCCGGGCAAGAGCGGGACCCACACGCTGGTCGTCTCGTCGCAGTCGGCGGGGAAGAAGGGCGCGTACTCGGTCCAGCTGGCCGTCCAGGCCCCGCCGCGCGAGGCCGAGACGGAGACCTCGCGGGCCCGCGCGCTCCCGACCGACGGCCGGGCCGTCTCGGACTCGCTGGCGGTCGGCGACACCCAGACGTACCGGATGCAGGGCCGGGTGGGCGACCGCGTCCGCCTCGAAGTCCGCACGGACGGGTTCACGCCGTCGCTCACCGTCGTCGGCCCGGACGGGACGCGGACGCCGGCCTCGCCCGACGGCGACCGGGCCCGGCTCCGGCTGACGCTCCCGTCCGGCGGCGCCTACCGCGTGATCGTCGGGGCGCCGAACGGTGGAGGCGTCGCGCGGACCACGCTCGAACAGCAGGCGGCCGTCGCGGCCGAGGACATCCCTCGCCTGCCCGGGGCCGGGCAGAGCGGGACCGAGGCGCCCCCGCCGCCGCCCTCGGACGACGGCGAGGACTACCAGCCCCAGCCCATCGGCGACGGCGCGCCTTGAGTCCGTCGGCGGGCGTAGCTTTCGGTCTCCCAGGCCGGGCGCCACGCCCCGATATGAGCGACGACGACGCCGACACGATCCGAGTCCCTACGGCCCGCCTCCGCGAGGTGAAGGCCGAGATCGACCAGCTCAAGCAGGACCTGTCCGCCCTGCGCGAGGAGCACGAGAACCTCCGGGCCCACCTCAAGGGCTCCATCCAAGAGGTCGCCCGGCTCACCGAGGAGAACGAGCGGCTGCGTCGGTAAGACGCAGGCCCGCCTCGGCACCGAGGCCGCCGGAGCGCGGGGAGGCGGCTTACTCCGCCGCGGCCAGCTCGGCGGTCCGCAGCAGGTCGTAAGGGTTGACGGGCGTGCCGCGCCCGCCGCCGCGCTTGTCGAGCACCTGGAGGTGGAGGTGGGGCCCCTGGGCGTTCCCCGTCGAGCCCACGGTCCCGAGCACCTGGCCCCGCCGGACGCGCGTGCCGACCTCGATGCCCTCGGCGTAGGTGTCGAGGTGGGCGTAGTAGAAGTCCATCCGGCCGTCGGCCGAGGTGAGGTAGAGCGTCTTGCCCCCCAGCCCGTTCCAGTGACGCCGCGCGATCACGCCGTCGACGACGGCGACCAGCGGGGTCCCGCGCGGCGCGGCGATGTCGATGGCGTTGTGCGTCCGCCCGCCCGAGCGGGGCGCGGTGAACGAGTCGCGGAGGTCGGACCCCTCGATCCCGACGACGGGGACCACGAACCCGGACGTGGTGGCCGGACGACGGTCCTCGGACCGGGCGGCGGGGGCGGGGCGCTCGGGACGCGGGGCGGGGCGGGCCGCCGGACGCTCCGGCGCGCGCTGGGCCGTCGGCCGGTCTCCGCGCGGGGCCCCCCACCCGTTGGGGCCGCTGCCGGTGCTGGCGCAGGCGGAGAGCAGGAGGCCGGCGAGCAGAATCGAGGCGGACGGGGCGAAACGCATGTCGAGATCGGCGGAGGTCCCAGAGTATCGGCACGCCGGACCCGGAGCTAAGCGCGCGCGGCCCGAACGGCGTCGGGAGTTCATCCGCGCTTGAAAACACGACACGCTCTCATGCATATCACTTATTGACCTGCGAGAACGCCTCGTCGGTTTCTCTTCTTAGGATTCTACTCTCTACTATGAACACGCTCCTCTCAACCTCCAGTATCCGCAACACCACCGTCGTCAACCGCCAGGGCGAGACGCTCGGCCAGATCGAGGACGTCATGCTCGACCCCCAGACGGGCCGCGTCGAGTACGCCGTGCTCGACTTCGGTGGGTTTTTGGGCATCGGCGACAAGCTGTTCGCCGTCCCCCTCCAGGCCTTCGAGATCGACCGCACCAACGAGCGGTTCCTGCTGAACGTCACCAAGGACAAGCTGGAGTCCGCCCCGGGCTTCGACAAGGCTAGCTGGCCCCAGACGGCCGACCGCGAGTTCGTCGAGGGCGTCTACGACTTCTACGGTCACCGCGACACCTACCTCCGGTCGCGCGTGAACGAGCCGGCGCTCGCCAACTAGCGCGCCGCACGCAGTCGCGCCCCGTGGATGGGGCGCATCGGGCCACCCGGTTCTCGGCACTGGGTGGCCCTTTTTGTGTCCGACCACGAGGCCGGCGGACGTGCCCGCCTCGGTGACGGCGTCGACGCTACACGGTGGCGAGGCGGGGCGGCCCGTTGGTGGGCCCTATTCGCCAGCGGCGCGGGCGTCGGCGTCGAGGCCGGCCCACCAGTCGGCGTAGGGCGTGTTCTTGGGGGCCCGGCGGTTGTGGTCGTCGTCGGTGCCCCACCACGTCGGGCCGCGCTCGCCGAGCGCCACCTTGGCGGTGTGGACGCGGGCGCGCGCAGCTTTCTCGGCGTCGGCGTCGCCAGCCCGCTTGGCCGTGCCGACGGCGCGGCGGGCGTCCATCAGGTCGGACGTGAGCCGGGCGCGGTCGTCGTCCGAGAGGGCGGGGTTCGAGCACCGCCACAGGCGTCCGCTGTGGACGAAGTAGCGGCCGTCCGGGGTGGACGGGAGGTGATCCGGGCAGGTCGACAACGGGGCGCGGGCGGTGTGCCTGCTCCCTACGCCTGGATCGCGGACAGGATGCCGCTGACCTCGGACACGTCGGGGAGCGCCTGGGAGGCGTCGCCCGAGGCGAGCGCGTCGAGGTAGAACCGCGCGAACGCGAGCCGCTCCTGGGCCGACGCCGAGACGTCCTCGAACAGGTCGTCGAAGCGGGCCATGGCGGTCTCGCTCACGTCGCCGCTGACGTAGCCGACGAGGAGCGCCGTGAGGGCGGAGGGGCGGGCGGTGGTGACCTGGGTCATGGAGAGCGGGGGTGAGCTTGACCGTCTCTTCGTCAAGTCGCGTGCCAACTGGCCGATACGGCCCCGTCGCTACGACGGACGTGCCCGCGACGCCCTTCTGGCGGGTCAAGACGGAACCTCCGCGTTACCATTCGGGACGCTGGACCCGACCCCGATGACCCCGCTCGACGCCGTCCGCCACCGATTTCGGCACCACGCGTGGGCGGGAATGAGGCTGGTCGAGGCCCTGGAGGTCTGCCCCGCGCCGGCGGCGCTCCGCCCGACGGCCCACGCGCTCACGGCCGACCGGGTGTGGTACCGGCGCCTGAGGGGCGCCTCGCCGCTCGGGGGAGACCTCTGGCCGACGCTCGACGCCGCCGGCTGCCGCGCGCTCCTGGACGAGACGACGGCCGACTGGCGGGTCTACCTCGCCGGCCTGGCTCGCCTCGACGGCGTCGTCGCGTATCAGAACACGCGCGGCGCCGCGTTCGAGAGCACGGTCGCCGACGTGCTCGACCACGTCCGTCTCCACGCCGCCCACCACCGCGGTCAGGCGTGCGCCGCCCTCCGCGCGGCCGGTGCCACGCCGCCCGCCCTCGACCTGATCGTCTGGTCCCGATCCCTATGACACTCACGCTCCTGCCCGCCCGCCTGGCCGTGCTGGCCGCCGCTCTCGCCGTCACCGGGTGCGCTCAGACGCCGCCCGCTGCCGAGGCGCCGGCCGAAGCCGAGGCGCCCGGGTCGCCGCCCCGCCTCGGCCCCGTGTTCGCCGGGCCCATGCGGGCCGACCCCGTGTTCGACGCCGCCTCGCTGGTCGGCGCGATGGCCGAGCGCTACCCCGACTGGTACCGGACCCTCTCGTTCACCCAGACGACGAGCCGCTCGCTGCCGGACGGCTCCACCTCGGTCGAGACCTGGCGCGAGTGGCTGGCCCTGCCCGGCCGCCTGCGGATCGAGATGGACGACCCGCTAGCCGGCCTCGACGTGCTGTTCGTCGGCGATACGACCTACGTCTACCGCGACGGCGCGCTCGCCGCGGCCCGAGCGGACCGGAACCCGCTGCTGCTGTGGGGCTTCGACGTCTACGCCCAGGATCCGGCCGAGACGTTGCGCATCCTGGCCCAGCAAGGCATCGACCTCGCGGCGTTCCGCACCGACGTCTGGGACGGGCGGGAGACGTACGTCGTGGGCGTCCCCGAGAGCGGCGAGGTCTGGGTCGAGCGCGAGCGGCTGCTGTTCGTCCGCCTGGTCGACCCGGGCCAGGGCGACGTCCGGTTCCGGGACTACCGCCCGCTCGGCGGCGGCTGGATCGCGCCGCTCGTCGAGGTCGTCGCCGACGGCGAGCGCGTGTTCTGGGAGGAGTATGCCGACGTCGTGGCCGACCCGGTCGTGGACCCCGTCCTGTTCGCACCGCGCCGCTGGGCCGAGGGCGTCCGCGCGAGCCGGTAGCGGCTCGCGCGGCTTCGGCCCCGGCCGCCTCGGCGCCGAGGCGGCCGGAGTCAGCGGACGCGCCGCGACGTGATCCGGAAGCGCCGCGCGAACTCGGAGCCCACGCCGGCCCACTCCATCGTGTCGCCGCGGAGCGAGACCGCCCAGGTGCTGTCGTCGTCGGGGCCGAGGTCGCTGTCCAGCCCCAGGCGCCGGGTGCGCGTGTTGTAGACCCAGGTCCCCGTGTTCCGGCCGTAGGGCTGGCCGCCGCTCTCGAACGTCCCGTCTGGGCGGAGCACGATGTAGCGGTCCCGGGCCGGGTTCGCCTCGGCCGAGACGTCGGCGCCCTGGTCGAGCACGCGCTCCATGGCCCACCGGCCGACGAGTGGGGACCCGTCGAGGCCGGAGGGGGCCGAGGCGCAGCCGCCGGCGACGAGCAGGACGAGGACGAACAGGGCGAGACGGGCCATCGGGGCGGGGCGAAGGAGGCGGAGGGCGCAGGAGACTCGGCACGGCGGCCAAGGTTGCCGGTGACGCGCAGGCCGTCACCGCGCAGCCCTAGTTTCCGACATGGCCGCCCCGACTGCGACTTCGACCGAGCCCTCGGTCCTCGACACTGACATCGAGGAGCTCCCCGGCGTGGGCGCGCGCCGCGCCGAGCCGCTCCGCAAGGCCGGCGTCAAGACCTTCCGGGACCTGCTCCGGTACTACCCGCGCGGCTACCTCGACCGGAGCACGATCACGCCCATCCGCGACATCGCCGAGGGCATGGGGACGGTCACGGTGGTCGGGACGGTCACGGCCAAGGGGCTCGTCCCAGGCCGCGGCGGCCGGAGCCGCTTCGAGTTGCGCGTCACCGACGACTCCGGGGGCACGCTCAAGTGCGTCTGGTTCCGCGGCGCCAACTGGATCCACCGGCTCTACAACAAGGGCGACCTGTACGCCTTCCACGGCAAGCCCGAGAAGTACGGGTCTCAGTTCTCCATCGCCCACCCCGAGTCCGACGCGCTCAGCGACGAGCGGGCCGCGCTCGCGACCGGCCGCATCATCCCGGTCTACCGGGGAACGGCGGCGCTCGAGAAGGTGGGGCTCGTCAACCGGACGTTCCGGAAGCTGGTCTACGACCTTATCAAGACCCACGGGCTCGCCATCCCCGAGGTCCTGCCCGCCTCGGTGCGCGAGCGGTACAACCTGATCCCGGGCAACGTCGCGATCCGGGCCGTCCACTTCCCCAAGGACGCCGCCGAGCGCGGGCGGGCCCGGCGGCGGCTCATCTTCGAGGAGTTCTTCTTCCTCCAGTTGCTGTTGGCCTTGACCAAGGGCCGGCAGGAAAAGCGCGCCGGCGTCGTGCTCGACGGGCTGGGCGGCCACGCCCGCCGGTTCTTGGACGAGGTCCTGCCGTTCACGCTCACGGGCGCTCAGCAGCGCGTGCTCGACACGATCGCGGTCGACACGGCGTCCGGCCACCAGATGAACCGCTTGGTTCAGGGCGACGTGGGCTCGGGCAAGACGGTCGTGGGCGTGGCCGCCATGCTGATGGCCGTCGACGCGGGCCACCAGGCGGCGTTCATGGCGCCGACCGAGATCCTGACCGAGCAGCACTACGCCAACATCCGCCGCTTCCTGGAGCCCCTCGGTCTGGAGACGCGTCTGCTCATCGGCGGCCAGCGGAAAAAGCTCCGCGACGAGATCCTGGCCGAGATCGCCGACGGGTCCGCCGACGTGGTCGTGGGCACGCACGCGATCATCGAGGACAAGGTGGCCTTCCAGAAGCTCGGCTTGGCCGTGGTCGACGAGCAGCACCGGTTCGGCGTCGTCCAGCGGGCCCGGATGTTCAAGAAGGGCCAGCGGCCCCACGTCCTGATGATGACGGCGACGCCCATCCCGCGCTCGCTCGCGATGACGGTCTACGGCGACCTCGACGTCTCGGCCATCGACGAGCTGCCCGCCGGCCGCAAGCCCATCGACACGCGCGTCTACTCCGACAAGCGGCGCGAGGAGATGCTCGACTTCGTCAAGACGCAGCTCCGCGAGGGCCGCCAGGCCTACGTCGTGTTCCCGTTGGTGGAGGAGTCGGAGAGCGAGACGCTGGCCGACGTGAAGGACGCCGAGAACGGCGCGGCCGAACTGGCGGAGGCCATCCGGCCCTACCGCGTCGACCTGGTCCACGGGCGGATGCTGGCCTACGAGAAGGAGGAGGCGATGGACCGGTTCAAGGGCGGCGAGACCGACGTGCTGGTCGCCACGACCGTCATCGAGGTGGGCGTCGACGTGCCCAACGCGACCGTCATGGTGATCGAGCACGCCGAGCGGTTCGGGCTCAGCCAGCTCCACCAGCTCCGGGGCCGCGTCGGCCGCGGGGCCGACCAGAGCTACTGCTTCCTGATGGCGTCCTACAAACGGACGTCGGAGGCCGAGGAGCGCCTGGAGACGATGGAGGCCACGACGGACGGGTTCGAGATCTCCGAGGCCGACCTCCGCCTGCGCGGGGCCGGCGACTTTTTCGGCACGCGCCAGTCGGGCCTGCCCGACCTCAAGATCGCCGACCTCGTCCGCGACGCCGAGGTGCTGGCCGAGGCGCGCGAGGCGGCCTTCGCGATCGCCGAGGCCGACCCGACGCTGACCGCGCCCGACCTGGCCGGGATGCGCGAGCACTTCGGCCGGACGGCGCCCAAGAGCCTGGGCTTCGCCCGCGTCGGCTAGCCCCGCGTCGGCTAGCCCCGCCTCGGCGGCCTGGTCGGGAGAGCCGCCGAGGCGGGCGGCACCCGAGAGCGTCCGCGCCGGTCGCTACGAGTCCAGCGTAGGCCGCGGGCCCAGGTCCAGAACCGCCGTCGTCGTGTAGAGCCCGCCGCCCAGACGGCCGACGGCCCGGCGCGCCTGCTGGTCGACCGTCCACCGCTCCGGGTCTACCAGGTCGTCGCGGACGTACAGGCCCTCGACGACGCCCAGCACGACGCGCGTCTGGCCGATGAGGTGGCTCGCGTGCTCGCGGCAGGCCAGCGCGGCCGGCGCGACGGCCAGGCGGGGCACGTCGCCCCATGCCACCTCGGCGAGGGCCAACCCGAGGGCGTCGGCCTCAGAGGCGCCGGGCGGGTAGGGCGCCGAGGTCGCGTGCATGGCCGGCGCCGTGGCCTCGTCGACCAGGTTGACCACGAACCGGCCCGTCCGCCTGAGGTTGCGCGGAGTGTCCTTGACCGGCCCCGCGTCGTCGGGTCCGAGCGCCACGACCGGGGGCGCCGTCCCCATCAGGTTGAAGAAACTGTACGGCGCCGCGTTGACCGACCCGTCCTCGTTGCGCGTCGTCACCCAGGCGATCGGGCGGGGGACGACGAGCGCGGAGAGCAGTTTGTAGCGGTCGCGCTGGGCGAGCGCGTCGAGGGTGACGTCCATGGGCCCCGTACTCTGTCGGACCGCCCCGGCTCCCCCCACCTCGGCGTCCCGACCGAGAGAGTCACCGAGGCGGGCTCCGGAATCTCCCCGCCTCCGCCCGGGCCGGATCGCGGGCCGGGTCGCGTCGTTGGCCGCGCTCCCCCCACGCTGACCCATGCCGACCGCCCTCCTCTGGCTCCGCAACGACCTGCGCGTCCACGACCACGCCCCCCTCCGCGAGGCCGCCGAGGCGGCCGGACCTGGCGGCGCGCTCTTGGCGGTGTATTGCCTCGACCCGCGCCACTACGAGCCCACGCCGTTCGGCTTCCGGAAGACCGAGGGCTACCGGGCCGCGTTCGTTCTGGAGGCCCTCCGCGACCTCCGGGCCCGGATGCGGGCGCTGGGCGGGGACCTGGTCGTGCGGCACGGCCGGCCGGAGGACGTTCTCCCCGAGCTGGCGCGGCAGACGGGCGCGAGTTCGGGCCACTTCCACGACGAGCCGATGCAGGAGGAGGGCGACACCGAGGCGGCGGTCCGCCAGGCGCTGCCCGACCTCGACTGGCAGCCGCGCTGGGGGCACACGTTGGTGGCGCCGGACGACCTGCCGTTCGCCGTCGAGGACGCGCCGGACGTGTTCACTCCGTTCCGCAAGGCCGTCGAGAAGGCGCCCCAGGCGGGGCGGTACCGGGCGCCCGTGCCGGCGCCGGACGCGCTCCCCCCACGGCCCGCGGGCGTGGAGCCGGGCGAGATCCCGGAGTCGGTCGAGGCGCTCGGGGTGACGCCGCGCGAGGCCGACACGCGGCTCGGCTTCGCCATCCGAGGGGGCGAGACGGCCGGGCTGGCGCAGCTAGAGACCTACGTCTGGGAGCGCGACCGGCTCCAGGTCTACAAGGAGACGCGGAACGGGATGCTCGACCCGGACGACTCGTCGAAGCTGTCGCCCTGGCTGTCCCACGGGTGCCTGTCGCCGCGCCGGGTCCAGGCCGAGATCCGCCGGTACGAGGCCGAGCGGGTCGCCAACCAGAGCACCTACTGGCTGACGTTCGAGCTGCTGTGGCGCGACTTTTTCCGGTTCTACGGCGCCAAGCACGGCGACCGCCTGTTCTGGCCGTCGGGCCCGAAGGGCGTCGGGGGGATGCCCGACCGGCTGGACGAGGGCCTGTTCGCCGCCTGGCGCGACGGGCGCACCGGCCTGCCGCTCGTCGACGCGTCGATGCGGGAGCTGGCCTCGACCGGGTTCATGTCGAACCGGGGCCGGCAGAACGCGGCGTCGTTCTGGGCCAAGCACTTGCGCCAGCCGTGGTGGGTGGGCGCGGCGTGGTACGAGGCGATGCTGGTGGATTACGACGCGACGAGCAACTGGGGCAACTGGGCCTACGCCGCCGGCGTGGGCTCCGACCCCCGAGACCGCTACTTCGACGTCGAGCTCCAGGCCAAGAAGTACGACGAGGAGGCCCACTTCGTCCGCCACTGGCTGCCCGAGTTGGAGGGGCTGCCGCCGAAGAAGGCCCGGGAGCCCTACCGGATGTCGGAGCCGGAGCAGGACCGGTACGGCGTGCGCCTGGGCGAGGACTACCCGGCGCCCGTCATCGACTACGACCGGGTGACGAGCGAGCTCCGGGGAGGCTCGCGCCCCGGGAAGGCGGGCTCGCGCGGGGGTGGGAAGCGGCGGGGGCGGCGGCGGTAGCCGAGCGCGCCCGTCGACCCCGGTCCGGACTGCGAGCCGTGCGCCGGCTCGGCCCGCCTCGGTGAGGTCGTCGGAGGTGAGCCGCGTTGGGAACCGGCAGGCCGGGCGGGCGCTCTCACTGGCCCCCACGCAGACCGCCATGCCCCAGAAAGCCCTCGTCGTCACCGCCGGCCCGACCGGCGCGCGGACGCCCTCGCTCGACGCCCTCGACGAGCACCTGCGCGCCGGCTGGCGCGTCGTCCAGGCGTCGCCGATGGGCGGCGGCGGCGCGACCGACGGGTTCGCCGCGCTCGTCGTCCTGGAGCGGGGCGCCGAGACCGAAGCCGAGGCGATCCTGGAGCAGATCGAGGAGGAGATCGAGGGCGACGGCGCGCCGGAGGAGATCCAGGACCCCGTGCTCCGCCGGATCGTCGACGACGTCTAGCGGCCGGGCCGGGCCCGGCTCGGGGGCGCGCCCGAGGCGGGCCGGGCCGGAGACAGATCGGCGGGCCGGGCTCACCGTCCGTCCGCCACCACGAAGGGGAGAGAACACGCGTCGCGGCCCCACCGCAGCGAGAGGTGCCCTCGGCCTCGACGGCGATCGTGAACGCCTCGACGGGGTCGGGCAGCGGCGTCCGGGTGAGCGGCACGCGGCCAAGGTCCCGGTCGTAGGTCGTCCTGCCCCGTCCCGTCCGGCGGTTGACGATGAGGACGCCCCCGTCCGCCTGGGGAACGGGGTAGAGCGCGTACGTGCCCGCCGGGACGGCCAGCGCGGCGCCGTCGGGGTCGGGGACCAGCGCGCGGTCGGTCGTCAGGTGCGTCGCCCGGTCGGCGCCGGTGCGCCAGAGGTCACCCCAGGGCACGAGCGCGCCCCAGATCGCGCGGCCCCGCATCTGGGGCTGCCCGTAGTCGAGCGCGACGGTCGCGCCGCCGACGGTGCCGACCGCCTCGCCGCGGCCGGAGAGGTCGCCGACGGCCCGTCCGGCCGCGTCCATCTCGGCCTAGCGTCTCGCCGCGGCCTCCGCGGCCACACCCGCTACGCGGCGGACGACCAGCGTGTGCGTCGTAGCCCCGGCGTCGAGCGTCTGGAGGCGGCCCTGGGCGCCGACCTCGACGGTCATGGGACCGAGGAAGGGGTGGCGAACGGGGACCGTCCCGTCGCTCTCGATGTCGCTCGTGGAGGCGACCACCCCCCGCTCGGTAAACGGCGGCTGGTCCAGCGGCCCAGCGTGGTGGATCGGGTACGGGCAGGAGCTTCGCCGGGCCCGGGCGTCCGGTTCCCCACCCACCTCGGGGCCTCCACGGACCGACGAGGCGGGGAGCGGGCGGAGGTCTGGAGAGTCGGAGGTCAGGGGGACGGAGGGCGCTCTCGGATGTGGAGCTGCTCGTCGGGGCTCTCCACTTCCGAACCTTTCCTCGCGCCCGACCTACGCGGGCACCGGAACCTCCGCCGACTCGGGCGCGACGGCGGCCGGGATCCGCAGCCGCACCGTCGTCCCGGCCCCCTCTTGTGAGTCGAGCGCCATCCGCCCTCCGTGGCCCTCGGTCACGATCTCGTACGCGAGGGACAAGCCGAGGCCCGTCCCCGATCCTGTGGGCTTGGTGGTGAAGAACGGCTCGAAGGCGCGGGCGGCGACCTCGTCCGACATCCCGGCCCCGCGGTCGGCCACAGCGATCGTGACGACGTCGCCCTCGCGGCGGGTCGAGAGGCAGAGCGGCGGCCCGTCCGGCGCCCCGTCGCGCTGGCGGAGGGCGAAGTAGGCGTTGCCGAGCAGGTTGAGCACCACGCGCCCCAGGTCGGCCGGGGCCACGACGACCTGGCCCACCTCCGGGTCGAGGTCGAGCGTGACCGGCTGCGCCTCGTCGCGGCCGGCCGCTGCGGCGTGCTCAGCGAGCGCGGCGTGCTCGGCGACGAGCGCGTTGAGGTCGACGGCCGTGTGGGCCGAGGGGCCGCGGCGGCTGTGGTCGAGCATGCTCCGGACGACGCCGCTCGCGCGGGCCCCGTGCTCGGTCACCTTCGAGACGCCCAGTTCGATGTCGTCGAGGGCGTCGGCGGCCTCACCGTCGAGGTCGCCGAGTTCGACGCGGAGGTCGGCCACGCGCTCGGCGGCGAGGTCGGCGAAGTTGGTGACGAAGTTGAGCGGGTTCTGGATCTCGTGGGCCACGCCCGCCGTGACCCGCCCGAGCGACGCCATCTTCTCGGCGTGGATGAGCTGGTCCTGGGCCGCTGTCAGCCCGTGGAGCGCGGTCGCCAGCTCGGCGTTGCTCGCGGCCTGCCGGCGGGCGTGGGCGAACTCGACCCGGGCGTACCGCTCCAGCGCGTACGACGCGATCATGCCGCTGAGCTGGGTCGAGAGCAAGAACTGGCCGGCGTTGGCGAGGTACAGCCCGGGCGTGAACAGGGAGGCGACGCCGAGGTAGAGCGCCGTAAGCCCGGCGCCGATCACGGTCGCCGTCACGAACCGAAGCCGGAGCAGGACGTGGACGTAGATCAGGACCAGCATCAGTCCGCTGTAGTAATACCCGTCCAGGATCAGGAGCCCGCGCGGGCTTACCGGCACCGCGGATGGACAGCGTGCTGCACGGCCCACTCCATCGCCACCACGCCCAGCCCGCCCGCCACCGCCACCGTCACGGCCGGCTGCAGCCACGTCCGGACCCGAGGCAGGTACGTCGCGCCGATGCCCACCGCGATCACGGCGCAGACCACGACGCGCACGGCCCGGACCTGGGCGTAGGCGACGGGCGCGACCCACTCGTCGAGCCACCCGAACGCGGCGTACTGGACCAGGCCCAGGACGAGCGCCGCGCGTACCAGCGGCCACGACCGCTCGACGTAGGCGGCCCGGAACGCGACCTCGGCGGACGGGTCGCGGAACCGGAGCGTGACGGGATGGACAGAGACGAGGCTCACACGAGGGGGCGGGCGAACCTATTGTTAACGTAAGGGCTGGAGGGCAAGTTGCAGCGGACGCCGTGCTCCTGTTCCCGCCGGTGCGCGCCCCGCCGGGGGCCTCCCGCGTGCACCGACGGGCAGGACGGAGAGGCTCGTCGGGCTCTCCCTCCGGGTCACGATCCAGAAAGCCCTCGCCGCCGCCACTGGGCCAGACGACGCGCGGGCGCTCACGCTCGACGCTCTCAGCGACCCCCCGTGGCGCGTGGCCCCAGCCTCGCCGATGGGCGGCGGCGTGGCCGACGGGGTCGTGTCGTTGGTCGCGCTGGAGCGGGTGGCCTAGACCAACGCCGAAGCGATCCTCGAACAGATCGAGGAAGATCGCGGCGACGCGGTCCGGGACTCCGTGCTCCGCCGGGTCGCCGGCGACGTCGAGCCGCGCCGGCCCGCCTCGGGCGCGTCCCCGAGGCAGGCCGAGTCCGTGGCAGGGCGGCGGATCGGTTCGGGTATGAGGGTGTGAACCACGACCGCTCCCATGCTCCTTCGGATTCTCTTGGCCGCCGCGCTCGCCCTCTCCTTTGCCGGGCCTGCCGCGGCCCAGATCACGCTCACGGCCGGCGAGACGGTCCCCTACCGGTTGGGGGAGAACGTCGTCACGCAGTTCGACACCGAGAACGAGACCGGCGGCGAGACCGCGGCGATCGAGGCGCTCATCGCCCGGTCGGGCCCGAACCAGACGTGGGACTTTACCGGCCTCGCCTCGGTCGAGGTCACGGCCACGGCCGTCGTGACCGCAGGCGCGACGGGCCCGGCTGAGGCCGCCACCGAGCCGTTCGTCCAGGCCACGTCGACGTACCAGCTGCTGCTGCCCCCCGTGGTCGAGGACGGGGAGACCATCGAGGGCACCGTCTACGGCTACTACCGGCTCGACGGCGACGGCCTCCACAACCTCGGCCTCTTGGTCTACTCGACGGCCGGCGGCGAGACGGTCGGGCTCGGCTTCGCGTACACACCCTCCGGCTTGCTCACGGCGCCCCCGTCGTACACGTTCGGGAGCACCTGGGAGAGCGACTACGTCGAGGAGTTTTTCGGCGCCGTCAACAAGCGGTCGACGTTCGAGGTCGACGGGTGGGGCGTCGTGGTCGCGCCCGGGCTGGCGGCGCCGGTCCCGGCGCTCCGCGTCAAGCAGACCGAGGTGGGCCTGGACGCCGGCGGCGAGCGCGTGACCTACGAGTTCCGGACGGCCGGGGCCGTGGCCGCCGCGGTCCAGCCGGCCCAGGGCAGCGACCCGACCCCCTCGGCCTCGCTCTCCGTCGTGCGGCCGGGCCAGAGCACGGCGTCCGCCACCGGCCCGGACGCTGGCGGCGTCGGCGCCCCGTGGCCGAACCCGGCGGCGACCTCGGCCACGCTCGCCCTCGACCTGTCCGCCGACGCCGCGACGGTCACGTTGCTCGACGTGCTCGGCCGCCGGGCGACGGCGCCCGTCGAGGTCGCGCCCGACGGCCGCGTCCGGCTGGACGTGAGCGCGCTCCCGCCGGGCCTCTACGTCGCCCGCGTCCAGACGGGCGGGCAGACGTGGGCGCGCCCGCTCACGGTCGTCCGCTAGCGCCTCCGCCCGCCTCGGCGACGCGCTGGGGCGGGGCGGCGACCCGGCCGACGGGCGCGCCGAGGCGGACTGCGGGGGGGGCACCGCTCACCTCGTGCCGGACGCGTACGTTCGGGGCCATGCGCGCTTTCCTCGCAGGTCTCGCCCTTCTCGCCGCCAGCCAGGTCGCGGCCCAGACGCCCTCCACGGTCCATCCCGGAGACGGTCCGGCTGTCGTGGGGTCGGCCTTCGGAGCCGCCGTCGCGCTGAGCGACACGCTCGCGGCCGTCGGAGCGCCGGGCCAGCAGGTCTCCGGCCGAGACGCGGGCGCGCTCTACCTCTACCGCCGGTCCGGTCCCTCGTGGACCGAGGCCGCCCGCCTCGACGTCGACGAGGACGACGTCCAACTGGGAGCGTCGGTCGCGTTCGGCGACGGGTTCGTAGCGGCTGGGGCGGTCGAGGCCGGAGGCCTGGCGGGCGCCGTCTTCGTCGCCCGACCGGGCGGCGGGTGGGCGCTCGGCGAGCGGATCGACGGTCCGGCCCCCCGTGCGCGTCTGGGGGCCTCCGTCGCGGCCGACGGGGACCGGATCGCCGCGGGGGCGCCCGGGGTCCCGGGCGCCGTCGTGTACCGCCACGACGGCACGGCGTGGGACACCGAGGCCACTCTGGCGTCCCCTGACATCGCCGACGAGTCGGGCGCGAGCGTCGCCCTGGACGGCGACGTGCTGGCTGTCGGGGCCCCGGCCCGCCGGAGCCCCGACGGCGTCGCGAGGGCCGGCGCGGTCGACGTGTACCGCCGGAGCGGCGACGGCTGGACGCTCGAGACGACGCTCGTCGCGCCGGACCCGACCGCCGACGCCGGGTTCGGCCGGGCCGTAGCGCTCGACGGCGACCGGCTGGTGATCGGGGCCCCTGGCGCGGAAACCTTCCAGGGCGCCGTCTACGTCGCCCAAGCCGATCCGGCTGGGGCGTGGAGCGTCCGCCTCCGCCTGATCGCTCCGGTCCCGGCGGCCCAGCAGTTTTACGGGTCGGCCGTCGCGCTCGCCGGCGACCGGATGGTCGTGGGCGCCCTCAACGACCCGCGCTCGGGCGGCCACGCGGGCCGAGCGTTCGTCCTGGACTGGACCGAGGCGGGCGGGTGGGCCGCGGTCGCCGACCTCGCCCCCACGAAGGACCCAGCCGGGGACAACTTCGGGTCGGCCGTCGCGCTCGCCGGGCCGGACGTGTGGATCGGGGCGCCCAACGCTGGGGTCCCGGGTGAGCGTCGAGGCGAGGCCCACGCGTACACCATCGGCCTGCCGACCAGCCGGCCCCTCGCGCCGACGCGGCCAGCGGTCGAGGCCGGGCCCAACCCCACGGCCGGCCGGTTCACGCTCTACGCCACCACGTCCGCGCCGGCCCGGGTCCGGGTGGTCGTGACCGACGTGGTCGGGCGACAGGTGGCCGCGTCCGATCACGCGGTCGGCGCTGGGCGCGCGGTGCTGGCGCTCGACCTGGCCGAGCTGGCGCCGGGCGTCTACCTGTGGCGGGCGGCGGGCGGCGTCGAGGCCGCCGGCCGGGTCACGGTCGCGCGGTGACGGTCCCGCCTGGCCCGCCTCGGTCTCCCCGTGGGGCCACCGAGGCGGGCCGGGCCGGTCGGGAGCAGGCTAGGCGGCGACGGCCGGGGCCACGCCGATCTCGCGCGCCAGCTGGTCGAGCTGGTCGAACGTGAGCGACTGGGGCCCGTCGGAGAGCGCGTGGTCCGGGTCCGGGTGGGCCTCCACGATCAGGCCGTGGGCGCCGGCCGCGATGGCCGCCTTGGCGAGCGCCGGGACCCAGCGCCGCAGCCCGGCCGCGTGGCTCGGGTCGACGATCACCGGGAGGTGCGTCCGCTCGCGCGCGACGACGACCGACGACAGGTCGAGCGTGTTGCGGGTCGCCGTCTCGAACGTCCGGATGCCGCGCTCGCACAGGATCACGCGCTCGTTGCCGCCGGCCATCACGTACTCGGCCGCCGCCAGCCACTCGTCGATCGACGACGACATGCCGCGCTTGAGCAGGACGGCCGCGTGGCTCTTGCCGACCTCCTTGAGCAGCTCGAAGTTCTGCATGTTGCGCGCGCCGATCTGGATCACGTCGGCCTCGCGCGAGACGGCCTCGACGTCGCGGGGGTGGACCACCTCGGTCACGATCGGGAGCCCGTTCTCGCGCCCCGCGTCGTGCATCATCGTCAGGCCCTCGTAGCCCAACCCCTGGAAGTCGTAGGGCAGCGTGCGCGGCTTGAAGCAGCCGCCGCGCAGCATCAGCCCGCCCGCCTCGCGGACGGCCCGGGCCGACTCGAAGATCTGCTCGCGGCTCTCGACCGAGCACGGCCCGGCGATCAGGACGGGCGGCTCGTCGCCCCCGATGCGGACGCCGGCGATCTCGACGACGGAGTCCGGCCGGTCGCGGCGGTCGACGAGCGTGCGCCGGCTGGCCTTGACGCTGGGCGGCGCGGTCGCCTTCGGGCGGACGGCGGCGTCGGCCGGGGCCGCGGCGACGGCCGCCCGCGGCGTCTCGGCCCGGAAGACGGGGTACGAGCCGAGCACGCGGAGCGAGCGCGTGCAGGCGCGGACGGCCTCGACGGCCTCGGCGACCGCCGGCTCGTGCGTGCCCCCCTCGACGTCGAGGTAGAACAGGCTCTCGAACGGCGTCGTCGGGCTCGGGCGGCTCTCCAGCTTGGTCAGGTTGACGTCGGCCTCGGCGCAGCGTCTGGAGCACCTTGGCGAGCGCGCCCGTCTGGTGGTCCGTCGAGAGCACCAGCGACGTCTTGTGCGGCAGCCGCGCGTCGTGGGCCAGCGGCTCCGTCGCGACGATCAGGAAGCGCGTGAAGTTGTCCTTCCGGTTGGCGATGTGGCGCTTGAGGACGTGGAGCCCGTAGAGCTCGGCGGCGTCCTCGCCCGCGATGGCCGCGCGCGTCTGGTCGCCGGCCTCGGCGACGGCCCGGGCCGCCCCGGCCGTGTCGCCCTCGTCCTCGACGTGGCCGCCGTCGCTCTTGAACGCGTCCAGGAACAGGCTGCTCTGGCGGATCGCCTGGGGGTGCGTCCCGATGTGGGTGACGTCGGCCAGCGTCGCGCCGGGCAGGCCCAGCAGGCAGTGCTCGACCTTGAGCACCTCCTCGCCGACGATGTGCAGGCCGGGCTCGACCAGCAGGTCGTAGACGCCCGAGATGGGCCCGGCCGTCGTGTTCTCGACCGGCAGCAGCGCGCGGTCGGCGTCGCCCTGCTTGAGCGCCTCGATGGCCCCGCCGAACGTGCTCGTGCCCGAGCGTCGTCACGTCCGGGCACGGCCGCGAAGTGGTGCCGCGCCGCCGAGTGGCTGTAGCAGCCCTCGACGCCCTGGTACGCCACGCGCACGCGCCCCTCGCCGCTCGACTGGCGGACGGCCTGGAAGCGGACCGAGTGGCGCAGGATCTGGCGGTAGAGCTGGCACGCGAAGTAGCCGTCGACGCCGGCGTCCTCGGCGAGCGCGTGGACGCGGGCCAGCAGGTCCTGCTCGCGGTCGGGGTCCTGGATGGGGAGCGCGCCGTCGGCGGCCTTGACGGCGGCGACGTCGGCGACCAGGCGCTGGCGCTCGGCCAGGGCCTCGACCGAGCGGCGGTCGACGGCGTCGAGGTCGTCGCGGAGGGTCGAGGTCGGGCGAGTCGGACATGGGCAGGGGGGGCAGACAAAAAAAGCCCGCCGGGAGGGCGGGCTGTGACGGGGCGTGGGGAGCGTGCGCTACCCCAGGTGCCTCCGGCCCGCCGGACGCATAAACCATACCCGTAGAACGGGGCGAGGGAGAGCGCGGGGCGGGCGTCGGAGTCATGCCGCAGATGGTACCCGCCGCCGCGCGCCGCGCGCAAGGGGCCGCCGGATGCCCCGGCCCGAATCGGGCTCGGAAGCGCTTTTCTTCTCGCTCGCGCCCGGACGGTGAGCGGGGCTGGTGGCCAGGGGAGCCCCGGCGCCGGCGGGCCGGCGTCCCGTCGCCACGCCTGCCACGCCTCGGCGCCCGAGGCGGGCGGGCGTGGCGGGCCCACGCGCCCGGTGCTACGCGCGCCCGGTGCGGAAACCTCGGCGGCTCGCGGTCGGTCCGCCGGCGATGCCACCGCCCCCCCTCGTCTCGCTCGACTCCGCCGGCCGCCGCGTCGGCGAGCGCTGGGTGTGGCGCGGGCTCGACGTGGACGTCCGGCCCGGCGACCGGCTGGCGGTCCGTGGGGCGTCGGGCGCGGGCAAGACGCTGCTGCTGCGGGCGCTGGCCGGGCTCGACGCGCTCGACGAGGGCGCGCTGCGGGCGGGCGGGGCGCCGGTCGCCGACCTGCCCGCGCCACCGCGCCGCCGTCGCCCACGTCGCCCAGCGGCCGGCCCTGTTCGACGGGACCGTCCGCGACAACCTGCAGGCCCCGTTCGCCTTCGCCGTCCGTGCCGGCGCGGCCTACGACGAAGCGCCGAGCGGCGACGCTCCTGGCGCGCTCGGGCGCGACGCCGAGATGCTCGACCAGTCGGTCGACGGGCTGTCCGGCGGGGAGGTCGCAGACGGTCGGGCTGGCGCGGGCGCTCCTCACGGACCCCGCCGTGCTGCTGCTCGACGAGCCGACGGCCGGCCTCGACCCCGAGCGCGCCGGCGGCCGTCGAGGCCGTCGTCGCCGACTTTCTCGCCTCCGACCCGACTCGCGGCCGCCGTCTGGACGAGCCACGACGCGGCCCAACTCGACCGCGTCACCACCCGCGCCCTCGACCTGTGACCGGCGCCGTCGACATCTCGCTGGGCAACTCGGTGCTGGCGTCGGGCTCTGCTGCTGGTCGCCATCGGCCTGTCGGTCGCGCTGCGGCTCGGGCTGACGCGCGGGCTGGCCGTCGCGGCGACCCGGATGGTGGTCCAGCTGTTCCTGGTCGGGCTGGTGCTGGAGTGGGTGTTCTCGACCGAGAGCTGGCCGCTCGTGGTGGCGCTGGCCGTCGGGATGGCGCTGCTGGCCGGCCACGCGGCCGTCCGCCGGACGTCGCGGCGCTTCCGCGGCATCTGGGCCGACGCGCTGGTGAGCGTCCTGGGCGCGTCGTTCATCGTGACCGGCGCCGCCGTGCTCGGCATCCTGCGCGTCGACCCGTGGTACGACCCGCAGTACGTGATCCCGTTCCACGGGATGCTGCTGGGCAACGCGCTGACCGGCATCTCGCTGTCGCTCGACCGGTTCATGGAGGGGGCCGGGCGCGGGCGTGGGCTGGTCGAGGCCCGGCTGGCGCTCGGCGCGACGCGGTGGGAGGCCGCCAAGCCCTTGTTCCGCGACGCCGTCCGGACCGGCCTCGTGCCCATCACCAACTCGATGGCCGTGATGGGCGTCGTCAGCCTGCCGGGCATGATGACCGGGCAGATCCTGGCCGGCGCCGACCCGGGCGAGGCCGTCCGCTACCAGATCCTGATCGTGTTCATGATCGCGGCGTGCGTGGCGCTGGCGTCGCTGGCCGTGGTCGGGCTGGCCTACCGGCGGCTGTTCACGGCCGACCACCGGTTCCACCCGGAGCGGCTGACGGACGCGTAGGCGAGGGGGATGGGGGCAAGGGGCGTACTCGGTTGCGCCGTCCCCATCGGGCCGTCCAGATTCCCGTCCCCGTCCCCGTCCCCGTCCCCGTCCCCATGACCATCGCCCTCGCGTCGCCCCCGGTCGCGCCCTCCGTCGACGAGGCGCTGGGCTGGGTCGCCCGGCAGATCGCCGAGGCGGCCGGCCTCGGGGCCCGCGTCGTCTGCTTCCCCGAGGCCTACGTGCCCGGCTTGCGCGGCGTCGGCGTGGACGTGCCGCCGTTCGTCCGGGCGGACCACGTGCGCGTGGTCGAGGTGGTCTCTGAGGCGGCGCGGGCGCGCGGGGTCGGCGTCGTCCTGGGGACGGAGCGGTGGACGGAGGCGGGCCGGCACATCGCCGCCGCCGTCGTCGACCCGGACGGCCGGCTCCAGGGCGTCCAGCTCAAGGCCCAGCTCGACCCAGCGGAGGAGGCCCACTACGTCGCCGGGACCACGCGCCGGCTGTTCGAGATCGACGGGTTGCGGTTCGGGGTCGCCATCTGTCACGAGGCGTTCCGCTACCCCGAGACGGTCCGCTGGGCCGCGCGCCGGGGCGCCCAGGTCGTGTTCCACCCGCACTGGACCGGCAGCGACACCGCCGGCGAGACGCTGACGGCCTGGGGCTCGCCCGACGCGCCGTACTACGAGCGGGCCGTGATGTGCCGAGCGCTCGAAAACACGGTCTACGTCGCGAGCGTGACCGTCGCGACCCGGTTCCACGAGTCGGCGACGGCGGTGATCGACCCGTCGGGCGCGTGCCTAGCGAGCCTGCCCTACGGCGAGCCCGGCGTGCTGGCGGTCGCGCTCGACCTGGGCGCGGCGACCGGGCGGCTGGCCGCTCGGCTGGCGCCGGAGCGGTACCCGGCCTGACTCCGCCCGCCTCGGGGCGATCCCGAGGCGGGCCGGCGCGAGGCGGACCGGCGCGGCACCCGACCGAGACGCCGAGGCGGGGTCAGCCGCCCCGGAGGTAGTCGACCGCGAGCCGGGCGAGCGCCTGGACGCCCAGCGGGAACGCGGCCTCGTCGATCCGGAACAGCGGCGAGTGGTTCGGGGGGAACGCTTGATCGCTGGCGCCCGGCGTCCGGATGCCGAGCCACAGGAACACGCCGGGGACGGCGTTGGCGAAGTACGAGAAGTCCTCGGCGCCCAGGACCGGCGACACGTTGGTGTCGAGCCCGTCTCCGGCCACGGCCCGCAGCGTGGGCGTCATGCGGCGGAGCAGGTCGGCGTCGTTCGCGGTGACGGGGTAGCCGTACTCGCCCGCGATCGTGACCTCGGCCGTGGCCCCCTGGCTCTCGGCGATCAGGGTCGCCGTCCGGCGGATCCGAGTGTGGAGCTGGCGGCGCATCTCGTCGTCGAGCGCGCGGACGGTCCCGATCATGGCCACGGAGTCCGGGATGATGTTGGACCGGACGCCCCCGTCGATCCGGCCGATGGTGACGACCGCCGGGGCCGTCGTCAGGTCCATCTGGCGGCTCACGATGGTCTGGAGCCCGGTCACGATGAGCGCCGAGGTCGCGATGGGGTCGACGCCGCCCCAGGGGTAGGCCCCGTGCGTCTGCTTGCCGCGGACGACGATGCGGAGGTCGTCGGCGGAGGCCATCATCCCGCCCGGCCGCGTCTTGAGCTCGCCGACCTGGTGCTGGCTCGTGACGTGGAGCCCGAACACGGCGTCGACGCCGTCGAGCGCGCCCTCGGCCACCATCTGCTCGGCGCCGGCCGGAGCCTCGCCGGCCGGGGCGCCCTCCTCGGCCGGCTGGAACAGGAAGACGACCGTGCCCGGCAGGTCGTCGCGCATCCCGGCCAGGATCTCGGCGACGCCCATCAGGATCCCCACGTGGGCGTCGTGGCCGCAGGCGTGCATCACCCCGACGTCGAGCCCGTTGTACGTCGTCCGGACGGTCGAGGCGAACGGGAGGTCGACCTGCTCGGTCACGGGCAGCGCGTCCATGTCGGCCCGGAGCGCGACCGTGGGACCCGGCCGCCCCCCGCGCAACGTGCCCACGACGCCGGTCCGCGCGACGCCCGTCCGGACGTCGATGCCGAGCGCGCGGAGGTGGGCCGCGACGTAGGCCGCCGTCTCGGTCTCGCGGTTCGACAGCTCGGGGCGTTGGTGGAGGTGCCGCCGGTACTCGACCACGCGGGGCGTGACCTCGGCGACGGCCCGGTCGATCCGGGCGTCGAGGGCGACGGGCTGGGCCGCCAGGGGGAGGGCGGCGACGAGGGCCAGCAGGAGTGCGCGCATGAGAGGCGGGGGAGAGGCCGCAAAAGTACGCGGGCTGGGGGGCGTCCGGTTGGCGCGTAGAGCCCGCGGCCCCGCCCGCCTCGGTCCCGAGGTGGGGTCGCGAGGTGGGGTCGCGAGGTGGGGTCCCGGCGCGAGGGGTCGCGCGCTGGGCTCGGACCGACGGGCTCCCCGGAGACGCCGACGGCGGGGCACAAGAGATCGCCCACTTGACAGCGCAAAGTGGATGCTCTACTTTGAGTCGCAAAGAGCCCGACCCCATGCGCCCCGACCGATCTCCCTTGCGCCGGCACGAGCCGCCCACGGCCCCCGACGCCGCGGCGGCCTCCAGCCTCCGCTTTATCCGCGAGACGATGGCGCGGACGGGCACCTTCACCGCGGTCCCCGGCTGGGGCGGCGTCGCGATGGGGGCGACCGCGGTCGCCGCCGCCGTCGTCGCCCACCAGCAGGACGCCGTCGCCGACTGGCTGACGGTCTGGACCGCCGAGGCCCTGGTCGGCGTGGTGATCGGAGCGTGGGCCACGACCGTCAAGGCCCGGCGGGGCGGGGCGCCACTGCTGAGCGGCCAGGGCCGGAAGTTCGTCCTGGGCCTGCTCCCGGCCCTGCTGGTCGGCGTCGCGCTGACGCTGGCCGTGACGGGCTACCAGACCGGCGGGCCGGAGGCCGCCGCGAGCGTCCGGCTGCTGCCGGGCCTGTGGCTCTTGCTCTACGGGGCCGGCGTGGCCTCGGCCGGGATGTTCTCGATCCGACTCGTCCCGCTGATGGGCACCCTGTTCATGCTGACCGGCGCGCTCGCGCTGCTGGCCCCGGCCGGCTGGGGCGACGCGTTCATGGCGGCCGGCTTCGGCGGCTTGCACATCGTGTTCGGCGCGCTCATCGTCCGCGGCCACGGCGGATAGACCCCCGCGCTCGCGACCCCACCTCCCATGGCCCTCCGATCCTCCACCCGCCGCACGACCCGGCCCGCGCCGAGCGTCCCCGACCTCGACCCGGTCGTCCACCAGCGTGTCCGCCTGGGCATCCTGAGCGCGCTCGCGGCCGGCGGCACGACGTCGTTCACCGACCTCAAGACGGTCCTGGACCTGACCGACGGCAACCTGTCGGTCCACGCCCGCAAGCTGGAGGACGCCGGCTACCTCGCGGTCACCAAGACGTTCGCCGACCGGACGCCGCTGACCGAGTACGCGCTGACCGAGGCGGGCCGGGTGGCGCTGGTCGCCTACCTCGACGCGATGGAGGCCGTCATCCGGGCCGCCCGTCCGTCCTGACCCCGCCCGCCTCGGTCGGCCGACCGAGGTGGACTCTCACGCCCGACCGCGGGCTCGCTCACGTCTCAATACTTTGTCATGCAAAGAACTCTCTGCCCACCGACCGGTCTCCACCTCGCCTGCGTCATGGACGGCAACGGACGCTGGGCGACCGCCCGCGGCCTCCCCCGCGCCGCCGGCCACCGCGCCGGCGCCGAGGCGCTCCGCCGCGTCGTCGAGGCCGCGCCCCACCACGGCGTCGGCACGCTGACGGTCTACGCGTTCTCGGCCGACAACTGGTCGCGGCCGACGTCCGAGGTCACGGCGTTGATGGCGCTCCTGGGCGGCTACCTCCGCTCGGAGACGGCCCGGCTCAAGCGCGCCGGCGTCCGCCTGCAACTCGTCGGCCGGCGCGACCGGCTGCCGGGCGCGCTCCGCAACGCGGCGGCGCGGGCCGAGTGGGAGACGCGCGACGGGCGCCGGCTGTGGCTCCGCGTGGCCGTCGACTACTCGGCGCGCTGGGCGATCCGCCAGGCCGCCGCCCGGCTGGCCGACGCCGCCCGCCTCGGGCCTGAGGCGGGGGAGGCCAGGGCGGGGGAGGCCGGGCGGGCTCCGGTGACCGCCGAGGCCTTCGAGGCCGCGCTGGCGGTCGCGCTCCACCCCGACGGCGCCCCGGCCGGGCCGGTCGACCTCGTCCTCCGCACGGGCGGCGAGCAGCGCCTGAGCGACTTCCTGCTCTGGGAGAGCGCCTACGCCGAGCTCCGCTTTCTCGACACGCCCTGGCCCGACGTCACCGCCGACACGCTGGCCGAGGCCGTCGCCGACTTCCGCACCCGCCAGCGCCGCTTCGGCGGCCTGGCCCACGCCGCCCCTCGCGGGGTGGCCGCCTGACCGCCGTGTTCGCTCTCGCCCTGGTCGCCGTCGTGTTCGCGCTCGCCGCGGCCGCCGTCACCTCCGCCGTCTTGCTCGTCCGGTTGGTCCGGTGGGCCCGTCGGCGGATCACTTCCCCCTCGTCTCGCTCCTCCCCCGGACCCATGATCAAACGCCTGTTCGCCGTCGCCTTCATCTTTGCCGCCTGCTCCGTCGCCTGGATGGTGCTGGGCGGCACCGTCGTCCACCGCACCGAGACCTCGGGCGCCTCCGCCTGGACCGACGTCGGCGAGCTGTGGGGCGGGCCCCAGGTCCAGCACGCCCCGACCGTCGACCGCCTGGGCGAGCGGACCCGGACGGTCACGCGCCAGCAGCCGACCGGCCGGCCCGACGGCTCCTTCGAGCCCGTCGCCGAGGCGGTCACGGAGACGCTGCGGGCGCCGGTCCCGCTCGCGGCCACCGACGTCGCCGCCGACCTCCGCCTCGACCACCGCAAGAAGGGGCTGATGTGGTACCCGACCTACGCCGCCTCCGTGGACGGCCGGTTCCGGGTCGAGAACGACGGCGACGCGGGCCGCTTCGAGTTCACGTTCCCGCTGCCCTCCGGCTCGACGGTGTTCTCCGACCTGTCGCTCGACGTCGACGGCGTGCCGGTCGAGGTGGACGCCCAGGACGGCGAGATCCGACACGTGCTGGAGCTGGACGCCGGCAAGACGGCCGACGTCCGCGTCCGCTACGGGTCCCAGGGCGTTTCGACGTGGCGCTACGCGTTCGGCGGCGGCAGCCCGCCCGAGATCGTCGTCGACGAGAACGGGGCGACGCGCCGGGCCCCGACGGGCGTGCGGACGGCCCGGGACGTCCGGGTCGCGGTCACGACCGACTTCGCCCAGGTCGACTTCCCCCAAGGCACGCTGTCGCCGACGGGCAAGGAGCGGACCGACGACGGCTGGCGGCTGCTGTGGGACCACGGCACCCTCGTGGCGTCGGCGGACGTGGGCGTCGAGATGCCCCAGCGGCTCAACCCCGGGCCCTGGGTGAGCCGGGTCACGTTCTTCGCGCCGGTTCGCCTGTTCCTGTTCTTCTTCGCCGTGTTCGTGCTCTCCGTCCTGCGCGGCGTCCGGCTCCACCCGATGCACTACTTCTTCCTGGGCGCGTCGTGCTTCGCGTTCCACCTGCTGCTGGCCTACCTGGTCGACGTGGTGTCGGTCGGCGCGGCGATGACCATCGCGTCGGTCGTGAGCGTCGGGCTGGTGGTGTCGTACGTCCGGCTGGTGGCCGGGCTGCGGTTCGCCGTGGTCGAGGTCGGCGGGGCCCAGCTGGTGTACCTGGTCGCGTTCGCGGGGACGTTCTTCCTGGAGGGCGTGACCGGGCTGGCCGTGACGCTGCTGTCGGTCGCGACGCTGTTCGTGGTGATGCAGGCGACGGGCCGTCTCGACTGGGAGGCCGTCCTGGCCCGTCCCGACGGGGACCTCGACGCCGCGCGCCGCGAGCGCCCGGCGGTCGCGGCCTAGCACCTCACCCCGCCCGCCTCGGCGCCGAGGCGGGCGGGTTCGTTTCTCTTCCCTGTCTCTCTCGTGACGCCGTCCACCTTCTACCGCGCGGGCCTGGGGCTCGCCGTGTTCTCGACCTTGTTCACGCTCTGGCTCATGGGGGCCGTCGGCATCGTCGGCGCCGAGGGCGACCGGGCCGACCTGCTGTTCGTCGGCGCGCTCGGCGTCGGGGCGGTCGGGTCTCTAGCGGCCCGGTTCCGCTCGGCCGGCATGGCCTGGGCGATGGGCGCGACGTCCGTCGCGTTCGTGCTGGCTGGCGCGGTCGCCCTCGCGGCCGGGACGGTGCCGGCCTACAACTCGGCGGCCGAGGTGCTGGGCCTGAGCGCGATGTTCGCCGGCTCGGCGCGGCTGTTCCACCGCGCGAGCGCGACCACCGGCTAGGGGCTCGGTCGGTCCGGTGCCCCAGCGGCCCCGTCCGCCTCGGCGCCGAGGCGGGCGGGGTCAGGGGATCTCTCAACGGCCGCGTGTCTGGAGCCGGGCGCGCGGCCGGCCGTTGCTGGCTGCCCTCCCGACCCGACCGATGGACTGGCTCGACCTGTTGCAGTGGCCCGCGTTCGCCGTCACCGTCGCCGCCGGCTGGCTCGTCGCCTCCGACGACGCCCGACGGCGGCTGTGGGGGTTCGGCCTGTTCCTGGTCTCGAACGCGCTGTGGATCGCGTGGGGCTGGCACGACGCGGCCTGGGCCCTCGTCGCGCTCCAGGGGTTCCTCGTCGTGACCAACATCCGTGGTGTGGCGGACAACAGGGCGACGTGAGGTCGGACTCCGCTCGGGGCATATGGAGTCCGCCGCGACGCATTCGGCACGGGCCGGCGACCCTCTCCACCTCTGCGCCGAGGCGGGCCGGGTCAGGGCGCCAGCCGGCCGGTCGTCCAGCCGTCGCCGTCGCGGCGGTACACGTGGCGGTCGTGGAGCCGGCTCGTGCGGCCCTGCCAGAACTCGACGGCGTCGGGCACGACGCGGAAGCCGCCCCAGAAGCCCGGCCGCGGGACGTGCTCGTCGGGGTTCTCGGCCTCGACCTCGCGCTGGAGCACCTCCAACGTCCGGCGGTCCGGGACGGGCCGGCTCTGGGGGCTCGCCCAGGCGCCCAGCCGCGACGCCGCGCGGCCGGCTGGCGAAGTAGGCGTCGGCGGCCTCGTCCTCGACCGCGCTCGACCCGGCCCTTCGACCCGGACCTGCCGCTCGAGCTCGGGCCACCAGAAGACGAGCGCGGCGCGCGCGTTGGCGTCGAGTTCGCTGGCCCTTCGCGGCTCTCGAGGTTGGTGTAGAAGCAGAACCCGTGGTCGACGCCCTTCAGCAGCACGATCCGCGCCGAGGGGGCGCCCGTCGGCCGTGGCCGTCGCCAGCGTCATCGCGTTGGGCTCGCGCGTGCCGACGGCCTGCGCGTCGGCGAACCAGGCGGCGAACAGGTCGAACGGGTCGGCGGGCAGGTCGGCGGCGTCGAGCGCGCCGCGCTCGTAGGACTCGCGGAGGTCGGCGACGGAGGGGGCGTCGGGCATGGGGAACGGGCGAGGGCCGGGGCCGTCTAGGACGACTCTCCCGCGCCCCGGTTCGATGCCCGTCCCCGCCGTCTCGTCCCCCGCTCGCGTCGAGCGCCACCTCCGGACGTGGCGCCGGTTCGCCCCGCTCGGCCTGGCGTCGGTCGGGCTCGGGCTCTCGCTCGTCGGCCAGGCCACGCTGCGCAAGGGGCGCGGCGAGTCGTTCGTGCTCTACGGGACGGCCGCGCTGTGCGTCGTCAACGCCGGGCTGTGCCTGTTCGGCGAGGCCGTCAAGCACCGCGCGCTGGCCGACTGGGCCCAGGCGGAGCGGCCCTAGCCGAGCGGCCCTAGCCGCGCTGGCGGATCCGCTCGGCGGCCGCCCGGCCCTCGTCCATCGCGAGGTGGACGCGGCCCTTGCCGGCCGTGGAGTCGCCGGCGACGAACAGGCCGAGGTCGGCCGCCTCGGCGAGCGCGCCGGGTCGGCGGCCGCGTCGGGGAGCGAGTAGCGCCAGCGCTGGGTGTCGGTCCAGATCGGCGTCGGGCACCGGCCCCCACACGCCCGAGACGGCCTGGGCCGCGGCGGCCACCAACGTCTCGCGGTCGTCGTCGTAGTGGCGCGTCGGTCCAGGCGCGGCCATCTGAGCGAGCAGGATCGAGCCGCCCTCGGGCGCGCGGCCCGGCTTGTCGCTCTCGACGGCCAGCCAGGCCACGTCGTGCCCGCCGCTCCCCGTCGCCGTCGGGTGGACGTTGACCAGCGCGTAGACGTCGGCCGGCCGGTCGAGCGGCGTGGTCGACGCCCCAGACGACGGTGAACTGGGAGCGGTACGTGACCCCGCCCGAGCGCGTCGCCGAGGTCGTCGAACCCGCTCGCGCGGACGATCTCGGCGGCCTGGGGCGCGGGCGGCGTCAGCAGGACCGCGTCGAACCGGTCGTGGCGGGCCGCCGTCGTCGGTCAGGACGGACCAGCTCGCGCCGCGCCGGTCGAGGCTCGCGACGCGCGTCTGCCCGACGCAGGTCGAGGCCGGGCGTGGCGTCGATCAGGTGGCGGCCGAGCGCGGCGACGCCCGTCGGCGGAGGGTCCAGCCGGGTCCCGCGTCGCGGGCCTCGTCGGGGCGCAGGACGTCCGGCGTCGTCGAACGGCCAGACCGGCCGTCGATCGGCGACGAGGTCGTCGCCCAGCACGTCGCGCAGGACGGCGGCGACCTCGGAGTCCGGGTCCGGGCCGAGGTACTGGGCGCCGTGGTCGAACCGCCACCGGACGGGGCCGTCCGGGCCGGGCACGTCGCGCCAGCGCGTGGCGGCGCGGCCGGAGACGCCCCGGCTCTTCTCGAACACGGTGACGCGAGCGTCGTCGCCGCGAGGGCGTGGGCGGCGGCGAGGCCGGCGGGGCCGGCGCCGACGATGGCGAGGCGCATGGAGGAGCGGTGGAAGGGGGGCCGTCCACCGGGTGGCGTCGCCGCGGTTCCGCCTAGGCCCGGTCGAGGACCCCCGGTGTGGCCGGGCCCGCGACCAAGGCGGCCGGGCCGCGACCGAGGCGGGCGCCCTCGACACGTAGGTGCCGCCGCCGGGGGCGAGGTCCGCCGGGTCGGGGGGCGGGGCGACCCCGCCCGTCCGGAGCTGGATGGCCGTCGCGACGGCCGCGCGGAGGTCGGCCCGCGTGTAGGGCTTGGTGAGGTAGGCGTCGAAGCCGACCGCGAGGAACCGCTCGCGGTCGCCGGGCAGGCCGTAGGCCGTCACGGCCACCATGGGCAGCGCGGCCGTCGTGCGCCGACGCACGGAGCTCGCGCATCACGTCCTCGCCCGAGAGCGAGAGCCCGAGGTGGATGTCGAGCAGGACCAGCGTCGGGCCGCTCGGCGCGCGATGCGCGCGAGCGCCTCGTCGCCGTTGCTCGCGGTCACGATGCGGAACGCGTCGGCGAGCGTGTGGACGGCGATCTCGCGCGCCTGGTCGTTGTCGTCCACGACGAGCACGCGCGGCCGGCGGTCGTCGACCGCCGCGACCTGGCCGGCCGCCGGCAGCGAGACCGTGAACACGGTCCCCACGCCCTTGACGCTCTCGACCGTGATGGTCCCGCCCATGCGCTCGACGAGCTGGCGCGACAGGGCGAGCCCGAGCCCGGCGCCCTCGTACGTCCGCCCGGACCCGGCTCGACTCCTGCTCGAACTCGCCGAACAGGCGGGGCAGGAACGCCTCGTCGATCCCGATCCCGGTGTCGCGGACGGCCAGCAGCACGCGGTCGCCCTCGGACCGGACCCCGACCGTCACGCCGCCGGCCTCGGTGAACTTGAGCGCGTTGCCGACCAGGTTGTGGAGCACGCGGACGAGCGCGGCCTCGTCGGCAGCGACGGCGTGCGTGTCGGGCGCGACCTCGGCCCGGATCGCGAGCCCACGCTCGGCCGCAGCCGGCGCCAGCATCTCGGCCGCCTCTTGGGCGAGCGGCGGCCAGGTCCAGGCGGTCCGTGCGCGAGCTCGCCCCGGCCGGCCTCGAGGCGGGCCAGGTCGAGCACCGAGTTGAGCGTGTCCATCAGCCGCTCGCCCGCTCCGCGCGATCAGGTCCACGAACTCCCGCTGCGTCTCGTCGGCGACCTCCTCCGAGAGCACGTCGGAGAAGCCCAGGATGGCCGTCAGCGGCGTCCGGATCTCGTGGCTCATGTTGGCCAGGAACGTGCTCTTGAGCTGCGCGACCTCCTCGGCCTGCCGCTTGGCCTGGACGAGCACGGCCTGCGCCCGCTTCCGCTCGGTCACGTCGCGCAGGTTGAGCACGAGCCCGTCCACGGCCGGGTCGTCGTAGAGCGCCGTCGCGACGCCCTCGACGAACACGTCGTGGCCGTCGACGTGGCGGAACCGGAGCTCGATCTGGGTCGAGGCGGACGCCGCCGTGGGCCTCGGTCGAGAAAGACCGCGGCCCGCGTCCCGGTCCTCGGGGTGGACCAGCGTCGAGCAGCGGCGTCGGTACAGGGCGTCCGGCGTGTGCCCCAGGAGCGTCCCGACGGCCGGGCTGACGTAGGTGAACCGGTCGGACCGGTCGGCCACGACGACGACGTCGGACGAGCGCTGGACGAGCGCCCGGAAGCGGGCCTCGCTGCGGCGGAGCGCGAGGCGGGCCTCGCGCTCGGCCGTGACGTCCTCGACGGCGCCCTCGTAGAACAGCGGCTGGCCGTCGGCGTCGAGCGCCACGCGCGCGTCGATGCGGACGTGGCGGACGTCGCCGCCCGGCCGGCGCCACCGGGTCTCGAAGCGCGCACGAAGCCGTCGCGCAGGATCGTCTCGCGGAAGCGGTCGCGGTCGGCCCGGTCGACGTAGAAGTCGGACGCGTTGTAGGCGCGGGCGGCCTCCGGGCTCGGCGCCCCGATCAGGCGCGCCAGCGTGGCGTTGGCGAGCAGGACGCGCCCGTCCGAGGCCGTCCGGTACATGCCCACCGGGATGTGGTCGAACAGCGAGCGGTAGCGCTCCTCGGAGGCCCGGAGCGCGGCGTCGAGCCGGGTGCTCTCGCCCTCCGCCTCGACGATCTGGCGGTGCGTGTGGCGGACGTAGAGGACGCCCGCCCCGCCGCGCATGCACGGACCCGACGCGCGACCATGACGATGGCGTAGACCGCGGCCTGCGCTGGGCGTCGAGAACGGGGTCGGGCGCGATCCCCGACAGGTCGAGCAGCGAACAGGACCATCGCGCCCAGATGGCCGACGACCGCGCTGACCGTCGCCAGCCGCGCCCCCGAGGTCAGCGCGCCGGCCAGCGGGGCCAGCATCGACGAGCGCCAGCGCCGGGTCGCGGATGCCCAGGTCGACCGAGGCCTGGAACGACGGGCGTCAGCGCCAGCGAGATCGCCATGACCCAGGCCGCCGGCTCGACCCGGCCGCCCCACCGGACCATCGCGAGCGAGCCCAGGATGAACCGCGACGCCGACGACGACCTCGACGAGCGGGAGCACGGGCACCTGCCCCAGCACGAGCGACGACGGTCAGGACCGTGTAGCGCGAACAGCCCGATCCAGCCCTCGACCACCACGATCCGGCGCCTGCCGCAGGGCTCGCGGTCGCCCCGGGCCGTCGGACGGGGTCGATCCACCGGTCGACGACGGCGGTGGCGTCGATCCGGTCGGAGAGCGTGTGAGAAAAGCGCGTCATGCGAGGTGGGTTCGTAATCGGGCGTGCCCTGCAGGCGGCGTCTCGGGCGGGATTGGGCGGACTCCCGCACGTGGTTGCACACACCGTTCCAGCCATCGGGCACGGCCCGGGTAGGCCGGCCGGGGCGAGCCCGCGTGGGGCGTCGGTAGCTTCGCGCGGCCTGCCGGTCGGTTTCCCGAGGCCGCCTCTCCCATGACGCTTCCCGTTCGCCCTCGCCCGTCGGTTCGTCGCCGGCCAGACGCTCGACGCCGCCCTCCCGGCCCTCGACCCGCTGCTCGACGACGGGCTGTTCATCACGCTCGACCTGCTCGGCGAGCACGTCCACGAGCGGCCCCGCGCCGAGGCGTTCGCCCGGGCCGTACGGCGACCTGGTCGAGCGGCTGGCGACCTACCGCGACGCCCGCGGCGCGGCGCCCGAGGCGCGTCGGCATCTCGATCAAGCTGTCCATGATCGGGCAGGTCATCGACCGCGACCTGGCCGAGGCCAACCTGCGCGACCTGCTGGCCCGAGCGCCAAGGACGCCGACCTGTTCGTCCGGCTCGACATGGAGGGCTCGGACATCACCGCAGTCGACGCTCGGACCTGTTCGAGGCCGTCTACCCGGACTTCCCCGACCACGTCGGGCCGGTCCTCCAGGCCTACCTCCACCGGACCGCCGCCGACGTGGCGCGGGCCTGCGAGCTCGGCGCCCGCGTCCGGCTGTGCAAGGGGGCCTACAAGGAGCCCGCGTCGATCGCGTACCACGACATGCCGACGATCCGCTGGCACTACCGCCGGCACGCGGCGCGCAGCTGCTGCACGGAGGGCCGCTACCCCGGCATCGCCACGCACGACGACGAGCTGATCGCGGCCGTCCGGCAGATCGCCGACGAGCGCGGCGTCTCGCGGGACGCGTTCGAGTTCCAGATGCTCTACGGCCTCCGCCCGGAGACGCAGCGCCAGCTGGTCCAGGACGGCTACCGGATGCGCGTCTACGTGCCCTACGGGACCGAGTGGCTCCCGTACTTCTCGCGCCGCCTGCGCGAGCGCAAGGAGAACGTGTTCTTCGTGCTCAAGGCGCTGGTCAACGGGTAGGACGCCGGCCGGCGTCTGCGGGCTCTCCCGCCGCTCGCCTCAGGCGAGCGACAGGGGCGGGCGTCGTCCACGGCCAGACCGAGGCGGGCCCACCGGCCTCGGTGCTCGCGCGGGCGGCTCCGCCCTCGGCGGCGCCGCCCGGCCGGAGTCCTCTAGCGCACGCGCAGCCGCTGGCCGACCCGGATGCCAGTCTCGGTCCGGTCGTTGAGCCGAGGATCGCGTCGACCGTGGTCTCGTAGCGCCGGGCGAGCCCGAACAGCGTGTCGCCGCGCTCGACGGTGTGGTAGAGCGGGCCGCGCGGACGCGGGTGCGGTCCGCCGCGCGTCCGGGCCGGTCTCGGGGCGCGTCTCGATCCGGACGGCCTGGCCGCTCGGTGTCGCCACCGATCCCGCGGAGCTGAGCGGACGCCGGCGACCGCCGCGGCCACGTCGACCGCGATCCGCTCGACGGAGCGGCGGCACCTCGCCTCGACACGACGACCACGCCGTCGCGCGCGGCGACGCTCACGTCGAGCGCCCGCGTCCGCGCGTCGTCGACGAGCGCCAGGCGGACGGCCGTCGCCAGCCGGAGGTCGGCGAGCCGGGCGGCGACCTGGGCCGTCGCGGCCGGCGCGGCGGTCAGGCGAGCAGGGCGAGCAAGACGGCGAGGCGCATGGCGTCGGGCGTGGGGGGGCGCAGGCTCGGCCGAGACCGCCCGCTGGGCGCGGTCCGGCGGGGTCTGGATCGCCGGCCCGCCTCGAGGCGGCCGAGGCGCGGAGGCGGCCGGGCGCGGAGGCGGCCGGGCCTACGCTCGGACTCGGCGACGGGCTCGTGCGTCTCCGAGTCCTCGGCCGGGGCCGCGTGGTACTCGGTCTCGGTGCTCGACCTCGTCGATCACGTCCTGCTCGGCGAGCCAGCGCTCGGCGTCGATGGCCGCCATGCAGCCCGTGCCGGCCGCCGTCACGGCCTGACGGTAGACGTGGTCCTGGGCGTCGCCGCAGACGAACACGCCCTGGCACGTCGGTGTGCGTCGAGTCCGGGTGGGTCTGGACGTAGCCGGCCTCGTCCAGGTCGAGCCAGCCGCGGAAGATGTCGGTGTTGGGCTTGTGGCCGATGGCGAC
The DNA here is from genome assembly GCA_963740235.1 of uncultured Bacteroidota bacterium. Classification (GTDB taxonomy): domain Bacteria; phylum Bacteroidota; class Rhodothermia; order Rhodothermales; family Rubricoccaceae; genus Rubrivirga. The sequence goes on from CAVUDG010000007.1 coordinate 1,282,521, forward strand.
GAAGAAGCCCGTCACGGCCAGCTCGCCGCGTCTCGCCCGTCACCGTGTCCTCGAGCCGACAGGCCGGTCACGGCGTTCGTCGCCGAGGACGTCGGTCACGACCGTGTTCCAGTGGACCTTGACCTTGCGGTTCGAGAGCACCCGGCCCTGCATGATCTTCGACGCCCGGAACGCGTCGCGCCGGTGGATCAGGTGGACCGCCGAGGCGAACCGGGTCAGGAAGAGGGCCTCCTCCATGGCCGTGTCGCCGCCGCCCACGATGGCGATCTCCTCGTCGCGGAAGAACGCCCCGTCGCACGTCGCGCACGCGCTGACGCCGCGGCCGAGCAGCCGGCGCCTCGTTCTCCAGCCCGAGGTACTTCGCGCTGGCGCCCGTCGACACGATCACGGCGTCGGCCAGGATCGGCGTCGTCTCGTCGACGACCAGCCGGTGCGGCGAGCCCGACAGGTCGACGTGCGTGACGGTCCCCCAGCGCAGCTCGGCGCCGAAGCGGACGGCCTGGCGCTCGAAGTCCTGCATCAACTCCGGGCCCATCACGCCGTCCGGGTAGCCGGGGAAGTTCTCGACGTCGGTCGTGGTCGTGAGCTGGCCGCCGGGCGCGGGGCCCTGGACCACGAGCGGCGCGAGGCCGGCGCGGGCGGCGTAGAGCGCTGCCGTGAACCCGGCCGGGCCGGTGCCGACGATGACGAGCGGGCGGCGCTCGGCGGCGTCCCAGTCGAGGCCGTCGGGGAGGGGAGTGGGAGAGTCGGACATGGGCGAGGGATACAAACGAGCGGGGGCGCCACCGGAGCAGCGGCGCCCCCGAGGGTCGATGCGGGCGCGGGGCGCTAGGCGGTCCTGGGCCGCGAGCGCGTCGAGCTTCTCGGCGAGCACCTTCTTGGGGACCACGCCGACCATCTGGTCGACGGGCCGGCCGTCCTTGAAGAACAGGAGCGACGGGATCGAGCGGATCCCGTACTTCTGCGCCGTCATCGGGTTGTTGTCGACGTCGAGCTTGACCACCTTGGCCTTGCCGTCGTACTCGGCGGCGATCTCCTCGATGGTGGGGGCGATCGTGCGGCAGGGGCCGCACCACGTGGCCCAGAAGTCGACGAGGACGGGCTGGTCGCTGTTCAGGACCTCGGCGTCGAAGTTGGCGTCGGTGCCGGTGATGGGTGTGGACATGGGGGTGGGGGAGAGTCTGTCGTAGGGGGGAGATACGACGCGCGGAGCCCCGGGGTTCATCGGCCCGCTGGACGCGTTCGGGGGCGTGCGCTCTTACCTGCGCACGGGCGGCCAAGCTAACCGGCCGACTCTCGCAGCGGGGCCTCCGGCGGATCGCTATAGAGTCTGCGGGCCCCGCCGATACCGGGAAGTCCCGCTCCCACCACCACATCGTGCCGCTGTCGGTCGCCCGGTTCATCCTGCTCGCCTGCCTCTGCGCAGCGGGGCCGGTCGTCCTCGCCCAGGCGAGGGCGCCCAGGCCGCCGGCCTCTCGCTCGAAACGATCCGGTCGCTCCGTGCCGACGGCGACGGCGACACCGTGCCCGACCGGATCGGGGACCCGGTCGAGGTGAGTGGCCGCGTGACCGTCGGGAGCGGCCTGCTGCGCTCGGACCTCAACGAGGTCTACATCCAGGACGGGACGGCGGGCGTCCGCCTTCGTCTGCCGGCCGACGGGCCCCGGTCCTGACCGGCGACAGCGTCCGGGTGTCGGGCGCCGTCGGGTTTCGGGACGGCATGGTCGAGATCGTCGACCCGGCGGTCCGGCCATCCCGAGCCCCACCCGGACCGTCGAGCCGGCCGAGCTCGACTGGGTGAAGAACCCCGAGGCGGCGAGGGGCCCGACATCGAGGCCCACGAGAGCGAACTGGTCCGATCGAGGGCCGCGTGCTGGAGATCGACGAGAACCCGGGAGGCAAGTCTGATGCTCATCCTGAGCGGCACCGATCTGGTCCAGGTCTTCTCCTTCTCGCTCCGGCCGTCGCCGGTGTCGTTCGGGGCCATCACGGTGGGCGACTACGTCCGGGTGCGAGGCGTCGCCGTGCAGTCCGACAAGCAGGCGCCCTACACGGGGTCGTACGTCGTGTACCCCCTCGTCGACGGCGACATCCAGCAAGGCGGGCCTCTCGCCGACGGAGTACCGCTACGGCGTGATCGGCGTGGCGGGGCTGCTGCTGCTGGCGATGCTGTGGGCCGGCCTGCTCCGGCGCCAGGTGCGGCGGCGGTCGGAGGCCCTCCACGAGTCTCGGAGGTCCGGTACACCCACCTGTTCAACGCGGCCGCCGACCCCGTGATGGTGATCGACGTGGAGCGCGGGGGCGAGGTGGTCGAGGCCAACCGGTCCGCCCAGCGCGTCGTTCGGGGTCGACGTCAACGGGGACCGGCCCGACGGCCGCCCGGTGCGGCTCTCGCGAGCTGGCCGACGAGGACGAGGCCGCCGTCCACCTCGCCGACGCCGAGCAGAAGGGGGCGTCCGCGGGCGTCCTCGACCTCACGCGCCCGGACGGCTCGCGGGTGCCCTACGAGATCGTGACGCGGCGGCTCCAGGAGGGCCGCACGTTCGTGTCGATCGCCCGAAACGTGACCGAGCGCCGGGCCTACGAGCACGGCCTGCTGACGGCGATCTCGGCGGCCGAGGACGCCCGCGAGCAGGCCGAGGAGGCCGCCCGCCTCAAGTCGTCCATCCTGGCCAACATGAGCCACGAGATCCGGACGCCGCTGACGGCCATCCTGGGCTTCGCCGACATCCTGCGCGAGGAGGTCCCGGAGGACCTCTACGACTACGCCGACACCATCCGGACGGGCGGGCAGCGGCTCCTCGACACGCTCAACGACATCCTCGACTTCGCCCGCCTCGACGCCGAGCGGGCCGGGCTCGTGCCCGAGCCGATCGACGCGGCCGTCGTCGTCCGCGAGGCGGTGGCGCTGCTGGCGCCGCTGGCCCAGCGGAAGGGGCTCGGGCTCCACCTGCAGTCGACGGCGCCCTCTGTGCCGGCGTTCCACTCGGCGTCGCGCTGGGCCGGGTGGTGACCAACCTGGTCGGCAACGCGATCAAGTTCACCGAGCGCGGCGAGGTCCGGGTGACGTTGCACGTGGCGCCCGAGTTCTTCGCCATCCGGGTCCAGGACACGGGCGTCGGGCATCTCGGAGGCGTTCCTGCCCGAGCTGTTCGAGGCGTTCAAGCAGGAGTCCGACGGCCACGGCCGCGACTTCGAGGGGACCGGCCTCGGGCTCGCCATCACGAAGCGGCTGACCGACCTGATGGGCGGCGACGTTCGGGTCTGGAGCCGGAAGGGCGAGGGGACGATGTTCGAGGTCTCGCTCCCCCGGACGCCCACCGACGACGCTCGACGAGGCCGAGCCCGTCCCCGCCCTCGATCCCCTCGTCCACCGGCCCTCGAGCGCCTCCCGGCGGTCGCCCCGTCGCCGGCCCCACCTTCGGCGTTCCCGCCTGACCATGACCGTCTTCGCATTCGGCCTCGTCGCTCTCCTGTCGCTTTCGCTCGGCTCACCGCGGCCCTCGGGGGGGTCGCGGTCGGCCTGGTCGTGGGCGCCGTGGCCGCCGCGGTGGGTGGTCCGCGCCCGAGAGCGCCGCGCCGCGTCTCGGCGTGGACGCCTCCGAGTCCTGCACGCGCCGCCTGTTCGAGGACGCGCCCGACGTGGTCCTGCTCCACGCCCCCGACGGGCCGGCCATGCGCGTCAACGCGGGCCGGGCGCGAGGCGCTGCGGGCTGGCAGTCGCCACCGACGCCCCCGGGTGTCGCTGGTCGACGCGGTCTCGGTCGCCGACCGGGCCGACGCTCCGCCGCCACCTCTCGACGCTCGACGCCGAGGGGCAGGCGCGGTCCGACGTCCGCGTGAGCGGGCCGAGCGGCGGCCCGGTCGCTGCTCGACCTCTCGTCCCGGATCGTCGAGATCGACGGCGCCCGCCGCGCGGTCACGGTCGGCCGCGACGTGGGCGCGCGGCGGGCTCAAGAGGCGGGCTCGTCGAGGCCCGCGATCAGGCCGAGGAGGCCGCCCGCGTCCGCAGCCAGTTCCTGGCGTCGATGAGCCACGAGATCCGGACGCCGCTGACCTCCGTCATCGGCTTCACCGAGATCCTGCGGGACGAGGTCGGCGAGAGCCAGCGCGGGCTGGTCGACGCGATCGCGGCGGGCGGCGAGCGGCTGCTGGCGACGCTCGACTCGGTGCTCGACCTGGCCACGCTCGACGCCCGCCGCGAGACGCTCCGTCCCGACGCCGCTCGACGTGGTCGGAGCCGTCGAGGCAGGCCGTCGAGCCGGCTCCAGCCCCGCGCCGAGGCGCGAAGGGCCTCGCGGTGTCCGTCGAGCCCGTGCGCCGCGTCGCTCGCCGGCGACGCTCGACGCCGACGCGCTCGGCCGCATCCTGGCCCACCTGGTCGGCAACGCGGTCCGCTACACCGAGGCGGGCGGCGTGACGGTGGAGGTCGACGCCGACACCGAGGCGGTCTCGCTGCGGGTCATCGACACCGGCATCGGGATCCCCGAGGACGCGCTTCCGACGCTGTTCGACGGGTTCACGTCGCCCGGCGAGGGCCAGGGGTTCGGGCTCGCCATCACCCAGCGGCTGGTCCACCTGATGGGCGGCTCGATCAACGTCGAGAGCCGCTGGCGGGCCGGCACGGCCGTTCACCGTCGTGCTGCCGCGCGGCGACGCGACGCCGGTCGAGGCGCCCAGCCCGGAGGTCGGCCGGGGTCCGCGGCGTAGGGCGTGGAGCGTGGGTAACGAACGGGAGCGTAGATCGCCCCACGCTCCCCGCCCTACTCACGACGCCTACACGGCCGCGACGGCCTCGTCCATCGCACGCGGGATCGCCGTCTCGTAGGGCTCGCGCAGGGCCGCGACGCGCACGCTCCAGGACGGCCCGGTCGCCGACGGCGATCGTCCAGGTCGCCCTCGGCGACCGTGCCGAGCGCCGTCGCCCGGGCGCCGTGCGCCTCGGCGAGGGCCTGGACCGCCTCGGCGACGTCCGGTCGGCCGAGACGCTCAGCACGACGCGGCTCTGGGCCTCGCCGAACAGGACCGCGTCGAGGCGCGCGTCCGTGGCCGGTAGCGCGAGCGCGGCGCCCGAGGCCGGCGAGAGACGCAGCGACTCGGCGAGCGCGACCGCCAGCCCGCCGTCCGCGCACGTCGTGGGCGGAGCGGACGAGCCCGGCGCGGATGGCCGCGAGCACGGTCGCCTGGACGGTCTTCTCCTCGTCCAGGTCGAGGTGGGGCGCGTCGCCCTCGGTGCGGCCGTGGAGCGTCGCCAGGAACTCGCGGCCTCGATGCCGCCGGTGTGCCACCAGCCGGCCGGCGAGACGAGCAGCAGCAGCGTCGCCCGGGGCCTGGAACGCGGCCGTCGTCGTGTGCGCCTCGACGTCCGCCACCAGCCCGACCATCCCGATCGTCGGCGTGGGGAAGATGGCGCCCTCGGGGCTCTCGTTGTAGAAGCTCACGTTGCCGCCGGTGACGGGCGTGCCGAACGCGCGGCACGCGTCGCCCATCCCGCCGACGGCCTCGCTGAACTGCCAGTAGACCTCGGGCTTGTACGGGTTGCCGAAGTTGAGGCAGTTGGTGACGCCGAGCGGCTCGCCGCCCGCGCAGACCACGTTGCGGGCCGCCTCGGCGACGGCGATCTGGGCGCCGCGGCGCGGGTTGAGGTAGACGTAGCGGCCGTTGCAGTCGGTCGACATGGCCAGCCCGCGCTCGCCGCCTCCGCTGCCCGCCGTCCCCTTGAGGCGGACGACGGCGGCGTCGGTCGGGCCCGGGCCCGCGACCGTGTTGGTGCGGACCTCGTGGTCGTACTGGCTCGAACACCCAGCGCTTGGACGCGATCGTCGGGACGCCCATCAGCGCCACGAGCGCGTCGCCGGCCGTCTCGGCGGTCAGGTCGGGGATCGCGCCGAGGTCGGCGGACAGGGTCTCGTCGAGGTAGGTCGGGCGGGCGGTCTCGCGGTGGTAGACCGGCGCGCCGCCGCCGAGCACCAGCGACTCGGCCGGGACGTCGACGACCAGGTCGCCGTGCCAGAACACGCGGACGCGCTCGGTGTCGGTGACCTCGCCGATCTGGACGGCGTGCAGGTCCCACTTGTCGAAGACGGCCTCGACCTCGGCCTCGCGGCCGCTGCTCGACCACGACCAGCATCCGCTCCTGGCTCTCGGTCAGCAGGATCTCGTAGGGCGTCATGCCGGTCTCGCGCTGGGGCGTCCGGTCGAGCTGGAGGTCCATCCCGACGCCGCCCTTCTCGCTCATCTCGCACGACGAGCACGTGATGCCCGGCCGCGCCCATGTCCTGCATCCCCACGACCGCGCCGGTCCGGATGGCTTCGAGCGTCGCCTCCAGGAGCAGCTTCTCGGTGAACGGGTCGCCCACCTGGACGTTGGGCCGCTTCGCGTCGGAGTCCTCCGAGATCTCCACCGAGGCGAACGTGGCGCCGTGGATGCCGTCGCGGCCCGTCGTCGAGCCCGACGATGAAGACCGGGTTGCCCACGCCGGCCGCCGTCGCCGGACGGTCTCGCCGACCTTGACGATGCCGACCGACATCGCGTTGACGAGCGGGTTGCCCTCGTAGGCCGGGTCGAACACGACCTCGCCGCCGACCGTCGGCACGCCGAACGAGTTGCCGTAGCCGCCGATGCCGCGCACGACGCCGTCGAACAGGAACCGGACGTGCGGGGTTGTCGAGCGACCCGAAGCGGAGCGAGTTGAGGCTGGCGATGGGCCGGGCGCCCATCGTGAAGATGTCCCGCTGGATGCCGCCCACGCCCGTCGCGGCGCCCTGGTACGGCTCGACGGCCGACGGGTGGTTGTGGCTCTCGATCTTGAACGCGCACGCGAGCCCGCCGCCGATGTCGACCAGGCCGGCGTTCTCGTCGCCGGCCGCGGCCAGCAGCTTGTCGCCGTCGCGGGGCAGCGTCTTCAGGAGCGCGATCGAGTTCTTGTACGAGCAGTGCTCGCTCCACATCACCGAGTACACGCCGAGCTCCGGAGTAGGTCGGCGTCCGGCCCAGGATCTCCTGGACCCTGGCGGTACTCGTCGTCGGTGAGCCCGTGCTCGGTCGCGAGGGCGGGCGTGACCTCGGGGTCGTGGGGCTGCGGCTGGGGCGTCATTCGGGGAGGCAGGGGCGGGCCCGAAAGGTACCGGCGGAGACCGCCGGCCGGGCCCACCTCGGTCCCGCGGCGGGCCCCGTCGGCGGGGCGGGCGGGGCGGATGCGCGGGGGGCGGCCCCTTTGCCGTATCTCCATGTGTTCCCTCGCCTCCCCGTCCATCCCTCGCGACCTCATGGAGTGGTACCTCGACATTCTCCGCCACCACTACGCCGACTTCGACGGCCGCGCGCGCCGGCAGGAGTACTGGATGTTCTTCCTCGTCAACATCGCCGTCTACGTCGGCATCATCGTCGTGGCCGGCATCGTCGGCGTGGTCTCGGACCTCCTGGGGGGGCTAGTCATGGGGCTCTACGTCCTCTACGCGCTCGGCGTGATGGTGCCGAGCGTGGCGCTGACCGTCCGCCGCCTGCACGACACCGGCAAGACGGGCTGGCTGGTCCTGATCGCGCTGATCCCGCTGGCGGGCCTGGTCCTGCTCTACTTCATGATCGTCGAGGGCGACGCGGGGCCGAACCAGTACGGCCCCGACCCGAAGGACCCCGGCCTGGGTGGCTTGGGCGGCGACCTGTACTGACCGACCCGCCGGGCGGTACGAATCGCGCCTCGGCCGGCGCCAACGACCCCGCCTCCGCCCTCGGACTGGCCAGGGCGGGGTCCTGGGCCGTTGGCACCATCGTTGAGGGTCGTGCGGACTCCGCCTTCCCGCCTCGATGGGCCAGCAGCAACTCCTCCTCTTGGTCCTCGGGATCGTCATCGTCGGCCTGGCGGTCGTCGTCGGGATCAAGGCGTTCTCCGAGAACAGCTTCCGGGCGAGGCAGGACCAGTACACCGCCGAGGCGGTCGCCATCGGCGCCGAGATCATCGCGTGGCAGCTCCGGCCCGGCCTGATCGGAGGGAACGACAACCAGGCCGACGTCTCGGCGCTGTCGTTCTCGGCGCTGGGCCGGCCGCAAGACGGCGAGGCCGACGGGGCGTCCTACATCGACCGCGACGGGGGGCGCTACTCGGTCGACGGTCAGACGCCCGGCCGGCCGCTCGTCACGGTCCAAGACCTGCCGGGCGAGGTCGGCGACGTGATGATCGAGGTCGCGATCTACGGCCCGGACCAGGCGTGCTGGGCCACGCGCTACCGCTACCACGACGGCTCGAGCTTTACCGACCCGACGGGGACCCTGGACAACCCGGACGCCGGCGCCTGCGTCTGGGCCGGCTAGAGCCCGGCGCGCGCCGGCCGGACCGTGACGTCGCCCGCCTCGGCGCGCCCGTCGCCGGCCCCGTCGCCGCCCACCAGTACCACCCCGGCCGCCTCCTCGATGGGGCCGACCGCTCGGCTCTCGGCCCGGGAGACCCAGCGGCGGAACGGCGTCGGATCTGGTCGGGGCTGGTCGAGTCGGTCCACGAACGGGTCGAGGTCGAGCGTGCCGGACGCGACGCCGGCCCCGGCGGCCTGGGCGTCGGCGGCGTCGCAGCGCTGCGCGTAGTGGCCCGGCATCGGCACGACCACGGCGGGCGTGCCGAGCCACATCGCCTCCGAGACCGTCTCGAAGCGGGCCGCGCAGACGACGCCCCGAGCGGCCGCCATCCGCTCCAGGAAGGCCCGGCCGCTCAGCCCGTGGAAGGTCAGCGACGGGCTGTGGTCGTGGGGCTCGGCGGCCGCGAACGCGTGAACCCGGACGCCGGGGTTCCGGTCGCTCCAGGCGACCAGCGGCCGGGCCATCGCGGGGTCCGCGAGGTGAACCAGGACCGACCCGTCACACGGGACGTCGGCCAGCCCGAACAACGGGTCTCGGAGCAGGGGCGGCACCACGCGGACGTCGCCGCGGTCGGGCGCGTCGTAGAACGACAGGGCGAGCCGGCGGGCGGCACCGGCGCCGGCGACCCCCGTCTGCAACGCCGTCGCGGCGCGCTGGACGGGCTGGCCCGGCAGCGACGGGCACCCCGGCAGGGCGGCCACGAACGGGCGGCCGACCGCGACGACGGGCACGTCGGTCACGCGCAGGACGGTGTGGAGCCCCATCAGCGTCTCGCAGACGTTGACCACCACGTCGGGCTCCAGGCGGTCGAGCGTGGCGCTCAGGCGGTCGAGGCCGGAGCCGGGCTGGCGGGCCCGGGAGAGCGCTGCGAGCGCCGTGGCGACCGGGCGGATCCGCCCGTCGGCGCCGGCCGTGAGGGCGGGGCGCTCGACCGTCTCGACGGCCACGCCCAGGCCGCGGCGGAGGGCGGGGGGCACGTCGCCGCCCGGGCTCGACGCCAGCCACGGCACCGACGACCCGGTGGCCGCGGCGGCGGAGCAAGGTGGCGAGCGCCAGGGACTGGGTGAGCGCGCCGCGGTCGTCCCCCCGGACCGTGAGCAGGACGCGCAGCGAGGGGCGAGTCATCGGCCGGGTGCGGAGATCCCCGGGCTGGCCGCCCCGCCGCATCGGTGGGCCTCGGCTACGTATACGGTCGTGCCGCCGAGGCGGGGCGTGAGCGCAGCGGGCTCGTCGCCTCGGCGCATTGCGTGCGTGCCGCCAGAGGCGGGCCGTGGCGCGTGCGTGGGTGGTGGTCGTCATCGGGGCATCCGGGGGGAGGATGCCCACAAGGTCTCGCCCCGGCCCGCGCCCCAGATAACGCGTTTGCGACCGGACGGTTACGCTACTGTGTCGCCGCCACCGGTCCCACCTCGCTCCCGAGGTGGGCAGGCCTGGACCCGTCGGTCCCGAGCCGGGCGCCCAACAAGCGAGCGCCGGCCCCCTCCCACAGAGGACCGGCGCTCTAACTCAGACGCGGCAAGTGACGGGCCGCCGCGACCGAGATGCGCTAGCGGACGACGCTGATCGGCCGCGTGACCGTGCCCGCCTCGGCGTCGAGGCGCAGGACGTAGACGCCCGCCGGCAGGCCCGACGTGGCGACCGTCGCCGAGGCCTGGCCGGCCCCGAACGCGCCCGCGGCGACGACCGAGACCTCGCGGCCCAGCACGTCGTAGAGCGCGAGCCGGGCGTCCTGGGCGCGGTCGAGCGTGAACCGGACCGTCGCGTCGCCGCGCGTCGGGTTCGGGCCGACCGTCAGGGCGAACGCGGCCGAGGGGCCGGCCGTCGTGGCGACCGCCGGGCCCGACAGGACGCCGGTCTGGAACAGGGCCGTCCAGCCGCCGAGCCACGTCGCGTTCGTGCCGTCACCGGCCGAGCCCGTCGGGGCGAACGCGCCGAGGTAGTCGACTCGGTCGAAGAAGTCGTCGCCGTCGAGGGCGTTCCCGTCGAAGTCGGCGCCCGAGGCGGCCGGGCCCGACGCGAGCGGGCGCGGGTCGAAGCCCATCGTCCGGTCGACGTTGGCCAGCTGCGGGTCGGCGATCGTGTTGGCGCCAGCGACGGCCGCCTCGATCGTCGCTCTGGCGCGCCCGCCGAGTTGTCCGAGTCGTCGTCGACCAGGTCGGCGAACGTGGTGCCGGCGCCGAACCCGAAGAACAGGTTGTTGCGCGATGACGAGGTCGTCCGTGCCCTCGGTGTTCGTGCCGAACCGGTTCTCCGTGTCCTCGCCGCTCGACAGCGCCTCGATGTTCAAGGCCGAGCCCGGGTAGTCGGTGAAGATCGAGTTGTAGATCTTGCCGCCCGTGTTGTCGCGGAGCTGCATCGCCGCCGAGTTCGAGTCCTCGCCGAGCTGGGTCCCGTCGGCCGTCCGGCCGGCCCCGATGCAGGTGATGTTGGAGTAGACCGGGTTCGAGAACGGCGTCGCGTCCTCGCCGCCCAGGCTGGAGACGCCGCCGTCGTTCTCGAAGCACCGCCCGGCGTCGTTGCCCGGGTTGTTGATCGAGAGCCCGAACTGGAACTTGCCGCGGAAGCCGCGATCGGTGTCGAACGTGTCGTCGCCGTTGAAGGCGCCGACGATGTACTTGACCTGGGCCGTGCCGCCGAAAAACTCGAAGGCGTCGTCGGAGTTGGCGTAGACCTCGACGTACTCGATGGTCGTCCCGCGGCCGACGGCGCCGAACGTCATGCCGTTGATCTCGGAGTCGGGCTCGAACCCGAAGCCGCCGTGGCGGAGCGAGACGTAGCGGATCGTGCCCGAGTCGTCGTCGTCGTCGCACACGAACGTCGGTGCCGTCGCACCCGAACCGGGTGTCGTTCGAGGCCGGGATGCCCTCGACGTTGTTGAGCGCCGGCGTCGAGTTGGTCGTCGCCCGGCCGAGCACGATCAGGCCGCCCCAGCAGGGCGCGGTCGTCGGGGCCGAGGTCGCTCGGGTCCGAGACGTCGTCGGCCTCGGCCGTCATGATGATCGGGGCGTCGGCCGTCCCGTTCGCCTCGATGTTGCCGTCGACCATCGACCACCAGGCCGGAGGCGAGGTCGCCGGTCGCGGCGCTCGGGACCTCCTTGCCCTTGATGATGGTGCCCGCCTCGATGGTCAGCGTGGCGCCCGGGCGGACGAAGATGAGCCCGTCCAGGAGGTAGACCTGGCTCGCGCGTCCAGGTCGTGTTGGCCGTGACGTCGGCGCTGACCGTGACGGTCGGCACCTGGGCCAGGGCGGGCCCGGCGAGGAGGAGGGCGCAGCAAGGCCGTGGTAGCGAAGCGGTTCATGAGACTGGAGGGTGGGGGGAGAGGGAGAAGAGAGGAGCCGGGCTAGTCGCCCGTGCCGAGGGCCGGGCCGGCCGAGGAGCCGGGCGCCGGGATCGAGGCCGGCGCACCGACGCCGAACGAGGGGTTGACCGACGAGCCCGAGCGAGAACGACGTGCCGAGGGCGTGCTCGAGGAAGGGCGACACCTCGCTCGCGCCGCCGAGGTCGAGCCCGCTCACGTCGTAGGCCTCGCGGTAGACCGAGCCGAGCACGTTGCGGACCGAGCCCTTGAGCGTGAACGCGCCGAACACGCGCTGCGACGCCGTCAGGTCGAGCTGGGGCGACGGCCGCTCGTAGACGTCGGGCAACGGGTTGCCGACGCGCGAGAGCCGCGGGCCGGACACGTTGAAGAACACGGCGGCCGAGGTCCCGCGCACGCCGTCGGCGTAGCTCAGGTTGGCGTTGAGGAGGTACGGGCTCTGGCCCTGGAGGTCGCGCGTGTCGGCGCGCCGAGGGTTCAGCTGGCGCCGGGCGGCCAGCTCGCGCTCCGAGATCGAGATGCTCGACTGGGTCAGCGACAGGTTGGCACCGAGCGACAGCCGCTCGCCCAGGACGCCACCGAGGCCGAAGGCCCCGAGCCGCTGGCGGACCTCGAACTCGGCCCCCAGCACGTCGGCCTGGGCCACGTTGGCGTACGACGTCGCCCCGTTCTCGGCGTCCGTGATGACGCGCTCGATGGGGTTGTCGAGCCGCTTGTAGTACCCGCTGACGGCCACGATGTCGCCGGGCCCGCTGAACCACTCCCAGCGCAGGTCGAGGTTGGTGATCAGCGTCCGCTCCAGGCCGGGGTTGCCCTGGAGCGCGCCGTCCGACGTGAAGTCGTAGGTCGTGACCGGGGCGATCTCGCGGAACGTCGGCCGGGCCAGCGTCCGGGTCGCGGCGGCCCGGAGGTTCATCCGGTCGGTGAGCCCGTAGACCGCGTTGAGCGACGGGAGGACGTCGTTGTAGGTCCGGTCGGTGCCGAGGTAGGCCGTCCCGTCGACGGTCACCGTCTGCCCGGCCGGCGTGTCGGTGCTGGCGAGCGCCTGGGAGGCCACGAACAGGCGCGAGGCCTCGTAGCGGGCGCCCGCGATCAGGCGGAGCCGGCCGATCCCGACCTCGGCCATGCCGTAGCCGGCGAGCACGTCGAACGTCCCGTCGTACTGGTTCTGGTCACGCGTCGCGTCGACCAGGAAGTGGCCGAACTCGTACTGCGTGATCTCGCCGGCCGCGTTCGTCCGCGTGCCGACCACGCCGACGTTCTCGGGCGAGAGGTAGCCCGACAGCGCCGCGCCGTCGACGCCGTCCGAGCCCCACGCGACCGGTCGAGCTCGTAGAAGAAGAACCGCTCGTTGTAGCCCCGGGTCGGTCTGCTCGGCGAGCCCGCCCACCTTGAGCTGGGCCCCGTTGCCGAACGCGCGGAACGGGAGGGACAGGTCGAGGGCCCCGCTCGCGAGCCGCTCGTCGAGGTCGCGGAAGTAGCGCTGGGGGCCGGGCGGCGTGCCCACGAGCGAGATACGCCGTGCTCGTCACGCCGTCGTCGTCCTCGCGCTCGGACGACCGGATGGCCGCCTGGCGCAGGTCGGGCTGGTCCAGGAGCGTCCGGGCGAACGTTGGCCCGCCAGTCGACTTCGAGGCCGCCGAACCGGGGCGCCGCGTGCTCGCCCCGGAGCTGGACCGAGGTCAGGGTCCGCTCGGTGTAGCCGGCCACGATGTCGGTGACCGGCGTGCCCGGCCGCCAGCACGTTGTCGACGCCGGCCAGCGTCCGCGCCTCGCTCTCGGTGACGTGGCTGAAGAGGGTGTTGAGGGCGATCTCGTTGAAGCTCCCCAGCCGGAAGGCGAGGTTCGCGATGCCGCCGACCTGGGCCGACTGCGTCGCCCGGCGGTCGGTCCGGAACTGGGTCGTGTCGACGGCCACCCGGCCGGTCTCGGCGTTCCGGCCCGTCAGGTCGACGCGCGACAACGTCCCGGCGTCGTAGTAGCTCGCGCCCTGGTCGCCGGTCAGCCCGACGATGTAGCCCAGCGCGTTGCCGCCGAGCGGGATCCGGTCGCCGAGCGAGATCGAGAAGCTCCCCGTGTACGGGACGGTCCCCTCGGACGGGGCCAGCTGGGACGTCAGCGCGTTCGAGAGGTCGTTGAGGCCGGCCGAGGCGGCGGCGTCCTGGCGGACGAGCGGGCCGGTGCCCGGGCCCGTCGGGCCCGTCGATCCGGGTCGTCGGGCGGACGAACGCCTCGCGCGGCGTGCCAGCGAGCAGGGCGGGGAGCTCGAGCGCTCCGGCGCCGAACCGGAACGGGCTCGCGCCCTGGACCGGGTCGATCGAGGAAGCTCTCGCCGGGCACGGCCTGGGTCGAGAACCCGGACGAGACCGAGACGCGACGACGAGAACGCGTCGGGGAACGACCGCGTGGTGATGTCGACGAGCCCGCCGGAGAAGCTGCCGGGCTTGTCGGGCGTGAAGGTCTTCAACGTGACGATGTTCTCCAGGAAGCCGGCCGGGAACAGGTCGAACTGGACGGCCCGGCGGTCCGGGTCGGCCGTCGGCAGGACGGCCCCGTTGAGCTGGGTGTTGGCGTAGCGGTCGCCGAGCCCGCGGACGAACACGTACTGGCCGCCCTGGACGCTCGCGCCCGTCACGCGCTCCATCGCGTCGCCGGCGTCACTCGCCCCGCTCTGGGAGATGGTCTCGGCCGAGATCGCGTCCGACACCTGGGCCGCCTTGGCCCGGACGCGGAGCAGGCCGGCCTCGCTGTTGGTCGCGATGATCTCCTCGGCCTCCACGACGACCTCCTCCAGCAGCGCGTCGGTCGTCAGCGTGACGTTGATCGTCTGGGTCTGGCCGGCCGCGATCTCGACGCCCGTCACGACCTGGGTCGCGTAGCCCACGAACGAGTAGCGGACGGTGTACGTCCCGGCCGGCAGCCGCTCGATCCGGTACTCGCCGTCGACGTTGGAGGCGGCGCCCGTCGCCCTGCTCGACCACGAGCACGCTGGCGCCCGGCAGGCCGCCCCCGAAGTCGCCGTCGACGACGGTCCCGACGAGCGTCCCGGTCTGGGCCGCGACCCAGCACGGCAAGAGGAAGACGGCGAGGGCCGCGAGACGTCGCGCCGGCCCGGGGTCCCGCAGCGCGCGGGGAGTCTTGTTCGACATGGGGAGGGGGTGTGGGAGTCTCGGCCGAGCCGAGCGAGTCGAGAGTGGAGGGAGGCCGTGGGGGGCCTCCGCGCCCGTCGCCTTCCACACTAGCGGGCCAGGGTTACCTCGCGTTTACCCCGCCGTTACCCCAGCGTTACCCCCTCCCGGTTCTGGTGAAGGGCGGAGGAATCCTTGAGGCCGGGCCGGCCGGAGCCTTCGCCTCGGTCTGTCGACGGACCGAGCGGCCCACCGACAGACCGAGGCGGGACGTTCCGGACCAGCGGGGCCGGGGCAGGGTGGCCAGGGCGGGGCGGCCCGACCGGACCTTTCCCCGGCCGGGACCGTCTTTGGACCCCTTGTTGCAACAGACGCTTCTGACCCCCTCCCCGCTCCGCACCACCGCGACCCTGTTCGCGCTCTGGCTCCTGGTCTTCACGGCGGCCAGCCAGACCATCATCGTCACGCCGATCCTGCCGCTGATCGGCGACGAGCTCGGCGTCGGGACCGGGCCGCTCGGCTTGCTGGTGTCGGTGTACTCGTGGGTGCTCGCGTTCGCCGCGCTCGTCATGGGGCCGATCTCGGACCGGATCGGGCGGCGGCGCGTCCTGATCGCCGGCTCAGGCGCGCTCGTGGTCGCCCTCGCGCTCCACGGCCTGGCCGACTCGTTCAACACGCTCTTGGGGATGCGCGTGCTGGCCGGGGCCGGCGGCGGGATCTTGTCGGGCGCGGCCGTGAGCTATGTCGGCGACGCGTTCCCGTACGAGCGGCGGGGGTGGGCGACCGGCTGGGTCATGAGCGGGGTCCCGTTCGGGCTCGTCTTGGGCATCCCGCTGGGCCGGGCGCTGGCGGTCGCCTTCGGGTTCCGGATGCCGTTCGTCGCGTTCGCGGGCGTGATGGCGGTCGCCTTCGTGCTCATCGTGACCGTCGTCCCCCAGCCCGACGTCCGCCTGTCCGACGAGCGGCCGACCGTCCGCGGCTCGCTCCGCCAGTACGCCCAGCTGATCGTCGGGGCGGGGGGGACGGGCGCCGCGGCGGCCACCTACTTCCTGATGTACTTCGGGCTCGGGCTCCTGATCGTCTACCTCCCCCAGTGGCTGACGAACCAGTTCCCGCTCGACGTGACCGTGTTCGGCCGACCCCTCGCGGTGTTCGGGCTGCCGCTCGACCTGATCGCGACGCTGTTCCTGGTCGGGGGCGTCGTGAGCGTGATCGTGAGCCCCCGCGCCGGGACGCTCTCGGACGCCGTCGGGCGGAAGCCGTTGATCCTGGCGTCCTGCCTCGGGCTGGCCGTGGTCACGGCCGCGCTGCCCTACGTGGTGACAGAGCGCTGGGTGGCCTACCCGCTCTACGTCGCCATCATGGGCCTGTTCTCGCTCAGGGCCGCGCCGCTCCAGGCCCTCCTGACGGCGCTCGTGCCGGGCCGCCAACGGGGCGCGTTCCTGTCGCTGACCATCGCCGTGGGCCAGATCGGGACGGGCGCCGGGGCCGCGCTGGGCGGCGTGCTCTACGCCCGGATCGGGTACCAAGCCAACACGGCGGCCTCGGCCGTCGTGATCCTGCTGATGGCCGCGTTCGTCTGGATCTGGCTCCCCGAGCCGACCGAGCAGGCCGTCGACGCCCCCTCGGTCCCGGCCTAGCTAGTCCCGCTCTCGGAGCCCGGCCGCGAGCAGCGCCGGCAACGCGTCGGGCGTCGAGACGACGACGTCGGCGCCGGCCCCCATCAGCGTCCGGCCGTGGGCGTCGAGGTCGTGGCCGGGCGGAACGACGCCGATGGCGAGGCACCCCGCGGCGACCGCCGCCCGCATGTCGTCGACGGTGTCGCCGGCGAACGCGGCGTCGGCCGCGTCGACTTCGAGGTCGTCGAGCGCGAGCGCCAGGCCGAACGGGTCGGGCTTCTCGCGCCCTGCCTGCCGGCCCATTCCGACCACGACCGGCACCAGCGGGCCCCACTCGAACCGGTCGAGCGTCCACTGGGCGTCCGCCTCGGGGCGGCCGGTGACCAGGCCGACGGCGTAGCGCTCGGCGAGTGCCTCCAGCGTGGCCGTCCGAACGGCCGGCGGTTCGGTCGCGATCAGCCCGTTGAAGGCGTCGCCGCGGTAGACCCGGTTGAAGTGGTCCCGGATGGCCTCGAACGACGCGTCGCCGCCGGCCTCGCGGACGAGCGCGTGCGACAGGACCCAGTCGTTGTTGAACCCGCCCTGGTCCTTTTTGGCCTGGATCGCCTCCGGCGTCGGGCCGGTGCCGACGAAGTGGGCGACGGTCTCGGTGATCGCGCGCCGGTACGACCCGCGGACGTCGACCAGGACGCCGTCCATGTCGAGCAAAATGGCTTGGAGAGGCACGGGACCGAGGGTGGGGGGAGGGGCCAAGCTAGCCCGCCCGCCTAGCGCCTGTCATGGACTCGGCTCCACGGCTCCACTCTGTGCACCGTCGTCATTCCCGTACACGCGGGGACCCGTACGGTCTCACGGTCGATAGGGGCCCCGCAGGGATCCTCGCGTACGCGGGGACGACGCCGTCGGGAGGCGTGCGTGCTGAGACCGTGGACCCGGAGGCGAGGGCCTCGCTCTGGTCCATGACAAGCTTTAGGCCCCGTCCGTCCCGCTCAGCAGGGCGTCGTTGCCGTCGGTCTCGCCCATCTGGTCCAGGAGCGTGGTCAAGGCCTCGGCGGGCCCGAGGTCGGCGAGGTCGCGGCGGAGCGCGTGGACCTGGGCGAGCCGGTCGGCGGGGATCAGGATCTCCTCGCGGCGTGTGCCGCTGGCGGCCAGGTCGAACGCCGGGAAGACGCGGCGTCGGGCGAGGTCGGCGCTGAGCACGAGCTCCATGTTGCCGCTCCCCTTGAACTCCTCGAACAGGACCTCGTCCATCCGGTTGCCCGTGCCCACCAACGCCGTCGCGATGACGGTCAGCGAGCCGCCCTCCTCGACGGCGCGGGCGGCCCCGAACAGCCGCTTGGGGCCCCGGAGCGCGCTGGCCTCGATCCGGTCGGTCAGCGCCCGGCCGCCGTCCTCGCCGGCCGCGCTGTGGGCCCGGGCCAGCCGCGTGATCGAGTCGAGCAGGATGACCACGTCCTGGCCCGCCTCGACGAGCCGCTTGGCCTTCTCGAGCGCGAGGTCGGCGATGTGGACCTGGCGCTCGGGCGCCTCGTCGAACGTCGACGCGATCACCTCGGCGCGGGGCGTCGTCCGCTGGAAGTCGACGACCTCCTCGGGCCGCTCGTCGACGAGCAGGACCAGGACGGTCGCCTCGGGCTCGTTCTCGGCGATCCCCTGGGCGATCTGCTGGAGCACCGTGGTCCGGCCCGCGCCCGGCGGGGCCACGACCAGCCCGCGCTGGCCCTTCCCGATGGGCGCGAACAGGTCGATCACGCGCGTGGCGACCACGTCGGGCGTCGTCTCCAGGCGGAAGGCCTGGTCGGGGTAGGCCGGCGTGAGGAAGTCGTAGCTCGTCCGCTCGTCGAAGGCCTCCGGGGCCCGGCCGTTGATCGAGTGGACCCGGATGATGGCGAAGAACCGCTCGCCCTCCTTGGGCGGCCGGACCTGCCCGTCGACGGTGTCGCCGACGCGGAGCGAGAACCGCTTGATCTGGCTCGGGCTGACGTAGATGTCGTCGGGCGAGGGGAGGTAGCTGTACTCGGCCGAGCGCAGGAAGCCGTAGCCGTCGGGCAGGATCTCCAGGACGCCCGTCTTGCGGATGAGCCCGTCGAGCGTGACCGCGAACGGGTCGAACCCCTGCATGTAGTCGGGCCAGTCGGTCGAGATCGGCTGGCGGACGCGGGGCGCCCGGGTCCGCCGGGACTCGCGCCGAGGCGGGTCGGGCGCGCCGCGCCGCTCGGTCGCGCGGCCCCGACGCGTCGGCCGGTCGTCGAGGGCCCGGGCGAGGCGGGCGGGCGCGTCGGTGGTGTCGGCGTCGGCGTCGGCCTGGGCCCCGAGGATCTCGTAGATCAGGTCGCGGCGGCGGAGGTCGGCGTAGCCCTGGATGCCGAGGCGACGGGCGATCTCGTAGAGCTCGGCGACCTTCTTCTGCTCCAGCGCGGCAATGTTCATGAGACGGGAGCCCCCCGGGCCAGCGGCTGAGAGGGGCGGGAGAGGGGACGGACGGCGAGACGGGAGGGGGCCGCCCGGACTGCAGAGGGGGCCGACGCGCGGGGCGCACCGGGATAGGGGATCTAACCCATGGATCTCGGCAGGGTTCGCCCGAGGACGGCGGCGACCGTCAGATGGGACCCGGTCACGAGCAGCCGGTCGTCGTCGGCAGAGGCCTCTCCGAACGCGTCGAGCGCCGCGCCGACGTCGGCGACGGCCACGCCGGCCACGCCGTGCGCCCGGAGCGCGTCGAGGAGCGCCGCGGCCGGGAGCGCGCGGTCCCCGTCGAGGCCCAGCACCAGCGCGCGCGCGCCGTGGTCGGCGAGCGACCGGGCCAGCGCGTCGGCGTCCTTGTCGGCCATCACGCCGACGAGCGCCCACAGCCGGCCGCCCGGCGGCACGGTCAGCCCGTCGAGCGCGGCCCGCCAGCCGTCGGCGTTGTGGGCCACGTCGAGCGTCACGCGCGGGTCGGAGGCCAGCGGCTCGCCGCGCCCCCGGAGCCCCGAGCGCGCCACGACCTCGGCCAGCCCCGCTCGGACGGCCTGGACGCCGGGCTCGCCCGCCTCGGCGCCGAGGCGGGGGAGCGGGCCGGGCCGGGAGCCCGGCCGAGCGCGATCTCGACGGCGCGGACGGCCAGCGCCGCGTTCCACGCCTGGTGCCGGCCCGGAAGCCCCACCGCGACCTCGCCGTAGTCGGCGTCGGGCGTCTCCAGGCGCATCCGGAGCGGCGCCGCGCTGGCGACCGCGACCGCGCACGACCGGCGGACGTCCTCGACGGGCGCGCCCCGGCGGTCGGCCTCGGCCGCGACTGACCGGCCGGCCGGGCCCAGGACGGCGTGGACGAGCGGGACGCCGGGCCGCGCGATCCCGGCCTTCTCGCGCGCGATCTGCTCGACCGTGTCGCCCAGCAGGTCCGTGTGGTCCAGCCCGACGTGCGTCACCACCGACACGACCGGGCGGACCACGTTCGTCCCGTCGAGCCGCCCGCCCAGCCCCACCTCGACGACCGCCAGGTCGACCTCGCGCTCGGCGAAGTACAACAGCGACAGGGCGACCGTCGCCTCGAAAAAACTGGGCCCGACCGCCTCCAGCGCCCCGCCCCAACGCTCGAGCGCGCCGGTCAGCCACGCCTCCGAGGCGGGCACCCCGCCGACCCGCATCCGCTCCCGGACCGTCAGCAGGTGCGGCGACGTGTGGAGCCCGACGCGCAGCCCGGCCGCCTGGGCGACCGACGCGGCCAGCGACGACGTCGACCCCTTCCCGTTGGTCCCGGCGACGTGGACCACCGGGACCGCGTCGTGCGGCCGTCCCAGCGCGTCGAGCAGGGCGGCCATCCTCTCCAGGCCCGGCTTGTAGGCGTCCGTCCCGGTGGCGAAGCGGGGCAGCGTGAGCAGGCGGCGCTCGGCGTCGGTCACGGTTGGGCGGCGGCACGCTCGACCTGCTCGACCCGGCGGGCATCGCCGCCGAGGTGGGACAGGCGGAGCCAGATGGTGCGAGCGGGGAGCCAGGCCGTCGCGCGCTCGGGCCACTCGACGAACGCGACCGCGTCGCCGTCGAGCAGCTCGTCGAGCCCGAGCCGGCCCGCCTCGGCGTCGCTCTCGACGCGGTAGAGGTCGAGGTGGAGGAGCGCGCCGTCGCCGTGCTCCTGGACGATCGCGAACGTGGGCGAGGTGACGCGCCCGCCGTCCAGGCCCAGCCCGTCGGCGGCGCCCTGGACGAGGTGGGTCTTGCCGGCGCCCAGGTCGCCCGAGAGCGCGACCACGTCGCCGGGTCCGAGCCGGGCGGCCAGGCGCCGGCCGAGGTCCCGCGTCTGGGCGGCGCCGGCGGTCTCGGCGGGCAGGAGGTCGGAGAGGTCCATGCGGCCCCGAACGTCCGCCGCGGGCCGTGGTTCGGGACCGCCAGCCCGGTCCGCCTCGGTGCCGAGGCGGACCGGGCCGTCGCCGGATCCGCGCCGGGCACCGGGCGTGTCCCGGGCGTGGACACCCACGTACTCCTGTTCATCCTGGTCGGGTTCGGCCTGTGGGGGGCGGTCGCGCTGGAGCGGCCGCTCCAGCGGCTGCCGGTCTCGCTCCCGATGCTCTACGTCGCGCTCGGCTGGGCCGCGTTCGCGCTCCCGCTCGGGCTGCCCCGCCTCGACCCGGTCGGGACCGCGGCGCACACGGTCGCGGCCGAGTACCTCACCGAGTTCATCGTGGTCGTCTCGCTGGCCGGGGCGGGGATCGCCATCGACCGGCCGTTCTCGTGGGCCGGCTGGCGGCAGGTGTGGCCGCTGCTCGGCGTCACGATGCCGCTGTCGATCGGCGTCGTGGCCGTGCTCGGGTGGGGCGTGCTGGGGCTGGGCGCGGCCTCGGCGATCCTGCTGGGCGCGGCCCTCAGCCCGACCGACCCGGTGCTCGCGCGGAGCGTCCAGGTGGGGCCGCCGGGCGAGAGCGACCGCGACGACGTCCGGTTCGACCTGACCGTCGAGGCCGGGCTCAACGACGGGCTCGCGTTCCCATTCACCTACCTCGCCATCGCCGCCGTCGGCGCGACCGGTCTGGGGCGGTGGACGGCCGAGTGGGCCGCGGTCGACGTGGTGTGGCAGGTCGCGGCCGGCCTGGCGGTCGGGGTGGCCGTCGGGCGGGCCGGGGCGTGGTACGTGTTCGAGCGGTCGGCCGAGACCGGCGACGACGGCCACGCGGATCCAGGGGCGGGCGGGGGCACGAACGAGGGGGTCGTGGTGATGGGCACGCTGCTGGCCGCCTACGGGCTGGCCGAGGCCGTCGAGGGCTACGGCTTCCTGGCCGTCTTCGCGGGCGCCGTCGCGGCGCGGCAGCGGGCCTCGGGGAGCGACTACCACCGGATCTCGCACCACTTCGTGGACCAGTTGGAGAAGCTGGTCCTGGTCGGGATGCTGCTCGGGCTGGGCGGACTGGTCGCGAGCGGCATCCTGGCGCCGCTCACCGTCCCGGCCGCGCTCGTCGGGGCCAGTGTCGTCCTGGTGGTCCGGCCGCTCGCGGGAATCGTCGGGATGCTGCGGTGCCCGCTGCCCTGGCCGGGGCGGTGGGCCGTGGCCGGACTCGGCGTCCGTGGCATGGGGACGCTCTACTACCTCGCCTACGCCCAGACGCGGGCCGGCTTCGAGGGGATGGACGTGGTGTGGGCGACGGCCACGTTCGCCATCCTGGTGTCGGTCGTCGTCCACGGCGTCGCGGCCGGGCCCGTCATGCGCTGGGTCGAGCGGCACGACCTGAACGTGGTCCCCGGCGCCGAGCGCGACGTGGCCCCTCAGCCCTGACGCCCGTGCCCACCGTCCACGACCTGGCCGACGCGCTCGCGCCCGCCCTCGACCGAGCCCGCTACCACCGCGAGGGCGACCCGGCCGGCGTCTGGCTCGCCTCCGGCCGCCCGGTCGTCCGCCTCGGGCTCCGGCTGGAGGCGGGCCGCCCGCCCTACGACTGGGCCGATGGGCTCGACGCCGTCCTGATCCACCGGCCCTTCGGGCTGTGGCCGGCCCGGCTGCCGCCGGGCGTCGGCGTGCTCGCGGCCCACCGCGCCCTCGACGACCGGCTGTCGGTCGGGCTCAACCCCGCGCTGGCGTCGTCGCTCGGTCTCGAGCCGGAGCCCGAGCCGCTGCGCCGGGGCGGGACCGCCGTCGGACTGGTGGCCAGATCCGGCCACCCGCTGGCTGCCGTCGCGGCGCGCGTCGAGGCCGCCTTCGGGGGCGCCGAGGAGACCGTCGGCGAGCTCCCCGAGGCGGGCGCGGTCGCCCTCGTCGGGGCGATGACCGCCGAGCTGGTGGCCGCGGCGGCCGAGCGCGGCGTCGGGCTCTACGTCACCGGCCAGATCCGGAAGCCGGCGCGCGACGCCATCGCCGAGCACGAGATGGCCGTCGTCGCCGTCGGGCAGGACCGGGCCGAGGCGTGGGGGCTCCGGCACCTGGGCGCGCTCGTCCGCCAGCGGTGGCCCGAGGTGGAGGTGGTCGAGTCCGGCCTGCCGCCGCTCTAGCCTGCTTGGGCGTAGCGGTCGGCGTGGGCAGCGCAGCCGGGGTTGAAGGCCGCGCCGCACGACGGGCAGTCCGAGGCCGCCGCGCGGTAGGCCGGCCACGTCATCGCCGTCCGGCACGCGCCGCACAAGACGGACGGCTGGTCGAACCGGGCGCGGGGCCAGACCCGGGCCGGGTGCCCCGCCGCCTGGTCGTGGCAGCGGTGGCACGGGTAGAACGTGTCGCAGCACGCGAAGCGGAGCGCGACCACGTCCGTCGGCCCGCCGTAGTGCGCGCACCGCGTCTCGGCGTCGACGTCGATGCCGCGGAGCGGGACGGAGAACCGGCCGTCGAGCGCGGGCGCGACGGTCGTCCGGGTCACGCGTCCGCGATCTGGCGGAGCCAGGCGGTGCCGCCGGCCACCAGCCAGACCTTGGCGAGGTCCCACCCGACGAACAGCAGGCAGCCCTTGACGACGGACTCCCACCAGGTCGCGTGCCCGGCCGCGACGTGCAGCCAGACCACGCCGACCGTGAACAGCAGCGCCGCGCCCGCCGTCGCGGCGGCGGCCGAGCGCAGGAACGTCCGCCGGTCGTCCGTCAGCCGGCCGACCAGGAGCGCGACGAGCGGGTAGGCCACCAGGTAGCCGGCCGACGCCGAGCTCGTCAGGTAGCCGAGCCCGGAGGCCCCGCCCGCGAACACCGGAAGCACGAGCCCGGCCGCGAGGTAGAGCGCCATCGAGAGCGCGCCGTTGCGCCCGCCCAGCACCAGCCCGGCGCCGTAGACGGCGACCGTCTGCAACGTGATCGGGACTTCCCAGAGATAGATCCGGGCGTGGGCGCCGAGCGCCGCCAGGGCCGCGAACCCGACGACGCCGGCCACCTGAGCCGCGACCGACGCGTCGGACCGGCTCAAGAAATCCGCGAGGGCGGGACGGCGGGAAAGAGAGACGCTGGGGGCCATGCCAGAGGGGGGAGAGGGGGGCCGAAACATAGCGTCGCCGCCGGCTCTCCGGCTCGGAGAGCCGTCGAAGCCCGGCCGTCCCGTCGCCCGGCGGGCTCAGCCCGCCTCGGCCAGCAGCCCAGCCAGGTCGAGGGGCTCCGTAGCCATCGCCAGCGTCCCGTCCGGGTGGTGCGGCCAGTCGGCCCGGGGCCGGTCCCGGTAGAGCTCGACGCCGTTCCCGTCGGGGTCGCGGAGGTAGAGCGCCTCGCTGACGCCGTGGTCGGCCGCGCCGTCGAGCGAGACGCCGGCCCGGGCCAGCCGCCGGAGCGCGTCCGCCAGGCTCGCGCGGTCGGGGTACAGGATCGCGACGTGGTACAGGCCGGTCGCGCCGCGCGGGGGCGGGCTGCCGCCCCGGCTCTCCCAGGTGTTGAGCCCGATGTGGTGGTGGTAGCCGCCGGCGCTCAGGAACGCCGCCTGATCGCCCATCCGCTGGACCACCTCGAAGCCCAGCACGCCGTGGTAGAACGCGAGCGCCCGGTCGAGGTCCGCCACCTTGAGGTGGACGTGGCCGATGCCGACGCGCGGGTCGATGGGGTCTGCCATGGCTCCCGGACGCCGGCCCGGCGCGCGCCCTTACGGCGCGACCCGGCTACGGCGCGACCCGGCTACGGCGCGACCCGGCTACGGCGCGACCCGGCTACGGCGCGACCCGGCTACGGCGCGACCCGGCTACGGCGCGACCCGGCTACGGCGCGACCTGGCCCACCTCGGTCACCCCGTCGGGCGAGCCGCCGAGGCGGGCGGGGTCATCGCTGGCCGCGCAGGCGGCTCACGGCGTCGTAGGCCGCGCGTAGTCTCGGCGCGTTGCTCCGGATGCGGCCGTAGATCTCAGCCGCGACCTCCTCGCGGCAGACGTGAGACGACCGGTTCCGGTCGTCCAGCAGGTCCAGCCACGCGGCCTCGTCGTCCAGCCAGCCGACCCCGAAGGCGGCGCGAAGGACCGACCTCGGCGTCCGCTCGTCGACGCCCTCCACGGCCAAGGCGTCCTTGAGCGCTTTCCACGTCAGCTCGAACGTGAACTCGAACCGCTGGATCGTGCCGTCGACGGCGAGCGGCGCGTCGGGAGAGACGGCCAGGGCCTCGTCGAGCCGGTCGAGGGCGCGGCCGAGGGCGTCGAGCCGGTCGTGGAGGCGATCAGACATCGACCCCCTCGGCCTCGATCCGCTGGCGGAGACGTCTCGGGACGGCGTCGAGGCGGACCAGGTCGACGCCGTAGAGCGTCCGCGCTTCGTCCGCGTCGAGCCGGAGTCTGACCCAGTCGGCGCGCGAGAGACCGGGCGCGTCGACGGCCAGGTCCACGTCGGAGCGGTCGCGGTGGTCGCCGCGCGCGCGCGAGCCGAACAGGACCACGCGGCGCACGCCCGGCGCCGCGGCCAGCCGGGCGACGAGCGGGCGGACGGTGTCGGGGAGCGCCGGGACGGTCTCGGCCATGGCAGGGTCGGCCTCGGTCACCCCGTCGGGCGAGCCGCCGAGGCGGGCGGGGTCAGAACGGGACGTCGGTGGCCGGCGGCGGCATCGGCGGCGGGCCCGAGGGGCCGCCGAACCCGTCGCCGCCGCCGATCTGCCCGCCGGGCGGGCCGTCGAGCGGCGGGTAGTCGTCGTAGCCGCCCGACGAGTCGCTGGCGACGTAGCTCGTCAGGTTCTCGAAGCGCGCGTACTGGTTCACGAACGCCACCTTGACGTCGCCGATCGGCCCGTTCCGCTGCTTGCCCGATCAAGAGCTCGCCCAGGCCCTCGGTCGAGTTGCCGTTCTCGTCGACCGTGATCCCGTAGCGCTCGGCGCGGTAGATGAACATGACCACGTCGGCGTCCTGCTCGATCGAGCCCGACTCGCGGAGGTCGGAGAGCTGGGGCCGCTTGTCGCCGCCCCGCGTCTCGACGGCGCGCGACAGCTGGGAGAGCGCGAGGACGGGCACGTTGAGCTCCTTGGCCAGCCCCTTGAGCGACCGCGAGATCTGGGCGATCTCCTGCTCGCGGTTGCCCGACGTCTGCGACGTCGCCGTGCATCAGCTGGAGGTAGTCGACGATGACCAGCCCGATGTCGTGCTCGGCCTTGAGCCGCCGGCACTTGGCGCGCAGCTCCAGGATGCCCAGCCCGGCCGTGTCGTCGATGAAGATGTTGGCGGCCGACAGCCGCCCGGCGGCGCGCGCCAGCTTGGGCCAGTCGTCGTCGTGGAGCCGGCCCGTCCGGGCGCGCTGGGCGTCGACGCGGGCCTCGGACGTGAGCAGGCGCTGGGCGAGCTGCTGGGCGCTCATCTCGAGCGAGAAGTAGGCGACGCCGGCCGGCTTCTCGGGGTGGAGCGCCGCGTTCCGGGTCACGGCCAGGCTCAGCGCCGTCTTGCCCATCGACGGCCGCGCCGCGATGATGATCATGTCCGACGGCTGCCACCCGCCGGTCATGGCGTCGAGCGACGTGAAGCCGGACGGGACGCCCGTGATGCCGCCCTCGCGCCCGTGGATCGACTCCAGGTGCTGCATCGTCTGGTGGACGACCGAGTTCATGTCGACGGCGCCCTTGCGGAGCTGGCTCTCCGAGATCTGGAAGATCTCGCGCTCGGCGTTGTCGAGCAGGTCGAACGCGTCCGTCGTCGGGTCGAACGCCTGGCCCACCACGCCGGTCATCGTCGTGATGAGCTTGCGGAGCAGGCTCTTCTCGGCGATGATCCGGGCGTGGTACTCGACGTTGGCCGCCGAGCGCCACGCGCGTCGTCAGCTCGGTGAGGTAGTACCCGCCGATGGCGTCGAAGTCGCCGCGCCGCTTGAGCTCCTCGGTGAGCGTGATGAGGTCGACCGGGTTGCCGCGCTCGAACAGGGCCTCGACGGCCTCGTAGATCCGCTGGTGGCGCGGCTCGTAGAACGCGTCGGCCGGGCAGGATCTCGATGGCCTTCGGGATCGCCTCGCGCTCGATCAGGAGGGCGCCCAGGACCGACTGCTCGACCTCGGTCGGCCTGGGGCGGCATCCGTCCGGCCTGCTGCTGCATCGGCAGCACGTTGAGCGGGCGGCGCCGGCCGCCGGCCATCTTCTCGATGGGCACGCCGGGCATGTCCTCGTCGATGCGGAGGGGCGCTGTTGGAAGTCGTCGGGGTCGGCCATGCGGGTGTGGGATCACGCCGCCTCGGGGAGTCCGTGGGGGGACCGAGGCGGAGGGAGTCAGCCGGACGAGCTGGTCGTAGCGGGTGCGGAGGAGCTTGACGTCCTCCCAGGTCGGCCGCTTCCACTGCGGGTTGCGCAGGAGCGCGGCCGGGTGGTAGGTGACCAGGAGCGGGAGCCCGTAGTAGTCCTGGAACGAGCCGCGCAGCGAGGCCAGCGACGACTTCTTGCCCAGCAGCCCGTTCCCGGCGCTCTTGCCGACGGCCAGGATCAGCTTGGGGCGGCACGAGCGCGATCTGCTTGTGCAGGATCGGCAGGTGGGCCTCGACCTCCTCGACCAGCGGGTCGCGGTTGTTCGGCGGCCGGCTCTTCAAGATGTTGGTGATGTAGACCTCCTCCCGCTTGAACAGGACGGCCTCCAGGATCTTGTTGAGCAGCTGGCCCGCGCGGCCGACGAACGGCTCGCCGGTCCGGTCCTCGTCGGCGCCCGGCGCCTCGCCGACGATCATCAGGTCGGCGTGGGGGTCGCCGGTGCCGAGCACGGGGTTGATCCGGTCGCGGTCGATCGGGACGAGTTCGGTCTCGGCGAGCCAGTCGCGGATCTCGTCGAGCGAGGCCATGTCGCGGAGCGGCGAGTCCTCGGGGATGAGGGCCTCGATGCGTTCGTAGGGGGAGAGCGTCTCGTCGAGGCTGGGGTCGGGCAGGTCGCCGAAAAGGTCGGGCACGTCGTCGTCAGGGGGTTCGTCGGCGTCTACGGAAGGGGGCGCGGCAGGCTCCGCGACAGGCGCGGCGTCCGCCGCCGCCACGGGGTCTTGCAGACGGACCTCGTCGGCCGCCGCCTCGTCGGCCGGTGGGCCGGAGGGCGCCGTCTCGTCCGCGCGGTCATCCGCGCGGTCGCCGAGGTGGCGGATGGGGCCCGCGATCTGCCGCTGGAGCGCGATCAGGGCGCGGGCCTCGCGCACGACGTCGGCGAGGGCAGGAGCGGCGTCGGCCACGCGGGAGGTCGGGGGGACCGGTCAAAGTAGACGGTGGCTCGCCCGTCCGCAACGAAGGTGTGCACAAGGTGGACAACCGTGTGGACAACCCCCGCTCCAGGTGGAGGGCCGGAGGAGACGGTCACGTGCCGCGTGACGCGAGAGCGCGTACCTCGCGCCGCCGAGCGCGTCCGCTCCGGCCGGCCCCGACTCGTCCCGCCTCGGCACCGAGGCGGAGGGGACGGCGTCCGCTTGTGGGATCCCCCGGCGAGTGTGCGAGTCGCACCCGGGCCCGCCCCTAGTCGGCCAGAGCGCGCCGGGCGGCAGGCGCGATGCGGTCCGTCCAGGCCGCGTAGGCCTGGGCGTTCGGGTGGAGGCCGTCGGGGACCACGAGCGTGCCCTGGGTCCGCGAGAGCGCCGTCACGTCGACCCAGGCCACGCCGGCCGCTCGGGCCTCGGAGCGAGCGGCGGCGTTGAAGGCGTCCACCTCGGCGGCGATCTGGGCGCGGTCGCGGTCCGCCGCGAACGGCGTCGCGCCCCAGTCCGGGATCGACACGGCCAGCACCCGCCCCGGCTCGCCGCCGGCAACGTCGACCGCACGCGCGAGCAGCGCGCCGTACTCGGCCCGGTAGGCGTCGAGCGCCAGGCCGCGGTACTGGTTGTTGACGCCGATCAGCAGCGTCACCAGATCGAACGGGCCCCGGGGCGCCGCGGCGTCGATGCCGGCGTCGAGCTCGCCGGTCGTCCACCCCGTCACCGCGACGATCTCGGGCTCGCCGAGGCCGACCCCGGACCGGCGGAGGGCCTCGGCCAGGCGGGCCGGCCAGCGGTCGGCCGGGCTCGACGCCCTCGCCGATGGTGTACGAGTCGCCCAGGGCGAGGAACCGGCGGGCCTGGGGTATCGGGTCGGTCATGCAGCCGGAGGCGAGGCGGACCACGGCCACGCCGAGGCGGAGCTATCCGAGGACGGCGTCGAGGATCGCCTCGGCGACGTCGGCCTTGGTCGCGAGCGGGATCTCGACGCGGGCGCCGTCGCGGCCGAGGAGCGTGACGCGGTTGGTGGCGACGCCCATGCCGGCGCCGGCCTCGCCCTGGACGTTGAGCGCGATCCAGTCCAGGTGCTTGCGGTCCAGCTTGGCGCGGGCGTGGGCCTCGCCGTCGTGCGTTTCGAGCGCGAAGCCGACCAGCGTCTGGCCGTCCCGGCGTCCGCTCGCCGAGCGTCGCCAGCACGTCGGGCGTCCGGCGGAGCGCGAGCGCCAGGTCGCCGTCGCCCTTTTTGAGCTTGGCGTCGGAGGCTCGGGCCGGCGCGTAGTCGCTGACGGCCGCCGCGGCGATCACGACGTCGGCGTCGGCGTGGTCGAGGGCGGCACGCAGCAGGTCGTCCGCCGAGACGACGTCGACGCGGTCGACGCCGGGCGGGGTGTCGAGCGCGACCGGGCCGGCGACGAGCGTCACGCGCGCGCCACGTCGGGCGGCGGCGCCGGCGAGCGCGAACCCCATCGTCCCGGTCGACCCGTTGGACAGGAACCGGACCGGGTCGATGGCCTCGCGCGTCGGGCCGGCCGTGACCAGGACGTGGCGTCCGGCGAGCGACCCCGAGCGTGCCGCCGGTCCCCTCCGCCTCGGGCGCGAGGCGGGCCGTGCCGGCGAGCCATCGGTCGACGTACGCCACCAGGTCCTCCGGCTCGGGCAGGCGGCCGTCGCCGACGAGCCCCGACGCGAGCTCGCCGTGGGCCGGCGGGACCACCTCGACGCCGTCGGCGCGGAGCCGGCCGACGTTGCGCTGGGTCGCCGGGTGGGCCCACATGTCGTGGTCCATGGCCGGGGCGACCAGGACCGGGCACCGCGCCGAGAGCACGATGGCCGTCAGCATCGAGTCGCAGAAGCCGCCGGCCAGCCGCGCCAGCGTCTGGGCCGTCGCGGGCGCGATCACGACCGCGTCCGCCCACAGACCGAGGTCGACGTGCCGGGTCCAGGCCGTCTGGGCCTCGCCGGCCTCGGGGAACAGCTCGGACAGCACCTCGCGGCCCGCCAGCGTCGCGATAGTGAGCGGCGGGATGAAGCGGGCCGCGGCGGCCGTCATCACCGGCTGCACCTCGGCGCCGGCCTTGACCAGCCGGCGCGTGAGGTCGGCGGCCTTGTAGGCCGCGATGCTCCCCGTGACGCCGAGGACGACCTTCTTGCCGTGGAGCGACACCGCGACCGCCGGCTACTCGCCGCGCTCGCGGTCGGCCTCTGCGCTCTCGGCGGGCGTCGGGTTGCGGAAGTAGAGCTGGCCGTTCTCGAGCTCCTCGATGGCCGCGCGGCTCGCCTTGGGCTGGCGCTCGTACTCGAGCGAGATCCGGAGCTGGTCCTCGTTCGAGCGGAGCTCCTCGGCCGGGTCCAGCGACAGGTCCTCGAAGTAGCTCAGCCGCTGGTCGAGCTCGGCCTTGGTCTTCGACGAGAGCTGGCGGGCGCGCTTGGAGAGCACGGCGACGGTTTCGTAGAGGTTGCCGGTCTCGGCCGCCATCTTGGCCGTGTCGAGGGTCTTGATCGCCATAGGGGGGGTCGGGTGCGCGGGAACGGGCCAGAGTACCGACGGCCGGGCGTCGGGATCGGGAAGAAGGCGGGAAAGCGGCCGTCTGGCCTGGCCCACTCGCTCCACCTCGGGCCCGAGGCAGGCCGCACCAGGGACGGCTACGCGCCGCGCGCGTCGAGGAAGCCGCGGACGTGGGCGATCGTCTCGGCCACGGCCGTCTCCAGGTCGTCGTTGACCACGACCGTGTCGAAGTCGGGCGCGTGCGCCATCTCCATCTCGGCCCGCTCCAGCCGCGTCGCCACCTGCTGCGCGGTCTCGGTCCCGCGCGCGCGGAGCCGGTCGGCCAGGGCGTCCAGGCTCGGCGGGGCCACGAACAGCGTCCGCGCGTCGTCGCCGTAGATCCGCTTGACGTTGACGGCCCCCTTGACGTCGACGTCGAGCACGACCGCGCGGACGTCCTCGGCCTGGGCGATCCGCTCGACGTCCTGGCGCAACGTGCCGTAGAACCGGCCGGGGTACACCTCCTCGTGCTCCAGGAAGTCGCCCCCCTCCAGCCGCTCGACGAACGCCTCGGGCGACAGGAAGACGTAGTCGACGCCGTCGGTCTCGCCCGGGCGGGGGGGGCGGGTCGTGGCCGAGACCGAGAACCGGAGGCCCTCCACCTCGGCCATCAGCCGCCGCGCGATCGTCGTCTTGCCGGCGCCGCTGGGCGCGGTGAGCACGATGAAGGTCATGAGGGCGAGAGCAAGGCGGGAGGGGGGTGGGCAGCGTGAGGGCGGCGTGGGCCGCCGCTTGCCCGGTCTGCCTGCATCAGACTACGTTCTGGACCTGCTCGCGGATCTTCTCGAGCTCCTCCTTCATGGAGACCGCGAGCCCGGTGATCTCGGCGTCGTTCGCCTTCGACCCGATCGTGTTGATCTCGCGGCCGATCTCCTGGGACAGGAAGTTGAGCCGGCGGCCGACGGCCTCGGTCGCGCCCAGGGCTTGGCGGAACTGGTCGAGGTGGGACCGCAGGCGGACGGTCTCCTCGGTCACGTCGAGCTTGTCGGCCAGGAGCACGATCTCGGCGTCCAGGCGGGCCGGGTCGAGCGTGCCGGCCAACTCGGCGACGCGCTCGCGCAACCGCTGGCGGGCTCGGTCGAGGCGGGCCGGCGCGCGGGCCTCGACCTCGGCCACGGTCGCCTCGATGGCGTCGGCGCGGGCGTCGAGGTCGTCGCGGAGCGCGGCGCCCTCAGCCCGGCGCATCGCGTCGAGCCGGCCGAGCGCGTCGGTCAGCGCCACGCGGACGGCGTGCCACCCGGCCTCGGTGGCGTCGCTGGCAGGGGCGGCCACCAGGACGTCGCCGCGCTGGAGCAGGTCCGAGAGCAGGACGGCGGTGACGGGCAGGCCCGCGGCCTCGGCCACCTCACGCAGCAGGGCGCCCTGAGCCGCCGCCGCTTGGCGGTCGACCCGGAGCCCGCCGCCCGAGGCCGCCGTCGAGACCGCCACGTGGACGGTCGCGTTGCCGCGCTCGATGGACTCCTTGACCGTCGCCTGGACCGTCGACTCGTGTTCGGCGAGGTCGCCGAGCCCGCGCACGGTCGCCTCGGCGTAGCGGCCGTTGACGGTGCGGACCTCGACGGTGGCGTCGGCCGGGCCGTGCTGGGCGTGGCCTCGGCCGAATCCGGTCATGCTCCTGAGCATCGGCAAGCGGGGTGGGAAGCGTCGAAGCTACGGCGCACGCCCGGTCCCGTCGGGCGGGCGTCGGAGCCGGCTGACGCCTCCGCACGCCCGTGCCCTCCCGGCCGACCTCTGTGCGCGCCCGGCTGGCCGCACTGGCCGCGCTCGACCTGCCCGGGACCGCTTGACTGTGCCCGCCTCGGCGTCGAGGCGAGAGGGCGGGCCGAATCAGAAAAGGCCCGATCGGTTGTTGCCACAGGGACCGGAACGGCACCGAGGTGCGCTCGTCGCATCTCTCCCCCTCCTCTGCTGTCATGTCCAAGATCACCGTCGTCTACTACTCCACCTACGGCCACAACCACCGGATGGCCCAGGCCGCCGCCGAGGCCGCCGAAGCCGCCGGCGCCGAGGTCCGCCTGCGCAAGGCGCCCGAGACGGCGCCCCAGGAGGTCGTCGAGGCCCAGGACGCCTGGAAGGCCCAGCAAGAGCGCCAAGCCGATGTCCCCGAGGTCTCCCACGACGACATGGTCTGGGCCGACGGCTACTTCCTGTCGGCGCCGACGCGCTACGGCGGGGCGGCCAGCCAGATGCGGTCGTTCATCGACACGCTGGGGCCGCTGTGGCAGAAGGGCCAGCTCGCCGACAAGACGTTCACGGCGACGACCAGCGCCGGCAACACGCACGGCGGCCAGGAGACGACGCTGCTCACGCTCTACGTCACCGCGATGCACTGGGGCTGCGTCCTGGTCCCACCCGGCTACACCGACGACGCCGTCTACGCGGCTGGCGGCAACCCCTACGGCACCGCCGTCACGGCCGACGGGCCCGACGTGGACGACGAGTCGCTGGAAGCGATCCGCCACCAGGCCCGCCGCCTCGTCCGGTTCACGGACAAGCTCACGGCCTAGGCCGCGCTCTCTGGGCTCGACCAGCTCGCCGCCGGGCCGCCCCAGACGGCCGCCGCCCCCGCCCACCTCGGCACCGAGGCGGACGGGGGTGGCCCGTGTCTGGACGGCGCGCCGCGGTCTAGCCGGCCATCGCGAGCGAGCGGACGGCGTCGGCCAGCATCGTGACCTTGGCGGCGTCCCCGGACTCGCCGGCCATGGCCGCGAGCCCCGTCGAGAGCTCCATCAGCATCGTCCGGCGGGCGGCGCCCGACTGGGACTCGGCGTTCTGGAGGCCGGTCCGGAGCAGCGTGAGCTCGGCCGTCGACATGGCGCGCGAGCGCTCGAGCTGGTCGGCGTAGGCCCGGGCGAGCGCGAACGACGGCGGCCAGTCGTACTTGGGCTGGCCCTGCGCGTTGAGCTCGGCAAAGCGGACCGTCTCGGCGGCGGCGATCTCGTTGGCCGTCAGGAACCCGCTGGGCTCCAGCTTGAGGACGTCGAGCCCACGCGCGATCTCCGAGCTCACGATGAGCCCGTTGTACCAGTACACGGACCAGCTCCCGCCCATCTGGAACTCGTCGGCGTCGACCGGGCCGCGGTCGAAGTAGGCGATCTCCATCGGGTTCGAGGCGTCGGTCCAGTCGAAGACCGAGATGCCGCCCTGGTACCAGCTCTGGACCATGATGTCCCGGCCCGGGACCGGGATCAGCGAGCCGTTGTGGGCCACGCAGTTCTCGGTGCTCGTCTGGGGCGCCGAGATCTTGTAGTAGCTCTGGAAGTCGAGGTCCCGGCCGTCCTCGATGGTAAAGATGGCGTTGGCGCCCCACTCGCGCGGGTCCGAGGCGCGGCACTTGGGCTGGCCGCCGCCGCCCCACTCGTCGGTGAACAGGACCTTGGTCCCGTCGTTGTTGAACGTGGCCGAGTGCCAGTACGAGAAGTTCGAGTCCGCGACGGCCTCCAGCCGCGTCGGGTTGACGGGGTCGCGGATGTCGAGCAAGAGGCCGTAGCCCTCGCACGCGCCGCCGGCCAGCCCGATCTCGGGGTAGAGCGTGATGTCGTGGCACTGGGTCGGGCCGGGCCGCGGGCCGTCGCCCTCCGCCTCGGGCGCGCCGAACCGCTCGGCCAGGATGGCCGGGAGCTTCTCGCGGAGCAGGGTGCTGTCGGCGGCCGTCGCGGGGCCCTCGCCGCCGCGCTCCGTCACCGTCTGGCCCAGCAGCATCTGGGCAAACTGGTCGGGCAGGACGCGGTCCTGGCCGGCGAAGAACACGACGAACTTGCCCTCGGCGCGGGCGCGGTCGAGCGCCGCGACGTCGTCCGGGGCCATCCCGTGCGTCTCGGGCTCTGTGAGCCCGTCGAAGATGCGCGGCGAGCTAACGATGGCGGCCTGCTCGGGGTTGGCCAGCGGGACCTTGATCACCTCGATCCGGAACAGGGCCGAGTTCGGGTCCTCGTCCGGCGACGCCGAGACGCAGCCCGGCACCTCCTCCTCGGGGCGGACCGGCGCCGAGCCCGAGACGTAGACGTAGACGTTCTCGTCGTCGTCGGGGTCTTTCAGGACCGAGTGCGTGTGGGAGCCCCGGCACGTCTGGACGTTCGAGACGTACTCGGGATTCCGGATGTCCGAGATGTCGAAGATCCGGATGCCGCGCAGGCGGTCCATGCTCACGGCCTGGTCGACGCCCTGGGTGCCGCAGTCGAGGCGCCCGCCCAGGCCCTCGCCCGAGACGAACATCAAGTCGCCGTAGACCGAGACGTCGCTCTGGGACGCCGGGCAGACGTACTCCGTGACCAGCTCGGGCGCGGCGGGGTCGCTCAGGTCCCAGATCTGGATCCCGTTGTAGTTGCCCTGGATGGCGTAGTCGCCGGTAAAGGCGAGGTCCGAGTTGGTCTCGCCGACGAACGCCTCAGAGGGCCGCGTCGCCGAGACCAGGTCGAGGTTCCACAGGGCCTGGTCGGCGTCGAACAGGCCGGCGGCCAGACCCACGCGCGGGTCGGGGCTGGGGGCCGTCGTCGACATCGCGGGGCCGGCCATCGGGCCGCCGGCCGTGCCGGACGAGGCCGGGACCATGGCCGGCGACGCGCAGCCGGCGACGAGCAGGGCCGCGGCGAGGGCGCCGAGGCGGGGAGTAGCGAGGGGTCTCATGGGTGGGGGAGTTGGGGAGGGCTAGGAATCGGAGAGCGCGCCGAGCATCCGCTCCATCCGGGCGATCTCGGTCCGCTGGTCCACCTGGACGTCGGAGGCCAGTTTGAACGAGGCCTCGTCCTGGCCGGCGCCGTCGGCCGCGAACAGGTCGTCGACCATGACCACGGCGCCGCCGTGGTGCTGGATCATGTAGGTC
This sequence comes from uncultured Bacteroidota bacterium, assembly GCA_963740235.1. Classification (GTDB taxonomy): domain Bacteria; phylum Bacteroidota; class Rhodothermia; order Rhodothermales; family Rubricoccaceae; genus Rubrivirga. Next base: position 1,317,836 of record CAVUDG010000007.1, read on the forward strand.
AGGAACAGGCGGTCGAAGGCCGGCCCGCGCGCGGCGTCGAGTTGGTCGAGTTGGGCCTGGGTGAGCATGCCTGGCATCCCCATGTGGTCGTGGCTCACGGGCCCGTGGCCCATCGCGCCGTGGTCCATCGCGCCGTGGTCCATCACGTCGTCGCTCGTCTGGCCGTGGTCCATCGCGCCGTGGTCCATCTGGCCGGCCCCGCGCTCGCTGCCCGGCTCGTCGCCCCCGGTCATCCGGATCGTGAGCGTCGTGCCCTCGACCTCCACCTCGGGGACGGGCTGGCCGCGGTCGCGGAGCCACCGCTGCATCGTCTCGATCTCGTCGCGCTGGGCGTTGTCGATCCGGGCCGCCAGCGTGCGGACGGACGGGCTGGCCCCGTGTGTGGGCGCCATCGCGGCCATCACGAGCGCCTGGGCGTGGTGCCCGATCATCCCCGTCATGAACGCCACGTCGGCGTCGGTGAACCGGGTCTGGGCGGCCCGCTGGCGCGACCAGTAGAGCGCTTCGAGTTCCTCGGCCTCGGCCGCGTCCTGGGCCGACGCTTGGGAGGCCGGTGGGGCCGGTGGGTCGGCCGAGGCGGGGGAGGCCGGGGCAGCCCCTGCGCATCCGGCCAGGGCGACGAGAAAGGCGGGGAGGACGAGACCTGGGCGCATACGGGAGGCGGACCGGCCGCCGATGACTTCGGGGCCAAGGTACGGGGTCGCCCGCCGCAGGATGCGCCGTGCGCGCGCCTCAGCCCTTGGGCACCCGGAGGTCTGCGTCGTGGAGCCGGTGGGCCAGCGTCTTGAGGTGGTCGGCGTCGTGGCGGACGATGGCGAGCGCCAGGCCGTACAGGTCGGTGGCCTCGCCGTCGAGCGTGGCGGCGCGCGCCCAGGCCTGGTCGGGGACGGCGGTCAGCGTGCCGCGCAGGCGCTCTCGGGCGGCGCGGAGGTCGCCGAGGAGGTCGCCGAGGGGGCGGTCGTTGACCCCGGCCTCGGGGTCCGGCGCGGCCGTGGCGGGGGCGTCGAAGGCGGGCGCGTCCTCGGACTGGAGTCGGGCGACCCACCGGGGGTAGACGTCCCGGTCGAGCGCGGCCAGCGCGGCGAACGTCTCCTTGGCCGAGAGGTCACCGGGCATCGGGGCCTGCTCGACGGCCCAGGCCGGGAGCGCGGCCAAGAGCGGCGCGAGCGCGGCGGCCTCGTCCTCCAGCCACCCCAACTGGTCGAGGAGCGCCTCGCGGCGGGCGGCCAGCGTGGCGGCGTCGCGGCGGGGCTCGGAGTAGCGGTCGAGCATAGGGGCAAAGGGAATGGGGGCAAGGGGGCGACGGGCGTCCTGTTCCCCCAGGCCCCGTGCCGCTCGCCCTCTACGCCAGGTCCTCCGCGAGCGGCTCCTGGGGGTTCGAGAGCGGCGCCTCGGCGACGGCGTCCTCGACGCGAGCGACGTAGTCGAGCCGGTTCCGAAGCGTGTGGACGTTGTTCTCGGGCTTGTGCTGCCAGTCGCCGGCCGGCTGCTTGTTCCGGCGGCGCTCCAGGAACGCGAGCCGGTCCTCCAGGCGGGCCTTGGGGACGAGCAGCTTGTCTAGGCCGAAGTGGGCCTCCTCGCGGTCCTGGAACGTCAGGTCGTACTCCTTCGACATCACGATGGCCTCCTCGGGGCAGACCTCCTCGCAGAACCCGCAGTAGATGCACCGGAGCATGTTGATCTCGAACCACTCCGGCTCGCGCTCCTTGATGTCGTCGGCGACCTCGTGGGCCTGCATCGAGATCGCGAGCGGCGGGCAGGACCGGGCGCACAGGCCGCACGAGACGCACCGGGGCCGGCCGGCCTCCTCGACCAGCACGGGGCGGCCGCGGTACGAGTCCGGCGGGTACCACTGCTCCTCGGGGTACTCGAAGGCGTAGCTCTCGAGCTTCATCTTCGAGGCCGAGTAGCCGAGCCCCTTGAAGATCTCCGGCAGGTAGAGGCGCTCCCAGAAGTTGAGCGTGCGCTCGTCCTTGGTGGCGTTGTTGACGGGCGTTCCGGGCATCGGGCGGGCGAGAAGCGGGGTCCGGAAGCTACGCCGCCCGGTGCGCGGGGTTCGCCGGCCCCGGCCGCCTCGGTGTCGCCTTGACGCCTATTCCTCCGTCGGCTCAGCCGGCGCTGTCGGGGCCAGGGGCCAGCGGCGGGCGGGCGGCCTGAGCGCCCCCAGCGTGCCGCCCCACAGCGCCCCGGCCGGCACCAGCCCCGCGCCGACAGCGAGCGGGGTCGGGCCGCCGCACCCGAGCGTCGGGTCCGAGCAGACCAGCCCCCACAGGGCGCCCCCGGCGGCCCCCACCACGACCGCGCCGACCAAGGCCGACCGCGCGACCGTGTCGCCCGGGTCGCGGGTCCGGACCTCGGCGACCGACGACGTCGGGGCCGCGCGCAACGTGCCCGTCGCCGCGTCGATCCACGAGGTCGTGTCGGGGTCGAGGCGGAGCGCGTCGGCGGTCCAGACCGTGCCGTCGCTCAGCAGGACGGTCCCGGAGCGGCCGTCCAGGTCCGCCGCCGCATCCCCGAGGCGGGCGCGGTCGACCGTCTGGGCGGGGACGGCGCAGCCGGCCAAGACGAAAACGAGGGCGAGCGCGAGGCGGGTCATGCCCCAAGGTGCGGGTCGCGCGTCGCCTCCGCTTGACCCAGACGTACCAGACGGCGCGGGCCCGGCGGCCTCGGTCGGGTCGCGGGCTACTGGCGCCGGGGGACCCGGGCCGGCTCGGGCCCGACGTAGAACGGCCCGACCGTGAACACGGACCGGTCGCGCGCGCCGACCACGGCCCCGATCGCCGCCCCGACGGGCGCCACCAGCAGGCCGTGCCGCGCGCCCGTCGCCGCGTCCCGCCCGATGTCACCCCCCAGCGAGTTCTGGTTGCCGACCGCGTGGTAGAACGTCGACAGCACGGACGTGAACGCGAACGAGATCGCGGCGCCCTGGAGGGCCCCCCGCCGCCGTCGCACCTGGTCGACCCAGGCGACCTCGACCGTGGGGACCCGCCGGACCGCGCGCGTGGCCGGGTCGATCCACGACGTCGAGTCGACGTCCAGGTGGACCGACTCGGCCGCAATCGTCTGGCCGTCGCCCAGAGTCAGGCGCACGGCGTCGTACGACCGGGGGCTTACGTCCAGGTCCGCTCCAGCGTCAATGGCGACGGTCTGGTACGACGTGCATCCGGAGACGGCGAGAGCGAGGAGAACGACGGGGCGCATCGGCAGGGAGAAACAGAGGGGGCCGTCCAACGCACTCCGGTCGGCGATGTTCCGGAACCATGGGGCCACCCCGCGACGCATCGACCCCGCCCGCCCGCGAGTCTCGTGTGCCCGCCTCGGGGACCTCGTCGGGAAGGCTAGGAGGGAGAGCGGCCCTAGCGGCTCAGCGAGATCGCGACGGCCGCGCCGACCCCCTGGGCCACGGGGACGGCGAGGTAGGACAGGTCGTCGGCGTCGGCGGGCAGCGCCTGCTGGAGGAGGACGGCCAGGCCCAAGCCGGGTAGCAACGCCGCGGCAGCACCGAGCAACGCCGGCTTCCAGTCGCTCGCGCGGAGGTCGGGGTAGGGGACGATCCCGCGGTAGTCCTCCGGGTCCTCCCCGATCACGTAGACGAAGGCGGCCGTCCCGACGGTCGCCCCCGCGGCCATCGCGACCACCAGCCCGACCGGTACGCCGGCGTCGGAGCCGCCCCCCAGGCCCGGCGACGAAGCCAGGAGGTAGACGAGCGCGGGCGCCGTCCCCCCGATCGCCGAGCCGAGCCCGCCGACCACGACCGCGGCGGCGGCGCGGTACGCCGGCGACGGAGCCGGTGCCGAGACGAGCACCCAGCCGGACGGCGCGCCGGACGGCGCGCCGGACGGCGCGCCGGTCGGCGTGTGGGCGAGCGGCTGGGCCCCGACCGCGACCGAGGCGGACCCCGCGGCCAGGACGAGCACGAGCGTGCGCAACGAGACGTAGAGCGAGCACATGGCGCCTAGCTTTTGGCGAGCCCGTTCTCCCACGCCCACGCCACGGCCTCGCGCGCCGACGACACGTCGAGCTTGGAGTAGACCGCCGCCAGGTGGTTCCGGACGGTGTTCTCGGCGATCCGCAGCCGCTCCCCGATCGTGCCGTTGTCGAGGCCGCGCGCCATCAGGACTAGCACCTCGTGCTCGCGGCCGGTCAGCGGCGACAGCATCTCGGGCTTGCGCGGGATCGGCACGAACCACCGGCCCTCGCCGCGGTGGACCGCCAGCACGGCCTCGCGGACGGCCGTCGGGTGCTGGTCCTTGGTGATGTAGCCGGCCGCGCCGGCGTCGAGCAGGCCGTGGATGTAGGCCGAGTCGTTGTAGGCGCTCAGCGCCAGGATCCGCGGCGCCTCGGGGTCGTCGCCGAGCGCCGCGGCCACCTCGGGCCCGGGCATCTCGGGCATGTTCATGTCCAGGAGGAGCACGTCCGGGCGGAGCCGGCGGACCAGCTTGAGCGCCTCGGCGCCGTCGGCGGCCTCGCCCACGACGTCGACCGCGCCCCCTTTTTCGAGCGCGTCGCGGATGCCGGCGCGGAACACGGGGTGGTCGTCGGCGACGACGACGGTGACGGGGGAGGCCATGAGCGTGGGGGAGGGGACGGGACTACGGGGCGACCGCGGCCGGGGTGCCGGCCTCCTCCGCCTCGGCGCCGAGGCGGGCGGGGGCGGCGGCAAGGTGGATGGGGACCGAGAGCGACACGCGCGTGCCCCCGAGCGGGCCCCGCCCGATGGCGAGGTCGGCGCGGAGCAGGTCGGCCCGCTCCTGGATGCCGAGCAGGCCGTAGTGGCCGCGCGCGGCGTAGGCCAGCCCGTCGGCCGAGGGCGGGCCGACGCCGTCGTCGTCGACGGTCAGCGTGAGCGCGTCGTCGGCCGCCTCCAGGGCGACGACGACGCGGGCGCCGTGGGAGTGCTGGACGGCGTTGTTGAGGGCCTCCTGGGCGATCCGGTAGAGCGCCAGCCGCTTCTCGTCGTTGAGCGCCGGCCCGTCGGCCACGGCGCGGGCGTGGGCGTCAGCCCGGAAGCGGACGTCCAAGCGGGCGTCCTCGCCCCACCCGGCCCGGTCGGCCAGCGCCGCCAGCGCCGCCGTCACGCCGAACGCGTCGAGCGCCGACGGCCGGAGCTCGTCGCACAGCGCCCTCAGCTCGCCGACGACCGCGGTGACGGCCGCGCGCGCGACCTCGCTCCCCGACCCGCCGAGCGCCATCTGGACGGCGCACAGGTCCTGGACGGGCCCGTCGTGCAGCTCGCGCGCGACGTGGGCCCGCTCGGCCTCGCGCGCCGCCGCCAGCCGCCGCCGGAACTCGGCCCGGGTCCGCCGCGCCTTGCGTGCCCGGCGCTCCCAGACGACGGCCCCCCCGACGAGCGCGATCAGCCCGACCGCGAGCAGGCCCAGCGCCAGCGTCCCCACGGGCACCGCCGTCGCCAGCCGGACCACGGCCCGGTCGTCCACGTCGAGCGCGAACGGGACCGAGGCCGGCGACGACTCGGGCGGGTCGAGCGCGCCGGCCCGGGCCGCCCGGTCGAGCGCGTCCACGAACGCGGGGTAGGGGATGGTCACCGACGGCCGGCCCTCGGCGCCTTGCCCGAACACGACCACGCTGTCGCGGACGACCTCGAAGTGGACCAGCCGCCCCCCGCTCTCGACGAACCCGTCCGCCGCCGCCCGCCGCGGCAGGGGCTGGGCGTGCGCCGACGCCGCCAGGGCGAGGACGAGACAGAGCCGGAGGAGCAGCGGGGCGGGGCGCACGGGGGCCGGGGGGGACGCCCCAAGCTAGGGCGCCGGCCGCGCCGTCCCTGGTGCGGACGGACTACCGCCGCCTCGGCCGCCGCCGCCTTCCTCGGGCACCGCCACAGAGAGCATCAGCGACCCCCCGCCCACTTCGCGCTCAGCGCGACCCCGTCGGCACGGCCGGACGCGGCCCGTCCCGCCTCGGCACCGAGGCGGGGCGAGCCGCACCGACGGCTAGGCCGCCTGGCTGGCCGTCTGGGCGTCGTCGACGAACGTGAGCCAGCCCTTGGGGTCGGACACGTCGCGGAGCGCGGCGAAGTACGCCGACTGCAGCTCCTCGGTGATCGGGCCCCGGCTCCCGCTGCCGACCGTGTAGTGGTCCACCGAGCGGACCGGCGTGACCTCGGCGGCCGTCCCGGTGAAGAACACCTCGTCGGCGATGTAGAGGGCCTCGCGCGGCAGCGACCGCTCGACGACGTCGTAGCCCCGCTCGCGCGCGATCTGCATCACCGAGTCCCGCGTGATGCCGGGCAGGATCGACAGCGTCTGGGGCGGCGTCGCGATCACGCCGTCACGGATCACGAACAGGTTCTCGCCCGACCCCTCCGACAGCAGCCCGTCGACGCTCAGCGCGATCCCCTCGGAGAACCCGTTCTTGATCGCCTCCATCTTGATCAGGCTCCCGCCGAGGTAGTTCCCGCCGGCCTTGGCCATCGCCGGGAGCGTGTTCGGCGCCGGCCGGTTCCACGACGACACCTGGACGTCGACGCCCTGCTCGACGGCCTCGGCCCCGAGGTACTGGCCCCACTCCCAGACGGCGATCGCCGTGTGGACCGGGTTGTTCAGCGGGTTGACGCCCATCGGGCCGTGCCCGCGGAACGAGACCGGGCGGACGTAGCACGACGCGAGCCCGCTCGCGGCGACCGTCTCGACGACGGCGTCGCACAGCTCGTCGACGGAGTAGCCCGTGTCCATCCGGTGGATCTTGGCCGAGTCCACCAGCCGGGCCATGTGCTCGCGCAGGCGGAAGATGGCCGGCCCGCGGTCGGTGTCGTACGCGCGGATCCCCTCGAACACGGACGACCCGTAGTGGACGACGTGGGAGAGCACGTGGATGGTGGCGTCCTCGTAGGCGACCAGGTCGCCGTTGAACCAGATGCGGGGCTTCGACATGGGGGAGGGGAGGGAGAGGGGGAGGTCGGATCCGCCGGACCGGGACGGCGCCCGCGGCGCGGGCCGGGGGGAGAAAGTATAGGAGGGGGTACCGGCTCGGAAGCGCTTCCGAATCCGTTTCGGTCCAGTCTTCGCGGGCGGCACGGAGGGTCGCGCTCGGCGTCCTCGGGCCCAGCCGTCAGGCCCAGCCGTCAGGCCCAGCCGTCAGGCCCAGCCGTCAGGCCCGGCCCGCCGGGCTGGGCGCTCCCGCGTTCGTGCGACGGCGGGCCGTGGGGTTCTTTAATGTGGCCCTCATGCCGGGGCCACCTTGGCGAGCCACCTTCACGCCCATGTCCGCCGCCATCCACGCTCTGGCTTCGAGGGGGCGCCCGCACGCGCTCCGGGTGGCGCTCCTGCCCGGCGGCGGCGCCCAGGTCGAGGCCTTGGTCCGCGCCTACCTCCCGGCGCCGCTCCAGGTCGCGGTCGGCCTGCCGGGCCCGGCGGACGACCTCGCGGTCGTGTGGTGGGACGGCGTGCCGCCACCGGGCGGGCGGTTCGCGAGTCCCGGCGTGCCCCTGGTGGCCCTCTGCGCCGGCGGCCCCGACGTGCTCGCTGGGGCGCTCGACGCCGGGGCCGACCACGCCCTGGCGCTCCCGGTCTCGGCCGGCTTGCTCCGGGCGGTGTGCGCCGCCTCCGCCCGCCGGTGGGCGCCGAGCATAGCAGAGTCCCCGCCGCCAGCCCGCCCCCGGTCCGCCGGCTCGCTCCGCCTCGACGGCCGGGCGCGGACGCTCACCGTCCACGGCCGGCCCGTCCACCTGACGCTCCGCGAGTTCGACCTCCTGGGCTACCTCGTCGGCCACGAGGGCGAGGCGTGCTCCCGCGACGAACTGCTGGAGGGCGTCTGGGGGATCGACTTCGAGACCGGGACGAACACGGTCGACGTGTTCGTCTACGCCCTCCGCCGCAAGCTCCGCACGGCCGGCCTGGCCGGCGCCATCGAGACCGTCCGCAGCGTCGGGTACCGCCTGGTGCCCGGCCTCCTCTAGCCCCACGCCCGTGCCCATCCGTCCCACCGCCTCCGGGCGAACGCGCGTCTCCGACGCCGTCCTCGACGCCACCGCGACCATCGCCGCGGGCGAGGTCCAGGGCGTCTTGTCGGTCGAGAGCCTGGCGGGCGGGGCCGTCCTGGGCGGCGCGCTGGGGGCCACGTTGGGTCTGGTCCAGGGGGGGCCGGTGGGGGCGGCCGTGGGCGCCTCGGCGGGCGCCGCGGTGGGGGCCGCGGCGGGACACGCCCTCCGCGACCGTCAGCGCCGCCAGACGTTCCTGGACGTCGAGGGCACGCTCGCGCCGGACCTCTACGTGGCCGTGACGGCCCGGTACGGCGAGAACCTGGTCGCGCTCGCCGACCGCGTCCGGGCCGGGGTCGAGGCGGCGCTCGTCGACGTGCTCGGCCTCCAGCCCGGCCGGGTCACCGTCGAGGTGGTCGACGTGGTGTCGCCCGAGGCCGAGCACGCGGGCGCCCCGATCTCGTGAGCGGCCCGCCCACCCCGGACCCCTGGGTCGACGCGGCGGCGGCCGTCCGCCACGCCGTGCTCATCACGGAGGGCGTGGCTGGCGTCTCGGAGAGCGCGGCGTTCCAGACGCGCGGCCCGGGCGGGGCGGTCGCAGGCGTGGCCCTGACCGCGTCGCCGGGCGGGGCCCACCTCGCGGTCGGGGTCGTGGTGGGCCCGGACCTGGACCCGCTGGCGGCCGTCGCCCGGTCGGTCCGGACGGCCGCCGAGGCGGCCTGGGAGCGGGCCCGCGTCGTCGGCCCGGAGGGGGACCCGCTGGCGGTCGACATCGACGTCCACCTGGTCGACGTGCTGACGGGCGCCCCGCGTCTCTGAGCGGTCCGGTTTAATTCCGCGCTCATGTTGTCTCTGGGCAGGCACCCCAGATTGCCCTCCTTCCCGCGCACCCCTGTGAACGACCTCGCCCTCCGTCTGCTCTGGCGCCTGACCGCCGCGCTCGCCGCGCTCGTGCTGCTCGCGTTCGGCGTCGGCATCCTGGCCCACGCCCTCGACGTGACCGGGCCGGTCGGGCTGCTCAGCCGGGGCGGCGGCGAGCTGGCGCTCCGGCTGGACCTGACGGCGCTCCCGCTGCGGACGCGCTGGCTCTGGGCCGCGGTCGGGCTCGGGCTGACGCTCTTGGGGCTCGCCTTCGCCGGGCTCGCCGCGGCCCGGTCGACGGCGGCCCGAGAGCGCGCCGCCCGCGTGACGCTGAGCGGCGCGTCGCGGAACGGGATCTACGGGTCGGGCGCGGTGACGGTCGGGATGGAGAGCCTCCACGCGCTGGTGGCCCACGCGGCCGAGCGCGACCCGGCCGTCCGCGAGGCCGACCCCGTCCTCCGGCTCCGCAAGCACGGGTGGGTCCTGGCCTGCCGGCTCTCGGTCGTCCCCGACGCGTCCATCCCCGACGTCACGGCCCGGGTCAAGTCGGCGCTGGCGCAGGCGCTCGAGGGCCACACCGGCCTGCCCGTCGTCCGCACCGACCTCGACGTCCAGGTGTTCAGCCTCGACGCCCGCACCCGGGTCCACTAGCCCCGCCTCCGTCATGGGACCCCGAGACCCGTTCGCCTCCCGCCCCGCCCCGCCCCGGCCGCCCGTCCTCTCGGACGGCCCCGCGCCCGACGGCCCGGCCCTCGACCGGCCGGTCTCGGACGGGCCCGTCCGGGTCCAGGCCTACCCGCCCGACCTCGACCGGCTCCGGCCGCTCTCGCCCCGGCGCCACGCCGTCTCGATCGGGGCGGCGGCCGGCCTGGGCGTCGGGCTCCTGTTCGTCCTGCTGACGCCGGGCCAGGCCGTCCTGGTGACGGTCCTGACCGGCCTCGGCGCGGCGCTGGGCGCGATCGCCCGCGTCGCGTTCCGCGACGGCGTCGACGTCGACGCCGCCTGGCGCGCGCTCCGCCGCCGCTAACCCTCCCGGCCCCGGCCGGACCGGAGCGCCCCGCTCCACGCTCGCCCTCACAGACCCCCTCTCTCATGGCAACCGATTCCAAGACCAAGACCGACACCGCCGTCGCCACGACCAACGGCTCCGACGGCTCCCTGACCCTGCCCGGCTCGTCCGTCCTGATGGGCGACGACGGGAAGACGGTCGTCCACAACCAGGTCGTGGCCAAGATCGCCGGGCTGGCGGTCCAGGAGATCGAGGGGGTCCAGCGGCTCGTGCCCTACGGGCCGGGCCAGACGGTCTCGTCGTTCGCCAAGACCATCACGCGGTCGTCGATGCACGAACTCGGCGTCAACGTCGAGGTGGGCCAGAAAGAGGCGGCCGTCGACGTCCGCATCATCACGAGCTACGGGGCGTCGATCCCGGCCGTGGCCGACGGCGTCCGTCGGAACGTGTCGGACCGGATCGAGCAGATGACGGGGCTCCACGTGGTCGAGGTCAACATCGACGTGGTCGACCTGTACTTCCCCGAGTCCGACACCGACGAGCCCGTCTCGCCCCCGGCGACGGCCGGGCCGCGCGTCCAATAGACAAGAACCGACGCGCTCGGGCGCTCGGGCAACCGGGGGCCCGCCCGTTCGTTCCGCGCGGATCTCACGGGCGCCCCCGCTCGTCCGGCCTACACTGTCCGTCCCGCCCGCCCCTCCTCCCCGCCATGCGCCTCGCCCTCCTCTCCGCCGCCGTCCTCGTGGCGGCCGTCGCCTTCTCCGCCTGCGACTCCGGCAACGCCGTCGACCCGCCGACGCCCGCCGACGTGGCCGGCGTGTACACGTTCGACGCCTTCCGCTTCCAGCCCGACGCGGGCGCGCTCCAGGGGGTCAACGTGCTCGACACGCTCGTCACGGACGAGTCGTTCGTCGAGCTGCTCGACAGCGGCCAGGCCACGCTCCGGTTCCGCCGGACGGGCGGCACGACGCGGTTCGTGGCCGGCACCTTCGAGGTCCGCCGCGACCAGATCCGGCTGACGTTCCAGGGCGGCAACGAGGCCACGCTGGGCCGGCTGGTGTTGCCCAACGTGCTCACGTTCGACCGGACCGGGGACACGCTGTCGCTGGAGGACGACTTCACGGCCAACCTCGAGGCCTACGACTCCTCCCGGTACGCCGGGTTCGGCTCGATCCCGGGCACGCTGACGCTACGGCTGAGTCTGCGCACGTCGTAGCTCGCCGGCCCCTCCCGCTTGTCACCGAGGTGGGCGTACCCGCCTCGGCCCCTCCTTTCTCGGTCGTCTCATGAATCGCTCTCTGCCCGTCCTCTCCGCCCGCCTCGGTCTGTCGGTCGGGCTGGTCGCGCTCGTCGCCGCGGCCCCCCGGGCCCAGGTCCAGGGCGTCGGCTACCGCGTCGCGCCCTCGGCCAGCTACGTCCTGTTTGACGGCGACGCGGCCCTGACCGACGGGCTCCTGTACGGCGGCGGCGGGGGGATCTCGTTCGGCGAGTTCCTGGAGCTCAACGGGGCCTACCTGTTCGGGCGGAGCTTCGAGACCGACTTCACGGGGCTCTCGGGGACCGAGGAGGACCCCGAGCTCCAGCTCGCGCTGGCCGGGCTGACGCCCCGCGAGGTCGGCGTCCAGCGCTACGGGGGCGACCTCAAGCTGAACCTGTCGAACGGGGCCATCATCCCGTTCCTGCGCGGCGGCGCCGGCGTCGTCCGGTTCTCGCCCGACGAGCGCGAGGCGTCGCGGAGCCTGTACCTGCTGGGCGGCGCCGGGCTCCAGTTCGCCGCGGCCGACCGGTACACGCTGACGGTCGGGGCGGAGGCCTTCGCCTACCGCTACAACCCGGGCACCGCGTTCTTCTCGCCGACCGAGCTCGCCGCGGTCGGGCTGGGGATCGAGGACTTCAACCAGGTCGAGGTGGTCAACCCGGCCGTCCGCGCGTCGCTCCAGCTCTACCTCGGCGGGCGGCGCCCGGGCGAGCTGACCGAGCTCGACCGCGAGTTCCAGCGCCAGTTCGCGGGCGGGCTCTCGGGCCTGAGCCTGGTCGTCGAGCCGTTCTACTCGCGCGTCAACTTCGACTCGTCGTTCGACTACTCGGACCAGACGTTCGTGGGCGTCGAGGCCGGCGTCGACGTGGGCCCGCTGATCGGCCTGCGTGGGTTCTACGGGCGCGGCACGCCCGACGACGACCCGACGACGTTCGAGGACGTCCAGATGTACGGCGGCGACCTCCGGCTCCGGCTGACCGAGGGCGACGGGCTGGTCCCGTTCCTGACCGTCGGCGCGGGCTACGTCGACGTGCTCGACGGCTACGCCGACGTGTTCGACGAGAGCGGCGAGGGGATCGACCGGGCGCTCGCAGAGGACCGGCCGTTCGCCGTCGGCGGGCTCGGCATCGAGGTCCCGTTCGGCCGCCGCGTCCGGGCCGTCGGCGAGGTCCGGGCGTTGGTGATGAGCACGCAGCAGGAGGGCGACGTGAGCCAGCCCGACGAGGTGTTCGTCAACCCGACGTACCGGGCCGGGCTCTCGTTCGGGCTGGGCGGGAGCGCCGGCCGGCAGGTCGCCGTGGTCCGCCAGAGCGACCTCGACGCCGAGCGGGCCCGGATGCAGGGCGAGCTGGCCGCGCAGCAGGCGGCGGCGGACGCCCGCGAGGCCGAGCTCCAGCTGGCCATCGACCAGGCCCGCCTGGACGGCGACTCGGCGGCGGTCGCGCGCCTGGAGGTCCAGCGCGAGACGGCGCCCGAGCGTCGGGCGGCCCTGCTCGCCTCGGGCGCGACTCCGGCCGACTCGGTCCGGATGGGGACGACGCCGAGCGGCGCCGTGACCGAGGTCCGGACGCCGCGCGGCGACCGGTTCGTGACGATCCCGGTCCCCGAGACGGGCGAGCTCTACGTCCGCTACGGCGACGCCGGCGACGGGTCGGGCGTCGAGGCCGTCTACGGCACGCCGGGCTCGGCCGCGGCCGCGGCGGCCGTCCCGCCGACTCCGGCGATGAGCGACGAGGACCTGCGGCTGGCCGTCCGCGAGGCGCTGCGCGAGGCGCTCGACGGCCAGAACTTGTCGGGCGACGCGCTCACCGAGGCGGACGTGGCCGCCATCGAGCGCCGCGTCGAGAACCAGCTGGCCGACCGGATCGGCGACCGGCTCCGCCGCGACGACGGCGTGACGGCGGCCGATCTGGCGGCGCTCGAACGGCGCCTGGAGCTGCGGCTGGCGCTCGCCGCGCGGCAGGCCCAGCAGACCCCGGCCCGGCCGGTCGTGGTGACGCCCGAGGGCGAGGTCGTCCAGCAGGCCACGCCGGACCCCGTCTTGGTGCCGGAGGGTCCGGCCGAGCTGCGGCCGCGCGGCTTCTACTCGTTCTCCCCGACGGTCGGCCTGGGCTTCGGGCGGACCGAGAACGTGGTCGTCGGGCTCCGGTCCGAGTACGCCACGGGTGGCTCGCTGACGTACCTCCCCGAGGTGCTGGTGAGCGTGGCCGGCCGCCGGTCGTTCGTCGCCAACCTCGACGCCGCCTTCCGGCTCCCGGCGGCCTCGTTCGCCAACTACGGCGCGCCCTACGGGCGGCTGGGCATCGGCGTGGTCAACACGGGCGCTTCCGACGACCTGCCGGACACGTTCGACGAGGACCCCGACGACGGGGGCACCGCGTTGACCTTCAACCTGGGCCTGGGCGCCGACGTGGTGTTCGGCGGCGGCCGCTTCTTCGCCGACTTCACGACGGGCAACTTCGGGCGTTACAACCGGCTCACGGCCGGCTACCGGTTCCCGTTCGGCAACCGGGCGTATTAGGCCGGACGTGGACCCTGCGTGCTCGCGACCGCCACTGCTCTGATGGCCCCACTCTCCCGCTGTGTCTCCCTGACCGCCGCGCTCCTGGTGCTGGCGTCGCCGGTCCGCGCGCAGGTCGCGGACTCCACCGAGGCGAGCCTGGCCCTGCCTGACTCGGTCGGTGCCCGGTCGGCGCCGGAGGGTCTGACGAGCCCGATGCTGTCACCGGTCGCGTCGCCGGTCGCCGGAGCGGGGCGGTCTCCCGCGTTGCGGCCCGCGCCCACGGCGTCGGGCTCGCAGCCCGTCGTGACGGTGCCGCTGCCGACGGGTCCGGGCGCGTTCTACTACCGCTCCGGCCCCGGCCCGGCGCGGTTCCGTCCCCGCATCGGCCGCCGGTCGTCCCCGGCGGCCACCGAGGCGGACCTGGAGGCGACGCGCCAAGAGCTCGGGCTGCCCCCGTCGTCACGGCCGCGCGGTGCGGCACCGTCGGAGGGCGTGACGCGGCTGGACCTGCTGCTGCTGGAGCGCGACCTGCTCGACGCCATCGACCGCCGCCTGGCCCGCCTCGGGGACGCCGGCGGGCTGGGAGGCGTGGCGCCCGCCGCGCCGTCGGTGACCGTGCTGCCTGGTCGGGCTCAGCCGTCGCCGGCCGCTGCGGTCCCGCCCGCGCTCGCCGTTCCGCCCCGGTCTGCCCGGCCGCTCGACCCGGTCACGGTCGAGACCGTCGAGCGGGCCGTGCTGGAGACGGGCCTGTTCCGGACGTCGTCGGTCAACTTCGAGTTCGCCAAGGCCGGCCTGATCCCGGCCTCGGCCGCGACGCTCGACGTGGTCGCCGACGTGCTCCGCCGCTACCCCGGCCTGCGCGTCGAGGTGGGCGGGCACACCGACGACCGCGGCTCAGACGCGACCAACGACCGGTTGTCGCAGCGCCGCGCGGAGTCCGTGATGGCGTACCTGGTCGCGTCGGGCGTGACGCAGGGCCGGCTGTCGGCGGTGGGCTACGGCGAGCGCCGGCCGGTCGCGTCCAACGACACCGAGACGGGCCGCGCGCTCAACCGCCGCGTCGAGTTCGTGGTGGTCGACGCGAGCGGGACGGTCCGGCCCGCGCCCGAGGCGGGCCCGGCCGACGTCCGGGGCGTGATCCGGGAGGAGCTGGAGCGGCTCCGGCGCGACGGCTGACGCCGTGGGTGGGCGGTGAGGGACTCGAACCCCCGACCCTCTCGGTGTAAACGAGATGCTCTAACCAGCTGAGCTAACCGCCCGTGCCCGCCTCGGCGGGGCCGCGCCCGAGGCGGAGGGCGCCGACAACAGAGGCCGGTCGGCGGTGTGCCGACCGGCCCGGAGCGGGAAACGGGATTCGAACCCGCGACCCTCAGCTTGGGAAGCTGATGCTCTACCAACTGAGCTATTCCCGCGAATGCGCGCCGTTGCGGACGCGGATCGAGAAGGTACGGGATCGGCGCCGCGCCGGGTCAACACGCGGCGCGGGCCGCGGCGCGAAGTCAACGGCCCTTCACGGGCGACCTGCGCGGGCACGCGTATCTTTCGGCCCGCCGCCCGCGCTCGGCCCGAGCGGCGCTCTTGTGTCTCCCCGTCGGCCGGCCGGTCTCTCCGCCGTGCCGCCCGCCGCCGCGCGCCAGGCGCCCCCCGATGAAGCGCACCTACCAGCCCAGCCGCCGCAAGCGCGCCAACAAGCACGGCTTCCGCTCCCGGATGGCCACCAAGAACGGCCGCAACGTCCTCGCGCGCCGCCGCGCCAAGGGCCGCCACGCCCTGACCGTCCACGACACGAAGGCGGGCAAGTAGCCTCGGCGCGCGACGCCGTGCGGCCGCAACGCCTTCCCGCGCTCGCCGCCGCCTCAAGCGGCGCCGCCTGCTCCGGCCCCTCTTCGACCGCGGCCGCGCCCGACGTCGGGCGCGTCCGCGTCGGGACCGTCGTGCTGCTGTACCGCGTCGTGCCGCGCGCCGACGACGGGCCACGACATCGCGCTCCAGGTCGGGCTTCGCGCCGGGCCGCGACGCGCACGAACGCGCGTCCGCACCCGGCTCCGCCGGGTCCTGCGCGAGACGTTCCGGCTGCACCAGCGGCCCGCTCCTGGCCCGCCTCGGCGAGCGACCCGGACCGCCCTCACGGTGATCGTCCTGTTCCGGGGCCGCGACGACACGGCGGGCGCCGACGTCCGCCGAGACCTGCCCCGCGCGCTCGCCCGCCTCGGCCGACCGCGCGCTCCCGCCGCCCGGCGCACCGTCGGGAGCCCCCGCGTCCGTAGCGGCCCCACGCACACCCCCCTCGCACTCGTGGAACCCCAGGGACTCGACCGCAACGCCCTCATCGGCATCCTCCTGATGTCCGCTCGTCTGGGGCTGTGGATGATCCACGACCGCGCCGACGCCGAGCGAGGTCGAGGCCCAGCGCGCCGCGGCCGACTCGGTCGCGGCGGCCCAGGCCGCCGCCCTGCCGGACGCCGACGCCGAGATCGAGCCGCCCGACGCGACGAGGCGCGATCTCGGCGCCGACCGACTCGGCGTTCGCGCGGCGCCCTCGACCGGCCCGAGCGCGTTCGTCACCGTCGTCACGGACCGCGTACATCGCCACGTTCTCGACCCAGGGCGGCACGCCGGTCTCGTTCCGCTCCGGAGCTACGACACGCGCCAAGACCGACGAGCCCGTCGAGCTGGTCTCGGACGCGGACGGCGCGCTCGCGATCGGCGTGTCTGCCGTCGCGGGGCGAGTACCGTCGACACCCGGACGCTGTCGTTCACGCCCGGTCGTGGACGGGCAGCGCGTTCGCCGGCGACACGCTGCGCGTCGAGGAGGGCGACGGCCGACGCTCCGCGTTCGAGGCCCCGGTCGGCTCGGGCGCGCTCCGGCTCGTCTACGGGTTCGAGCCACGACTCGTACGACGTCGACTTCCGCGTCGAGACGCCCGGCACGGACGTGCTGGCCAGGGCGGCGGCTACGACGTGGTCTGGGACGGCGCGCTCCCGCTCGCCGAGGCCGACCCCCAGGGCGAGACCCAGCAGGCCGGCGCGTTCGTCCGGACCGGCGGCGAGACCGAGTCGGTCCAGCTCGACCGAGCCGGGCGAGGCCGAGCCGCTCGTCGCGCACCGGGCGACGTCGACTGGGTGGCCGTCAAGACCAAGTTCTTCATCGCCGCGCTCATCCCGACGACGCCGCGCCGAGCGGCGCGCGACCTGACCGGGACCCAGGTCGGCGAGGCCGACGAGCCCGACAGCGACTTCGCCCAGGACTACGCCGCGCGCCTCGAGATGCCGCACCTGGCGCGCGGGGCAGGCCGCCGCGTTCACGCTCTACCTCGGCCCGCTCGAGCTCCGCCGCCTGGCCGACTACGGGCTCTACGACACGGTCGACTTCGGGGCCTGGGTCGGGTTCGTGATCCGGCCGATCGCGCAGCTACGTCGTCGCGCCGACGTTCGCGCTTCTTGTCGACGTTCCTGCCCAACTACGGGCTGGTGATCCTGCTGTTCGCGCTCCTCGTCAAGCTGCTCTTGTGGCCGCTGACGGCGGTGAGCTACCGGAACGCGGCCAAGATGCGCGAGCTCCAGCCCCAGCTGACGGCCGTCAAGGAGAAGTACGGCGACGACCCGCAGAAGCAGCAGGAGGCCATGATGGGCGTCTACAAGACGGCCGGCGTGAACCCGCTCGGCGGCTGCCTGCCGATGCTGCTCCAGTACCCGCTGCTGATCGCGCTGTGGCGCTTTTTCCAGTCGACGCTGGTGCTCCGCGGCGAGTCGTTCCTGTGGGCGACCGACCTGTCGGCGCCGGACCCGGTCCTGCCGCTGCCGTTCACGATCCCGTTCATCGGGCGACTACCTCGCGGGCTTCACGATCCTGATGTCGGTCTCGATGGTGATCTCGATGCAGCTGTCGATGTCGTCGTCGAGCGGGATGGCGCGGCGGCCAGCAGAAGGTGCTGATGTACCTCATGCCGGTCATGTTCTTCGTGTTCTTCAACCGGTTCCCGTCGGGCCTCTCGCTGTACTACCTCGCGTTCAACATCTTCTCGATCGTCCAGCAGCGGATGATCAACAAGCAGGTCCACGAGGCCCACGAGCGCGGCGAGACGCCCGAGATCGACAAGGCGGCGGCGGCGCTCGACAAGGCGGCCGGGAAGGGGAAGAACGGCAAGCGCACCCGCCGGCCCGGACGACGCGGCGCGACGACCGAGATCGTGTCGCGGAACGGGCGCGCGGACACGAAGAAGGGGAAGCGGTAGTGACCGGGGCGTGGAGCGCGGGGGCCGAGTGACGCGCGACTCCCCCGACCTCGGCGCCCAGGCGGGCGCGTCCGAGGCCCGACGCCCGACGCCTACCATCGCGGCGCTCGCGACGGCGCGCGGGACGGCGGCGCTGGCCGTGATCCGGGTGAGCGGGGACGAGGCGGTGGCAACGGTCGCGCGCTGCGTCGACTCGGCCGGCCTCGCGGACGCCGCGGGGCGGACCGTCTGGGTCGGCTGGCTCCGCGACGGCGACGGCCGGCCGTCGACCAGGTCGTGTGCGTCGTCTGGCGCGGGCCGCGCTCGGCGACCGGCGAGGACGTGGTCGAGGTGACGTGCCACGGCGGCGACGTGGTGGCGGGCGCCGCGCTCCGGGCGCTCTACGACGCCGGCGCCCGGCCGGCCGCGCCCGGCGAGTTCACCCAGCGCGCGTTCCTCAACGGCAAGCTCGACCTGGCCCAGGCCGAGGCCGTCGCCGACCTGATCCACGCCGAGAGCCGGCTGGGCCACCGCGCGGCCGTCTCGGCGCTGCGCGGGACCACGTCCGACGCCGTGGCGGCCGTCCGCGCAGTCGCTCGTCCAGACGGCCGCGCTCGTCGAGCTCGAGCTCGACTTCGGCGAGGAGGACGTCGCGTTCGCCGACCGCTCCGACCTGGCCGACCTGCTCGCCCAAGCCGACCGCCTGCTCGTCGACCTCGTCGGCACGGCCCGGCTGGGCACGCTGGCGCGCGACGGCGCTCCGGGTCGTGCTGGGCGGTCGCCCGAACGCGGGCAAGTCGACGTTGCTCAACGCGCTCGTCGGCGACGACCGAGCCATCGTCGCCCCGACGCCGGGGACGACCCGCGACGCGGTCGAGGCGGAGGCCGAGATCGGCGGGCTCCGCGTCCGCTTCGTCGACACGGCGGGTCTGCGTGAGACGGCCGACGCCGTCGAGGCCGAAGGGCACGCGCCGCGCCCGCGCCGCCATCGACCGCGCCGACGTGCTGGTCTACGTCGTCGACGCGAGCGTGGGGCTGGACGCGGAGGAGCGGGCGTTCCTGGCCGGCCTGCCGCCCGAGCCCGGCCGTCGTGGTGGTCGCCAACAAGGCCGACCTGCTCGACCCCGGCCGCACGGGCGCCGACCGGCCCCACCCGGCCGACCGGCTCCGCCTCGGTGCCGAGGCGGGCGGCCTCGCCGTCTCGGCCCGGGACGCGCTCGCCGACCCGGCGGCGCTCGACGCCCTCCGTCGGGCCATTCTGGACGCCGCCCAAGCCGGCGGGCTCGACGCGGCCGCCGCGGGGCTCGTCGCTGTCAACGAGCGGCACCGGGTCCACCTGGACGCGGCGCGGGCGGCGGTCGGGCGCGCGACGGCGTCGCTGGGCCGGGGCGACGGCGGCGACACGCTGGCGCTCGACCTGCGCGACGCGCTCCACCACCTCGGGATGGTCACGGGGGCCGTCACGACCGAGCACGTGCTCGACGCCGTGTTCTCCCAGTTCTGCATCGGGAAGTAGCCCGTCGGGGCGGGGTCTGTATCCTGCGGGTCCACTCGCCGCCGTCGCCATGCCGCGCCTCGCGTTCGCCGCCCTCGCCCTCGCCCTGCTCGCGCCCGCCGCGAGCGCTCAGGACTGGCCCGAGGCGGACCCGGCCGACGTCGCCTCGATCGACGCCATCCTGGCCGTCGTGTACGACGTGATCTCGGGCCCGGCCACCCAGGAGCGCGACTGGGACCGGTTCCGCTCGCTCTTTCTGCCGGAGGCCCGCCTGGTCCCGACCGGCACGCGCGCCGACGGCGAGACGGTCGCCACCGTGATGAGCCCCGACGACTACGTCACGCGCGCCGGCCAGGTCTTCCGGGACGGGCCGATGTTCCAGGGCAAGGGGTTCTACGAGGTCGAGGCCACCCGGCGCGTCGAGCGCTACGGGTCCGTCGCCCACGTCTGGAGCACCTACGAGAGCCGTCTCGACCCGAGCGAGGCCCCGTTCGCGCGCGGCATCAACTCGTTCCAGCTGTTCTGGGACGGCCAGCGGTGGCACGTCCTGACCGTCTTCTGGCACCAGGAGGACGACGCGACGCCGATCCCCGCGCCGTACCTCCCCCAGGGCTAGGCCATCGCCGCCTCGGGCGTAAAGTGGTGCGCGTCCGAGTTGGCGTAGCGGAGCTGCCACGTGTCGAGCTGTTCCTCGGACAGCGTCTTGACCATCTCGGCCACCTCGTCGATGGACGCGTCGAGGTCGGCCACCGAGCCGGCGAGCTGGGGCGAGTCCGACGTCATCGAGACCCAGACCTTGATCGTGGCGAGCGGGTTCAGGACGCGGTCGGTCAACATCTCGCGGATGTCGTGGATGGCCTTGAGCCGGAGCCGGCGCTGGCGCTCGCGGTCGGCCCACTGGATGGCGATCTGGAGGCTGAGCAGGCTCACGCACGCCAGGCCGCCGGTGAAGAGCGGGCGGGCGTCCTGGAGCACCATCGTCGCGATGAGCACGAACAGGACGAGCGTGGCCGCGCTCAGGTACAGCTCGAAGCGCCGGAGGACGTGGGAGGCGAACGGGTGCATGGGGGGACCTACCAGTGTCCCAGCGGTATCAGCCGAACATCTAGAGGGTTAAGCGCAGAACGTGTTAGGGGTTACGTGTTTCTCGCACGGGCCGCCTTCGACAGGAATCGGCGGCCGTCGGCCTGGGCGCGGTCTATCCTGCGGCCGAGCTACTTCTGTCTGTATGAGCCCGGATGTCTACGACGTCGTCGTGGTGGGGGGCGGCCACGCCGGGGCCGAGGCCGCCCACGCCGCCGCCCGCCTGGGCGCCCGCACGCTGCTGGTGTCGATGAACCTCGACACCTTAGGCGCCATGTCGTGCAACCCGGCCATCGGCGGCGTCGGCAAGGGCCAGATCGTGCGCGAGATCGACGCGCTGGGCGGGCTGATGGGCCAGCTGGCCGACGCGACGGGCATCCAGTTCCGGATGCTCAACACGAGCAAGGGGCCGGCCGTCTGGAGCCCGCGCTGCCAGAGCGACCGCGCGCAGTACGCCGCCGCCGCTCGGGCTGCGCTGGAGGCCACGCCCGGCCTGTTTTTCCGCCAGGACATGGTCGTCGACCTGCTGACCCGGGCCGTCGGCCCCGCCCGCCTCGGCGACCCGGCCGAGGGGGCGGGCCCCGCCGGCCCGGCGACCGAGGTGGCCGGGGTCGTGACCCAGACCGGGCTCGAGATCGCCGCCCGCGCCGTCATCCTGACGTCGGGCACGTTCCTCAACGGGACCATCCACCTGGGCGAGCAGCAGTTCGGCGGCGGCCGGGCCGGCGCGCGCGCGGCGGTCGGCCTGAGCGCGGCGCTGGAGCGGCTGGGGTTCGAGCTCGGCCGCCTCAAGACGGGCACCCCACCCCGCATCGACGGGCGGACCGTCGACCGCGCCGCGTGCGACGAGCAGCCCGGCGACGCCGACCCCCGCCCGTTCTCGCACCTCACCGACGCGCTGCCGGGCGACCAGCGCTCGTGCTGGCTGACCTGGACCTCGCCGGCCGTCCACGACACGCTGCGGGCGGGCTTCGAGCGCTCCCCCATGTTCGCCGGCCGGATCGAGGGGCGCGGCCCGCGTTACTGCCCGTCGATCGAGGACAAGATCGACCGGTTCGCCGACAAGGACCGGCACCAGCTGTTCCTCGAACCCGAGGGCCGGGACACCCACGAGGTCTACGTCAACGGGTTCTCGACGAGCCTGCCCGAGGACGTCCAGACGGCGGCGCTCCGACAGGTCCCCGGCCTGGAGCGAGCCCACGTCCTGCGGCCCGGCTACGCCATCGAGTACGACTACGCCCCGCCGTACCAGCTCCGCTACACGCTCGAGACCAAGGCCGTCGGCGGGCTCTTTCTGGCCGGCCAGATCAACGGGACGACGGGCTACGAGGAGGCCGCGGGCCAGGGCCTGCTGGCCGGGATCAACGCCGCGCGCCGCCTGGGCGCCCAAGACGGCGTGGTGCTGGGCCGCGACCAGGCCTACCTCGGCGTGCTCGTGGACGACCTGGTCGCCAAGGGGACCGACGAGCCGTACCGGATGTTCACGTCGCGCGCCGAGCACCGCCTCCTGCTCCGCCAGGACACCGCCGACCGCCGTCTGACGCGCCTGGGCCGCGAGCTGGGGCTGGCCTCGGCCGAGCGCGTGGCCCGGCTCGACCACAAGGAGGACGCGCTCGCCCGGACGCTGGCGGCGCTCCACGCCACCAACGCGACGCCCGACGCCGTCAACGGCTACCTCGCCGCCGTCGGCACGGCGCCGATCTCGGAGCCGACGCGCCTGGCCCGCCTGGCCCTGCGCCCCGAGGTGGACCTGGCCGCGATGCTCGACGCGACCGGCCAGCGGGACCTGGTCGTGCCCGGCCCGGGGCTGGAGCGGACCGACGAGCTGGCGGCCGTCGAGATCCGCTACGCGGGCTACGTCGAGCGCGAGCGCGACCTGGTCGAGCAGATGCGGAGCCTGGAGCGCTGGCGCGTGCCGCCGGCGTTCGACTACGCCGCCGTGGGCGCCATCACGCACGAGGCGCGCGAGAAGCTGGCCCGGATCCGCCCGGACACGCTGGGCCAGGCCTCCCGCATCTCGGGCGTCAGCCCCGCCGACGTCCAGGCGTTGATGGTGCTCGTGAAGCGCCACCGCACGCCGTCGGGCGACGGCGCCACGGCCCAGGTCGCCCCGTAACCTGCCGGCGGCCTCGCCCGCGCTCCCCCGATGTCTCCCCGATGATCTCCGACCTCCCCGTCGACCTCGACTCCGGCCAGCGCGAGACGCTCGACGCCTACGTCGGCCAGCTCGAGCGCGTCAACCAGCGCGTCAACCTGGTCGCGCGGCCGGCCTCCCGGGCCGACCTGGAGCGGCACGTCCGCCACTGCCTCGCGCTCGCGACGCGCCCGTTCCCCGACGGCGCCGTCGTCGTCGACTGGGGGACCGGCGGCGGGCTGCCGGCGATCCCGCTCGCGGTCGCCTTCCCCCGGGTCACCGTCGTCGCGGCCGACGCGGTCGGCAAAAAGACCGAGGCGGTCAAGCTGTTCGCGCGCCGCCTGGGGATCGAGAACGTGGAGGTCTGGAACGGGCGGGCCGAGGCCTACGACGGGCCCGCGTTCCACCTGTCGGTCAGCCGGGCGACGGCGCCGCTGGCGTCGCTGTGGCACTGGCACACCCGGGCCCGCGCCGAGCCGCTCGCCGACGTCGCCGACGGGGCTTGGCCGGGGGGCCTGGTCTGCCTCAAGGGCGGCGACTTGGGCGGCGAGACGGCCGCCCTCGTTCAGGACGCGCCCGACGTCCGGGTTCACCAGTGGCCGCTGGACCCGGTCCTGGGGCCGGAGTGGGCCGACAAGGCGCTCGTCCACGTCGCCGAGCCCGGCTGACCCCGCCTCGGCACCGAGGCGGGGTGGGCCGGAAACGGACCGCGCCCGCCGGGTGCGGCCGGCGGGCACGGGAACGGCGCGACGGATGCGTGAGCACAGCCGGCCGAGATCAGAGCGGTGAGGCTAGTAGCGCCCGCGACGGCCGCGCCCGTAGGTCGCGCCGCCAAAGCGGTAGCCCAGCGAGACAGTAAACGCCTGGTTCCGGATGTCGAGGTTCGAGTTCTCGAAGGCGTCCGTCAGGCCGGTCGTGTACCGGAGGTCGATGCCGATCGGCCCGGACCAGTAGTCGGCACCCAGCGTCAGGCCGATGTCGGTCTGGAGGTCGACGTTGTCCACGCGCCCGTTGTCGCGCACGAAGTCAGAGCGGACCGGGATGCCGATCTGGGGCCCGACGTAGAGGCCGGCGTCGGCGTAGGGGCTGAGCGGGAGCGCCGCGCGGAGAAGGATCGGGACGTCGAGGTAGTCCATCTTGTACGTCCCGCGGTTGTCGGGGTCCTCGGCCCCCTCCTGGCTGTAGAGGGCCTCGACCTGGACGCCCAGGCTCGGGCTGACGTCGAACCGGAGGCCGGCGCCGGCAGCCACGCCCAGGCGCGGGTCGGTGCCAGCGCCGTCGTCGCCGGAGAAGAACGCGGTGTTGAGGCCACCCTTGATCAGGAACGTGGTCTGGGCGGAGGCGGGGGCCGCGAGCAGCGCGGACGCGGCGAGAACGGCGGAGAAGAGAGAGAGGCGCATGGGTCTGGGGGAGGTGGTGGGGGTGACGTGTGCGCAACGCGCCGGAGCGCGTGCCGTCGGGCCTTCAAGCCGCGCGCCAACCGTGCCGGGTCTCGCCTGCACACCGTCTTCGGCGCCGGAATCGAACCGTTTCCGACGGTCCACCGTTGACAAAGTGCTGTCACCCGTCCGATCCTTCGGACGGCTCTGCCCGCCGCCGTCGTCACCCCCGCCGGGTCCCCAGGGCCCCCCCGATGCCCCGCTCCGACCGCTCGCTCAACAAGACCGAACGCCTGTTCGCGCTGGTCCTGCTCCTGCAGAACCGGCCCAACATGACCTCCCGCGACCTCGCCGAGCACTTCGCCGTGAGCCGCCGGACCATCTTCCGAGACCTCCGGACGCTGGGCGAGAGCGGCGTCCCGCTGACCTACGCCGAGGCCGGCGGCTACGAGATCCTGGAGGGCTACCAGCTGCCGCCGCTGATGTTCAGCGCGCGCGAGGCCGCGACGCTCCTGATCGGGACCGGCTTCACCAAGCTCCAGCCCGACGCCAGCCTCCGCACCGACGCCGACGCCGTGGCCATGAAGATCCGGAACGTGCTGCCCGAGCCCGTCCGCGACTACATCGACCGGCTCCAAGAGCAGACCGTGCTGGCGCCGTTCAACGAGACCCAGGCCGGCGGCGGCGCGACCGAGGACGAGCAGGGCCTGTGGTTCGACCTGTCCGAGGCGATGGCCCGCCAGCGGGTCGTCAAGATGACGTACTACGTGGCGAGCCGCGACGAGGAGACCGTCCGCGAGGTGAACCCGCTGGGGCTGGTCTACTACTCGGACCACTGGAACCTGATCGCCTACGACCACCTCCGCGACGACATCCGCAACTTCCGGCTGGACCAGATCCGCAAGGCCCGGACCCGGTTCGACACGTTCGAGCCGCCGGCCGGGTTCGACCTCAAGGACCACCTGCGCGAGCGGGGCTCGACGCCCGAGAACGTCCGGATGACGGTCCGCTTCCGGAACCGCGCCTGGCGCTGGGCGCGCCGCCAGGTGCCCGCCGACGTCGAGCAGGAGCTGGCCGTGGGCGGCGACTGGACCGAGGTCACGTTCGAGTTCGAGAACCTGGCCTACGTCGCCAAGTGGCTCTTGCGCTACGGGACCGACGCCGAGGTCGTCTCGCCCGGCTCGCTGCGCGACGAGGTCGCCGAGCAGGCCCGGGCGGTGGCCGAGATGTACGGGGCGGTCCCGGCGTGAGCGCGACCCCGCCCGCCTCGGCACCTCGCTCGGCCGACCCGGACCGGGCTCGCTCTGGTGGGGCCCGCCCGGACGGCGCCCTGGAGGAGCCGACCGGCGACGAGTTCGTCGTCGGCGTGATGACGATGGAGATCGAGGGCCGCGACTCCGAGCGGTTCCAGGCGCGGACCCAGCGCGCCGCGCAGGCCGTCGACCGGGCGCTGACCGACGCGCTCGGCGTCCGCGTGGACCTGCTCGCCTTCGAGGGCCCGCACCTGACGCCGGCGGCCGGCGCCTACGCGCCGCTCGACTTCCTCCAGATCGGCCTGACGGAGAAGCTCGAGCGCGGCGTCCACTTCTTGCTGATCGTGACCGAGGTGGACCTGGCGGCCTCGACGTTGTCGTACACGCTGGCCCTGCCGAGCCAGCTCACGAACGTCGCCATCGTCTCGACCAAGCGGCTCGACCCGGCCTTCTGGGGCGACGACGTGGCCGACCGCGAGGACGTCGTGGTGGCGCGCCTGGCGACGTTGCTGCTGCACTCGTTCGGCCACCTCCTCAACCTGGGTCACCACGACGCGCCGGGCAACGCGATGCGCAGCGTGGTCGGCGTGGAGGACCTGGACGGCGGGGCCGCGTTCGACGACGACCAGAGGGCCTCGATGCGGGCCGCGCTCCCTCGGGAGGCCCACGAGCGGACGAGCCGGGGGCCCCACCTCGGCTTCGTGCTCGGGACGCTGGCGCGCGACTGGCGGAGCCTGGCCGCGGCGGTCCGCCGGGCCAACCCGTTCCGGCTGGCCGCCCGGCTCCCGACGATGGTCACGGCCGCGCTCTCGGTCCTGATCGTGGTCTTCTTCAGCCCCGAGATGTGGGACGTGGCGAGCACCGTCGAGCTGTACCAGCTGTTGGCCTTCTCGGCCGTCGCCGTCGGGGCGTCGTCGGCCGTGCTGTACCAGGCGTTCGCGTTCCGGGGCGTGCTCGGGCGGGGGCGCGTGCTCGCCGAGTCGACCGTGGTCACGAGCGCGGCGACGCTGCTGAGCCTGGTTCTGACGATGCTGGTCTTGTACAGCGCCTTCGCGGTCCTGGTCTACGTCGGCATCGTGACGCTCTTTCCGCGCCAGCTGATGGAGACCTGGCCGACCGTCGACCCGGCCGTCCGCGTGCTCGACCACGTCAAGATGAGCCTGTTCGTCTCGGCGCTCGCCGTGCTGGCCGGCTCGCTCGGCGGCCGGGCCGACAGCAAGACGCTGGTCCGGGCCGTCCTCTTCGTCGACGAGGAGACGTGAGCCAGCCTCGTCGTGGAGGGGACCCGTCCGCCAGGTCCGCCCGCCCCGGTGCCGAGGCGGTGCGGGTCGGGCCCGCAGGCGCCGGGTTCAGGCGGCGCCCCTGGCGGATCGGGACGCCGTGGCTTGGCCGGCCCGGAGCGGGTGCTACAAGACCTCGAAGTCCGCGCGGACGCCGACGGCGGTCGTGACGATGTTGGTCACGCTCACCTGGACGTCGCCGGGCCCGGAGGTCGTCTTGTGGTAGATGATGCCCTCGAACGTCGCCTCGTCGATGTCGGTCGAGATGGCGGCCCCGTCCTCGTTCGCGAAGAAGACGCCGCGGTACTGCTTCCCCTCAAACGTGTCGATGGGGAACACGTAGCCCTGGCCTTCGATACCGGCCAGCTTCGCATCGTGGAGTTCGTAGAGCGCCAAATCAAACCTCGTAGAGTGTGGGAAGGGGGAGGGGCCGGCCGGCGCCGCCCGCGCGCCGCACGACGGGGCCCCGCCGACTAGCTTCAATCGACCACCGCCCCTCGGGGTTTCTCCCAGGCCATGAAACTGCCCGCCGCCGCCCGTCTCGTCGTCCTCGCCGCCGCTGTCGTCACCGGGTGCGCGTCCGGCGGGGGCGCCGCGCGCGCGTCGGGAGGGCCCGCCTCGGCCGCGCCGCCGGCTCGGTCGGCCGTGGTCGAGGTCACCGTCTTGCACCTCAACGACGTCTACGAGATCACGCCGGTCGAGGGCGGGCAGGCCGGCGGGCTGGCGCGCGTGGCCGGTCTGCGGCGCCAGCTCCTGGCCCAAGACCCGAATCTGATCACCGTGCTCGCGGGCGACTTTCTGAGCCCGTCGGCGCTGGGGACGGCCCGGGTCGACGGCGAGCGGCTGGCAGGGAAGCAGATGGTGGCCGTCCTGAACGCGCTCGGGCTCGACGCCGCCGCGCTGGGCAACCACGAGTTCGACGTCAGCGAGGAGGCGTTCGCGTCGCGCGTCGCCGAGGGCGCGTTCGCCTACGTGTCCGCCAACGCCGTCCGCCCGGACGGCTCGTCGTTCCCCGGCGTCGCCCCGCGGCTGGTGGTGCCGGTCGCCGTCGCCCCGGGCGACACCGTCCGCGTCGGGCTGGCGAGCGTGGTCCTGCCGTCGAACCGCAAGCCGTGGGTCCGCTACCTCGACGCCGACTCGACGCTCCGGGCCGAGGTCGCCCGCTTGGACGCCGAGGCCGACGTGGTGATCGCGCTCACGCACCAGGCGTTCGCCGACGACGTGGCGGCGGCGGCCACCATCCCGGGTCTGGACGCCGTCCTGGGCGGACACGAGCACGAGAACGTCCGGGCCTACCGCGGGCCGCGCCTGGTCCCGGTCCTCAAGGCCGACGGCAACGCGCGGACGGTCTACGTCCACCGGATCGCGCTCGACCGGGCCACGGGCGCCGTGACGGTGGCGTCGGAGCTGGTCCCGATCACGCCGGCCACGCCCGAGGACCCGTCCACGGCCGCCGTCGTCTCCGAGTGGGTCGAGGCCGCGACGGCCGGCTTCCGCGCCGACGGGTTCGAGCCCGACCGCGTGGCCGTCACGACTACGGAGGCGCTCGACGGCCGCGAGAGCACCATCCGGACGCGCCCGGCTCGGCTGGGCGCGTTGATCGCCCAGAGCTTCCGCGAGGCGGCCGGCGCCGAGGTCGGCCTGTTCAACGGCGGCTCCGTCCGGGTCGACGACGTGCTGCCGGCCGGGCCGTTCACCGAGTACGACGCGATCCGGGTGCTCCCGTTCGGCGGCGAGGTCGTGACGGTCCGCATCCCGGGCGCGCTCCTGGCCCGCGTGCTCGACCAGGGCCTGGCCAACGCCGGGACCGGCGGCTTTCTCCAGACCGACAACGTCGGCCGCGAGGGGGCGGCGTGGACCGTCGCCGGCGAGCCCATCGACCCAGCCCGGCTCTACGTCGTCGCCACGAGCGACTTTCTGGTCAGCGGGCGCGAGACCGGCCTGGACTACTTCGACGCCCAGACCAACCCCGAGGTGGTCGCGCTCGGGACCCACGGCGACGTCCGGCGGGCGCTCCTGGACCAACTGGCCCGGACCTACGAGTAGCCGCTAGCGCTGGCACTGGCGGGCGTCCTGGTAGACCGCCCGGACCGTGATGTCGAACTCCAACGTCGAGCACGACGGGATGCCGACGCGGCCCAACTCGATCGCCCGGTCGCTGGCCTCGACGGCCCGCGAGCCGTAGCCGAGCTCCGGCGGGATCCGCACGCGCCGCGTCTGTCCGACCCGCTGCCCGCTCATGCCCAGGATGAACCCGGGGATAAAGCCGGCCTGGGTCGAGTAGATGAACGTGAGCGAGCCCTCGTCGAACGTCCCCGACCCGTCCGCCAGCCGGCCGACGTAGTCGACGCCGACGCAGCTCCCGACCTCGACGGCCTCACCGACCTCGACGCCGTCGGCCGTCAGGTCCTCCGTGGCGAACGTGTCGGACGACGAGCACGAGGCGGATCCGCCGCCGCTGTCGCAGCCCGACAGGGCGGGGGCGCCGGAGGCGACGAGGACGAAGAGCCCGACGAGGGCGAGGGGACGGAGCGGACGCATAACGGCAACGGGGGACGGCCCCAAGCTAGAGGCCGGGCCCGCCGGGCCGGGCGCCGGGACGCCTTTTCACCCCGTCCTCGGCCGGGCCCGTGCTGCCCCCGCCGATTCGTCGGCGCCCGCGGCTCCCTCCGCCTCGGCGCCGAGGCGGGGTCCGTCGGTGGGCCGGGCCGAGCCGGCGACCGAGCCCGGGCCGACCCGGTCGAGCAGCGCGCGGAGCGTGGGGAAGCCCAGCCGCTCGCGGGCCTCGGCCCAGCCGACCCAGGCGACGGCCTCGATCCCCTCGCGCTCCTCGGGCTCGAACGCCTGGGCCGTCGTCGTCATGGCGTACCACCACGTCGTCTTGACGGCGTAGACGTCGCGCTTGCCCCAGGGGTAGCCGTGGACGGTCATGCCCAGGCTGTCGCCCAACGTGATCTGCTTTTTCTTGATTCCGACTTCCTCGGCCACCTCGCGGCGGGCCGCCTGGGGGATCGTCTCGCCGTCGTCGAGCTTGCCCTTGGGCAGGTCCCACGCGCCGCGTCGGAAGATCAGGAGCACCTCGGGGCCGTCGGCGCCCGGCCGGGCCACGATCCCGCCCGCGGCCGTGACCGGTGCCGGCCGCCACAGGTCGCCGTCGGGGTCGACGTTGAGGACGGACGGGCGCGTGACGTGGGCCGTCGTCGGCGGGTCGCCGTGGAGCGACAAATGGCCGGGGTCGAGGACCAGGACCCGGCCGACCTGGCCGTCGGGCGCGACCGCGGCGGCCTCGGCCTCGGCCAAGTCGCGGTACAGCCGGAACGGCTCGCCGTCGGCCCGCCAGCCCTCGGCCGGGACGGGGTCGTGGGCGCGGACGAACGTCGGGAGGAACAGGAGCACGGGACCGGGGGGGGGCGGGGCCGGTAAGATCGCCGTCGGACTGCCCTTCTACCTCCTCACTCTCCGGTCCCCCATGGCGTACGACGTCGACTTCCTCGTGCTCGGCGGCGGCGCCGCCGGGCTCACCGCCGCCGGCACCGCGGCCAACCTGGGCGCCAAGACCCTGATGGTCGAGCGCGACCGGCTGGGCGGCGACTGCACCTGGACCGGGTGCGTCCCGTCCAAGACGCTCCTGCACCACGCCGACCAGCGCGCCCAGGCGGCCCAGGCCGACGGGGCCACGCTCGGCCCGGTCGACTTCGCGGCCGTCATCGGCGACGTCCACCGGACGCGGCAGGAGGTCTACCAGGACGCCGACGCGCCCGAGATCTTCGAGGGGTTCGGGATCGAGGTCGTCGCGGGCGACGCGGCGTTCACCGGCCCCCACGCGGTCCGCATCGAGGCCGAGGGCGGGCCGCGCGAGGTGACCTTCCGGATGGCCGCCATCTGCACCGGCGGACGCGCCGCGCCGCCCCCGATCCCGGGCCTGGACGAGACGCCGCACCTGACGAACGAGGGCCTGTTCGAGATCGAGGCGCTGCCGGGCCACCTGGTCATCATCGGCGCCGGGCCGATCGGGTGCGAGATGGGCCAGGCCTTCCGGCGGCTGGGCAGCGAGGTCACCGTCGTCGACCGGTCCGACCGCCCGCTGGGCCGCGACGACGCCGAGCACGGGCGGACGCTCCAGGGCGTGCTCGAAGGCGAGGGCGTCCGGTTCGTGATGGGCGCCGACGTGGACCGCGTCGAGGGCGAGACCGGCGCGGTCACGCTCCACCTGACGGTCGACGGCCGGAGCGAGACCGTCCAGGGCGACACGCTGCTGGTCGCGACCGGCCGCGCGCCCAACGTCGAGGGGCTGGGCCTGGACGCGGCCGGCGTCACCGTCGGCAAAAAGGGGATCACCGTCGACGAGCGGTGCCGGACGTCGCAGCGCCACATCTGGGCCGCCGGTGACTGCACGGGCGAGTACCAGCTGACCCACATGAGCGAGCACATGGGGAAGCTGGCCGCCACCAACGCCATCCTCAAGCTGCCGTCGAAGATCGACCGCGGCGGCATCGCTTGGACCACGTTCACCACGCCGGAGGTGGCCCAACTCGGCCCGACGGAGGACGAGCTGCGAGAGGACGGCGCCTCGTTCGTGACCTACCGCTTCCCCTACGCCAAGGTCGACCGCGCGGTGACCGAGCACGCCACGACGGGTGCCATCAAGGTCCACGCGACGCGGTGGACGGGCAAGATCCTGGGCGCGAGCGTGATCGGCGAGCGGGCGGGCGAGTTGATCTCGATGCTGGCCGTCGCCAAAAAGGGCGGCGTCCCCCTGCGGACGGTTTCGGACACGATCATCCCCTACCCGACGTACGGCTTGGGCGCCCGGCGCGCGGCCGACCAGTACTACATCCAGAAGCAGTTTCCCGTCGCCATCGACGCGGTCAAGCGGGTCTTCGGCTACCGCGGCCTGACACCGCCCCCGCCGGACCCCGACCGCGTGCTCTGACCGCCCGCCTCGGGGCGGAGGTGGGCAGGTCTCGCCCCCCTCGCCGACGGCGCGCCCGAGGCGGGACAGGTCGGGTGGCATGCGCCGCCTCTCGCTTTCCACCTTGCTGGTGGCCGCCGCGCCGCACGCCCTGAAGACGCCCTGAACTGGCCGTCGGGGCCGACCGTGCCGACGACGGAGGGGAGAACCGGGGCGCCGTCCGGATCCTCTTCTTCGACGCGGCCGGCGCGGTCCGCACCACGCGGACGATCAGCGCGACGACGGGGGGCCTGACCGACCCCCCGGCCGACGGCGACCTGTTCGGCCACAGCGCGACCGCCCTCGGCGGCCTCGACGGGGACGGCTTCACGGACCTGCTGTTCGGCGCCCGCCTCGGCGGCCCGACGCGCGGAGCCGCCCGCGTTCTCTTCACCGGTCTGGGCGTCGGCGGCGAGGCCCAGCCGCGCCCGGAGCCTCTGGCGCTCACAGTGTCCCCGAATCCGGCCCGCGCGGCGCGAGATCCGGTTTGTCGTCGGCGTGGTGTCCCGCGTCGCCGACGCGCCCGGCCGGCCGGTGGCGGTGACGGTCGACGGCGACCGTGTGGCGGGGCGCACCGGGCCGGCGCTCAGGTGGGGAATCGTCGGCTGGCCGTCGCCCGGTAGCGAGGACGACGAGCGGTCACAGCCGCGCCTCGGCGCGGACGAACAGGCGGGGCGCGAGCTCGGCGCCGAGCGGGTGGCGGCGCTCGGTCGCGCCGAGCACGTTCCGGCCCCCCAGTGACAGGCGGAGCCGCTCGCCCCAGGCCCGTTTGCTCAGGCCGAGGTCGAGCAGGACGGCCGCCGGCAGGTCGGGCTGGCCCGGCCACGTCGCTTCGGATCGGGCGTCGAGCCGGGCCCACAGGGCGAGCCGCGCGTCGGGCCGGGCGAGCACGTCGACCGACGCGCGCAGGGCGGGGAGCCGGCCCCAGGCGGCGGTGAAGGCGGCGGTCCCTGCGGCGGCGCGGGCGCCGGCCTGGGCCCGCACTCGGACCGGGCCGAGCCACGACACGCCGGCCCGGACCCAGCCTGCGGTCCCGCGCGCTGCCCCGGCGTGGGCGCGTTGGCCTTCGACGAACGCGTCGAGGCGGACCCGGCCGCGCACACCGCGTGCCGAGAGCCGGAGCCGCGCCACGTCCATCCCGCCCGCTTCTTCCGCGGCCACGCCGAGGTGGGGGAGGCCACGCCCGGCCCAGGCGGCCAGGTCGGTCCGCTCGGCGGCCAGCGTCCGCCGCGCCGACCCGTCGAGGCGGACGGTGACGCCCGACTGGCGCCGCCAGACCTGGGCGCTCGCTCCGCCTCCGAGCACGCCGGCCGCGACCCCTGCGGCGGTCGCGGCCACACCGCTCGCCTCGGTGCCGCGCCGGGCCTGGGCCCACAGCCGTCCCAGCGTGACGGACCGCGCGGGACCGCCAGTCGTGACGGCCGTCCGCTCGGCCTGTGCGCCGCCCGCGACCGACCGCCGCGCGTCTCCCAGACGGGCCGCGACCGCCACGTCGATCCGGTCCTCGTCCCACGTCGGGTCGAGCGCGAGCGCGCTCCAGGCGGGTCGGTCGAGCGTCAGGCGGGCGACGTGGGCGTGTCCCCGGGCCCGTCCGCCGTCCCACGCCCGGGCGCCCGAGACCGTCGCCTGGGCCGAGGCGTGGGCCAGCGGGACCTCCGTCGCGACCTCGGGCACGAACGGGAGATCGGCGAACCGGCGGGCCCCGACGCGCGCGCGAATGCCTCCGCCCTGGGCCGCGAGGGCCACGACCGGCCCGACGCGCTTGGGGTAGCGATCGACGGAGGCGGCCAGCGTGCGCGGCAGGACCGCCGGGTCGGTCGGCAGGAAGTCCCGGTGGCGGACGGCGAGCCACGCGTGGGCCCCGGCGCGTCGCGCGACCGCGCCCGCCTCGGCGTCCGGCCCCCACCGGTCGACGTTGGGGAGCGACGGGTCGAGGTAGCGCTGGGGGCCGGGGTCGCCGGCCTCGTTGCCCAGCGAGACGGCGCCGTAGAGCCGGCGGGCCGGCGGCGCCGTCTCGACGTCGATCCAGGGCCCGCCGAACGCTCCGCCCGCCACGCCGTCGCCGGGGCAGACGACGACGCGCGAGACCTCGCCGAGCGCGACCGGGAGCGCCTCCAGCCCATCCGGCTCCAGCCCGGCGCCCCGCGCCGCGGGCGCCCCGTCGACGAACACGCGGACGCGCGACCCGCCGGGGACGCCGACCGGCGCGACCGGCGCGAGGTCGAACCCGTCCGTGGTGACGCCGTCGAGCCAGGTCGTCTGGCGGACGATCTCGTGGAGGTGGATCGCGCCCGACGCCCGGAGGTCGGCCCGGGTCAGGACGGTCCCACCGGCGCACGGCGCGTCGAGCGAGTCGCCGGAGACGGCCAGCAGGGCGGCGAGCGCGAGCGCCGTCATCGCAGGACGCCGCGGAGCCAGCGCGGCGTGCCCAGCCGGACGGCGAGCCCGCCGCTCGCCCCGGCCAGCGTGACCGCGTCGGCCAGCGTCAGCCGGGTCGCGTCGGCCTCGGCCCAGACCTCGACCCGGCCCAGGCGGAGCGCGGCCCCGGCCCAGGCGCCGACGGCGAGCTCGGTCTCGTTCTGCAAGTTGCCGGCCTGGTCGTCGTCGATCTGGAACCGCGCGGCGCCCACCTTCACCCCGACACCGAGGCGGACGGGGCCGGCCTTGACCGCGGGCCCCCATCCCAGCGTCGGGACGAGCAGGGCGAACTCGGGGGCCGTCTCGTCGGGCGCATCGTAGACGGCCGCGCGGACCTCGGCGCGGGCTCGGCCGCCGTACGCCGGAGCCTCGACGCGCGCCGTCAGCCCTGGCCCGGCCCGCCACGTCTCGCCGAACCCGCCGGACAGCCCCGCGCTCGCGCCGAGAGCAGGCGTGAGCGTACTCCAGTCGGCCGGCTGGGCGTGGGCGGCGGTGGCCAGCGCGGCGGCGACGAGGAGGAGGCGCATCCGTCCGAAGCTAGGTGCGCCGGCATGTGCTGCCGGTGAGGATCGCGTGCCCAGCCCCGACTGCATCTCGCCGGGGCCCGTCCCGTAGGTGCCTGGTCCCTCGCGCCCCGCTGCCATGCCGCCCGCCGCCCTGTCCGAGTCCGCCGCCCGCAAGCAGGCCCGCAAGGAGCGGGCGTTCTACGGCAACCTGCTCTCGTTCGCGCTGGTGATGGCGGTGCTGACGGCGATCAACCTGCTCACGTCGCCGAGCTACCTCTGGGTCGTGTGGCCCCTGCTGGGGTGGGGCATCGGGATCGTGAGCCAGGCGATCGCCACGTTCGGCCACGCCCGGGGCGCCGACTGGGTCGAGCGGCGGACGGCCGAGCTGATGGGCGCGGAGGCGTCCGAGGAACGGCTCCGCGAGCTGCTCGACGAGACGCTCGACGCCCGCGCGCTGCCGGCGGGGCCGCCCCAGGACGTCCGCCGGCTCCAACGGCGGATCGAGCACCTGGAGGCGATCGTGACGGCCACCGACGACCCGGCCGACCCGGGCTCGCGGGCCCGCCTCCACCTGGACGCCCTCCGCCTGGACGCCCTCGACCTCGACGCGCCGCCGGCCCTGAACGGGACCGCCCGCCCCGGTCGCGACCGCGCCTGACCGCGCCCGCCTCGGTCGGCCCGCGGGGTCGCCGAGCCCCCGCAGACCTCCCGAGGCGGGCGCCCTGCGCTGCGCCCGTGCGTGCTCGGCCGGCCTCGCTCAGCGGTCGCCGTAGAGCGTGTGCGTCCGGATCTTCTCGCACAGGTCGAGCGCCCGCCGCTCGCGCGTGGCCGGCCGCCGAGCCTGGTCCACGTGGACGCCCAGCGACCGCTGGCGGCCCGGCGTGAACGTCGCGAACCGGGCGCCCGCCTCGGGGTCCAGCTCCAGCGCCGCCGCCAGCTCGGCCGGCAGGTCGACCGCGTCCGGGTCGCCCGCCGACATCTCGACGAATGCTGTGTCGCCCAGACGCAGGCCCGCCTCGGCCAGCACCTTCTTGCCGAACATCAGCTTGGGTGCCCCGTTGCCGCGCCCCTGGACCGCGCGCCGGAACGGGACGTCGCACAGCGTCCCGACGACGACGCGGGCCCCGTCGAGCGCGTCGTCGATCTCGGCCGGGATGGGGACGTAGTGCATCCCGATCCCGGCCGTCGTGCGCAAGACGGGGCCGGCGAAGACGTGGTCAGACATGGCGGCGTGGGGCGTCCGGGAGACTACGGCGGGCCGACCGACACCGGGCTGTCACGCCAGCGCGGCCACCAGCGCCTCGGCCTCGGCCGCCGTCCGGCAGCGGACGATCCAGTCGTGGGCCTGGCGGCGGCGGACCAGCACCAACACGCCCGACCGCTCGACGGCCTGGATGGTCGTGCGAGACGCGCGGTTGCGGTCGGCCCCGTCCAGGATCAGGTGCTCGTCGGAGACCCGGACCGAGCCGTGGCCGGGCCAGTCCTCCTCGTTCGCCAGGCGCTGCAGGACGGTCCGTCGCGAGGGCTTGAGGACCCAGTGCCGCTCGGCGCCTCCCACCTCGGCCGTGAGCACCTTGCTCCAGCGCGCGCCGGTCGCGACCAGCCGGGGCGCCTCGGGCACGCGGGGCCGCCGGGCCGGGCCAGGGCGAGCCGGGCCGGCTCGGTCGGCGCGAGACCCGGAGGGCTGGCCGAACAGCGTGTGGTGGAGGACGGCGTAGAACACCTCGTTCCGCTCGCCGGGGTCGACGAACAGGCGCCGCTCGGCCCGGGTCCGGAGCACGGTCCCGTTGCGGAAGCGCAGGATCTGGAACAGCCGGTCGACGCGGATCTCGTCGGGCAGCCCCGAGTCCGGGCGCAAGATGACGCGCCGGTCGGTCAGGACCACGTCGCCCCGGCGGCGCGGGCCGCGCAGGACGTGGGCCGGCACCTCCAGCCCGCCCGTCTGGCCCGACTGGAGCGCGTGCGAGCCGACGCGCCGCTCGAACCGGTCGGTGCGGATCTCGCTCCAGTCGGCCCGGCCGCGGAACCGGCCGGTCTCGCCGTCGGCCAGCTCCAGCTCGACGTCGGCCGTCGGGATCTCGCCGTGGCGGAGCCGCCACCGGTCGCGGGCGTGGTCCAGCATCCGGCCCAGGTCGGCGGGGACGCGCAGGCTGAGGGCCTGGCGGGCCCGCTCGATCTCGGCGTCCTCGTCGGGCGAGAGGGCCCCGTCACACAGCGCTTGGGCGACCCGCTTGAGGAAGCGGTCGCGGGCGAGCACGTCGTAGGCCGCGTCGGCCAGGTCGGGGTCGAGGCCGAGCAGGTGCTGGAGCTTGTAGAGCAAGAGCCGCTCCTCGACCGACAGGCAGTCGTCGGCGACGGCCCGGGTGACGGCGACCCCGAACGCGCGCTCGTGGGCCGCCTGGAGGTCGGCGGGGCCGAGCGCGAGCGTCTGGGCGACGTGGCCGAGGACGTGCCGGTCCTCGGCGTCCAGGTCGGCGTTGGCCAGCCGGTCGTCCAGGAGCCCGGCGTAGAGCGCTCGGCGCTCGGCGCCGAACTCGAGCGCGAGGTCGACCTGGTGACGCCGCGAGATCCGGACGCGGTCGGCCGGCCCAAAGTCGGCGACCGACTCGGCCGCCGCGATCACGTTGTGGAGCTCGACGTAGGCGTTCCGGGGCGGCGGCCCCCCGAACCGGGTCGGGGCCTGGGGCGTGAGCAGGTCGAGCGGTCCCATGCGGCGGGGTGGGGGGAGGGGTGGAATCTCCGCCCGTCCGTGCGCCGCCGCCACCCCCACCTCGGGCCCGAGGCGGGGCGACTCGCGGCCTGGGCGCAGGCACTCGCCGGTCCGCTCCACACCCGGGTGGCCGTCGGGACGGTCGCCAGGCCTCCACGCCCCGTCCCCCGGCGCTCACGGTACCCGTCTGGCCGCCGGCCCAAGGGGTCCGCGCGTCGCTCAGAGCAGCCGCGCGACGTGGAAGCTGACGACGGGCGTCACGAACGTCTGCCGCGACGGGTCCTCGACGTCGGGCCGGAGCTCCAGCAGGTCGATCTCGATGGGGAAGTACGTCCCCTGGAGCCCGAACCGGACCGCCTGGGTCGTCCGCCGGCCGCGCCCGAAAAAGGCCCCGACGGCGACCACCCCGCCCACCCCGACCCGGGGCTGGGCCGCGTCGAGGCCGGAGAGCGGGCCGAGCGGGTCCTCGCCGTCGTCGTTGCGGCCGTCCTGGTCGGCGTCGTCGAAGTACGGCCACTGGAGCGCGAACGTCGGCCCGACGGCGGCCTGGACGAACGGGCGGAAGTTGTCCTCGACGGACCGCCGGAACAGCCGGCGCTCGAGCCCGACGTGGAGCGGGACGAGCGCGACGTAGTTCCGCTTGAACGGCGTCACGCGCTCGCCGAAGAACCCGATAAAGCTCTGCTCGCGCTCGTCGCGCCCGGCCCCGGCCGAGACCTCGGCCACGACCGAGACGTCGTCGGTGAGCCGCGCCCGGACCGCGCCGCCCACGCCGAACCCGTACTCGGTGAGCACCAGCACGAGCGCGCCCGTCGACCCGTAGCGCCCGGCCGTCGTGTCGGGCAGCGGCGGGGCGACCCGCTGCGCCCAGGCGGGCCCGGCGACGGTCAGCAGGACGACGAGGGGCCACAGCGCGCGCATGGCCCAAACGTACCCACCGCGCGCGCCGGCCACGCCCGCTCGGGCGTGCGGTTCGGGGTACCCGGCGGGGGACCCGGGCCGGGCTAGCCGCCGGCCTCGACGGCGACCGGGGCCAGGCTCGGCGGCGGAGCCTCGACCGACTCGACCGTCGGCGCGGGCGCGTCGACGGGGGCGTAGGTCGCGCCGCACTGGCCGAGCAGGACCCACAGGATGACGAAGACCAGGATGGTGGAGAAGCAGCCGCCGCCGAGCTTCTTGGCGCCGTAGCCGGCGATCAGGCCGCGAAACAGGTTGTTCATGGGAGAGAGGGAGGGAGAGGGGAGGGCCGTGTACGGACGGGGGGCCGGCTGGGTCCGCCTCGGTCCCGAGGCGGGCGGGGTCGCCGGTACCTTCGGGCCGATGCACGTCTTCATCACCACGCTCGGCTCGCGGGGCGACGTCCAGCCCTACGTCGCGCTCGGGGTCGGGCTCCGGCGGGCGGGCTACCGCGTGACGCTCTCGACGGCGGCGCGATTCCGGCCGTTCGTCGAGACGCACGGGCTGGCGTTCGGGCCGACCACCGACGGGTTCCTGGACCTGATCGACTCGGACCTGGGGCGCGGCGCGATGGAGTCGCTGTCCAGCGTGTGGACGGCCGTCCGGCAGATCCCGGCGCTGGTCCGGGCGGCCGGGCCGCTCCAGCACGCCCTCATCGCCGACTCGTGGGCGGCGGCCGAGGCGGCGGCGCCCGACGTGATCGTCTACCACCCCAAGGCCTACTGGGGCCCCGCCTTCGCCGACGCGCTGGGGGCCGCGGCCGTGCTCGCCCCGCTCCAGCCGTTCTTGGTGCCGACGGGCGCGTGGCCGTCGATGGGCTTCCCCAACGTGCCCAGCGCCCGCTACAACCGGCTGACGCACCGGACGGTCCAGGCGCTGACCGCGCTCGGGACCGACCGCTACCTCGCGCCGTGGCGGCGGGCCCACGGCGTCCCGGACCGCCCGCGCGGCGCGTCGATCCTGGACACCCCACGGGGCGAGCCGATCCCGGTCGTGTTCGGGTACAGCCCCCTCGTCGCGCCGGCGCCCAGCGACTGGCCCTCGGGCGTGACCGTGTCCGGGTTCTGGACGCTCGACGCGCCCAGCGACGAGCCGCCGGCGCCTGCGCTCGCGGCGTTCCTCGCGGCCGGGCCGGCACCGGTCTACGTCGGCTTTGGGAGCATGGCGGGCCGGGACCCCGCCCGAACGGCGCGCACCGTCGTGGCCGCGCTCGGCCGGGCCGGCGTCCGCGGCGTGCTCGCCTCCGGATGGGGCGGTCTCGACGCCCACGGCCTCCCGGACTCGGTCCACGCGCTCGACCAGGCGCCGCACGGCTGGCTGTTCCCGCGGTGCGCGGCGGTCGTCCACCACGGCGGGGCCGGGACGACCGCCGCTGGCCTTCGCGCCGGGCGCCCGACGGTCGTCTGCCCGTTCTTCGCCGACCAGCCGTTTTGGGGACGCCGCGTCGAGGCGCTCGGCGTCGGCCCGGCGCCGATCCCACAGAAGCGGCTCACGCCCGACCGGCTGGCGGAGGCGGTCCACACGGCCGTCACGGACGGCGTGATGCGCGGGCGCGCGCGACGGCTGGGCGAGAAGCTCCGCGCCGAGGACGGCGTCGAAGTGGCGGTCCGCGTGATTGAGGCCGCGGCCTGACACTGCCCGCCTCGGGTTCGAGGCGGGCGGGGGCGCGTTCGGCGGGTCCCGGCGCCGGCCGCGTCTACCTTGCCGCTCCCCGCCCCTGTCCGCTCCGACTGAGCGGCGGCTTCCTCCCCCCTCGGTATGCGTCTCGTCTGGATCCTCCTCGCGCTCCTCGCGGCCGCCGTCGTGTACGGGGTCGGGATCGAGCCGCGCCTGCTGCTGGACGACCAGGCGTTCGAGGCCGAGCTCCCTGACCTCCCGCCCGGCTGGGACGGCAAGACGATCGCCCTGGTCGCCGACTTCCAGATCGGGATGTGGCTCGGCAACACGGCGATGGCGCGCGAGGCCGTCGAGGACGCCATCGACGACTCCGTCGCGCTGGCCCTCATCGCGGGCGACTTCGTCTACGAGCCCGACTCGGCCCGCGTCCGCCGGGCGGTCGACGTCGTCCGCCCGCTCGTCCAAGCGGGGATCCCGACCGTCGCCGTGCTCGGCAACCACGACTACTCGCTGATGAAGGAGTCGAGCGAGGTCGTCACGGCCTACGCCGACTACCTCCGGGCGGAGCTGGA
Source organism: uncultured Bacteroidota bacterium (assembly GCA_963740235.1). Classification (GTDB taxonomy): domain Bacteria; phylum Bacteroidota; class Rhodothermia; order Rhodothermales; family Rubricoccaceae; genus Rubrivirga. The sequence goes on from CAVUDG010000007.1 coordinate 1,357,972, forward strand.
GGCCGCGGGCGTGACGGTGCTGGAGAACGCCGCCGCGCCGGTCGTGGCCGACGGCGACACGTTGTGGATCGCCGGGGTCGGCTCGTCGTGGGCCGGCCGGGCCGACGTCGCCGCGACGCTCGCGGCGGTCCCCGAGGCGCCCCGCGGGTCTGGCTGATGCACAACTCGGAGGCCTTCCGCGACATCCCGGGCGAGCAGGCCCACCTCGCGCTGGCCGGCCACACCCACGGCGGCCAGGTCCGGGTGTACCCCGGCGAGCGGAACTCGTGGCTCGACATCGTCCGCAGCGGGGAGGTCGCCGCCGACGGCTGGGCCGCCGACTCGATCGGGGCCCCGCCCAACCGGATCTACATCAACCGTGGGATCGGCTTCTCGACCGTCCCCGTCCGGATCAACTGCCGGCCCGAGCTGACCCAGATCACGCTCCGGGTGCCGACCGGCGAGGTCCCCAGCCGGGGCCCGGGCGAGGTCGAGGTCACCGACAGCTAGGCCCGCCTCGGGCCCGAGGTGGGAGGAGTCGGAGGGGGGGCGTCCGTTTCGCGGACGCTTGCCGGGCTGGCGTCGCGTGCCGTGGTAGCCTGCCGCGAACGACACGCGACCCATGTCCCTCACCTTCGAGCTCCAGGCCGAGTGCCCCGAGACCGGCGCCCGCGCGGGCCTGGTCCGCACCGACCACGGCACCGTCGAGACGCCCATGTTCATGCCCGTCGGCACCGTGGGCACCGTCAAGGCGGTCGCGCCGCGGACGTTGCGGGACGACCTCGACGTCCGGATCCTGCTCGGCAACACGTACCACCTCTCGCTCCGGCCGGGGCGCGAGACGCTGCGCGCGGCCGGCGGGCTCCACCGGTTCATGGACTGGGACCGCCCCATCCTGACCGACTCGGGCGGCTTCCAGGTGTTCTCGCTCGACGGACTGGTCAAGGTCACCGAGGACGGCGTCCGGTTCCGGAGCCACCTCGACGGGACCAAGCTGGCGTTCACGCCCGAGTCGGTCGTGGACACCCAGCGCGACATCGGCTCGGACATCATGATGGTGCTCGACGAACTGACGCCCGCGACGGTCGACGAGACGGAGGCGCGGCGCGCGAACGCGCGGACGGTGCGGTGGGCCGAGCGGGCCTTCGCGCACTGGCGCGCGACCGGGCCGCGCTACGGGCACCACCAGTCGCTGTTCCCCATCGTCCAGGGCGCGACCTACCCCGCCGTCCGCCGCGAGTCGGCCGAGGCGCTGACCCAGCTCGACGCCGAGGGTTACGCCATCGGCGGGCTGTCGGTGGGCGAGCCCGCCGAGGTCATGTACCGGACGGTCGAGGTCACCAACGGACGTCCTGCCCCGCGCCCGGCCGCGCTACCTGATGGGCGTCGGGACGCCCCAGAACCTGATCGAGAACGTGGCCCGGGGCGTCGACCTGTTCGACTGCGTCATGCCGACGCGCAACGCGCGCACCGGGACGCTGTTCACGACCGACGGCATCGTCAACATCAAGAACGCCCGGTTCAAGGAGGACTTTTCTCCCGTCGACGCCGGGCTCGACGGCTACCACAGCCGGGCGTTCACGCGGGCCTACCTCCGCCACCTGACCATCGCCAGAGAGCCCCTGTTCATGGAGGTCGCCAGCGTCCAGAACCTCGCGCTCTACCTGTGGACGATGCGCGAGATGCGGGCGTCGATCCTGGACGGCCGCTTCCCCGCCTTCCGCCGCGAGTGGTCCGAGCGGCTGGCCGGCAAGGCATAGAGCCCGTCATGGACTCGGGTCCACGGCTCCACCCACAGTCGTCCATTCCCGCGCGCAGGTCCATGACGAGCTCTAGGCCGGGGACGCCTGGCTCCGCCCGCCTCGGCCGGCCTGCGGGCAGCGTCCCCGGCGGACGTCCCGAGGCGGGCGGACCTGACCCCCAAACGAGACGCGGGGCGGGACCCGGAGGCCCCGCCCCGCGGCGGACGTCACAGAGCCGGTCGGCCTAGCGGACGACGGTCACCGTCCGGCTGAGGCTGCCCGCCTCGGTCCCGAGGCGGAGCACGTAGACGCCGGCGGCCAGGCCGGAGGGGTCGAGCGTGGCGGTCCGCTCGGCGGTCCCCGCCGGGCCGTCGGCCAGCGTCGCCACGCGGCGGCCGAGCACGTCGAACAGGGCGAGCTCGACCGGGCCCGAGGCGGCCTGCGCGAACCGGACCGTGACCTGGCCGCGGACCGGGTTGACCACGGCCAGCGACAGGCCCAGCTCGACGTCGTCACCGACGGCCGTGCTGTTGGGGCCCGCCGCGACGCCGATCTGGCCGCGGATCTCGCCGCTGGGGAACGCCGACGAGTGGACGTTGACGTAGGCCAGCCCGGCGCGGACCGAGTCGGCGAACGACGGCCGGATCTCGAACGTGTTCGTGTCGGCACCCCAGGCGCCGCCGCGGTTGTCGGAGTTGACCGTCGGCGAGAGCCCCTGGACGACGGGCCCGTTCATGCCGGCCGCGCCGCCGTGCACGTGGGAGGCCGCGTAGGTACCGGTCAGGCCGGTGAACGTCCCGGAGACCGTCATCGTGGTCCCGTCGAGCGTGACCGTGCCCGAGCCGGTCGCCGGCGTCACCACCGGGGGCACCTCGTTGTCCCCGCTCAGCGTGAACGTCAAGGCGTCAGGCGTCGTCCCGACCTGCCCGCGGATCTCGCCGCTGGGGAACGCCGACGAGTGGACGTTGACGTAGACCAGGCCGGCGCGGAGCGAGTCGGCGAAGGTCGAGCGGATCTCGAACGTGTTGTCGCCGGCCTCGAACGTGCCGCCCCGCATGTCGTCGGTCGGCGTGCCCGTCAGGCCGTACACGACCGGGCCGTTCGCGCCGGCCGCGCCGCCGTGGAGGTGGCCGGCGGCGTAGTCGCCCGACAAGCCGGCGAAGACGCCGGTCACCGTCAGCGTGGTGCCGTCGAGCGAGAGCGTGACGCCGCCGCGGGCACCGGTCGTGACCGGGGGCACCTCGTTGGCACCCAGCAGCCGCGTCGTGAACACCTCGGCCTCGTCGCTGTCGTCGTCGTCGAAGGTCTGGCCCGTGTTGGCCTGGCCACGCGAGGCCTCAGCCGGCCCGGTCCAGGCGAAGTCGTCGCCGCCCCCGCCGTCGCCGGTGCGCTGGATCGACTGGCCGGCCGGGGTCGAGCCGTCCTCGACGACGCCGACGTCAGTGCTCGTCATGCCCTGGGCCGGACCGTCGGTCGCCTTCAGCTGGTCCTCGTAGGAGACGAACTCCAGGACGGTGCCGTCGGTCCGGCTCAGCGCGATCCCGTCGGGGCCGTTCTGAATGCTGGGCGTCTCGATGGAGTAGAACGTGTAGCCGCCGGCCGAGCCCCCGGCCACGAAGTCAGCACCAGCGTAGGTGTCGTAGACGACGCCGCCGTTGCCGTTGTAGAGCGACACGACCAGGCCGGAGACGGCGGTCCCAGTGGGGACGGCGACCTCGACGAACTCGCCTTCGTCGCTGCCTTCGTTGTCGTAGTGGAACTCGTTGATGAACGCGGTCTGAGCGGCCAGGGCCGGAGCCATGACGAACGCGACGAGCGCGAGGAGAGAGAAGCGAAGACGCATGGAGAGCGGAGTGCAATGGAGGGAGACGTCTCCAACGGCCCACCGCCCGTGCGGGTCCGGCCGTGCGAGTTTGTCCGACGACGCCCAGGCGCCAATTCTGCGCGGAGGCCGCCGCCGGCCGGCACCGCCGCCGGCCCGCCGCCGTTGGGTCTGGGAGCTACGCCCGTCTCCGCCCGTCCCTATGGCCCGCCAGTTCGACGTCCCCGCCTTCTACCGGAGCCCGATCGTCACGCGCGTCAAGGCGGCGCGGAGCGCGGCCGACCCCCGGAAAAAGGACCTCCGCCCGAGCGTGCTCGACTTCGGCCCGCTCCGGGTCAAGCTGGCCCGGCACTTCGGGTTCTGCTTCGGCGTCGAGAACGCGATCGAGATCGCCTACCGGGCCCTCGACGAGCACCCCACGACGGCCGCGGCCGGGCGGATGTTCTTGCTGTCCGAGATGATCCACAACGCCCACGTCAACGACGACCTCCGGGCGCGTGGGATCCGCTTCCTGCGGACGACCTCGGGCGAGGCGCTCATCCCGTTCGACACGCTGGGCCCGGACGACCTGGTCATCGTCCCGGCGTTCGGCGCGCCGACCGAGGTCCTGGACGACCTGTCGGCGCGCGGCGTCGACGTCCAGGCCTACGACACGACGTGCCCGTTCGTGGTCCGGGTGTGGAAAAAGGGCGCGAGCATCGGGGCCAAGGGGTACACCGTCGTCGTCCACGGCAAGCGGACGCACGAGGAGACTCGGGCCACGTTCAGCCGCGCGGCGGCCGCGGCGCCGGTCGTGGTCGTCCGCGACCAGGCCGAGACCGAGGCGCTGGCGGCCGTCATCGAGGGCCGCGAGGGCACGGCGTTTTTCTGGGACCACTTTGCCGGCAAGACCTCCGACGGGTTCGACCCCGGCAGGGACCTCGCCCGCCTCGGCGTGGTGAACCAGACGACCATGCTGGCCTCGGAGACGGCCGCCATCGCCGAGCGGATCCGCCGGGCCGTGGTCACGCGCGACGGCGGCGACGCGAACGTGGCCGACACCTCGGACACGCTGTGCTACGCGACCAAGGAGAACCAGGACGCGACCGAGGCCCTGATCGCCGACGGGGCCGACCTCGCGATCGTGGTCGGCGGCTACAACTCGTCGAACACGTCGCACCTGGTCGAGCTGTGCGAGGACGCCGGCCTGCCGACGTTCTTCGTCTCCGACGCCGACCAGCTGGTCTCGCCGGCGCTCATCCGCCACTTCGACTGGCGGACCAAGACGGCGCGCGAGACGGCCGACTGGCTCCCCGAGGCGGGCGGGCGCCCGCTCGACGTGATCCTGACGGCCGGCGCCTCGTGCCCGGACGCGCTGCTCGACGCGGTCATCCAGCGGCTCCTGGCCTGGACGCCCGACACCCGGCCGGTCGAGGACGCCCTGGCGCCGTTCGAGACCGAACCGGCCTAGGTCGAGCCTGCCCAACTCCGCCCGCCTCGGCCAACCGACGGGCGGGCCGGTGATCACGCCGAGGCAGGCGGAGCCAGGACGCCGGGCGGGCGTACCTCACGCCGCTGAACCCCCTCCGACACACCGCCCCCCCCGTATGGACGCCGCCCTCACCTACGCCCGTGACCACGCCGACCGCTTCGTCGAGGAGCTCAAGGCCTGGCTCCGCATCCCGAGCATCTCGACCGACCCCGCCCACGCGCCCCAGACGCGCCAGGCCGCCGCGTGGCTCGCCGACAACCTGCGCGACGCGGGCGTCGAGACCGTCGAGGTGATGGACACCGACGGGCACCCCATCGTCTACGGCGAGCACCACGTCTCGGACGACGCCCCGACGGTCCTGGTCTACGGCCACTACGACGTCCAGCCGCCGGACCCGCTCGAGCTGTGGGACAACGACCCGTTCGAGCCGGTCGAGAAGGACGGCAAGCTGATCGCGCGCGGCGCGGCCGACGACAAGGGCCAGGCGTTCATGCACGTCAAGGCCGCCGAGGCCATGCTGGCTGGCGACGGCCCGCCGGTCAACCTCAAGTTCCTGATCGAGGGCGAGGAGGAGAACGGGAGCGTCCACCTGCCGGGCTTCCTGCGCGAGCACACCGAGATGCTGGCCGCCGACGTGGTGCTGGTGAGCGACACGGCCCTGTTCGCGCCCGGCGTCCCGTCGATCGCCTATGGCCTGCGTGGGCTGGCCTACGTCGAGGTCACGCTCCAGGGGCCCAAGAAGGACCTGCACTCGGGCGTCTACGGCGGCGGCGTCGCCAACCCGATCAACGCGCTCGCGGCGATGATCGCGGACTTGCACGACGACGACCACCGCGTCACCGTCGACGGGTTCTACGACGACGTCCGCGACCTGACCGACGACGAGCGCGCGCAGTACGCGGCGTTGCCGTTCGACGAGCCGGCCTGGAAGGCGGAGGCCGGGGTCTCCCAGACGCGGACCGAGGCGGGCTTCTCGGTCCTCGAGGGGACCTCGGGCCGCCCGACGCTGGACTGCAACGGGATCTGGGGCGGCTACACCGGCGAGGGCGCCAAGACGGTGCTGCCGGCCAAGGCGTCCGCCAAAATCTCGTGCCGCCTGGTCCCGGACCAGACGCCCGAGGACATCACGGACAAGCTGCGGCGTCACTTCGAGGCCCACGTCCCGGACACCATGACGCTCACGTTCACCGACTTGCACGGCGGCCACGGCGTGATCGTCGACACGACGGCGCCGGCCATGCAAGCGGCCAAGCAGGCGCTGCACGCGGTCTTCGGCCAGGAACCCCACTTCACGCGCGAGGGCGGCTCGATCCCGGTCGTGGCCGACTTCAAGAAGATCCTGGGTCTGGACACCGTCCTCATGGGCTTCGGGCTCGACTCGGACTCGATCCACAGCCCCAACGAGGAGTTCGGGCTCGACCGGTTCCACCAGGGGATCGAGGCGTCGATCCGGTTTATGGACGCCTACGCCCGGCAGGAGGCATGACGGACACGGACCCGCCCTCGGAGCCCGAGGTCTCGGCCGACACGGTGGCCCAGCTGTTCTTCGACTTTCTCCGCCAGCTCTCGACGCTCTCGCTCGCCGCAGCCGGTGGCACCGTGACGTTGATGCAGACGGCGTTCGCGGATTCCGAGCAGCAGCCGCTGTTGCTCGGTGGCACGGCGGCCCTGTTCCTCGCGGCCCTGTTCGCGCTCCAGACCCAGCAGGTGCTGGTGGAGCGACTCGCGCTGGGCACCCGGACCATGAGGCCGGCGGCCGGAGGCCTGGGCCGGCTGAAGATGAAGCGGACGTCGGCCAATGAGCAGCGGCTGATGTACGTCGCGTTCGGACTGTTCGGGGCCGGGCTCGCGCTCGTGGGGATCGCCGTGGCCTCCGACCTCCTGTGAGGCCCGTCCCGTCCCGCAGGTGCCGGCCGGTCGGGCTGGCGGTGCTCGCGCTCGCGCTGGCGGCGTGTGGGGAGCCCGACGCGCCGCCCATCACGCCCGACGCCGCCGACCTCACCGCGCCGGACCGCCTCGTTGCCCGCCTCGGTGCCGCGCCGGACCGGGTGCTCGACCGGGCCGGCGACGCCTACGCCCTGGCCGTCGTCTCGACCGAGGCGGGCGAGGTCGTGGTGCAGTGGGCGGACCTGGAGGGCGTGGCGCTGGTCCAGATCGTCGGCCCGATGGTCGCCGGCGACTCGGCGGCCGGCGCGTTCCACCCGTCGGCGCCGAGCCCGCGTTTCGAGACGATGCCGCCGGGCGCGCTCATCCGCCAGCAGAGCGCCGACGACCGGCTGCTGGCGGTCGTCAACGGGGCGTTTTTCGAGACGCCGGGCGAGGTCTCGACCCAGCTCGCGTTCCCGCTCGTCGAGGCGGGCCGGGTCGTGACGGGCGGGAGCAGCCCCTACGGGCCGGGCCGGCCGGGCGCCGCGGCCAAGCGGTGGGGGCGACCGCTCCGCGCGCTGGGGCTGCTAGACCGGGCCGTCCGCGTGGTCGACTACGACCCGGCGACGGGCGCCCCGCTCGACGGCGCCGCCTTCGCGGAGGCGTTCGCGAGCTACGCCCCGGACGCCCACCCGACCCGGATCGCGACGCGCTTCCACCTGCTCGGCCCGGTCGACGCCGACTCGACGGGGGCGTCGTCGGAGCTGATGGTGGTGACCGGGCTGACCACGACTGTCGACGCCCTCAGCGCCGTCCTGGCCGGCTGGGGGGTCGCGCCCGAGCACCAAGTCGCGCTCGACGGCGGCGCGTCGGTGCTGATCTGGAACCGACGCACGGGCGTGCTCCAGCGGCCGACGGCCGCGGGCGGGTTCGACCCCCAGCCGCTGCCGCACGTCCTGGCCCTGCGCCTGCGCGACGCGACGCGCGTGAATTGACGGACGCGTCTCGGTGCCGGCCGAACGGCCCGAGCGGGAGCCGCGTACCACGGGCCCTCTCGCCCTGGATCCATGCGCCTTCTGCTCCTCTTCGTTCTGTCTCTCACCGTCGCCGCCTGCCAGCTCGACGGCGCCCCTGACGCGACGAGCACGGCCCCGCCGCCAACCTCGGACACCGACGCCGGCGACCGTGTGGTCACGCTAGGCGACGACCGGCTCCCCTCCGACGACGAGGTCGAGGCCGGCCGGCTCTCGGGCCGGGGCCGCGCGCTCGCCCAGGCGGATACCACCGGCCGGGCCGCCGCCGCCCGGTCCAACCGCGAGACGCTGGCCGCCGTCGACTCGACGCGCGACTGGTCGGGCCGGCTCCACCTCCCGCTGGGCGGCGACGTCGAGGGCCCGAGCGTGCTCCGGCTCCAGGTGATGCTCGACCGGGCCGGGTTCTCGCCGGGCCAGATCGACGGCCGCTGGGGCGACAACACCGAGCTGGCCGTGATCTGGTTTCAGAAGGCCCGCTCGCTCCCGGCCACGGGCATCGTGAACGAGGCGACCGCGCGCGCGCTCGGTCAGGCGGCCGGGACCGTCCCGCTGGTCTCGACCGTCACGCTCTCTGCCGACGCCGTCGCCGGCCCGTTCGCCGCGCTCCCGTCGGACGTCTACGAGAAGGCCAAGCTGGACCGGCTCGGCTACGAGTCGCTAGGCGAGAAGCTGGGCGAGCGGTTCCACGCGTCGCCCGCGCTGCTGGCCCGGCTCAACGACGGCGTCGCCCTCGACAGACTGGCCGCGGGCGACACGCTGCGCGTCCCCAACGTCCGGATGAGCCGGTCGGCCTCGGAGCCCATCTCGCGGATCGTGATCTCGGGCGAGGCCGGCTACCTCCACGCGCTCGCCGCCGACGGCTCGATCCTGTTCCACGCGCCCGTCACGGTCGGCGCGAGCTACGACCCGTCGCCCGAGGGCGACTTCCGGGTGACCGCCATCGCCCGCGACCCCGACTGGCACTACCAGCCGAAGATCCTGGAGAACGTGCCCGACGACCAGCCGGAGGCGACGCTGCCGGGTGGCCCGAACAACGCGGTCGGGGCGGTCTGGATGGCCCTCTCGAAAGAGCACTACGGGATCCACGGGACGAGCGCGCCGGGCACCATCGGCTACGCGTCCTCGGCCGGCTGCGTGCGGCTGACGAACTGGGACGCGCTCGCGCTCGCCGACATGGCCGAGGCGGGCACGCCGGTCCGCTTCCGCGACGTGGCGGGGCGCGCCGGTGCCGGCCGCGACTCGTCGGGCGCTCGCCGCCCTGCTGCCTCGCGTCCGCCGGCCCGCCGCGACTCGACGCGGACGGTCTAGCGCCGGTCCCCCCGCCTCAGGCTCCAGGCGGGGGGCGTCAGCGTGGCCGAGCCAGGAGGGGGTACGGGTTGACCGGCTCGCCGTCCCAGAAGTCGGCGGGGTCGGCCGTGGTCCACAGGGCGAAGTGGAGGTGGGTGTTGCCGGGCACCGCGTTGCCCGAGTCGCCGACCGTCCCGACGGGCTGGCCGCGCCGGACGCGCTGGCCCGTCCTGAGACCGGGCGCGTAGGCGTCGAGGTGGGCGTAGTAGGCCACCGTCCGGCGGTCGTCGGCGAGCACGTAGACCGTGAGCCCGCCCTTGTCGCTGGTGAACAGACGGGCGACCGTGCCGGCCGAGGCCGCGACCACGGGCGTCCCGCGCGGGGCCAGGATGTCGATCGCGTTGTGCGTCCGCCCCTCGCTCCGCGCGGCCTGGAACGTGTCGACCAGGTCGTCGGCCTCGACGCCGGCCACGGGGATCGCGAGCCCGGCCGCGCTCACGTTGGGGCGGAGCTCGAGCGGGGCGTCGAACGCGCCGGCCTGGTCGCGGCCGACGCGGGCCGTGTCGCCGGCGGCGCTCGGCGGTGGCGGCTCGGGGCCATCCGCCCCAGGGCTGTACGCCCCGGGGACGCCCGCCTCGGGCGGCGCCTGGGCCACGTCGCGCCCGTCGGCGCAGTCGCACGCCGCTCCGGTCGAGTCGGCCGCCGCGTCTCCCGAGGCGGGCGGGGCCGGTTCGAGGCGGCAGCCGGCGAGGCCGAGGGCAGCGGCGAGGACGAGGAGGCGCATGGGGCGGGGGGACGTCCAAGGATAGCGCGACGCGCGGGCCACGTCTTGGCGGAGGGGGGCGGCACGTGACCTGCCGCCACCGCCGGCCCGGCGTACCTTCGGGCTCCACCCCCGACACGCGTAGACGGCCCTTCGAGACGGTTCCGCACGACGCCTTCCCAGGCCCCTCCGCCATGCGCGCCCTCCGTCTTCTCGCCGTCGCTCTCGCGGTCGGCTGTGCCGTCCCGGCGTCCGCCCAGTTGCGGACCGCGACCGCGTTCGACCTCGTCCGCCTCGACGTCTCCGCGCGGTCGGCCGCGCTCGCGGGCCCGGCCGGCGTGGCCGGCGACGACCCCGCGGCGACGTTCGCCAACCCGGCCCTGCTCACGCCCGAGGCGGACGGGCGCGTCGCGTTGGGCTACACCAACCTGGTGTCGGACGTCAACGCGGGCTCGGCGGTCTACGCCCGCGACGTGCGCTGGCTCGGCGGGCTGAGCCTGGCCGGCGGCGTCCGCTACCTGTCGTTCGGCGAGTTCGAGCGGCGGACCGGTGCCGAGGGCGAGGGCGAGACGTTGGGGACGTTCGGAGCGAGCGAGGCGGCGGTGACGCTGGCCGCCTCGCGCGAGGTGATGCCCCAGCTCCGCGTCGGGCTCGCGCTCCACACGTTGTTCGCGTCGATCGACGACGCCGGGGCGCAGGCGGTCGTGGGCGACGTCGGCGTCGCCTACAGCGTCCCCGAGCAGGGCCTGGTGCTGGGCGCGAGCGTCCACCACGTCGGGGCGATGCTGTCGTCGTTCGGGGCCGAGCCCGACCGGCTGCCGCTCGACGTCCGTGTCGTGGCCTCGAAGCGGCTCCGCTACGTCCCGCTGACGGTCTCGGTCGCCGGCATCGACCTGCAGTCGGGCGGCGTCCGGGCCGACTCGTCGCTGGCCTCGCGCGCGCTCGACCACCTGGCCCTGGGCGGCGAGCTCCAGCTGGGCTCGTCGTTCGCCGTCCGCGCCGGCTACAACGGCCGCCGCGGGGCCGACCTCCGCTCGGGCGGCCGGCTCGACCTGGCCGGCGTCAGCCTGGGGGCCGGGGTCACGCTCCGGCGCGTCGCGGTCGACTACGCGTTCTCGAACTGGGGTGACTTCGGCGGGCTCCACCAGTTCGGGATCCGAACCCGGTTGTAACGGAGTCTGGTCACTAGGGCAACCCGTTTGGAACCAGGAGTTGGCGGCGGTTCCGTAGCTTCAGGCTGGCCCCCGTACCTGCCGGTCCCGAGACCGGCCCTTCCCCGCCTCCCGATGCTCGTCCGCACGCTCGCCCTCCTGCTCGTCGTCGGCCTCGCCGGTTGCGACGCCACCGATTCCGACGGCCGCCAGGCCGAGGCCCAGTCCGGCGAGGTCGCTCTGGCTCTCGGCGCGACCGCCTCGCTCGACGGCCTCCCGCTCACGTTCTCGTCCATCGTCGACGACAGCCGGTGCCCTCAGGACGCGGTCTGCGTCTGGGAGGGGATGGCCCAGGTCTCGCTCGACGCCGGCGGTCAGACCGTGACGCTCACGGTGGGCGACCCCGAGAAGCAGCCCGAGGCGGGCGTCCGCGTGGGGGGCAAGGTGCTCTACGCGACGCGCCTGACCCCCGAGCCGCGGACGACGCCGAGCTCGGACACCCCGGTCGTGACCGTGGTCTCGTTCGACCGGTAGGGCACGCCCCGGAGATCCGGTGCGTTGTCTGGGCCCCGCCTCCGCTCCCATGCCGACCGTGACCTCCAGGCTCCGCGCCGCCCTGCTCGCCGTCGCCGTCCTGCCGCTCACGGCCGCAGGCTGCGCGACGGCCCAGACGCCGGCCCCAGACACCTCCGAGACCCCGACCGAGGCGCGCGTCCGGACGCCCGACGCGGGCGGGCCCGTCCGCCTCGGTGTCGGTGAGGAGGCCCGGCGCGACGGCCACACGGTCCGGTTCGTCGAGGTCGTCGAGGACAGCCGGTGCCCCGAAGGCGTCGAGTGCATCTGGGCCGGGCGGGCCCAGATCCGGGTCGAGGTCGACGGCGAGCCGTTCGTGCTGACCGTCCCCCACGCGTCGATGCGCGACGACGAGACGCCGATGATCGAGTGGGGCGAGATCCAGGTCGTCGTGACCGGGCTCGACCCGTACCCCGGGAGCGCCCAGGCGGAGGCGGGCGCGCCGGTCCAGGCCGTCCTGGTCACCCGGCCGTCGACGGTCTAGCCGTGCGGGTCGCTGCGGCCTGGGTCGCGCTGGCGCTGACCGGGTGCGGCCCGGCGGAGACCGTCCCGGCCCGCGTCGCCTTCCCCCAGACGCCGCCCTCCCCGGGTGGGGAGCGGATGGAGGCGCTGCTCATCGGGACGTTGGCGCTCGACGGGCGATGCCTGGTCGCTCGGCACGACGGCGGCGACACGATGCTGTCGTGGGACGCCCACCTCCGCCTCGACACGACGGCCGGCGGGGCCCGCGTCGAGGACACCGAGACCGGCGTGTGGGCCGCGGTCGGCGAGCGGATGTGGGCCGGCGGCGGGACCGCGAGCGCGACGCGCGACGATCTCACGCGGGGCTGCCCGGCGCCCGGGTGGCACGTCCAGAGCCTGAACCGCCGGGGGCCGACCGCCGACAGCCCCGCGCTCCCGCGCTTGGCCCCGCTCCCCGACCGGACGACCGAGCTCGACCTCAACCTGCTGGAGGGCCGGCTGGTCCGCGGCGGCCGGTGCCTGCGACTGGAGCCGACCGACGGCTCGCCGCCCGCGCTCGTGGTCTGGCCCCAGGGGACGACGCTCGACGTCGACGTGGTCCGCGGCGAGAGTGAGGGAGAGGTCCGCATCGGTGGCCCGGCGGCGCTCGACGGGTGGAACCGCGGGTGGCACACGCCGGCCGAGGCCGAGGCGCTCGGGCTGGCCGAGCCCGTGCCCGCCTCCTGCTGGGGGCCGATCTGGGTCGCGAGCGCCGTCGCCGACGCGCCGCCCGTGCTGGCTCCGCCCCCCCCACCGCCGCCGCCAGCGCGCTAGCCGGTCGCCCGGGCCCGCCCCCCCGGCGCTCGACCGAGGCGGGCCGTCTCACTCGGCGGCGTCGGGCGAGCGGAGCAGCAAGCCCTGCTTCTTGAACGAGATCATGGTCGTCTCCAGCGTCCCGTGGCGCATCCGCCGGCGGACCTCCTCGACGGGCATCCCCGAGTTGAGCCAGATCAGCGCCGCCGTGTGCGTCAGGCTGTGGGGGCTGATCCCGCGCCGCTTGAGCTTGGCCGCGCGCAGGTGCTCGTTGATCCGGCCGCGGACCGACCGCGTGTTGAGCCGGGTCCCCGCGCTCCGGTGCCCGTGGCTGACGAACAGGGGCGCCTCAGGCCCGGCGGCCTCGCGCTCCATGAGGTAGATCTCGAGCGGGTCGACGGCCGCCGGGTCGAGCGGGACCGACTCGTCCTTGGTCTGGCGGCCCTTGCCCTGGACGCGCAGGAACGTCCCCATCAGCGTCCGGTCGACGTCGCCGACGTCGGCGCGGACCAGTTCGACCTCGCTCAGCCCGCCGTAGACCATCAGCGCCACGAGCGCCCGGTCGCGCCGGCCGATCCCGGTCGTCTGGGGGACCGCCTCGACCAGCGTCGCGACCTCGTCGGCCGTGAGCACGCCCCGGGTGTGGGACTGGGGCCGGCGGTTCCCCTTGACCCCGCGCGCTGGGTTCTCGGCCAGGTCGCCGCGCGCGACGAGGTAGTCGCACAGCCGGCGGAGCGCCGTCAGGTAGGTGCTCACGGAGACCTGGCTCAGCTCGCGCTCCTCCATCAGGTACGTCTTGTACTTCTCGACGTCGGCCTCGACGAACCGGAACCGGCTCGACGGCCGCGCCGCGCGGGCGGCGTGGTACCGCTCGAACTCGTTGAGCGACCGGCGGTACGTCCCGCGCGTCTCCGGGCTCTTGTCCTTGAGGTACTCGCTGACGAACGTCGCCAGCCGCGCCTCTAGCTGGGCGACGGTCAGGCGGAAGGGGGCGGGGGGCTCAGACATGGGCGGGACACATAACGGCTATCCCAAGCTAGACCGTCCTCGGGCTCGGGCCAAGGGCTGGCCGCGATTCCGGCGCCCCCCTAGCCCCGTCTCCGGGACCGGTCGACGGGCCGGATCAGCCCCTCCTGAACCACGCTCGCCACGAGCCGGCCATCGGCGTCGGTGACCTGCCCGCGGGCGAACCCCCGCGCGCCGGCCGCCGTCGGGGCGTCCATCGCGTACAAGAGCCAGGCGTCGGCGCGGAACGGGCGGTGGAACCAGATGGCGTGGTCGAGGGACGCCGCCTGGACGGTCCCGTCGAAGACGGACCGGCCGTGGGGCAGGAGCGCGGCCGACAGGATCCCCCAGTCGCTCGCGTAGGCCAGCACGGCCTGGTGCACGAGCGGGTCGTCGGGGAGCGGGCCGGTCGCGCGGAGCCAGGTGGCCGCGCGCGCCTCCCGGGGCTCGGGCCGGGTCGGGTCGACGGGGTCGAGCGGGCGGAAGTCGATGGGCCGCTCGCGCGTCAGGACGGTCCGCAGCGGCTCCGGGAGCCGGTCGGCCAGGGCCGCGGCCAGGTCGCGCTCGGGCGTGACGTCGTCGGGCGCGGGGGCTTCGGGGGCCGGCTCGGTCTGGTGGTCCAGGCCAGGCTCGTCGCGGTGGAACGACAGCGACGCGTTGAAGATGGGCCGCCCGTGCTGGATGGCCGTCACGCGGCACGTCGTGAACGAGCCGCCGTCGCGGAGCTTCTCGACCTCGTAGACGATGGGGGCCTCGACGTCGCCCGGCAGGATGAAGTAGGCGTGGAGCGAGTGGCACGGCCGGTCCGCGTCGACCGTCCGGCCGGCGGCGACGAGCGCCTGGGCGAGCACCTGGCCGCCGAACACGCGCGGGCTGGCGAGCGGCCGGTTCCGCCCGCGGAAGATGTGGACCTCGATCGGTTCGAGGTCGAGGAGGTCGAGGAGGTCGTCGAGCGCGGTCATCGGGGGCCTGGGCGGGCCGTCAAGAAACCGAGGGCACGGGCCCGATGGGGCGGGTCGACGCCTTTTCACGGGTCGGGCTTGCCCGGCGCCGCCCAGGGCCGGTTACTTGTGGCGCCGCTCGGGCCGATCCCTGTAGGGGCCGCGACCGCGCCGGCCGACGTTGCTCACCCACCGGCGCCCCCGGCGTCTCCTGCCATGAAGAAGCTCCTGCCCCTGCTGGCCGCCCTCGCCGTCGTCGGGTGCGCCGAGGAGGCCGCGCCCGTCGACACCAGCGTCGTCGACCCCCCCGCCGAGGTCGTCACCGAGCCGGCCGACGACGTCGTGGTGGACGACGCGCCGATGACCGCGCCCCCCCTGCCCGACGACACGACGGAGGCCGGGATGATGGAGGGCGAGATGACAGGGGACACGACCCCGGACATGTAGCCGCGGCCGCGGAGCCGGCACTGCGGACTCCGGGCCCACGCGCGGGGAGACCGGCCCGGAGAGACCGGCCCGGCCCGCCTCGGCGCCGAGGCGGGCCGAGCTAGCGGGCCGAGCTAGCGGGCCCCCGTCGGTCCGGGCTGGGCGGACGGGTCGGCGCCGGGGCGGTCGGTCACCGTCCGCGCCTGCTCGGGGGCCTCGGGCGTCTGGCCCGAGCGCCGGCCCGGCCCGCGCTCGTCGAGCGCCCGGTCGATGTTGTAGGCCGCCGAGATCAGGCCGAGGTGGCTGAACGCCTGGGGGAAGTTGCCCAGCGCCTCGCCCGAGAGCCCGGTCATCTCGGCGAACAGGCCGAGGTGGTTCGAGTAGCCCAGCATCTTCTCGAACATGACCCGGGCCTTCTCCAGGTAGGCCGGCTCGACGCGCCCAGCCCGCGCCAGCGCCTCGACCAGCCAGAACGAGCACAGGTTGAACGCGCCCTCCTCGCCGCCCACGCCGTCGTCGAGCTCGCCCGTGTTGTAGCGCCACACCAGGCAGTCGCTCGTGAGCCCGCCGTCCTCGGGCGACTTGAGGGTCTCCTCCAGCGTCGCGATCATCCGGGGGTCGTTGGGGCCGGTAAAGAAGACCAGCGGCATCAGCAGGTTCGACGCGTCCAACGTGGTCCCGCCGAAGGCCTGGACGAACGCGCCGCGCTCCTCGCTCCAGCCCCGCTCCATGATGGCCGTGTAGATCGCGTCGCGCGTCTCGAGCCAGCGGTCGCGCGGCGCCGGCAGCGACCGCTTGTCGGCCAGCCGGAGCCCGCGGTCGAGCGCCACCCAGCACATGAGCTTGGAGTACACGAAGTGCTCGCGCTCGCCCCGGACCTCCCAGATCCCCTCGTCCGGCCGGTCCCAGTTGGCGCAGACCCAGTCGACGTAGCCCACGATGTCTTTCCAGAACTCCCACGCGAGCGGCGTCCCGTACTTGTCGTAGAGGTAGACCGCGTCCAGGAGCTCGCCGTAGATGTCGAGCTGGAGCTGGCCCGAGGCCCCGTTCCCGATCCGGACCGGCGCCGAGCCCCGGTAGCCCTCCAGGTGGTCGAGCGTCTCCTCGGTCAGCGTCCGCCGGCCGTCGATGCCGTAGACGATCTGGAGCGGGCCGTTGGGGTCGTCGGCCACGCCCGCCTCGCACCGGTCGCGGAGCCACCCGATAAACGAGCGGACCTCGGTCGTGAACCCGATCCGCAGGAGCCCGTAGAGCGTGAACGCGGCGTCCCGGATCCACGAGTAGCGGTAGTCCCAGTTCCGGTGCCCGCCGATGTGCTCGGGCAGGCTCGTGGTGGGCGCGGCGACGATGGCCCCGGTCGGCTCGAACGTGAGCAGCTTGAGCGCGAGAGCGCTCCGGCGGACCGTCTCGCGCCACCGCCCGGTGTAGGTGCACCCGACGAGCCAGTCGCGCCAGTAGTCGGTCGTCTGGCGGAACAGGGCGTACTCGTCCTCGCGCGAGAGCGGGTCGTCGAGCGCGCCGTCGTCGTCGAGGTAGCGGAGCTCGAGCGTGACCCGGTCGCCCCGCGTGAGCTCGAAGTCGCGGACGAGCGCGGGCCGGGCCGGGTCGGCGTCGTCGACCTCGAGCGTCCGGACGGTCGACAGCCCGATCCGCATGGGCCCGCCGCCGGGCCCGCCGGTCTCGGACGTGAACACGGCGCCCTCGTCGCACAGCTCGACCGTGTGGCTGGAGCGGCCGTAGTCGAACGCGGGCGCGACCCGGACGGCGACCCGGACGGTCCCGCGGAGCACGCGGACGTGGCGGATCAGCCGGTGGTACCCGGCGTCGGGCCCGATCTCGCCGACCGGCATGTAGTCGACGATCTCGGCGGCCCCCTCCTCGCCCGTGAACCGGGTCACCAGCACGTTCGAGTCCGGGAGGTACGTCTGGCGGGTCGCGTAGCCCCCGTCGACCTCGATCTCGAACTGCCCGGCCTTCTCGGCGTCGAGGATCCCCCCGAACACCGACGGCGAGTCGAAGTGGGGCAGGCAGAGCCAGTCGACGGACCCGTTCTTGCCGACGAGCGCGGCCGTCCGCATGTTGCCGACCAGGCCGTAGTCGCCGATGGGGAGGTAGGAGTCAGTCACGTGCGAGCGCGGGGGGGAGCGGGAAGATCGCCACGCGCGCCGGTCCGCTGGCGCGCGCGGGCCAGCGCTCGGCCCGCCTCGGTCGGTCCGTGGCCAGACCGAGGCGGGCCGGGTCGCGCCGGAGCGGTCAGTCTAGGAAGCGCCGGAGGTAGGCCACGACGGCCTCGACGTCGGGCAAGCGGTGGCCGGCGACGGTCTCGCCGGGCCCGACCTTGACCGTGACCGACGGCGTGCGGAGCGCCTGGAGCGCGCCGAACGCGTCCTCGTCGGTCACGTCGTCGCCGAGGTAGACCGGCGTCCGGTCCGGGTGGGCCGCGGCGAGCCGGGCGACGGCGGTCCCCTTGGAGACGCCCTCGGCGCGCAGCTCGACGACCGACTTGCCCCAGATCGGGACGAGCCCGGCCGGCACGGCCTGGGCCCACGTTTCGAGCGCGGCCCGGGCCGCGTCGGCGTCGGGCGCGTGGCGGTAGTGGACGGCGAACGCGGCCCCCTTGTCCTCGACCACGACCCCCCGGGCCTGGGGGACGGCGTCGCGGAGCCGGGCCAGCGCGCCGGCGTGGGCGTCGTCGGCGCGCGTCTCGACGGTCCCGTCGGCCCAGCCCTCCTCGGCCCCGTGCAGCCCGACGGCCGGCAGCCGGAGCCCGAGCAGCCGGCCCAGCGCTGCCAGGTCGCGGCCCGTGATCACGACCACCGGGTGCAGGTCGCCCAGGCGGGCCAGCAGGTCGGGCACGGCCGGGTGCGGCACGGCCGCCGAGGGGTCGCCGACGAGCGGGGCCAGCGTCCCGTCGTAGTCGAGGAACAGCAGCGGGCGGGAGGGGACGGGGATCATCGGGGACACGGAGGGGAGGGACGGGGAAGATGCGGCCCCAGCGACCATCGCGGCACGCCCTCGCCGTGCCCTCCGGTCCGGCTCGTCCCACCTCGGCGGGGAGACCGGCGGGCTAGCGCTGGTCGAGCGACGTCAGGAACCGCCGGGCCCAGACGTGGACGTCGAGCGCGCGTGTGGCCGCGTGCATCCGGGTCAGGCGGTCGCGGCGGTCGGCCTCGGGGAGGTCGAGCGCGTCGGCGAGCGACTGGACCAGCCCGTCGGCGTCGTAGGGGTTGACCAGGAGCGCGCCGTCGAGGTAGTCGGCCGCGCCGGTCAGCTCGCTCAGCACGAGCGCGCCGGGCCGGCCGCCCTGGTCGGCCCGGGCGCCGCTGACGGCCGCGAACTCGTGGGCCACCAGGTTCATCCCGTCGCGGAGCGGCGTCACGAAGGCGACGTCGGCGGCTTGGTAGAACGCGGCCAGCTCGGGCTGGTCGAACGACTGGTACCGGTAGCGGACCGGGGCCCAGGCGCCGCGCGCGAACCGGCCGTTGATCCGGCCCGAGATCTCGTCCATGTCCCGCTTGAGCCGGTCGTAGGCCGGCACGCCGGTCCGGCTGGGCGTCGCGATCTGCAAGAAGGTGACCTCGCCGTGGCGCTCGGGGAAGCGCTCCAGGAACCGCTCGTAGGCCTCCATCCGCAGGAGCAGGCCCTTGGTGTAGTCGAGCCGGTCGACGCCGAGCACCAGCTGGCCGCCGCCCAGGTCGCGCCGGAGGTCGTCGGCCAGGGTGGCCGCGTCGGGGTCGAGCGCGAGCGCCTCGAACCGCGCCACGTCGATCCCGATGGGGTGGGCCTCGGCCCGGCACCGGTGGCCGTGCCAGACGACGGTCTCGCCGTCGATCTCGGCCCCCAGCAGGTCGCGCGCCGACTCGCGGAAGTTCTCGGCGTAGCCCTCGGTGTGGAACCCGATCAGGTCCGAGCCGAGCATCCCCCGGAGCAGGTCCCGGGCCGACGGCAGGATCCGGAAGACCTCGGAGGCCGGCCAGGGAACGTGCCAGAAAAAGCCGATCCGCGCGTCGGGCATCCCGGCCCGCAGCGTCTCCGGGACCAGCATCAGGTGGTAGTCGTGGACCCAGAACGTCGGCGCGGTGTCGCCGGCGTCCCGGGCCACGTCGAGCGCGGCGTGGGCGAACCGCCGGTCGACGGCGCGGTAGGCGTCGCGGAACGTCCGGTCGGGCTCGACGTGCTCGACGAGGTAGTGGGCCAGCGGCCACAGGACGCGGTTGGCCATCCCCTGGTAGAACGCCTCGTACTCGGGCGTGTCGAGCGGGACCCGGCGGACGGTGAACGCGGGGGCCTCGGGCGGGTAGGTCTGGACGAGCGGCGTGGCCTCGTCGGGCGGCTGCATGGCGACCCAGGCCCCGCCGCGGTCCTCCAGGACCGGGAGGAGCGCCGAGGCGAGCCCGCCCAGGCTCGGGGCCCACCCGCCGGGGGTCTGGCGGATCGGGGCGCGGTTGGCGACGAGGACGAGCGACACGGGACGGGGGAGGGGGCACCCGGCCTACGCCGCCGGTCGCGCGCTGTTCAGCGTTTCTGCGCGCTGGGGCCGATCCCCAGGCCGCCGCGTGGCCGTAGGTTTGTCTCCGCGCCCGGATGGCGGAATTGGTATACGCGGCGGTCTCAAACACCGCTGGCTTCACGGCCTTGTGGGTTCGAGTCCCACTCCGGGCACAGCGCCGGCATCACAGCCTTTGTGCGACGATCACATGGGCTGATTTCCCGTTTTGAGGAAAGGGTAGGGTGAAGGGTTTTCCCTCCGCTCTCCCTTCCGCCCGCCCGGCTGGAAGGAAGAGCGGAGGCCAGCTATCTCGCCAGGGCGAGAGAGAGCAGGCCGAACCCGAACCCCTTTGCCGGGCCGATCCCTGCTCTGACCGCCCCCGCCAGCCGAGCCGGGTCTGTGACAGACAGCGTCCCGTCAAAGCGAACGCCAAACAGCGTTAGGTCCCGCTTGGCTGGGCCGCCTGTGGCCTGGAACGGGGCGTCGACGACGTGCTCGACCGTGACGCCCGCCGCCTCGGCCTTCCGCTCGAGCCAGTCCAGGTAGCCGAGCGTGACTTCGGGGTGGCCCGCAGGCGCCCGGTCGTGGACGAGCGGCACGCGGGTCCCGTGCTTCTTTCCCTCCCGCTTCTTCTTGACCGTCGGGTTGGCGACGAGCCGGAAGCGGAAGCGCTGGCCGGCGCGGAACCGCGGCTCGAACGCCTTCGGCCCGTCAACGCGGCGGGCATAGCTCTCGGGGAGAGCCGACCAGTCGGGCGTGACCAGTGATTGGACGAGGACGGTCGGGCCACCGGAGGCGTCGGGCTCGGCGCGAAAGAGGAGGCCGTGGTTCAGGGACCGCGCCTCATTCGGCCCATCGTCGTCCGCGCGGTCGCCGGGGAAGACGCGGGCGAGCGTGCGGTGGAGATCGTACGGGCTCGCGAGGTCGCGCTGGGCGTCGGCGCTCCGGGGGTTGAGAAGGAGCCTACAGAGGTACATCGACGGGCACGGAGAGGACGGCGGTCTCGCGAGGGAGGAACCGCCGTGGGGCGAAGGAGACGGGCGTGTCGGGCGTCGTCCGGAACTCGGTGATGGCGGCGTCGGCGGGCACCGCGGCCCGATCCACGACCAGCTGAGTGGTCGTGCCCGTCGCGGTGGGCCGCCAGCCGAGGGCGGCGACGGCTGGGTCCTCGAACCCCGTCAGCACCTCGATCACCGAGCCCGTCACCACGCCCACGGGCTGGCCTCGGTCGCAGATGCGAACGGGGAGGCCGGGCGGGAACGCCTTTCGGCCCATCGCGAGCGGCCACCGAGGCGCGCCGAGAGCGGCGTCGAGCCGTTCCAACAGCGCGCGGTCCTCGCCCGCCAGCCCTACCGTGAACCACGCATCGGCGAGGTAGAACCGCTCCGAAGGCTCAGTGTCCTTGAGCTCGGGGTTCCCCTTCTCGATCCGGCTCCGCGTGGCGCCGGCCTTGATCACGTTGCTAGCCGTCTGGTAGTCGCGGCGGAGTTGGCCGGGGCGGTCGACGCGGACGCCCATCCGGAGCGCGGCGAGCGCGGCGAGGGGCGGGAAGCCGTCGCCGGGCCTCTCCTCGCGGGGCTTCCCGAGGGCGGCGCAGACCAGGCCGAGCACGCCGCTCTTCGTCGGGACGCGGTCGGTGTCGCGGACGGAGAACCGGCTCTCCAGGCCCCACGCCTGCATGGGGCCCGTCAGACGGAGGAGGAGCGTGTGGGTCATGCCGACGTAGTGGTTTCGGCAGCCCAGTCGCGGAGTACGTCCCCGACGCCGGTCGCGATGGCCTTCGCGGTAGGGGCAGCCTCCACGCCGTCGCCCGACGGCCCGGCCTCCCCGACATCCCGGGCGACCTTGACGAACGCCCGGCCGCCCTCCTCCAACCCGTACATGTCGACGAGCGCGCCCCAGTGGTCGGCGAGGCGGCGGACGGACCCCGCGACGAGCCCCTCGCCGTTCGCGCGGACGGGATCGACGAAGGCGTTCGCCAGCGACCACGGCATCCCCTCAGCCGTCCGGACGGTCGCCATCACCAGCGAGGGCGGAGTCTGGGCGGCGAACGCGTTCTGCTTGCCCGTCGGGATGGCCGTGTAGGCCGCCTCGATGAACGCCTCGACGGCCTCGGCTGCGAGCGCGCGGTCGGCCGCGGTCGGCGCGGCCCCTTCCGCCATGTTCGTGGCCAGCTGCTCGGCGTCGACGAGCGCGTAGCGGTAGTAGCACGAGGCGTTGAACCCGGTCGTGCCCACCATCCCGGCGCCGGTCTGCTCGGCCGTGTTGAGGTCGTCGACGGCCGTGTAGTAGTCGAAGTCCATGTCGACGGCGTGCGTCGAGATGGCGTGGGCCACCTGAGCTGCGGCGTCGATGTTCATGCCGGGGACTTCAGCCAGCATCCGCCCGAACAGCGCCACGTCGACGGAGCGGACGTACTCGCCCCGTTCCTTCTTAAACGCGTCCCGGACCTTCGAGGCCGCATCCCGCACGGCCTTCTCGACGTCGTCGGCCGCCTTCTTCTCGGCCTTCGACGGCTTACCGCTCGAGTCGGGGACCTGGCGCTGCGCGTGGACGGCCGCGTTGATCGCCTCGGCGTGCTCGTTCGTGAGCTCGGCGAGCCGGTCCAACTCGTCGGCCCCGACGAACCAGAGCACCTTCGTGGTCTCCTTCGTCTCGTCCCAGCCGAGCATCGTCCCCAGCACGGCCACGGCGAGGTCGCGCGCGGCCTCGCCGGAGTGGCCGCCGTAGCCCTCGGTCGTCAAGCGCTTGACGAGCTCCTGGTGGGCCCGCTTGGTCCGCTTGCCGAGCCGGCCTTCGAAGGCGCGCTCGAACACGCCCGAGGTCCGCATCCGGCGCTTGAGCGCCTGCGACGAGATCCGGCCGCGGCGGACGCCGCCGAACTCGCAGTCCTTGGGCTGGCCGGTGTCGTCGCGGTTGAGGTTGGCGGGCGGGAAGCTCTGCAAGAGGTGGACTTCGACTTTCATTGGTTCGGGGGTGATCAGGAGGAGGAGCCGACCCAGTAGTCCCGCGCCCAGAGGCGCTGGACGTCGCGGCCCGGGTCGGACCAGTGGAGGAGGTCGGCGAGCAGGGTGTCGTAGCGGACGCCGACGGGGTGGGCGCCCATCAGCGTCACGACTTGGCGGAGCCGGTACGGGAGGTCCTCGCGGCGCGCGTCCAAGAGGGCGCCGACGCGGCGGTCGAGGCTCTCCTGCCCGACGCTCAGCTCGCGCCGGAGCCAGCGCGCTGAGGCGCCGAACGAGGTGGTCGCGCGGGCGCCCCGGGTCCCCGAGCTGCCGGCCGCCTGCAAGGCGTAGAGGGCCGCGACCAAGAGGTAGGTGTCGAGGTCGCACTCCGGGAGGGCCGCGCCGTCTTGGCGGGGCAGCAGGTGGCCCACCTCGGCGAGTGCGCGGTAGTCCACGCCGTCGCGGCCGAGCGCGCGGCGGAGGCGGGCGAGCCGGGCCCGGGCGTCGGAGCTGCCGCCCTGCGCGGCCTGCTCGATGGCGTAGAGCCCACGGACGAAACGCTCGGGGGGCGAGACGGGGGCGTCGGTCGGCGTGTCGGTCGGGGTCATGGGTCAGGCGGCGGTGCGGGCGGACGCACGGGCGTCGGCCTCGCGCTGGGTGCGGAGGCGCTCGACGGGGCGGAGGACGCGCAAGCCCTGGGCCTGCGCGCGGAGGTGGCGGGCCGATCGGTCGAGCGCGGACGTGGCGGCCTCGAAGGCCTGCGCGGCGGCGCGCTCAATGGCCGTGTCCCACGTGTCGAGCGCGTCAGAGCGGGCGTCGATGTCTGGGGCGGACGCGAGGGTCCGGAGGAACGCGGCGAACGCGGGCTCCGCGGCCATCCAGTACCGGCGCTCGGCCCCCAGGCTGGCGACGAGCGCCGAGACGGACTTTGTGTCGGCGTCGGGGCGGTCGTCGGAGCCGGGCGGGGGCGGGGCGAGGAGGTACTCGGCCGTCGTCCGCGTGGCGGCGTGGAGGCTCCGGGCCTGCTCTTCCGCATCCTCCAACGCGTTGCGCAGCACGTCGAGGCGGGCACGGTCGCCGACGAGCCGGGGGTAGACCGGCACGCGGGCGTGCTGCCATGTCCCGACCTTGTGCTTGTTGCTTCGCTCTTTTACTAAACCAAAGATATCGGCCTCGAGCGGGTCGCCTTCCGCGAACGGCAGGTGGCCCTGGTACACGAGGTCGGCGACGGCGCGGAACGTCTCGGGCGCGCCCTCGGCCTCGGGGCCGGTGGCGTGAAGGAGCAAGGCGAGGTCGCGCCAGACGGCCCGCTCGGCGCGGAGGCCGTACGGGAAGACGCCCCCGGTCTTGCTCGTCATGCGTGCCATCATCGGGTCTGGCACGCCGTCCGTGTCGATGGTCTCGCCGTTGGCGATGGACACGCCAGTCGCGACGGTCGCGCCGTCGGGGGTGGGGGCCGTCGCCAGCGATACCAGGCGGGCCTGCCACGTGAGCAGGTCGCGCAGCCCCTCGCGTGGGCGGACCGTTGTGATGGGGAGGTCCCGCCGCCACGCGGGCACGTCCTCGCCGACGCTGGCCCAGACATCGGGGTGGGGCGGGGCGTTGAGCAGGAGCGACTCGAACAGCGAGCGGCCCCGCAGCCAGAACACGGCGCCTGAGACGAGCGGTGCGTGCTTGAACGCGGGTAGCCGCCCGCCGGCCGCGGCCGATCCCGCAAGCCCGCCGAGGCCGTACGCCTGGTAGGCCAGAATCGAGCGCGCCGCTTCGGCCAGCGAGAGACGCCGTGCGGGCTCGCCGTCGGGCCGGGGCGGGTCGTCCATCTCGTGGCCGAACAGGGTCCCGTTGTTGCCCGCCGCCTCGGCATGGCGGAGTTGGCTCAGCGTCGTCTCGTCGCGGGCGGGGTGCGCGTCCGCGGGGACTTGGTAGAAGGGCCGGCGGGGGTGGAGCAAGTCGAATCGTTCCGCCTGCCTTCCGAGATAGGCGTCGAGCGCGTCGGCATCGACACGGCCCGCGGCCCAGAGCGCGAGCCAGGGGGCGGTCTCGGCGCCCACGTCGTGGATGTCGAGCACGAGCGCCAGCAGGAGGCGGTTCAGGGAGACGGTCTCAAGCGGCGTGTCGCCGACGACTTCGCGGATCTCGTGGGCGCGGCCGACCGCCTCGCGCAGCCCGACGGTGCGGAGGGCGACCGGCGCGTCCGGCGTGTCGCGGAGGTCGCGACCCGCGTCGAGAACGGGGACCCAGGGTTCGGAGAGGAGGTCGTACGAGGCCATGGTCAGGCGGAAATACGCTCGATCAAAATACCGAGGCGAACATCGAACGTAATGCGTCGACCTCCCACATGGGTCGTCTCTTTGCCAATCACAAGAAGGTGCATGTCGCGGAGGGTTGGTGTCGCCTTCGCGGCCTCCCGCCAGCGGGCCGGCACGTCCGCCTCGGGCCGACTCCGGAGGGCGCCGATGATGGGTGGCGTGCTGAGCCGGACGCTCGACCCCAGCAACCGGCGGACCGCCGCGGTGGGAAGCGACGCCTTGGGATCGGGGCGTGTCAATGGGGCTGTCTCGGTGAGGCCGGGGTCGAGAAAGAGTCCCCCCTCGTCGTCCGCGAACAGAACCACCACCTCGACGCTGTCGCCCTCCCTCGTCGCCACGCGGAGCGTGTGGTGGGCCGCCTCGTCGTCCTCGTCGTGGAGGGCGCGGCGAGAGCGCGAAAAGAGGTCCCGGAGGTCGCCGGATGCTGGGATGAGCTGGTCGGCGGCGTTCTCGGCCAACTTTATCCGCTTCCCCCGTCCCTCCTTGACGGACACCGCCCAGCGCTCGGCGCCCTCCGCAGAGAGGCCATCGGGCGGCGGCGGCGCGCTCGAGACAGTCTCACCCACAGGATAGACGGTCTCGATGAGCGGCCGGTAGTCGGCCGGGAGCGACCACCGCCCGACGCCGTCGGGATCCTGGCGAGAACAGAGCAGCCGCCACGTTCGCCACAGCACGACGGGGTCGTAGACGAACCCAAACGGCACGTCCTCCGAGCGGACGTCGGGGAGGCCGTCAGTCGGGGCGGCGGGGCAGAGCCAGAGAACCTCGGGCTCGCGGTACGCGGTGGGCCTGTCGGTGCGGTCGTGGCGGTGAAGGCGGCCCGCCCGCTGGAGCATCAGGTCGACCGGGGCGAGGTCGGTCAGGAGCAAGTCGAGATCGAGGTCGAGCGACTGCTCGGCCACCTGCGTGGCGACCAAGACGGCAGGGCCGGGCGGGCGACCCTTCCCGAACCGTCCGGGTACCCAAGTCCCGTCGTCGGCCTTGTGACCGACCACGTGGCGCTCGATGCGGGCACGGTCGCGCTGGAGGAAGCGGGCGTGGAACAGTACCACGTCGTCGGCGGGCAGATCGTCCCCAAACAGCTGCTCGACGGCCTCGAAGACGGCCTGTGCCCGGGCGACGGTGTTCACGACGACGCCGACCACGGCACCGGCTGCGGCCGCCTCGACAACCGTCGCGGCGATGGCGTCCGGGTCGTGGTCGTGCCGGATCAGCGTCGCCCGTTGGGTCCGCTCAGCCCGGAGCGGTTGGCCGTCGCGCGCGGCGTGGAGCGCGACGCGGCCGTCGGCGACCGTCCAGACCGCGGGGTACGGGACCGCCGCGGGGTCGGCCGGCGCAAGATCACCTGTCGAGTCGGGGTCCCACGCGCGAATCAGGTCGGCGCGGAGCCGGGCCGGAAGCGTCGCCGAGAGCAAAACGACGTGCGCGCCGAGCGCCCGGAGCCACCCCAGAAGCCGTCCGATGATCGTCTGCATGTAGACGTCGTAGGCGTGGATCTCGTCCAGCACGACGGTCTTGCCGGCGAGCCCGTAGAGCCGCAGGAAGAAGTGCCGGCCGCGGACGGCCCCGAGCAGGGCCTGGTCGATGGTCCCGAGCCCGTACGGCGCCAGGAGCGCCCGCTTCGAGGACAGGAACCAGCCGAGCGTGCGGACCCGGGCGTCGCCGTCGACCTCGCCGAGGGCCTCGGGACGCTCGATGAGGGCGCGCTGGACGTCGAGGAGTTGGGCGCGGCCGTGCGCGAGGCGAAAGTCGGCTGGGCCCCCGGCGTGAGCGGTCTCGAGGAAGCGGACGGCGCGGTCCACCAGGCCGTTTGCCGTGGCCTGGGTCGGGAGCGCGAGGTACAGCCCGCCTCGGCGGCCGTCCTGCTGCCGGGCCGCGAGCGCGAGCGCCGCCTCGGTCTTGCCCTCGCCCGTCGGGGCCTCGACGATCGTCAGCGTCGGCCGGGCGCCGGACGCCGTCGGGAATGCGGGGTCGAGGACGAGAGCCTGGAGCGGCCGGGGATCAAACCCCTCGAACAGCTCACTGAAAGGCCGGGCGACGAGGCCGGGGCGCGGCGCCGCCAGCCCGGCCCGTGCGAGAGCGCTTTCTGCACCCGCCCGGCTTTGGTCGAGGTACGCGTCGAGGTCGTCACCCGGCGTCACGTCCGGCGGGAAGCACTCGGAGATGGAGCCGAGCCAGTCGGCGAACGTCGTCCACCCTGCCAATCCGAGGAGCCAGTCGGGGGCGGGCTCCGCCGGGACGCGCGGCGGGTCGGGCCACGGGTAGCGCCGCCGCCAGACGGCCGCCACCTCGCGGTGGAGGTCGTCCTGGGGGGCCTTCCACTGACGGGGATCGCCGAGGGCGCCCCCCCGAGTGGCGGAGCGGGCGTGCGCCTCCCACGTCGACCGGTCTACCAGCCGCCCGTGGTGGATGCCGACGGACGCGCCGAGGTGGGCCCAAAACTTTTCCCCCGACGGCCGCTCCTTCTGAAGCTGGCGGTGGACGAGGGCGGCCGTGAGGTGCTCGTGCCGGGCGTCCTCGCCGTCGCACCGGAGCCCGCGCGCTTCGAGGGTGTCGCGGCTGGGCGTGTGCCGGCTCTGGAAGTGCGGCGTCGCCTTCCCCCAATCGTGGAGGCCGATCTGGAGGCTGAGGAGGTGGCCCGCCTCGGCCTCAGCCTCGCCAAGCCCGAGCGCGTCGGCGGCCTCGCGGCGGAGAACGTCGGGCACGGCGCGCTCCCAGAGGAGGAGCGCCGTGTGGGCGACGTCGAGGAGGTGGGCCCAGAGCGGGTGCGTCCACGCGGGGTCGTGGGCGCCAGTGCCCTCGTTCTGGTAGTCGGTCTTGGCCCAGAACAGGCGCCAGGTGGGGAGGTCGTGGGCGGTCATGCCAGAAGGAACGGTGAGGGATCGGAGAGGTGGGACATTTGGTGTCCTAGTCCGCTCCCTGGGCATGTACTGCGAGCACGACGCGACGAAGTGGAGCGCGAACCGGTGGGAGATCGAGAGGCTACGTGTAGAGCATCTGGGTCCTCAGGGCATCCTCACGCAGCCTCCTGGCGAGCGCGGTCGGCGCCCTCACGGCGACGTGCGGGCCCCAACTCGCCACGAACGCCCGGACCTCGTCCAGCGCCTCGCCACCGGGCACGCGGTACGTCACGTCGAGCGAGCCGTCAGACCGTTCCGTGATCTGCTGAGAAGGATGGTACCGGCGGCGGCGGAAGTGGACGGCGCGAGCCGACGAGACCCACAGGTCGACTTTCACAGGCTCGCCCCCGGCGAGCGCCCCGAAACGAGGAGCGAAGTGAGCGGCCAGGTCAAACCCGTCGGGCACGTGAAAGCCTGCGGTCAGGACATGGACGTGCGAGACCGACGAGAGAGCGAAGTCGCGGAGGTCGCGCCGGAGGTGGCAGTATGTCGCGAGGAGCCACGCACCGCGCACAAGCCCGAAGCCAAGCGGGCTCACCTCGCGGCCTGCCGTCCGGGTCCCGTGCTTGTCGGTGTAGTCAATGCGGACGCGGCGGCCGTCTGTGACGGCCCGGCGGAGCGGCGTGAACGTAGCGGGGTCCGGCGGTGTGATCGCGCCTCCGAAGTGCCAGTGCGCGGGCTCGTCGTCGGGGTCGAACGTGACGGGCCCGACGCCGTCCCCGACCTCGCGGGCAGCATCCAAGAGTGCCTGAAACGCCGACCGGAGTGGACGGCCGAGCGGCGTCCCGTCGAGTGCGGCCCGTGCGGCCTCGGCCGCTACAGTGAGTGCCAGCACTTCGGACTCGTCGAGTGTGTCAAGGCGGAGGCCCCGCCGCTGGTGCTCGTCTGCGAGGAAGAATCGCTTCCGGCGGCCGTCCGCCGGGTCGGGCTCGCTCCGGACGCGCACTGGCGGTGCGCAGCGTCGCGACCAGCCGGGTGATGGACCTCGGATCCAGCCCGAGGCGGTCCGCCGCGTCTGCCTTCGTGAGCCGGTGTCCCGCGTCGAACAGCGTGCGGAGCCGGTCAGCGGACCGAGAGGTGGGAGCGTCAGACATGGTCGGGGGACCGTTGGTGAGAGAGAAGATCCGCCGACGTGTGCCACTGAGATTCGGCTGTTTCCCAGCGACCCCTCGTCCGGCGAGGAATCTCCCCGACCGTTCCCGCCGGAACGCCATCGAGACAGCCCGCTCCCCCTCGCGCGCGTTGGGGCCGGCTCCCACTTCGGAACCTCGGGCCCCGAAACCTCAGCCGTCACGGGCGGCGGACGAGCCAGAGACCGTCCACGTTCTCGGCGTACCAGCCCTTCGGGTTGGCTGTCCGCGCCGCGAACCCCTGAGCGCTCGGGGCGTCGTGGAGCAACAGTGCCGACCCTCCCTCGGTCTTAGCGGCATCCGAGACGCGGTCCCAGAGGAGGTCGCGGGTGAGCGCGTTGAGGTGACCGGCAAATACGCCTGCGCGGACCTCGACGAGCCACCGCGATACGTCGCCTCGAAGTCCGGGAGGCACCCGGTCGAGCACGAGGACGGTCACGGAGCCGAGCCGTCGGCGGGCGCGTCGAAGGCCGGCCCGTCGGGCGTGAGGTCGGCGAACGGATCGCTCTCGGCCTCCCACGGCTCGGGCTCGCCGAAGGCGCCGTCGCCCTTCGAAGAGGCCTCGGGCGGAGGCTCCCACCACGCCGTCGGGAGCCCATAGTCATCGTCCGGGTCGAACCGGTCGGGCACCGGCGTGAACGGGTCGAGGTCGAGGACGGCCCGCACGTCGGACACGATCCGGCCGGGTAGCTTGAGGTTGCGGAGCGCCTGGCGCATCCGGCCCCGAACGGTGCTCTCCAGCTTGAACTCCTTCCCCATCCCCTCGGCGTCGAGGGCCTCGCGGGCGGTCGCGAACGCGACGGGAACGGCAACCTCCATCTTGTACAGGTCGGCCACGTCGAACACGAACGAGAGCGCGAGTCCCTGGTGGACGAATCCCAGGCCCGGGCTGTACCCGGCGGCCGTCACCGCTGCGTGGCACACGCCGACGAGGCACGCGCTTGCGGCCGAGAGCGCCCGGTTCGGACGTCGCCTGCCGCCCAGTTGCCGAGGTCGTACCGGCGACCTCTCCACGGGACTCCGAAGCGGGCCGCTGCCGCCCGGTACGCTTGCCGCACCCGGATGCCTTCGTGCCCACGGACCGACTCCAGCGAGAGGTCGGGCGGGGAGATCCTCGGCAAACCGCATGCGGTACATCCGCTCGACGACGGCGAGCCGGAGGGCCGGGTCCGACGAGAGCCGCGCCTGCTCCTGGAGAGCGTACGCCTTGCGCGTCGCGCCCGTCCCGGAGGCATAAAACCGGACGCCCGACTGCCCTGTCCACGTCACGGCGCAGGCCGACCGGGCGCACGTGACCATCGCGCGGTGCGTGACCGTGGTGCCAGGCCCGAGCATGAGACAGGCGAGCTGGGCCACGGGGACGGCGATTCGCCCGAGGTCGTTCTCGAACTCGATCCCGTTCCGGGTCTGGGTGAGACGGCCCCGTTCCAGGTAGAGGTACGGGACGGAGTCACGGAGCTTTGGGAGGGCGCGGAGGTTTTGAGGCATGGTTGAGACGGGCAGGGAGTGCTCGAAGGACGGGCGGCCGGATCGAGAGCCGGGACATTTCGCGTCCACCTCTGGTCGTCGGCACCGTACCCTTCCGCGGCCTGTTCCTTGACAGACTGTCGATTCGAAGCGAGTCTGTAGCCCAGTCCCCACTCGCGTGGGGATGAGCCCGCGTACGCGCGCCAGGTCAAGGCCGGCACGCTCCAGTCCCCACTCGCGTGGGGATGAGCCCTCGCCGAGGTGGCCGGCCTCGGCAGCGCCAGCCCAGTCCCCACTCGCGTGGGGATGAGCCCCAACAACGCAATGGACACGACGAACAACCAACCCAGTCCCCACTCGCGTGGGGATGAGCCCGGGCTCGCGTCGTTCCCCGAGTCCCGGCCGGCCCGAGTCCCCACTCGCGTGGGGATGAGCCCAGGAGCGCGCGGGAGCGCTTGGGGCCGGCCGGCCAGTCCCCACTCGCGTGGGGATGAGCCCCGTGCAGAGCCGGTGCGTGAACTGCGTCAGCTCCAGTCCCCACTCGCGTGGGGATGAGCCCGCGAGCGGCCACCCAAGCCCATCCCGCCCAAGCCAGTCCCCACTCGCGTGGGGATGAGCCTATACACGGGGCAGCGGAGCCCGCATGAATCGGCCAGTCCCCACTCGCGTGGGGATGAGCCCAGTCGGGACGCCCGCGCCTCCGCCTTGGCGGCCCAGTCCCCACTCGCGTGGGGATGAGCCCGTGACCTCATGAGAGCGGCCACGTAGCCCCTGATCGAGTCCCCACTCGCGTGGGGATGAGCCGGGCGCACGGGGCCAACCTCGATCCGTTCACGCCCCAGTCCCCACTCGCGTGGGGATGAGCCCACCGTGAGGCGGGCGCGGTGGCCCATCGACCACCCCAGTCCCCACTCGCGTGGGGATGAGCCGTGGTGGCCGTGAAAGAACCGGGTGGTGGCTTCGAGTTCCACCTCGCGTGGGGATGAGCCCCGCTTGTCGCTGCCCTTGCTGGGGCGCACGCGCCAGTCCCCACTCGCGTGGGGATGAGCCGTGATCGCCGCCATTCCCGAGCTAGATGAGCGCCCAGTCCCCACTCGCGTGGGGATGAGCCGACGACGCCGCCGATCTTGCCGCGCGGCTTGCCCCAGTCCCCACTCGCGTGGGGATGAGCCCGTGCCGGCGACCGGGCCGGGCCGGGCGTGCCCCGAGCTCCCCACTCGCGTGGGGATGAGCCCGACAAGACGGCCGCGAACGCTGGCGCCCAAGGCCGAGTCCCCACTCGCGTGGGGATGAGCCCGGCGACACGAGGCCAACCTCTGCGGCTATTTCCCAGTCCCCACTCGCGTGGGGATGAGCCCTCGTGGGCCGCGCGCCGTCGCTTCCGCGCCGCCCAGTCTCCACTCGCGTGGGGATGAGCCCTCGGGTTCGCGCAGCTCGCCCAGCAGTCGGTCCCGCAGTCCCCACTCGCGTGGGGATGAGCCCCTCAGCGTGATCGACGGGGCCGACGACTCGGCCCAGTCCCCACTCGCGTGGGGATGAGCCCGCCAAGAGGGCCACCCCCCGACGCCCCGCGCTCCAGTCCCCACTCGCGTGGGGATGAGCCCGAGTCGCGGTCGGGGTTGTCGAAGGTGGCGCACCCAGTCCCCACTCGCGTGGGGATGAGCCTACCTCGGCCACGTGGCGCTCCTGGGCGCCTCGCCAGTCCCCACTCGCGTGGGGATGAGCCCGCGCAGCAGCCCACCCGCTGAGGTGCCCGACGGCCAGTCCCCACTCGCGTGGGGATGAGCCGGCCAGGACCTGTTCCAGGAGACCGCCTCGGACCCGAGTCCCCACTCGCGTGGGGATGAGCCCTGGCCCGCGCCGCGCCCGACTCCGCCGGCCACCCAGTCCCCACTCGCGTGGGTTGAGCCCAGCGGCCATTGCCGCCCTGCCGTCCGGCGCAGACCAGTCCCCACTCGCGTGGGGATGAGCCCGCGGGCTTCCAGCGGTCCAGGGTGACCCGGAGCCGAGCCCCCACTCGCGTGGGGATGAGCCCGGGGCGCTGAAGTCCCAGGAGGACCTGTTCCTCCAGTCCCCACTCGCGTGGGGATGAGCCCCGGAAGGTGGGGGAGGGCGGCGACATCTTCCGCCAGTCCCCACTCGCGTGGGGATGAGCCCCGGGCGAGGTTTCTGCGGAAACACCGGGTCTGCCAGTCCCCACTCGCGTGGGGATGAGCCCGTGGAGGACGGGGAGCTCGTCGTCGAGTGGGTCCAGTCCCCACTCGCGTGGGGATGAGCCCGTCCCTCTGGGAGTATGACGCCGTCGGACCCCCCAGTCCCCACTCGCGTGGGGATGAGCCGTCGGACGGGTCGAGCGCGCCGGCCGCGGCGGCCCAGTCCCCACTCGCGTGGGGATGAGCCCGCGAAGATCGAGGTCCGGATGTCCGGGTCCGGCCAGTCCCCACTCGCGTGGGGATGAGCCCGACATGCCCGTCATCTCCATCAAAGACGACCTCCAGTCCCCACTCGCGTGGGGATGAGCCCGACGACACGGGCGACGTCGTCGCGGTCCGCCACGAGTCCCCACTCGCGTGGGGATGAGCCCTCGGCCCCCAGGCGACGCGACTCGCCGGCACCTGCCCAGTCCCCACTCGCGTGGGGATGAGCCGGGCCCGGGCGAGTCGCTCCACTACCCGCCGATCCAGTCCCCACTCGCGTGGGGATGAGCCCGTCAGGCTCGACGCCAGCCCCATCGGGATCACCCAGTCCCCACTCGCGTGGGGATGAGCCCGACTCCCGGCAGGGGGGCGGGGGCTTCGGGTCTCAGTCCCCACTCGCGTGGGGATGAGCCCACGGTCTGAGCGGCGCTCACGATGGGGGCGGCCCAGTCCCCACTCGCGTGGGGATGAGCCCTGGTCGAGGACGAGGCGGCCGAGATCGGAGGCCCAGCTCCCACTCGCGTGGGGATGAGCCCCAGGCAGGGAGAAGGCTCTGCCCGTCCTCGGGCCAGTCCCCACTCGCGTGGGGATGAGCCCGGGCGGTTGTATCTCGTCTGCGAGGGCGTCCTCCAGTCCCCACTCGCGTGGGGATGAGCCCGGCGAGTTATCTGTTGGCCCTGACGCCGAGCGCCAGTCCCCACTCGCGTGGGGATGAGCCCGCGGGCGCGAACTCGGTTCCGCCCCCTCCCACCCCAGTCCCCACTCGCGTGGGGATGAGCCCGGGGCCACGGCCACGGCACCCACCTCGGCCGCCCAGTCCCCACTCGCGTGGGGATGAGCCCAACGAGGAGTTCAACCCCGTCACGCACTCGCACCAGTCCCCACTCGCGTGGGGATGAGCCCGGGTCGAGGACGGTGACCACGCACGCGCTCCGCCAGTCCCCACTCGCGTGGGGATGAGCCCTGGCAGGGGAGCGTCGGGAGCCTGGCCTACGACCAGTCCCCACTCGCGTGGGGATGAGCCCGTGCCGCGCCCCGCGGGCGACGACGACAAGATCCAGTCCCCACTCGCGTGGGGATGAGCCCCCGGACGGGGCCTCGGCGTCACGGGCGACGGCCCAGTCCCCACTCGCGTGGGGATGAGCCCGCGAGCGCCGAGGCGTAGGGGAGCCGGGGCACCCAGTTCCCCCACTCGCGTGGGGATGAGCCCAAGAGCCGGAGCCGCGCGCCGCGGAGCAGCAGCCAGTCCCCACTCGCGTGGGGATGAGCCCGGCCGGAGGCCGATCAGCCCGTTCACGCTCTCCCAGTCCCCACTCGCGTGGGGATGAGCCCCGGTACCTCGACCCGTCGGCCCCCTCCCGCGGCCAGTCCCCACTCGCGTGGGGATGAGCCTGGCGCCCCGGATGGCATCGGCCTCCTGCGCCGCCAGTCCCCACTCGCGTGGGGATGAGCCGAAGCGGCCGGGCTTCTGCGGCAGCCGGTGCGGCCAGTCCCCACTCGCGTGGGGATGAGCCCGGGGGCGGGGCCGAGGCGAGCGCCTTGTTGGCCCAGTCCCCACTCGCGTGGGGATGAGCCCGGCCCCAGCTCGTTACCGCGGAAATAGGCGCCCCAGTCCCCACTCGCGTGGGGATGAGCCCGGGACGCCGCGGACGGCGCTGTCGCCGAGGACCCAGTCCCCACTCGCGTGGGGATGAGCCGGCGTCCGGCTCCTCGCGCAAGAAGACCTCCGGCCAGTCCCCACTCGCGTGGGGATGAGCCCACCCGTTGCAGGCCGACCCGCGGCGGTGGCGTCCAGTCCCCACTCGCGTGGGGATGAGCCCGCCGACAGCTCGGCGAGCACGAACCCCAGCATCCAGTCCCCACTCGCGTGGGGATGAGCCCGTCGAGGACTGCCCGAACGGGCGGGCGGAGATCCAGTCCCCACTCGCGTGGGGATGAGCCCGGCATCCGTCAGGCCCACCTAGAAGGCCGGTGCCAGTCCCCACTCGCGTGGGGATGAGCCGAACTGCGGCCGGTTGCCCTTGAGGACCCGGTCCCAGCTCCCACTCGCGTGGGGATGAGCCCACCTCCAGCCCCCCGGTCTCGGGGTCGAAGCGCCAGTCCCCACTCGCGTGGGGATGAGCCCGCGCTGGAGACCGGCTCCCAGCGGACGCTCCCCCAGTCCCCACTCGCGTGGGGATGAGCCCTGCGTCATGATCTCCAACGCGACCGTCGAGGGCCGGTCCCCACTCGCGTGGGGATGAGCCCGGGGGCCCCCCCGCCTCCGTCGATGACACCCCCCGGTCCCCGACTCGCGTGGGGATGAGCCCACACCGCGCAGACGAGGACGGCCAGGCGCGGACCGGTCCCCACTCGCGTGGGGATGAGCCCACATGGAGCCTGAGTCGATTCGCCGCCGCTTACCGGTCCCCACTCGCGTGGGGATGAGCCGTGCGGCCGGTGCGGGGCACCCAGCACCCTCGCCCGGTCCCCACTCGCGTGGGGATGAGCCCCCGACGTGGCGGAACTACCCGTCGGCGATGATCCGGCTCCCACTCGCGTGGGGATGAGCCCGACAGGTCGAGGTCCAGCCCGCCCGCGGTCACCCGGTCCCCACTCGCGTGGGGATGAGCCCGCGTCCGGGCACAGCGCGCCGACGGGAGCGACCTCCGAGAGGGTAGGGCCGCCAGTGGGCAGGACCGTCACGGCTCGCCCAGGACGGCCACGAGAGGTGCGGAGCCCCCCCGCGCAGTAGTGTAGGCTCTGGATGGGTGGGGGCACTCGGCGAGCCCGTCGAGGTGGAGGGGAGCGCTCGCTGTGTGGGCGGAGCGCCGGCCGTCGTCCCGCGCACCGGCCCCGTCCGTAGACCCGTCCCGCGCCGGACTCAGAGACGTCATGCCGCACGCCGCCCTCGCCCGCGACGCCCGCTCGGTGTTCGACGCCGCCGTCCGCGCCGTCCAGGCGCCCGCGTTGCTCGCCCGCGTCGATCTTGACGACGTGCTGGGCCGACCCGTCAACGCGTTCGAGCGCGTGATCGTCGTCGGCGCGGGGAAGGCGTCGATCCCGCTGGCCGGTGCGCTGGAGGGCCGCCTCGGGGAGGCGCGTCG
Organism: uncultured Bacteroidota bacterium; assembly: GCA_963740235.1. GTDB lineage: Bacteria > Bacteroidota > Rhodothermia > Rhodothermales > Rubricoccaceae > Rubrivirga. The sequence goes on from CAVUDG010000007.1 coordinate 1,394,029, forward strand.
AGGTGGACGGGGTCGTCGTGGTCCCGGACGGGTACCCGACGACGGTACCAGACGGGCTACCCCAGCCGAGCTCGTCCGCGTGGTGGAGGGCGGCCACCCGATCCCGACCGTGGCGGGCGCCCGGGCGGCGGCCGAAGTCCTAGCCCTCGCGCGAGCGGCCGGGCCCGACGACCTCGTCGTGGCGCTCGTTTCCGGCGGCGGCTCGGCGCTGTGGACGCTCTCACCCGACGGCGTCTCTCTCGACGATCTCCGCATCACGACGCGTCTCCTGCTCGCCTCGGGCGTCCCGATCGACGGCATCAACACCGTCCGCAAGCACCTCTCGCGGATCTCTGGCGGCAGGCTGGCCGTCGCGGCGGAGCCCATTACCGTCCTCGCCTTGGTCCTGTCCGACGTGGTCGGCGACGACCCGGCGGTGATCGCCTCAGGCCCGACCGCCCCCGACCCGACGACGGCCGCCGACGCGCTCGACGTGCTCACCGCGGCAGGGCTGCCACGCGTGTGCCGGCCAGCGTCCGTGCGCATCTAGGCGGACCAGGGCCGCTGAGACGCCAGGTCCAGACCACCCGGCCTTCCAGACCGTGACGACGCGCCTCCTCGGGACGAACGATACGGCCCTCGACGCGGCGCCACCGAGGCGGAGCGCCTCGGGTACGCGGTGGTCGGGGTCGAGCGGGGCGTCGAGGGCGACGCCCGGACCGTCGGGCGACGGGTCGCAGAAACACTCCTGGCCGAGACGTCCGGACAGCCGACGTGCCACCTGTGGGGAGGCGAGACGACGGTCACGGTGACCGGCGCCGGACGGGGCGGACGGAATCAGGAGGTCGCCCTCGCTGCGACGCTCGCGCTGGACGGGGCCACGGCCGCGATCGCCGTCCTCTCCGCGGGCACGGACGGCGTCGATGGTCCGACAGATGCGGCGGGAGGCTGCGTCTCACCCACGACGGCCGCCCGAATCCGCGACCGCCGGCCTCGACCCGGTCGCTCGGCTGGCGGACAACGACGCCTACACCGCGCTCGCCGCGGCCGACGCGCTCGTCCGCACGGGACCGACGCACACGAACGTCGCCGACGTGGTCGTCGGACTCCGCGCTGGATCCTGACGCGACCGAGCGGGTCTCGTGGAATTGGAATCGACACACTGAACCCGCTGCTCGTTGTCATGACCGATCCCGTCGAGATTCTCGGCCACGAGCCGGACCCCTCTACGCCCTCGCCTACCTCTCGACGCCGACGGTGCCGTTCTCCGACGGGGAGGTGAACACCCTGCTGCTCGCCGCGCGGACCTGGAACGCCGTGCACGCCATCACGGGCAAGCTGATCGTGTTGGAGGAAGGCGGGCGAGGTCGTCCGGTTTGCGCAGTGGATCGAGGGGCCTCGCAGCGAACTCGACGCCTGCATCCGCCGGATCGTCGCCGACGACCGTCACGCGAGCATCGACGTGCGGCGCCGCGGGCCCGTGGACGCCCGCCGCTTCCCCGACTGGGACATGGCCTTCGAGCCCGCCACGCCGTCGCCTTCGAGGCCGAAGCGCGCGCGTTGTCCGGGAGACGCCCCGGTATCGCGCCGGGAGACCGGACGGTGTAGACTCCCGTCCTCCCCCCTCTGTGCATCGTGGCCGACGTCGTCGGGTTCGAGTCTCTTTCTCTGCGGGCGTTCGGGTATCGTCTCGACCGCCGTCGTCCCGTTCTCGGACCGGGACCTCAGCGACCTCCTGCTGGCCGCGCGCCGGATCGAACGCGCGCCACGGGGTGACCGGGAAACTGGTGGTGCTGGAGACACGGCGACCGGGTGATCCGCTTCGCACAGGTCCTCGAGGGCCCGCCGCGACGCCCTCCGTCCGATCGTCGAGCGGATCCGCGCCGACCCGCGGCACACCGACCTCCACGTCGTGCTTGGACGGGCCGGTCCAGCAGCCGGCGGTTCGCGAACTGGGACATGGCCATCGAGGCCGTCCCCGAGGAGCGTTCCGCGCGCCGCGGACCTGCTGCTGGCGTAGCGGGCCGACCGCGGCGTGGCCGCCAGAGGTTAGGAGCGGCGCGCCGAGGGCGGCGAGCTCGTCGGCCAGGCGCTCGGCGATGGCGCGCCAGTCGAACCGGGCCTCGGCCTCGCGGCGCAGGTCGTCGGCGAAGGCGCGAGGCGCGTCGAGCGCGGCGGCGAGGCGGTCGGCCAGGTCGGGGATGCGGTGCTCGGCGTCGGGCCGCGTGGTCAGGAGCGGACGGGCGGTCTCGGGCAGGCCCTCGGCCAGCGTCCGCAGGCTGTCGCCCATGCCGCCCACGTCGGGCCCGATGGGCAAGACGCCCGCCGCGGCGCTCTCGGGCACGACGAGCGGGCTCGCCTCGCGGACGACCGACGGGAACGCGCCCGCGTCGGCCAGGCCGTAGAGCGGGCCGAGCGCGTCGTGGTCGAGGAAGCCCGTGAACACGACCGACGCCCGGCGTCAGCACGCGCTGGGCCGTGTCGATGTAGGCGTCGAACGTGCCCTGCTCGTCGAGGCCGTCGAGGAACGCCTGCCCGGCGAAGAGCGGGTCGGCGTCCAGCCCGCCGTCGCCCTCCAGCGCGCCGCCCAAGCGGACGAGCCGGCGCACGAGGCCGCCGTTCCCCTGACGCGAGCGCCCACGCCAGCGCCTCCAGCCCCTCGCGCAGGCCGCCCGTCCCGGCGACGAGCGCGACCGCCTCGGGGTGGCGCTCGGCCACGAGCGGGAGCGCCAGGATCAGGTCGGCCGGTCCCTTGGCCGCGATCAGGCGGCCCACGTAGACGGCCGTCTTGGCGTCGGCCCAGTCGACGGCGCGGAGCTTCGCTTCGAGGTCGGCGTCGGGCGCGGAGCGCGGGTAGTCGGCGCGGAGCGCGTCCAGGAGCGCCGCGTCGGTCGGGGCGTCGCCCAGGGCGGCCAGCCGGTCGTGGAGAGCCGCGGTCGCGTCGGCCGGTCGGCCCCGGTCGACGCCCTCGACGATCTCGGCGATGCGCTCGACCGTCGCCGCGCCGGTCGGCCCGGTCGACCAGCTCGAACATCGACGTGTCGGTCCCGACCGGCATCCGGCCCACCTTCTTGTCGACGCCCGGCACGGCCCCGAACACGTCGTGGATGCGGCCCTCCATCTCGCCGTTGAGCGCGAACACGCGCCCGGCGCCTTGCCAGCGCCGTCTCCGCCAGGCGCCGCGACCGCGCCTCCTTCTTGACGACGTACTCGATGGCGCTCCCGTGCGGCAGCACGGCGTACGGCGCCCCGCCCGCCTCGGTGCGCCCGGTACGCCGCGACCGACATCAGGACGGTGTGGTTGACGACCCAGGCCGCGACCCCCTCGGCCTCGGCCACGGCCTCCAGCACCCGGGCGTTGCGCGCGACGTAGCTCCGTCAGCGCCGCGTCGTCGAGGTCGGGGATGTAGACCACGTAGTCGCTCGGCGTGCTCGGGCGGACGTAGGTCGGCAGCACCGTCGAGGTCGGGCCGGTGCAGGACGACGCGGCCCGGCAGTCGGCGTCTCGCGCTCGAACAGCGTCTCCGGCGTCCCGTCGGCGTCGTAGCGGACGGCCTTGTCGACGAAGTCGTACCGCTCGGGCGCGGCTCTCCTGGCAGACCGCGTGGACGGTGTGCCCGCCCGCAGCGAGCGCCTTCAGGATGGCCCGCGTCCACAGGTTGGAGCCGGCGCCCGCGAGCCCGTACCCGTGGACGACGCCGAGGACGGGGGTGGAGGGAATCGGCCATGGAGGGGAGAGGGAAGCGGGGACAGGCTGAACCGCCCCGCCCCCCACCGGTTCTCGCCCCTCCCTCTCCCAGTCCCCTCTCTCCTATGGACGCCATGATCCTCGCGGCCGGCCTCGGCACGCGCCTCCGCCCGCTCACGAACACGACGCCCAAGGCGCTCGTCGAGGTCGACGGGGTGCCGATGCTGGAGCGCGTCGCCCAGCGCCTGATCGACGCCGGGGCCGACCGCATCCTGGTCAACGTGTCCTACCTCGCCGACCAGGTCCAGGCCTACATCGACGGGGCCGACTGGCGGACACCGAGGCGGGCGAGGCCGTCGAGGTGGTGCGTCTCCGACGAGCCCGACGGGCCGCTCGAAACGGGCGGCGGCATCAAGAAGGCCGCTCGACTTCTTCCGCCGCGACGCCGCGTTCCTGGTCCACAACGCCGACATCCTGACCGACGTGGACCTGGGCGCGCTGTGGCGGGCCCAGCGCGACGCCGCCGACGGCCGCGTCGCCACGCTGGCCGTCGCCGCCGGCCCGCACCGAGCGGGCGCTGCTGTTCGACGACGGCGGGCTGGCCGGCTACACGCTCGACGGCGGCGAGCCCAAGACCATGCGCGACGCGCAGGGCGAGCGGCCGTGTGCTCGACTTCTGCGGCGTCCAGGCCTGCGCGCCCGGCCCTCCTGGACCGGATCGAGGCGCGCGACGAGGACAAGTTCTCGGTCATGGACGTCTACCTCGGGCTGGCCCGCGACGGCGCCCGTGTGGCCGCGTTCGACGGCACCGAGGCCCAGCCCAACCGGTTCCTGGACGTCGGCACGATGGAGCGGCTGGAGCAGGCCAACGCCGTCGTCGCCGGCGGCGACTTCGGCCGGTAGACCCCGACCCCTCCCGCCTCGGTCCCGAGGTGGCCCCACCCAGCCTCCGCTCCGCCATGACCCACCCCCCCCGCTTTCTCGCCCTGGTCGACGGCGCCCGTGCCGAGATCGTCGAGACCGACGCCGAGACCGTCCGCCAGCGGCTCGCCGACGGCGCCGCGTTCACGCTCGTCGACGTCCGCGAGGCCGACGAGTGGGCGCGCGGCCACCTGCCCGGCGCCGTCCACCTGTCGCGGGGCGTCCTGGAGCGCGACGCCGAGGCCACCTTCCCCGACCCGGACACGCCCATCGTCCTGTACTGCGGGGGCGGCTACCGCTCGGCGCTGGCGGCCCGGTCGCTCGGGGCGATGGGCTACACGGCCGTCGCGTCGATGGACGGCGGTTGGCGGGCCTGGACCGACGCCGGCTACCCGACCGAGGGCTGACGCCCGATCTGGGACGAGTCCGGGGAAACAGGAGGCCCGCCGACCATGCCACTCGAACGGCCGTCGACCGCGGGCAGAGCCCCGGGTCCGGTACGGGTCCGCCCGCCTCGGCGCCGAGGCGGAGGGACCCGGTGACCCGGCGGGCCCGTTGCTTCGGCGCCCCCCTCGTCTGACCCATGCAAGTCCTCCCCTCCACCAACGTCTTGGGCGGCCCGCTTCAGGAGTGCGGGCGCGACCCGCTCACCGGCTTCTACCGCGACGGCTGCTGCGAGACCGGCCCCGACGACCACGGCACCCACGTCGTCTGCGCCGTGATGACGGCCGCGTTCCTCGAGCACACCGCCTCGCGCGGCAACGACCTGGTCACGCCCCGCCCCGAGTTCCGCTTTCCCGGCCTGGTGCCGGGCGACCGGTGGTGCCTGTGCGTGAGCCGGTGGAACGAGGCGCTCGCCGCCGGCCTGGCGCCGCCCGTCGTGCTGGAGGCGACCCACGAACACGCGCTGCGCGTCGTGTCGCTCGACGACCTCCGCGCCCACGCCCACGCCGGCTAGACCAGCGGGACCACGAGCGCCAGCAGGACCGTCGTCGCGAACGCCACCACGCCCACGGTCGCCAGCAGCGGCGTCCAGGTCTTGAGCGTCTCGACCTCGGTCAGCCCGCCCATCTTGGCGAAGATCCAGAACCCGCTGTCGTTCATCCACGAGCCGACCAGCGACCCGCTCGCGATGGACGTGGCGAGGTAGACGGCGTGGAACGGGAGCTCCACGCCCGCGACGGCCCCGCCGATGAGCCCGACCGTCGTGATCATGGCGACCGTCGACGAGCCCTGGGCGACCTTGAGCAGGCTGGCCGTCCCGAAGGCCAGGGCCAGCAGCGCGAACCCGCCCGTGCCGCCGCCCACCCACCCGGCCAGCACGTCGCCGACGCCCGACGCCCGCAGCATGGCGCCGAACGCGCCGCCGGCCGCCGTGATCAGGATGATGACGCCGGCCGACATCAGCGCCTGCTCGACCGACGCGGACACCTCGGCCCGGCTCGGCCGCCGCTGGCGGACCCAGACGGCGAGCGCGACGACCGTCGCCAGGCCGAGCGCGAGGTTCGGGTCGCCCAGCGCAGCCAGCCACCCGACCGGCCGGCCGAGCGCCGTCGCGACCGTCGAGCCCGCGATCAGCCCGACGGGCAGCACGATCGGCGCCAGCGACGCCCCGAGACCCGGCAGCTCGGGCGGCGGCGGCGCGGTCTCCGGGACCCCGCCCGCCTCGAGGTCGTCGGGGGCGGGGAGCGCGACCGGCATCCGGCCGTCGGCCCAGCGCGCGAACGCGAGCACGGCGGCGGTGCACGGGACGGCGATCACCAGCCCGACGACCATCATCGTCCCGAGGTCGACGCCCAGCTCGGCCGCGGTCACGAGCGGCCCGGGCGTCGGCGGGACGAGCGCGTGCGTCACGACGGCGCCGCCGGCGACGGCCAGCAGGTAGGCCAGGTAGTGGCCGCCCGCCGCGCGCGCGGCCGACCGCGCCAGCGGGACGAGCAGGTAGAACACGGTGTCGAAAAAGACCGGGATCGACAGGACCGCCCCGCTCCCGGCCAGCGCCGGCGCCACGCGCCGGTCGCCGCCGCCGGTGAACGCGCGGACGATCCGGTCGGCGGCCCCGCTGTCGGTCAGCGCCTTGCCGATGACGGCCGCGAACGCGATCACGATGCCGATGGACGCCGCCGTCGCCCCGAACGCCTCGGCCACGGCCGCGACCGCCGGGCCCGTCGGCCCGGACGCCAGCAGGCTCACCACCAGGGCCGCCGCCAGCAGCGCCAGGAACGCGTGGACCCGGCCGACGACGATCAGCCCGAGCACGGTCGCCATGCCGACGGCCAGGATCAGCAGAGGGGGCATCGGCGGAACCGGTTAGCGGCGGCCCGCCACCCGGCCGGCCTCGGCGCCGAGGCGGGGGGAGCCGGGGCGGTGCCCGCTCACAGCCCCAGCCCGCGCGTGGCGACCGGCAAGCGGAGAAGCTGGTCGGACGAGGTCAGGAACAGCGTCCGGCCGTCCGCGCCGCCGAAGGTGACGTTGGCGGTGGCTTTCTCGGTCTCGATCGTTCCCAGGTAGCCGCCGGCGGCCGAGAACACCAGCACGCCGCCGGGCCCGGTCGCGAACAGGTTGCCGCGCGTGTCGATCGCCATCCCGTCGGGCAGGCCGGGCCGCCCCTCCCGCACCCAGTCGGTCGCGTCGAACAGCAATTTGCCAGGCCCGAGCGCGCCGCCGGCGAGCACCGGGTACTGCATCCAGACCGCCCGCCCAGGATCCGAGTTGGCGACGGTCAGCGTCTGGCCGTCGGGCGACAGGATGACGCCGTTCGGGCGCCCGAGGTCGTCGATGAGCAGCGTGACGGTGCCGTCGGGGTCGAGCCGGTAGACGCCGTTGTGGGGCTGCTCCTTGTCGGGCGAGGCGTCCTGCCCGGCCAGGCCGTAGGGCGGGTCGGTAAAGAACAGGGCGCCCGAGGCGTGCAGGACGAGGTCGTTGGGACTGTTGAGCCGCCGCCCGTCGTAGCGGTCGGCCAACGTCTCGCGGACGTAGGTGGCCGGGTCGAGGCGGGTGACGGCGCGCGAGCCGTGGTCGGCCAGCAGCAGGCGGCCGTCGGCGTCCAGGATCAGCCCGTTGCTGCCGACGCTCGCGTCGCGGCCCGGCCCGATCGACAGGCCCGACGGGCGGAGAAACACCGTCGCCCCGTCGGCCTCGGCCCATCGCCAGACGGTGTTGCCCGGCACGTCGGTAAACAGGAGGTCGCTCTCGGCGGGGCGCCAGACGGGGCCCTCCGACCACGCGAAGCCGCCGGCCAGGACCTCCGCTTGGGCGCCGTCCGGGACCAGCTGGCGGAAGGCGGCGGGGTCGCCCGCGGGCTGGGCCGTGGCGCAGGCCGAGAGGGTGAGCGCGGCGGCGAGGACGAGCAGGCGGGGCACGGCGATGCGGGCGGGGTCTCCCGAGGATACGGCGACTCCGCCCGCGGGCCGGTCGAGGCGCCGGCCAAACGCGACGACGGCCCGCAGCGTGGTTGCTGCGGGCCGTCTTGTCGTGTGCCCCCACCAGGACTCGAACCTGGGACACGCGGATTAAGAGTCCGCTGCTCTAACCAACTGAGCTATAGGGGCACCGGCAAGGTACCGAGCCCGTCCGCGCGGGCAAACGGAGGCGTTATGAAACTGCGACCCCGCCCGCCTCGGTCGCGCCGTGAGGGCACCGAGGCGGGCCGCGCCGTCGGGGGGTCGGTCAGAACGACGCCCGCAGCGCCAGGCGGACGCTCCGGCCCGGTGCCGGGACGCCGAACGGGCGGTACCGGCTCAGCGGGTCCACAAACGCCACGTCGGTCAGGTTGTCGACGGCCAGCGTCGGCGTCAGCGTGGTCGCCGCCGACCGGGACCGAGGCCGAGACCGAGGCGGACCACACGGTGTAGCCGTCCGTCGGGACCTCGTCGGCCACCTCGGGACGGCGCTGGGCGGCCACCAACGTCGGCCCGACCCGGGCCTCCAGGTCGCGGAACGCGCCCACCCGGTCGGCCTGGTACTCGACGGCGATCTGGAGACGGGCCGGCGGCACGAACGGCAGCGGCGCGTCGGTCTCGGTGTCCGTCCCGCGCGTCAGGTCGCCCGCGAGGTGGACGCCCAGCCCGTGGAGCGCGTGGGGGTGGACGTCGACGCGCGCCTCGGCCCCGACCAGCCGGGCGTCGGCCTGGCGGAACAGGAACACGTCGAACCCGCTCTCGGGGTCGACCTCGCCGGTCGCGCGCGGGACGATGTAGCCGCCGATGGCATTGGCGAACCCGCTCACCTCGGCGTAGACGTGGGGCGTGAGGTAGCGGACGACCCCGTCGAGCGCGACGCTCGTCTCGGGGCCGAGCGTCGGGTCGCCCCGCTCGTAGCGCAGCGTCCCCTCGTGGACGCCGTCGCCGTAGAGCTCCTGCAGGATCGGCGCCCGGAACGCCCGCCCCAGGTTGGCCGAGACCGACAGGTCGCGGCCGGAGCTGCCACGCGGCCCCGACGGCGCCCGTCAACGCCGTGTAGCTCCTCAGGTCCGAGCTGTCGGCCAGGTCGATGGTGCCGGGCGTCGACGCGCACGCCGGCGTCGACCGTGAGCGGGCCGGCGACGAGCTGCTCGGCGACGTAGCCGGCCAGGTTGACCGTGGTGGCGCCGGGGATGAGGGTCTCCTCGCCCAGCGTCTCGTTCCGCTGGACCATCCCGCTCAGGCCGACCGTCCCGAACACGCGGCCGATCGGGCGGTGGTGCAGGCGCGCGTCGGCGGTCGCCGTGGTCAGGCGGAGGTAGAGCTCGGGGTCGGCGCCCTCCTCGAACTCGCGGCGGCGGTTCTGCTGGAGCGCCGCGATCACCTCGACGCGGTCGGGCCCTTCGGCCAGGTCGAGCCGGACCACGGCCCGGTCGTGCTCGACCGACTGCCGGGGCGCGCCGATCGCGAACCGGTCGGCCGCCGTCGGCGTCAGCGCGTCGTCGTCGGCCTCGAACAGCCCGAGCGACTGGCGGAACGTGCCGGCCTCGGCGACCAGCCGGCCCCGGTCGCCCAGGCGCGCACCGAGGCGGGCCGAGAGCGTCTCGGTGTCGAGCGCCGTGTTGGGCACCAGCCCGTCGGGCGTGCGGACGAGCCCGGCCCGGAGCGCGCCGCCGCGGACCTGGTACCCCAGGCCGCCGGCCACGCCGCCCAGGGCGACGGTGCCGCCCGTCTGCTGGGTGTCGGTCGCGCCGCTCAGCGAGACCTCGCCGCGCACCGGCGCCGGGTCCGCGAACAGGTCGGACGGCGAGGTCTGGACCACGCCGCCCAGGGCGTCCGACCCGTAGAGCAGGCTGAGCGGGCCGCGGACGACCTCGACCCGGTCCACGTCGGCCGCGCCGATCTCGGGGCCGTGCTCGTCGCCCCACCCCTGGCCCTCCTGGCGGACCCCGTCGTTGACGACGAGCACGCGCTGGGACGTCAAGCCCCGGATGACCGGCTTGGCGATGCCCGGCCCGGTCCGCAGCAGGCGGACGCCGGCCACCTCGTCGAGCGCGTCGAACGGCGTCGCCCCGCCGGCCCGGTCGAGCATCTCGGTGCCAACCACGGCCACCGACTGGGGCGTCGAGAGCACGTCGGACGCGCGCGCGCGCGCCGTCACGGTCACGTCGGGCGCCTCGACGATGGACGGCGCGAGCGCGAGGTCGAGCACGGCGGCCCCGTCGACCGCGACCGTCCGCACCTCGCTGCGGTAGCCGACGAACGAGACCAGCACGCGGACCGGGCCGGCCGGCAAGCCGGTCACCGTGTAGCGGCCGTCGGCGTCGGCCGAGGCGCCACGGGACAGAGGGGGACGGCGACGGTGGCGCCGGGCAGAGGGTCTCCGGTCTCGGCGTCGGTGACGCGGCCGGACAAGGACTGAGCGGAGGAGGGGGCGGCGCCCAAGGCCACGAGGCCGAGGACGACCGCGATCAAGCGGAGGCAGAACATGGGGGCTGTCGCTGAGGCCGCAGACGCGCGGCCGGAACCAGGACCAGGCGGCGCGATGCCACCCGGACGAACGCCCGCACGTCGGCGGGCTGTCTTAGGCGACGGCCGGCGGCCCCCGGGCCGGTGTGGAGGCGCGTCGGAACGCCGCGAGCGCGGCCCGGGCCTCCCGTTGGTGCTCCGCCTCGGCGTGCTCGTCGGCGACCCCGTCGGCGTGGATCACCACGCCCCCGAGGCCGGAGCAGACCGCGCAGTCGAGCGCGTGCAGGTCCCCGCCCGCGCACGGCGTCGAGGCGTGCTCGCCGCCGGTCTCGTGGTGGTCCTGAGCGTGCGTCCGCTGAGCGTCGGCCCATTCGGCCGCGTGCTGCGCCTGGTGCACCGACGCCGCGCCCAGCCCTCCCAGCAGGGCCGCGAGCAGGAGCAGGGCGGGGAGGCGACGCATGGCGGCGCCAACGTACGGACCGACGGGCCTCGTGCCCAGCCAAACGCGGCAGCCGTCCCCGCGCGCCCGGCGGCCCCGATCGACGACCTCGACTCACCGGCAGGCGCAGCCCGTCCCACGTCGACCCGCCGTCGGCCTCGACCAGCGGGGGCCGAAGCCTCCGCGCGCTTCGCGTCGGCACGACCGCTGGCGCCGAGGTGGCCCTGCGCCGCCTACCCGTCGCTGGGCGTCGTCTCGACCGACGCGGCGCAGGCGACCATCTCCTTGGCCGCGGCCACGTGCCGGCTGATCTGGCCCATGTCGCCGGTCACCTTGAGCTTGCCGAGCATCATCCCCATCAGCGGGTCGAGTCTTGCCAGCGAGCACGTCGGTCCAGACCGCGTGCGGCCCGCGATCACGAACGCCGACTCGGCCGCTGGGCGTCGGCGCCGGCGAGCGTCCCGTTACACGGAACCGTGGTGGAGGTCGAGCCAGACGGCCCGCTCACCGCCCTCCCCCGGCACGTCGCGGGCGACCAGGCGGACCGCGCCGTCCCAGGTCGCCGCGGCGGCCCGATAGGTCTGGCTCGCGTTGAGGGCGTCGCCGACGGCGGCGGCCCAGGGGGCGGAGAACAGCTCGGGCACGGCGGTAGCGGAGGGCGCCCGGAAGGTAGGCCGCCTCGGGCTCGCCGTCGGCGGGACGGCTCCGCCGCCAGTTTTCCCGAGGCGGGTGAGGTCAGGCGGCGCCGTCGGCCGTGATCTGGAACCCGATGGGCCGGTTCGCCGCGCGGGTCCTCCTGCTTGAGCTGCTTCCGCATCCGCTCGTACTCCTTCTCGACCTCGGCCGTCACGCTGGGGCGCGTGTCCTCGAGCGCCCGCGCGAAGTCGTCGGCCGTGACCACCTCGGTGGCGAGGTCGGCGCGGAGCGCGAGCAGGCCGGCCTTGCGGACGAGGTTCTCCAGGTCGGCGCCGGAGTAGCGTTCCGTCTGGTCCGCCAGCGCGTCGAGGTCGACGTCGTCGGCCAGGGGCATCGGGCCGGTCTGGATCTCCAGGATGCGGCGGCGGCCCTCGGCGTCCGGCACGGGCACGTAGACGATCTCGTCGAACCGGCCCGGCCGCAGGAGCGCCGGGTCCAGCAGCGTCGGCCGGTTGGTGGCGCCGATCACGACGACGCCCTGGAGCTCCTCCAGCCCGTCCATCTCGGCCAGCAGCGTGTTGACGACGCGCTCGGTCACGTTCGAGTCGCCCATCCCCCCGCCGCGCGACGGCGCGAGCGCGTCGATCTCGTCGATGAAGATGACCGTCGGCGAGACCTGGCGGGCCCGCTTGAACAGCTTCGACACCTGCTTCTCGGACTCGCCGACCCACTTGCTCAGCAGGTCGCTCGACTTGGTCGCGATAAAGTTGGCCTCGGCCTCGCGCGCGACGGCCTTGGCGAGCAGCGTCTTGCCGTTGCCGGGCGGGCCGAACAGCAGGAAGCCGCGGGCCTGGCGGATGCCCAGCCGCTCGAACGCCTCGGGGTGCTTGAGCGGGAGCTCGATCCCCTCGCGGAGCTGGTCCTTGGTCTCCTGGAGCCCGCCGATGTCGTCCCAGCGGACGTTCGGGCACCTGGATCTGGATCTCGCGGAGCGCGCTCGGCTGGACGCGCCGGAGGGCGTCGGCGAAGTCGCCGTCCTGGACGATGAGCTCGTCGAGCACCTCGGCCGGGATCTCGTCCAGGTCGAGGTCCATGGTCGGGCAGGACGCGGCGCAGGGCCGAGATGGCCGCCTCGCGGGCGAGCGCGCCCAGGTCGGCGCCGACGAACCCGTAGGTCGTCCGCGCGAGCTCCTCCAGGTCGACGCCCTCGGCCAGCGGCATCCCGCGCGTGTGGATGTTCAAGATGTCGCGGCGGCCCTTGGTGTCCGGCACGCCGATCACGATCTCGCGGTCGAACCGGCCCGGCCGGCGCAGCGCCTCGTCGATCGCGTCGGGCCGGTTCGTGGCCCCGATCACGACCACGTTGCCGCGGCCCTCCAGCCCGTCGAGCAGCGTCAGGAGCTGGGCGACGACGCGGCGCTCGGCCTCGCCGCTCTCGTCGCGCGCCGGCGCGATCGAGTCGATCTCGTCGATGAAGATGATGGCCGGCGCGTTCTCGGCCGCCTCCTCGAACACCTCGCGCAGGCGGCCCTCGCTCTCGCCGTAGTACCGGCCCATGATCTCGGGCCCGTTGATGACCGAGAAGTGGGCGTTCGTCTCGTTCGCGACCGCGCGCGCCAGCAGCGTCTTGCCGGTCCCGGGCGGGCCGTAGAGCAGGACGCCCTTGGGCGGGTCGATGCCCGAGCCGGGCGAACAGCTCGGGGTGCTTCGAGCGGCAGCTCGATCATCTCGCGCACCTGGTCGACCGTGTCGCCCAGCCCGCCGATGTCGTCGTACGTGATGCCGACCGGGCTCTCGCCGCTCTTGGGCTCCTGGTACTCGGGCAGCAGCTCGATCTCGGTCTGCTCGGTCACCTGGACGATCCCGCGCGGCGACGTGCCGGTCACGATCAGGCGGATCTCCTGCAGGCCGAACGCGCGCTGCTGGCCGAACAGCCGCTGGGCCACCTCGGGCGGCAGGCCGGGGATGCCGTCCTGGGGGCCGGGCTGGCTCCGGTAGACCGACGTCGAGACGGTGTCGCCCGAGACGAGCGGACGGCCCAGCAGCGTGCGGAGCAGCGCCTGGCCCCGGCCCTGCAGGCGGACGCCCGGCTGGGCCGGCGCCAGCGTCACCTTGGCCGCGGGCTGGACGCGCGCCGGCGCGATCTCGACGTGGTCGCCCATCGAGACGCCCGCGTTGGCGCGCAGCAGCCCGTCCAGGCGGACGATGCCCAGCCCGGCGTCGGCGGAGTAGGGCGGCAGCGCGATGGCGGCCGTGATGCTCTTGGGACCGCGGAGCTCGACGATGGCCCCGGGCGCCAGACCGAGCTCGGCCAGGGCGTCCTGGCTCATGCGGGCCACGCCCTTGCCCACGTCGGGGTTCTGGGCGCCGGCCACCTGCAGGCGGACGGTGTCGGTGGAGGTCGGGACTTCGGCCATGGCGGTCGTGGGAGTTGGTGGCTTCCACGAGGGCGCGCGTACGAGGTTCGGGGCCTCACCGACGCTTCAGGATTGCCCGGGCCGGCCGGCCTCGGTGCCGAGGTCGGAGGGGACGGGTGGGGGACGCGGTCCGAAAGCCTGGCGTAACTGCTGAGCGGAAAACGCGTAACGGAGTCTCGCACACCCGCTCTCCGATGACCCTCGACCGACTCGCCACCCACGTCCGCTGGCTCTCCCTGTACGCCGTCGGCTCCACGCTCGCCGCCGCCGCCCTGCTGGCCCGCGCCAGGCGGGAGCGCTCCGCCCGCTTCGACGAGATCGACGTCGAGCGGATCAACGTCCGCAAGCCGGACGGGCGGCTCTCGCTCGTCGTCTCGAACGAGGCCCGGATGCCGGGCGTCATCGTGGGCGACCGGGAGTACGGCGAGCCGAAGGGCCGCTCGGGCTTCGTGTTCTACGACGGCGACGGCGCCGAGATGGGCGGGCTGACCTACGGGAGCCGTCGGTCGGGCGAGACCGTCTCGCACTCGGGCCACCTGTCGTTCGACGGCCGGGGCCGCGACCAAGCGCTCGTTCTGACCTACGCCGAACGGTGGCACGGCGAGACCCGGACCTCGCACGTGGGCGCGCTCCGCTTCGTCGACCGCCACGAGCCTACCGGCCCCGAGCGCCTGGAGATGGCCGACCGCCGCCGGAGCGACGACCCGGCCGAGCGCGCCGCCGCCGAGGCCTGGTTCGCCGAGAACGGCCGCTACGGCCAGGACTGGTCCAACCGCGTCGTCGTCGGGGCCGTCGACGGCCGGGCCTACCTCGGCCTGAACGACCCGGGGGCCAACGAGCGGATCCGCGCGACCGTGGGGGCGGACGGCGTGCCGCGCGTCGAGATGCTGGACGCTGACGGGACGGTGCTCCGCGAGGTCACCCTGGACGAGTGACCGCCTGGATCGGCCCGCCTCGGCACCGAGGCGGGCGGGGTCGCGTGATAGGGCGGTCTCTGAGATCGGCGTGTGCGTGGTCCGTCGGCGGCGGGTGCGCGTTGCCTCCGCCCGACCCGTCCGCATCCCCTCCACGACATGCCCTTCGACGTCACCCTCCACCTCGTCTACGTCGCCTGCATGGCCGCCGGCGCGCTCCTGTTCGCGTCCTGGATGACGAACCCCCGCGGCGTTCCCGCCTGGGAGTACATCGTCGCCATCGCGATCCCCGTCTGGTCCGGCCTGGCCTACCTCGCCATGGCGTTCGGCTACGGGAGCGTCGAGGTCGCCGGCCAGACCACCTACTGGGCCCGCTACGCCGACTGGGTCGTCACGACGCCGCTGCTGCTGGCCGCGCTCTGGATGACGGCCACCACCCGGACCCAGAAGGGGCCGCACGCGGCCACGCTCGTGGCCCTGGTCGCGGCCGACGTCATCATGATCCTGTGCGGGCTCGTCGGCGACCTGTCGACGGGGCCGGCGCGGTTCGTGTACTACGGGATCGGCGTGGCCGCGCTCGCGCTCATTTTCTGGATCGTCTGGGGCCCGCTGCGGCGCGTGGCCGAGGGCCAGGACGCCGAGGTCGGGAAGACCTACCGGACGGTCGCGGCCTACCTCGGCGTGTTCTGGGTCGGTTACCCGCTGACGTGGCTGCTCGGGCCGTCGGGCCTGGGCGTCGTCGGCCAGCCGGTCGACACGGCCCTGTTCGTGCTGCTCCCGGTGTTCTCGAAGGTCGGGTTCAGCATCCTGGACCTCGGCCTGCTCCGGCGGATGAGCCCGGTCGAGTCGCCCGTCGAGCCGGTCGCCGTGCGGGCCTGAGCGGCAGCCGCTGCCCCCCGCCTCGGCGCCGAGGCGGGGGAGCCGGCCGCTTAGAACGTGAACGAGACGCCGAGGTGGGGGACCAGCAGGTCGGTCCGCGAGCGGCGCGGGTAGAGGTCGATGGTCCCGTCGTATCCCCGCTCGATGTCGCCCCGGGCGAGGAAGTCGGCCCGGCCGCCGGAGAGGTAGCGCAAGCGGGCGTCGAGCGCGACCGCCGTCGGGCGGCCCGTGTCGGTCCGCCCCTGGTGGAGCGTGACGAGCACGCCGACCCCGCCGCCGGCCACGAACGCGACGTCGTCGAAGTTGGTCGACGAGAACGGCTCGCGGCCGCCGTCGTCGTACCGGTCGTCGCCGACGCTGGTCTGGGTGAACAGGTACGTCAGCCCGGCCACGCCGTCGACGTAGGGGCGGACGCCGCCGCGCGGGACCTGGAGCCGGAGCACGGCCAGCCCCTGGGCCAGGTTGTTCGACGTCGTGACGCCGACGCGGACGTCGGGGATGGTGAGCGAGAGCGGCACCTCGCGGCGCTCGTAGCCGTAGAGCGCGACGGCCCCCTCGACGCCGACCGCGAACGGGCTGCCGGGGACGGCGTAGAGCACGCCGACCGAGACGCCGCCGCCGGCCACGCCGAGCGCGTCGGCGAACTCGCCCTGGGGGACGGCCGCCAAGCCGGTGACGGAAACGGAGGGCTGGGCCGTAGCGGCGCCCGCGAAGAGGGCGGCGAGGAGCAAGGCACGCATGGGAGCGGGGGGGATGAGGTGCACCTAGAGCCGCCCCCAACGTGTGAAAGGCAACGGCTTGCGACGGCGGCTGGCCAATTCTCTGGGTCCCCCCACCTCGGCGCCGAGGGGGGGTGCGGGATACACTCCGGTAACACGGCGACCCGGGCCGGCTCCTAGCTTGGCCGTCCGCCCGCCCCCCGCTTCATGGCCGACGCCGCTCCCGAGGGCCAGGACGACGCCCGCCCCACCGTCCTCGTCGTCGACGACGAGCCCGACCTCGTCGAGCTCCTCCAGTACGCGCTCGAAACCGAGGGCTTCCGGGTGGTCACCGCGTCCGACGGCGTGGCCGGGCTGGCGCTCGCCGAGGCCGAGAAGCCCGACGTGATCGTCGTCGACATCATGATGCCGCGGATGGACGGGCTCGCGCTGACCGAGCAGATCCGCGAGCGCGGCGCGCTCCGGCTGACGCCCATCCTGATGCTGACCGCGCGGACCGACGAGCGCGACGAGGTCGCTGGGCTCGACGCCGGCGCCGACGACTACCTCCCCAAGCCGGTCTCGCCCCGCCGGTTCGTCAGCCGCGTCAAGGCGCTGCTCCGGCGCGTCGAGCGGGAGGACGAGGCGACGACGGCCCAGGTCCGCGTCCACGACCTGCTGATCGACCGGGACCGGTACGTCGTCGAGCGGCCGGGCACGGGCGAGACGTTCCGGTTGCCGCGTAAGGAGTTCGAGCTGCTGTTCTTCCTGGCGAGCCACCCCGGCCGCGTGTTCGAGCGCGACGAGCTCCTGAGCGCCGTCTGGGGCGCCGACGTGGTCGTCGTCGACCGGACGGTCGACGTCCACGTGCGCAAGATCCGCGAGAAGATCGGGAGCGACTACATCGAGACCGTCAAGGGCGTCGGGTACCGGCTGGCGGAGGCGCTGGGCCAGGGCTGAGCGGGCGCCGGCCGGGCCGGCCGCG
Organism: uncultured Bacteroidota bacterium; assembly: GCA_963740235.1. Lineage (GTDB taxonomy): Bacteria > Bacteroidota > Rhodothermia > Rhodothermales > Rubricoccaceae > Rubrivirga. The sequence goes on from CAVUDG010000007.1 coordinate 1,411,455, forward strand.
AGTATCCTGCGCGCGCGCCCCTCGCCCGCCGGCCGCCCGCCTCGGTGGCGCGCCGAGCCTTCTGCCCCGTGATCGCTCTGCCCCCGTGATCGCCCCCACGCCGCGTCGCTCCCGAGTCCACCGCCTCGCGCTCCGCGTGGCGACGACGGTGGCGCTGCCGCTGGGAGCGGTCGCCGTGGTCGGGGGCGGGATCTGGGGCGGGCCCGGAGCCGCGCTCGCGGCGGGCCTGGTGATGACGGCCGTGGCGGGCGCCGTCGTCTACGTCGTGGTGACACGGCAAGTCGCCGGCCGGCTCGAGCTGGCCCGGCGGACGCTGCGCGAGGCGCGGAAAGGGCGGTTCGACGCGCTGGCCTCGCTGCCGGGCGCGGCGGTCCGCGACGAGCTCGACGAGCTGATCCACCAGGTCGGGCGCGCGGGGCGCGCGCTCCAGCACGAGATCGAGCGGCTGGAGGCCGCCGAGAGCTACCGCCGCGAGTTCCTGGGCGACGTGAGCCACGAGCTTCGGACGCCCATCTTCGCCGTCACCGGGTTCGCCGAGACCCTGCTCGACGGGGCCCTTGACGACGACCGCGTCCGGCGGCGGTTCGTCGAGAAGATCGTCCAGAACGCCGGCCGCCTGGACGCCTTGACCCGCGACCTGTCGGACATCTCGAAGCTGGAGACGGGCCGGCTCCAGATCGACCGGTCCCCGTTCGACCTGGCCGGGCTCGCCACCGAGGTGGTCGAGGGACTGGAGCACGTCGCCCGCGACGCCGACGTGGCCCTGGCCGTCCGCGTGCCGGCCGCGCTGGACCCGGTCCTGGGCGACCGCGACCGGATCCGCCAGGTCCTGAGCAACCTGGCCGAGAACGCCGTCAAGTACAACGAGCCGGGCGGCCACGTCGAGATCGCGGCCCGCCGGCGCGACACGGGCGACGTCCGGATCACGGTCGTCGACGACGGGATCGGGATCCCGGCCGAGGCGCTCGACCGGCTGACCGAGCGGTTTTTCCGGGTCGACAAGAGCCGGTCGCGGAGCGGGGGCGGGACCGGGCTCGGGCTGGCCATCGTCAAGCACATCCTGGAGGCCCACGGGCAGCGGCTCGAGGTCGAGAGCCGCGTCGGCTACGGGTCCGCGTTCGCGTTCGCGCTGCCGACGGCCCCGGTGCCCGCCGCTGCGCCCGCCTCGGGGGCCCGGCGGGGGGCCTAGCGACGCCTGTTGGAACAACGGCCGCCGGCCGGTCCGTACGACACCGCCCGGCACCCGCTCTCGTGACCCTTTCGGACCTAATCCAGCAGGACCGCTTCGCCTCGCCCGCGCAGGAGGCGATCCTCAACGTGTTCGCGACCGCGTCCTGGGTGTCGAGCGAGATGGCCGCGGCGCTGGCGCCGCACGGCGTGACCCAGGCCCAATTCAACGTGCTCCGGATCCTGCGCGGCCGGCACCCCGAGCGCTACGCCTGCTCCGAGATCGGCGAGCGCCTGCTCGACCGGACGCCGGACGTCACGCGCCTGCTCGTCCGCCTGGAGTCGCGGGGGCTGGTCACGCGCGAGCGGGCCGCGCACGACCGCCGCGTGGTCGAGGTCTCGATCACGCCCCAGGGGCTCGACGTGCTCGGCCGCCTCGACGAGCCGGTCCGGGAGACCCTCGCCCGGATCGGCAGGCACCTCTCGGCCAACGAGCTCCAAACGCTGTCAGGCCTCCTGGAGGCCCTGCGGACCGACCAGGAGGCCTGACGAGACGGGGCCGGCGTGTGCCGTGCCTACCAGGCTGGCTGGCCGCGGACGGCCGACAACGTCGCCTGGGCGCCCTCGTTCGGCGAGAACGTGCCGACCCAGACCGTGTAAGTGCCGGGCGCGGCGCGCGCGAACGTCACGGCCGGGTTGCTCCCGTTGGCGTCGTCGGAGCAGTGCCAGCGGCCGGACGGGTCCGAGACGAGCAGCGTCGTGTCGGAGCCAGAGACGGCGTAGATCGCGAGCGGCCCGTCGCCGGTGACGGTCATCTTGGCCGACGGGCTGGCGTTGTTGATGTAGCCCGAGCAGCCGCTGCCGGGGACCGCGTTCCGGTCGGCGCCGCCGGCCCGCAGCGCGACCGAGGCGGGCGCGTCGGCGACGGCGAGCGTGTGGTCGGGGGTGCCGCTCGTGCGCGGCTGGGCCGCCGGGGCGGTCGCAACAGAGAGCGCGAGCGCGAAGAGGAGGGCAAGGCGCATGGCCGGAGGGGGCGGGTGGGAATCGGGAGACGTGCAAACGCGGTGCCGGAGTCGTTTGGTGCCGCCCGGCTCCCGCCGCCGCATGATCGTTTCGCGAGCACCGCGGTTCCCCCTACTCCACCCGGAGCGTCGCGCGCGCGGGCACCGTCCGCCGGTAGTACGTCCCGACCCAGACGGCGTAGGACCCCGGCCCGGCCTCGACGGTCGCGGCCGGGTCCGACCCGTCGGCGTCGTCGCTGCACGTCCAGGACCCGTCCGGGCCGTAGACGGCCATCGTCAGGTCTTCGTCGCCGGTCGCGGAGACCGTGAGCACGTCCCCGCCCACCTCGACGAGGGCCGAGGGGTGCTCGTCCAGGAACCCGAAGCAGGCCGCGCCGAGGACCGGGTTGAGCACGGTCCCGCCCGCGCCCACCTCGGCCTCGGTCGCCGCGCCGTCGCCCAGCCGGACGGGGTCGCCGCCGACCACGATCGCGGACCCGTCGTACTCCCCACCGGACTGCGGGTCGACGCCGGTCCCGCCGAAGTCGCCGTAGTCGGGCGTGCTCACGACGATCTCGCCGGGCGTCGCCGACACGGTCGCCTCGGTGACCGCGCCGCCGGTCCCGCCGGCCTCGTCGTAGGTCCCGAACGAGCCGACCCACACCAGGTAAGGGCCGGCTTCGGGATCGTCGACCTGGACGCCCGGGTCGAGTTCGTCGGCGTCGTCGCTGCAGTACCACCGCCCGCTCGGCGTCCGGACCAGGAGCGTCAGGTCCTCGTCGCCGGTCGCGGTCAGCGCGAACGGGCCGTCGCCGCGCAGGCCGACCTGGAGCGTCGGGGTCGTCTCGATGTAGCCGGCGCACGACGGGCCCTGGACCGGGTTCGGGCCGGTCGGGCGGATGGTCACAGCCACCGAGCCGGCGTCGGCGTCGGTCGCCTCGATGCGGACGCGCGGGGCCGTGTCGAGGTCGAGCGGGACGTAGGTCCCCTCCGAGAACGGCACGCGCTCGAAGTCCTCGCCGTCGTAGAAGTCCTGCTGGAGGTCCGTCTCGCCCACGTCCAGCGTCGCGCCGACGGGGTCGAGGCTGGCCGCGAAGGTGCCCGCCCAGACGACGTAGGTGCCGCTGGCGGGGTCCTGGAACTGGACGAGCGGGTCGGTCCCCTCGAAGTCGTCGTTGCACAAGATGGTGCCGTCGGGGCCCTGTGCGAGGATCACCAGGTCCGCCTCGTCGGAGCGGACGCTCAGGGTGAGCACGCCGGTGCCCCCGTCGGCGTCGTAGGAGACGGCGGCCGTGGGGCTGGCGGCGTCGATGTAGCCGGTGCAGTACGCCTCCTCGAGGCCGAGGGCCTCTGCCGGATCCGGTCCGCCGGCCGAGACGGAGACGGTGAGCGTGCCCTGGTCTTCCTCGAAGCCCCCCGCGGCGTCGATCGTACCGGCCAGCGGCCGCGTATCGGCGTCGAGGGTCGGACGGGGCGGCGGCGTGCCGGCGTAGAGGACGGCGTCGGCGTCCATCGGGTCAGGCGCGAACGAGCCCAGCCAAACCGCGTAGCGCCCGGCCGGCGCGCCCGAGAGTTCGACGACGGGCAAGACGCCCTCGGTGTCGTCGTCGCAGGCCCACGAGCCGTCGGGCCGGGCGACGGCCAGCGTGGCGTCGAACGTCGCGCGGACCCAGACGCGCAGGTCACCGCCGCCCCAGTCCACCACGACGTCCGGCGCGGACGGGTCCATGTAGCCCGTGCAGCCGGCGCCGGTGGCGGTCGTCTCGGCCGGGGTGCGGGCCTGGAACGACGCCGACTCGGCCTGGGCACCCGTCGCCGGCGACAAGGTGCCGGCCGCGGGCGCGGCGACGGTCGCCATCGGTTGGGCGGCGGCGGCGGTGGCGAGCCCGAGGGCGAGGACGGCGAGAGCGACGCGGAACATGCGAGCGAGAAGGAGGGGGAGGGCAATGTCGGCACGCGGGCCCGCCTGATCCACTGCCCCGCGCGGCCTCGCCCGCCTCGACGCCGAGGCGGGCCGGGCTAGCGCCGTCGCTCCGAGCGAACGAACACGGCGCCCGAGCTCGGGGCGACCACTGCCACGCCGGTGCCGCGCGCCGGCGGGGGGCCGACGTGGAACGCGAGCGTGGCGTCGCCCACCGAGACCCGGTGCGGGTCGGCGCCCAGGTTCACCACCACCACGGCCGACTCCCGCTCGGTCCGCCTCGCGAACTGGAGCACGTCGCCGGCCGGGGCCCACGACAACGTGCCCCGGGCGAACAGGTCGGCATGAGCGCGACGCATCCGCAAGGCCTGGCCCGTCAGCGTCCGCAGCGCGCGGTCGGGGGAGACCGGGACGGGGCGCGCGCGCGCCGTGTCGCTCGGGGCGAACGTCTCGGCGACGTAGTCGAGGTCGTCCCACCACATCGGCCGCCGGTCGTCGGGCGGGCGGCCGCCCCAGGTGCCCGCCTCGTCGCCAGCCCGGACGTGGGGCGCGCCGGGCAGCGTCGCCTGGAGCAGCCGGTACAGCCCGACCGCGCGGAGGTCGCCGGGACCGGGCCGGGAGGCGTCGTAGCCCGGCCACGACGCCGGCGAGGCCAGGGCGTCGTCGGTGACGTTGGCGTTGGCCAGCGCGGTCGCCAGTCGCGGGCCGCCCGCCGCGCTGGCCGACCAGAACGCGGCGAGGTGGTCGGCCGGCGTGGCCGCGTACAGGTCGGCCAAGTCGGCCGCGGCGTCGGCCGCCGAGACTTGGGGGCCGGCGGGGTCGAGCAAGAGGCGGAGCACGCCGAACGCCCGGCCATCGACGAGCGCGTCGAACGCGCCGGGGTCGCGGCCCGGGTCGGGGTCGCCACCGGCCCCGACCTCGGGGCGGCCGACGAGCACGGCCCCCGGCCGGATTGCTTTGACGACGCGCCGCAAGGTCCGGCGGAAGTCGGCGCTACCCGCGCGCGCTCCCAGGCGGAACCCGTCCACGCCGTCGCGGGGGCTGCCGTCGCCGTCGGGGTCGAGCCAGCGGACGGCGATGGCCAGCGCGTCGGTCTCGGCCTGGGCCGGGTCGGACGCGGCGGCGGCGGCGAGCGAGGTCGGCCAGGCGACGTCGAGGACGACGCGCATCTGGCGGTCGTGCGCCGCCTCGATCACGTCGAGCAGCAGGACGTCGGCCCGGGTGGTCCCCCAGGTCTCGGGGTCGCTCGGGGTCTCCAGGCCGACCGACTCCCGGTCGCGGACCGGCTTGGGGCCCAAGTGCGGGTCGACGTGGTAAGGCGCCTCCGGGTCGGCCACGCGCAGGACGAGGGCGGTCACGCCCAGCGTGTCGAGCGCCGGGAGCTGGTCCAGGACGCCCTGGAGGTCGCCGCCGTAGCGCCGGAGCGGGACCGTCTCGGCCGGGTCGCCGAGCGCCCGCTCCCAGTCCGCGCGGGCCGTCCAGTCGGAGGTCCAGGGCATCGGCTGCCAGCCGGCGTCGAGCAGCGCCTGCGCCGGCACCGCGTCGGTCGCGACCGACGCCGGCGTGGGGTCGTTCGACGGGTCCCCGTTGCGGAAGCGGTCGACGTCGATCTCGTACCAGACGGCGGACGCGGCCCAGCCGGGCGGCGTGTCCGGGACCGCGGGCAGGTCGTCGAGCCCGAGCGTCGGGCCGTCGTCTGGGGCCCCGCAGCCGGTGAGGGCCGCGAGCGTGGTCAGAGAGACGAGGGCGAGCGTGCGCATGAGGGCCGTGGGGCCGGCCAAGCTAGCCGCGCCAGGACGCGCGCCGCCGGACGGTAGCTTGGCCCGCCTCGACGCCTCCCCCGACCGCCCCGTGCCCGACGCCCCGTCCTTTTTGCAGACCGTCCGCGACGAGGTCCGCGCGCTCGACCCGTCGGTCCGGGCGCTCCGCCAGTTCGGCCTGGTGGTGGGCGGCGTGCTGCTGGCCGTCGGCGGGCTGCTGCTGTGGCGGCGCGGCGTCGGGCCCGCCGTGTGGGCGCTGGGCGGCATCGGCGGCGCGCTCGTCGTGCTGGGCGCCGTCGCGCCGGTCGCGCTCCGGCCCGCGCGGACGGCCTGGATGGCGCTCGCGTTCGCGCTCGGGTTCGTCATGACGCGCGTCTTGCTGACGGCCGCGTTCGCCGTCGCCGTGGTCCCCGTCGCCGTCGTCCTCCGCCTGCTCGGCAAGGACCCCCTCTCGCGCCGCCCGGACCCGGACGCGGAGACCTACTGGGTCACGCGGACCGACGGGCGCCCCGACCGCGAAAGCCTGGAGCGCTTTTTCTAGGGTCAGTGGCGAGTGGGCAGCGTAGACGCCCGCCGCTCGCCCCGCTGGCCGCTCCCTACTCGCCTCGATGACCGTCCTCGGCCTCTCCTGCTTCTACCACGACGCCGCCGCCGCGCTCGTCCGCGACGGCGAGATCGTGGCGGCGGCCCAGGAGGAGCGGTTCACGCGGCGGAAGCACGACCCGTCGTTCCCCACCAACGCCGTCGCGTACTGCCTGGCCCGGGCGGGCGTCGAGGCGGGCGACCTCGACGCGGTCGCGTTCTACGACAAGCCGCTGCTCACCTTCGAGCGGCTCTTGGAGACCTACCTCTCGTACGCGCCGCAGGGTCTCCGGTCGTTCTTGCAGGCGATGCCGGTGTGGCTCAAGCGGAAGCTGTGGACGCCCGACGTTATCCGGACCGAGCTGGGCGGCTACGACGGGCCGTTGGTCTTCGCCGAGCACCACCGGAGCCACGCGGCCAGCGCGTTCTTCCCGTCGCCGTTCGAGCGGGCCGCCGTGCTCACCACCGACGGCGTCGGCGAGTGGGCCACGACGAGCTGGGGTGTGGGCGCGGGGAACGGGCTCGACCTGAAGCAGGAGATCCACTTTCCGCACTCGCTCGGCCTGTTGTATTCGGCCGTCACCACGTTCTGCGGCTTCCGCGTGAACTCGGGCGAATACAAGCTGATGGGGCTCGCCCCCTACGGCGAGCCCCGCTACGTCGACGCGATCCTGGAGCACCTGGTCGACCTGCGCGCCGACGGCTCGTACCGGCTCCACGCCGACGCGTTCACGTTCCCGGTCGGGCTGCGGATGACGGGCCGGCGGTTCGAGGAGCTGTTCGGCGGGCCAGCGCGCGAGCCCGAGTCGGCCCTGGGCCAGCGCGAGATGGACCTGGCGCGGAGCGTCCAGGTGGTCGTGGAGCAGGCCGTGCTGGCGATGGCCCGCCACGTCCACGCCGAGACCGGCGAGCCCGACCTGTGCCTGGCCGGCGGCGTCGCGCTCAACTGCGTGGCCAACGGGCGCCTGCTCCGCGAGGGCCCGTTCGAGCGGGTCTGGATCCAGCCGGCAGCCGGCGACGCGGGGGGAGCCCTCGGTGCGGCCCTGGTCGCGACGCACGAGTGGGCCGGCCTCGGGCGCACCGTGGACCCGGCCGACGCCATGCGCGGGGGGTACCTCGGGCCCGAGTGGTCGCCCGCCGAGATCCGCGCGGTGCTCGACGCCCAGGGGCTCGCCTACGAGACGATGGCGGGCGACGCGGCGCTGGTCGACCGCGTCGCCGGGCTGCTGGCTCGGGAGCAGACGGTCGGGTGGTTCCAGGGCCGCGCCGAGTTCGGCCCCCGCGCGCTCGGGCACCGCTCGATCCTGGCCGACCCCCGGGGCCGCGCGGTCCAGCGCCGGGTCAACCTGCAGATCAAGTTCCGCGAGAGCTTCCGGCCGTTCGCCCCCTCGGTCCTGGCCGAACGGGCCGACGAGTTCTTCGCGCTCGGAGACGTAGGGGATGGGAGACAGGGGGGCCGGTCCGCCCCCGAGTCGCCCTACATGCTGCTGGTCGGGCCGGTCCGCGGGGCCCACGTCGAGGGCGAGGGGCTGGGCCGGATGGGCCGCGTCGAGAGCGCCGTCCCGGCCGTCACCCACGTCGACGGCTCGGCCCGGGTGCAGACGGTCACGAAGGCCCGGAACGGGCTGTACCACGACCTGCTGGCCGCTTTCGAGGCCCAGACGGGGTGCCCGGTCTTGGTCAACACGTCGTTCAACGTGCGCGGCGAGCCCATCGTCCACAGCCCCGCCGACGCCGTCCGCGTGTTCCGGCGGACCCACATGGACGCGCTCGCGCTGGGCCCGTTCGTGCTCACACGCGACGCGCTCCCCGAGGCCGAGCGCCAGCCGTTCACGGCCGAGCAGATCGCCCAGGCCTACGGGCTCGACTGACCGGCCGGCGGGCCGGTGTGTGCGAGCTCCGTCGGCGTCGAACGAAATCCTTGCGTGGGGGATCTCTCGGCCAGTGTTGGGGTATGTTGATCGCACCTGCCCGTGGTGCTCGCCGTCTGGCGAACCATCGCGGGCTCTGTTATCACAGGAGCACGCGGGGCCGACAGAACCGAGTCGAGTCTTTCTGGCCCACAACGTCTTTCGCCTTTCCCTGTCGGCGCTCCTCACAACTCCCGTAGAGATGAAGAACATTTACGTCGCGAACCTCCCCTACTCGTCGGACGACGCCGAGCTTCGTGGCCTTTTTGAAGAGTACGGCACCGTCGACAAGGCGACCGTCATCAAGGACCGTGACACGGGCCGCTCGCGCGGCTTCGGCTTCGTCGAGATGTCCAGCGACTCGGAGGCCGACGCAGCCATCGAGGGCCTCAACGGCCACGACATGGGCGGCCGGCCCCTGACCGTCAACGAGGCTCGCCCCCGCGGTGAGCGCTCCGGCGGTGGTGGCGGCGGTGGCGGCTACCGCGGTGGCGGCGGCGGTGGCGGCAGCTACGGCGGCGGTGGTGGCGGCGGCTACGGCGGTGGCGGCGGCCGCAGCGGTGGCGGTGGCGGCTACCGCGGTGGCGGCGGCGGCTACTAAGCCTCCCGGCTCACGCTTTTGGGCGGCGATCCTCACGGGTCGCCGCCCTTTTTTTGTCCGTCCGCCTCGGTGCCCCCACGGCCTGCCTCGCCGGCCGGCGCCCCGAGGTGGGCCGCGCCGTCCGGGTCAGGCGCGCGGGCGCTGCGGCGGACGGCTCCGCTTGACGAATCCGTGGTCGGTCCAGACCACCAGCGACCGCGACGTCAGCAGGTCGATCACCTCGGCCGGGTTGCACGACGGCTCCAGCCCGAGCGCCCGGTCAGCCTCGACGCACAGGACGGCCACGTCGACGGACGAGAACGTGGCGGGCGCGGCGGGCAGACGCTCGTAGACGTAGCGCGTGTCGGGCGACAGGAACCGGCCGCGGAAAGGAAACATCCGCCAGGCCGCACCCCGGAGCCGCTTGGCCGGACTGGCCTCTTCTGCCCAGTCCTCCGGGTCGTCGTCCGGCAGCGGCGTGTCGGAGGGGGGAGGAGAGGAGGGGCGCTTCTTGCGACGGCGGGCCATGTGTTCGCTCATGTGCGGCCGGACCTACGGGTGGGGTGGGCTCCGGGGTCCGGGCCGGGACGTGGGCGCTCCACGGGATCTCGGACCTCGCCGAGGCCCGGGAGACGGCGCGTTTCGGCGGCGCGAGGGATCGCGCGCGGCGGCTAGATTGGCGCCCCCCCTGGACCCATGCCCCCACACGTCACCGTCGTCGGCGAGCCCGGCCTCGCGGCCCGCCTCGGTCTGGCCGACCCCTCGGCGCCGAGACCGGCCGACGGGCCCCGCGTGATCGTCGTCGGTGGGCCGGTCGAAGGCCGCGTGCGGCGGGCCGCCGACGCCGTCGGGTCGGGGGCGCACGCGTTCGTGCTGTGGCCCCCGGCCACCTCGGCGGGCGCGGCGGCTGGGCTGGGCGACCGGGCCGAGGAGGCCGGCGTCGAGGTCGGCGTGGCGCGGCCGCTGGGGGCGACCGCCGCGCTCGCAGGCGTCCCCGCCGGCTGGTCCGCCCGGCTGGTCACGCTGGCGCTGGTGGCCCGGCTGGACGGCCCGCTGGCCAGGGCCGGCTGGGCCACGCTGCTGGCCGGGGCGCTCGACCTGTGCGCGACGCTGGCCACGGCCCGCGACGTGGGCCGCTTGGACGTGGTCGCCGAGCGGGACCCGTCGGCGCTCCGCGCGGTCGCGCTGGCGGCCCGGTTCGCGAATGGGGCCTACGCTCAGGCGACGGTCCGTTTTTCGGACCACGCGGCCCAGGACGAGGTCGCCTTGTACGCCTCTCGGCCGGGCTCGCGCGTCGAAGCCCGGTCGCTGTCGGGTCCCCTGTGCGTCGAGGCCGAGGGGCGAGGGACGCCGGTCTCGGCGCACCCGCCGCGGCCGGACGCCGACGCCGCCGAGGTAGACGCGTTCGTCGCGGCTGTCACGGCGGGGGGCCAGGCGCCTTACGCGCTCGACGACGCGCTCGCCACGCTCCGCTTGGTCGAGCGTGTCCAGGCCCGGCTGCGGTAGCCCCGTCCGCACGCCAGTTCAGTCGGTTCTTCCCCCAGCGAGGGTTGACCCCGGAGCCTCGGCCCGGCACCTTGCCGGACCTCCACCTCGCTCCATGACTGTCGACCTCCCCTTCGAGCCCGTGCTGCGCCGCGTCGGCGCCCAAGCGGACCGGCTGGGCGTCGAGGCCTACGCGGTCGGCGGGGCGGTGCGCGACGCGCTGCTGGGGCGCGCGACGACCGACCTCGACGTGGTCGCCGTCGGGCCGGGTACCGGGGTGGCGTTGGCCGAGGCCGTCGCGCGAGCGCTCGGCGTCCAGGCACCGGCGGTCTACCCGGCGTTCGGGACGGCCGCCGTCACGGTCCCCGCGGCCCGCCTCGGTGCCCTGCTCGGCACCCCAGACGGCTCGCCCGAGGCGGACCGGGTAGCGACGCGGCTGGTGCTCGAGTTCGTCGGCGCGCGGACCGAGAGCTACCGCGCCGACAGCCGCAAGCCGGTCGTGGAGGACGGGACGCTCGACCAGGACCTCGCCCGGCGCGACTTCACGGTCAACGCCCTGGCCGCGTCGCTCAACGCCGACACGTTCGGTCAGGTCGTCGACCGGTTCGACGGACTCGCCGACCTCGACGCCCGCGTCCTGCGGACGCCGCTCGACCCGACGGTGACCTTCGAGGACGACCCGCTGCGGATGGTCCGGGCCGCCCGGTTCGCGGCCCAGCTCGGGTTCGACGTCGCGCCCGAGGCGGTCGAGGCGATGACGGCCGCCGCCGGCCGGATCGAGATCGTCAGCGCCGAGCGGGTCACGGACGAGCTCCACAAGCTGCTGGCGGCGCCGGTCCCCTCGACCGGCCTGGGACTGCTCTACCGGACCGGGCTGCTGGAGCACGTCGTGCCCGAGGTGACCGCGCTGGCCGGCGTCGAGGAAGTCGGTGGGCGGGCCCACAAGGACAACTTCTGGCACACGCTGGAGGTCGTCGACAACCTCGCCCACCTGCAGCGCGGCGTCGGCGTGGGCGACCGGGCCGGCGGCTACGACCTGTGGCTCCGGTGGGCGGCGCTGCTCCACGACGTGGGCAAGGAGGTCACCAAGCGCTGGGAGCCCGGGACCGGGTGGACGTTCCACGGCCACGAGGACGTGGGCCCGCGCGTGCTCATCCCCGAGATTTTCCGCCGCCTCCGGCTGCCCTTGGGCGACCCGCTCGACTTCGTCCAGACGGTCGTCCGGCTCCACCACCGCCCGGCCGCGTTGGTGGATTCCGACGTGACCGACTCGGCCGTTCGCCGCCTGCTGATGGACGCCGGCGACGACGTCGAGGACCTGATGCTGCTGGTCCGCGCCGACGTGACGAGCAAGAACGCGCGCCGCGTCCGCCGCTACCTCGCCGGGTTCGACCGGGTCGAGCAGAGGTTCGCCGAGGTCGAGGAGCGCGACCGGATGCGGAACTGGGAGCCGCCGGTCTCGGGCGACGAGATCAAGGCCCACCTCGGGCTGGACGAGGGCGTGGCCGTGGGGATGCTGAAGGAGTGGGTCCGGGAGGCCGTCCTGGAGGGCGAGGTCCCCAACGAACACGGCCCGGCGTGGGCCTACGTGTTGGCCCGCCAGGACGAGGCCGCGAGGCGGGGCGCCCTGTTCCAGTCGGCCGTCCGCAAACTCCGCGGGCCCCAGCGGTCGGCCATCGGGGCCGTCAAGGAGGCGCTGTTCTGGGGCGACGTGCCGCCCGACCCGGAGGCGGCCCGGGCGTTCGTCGCGGCGGCCGTCGCGGAGGCGCTGCCCGACCCGGACGACGCGCCCTGAGCCTCCCGCCTCGCCCGCCTCGCCCGCCTCGGCACCGAGGCGGGGGGAGCCGAGGCGGGCGGGGCCGGTGGGCCAGACGCAGGAACGCCCCGGCCGAGAGATCAGCCGGGGCGCTCGGAGGACGGGCTGCCCGCGTGCTAGGCGTAGGTGTTGAGCATGACCGGCATGATGAGCATCAGCAGCTCCTCGCCCTCGGCGCCCTCGGCGGGCGAGACGACGCCGGCCCGGTTGGGCGACGAGAACTCGAACACGACGTCCTCGCCGTCGACGTTCGACAGCACCTCCTGGAGGTACTGCGAGTTGAACCCGATCTCCATCGGCTCGGCGTCGTAGTCGCAGAGCACGCGCTCCTTGGCCTCCGACGCCCGCTCGATGTCCTCGGCCGAGACCGTCAGCGCGTCGCTCGCCAGGGCCAGCCGGATCTGGTGCGTCATCGACGACGAGTACAGGGCCACGCGGCGGACGGCCGCCAGCATCGCGTCGCGGCCGACCGTCAGACGCTTCTCGTTCTCGACCGGGATGACGGCCTCGTAGTTCGGGTACTGCTCCTCGATCAGCCGGCCGACCACCTGGGTGTCGCCGAAGTCGAACCCGACGTAGCCCGACGCGATCCGGATGGTGCAGGCCCCGTCGCCGGCCGCCTTGCCCGCCAGCGACAGCGCCTTCTCGGGCACGATCACGTCGACGGCCTCGGTCGCCGTGATCCCCTTCGAGACGAGCTTGACCAGCCGGTGCCCGTCGGTCGCGACGATGGTCGAGTTCTCCGGGCGGACCTGGAACAGGACGCCCATCATGGCCGGCCGGAGCGCGTCCTTGGACGCCGCGAACCCGGTCTTGTCGATGGCGTGCTTGACGAGCGCGCCGTCGGCCTCGATGGCCTGGGCGTCGTCGAGCGAGGGGAGCGCCGGGTAGTCGCCGCCGTCGAACCCGACCATCTTGTACCGGCCCTGGTCGGTCGTCAGCTCGATGTTGAACTCGGCGTCGGTGGCGACGGTGACCGAGAGGTCGGGGAGGGCGCGGAGCGTGTCGAGCAGGCGCCGCGCGGGGACCGCGATCCGCTGGCGGGCGTCGGTCCCGTTCTGCTCGAACGCGACGGCCATCCGCTGGACGATCGAGATCTCGAGGTCGGTCGCCGCGATCCGCAAGGTGTCGTCCTCCCGTTCGAACAGGACGCACTCCAGGATGGGCAGCGTGCTCTTGGACGGGACGGCCCCGTTGACGGTCGAGAGGGCCCGGAGGAGGTCGGCGCTGGAGACGGTAAACTTCATGGTCTGGAGGGGATGCGGGTCCGGTATCGGGGGGACGGCCGAACGGGTCAAGGTACACGACCGACGAGCCCCGTTCGGTCCCGGCCGCGCGTGAAAACCGGCGGGCGACCCCGCCCGCCTCGGGCCCGAGGCGGGGCGGTCTGGGGCGTCCCCGGTGGAGACCGAGCCCCGCGCCTAGCGCTGGTGGAGCTCCATCTTCTTGCGCACCGCCGTGACCATCTCGCGGAACTGGGGGTCCGTGTCCACCTGGTCCTCGACGCTCCGGACGGCGTGGATCACCGTCGAGTGGTCGCGCCCGCCGAAGTGGAGCCCGATCGTCTTGAGGCTGTGGTTCGTGATCTCCTTCGAGAAGAACATGGCCACCTGGCGGGCCTGGACCACCTCGCGCTTGCGCGTCCGCGCGCGGACCAGGTCCTCGGGGATGCTGAGGTAGTCGCAGACGACCGACTGGATGGCCTCGATCGTCAGCTGGGGCCGGGCCTCCTTGATCAGGTCCTTGAGCACGTCGCGCGCCAGCTCCTGGTCGATCTCGCGGCCCGTCAGCGCGGCGTGGGCCTGCAACCGGATCAGCGCGCCCTCCAGCTCGCGGATGTTGCTCTTGACGTGCGTCGCGATGTACTCGATGACCTCGGGGCGGACCTGGGTCCCGTCGTCCTTGGCCCGGCGGTTCAGGATCGCGATCCGCGTCTCGAAGTCCGGCGGCTGGACGTCGGCGGCGAGCCCCCACTGGAACCGCGACAGCAGCCGCTCCTCGATCCCGACGATGTCCTTGGGCGGCCGGTCGGCCGAGAGCACGAGCTGCTTCCCCTGCTGGTGGAGCTCGTTGAAGATGTGGAAGAACTCCTCCTGCGTCTTCTCCTTGCCGCCGAAGAACTGGACGTCGTCGATGATCAGGATGTCGACGTTCCGGTAGAGCTGGCTGAACTCGGCGATCCGGTGCGACTGGATCGACTGGACGAACTCGGCCGTGAACATCTCCGACGAGACGTAGCGGACCGTCTTGGCGTGGCTGTTCGCGAGCGCGTAGTTGCCGATGGCCTGGATGAGGTGGGTCTTGCCCAGCCCGACGCCGCCGTAGATCAGAAACGGGTTGAAGCTGGTGCCGCCCGGGTCCTGCGCGATCGCCCACGAGGCGGACCGGGCCAGCCGGTTGCAGTCGCCCTCGATAAACCGCTCGAACGTGTACGAGTCGTTCAGGTGGGGGTCCACCTCGATCGGTTTGACGCCGGGCAGCGCGAACGGGTGGGCCGAGGGGGCCCGCCGCGTGGCCGACCGGTCGTAGCCGCGGTTCCGGTCGAGCGCGCGGCCCGCCTCGGACGGGACGTCGGCGGTGCGGGGCGGCGTCACGCCGTCCGGCAGCTCGACGCGCGGCGGACGGTGGGCCGGCGGGACGTTGGAGGGCTGACGCGCGGGGAGCTCCATCGTGGCCCCCCGGCGCCCGTTGCCCGCCGCCGGCTCGTCGCGCTCGATCACGATGTCGTAGTAGAGCCGCCCGCCGGGCCCGAGCACCTTGGTGATCGTCTTGCGGAGCAGCGCGAAGTAGTGCTCCTCCAGCCACTCGTAGTAGAACCGGCTCGGGAGCTGGACCGTCAGCTTGAGCGCGCCGTCCTCCTCGTCCAACCCGACGGCGCGGAGCGGCTCGAACCACGTCCGGAAGCTCTGGCGGCTGATGTTGTCCCGGATGATCCCGAGGCACTCGTCCCAGACGTCTTCGCGCGATCGATCCATGAGGGCGAGAGACGGGAGGGGTGGGGTGTGGCGGGCCCGGAATATCGGAAACGCCCGGGGGAAAAGGAGTCGGTCCGGACCGCTCTCCCCGGAGTTGTCCACATGTGCCGGCGGGGCAGAAGGCCCATTCGGAGCCGGATCGCGGGTTCCAGCCTCAGGTTGTCCACGGCTCGTCCACGAGCGAGGTGATGTCCGCACGTGTTGCAAGACAACGGGTTAGTCCACCTGGGTCGCGTCCTTCTTCTCCGAGTTCCCGCGAGATCACCGGGGCACGCGTCCGCGTCTCGATTTCGAAATCCCGTTGTCCACACGTTGTGAACGAGTCCTCTCTAGCAAAGCGAGAAGTGCGGTAGGGAGAAGCCCTACGCCCCTGGAGCGTGCTCGGATTTGGCCCGGGCCGGCCGCCTCGGGGAGCGTCCGCCGCGCGGTCAATCGACCGAGGCCGACCGCCCGGCGGGCCGTTGGGCGGCGCCGTCGCGGGGGCGTTCGAACATCCCGTGAGGCCCTTGCCGCCTGCTCGGCGCGCGCTCTACCTTCTCTGGCTCTAGGGCTCCGGCCCTCTTCGCCGGGCTGTGCCCGCGTTCCTTGACGACCGACGTTCGAGCCACCGTGTTCCGGGTCCGCCTCGCCTCGCTCCCCGACGGTCTCCACCAGGAGACCCACTGCCCCACGGCCGACGACCTCGGCCTCGACCCGGAGGTGTTCTCCGACGTCGAGGTCGACCTCCGGCTCGACGTCGCCGACCGCCGCGTGCTGGCGGCGTACACCGCCCGGGCGACGGCGCGGCTCGAGTGCGACCGGACGCTCGACATGTACGACCAGCCCGTCCAGGCCGACCACGCCGTGCTGTTCTCGGCCGACGCGCCGCCCGAGGCGGCCGACGACGACCTCCAGCCGCTCCCCGAGGACGCCCTCGAGATCGACCTGACCGGCCCGGTCCACGACACGCTCTTGCTGGCCCTCCCGCTCCGGCGGGTGAGCCCGGCCGCCGAGGCCGCCGAGATCCCGACCGCCTTCGGCGCGGCCGACGACGGCGAGGCCCCGACCGACCACCGGTGGGCCGCCCTCCGGGCCCTCCGCTCCGCCGACGGCGACCCCGACTCTTCCGACTGACCCTGCCCCCCCCGGGCGACTCCCCCGACTCCGATGGCCAACCCCAAACGCAAGCACTCCAAGGCGCGCACCGGCAAGCGCCGCTCCCAGTACAAGGTGAAGGACGTGCCCCAGACGCACGAGTGCCCCAACTGCAGCAACGCCAAGCTGATGCACCGGGCCTGCCCGACGTGCGGGCACTACCGCGGCCGCGCGGTCGTCGCCGTCCCGGACTACGCGTAGCGACGCGGGGCGCCGGCCGCCCCGCGACTGACCCTCGACCGCCCGCGCGAGCTTTGGGAGCCTGCGCGGGCGGCGTCCGTTGACGGGGCGGGTATCTTCCCGGCCCCCCTCCTCCGCCCGCCCGCTCCGCCCGCCCATGCCCGTCCGAGTCGCCGTCGACGCCATGGGCGGGGACCACGCCCCGGGCGTCGTCGTGGAGGGCGTCCTCGCCGCGATCGCCGAGGCGGGCGACCGGCTGACGGTGCTCCTGGTGGGCCAGGAGGCCGAGGTCCGCGCCGAGCTCGACCGCCAGGGCGCCGCCGAGGGCGACTCGCTCCGGGTGATCGACGCGCCCCAGACCATCGCGATGGGCGAGAGCCCGACGGTCGCGCTCAAAGCCAAGCCCCAGTCGTCGATCCACGTCGGCGTGGGGGCGGTCAAGAACGGCCGGGCCGACGCGTTCGCGAGCGCCGGCAACACGGGCGCGGTCATGGCCGCGGCCCTGTTCGGGCTCGGGCGGTTGCCGGGCGTCCTGCGGCCGGCCCTGCCCGGCTACCTCCCGACCCCGACCGGCACGTGCGTGCTGCTCGACGTCGGCGCCAACGTCGAGGTCCGGCCCGAGCACTTGGTCCAGTTCGCCCGGATGGGCGCCGTCTTCGGCGCCGCGTTCCTCCACAAGGACGACCCCTCGGTCGGGCTCGTCAACGTGGGCGAGGAGCCCGGCAAGGGGACCGACACCGTCAAGGAGGCCCACGCGACGTTGCAGGCGCTCGCCGAGCAGGGCGCGCTCCGGTTCGTGGGCAACGTCGAGGGCCGGGACATCCTGCAGCACGGGGCCGACGTCTGCGTCTGCGACGGGTTCGTCGGAAACGTCGTGCTCAAGCTGGCCGAGTCGGTCGCCACGATCCTGCCCCAGATGGTCCGGTCGGAGATCGGCCGCCAGGAGCTGGGCCCCGACCAGGCCGGCCTGGTCGGTGGCGTGCTCAAGGGGATGCTGGCCCCGTTCGACTACCAGGCGTTCGGCGGCGTCCCCATGCTGGGCATCGACGGGACGGTCGTGATCGGGCACGGCGGGTCGTCGGCGCGGGCGTGCCGGCAGATGGTGCTGAGCACGGCCAGCCTCGTCGAGCAGAACCTGACCGCACGGATCGCCCGGGCCCTGCGCGACCCGGCCCCCGAAGCTCCCTCCCCCTAGGCGCCCGCCCCCGCCTCGGCGCCGAGGCGGAGGACCCGGGCCTGCCGCCCCCTCTCTAGATCCCCCCGATGGCTGACTCCAAGACGACGGCCGCCGTGACGGCCGTCGGGAAGTACCTCCCCCCGGACCGCCTGACGAACGCCGACCTCGAGGCGCTCGTCGACACCAACGACGAGTGGATCCGGTCGCGGACCGGCATCGAGGAGCGCCGGATCCTGAGGGACCCGACCAAGGCGACGGCGTTCATGGCGACCGAGGCCTCGCGTGAGTGCCTGGCCAAGGCCGGCGTCACGCCGGACCAGGTCGACTGCATCCTGGTCGCGACCATCACGCCCGACGTGGTCTTCCCGTCGACGGCGTGCCTCGTCCAGCACCAGCTGGGCGCGACCAACGCCTGGGGCTACGACATCTCGGCGGCCTGCTCGGGGTTCCTCTACGCGCTCACGACGGGCGCCAAGATGATCGAGGCCGGGATGCACCGGCGCGTGCTGGTGATCGGCGGCGACACCATGAGCCGGATCATCGACTACACCGACCGGGCGACCTGCATCATCTTCGGCGACGGGGCCGGCGCGGTCCTGCTCGAGCCGGCCACCGACGGGACCGGCGTCCTCGACACGGTCCAGTACGTCGACGGGTCGGGCGTGGACTCGCTCTGGATGCCGGGCGGCGGGAGCCTCCACCCGGCGACGCCCGAGACGGTCGACGCCCGCATGCACTACGTCTCGCAAGACGGCAAGACCGTCTTCAAGCGCGCCGTCGTCGGCATGGCCGACGCGGCCGCCGAGGTGATGGAGCGCAACGGGCTCGGCGCCGGCGACATCCGCTACCTCGTCCCGCACCAGGCCAACCTGCGCATCATCGACGCGACCGCCCGGCGGATGGGGGTCGGGCCCGAGCAGGTCATGGTCAACATCGCCCGCTACGGCAACACGACCGCCGGCACGCTGCCGCTGTGCCTAGCGGACTGGGAGGGCGACCTCCGCGCGGGCGACAACCTGATCCTGGCCGCCTTCGGCGGCGGCTTCACCTGGGGCGCGACCTGGCTCCGGTGGGGCTACGGCGGCTGATGCGTGACCCGTGAGCTGTGGGGCGCTCCGGGTCCCCATCGCGCGTCGGGCTCTGCCTTTCTCACGCACCACGACACACGACTCATGCTCGCCTTCCTCTTTCCCGGCCAGGGCTCCCAGGCGCCCGGCATGGCCGCCGACCTCTACGAGATCCCCCAGGCCCGCGATCTCCTAGACCAGGCCGACGACGTGCTGGGCTTCTCGCTGACCGGCGTGATGTTCGGCGACGACCCGGACGCGCTCAAGCCGACCGAGGTCACCCAGCCGGCGCTCTACGTGCACAGCCTGGCGGCCAGCGCCGTGCTGGCCGCGCGGGGCGTCCGGCCGGACCTGGCGGCGGGCCACAGCCTGGGCGAGTGGAGCGCGCTGGCCGCCGTCGGCGCGATGTCGTTCGCGGACGGCCTGCGGGCCGTGCGCCGCCGCGGCGAGCTGATGGCCCAGGCCGGCGACGTCCGGCCGGGCGCGATGTCGGCCGTGCTCGGGCTCGACGCCGCCCGCTTGGACGCCGTCTGCCAGCAGGCGACCGAGGCGGGGCCGGGCGAGGTGGTGCCGGCCAACTACAACGACCCCGGCCAGATCGTGATCTCGGGCGACGCCGAGGCCGTCGAGCGGGCCGGCGCGCTGGCGACCGAGGCCGGCGCCCGGCGCGTGGTCCCGCTGCCGGTCTCGGGCGCGTTCCACAGCCCGCTGATGGCGTTCGCGCGCGACGGGCTGCGCGAGACGCTGGACGCGCTCGACCTGGGCGTCCCGTCGTGCCCGGTCGTCCTCAACGTGACCGCCGAGCCGACGACCGACCCCGACGCGATCCGGCTGCGCCTGCTCGACCAGTTGACGGCGCCGGTCCGCTGGGCGCAGTCGATGGAGCGGATGCAGGCCGAGGGGGCCGTGCGGTTCGTCGAGGTGGGCACGGGCAAGGTGCTCTCGGGCTTGGTCCGGCGGACGCTGGGCCGCGACGCGGTCTCCGCCCAGGCCGGCACGGCCGCCGAGATCGAGGCGCTGGCGGCCTAGGCGAGGTCGGGCGGGCAGGCGGCAGCCGAGGGTGCGATCTTTCGGCCCCCTCTGACCGACCCCATGACCCTCGACCTTTCCGGAAAGACCGTCCTCGTGACCGGCGGCACGCGCGGCATCGGCCGCGCCATCGTCGAAGCCGCCGCCCAGGCGGGCGCGACCGTCGCGTTCACCTACCGCTCGTCCGCCGAGACGGCCGACCAGCTGGTGGCCGACCTGGGCGGCGACGAGCGGGCCCTCGCCGTCCAGGCCGACGCGGCCTCGGGCGAGGACGCCGCGGCGTCCGTCCAGGCCGTCCTCGACAGGTGGGGCCGGATCGACGGGCTGGTCGTCAACGCCGGGATTACGCGCGACGGGCTGATGATCCGGATGGACGCCCAGGCGTGGCAGGACGTGATCGACACCAACCTCACGGGCGCCTTCCACGTGGTCAAGGCGGCCTACCGGCCGATGATGAAGCAGCGGGCCGGCAGCATCGTCACCATCTCGTCGGTCGTCGGCGTGACGGGGAACGCGGGGCAGGCCAACTACGCCGCGTCCAAGGCCGGGCTCATCGGGTTCACCAAGAGCCTGGCGCGCGAGCTGGGCGGGCGCGGCGTCCGCGCGAACGTGGTCGCGCCGGGCTACATCGCGACCGACATGACGGCCGACCTGGGCGAGCAGGTGACCGAGGCGATGGAGGGCCAGATCCCGCTCAAGCGCCTGGGCGAGCCCCAGGACATCGCCGCGGCCGTCTTGTTCTTGCTGTCGGACGCGGCGGCCTACGTCACCGGCCACGTCCTCCACGTCGACGGCGGGATGGCGATGTAGCCCGCCTCGGGCGCGCGCTCGACCCGGTCGCCCGAGTCGCCGAGGCGGGGTGTTCGGCCCAGACGCCCGTGGTCCGTCTGCACCAGGGCGGGTGGCGTGGCGGTGGGTAGCCTGCCGACCGCCTCCCGACTCGCCCATGCGCATCGCCCTCCTCACGCTCGTCCTGACGGTGTCCGCCAGCGCGCAAGGTAACCCGACTCCGTACCAGCGCACGGGGATGGCGATGGGAGGCGTCGCGGCGACGGTCTTGTTCGTCTACGCGGCCTCCCCGGACGTGATCTACGCTGGACTTTGGCCTTTTGGTAACGAGGGCGGGGGCGTCGTAGATCACGGGTTCTGTCTACCAAACGGACCCCGTGCCTGCGCTGCCTCCCGCCCTCGCTGCCGTCATGGTAGCCTTCCGACCGCTCTTCGACCACCGCGTCTTCAAGCGTGCCCTCGTGCTCACCGTCGGGGCTCTGCTCTCGGTCCGCACCCGGACCGTCACCGCCGCGCTCCGTGTCACCGGACGTGACGACAAGAGGTTCTCGGCCTACCACCGCGTCCTCAGCCGTGCTCGGTGGTCGTGCCGCGCCGCCGCCCGCATCCTGCTCGGCCTCGTCGTGGAGCGTTTCGTGCCGCAAGGCCCTGTGATCGTCGGGCTCGACGACACCATCGAGCGACGGTGGGGCGCCAAGATCGAGGCGCGCGGGATCTACCGCGACCCCGTCCGCTCCAGCCATGGCCACTTCGTCAAGGCGAGCGGGCTCCGGTGGCTCTCGCTCTCCGTGCTGGCCGACGTCCGGTGGGCTGGCCGCGTGTGGGCGCTCCCGTTCCTGACGGTCCTCTGCCCCAGCGCGCGGTACTACGGCAGACGAGGACGCCCAGCCAAGAAGCTGACCGATCATGCTCGACAGGCTGTGCTCCAACTGGCGCGGTGGCTCCCCGACCGCCACGTCGTGGTGGTGGCGGACTCCGGTTTCGCCGCCATCGACCTGCTCGCCGCCGTGTGCTCGCGCGTCGCCGTGGTGACCCGGCTCCGACTCGACGCCGCGCTCTACGACCCCATACCGGAGCCGCGACCAGGGCTCGTGGGTCGCCCGCGCAAGAAGGGCGACCGGCAACCGACGCTGGCGGCGCGCGCGGCCGACCCGGCGACGACGTGGACGACGGTCGTGGTGAGCCGGTGGTACGGAGAGACCGAGCGGACCGTCGAGATCGCCACCGGCACGGCGCTGTGGTATCACGTCGGCAAGCCCGCCGTGCCGCTGCGGTGGGTGCTCGTCCGCATCCCCGGCTCGACCGATGAGCCGAAGGGCTTCCTCTGCACCGACCAGAGTGTCGGCCCGCTCACCATCATCGGGTGGTACGTGCGGCGGTGGACCGTCGAGGTGACCTTCGCCGAAGTCCGGCGCCACCTCGGCGTCGAGACCCAGCGGCAGTGGTCGGCCCCGGCCATCGCGCGGACGACGCCGTGCCTGCTCGGTCTCTTCTCGGTCGTCGCGCTGGCGGCGGACACGCTGGACACTGCCGGGGCGCTGCCCACACGTCAGAGCCCGTGGTACCAGAAAGTGGCCCCGACCTTCAGCGACGCGCTGGCGGCGGTCCGCGTCGAGCTGTGGCGCGCGGCGGTTTTTGAGATATCGGGGTCTGGGACGCAGACGGCGGAAAAGACGGCGGCTGTGTTTGAGCGCATGAGCGCCACGCTCGCCTATGCGGCATAGGGCCAAAGTCCAGCTACGGGTCTGGCGCGTGGACCGTGCTCGCGCTGATGCCCGTCGGCGCGACCGTCGGCGTTCACGTTGTGGCCGAGGCGCTCGACATCGACGGCTCGGTGGTGTGGACGGCAGGGCGCGCGCTGGCGGGGACCGCGCTGGGCGTCGGCGTGCTGGCCCTGGGGGCCGCCTCGGGCAGTTGGGAGGGCGCGCTCGCCGGGGCAGCCGTGGCGCTGGTGGCACCGTCCGCGTTTGCAGCGGCAGGGATGGGACGGGCCAGCCTCCGCCCGGCGTCGTTGTCGACGGCGACGGGCGCGTACGCACCGGGCCTGCGCGTGACGGTCGGGCTCTAGCCGCCTCGGTCGGCCCTCCGGCCGTGTCACCGAGGTGGGCGGGGTGGCCCGGTGCGAGGTGTCGGGGCGTCGCGTCCGAAGAACGCGTCGGCGTCCGGGTCGAGCGCGAGCAGCCGCTCGACCTCCCGGCGCAGCCCGGGGTCGGGCGCTCCGGCCGGCGTGCGGCAGGCCGCGTCGAGGAAAAGAGACCGGACGGCCGGGTCGACCTCGGCCGCGCGGGAAAAGAGGGCCACGATGGAGCGCCAGCGGTCGGTCGTCATGGCAGGGGGGGCTGCCCCAAGTACCGGAGCGCCCGCGCCCGACTGTCACCGACGGCGGCCGGCTCTCGGCTACGGCTCGTCGTCCAGGTCGAGGGCGCCGGTGATCTCGCCCTGGAGCTCGCCGTAGAGCCAGGCCCGGGCGGCCCGCCACGACCGGGCGACCGTCGCCTCGGAGACGCCGAGCGCCTGGGCCGTCTCTTGGACCGAGAGCCCGCCGAAAAAGCGGCACTCGACGACGCGCGCCGCCCGGGGGTCGGCCGCTTCCAGCCGGCGCAGGGCGTCCTCGACGAGCGCCGCGCGGTCGGCCTGGGCCTCAGTGAACGGCGACCCGACCAGGTCGTCGTTGATCTCCGTGTGGCTCGCGCCGCCGCCGCGCTTCTGGGCCTTGCGCGCCTCGCCGTAGCTGACGAGCACCTGGCGCATCGCGCGCGAGGCGACCGCCAGCAGGTGCGCCCGGTTCTCGACCGAGGCCCCCTCGATCTTGAGGTAGGCCTCGTGGACCAGGGCCGTCGTGTTGATCGTGTCGTTGCCGACCCAGCGGCCGCGCTGGCGCTGGGCGATCTTGCGGAGGTCGCCGTAGAGCCGCTCGAACAGGTCGCCGGACGGCGGCTCGCCGCGTCCGAGGGCGTCGAGGAGCGCCGTCGTCTCGTCCGCCAGGGTGGGTCCGTCCATGCCGTGCCAGGGAGGGGAAGCACCTAACGTAACGTCTCTCCGGGCTCAACGCGTCCATTCTCAACGGGATGGTCCGCCTCGGCCGGTCGATCGGCCCCCCCAGGCGGCCATCTGGCCACCGAGGCGGGCGGGCCCGTAGTGCGGACGGACCAGGCGCCGGGCCGGACGCCGCGGGAAGTTGAGGCCCGACCCACGTGCCGCCCCATGCTCCGCCTCGTCCTCGTCGCCGTCCTCGCCGCGTCTGCCGCGCACGCGCAGAACGGCCCGCACCCGGTCCCCTCCACCGGCGACCGTTGGCTTCTCGTCGGGGGCGCGGTCGCCGGGCTCCTCCCGGTCGCGTTCGCGGGCCCGTTCGCCGTCGTCACGGTCGGGGCGACGACCTACGCGACCAGCGCCGCGCTGGGTCTGAGCCCGACGCTGGGCGGCGTCGTGCTCGACACGGCCGTGGGCACCGGCGTCGCCATCGTGGTGATGACGGCGACGGGCGCCGCGATCTACCGGCAGACCGGGACGTCGGATCTGGGCACGGCCGTGTTCTCCGCCCTCGTCGGTGGCGTCGTGGGGGCCGGCGCGACCGGGGCCGTCCACGGGGCTCGTCTGGCCTGGCTCCGGTCGGCCGAGGCCGCGCCCGTCGTCCTGGCCGTCCCGGACGGCGAGCCGGTCCTAGGACTGGCGGTGGCCGTCGGCCTCTAGTCCGGCCCGCCTCGGTGGCCCCGGGGACGCGGCGAGGTCGCCCATCCCGGGGCGTCGGGGGGAGAACTCCGGCGGAAGTCCCCGCGGGCGGACGCGAACGGCCGGCCAGATGCGTAGTCTGAGGCAGACGCGGGCGTTCCGCGTTTGCGCGCCGCCCGGCACCGGGACCGCGCCTGCGACGCCGGTCGGGAGGAGACCCGGGCGGCCCCCTCCATCTCCCCCCGACCGACATGGCTTTCAAAGCCGTCTTCGACCTGACCCAGAAGGCCCAGAACGAGGCCAAAGCCGAGCGCCAGCTCGAGACCCCCTTCGACGCCCCCGACGAGAACGTCGAGGCGGCCGGCATCGACGACTTGCCCGAGCGGCTCCAGGCCGGCGTCCGGGCGCTCGGCTGGCCCGCGCTCATGCCGGTCCAGGCCGAGGCCATCCCCTACATCCTGGACAACCGGGACCTGATCGTGCAGTCGCGGACCGGGTCGGGCAAGACGGGCGCGTTCCTACTCCCGCTGCTGGAGAAGCTCGACGTCCGCGAGAAGACGACCCAGGCCCTCGTGCTCTGCCCGACGCGCGAGCTGGCCAGCCAGATCCACGCCGAGTTCGAGCGCATGAACGCGGGCCTGCCGGAGGACGAGCGCCTCAACGCCATCCCGGTCTACGGCGGCGTCGGCTACGAACCCCAGGTACGGGCCTTCGAAAAAGGCGCCCAACTGGTCGTCGGCACGCCGGGCCGCGTGCTCGACCACTTGGGGCGCGGCACGCTCAAGCTGGACAAGCTGCGGACGATCATCCTGGACGAGGCCGACGAGATGCTGTCGATGGGGTTCTTCCCCGACATGATCAAGGTCCGCCGGTACCTCCCCAAGCAGCGGGACTCCTACATGTTCTCGGCGACCATGCCGTTCCAGGTCCAGCGGATCGGGAAGGAGTTCCTGACCGACCCCGTGTTCCTGGCGACGGCCGGCGGCCAGATCCACGTCGAGCTCATGACGCACCGGGCCTACCAGGTCCACCCGATGGCGAAGGACCGGGCGCTCGCGACGCTCATCGAGTGGGAGAACCCGACGGCGGCCATCATCTTCGCCAACACGCGCCGCGAGGTCGAGTACCTGGCCACCTTCCTCAACAACTACGGCCACGACGCGGCCGGCATCTCGTCCGACCTGACGCAGAAGGCGCGCGAGAAGACGATGAAGCGGATGCGCGACGGCGAGCTCCGCTTCCTGGTCGCGACCGACGTGGCCGCGCGTGGCATCGACGTCGAGGACCTGAGCCACGTCTTCCAGTACGACATCCCCCAGGACCGCGAGTACTACGTCCACCGCTCGGGCCGGACGGCGCGCGCGGGCAAGGCCGGCGTGTCCATCGCGATCACGACGGCGACCGACATGCCGACGCTCCGCCAGATCGCGCGGAAGTACGACATCCCCCTGGAGGAGCGCGACATGCCGACCGAGCAGGAGCTCGGGTCCCGCGTCGGCCAGCGGCTGACGAACCTGCTGGAGGACCGGATGCGGGACCGCTCGAACCTGGAGCGCGAGCGCCAGAGCCGGTTCGTCGCCGTCGCGAAGGCGCTCGTCGAGGAGGGCGAGCCCGAGGTGCTGGCGATGCTGCTCGACGAGGCCTACCAGGCCACGTTGCAGACGGGCTCGGGCGGGCCGGCCATGGACCGCTCGGAGAGCGAGTACGACGTCCGCCAGCGCGAGGCCCGGGAGGAGCGCGAGGGCCGCAGCGAGGGCCGCGGCCGTGGCGACGACGGCGGCCGGGGCCGCGGGCGCCGCCGTGCCGAGTCCGACGACCGCGCCGAGTCCGACGACCGCGCCGAGTCCGACGACCGCGCCGACGAGCCCACCTCGGGCGGTCGGCGGGACGAGCGGGACGACCGCTCCAACGGCCGGCCGGACGAGCCGCACGCCGACGCCCGCGACGACGTGTCCTCGGACGCCGACCTCGACGCCGCGGACCTCGACACCGCCGACGCGCCCACCGAGGCGGACCGGGCCGACGACGACCAGCCGACCGGCGACGCCAAGCCCAAGCGCAAGCGCCGCCGCTCCAAGCGCAAAAAGAGCGACGCCGGCTCCGACGACTAGCCCGCCCGCCCGATGCGTCTGCTCTGCCTGTTGGCCACCCTCCTCGCTGGCATGGCCCACGCCCAGCCGTCCGTCCTCGACGCCGACGGCCGGGCGGTGACGCTCGGAGACCTGGTCGCGGTCGCCGCTCGGGCCGACGTGGTGTTTCTGGGCGAGCTCCACGACGACTCGACCGGCCACGCCGTCGAACTCGCCGTGCTCACGGCCCTGCTCGACCGGGACCGCCCGGTCGCGCTGGCGCTCGAGATGGTCGAGACCGACGTCCAGACGGTCCTGGACGAGTACCTCGCCGGGCTCGTCCGGGAGCGCGACTGGCTCGCCGCCGGCCGCCCCTGGGCCAACTACGCGCTCGACTACCGCCCGTTGGTGGAGGCCGCGCGCGCGGCGGGCGCTCGGGTCGTGGCGACGAACGCGCCGGGCCGCTACGTGAGCTTGGTCTCGCGGAGCGGCGACCTGTCCGCGCTCGACAGCCTGAGCGCTCAGGCTCGGGCCTGGCTGCCCGCCTCGGTGGCCCCGCCGTCCGGCTCGCTGGCCGCCAAGTTCACCGCGTTGATGGGCGGGATGCCGCACGGCGCCGGCCCGACGGTCGAGGGGATGCTGGCCGCCCAGAACCTGCGCGACGCGACGATGGCCTGGCGGATCGCCGAGACGCTCGCCCAGGCGCCCGGCACCCTCGTCGTCCACGTCAACGGGAGCTTCCACAGCGAGGGCGGGCTCGGCATCCCCGAGCACCTGGCCCGGCTCGCGCCCCAGGCGGAGGTGGTCGTGGTCACGATGGCGCCCGCCGCCGAGCCCACGCCCGGCGACGACTTCACGGTCCGGACGGCCGACTAGCCGGCGACCGAGTCGGCGCCGCCGTGCTGACGGACGACGTGGAGGTGGGCCCGCCGCACGGTCCGGACGTCGATCCCCTCGAACGCGGTCTCGACGGCCGCTCGGACCTCCGGCGTGCTCGCGTCGACCACCAGCACGCCGCCGGGCACCAGCCGGCCCGCGAGCGCGGTGAGCGCCTCGCGCCACGGGCCCCGCACCGCCACGAAGGCGACCGCGACCGGCTCCCCGTCCGCCTGGGGCCGGCCGCCGTGCACGGTGACCCGGGTCGACGACGGGCGGAAGCCGTGGCGGGTGAGCGCGGCGTCGGCCGCCCCAGGATCGGCCAGGCCGAACACCTGGACCTCCCGGGCCGACCACCGCGCGTCGGCCAGGACCACGGCGACGCCGCCGCCCGGGTCGCCGGCCGCCACCAGGACGCCCGGCCGCTCGGCCCGCTCCGCCTCGGCGACGCACTCGTGGAGCTCGGCGAGCACGCCGGGCGGGAGCCGCGTCAGCGCCTGCTCGCGGACGGCCACCACGACGGGCGGCGCCGTCCGCCGAGCGATGGCGTCGCGGACCTGGGAGACGGCGGACCGGGCGAGACGGAGGGGGAACGGGGGCATGCCCGAAGGTACCGGACGGGGCACGCCGTCCCCCCCGAGCGCCGGCCCCAGCGGCGGTATCTTCCGGGTCCTCACCTGCGCCCGCGCCTATACCGTCTTCGGCACCCGATCTTCGTCCCCTCCGGCCGAGCCCGACGGTTCCATGCGCGTTTTCGCCTTTCGCCTCGCAGGCGTGTTCCTCTTCGTCGCCCTCGCGGCGTCCGCCGACGCCCAGGTCTGGGGCGAGATCGCCGGTCGCGTGACCGAGGCGGGCGGGGGCGGGGTCCCCGGCGCGTCCGTCGTGGTCGAGGGCACCTCGTTCGGGACCAACACCGACGCCGAGGGCCGGTACAGCTTCCGGATCACCGAGGGGACGTACCCGATCCGGGTGTCGTTCGTGGGCTACGGGATCGTCCGCGACACGGTCGTGGTCGGGCGCGGCGCGACGACGCGGTTCGACGCCGTCCTGTCCCAGGCCGTCGGCGACCTGGGCGACGTAGCCGTCGAGGGCGACGCGGTGCCCCAGGACGTGGGCGTGAGCCGGATCGACCCCCGCGTCGTCCGCGACATGCCGATGCCCGTCGCCGACGCCATGCGGGGGGTCAAGACCGAGATCGGCGTGTCGTCCTCGAACGAGCTCTCGAACAGCTTCTCGGTGCGGGGCGGGAGCTACGACGAGAACCAGTTCTTTATCGACGGCTTCGAGGTGTACCGGCCGCTCCGGATCAGCCAGGGCGAGCAGGAGGGGCTGGGGCTCATCAACGGCGACCTGACGTCGCGGATGACCTTGTACGCGGGCGGCTTCCCAGTCCGCTACGGCGGGAAGCTGGCGTCGGTGCTCGACGCGACCTACGCGGCGCCCGAGGGCGTGCCGAGCGGGACGGCCTACGTCTCGACGCTGGACGCGGGCGTCCAGGTCGGCGGCCAGGTCGGCGAGCGGCTGGGGCTGGCGGTCGCCGCCCGGAGCGCCCGGCCCCAGCGGTTCTTCGCCGGCCAGGAGCTCGAGGGCAGCTACGACCCCGAGTTCCGCGACGGCCAGGGCGTCCTGGACTGGCAGATCGCGCCGGCCCACACGTTGCGCGCGCTCGGCCTCTACGCCCGCCACCGGTTCCGCTTGGCGCCGCGGCAGCAGCAGACGACGTTCGGCATCTACCCGAACCTGGTCCAGACCGTCGCCACCGACTACGCCGGGATCGAGGAGGACGGCTACGACATCGCCTTCGGGGGGCTCCTGCTCACGAGCCAACTCGGGTCCAACGCCTCGGCCGAGCACCGCGTCTCGGTGTTCTCCATCGACGAGTTCGAGACGTACGACGTGACCAGCCGGACGTCGCTCTACCGGCTCCAGCAGCGGCCCGAGGGCTCGCAGACCGACCTCGACCGGTTCCTGGAGGGCCAGACGGTCCAGCAGGACGTCGCGGCCAACTCGATCCAGCAGGCCGTCTGGACGGCCCAGGGCCGCTACCTCGCCCGCCTCGGCCAGCACGGCGTCGAGGCCGGGTGGCAGGCGCGGACGCTGCGCTTCGACGACCAGATCGACGAGCTGTCGACGATCACCGGGCAGGGCGACGGGGGCGTGACGGTCTCGCTGCCCGCCCGCGAGCTGGTCGCCGACACGACGTTCGCGTCGTGGCAGGGCTCGGTCTGGGCCGAGGACGCCGTCACGCTGGGCCGCCTGACCGTCACGCCGGGCCTGCGTGCCGACTACTTCGCCTACAACGACGAGCTCACGCTCTCGCCCCGGCTCACGGCCCGCTACGCCGTCTCGCCCCAGACCTCGGTTTCGGCCGCGACCGGGATCTACCACCAAGCGCCGACCTACCGCGAGCTGCGCGGCGACCCCGACCCGGGCGTCTCGGCGTTCCAGACGTTGGACGGCGACATCCGGAGCCCCCGGGCGGTCCAGGCCGTCGTCGGGCTCAACCACTTTTTCACCAGCCGCCGGTTCGCGTTGCGCGCCGAGGCCTACGTCAAGCGCTACACCGACCTGATCTCGTACGACGTCGAGAACGTCCGCGTGGTGTACTCGGCCGAGAACGACTCCGAGGGCTACGCGGCCGGCGCCGACGTCCAGCTCCGGGGCGAGCTGGTGCCGGGCCGCGAGAGCTGGATCACCTACGGGTTCCTCTACACCAAGGAGCGGTTCTACACGCCCGAGGCGACCGACATCCAGACGCTCGACCGGTTCGCGGCGCGCGGCGGCGGCGACTGGATCCCGCGCCCGACGGACCGCCGCCACAACCTGTCCATCTTCGTCCAGGACTACATCCCCGGCAACGACACCTGGACCCTCCACATCCGGACGCTCTACGGCTCGGGCATCCCGACCACGCCGCCGGCCCGCGACGTCGAGCGCTCCAACACGTCGCTCAGCGTGTTCGACGAGGGCCAGCGGAACGTCATCCGCCTGCCGCGCTACTTCCGGTTCGACCTGGGCGCGACCAAGAAGCTCCAGCTCGCCAACCTGCCCACCGGCGCGCCGCTGGACCTGCTGGCGACCGTCGAGGTGCTCAACGTGTTCGACCAGACCAACGCGGTCGCCTACTCGTGGGTCGAGCAGTTCTCGGGCGACAAGCGCCTCTACACGGCCGTCCCGACGCGCCTGACCCCGCGCACGCTCAACGTCCGGTTCCGGGTCGACTTCTAGGGCCGTGGCCGTATGCGCGTGGGCGGCCGGCGGCCCCTCCCGCCTCGGCGCCGAGGCGGGCCGACTCGGCAGAGCCCGCGGCGGCGGTGAGCGCGCGCCCAGCCGTGGGGAGGCTGCGCGCGGCGTCCCCACCGACCTCGCACGCGGCGTCCCGACGAGGGCGCTAGGGGCGCCGACGGGACGGGTCGTGTCTCTGTCGGTCCCGGTGCCTCCGTCGCCTGCCTCGGCAACCCGTCCGGGGGGCTCCCGAGGCGGGCGGGGCTAGGGCCGGCGGAAGCGGACCGTCAGCGTGCCGCGGTTGTTGCGCTGGTCGAGGTACACCTCGGGGTCGAACGCCTGGAGGTCCACGCCCGACTGGTTGTACGTGCCGGAGAGCGTGTTCGCCAGGTCGCTGTCGTAGGTCAGGACGAACTCGGCCGGCAAGAACAGGTCCCTCAGGTCGTCGATGTCGTCCTGGGTCTCGCCCTCGAACGTGGCCCGCCCGCGCGTCGCGCCGACGACCAGCTGGATCCGCCGCGAGGGCTGGCCGTCGCGGTAGCGGACCCGGATCTCGCCCTCGCCGTCGCCGCCGAAGACTTCGAGCGTCGTGGCGTCCAGGTCCAGCCGTGCGCCGACATCGGCCGTCGGAAGGCTCGGCGTGGCCGGGTCGAACGAGAGCTCTTGGAGCGTGTACGTCCCGTCGATGACGTCGAGGTCACGGCCGGGGTTCGAGGAATCGCAGCCGGCGAAGGCGGCGACGGCAAAGACGAGGGCCACGAAGGCGCAGCGGGGACAAGTCGGCATGGCAGGGGCGTCCGGAGAGGGGGCCCTAGCTACGCACCGGACTCCGGTTTCGTGCCCACCGCGCGTGTTTCTGCCCGACCCGGGCCGGCACGCGCCCCTCCGTCACCGCTCGGCGCCCCCAAACCGGACCTCGGTGACGGCGACGGCCCCGACCCTCCCATAGCCGCCGAACACGTTGAGCGGGAGGTCGGTCGGCTCGGCGAACGGGTTCTCGTCCAGCTCGAAGTTGGTGATCTGGTAGGCGTCGAACAGCTCGGCCGTCATCGAGGTCACCTGGACGGTGACGGCGCCCGTGTCGCCGGGGTGCGAGCCCCGGGGCGTCGCCTCGATGGCGAAGTCCCGCGTTCGGCCGTCGAAGCTGTCGTCGGGGAACGTCACGAAGTGGATCGAGCTGCCGGCCTCGCGCGCGCCGGTGACCAGGACGGGGTCGGTCGTGGAGAAGTCGCTGCGGTAGGCCCGGGGCCGGTCGAACACGACGAGCGTGTCCACGCGCCCACCCACCCGGCATTGGGCCTGCGTGGTCCGGTCGAACTCGCGGTAGATCGTGAGCCCGTATCGGTGGCCGGGGCCCGGCGGGTCGCTCAGGCGGACCCGGAATCGACGTAGCCCGTCTGCGCCGGCGTCCTCGACGGCCTCAATGGTGGGCGCGGCCGGGACCGTCACCGTGGCGTGGGCCGGCGCCAGGCCGGGGACCTCCGCCCGGACCGTGTAGGTCGCCCCGGCCTCCAGCCGGACCCGGCCCCGGTAGCTGCCGCACTCGAACGGGCCCACGTCCGTCCGCTCGTTCTGGCCCGTCCCGGCGTTGCACGAGACGGCCGACGCCTGGTAGCACGTCTGCTCGCTGACCTCGAGCTCCTCCACCTCGGCGCCGTCGCGGAGCAACACGACGCGGCCGTCGACACGCGAGGGGCGCGCGGCCAGGCCCGCCCCGGCCGGGTCCACCTGGTACGGGTCGCGGCTCACGCTCAGCCGGACCCGGGCGACGCCGCCCGCCTCCAGCACCGACCGGACGACGACGCCTGGCTGATACGGCGGCGTCTCGATGTCGAGCGACGTCGAAAAGTCGCAGCCGGCGAGCCCGAGCACGACCAGGAGAGCGGAGACGCGCATGGGAGGGGGCGCCCGGGTCAGAACCCGAACCGGTAGGACAGCGACGGCAGCACGGGGAACAGCGCGATCCCGACCAGCTGCTGGCGGACCTCGCCGGTCTCGGCGTCGGTCCGCTCGTCCAAGAGCGTCGTGAACGGGTTCTTACGGTTGAGCGCGTTGTAGACGTTGAGCGAGACCGCGTGGGGCCGGTCGCCGCGGCGGAGGTGGAACGTCAGG
The DNA here is from genome assembly GCA_963740235.1 of uncultured Bacteroidota bacterium. Lineage (GTDB taxonomy): Bacteria > Bacteroidota > Rhodothermia > Rhodothermales > Rubricoccaceae > Rubrivirga. Next base: position 1,443,982 of record CAVUDG010000007.1, read on the forward strand.
CCGAGGTCGAGGCGGGCGTAGTCGGGGAGGCGATGGCCGTTGCGCGGCCCGTAGGCGACCTCGGACGCGGCCGCCGGCACCGACGCGGTCCAGTAGTCGATCGAGCCCGAGCTCAGGAACGTCGCGTCGTAGGTCGCGGCCGGCAGCGTGACGGCGTCGCCGGTCCCGTAGACGGCCGCGACCGAGGCGTCGAACCGACCCCAGCGGACCTGGGCGACGGCCGAGACGTCGTGGCGACGGTCGTAGCGGTAGGGGAACCACGCGCCGCCGGCGATGGCGTCGAACTGGCGGTCGGTCCGGGCCAGCGTGTACGCGAGCCAGGCCGTCACGCGCTCGGTCCGGTGCTCGACGAACGCCTCCAGGCCCCGGCTCCGGCCCTGGCCCTCGACGACCAACTCCTGCCAGTCGTCGAACGGCGTCGTAAAGGCGGCGCCGTCGCGGTAGGCCACGAGCCCGCGCATCGTGCGCCAGTACCCCTCGACCGACCACGTCGTCCGGCCCGAGCGCGACGAGCCGGCCAGGCCGAGCGCGACCTGGGCCCCCCGCTCCGGGCCGACCGAGTCGGCGGGGACCCACAGGTCGGCGGGCAAGCCGATCCCGGCCCCGGTCGTGAGCAGGTGGACGGGCTGCTGGGTCACGGCCGCGCTCGCCTTGAGTGCCAGGCGGGGGAGCACGCGGAGCGCCGCCGAGAGGCGCGGCTCGACCGACGGGTAGCGGTACCGGCCCGAGACGTAGAGCGCGCCGTGGAGCCCCAGCCCGAGCGTCAGCGGACCGGCCTGCCAGGTGTCGTCGGCATAGACGGTGAGCTGCAGGCCGTCCGAGGCGCCGCCGCCCAGGGTCGTGTCGGAGGGGACGCCGTCGGCGGCGTCGTCGCCGAGCAGCGACAGGGCGCCGGGCGTGAACCGCTGGCGCGTGACGGCCGCCCCGACGCGGAGCGCGTGGTCGGGGCCGGCCGCCACGTCCAGGTCCAGGCGGGCGCCGAGGTCGCGGATGCCGGACCGGTAGACCGCCGCGGCCGTGACCGGGCTCGGCCCGTTCCGCCCCTCGTCGGACGTGACCCCGACGTCGAACCCGTAGTCGCTCGCGGCGACCGTCAGCACGGCGAACACGCGCGGGGAGACGGCCCGCGCGAGGCGGACCGACCCGGTCAGCGAGCCCCAGTCGAGCGCGCCGCCCGTCACGTTCTCGACGCCGGTCGCGGCGCACGCCCCGTCGAGGCAGGCCACCTCGGGGTCGACCGAGGTGAAGTCGAACGCGTCGCCGCCGCGGTAGACGCTGACCGTCACCCGGTCGCGGTCGCTAGGCCGCCAGTGGAGCTTGGCGTTCAGGTCGTAGAACGACAGGCTCGGGTCGATGGTCGCGTCGTCGCGGGCCGCGGCGTCGCGGTTGGCCCGGTCGACGAACGGGCGCGTGACGAGCCCGATGTGGGTCCGCCGGGCCGAGACCAGCAGCGACGCCCGGCCCGGCACGATCGGCCCCTCCGCCAGCACCTTGGTCGACAGCAGCCCGACTTGCCCGCGCACGCGGTGCTGCTCCAGGTCGCCGTCGCGCAGGCGGACGTCGAGGACGGACGCGAGGCGCCCCCCGAACCGGGCCGGATACGCGCCCTTGGTCAGCTCGACCCGGCTCACGGCGTCGGCGTTGAACGTCGACAGGAAGCCGAACAGGTGGGCCGCGTTGTAGAGCGGCGTCCCGTCGAGCAGCACGAGCGTTTGGTCGGGCGAGCCGCCTCGGACGTAGAGCCCGGCCGTCCCCTCCTGGCCGGCGCGGACGCCCGGCAGCAGCTGGACCGCCTTGAGCACGTCGGCCTCGCCCAAGAGCGCCGGCAACGCCTGGATGTCGCGTCCGGACAGCGTCGCCGTGCCCATCTGGGGCGTCGCCTCGGGCCGCTGGGCGCTGGCTGCCTCGACCACGACCTCGCCCAGGTCCGCCGGGACGAGCGCCACGTCGAGCCGCCCGCCGCCGGTGGGGCTCCAGACCTCGGCCGGCCGGTACCCGACCGACGAGACCACCAGGCGGGCCGAGTCGGCCGGCAGGGGCAGGCTAAAGTGGCCGTAGGCGTTCGTCACGGTCCCGCGCTCGAACGCGGGCGCGTAGACCGCGGCCCCGATCAGGACCCCGCCCGTCTCGACGTCGGTCACCGTCCCGCTCACGACGGACCCGTCCTGGGCAGACGCGCCGACGCAGAGGGCAAAGACGAACAGGCCGGCGGCCAGGCGCACCATGAGCAAGCGGTCGTGAGATCCCTCCCTCGCCCATCACTGCGAGGGCCGGAGGCGCGGCCAGGACGGCTCCGGGACGAGAGTATACGCGGTTCACTCGGTCTCCACAATGGTGGTGGCGGTGCCCCGTCCCAGAGCGGACACCTCGCCCGTCCGGCCGGCGTTGACGCGCCATGGCTGCTCCGACCTCGACCTCGACCCCTGCCCACCTCGGCGCCCTCGCCGACCTGCTGCGTGGGCGCCGTCTGGCCGTCCTGGCCGGCGCCGGGATCTCGACCGAGTCCGGCATCCCCGACTACCGAGGGCCCGAGACGCGGCACGTCGAGCGCCGCCCGGTCCAGTACGACGACTTCGTCCGCGACCCGGCCGCGCGGCGGCGCTATTGGGCGCGCGCGAGTCGCGGCTGGGGCCGCATGACGGGCGCCCGCCCCAACGACGGCCACCTCGCGCTGGCCCGGCTCGAAGCGGCCGGGCTCGTCGAGGGCGTCGTGACCCAGAACGTCGACGGGCTGCACCAGCAGGCCGGCTCGCGCGAGGTGGTCGAACTGCACGGTGGGCTGGACCGCGTGGTCTGCCTCGGCTGCGGAGGGCGCCTGGACCGGGCCGCCGTCCAGCGCCAGGTCGCCACGCGCAACCCCGGCTGGCTCGACCGGGTCACCGAGGCGGGCCGGGTCGCCCCCGACGGAGACGTCGAGATCGAGGCTGGCATCGCGACGTTCGAGCCGCCGGTGTGTCCAGCGTGCGCCGGCCCACTCAAGCCCGACGTCGTCTTCTTCGGAGAGAACGTCCCCAAGCCGCGCGTGGTCCGGGCGGCCGGGATCGTGTCGCGCGCCGACGCGCTCCTGGTCGTCGGGTCGAGCCTGGCGGTGTACAGCGGCTACCGGTTCGTGCGCCAGGCGGACGCGGAGGGCACGCCGGTCGCGATCGTGACGCTGGGCGAGACGCGGGGGCACCGCCACGCCGCCGTCGCCCTCGACGCGCGCCTGGGCGACGTCCTGCCCGCGCTCGCCGACGCGCTCGGCGCCTGACCCCGCCCGCCTCGGCCGTGTGGCGGGCGCACCGAGGCGGGCGCACCCGAGCTACATCCCGTCGCCGCCGGCCGGGACGCGCGGGCCGTACAGGATGGTCTCCAGCGGTGTCGTGCGGGCCTTCTCCAACCGGGCGTAGCGCTTCTGGAACTGGCCCTGGGCGTAGGCGATGTAGGTGTCGACCGTCAGGCCGAACGGGACGTCGTCGCCGTAGGGCGCCAGCATCTCGGCCACGACGCCCATCGCGCCCATCAGCACCTGGGCGAGTCGCGCCTCGATCTGCTCCCAGACCGCGTCGCCCTCCTCGGCGATCAGCCGGCTCAGCAGGTAGATCCCGTAGCCGACGTGCCGGCTCTCGTCGCGCTGGATGAGCTGGACGACCTGCTGCATCCCGGGCAGGATGCCGCGCGCCTGCAGGACCGTGTAGTAGGCGTGGTAGCCGGTCTCGGCCAGGATGCCCTCGGTCCCCATCTGGTACGTCACGAGCGCGTCGACGAGCGCCTCCGTCGAGTGGTCGTCGCGGAGCCGGGCCATGGCGGCCGGCTGCGCCTCGGCAAAGTGGGCCCGGTAGGCGGGTGTGAGGTAGGCCTCCAGGTCGCCGTCGAACCGGGCCACCTCGCGCAGGAAGCGGTCGAACGCCTCGACGTGCTTGGCCTCCTCCCACAGGTAGGCCGTCAGGAACAGCTCGTCCTCCAGCCGGCCCTGGGCCGCGGCCCAGCCCAGGAGGGGCAGGAGGTCCGTCGTGACCGACTCCTCGCCGGCGCCGAACTGGGCGCTCAGGCGCAGCAGCAGGTCGCGCTCGGGGGCGCTCAGCGTCCGCCAGTCGGCGGCGTCCTGGGCCAGGTCGATGGCCGCCGGGTCCCAGGTCCCGAGCGCCTTGGCCTTGGCGAACAGCCGCATCGGGCGGAGCCCATAGTCGATCCCTTCGCGCGTGGTCTTGAACGTGGCCGTGGTCATGGCAGGGAGGAGGGTCCGGCCCAACGTACGCCGCCGCGGCCGCTCGGCTCGCCCCTGTCCGCCTCGGGCCCGAGGTGGGCGGAGTCGCTAGGCCTGGGGGCCTCCGACGGGCCCTCCCATCCGGGCCTCGTCGCCGCGCATCAGGTGGACCAGCCCGACCGGGACCATCAGCCCGCGCGCCTGGCCGATGGCCTCGTTGCCGCCCCAGGGCCGGCCGCGCCCGAAGTCCGGGTCGCCCGCGTTCATCAGCGCCACGGCCCGCTGGCGGAGCCGGTCGCTCTCGGGCCGCCCGAACGCGTCGTCCAAGACCAGCCCGACGACGGCCAGCGCCATCCCGTCGAACGGGACCCCGTGGGCCTGGCACAGCCCGTCGACGGCGCCGACCATGTAGCCGAGCGCGAACGGGGTCGTCCAGGCCACGTCGGGCGGGAACGGGGCGCCCTCGCCCTCGGCGCGGGCCCGCTGGTCGCGGACGAGCCGGAGCGCGTCGGACAAAACGCGGCGCTGAGGCTTGGAAAGGGGGGAGGAAGACGGCACGGGGAACAGGGAGAGGGGAACGGGCAGGTACCGACGCGGCGACCGGGAGGCTGCCCACCTCCCGGCCCCCGTGGGTCAGTCCCCCCCGCCGAAGTCCTCGACGCCCAGGTCGTGGGCGGCGGCCTCCAGCCCGACGTCCTGGGGCGCCGCGTGGTCGTGGGGCAGCGTCCCGCGCGGGCTCCGGAGGTAGACGAACGGCGTGTAGTGGAGGAAGTTGGAGACGCGCGCCGTGTAGATGTCGGCCGACGCCTCGATCTGACGCGCGAGGTGGCTCTTGTCGTTGCCGGCCCACATCAGCGGCCCCCAGCGGGGGTTGACCAGGCGGCTCGCCTCGACCGCGAGCGGGCCCGCCTCGGCGTCCAGGCGGACCAGGCGGGCGCGGATCGCGCCGATCTGGTCGCTCAGCCACTGCGCCGACCGCTCGGTCTGGGGCCCGTAGCCCTGGTCGTTCCGCTGGCGCTCCAGGCGGAGCGCCGAGAAGTAGGCCTCCAGCCGCTCTTTCTCCGTCATCAGCACCGACAGCCGCTGCTGGGTCCCGCGCCAGGCGTCGAGCGCCTCGATCTCGTCCTCCAACGGGCGCAAGACCAGCGCCGTCCGCCAGCGGAGCACGCTCTTGGACGCCTTGACGTCGGCGTAGACGTGGTCGCCGACGTAGAGGATCTCCGACCCGCGGAGCCCCAGGCTCGCCTCGACGAGCGCCGCGTGGCCGCCGACGTAGACGCGGTCCTCCTCCAGCATCCCGTTGTGCCCGCGCAGGACCGCCCGCCCGTCGCCGTCCTCGCCGACGACCTCGAAGGCCGGCGCGCGCTCGTCGAAGAACGCCGGCTTGCGGGCCCCGACGATGGCCAGGTCGAACAGGTCCCGCCACGTCATGTCGCCGGGCAGGAACGGGTCGAACGCGTAGCGCAGGATGGGCGCGGCGTACTCCCACTCGGAGTTGGTGATGAGCAGGAGCTTCTTGCCGGCCATCTTCTGGTCCAGGAGCGCCAGCGGGATCTCGGCCTCGCGCTCGACGAACCGGTCGGGGTCGGCCAGGATCTCGGCCTTGAGCAGGCCCTCCAAGTGCGCCGCGTCGAGCGACTGGCGGATGGTCTCGTAGAGCTCGGGGTAGCCGATCCGCTCGGGCAACTCGCCCGCGTCCAGCTTGTCGACGAGCTGGAGGTAGATGCCGGCCTCGGAGATCGAGAACAGCGTGTTCATGAACCGCCACCGGCGGTCGTGGAGGTCGACGAGCGTCCGGCGGTAGGCGTGGCGCTGCTCGTCGTAAGGGAGCGGGCGCGTCCCGTGGAAGGCCCGCTTGACGTAGCCGAACCGGTTGGCCTTGACCACGTTGCCCCGCTCGGTGTCGACCACCAGCCCCTGGACGACCAGGTCGGGGTCGAACACCAGGTCGTCGACGGGCCACCCCAAGCGGGCCAGCCCGTCCTTGATGTAGGCGTAGGCCCGCTCCTCCCAGAGCGCCACGTGGTAGTGGACCAGCGTGTAGTCCATGTCGTACCCGATGGCCTGGATCTTCCGGAGGTTGAGGGTCCGGTTGCAGAACAGGCCGCGGGGGTGCTCGAAGGCGTCGGGGATGCCGGCCGCGCCGTGGGTCCCGGTGCCGATGGTGGCGTCCATAGGTCGTTGTGTTTCCGTCCGAACGCTGTGCCGCGGGGCTCTCGTTCCCCTCGCACGGCCTGTTCACCGTCCGGCCCACCGTCCGGCCCCGCCCGCCTCGGTCCCGAGGCGGAGGGAGCCCGTGCCCGTCCCTCGCCCCCCGTTCCGCGAACGCCGGCGAGACCCTACCCCACCAGGTCCAGCCAGCGGTACACGATCCACCACAGCTCGACCTGGGGCACCAGCAGCCCGAACGCGGCGCCGGCCAGCACCTGGCCCCGCGTGTGGGCCCCGACCCGGACGCGCGCCCACATCAGGAGCGGGACCAGCAGCACGAGGGGGCCGACCGTCGCCAGCGTCAGCGCGGCCTCGACCCCGGCCGGCAAGTCGCGCCAGACCGTCAGCGCGGTGAACAGCAGGACGCCCACGAACCCGGCCAGGCTCGACATGTGGAGCGAGATCTTCCAGCGCGTGTTGATGAGCAGGAGCAGCGCCGTGTTGAGCGGGAACAGCGACGCGAACGCCACGATGAGCGGCAGCGCCGGCCCCTCGACGGTCCGCCACAGCAGGACGGCCCCGATGGCGTAGGACACGATGCCCACCAGCAGCGGCCCCAGCCGGGCCGAGCGGTCGCGGACCTCCAGGCTCTCGACGCGGCCGAGCCGGATCATCCCCATGACGTAGAACAGGGGGACGAGGCAGAAGAAGACGATCGACACCCCGAACGTCCACGCGACCTGGCCCGGGCCGCCCCCGAAGTGCGCGTCGATCAGCGTGAACGCGATGGGGGGGAAGATGAGCGGGTTGAGGAAGTACGAGACCGCGTTGGCCAGCCGGTACCCGTGGTCCGGCCGGTCCAGCGGCCCCCGCCTCGGGCCCGAGGCGGGCCCACCCGAGGCGGGCCCACCCGAGGCGGGCCCACCCGAGGCGGGCCCACCCGAGGCGGGCCTCTCCGGGGCAGGTGTCCGCGTGCGCTCGTCGCCCACGGGCCTAGTACGAGCGGGCGTAGACCACGCGCCGCTCCGCCGGCTGGCCGCTCACCGGGTCCGTCCCAGCCTCCTCCGTGTCGACGCCCGGCACCTGGCCGGGGAACGGGACGCAGCGGATGGTCGCCTTGGTCTCGTCCTTGACGCGGGCCTCGGTCTCGGCCGTCCCGTCCCAGTGCATCAGCGCGAAGCCGCCCTCGTCCATGACCTCCTTGAACCGGTCGTAGTCGTCGACGACGTGGGTGTGGTCGCGGCGGAAGGCGTAGGCCCGGTCGTAGAGCCCCTGCTGGATCTCGTGCAACGCCTCCCGGATGGCCGGGACGATCTCGCGCGCGCTCACCGACCGCTTCTCGCCCGTGTCGCGCCGGGCCATCTCGGCCGTCCCGTTCTTGACGTCGCGGGGCCCGACGGCCAGCCGGACCGGGACGCCCTCGGCTTCGTACTGCGCGAACTTCCAGCCCGGCCGGTACTGGTCCCGGTCGTCGAGGACGACGCGGTAGCGGGCCTTGGTCAAGGCGTCGCGCATGGCCTGGGCCGCCTCCATCACCTCGGTGTTGTCGTCGTTCTTGCGCGTGATCGGGACGATGGCGACCTGGACCGGGGCCAGCTTGGGCGGCAGGATCACGCCCTGGTCGTCGCCGTGCGTCATGATGAGCGCGCCGATGAGCCGGGTGCTCACGCCCCACGACGTGGCCCAGACGTACTCCTGCTCGTTGTCCTGGTTCTGGAACGTGCACTCGAACGCCTTCGCAAAATTCTGCCCCAGAAAGTGACTCGTGCCGGCCTGGAGCGCCTTCCCGTCCTGCATCAGCGCCTCGATGCAGTAGGTGTCGACGGCGCCGGGGAACCGCTCGGACGCCGTCTTGACCCCCTTCAGGACGGGCATCGCCATCCACTCCTCGGCGAACGTGGCGTAGACGTCCAGCATCGTCTTGGTCTCCTCGACCGCCTCGGCCTCGGTGGCGTGGGCGGTGTGGCCCTCCTGCCACAGGAACTCGGCCGTCCGCAGGAACAGCCGCGTCCGCATCTCCCACCGGACGACGTTGGCCCACTGGTTGAGCTTGAGCGGCAGGTCGCGCCAGCTCTGGATCCAGCGCGAGTACGTGTCCCAGATGATGGTCTCCGACGTGGGCCGGACGATGAGCGGCTCCTCGAGCTCGGCGTCGGGGTCGACGACCAGGTCGCCGTCGACCTCCTTGAGCCGGTAGTGCGTGACCACGGCGCACTCCTTGGCGAACCCCTCGACGTGCTCGGCCTCCTTCGCGAGGAAGCTCTTGGGGATGAAGAGCGGGAAGTAGGCGTTCCGGTGGCCGGTCGCCTTGAACATCCCGTCGAGCCCGCGCTGCATGTTCTCCCACAGCTCGTAGCCGTTGGGCGGCAGGACCATCGAGCCCCGGACGGGCGACGTCTCGGCGAGCCGTGCCGCCCGGATGACGTCCTGGTACCACTGGGCGTAGTCGTCGGCGCGTTTGGTGATCGTCTCGGCCATGGGGCAGTCCGTCCGGGATGGGGGGCGCCGAAGCGCGGAGGTACCTTGGTGTGCGGACCGTGTGTGACGCGAGGGGGATCGCTCTCCGCCAGGGCGGCGTTACCTCGTCCGCGGAGGGCGCGGCTACTCCGACACGGGCCGACGAATATACCCGGGCTCACCGGTGCGACCGGCCCGACTCCGCTCTTCGCGCGGCTTCCGCACCGACGTTCCTTCCGCTGCCATGCGCTTGCTCCCCTCCCGACGGCTCGCCGTCCTCGTGTTCGCCGCCGCGCTCGCCGGCTGCTCCTCGTCCCGCCCGGACAACACCTGGGGGGACCGCCCGGCGCGGGCGCCGGTCGCCCAGGCCGACACGGCCGGCCCGGCCCGCGTCGGGCTCGCGGGGACCATGGACATCCCGGACAACCCCTACGGGGACTCGGCCGTGATCGACGTGCCGGCGCCCGAGGACATCGCGTCCGGCGCCGTCCCCCTGGGCCGCGCGCCCCAAGAGGGCGACGTCGACCCGAACTCGATCACGGTCGGCCGCTATTACTACGACGACGAGGGGACGACCTACTACGAGGACGTCGCCGACGACCTCGCCGACCTCGGCCAGGGCACCGACGACGACGTCTACTACGGCGGCTACTACGCCGACTACTACCGCTACGGGGACCCGGCCTACTACCCGTCGCCCTACACCTATTACCGCCCGTACTCGACGTACCGGCCCTACGTCCGCTACGGGTGGTACCCGACGTGGCAGCACCGGCGGAGCTGGGCCTACAGCCCGTACTACGCCGGCTACGGCTACTACGGCGGTTACGACCCGTACTACGGGTGGGGCTACGACCCCTTCTTCGACCCGTTCTACGGGCCCGGGATCGCGGTCGGCTTCGGCTTCGGAGGAGGCTTCGGGGGAGGCTTCGGGTACCGGAACGGCTACGCCGACGGGTACTACGACGGCCTCTACACGAGCGCCGGCTACTACGGCCCCGGCTACTACGGCCGCCCCCGGAGCAGCGGCTACTACGGCGACTACCGGAACGACTACCGGGGCAACGACGACGGCCGCCGCAGCCGCGTCCGCGGCCTGCCGGGCACGCCCTCGTCGCCGGTCGCGGAGTCGGCGCCGGACCGGTCGCGCCAGCCGGCCCGCCAGGGGCTCGCGCCGGCGCGTCTGCCCCGGCCCTCGGGCGAGCGCGGCATCACGCGCTCGACCGGCCGGCCGGACCGCGCCGCGCCCGAGCGGACCCCGGACCGCGCCGACCGCCCGGCCCGCATCCCCCGCTCCGGCGGCGTGACCTCGACGCGGCCCGCCCCCGGCGCGACGTCGTCGCCCCGGTCCACCTCGGCGAGCCCGTCGCCCACCCGGACGACCACGCCGACGCGGACCGCCACGCCGACCCGCAACGCGGCTCCGACCCGGAACGCCACCCCGACGCGGAACGCGGCGCCCACCCGTCAGGTCGACCCGCCCCGCCAGACCGACCGACCGGCCCCCCCGCCGGTCCGCCGCGCGGACCCGCCGAGGCGGGTCGACCGGCCGACGCGGACGGAGCGCGCGGAGCCGACCCCCCGCCGCGAGACCCGCCCGGCGCCCGCGCCTCAGCGGGACACGCGGCCGGCCCCTGCGCCCCGCCGTGAGAGCCGTCCGGCCCCGGCCCCTCGCCGCGAGAGCCGTCCGGCCCCGGCCCCTCGCCGCGAGAGCCGTCCGGCCCCCGCGCCACGCCGGGAGAGCCGCCCCGCGCCTGCCCCGCGTCGCGAGGCCAGCCCGAGCCGGTCGTCTGGCAGTCGGTCCTCCGGTTCTCGCCGGGGCCGCCGGGGCAACAACGACGACGACTAGCCGCCCTCCGGCGGCCCGGTCTCACGCGGCCCCCGCCTTCGCTGGCGGGGGCCGCTCTCGTAAACGGCTCCCCGTCCGGCGTTCCTAAGCCGGTCTGGGGACGCCGCCGTCCTCCTTTCTGTCGGCGTAGGCTGGGCCCATGACCGAGCCACCCTCCTCGTTTTCGGCCCCGCTCGTGACGGCGCCCGCCGGGACGATCTCGGCCGTGGCCCTGCTGTCGCCCGATGCCGTGGTCGCCCTCTGCCGGTCCGACAAGCGGACGGTCTTGATCGGGACCCTCAACGGGGCCCCGCTTCGCCGGGCCGTGCGCCCGCTCTGGGATGGCCGCTTGGAGCTCGCCGTGGGTCAGACGTTCCTGCGCGACATCGACGCGACCTTGGGGAGCCTCGTTGAGGTCGAACACGACTACGACGCCGACGCCGACGCCGTCCGCCGGCCCGAGGCCCTGGCGGCGGCCCTCGACGCGGCCGGGGCTCGCGAGGCGTTCGGCACCCGTCCCGTCTCTGAGCAGCGCCGGGCGTGCATGGACGTCGAGCGGGGGCGGAACGCCGCCACCCGGACTCGGAGGGCGCTCGCGGTCGCCGAGCGCCTGGCCGGCACGGGGTAGCACGGGCTCACAGCGCCTCTACGCCACCGTCGACGCGCTGAGCGGTGGGGCGGCCGACGAGAGCGCCGAGGCCGGCCCGGCCCGCCTCGGCCGACGCTCGGGACGGGGCCACCGGACGACCGCCGCGCCGACCAACGCCGACAGCGTCAGCAGCCCGACCACGACGGCCAGCGCTCGCGCGACGGTCGAGAACGCCCACACCTGCAAGATCATCACGCCGATCGCAATCGGGATCGAGACCAGCAGCGGCCCGAACCGCGAGGCCGCGTTGAACCGGTCGCCCCGGCTCGAGAACGGCGGCCGACGGTGGGCGACGGCCACCACGCGCGAGACCGCCGCCGAGACGGCGAACCAGAACGCCGCGTGGAGCACGGCCGCCCCGGCCGGCATCGACAGCGTGAGCAGGACCGCGATCCCGACGTGGAGCGGGAACAGGACCCGCCACGTCAGCGCCTTCTGCGCGCCGAGTTGGACCACGCGGGGCCGCGCCTCGGGCAGCGTCCCGAACACCCACGACGCCTCGGCGTGGTCCGACGTCTGGAGCGTCTGGACGAGCGTCTGGATGCAGAACAACAGGACGACTAGGACGGACAGGTGGAGCTGGGTCCCGGTGTCCTGGAGCACGGTCAGGGTCCCCTCCAGCGCCCCGAGCGAGCCCACGCCCAGCAGGCTCCCTAGGCCGCCGCTGAGCCAGCCGAACACGACGAACCCGGCCGGCAGCAGCGCCGCCGGCCACAGCCGCCCGCGGACCAACCGGTCGTCGGCGAAGGCGGCCGTGGCGAACCCGTAGGCCGCCCGGACGGGGCCGCTCGGGACGGCCCACCGTTCGAGCGCCGTCATCTGGCGGCCGACGCGGGTCCGCGCGCCGTCGTGGCGGCTCCCGTCGGCCAGCCTCCGCATCAGGCGGAAGTACCGGCGAGGGAAGACGGCGCCGAACGCGACGCCGAACACGAGGAGCGACCCGCCGAGCGCTGCCAGCCCCCAGGTCGCCCGCCCGCCGAGCGCGTCGGCGATCCAGGCGCCGGGCCACCACGAGGCCGAGAGCGCCTCGGGGTCCGCCCCGATAAACTGGAAGCCCAGCACGAGCGCGCCGATCAGCGCCGTCCGTCCGGCCGAGAGCGCCATCCGGAGCCCACGCAAGGGGAGCGAGAGCGTGAGCCCCCACAAGACGCAGAGCGCCAGGAGCGACGTCCACAACGTCGCCCCGCCGATGCCGAGCCCGACCAAAAGCCCCAGCCCGGGCCCGTGCGCGAGCCCGGTCCGCACCCCGACCGGCGCCGCGATCCCGACGGCCATCAGGGCCACGTAGACGCCGATGTTGGCGAGTCGCGCCGCGTAGTGCTGCTGCTCCGAGGCGGGCAGGGTCGCCAGCCAGGCGTTGTCGCGGGGCCGCCCCATCAGCTCGTCGTAGGAGCCGACCACGCCGAACGCGGCCAGCACGATCCCGAAGCTGCCGCCGACGAACAGGGCCGTCGTGGCCGGGGCGCCGCCCAGCGAGAGCGCGAGCACGGCGCCCGAGAACCCGTACGCGAGCGCGGTCGTGGCCAGCCGGCCGGCCCCGCGCCGGCCCGAGCGGGCGTGGCGGAGGTCGGCCCGGAGCTGGGCGGCGGCGAGCGTGAGGACCGGGCGCATGGCGGGCGGTATCGGCGGGTCCGCCGGGCGGGGTTAGCTCTCGCCCAACGCGGCCCGCCCGTCCCGGCGTGCCGCGCCCGCTGGGGCGGCCCTAGAAGTTCAGGTCGAGCCGTCCGTTCGTGACCTCCTGGCCCGTCACCGTCGTGAACGAGAACCGGGCCTCGATGCCGCCCGAGAGCGAGGTGACCTCGACCGTGCCCGAGGCCGCCTCGATGACCGAGGCGGGGGTCCGGCCGTAGGACGCCGTCGCCTCCGCGTCCTCGACGCCGAGCTCGTAGACGCCGACGCGCGGGCCGTCGAGGAGAATCTCGATGGCGTCGGCCCCGAGCGGGCTCGCGCTGCCCGGCGTGCGGACGTTGATGACGAGGAAGCCGGAGGACGACGTGATGAGGGCGCACGAGGTCTGAAGCGAGCCGTTGGGCGTCGTCGCGGTGATCGTCCCGAGGTTCTGGGTCCCGATCAGGGCGCAGTCGTCGAGGCCGCCCGTGTCGTCGCTGGAGTCGCAGCCGGAGAGGGCGACCAGGACGCCCAGGCCGAGGGTGAGGAGGACGCGGTGCATGGTGGTGGGGAGTGCGGGCGCCGCCACGTGGTGGAACGGCGCGCGTGGTGGACCTGCGGGGCGAGCCAGCCGCCGAGCCCACCGGGATGCCCCGCCGGGGCATGCGTCGGCCCAGGGATTCGGGCGGTCCCCCTAGGTTACGACGGATGCCCAGCGTGGGTGGGCGGGCCTGGTCCCTCCGCCTCGGCGCCGAGGCGGGCCTACTCGGCCGCCGCTGCCGCCTCGCGCTGGCGCCGGATGCGCGTCTGCTCCTGCATGTACTGGCTCCAGCGGCGCGCCTTCGCGTTGTGCTCGGCGATGGTCCGGCTGAAGTCGTGGCCGCCCGTGCCGTCGGCGACGAAGTAGAGGAAGTCGTTCTCCTCGTTGTCCAGGACCGCCTCGATGGTCCCGTCGGAGGGGTTCGTGATCGGGCCCGGCGGGAGGCCGTCGATGAGGTACGTGTTGTACCGGCTCGGGAACGCGTAGTCGCTGAAGAACAGGCGCCGCATCTGGGGCTCGCCGCCCTCCTCCATCAGCGCGAACTGGACCGTCGGGTCGGCCTGGAGCCGCATCGTGCCGGACGACGTGCGGCCCAGCAGGCGGTTGAGATAGAGGCCCGCGATCCGGCGGCGCTCCTCGGGCTTGCGGGCCTCCCACTCGACGAGGGACGCCACCGTGACGACCTCGTCCGGGGTCAGGCCCAGGGCGTCGGCCTTGGCGCGGCGCGCGTCGGTCCAGAACCGGTCGTAGCGGTCGTGGATGCGGCGGAGCGCCGTCTCGGCGTCGTCGGTCCAGTACATGTCGAACGTCTCGGCCAGCATCTGGCCGTGGAGGTGGGCCACGTCGGTCCCGAGCGAGTCGGCGAAGGCCGGGTCGCGAAGCAGGCGGGCGACCTCGGTCGAGTCGGTTCCGAGCTGGTTCCGGAGCACGCGGGCCGTCCGCTCGGGGCGGCTCCCCGGCGGGATCGTGATCCGGATCGGGTCCTGGAGGCCCTTCCGAATCTTGTCGAGCACGGCCCAGTTGCTCATCCCCGGCTGGATGTAGTAGTGGCCCGTCTTGACCTGGGTCGCCCAGCCGGTGAGCCGGCCGAACAGCTCCATCGTCGACCGGTTCTGGAGCGCGCCGGCCGCGTCGAGTGAGTCGAGCGCGCCCTCGAACCCGGTCCCCTGGGGGATGCGGACGCTGTGCTGCTCGGCCCCGCCGACGTTGGACGAGAACGCGAACCACCAGCCGGCGCCGACGGCCAAGCCGCCGAGGACCAGGAGGAGGGCGAGGATCTTTTTCATCGGTCGGAGTCGGTCGGGAGGGTCGTCATTAGGCCGCCCCGTCCCCGCCCGCTTGGGCGGGGGGGCGGGCCGAGCCGGCCGGCTGGTCGCGGCTGTCGACGGAGCAGACGGTGTGGATCCCGCCCCGGACGGTGTAGTCGGTCTTGACCACCAACCGGTGCGGGTCGTCGAGGTGCCGCGCCAGGTCCTCGAACACGAGCGCCGTGATGTCCTCCTGGGCCGCGCCGACGTGGCGCCAGCTCATCAGGTAGTACTTGAGGCTCTTGAGCTCCAGGAGCCACGAGCCAGGCACGTACTCGATCGAGACCGTGCCCGAGTCGGGCAGGCCCGAGAACGGGCACAACGCCGTGAACTCGCCGGGCTCGGTCGTGTAGGTCACGACTTGCCGCGTGGCGTGAACGTAGGGCATCCGGTGGACGTCCTGCTGCCGCGCGTCGGGCGGCAGGAACAGGGCGACGCGGCCCTCGGGCTCGATCCCGTAGCGGGCCATGTGCTCCAGCGACGCCTTGGTGTGGTCGAGGGCGCGCTGGTGGAAAGCGTCGAGGCGGTCGGCCGCGGTCGGCGTGTCGGCCATACGGGTCGGGGTGGGCGGGGCAGGATAGCAACGGCCCAAGATGGCCCGGGGTGCGGCCCGGGGATGGGGAAATGGGAAAGAGGAACGGGCGGAGAGGGATCTGGAACGAGGAACCGGGAATCAGACCTCGCGGGTTCGCGTCGTCTGAGAGGCGCCGAGCTCCCTCCCGACCCCTGACTCCCGATGCCCGATCCCTCGACGGCCCTCGTCCTGTTCTCCGGTGGCCAGGACTCCACGACCTGCCTGTTCTGGGCGCTCTCGCCCGACCACGGCGGGTTCGGCCGCGTCGAGGCGGTCGCCTTCCGCTACGGCCAGCGCCACGCCGTCGAGATCGAGCAGGCCCGGACCATCGCCCGGGCGGCCGGCGTGCCGCTGACGGTCCTGGACCTGACCGGCCTCCTCTCCGGCTCGGCCCTGCTCGCCGCCGAGGCGGCCGACACCACCGACGCCCACGCGCTCGCGCCCGACCTGCCGGCCTCGTTCGTGCCCGGCCGCAACGCGTTGTTCCTGACTGCCGCGGCCTCGTTCGGGTTCACGCGTGGGATCGCCGACCTGGTCGGCGGGATGTGTCAGACCGACTACTCGGGCTACCCCGACTGCCGGCTCGACTTCGTCGAGTCCCAGGCCCAGACGCTGTCGCTCGCCCTCGGCACCGGCCTCCGCATCTGGACGCCGCTCATGGCGCTGACCAAGGCCGAGACCTGGAAGCTCGCCGCCGACCTGGGGACCGTCCGCGGCCAGGACGTGCTGGAGACGGTCCGCGAGCACAGCCACACCGACTACCACGGCGACCGGACCCAGCGCCACGACTGGGGCTACGGCAAGCTGGACAACCCCGCCTCGGTGCTCCGCGCCAGGGGGTACGCCGAGGCCGTCTCGAAGGGGTGGGTCCCGGACGCCGGCTAGCCGACGCCGGCTAGCCCCGAGGCGTCGCCGAGGCGGGCGCCGCTGTCGCGGGGCGGGGCTCGGCGGCGGCCAGCTTGGCCAGGTGACGGCCGAACTGGGCCATCACGAACAGGTGCGCCGCCGCCTGGGTCAGCCGGTAGAGCCACCACGGCAGGCGCGGCGCGAAGTCGTGGATGGCGGCCAGGACCGTGGTCCCGTCGAGCACCTCGCGGAACTCCAGGCGCGCGCGTTTGCCCCCGTCGACCTCGGCCAGCAGCCCGCCGGTCACGTAGAACAGCGCCCGATCCGGCGTCGAGCGGTCGGCCGAGTGCGTCAGCTCCAGGACGGGCCGGGGCAGCGGGCGGACATGGAACCGTGCGACCGGGCCCTGGGCCGTCTCGCGCACCTTGACCCGGATCAGCGGCCCGGCGAACCCGTCGAGCCAGCGCATGTACTCGGCGCCGGCCCACTCGGCCGTCTTGCCCCGGGGCAGGCGGAACCGCTGGACCGACCGGACCAGCCGCTCCTGGCGGACCGTCCGGTCGTCGGCGGCGCGGTGGGCGTGCCGGGCGTCGGGGAACGGCGTGCCGTCGGGCTGGATCGCCTGCCGGAGCGCTTCGTCGAACCCGAGCGCGTGGGGCGCGATGGCCCGCTGGACCCGGTTGTCGCGCACGACCATGTTGTGGCGCAGGCTCGCCACCAGCGGGCCCGCGAGCGCGCGGGGGCTCCCCGAGACCAGGCTCACCCACAACGTCGACAGCCGGGGCGTGATGAGCGGGACGCTCGCCATCGACCGCTCGACGCCGAGCACCCGGGCCGTCCGCTCTAGCATCTCGCGGTAGGTCATCGCCTCCGGCCCGGCCACGTCGAACGTGCCCTCGAACTGCTCGGGCGCGCCGACGACCAGCTCGACCGCGCGGACCACGTCCTGGAGCGCGACCGGCTGCGTCTTGGAGTCCGTCCACGACGGCAGCACCATCGTCGGCAGGCGACGGACCAGGTTGACCAGGATCTGCAGCGACGAGCCGCCCTTGCCGACGACCAGCCCCGTCCGGAGCGTGGTGACGGGCGTCCCGTGGGCGGCCAGCGTCCGCTCGACCTCCCACCGGCTCCGCAGGTGCTTCGACAGGTCCGTCTTGTCCTCGGGCAGCAGGCCGCTGAGGTAGACGATCTGCTTGACGCCGGCCGTCTGGGCCGCCCGGGCGAAGTTGTCGGCCAGGATCAGGTCGAGGTCCGCGAACGTCCCCTGGGTCAGCCGGGCCGAGGGCAGCATCGAGTGGACGAGGTAGACGGCCACGTCGGCGCCCGCAAGGCCCGCCTCGACGGCCCGGAGGGAGTACAGGTCGCAGTGGCGCCACAGCACGGCCCCGTCGTCGCCGCTGGCGGCGCGCGCCGGCGAGCGCGTCAGCCCGACGAGGCGGTACCTCGAGGCGAGCGCCTTGCGGATCGCCGTCCCGACGAACCCGGACGCGCCGGCGATGGCGACCGTCGGCAGGGCCTGGTCGGGCGTGGCCGAGGACTCGGTCGCCACCAACTCGACGGCGTCGGGGTCGGGCGCCGGGGCCTGGGCGGGGTCGAGGGTGGGCATCGTGGGGCGGGGCCGCTCGGCGGCCGATGGGTGGAGACCAACGACGCCCAGCCCGGGGGTCCGGGCCGGGCGTCGTGCGCGCGGTTTGGGCGGCCCGAGCCGGGGCCCGGTCTAGCGCCGGAGCCCGACGGCCAGGCCGGCCAGCGCCGCCAGCCCGACGGCGACCCAGGTCGCCTCGGGCGGCGCCGTGACCTGGACGGACGGCAGCCCGAGCGCCTGGGCGACGGGTCCGCCTTGGGCCGACGGCCCGACGGACACCACCGACCTCTCGCCGACGACCACGTCGACGTCGATGCCGAACACGTCGAGCGTGTCGGTGATCGAGCGGACAAGGTGGCGGCCGGGGCGGTTGGCCTGGAACAGCCGCCACGCCGTCTGGGCCGAGTCGACCTCGACGGTCAGCGTCTGGCCGCGCCCGGTGATCGAGACCGGGTGGCCGTCAACCGAGAGCGTGAGGTCCGCGTCGACGGTGAGCCGGCGCATCACTTCTTGTCGGCCGCGCCGCCGTGCTCGGGGTCGCGCGTCCGGATGGTGAGCTTGCCCGACATCTTCCAGGTCGCGTGCGTGGCCTGGGGGCCGGTCCCGCTCGGGACCTCGACCTGGAAGTCGTCGCCGAACTCGTATTCGATCTCGGCGTTGCGGCCGGTCAGCTTGTCGTAGAGCCCGATGGCCAGCTCGGGCCACGTCTGGGTCTGCTGGTTTGCGGAGGGAGTGTCTGCCATGACGTTGGGGGAGAAGGGACGGGATCAATCCGACCCGGGCGCCGGTGTTCCACGAGGGGCGGCGAACGCGAAGAATCGTGGGGTTTGGCGGCCTGGCGTTCGGGCCTCAGGCGCGTCGCGCGGCCGGTCCGTTCCTTGGTGCATGCGCGTGCCCCTCCCCCCCGCCGAACACGAGGCCGGCCTGTCCGCCCGCCTGGGCGACTCGCCGGCCGGCGCCGGGCGTCGCTACGCCGTCAAGGCGA
Organism: uncultured Bacteroidota bacterium; assembly: GCA_963740235.1. Lineage (GTDB taxonomy): Bacteria > Bacteroidota > Rhodothermia > Rhodothermales > Rubricoccaceae > Rubrivirga. The sequence continues at coordinate 1,462,699 of CAVUDG010000007.1, forward strand.
TCTGGCGGACGGTCCAGGGCGAGGGGGCGCAGGCGGGCCGCCCGGCCGTGTTCGTCCGCTTCGTCGGCTGCAACCTGTGGACGGGCTACGACGCCGACCGCGCCCGCGACGCCGAGCGCCACGGGAACGCGTGCGCGCGGTGGTGCGACACGGCGTTCACGCCCGAGGGCGCCGTCAAGCTCTCGGCCGTCGACCTCGCCCGGGCCGCCGCCGAGGCGGGCGGGGCCGTCCGGTTCTGCGTGCTCACCGGCGGCGAGCCGCTCTTGCAGGCCGACGCGGCGCTCGTCCGCGCGCTCCACGCCCGGGGGTTCTTCGTGGCCGTCGAGACGAACGGGACTCAGACGCTGGCGGACGCCTTTGGCGACGGTCCCCGGCCGGACTGGGTCGTGTGCAGCCCCAAGCTGCCCGAGGCCCGGCTGGCGCTGGAGGCGTGCGACGAGCTCAAGCTGGTCGTCCCGGACTACCGGCCCGAGGCGTTCGCCCAGACGGCCGGGCGCGTCCGCGAGCGCCCCGACGGGCGGCGCTACCTGTGGCTCCAGCCCGAGGACGGGCCGCGGCTGGCCCAGGCGACGCGGTTGGCGCTCGACCTGTGCTTCGAGGACCCGAGGTGGAGGGTCTCGGTCCAGACCCACAAGGCGCTGGGCGTGGACTGAGGCCGCTCGCAGGTCTTTCCGGGTCCCTTCGGAGGCGACCCCGACACCGTCGTCCGAGGCCTAGACCGGCCCGCCTCGGCGCCGAGGCGGGGAGGGGCGGCCCTATACTGACGGGGTCCTTTCGTGCCCGCCATGCTCCGCTCCGTCCTTCTCGTCGCCCTGCTGGCGACCGCCGCCCACGCGCAAGACGACGCGCTCGCCTACCAGACGCCCGCCCCCGAGCTGGCCGCCCTGGTCGACGCGCCGCGCACGCCGTCCGTCCGCCTGAGCCCGGACCGCACGACGATCGCGCTGTTCGGACAGCCCGGCGCGCCGCCGGTCGCCGAGCTGGCCCAGCCCGAGCTGGGGCTCGCGGGCGTCCGCATCAACCCGCGGACGACCGGGCCCAGCCGCGCCGGCGGCTACACCGACCTGACACTCGCGAGCACCACGGGCGAGGGGGAGCGGCCGGTGACGGGCCTCCCGTCGGGCGCGCCCCTCCGCAGCCCGGCCTGGAGCCCCGACGGCCGCCACCTCGCGCTGCTGGTCGACCGCCCCGACCGCGTCGAGGTCTGGACCGTCGACGTGGCGACGGCGCGGGCCCGGCTCGCGCTCGGCAACGCGGTCAACGACGCCGCGCCCGGAGCCTCGTTCGAGTGGCTCCCGGACAGCGAGGGCCTGGTCGTCCGCGTGGTGCCGGCCGGCCGCGGCGAGGCGCCGACCGAAGCCGCCGTCCCGACGGGCCCGGTCGTCCAGGAGTCGACGGGCGAGGCGGCGCCCGCTCGGACCTACCAGGACCTGCTGGCCAGCCCGTTCGACGAGAGCCTGTTCGACCACTACATGACGAGCGCGCTCGTCCGCGTGCCGCTCGCTCACGACGCGCACGCGGCGGGCGTCGCGCCCGAGGGCGTCTACACGTCGTTCGAGGCGTCGCCGGACGGGCGGTACCTGCTCACCGAGGCGCGCGAGCGGCCGTACTCGTACCTCGTCCCGTGGTACCGATTCGCCAGCCGCGTCGAGGTCCGCGACCTCCAGACCGGCGCGGTCGTCCACACAGTGGCCTCGTTGCCCGTCGCCGAGCGGGTCCCGATCGCGTTCGGCTCGGTCCCGACCGGCCCGCGCGCGGTCGAGTGGCGGTCGGACGCGCCGGCCACGCTCGCCTGGGCCGAGGCCCAGGACGGCGGCGACGCCGGCGCCGAGGCGGCCCTCCGCGACCGGCTCTACACGCTCGCGGCCCCGTTCACGGCCGCACCGACCGAGCTGGCAGCGTTCCCGCTCCGGTTCAGCGGCGTCACCTGGGGCGACGGCGAGACGGCGATCGCGACGGACTACTACTGGCAGACGCGGCAGGTCACCGTCTACCGGCTCCGACCGGACGCGTCCGGCGCCGAGCCCGAGCCCCTCCTGGCGTACTCGTTCGAGGACCGCTACGGCGACCCCGGCTCGCCGATGACGGTCTCCAACGCGTCCGGCCACTCGGTCTTGCAGATGGACGGCGGCGACGTGTTCCTGACCGGCCAGGGCGCCTCGGCCGAGGGCAACCGCCCGTTCGTCCGCCGGCTCGACCTGGCCACGGGCGAGACCACCGAGCTGTTCCGGTCGGAGGCGCCGGCCTACGAGCGGCCGCTCGCCTTCCTCGGCGACGGCGCCGACGTGCTGCTCACCCAGCGCGAGACCGTCACCGACCCGCCGAACCTCTACGCCCGCGACCTCGCGACCGGCGCGAGCCGCGCGCTCACGGCCTTCCCGCACCCCTACCCCGAGCTGGCGGACGTCCAGAAGGAGACCATCGAGTACACCCGGGCCGACGGCGTCCCGCTCTCGGCCACGCTCTACCTCCCGCCCGGCTACGACGCGAGCGACGGGCCGCTCCCGACGCTCGTCTGGGCCTACCCGACCGAGTACAAGAGCGCCGACGCGGCCGGCCAGCGCTCCGACAGCCCGTACCAGTTCACCTACGTGAGCTACTGGGGCGCCGTCCCGTTCGTGACGCGCGGCTACGCCGTCCTGGACGACGCCGCGTTCCCCGTCGTCGGTGAGGGCGAGGCCGAGCCGAACGACACGTTCCGCGAGCAACTCGTGATGAACGCCCAGGCGGCCATCCAGGCCGGCGTCGACCGGGGCGTGACCGACCCCGACCGGGTCGCCGTCGGCGGCCACAGCTACGGGGCGTTCATGGTGGGCAACCTGCTGGCCCACTCCGACCTGTTCCGGGCCGGCATCTCGCGCTCGGGCGCCTACAACCGGACGCTGACCCCGTTCGGGTTCCAGCGCGAGGAGCGGACGTTCTGGGACGACCCGATGCTCTACGTCGGCATGAGCCCGTTCATGCACGCCGACGCCATCGACGAGCCGATCCTGCTGGTCCACGGCCAGGCCGACAACAACCCGGGCACGTTCACGCTCCAGTCCGAGCGGCTCTACGGGGCCATCAAGGGGCTGGGCGGGACGGCCCGGCTGGTGCTGCTCCCGGCCGAGAGCCACGGCTACCGCGGGCGCGAGTCGCTCCTCCACATGCTGTGGGAGGAGGACCAGTGGCTCGACCGCTACGTCAAGAACGCCGGCCCGCGCGAGGCGGCCCCGCCGGCGGAGCCGGCGCCCGCCGGCGGCCGCTAGCCCGCCCCGCCTCGGTGCCCCCGTGGGCTCGCCGAGGCGGGCGGCCTCAGCCGGGCCGCCCGGCCTTGCGGACGACGACGCCGATCAGCGGGTCGCCCCGGCGCGGCCGGTGGGCGTGGACCTCGGCCGGGCCGAACGCGCCCGACTGGCGGGCGACCTCGGCCACGAGCGCCGCGTGGCCGTCGTCGTCGAGCGCGCGCCAGGCCGCGACGGCCTTGGTCGGGAAGCACCGGTTCGAGAACGTGACCGCGAACGGGGCGCCCGGCCGGAGCACCCGGCCCACCTCGGCGAACACACGGACGGGGTCGGTGAGGTACTGGACCGACACGCAGCACAGCGCGGCGTCGAACGCGCCGTCGGCGTAGGGGAGCGCGGGGTCGGCGTTGAGGTTCTGGACCGCGTGCTCGGTCAGGCGCGGGTTGGCCGCCAACTCGGCCGCGTTCATGCCCAGCCCGGCCACGCGCCCCAGGCCGAGGCCGGGCGGGAGGTGGCTGACCCAGCTCGACATCAGGTCGAGCACGTCGGCGCCGGGCGGCACGAGCGAGCGGTAGAGCGCGGTGACGGCGGCCTGTGCGCCGTCGTCGATGTGGTGGACGAGCCGGGGCGCGGCGTAGAAGCGGGCGTCGTCGGTCTCGTCGGCGCGGCGGAAGGCGTGGGGAGGGAGCGGGGCGGACATGGGGCTGGGCGGGGGACGGTCCGACGCACCCGGGACGGCGTGGGGTTCTCCCCGCCCGTCGGTCGTGACCGGGCAGACGTACCGGGTCGGGGTGACTCCGCCCGCCGGGCCACCGAGGCGCGACGGCCCGCGCGTGCGGACGCCGTGAAGTGGAAGGGCTTCCGCCGCAGAACTCGGGAGAAGACGGCCCCAAACCGGCCGAGAACCTGTAGCGGCGGGTACTTTCAGGGTGCGCGGCACGGTTGGTGCCCGCGCTACAGGACTCGCGCCCGGTGCGCGGGTCCTTTTCGTTTCGACGCATCCCCGAGTCCGCTTGACGCTCCGCCTGCCCGCCTCCCTCGACCCCGCCACGCTCCGCCACGAGTGGTTCGGCAACGTCCGCGCCGACCTGCTGGCGGGCGTCGTGGTCGCCCTCGCGCTGATCCCCGAGGCCATCGCGTTCTCCATCATCGCGGGCGTCGACCCCAAGGTGGGGCTCTACGCCTCGTTCGTGATCGCCGTCACGACGTCGTTCGTGGGCGGCCGGCCGGGCATGATCTCGGCCGCGACCGGCGCGATGGCGCTCCTGATGATCACGCTCGTGCGCGACCACGGGCTGGAGTACCTGTTCGCGGCGACCATCCTGACCGGGGTCATCCAGTTCGCGTTCGGCGCCTTCCGGCTGGGCCGGGCCATGAAGTTCGTGCCCAAGGCCGTCATGGTCGGGTTCGTCAACGCGCTCGCCATCTTGATCTTCATGGCCCAACTCCCGCAGTTCGCGGGCCAGGGCTGGATGATGTACGCGTTCGTGGCCGCCGGGCTGGCGATCATCTACGGGCTCCCGCGCATCACGACGGTCGTCCCGTCGCCCCTCGTCGCGATCGTCGCGCTGACGGCGGTGAGCTTGGCGCTGTCGAGCGGCTGGGGCCTCAACACGGTCGGCGACATGGGCGCGCTGCCGACCGAACTCCCGTTCTTCTCGCTCCCCGCCGTCGGGTTGACCTGGGAGACGCTGTCGATCATCTTCCCGGTCTCGTTCGCGCTCGCGCTCGTGGGCCTGATCGAGTCGCTCCTGACGGCCCAGATCGTCGACGAGCGGACGGACACCGACTCCGACAAGAACCGCGAGGCGCGCGGCCAGGGCATCGCCAACGTGATCGCGGGCTTCTTCGGCGGGATGGCCGGCTGCGCGATGATCGGCCAGTCGGTCATCAACGTCACCTCCGGCGGGCGCGGGCGGCTGTCGACGTTCGCGGCCGGCGCGTTCCTGCTGCTGTTCATCCTGGTCCTGTCCGACTGGCTCGTGCTCATCCCGATGGGCGCGCTCGTCGCCGTCATGGTGATGGTGTCGATCGGCACGTTCGACTGGGGCTCGATCCCGGCGATGGCGAAGGGGAAGAAGTCGGAGTCGTTCGTGATGCTGGTGACGGTCGCGGCCGTCGTCATCACGCACGACCTGTCGATCGGCGTGCTGGCGGGCGTCGTCCTGAGCGCGCTGTTCTTCGCGCGCGAGGTGGCCAACCACGCGTTCATGGAGATGGAGGAGGACCACGGGCCCCTCGGCCGGACGCACACCTACGCCGTCACGGGCTCGCTCTTTTTCGTGACCGTCCAGGGCTTCCTGGCCACGTTCGACTACCAGGAGGACGTCGACCGGGTCGTGATCGACCTGTCGAAGGCCCACGTCTGGGACGGCTCGGCCGTCGACGCCATCGACCGGGCGGTCTTGCGCTTCCGCCGCCGCGGCGTCGAGGTCGAGGTGATCGGGCTCAACGACGCCAGCCAGTCGCTCCACGACCGGCTCGCGGTCCACGACAAGCCGGGCGCGCTCGCCGCCGTCGGCGGCCACTGACCCGCCTCGGGCAGCCCGTCGGCCGGATCGCCGAGGCGGGCTAGGGGCGGGCGAAGACGGCCCGGCTCCCGCGCCGGTTCGTGATCACCAAGCGGACGCTGTCGGCTTCGATCTCGCCCCCCTCAAGGCCTTCCGGACCGGTCCACGTCCGGTCGTCGGGCGCGCACGCCTCGTCGTCGCGAGAGAAGGACGAGACCCCGAGGCGGTCGCCGTCGAGCTGGTACCCGCCGGTGAACGTCACGCAGCGGGCCCCGCCGCGGTAGCTCCCGTCGGGCGCGAAGGCGACCTCGTAGCGTGCGGCCGGGCCGCCGGAGGCGTTCGTCACCGTCGACGCGGCCGGGTCGAGCCGCCAGCGGCCGGTGACGACGGCCGTCGAGTCGACGGGGTGCACCGGGCGGGGCACGAACGCCAGCCGCTCGGCGCCGAGCGAGTCGGCGAGCAGCAGCCGGCCTCCATCGACGCGCAGCGTTCTGGCCGCGCTCAGGCGCGTGTGGAGCGAGTCGGACACGTGCCCGCCGGGCTGGCCGCAGGCTCGCGCGTTGGCCATGACGCCGCCGCCGGTCCGGAAGCGCTCGTCCCCCGTGCTCGCGGGGGCCGGCTCCAGTCGGTAGCCGACCCCGAAGTCGTTGCAGCCGTCGTAGCCGCCCATCGACCGCCAGCCCGTCTCGGTCATCTCCCACGGGGTGTCGGAAAACCCGATGGTGACGAGTTGGGCACTCGCGACCGGGTCGCCGTCGATGGCCGCGAGCCGCCACTCGGTCCCGACGACCGGCGGCCCGGCGCCGGCTGGGTCCGCCTCGGGGGGTGGGTCGGGGGACTGGCAGGCCGCGAGCGACAGGGCGAGCAGGGCGAGGGAGAAGCGCATCAGCGAGGGCGGGTAAAGCGCGTGGCGGTTCCGTTCTCGTCGTAGAGCACGAGCCGCTCGGCGGTGACGGCCAGCTTCCCGGACGCGACCGGGACGACGTGGTGGCGGGCCCGCTCGGCGTCGGAACACCCCGAGTCGTCGGACTGCTGGGTCGGCACGGCCAGCGCGTCGCCGTCGACGCGATACGTGCCGGAGACGCGCACGCACCCGTCGGCGCCCCGGAACGTCGAGTCGGCGAAGGCGACGGTGACGCCGGCCGCGATCTCTTGGTAGCGGTGGTCGGTCGACGCGAACACCCAGCGGCCCCGGCGGAGCGCGGCCACGTCGACGGGGTACGGTTGGTGGCGGCGGAAGGCGAGCAGCATCGTGCCCGCTGAGTCGCGGAGCGTGAGCGAGGTGGCGGTTCGGCCCTCGTCGGTCGGCTCCCCTCGCCGGTCGGTCTCGGCGGACGTGGCGAGCGTCAAGCCGCTCAGCACCGCGTCCTCGACGGACGCGGCGGGCTCGGCGCACCCGCGCTGCGTCGCCATCGGGGGGCCGCTCGTCTCCAGCCGGAACCGACCGACGCTCTGGCGGGCAAGCCGGTAACCGCCGCTGTGCCAGTTGCACCCGGTGTAGCCGGCGAAGGCGTCGAAGCCGTCCTCGGGCCCCGGCCCCAGTCGGCGCGAGGTGAACGTGAGGTCCGCCCGTGTGCCGTCGGGCGCCGGGCGGCGGGTGATGTCCGTCGAGCGCGAGCCGCTCGGCACGCTCCCGATGTCGGTCAGGACCCACTCGACGTCGTCGAGGGGGCCGGCCGCGCGCGGCGGGTCGGCGACGAACACCGCCAGCGTGTCGCGGTCCGGGCCGAGCAGCGCCAAGCGGTCGCCGTCCTGTCTCGCCGTCCGGGTGGCCTCCAGCGCGTTCGCGAGCCGCTTGGCCTGGGCCTCCTCGGCCGCGGTCGAGAGACGCTGGTAGGCGTACACCTCGGAGAACCGGAGCGAGTCGCCGGACCGGCGGTAGGGCGCGTGGAGCCAGCCGACGCCCAGGTCGCCGTTCACGATCCGCCAGTTTGCGAAGCGGCCGGGGTAGGGCCGGTCGTAGGTGTCCCGCTCGGCGGGCGTCCCGGTGAACAGCAGGACGGGCCGGACGCCCTCGACCGGCGCCTGACCGCCGAGCGACTGGAGCCGCCACCGCGCGCCGGCGAACGGCGGGTCGGCCTCGGCGGGGTCGCCCCCCGCGGGCCCCCTCTCGGCCGGGCCGCTCGCGCCGGAGGCCGGCTGGAGCGGGGCGTCGGTGCAGGCGGCGAGCAGGAGGGCCAGTGCGAGGAGACGGGCGGGCACGGCGGGAGCGGAGGGGCCCGGCATCAACGCCGGGCCGGGCCGTCCGGGTATGCCGCCCGCTCGGGCGAGTCTCCCGGCCGGCTCGCCGAGGCGGGCGGGGTCAGAGCGCCAGGCTCGGGTCGACGCCGACGTCCAGCCCCGACGTCTGGCCCGCAGCCCACTTGGCGGCGGCCGTCACGGCGATCATGGCCGCGTTGTCGACCGAGTGCGCGGGGTCGGGGACGAACACCTCGAAGCCGTCGGCCGCGCCCGCCTCGGTCATCGCCGCGCGCAGGCCGCGGTTGGCCGAGACCCCGCCGACCACGGCGACCGCCCGGACGCCCGTCTCCTCTACGGCCTGGCGGACGCCCGTTACCAAGGCGTCCACGACGGCCCGCTGGAACGACGCGGCCACGTCGGCGCGGTGGCGCTCGACGGTCTCGGCGCGCGTGTCGTCCGGCAGGTCGGCGATCCAGTAGCGGACGGCCGTCTTGATCCCGCTGAACGACAGGTCGAACAGGGCGTCGCCGCGCCGGCCCTTCGGCCCCAGGCGGGGCGAGGGGAGCCGGAGGAACGCCGGGTCGCCGTCGGCCGCCAGCCGGTCGATGTGGGGGCCGCCGGGGTAGCCCAGGCCCAGCAGCTTGGCCACCTTGTCGAACGCCTCGCCCGCCGCGTCGTCGCGCGTCCGCCCCAGCTCGTCGTGCCGGAACCGCTCCCCGACCAACGTCAGCAGGGTGTGGCCGCCCGAGACGGTCAGGCACAGGAACGGCAGCGGCGGCCGGGGCTCCTCGATCATCACCGAGTACACGTGGCCCTCCAGGTGGTTGACGCCGACGAGCGGGATCCCGGCGCCGACGGCGATCCCCTTGGCCGCGCTCAGCCCGACCAGCAGCGACCCGGCCAGGCCCGGCCCGACGGTGACGGCGACCGCACCGAGGTCGGCGATCCCGATGCCGGCCTCGGCGAGCGCGGCCTGGACCGTGGGCACGATGAGCCGCTCGTGGGCCCGGCTCGCGTGCTCCGGCACGACGCCCCCGAACAACTCGTGGACGCGCTGCCCGGCGACGACGCTCGATGCCAGCCGGCCGTCCGCCCAGACCGCGGCGGCCGTGTCGTCGCACGAGGTCTCGATGGCGAGGATCGGGGGGAGGTCCAAGAGGGGAGTGGTGTGAGGGGCGCGGGGCCACGGAGGGTCCACCGCGCGTGGCAACTTCCGGCAACTTCGCCCGCCTCGGTGGCGAAGTCGGGCGGAAACCCTCACCTTCCGCACCCCGCACCCCGCACCCCGCACCCCGCACCCCGCACCCCGCACCCCGCATGCCCGCCCCCCTCTACGTCACCATCATCCTGGACGGCGCCGGCGTCGGTGACGGGCCGGACGCCGAGGCCTACGGCGACGTCGGCTCCGACACCCTCGGTCACGTCGTCCGCCAGCAACGGCCGAGCCTCCCCCACTTGGCGCGCTGGGGCCTGGGCCACCTGGTCGACGGGCTGCCCGAGGCGGAGGCCCCGGCGGCTCGGTGGGGGCGCCTGACCGAGCGGGCCGCGGGCAAGGACTCCACGACGGGCCACTGGGCGCTGGCGGGGCTCGTGCTGGAGACGCCGTTCCCGACCTACCCCGACGGCTTCCCGCCCGACCTGGTCGAGGCGTTCTGCGACCGCGCCGGCGTCGACGGCGTCTTGTCGAACGCGCCGGCCTCGGGGACGACGGTGATCGCGGAACTGGGCGCCGAGCACCAGCGGACCGGCCGGCCCATCGTCTACACGTCGGCCGACAGCGTTTTCCAGGTCGCGGCCCACGTCGACACGATCCCGCTGGACGCGTTGTACCGGATGTGCCGGGTCGCGCGGGACGAGGTGATGGTCGGCGAGCACGCGGTCGGACGGGTGATCGCGCGGCCGTTCACGGGCGAGCCCGGCGCGTACCAACGCCTCTCGGCCCAGCGGAAGGACCTGTCGTTGCTGCCGCACGCGCCGACGCTCCTGGACCGGCTCCAGCGCGCCGGCGTCCGGACGGTCTGCATCGGCAAGATCGCGGCCCTGTTCGGTGGGTCCGGCGTGGACGTCGAGACCAAGACCGCCGGCAACGCGGACGGCGTCGCCAAGACGCTCGACGCCATCCGCCAGGCCGCCGAGTCGGACGCCCCCACGTTCGTCTGGACCAACCTGGTCGACTTCGACGAGCTCTACGGCCACCGGAACGACGCGCCGGGCTACGCAGCGGCGCTCGAAGCGTTCGACGCGGCGCTCCCCGAGCTGGAGGCGGCCCTGCCCGACGGTGCCGTCCTGACGCTGACGGCCGACCACGGCAACGACCCGACGTACCCGGGCTCGGACCACACGCGCGAGCGGGTCCCCGTCCTGCGGTTCGTCGCCGGCCCGGCCCGCTTGGGCGCCGAGGCGGGCGACCTCGGCACGCGCGACACGTTCGCCGACCACGCGGCCGACGTGGCCGCTCACCTCGGCGTCGCCTGGGAGGGGCCCGGCCGGCCGCTGGCCTGACCCGTCGTGGGGAAAGCGGTGCCCTCGCGGCCTGGCCGGAACCCCGAGGCCTGCGGGCGTTGACGGGCGCCCCTCACGCTCTGCTCACCCGTGCGCCTCTCGCTGCTCGCCCTCGTCCTCGCTGCCTCGGCGGCCTCCGCCCAGCCCGAGTGGCGGGCGCCCGTCGCCGGACCGTCCGTCTCTCTCGACGTTCTCTACGCGGTCGGCGACAACCTCGACATCGAGGTCACGAACGACCGCGGGGAGATCGTCGTCGTCCGCGACAACACGGTCGGCGTGGTGTCGACGGCGGTCCTGCTGTCGGGCAAGGTGACGGTCGGGCCGCGGTGGGCCGTGCGCGGCGAGGTGCCGCTGGCGTACTCCAGCGTCTCGGGGCCGCTCCCGGGCGGCGACACGTTCGACCAGAGCGACGCCAGCCTCGGCAACCCGTACCTCGGCGTCGAGGTCCGGCTCCGGCCCGAGGTCGTGCTGGGCGCGGGCGTCCGCCTGCCCCTGTTCAACGACCCGACCGACGTCGACCAGTTCGGGTGGCAGGGCGGCGTGGGCGCCGACGTCGAGCGGTTCGAGGCCTACGTCCCCGACGTCCTGACCGTCTCGGCCTCGGCCGACGTGACGCCCCGGCTGGGCGACTCGGCGCGGCTCCGGCTCCGGCTGGCGCCGGCCGTCGTGAGCGACGTCTCGGGCGCGGAGAACGTGGGCGGGCGCGACGCGACCGGCCTGCTGCTGGGCTACGCCGTCCTGGGCGAGGTCGACGTCCGCGCGGTCACGCTGCGGGGCGGCGTGACGGGCCGCCCGAACCTGACCGGCGACCGGTTCCAGGTGTTCGAGACGACGGCCACGCTCGCGGCCGGCGCCACGGTCGACGTCGGCGGCGTCCGGCCCGGGGTCGCGGTCCGCGTGCCGCTCGACCGCGACCGGCTCTACGTCGCGCCCGACGCGGCGGTCGCGCTCACGCTGGACGTCCCGTTCCGCTAGCGCCCTCGGCCGTGCCGGGTCCCTCCGCCTCGGGCCCGAGGCCGGAGGAGTCGGCTTGGGCTCGGGCGATCGTCGTGCGGATGGAGCGGACCGTGCTCCAGGCGCCGAACGCGACCAGCAGCGCGACGAACCCGTAGACCCAGGCCGGCACGTTCTCGCCGGCCACGATGAGGTAGACGTAGGCCGAGACGAAGCAGGCGCCGGCGGCCAGGACCGGCAGGACCGGGCTCTTCTTCGCCCGGACGTTCCGGCCGAGCCAGGCGAGCGACCCGAAGAACAGCGGGATCGCGCCGACGTAGATCCCCCCGAAGATGAGCGGGTCGACGCCGTACTGGGCGCCCAATCCGAAGAACCAGTCGCGCAGGGCGTCGAGCATGGGGCGGGCGGAGGACGTCGGTAGACTACCGCCCGCCCCGTCCCCTTACGCCCCGACGCCCTGTGTCCAAGAGCCTGTCCGACTTCCCCGACCGCGAGACCCTGGGCGACACGCTCGGCATGGCGCTCGTCGAGGGCTCGGCGGACCGCGTCGTGATGACGATGCCGGTCGAGCCGCGCCACCACCAGCCGCTGGGCTACCTCCACGGCGGCGCGACGGTCGCGCTCGCCGAGACCGTCGCCAGCGTCGGCGGCTACCTCGCGGCGCCCGACGGGTTCACGGCGTTCGGCCAGGAGATCAACGCCAACCACCTCCGCCCGATGCGCGAGGGCCGGCTGACGGCGACCGGCACGCCGGTCCACGTCGGGAAAACGAGCCAGGTGTGGGGCGTCGAGGTCCGCGACGAGGCCGGCCGCCTGGTCTGCGTCAGCCGGTGCACGCTGGCCGTCGTCCCGCTCCGGTGATGGCGGGCCCCGAGGCGACGGCGGCCGACGTGCTGGCGCGGCTGGCAGCGTCGACCGGCGCGGCCGTCGAGGTCCGGGCCGGGGCCGACGTCGGCTCCGGGACGGGCGCGGTGACGGCGACGGCCGACGGCGCCGTGGTGGTCCTGACCGAGGCCGGCGTCTGGGCCCCCACCGGCGGCCGGCCGATGCGGTGGCGGGCCGTCTCGCGGTGGCACGCCGAGGGCGCCGCGCTCGCCGTCGAGCACGTCCGCCAGGGGGCGCCCGCTCGCGCCGTCCTCGACTGCGGCCCCGACGGCACCTGGGCCGCGCGCGCCGTCCACGTCTGCGGCGCCGACGGCTACGCCGCGACGGTCCGCCTCGGGCCCCGGTCGGTCGAGGTCGCGTGGACGATCTCGGGGCCCCGCAAGGCGGCGCACGTCGTGACGCGGTACGTGTAGCGCGCCCGCCGAGCGGGCCCGCCGAGCGGGCCCGGAGCGCCGGGCACGGCGTGGAAGCCCGGCGCGCCCCGTACCTTTCCGGACCCACCCCCGCACCCATGCTCCTCGGCGAAGTCATCGGCACCGTCTGGGCCACGCGCAAGGACCCCGGCCTGGTCGGGATGACGTTCCTGATCGTCCGCGAGGTCGACCTGGACGGCGAGCCGCTGCCGACGGTCGTGGTCGCGGCCGACGCCGTCGGCGCGGGCGTGGGCGAGACGGTCCTGGTGGCCCAGGGCTCGTCCGGGCGCCAGACCGAGGTGACGAGCGGGAAGGCCGTCGACGCCGTCATCATGGCCATCGTCGACCGGCTCGACGTGGCCGAGGAGGACGCCGCGCTGCCCCAGGCGGCCCGGGCGACCGACCCGATGGTCCTGTGAGGCTGGGCCGCGTGATCGGCTCGATCTGGGCGACCCAGAAGGACCCGTCGCTGGCGGGCCGCCGGATGCTGCTCGTCCAACCGCTCCGCGCCGACGGGACGCGAGGCGCGGGCCGCCCGACGACGGCGCTCGACACGTGCGACGCCGGGCCGGGCGACACGGTCCTGTTCGTGACCTCGGCCGAGGCCGCCATCCCGTTCCTCGACGCCCACGACCTGACGGCGACCGACGCGACCGATCGTCGGCGTCGTCGACACCGTCGACCTCGGCTAGCTCCGACCTCGGCACGCGCTCGGGCGTCCCCGCCGGCCCACCGAGGCGGGCCGAGCGAGGGCTCACAGGCTGTCTGGGCGTAAAGGCGGGGGACGTCCTCCCCGGGCCCACGCTTCGTCTCCGGTGCCTACTCGGCGTGGACCTGCTCGTGCTCGCGGGCCAGGGCGGCGTCGGCCTGGTCGAGGCGGCGGCGGCCGACCCAGGCCAGCGCGGTCACGGCGGCGAACCCGGCGACGGCCAACACCAACGCGAGCGGCCAGTTCGGGCCCGGCGCGAGGAGCACCGACGGGTCCGGCACCAGCTCGACCGTCCCGTCGGAGTGGGCGTGCTCCACCGCGCCGACCCAGGGCCACAGCGCGCGGAGCGAGCCGGCCAGCAGGCCCACCAGGACCGTCATGGTCAGGTCGTGGTGGCGGTCCAGGAGCCAGCTCAGCCCCTTGGCCGCCAGCCCCAGCCCGATGCCGGCCCCGCCCGCGAACGCGGCGACGTAGGCCAGGTCGAGCCCGCGCAGCGCCTCCAGCGTCGGCCGGTACAGGCCGAACACCTCCAGCAGGAACGCGCCGCTCACGCCCGGCAGGATCATCGCGTTGATGGCGACGGCCGCCGTCCCCGCGACCCGCCACAGCGACGGGTCGGCGGCGTCGCCGCTCCGGGGCAGGCCCACCAGGAAGAACGCGGCGACGGCGGCCACGACGGCGACGGCGACGTGCCAGGTGTGGTGCTCGCGCCGCTCGCGCCACGGGATCACGAGCGACGCCGCGACCAGCCCGAAGAACAGCGCCCGGCACTGGACCGGGTACGCCTCCAGCAGCTCGGGCACGAACAGCGACCCGATCCCGATGGCGATCAGGATCCCGCCGACGACCGGCAGCAGGAGCGCCCAGTTCAGCGCCTTCAGCATCGAGACCGCCTGCCCGACCCGCCCCCGCAGCGAGCGTCAGCACGGCCGAGAACGCCTCGCCGATGGCGTCGATCAGGTCCTTGTAGATGCCCGACGATCAGCGCCATCGTCCCGCCGCTGACGCCGGGGATGATGTCGGCGCCGCCCATGAGGAGGCCCTGGAGAAAGCGGCGGAGGAGGGGGGGCATCGGGGGTCTGGGGTCGGGAGGGGGAGCGTTCTCGCTCGGCGGCTGGGTCGCCGGGGTGCCCGAGGCGGGCCGCCTCGGGGCGGCGGTGGGCCTAGCGGTCGCGGACGAGCGGGACGAACAGGACGTCCGTCGAACGTCTCGTCGGTCGAGGCCCGCGGCCGGTCTGGGTGATGCGGTGGAGGACCTGGCGCGTCGGGCGGCCCGACCGGGATCAGCATCCGGGCGTCGGGGCGGCCGTCAGCCGGCTCGCGGAGCTGGTCGAGCAGCTCGCTCGGGCACGCGCGGGCCGCCGGCCGTCACCACGATGGCGTCGAACGGCGCGTAGCCGGGCCACCCGTACGTCCCGTCGCCGGCGCGCGTGCGGACCTGGAGCCCAGCGACTTCAGGACCGGGTCCGTCTGCTGGAGCAGCGCGGCGTGGCGCTCGATCGAGAACACGCGCGCGCCCAGCTCGGCCAGGACGGCGGCCTGGTAGCCGCTCCCGGTCCCGACCTCGAGCACGCGCTCGCCGGGCTGGACGTCCATCAGCTCGGTCATCCGGGCGACCGTGAACGGCTGCGAGATCGTCTGGCCCTCGCCGATGGGCAGCGCGACGTCGTCGTAGGCCTGGTGGTGGAGGCCGGTGTCCGGCATGAACCGGTGGCGCGGGACGCGCGCCGATGGCCGCGAGCACGCGCTCGTCGGCGATCCCCTTGTCGCGGAGGTCGCCGACGAGGCGTCGTCGGAAGGCGGCGGCCTGGCGGTCGGTCAAGAGCACGGGAGCAACGGTCGGAGGTGGAGGGGCCGGCGTGGTACCCGCGCCCGGCGCCCTGTGCCCGCTTCGTCGGGATCACGTCGTCGCGTCGGCCGGCGGCGGGGGCGGGTCCTCGGCCGTCCCGCCCGGGGCGGCGTCGCGGCGGTCGGGCGAGAACGCGTCGAGCAGGCGGGTCTCGACCTCCGCGAGCGACAGGCCCACGTCGAGCCGGCCGTTCTCGGCGACCGAGATCTTGCCCGTCTCCTCGCTCGTCACGATCACGAACGCGTCGGTCCGCTCGGTGAGCCCGACGGCGGCGCGGTGGCGGAGGCCGAGGTGGGGGTCGAGGCCGCGCGCGTCGCAGACCGGCAGGATGCACCGGGCCGCCTCCATCTTCTGGCCCTGGACGATCACGGCCCCGTCGTGGAGCGGCGAGTTGGGGAAGAAGATGGCCGTCAGCAGGTCGCGCTCGACGTCGGCGTGGATCTGGGTGCCGGACTCGATGTAGTTCCGCAGGCCGGTCGACCGGGCGAACGCGATGAGCGAGCCGACGCGGTCGCGGCTCATCTCCTGGATCGCCCCGATCACCTCGTCGGTGATCTTCTGGCGCGGCGGCTGGGTCACCAGCCGCCGGACGATCGGGTTGCGGCCCAGCAGGAACAGGGCCTGGCGGATCTCGGGCGCGAACAGGATCAGGACGGCCAGCACGAACACGTCGCCGACGGCCCCGAACAGCGTCGTCAGCGTCGTCAGGCCGACCGCGCGGACGACCTCGTTGACGGCGTAGAGCCCGAGCAGGGCCACGGCCACCTGGACCGCGATCGTGCCCCGGATCAGCCGGTACACCTGGTACACCAGGAACGCCGTGACGCCGATGTCGACCAGGTCCAGCCAGCGGACCGGGACGAACCCGATCCGGAGGCCCTCCTGGAGCAGCAGCGCGAGTCCGGTCACGGGGCGTCCCGGGCCCGCCGAGGCGGCCAGCGCCGCCCCGATCACGCGGAGCACCTCGACGGTCGCGCGCACGTCGTGGGCGCGCACGAACGCGGCGCCCCGGACGACGGCCAGCGCGGCCAGCCCGAGCGACCCGTAGAGCCGCTCGCCGACGGGCGCCGGCGCCCCGCCCGTCGCGAGCGCCGCGCCGACCGTGCTCTTGCGGCGACACGCCGACCAGGACGGGCCACCCCTGGGCGACGAGCCGGTCCACCTCGGCGATCAGCCGGAGGTTCTGGGCCGGCGTCTTGCCGAACCCGAAGCCGGGGTCGACGACCACGTCGCGGACGCCGGCCGCGCGGGCGCGGGCGACCGACTGGGCCAGCGACGCGATCACGTCCTCGACCACGTCGCCGTAGGCGTCGGGCGGGGCCGAGCCGCCCGTCTTGGCCAGCCCGTGCATGACCACCAACGGCGCGCCGTACTCGGCCGCCGCGGCCGCCGTCCCGACGCCCTCGCGCAGGCCCGTCACGTCGTTGACCAGGTGGGCCCCAGCGCGGAGCGCCTCGCGCGCGACGGCGCCCTTGGTGGTGTCGACCGAGATCAGGACGTGGGGGACCTCGCGGGCGATCGCCTCGACGACGGGCACGACCCGGTCTAGCTCGGCGTCGAGGCCGACCGGGCGGGCCCCGGGCTTGGTCGACTCGCCGCCCACGTCGACGACCGCCGCGCCGTCCTCGGCCATCGCCCGGGCCCGGTCGACGGCGGCCTGGACCGTCGCGTAGCGGCCGCCGTCCGAGAACGAGTCGGGCGTGACGTTCAGGACGCCCATCACGTGGGGCCGGTCGAGCGCCAGCACGCGCCCCCGGCAGTCCAGCGCGCGGCGGGCCGAGAGGGGCGGGAGGGGCGGGGCGACGTGCGTCATCGGGCGAGATCGGGCGCCCCGAAGCTACGACGGAGCGGGCCGGGGCCCCGACCCGGGGACCCTGGCCGCTTCATCCCTCGTACACATTCGGGGAGACCGTGGTAGACTGATCTCCCCGACGTCCCGCCGCCCCCTCTGCGGCCTCACTCGACCCCGCCTGCCCCCGTCCGTTCCCCCGCCTCGCCATGTACGTCCCCCCAAGCCAGCGGATGCTGGACCAGTATCTCCAGGAGATCGGCCAGATCTCGCTGTTGACGGCCGAGCAGGAGGTCGAGCTCACCCAGCGGATCAAGGCCGGCGACGAGGAGGCCCTTCACCAGATGGTCCGGGCGAACCTACGGTTCGTGGTCTCGGTCGCCAAGAAGTACCAGGGCCAGGGGCTCAGCCTGAGCGACCTGATCAACGAGGGGAACTACGGGCTGATCAAGGCGGCCAACCGGTTCGACGAGACGCGCGGGTTCAAGTTCATCTCGTACGCCGTCTGGTGGATCCGCCAGGCCATCCTGCAGGCGCTCGCCGAGCAGGCCCGGACGGTCCGGCTGCCGCTCAACCGGATCGGGACCATCTCCAAGATCCGCAAGGCGTCGGCGCGGCTGGCCCAGACGTACAAGCGGCCGCCCAACGTCGAGGAGCTGGCCGCCGAGCTCGACCTGCCGCTCCAGAAGATCGAGGACGCGCTCCGGCACCAGTCCCGCTCGCTCTCGGTCGACGCGCCGTTCGGCGACGAGGACGACAACAACCTGCTCGACGTGCTCTCGGACGGGGCCGACACGCCGCCCGACGAGCAGCTCTTGGACGAGAGCGTGACGAGCGACATCGAGCGGGCCCTCGCCATGCTGGCGCCGCGCGAGGCCGAGATCACGCGGCTCTACTTCGGGATCGGCCGCGAGACGCCGATGACGCTGGAGGAGATCGGCCAGACGTACGAGCTGACGCGCGAGCGCGTCCGCCAGATCAAGGAGAAGGCGCTGCGCAAGCTCCGCCAGAAGGGGCGCCGCCAAGAGCTCCGGAGCCACATGGGCGACTAGACCCGGCGCGTCCGGGCTGGCCCCGCCCGCCTCGGGCCCGAGGCGGGAGACGCGAGGGCTACTCCGCCGGCGCGGGGCTCAGGTCGTGCCGGCCGGCGGCCAGGGCCTCGGCGGTCGGCACGGCGCGCTCGGCGTGGCGGAAGAACACGAGCCCGTCGAACCCCTCGGCGACGACCGTCTCCTCGGCGAAGTCGGCGGGCCGGTCGGGGTCGTAGGCGTTGCCGATGTTGCGGGCCGGGCGCGGCGTCCGGAACCACTCGGCGACGGGCCCCTCGTCGGGGAGCCGGCGCAGGTCGAGCGCAAACGCGTCCAGGCCGGTCGCCCACAGGGCCGCCTCGAACGAGCCCGGCGGGGGCGGCCCGAGCCGGAACGCGCGGAAGGGCGGCCCGTCCCAGTCGTCGGCGCCGGACCGGGTGTCGTAGGCCTGAAACGAGCCCTCGCCGAAGAACGTCCCCAGCGCGAGGTAGCCGTCGCCGAGCCCGTCGCGGACGAACGCGCCGGACGACTTGCGGGCCAGCGTGATCGACGGGTTGTAGCCGACGTGGCCGTTGTGGGCGCCGAACACCATCCGCCCGCCCCGGTCGAGGCGCCGGGCGACGGCCGGCAGCGTCAGCCCGATGGCGACCTCCCGCTCGTTGTCGAAGTCCATGTGCGTCGGGGGCGTCCGGAGGGCCTGGTGGAGCCGGTCGAGCTGCAAGACCAGGGTGTCGGCCTGGGCGAGCAGCGCGCCGTCGCCGTAGCGCCCGGTCGCGACGCGCGCGCGGACGCCGCGCACGGCCTCGTCCCAGGCGTAGCGGTCGGCCGCGCTCATCGAGTCGCGGTAGGCCACCAGGCCGTCGGGCAGCGCGGCCACGACCGGCGCGACGGTCGCCCACCACGCCGGGTCGCGCGCGCCGAGCACGGCCGCCAGCGCGTCGGCCGCGCGCCGGGCGGCCGCTTCGACGGCCGCGAACCGGTCCTCCGACTCCCCGATCGAGAGCGTGTCGCCGGGCAACGTCGGTGCCATCAGGGCGAACTGGAGCCGGTGGCGGGTCGCGTGCTCGGCGATCCGCGCGGCCACGGCGCCGGTCCACTCGTCGGGGTGGGCGTCGAGCACGTCGGCGAGCCAGGCGGCGCCCTCGGCGAACCGGCGGGCGCGGTCGGGGCTCATGCCCAGCAGCGCCCCGAAGCAGGCCCGCGAGCCCGCGCAGGTCTCGGCGGGGTCCGACCCGAACGCCTGGGCCATCACCGCGGCCGCCCGGCCGGCGTCGCCGCCCACGCGGCCGGCGGCGGCCAGCCCGGCGACGACGCTCCGCGCGATGTCGAACGCGTCGACGCCCACGAACCGGACCGGCGCCTCGGCCGACTGGTTGTGGTCTCGGACGAAGGCCAGCAGCGCCTCGTTCTCGTCCGTCGTCCAGACGTTGCCGAACATCCCGACCTCGGCGAGGGGCACGGCCGGGTCGTTCAGGGCCGGCTCGCGGCCCAGGCTGTAGACGAACTCGGTCTCCCACAAGACGGCGTCGAGCTCGCCGCGCCGGGCCAGCCAGCGGACGAGCCGGTCGCGGAACGCGAAAAACTCGGCCGTCCCGTGCGTCCCCTCACCGACCCCGATCACCTGGGCGTCGCCGAGCAGCGGCCCGAGCGCGTCGAGGTCGGCGTCGGGCAGGGCCGGGTCGGCGCCGGCGAGCGGGACGGCGTGCGCGCGGATCCAGGCGACGACCTCGGCCGGCGGGTCCGGGGCGCGCCCCTGAGCGGAGGCCGACAAGGCGACGAGGGCGACCGCGGCGAGCGCGAGCGAGCGGAGCGACATGGGCGGAGGGAGGACGGCGGCCGAGAGACGGGGGCGGAACCGGTCAGGTTACAGCGCCCCGTTGCGTGCCCCCTCGGTGCGTCGCGGTTTGCCCGCCCGGCGGACCGGGCGGCGCCGGCCCCGTCCGCCTCGGGACCGAGGCGGGCACCCCGGAGCGAGCCGGGCACCCCGGACCGAGGTGGGAGGGCGGCGCCCGGGGCCGCCGCGAAATCTGGGCGGCACCGGCGTGCGCGTCGGAGCTTGCGGGCCCCTGCCCGATGCCCGATGCCCTGGTGGACCGCCCGCCGCGACGCGCTCCTGGCCCTCGCCGAGGCCCAGACGCCGCGATACGTCTACGACCTCGCGACGGTCCGCGACCGGGCCCAGGCGCTCCGCCGTGCCGTCCCGGCCGACCGGTACCTCTACGCCGTCAAGGCCAACGGGAACGCCGAGGTGGTCCGGGCGCTGGCCGAGGCGGGCCTGCGCCCCGAGTGCGTCTCGGGCTTCGAGATCGCCCACGTCCGGGCGCTCCTGCCCGGCCTCGACCCGGCCGACGTGCTCTACACGCCCAACTTCGCGCCCCGCGCCGAGGTGGCCCAGGCGCTGGCCGACGGCGTCCGGGTGACGCTCGACAACGCGGCGACGTTGGACGCATGGGCCGACGTGTGGGCCGGCCACGACGTGTTCGTCCGGGTCGACCCCGGGGTGGGGAGGGGGCACCACGCCCACGTCCGCACGGCCGGGACGGCGTCGAAGTTCGGCGTCGCCGCGGGCGACCTGGGGCCGCTCGCCGAGCGCGCCCGTCAGCTGGGCGTCCGGGTCGTCGGGCTCCACGCCCACGTCGGGTCGGGCGTCGACGAGCCCGAGGCCTGGGCCCAGACGGCCCGGACGCTCGCGGCCCACGCCGAGGCCCACTTCCCGGACGCGACCGTGCTCGACGTGGGCGGCGGCCTGCCCGTCCCGACCGGCGGCGCGCCCGCGTTCGACCTCGAAGCGGCGGGCCGGGCGCTGGCGGCGTTCCGCGCCGAGCGCCCCCGGTTCGAGGTCTGGGTCGAGCCCGGCCGCTACCTCGTCGCCCAGGCCGGCGTGCTGCTGGCGCGCGTGACCCAGGTCAAGCGCAAGGGCGACGTGCGCTACGTCGGGCTGGACGCCGGCATGAACTCGCTGGTCCGCCCGGCGCTCTACGGGGCCCACCACGACATCGTCAACCTGTCCCGCCTCGGTGCGCCGATGGACGGGGTGGCCGAGATCGTGGGCCCCATCTGCGAGACCGGCGACGCGTTCGCGCACGGACGCCCGTTCCCCCACGCCCAGGAGGGCGACGTGGTCCTGATCGACACGGCCGGGGCCTACGGGGCCGTGATGGCGTCGAGCTACAACCGGCGCCCGCCGGCCGAGGAGGTCGTGCTGGGCTGACGGCTCGGTGACGGTCCGCCTGCAGACCCCCGCCTCGGGGCCGAGGCGGACCACCCGGGCCCCGAGGCGGGGCGCCCAGGCCGGGCCGGGTCCTGCGCTCTCCGATACCGACGGCGCCGGGCCGCCGTTATCCTCCGACCGTCACGCTCCAACACTGCTCCCCGCATGAAACGACTGCTCCCCCTCGCTCTCTCGCTCGCCGTCGTCGGCTGCGCCACCACGGCCCCGGCGCCGCCCTCCGAGCCGGCCGGCGCCCCGACGGCCCAGACGCCGATGGCCCAGACGCCGACGGCCGACGCGCCGATGGCGACCGGCACGCTGGGCATCGACCGCGACGCGATGGACCCGTCGGTCAGGCCCCAGGACGACCTGTTCCGCTACGTCAACGGCCGCTGGCTGGAGACGACCGAGATCCCGGCCGACCGGCCGCGCTACGGCTCGTTCGACATCCTGCGCGAGCGGTCCGAGGAGGACGTCCGCGCCATCATCGAGGACGCCGCGTCCGGCGCCGTCGTCGACCCCGACGCCCGCAAGGTCGGCGACTACTACGCCGCCTACATGGACTCGGCGCGTGTCGAGCGGCTGGGGATCGCGCCGCTCCAGCCCGACTTCGACCGGATCGACGCCGTCGCGTCCGGCGAGGACCTGGTCCGCTACTTCGCCCAGAACAGCTCGGCTACGGCCCGTCGCCGGTCGCCGGCTTCGTCTGCGTCGACCCGAAAAACTCGGACCGCCACGTGTTCAGCGTCTGGCAGTCCGGGACCGGCCTGCCCGACCGGAGCTACTACCTCGAGGACCGCTTCGCCGACGCCCGCGCCGGCTACCTCACCTACCTAGAGACGCATCTACGACCTGGCCGGCTGGGACGGCGGCGCCCAGGCGGCCCAGGACGTCCTGGCGCTGGAGACCCGGATCGCGGAGGACCAGTGGACGCGCGTCATGAACCGGGACCCCGAGGCCCGCTACAACCCGATGGCGGTCGCGGACCTGGCCGCGACGTACCCGAACCTCCGGTTCGACGTGATGGCCCGGACGCTCGGCCTGCCGGCCTCGCGTCGACACCGTCGTCGTGGGCCAGCCGACGTTCCTGGCCGGGCTGGACAGCCTGATGGCCGAGGCCCGCTGGAGACCTGGAAGACCTACGCCCGGGCGCGGACGCTGTCCGAGGCCGCCGGCCAACTCCCGGCCGCGTTCGGCCAGGCCAACTTCGACTTCTACGGCCGCGTGCTCAACGGCCAGGACCAAGACCGGCCGCGCTGGAAGAAGGCCGTCGGCGCGACGCGCGGCGCGCTCGGCGAGGCCATCGGCCGGATCTACGTCGACCGCCACTACCCCCGGGCCGCCGCCGACCGGATGGCGGAGCTGATCGAGAACCTGCGCGAGGCGTTCCGCCAGTCGATCGACGGGAACCCCTGGATGACCGACGCCACCAAGGCCGAGGCGCTCGACAAGCTCGAGAACTACACCTACAAGATCGGGCACCCCGACGAGTGGGAGGACTACTCGGGCCTGGAGGTCTCGCCGACCGACCTGATCGGGAACGGCCGCGCGCTCCGCGCCTGGGGCCTGGCCGACAACCTGGCGAAGCTGGGCGAGGCGCCCGACCGCGCCGAGTGGGGCATGACGCCGCAGACGGTCAACGCGTACTACAACCCGGCCTTCAACGAGATCGTCTTCCCGGCCGCCATCCTGCAGCCGCCGTTCTTCGACGTCGACGCCGACGACGCGGTCAACTACGGCGGCATCGGCGCGGTCATCGGCCACGAGTTCTCCCACGGCTTCGACGACCAGGGCAGCCAGTACGACGCCCAGGGCAACCTCCGCGACTGGTGGACCGAGACGGACCGCGACGAGTTCGACGCGCGCGGCGACATGCTGGTCGCCCAGTACGACGCCTACGAGCCCTTCGCCGACGCCTCGGTCAACGGCGGGCTGACGCTGGGCGAGAACATCGGCGACCTCTCGGGGCTCACGATGGCGTACCGCGCCTACCGCCTGTCGCTCGACACGGACGGCGACGGGACGGTCTCGGCCAGCGAGGAGGCCCCGGTCATCGACGGGTTCACGGGCGACCAGCGGTTCTTCATGGGCTGGGCCCAGGTCTGGCAGAACCTCTACCGCGACGCCTACCTCCGCCAGCTGCTCCAGGTCGACAGCCACTCGCCGGGCGAGTACCGGGCCAACGGCCCGCTCGGCCCACATCCCGGGCTTCTACGACGCCTTCGACGTCCAGCCGGGCGACGCGCTCTACCTCCCGGAGGACGAGCGGATCGTGCTCTGGTAGCGGGCACGCGACCTTGGCCGGGGCGGCAACGCCCCGGCCGCCGTCTCGCCGAGGCGGGCGCCCCCAGGGTGCCCGCCTCGGTCGTGTTCGGGGGGCGGCGGAGCGGGCCCGACGGGCTGGAAGCGCTTTTGAGTCGGCCCGGGGGGTTGCGCGCGCGCCGCCCGTCCCGTTCCTTGGTGCCGACCGTCATCCCCGTCGCCCTCTCCGTGACCCGCGCCCTCCACACCGTCTCTCCCGCCGCCATGTGCTGCATGGGGATGATTATGTGCATGGCCCGCTCGGGTCAGGAGAGGTCACGAACGACGCGCCGGTAACCGACCGGCTCCCCCCGTTTCGACCCCTCCTGGCCTGCTGGCCGGAGGGGTTCTTTCGTTCCCCCCGGCCGCCCGGCCCCAGCCGCCTCCCCCATGAGCGACCGCACCCTCCACTTCGACACCCTCCAACTCCACGCCGGCCAGACCCCGGACCCGACGACGAACGCCCGCGCCGTCCCGATCTACCAGACCACGTCGTACACGTTCAACGACGCGAGCCACGCCGCGCGGCTGTTCGGGCTGGA
The DNA here is from genome assembly GCA_963740235.1 of uncultured Bacteroidota bacterium. Classification (GTDB taxonomy): domain Bacteria; phylum Bacteroidota; class Rhodothermia; order Rhodothermales; family Rubricoccaceae; genus Rubrivirga. The sequence continues at coordinate 1,486,797 of CAVUDG010000007.1, forward strand.
GGAGTTCGGCAACATCTACACCCGGATCATGAACCCGACGACCGACGTGCTCGAGCAGCGGATCGCCGCGCTCGAAGGGGGCGCGGCCGCGCTCGCCGTCGCGTCCGGGCAGTCGGCCCACCTGGTCACGTTCACGACGCTGGCCCAGGCCGGCGACAACGTGGTCGCCAGCAGCAAGCTCTACGGCGGGACCTACAGCCTGCTCAAGGTGGCGCTCGGCCGGCTGGGCATCGAGGCCCGTTTCGTCGAGGACGAGTCGCCGGCGGCGTTCGCGGCGCTCGCCGACGAGAACACCAAGGCGTTCTTTACCGAGACGCTGGGCAACCCGGACCTGGCCGTCCCCGACTTCCGCACGCTGGCCGACGCGGCGCACGCGGCCGGCGTGCCGCTCGTCGTGGACAACACGTTCGGTCAGGGCGGCTGGGTCGTCCGGCCCATCGAGCACGGGGCCGACATCGTGACGCACTCGGCGACCAAGTGGATCGGCGGGCACGGCACGTCGATCGGCGGCGTGATCGTGGACGCGGGCACGTTCGACTGGCGGAGCGGCCGGTTCCCGCTCTTCACCGAGCCCAACGAGGCCTACCACGGGCTGGTGTTCTCGGACGTGTTCAACCCCGGGAGCGAGCTGGGCAACGTCGCGTTCGTCGTCCGGGCGCGCGTCGAGGCGCTCCGCGACTTCGGGCCGGCGCTGTCGCCGTTCAACGCGTTCCAGCTGTTGCAGGGCGTCGAGACGCTGTCGCTGCGGGCCGAGCGCCACGCCCAGAACGCGAACGCCGTCGCGGCCTGGCTGGAGGCCCACGACGCGGTCGAGTGGGTGTGGCACCCGAGCCTGGAGAGTCACCCGTCGCACGAGCGGGCCCAAGACTACTTCCGCCCAGGCGCGTTCGGGAGCGTGCTCAGCTTCGGCATCCGCGGCGGGGCCGAGGCGGGCCAGGCGTTCATCGAGGCCGTCGAGCTCGCGTCGCACCTGGCCAACGTCGGCGACGCCAAGACGCTGGTGATCCACCCGGCCAGCACGACGCACCAGCAGCTCTCGGACCGCGAGCAGCGGGCGGCCGGCGTCCGGCCCGAGCTGGTCCGGGTGTCGGTCGGGCTGGAGCACATCGACGACCTGCTGGAGGACTTCCAGCAGGCGTTCGAGAAGACGCTCGTGGCCGCTTGACCCCTCCGGCGGCTGCGCCCGCCTCGGCGCCGAGGCGGGCGCAGCCGCCGGCCCCGGCCCGGGTGGCGAAGCGGTCAACGCGGCGGTCTGCAAAACTGCTCCTCGCGGGTTCGACTTCCGCCCTGGGCTCCCTCCTCTCCGGTCCCCGATGTCCGTTCTCCTCTCCCGCCCGCCCGCCCGCCCGCGCCTGGTCGGCCGCGGCATCCCCGAGCCCGCCCGCGGCGAGCTCCAGTCGGTCCGCCTGGGCCCGTTCGTGGCCGAGAGCGGCGCGCGCCTGCCCGACGTCACGGCCGCGTTCCGGACGTGGGGCACGCTCGACGCCGACGCGGGCAACGCCGTCGTGGTGTGCCACGCGCTGACCGGCGACAGCGACGCGGCGGCGTGGTGGCCCGGCGTCGTCGGGCCGGGCCGCGTCGCCGATCCGGCCCACCACTTCGTCGTCTGCGCCAACGCGCTCGGCTCGTGCTACGGCACGACCGGCCCGGGCACGCTCGACGTCGACGGCCGGCGCCTGGGGAGCCGGTTCCCGCGCGTGACGGTCCGCGACCAGGCGCGGCTCCACGCCCGGCTGCTCAACCGGCTGGGCGTCCGGTCGGTCGCGCTCGCCGTCGGCGCGTCGATGGGGGGGATGCAGGCGCTCGAGCTGGCGCTCGTCGACCGCGAGGCCGGCCCGGACCGGGTCCGCCGGCTGGTGCTCGTGGGGATGGGCGCGGCGCACGGCGCGTGGCAGATCGGGATGGGCGAGGCCCAGCGGCTCGCGATCCGGGCCGACCCGCGCTGGCACGACGGCGACTACGCGCCCGACGCGCCGCCCCAAGCGGGCCTGGCCGCCGCGCGCGCGATGGGCATGATGACGTACCGCTCGCCCGCGCTCTACGACCAGCGGTTCGGGCGGACGGCGCACGAGCCCCGCGTCGAGCCGGGCGACCCCCGGTTCGCCGTCGAGAGCTACCTCCGCTACCAAGGCGCCAAGCTGGCCGGGCGGTTCGACGCCGGCGCTTACGTCCGCCTGACGGAGGCGATGGACGGCCACGACGTGGGCCGGGGGCGCGGCCGCGAGGACGCCGCGTCGGCGCTGGCCCAGCTCCGCACGGAGGCGCTGTGCGTCGGCATCTCGTCCGACCTGCTGTACCCGCCCGGCGAGACCCGGGCGCTGGCGGCGCTGGTGCCCGGGGGGCGCTACGCCGAGTTGGACTCGCCGTTCGGCCACGACGCCTTCCTGGTCGACGGCGACGCGCTCGACGCGCTCGTCCGCCCGTTCCTGGCCGAGACGGGGTTCGCGACGACCGAGCCGGGGGGCGGGCCGGGGTGAATGTGCACGGAGGGCGGGGACCGGGGGGACCAACACGGGCCGGGCCGACGTTGAGCGCCTTCCATCCGCCGTTCCCTCCCCTATGCGACTGACTCTCCTCTCTGCCCTCTTCGCCCTCTTCCTCGTCCCCACGGCCTGCGCCCAGAACGACATGTCGGGCCACGACATGTCCGGCGACGAGATGGCCGCGACGGACATGCCCCCGATGCGCGCCCACGACGAGGCCCGCGTGAGCCCCAACGCCGGCGTCATGACGACGGTCGGCACGACGAACGTGATGGTCCACTACGGCCGTCCGAGCCTGCGCGACCGGGCCTACTTCGCCGAGGGCTCCGAGCTGGCCCCGACCGGCGCGGTCTGGCGGACCGGCGCCAACGAGGCCCCGACGATCACCTTCTCCGGCGACGTGATGTTCGGCGGGACGATGGTGCCGGCCGGCACCTACGCGCTCCTGTCGATCCCCGGCGACGAGTGGACCGTCATCCTCAACAAGACGGCCCAGCAGTGGGGCTCCTTCCGCTACGACGAGGCCCAGGACCAGGCCCGCGTGATGGCCGAGCCGATGACGGACGCCCCGATGCAGGACCAGTTCGAGATCCGCTTCGCCGACGTCACCGACAGCTCGGCGACGATGCTCCTCCACTGGGGGACGACCGGCGTGCCGGTCACGATCACCGAGGCGGCTATGTAGGCCCCGCCCGGCCTCGACCGCTCGCGCCCCGCCCGGCCCAGCCGGTCGGGGCGCGTCTGTGTCTGGCCGCCTCGGCGGTGGTGCGGGCGGAGCCGGCCCTGCGCCCCGCTCTCCTCCGCCCCGTGGCACAACCCGTCGTGTCCCTGCGGCGCCGTCGGGACGCCCCGACGGGACGCCGAGGCGGGCGGGCTCAGGCGTCCCAGTCCGGCCCGAAGTCGGGGTCGATGGTCCGGTGGTCCTTGGGGAGCGCGTCGAGGGCGGCGCGGTCGTCGGCCGTGAGGGACAGGTCGGCGGCGGCCAGGTTCGAGGCCCGGTGGGCGTCCGACGACGCCTTGGGGATGGCGGCCACGCGGTCCTGCCCCAGCAGCCACGCCAGCGCGACCGCGGCCGGCCCCACCCCGTGCGCCCGGGCGACCTCGCGGACGGTCGCGTCGGCCAGGGCCTGGCCCTGGGCGAGCGGGCTGTAGGCCGTCAGCACGCGGTCCGGGCGGAGCGCGTCGAGCAGGCGGTCCTGGCCGAGCAGGACGTGGTACTCGACCTGGTCCACGGCCAGGTCGGGCACCAGTTCGAGGGCGTCGTGGAGCAGCCCCGCCGGGTAGTTGCTCACGCCGACGAGTCGCGCCTTGCCGGCCTCGCGCACCGACACCAGCGCCTCCAGCTGGGCCTCCAGCTCGATCTCGTCGACGGGCCAGTGGAGCAGCAGCAGGTCCACGTAGTCCGTCCCGAGCGCGGCCAGGCTCTGGTCGACCGCGGCCGCCAGCCGGGACGGCGCGACGCGGTCGCGCCAGACCTTGGTGGTCACGAACACGTCGGCACGCGGGACGGACGAGGCGGCCAGCCCGGCGCCGACCTCGGCCTCGTTCCCGTAGATCTGGGCCGTGTCGACGTGGCGGTAGCCGATCGACAGCGCGTGCTCGACGCCGCGCCGGGCGTCGTCGCCGCGGAGCTGCCAGGTGCCCAGGCCGAGCGCGGGGATGGAGGCGCCGAGGACGTCGTAGTGGGTCATGTCGTGGGAGGGTGGGGGAGGGGCGCACGCCCCGCTGGCGGCGGGGTTCGCGGGCTCAGAGATCCCCCGAGCCCGGCCGGTCGGCGGAACGGCGGCGGAGGGGTCCGGTACCTAGACGCCCCCCTCTCTACTCCCCCTCCCCATGTCTAAGATCACCGACCTCCGCGGCCTCTTCCTCCACGGCCTCAAGGACCTCTACTACGCCGAGAAGCAGTCCAAGAAGACCATCGCGTCGATGGCCGGGAAGGCCAGCAACGCCGACCTCAAGAGCCAGCTCGAGGAGCACGCCCAGCACTCCGAGACCCACATCGAGCGCCTCGACAAGGTGTTCGAGCTGATCGGCGAGAAGGCCGAGGGCGTCGACTGCGAGGCGATGGACGGCATCCTCAAGGAGTCCAAGCACCTGATGGAGGAGGTCGACGACGCCGAGACGCGCGACGCCGCGATCGTCTTCTGCGCCCAGGCCATCGACCACTACGAGATCACGCGCTACGGGAGCCTGGCGACGTTCGCCGAGCGCCTGGGGTACGACGAGGCCTCCGAGCTCCTGGGCGAGACCCTGGGCGAGGAGGAGGAGGCCGACAAGCGCCTGTCGGTGCTCGCCGAGAGCACGCTCAACAAGGACGCGGTCTAGCGGACGCCCGCCCGACTGGGGAGCTCGGCTCCCGACCGCCGCCCCGCCTCCTTCGGGATGCGGGGCGGCGGTGTGTCTGGCGGTCATCCACACGCTACCCACAGTGTGGACGCCGACCCGTCCCGCCTCGGGACCGAGGCGGAGGGACCCGGCGCATCCTGGGCCGGCTCGCGGCGTAGGCGCTGGGCTCCCCATCCTGGCACCCATGACGGCCTCGCCTGCCCGCCTCGCATGGCCCGTGGCCGCGTTCGTCGCGTTCGCGCTAGCCGTCTACCTCGCCGCCGTGTTCGTCGTGGTGCCGTCGCTGGCATCGGTGGCCCACCCGGACGTGCTGGCGGGCGCGCTCGCGGTCGACCTCGCCGTGCTGGTCCCGCTCGCCTATGCCGGGATGGTCCGGGCGCGCGGCGGCCCGTGGGCGACGTTGCTCCCCGTCGTCATCGTCAGCGTGGGCGCGGCGTGGTGGGTGCTCCCGCCCGGGCATCGCGGCGTGTGGGCCCCGATCGCGGTGGCGCTCCCCGTGCTGGAGGCCGGCGCGCTCGTGCTGGTCGTGGTGGCGCTGGTGCGGTCCCTGCGCCGCCCGCTCCAGGGGGACGCGCTCGACCGGATCCGGGCGGTGACGGCGAGCGCGCTCGGGGACGGGTGGGCGGCGCGAGCGCTGGCCTACGAACTGGCCGTGCTCCGCTACGCGCTCGGCCCGTCGGTCGCGGTGCCCGACGGGTCGTTCTCGTACCGGCGGTCGAGCGGCTACGGGGCGGTGCTCGCGGGCGTGATCGTCGCGGCCGGGCTGGAGCTGGTCGGCGGCCACGTCCTGGTCCGCCACGTGTGGGGCGACGGCGCCGCGCTCGCCCACCTGGCGGTGAGCGGCTACGCGATCGTCTGGGTCGTCGGCGACTGGCGGGCGCTCCGCGCGCGGCCCGTCACACTCGGTAGCGGCGTCTTGCGCGTCCGGTGCGGGACGCGGTGGTCGGTCGAGGTCCCCGTCGCCGACGTCGAGACGGTGTACCACGTCCGGCGCGCGCTGCCTGGGGACCGGCCGACGCTCGACGCGTCGGTCTTGAAGAACGCCCAGCTCGCGATCGACCTGGCGCGGCCGGTCGAGGCCGAGGGGCCGTACGGGCTGCGCCGCCGGGTCGAGCGCGTCGCCGTCCGCGTCGACGAGCCCGACCGGTTTCTGGCGTCCATCGCGGCGGCCCTGCGCGGCTGAGCGCTCCCACCTCGGGACCGAGGCGGGCGACGTGTGACCCGGACCGCAGTTCGGACGGGGTCCGAGGCGGAGGCTTTACCCGCGTGCGCCGGTGGCCGATAGGTCAGCATGGGTGCGCCATCTCGTTGTTTTCGATCCTCGTACGTCCCCGCGCTGGACGGGCTGCGCGGGCTGGCCGTCCTGCTCGTGATCGGGCACCACCTGGCGGCCTACGTGCCGGTGGACGGGGCGTCGATCGGCGCGGTCACCTCGGCGTTCCGGTTCGGGTGGGCCGGCGTCGACCTGTTCTTCGTCCTCTCGGGCTTCCTCATCACGGGGATCTTGTACGATCACCGGGACAGCCCGACGCTCCTCGGGGCTTTCTACGCGAGGCGGATCCTTCGGATCGCGCCCCTCTACTACACGTTCCTCGCGCTCTACCTCGTGGGCGTCTGGGCGTTCGGCTCGCCCGAGCTGTCCGGCTCGCTCGCGGACGCGACGCCGTGGCACCTGGCGTACCTCACCAACGTGCGGGTGGCGCTGACCGACACCTGGCTGGCGGCGCCGGCCCACACCCTCCACCTGTGGTCGCTCGCGGTCGAGGAGCAGTTCTACCTGCTGTGGCCGGCCGTGACCGTGATGGTCGGCTGGTGGGCGTCGTCGCCTCGGAAGGCGCTGATGTGGGCCTGCGGCGGGCTCGTCGTGGCGAGCCTGGCGTTCCGGATCTGGATCCTCCCCTACACCGACCTCGGGGCCTACGTGCTCCTGGCCGCCCGGATGGACGCGCTCGCGGTGGGCGCGTTCGTCGCCCTCTGGGTCCGGGGCCCGGCCGGGATCGCGCCGGCGCTCCGGGCCAGCTGGGCCGTGCTCGGTGTGGGCGGCGTCGCGCTGCTGGTGCTGGCGGCGTGGTCGGCGGGGCTCAAGAGCTACCTCCACCCGGTCCAGCAGACGGTGGGCTACACCGTCTGGGCCGTCGTCTGGGCCGGCGTCCTGGTCCGGGCCGTCGCGGCGCAGCGCGGGGCGCTGGTCCGGTCGCTGACCGTCCGGCCTCTCCTGGCGACGGGGCGGCTCAGCTACGGGCTCTACGTCGTCCATTACCCGGCGCTGTTCGTGCTCCACGAGGCCGGCGTCGCCGAGGCCGGGTTCGTGGCGCTGTGCGTGTCCGTGGTCGTCGTGTCGTACGCCCTGGCCGCACTGAGCTGGCGGGTCGTCGAGGCGCCCGCGATCGCGCTCAAGCACCGGTTCCCGTACGGCGGTCCCGCGCCGGCCGCGCCGGCCGTGGTCGCTCGGGCGGGGTGACCGGGCGGCGTCCGCGTTGAGCCCACCTCCTCCGCCTCGGCGCCGAGGCGGGCTAGAACGGCACGGCGGCCTGGATGCGGTAGTAGAGGTCGAGGTCGTCGAAGGCGAGCGACCCGTCCAGCACGTCGTCCAGGCGCGAGGCCGGCGTCGCCGAGCCCGACGGCGTGCCGCAGCTCGAAGCCGCCGATCGGAGACGACGTTCGTCAGCTCGACGCCCACGCCGACGCGGCGGACGGCGTTGTCGAGGTCGGCGCCGGTCCAGACGAGCCCGCCGTCGGCGAACAGGGACGGGGCGACGGCGCCCGAAGCGGACCAGGCCCAGGACCGTCGTCTGCAGGTCGAGCAGGACGGGCAGCCGGAACTCGACCGACCCGAACAGCGACGCGCGTGCCGACGGCGTAGCGGCGGTAGCCGCGGACGCGCTCGGCGTCGTCCAGCGTGAGCGCGCCGACGAACGGGAGCTGGACGTCGATGTCGTCGTAGCGCGCCAGCCCGACGTAGTCCTGGGCCAGCGTCTCGCCAAAGACGGCCGTCGCGCGGCCCTTGACGAACAGCCGCGTGCGGCCCAGGCCGACCGGGAGACGTGGTAGCCGAGCAGGTCCGGCCGCACGAACGTGTCGCCGCCCAGCGACCGGGACGCCCGATCGTCGACGCGCGCGCGCGACGCCCGTCCCGTCGAGCGGCGTGATGACGTTGTAGCGGTACGGGCCGCTGGAACTTGTAGGCGGCGCCCGAGCTGGACGTCGAACCGGGTGCCGGCCTCGGGCATCAGCCGCGAGTCGCCGGTCGACTCGAGGTCGTCGAAGCGGTCGAGCGCGAGCGGCTCGGCGTAGGCGTAGCGCAGCCGCGTGCCGACCGAGCGTCGTCGTGTACGGCCGGTCGATCACGTCGAGCGGCAGCGTCGCCGACACGTCGCCGCCGGTCAGGTCCTCGACCAGGACGCGTTGCCGTAGAAGCTCGACGGCGACGGGAACCGGTACAGGTCGAGCGCCAGCGTCGGCGCGAACTGCTGGTTGACGTACGAGAGCAGCAGGAACGACTTGTCGATGGGCCGGGTGACCGAGACGCCGGCGAGCACGGCGAGCTGGTGCTTGCCGAGCGGCTCGAGAAAGAGCGAGTTGGCGAACACGCCCCAGTCGTCGTCGGCCGTGAACAGGGCGCCGTCCTCGCCGGGGTCGCCGTAGGGCAGCGGCAGCGTGATCGCGTGCGTGAGGTTGGCGAGCGAGTTGTACGGCGTAGCGCTCGCGGATGAGGCCGGGTCGGGCGCGATGGCGGTCGGGATCGTCGACGCGGCGGCCGGTGCGTCGGTCCACGCCGCGTAGGCCGGCGGCACCCGGACCGAGTCGGTCGCGACGGTCGGCCGGCGCCGCGCGTCGACGACGAAGACGCGGTCGCGGCGCTTGGTCTCGGTCGACACCAGGACGAGCCGGCCGGCCGGGTGGAGCGAGTCCGGCGGGAGCCAGTCGTGGACCGTCGCGCCGTCGTAGAGGAAGGTGACGCGGCGTTCGTGCGCGGCGCGCTTGGGGCTGGGCGACCTCGGAGCCCGGCGCAGCGCCGGTCGCTCGCGACGCCGTCCAGAGAGTCGGCGTCGAGGCGGACGCGGTCCGGAGGCTGCGCGAGGGCCGCGACCCCGCGAGTCGGCGTCCCGAGCGCCCGAGCGCCCCCGCCACGAACGCGTTCGGCGCGCCGGTCGCGCAGCGACGTGAACGCCAGCGTGTCGCCGGCCGCGTTCCAGACCGGGCAGCCGGTCGTCGCGCTCGGCGGCGGGCGTGTCCGGCGTCGATGCCGAGGCGCGCGACCTCTCCGGTCGACGACGTCGACGCGTCGCCAGGTCGCGGCGCCGTCGGCGTCGAAGAGGGCGAACGCGATGCGGCCGCCGTCGGGCGATCCACCGCGCGGTCGGGATCTGGACGTCGCCCGCGAAGCCGTCAGCGGCCGCTCCGTGCCGGTCTCGAGGTCGAGGACGAACAGGTTGGCCGTCGCGCCCGTCGACGCCGACGAACGACGCAGGCGCCGGCCGTCGGGCGCGAACGACGGCGAGGTCGCGCGGCGGTCCGTCGTCAGCCGCCGGAGCCCGCCGCCGGCTCGACCGTGACGACGTAGAGGTCGTTGACGAGCGAGCCGGCGCGGCCTCGGCGCGTCCGCGCGTAGGCGATCGCGCTCGCCGTCGGGGCTCCACGAGATCGGGCCCGTCGATGGCGCCCTCGGCCAGGATGCCGGCAGGTCGCGCCGCAGCGTGCTGTCGGCCGCGCCCGGGTTCGGTGATCGTGATCAGGCGGCGGACCGGCCGGGCCAGGCTGGGCAGCACGACGGCCGCGACGCGCGTCGTGTCCGGGCTGAACGCGACGTCGTAGACCACCTGCCCGGGCAGCGCGAACGGCTCGGCCTCGAGCGAGTCGAGCCGCTCCATCTGGCCCGCCTGCGTGTTGTAGTACACGTTGACGTGCTTGCGCCACTCCTCGTTGAAAGTCGCGGTAGCTCTCGCCCGTGACGGCCCGGAAGGCGCGCTGGAAGTCGTGGACGCGGCCGAGCCCGAACAGCGCCGGCGTCGCGGTGCGCGAGGATCTCGGCGATCGTCGAGTCGCCCCGGCTCTGGGCGAGGTACCGCACCTGGCTGTTGCCGACGGCGTAGCGCAGCCGCCCGTTCTGCGGGCTCGTGCCGTCGTCGTAGTTCAGCCGGTCCTCGAACGTCGCCGTGCGGAGCCAGCGGTCGCCGCGCTGCGCGTCCCACCGCTCGGTCTGCGTACTGCGCCAGGCCCTCGGTCCAGAAGCTCGGGAGCGGGTCGCCGAAGAAGACGTCGAGCAGGCCCAGGTTCGAGCGGATCGCGCGGTAGTGGACGAGGTGGGCGAGCTCGTGGGCGATCACCTTGCGGAGCCACTTGACGTCGCCGGTCCAGATCGTCGGCGTCGTCGTTGACGTGGACCCAGATGGTCGTGAACCCGCTCGACCCGACGTTGAGCGCGATGCCGTTGGCGATCTCGTCCTCGTCCGAGAGGTAGATCCGGATCGGGTCGTCGAAGGCGAGCGCGGTCGAGTCCGGCGCCAGGTTGACCGCGAGCGCGTCGAGCGTGGCCTCGGCGATCGCCGCGGCCTCGGCCTCGATGCCGGCGAGGCGGGCCGGGTACATGATCTCGAAGTGCTCGGTCGTCGCGACCTGCCAGTCGAGCTCGGGGTGGTTGCGGCCGTTGAACAGGCTGAATCCGACCTGCGCCGACGGCGCGCCGGCCGCGAGCGCCAGCAGGGCGAGGAGAAAGAGACGGGGCATGGCGAGCGTCCGGGGGGAGCCGAAGGTAGGCAGCTCGACGGGTCGGCGGCCGCCGAAGGTAGCGCCGGCCTGACGCTCGAGACGCGCCGGGTCGAGTCGGGCGAGCGGCCCGGCCGTCTCCGCGCCGAGGCGGGCCGAGTCGCAGCCGGTCGTCGACTGGGTGTGACAATCCGGTGGCACCCACACCCTATATCATACGCGTGCGCGTGCGCGAGACGCCGCGCTCCCCTTCCCCGCACTGCCATGACCCGCGTTCCCTCCCCCTCCCGCGTCGGCGCCCCGTCCGACTGGGCCGCGCTCGCTCGCGACCGGCCCGCACTACGAGCCGCCGTACCCGGGCGCCGTCCAGGACGAGCTCGCGTGGCACCTGGTCAAGGTCCTCCGCGACGACGCCCACCTCCGGTCCGAGGTCGAGGTCGAGGTGCCCGCCTCGGCGGACTGGCCGCGTCCGGCACCGGGCCGGCGTTCTTCACCCTCGACCTGGTGGTCGAGGTCCCGGTCGGGCCCGCGGCGGGTCCGCCGAGGACGGCGTGCCCGAGGTCCGCCGGTCGCCTTCGAGGCGGCCGGGGCCTCGGGCAGCCGCGCGCTCCGCGACCACGACCGCCGCCTGCGCCGCGACGCGACGCTGCTCGCCAACGGGCGCCGTCGACACGATCTACCGGCTGCGCGGCTCGGACCTCCTGGGCCACATGGACGACGTGCTCTACCTCGCGAGCCAGTGGGACCGCCGACCTGTTCTCGGACCGCGGCCGGATCAACCTGCGCGACGCTCGCGAGCCGCGAGGCGCGCCAGGTCTCGGTCCGCCCCGAGCAGCCGAGCGTGCTCGTGCCCTACGCGCTCGACGCCGAGGGCGACTCGCCCGAGCGGCACCTGTGGCACGTCGCCAACGGCCAGGCGCCCCACGTCCTGGTCCGCCGCCTCGACCGCCGCGTCGAGTCGGTCTGGGGCCCCTACGCCGACCGGCCGCTCCGCGCCGTCGAGCCCGCCCGCGTCGCCGCTCCGCAAGGCGAGCTAGCCGGCGCCCCGCGCTCGGCCCGAGGCGGAGCGTGGCACACGTCTCTCACAAGACCTGTGACACGTCGCTGGCACCCGGCTCGCCTAGGCTCTCCTCACTGGTGACCCTCCCCACCCTCCCATGACTGTCCATCCCCTCAGCCGTCGGCCCCAGCAGCGGCGCCTCGTCGTCGCCGTCCGCGGCCCGGCCGGCACCGGCAAAAGCTGGTTCGCCGCCTCGCTCGCCGACGCCGGCTTCGGCCGGCTGTGCTTCTTCGACACCGAGCGCAAGGCGCGCCTGCTGCCCGGCGCCGACGGCTCGCACTACGACGCCATCGAGGTCGAGCACCCCGACGAGCTGCTGCCGTTCGTCGACTGGGCGTTGGGCGAGGGCCAGGCCGAGCAGGGCTACGGCTGCTACGCGCTCGACAGCTGGGCGATGTACTTCGGCCGCAAGCACCGCGCGACCGTCCAGGCCGTCCGCGAGCGGACCGGCGACCCGACGGCTCAGCCCTCAGCGCGAGGAGCTCCAGGCGCGACCAGGTCGTGTTCCAGGAGGTCCTGCGGCGCCTGTGCGTCGACTCCGGGCGCGTGCGTCGTCATCACGGACCAGATCCCGGCGCGCGGCAAGCAGGACCGCGAGGAGAACGAGATGGGCCGCGTGCTCCCGATGACGTCGTCGGGCCTGGAGTACTTCGTCGACGTGATGATCGAGCTGTCGCTGCGGCAGGACGGCTTCGAGACGCGCCGCGTGGCGACGGTCGTCAAGTCGAACGCGCCCGACCTGCCGGTCGGGACCGAGTTCGACGACCCGTCCTTCGCCGACGTGCTCGCCCGCCTCGGTGCCGGCCCGGCCCCCAAGCCGGCCGAGGTCCCGAGTGCTCCCCGAGCCCGCGCTGGCGGCCCCGGCCGGTCCCACGCTCGCGAGCTGCTCGCCGAGGCCGAGACGGTCGGCGTCGGCCGCCCGCAGGTGCTGCTGGCCGCCCGCCACTACTGCGGCGTCCAGTCGCTCGACGAGCTGACGACGGCCCAGACGGCCGACCTGCTGGACCGGATGCGCGACCGCTACGCGGCGTCGGGCGACAGCGCCGCCGACGGCGCGCCGAGCCGGAGGTCCGGGTGAGCCGGCGGAAGAAGGCGGCCTGACCCACGCCGACTCGGTTCGCGTCCGCCTCGGCCACGTCGCCGAGGCGGACGACCGTAGCGGGCCGCGCTACTCGACGGCGACCGCCACCCGGTCGGCCCAGAACACGATGGGCTCGCTGCCCGCCCCGTCCTGGTCCGCCGGGTGCACGACGCCGCTGTAGACGCGCGGGCCCCAGTCCTGGACCTCGACCTGGGCGACCGAGACCCGGGTCTCGGTCCGGCGCTCGGGCATCAGCTCCCGCTCGGTCACGGTGACCTCGACGGACTCCGGGAGGTCGCCGTCCCCCTCGAACACGAGTGTCGTCGTCCGATTGCACTCGTCGCCGCACAGGGCAGACCGGGTCAGAAGGACGGTCCGTCCCGCCCGGGTTTCGACCCGCGTCGCGTCCCAGCCTCTTGTCCCGAGGGGGTCCACGACGGCCGCGTCCGCCTCGGTGATCTCGGGGCCGTTGTAGCGGGCGATGAGCGAGTCGCCGGCGGTGTCGCACCCGGCGACCGCGACCAGCAGGAGGAGGGGGAGCAAGCGCATCGGACGTCCGGTGGTTGTGGGGGAGGCAGGATGAGGTTGGGGCGGACGTGGGGCAAGCCGCTTCGGCGTCCCCACGGACGCCGCTCGTGCGTTTTGAGAGATCGGAAGCGCTCCCGGACCGGCCCGCGTTGACGCGGCGCCATGGGCGCGCCTATCCTCCGGGCACCGATCCGCGCACTGCGTTGACTTCCCTCGATCTCCTGCGACGTCCCCGACGCCGACCGGCTGTGCCCGGTGCGGGAGACGAGGCCTAGACGGACGGCACCGCTTTCACCCCAGCGGATCAGCCCTCTCCGACGCCGACTCTCCCCGAGAGTCGGCGTTTTTCGTTTCTGAGCCCCATGCCCGACCCCATCGCCCTCGCCTTCTCCGGCGGCCTCGACACGTCGTTCTGCGTCCCCTACCTGAGGGAGGAGACCGGCCGCGAGGTCCAGACCGTGACCGTCGACACGGGCGGCTTCGACGACGCCGAGCGCGACCAGATCGCCGCCCGCTCCGCCGACCTGGGCGCCGCCGGGCACCGCCTCGTCGACGCCCGGCGCGACCTGTGGGACCGCGTGCTCCAGTACCTCGTCAAGGGCAACGTGCTGCGGGGCGGCGTCTACCCGCTGTGCGTCGGGCCCGAGCGCGTGGTGCAGGCCCAGGCGCTCGCCCAAGCGGCCCGCGACCTGGGCGCGACGGCCGTGGCCCACGGCTCGACCGGCGCCGGCAACGACCAGATCCGGTTCGACACCGCGCTCCGCCTGCTGGCGGACGCCGGCGACGGCGGCGCGCTCGAGATCCTGACGCCCATCCGCGCGCTCTCGCTCTCGCGCGAGGCGTCGACGGCCTACCTCCAGGAGCGCGGCTTTGCGGTCGAGGCCAAGACGACCGAGTACTCGGTCAACCGCGGGCTGTGGGGCACGACCATCGGTGGCAAGGAGACGCACGACACCGACGGCGTGCTGCCCGAGGCGGCCTGGCCCGACACCGTCTCCCCGGCCGACGCGCCCGACCGCGCCGCACCGGTTCCGGATCCGCTTCGAGGCCGGCGTCCCGGTCGCCGTCGACGGCGACGCGCTGGACCCGGTGGCGCTGGTGGAGACGCTGAACCGCGACGGGCGCGGCGCACGGCGTCGGGCGGGGCATCCACGTCGGCGACACGATCCTGGGGATCAAGGGGCGGATCGCGTTCGAGGCGCCGGGCGCGCTCACGCTCATCGCGGCCCACCGCGAGCTCGAGAAGCTGGTGCTGACCCAGCTCCAACTCGTCCAGAAGGCCGGCCTCGGCGACGTCTACGGCCGGCTCGTCCACGAGGGGCTGTTCTTCGACCCCGTCTGCCGCGACGTCGAGGCGTTCCTGGACAGCAGCCAGCAGCGCGTGACAGGCGACGTGACGGTCGAGTGGTTCAAGGGCGCTATCCGCGTGCTCGGCGCGACCTCGCCGCACTCGCTGTTCGACGCCGGGGTCGCCCGCTACGGCGAGGACAACGCCCTGTGGTCCGGCCGCGACGCCGAGGGCTTCGCCCAGATCTACGGCCTGCAGGCCCGACTGGCCGCGCGGGCCGGCGGCCAGTAGCAGCGGCCCGTGGCAGAGCCTGCCACGCCTGCCACAGTCCCGTTTCCGACCGCCGCCCCTTCCACTGGCCACTCCCCACTGGCTCCGCCCATGCCCACCCGCACGATCACGACGCTCACCGTCGACCACGTCGCCAGCAGCACCGGCCCGTGCGGGCTGGGGCACGAGGTCCGGATCTCGCCCTACGTCGTCGCCGAGGAGGGCTACTGCCTGGCCGTCCGCGTGCTCGACGACAAGGAGGTCTACAACCAGCTCGAAGGCGCCGACGGCGTGTTCCGGACGATCGAGCAGGGGCAGACCCTGGTCGGCGCGCTCGGCGAGCGGCAGGCGCTGAAGGGCTACTCCGGGCGGATCCCCCGGCACGTCGCGCCCGGCGACATGCTCCACATCCAGAACATGGGCGGCATCCTGGGCCGGGTCGCCGAGCCGCACCCGGACCTCGGGCCGGCGCTCCGCGTCGAGGTGCTGGGCGCCGTCCTCGACGGGCGAGCCGCCGCGCCACGCCCGCATTCAGGACACGGCCATCGAGCCCGTCGAGACGCTGGCGGCCTCGGCGCCGCTGGTGATGGTGTCCGGCACGGCGATGAACACGGGCAAGACGTTCGCCGCCGCCGCGCTCGTCGGCGGGCTGACGGCGCGGGGGCTGCGCGTCGCCGCGGCCAAGCTGACCGGCGCGGCGCTCCAGCGCGACGTCCGGGCGATGGTGGCGCAGGGCGCCGTCGTCTCGGCCAGCTTTATCGAGGCGGGCGCGGTCGCCACGACGGGCCGCGACATGGTGCCCGTCGCCAAGGGCATCATCGCCCACCTCAACCGCGCGGCCGAGGCCCAGGGCGGCCCGGCCGACGTGCTCGTGCTCGAACTGGGCGACGGCGTGATCGGGCCGTACGGCGTCGACCAGATCCTGGAGGACATGGAGCTCCAGCGGCTGACGGCCGTCCACGTGCTCGCGGCGACCGACCTGGCGGGCGCCTGGGCGTGCGACCAGCTGTTCCGCCAGCGCTACCGCGCCGAGATCGGCGTCGTGGTCGGCCCGGCGACCGACACGGAGGTGGGCAAGCGCTACCTCCAGACCTCGCTCGGCATCCCGGCCATCAACGCGCGCTCCGAGGCCGACGCGCTCGTCGCGCTCGTCGCCGAGGACGTGCTCGAGCGCAAGGCGTGGGCCGAGGCGCCGAGCCCGCTCCCCACCTTCAACGGCCCCCGGCGGCCGCTCACCCCGACCTCATGACCGCGCCCGCCTCGGTGACCCTCCCGACCGGCCCGCTGCGTGCGGCCGTCCTGCACGGCGCCGGCTACGCCGGCGGCGAGCTGCTGGCGCTGCTGCTGGCGCACCCGCTCGTCGCGCCCGACCGTCGTGACCAGCCGGAGCCAGGCCGGCCAGCCGGTCTGGACGACGCACCCGCGCCTGCGCGGCCAGACGGACCTCGCCTACGCCGACCCGGCCGACCTCGACGCCGAGGCGGTCGACGTCGCGTTCGTCTGCGCCGAGCACGGCCAGGGCGCCGCGCCGTCGGCTCGCTCCGCGGCTCCGGCTTCGACGGGCTGATCGTCGACCTGTCGGCCGACCACCGGCTGGGGTCGGTCGAGACCTACCGAGGCCGTCTACGGCCTGGAGCACCCGGACCCGGACGCGATGCGGGCGGCGGTCTACGGGCTGGCCGAGGTCAACGGCGACGCCCTGGCGGGCGCGACCCTCGTCGCCAATCCGGGCTGCTTCGCGACGGGCCTGAGCCTGGCGCTCTGGCCGCTGGCCGGCCTGCTCGGCGAGTTCGAGGCCCACGTGACGGCGCTGACCGGCGCGTCCGGCTCCGGCGCCCGCCCCTCGCCGACGACGCACTACCCCCGCCGCGACGGCAACGTGCGCGCCTACAAGCCGCTGGCCCACCGCCACCTCGCCGAGGTCGCCGAGGTACTGGGCGCCGGCGCGCCGGCGCGACGGTCCACTTCGTGCCGGTCTCCGGCCCGTGGACGCGCGGCATCTGGGGGACGGCCCACGTCGCGCTCCCCGACTCCGTCGGCTTCGGCGACGTGACCGAGGCCTTCGAGGCCGCCTACGCCGGCCGCCCGCTGCGTGCGCCTGTCGCCGGGCGCGCTGCCCGAGCTCCTGCCGACGGTCGGGACCCCGTTCTGCGACCTGGGCTGGGTGGTCCGCGACGGGCACCTGGTGGTCGGCTTCGCGCTCGACAACCTGCTCAAGGGCGCGGCCACCCAGGCCGTCCAGAACCTCAACCTCGCGCTGGGCTGGCCCGAGGCGCTGGGCCTGCTGCCCGGCGCGTCCGTCCCGACTCCGTCCTGACCCGGTGGGGGACACCCCGCACCCTCTCCTCGCGCCTCCTCCCTGACCCCATGACCGAGACCGTGCTCGACCCGATGGCGCTCGAAGACGCCGTCACGCTGCCGACCTACAGCAAGCCGCCCGTCGCGCTCGTCCGCGGCGGGGGGACGCGCGTCTGGGACACCGAGGGCCGCGAGTACCTCGACTTCTACGGCGGCCACTGCGTCGCGCTGCTGGGCCACTGCCCGCCGCGCGTCGTCGAGGCGATCCGCGAGCAGGCGGGCGAGTTGCTGTTCTACTCGAACGCCGTCTACAGCCCGGTCCGCGCGGCCGCCGCCCAGGCGCTCGTCGACCTCGCGCCCGACGGGCTGAACCGCGTGTTCTGGTGCAACTCGGGGACGGAGGCCAACGAGACCGCGCTCAAGCTGGCGCGGTCGGTCACCGGCCGCAGCCGCGTCGTCGCGTTCGCGGACGGCTTCCACGGGCGGACGCTGGGCGCGCTCGCGGCGACCTGGGGCGACAAGTACCACGCGCCGTACCGCGCCGTCTTGCCCGAGACCACCTGGGTCCCGTTCGGCTGGGAGGGCGCCGTCGAGGAGGCGCTCGCCGGCCGGGACGTGGCCGCGCTCATCCTGGAGCCGATGCAGTCGATGGCCGGCATCACCGAGGCCCGGCCCGGACTTCTACCGCGCGCTCCGCGAGATCTGCGACCGGACCGGGACGGTCCTGATCTTCGACGAGGTCCAGACGGGCGTCGGGCGGACCGGCACGTTCCTCTACGGCGAGCACGTCGGCGTCGTGCCGGACCTGGTGACGCTGGCCAAGAGCCTGGGCGCGGGCGTGCCGGTCGGCGCGGTCCTGGTGAACGACGCCATCGCGGCGACCGTCCAGCCCGGCGACCAGGGGACGACGTTCGGCGGCGGGATGCTGGCGATGGCCGCCGTCCACGCCACGCTCGCCAGCTCGTCGACGAGGACCTGATGGCGCGCGCCACCGCGCTGTTCGACCGCCTCGGCGACGGGCTCGGCCGGGCTCGACGGCGTGACCGAGGTGCGGGGGCGCGGCTGCCTGATCGGCGTCACGCTCGACTGCCCGGCCCGGCCCGTCGTCGGCGCGCTCCGCGAGGCCGGCGTCATCGTCGGGACCTCGGGCCGGGCCGACACGCTCCGCCTGATGCCGCCGCTCACGACGACCGACGCGGAGGTCGACGAGTTCTTGAGTCGCTTCGCGGCGGTCCTGGCACGCAGTGCGTAGAGCGTCGGCCCCCGTCGCACACCTTGTCGCCCGTCCTCCCCCCGTTCCACGCCCTACGCCCCACGTGAACCACCTGACCTCCTGGACCGACCTGCCCGCCGCCACCTGGGAGGCGTGCCTCGACCGCGCGCTCTGGCACCGCCGGCATCGCGCGCGTGGACCCAGTCGGCCGCTCAGCAAGGCGCTCGGGCTCGTCTTTTTCAACCCGTCGCTGCGGACGCGGGCCTCGATGGACCTCGCCGCCGCCCACCTCGGCGCCCACGCGGTCACGCTCACGCCCGGAGCGGGCACGTGGGGGCTGGAGACGCGCGACGGCGTGACGATGGACGGCGACGCGGCCGAGCACGTCAAGGAGGCCTTCGGCGTGCTGAGCCGCTACGTCGACGCGCTCGGCGTCCGGACGTTCGCGACGCTGACCGACCCCGAGGCGGACGCCCAGGACCGCGCGTTCCGGGCCGTCGTCGCGGCCTCGACCGTGCCCGTCGTCAACCTGGAGTCGGCGCGGTGGCACCCGTGCCAGGAGCTGGGCGACGCGGCGACGCTCACCGACCACCTGGGCGGCGACGCTGCGGGGCAAGAAGCTGGTCCTCCACTGGGCGCCGCACCCCAAGCCGCTGCCGCGCGCCGTCCCCAACTCGGCGCTGCTGATGGCGGCCCGGCTCGGCATGGAGGTCGTCGTCGCCCGGCCCGACGGGTTCGGCCTCGACGCCGACGTGCTGGACCTCGCCCAGCAGGCGGCCCGGCGCTCGGGCGGCTCCGTCACCGAGTCGGCCGACCGGGCCGAGCGCGCTGTCGGGCGCCCACGTCGTCTACGCCAAGGCCTGGGCCGGCGCGGCCGTCTACGACGCGCCCGACCACGAGGCCCGCCAGCGCGCGGCCCACGCCGACTGGCGCTTGACGGCGGGCGACCTGCTCACGCGGACCGACCGCGCCGCCTTCATGCACTGCCTCCCGGTCCGCCGCGGCGTCGTGGTCGACGGCGACGTGCTCGACGACGACCGCGCGCCATCCACCTGCTCCAGGCCGAGTACCGGCTCCACGCCCAGAAGGCGATCCTCGAATGGGTGTGGGGATTGGAGGGCTCGGGGGGCTCGGCTCAGGGTTCGGCGATGCGGGGGGCTGGCGCATGAGCGACTTCCCCACGGTTCCGGGGGGGGCGAAAGCGTCCCGGTCCCCGGTCTCGACACAACCCCCATCGTCGTCAAGCTGGGCGGGGCGATCCTGGCGGACGCCGACGCGCTCGCGGCCGTCTGGGCGGGCGTGGCCGCGGTCGACACGCCCGTCGTGGTCGTCCACGGGGGCGGGCCGCAGGCGACGGCGCTGGCGCGGCGGCTCGGCCACGAGCCCACGATCGTGGCCGGGCGTCGGGTGACGGGCGATCTCGACCTCGACGTCGCGCTCTACACCCTGCGCGGCGCGCTCAACGCCCGCCTGGTCGGGGCGGCGCGCGCGGCCGGCGTCCGCGCGGTCGGCGTGAGCGGGGCCGACGGCGCGCTGGTGACGGTCACGCGCCGCCCGCCGGTCGAGGTCGACCCGACGGGTCGGGGCGGGCCCTCAGACGGTCGACTTCGGGCACGTCGGCGACGTGGCGGAGGTCGACCCGGCGCTCGTCCGGACGCTGCTCGGCGCCGGCTTCACGCCGGTCGTCTCGACCGTCTGCGCCGACGACGCGGGCGCGCTCTACAACGTCAACGCCGACACGGTCGCGGCCGAGCTGGCGGCGGCGCTCGGGGCGTCGCGCCTGGACCTGGTGACCGAGGCCGGCGGCGTCCGCCGCGACGCGGCGGACCCGGCCAGCCGGCTCGCCCGGCTCACCGAGGCGGAGGTGGTCGCGGGCGTCGCGGCCGGCTGGATCGCGGGCGGGATGCGGCCCAAGCTGGAGACGGCGCTCGCCGCGCTCCGCCGGGGCGTCCCGTCGGTCCGCATCTGCGCCCCGGCCGACCTCGGCGGCGACGGCGGCACGGTCGTCGTGCCGTGACGGCTCGCCTCTTGTTCCTGTCCCGACCCTCCACCTCGCATCCCTCCCCGTGTCCGTCCTCGACCTCCACGCCGACCTCGTCCGCATCCCGTCGCTGAGCTTCCAGGAGAAGCCCGCCGCCGACTACGTCGAGGCGCTGCTGCGCGGCGTCGACGGGCTCGAGGTCGGGCGGCTCGACGAGAACGTCTGGGCCAGCCTGGGCGACGGCACCGACGACGTGCTCCTGTGGTGCTCGCACCTCGACGTGGTGCCGCCGAGCGAGGGCCACCCGTACCCGCCGTTCTCGCCCACGACCGTCGACGGGGCCGTCTACGGGCGCGGCGCGGTCGACGCCAAGGCCAGCGGCGCGGCCATGCTCTCGGCGCTGGTCGCCCTGGCCGAGGCCGGCTGGCGGCCGCCAGCGGGCGGACGGCTGGTCGTCGCGCTGACCGAGTGCGAGGAGACCGGCGCCGAGAACAACGGGATGGAGAAGATGCGCGCCCGCGTGTTCGGCGACGCGCTCCCCGAGGTGTCGGCCGCGCTCGTCGGCGAGCCGACCGAGCTGCGGCCGTGCCTGGCCCAGAAGGGGCTGCTCATCCTGACCGTGACGGCCCAGGGCGAGACCGCGCACGCCGCCCGCGCCCACCTCGGCACGAACGCGCTGACCGTTGCCGCCCGCGACCTGCTCGCCCTCGACGCCCTCACGTTCGACCGGAGCGACGCGCTGCTGGGCGCGCCGACGGCGACGGCGACGATGATCGAGGGCGGGACGGCCAAGAACGTCGTCCCGGACCGGTGCCGGGTCACGCTCGACGTCCGCTCGACGCCGGCCTACACGCACCCCGAGCTGACCGCGCTCGTCCGCGACGCGCTGGAGAGCCGGGTCGAGGTCTATTCCGAGCGGATCGTCCCCTGCGCGACGGCCCCCGAGAGCCGGGTCGCTCGGGCCGCCGGCGCCGCCCTGGCCCGGCTCGGTCTCGACGCCGACCCCTTCGGCAGCCCCACCGCCTCGGACTGGATCTTCCTCGCCGACGTGCCGACGGTCAAGATCGGGCCCGGCCGCAGCGAGCTCTCGCACACGCCCGACGAGCACGTCGAGATCGACCAGCTCGAACGGGCCGTCGAGGTCTACAGCGAGATCGCCCAGACGTACTTCGACCCGAGTGGTTTGGGGCTCGGAGTTCGGGGTTCGTGACCTCCACCCCCGCGCTCGCCTCCGGCTCTCCTCGCTCGCCTCCGGCTCTCCTCGCTCGCCTCCGGCTCTCCTCGCTCGCCTCCGGCTCTCCTCGCTCGCCTCCGGCTCTCCTCTCTGACGGACCCTCTTCTGTGGCCTCACCCTCCTAGGACTCGACCTCCGACCCCGTGAACCCCGACCCCGTGAACCCCGACCTCTCGACTCCCATCTGGCACAAAGGCACCGCCGCCGACGACTGGGTGACGCGCTTCACGGTGGGCGAGGACTGGCGGTGGGACACGATCCTGCTGCCGTACGACCTGGAGGGGACGCGGGCGCACGCCTGGGCGCTCGGCCAGGTCGGCGTACTGACCGGGGCGGAAGGGGCCGAGGTGGACCGGGCGCTGGACGCGATCCGCCAGGAGTGGGATCGGGGCGAGGTCGTCGTCCGCCCCGAGGACGAGGACATGCACACGGTCATCGAGCGCGAGCTGACGGCGCGGTTGGGCGACGCGGGCAAGAAGATCCACGCCGGCCGGAGCCGGAACGACCAGGTCCTGACGGCGCTCCGGCTGTGGCTCCGCGACGCGCTCGCCGGTGTCGCGCGTGGGGCCGCCGAGGTCGGCGGGGCACTCGCCGACCACGCCGACGCCGGCCAGGCGCTGCTGATGCCCGGCTACACGCACGGCCAGCGCGCCATGCCCACGACCGTCGCCGTCTGGGCCGCCGGCTACGCCGACCTGCTGGCCGATGACCTGGCCGGCCTCGGGGCCGCCGCCGACCAGGCCAACACGTCGCCCTGGGGGAGCGCGGCGGGCTACGGCGTGCCCGTCCTCGACCTGCCGCGCGACGCCGTCGCCGAGCGGCTGGGGTTCGGGCGGGTCCAGGCCATCGCGGCCGTCCAGCTGTCGCGCGGCAAGCTGGAAGGCGCCGTCGTCCACGCGCTCGTCCAGCTGGGCCTGACGCTGAACCGGCTGGCGAGCGACCTCGCGCTGTTCGCGACCGCCGAGTACGGGTTCGTCGCGCTGCCGGCCGAGCACACGACGGGCTCGTCGATCATGCCCCAGAAGCGGAACCCGGACGTGCTGGAGCTGGCCCGCGCGACGGCCCACCGGCTGACGGCCGAGCTCCACCTCCTGCTGACGCTGCCCGCCAACCTGCCCGGCGGCTACCACCGCGACCTCCAACTGACCAAGGAGGCGACGATGCGGGCCGTCCTGGCCGCCCAAGACCTGGTGACGGCCGTCGCCGCCGTGTTGCCGGGCGTCGCCTGGCAGCCCGACCGGATGCGGGCAGCGCTCTCGCCCGACCTGTTCGCGACGGCGGAGGCGCTGCGGATCGTGGCCCAGGGGACGCCGTTCCGCGACGCCTACCGCGATGTCGGCACCCACCTCGACCGCCTCGACGTGCCCACCGAGGCGGACGCGCTCGCGGCCTACACGTCGAACGGGACGCCGGGCCACGTGGACGTCGGCGCGCTCCGCGCGCGGTTAGAGGCCGCGTCTAGAGGCCGACGCGAAGGCCGAGCGTGACCGCCCGGTTGCTCAGCGAGTAGTCGCTGGCGGCGCGCGCGTAGCCAGCCCAGACGCTCGTGACGGGAACGCTCCGGGAGACCGACGCGGTCAGGCCCACGCGTGGGCTCACTCGGGCGGTGGCCTCGACTTCGAGCGGGGCCGTGACGCCCGCGTCGAAGGGCGACCACGACACGAACCGGGAGGCGATCGCTACGCCCGCGCTCCCTGCCACCTCGGCCCGCGATCCCAGACGGAGCGAAGCGCGCGCGCTCGCCCCCGTTTCGAGGTACGTCGCCGGGACGTTGCCGAACGGCGTCGTGCCGTCCGGCGGCCTGGGTGAGAAGGACGCCGCGGACCGCTGGACGACCCCGACCGCGACGGACTCGCCGACTCGCCACTCGGCCCCCCGGACCACGCGGCCCGTGGCACCGTTCGTGGACGTGCCGACGGTGAAGGCGAAGACGGCGGAGCGGGGCGCCGACTGCGCTCCGGCCGCCGGAACGACCGCCAAAAGAGCAGCGGCGAGGAACACGAGTCGCATCGGGTCGAGAGCCGGTGTCCCCATGATTACCCACGGTCGCGGGCGTCCCCTAGGGCAAGGCGACCATGCGGAGGTAGTCCGGTTGACTTACTCGGCCCGCCGCGCGTCTCCCCACCTCGGCGTGCTCACCGAGGCGGGCGTGCCGATGGCTCCAGGCCACCCGCGCGCTCCAGCCCAGCGAGGCGGCGGCTAGGCGCCGGTCCCGATGGCCTGCCCCATCCGCACGACCGTCCCCTCGGCCAGCCCCCCGAGCTCGACCCGGCCCCGCTCGAACGCCATCACGACGCTGCTCCCCAGCAGGAACCGGCCGATCTCGTCCCCTTTCTCGAACGTGCGGTCGTGCCTCGTGACCTGCCGGGTCGCGTAGGGCGAGCGCGGCCCGTCCCAGACCGTCTCGATGCTCGCCACGATCAGCGCGCCGACCATCACCACGAGCATCGTCCCGACCTCGGTCTCGAACTCGCACACCAGCCGCTCGTTGACCGCGAACAGGCCGTCGACGCCGGCCTCGGTCTTGGCGTTGACCGAGAACAGCTTGCCAGGGACGGCGACCGTCCGCGTCAGGCGCCCGGCGACCGGCAGGTGGACCCGGTGGTAGTCGCTGGGGGAGAGGTAGACGGTCGCGAACGCGCCGCCCTCGTACGCCGGCCCGGCGCAGACGTCGGCGAGCGCCGAGAACGAATAGCGGACGCCCTTCGCCTGGAGCAGCTCGCCGCGCTCGATGAGGCCGGTCTGGCTCACGGCCCCGTCGGCCGGGCTCACCACGGCGGCCGGGTCGGCGTCGACGGGCCGGGCTCCTGGGACGAGCGAGCGGGTAAAAAAGTCGTTGAACGACTCGTAGCTGGCCAGGTCGCTCCGCTCCGCCTCGGCCATGTCGACGCCGTAGGCGCGGGCGAAGGCGCGGATCAGGGGCCCGCGGACCCAGGGCGCTCGGGACGCGGCCAGCGCGCCGGTCGCCCGCGACACCACGTGCTGCGGCAGGACCTTCTGGAGTCGGACGAATACGCTCATGGCTCAGGCAGTACCCGGAGGGCGGGGAACGGTGGACACACCGCCCAGCTACCCCGGCCGGCCAGGGACAGTTCTGCCCGAACCGCTCGGCTAGCCCCGCGCGCCGCGCGAGGCGGGCAGCGTCTCGAGCTCCACCTCGGCCGTCCCGGCGCGCGTCAGGCCGATCGAGTCGGCGGCGGCGCGCGACACGTCGATGACGCGGTCGCCGTGGAACGGCCCGCGGTCGTTGACGCGGACGACGACGCTCTCGCCCGTCCGGGCGTGCGTGACACGGACGCGCGTCCCGAGCGGCAGCGTCCGGTGGGCCGCCGTCAGCTCTGTGGGGTCGAACGGCTCGCCGCTAGCGGTCGGGTTGCCGGCCAGCTCGCGGCCGTAGTAGCTCGCGCGGCCCCCGCGGATGGCTGAGGCCGCCCCGGCAGGCTGGTCGGCCGTCTCGCCCGGCGACACGTCGCTGACGGCGCGGACCGGGACGGCCGGCGGCAGCATCGTCGCGGGCGCGGGCGGTGCGGGCTCGGCCGGAGCCTCGACGGCGCTGACGGCGGGGGCGTCCAGGACCGTAGGCGGCGCGTCGGCGCAGGCGGTTCCGCCGACGGCCAGCAGCGCCACGCTCGTCACGACCGCGGCCTGTCGGCGGGCCGACGCGATCCGCGACCCCAGGTGGCGCGCCCGTCCCAGAAGGCAGGCGCGGCGGCTCGAAAGGGCGGGGTCAGCAGGCGTCGTCATGGCGTGTGGGCTCTCGTACACCCCTGGGGGCGCCAGAACCGTTCCGGGTTCGGACAGGATACGACCCTTCACCCGGGACTCACACAGCCCCATCGAGGCCGGACAGCCTGTCGCGATTCCTGCCGCCGTGTCGGCGCCGGGCTGTCGCGGACACGGCGACCGACGAGCTAGGCCCGGGCGACCGGCGGCGGTGCCAGCGGCGTCCGCAGCGCCAGCGAAGCCTCGAGCCGACTGGCGTCGTCGCGCAGTCGGTACCCCGACTCGTCCGC
Source organism: uncultured Bacteroidota bacterium (assembly GCA_963740235.1). Classification (GTDB taxonomy): domain Bacteria; phylum Bacteroidota; class Rhodothermia; order Rhodothermales; family Rubricoccaceae; genus Rubrivirga. The sequence goes on from CAVUDG010000007.1 coordinate 1,512,298, forward strand.
CGTCCGGTCGTCGACCGGGGCGAGCATCAGCTGGAACTCGGGGTAGGCCACGGTCCCGTGCTCGTGGACGTCGAGGCCGGCCGTCTCGCCCTCGTCGGAGATCCGCAGGCCCATCGTGGCGTCGAGCGCCTTGAACAGGCCGTACGAGACGGGGAACGTCCAGACGAACGCGGCGCCGACGCCGATGGCCTGGATGCCGAGTTGGCCGAGCGAGAACCCGTCGGCCGCGAACACCGCGACGGCCAGCGTCCCCCAGACGCCGCAGACGCCGTGGACGGCGACCGCCCCGACCGGGTCGTCGATGGACCGCTCCAACCACAGCGTTGCGTAGACCACGACCACGCCCGCGATCAGCCCGATGGCGAGCGCGCCCAGCGGCAGGACGGCGTCGCACCCGGCCGTGATGCCAACGAGCCCGCCGAGCACGCCGTTGAGCGTCATCCCAACGCTCGGGACGCCGTTGCGCATCCAGGTGACGGCCATCGCGCCGAGCGCGCCCGCGCCAGCGGCCAGGAACGTGTTGGCCGCGATGATCGCGATGCCGGTCCCACCGGCCGTCGTCGAGCCGGCGTTGAAGCCGAACCACCCGAACCACAGGATGAACACGCCCAGCGCCGCCAGCGGGATGCTGTGGCCGGGGATCTCGACCGGGTCCCCGTTCTCGTCGTACTTGCCCGCGCGCGGCCCGACCACGAGCGCGCCCGCCAGCGCCGCCCACGCGCCGACCGAGTGGACGACCGTCGAGCCGGCGAAGTCGAGGAAGCCGAGCCCCTCGAGCCAGCCACCACCGTTGAACAGGCCGCCCCAGGCCCACGACCCGAACACGGGGTAGATCACGGCCACGATCGCGACCGAGAACACGAGGTAGGCCTTGAAGTTGACGCGCTCGGCGACGGCGCCCGACACGATGGTCGCGGCCGTGGCCGCGAACACGGCCTGGAAGAAGAAGAAGACGTAGGTCCACTCCGGCGTCTGGCCCTCGACGGCGAGCAGCGCGAACCCGTCGGTCCCGACCCAGCCGCTGGCGCTCGTCCCGAACATCAGCCCGAAGCCGACCAGGAAGAACACGACGACGCCGGCCGAGGCGTCCATCACGTTCTTCATGATGATGTTGGCCGCGTTCTTGGCCCGGGTCAGCCCGGTCTCCAGGAGGGCGAACCCGGCCTGCATCAGGAACACGAGCGCGCCCGCCACGACGACCCAGACGAAATCGAGGTTGGTCTGGACGCTGGCGGCCGTGGCGTCCTGGGCGAAGGCCACGGCGGGGACGACAAAGAGGAGGGGGAGAAGGATCCTCATGTTGTAAGGCGGGAGGGACGTGTTGGGCTCAGCGAACCAGAGGCTATGGCCTGTCGGCCGTGATCGTCAAGGCGGGAGTGGGCAGTGGGCAAACTATTTTCAGGTAGAAGCGCTTTTCTTCGTTCGCGATCAAGGGACCTGCGGGTGCTCGCCGTCGAAAAGCCGTGACATTCTGGTGTCACCGGCTTGCGCGAGGTTGCCACGAACTCCCCAGCGCTCCGATGACGGCCTCCGACCTCTCCCGCCTCGCCGACCCGTTCGACCCCTCCGACATCGAGTGGAAGCCGGGGGCCACGACCCGTGACAAGACGAAGGGCCTGGCGATGGCCTACCTCAGCAGCCGGTCCGTCCAGCAGCGGTTCGACGAGGTCTGCGGCCCGGCCGACTGGCGGAACGAGTTCCAGGCCGGCCCCGACGGCGGCGTCCTGTGCGGGATCTCGGTCCGCGTCGACCGCGCGGACGGGACGTCCGAATGGGTCACCAAGTGGGACGGCGCCGACAACTCCCAGGTCGAGGCCGTCAAGGGCGGGTTGTCGGGCGCGATGAAGCGGGCGGCCGTCCAGTGGGGCGTCGGGCGGTACCTCTACGAGATGCCCGCGACCTGGGTGCGCCTGGACGAGCGTGGCCGGTTTGCCGAGCCGCCCCGGATCCCGCGCGAGTTCCTGCCCCGGACCGGGTCCTCCGCGCGGCCGGCGGAGTCGCAGCGGGCCGAGTCGCAGCGGGCCGAGTCGCGCCCGACGGAGCGCCGAGGCGGGGGGAGCCGGCCGAGCCCGTCCGCCTCGGGCTCGCCGTCGGGCCGACCGGCCGACGCCAGCGGGGGGAGGCCGGAGGGGGGCGGCAGCGCCCGGCCGGTCCCGCGGAGCGGCCAGCGGCGGATCGTCCGTCCAGCGTCGGGCGGCGACGGGGACGCTCGCCCGGCCGGCCTCTCGTCCTGAGCCCGGCGGGGGACGCGGAGGCGGGGGCGCCCGGTGGGCTACACCGGATGGCTAGGCGCCTCCCTGAATCAGCGGCGGGCCCTTGCGTCGGGCGCTCGCGAGCGCGTACTTAAGGGTCAGATTCGCCCCGCCCCCCCATGACACCGACTGCGATCCGAGGCGCGCTCGCCGCGCTCGCCGCGCTCGTGGTGAGCGTTGGGGCGACCGCGGCGGCCCAGGGGACGTTCCAGACGCTCGACCCGTCGTACGGCGGCGAGACGGCCCGGCGCGGCTTCTACGGGGGCTTCGCCGTCTCCGGCGAGGCGGCCTACCGCGACCCCGACCTGCTCGACCGGATCGAGGCCGGGGCGCCGGCCCCGAGCGACCTGTCGCTCTCGGCCCGGCTCGACTACGCCCTGCTCCCCCAGGTCGACCTCGCGCTCGTCGCGGACCTGACGGGCGCGGCCCAGAACGGGCGGATGGGGCTCAGCTGGGTCGTCGTCAAGCCGTACTGGCACAACGAGGGGACGGACTACGCCATCCGCGTCGCCGTCGACCCGGTGAGCGAGGGGGGCCTGGGCTTCCGCCAGACCGACGTCGCTTTCCTGTCGACGACGGCCCTGTCCCCGACGGTCACGAGCGACCTGACGATCGGCCTGCGCCGCCTGCGGACGGGCTACAGCGACCCGGCGCCGACCGCGCTCGACCTGGGCGCCGACGACGGGCCCGTCGTCGCGGACGACCGGCTCAACCCGAGCACGACCGGCCTGGTCCGCTCGCGCGTCGTGGGCCAGTCGGTGCGCGGGTCGTGGGGCTACAACGTCCTGTTCGACCCGGCCGGGAGCCGGCTCGCGTTCGGCCTGGTCGCCGAGGCGGCCGACTACTCGATCCTGCAGGCGGACGGTCCTGTCTCCGAGGGCACCCCGGGGTCCGACACGACCGAGCGGCCGTCGGACCGGGTGCGGAGCGCGGTCGGGTGGGCGCGTGTGGGCATGGAGTTCAGCCGGCCGTACTACCAGCTGGCGCCGTTCGTGAGCGTCCCCGTGTTCACCTGGGCCGACTTCCGGGGCGACCCCGTCCGCCACGGGCCGCGTCTGGAGAAGGTCCGCGTCGGGCTCCGGGTGACGCTCCGGTAGGCGTTCGAGGGGCGAACCGGGCAAAGTTCCGCGTGACTCCGCCCACCTCGGCGCCGAGGCGGAGGCATCTTCGGGCCCCCCCCGTCAGCTCCTGTGCGCCTCGGCATCGTCTCGGACACCCACGGGTACTACCACCCCGAGATCGACGACGTCTTCGCCGAGGTCGACCTCATCCTGCACGCGGGCGACGTGGGCCCGGTGGAGGTGCTCGACCGGCTCGAACAGCTGGCGCCGGTCGTCGGCGTCTACGGCAACGTGGACGGGCCGCCGGTGCGCGGCCGGTTCGAGGAGCACGTCCGGATCCGAGTCGGGGGCGTCCGGCTGTGGATGACCCACATCGGCGGGCGGCCGGGCCGGTGGGCCAAGGGGATCGGCCCGGCGCTCCGGTCGAACCCGCCCGACCTGTTCGTCTGCGGCCACAGCCACATCCTGCGCGTCGAGCGCGTCCCGGCGCTGGACCGGATGCTCTACCTCAACCCCGGCGCCGCCGGCCGGCAGGGGTTCCACCAGGTCAAGACGTGCGTCCGGCTGACGGTCGAGGACGGGCTGATGAGCCAGGCCGAGGTCATCCACCTGGAGAAGGAGGGACCGCAGGCGGGGTAACTTGGGGCATGGCTGCCCCCGCCCCGCTCGGCGCCGTCGACGACCCGTCCGACGCCGCGCTCGCCCTCGCCGACCCGCTCGGCGCGCTCGTGCTCGCGCTGATGAGCCGCCTGCTCGCGGCCCGCGCCGTGGGCGTGCTGGCCGACGGGGACGGGTGGCGGGTCGAGGTCGTCAAGGGCCGCACGGGTCTCGCGCCCGGTGACCGCCTGGACGCCGCCGACCCAGCGCAGGCGCTCGCCCAAACGGGCCTGGCGCTCGTCCTGCCGCTCCGCTACGCCGACGACACGGTGGGGATGGTGGCGCTCGGGCCCAAGCTGAGCGGCGAGCCGTTCTCGCCGGCCGAGGTCGGTCTGGCGCGGTCGCTGGCGGGTGCCACGGCGGCGTCGCTGGCCGCCCGGCGCTCGGCCCACGCGCTCGGCCAGGCCCACCGCGCGCTGGCCGCCCGCGCCCACGCCCTGCGGACGCTGTTCGAGCTGGCCCAGGCGTTCGGCCGCGCGCTCGACCGCGAGGCCATCGTGAGCCGGTTGGCCTACGCTCTCATGGGCCAACTCCTGGTGCGCCGTGTGGCCGTGGCCCTGTGCGACTCCGACGCCGACGGCGGCCCGCTCGACCTGGTCCTGGCACGAGGCGGGGAGGCCGCCGAGGTGCCGCGCGAGCTGTGCACCCTGTCGGCACCGGCCGCTCTGACCGACGCCGGCCTGCTCGGCCAGGGGTGGCGCTGGGTCGTCCCGCTGCGGGCGGGCGATGTGACGCGCGGGGCCGTGCTGCTCGGGGCTCCCGCCTTCGCCGGGCTCGACTGGGTGCCGGACACCGACACGACCGACTTCACGGCGGCCCTGGCCGCGCTCGCCGTCGGGGCGCTGGAGACGGCGGACCGGGTGGAGGAGCGCGTCGACCGCGAGCGGCTGCGCGAGGAGGTCCGGCTGGCCCGCGAGGTCCAGGCCCGGCTGCTGCCGACGTCGCTCCCCGCGCTGCCCGGCCTCGACGTCGCCGCCCGGTGGCGGCCCAGCCACGACGTCTCCGGCGACACCTACCACGCCGCGGACCTGGGCGGCCGGCTCCTGGTGGCCGTCGCCGACGTGGTCGGCAAGGGGATCGGGGCGTCGCTGCTGATGGCGACGCTGCAGGCCGGCTTCCGGATGGTCGAGCCCGACCTCCGCCAGGCCGCCGACCTCGGCGCCGCGCTGGAGGAGGCCACGGCCCGGCTCGACCGGCTGGTCCACGCGAGCACCGAGGCGCACCAGTTCGTGACGCTGGCCTGGGCCGTCGTGGAGCCGTCGGGCGCCGTATGGTCCGTCGTCGCCGGCCACCCGCGCGCCGCGCGTGCTGCGCGCCGACGGGTCGGTGGGCGCGCTCGCGCCGGGCGGGCCGCTGCTGGGGGTCGTGCCCGACGCCGCGTTCCAGGCGTCTCGGATGGACCTGGCACCGGGCGAGGCGCTCGTGCTCTACACCGACGGGGCCACCGAGGCCCAGGACGCGGCGGGCGCCGAGCTCGACGTGGACGGGCTCGACCGGATCCTGGCCGGCACTCCCCGCCGAGCGCTCGCGCTGGTCGACGCCGTCGTCGAGGCGGTCGACGCGTGGGCCGCAGGCGGGGCAGCCGAAGACGACGACCTGACCGTCGTCGCCGTCTGCCGAGCGACCTGAACCGTCCTAGTCGCCGGCCTGGAACGGGGCGGCGGGGAGCCTCTCGGCGTTCGCGAGCGTCGCCGCGACCGGGTTGTCCGCCCAGCCGTACCGGACGCCGACCGGCTCGGGCACCGCCGGGCTCGACACGACGACCCGGTCCGCCTCGACGCGCGCCTGGGCGTCGTGCCACCGGCCGGCGGCGTCGCGCAGGGCGAACCCGCCGAGCGGCCGTCCGTCGCGCGTCGCGAGCCCACCGCCGACGTGGTCGAACGCGACCGTGACCCGGCCCCCGTCGACCGTGTGGTCGCGGTAGCGGGGGCCGGAAGAGACCAGGTCCCGCTCTCCGTAGACCACGGCCCGCGCCGCCAACGCCAGCCGCTCCCCGACCGACCGCTTGTCGCGAGGGTGAATGTCGTCGGCGTCGCCCACGTCGAGCAGGACGGCCTCGGCCGTCTGGGGGAGGACGAGCGCCGAGCTCTGTCCCTGACGGACGGTCGGCCACAAGCCCGTGTCGTCGGGGCCGGTGGGAGGGGCCTGGAAGGCGGCGAGTTGGGCCCACAGGAATGGGAGGTCGTCGTCGGCCCAGGCGTCGCGCCAGCCGGCGATGAGCGCGCGGAACCGGTCGCCGTACGCCCGGGCGTCTTGGGGGCTGCCCCCGTTCGACTCGCCCTGGTACCACAGCACGCCCGCGACGGGCTGGGCCGTGAGCGGGCGGACCATCTGGTTCCACAGCGCCGTCGGTACCTGGTTCTGGTCGGCGTCGGCGTCGAGGCGGACCTGGCCGACCTTGAACCGCCAGTCGCCGGCCAGCGACCGGCGCTGCCCGTCGGCCGTCTCTAGGTAGACCAGGTCGGTGGCGCCCGCGACCCCGCCGCCGCCGCCGTGGTCGCTCACGCGGACCGCGAGCGTGTTGGTGCCCACCCGGAGCGCCTTAGTCGACACGGCGTAGCGCCGCGGCTGATTCCAGGCGTTCTCCATCCGCCCGACCTCGGTGCCGTTGACCCAGGTCACGTCGTCGTCGTCGATCGTGCCCAGACCCAGCGTGACCCCGGCGGCGGCCTCGGCCTCGGTGAGCGTGAACGACGTCCGGACCCAGCCCACGCCGTCGAGACCAGCGTACCCCTCGGCCTCCCACAGCGACGGGACCGGGATGCGGGCCCACTCCGCGTCGTCGAGGTCCGGGTCGGCCCAGAGCGGGCGGTCCCCGTCCGTTCCGCGGTCCTCCGCCGGCAGGCTACCGATCCGCTCGCGCAGGGCGGCGGCTACGGCGTCCAGTCGGTCCCGCCCGCCCGCCCGGAGTGTCTCCACCTCGGCGTCGGAGAGTCCGAGCATGGGCGCGCTCATCCAGGGCTCGATCCGGCTTCCGCCCCACGACGCGTGCAGCAGCCCGATGGGCACGTCGTGGTGCTGGCGGAGGTCACGGGCGAAAAAGTACCCGACGGCCGAGACGTCGCCGGCGGTCTGGGGGGAGACGACGGACCACGTGCCACCCGCGAGTTCGTCCTGGGGCTCGGCGGAGAACGAGCGGGGCACCTTGAAGTGACGGACGCCACCGTCGGTCGCGCTGGCGATAGCCTCCCGGGCGCCGTCCGCGTCTGCCAGCGTCCACTCCATGTTGGACTGACCGGACAGGACCCACACGTCTCCGACCAAGAGGTCGCCCGCCTCGGCGCGCTCGTCGCCGGAGGTGACGACGAGCGTGTGGGGGCCGCCGGCCGGCAAGGCGGGGAGCTCGGCGCGCCACCGCCCCTCGGCATCGGCGCGGGCCCCGCCCACCGCGTCCCCGAGGCGGACCGAGACGGAGGCGCCGGGCACCGCCCAGCCCCACACCGGGACGGGCCGGTCGCGCTGGAGCACGGCCCCGTCGCTGAGGACCAGGGGAAGACGGAGCTGGGCGTGTGCCGAGGTCGCGGCCAGGGCCAGGGCGGAGAGCACGAGCGTTCGCATGGGCCTGGGGCGGAAGATCGGCGGGTTTTCCTTCCAATGTAGTTGGACGGTGCCCGCGGTCGGGGGAGCTTCCGGGCCATGTGGATCCCGCTCTCGCTCGTGGCCGCCGTCGGAGGCGCCGGCACGGGCCTCGCTCTCAAAAAGACGCTCGGCGGCGCGGGCGCGGTCGGCGCGACCGTCGCTTACCGGGCGATCGGCGGCGCCCTCTTGCTCGCCCTCGTCGTCGGAGGCCGGCTCGGCTGGCCCGTGGGGCCCGACTACGTCTGGGCGGTCGCCGTCGCGATCCCGTTCGAGGTCGTGGGGACGGTCGCGTTCACGCTCGCGCTCCGCGCCGGCGATCTCTCGCTGGTCCAGCCCCTGTTCGGGCTCCTCCCGGTGGTCGTGACGCTGGGAGCGGCCGTCGTCCTGGGGGAGAGGCCGACGGTGGGGGCGACGGCCGGCATCGGGCTGGTCGCGGCGGGCGTATACGTGCTCGGGCTCGGCGGCGGGCGCGGCTGGACGGCGCCGCTCAGAGCGCTCGCCACGCACCCGGCCGGCCGGTGGGCGGGCCTGTCGATCCTGGCGTGGAGCGTCACAGCGGTCGTCCACAAGATCGGGATCGCAGCGTCGGGGCCGATGCCGTGGGCCGTCACGCTGTCGCTCGGCTCGGCTGTCGTGCTGGCTTTGGGGGCGCCGCTCCTACCGCGGGACCTCAAGGTGAGGGACGTGCCCAGCGCAGCCCCCCCCGTCCGCTGGGAGCGATGGGCCGCCCTGGCCGGCGTGCTCTATGCCGTCCAGCAGGTCGGCCTGCAGTTCGCGCTCGCGGCCGCGCCCGCCGGCTACGTGATCGCGCTCTCGTCGACGAGCATCTTGCTGGCCGTCGTCGCCGGCATGGTGGTCCTGGGGGAGCGGGGGGCCGGGGCGGCACGCCTCGGCGGGGCCGGGCTGGTCACCGTGGGCGCCGCGCTCGTCGCCGTCTACGGCTGACTCGGCCTGCCTCGGTCCCTCCCCGGGCCTACCGAGGTGGGCAGGGCTGGACTCGGCCGAAGCTAGGGCCGAGGTGGAAACGACATCGGCCGCGACGCACTGCGTCACGGCCGATGGGGGTGGAGCCAAGGAGAGTCGAACTCCTGACCTCTGCAGTGCGATTGCAGCGCTCTACCAACTGAGCTATGGCCCCTCAATACCGGCGTCTGCCGCCGAACCGGCGTCTGCCGCCGAGGACCAGAGGATAGCGGTCTGGGCCGGTCCCGCGCAACCGCCGCTCCGGGGACAATCGGTAAAGGTGACCTCCGAGCAGCCTCAAACAAGCGGCGGCCGCCCCCGGTGTGGGGGCGGCCGCCGCGGCGTCTGTCGGGAGGCCCGCCCCGGCGCCGTCGCCGAGGCGGGCGGAGTCCTCCGGCCCGCTACCGGACCACGACGGCCCGCCGCGTCAGCACCGTCCCCGCCGTCTCCAGACGGACCACGTACACCCCCGCCGCGAGGTCCCCCCCGAGGCGGACCTCGTGGCGACCGGCCGCGACCGGCCCGTCGACGAGCACGGCCACCTCCCGGCCCCGCACGTCGACCACCGACACCCGGGCCGCCCCGGCCTCGGCCGTCGCGAACGAGACCCGGGCCCCGCCCGACGACGGGTTCGGCGCGACCGCCTCGAGCGAGACGGCCCCGGCCGCCCCGGCCGACGCCAGCGACGACCCGACCCGGAGCACGAACCGGTCCTGGGCCCGCGACCCGTCGGCCTCGTCGGCCGCGACGGCCGCCTCGAACGCCTCGTCCGAGAGGGCCGGCGCCGAGGCGACCTCGAACCGGTACTCGGCCCGGGTCCGGACGTCGACCTCGGCGCCCGTCACCAAGTCGACCAGGACGACCGGGAGGCCCGTGGGCAGCGCCGCGGCGTCCCACGAGAGCGTGAGCGGGCCGGCGACGCCCCGGGCCTCGACGGCCAGCACGGTCTCGCCGGCCGCGAACGGGCGGGCGTCGAACCCGGCGAGGGCCGGGCCGTCGGGGCCCGACGTCCGGGCCCCGACGAGCGCGTAGTCGGCCGCGAGCGGCTGGAGCTTCCGGTCGTCCTCGTCGGCCGAGAACGCGGCGCGGGCCCCGTCGCGGAACGCGAAGACCATCGCCCGGTCGCCGACCGGCCGGCCGGTCTCCGACACGCCCGAGAGCGCGAACGAGAGCGACGGCTCGGCCCGGCGGTCGGCCTCGCGGCTCGCCGTCCGGGCCGCCGCCGGCGGGGTCGTCGCCGAGGCCGGGATCGTGAGCGTCGCCGACCCGGCCGGGGCCGGGTCCCCCTTGACCCGGAAGCTCCCCCACGGGGCCACCTCCGTCGGGCCGATCACGAACGCGGCCAGGTCGACGTTGAACACGTAGACCGGCTTGTTGAGGGCGACCCCCGAGGCCCCCGGCCACGACGCGAGCCCGTCGAGGTAGAGGGTCTCCCCGAACGGGTTCCCCAGGAAGTTCTGGCGGTTCCCCGTCGTCTCCAGCACGACGTCGACGTCGGCCGTGTTGGCCGGGACGGCCGTCGAGAGCGTGAACGGGAGCTCGACCGAGACGCTCTTGTCCGGGTTCCCCTTGGCCCGGTCGAGCATGAGCCACTTGAAGGCGTACCCGAGCCGGAGCCCCTCGCCGGTCCCGGCCGACGGGACCCAGTCCTGGGCGTCCGGGTCGTACTCGGTCCAGAGGTTCGGGTTGTTCGCGTTGGGGTAGTACCCGGGGACCCCGCGGACGAGGTTCTGGGCGGCCAGGTCGTCGACGGTCACGCCGTCGGCGGGGGCCCCCAAGAACCGCGAGCCCTTCTGGCCATCGATCACGATGCTCGTCACGTTGTCCTCACCGACGGTCGCCGTGATCGGGATCGTCTTGGACGCGAGGTCGGGGTCGTTGGTCTCGATCTTGAGCGTCGCCGAGTAGATCCCGGCGGGCAGCTCCGTCGCGTCAACCGTGACCGTGAAGTCCTCGGACGTGCCTTCCTCAACCTCGCCGGACGCCGGCGAGACCGAGGCCCAGATGATCGGCTGGAAGATCTTGACGGCCTTGTTCGAGGTGACGTAGGGGGCGTTCCCGGCCACCGTCAGCCCGACCGACCCGTCCGCGTTCTCGATCCCCACGCCGGCGCTCGCCAGCGTCGACCCGACCATCGACCCGTACTGGAACTCGATGTCCCCGCCCTCCGAGAGGACCGCCTGGAACGTGAGCGACGACCCCGTGTCGGCGTACCGCGGCTTGTTCGTCCACTGGACCGCGAACCGGCCGTCCGAGAGCGTCCCGGCGTAGATCGCCCCGCCGGCGTCGAGGTCGTCCCAGAACGGGGCGACCACGTCGTCGACGTCGACCGGGCTGCTCGCGCCGGGGAACGCGCCGGGGTTGTTGTAGGTGTTCCCGGCGGTGGTCGAGAACGTGAGGAACCCGTTGGAGTACACGCGGGCCGAGGTCTTCTCGACCCCGTAGAAGTTGAACGCGAACGGGAGGGCGACGTCGGCGTACCCCTCGTCGCCGGCCGGGAACGACCCGGCGGCGGTGAGGGCGAGGGCGGTCCCGGTCGTCGAGATGTCCTCGAGGGCGGCCGCGGGCCCGTAGGGCTCGTCGGAGTCGACCCAGGCGTAGCCGAACCCGTCCGGGCCGCCGCTGCCGAAGCTCGCCGCGTCGGAGGGCTGGTCCTGGCGCGTGATGGTCGCCGTGTACTGGAGGGTGCCGTCACCGGCGGTCCCGTTGTGGGTGACCGTGCCGTTGGCCGCGGTCATCCCGCCGACGCTCATGTTGAACGTGAACTGGTCCGGCGTGACGGACGCGACGCCCGGCGTGATCGGCAGGTCGAAGGCCTCGACGTTGTCCGCGTTGGACGACGACGAGCCCTGGTCGGCCGACGCGCCGAGGCCGCGGCGTGCGAAGGCGCTCCACAGCGTGTTGTAGTGGAGGCCGATGCCCGGGCGGGCCGGGTCGGGGTAGAGCACCGCGTCGGCGGCGAAGATGGCGTCGCGGCCATCGACGAAGCCGGGGCTACAGGGCTGGAGCTTCATCCCCTCCGTGACGAAGGCGAGGGCGATCTGGTTGCCCGCTCCGCCGGTCGCGTCGTAGATGTCGGCGTCGTAGCCGTACTCGTCGATCAGGTCCCAGGTGACCTCCCACAGAGCCGTGGCCCACGCGAAGCCGACCCCGTGCGGGACCGCGAGGCCCGGCGTGTCGCCGTAGGTGAAGCCGTTCTCGGCGAAGTTCGTCGAGTACGGGGCCGGGCGGATGCCGAGGCCGGTCGTCGGCTGGCCCAGGGCGTAGGTGCCGATGCCGCGGCGCATGGGGCCGGTGTCACCGACCTGCTGGCGTGAGCATCAGGCCGTAGTAGTCACTCCAGCCCTCACCCATCTGCTCGGAGTTGCCGAGGCAGCCGGCCGCCGCCGGGCCACCGGTGAGGCGGTTCGAGATGCCGTGGGTGTACTCGTGGATCACGATGCCGGCGTCGTAGTCGCCGTCCACGCGGGGCGTGGTCGTCGTCCACTCGTACATCTGCATCCGCGGCGGCGAGCCGTCAGCCGGGGTGCCCATGTTGGCGTTGTTGGTCCCGCCGCCGTCCTGCGCCTCGGCGCGGACGTAGTCGTTCCCGGCGCCGCCGTTGCCGTAGTTGTTGGCCTGGAAGTTCCCCGAGGCCTCGTCGAACCCGTACTGATAGGTGACGTCGTGGATGATGTTGTTCCAGTAGAACAGGTTCGTGACTGCGGCGGCCGTGTAGGTCGACGGGTCCTGCGTCAGGTCGAGCGCGAAGATGCAGTCGAGCCCGGCGCCACAGTTCGGCGAGTCGGCCGCGACTCCGGTGTTGTCGTTGGCCCGGTCCTGGTACGCGCGGACGTTGTTGCCCCACGTGATGGTGAACTCAGCCCCGGCGGAGCCGTTGGTGTCGTGCCACCCGAACGGCGAGGCGGTGCCGTCGGCGGGCTCGGCGATCACCGTGCGGCCGTCGGCCGGCGGGGTGATGGGCGCGTGGATCGGGCTCTCGTAGGGGAGGCCGTAGACGCTGTAGCTCGAGCCGTCGTTCGGGGTCGTCGCGGCGAGGTTCGGGGCCGGGACGGCCTCGACGAACGGGGCGAACGAGGCGGCCGCCGGCGTGCCCGAGGCGGACGCGGTGTGGCCCCAGTGGTCGCTCACGACCAGGTCCTGGCGGGCGAGCTCGGCGCCGGTGCCGGCGTCGATCTTCGAGAGCCACAGGTGCTGCCCGTCGGCCGTCGGAAGCTGGACCTCCCACGCGAGCGAGGTCGACCGACCGTCGACCACGTAGACGCGGCTGGCAGTCACCTCGAAGCCGGCCACCTGGCCGAACCGGGTGTACGCCTCGGCGCCGGAGCCGACCGAGAGCGGGGTCGTCGGGGTGCCGGACTCGCCGACGATGGCGGCGGCGGCGGCGACGGCCTGCGAGGCCGACAGCGCCGACGCGCTCGACGTGGACGGCGAGTCCAGGTTCGGGACGAGGTCACCCACGGCGTGGACCACCTGGCCCCGACGGTCGACGGCGACCGTCACGATCCCGTTCGAGACCGGCACGCCGTTGTAGCGCTGCTGCACGTAGACGTAGCTGACGCCGCTGAGCGCGCTCTGGTGGCCGGCGGAGACCGTGAGGCCGGCCACGTCGCCTGCAGTCAGGCCCATGGCAGGCGCCTGGGCGCGGAGGTAGTCCAGCGCAGCCTGCTCAGAGGCAGGGGACAGTGACGTGGACTGGGCGTGCGTAGACGCGGCCATTCCCAGCGCGAGCGCGCTGACGAGTAGAAGTCGTGACATGGGTTGGGGAGGGTTGTCCGAGCGGGACGAGACGAATAGACCTCCGCGCGCACAAGTGTCTAGGAGGCACAGCGAAGAGCCACTACACCCCGAATATATCTGGGGCGGCCGGACAGACATGGGACAGGCTCCCACATTTTTTGCCCTACCTCTCACCGAGTCCACACAATCGACCCTCGGGCGACGACTGCCCGTTCTTTTGGAATACAACCGTTTGGCTGGCAGCCAGGAGTCTTGCCTTAAATTCACTGGTCGGAGAAACCTAATGCCCTCAGCCGTAACCGGTTGGCTGATGGAACCCGCTCAAGTCAAGGTGCGCACACATGTATAGACCGTGGGTTGCCGTCGGGGTCCAGCCTCTCGTTGCTCTCCGCGTTTTCGTCCACCTGGTGCGCGCAGTGGCTCGCCGTCGGGGACGTCTGGGCGACCGCTGTGTCCCCGAGGCAAACCGGTCCTCGCCCGCCTCGGGCGAACGATGGGACGCCTCGAAGGTTGGACGCGTCAACTTGCACAACGACGCCTACTGATTGAGGCGGCGGCCGACCCCGAGTGGGAGCGGCCGCCGCGGCGTCTGTCGGGAGGCCCGCCCCGGCGCCGTCGCCGAGGCGGGCGGAGTCCTCCGGCCCGCTACCGGACCACGACGGCCCGCCGCGTCAGCACCGTCCCGGCCGTCTCCAGGCGGACCACGTACACGCCCGCCGCGAGGTCCCGCCCGAGGCGGACCTCGTGGCGACCGGCCGCGACCGGCCCGTCGACGAGCACGGCCACCTCCCGGCCCCGCACGTCGACCACCGACACCCGGACCGCGCCCGGCCTCGGCCGTCGCGAACGACACCCGGGCCCCGCCCGACCGACGGGTTCGGCGCGACCGCCTCGAGCGCGACCGCCGTCCCGGCCGCCCCGGCCGAGGCCAGCGACGACCCGATCCGGAGCACGAACCGGTCCTGTCGCCGCGACCCGTCGGCCTCGTCGGCCGCGACGGCCACCTCGAACGCCTCGTCCGAGAGCGGCCGGCGCCGAGGCGACCTCGAACCGGTACTCGACCCGCGTCCGGACGTCGATCTCGGCGCCCGTCACCAGGTCGACCAGGACGACCGGGAGACCGCGCCGGCAGCGCCGCGGCGTTCCACGAGAGCGTGAGCGGGCCGGCGACGCCCCGGGCCTCGACGGCCAGCCGGTCTCGCCGGCCGCGAACGGCCGCGCGTCGAACCCGACGAGGGCCGGGCCGTGGGGACGCCCGGGCGCCGACAGCGCGTAGTCGGCCGCGAGCAGCTGGAGCTTCCGGTCGTCCTCGTCGGCCGAGAACGCCGCGCGGGCGCCGTCGCGGAACGCGAACATCATCGCCCGGTCGCCGACCGGCCGGCCCGTCTCCGACACGGCCGTCGAGCGCGAACGAGAGCGACGGCTCGGCCCGGCGCGTCGGCCTCGCGGCTCGCCGTCCGGGCCGCCGCCGGCGGCCGGTCGCCGCCGAGGCCGGGATCGTGAGCTCGCCGACCCGGCCGGGGCCGTGGTCCGCGCTTGACCCGGAAGCTCCTCCACGGGGCCACCACCGTCGGGCCGATCACGACGCGGCCAGGTGACGTCGAACACGTAGACCGGCTCGTCGGCGCGATGCCCCGAGGCCCCCGGCCACGACGCGAGCCCGTCAGGTAGAGGGTCTTCCCGAACGGGTTGGCCAGGAAGTTGAGCCGGTCGCCGTCGGTCTGGAGCGTGACGCGACGTCGGCGGTGTTGGCCGGCAGGTCGGTCGAGAGCGTGAACGGGCAGCTCGACGCCCTGGCTGATGGCCGGGTTGCCGGAGACCCGGTCGTAGAAGAGCCACGGAAGGCGTGCCGAGCCGAAGACCTCGCCGGTGCCGTCGGAGTCGAGCCAGGTGCTGGTGGTCGCGTCGTACTCGGTGTGGAGGTTGGCGTCGTTCGCGTCGGGGTAGTAGCCCGGGCACGCCGCGGACGAGGTTCTGGGCGGCGAGGTCGTCGACGGTGACGCCGACGGCGGGGCGCGCCGAGGAACCGCGTAGCCCTTCGGGCCATCGATCACGATCGAGATCGGGCCGACGGGCCGTCCTCGCCGATCGTCAGCGTCACCGCGATCGTCACCGACGGTGACGACGGGTCGTTCGAGGTCACGATCAAGTCGGCCGTGTAGGCGCCTTCCACGCGGTCCCCGCGCCGGCTCACCGTGAACGTGTCGTCGTTCCCGGCGTCCGTGGTGCCGCTGGACGGCGCGACGGCGACGAACGGCGCCGTCGGCGGCGTGAAGCGGATGGCCTTGTCGAGGCGACGTACGTCGCGTTCGGAGCCACTGAAGGCCGATCGTGCCGCCGTCGTTCTCGACTGCCGACGGTGCACTGTTCAGCGTCCCGTTCATCGTGCCGTACTGGACCTCGACGGAGCCGTCCGTCGAGAGGATCGTCTGGAAGGTCACCGTCGCGGTCGAGTTGTACCGGATCGACCTCGTCGTACTGGACGACGAAGCGGCCGTCTGGGAGCGAGCCGGTGTAGCAACCCCGCCGCCACCGCCGTCGAGGTCGTCCCAGAAGGGCGCGATCACGGCGTTCGGCGTGGCCGTGTTCGGGAAGGCGCCGTTGTGAACGTGGTGCCGGTCAGCGCCTGAAGGTGAGCGAACCCGTTCGAGAACACGCGGACGCTGGTCCGGTCGACCCGTAGAACGGGAACGAGAACGGGCAACACGACATCGGCGTAGCCTTCGTCCGGGCCGGGGTAGCCGCCCGTGCCGGTGAACGTCACGGCCGTGCCGGTGCCCGAGATGTCCTGGAAGTCGACTGCGGGCCGTTGAGTCTCGTCGGAGTCCACCCAGGTGTAGCCGAACGCGTCCGGGCCGCCGAGGCCGAACGCCGCCGCGCCGGTCCCGTCCGCCTCGGTCGATCCCTTGGGGCGGTCGCGAGCGGCCGGAGCCTGGGGCTGGCCAGGAGCGCCGCAGTTCTCGACCACGTCCACTGACCACGTCAGGTCGAGCGCGCCCGGGGCCGCGGTGTTGGACACCGTCACCGTCTCCGCGGCCGATGCCTCCGAGGGGCACCGTCCGCGAGATCGAGGTGGGCCGACGGCGATCATGGGCGGGTCGTCGCTTCGGAGATCGTGAACGGCTGCGGGTTGACGTTGAAGAAGATGTTGCCGACGGCGCGGACCAGGATGCGGCCCTCGTCGTCGACGTCCGGGAAGGTGACCGTCTGCGAGCCGTCGTTGGCCGTCGCCGACGGCCAGGACGGTGTCGAACGTCTCGCCGTCGGTGGCGAGCAGGATGTCGACCGTCGGCGTGTTGATCGCGCCGGCGTTGGTGCCCGGCCACGTTCCACGTCACCGTCGCGTCGCCCGCGCGCGTAGATCTGGTCGGGCGTGGTCGCGAACGTGACCACGAACGGCGCGCCGGTGTTGACGCGTCGTCACGATCGAGCGAGGCGTCGTTGATGGCGCCGGCGCCCGGGTTGTTGTCGCGCGCGGTCAGGCGGAAGGTGAGCGTCTGCGACGTCGTCGGGAGCGTCTCGCCGACGACCGGGGGCTGGCCCGGCCAGCAGAGGCGCCCGAGCTGCGGGAAGACGCGCGTGCCGGCTGGACGTGGGCAGGAACGAGCGGAAGTACGGGCACCGTGCCCGGCGTTGACGTCGGCCTGCGGGCCCAGGTCGAACTCCTCCCAGGTGTAGGTCAGCGCGCCCGGCGTGTCGTCGGTGGCGCTGCCCGGTCAGCGCGAACGGCGTGTTCGCCGGGATGGTGACGGCGCCCGGCACGGTCACGGTCGGGATCGGGTTGTTCGTCGCCGTCGTGGTGCCGCACAGGTGCCGCCGCTGCCCGTCGTGACGTGGGCCGTCATCTCGTCGAGCGAGACGCCGTGGAAGTAGGCGTCGCTGTTGCTCTGGAGGTTGTCGTTGCCGCAGATGCCGGCGTAGGCCTGGATCGTGGAGCCCGAGCCGGGCTCGTAGGCCGTCGAGCCGTTGCGGTTGCCGCCCGAGCAGGCTGCCCGAGTCGCCGTTGAAGGTGTGGTTGCCGCCGAACTGGTGGCCCGATCTCGTGGGCCACGTAGTCCACGTCGAACGCGTCGCCGACGGGGCGTCCCGAGCCGGTCGTCCCGCGCGCCTTGTTGCTCGAGTTGCAGATGACGCCCAGCGCCGGCGAGCGCCGCCGCTGCCCGTCGTGAAGACGTGCCCGACGTCGTAGTTGGCCGTCCCGATCACCGCGTCCAGGTTGGTCTGGTTCTCGTTGATGCTGCCGGAGCCGTTCGAGTACGGGTCGGTCGCAGGCGTTGGTGTAGATGATCTGGTCGTTGTTGGCGACCAGCTCGAAGCTCACCGACAGGTCGCGCTCGTAGATGCCGGTCACGCGGTTGATCGTGGCCGTGACGGCCGCGAGCCCGCCGGCGACGGTGCCGCCGTGGAACTGGCCGTGTACTCGCCGTCGCCGCGACCGCGAGCCGGTACGTGCGCAGCGTGCTCACCGTGCGCCCGGCGCGGCGTCGGCGCCGCGCCGAGGCGGACCGTCGCTCGCGCCGATCACCTCGTCCTCGATGCGCCCGCGCAGGGCCGGGTCCACCACGAGGTCGCTCCAGTAGTAGACGACGTAGTGCTCGGCGTCGCCCTGGGTGTACGGGTCGACGTAGACCGTGCCCTCGGGCGTGAACAGCATGGCGCGGAAGCCCAGCGGCGTCAGGCTCAGCCGCCCGTGGACGCCCGCCCGGGCCGCCGCGAGGTAGGTCCGGATCTCGGGATAGCGCGCCTGGAGCTCGGGCGCCAGGACGGACGCCTCGGCGACGCGGACCGTCGCGAACCCGCCGTCGCGGGAGCGGGATCGACAGCTCGACGCCGCGGTCGACGTCGGTCGGCGCACCGGCCAGCCGGTCGCCATCTGGGACCGGTCGAGCTGGACCGTCCGGAAGGCGGTCGGAATCGTGGGGAGGTCGGACGGGCCGAGCGACGACACGGCGACGTCGGTCCAGAGCGGGGCTTGCGCCGAGGCGGGACTGGAAGCGGCGAGCGTCGCGCAGACGGCGATCAGGAGGGCAAGGCGCATCGGGGACGGGTCGAGAGGTAAGGCAAAGAGGATAAAGCACCTAGGCAGAAAGGGCCTCCACGGACGGCGCGGGCCGGCGGTATTCACAGCGCTCCCGGCCGGTCGGCCGCCGGTTCCGCCCCGGGGGCCCTCCGTGCCCACCCCGCCCGCCTCGGGCTGCCGGTGGAGATCGCGTCCGGCCTGATTCCGGCCGGCACTTCTGCGCCGGCCGAGCGTGTACTCCACCCTCCCCGACGACCCGACACACGCCCCGACATGGCCGACCACCTCTTCGACGCCCGCGACACGCTCGACACGTCCGCCGGCGCGCACACCGTCTACCGCCTCGACCGCGTCGCCGACGCCACTGGCGCTGACCTCGGCCGGCTGCCGTTCTCGATCAAGGTGCTCCTGGAGAACGCCCTGCGCCAGGCCGACCTGCCGGGCCCCGTCGGCGAGGCCGACGTGCGCAACCTGGCGGGCTACGACCCGGCTGCGCCGGCCGAGGTCGAGATCCCGTACACGCCCGCCCGCGTGCTGCTGCAGGACTTTACCGGCGTCCCGGCCGTCGTCGACCTGGCCGCGCTGCGCTCGCGCGATGGCCCGCAACGGCGGCGACCCCGAGGCGATCAACCCGCGCGTGCCGGTCGACCTGGTGATCGACCACTCGGTCCAGGTCGACAGCTTCGCGCTGCCCCAGGCGTTCCAGATCAACGCCGACATCGAGTTCCAGCGCAACCAGGAGCGCTACGAGTTCCTGCGGTGGGGCTCCAAGGCGTTCGAGAACTTCAGCGTGGTCCCGCCCGAGCGCGGGATCTGCCACCAGGTCAACCTGGAGTACCTCGCCAAGACGGTCTGGACGAGCCCGGGCGACGACGGCCTGCCGGTCGCCTACCCGGACACGTTGGTGGGCACGGACTCGCCACACGACCATGATCAACGGGCTCGGCGTGCTAGGCTGGGGCGTCGGCGGCATCGAGGCCGAGGCGGCCATGCTCGGCCAGCCGATCTACATGCTGATGCCCAAGGTGGTCGGCTTCCGCCTGAGCGGCCAGCTCCGCGAGGGCGTCACGGCGACCGACCTCACGCTGACCGTGACGCAGATGCTGCGCGCGCACGGCGTCGTCGGCAAGTTCGTCGAGTTCTTCGGGACCGGCCTGAGCACGATGAGCCTGCCGGACCGCGCGACCATCGCCAACATGGCGCCCGAGTACGGCGCCACGATGGGCTTCTTCCCGGTCGACGCCGAGACGCTCGACTTCCTCCGCCGCACCAACCGCCCCGAGGCGGACGTGGAGCTGGTCGAGGCGTACTGCAAGCTCCAGGGCCTCTTCCGGACCGACGACACGCCGGACCCCGAGTTCGAGGCCGTCCTGGAGCTCGACCTCGCCGAGGTCCAGCCGTCCATGTCGGGCCCCAAGCGGCCCCAGGACCGGATCGTGCTGGGCGACGTCCAGCGCGAGTTCCGGGAGTCGCTGACGCGGCCCGCCTCGCCCCAGGGCTTCGGCCTCAAGCCGGACGCCCTCGACAACACGGGCCGGTACCGGGACGCCGAGGGCAACGAGCTCGACCTGACGCACGGCGACGTGGCCATCGCGGCCATCACGAGCTGCACCAACACGTCCAACCCGAGCGTGATGCTGGCCGCCGGCCTGCTCGCCAAGAAGGCGGTCGAGCGCGGGATGTCGGTCAAGCCCTACGTCAAGACGAGCCTGGCGCCGGGCACCCGCGTGGTCACGGCCTACCTCGAGAAGGCCGGGCTCCAGAGCTACCTCGACGAGCTGGGCTACAACCTGGTCGGCTACGGCTGCACGACGTGCATCGGCAACTCGGGGCCCCTCCCCGAGCCGGTCGCCAAGGCCATCACCGAGGGCGACCTGATCGTGTCGGGCGTGCTGAGTGGCAACCGGAACTTCGAGGGCCGCATCCACGCGCTCGTCAAGGCCAACTACCTCGCGAGCCCGCCGCTGGTGGTCGCCTACGCGCTCGCCGGGACGGTCGACATCGACTTGCAGAACGACGTGATCGGCCAGGACAAGGACGGCGACGACGTCTACCTCCGGGACCTGTGGCCGTCCCAGGACGAGATCCTCGACGCCATCCAGCAGGCCGTGACGCGCGAGCAGTTCGAGGAGCTCTACGACGGCATCGAGGACTCGAACCCGCGCTGGAACGCCATCGAGACGGGCGAGGGCGCCGTCTACGACTGGCAGGACGACTCGACCTACATCCAGGAGCCGCCGTTCTTCCAGGACGTGACCCAGGAGGTGCCGGCCATCGAGGCCATCGCGGGCGCCCGGGCGCTCGCCAAGGTGGGCGACTCGACCACGACCGACCACATCTCGCCGGCCGGCGCCATCCCCAAGAGCGAGCCCGCCGGGCAGTACCTCCAGGACCACGGCGTCGAGCCGAAG
Source organism: uncultured Bacteroidota bacterium (assembly GCA_963740235.1). GTDB lineage: Bacteria > Bacteroidota > Rhodothermia > Rhodothermales > Rubricoccaceae > Rubrivirga. The sequence goes on from CAVUDG010000007.1 coordinate 1,532,981, forward strand.
GACTTCAACTCGTTCGGCTCGCGCCGTGGCAACGACCGCGTGATGACGCGCGGCACGTTCGGCAACATCCGCTTGCGGAACCAGCTCGCGCCCGGCACCGAGGGCGGCTGGACGATGAAGGACGGCGAGCAGATGTACATCTACGACGCCGCCCAGGCCTACGCCGAGGAGGGCACGCCGCTCGTCGTGTTCGCCGGCAAGGACTACGGCATGGGCTCGTCGCGCGACTGGGCCGCCAAGGGCACGCTGCTCCTGGGCGTCAAGGCCGTCGTGGCCGAGTCCTTCGAGCGGATCCACCGGAGCAACCTGGTCGGCATGGGCGTGCTGCCGCTGCTGTTCCAGGACGGCGAGACGCTGGCGACGTACGGGCTCGACGGGACCGAGACGTTCGACATCCCGGTCACGGACAACGTGGCGCCGGGCGACACGCTCGTGGTCACGGCGCGCAAGGCGGACGGCTCGGACGTCACGTTCGACGCGACGGTCGCGCTCAACACGCCGGTCGAGGTCGAGTACTACCGCCACGGCGGGATCCTGAACTACGTGCTCCGCGACTTCCTCAACACCGAGCTGGAGATGGCCTAGCCGCTCCGCCCGCCTCGGTGGGCCCGTGGGCGTCCCAGGTGGACCCGTCTGCCGCCCCCGGTGCCTCGGCGCCGGGGGCGGCGCCGTTTCTTGGGGCCATGCTGTACCAGACCGCCCGCCTCGACATCCGTCGCCTCGCCCCGAGCGACGCGCCGTTCATCCTAGAGCTGCTGGGCGAGCCCGGCTGGCTCGAGCACATCGGCGACCGCGGGGTCCGCACGCTCGACGACGCCCGGGCCTACCTCCAGACGGGTCCGCTGGCGAGCTACGCCGAGCACGGACACGGGCTGTACCTGGTGGCGTTGCGCGCGACCGGCGAGCCCGTCGGCATCTGCGGCCTGCTCCGACGCAACACGCTGGACGCGCCGGACCTGGGCTACGCGGTCCTGGCGCGACACCAGCGACGTGGCTACGCGACCGAGGCGGCCCGGGCCACGCTCGACCACGCCCGCGACCTCGGGATGACGACGGTGCTGGCGATCACGTCTCCAGAGAACCGGACGTCCCATAATATACTGGAAACAATAGGAATGAGACGTGTGCCTGGCGTCACGGTCGGAGAGGGCGGGCTGGTCTCGGTGGTCTACCGCGCCTGACGCGGACCCGTCGGGGCCGCCCGGCGTCCCACGGCCATGACCCCGCAGCACCACACCCCCCTCGACACGTCGGAGCCGTTCCGCCAGCGGGCGCGCTACGTGGTCTCGCTCGTCGTGGTCGCCGTCGTCGGGCTGTTCGTGCTCTGGACGACGCGCCAGGCCCTGCTGTTGGTGTTTTTGGGCGTCGCCATCGGCGTCCTGTTCTTCCACGCGAGCCGGTGGCTCTCCGACAAGACCGGAGCCCCGCGCGGGGTGACGCTGGCCGCCGTCGTGCTGGCGACGCTGGGCGTGCTCGGGGCGGCGGCGTTCGTCGGGGGGCCCCGCCTGGTGGGCGAGTCGCGGGGGCTGGTCGAGCGGGCGCCGGAGCTGCTAGAGGTGGCCCGGAACCGGCTCGGGCTGCCCGAGAGCACGCTGACGCTGCCGTCGGCGCTGAGGACGGTCGGGGGGCAGATCTTGGGGTGGTTCTCGTCGGCCGCCGGCATCTTCTCCGGCGTGCTGGTGGTCCTCATCGTCGCGATCTACACGGCCGCGTCGCCGCAGGCCTACACGGCGGCCATCGTGCGTCTGTTCGATCACGAGCACCAGCCGTTCGTCCGCGAGATGCTGAACCGGATGGGAGCGACGTTGCTGGCCTGGCTCCGCGGCGTGGGCATCGCGGTCCTGCTGCTGGGGACGATGGCGGTCGTCGGGCTGACCGTGATCGGGGTGCCGGGCGCGCTCGCGCTGGCCGCCTTCGCCGCGGCGCTGACGGTGATCCCCACGTTCGGCCCGTTTATCGGGTGGGCGCCGGCCGTGGTGGTCGCCTTCGCCGAGGGGACCACGACGGGCCTGTGGACGCTGGGCCTGGCCGTCGCGGCCCAGCAGATCGAGGG